>NZ_CP152041.1:882500-3723291 GCF_038630765.1 Bacillus sp. FSL K6-1033 | reverse complement strand
AAGGCTTCTCCCCCCTCCTTTTCTTTTTAAAATGACCAGTATCAAACTGTTATAGAACACGAAAAAGAGCAAATGGTCATCACCATTCGTGCACATACTTTGTTGAAAACAATTAATATAGTAGAAAAACGTCTTTTCGACAAATTACACAGGTTGTGGATAAACAATTCAACAAGCTGTGTAATAACTTTCCACAGGTTATCCACAAATTGTGGATAAGATAAATAGGCCAGATAAGTAATTAAGAGTTAAAACACAAATATAATATCAAAATAAACAAGATGGTGCAATGGGTGTGACAAACTTATCCACACACTTTACATCCTGTTGAAAAATAATTATCCACATAGGTTATTTGTGTGAAAAAAATGTCGATAATGGATGTGGATAGTCAAAATATGCCGGAAAAATATCCACAACCTTGTTTTGAAGGTTTTTTTGAAGGAAAAAAAGAATAAAATGCTGGAAACTAAAAAAGAAGGTTTCTTCACTTGATAACTTGTGTTATGCTTATAAGGTTGATAATAAGAGTTTTATCATTGATATTGACAATCGATGGGTTACACAAATATAATGAGTTAGACTGTCTTAAACAGCTATTCCTCAGGGAGGTGTCATAAATGAAAAGAACGTTTCAACCAAATAACCGTAAGCGTAGTAAAGTTCATGGCTTCCGCAGCCGTATGAGTTCTAAAAACGGACGTCTAGTTTTAAAGCGACGCCGCAGCAAAGGTAGAAAAAAATTATCAGCTTAGGCCACTGAATAATGTCAGTGGTCTTTTTTACATAAAATCGTAAATGAACTGTCAGTTTTTATCGGAGTGGAAGAAAACATGAAGAAGCGAAACAGGCTAAAAAAAAATGAAGAGTTTCAAACAGTGTTCAAAAAAGGTCAATCAATGGCTAATCGCCAATTCGTCATTTATCAGCTGGACCAACCAAATCAAGAAGAACTGCGTTTAGGATTGTCTGTCAGTAAGAAGATAGGTAATGCAGTGATAAGAAACCGGATTAAACGATTGATCCGTCAGGTGTTCTTAGAGGAAGGTCATAAGCTAAAGCAAGAAAAAGACTACATTGTTATCGCACGAAAACCAGCAAGCGAATTGACCTTTGAAGAAACAAAGAAGTCTCTCCAGCATTTATTTAGAAAATCCGCTGTTTATCAACAACAACCGAAAAAGTCTTCGTAATAGAAACTTTCGTTGAATCAATTTTTAAAAGCGCTTCCTTCATCTAGTGAATTAAAATGAAACCACCACTTTGTAATGAAAAAATGTTACCATACTGATTAGGTGAGTCACTTTCGTAATCAATTCCAACTTAAATAAAGTTTGAAGTAATGGGAGGAATCTTGTTGAAAAGGCGATTATTACTAATATTTAGCTTGATTGGCGTGTTGGTTCTATTGGCAGGATGTACACAAATCAATGAACCAATCACATCAGATAGTAAGGGATTCTGGAATTCTTACATTGTATACCCGCTATCTCAATTAATCACTTACATGGCAAACTTAACTGGTGAAAACTATGGTGTAGCGATTATTATTGTAACTCTTTTAATTCGTTTGCTCATTTTACCATTAATGATTAAACAATTAAGAAGTACAAAAGCAATGCAAGCACTTCAGCCAGAACTAAAGAAGCTTCGTGAAAAATATAGTTCAAAAGATCAAAAAACACAGCAGCAGCTTCAACAGGAAACAATGGCTCTTTTCCAAAAGAATGGTGTAAATCCATTAGCAGGGTGTTTCCCAATCTTAATTCAAATGCCAATCTTAATTGGTTTTTATCATGCGATCATGAGAACAGCTGAAATCAAGAAACATACTTTCTTATGGTTTGACTTAGGCAGTCCAGATCCATTATTCCTGTTACCGATTATTGCAGGTGTAGCTACTTTTATTCAGCAGAAGCTAATGATGGCTGGAAATCCTTCGGACAACCCTCAAATGGCGATTATGCTTTGGGTGATGCCGATTATGATCATTGTATTTGCAATCAGTTTCCCAGCGGCACTTTCACTGTACTGGGTTGTAGGTAACATTTTCATGATCATTCAAACTTTGGTCATTAAAACACCTCAAGTAAAAGTTGATACAAAAGAAAAAGCTGGCGGGAACAAAAAATGAAGGAAATAACTGCTGTCGGTCGCACAGTCGAAGAAGCAGTAGATTCCGGACTGAAACAAATTCAACTACTACAAGAAGAAGTGGATATCACAATAGTAGATGAAGGAAACAAAGGGTTTTTAGGATTATTTGGTAAAAGACAAGCTGTTGTCAAGTTAGTAGAAAAGCGAGATGCGCTCAAATTAGCAACACAGTATTTAGATAAAATTGTTAAATCAATTGATCCTAAAGCAAACATTGTTTCGAAAAAAGAAACGAAAAAGATCTCTTTTCACATTAATGGAGACAAAACTTCATTAATGATTGGAAAAAGAGGACAAACATTGTACTCTTTAGAAACCTTGGTGCAGTTAGTGTTTAATCGTTATTCTGATCAGTATCATCATATTACAATTGATATTGGAGATTATAGGAAGAAACGACAAGAAGCACTTGAACAATACGCAATCAAAACGGCAAATCGTGTTTTAAAAACGAAGAGAAAGGTTCATTTAGAACCGATGCCTTCGAATGAACGAAAAGTCGTTCATGATACGATTGCAGCATTTTCTAAAGAACTTGCCACGGCATCCGAAGATACAGGCACCAAGCGTCATGTTGTGGTGATGTATAAAAAATAGCAGAAAGGCTAAGATTCAGCAAAGCTGGATTTTAGTCTTTTTTTATTGAAAAATTGCCTTTTAATAGTAGATTACTCCTTTATTTCTAAAAGGTTAGTGTGTTATTTAGATCGAAAACGTCATTTTCCCTTAGTTGCAAAGGGAGAAGGGCGTTTTAATTTATTGGATTTAGGTGTAAGATGTGAAGACAAGTTTAGAACGTCGTTATTCACATGTGGATAAGTTAAGTGTTAAAATAGACAGGGTGCAAAACTGTGGATAATTAAATGTGGGCTACTTTCGCTTCGCATGCATTTATGGTATCTTTAAATTTTGGATTAAGCGTTTTTGATATAGAGATGGGCAACGTCCATTTAATAGATATAAGACTGTCTATTGAATAGAGAAAGAGGTGAATGAGCGGTGGATACAATTGCAGCAATTTCTACACCAATGGGTGAAGGGGCAATTGCCATTATACGTTTAAGTGGGCCTGATGCAGTTCAGATTGCTGATCGCATGTATAAGGGGCCTAAGGAGAAAAAACTTGTATCAGTGGATTCTCATACAATTCATTATGGTCATATTGTAGATTCAAGTACCGAGCAAGTGATAGAAGAGGTCATGGTGTCTGTATTAAGAGCGCCAAAAACATTTACGAGAGAAGACGTTATTGAGATCAACTGCCATGGCGGAATTGTCACGGTCAATAAAGTCTTGCAGCTTGCTTTAAAAGAAGGAGCGAGATTAGCGGAGCCAGGTGAGTTTACAAAACGTGCTTTCCTAAATGGAAGAATCGACTTGTCACAAGCAGAAGCCGTAATGGACTTGATTCGTGCAAAAACTGACCGTGCGATGAATGTCGCAATTACTCAAATGGAGGGACGTCTCTCCGGTTTGATTAAACGTCTTCGAGGTGAGATATTGGAGACACTTGCCCATGTAGAAGTGAATATTGATTATCCAGAGTATGACGATGTTGAAGAAATGACACATCGAGTCTTAGTTGAAAAGGCGACATCTGTGAAAAAGGAAATTGAATCGCTTCTAACGACTTCACAGCAGGGGAAAATCCTACGTGAGGGCTTATCTACTGTTATTATTGGAAGGCCAAATGTTGGGAAGTCTTCCTTATTAAATAGTCTTGTTCAGGAAACAAAGGCGATTGTGACCGATATTCCTGGAACAACCAGAGATGTCATCGAGGAATATGTGAATGTAAGAGGAGTACCGCTCCGTTTAGTAGATACTGCGGGTATACGTGAGACTGAAGACATTGTTGAGCGTATTGGGGTCGAGCGATCAAGACAGGTCTTAAAAGAAGCTGACCTGATTTTACTTGTGCTCAATTATAGTGAGGAGTTATCTGAGGAAGATATTAAGCTATTTGAGGCTGTCTCAGGTATGGATATTATTGTGATTGTCAATAAGACAGATCTTGAGCCTAAACTTGATGTAGAAAAGGTAAAAGAGTTAGCGAAGGATCGTCCGGTTGTTACAACATCTTTATTACAAGAAAAAGGGATTGATGAGCTTGAAATGGCCATTCAATCTTTATTCTTCACAGGCTCAATTGAAAGTGGAGATTTAACGTATGTGAGCAATACTAGGCATATTGCGCTCCTTCAAGAAGCAAAACAATCGATTGAAGATGCTCTAGAAGGAATTGAAATGGATGTACCGATCGACATTGTTCAAATAGATTTAACACGCTGCTGGGAGCAGCTAGGTGAAATTATTGGGGATGCTGTTCATGAAAGCTTAATTGATCAGTTATTCTCTCAATTCTGTTTAGGAAAGTAAAGGGAGGAACAAAAGAAATGGGTTATGAAGCTGGCCAATATGATGTAATCGTCGTCGGTGCCGGTCATGCTGGTGTTGAGGCTGCTCTTGCTTCTGCAAGACAGGGCGCCAAAACACTTGTATTGACCATCAATCTCGATATGGTTGCTTTTATGCCATGTAATCCGTCCGTAGGAGGTCCCGCTAAAGGGATTGTCGTCAGAGAAATTGATGCGCTAGGCGGAGAAATGGCACGAAATATAGATAAGACACATATTCAAATGCGTATGCTGAATACTGGGAAAGGACCTGCTGTCCGTGCGTTAAGAGCGCAAGCAGATAAGTTTCAATATCAGCACGAAATGAAAAAAACAATGGAAAATGAACCAAACCTAACAATGCTGCAAGGGATGGTAGACCATTTAATTGTAGAAGATGATGAATGTAAAGGTGTTGTGACTCAAACAGGTGCAAATTATCGCGCGAAGTCTGTTGTTCTAACGACTGGTACTTTCTTAAAAGGCCGCATTATTTTAGGGGATCTTTCTTATTCAAGCGGTCCTAATAATCAGCAGCCTTCCATTAAATTATCAGATCATCTAGCAGAATTAGGATTCGATTTGGTTCGCTTTAAAACTGGGACACCACCTCGAGTAAACAGCCACTCGATTGATTATAGTAAGACGGAAATTCAACCAGGTGACGATGTACCACGTGCGTTTTCTTATGAAACTGTGGAATATATTACAGATCAATTACCATGCTGGTTAACATACACGAGTTTAGAGACTCATCAAATTATTGATGAGAATCTTCACCGTTCTCCTATGTATTCAGGTATGATTAAAGGAACAGGCCCTAGATACTGCCCGTCTATTGAGGATAAGGTGGTTCGTTTTAATGATAAACCGAGACATCAAATTTTCTTAGAGCCAGAAGGCCGTAATACGCAAGAAGTGTATGTTCAAGGTTTATCTACAAGTCTGCCAGAGGATGTACAGCAGCGAATGCTGTCAACCATTCCAGGGCTTGAAAATGTACAAATGATGCGAGCGGGTTATGCCATTGAGTATGATGCGATTGTGCCTACACAATTGTGGCCGACACTTGAGACGAAGAAAATTTCTGGATTATATACAGCTGGCCAAATCAATGGTACCTCTGGTTATGAGGAAGCTGCAGGTCAAGGAATTATGGCAGGTATCAATGCAGGAAGAAAAGCATTGGGTAAAGAAGAAGTCATTTTAAGCCGATCTGATGCATATATCGGTGTTCTCATTGATGATCTTGTCACGAAGGGTACAAATGAACCTTACCGTCTTTTAACTTCTCGTGCAGAGTACCGCTTACTTCTGCGTCATGACAATGCTGATTTAAGATTAACGGAACTTGGATATAACATTGGTTTAATTTCTGAAGAGAGATTCCAAGCATTCACACAGAAAAAAGAGGCCATTGAAGCAGAGAAAAAACGTTTATATTCTGTCATTATTAAACCTACAGTAGAGACACAGGAATATATTCGTTCACTTGGTGGAAGTGAATTGAAGGACGGTATTCGAGCAAGTGATCTGATGAAGCGTCCAGAGATGAACTATGAATCTGTTGTGAAACTAGCTCCTGCTGACACACCGCTTCCTGCTGATGTGTGTGAACAGGTAGAGATTCAAATTAAATATGAAGGTTATATTGAAAAGTCGCTCCAACAAGTTGAAAAGCTGAAAAAGATGGAAAACAAAAAGATTCCGGATCGAATCGATTATGATGCCATCAAAGGGATTGCAACTGAAGCGAAGCAAAAGCTAAAAGAAGTCCGACCGCTTTCTGTTGCACAGGCTTCTCGTATTTCAGGCGTTAACCCTGCTGATATTTCTATCCTTTTAGTGTATTTGGAGCAGGGACGTATTGCGAAGATAGCAGAGTAGAAAGGATGTCGGCATGAACATTGAACAATTTACAGCAGCACTAGAGGAGAAAGGGATTACTCTTTCTCCAGTGCAGCTTGAACAATTTGAAACTTACTTCCATATGCTTGTAGAATGGAACGAGAAGATGAATTTAACGTCCATTACAGAAAAGGAAGAAGTATATTTAAAGCATTTTTATGACTCGATATCAGCAGCATTTTTTATTGATTTTCACAATGTGACAACAATTTGTGATATTGGAGCTGGTGCTGGTTTTCCAAGCATTCCTCTTAAAATTTGTTTCCCTCATCTACATGTGACCATTGTTGATTCTCTCCAGAAACGCATTACGTTTCTTAATGAGTTAGCAAAAGGGTTAAACTTACAAGATACTACTTTTTATCATGATCGTGCGGAGACCTTTGGACAACGTAAAGATCAACGTGAAAGCTATGACCTTGTCACCGCTAGAGCAGTTGCGCGCTTATCTGTCTTGAGCGAACTATGCCTGCCTCTTGTGAAAAAGGAAGGATTGTTTGTTGCATTAAAAGCATCTGCTGCAGATGAAGAGATGCAAGCAGGAAAAAAAGCTGTCACTGTCCTCGGAGGAGAGGTTGTTGAAAAGCATTCCTTTGTTCTTCCTTTAGAAGAAAGCGAACGGAACATCATTGTCATTGAAAAGAAAAAACAAACACCAAAAAAATATCCTAGAAAACCAGGAACACCTAATAAATCACCAATAGAGGGTTGATCATGTAAAAGGTCGGTTTTTCTTCAATATTTATGATTTTACAGAAGGAAAAAACATGAGAAAATAGAATTATAAAAAGGTAGTTTTTAAAGGTGGTGTAGGTTCATGAAGCATTCACTCTCACGCTTCTTCGGGCTTGGTGACAAAGAACATCCTGAGCGTGATACCGAAATAGAGGCAGAGATTGCTGAGCATGAAACATTAAAGGAAGAGATACAGGAGCTCCCGGTCGACACAATTATGCCTAACCGTTTTCAGCCACGCACCATTTTTTCAGAAGAAAAGATACAAGAGCTGGCCACAACCATCCATACCCATGGCATTATTCAACCGATTGTTGTTAGACCAACAGAAGAAGAAGGAAAATATGAACTGATCGCCGGCGAAAGACGTTGGAGAGCGGTACAAACTCTTCAATGGGAGAAGATCCCCGCTATTATAAAAGATTTTACTGATACGGAAACGGCATCTGTGGCATTGATTGAAAATTTGCAAAGAGAAGAGCTGTCTGCAATTGAAGAGGCTCATGCTTATGCACGTCTTTTAGAGCTTCATGATTTAACGCAAGAAGCGCTTGCTCAGCGTTTAGGTAAGGGACAATCGACTGTTGCAAACAAACTAAGACTTTTAAAGTTGCCTGAAGAGGTACAGCAAGCTATTTTGGAGAAAAAAATCTCAGAGAGACATGCCCGTTCACTTGTACCTCTAAAGCTGCCAGAATTACAGATCACGCTGTTGCAGGAAATCATCGAAAAGCAGCTGAATGTGAAACAGACTGAAGAGCGTGTAGTGAAGATGCTTGAACAAAAAACAGATCGCAAACCGAAGCCGAAACGTAAGGCGTTTAGCCGAGATACGCGAATTGCGATGAATACCATTCGTCAGTCTCTCCACATGGTAGAAGACAGCGGACTTAAAATAAATACCGAGGAAGAAGAATTTGAGGAATATATCCAATTAACGATTCGAATTCCTAAATAGAAAGAAGCTGATGAGCATTACTCGTCAGCTTTTTTGTCTTTCTCTCCCTTCAATTCATGATATTTACTTATTATTAATTAATTGGTAAAATATGATTTTCATAGTAGAAGGGAGGTGACATATAACCGATGAAAATGAAAAAGACTATTTTTGCTATTATCTGTTATTTACTAATCTCTTTTTCTCTTTTTTCAAATGAAACGACTGTGTTTGCTGTGAGCACATCAACGAATCATGATACTCATTCAGCGGAAGAAACGATTACGAAAGAAGAACTGAGTACTCTGAAGAAACAAGGTGTGGTTTCGACAGATGTAACGGTTCAACAATTAAATCAAGAGCAAGCGTCTCAGGACGATGCGATCGATGTGATCACAGCTGATGATGATTTGGAGAACTATGGTTTAAGGCAAAACAAACAGGATGAAATGGTAACAGATGAAAGTCCGAATACCATTCGCCATCTTTTTGGTAAACCGTATCCTGGAACCGATATTATGCCTCAAAAAGGGGATATATTGGTGACGAGCACTGGAGCTTTAAATGGTTTAATTGGTCATGCAGGCATCGTCATTAATGAGAAAAGCTATGCATCCATTCCTGGGTTCCGGCAGCATCCAAATATTGATTCCATTCAAAGCTGGTTTCGCTATAGTGCCAATACAAAGGTGATTCGGATTAATCATCAGGAAAAGGCAGATTTAGCAGGGGATTGGGCGCATGATTACGTGAAAGACCATCCGAAGGCTCGATATTCGATCACTATGTCTATTCAATCCTTGGACCCTACTTATTGTTCAAAGATTGTATGGCAGGCTTACGCGAAAACCGGGGACGCTGTTGGACATGCCACATTTACCATTAAAGCACCCTATGGGTTTTTGAAAAAGAAGAACTATAAAACAGTGACACCTAAAGTCATTGTGAGCGAAGGTCGTAAAATTGGCGGATTAAACTTTTGATTGTATCTCCCTCACTTTTCATGAAAAGTGGGGTTTTTTTTGTCTCGTTATTTTCTTTAAAAAGATATATTAATATATCTTCTAAGCGCATTTTTATGCATCTATTCATGTACGGAAACACAGATTCATTCACGAATTTATAATGGGGGAACAAAAAAAGCAAACGTTTCATACTTTTTTTGATAGAATAGGAAGTATGAATGAATGAGAAACTTGTTAAGTTGAAAGTGGGTGACATCGTGGGGAAAATCATAGCGATTACCAACCAGAAGGGCGGCGTTGGGAAGACGACAACTTCTGTTAATTTGGGTGCGTGTTTAGCATACATAGGAAAACGAGTGTTGTTAGTTGATATTGATCCGCAGGGAAATGCCACGAGTGGTATTGGGATTGAGAAGGCAGACGTAGAGAAGTGCGTGTACGATATTTTAGTAGACGATGCAGATGTACTTGATGTGATTAAGACGACAGAGGTCGAAAATCTTGATGTCATTCCTGCGACGATACAGCTTGCAGGGGCGGAAATTGAGCTTGTGCCTACGATCTCACGTGAAGTGAGGTTGAAAAGAGCACTTGAATCTGTGAAGCAAAATTATGATTATATGATTATTGACTGCCCGCCATCGCTTGGGTTACTGACGATTAATGCGTTAACTGCATCCGATTCTGTTTTAATACCGGTTCAGTGTGAATATTATGCGCTTGAAGGATTGAGTCAATTGTTGAATACGGTTCGTCTTGTGCAGAAACATTTAAATACCGACCTTGCCATTGAAGGTGTCTTACTGACAATGCTGGATGCAAGAACAAACCTTGGAATCCAAGTCATCGAAGAAGTAAAAAAATACTTTAGAGATAAAGTCTATCAGACCGTGATTCCGAGAAATGTGAGACTAAGTGAAGCGCCTAGTCATGGGAAACCTATTATCTTGTATGATCCACGTTCAAGAGGTGCAGATGTCTATTTAGACTTAGCAAAGGAAGTGGATGCGAATGGCTAAAGGTCTTGGAAAGGGTATTAATGCGCTATTTAACAATGTGGATTCCAATGAAGAAACTGTCGAAGAAATTAAGTTGAAGGATTTGCGCCCGAACCCTTATCAGCCGAGGAAAACGTTTGATGATGATGCATTGTCTGATCTCAAGGAATCGATTCAGCAGCATGGTGTTTTACAGCCGATTATTGTTCGTAAATCGATTAAAGGATATGACATTGTCGCAGGAGAACGCCGGTTCCGTGCAGCACAACAAGCTGGTTTGACAACGATTCCTGCGATCGTCAGGGAATTTTCAGAAACACTGATGAGGGAGATCGCTCTTTTAGAAAACTTACAGCGCGAGGATTTATCTCCATTAGAGGAAGCAGAAGCCTATGCCTCCTTACTAGATCACTTAAGTGTGACTCAAGAGGAATTAGCCAAGCGGTTAGGAAAAAGTAGACCGCATATTGCGAACCACCTTCGTCTATTAACATTACCGGATGAAGTACAAAAGCTGATTGCGGATGGAACATTATCCATGGGACATGGACGCACGCTGCTTAGTTTGAAAAACAAAAAGAAGCTGGCGCCATTGGTAAAGAAGGTCGTGGACGAAGGATTGAATGTCCGTCAGGTTGAGAAACTTGTTCAGCAATTAAATGAAAATGTTCCACGTGAAACAAAGAAAAAAGAAGCACCAAAGGATCGCATGTTGAAAGAAAGAGAATCTTTCTTACAAAATTACTTTGGTACTTCAGTGACGATCAAGAAACAGAAGAAAAAAGGGAAAATTGAGATTGAATTTCTCTCAAATGAAGATTTAGAAAGAATCCTTGAATTGCTTTCTACGAGAGAATCATCGGAATGACCATCTTGATATGAGATGGTCTTTTTTATATTCTTCCCGTGATATTTTGAATAGGGGTGAAGAGAGAACGGCTTTTTTCTCTCGTCCAATCCATTTGATCAATGTGGGATAGACTTTCAGAAAGTGTATTGGCCATAGACATCACAAGATGAAGACGTGTGTTTTGGAGAACGAAGTATTCCATAAAACCGCTCACGTTGACGATTCCATTAATATGAATATTGCCTACTTCTGGCAGCTCTTTTTGCACACCTGCACCGGGCTTTAACGGTCCTTCTCCAATTTGAAACGATCCTACACTTTTCACTCTACCTAAACAGGCATCAACGGCTACGATAAATGGGTGTTTATGAGCTTGTTCAATTTCAGCGAGCTTTTCCTTTAAATTGACCGCATGCACTGGATCAGAGAGAGTGCCGTATACATGCAGCTTTTTTAAATCAAGACTTGAAAGCTTTGTTCCTACAAGTGGACCTAGAGAGTCACCGGTTGAGCGGTCTGTTCCTATGCAGACGATGGCAACGGGTCTTTTTCCTGCTTTCTGAAGATGCGAGAATAAAATACTTTTAAGCTGCTGAATGGCATTTGTATCCGTATGGGACACGTATTCTTTCACCCTATTTCTTAAAAAAAGACCGTTCTTGCTATTCATAGGTCTCACTTCCTTGTCATAGTAGTTAGTATCAGTATACGGAAACAAGCTTAATTCTATACCTATGAGGTGATGATTGTGTGGAAGGCTGGTTCAAGGTGGACGCTTTTAATTTTAGGAAGCTTGATAGGAGCGGGATATGCCTCCGGTCAAGAAATTTGGCAGTTTTTTGGCCTTGATAGCGGACTAGCCATTCTACTGTTTACGCTCATGTTTATGCTGTCTACCTATGTGGTGTTAAAAATCAGTTATGAGGTGCGTGCCGATCATTTTGTGCCGGTGTTAGAGCGTCTTGTAGGTCCTTGGCTGGCCAAGGTGTATGATATTTTAATTGTTCTTTATCTATTCACGACAACAACAGTCATGATTGCCGGTGGCGGGGTGACACTTGAGATGTATCATGTGCCATTTTGGGTTGGAATCGGTGCATTTTGTTTATTCTCATTTATGATTTTTTTCTGGGATGTGAAAGGGCTCTTATCTGTGAATGCTTTCATTATACCAATTTTGGTGGCGGGGCTCATCTATGCGTTTGTTTTTTATTATATGAATCATGATCATATGTGGAGAATTGATTTTGGCCAGCAATACAATTGGCCTGCCAGTATCGTCTTTGCTTCTTTGAATATATTATCTGTTGTGGCGGTGCTGTCTTCAGTGGGGAAAGAAATGAAGGGGCTTGGAGAGGCCAAGGTTGCGAGTATATTAAGCGGTTTGATTTTTGGTGTCATTTCTTATGTGTATAACGAAATACTAGTTGATATTTCTGGGAGTCTTTCAGCAGAGGGGATTCCTTTGTTTACAGTATTAGAGGGGGCACCAACATCATTGTTTGTGTTTATGACCATTGTTCTTTGTTTAGCGATTTATACAACAACCGCTGCGGGATTATTTGGTTTATCCAGCCGCATGCTCTCTTTTGTACGAATGCCCCGCTGGCTCATTGTATTCATCATGCTTCTTTTGATGGCACCTTTAACCTCTCTTGGATTTGCTGATTTGATTGCTTTCTTGTATCCGATTTACAGCTTGCTCAATCTTTATTTGCTTGTCTGTTTAATGCTGTATCCGATTTTAAGTAAAAAGATATTTTTTCGTTCTAAAAATTATACTGATAAAATAAAATAAGCACCTCTCTTTCAAAGAGAAGTGCTTATTTTATCCGAATGGAATCAATCGCTTCCTTGATATCGTCATATACAGGCATGTGCTGGAGACGCTGCATGCGTTCCTCTATTTCTGAGATGGCTTGTCCCTTTAAATGCTGGGATACATGCTGTTTGACAATGGTTGTCTGGTTCATCATGTCTTCTGTTTTGGATAATTGGTACCCCAAGTGCATGCGTGTGTTTGCCAATTCATCGTGAAGCCGCATTTTCAGCAATCGCTTTAAATCTTTTCGTTGTCCTTCTCTGCGCATGGCCTGAATAGCGGCAATTTCTTCAGGTGATTGCGATTGTGTTTGTGGTGCAGATTGACTTTCGAATACAGACATGGAGCGGCGGGCACTCACATTTTGCAAGAAACGCTGGGCGTCACTAGGAGGTTTATTTTGATTGATCATATGGCAACTCCTTTCTTAACGAATACCCATTTGCATCGCAAGGCGTCTATCTGCCTTGGCATAGTCATCACCCATTGTGTACATATGTCTTGAAAGGGTGGAAAGTTCTTGTTCGTAGTCTCTCAAGGTGTACAAGGCATTCAGTTGTTTTTCATGAGAATAAAAGGATGATTGTGGCTGCTCCATCCTTACTTCCTCTAACAGTGCTTCTACATCGCTATGGGTTAATAAATCATAGTGACCAAAGCCGACAAGTCCTTTCAGTTCTTGTTTTACATGATGGACGGCATCTTTTACACTATCATCAATTCCATCTATTTTCTCAAATACAGTGTGTACTTCATGTTCAATAATACTTTGTAGATCATAAGATGAATTTTTTAGTAAATGGGATTTTATGATAATTTCAAGCCCACTTTGTGCATATGCACGGCCTGAATGGATTTCTTGTAAAAGCATCGCTGTAAAACTTGTATTGTGATCAAGCTGTTCATCTAAAATACGAGCGGTTCCATTCGAATGGAATGAATACCCATTTATTTTAAACTCTCCTGAAACGAGAGCTAAAAATGCATTTGTATCAAATGATTCGTTCCATTCTATATTCATCGATGCAAAAGCTGATCTTAAAAAGGTATCAATTTCTCTTGGTTTATATTTTATGGATTCTTGGACCGATCCCTGCTCCCGGGGCGGTACGGTGTACTTGACTTGTCCAACTCCATGATCATGGCGATTGAGTAAACCTACATAATGATTGGGTTGAATATATTCTGTGAGAACATGGGTGTATTTTCCTTCTACTGCTTTTTGCTGAATGGAAGGTGCCAGGCTGCTCCATATATTTGGGCTATCGAATGTGATTGCTTTTTTGACAGCTGGCTGTTCTGTCGCAATGTAAGCACAAACAGCACCGGCAAGCGCTTGTCCAGTGAGATAGATGGTTGCATTCGGGTGCTTCTGACAGACGTCCTCGATGTATTCCTTCCCTTTAAAAAAGACATGATCTTGTTTTCCGGCTAAGGATTTTCTTTCAATGGGGTAGGCATAATCCGTTTTTAACAATGATTGGGTAGCCGTTTGAACATCTTGTGTCGATGTCACCGTCATTTGTTTTGGCAGAGGACAGTGAAACGCGACAATGAACTCATCTGACTGTTCCTGCTGCATCGTTAAACCATATAATTGATGATCTATTTTTAGAAAATCGTTGACAGTGAGCGTATGCTGACCTACTTCTATCGTATGGTTCTGCTGGTAATTCTCTGCGTTTCCAGCGTGATCGGATATGATTTTATAATCTTTGTCGGTTAATCTATCCTTTCGATTGACCATCGTACCTGCTCCCTCACATAACATTTATGCAGATATCATAAATCAAAAAATATGGAAAAACCACAGCGTTCTACCAATAAAAACCTTTTGACCTACAGTGTTTGTGACAATATTGAAAAAAAGCGGAGTTTAAGTAACTATTGGTCACAAAAAAAATGATCTAAAAGAAGGGTTTTTTCTATAAAAAAGAACGGGATTGATACATGACAGCGGCTCTTTATTTTGTGCATTGCTCTCCATCGGCGTTTTTTTGTACAATAGATTTAATGAAGTGAGCAAGAGAGGTGAATGCTGATGGCAGACAAAGCGTTTGGGTTACATGATGTTGTTGAAATGAAAAAACCCCATCCATGTGGTGCCAATCGGTGGAAAGTCATTCGTTTGGGCATGGATATTCGTATTAAATGCGAAGGGTGCGGGCACAGCGTGATGATTCCAAGAAGAGATTTTGAACGAAAAATGAAGAAAATTCTCGTCAAGCATGAGGAGCCAACTGCTTAAGTAGGCCTCATGCTTTTTTGATGAAATTTGTCTTTTGTTCAGAGAAACAGATGCAATTTCTTATTTTAAAGCTCCGATTTAGTCTTTTTGGTAATGTTTCTTCTATTGAAAATGCATGATGGTTAGCTTGTCTTTTCATGTAAACCTACTTATAATTGCTCTAGGTTCATATTACGCAGTATAACGAGCACGTTTCATATAGAGGAGATGAAAGAATGGCTTTAACAGCTGGTATTGTTGGCTTACCTAACGTCGGGAAGTCAACGCTATTTAATGCAATTACACAGGCTGGAGCGGAGTCTGCTAACTATCCGTTCTGTACCATTGATCCAAACGTCGGAATTGTAGAAGTTCCAGACGAGCGTTTGCAAAAACTAACAGAATTAGTGCAGCCAAAAAAGACAGTTCCGACTGCTTTCGAATTCACTGATATTGCTGGTATTGTGAAAGGTGCATCTAAAGGAGAAGGTTTAGGAAATAAATTCCTTTCTCATATTCGTCAAGTAGATGCGATCTGTCACGTGGTGAGAGCTTTTGCTGATGATAACATTACACATGTGTCAGGTAAGGTTGACCCAGTGTCAGATATTGAAACGATTAATTTAGAATTGATTTTGGCTGATCTAGAAACGGTTGAAAAGCGTTTAACTCGTGTGAGTAAGCTTGCGAAACAAAAAGATAAGGAAGCGGTAGCTGAATTTGATATTTTGGAAAAGCTGAAGGACGCATTTGAAGCTGGAAAATCTGCAAGATCGGTTGAATTTACAGATGAGCAGCAGAAGCTTGTGAAGCAGCTTCATTTACTCACGTCAAAACCTATTCTGTATGTAGCAAATGTGAGTGAGGACGAAGTAGCAGATCAGGACGGAAACGAATATGTACAGCAAATTCGTGAGTTTGCATCTGGCGAAAACGCTGAAGTCATCGTCGTTTGTGCGAAGATTGAGTCTGAAATTGCAGAGCTTGAAGGAGAAGAGAAGCAAATGTTCCTTGAAGAGCTAGGCATCAAAGAATCAGGTTTAGATCAGTTGATCAAAGCGTCTTATTCACTTCTTGGCTTAGCTACGTATTTCACAGCAGGTGAGCAAGAAGTACGTGCTTGGACATTTAAAAAAGGAATGAAGGCACCAGAATGTGCTGGAATCATTCATACGGACTTCGAGCGTGGATTTATTCGTGCTGAAACGGTTGCTTATGAAGATTTACTAGCTGGCGGAAGTATGTCTGCTGCAAAAGAAGCAGGAAAAGTTCGTTTAGAAGGTAAAGAATATATAGTGAAAGATGGAGACGTCATTCATTTCCGTTTTAACGTATAGGTTCTTGTCATAGGCCAAGTAATTTGTTATAATATACAATTGTGAGTAATATAATTTATTGCTCCTTGCCCGTATAGGGCCGCTTAGACCAAAAGGAGGTGCAATCAGATGAGAAAGTACGAAGTTATGTACATCATCCGCCCAACAGTTGACGATGAGGCTAAAAAAGCAGTTATCGATCGTTTTAATAACGTGTTAACTTCTAACGGTGCGGAGATCACTGGAACAAAGGATTGGGGTAAACGTCGTCTTGCATACGAAATCAACGATTTCCGTGAAGGCTTCTACCAAATCGTAAACGTTCAATCTGACGCTGCAGCAGTTCAAGAATTTGACCGCTTAGCTAAGATCAGTGACGATATCATTCGCCACATTGTTGTTAAAGAAGAAGAATAAATCATTGAAATATATATTTAAAGGTGGTCTTTCAATATGCTAAACCGTGTTGTATTGGTCGGAAGACTAACAAAAGACCCTGAGCTTCGCTACACGCCTAATGGTGCGGCTGTAGCCACGTTTACTCTAGCTGTGAATCGTACGTTTACGAATCAATCTGGAGAGCGTGAAGCCGATTTCATTAACTGTGTTACTTGGAGAAGACAAGCCGAGAACGTGGCTAATTTCTTGAAAAAAGGAAGTCTTGCCGGTGTAGACGGTCGCTTGCAGACAAGAAACTATGAAAACCAGCAAGGACAGCGTGTCTTCGTGACAGAAGTTCAAGCTGAAAGTGTTCAATTTCTTGAGCCTAAAAGCGGCGGTGCTGGTTCAGGTGGATACAGCGGCGGTGGCAATAGCGGAGGCCAGTATTATGGCGGCAGCCAAAATGATCAGAATCCATTTGGAAATGAACCAAGTCAAAATCCATATGGCAATCAAAACAACCAAAATCGTAATCAGGGAAATAGCTTCAATGATGACCCATTTGCGAATGATGGTAAACCGATTGACATCTCCGATGATGATTTGCCATTCTAATTGATCTGAAAAAAATGACCAAAGGAAAGGTGTGAAAACAAATGGCAGGTGGACGCAGAGGCGGTCGTGCGAAACGTCGTAAAGTATGTTTCTTTACTTCTAACGGAATCACGCACATCGATTACAAAGATGTTGATCTTCTTAGAAAGTTTGTTTCTGAGCGTGGTAAAATTTTACCTCGTCGTGTAACAGGAACTAGCGCTAAGTATCAACGTAAATTGACATTAGCGATTAAAAAATCACGTCAAATGGCATTACTTCCATACGTTACTGGTGAGTAAGTCGTTGACTTAAAAGCGAAGGGCCTTGAGCTCTTCGCTTTTTTTATTTGTCTCACTTTTATGAGAAAGTCGTTTCTGGCAGTCTAACTAGGGGAAGTATGTAAAAAGAGAGTCAACGTGACAGTTTGTTCTATACAAATACTAGGTTAATCTGTCATATTGGTATTTTAAAATATACTTGCAGTCAGGGCGTGGGAAGATGATTGAATTTAAGAATGTATCGATGCAATTTTCTGATGACCGCTATGCCGTTCAATCTGTTGATTTGGAGATTCAGAAAGGTGAATTTTTTGTATTGATTGGACCTAGTGGAAGCGGGAAAACGACGACTTTGAAAATGATCAATCGTCTCATCTCTTCTACAGAAGGTGAGATTTACATAAAGGGTCGAACCATCAGCGATTATGATATTTATGAGCTGCGCTGGGATATTGGTTATGTGCTTCAGCAAATAGCGTTGTTCCCTCATATGACCATAGAAGAGAATATTGCTGTAGTGCCAGAGCTGAAACAATGGAAGCGGACTGAGACGAATCAGCGTGTTGATGAGTTGATGTTCATGGTGGGGCTTGAGCCTGCTACCTATCGACATCGAAAGCCAGCAGAGCTTTCAGGAGGACAGCAGCAGCGAGTCGGCGTAGCACGGGCGCTTGCTGCTGATCCTGAGATTGTCCTGATGGATGAACCTTTTAGTGCGTTAGATCCACTGACGAGAGAGAAATTACAAGATGATCTGCTTGAGTTACAGCGCCGTATTCAAAAGACCATCGTTTTTGTGACACATGATATGCAGGAAGCCATGAAGCTTGGGGATCGGATATGTGTGATGAATGAAGGAAAAGTGGTGCAGGTTGGACGCCCAGAGGAATTGATTCAGCATCCAGTGAATCCATTTGTGCGGGAGTTTGTTTCAGGAGCTGCCCATCATGTAGACCATCAAGCATTTGAGATGACAACTATTTCTCAGCCCATGCCTCAAGATGATCTGTTAGGCGATGAGGTGGTCTCCATCCATGCGACGCTGGAAGAGGTTCTATCTCGACTGGCAGAGCATGAAGAGCTTGTTCTTGAGAAGGATGGGGAACGGATCGGGCTCATCACTCGTCAAGCGGTGATTCAGTATTTAGCCGGTACTTCTGCTGAGAGGGGCGAGACACATGAATGAATGGACCAGTGTGTTATGGGCTCGAAAAGATCAGCTCGGACACGCCTTACTTGAGCATATTCAAATTTCCTTCATTGCGTTATTTCTAGCGATTTTGATTGCCATTCCATTAGGGATTTATTTAACGAGAGTTCCTAAGATAGCAGAGTGGATCATTGGGGTGACGGCTGTCTTGCAGACAATTCCGTCTTTGGCGCTGCTTGGACTGCTGATTCCTCTCGTTGGGATTGGTCAAGTGCCCGCAATTATCGCTCTTGTCGTCTATGCTCTTCTTCCTATTTTAAGGAACACATATACAGGCATTCGTGAGGTCGATCCGTCGCTGCGTGAAGCGGCGCTCGCTATGGGAATGAATCACCGCAAACGCTTATTAAAAGTAGAACTCCCTCTTGCTATGCCTGTGATCATGGCAGGTATCCGAACGGGGATGGTCCTCATTGTAGGGACAGCCACTCTTGCAGCTCTTATTGGGGCAGGTGGATTAGGGAGTCTGATTCTGCTTGGAATTGATCGAAATGATATGTCGTTGATCATCATTGGTGCTATTCCAGCTGCATTACTTGCGCTCTTATTTGATGTGGTCTTGCGGACACTTGAGAAAATCTCCTTTAAAAAAACCGTGATCTCTGTGACGGTCTTTGCTGTAATAGCAGGAGCAGTTGTCGCTGCCCCATTGCTGTTTCAACAAGAAAAGAAAGAGATCACCATTGGAGGGAAGCTGGGGTCAGAGCCTGAAATTTTGATCTCCATGTATAAGCTTTTAATTGAGCAGGATACAGATATCCAAGTCAATCTTAAGCCTGGTCTTGGTAAGACGTCCTTTGTTTTTCAAGCACTGCGGTCTGGTGATATTGACATCTATCCTGAATTTACAGGGACAGCGATTTCTGAATTTCTGAAAGAAACAGCGAAAAGCACGGATAAGGAAAAAGTGTATGAGCAAGCGCGCCAAGGTTTGGCGTCATCCTTTCAGCTTCAGCTTCTTCAGCCGATGGCTTATAACAATACATATGCTTTAGCCGTGCATCAATCACTAGCGGATCAATATGATTTATCAAAGATTTCAGATCTGGGTCAAATCAAGAATCGTATACGTGCTGGCTTTACTTTAGAGTTTTCTGATCGTCAGGATGGATATTTAGGCATTCAAAAAGCTTATCAGTTTTCTTTTGACGATGTGGTCACGATGGAACCGAAACTTCGATATCGAGCCATTCAAAAAGGGAATATTCAGTTGGTCGATGCGTATTCGACAGACAGTGAATTGAGACAATACAAGTTGAAGGTGCTTGATGATGACAAGCATGTTTTCCCGCCCTATCAAGGAGCGCCCTTGCTAAGACAGGAGACATTAAAAGAGTATCCTGAGATTGAGGCCTCTCTCAACAAGCTCGCTGGTCAAATCACAGATGATGAGATGAGAGAAATGAATTACGAAGTCAATGTGAAGGGGAAAGATGCATTTCAAGTAGCCGAAGCCTATTTAAAAAAGAAAAAATTGCTTCAATAATCAAGGGGAAGCAGGTCTGCTATATATAAAGCGGCCTGCTTTTTGAAAAGAAAAAAACAAAAATCATTGACATCTATTTCAAAAAAGAATATCCTTAATTCGAGATAAATATATTTTTTGTCATATATCTCGAATTCGAGATAATATAAAAGCGTCAGTCAAGACATAATGAGTAGATACATGTTACGTCATGAAGAGGAGGTCATTAGAAGTGAAGAAAACAGAAGGAATTCACCATATCACAGCAATTGTTGGTCATCCTCAGGAGAACGTTGATTTTTATGCAGGTGTTTTAGGTCTGCGTCTCGTGAAAAAGACCGTCAATTTTGATGATCCAGGCACATACCATTTATATTTTGGAAATGAAGGAGGTTCTCCAGGTACCATTATTACGTTTTTCCCTTGGCCAGGTGCACAAAAGGGACAAATTGGAGCAGGTCAAGTAGGTGTGACAACATATGTCGTTCCGACCGGTGCCTTCTCTTTTTGGAAGGAACGCCTTGAGCAGTTTGACGTTTCTTATGAAATGATTGAACGCTTTGGTGAGGCCTTTCTCTCATTTGAAGATCCGCACGGTTTATTGATAGAACTTGTAGAGCGTGAAGAAGGAAAACAGAATGACTGGACATTTAATGGGGTGACACCAGAAGTAGCGATTAAAGGGTTTGGCGGAGCTGTTTTATTAACTTCACAGCCTGAGCAAACGATGCAGCTGCTAGAGCAAACGATGGGACTTGAAAAAGTCGGCACAGAAGGAGATTATGTGAGATTCCGTTCGTTTGGAGAAATCGGCAATGTCATTGATGTGAACAAGACACCTGTTGCACGAGGACGTATGGGCGTTGGTGTTGTACATCATATTGCGTGGAGAGCAACAGATGATCAGGATCAATTAGATTGGCAAAGACATGTTGCGCAAAGCGGATATCAAGTGACGCCTGTGCAAGATCGAAATTATTTCAATGCGATTTATTTTAGAGAGCTTGGCGGCATATTATTTGAGATTGCGACCGATCCTCCAGGGTTTGCACACGATGAATCTGTGGAAACGATGGGTGAAGCGTTGAAACTGCCACCGCAATATGAGGCGCAGCGTAGTCAAATTGAACAAATCGTGCTGCCGATTGAGGTAAGAGAAATCAAAGGGAAAGGAGATTCATGATGAAGCATCTTTTTCAAAAAGGAAAGAATGAACAAAAACCTGTCCTTCTCATGCTGCATGGAACTGGCGGGACAGAGCAAGACTTATTGCCGCTTGCAGAAGTGGTAGACCCTGAAGCATCTGTTCTTAGTGTGAGAGGAAATGTATCAGAAAACGGCATGCCGCGTTTTTTCAGGCGTTTGGCAGAGGGTGTTTTTGATGAGCAAGATTTAATTGAGCGTACAGAGGAATTATATACATTTATCGGGGAAGCAGCAGATAAGTATGGATTTGATCGTCACAATGTGGTAGCCATCGGCTATTCAAACGGGGCGAACATTGCTGGAAGTCTGTTATTCCATTACGGAGATGCGCTGAAAGGAGCGATCCTGCATCATCCAATGGTCCCAAGACGAGGGGTTTCATTACCTTCATTAGCGGGGAAACAAGTCTTTATAGCAGCTGGTGAAAATGACCCAATGTGCCGTCCTGAGGAATCTCAGGAACTGGAGCAACTGCTTCAGGAGGCGGGAGCATCCGTAACGCTTCATTGGGAAAATCGTGGACATCAGCTAACGAGAGAAGAAGTCGATGCTGCGGCATTGTGGTATCGTCGTCAATTTAAATAAGGTGGGGAATACAGGTGGGATTTTTACAGAAGCTATTTGGGCAAACCAAACAAAAGGAGATGGAACAAGTGGAAAACGTAAAACTAGCGATTATTTATTATAGTTCAACAGGTACAAACTATCAGATGGCAAAATGGGCTGAGGCTGGAGCGAAAGAAGCTGGTGCTGAAGTCAAAATTTTAAAGGTTCCTGAATTGGCACCAGAAGCCGTTGTTGCATCAAATCCAGCATGGAAAGCACATTTAGATGAAACAAAAGATGTCCCTGAGGTTCAGTTAAGTGACTTAGAGTGGGCAGATGCCATTATTTTCAGCATGCCGACACGTTTCGGTAACTTACCGGCTCAAATGAAGCAATTCTTAGACACAACAGGCGGTTTATGGTTCCAAGGGAAACTAGCAAACAAAGCAGTGAGTGCGATGACATCTGCACAAAACCCAAATGGCGGACAGGAGCAAACAGTTCTGAGCCTTTATACAACGATGTTCCACTGGGGAGCCATTATTGCCGCTCCTGGATACACGGATGATTCCTTATACGGCGCAGGGGGTAACCCTTACGGTGTGAGTGTGACTGTTGACCAAAATGGAAAGATCCAAGAGGATGCAGAAGCAGCCGCAAAACATCAGGCGAAACGTACAGTAAATGTAGCAGAATGGATCAAAAAAGGTCAAAACGCTTAATAGATGTATACAAAAAGAATGCAGCCACTCCGCTGCATTCTTTTTTCATTAATAAGGATCTGAAGGTGTGCTGTTGTTGATCGCATCGTTGACAGCCTGTGCCGCGCCTGTTGATCCAATGGGTCCGCTTGGCTCCTCTTGTTTGAAGGCTTTTAAGCCATCGGCCACACGTTTTCCATAGTCAGGATCAGCTTTTGTGAAGTTTTCGATCATTTGGTCTTGGATGTCTTTTTGGCAGGTAGCTAAGGTGTTGACTAAGTTTTTAATCAGTTCCTCACGTTCCCAATCATTGAAGCGACGATAGGTTTCTCCGGCTTGTCCGAAATTGTTCGGGCGGTCAATGGCTTCTCGTTTGACTTCACCCTCTACAAAAGGCGTATGATCCTTTCCATCTTGCTGTGCTTCTTTTAATCCTCCGAGAATGGACGGTTCATAATTCACATGGGGGTTTTGTCCTTTTCCTTGATCCACATGATATTCCATTTGCCCATCTCGCTGATTGGTGGCAACATGCTTTTTCGGTGCATTGATCGGCAGCTGTAAATAATTTGGCCCGACTCTATATCGCTGCGTATCAGAGTAAGAGAAGGTACGTCCTTGCAGCAATTTATCATCTGAGAAATCTAATCCGTCTACAAGAACCCCCGTCCCAAAGGCAACCTGTTCCACTTCTGCAAAATAATTTTCTGGATTTTTGTTTAGCACCATTCGTCCGATCGGTTTCCATGGATAGTCATCCTTGTACCAGAGCTTTGTCGGATCGAGTGGATCAAAGTCTAGATGGGGGTGGGTGTCATCTTCCATGATTTGCGCGTATACTTCCCATTCAGGATGATCCCCTTGTTCAATGGCTTCATATAAATCCTGTGTGGCATGATTAAAGTTTTCCCCTTGAATGGCTTGGGCTTGTTCTTGTGTCAGGTTGCGAATTCCTTGCTTTGGTTCAAAGTGATATTTGACCAACACTGCTTTTCCTTCATGATTCACCCATTTATAGGCATGGACGCCAGAGCCTTGCATGTGCCGGTATGTGGCAGGAATACCCCATGGCGAGAAGAGAAATGTCACCATATGTGTTGCTTCAGGTGATTGTGAAACGAAATCAAAAATGCGCTCACCATCCTGACGATTGGTGACAGGGTCAGGCTTAAAGGCATGAACCAAATCAGGGAATTTCAAAGCATCTCGAATAAAGAAAATTTTGAGGTTGTTCCCAACGAGATCCCAGTTGCCGTCTTCTGTATAAAATTTGATCGCAAATCCCCGCGGATCGCGTAAAGTTTCTGGTGAATGTCCGCCGTGAATAACAGAAGAGAATCGAACGAAGACAGGGGTCTTTTTTCCTTTCTCTTGAAATAATTTGGCTCTTGTATAAGTGGAAATGGGTTCGTCACCGAATGTACCGTAGGCTTCAAAGTATCCGTGTGCGCCAGCACCTCGTGCGTGAACGACACGTTCAGGGATGCGTTCACGATCAAAATGACTGATTTTCTCTAGGAAATCGTAGTTTTCAAGCGTAGTCGGTCCTCTATTCCCAACGGTTCTCATGTTTTGATTATCTGTTACCGGGTGACCTTGGCGATTCGTCAAGGTTTCTTCTGACTCTGAAGATGATGTAGGCTGTTGATCTTCTTTCAAGGTAGAATCCCTCCTTCAATATCTCCCTAACAATATGGTCATGTTGCTCCCTATTTCATACAAGGATTGATATAATGAGTGAAAACTTTTATGAGGAGCGGACCTAATGATTCGATTACACTGCCTTCACGCACATCCATCTAATATTTCTTACATTGACGACGCTTTCTATGACACAGGATTTGATCTGCATCACATCGTCGATTCATCCTTTATGGAACGAGCCAAACAAGATCCCGCATTTGATCTTGAGCAGCAGCAAACCTATGCTATCAACAGACTCATGCAAGAAGAAGAGGCTGATCTTGTTTTATTAACGTGTACACAATACATTGCGGCTTTGGGGGAGCAGCAGCACCTGTTCAAACAACCAATTGTTCCGATAGATGAGCCGTTATTTGAGCAGATTTGTGAGCGAGAGGGTCCGCTTCAGCTAGTGTTTTCAAACCCAGATACAGTAGAAGGAACGATGAAGCGACTGTCTTCATATGTAAAAGAGCGGGGAAAGCAGTTGAAGGCAGAAGTGGTTGTGCTAGAGGATGTCTTTCATCTTTGCTTGAACGGTGATATACAAGCCTACCATGAGCGAATTATGGAACAGTTAAGGCAATCTGTGAAGCAGCATGGAGATATTTGTGTGATGCAGCTCTCGATGGTTCACGCTGCAAAGCAGGTGGAGCAGGAAACAGGAGTGTCCATCATTCATCCGCTATCACCACTCAAACCATTTGTTTATCAAAAAATAACTACTCTAAAAGAGTGAACCCGCCACAGGTTCGCTCTTTTTGTATAGAAACGTAAATGGGATGACATGTTAAAAAAATAATGGAGCGCAAACTATTTTTAACAGGTGCGCGTCTATCCAATGTAAGAAATAACAGATGCGCATTTAAGATAAAGGAGCTCTTTGTAAAATGAAGAAACGAAAGATTGATGATCAATTTGCGGATTACGTAATGGAGCATAAACACAGTTTTTATCGATTGTCCTATAGCTATGTCAAAAACCCAGAAGATGCGATGGATGTCGTTCAAGAGGCGATTCATAAAGCACTCAAATCTGTTCACAGATTAGAGGATGCGACCAAGATGCATAGCTGGTTTTATAAAATCGTCGTAAACGCTGCCCTCGACTTTTTACGAAAGAAGAAGCGTGTGCAAGTGACAGACGATGATACGCTGGAATTTTTATCACAGGGTGAATCGGATGTCTATGAGGATCAAGATGTCAGACGGGCAATAGAAGATTTGCCGGAGATGTATCGGGTCATCATTATATTAAGATTCTTTGAGGATTTAAAGCTAGAGGACATTGCTCATATTCTTGGAGAAAATGAAAACACCATTAAAACAAGATTATATAAGGCGTTGCGGCTTTTAAAAGTAGAATTATCGCAGGAGGAAATATAAATGGATAAGCATTTGGAACAGTTAAAAGAGGAATATCTAGAAATCCCTATTCCCCCGGAATACGATGCTATGGTTGAACGGACATTAAAACGAAAAAACAAGCAACCTCATTTTCAGAAATGGACGATCGGACTTGTTGCTGCAGCTGCTTTATTTGTCACCACTGTAAATGTCAGTCCGCAGGCAGCAAGAGCGATTTCAGAAGTACCCGTCATTGGAGAGCTTGTGAAAGTCGTGACGTTCACAGAATTTAAAAAGAGCGATCAGGGAACAAATATTGATCTCAAAACACCACACGTTTCAGGGCTTGGGGACGGAAAATTACAAGACAGCCTGAATCAAAAATATTTAGCTGAAAACAAAAAGCTGTATCAAGATTTTGAAAAGGAAACAAAGGGTTATAAAAATGGTCATTTGAGTGTAGAGAGCGGATATGAAGTAAGAACAAATAATGATCAAATTCTTTCACTAGGTCGATACAAGGTGACGACTCAGGCTTCTGCGGCAGAGGAAATGACATATGATACGGTGGATAAGAAAAACCATGTACTCATTACATTACCAAGTCTGTTTAAAGATGACCGTTATATTGATGTGATTAGTGAAAATATTAAAGAACAAATGAAGAAACAGATGAAAGAGGATTCAAATAAGATTTACTGGATGACGAAGCAAGATACGGTTGATCCGTTTAAGAAGATTCAGCCAGATCAAAGCTTCTATATCAATTCAAAAGGCAAACTGGTGATTTCCTTCAACGAATATGATGTGGCGCCTGGTTACATGGGTGTAGTTGAATTCACGATTCCAACAAGCGTGCTAAAGGATATTCTTGTCAGCGATATGTACATTCATTAAAAGAAGAAAAAAGACTGCTGAAGATGTCAGCAGTCTTTTTATGTTTATGAAGAAAGTGCGTCTGTTAGTGCAGGCACGACTTGTTTCTTTCTTGATACAACACCTTTTAGTAAAGCAGTGTTGTTTTCAAGTGTGACATTAAATGCTTTTTCTACTTTTGCTGCTTCAGCACCAAGGGCAAGCGCAAGAGAGTCATTTTCTAGAATGTCTGTGATCACTAAAACAAATAGATCAAGACCTTTCGCTGCGATGACTTCATTGATTTTTGCTTCGATGTCAGCTTGTCTTGCTGTTACTTCAGCGATATCAACTGTATTAACTTGTGCAATTTCGACTTTGCTGTTTCCTAGTGCAAATTCTTTTGCATCCAGTGTGATTAATTCTTGAACTGTTTTTTGGCTTAGGTCAGCTCCTGCTTTCAGCATATCTAAACCATATACTTCAGGGTCTACTCCTGCGATTTTTGCTAGCTCATGCGCAGCATCAACATCCTGCTGTGTGCATGTTGGGGATTTGAATAGCAAGGAATCAGAAATGATCGCAGACAAAAGCAAACCAGCGATTTCTTTTTCAATTGTGACTTGGTGCTCTTTGTACATTTTGTTTAAGATCGTTGCTGTGCAGCCAACTGGCTCAGCACGATAGTAAAGAGGTTCACTTGTTTCAAAGTTGGCAATACGGTGATGGTCAATGACCTCTGTCACTTGTACTTGATCAATATCGCTTACACTTTGTTGGAATTCGTTATGATCGACAAGAATGACTTGTTTTGTTTCGTTTGCAGCCGTTTCAATGAAACGAGGTGCTTCTTGTTTAAAGAAATCTAATGCGTATTGTGTTTCTCCATTGATTTCTCCAAGTCTGACAGCTTCTGCTTGAACGCCAATTTTGTTTTTCAGATCAGCGTAAGCGATAGCAGAGCAAATCGTGTCTGTGTCAGGGTTTTTGTGTCCGAATACGAGTGTTTTTCCCATGTGAATTCTCCTTCTTACTTTTATTGATGATGTTTCTATTCTAACAGCTTTTGACCTTGAATTCAGGGTTTATAGCTAAGAATAATCTAAAAAATTGTAACATGCTGTCTGAAAAGTTGCATGTACAAGACGATCTAAGTTGTTCCACGTGAAACGTTCTTGGAATAGCCTGCATTTTACTTGCGATTTACGGCTATGGTAAAATAAAGGTTGGGTCAAGATATGACGGAGCGTACATCGTACGTATACATAGAAGTACACATTGAGCAAGATATAGAAAAATGATTGGATTGAGGTGAAGGTGTGAAACAAACAAAAGCGTTAGTAGAAGGCGCTATCATGATCAGTATTTTTGCGGTCATGACGCTGTTTTATTTGTATGTGCCACTTTTAGCCATTATTTTCTTCATGGCTGCTCCGATTCCGATCATTCTCTATACAATCAGGCATGGCTTGAAAAAAGGAATTGCGGCTGGCGCTATTGGCATAGTGATCAGCTTTTTAATTGGGTCTATTAATGGGCTGTTAAGTGCGCCAATGCTGATTGCTGTTGGAGTAGGTATGGGTGTTTTCTACAGCAGGAGGCAGCCAGGTCAGGCTATTATTACGGGTGCGCTGATCTACTTATTCAGTTTTCTCATTTACTTTGTTGTCAGTGTCCAGCTGTTTCAAGTAGATATACTGGGTGTCGCAAAGGAATCAATTGACCAAATCATGCCGATGGTAGAGAGTACCTTAAAACAATCTGGCGCTACTGATCAGGAGATAGCAAAACAACTCAAGCAGTTTAGAGAGATGCAGGATACGGCATTAAATTCTTTACCTGTAGCGCTTTTGATTTTTGTCACGCTCATGTCTTTCGTCAATCATTGGTTTGTGCGGCCGTTGATTAAACGGTTTGTTCCAGACATGCCAGCTCTTAAGAAATTTAAGGATATGCGGCTGCCAAAAAGCATGGTATGGTATTATTTACTCACACTGCTTTTGATGCTGATTCAGCCGGAGAAAGGCAGCTTTTTATCGCTCGTGCAAACGAGTGCTTTTCAAATTTTATTTATACTGGTGCTTATTCAGGGCTTTTCTTTTATCTTCTATTATTGCCACGAAAAAAACATCTCAAAAGTGGTACCCATTTTTGCCGTCGTATTGACGATTCTCTTTCCGCCAATCGGTGTGATTGTGCGTATTATAGGGATTGCTGACATAGGCTTTGATTTAAGAGAAAAAGTAAAAACAAATAATTCACTCTGAATGTTGAGGAGTTGATATCAGTGCCAAGCTTCTATCGAAAACCTGTCATCAAGTATCCGATCTTCGCGTTAATTGTTCTTGCGGTGATCACAGTCCTCCTCAACCTTTATTTTAATTGGATCATAGGAGCGGTTGGTCTTTTAGTCCTTGCGGGTGTGCTCTACTTTTTAAAGTGGGCAGATACGCAGGTGCAAAAAGAGATTGATTCATATATTTCAACATTATCCTATCGAGTCAAAAAGGTTGGAGAAGAAGCATTAATGGAGATGCCAATTGGTATTATGCTGTTTAATGACCAGTATTATATCGAATGGACCAATCCATTTCTCGCTTCGTGCTTCCATGAAAGCACACTTGTCGGCAGATCCTTGTATGATACATTTGAATCCATTGTGCCTCTTATTAAACAAGAGGTTGAGACAGAAAATGTGACGCTGAATGACCGGAAATTCAAAGTCATTATTAAACGGTCAGAGCGCCTTTTATATTTCTTTGATGTCACGGAACAAGTGCAGATTGAAAGACAGTATGAAAATGAACGAACGGTGTTATCTTATATCTTTTTAGACAATTATGATGATGTGACGCAGGGTCTTGATGATCAGGTGCGTAGCGCGATAAATAGTGAAGTCACATCGCTGTTAAACAATTGGGCACAAGAATACGGCATTTTCTTAAAAAGAATTTCATCTGAACGATTTATGGCTGTATTAAACGAGAGCATCTTAGCAGAGCTTGAAGCGTCGAAGTTTTCCATTTTAGACGAGGTTCGTGAGAAAACAGGGGCACATAGCGCCACACTTACCCTTAGTATTGGAATCGGTGCGTCTGTTCCTTCTTTAAAAGAACTTGGCGCACTTGCGCAGTCGAGTCTTGACCTTGCCCTCGGACGAGGCGGGGATCAGGTAGCGATTAAACAGCCGAATGGGAAAGTGAAATTCTACGGTGGAAAAACCAATCCAATGGAAAAACGGACACGAGTACGCGCACGGGTCATTTCACATGCTTTAAAAGAAATTGTATCTGAAAGCGGTAATGTCATGATCATGGGGCATAAGTTCCCCGACATGGACTCTATCGGTGCCTCGATCGGGATTTTAAAGGTTGCTCAGGCGAATGGAAAAGAAGGTTACATCGTCATTGATGCCAACCAGATTGGGGATAGCGTTCAACGCTTAATTAGTGAAATTAAGAATTATGAAGAACTTTGGTCCCGTTTTATCACGCCTGAGGAAGCGATGGAGCTTGCAAAGGATGACACATTGCTTGTGGTCGTAGATACACATAAACCGTCCCTTGTGATGGAAGAACGACTGCTAAATAAGATCGAAAACGTCGTTGTCATTGACCACCATAGACGTGGTGAGGAATTTATCCGTGATCCTTTACTTGTCTATATGGAGCCGTATGCTTCATCTACAGCAGAACTTGTGACAGAGCTGTTAGAGTATCAGCCGAAGAAATTGCGGATTAACATGATTGAAGCCACAGCACTTCTTGCTGGGATTATCGTGGATACGAAGAGTTTCTCCCTCAGAACGGGGTCAAGAACGTTCGATGCAGCATCCTACCTTCGTGCAAAAGGGGCAGATCCTGTCCTTGTGCAAAAGTTTTTGAAAGAGACCGTCGATCATTACATTAAACGGGCAAAGCTCATTCAGCATACAGAGCTGTATCAAAATCAGGTAGCGATTGCTTCCTTGCCGTCTGACAGATCTGAGTATTATGATCAAATTACGATCGCACAGACGGCTGATTCTCTCTTGTCGATGAGTGAGGTTGAAGCATCATTTGCTGTCGCAAGGCGAGATGACGATACGGTCTGTATTAGTGCAAGATCGTTAGGGGATATCAACGTTCAAATTATTATGGAAGCATTAGATGGCGGCGGTCATTTGACTAACGCTGCGACCCAGATTTATGGTATAACCATTGAAGAAGCGGTAGAGAAGTTAAAAGCTGCCATAGACGAATATTTCGAAGGAGGGGTTCAAAGATGAAAGTCATCTTTCTAAAAGACGTAAAAGGCAAAGGGAAAAAAGGCGAAGTCAAAAATGTAGCTGACGGATACGCTCACAACTTTCTCATCAAACAAGGGTTAGCTGTTGAAGCAACTCCAACGAACCTAAGTGCATTGGAAGGGCAGAAAAACAAAGAGAAAAAGAATGCCATCCAAGAGCTTGAGCAAGCGAAACAATTAAAAGAAACAATTGAGGCGCTGACAGTGGAACTCACTGCTAAATCAGGTGAAGGCGGTCGTCTATTTGGTTCGATTACCAGCAAACAGATCGCTGATAAATTGCAAAAAGAACATCAAATCAAACTCGATAAGCGTAAAATCGAGTTGAATGATGCCATCCGTGCGCTAGGATACACAAATGTACCGGTGAAGCTTCACCCAGAAGTACAAGCAACATTAAAGGTGCACGTCACAGAACAAGCATAAACAGAAAAGAACCCGTCTCCTCGTGAGACGGGTTCTTTTCTTATGATGGATCTGAAATATAGATGCTTCGTCCAGCACGCATACCGGATAAAAACATGAAAAATAGAACGATGATAAAGATGATAATAGATGGCGTCCATGTATGTGTCACATCAAAAAGGATACCGATCATGAATGGACCAACAGCGGCTAATAAATAACCGAGTGACTGCGCCATTCCAGAAAGAGCAGCTGCTTGTTCCATATTGGTTGTTCTTAATCCGATAAATGTGAGGGCAAGACTGATACTGGCCCCTTGTCCGACGCCGATTAATAGCACAGAGATAACAAGAATAGGCGTCGACCCTCCGAGAAGGAGACCAATCATGCCGAGTAAATACACAAGGACAAGGCCGACGACAAGCGGTCTTTGTGTTTTTAATTTTTCTGCAAAAACGGGCGTTAAGAAGGTGGATGGCAGACCAGTGAACTGCATAATAGAGAGCATCCATCCCGCTGTCGCTAGGTTCATGCCATGTGATGTCAAAATATCAGGAAACCATGCGATACTGCTGTAGAAAAGGAATGATTGCAAGCCCATAAAAAAGGTCACCTGCCATGCGACACGTGAACGCCATATTGGCTGTTCTTTGAGCGAAATGCTTTTGGCAGCCGCTGTGTTCTGATGAAGAAGCTGCGGCGCCCACACCATCATTGCAAGAAGGGCAAGTCCGGCCCAAACAAGGAATGATGTATTCCAGCCGCCAGGCATTGCATGACTGAGCGGAACGCTGACACCAGATGCAAGTGCAGCAAAAACGGACATCGATGTCGTATACACGCTTGTCATTAATCCAGCATGTGCAGGGAATTTATGTTTCACAAGTCCAGGTAAAAGCACATTACAAATCGCAATCCCGACGCCGACTAGCGCTGTTCCCATCATTAAAAAGGTGATGCTGCCCAATGAACGAATGACAATCCCAAAGAGCAGGACAGCAAGCCCAAGCCAAAGTGTTCGTTCATTCCCAAGACGTTTTCCGATTTTAGGTGCAATGGGAGATAGCAATGCGAATGAGAGCAGTGGTAATGTCGTGAGGAAACCAGCCAGTCCATTTGAAAGCTGTAAATCAGAACGAATGGCACCGATCACAGGACCAACAGACGTAATGGCTGGCCTCAGGTTAAAGGCAATGAGTAAAATCCCAGCAATCAGCAAAATGGTTTGCCCTGTACTGCGAGGATGAAATGTTGATTTTTCTAGTTGTTGTTCCATGAATGTAAACTCCTTTATTTCTTTAAGAACGATCTTTCTTTTGTTCAAGCTCCGCTAATTTAGCTAATAAGATGTGCTGCGGCATATGCATGATTTGCTCTAACGGTACATTGAGTGATGCAGCAAGCTTTTGTGCGGTATCGGCTGAGATTTGTAAAGGTCTCATGCGCAAATCCCTCCTCTTTCAATCTATACGTTCCAATATACCATATCGACTTTGTGACTTGCTGATAAAAAATTAAGGTTTTCTTTTATAAAACCACTTGATGGCCGATAAGAAATTTTTTTGAAATTGTTTCAGATGGTGGCCCTCTCCTTGTTCAATGTGAAAGTGAAGCTTTCGTTCCTGCATCCCTTTCTGTAATAAAAGATCATGGAGTTGTTTGTTGAATAAAGGCATGTGCTGTTGGACAGATGTTTTGCCTTTCCCTTCTTCACTGCCTACAGACAAATAGACAAGGTGGTCCACAGACTGAATGCTTTGTTGTTTAGCAAACGGTAGAAAATCTTGATACCAAAATGACCCAGAGATAGATGCGATGTTTTTAAAAAGAGCAGGGTACATCAATAAAGTATAAATTGCAAATAGCCCACCTAATGAAGCACCTATGTGACTATGTTCATGACCGGTCTGTTTGACTGAGTATTCTCTTTTGATATATGGAAGCAAGTCATTTGCTAAAAATGACACATATGTCTGTGCCTCACCTTTAAAGTCAGGGAATCCAGAACGCAGTGATGATGCTTTCCATGGTGTATATTCGTCAAGTCGATTGAATGGGTGTATACCGACGATGATGATTGGCGAGATGGTTTTGGCTTCAATCATGCTTTCGATCTCTAGCAGGTGGGTTCTAAACAAAGAAGAGCCATCTTGTACAAAGACAGCTGGAACATCAATAGAGGTGTCCGGTGGAAGGTAAATATCAAGCTGCCGCCCGTTCAATTCGTCATATAGAAACGTTCCGTTCATGTGTATTCTCTCCTTCAAGTTTTCAAGCTCTGCTGAAAAGAAGAACAAAGGGCTAAAATGTTTAGCCCTTTGTCAAGATGCGCATCTTTTTAGTTGGTTTGATCTAGCCATTTGACAGCCTGATCAAGGAAAGTTGTTTTGCTTAGTGCTGTTCCTCCCTGAAGCATAGGATCAACGACATTTTCATAGATGTGCCCATTTTTCACAGCTTTTAGGCTGTTCCAAATTTTATTTCCCTCTAAGTCCTTCAATGCATTTGGATTCGATGAGTTTTCCTCTTGGGAGAACTGAACAAAGATATAGTCAGGATTGAGTTCGCCTAGGCGTTCCAATGAAATCATTGCTTGTGCTTTGGCTTTTTTGATATCACTTGGTGCTGTAAACCCTAAGTCCCCATATAAAGTAGAGTTGAAGTATACGTCTTCAGGGTACACGTACAGGTCGCCCTGTCTAATGCGTAAAATGACAGCTGTTTTGTTGTTGCTTTTGTCTTTCAGGGTTTCTTTCGCTTGTTTGAGATCTTTCTGATAATCAGAAATGATGCTTTTCGCTTCTTCACTTTTTCCAGTCAGTTCACCGAGTAATAAAAGGTTGCTTTCCCAGTCGGAAGAGACATGTGATACTGGGATCGTCGTTTGGACTTTATCTAGTTTTTTAATTGTTGCAGGCGGGAACTTGGTTGATCCGAGTATCACGTCTGGTTTTAGTTTTAAGATTTTTTCTAGGTTTGGTTCTGTTTTTTCCCCAATGCCTTCTGTTTTTGCTGTAATGTCTTTAAATAATTCAGGGAAAGTGCCGCCTACAGTAGAAGCCCCAATAGGGTCGATACCAAGTAGTTTTGCATCTTCCATCGATTCTAGGCTTCCAGCAATGACGATTCGTTTCACTGGTGTTTTCAGTTTGTACGTTTGATCTAAGTATTTGATGTTTGTTTCTGCTGCTTCAGCTGACTTGCTTTTGGTTGTGTTGGAAGCCGGTTTATTTTCTGCAGCACCACAGGCTGCTGCGATGATCGTCATGATACAAAGGATAAGCAATGCGAACCATTTTTTCATTTGTTTTCTCCTTTAACTGATAATTGTTCTCAATTAAAGATTGTAGTAGTCATTCGTCCTTTTATCCATAGACAATGATCTGTCTAGTGATGGACTTTTTACGGAAAAAAAGATAAAAGGTCCTGAATGACTCGTTGATGACTGGCTGCTGTGTATTCACGCCAAGGGTCAGAAGCGAGTGGATAGACGGCTTGTTGCGTCACAGCCTTGAGATTTTGCCAAGCCTCCTGTTGCTTTAACTTTTGATAAAAAGCAAGAGTTTTTGGTTCTTTATGCAACAAAAGGAAGATGGCATCTGGGTCTAACTGCTGTATAGAGTGAATGCTGATTTTTTTTTCGATGAGCTGGCCATCATTCTGAAAAGCTGGCAGAAGGCCAATGTCATGAAAAATTACTTCTGACAAGGTGCGATTGACAGATAAGTAGAGCTGATCTTGAAAGATACGAAGAGGCAGGACGGTTCTTGGTGGATGATCAATAACGCATTCCTTTTTCGCTTGATTAACGAGTTCTTCGTAATGAAGCAGCCATTCTTCTGCTTCCCTCGTTTCGTTTAAGAACAGAGCTGTTTGTCTGAATTGAGTGCGCCAATCCAATTGTGTGAATGGAACAAAGTGTACAGGACAGATGGTTTTCAACGCTTGTTTTTCTGCCTCTGTCACATGATCATTGGCAATGATCAGCTCAGGTTGTGCTTCCTTCAATTGCTGTAAATTGGCTTCAGCGTGCTCGTTGATACGATGTGCACTCAGATGAATCGGAATTTCTTCTGCATAATGCTCAAAATCATGTGCTGTCCATTTAGGGTGAAGAGGGGCAGCATATGGGATGATATGAATAGGTGTGAGCTGCCCGAGTATGGAATGGCCATAGGCAGCCATTTTCCGTTGACGGCTTTTCATATAAGCAGAAGGAGTGATACCCGTTTTTTTCTTAAAGATGCGGCTAAAGTAATAGGGGTCTTGATAGCCAATGTCCTGTGCAATGTCTTTGAGCTTTGCATGACCTTTCGCCATTAACTGTTTGGCTCTAGCCAGTCTTTTCTTGGTGATATAATCAGTGACACTCACATCAAAATGCTTTTTAAATAGCTCGCTGTAATGATTGGCGCTGATACCAGCCATATGAGATAGACTTGTAAGGCTGAGAGGTTCTTCGGAATGTTGATCGATATATTGTTTTGTTTTGAAAAGGGCGTGTGTTGTGTCACAAATGTCTTCTTTATGCAGTGTGAAAAGCTGCAGGATGAGCTGTTGAAAAAGGGTTTGGCTTCTAAAAAAGCTAATGGATTCAGGTTTTTGCCATTCTGCTGTCATGTCGGACAGTAAAGAATGAATTTGTTCAATCGAGCTAATATCGATAAATTGCCATACATTCAGTAAAGATCGGGCTTGTTCAGTTGATACTTCTTCTATGCTTTGACCTTGTGACGCGTACATTTGAAAGCGAAACAGATAGAGCTCGTGTTTTTGATAAGGCTCTGTTTTCAACATAAATGTTTCCCCAGGCATCATCGTATAGAGTGTCAGATTTTTCAATCGCCATCTTTGATCATTCAATGTAAGTAAACCATTGCCGCTTATGCTAAAGAGGAGGCAGAATGTATCTGACAACTGCTGCTCCGTATGTGGAAGATCTGCATTATTTATTTTTTCAGTATATGTTAATCGATAAATGCATTGTTCAGCATTTACCTTTGTACATAATTGATGATTGTTTCCCATAAAACCACCTGATCTCTTATTAATTGATAAACATTCTCAATTGAATTGTATCAGAAAGAGCTGGAAAATGGTGTGTTTATTCTGTCAAAAAAGCACCCTGATGGAGATCAGGGTGCGTAGGGTATAGAGAAACACTTGTATTCGTTGTCCGTCCTGCGCCTGTGATAAGGGCAATCTTTTGAGATAGGTCACTATGTTTCGTGTGTTCACTAGCTTTTTTTCATATCTGTGGTTGTTAAAGGATCATCATGATAGAGTGCAAAACGAAAAGCATAATTCATCAGCACTGGCAAAACGGACGTATGTCCTTCTTCAGGGAACTCGTGATAGGCCGTATGCAAGCCGTATGGCGATAAAGGCAACATTCGATTTGCTAGTGAATGGGCATGATCATTCATTTGACATGGATGATGTTTTTCTAACTCACCTACACCTACAAGCAGCCTGACATCCATAGGCACCTGACGTATATAGTTGGTGAATTGGTGTTCTTTTTCTAGAAATAATTTTTTGTTCCAGTGGATAGAAGGGCTCCCTGCAATATATGTCTGATAAGCATCAGGGTGCTCAAATAGTGTGTGTAATACAAAAAGACCGCCAAGAGAATGCCCAAACAGTGTTTGACGACTTTGGTTGATTGGAAAGCGTTGTTCGATATAGGGCTTTACCGTCTTTTCTAAAAAAGAAAAGAAAGTAGAAGCGCCGCCATATGTATGGTTGGAGAAGTCCTTTCTTTTCCTCCCAATGGAAGCATCAGGGGCGGTAAGAGTGAGATCATAATGCCTAAGCGGATGATAGGGTTCTTCTGTTTGATAGCCAATTCCAACAATGATAGCAGGTGCGACACCTGTTTTTTCAGGTCTTCTTGACTGTAAACGGATGGCTTCGACCATTGTGCCAAAAAGTGAATTCCCATCAAGCACGTACATGACTGGAAAACCAGTTGCGGGAGGAGTGGTAGTCGGTTTAAATATAAAAAGTCTGTATGGGTGTGCTGTGATATCTAGTTGCTCCGTCCCAGGTATAAAAAAGGGACGGCTTTCTCCGAAAAGTGAATTCTCAGTACCCATTCCTTCAGGGCGTTTCAACATATATAAAAATTCCCTTCCTCAAAATGATCCTCATATGGTGATAAAAGCAGACTTGTGAATATTGGTTGGATGAGAGTATTACCTGAAAACTTCAAATGAAAATGATTCTCAATTATCATGTGAGCAAACCAAATAATAATAGTTATTAATTATAAAGTCAAATGTTCATAAAGTTGTATAAATGTTAATTTTGTCCAATTAATTGATACGGCCTGCTCTGCTTCTATATTTTGCGTCGGCAGCCGGTCATCGAGAAGTTCCGCCATACCAAGCACCGTCCTTTCATACAAAAATACACTACTCTTCTTTTTAACATTTTCATTCATAACAAAATGAAATGGTCAGTCAAGGTTCTGCTAGAGAGCGTGTTGAAAGAGGAGGGGCTGTTTTAAAAGTGGCGAAATAACATATAACATCAAAAATGAGACAATAAAAAAAGTAAGGGATGTGCCCTTACTTTTTGATCAATTGGTGTACATATCTGTCAACATCATTCACTTAAAATCCATCTGTGACATCATATTCGTAACGGATATCGGCTTTGACATTGCTCATAGTAGATCTCGCCGTAGCTTTTGCGTTGTACTTAAAGCTCCATTTTTGAGCGACTCTTAATTGATCATCCAGAGATATACGATAAGAACCACTTGTTGCAGAGGAGAAAAGTGATTGATACCAAATGTTACTATCACTAGCCATCAGTTTGTGTGTGACATTCCCTTGGTTGGGTGTTTGAGTGCTAGTTGTCGTAATTGATTTAACTACAGCGCGTTTAGGAACTGTGGAATTATTCGTTAAATCCATTGTAATGACTGAAGAGTCAACTCCTAAAAAATTTAAAGAAGAATTCCCCAAGTTCGTAGCAGTCCCTGTAAAATTGAATGTCCCATTTCCAGATTTAATACGATCTTCAATGGAAACAGTAAAATACATGTTACCGGTATATGTACCACGGGTTACTTTCACAAAATAAGTTTCTGAAGTTGAAGTCACGTCACCAGTATTTGCAAAAATAAAAGGCGTTACTGAATCAGGATTTATAACTTCGGATCCTGTCCTAGAATATTTCGAATTATACACCTCGATGTTCATCCCTATATATTGCTTATTATATGAACTTCTGACATAAACTCTTTCACCTTTATTGATCGTAAACTGATAATACGCTTCATTTTCACCTTCAGGTAAGATTGTCGTGTCTGAACGACTATTTTTCCAATATCCCATTGAACTTGCAGTGTTAGGGCTGTTATTCCCCGTAATTGCTGCTTCCGCTGAAGTAGGTGCAAAAAAACTAGTAACAAGCGCCAATAATAATGCTGGTAATAATAAACGTTTAAAGATAGTATTTGTCATATATTAACCCTACTTGTAATAATTACTATATCGACATTGAACTAACAAATTTTAACTGAAATGCCGATATATTTAATAATCACTATTTTCTTAAAAAAGGAGAATCAAAATGAATATTAATACGTCATATACAGCCCGTGCTTCGAACAATTTGAACCAAATAGACGCTAAAGGTCAATCAGCTATTAAAAGTACAAACGAAGTGATGACCGAATCTGATAGACGAATGAAAATATTAGATGAAAAATACGAAAAAATAAATGAACAAAATAAACGATTCAAAGATCCTCAGAGTCATATATATGATAAGTATCGAAATCCATACTCTTCTTATTTCAGAAGTGATCTAACTAAAGTGGAGAGAGAAGCTGCTTATACGATGGAAATGAGTTGGGCAAGGAATAATAAAGGTGGACAATATGACTTCAATGATGCTATTTTCCGTAATGAAAAACGGTACGATCCTACCCAAGAAAGTGTAGAAAAGAAACTATTAAATCGTCAGAAGGTGAACGAACAACTGCAAGCTTTGTTTTCTACCAATGGTTTGAACATTCCTAAAAATGCTAATTTAACTTTTACCATTGATCCGAATCATTTTAAATTAGTGGTGAGTGGATCAACTGACGAGTCGCTGGTCAAACAAATAGAAGACATATTGAATACAAGCAACAATACAAGAGAACTATTTTTTCATATTATGAAAAGTAGAAATGATGATTCGACTCAATTCACGCCGGATACACTTGCAAAGTTTCACCTTGTCAATCAAATCAAAACGGTAACAGGCTACAATTTAAAAGATTTAAGCATTGTAAACGGTCAATTTGTAACGGACACCGGAGCGAATATTTTCGATATCTACAAAGAAGAACTTCTGAAAAACCCATACACAGCAGAAAATGCCCGCATTGCTGCATCACATTATGGTGCACAGCTCTTTGATCTAGCGAAGAACGGGTATGATTCTATTCCTGATTTGGTGTTATCTATTGGGTATGAAAACGGGTCTTTATATGACATTGGACAAAAGGTGAATTACGGAGTTAAGAAAACGATAAATTAAAAAACGCACCTGATATTTTCAATATTTGATCATGTGCGTGTTCATGCCATGTTGGAGTATCGATCACATGTGTGAACAACAGCTACAAATTCCATTAGCGATACAAAGGACTCTATAACAATTTATGTTACAGAGTCTTTTCTATTTGAAGTGTGTTGTTTCGCTGTTCAATGAAACAACCACATGGTAATTTTGACTATAGTTGATGTTTTTCACTTTTTTATTGGTGAAAATGTTAAAATGATGAGTAGCGTATTTTTTTATGAAAGGACGGTGCTTGGCATGACGGAACTTCTCGATGACCGGCTGCCGCCGCAAAATATAGAAGCCGAGCAGGCCGTATTAGGTGCTGTTTTTTTAGAACCATCTGCGCTAACGCTCGCTTCTGAAGTATTAATTCCAGAGGATTTCTATAGAATGTCGCATCAAAAGATTTACAATGCGATGCTTGTACTTGGTGATAGAGGGGAACCGGTTGACCTTGTCACGGTGACATCAGAACTTGCCAATACAGACTTACTAGAAGAGGTAGGCGGGATTTCGTATTTAACAGATATTGCGAACTCTGTCCCAACTGCCGCAAACATTGAATATTATGCAAAAATCGTGGAAGAAAAATCCATTTTAAGACGTCTGATCCGTACAGCGACAACCATTGCACAGGATGGATATACGCGTGAGGATGAAGTGGAAGATCTATTGAGTGATGCTGAAAAAACCATTATGGAAGTGGCTCAGCGTAAAAACTCAGGAGCTTTCCAAAACATTAAAGACGTTCTTGTTCAGACATATGATAATATTGAACAGCTTCATAATCGAAAAGGTGATATCACTGGGATTCCAACGGGTTTCTCAGAGCTTGACCGGATGACAGCTGGCTTCCAGCGAAATGACCTGATTATTGTAGCGGCTCGTCCGTCCGTAGGGAAAACAGCCTTCGCGTTAAATATTGCACAAAACGTTGCGACCAAGACAGATGAAAGTGTCGCCATCTTTAGTTTAGAGATGGGCGCTGAGCAGCTGGTCATGCGTATGCTTTGTGCCGAGGGAAATATCAATGCACAAAACCTAAGAACCGGTAACCTCACAGAAGAGGACTGGGGTAAGCTGACAATGGCGATGGGTTCGCTATCAAACAGTGGGATTTTCATTGATGATACACCTGGCATTAGAGTCAGTGAAATTCGCTCGAAATGCCGCCGTTTGAAGCAAGAAAACGGGCTTGGCATGATCCTGATTGATTACTTACAGCTCATCCAAGGGAGTGGACGATCAAGCGATAACCGTCAGCAAGAGGTATCTGAAATTTCTAGGGCTTTAAAGTCACTAGCAAGAGAACTTGAAGTGCCGGTCATTGCCTTATCACAGCTTTCTCGTGGGGTAGAGCAGCGTCAGGACAAGCGTCCGATGATGTCTGATATTCGTGAATCAGGAAGTATTGAGCAGGATGCCGATATTGTGGCGTTCCTTTATCGTGATGATTACTATGACAAAGAATCAGAGAATAAGAACATTATTGAAATTATTATTGCGAAACAGCGTAACGGTCCAGTTGGAACGGTATCACTGGCGTTCGTGAAAGAATATAACAAATTCGTCAACTTAGAAAGAAGATTTGACGATGCGGGTGTTCCGCCCGGTGCTTAAAGCCCAGCTCAAGAAGCTGGGCTTTTTTTGATCCATCTACATCGAAAGAATGACTGAAAAACAGTCGAAATGAGGAGGAGTGGGAGAAAAAGAGAGCGTATACTAAAGGGAGAGAAAAGGAGTGATGACTGATGAAGTTTCAACAATTCGAAGCCGCTCAATTACGCATCGCACGTCCGACCGTCAACATGAAAGAGGTTGTTTCTTTTTATGAAGAAGGTTTAGGGCTGAAACGAATTGGCTCATTTGATCAGCATGAAGGGTATGATGGGGTCATGCTTGGGCTTCCTCACCAGCATGTTCATCTGGAAATCACCAAACATGAAGAAGACGAAAGCTTGCCTGTTCCCCACCCAGAGCAACTGCTTGTATTCTATATTCCGGATGAAGAAGAATTTCAGCAGATGAAAAAGAGACTGATCGCATCTGGCGGACGGCATGTCACCTCTACAAACCCGTACTGGGATCGAGGAGGCGTGACGATTGAAGATCCAGATGGATATCGAGTGGTGCTCATGAATACAGAAGGAATTACACCTGATTAAGAAAGACTCCCATCTCGTGGGAGTCCCAGCGTGTAGACAAACCCTCGCATTCGGTGTCAGTCCTGCGTGCTGGTGCTCACGAATGATAAATTCGCTCCGCGCCAGTACTCGTCCTTCCTAGGGCTGCAAAGGTTTTCTATCACGCTGAAAAAGAAGACAAAGGGCTAAAATAAAGTTCATTTTAGCCCTTTGTCAATAATTTGAGACTCCCATCTCGTGGGAGCCTTTTTTGTTAGCAACGAGGCGTGACACGGAGCTTCAGTGCTTTTAGTCCATACATACCGCTGCTTGTCATTGGGACGTAAGAGAGAAGCTCTAGTGATTCATATCGTGACTGTATGGCTTTGATGGCAGTGCAGGCTTCCAGGCGAGCAAGTGGTGCGCCTAGGCAGAAATGAATGCCGTGGCCGAAGCCAATATGAGGATTAGGGTGCCGGTGTATATCGTACTCATGTGCGTTTGGAAATTGACGCTCATCCCGGTTCGCAGAAGCAAGAAAGACAATCACACTGTCTCCCTTTTTCAAGACTTTCCCTCCAAGTTCGGTGTCTTCTGTGACATACCGGACGATGGTAGGCGCAGGGGCACGAAAACGGACAGCCTCCTCCACAGCACGAGGAATGAGGTCAGGTGATTGAGCGAGCGCTTCATACGACCCCGGATTTTCTAACAAACTAAAGATCATATTGGAGATCAGGTTGGTGGTCGTTTCGTTGCCTGCTAACAGGAGCAGATTGCAGAAAGGAATTAATTCGTCTGCGGACAGCTTGTCTCCATTTTCCTCCGCTTGAATTAAAAGCGAAATCAAATCATCACTAAGGTTCTGCCGCTTCTCTTCAATGATGTCAGCAAAAAACGCCATCATGTCCGCTTCGCCTTGATCCCGTGTTTTCTGCCATTCAACGACATCTCTTTCTTCTTCACTTTTAGGCATGCTGACGAGAATATCGGACCATTCTTTAAAGGATTGTTTATGTTCTGTTGGCACACCTAAAAGCTCTGCAATGACAATCACAGGAAGCGGATAGGAGATGTCTTGAACAAGATCAATCTCTTCCTTACCTTCTATTTGTGCAATGAGATCATCCATTAACTCTTGAATGCGTGGTTCCCACAATTTCATCACCCGGGGTGTAAAGGCTTTGCTCACAATGGAGCGGATTCGTGTATGTTTTGGCGGGTCCATCATGACCATTGTTTTCATCAGTGAATGTTTCCGGTGGTCTTGAGGAGGTTGACTAGAAAAGGTATCTTTATCGATGGTGACGCGCTTTGCTTCTTCATAGGTGAAGACACTCCATGTTTGGCTGTGTTCATCAAAATGAACAGGGGATTCTTGACGCATTTTGGCGTACCAATCAAATGGGTGATACGGGTCCTGCTTATTTTTCCCTCTTAATAACGCTTTCTGAACGGCACTAGGTGTTGTTGTTTCCATGATCATCACTCCTTATGGGTTGTCAGATGATTCCTTTTTTTCACTGTGTTAGATTTAAAGGTAATTCATCAGGAGAAAGGATTCAACCAACAGAAAAGCGAAATCTGTTGAAGAAAATGGGAAGGGGAGAGCGGCTTGTGGCGGACTGCTACAGAGGGGATAAGCGCGCAACTGAATCAAAGCAACAATTAAGAAAAGCATTATTTCAGTTATTAAAGGAGAAGGAATGGGGGAAGATTTCTGTACAAGATTTGACGAACAAGGCAGGAATCCATCGCACCACCTTCTATCAGCATTATGAGGATAAGTTTGACTTAGCTCAGCAGGTCATGGATGAGATGTTTGATGTCATGAAAACCGCTATTTTTGCTCCTGTACATGAAAGTGAGTGGAAGAGCGATCATGCAGCATATGTGTATATTTATCGCTTTTATCAGCATTTGCAGGAACATGAAGAGGAGTATCAGATTCTCTTGAAAAGGGGAAGAGAGCTTAATATTCATCAGACGGCCAGTGCTTTTTTTGAAGAAAGCTTTACTTTAGGGCTAGAAGAAGTCACAGGTTCACCACCTGATCCACAACACGTTCCTCTCGAGATGCAGAAGCAATTTGTCATTTCTGCTTATGTTGGAACAGCTGAGTGGTGGCTGAGAAAAGGCAGACCATACTCACCCGACTTTATGGCAAGTTCGATGATTCAATTGATTGAAAATCACTGAACAAACGGAAATGAGAAAAACAGTAATTTTGATCGAAATCTTCTTGTTTAAGCGTAGAATGAGCAATTAAAGCGCTTTTCCTCACATGTAAAACGAACAAAATTTGATTTCGAGATATTAATGTTCGGATTTCACGTTGACTTTTTCATTGTGCATTGATAAAATAAATGTGTTTGAAAGAGATAACGTTTTGAAAGGTTAACGGAGGTGCACGATATGTCTTCAGTAGTCGTAGTAGGTACGCAGTGGGGTGACGAAGGGAAAGGGAAAATTACCGATTTCCTTTCAGAAAATGCAGAGGTGATTGCCCGTTATCAAGGGGGAAACAATGCAGGTCACACAATCAAATTTGATGGAGTGACTTACAAGCTACACCTCATTCCGTCCGGTATTTTTTACAAAGAGAAAACTTGTGTCATCGGTAATGGAATGGTGGTTGATCCTAAAGCGTTGGTCACTGAGCTTGCGTATCTTCACGAACGGAATGTGAGTACAGATAACCTCAGAATCAGCAATAGAGCCCATGTCATTCTGCCTTATCACTTAAAATTGGACGAGGTAGAAGAAGAGCGGAAAGGGGCTAACAAGATCGGTACGACGAAAAAAGGAATCGGACCAGCTTATATGGACAAAGCTGCCCGCGTCGGAATCCGTATCGCAGATTTATTAGATCGTGAAGTATTTGAAGAGAAGCTTGCCCGTAATCTAGAAGAGAAAAATCGTCTTTTAGAGAAAATGTACGACACAGAAGGCTTCAAAATTGAAGATATTTTAGATGAGTATTATGAATATGGTCAGCAAGTGAAAAAATATGTCGTGGACACATCTGTTGTATTGAACGATGCTCTAGATGAAGGCCGCCGTGTTCTTTTTGAAGGGGCACAAGGCGTTATGCTTGATATCGATCAAGGGACATATCCGTTCGTGACGTCATCTAACCCAGTGGCTGGAGGCGTGACGATTGGTTCTGGTGTAGGTCCTACGAAAATTCAACATGTGGTCGGCGTATCAAAAGCTTATACAACTCGTGTAGGTGATGGCCCATTCCCGACAGAACTTCATGATGAAATTGGTGATCAAATCCGTGAAGTTGGCCGTGAATACGGTACGACAACTGGCCGCCCGCGCCGTGTTGGCTGGTTTGACAGTGTTGTTGTCCGTCATGCACGCCGTGTGAGCGGAATTACAGATTTATCTCTTAACTCCATCGATGTACTGACAGGGATTGAGAAATTGAAAATCTGTGTTGCTTATAAATTGAACGGAGAAATCACTGAAGAATTCCCAGCAAGTCTAAATGAATTAGCGAAATGTGAACCTGTCTACGAAGAAATGCCAGGTTGGACAGAGGATATTACAGGCGTGAAGAATTTAAGTGAACTGCCTGCAAATGCCCGTCATTACTTAGAGCGCATTTCACAATTAACAGGTATTCCACTTTCTATTTTCTCAGTCGGACCAGACCGTTCCCAAACGAACGTTGTCCGCAGCGTGTACCGTCCATCATTATAGACTGATCAGACACCAGTAAAATCACACATTTTACTGGTGTTTTTTTTGTTTAAATATTCCTTAATTTCTACGGAACTGACTTCCCGATATTACCAAAATATGATAACTGTATAAAAGGGAAGGAGCGTTCTAGTGAAAGAAAGAATACGATTATTAGATATTTTACGAGGTTTTGCGATATTAGGTACATTGGGTACAAACGTCTGGTTTTTTGCATACGCAGGGGATACCTTTGCGACAGATCAGATTGCGGATGAATATGAAAATGGTAGTTTTCTTGAAAGTCTTGTCTCTATGTTCGTTTATGGCAAAATGCTATCGCTGCTCACAATCATGTTTGGCGTAGGGCTAGAGCTGAAATACCAGCAGGCGAAAAGAAAAAATATGACTTGGCCGGGTACATATTTATGGATTCTTTTATTCTTATTGATTGAAGGCTTTGTCCATTTTGCGCTAGTGATGGAATATGATGTGCTCATGAGTTACGCCGTCACGGGTTTGCTTGTGGCGTTTATTGTCCGTGGAGGAAGTCGGCGCATCAAAAAAGGCATGATTGTCTCGGGTGTCATTCATTTGTTGGTGACGGCTTTTCTCGTTGTATTTTCTTTCTCTGAATTGGAAAATGAATCCTATGACGAGAGCAGTGAACCAGCGTACGAAGAACAACTACCGGAGACATGGATATCTCAAGTTCAAGACCGATTACAGCACTTTTTGATGTATCGAGAAGAAGCGATCTTTATTATCCCAATGAATACCTTTTTGTTTTTATTAGGTGTGCGGATGATGAGAGCTGGTGTATTTTATGCAAATGAGCGTGGGCAATCTCTGCGGAAAATATTGTTCCGAATGGGTTTGTGGATTGGACTGCCGCTGAATGCGCTCGTCTTCGTACCAAATGACATAGTAGAATTTGTGGTGCGCTATGTGTTTTCACCATTCCTTTCTATTTTCTATATTGCTGTCGTGGCGAAGCTTCTAGCACGCACGGAGTCATGGTTCATGTGGACTTGGTTTGAATATGTAGGGAAAATGGCGCTTAGCTGCTATATCCTGCAAAATGTCATCTGCTCGCTTCTTTTTTACAGCTGGGGATTGGGTCTTGGCGGTCAAATCAACGCCCCCCTTATCGTCTTGTCATGGTTGTTGATCTCCCTGCTGCAAATCGCCATTTCAGCCCTTTGCTTACACGTCTGGCGAATTGGGCCAATGGAGTATATCCGATCACGGGCACTTCGCCGTGTGACAATGAAGAAAGCATCTTAAAGGGGAATAGATACAATGTTTTTCAAAAAAACGACGAAAAGAGAACAAGCCAATGCACAAAAAGCAGCAGGATCGGCGTTTGTTTTTTATCTTCTAGCATTAGGAGGACATGCATCTTACGCTTTTTTTCAAGGTGAGAGTACACCTGTGACTTTTGTGATTTTAATGACAGGTCTTCTTGTGTTTTTCACCGCAGATTGGCTATACAACAAAAAACATTCATAAAAAAGAAGCTCTCTGATGAGAGCTTCTTTTTTATTTTAGGCTTTTATATTGGCCTTTTAAATTTTTACGAATGTATTGAATGATTTTGCGCAGTTCGTTGGCATGCGGTCTGCCAAATGGACTTGTTTGTCTTTGCTGATAGAGGACTTGGCCTTTTTCATTTAATAAGAAATAGGCAGGTTCTCCGTGCACCCCGTGATCTTCATATGGGGCATCTTCCCCGTGATAGAAGACTTCATAGGCTTTCAATGATGTGAGGTCTTGGTCAGACATGATGGGGAAAGAAAGTCCCTCTTTGTCTGCAAATTCTTTTAAGTCTTCAGGGTTATCCGTTGAAATCGTCATTAAGTGAATATCCTTGTCTTGAAAATAGGATTGCTGTTTTTCCAGCTCTTTTAATTCCTCGACACATACTGGGCACCATGATCCTCTAAAGAAAACGATAAGGTGCCAGCTTTGATGCTCCTCTAAATGTTTGTAAAACTCAATGTGATCGCCCTGCACTGTTGGCAGTGAAAAATTGGGCATTTTATCTCCTAATTTAAATGAACTCATCCTATGCTTCCTCCTTTTTCAATCACCATGCTGTTTGTTTCTTGTATAACCAATATTGGTCGGAATCAAACGTTTCTGTGTGCTGGATTGTGCAGTAGCCATTGATTGAATGAAGGCGCTTTCGGATTTAGGCGATGTAACAGAAGATATCAAATCCGACACTTTTTTTAAAAAAATGTCGAAAAACGTATTGCCATATGTAATTACTCTATGATATTATAAATCTCGTTGTTGCAAAGGTCTCTGAAACTTGTTAAGATGCGATTTTCCAGCTTTTAAAGCGATTGGTTTGACGCAATACAGCTTCTTCAGATTCACTTTTCACAAACCGAGAGCCATTAGCTCAGTTGGTAGAGCATCTGACTTTTAATCAGAGGGTCGAAGGTTCGAGTCCTTCATGGCTCACCATGTTTTGGCCCGTTGGTCAAGCGGTTAAGACACCGCCCTTTCACGGCGGTAACACGGGTTCGAATCCCGTACGGGTCATTGATTTACTTTAGCGTTAAGCTAATTTTTCCTCACTTGCTTGAAGGAGCACCACGATTGCTTTTTCGGGCAAGTTACTGAGGTCCGGTAGTTCAGTTGGTTAGAATGCCTGCCTGTCACGCAGGAGGTCGCGGGTTCGAGTCCCGTCCGGACCGCCATTTATACATATTCATCTTTTGATGATGGCTCGGTAGCTCAGTTGGTAGAGCAACGGACTGAAAATCCGTGTGTCGGCGGTTCGATTCCGTCCCGAGCCACTTCCAAACGCATCTGCAATCGCAGGTGCGTTTTTATTATGAAAAGAAGGCATAAAAAGGGAGAAGCCGGACCTAGGTAGGGCCCGGCTCCATAAGAAGAAGACGTTACATGTATATAGACGTTTGGTGACTGGAAAAGTTTCGATAAAAAAGGAAAAAGTCATCAAATCTTTTGGGTGAAGTTCTTCTATCCAACGTTTACTAGCAAAGAAAGCCGTTATTATTTTTATCTTTGCCTCGTAAAACGTTATAATAGACAGTGAGCCTTTTTTTCGTAAATGAAGAAGGCGTAATGAGACATGCAAAATGGAATGACATAGATGCTAAAAATGCAGGAGGAAATCACAATGGAAAAAAAGATTCTTGTCGTAGATGATGAAAAGCCGATTGCGGATATATTGGAATTTAACTTAAGAAAAGAGGGCTACGAGGTTCATTGTGCGTATGACGGAAATGAAGCCCTTGAAATGGTAGAAGAAATTAAGCCAGACATTATTTTGCTCGACATTATGCTGCCGAACAAAGATGGCGTTGAAGTATGCCGTGAAGTGAGAAAGAAATATGATATGCCGATTATCATGCTGACAGCAAAAGACTCTGAAATCGATAAAGTCATTGGTCTTGAGCTTGGCGCAGACGATTATGTCACAAAGCCATTCAGTACACGCGAGCTGCTTGCACGTGTAAAAGCAAATTTAAGAAGACAGACGGCTGCTCCGCAATCAGAGGAAGAATCTGAATCAAATGATATCGAGATTGGTTCACTTGTGATCTACCCAGATGCATATGTCGTGTCTAAGCGTGACGAAACGATTGAGCTAACGCATCGTGAGTTCGAATTGCTTCATTACTTAGCGAAACATATTGGACAAGTCATGACACGTGAGCACTTACTGCAAACGGTTTGGGGCTACGATTACTTCGGAGATGTCCGTACAGTAGACGTGACAGTCCGCCGTCTTCGTGAAAAAATTGAAGACAACCCTAGCCACCCGAGCTGGATCGTAACAAGACGAGGCGTCGGCTACTATTTAAGAAACCCAGAGCAGGACTAAGATTCTTATGAGTAAAGTAGGTTTTTTTCGCTCGATTCACTTTAAATTGACCTTGATTTATGTGCTGCTGATCATTGTCGCCATGCAGATTATTGGCGTGTACTTTGTGAAGCAGCTAGAGCAGTCCTTAATTAATTCCTATGATAATTCCTTGAATCAGCGAATCTACTCGTTATCGTATTACCTAGAACAAGATTCATCGAAAAGCAAGGCAGAATTAAAAGAGGATGCTCAAAAGATATTAAACGATTTTAACAACAAAGATGAGTCTAATGAAATTTCTGAAGTCAGCTATATTGACGAAAGCAGAGAGGTCATTGCCTCTGTGAATAACGGCAGTCAAGAGATTGCCGGGAAGAAAATCACAGATCAAATCATTAGCCGTATTTTCGCGGTTGGCAAAGACTACGAGAAAAAATTCTATGACCCAGAATCAAATAAACGAGTCCGCATATCGGCGACAGCCGTGAAAAATGAGAACCAAGAAACCGTTGGTGTCATTTATGTGGTCTCATCCATGGAAAGTGTTTTTAACCAAATGCGAACGATCAACACCATTTTGGCGACGGGTACACTCATCGCACTTGGGACGACCGCTCTACTTGGTATATTCATATTCAGAACCATTACACACCCAATTTCGGATATGAGAAAGCAAGCGATAGAGCTCGCCAAAGGGAACTTTTCCAGAAAGGTTCGGAAGTATGGACATGATGAAATTGGTCAGCTAGCGACGACATTTAACCATCTGACGAGAGAGCTGGAGGAAGCGCAGCTGATGACAGAGGGTGAGAGGAAAAAGCTTTCTTCTGTTATCGCCTATATGACCGATGGCGTCATTGCCACGAATCAAAATGGTGCCATTATTCTATTAAACAGCCCAGCACTAGAGCTTTTGAATGTTTCACGTGAAACAGCTCTAGAGATGCCGATCACATCCTTGCTTGGCTTAGAAGAAACTCATACATTTGAAGATTTAGTCGAAAATCAAGACTCCATGCTGCTAGAAATTGAACGCGAAGATCAACTGTCTGTTTTGCGTGTCAATTTCTCAGTGATTCAGAAAGAGCATGGGAAAATTGATGGTTTAATTGCAGTCATTTATGACGTAACCGAGCAGGAAAAAATTGATGCGGAACGTCGTGAATTCGTGGCGAACGTATCGCATGAGTTGCGCACACCGCTTACGACGATGCGAAGCTATCTTGAGGCACTCGCTGAAGGTGCGATTGGTGATAAAGAGCTTGCGCCAAGGTTCCTCAGTGTCACGCAAAATGAAACAGAGCGCATGATTAGACTTGTGAATGACCTGCTCCAGCTGTCTAAGTTCGACAGCAAGGATTATCAATTCAATCGTGAGTGGACGAATTTTATCAGGTTTATCTCGCTCGTCATTGATCGTTTTGAAATGACGAAGGAGCAGCATGTCGATTTCATCCGCAACCTGCCGCAGCGTGAAATATATGTGGAAATAGATCAAGATAAAATCACTCAGGTGCTCGATAATATCATTTCCAATGCTATGAAATACTCGCCAGAGGGTGGACACATTACGTTCACTGTCGATTTGGATGAGGAGCAAAGTCTTGTGTTATTCAGTGTCAAAGATGAAGGAATCGGTATTCCGAAGAAGGATATGGATAAAATCTTTGAACGTTTTTATCGAGTGGATAAGGCAAGAACAAGAAAGCTTGGCGGAACCGGCCTAGGCCTTGCGATTGCAAAAGAAATGGTTCAGGCTCATGGCGGAGATATTTGGGCTGACAGCATTGAAGGAAAAGGAACAACGGTAACCTTTACCCTTCCGTACAATGAAGAACAAGAGGATGATTGGGATGAAGCGTGAGACCTTTAAAACCATTATATTGACAATCCTAATTGCGATCAGTCTTGTGTTTACGTGGAATATTTGGATGTTCCAGCCCGTCATGCAGGATCAGGCGGATGCCGGCACACAGGTCGTGGAAACGAAGAAGATTTCAAGCGACGAGCCTCGGAGTCTCATTGATGTCGTGAAGCCGCGTGAGATGTTCATCCATTCCAATGGAGAGCATTTCAAAGTGGATCAAAAGGAACTCTTCCAAAACTTTTGGAATGATGTAAGCCTGTGGGATGTCAAAGAGATTGCTGATGTGTCGGACCAATATTCCGAGCAGAAATTTAAGAATTTCTTCTATGGACGCGAGGGGCAAGGCAAAACATTGGATCTTGTGTTCAATGATCCGATTCCGATTGATATTTTCCAAGCGCTGTTTAAATGGCCGAATAAATCCATTGAATACAACTCGTTTGACCGGATGATTGTGCCGTTCGCTCAACCGGATAAGGCCAATAAGAAAGTCTATTTGGTTTCATACAGCAAGGAATCGGTGCTTGAGCTAACGATTGAATCTGCCAACTATCGTAATCTGATGGATAGTATTGCAGCCGCTCAAAACGAGATGCCGCGCTATGATCTTTATACTTTCTCTACGAATTCAAAACGAGATTTCCTTCTGCCGCAGAAGCAAAAGCAGCTTGAAGCGAAAATGTTCTTTATCGAAACAATTAAGACAAGCAAATTCAAGGACGCTTTGTTTACAGACCCAAGTCTAGTTGGGGAGGAGTCTAATTTAAACCGGACGGTGTATACAGATGGAACGAGTCGTCTTGAAGCAAATCAAAAAGACCACCGCATCCAATATCAGCATCGTAATATCAATTCTAGTACCGTATTCCAAACGGGGGATTTGATCAAGCGAAGCGTGAAGTATTTCAATGATACCGGAAGTTTTACCGATAATTATCAATACTTCGGCATTAACAGCAACCAGCAGCTGTCCTTTAATATGTTTATGGATGGACTGCCGATCGTCAACAGCACAAAACATCCATTTGGTATGACATCACTTGAAGTACAATGGGCGAATGATGACATCTTGAGTTATAAGCGTCCAAACTACATTCTCGGCAACAAAGCGAGTCAGAGTGAACAGATCAAACTGATGAATGGGACAGAGCTGAAAAACTTGATCATCAAGCAGACGAAGTATGATGATTTAGAAAAAATTGAACAGATTTTCCCTGCCTATCAAGCGACATCCACGGCATCAGATCAGGATCAAGCGATGTTTGTCTGGCTAGAGCCGGTATGGTGTATGAAATATAACGGAAAAACCGTCATTTTATCGAATGATTTGCTGACAGAGGGGAGCGAGAATCATGGAGTGGAATAAGACCAAAACGATCTTTATCCTAGCCTTTCTCGTTCTCGATATCTTTCTAGGTTTTCAATACTTTGAAAAGCGATCGACCGATCATTTTGCGATTATCGAAAAAACAGATACGCTGGAAGAAATGAAGGCAGACGGAATCAAATATGGCAATCTATCAGATGAAGCGAAGATTGGATACCGCATTACAGCTGAGAAAAAGCAATATACGAAAAAGGATGTCGACGGATTAGCTGATCAAAAGACGAAAAGCACATTCCCGAAAACCGAGAAAGATGATCCTGTCACCCTGCTTGAAATGACTTTCAATAAACCAGTTGCATTGCCGAAAAAAGATATGAAAACAGCAGCGACCAATCTTGTGAGCCAGCGTTTACTGGATGGCAAGAATTATAAGCTCTGGAGCATCGATGAAGAAACAGGTGAAATCGTCTTTTTCCAAACGTATAAAGGAAAATACATCTTCCAAGAAGGTCTTGATGACACCGAAACCATCGGGAAGATCACATTGGATGTGAACGATCAAAACGAGGTCGTCTCGTATCGGCAGTCGATGGTGACATCGATTAATGAAGTGAGAAAAGAAACCCTTGTCCCAGCGCTTGAAACGGTGAAGGACCTATATACACAAAATATGCTGAGCCAAAACACGACAGTGAAAAAAGTGGAGCTTGGCTACTACACGCAATACCCAGGTGCAAGCACTCAAGTAATGGTTCCTGTATGGCGAGTAGAGATTGAAGGCGTGGCAGCTGGTTCAAAGAAAAAGACAGAAGAAGAATATTTGATCAATGCCATTGATGGCTCAACACTTGATCATATAGAGAAAGAAGACAAATCTTCATTGGAGTGAGAGAACATGAGCTTGCAGTTCAGTGTACTAGCGAGCGGAAGTACGGGGAACGCTTTTTATTTAGAAACAGACGAGCATGCTTTTTTAGTAGATGCGGGTTTAAGCGGCAAACAGATGGTAGAGCTGCTTGGTCAGATCGATCGCAAGCCGGAAGACTTGGACGGAATTTTTGTCACACACGAGCACTCAGATCATATTAAAGGACTCGGTGTGATGGCAAGAAAGTACAAGCTTCCTGTCTATGCAAATGCGAAAACATGGAAGGCGATGGAGTCACATATTGGGAAAGTGGATACGGAGCAGAAATTCCACTTTGATATGGAGACGGTTCAATCATTCGGCGGTCTCGATGTTGAATCATTTGGCGTATCACATGATGCGGCAGAGCCCATGTTTTACGTATTCCATTATGGCGGGCGTAAACTTGCCCTTATGACGGATACAGGCTATGTGAGTGACCGGATGAAAGGGATTATTAAATCAGCCAATACGTTCGTATTTGAGAGCAACCATGATGTCGGCATGCTGCAAATGGGGCGCTACCCCTGGAGTATTAAACGCAGAATTTTGAGCGATGTCGGACACGTATCCAATGAAGATGCAGCTCTTGCTATGACAGACGTGATTGGAGACGCCACCTCACGCATTTATTTGGCCCACTTGAGTCAAGACAACAACATGAAGGACTTAGCCCGTATGGCGGTCCAGCAGACGGTTGAAATGAAGGGCTTTGTTGTAGGGGACGGCTTTGATTTATATGATACGGATCCGAAAAAAGCAACCCCGCTTTGCGCCGTATGATTTTTACAATCGTATGATTAAGATAAGAGCTTCTTACCAACACTATATACATCATCTATTCACTGAAAGGAAGGAAACATAGTGGATTATCGCGATGTAGAGTGGAAGCCGAGACGAAGCAGAAAAGGATATTTCCTATCTGGTCTGATCGGTGTATTGGTAGGAGCTTTTTTAATGGGATTCTTTTTCCCCTATGTGTCTGGCCAAAGCGGCAGCCCCTTTGGCTGGCAGTCAGCTGGAGATCAGCAGGCATCAGATGGCCCTTTAAAGACCGTCAATGTGAACGTGAATGATGCGGTCACAAAAGTGGTATCGAGTATGTCGGATACAGTTGTCGGCGTCATTAACATTCAAAAGTCGAGCTTTTGGGAAGAAGGCGGTGAAGCAGGCAGCGGGTCAGGTGTGATTTATAAAAAAAGGGGTGACACCTTTTATATCGTGACCAACCATCATGTCATCAAAGGCGCAAACCAGCTTGAAGTGAGCCTTCAGGACGGGACAAGGATCGGGGCAAATCTTGTCGGCAGTGATCAGCTTATGGATTTAGCGGTACTCACGGTCAAAAGTGATAAGATCAAGAAAACCGCCGCCTTCGGCAATTCAGACCATGTCAAACCAGGTGAGCCTGTCATCGCCATTGGAAATCCATTAGGCCTTGAATTTGCTGGCTCCGTCACACAAGGTGTGATTTCTGGAACGGAGCGTGCGATCCCTGTTGATTCTAATGGTGATGGACAGACGGATTGGAATGCGGAAGTTTTGCAAACGGATGCCGCCATTAATCCTGGGAACAGCGGCGGAGCCTTGATCAATATGGATGGCAAAGTGATCGGCATCAATTCAATGAAGATTGCTGAGTCAGAGGTGGAAGGGATTGGGCTGTCTATTCCTGCGAATCTGGTGATCCCTGTCATAGAGGATTTAGAGCGCTATGGAGAGGTGAAGCGTCCGTACCTTGGTGTTGGGATGAAATCACTAGCAGATATTGCGAGCTATCATTGGCAGGAAACGTTAAAACTGCCATCAAAGGTCACAACCGGAGTCGTCGTGATGAGTGTCGAGCCTTTGTCTCCAGCAGGGAAAGCAGGGTTAAAAGAGCTGGATGTCGTGACGTCGTTTGACGGCAAGGAAGTACAAAATATCGTCGATCTGCGTAAATATCTTTATCAAAAGAAAGTAGGCGACAAGGTAAAGGTGCAATTTTACCGAAGCGGAAAGAAAAAATCAGTCGAGATCAAACTCTCCCAAACCGATCGGTTCGGTGGCTAGCCAGTTCCTATAAGGGACTGGCTTTTTTTACATGCCCGGCATATGATAAAGAAAAGGGGGAGATACGATTGGTCACATTACTACCAATGTCGCAAACAGATTATGACGTCTTGATAGAGAAGGACATTAAGCGGTACGCAGAAGAAAAGGTACACGCAGGGACATGGAATCAGGAAGAAGCGCAAAAGAATGCAGAGGAACAATTTGACCGGCTGCTTCCTGAAGGACTTCAGACAGAAGATCATGAGTTGTGGACCTTCATGCATGGAGACGAAGCCATTGGATGGGTATGGCTTTGCTATGATCCAGATCATCCCCAGCATGAAGGCTTTATTTATAATTTTATTTTGTTTGAAGCGTATCGAGGAAAAGGGTTGGCAAAACAGGCCATGGCGGCATTAGAAGAGCAGGCAAAGTCATTAGGTGTGAAGAAACTATCGCTGCATGTCTTTGCCCATAATCAAATCGCCCGCTCACTTTATGAGAAAACGGGATTTGCTGAGACTGGGATTTACATGAGTAAACCTTTATAAAAAAAGAGAAGTACCGTGCAGAGAGCGTACGGTACTTTTTTATGTGGACATCATGGCATCTTGCGCCGTGACTCGGTATAGGTCGACTTTGCATTTCACAAACGCACGGATGATGGCTGGGACTTGAGCTTCTGAACGAATCAACAATGAGGTCTCGTCATCTCTGATCACAAGGTCTGTTCCCACACTTTGTAAGTACTGCGTGAGAACAGGCTTCACCTCATCATCAATCCATGCATGCTTGAAGGTGGCACGAATGGTTGAGGACGTGATGGTTTTCTCTTGAGGATGAGTACTTGAGGACACGATTTTTCCTTCAGATATGAAAGCTGTTTTGGTACAAATAGGCTGGGTGAACCTTGGCTCGTCTGCTGTTAAAAAGACAGTTTTTCCTTCAAATTTTAACGATTCAATCACCCGCTGGATATGTAAGATAGAATCTGCATCAATATCCGCAAAAGGCTCATCAAGTAAAATAAAGTCAGGCTGATGAGCGATGGCCTGAGCCATTCCGAGCCGTTTCTTCATCCCAGGTGTAAAGGCACCGACTTTCTCTTGATGATAACGATGTAAGCCAACAAATTCGAGTAATTCTTCATAATAGCTCGTTTTCTGGCGAGTACCCGTAATTTTCGATAAATAGGCAATATGCTCAATAGCAGTCAGCCCTTCATATAAATCTGTATATTCAGGAAGAACACCGATATGATGACGTACTTTTTTTAACGACGTCATGTTCATCATGATAAACGTGCCAGAGGTGGGGCGGGAGATCCCTGTAATGATATTAAAGAAGGTTGTCTTACCAGCACCCTTCGGTCCAATGAGGCCGAAGATATCCCCTTGATGGATATCAAGATCAATATGATCTATTGCGACTTTTGTCCGATATTTTTTTGTCAGCCCTTTTGTGTGAAGCACTTAGACATCCCTCCTCTGAAACAGTAGTGCAGTTCCAACGAGTAAGACAACAGTCAATGCGGCATTCATCAGCACATAGGTCAGCGGTTCACTCCAGCGCGCATAATAATAAGGCGTCACGTATTGGAACCAGTGAATCAACCGTTCTGAAGAAAGAACAGACATCATGCTCATGATTGGAAATAGAAAGGAAAACAACATGCCAACAAACATCGATTTCTGTGGTGTTGGAAAGAGCATGGACAAAAACAAAGCACAGGAGATGCCGACACTGATAAACGTTAATATTTTTAAGGCATCAGAGAACAGAAAACGATGTGTAATCATCATATTTAATATATATGTGGTCATAATGCAACTGAGCCAAAACAGCATCAGCCCAAGATATTTCCCGATGACAATGTTTAAACGGGTCGTTTTGCTGACGAGAAAACGAATGGTTTTTAAATGAATTTCGCGGCTCAAAATATCATGAGATAATAAAAAAATAAGGAAGAAACCAAATAAAGAAATCACTAGTTCATTCCCAATGGAATACGGGTCCTTTGCCTGTTCCCACTTCCCTTGATAAGCAGCTATAAATGGAAGACTTGATACAAAAGTAGATAAAATGAAAATAATAACAATAGTTAAGATGGATTTTGTGCTTTTGAAGAGCTGCTTAAATTCATTCATACAGATGGTCCACACACACTGTACCTCCCTTCATCTTTATTATACCGCTAGAAAAGAAAGACACCATATCTCGCTCTTTAACATTTGCTTAAATTTTATAAAAAAGAAGACTCTTCCAGAACAGTTAACTCATTTTTAAAAATGTTCAGAAAAATATCTTGATTTATTAAAAAACATCATGTATGATAGCTTTAATTCAAGATAGTTAAACAGGCAATGACGAGAGAAAGTACAATCATCAATTTTTCCACAGAGAGCTTCGGCAGCTGAAAAGAAGCAAAAATAATGATTCGAAAAATGGTCTCTGAGCCTCGTGCTGAACATATCCATGATATTAGTAGGTGACGACGAGAGTTGGTACTCGTTATCAAAACCACAGTATATGAGCCAAATTGGAGCTTTGTACTTGTAGAGGCTGTTTAGCGCGAGCAAACAGTAAATAAAGGTGGTACCACGAGACAAATACCTCGTCCTTATGATTCATAGATAAGGATGGGGTATTTTTTATTGTCCACTTTTTTTCATACAAATGTTCAAATGTTCCACGTGAAACACCACAACCATTTTTTCAAATGAAAGGGAGATTAACATGAGTGAACATGCATTGGTTTTGCAATCAGATTTCGGTATTGATGATGGAGCGGTCAGCGCAATGTACGGCGTAGCCAATACAGTGAGCAGCGGCATCCGCATTTTTGATTTAACTCACAACATTCCCCAATATGACATTTGGGAAGCTTCTTATCGCTTGCTTCAGACGGTTACATATTGGCCGGAAGAAACGGTATTTGTCTCCGTTGTTGATCCAGGCGTTGGATCAGAGCGAAAGAGCCTTGTCGTCAAAACAACAAGCTCACACTACATCATCACACCTGATAATGGGACACTTACGCATGTCGCACAGGATATTGGCATCGTGGAGGCTCGGTATTTAGATGAAACCATCAATCGTCTGCCGAAGTCAGGAAAATCACATACATTCCATGGTAGAGACATTTACGCCTATACAGGCGCGAGAATTGCTTCAGGTGTGATTTCTTTTGAAGAGGTCGGGCCAAAGGCGAATATAGAGGACATTATTCACCTTCCAGTCGTACAAGCTTATGCGGAAGAAGAAGTGATCACAGGGACGATTGATATTTTAGATGTGCGGTTCGGAAACCTATGGACAAACATTCATCATACGTTATTTGAACAGCTTTCAATCAATTATGGGGATGCAATAGAAGTTACCATTGCCAACGGGCCAAAAAATGTGTATAAAAATATCATGACCTATGGACGATCTTTTGCCGATTTAAAGGTAGGCGAACCACTCGTATATGTCAATTCACTCGATCATTTAGGCGTGGCGATCAATCAAGGGTCATTTGCAAAGGCTTATAACATCGGTACAGGCACAGGCTGGCGCCTTTCGATTCGCAAAGCTCCGCGCATTATATATGAATAAGAGGAGGAAACATCATGGCAGGTAAACAACTTTCAACGAAAACTGTCGTTGCCATCGGAATTGGCGCAGCCGTCTTTGTCATTTTAGGACGCTTCGTCTCCATTCCAACTGGGATTCCGAATACACAAATTGAAACATCGTACGCGTTCCTTGCGTTAATGGCCGTGCTATTTGGTCCTGTTGCAGGCGCATTGATTGGATTTATTGGTCATCTCATTAAAGATGCCACCACATTTGGACCTTGGTGGAGCTGGATTATCGTTTCGGGTGTTGTTGGTTTATTGATCGGCCTCATTTCGAACCGTTTAAAAGTAGAAGAGGGCGACTTTGGCTGGAAAAAAATCACGCTCTTCAACGCCGTCCAAGCCGGCGCACAAGCATTAGGCTGGTTTGTCATTGCGCCGGTACTCGACATTGTGATCTATGCAGAACCTGCAAATAAAGTGTTTGTTCAAGGCATCGTAGCAGGAATCTCAAACATCATCACAGTCGGTGTACTAGGCACCATCATCATTGCGGCTTATGCGAAAACAAGAAGCAAAAGCGGCAGTCTATCGAAAGAAACATCATGAAGCAAGGTGGAACACATAAATGAAGAAACCGATGATTCAATTCGAACATTTCGGATTCAAGTATCGCAGTCAGGCAGAACCAACATTGAAAGATATCAACCTGACCATCTATGAAGGAGAAAAAGTCCTCATCGCAGGCCCGTCTGGATCGGGAAAAAGCACACTAGCCCATTGTATCAATGGGCTAGTTCCTGCGTCTTATAAAGGTTCTATGGAAGGAAGTCTTCACATCGGCGGGAAAAATGCAGAGAAAGAGAACATTTTCTCTCTTTCACAGCTCGTCGGAACGGTACTGCAAGATCCTGATGGACAATTTATCGGGCTGACCGTTGGAGAAGATATCGCGTTCACACTAGAAAATGATCAAGTCACACGCGAAGAAATGAAAACACGTGTCGAGAAAGCGGCAAAATTAACAGAGGTAGACGGCAAACTGGCATCATCCGTGCATGAGCTGTCAGGCGGTCAAAAACAACGTGTCGCTATTGCAGGCGTACTTGTCAACGATGTCGACATTTTGCTGTTTGATGAACCACTGGCAAGCCTTGATCCCGCAACAGGTAAAGAAGTGATCGATCTCATTGACCGTCTGCAAAAAGAAACGAAAAAAACGGTCGTGATGGTGGAACATCGATTGGAAGACGTCCTCTTCCGCCATGTCGACCGCATCATCGTTGTCAATGACGGCACGATTGCAGCGGATATGACACCAGATGAATTGCTCGCCTCAAATGTATTAGAAGCGGCATATTTACGTGAGCCTTTATATGTGAGAGCGATGAAATATGCAGGCATTCCGATTGCAGCAGGAGATCAGATCGCTAATTTACAGCATCTCACCTTAAATGACGAGGCAAAAGAGAAAATCGAACAATGGATGGAAGCATCTGAGCCATCAGTCGAGCAGAATGCAGCGCCGGATTTACTAGAAGTGCGTGAGCTGAGCTTTGATTATCCGACAAGACCAAACACGCTGAGCAACATCTCTTTTACCGTCAAAAAAGGAGAAATGATCAGCATCGCCGGTGCCAATGGCGCAGGCAAGACGACACTATCCAAGGTGCTCTGCGCATTTGAAAAGCCAACAAAAGGGACAATCCTTTTAAATGGCAATGACATCACAGGAGACACCATCAAACAGCGCTCCGAACGAATCGGTGTCGTCATGCAAAACCCAAATCAAATGATTTCGAAACAAATGATTTTTGATGAAGTCGCCCTCGGGCTCGTTTTAAGAGGCGTAAAGGAAGACGACATCAAGGATCGTGTAGAGCGGGTTTTAAAAGTGTGCGGGCTGTATCCATTTCGAAACTGGCCGATCTCAGCCCTCAGCTTTGGACAGAAAAAGCGTGTCACCATTGCATCCATTCTTGTGTTAGAGCCAGAAATCATCATTTTAGATGAGCCAACGGCCGGTCAAGATTTTAGACATTACACAGAGATGATGACGTTTTTAGAGCAATTAAATCAGCAGGGCGTCACGATTTTGATGATCACCCATGATATGCATTTGATGCTCGAATACACGACAAGAACCATCGTCATTTCAGATGGAGAAAAAATCGCAGATGATACACCAGCCAAAGTGCTGACAGATCAGCTGCTTGTCCAAAAGGCGAGCTTAAAGGAAACATCGCTGTATGAACTGGCGCTGAAAGCAGACTGGCCAAATCCAAATGAACTCGTGGATCGCTTCATTGAGGTTGACAGAAAGGAACGAATGACATGGCTGTAGACATGATGTCCTATATCGACCGCCCGTCACCAATTCATCGGCTGACAGGGGCAACCAAACTCATTTGCTTTATCCTCTGGTCATCCACAGCGATGCTCACATATGATACAGGCGTATTAGTGTTTATGCTAGTTGCCAGTATCGTGTTCTTTCAGCTATCAAACGTACGATTTCGTGATATCTCTTTCGTAGTGATTGTCTTGGCGATTTTTCTTGTCATCAATAACATCGCCATTTACGTCTTTGCGCCTCAGCAAGGTGTCGCCATCTATGGAGCGAAGCACGAGCTGTTTCATATTGCAGGCTGGTACAATGTCACACTTGAACAGCTTTTCTATCAATTGAACATTACACTGAAATACGTGACCGTGATGCCAGCGGCGCTTTTATTTATCGTGACAACAAATCCAAGTGAATTCGCCTCATCGCTCAGCAGAATCGGGGTCAGCTACCGGATTTCGTATGCGGTAGCGATTGCTCTGCGCTACATCCCAGATATTCAGCGTGATTTTCGAACGATTGCCATTTCTCAGCAAGCAAGAGGCATTGATTTATCGAAGAATGAAAAACTGGGAAAACGGATTAAAAATGCGCTGTCGATTGTGATGCCGCTGATTTTCTCCAGCCTAGAGCGGATTGAAACGATCAGCAATGCGATGGAATTGCGCGGGTTTGGAAAGCATAAAAAGCGTACATGGTTTACAGCGAAAGACTTTCAAAAAGCAGATTATGCGGCGTTAATCTTTGTTGGAGCGGTACTGATTGTGTCGCTAGTAATTACATTTGTTAGAGGAACGAGATTTTACAATCCGTTTTGATAGAAGGAAGCCTTCACAGGAGTGGAGGCTTTTTTATTTGGTTTGTGGATAAAAGGTGTGGAAAATGGTAAAAGACTATTAACATGTGAATAAATCGGTTATATTGAACATTGAGCGAAATACTTGTGAATAACCAGACAATATATTGGAGGAATTAGAAACTTATGAACAAATCACTTTATGCTTGTGCAGAACATATAGAAACCGTACTAGACATGTACATAGATGATCACGAAACACCGCCAGAATTCAGAAAAATCGAACATACACACAGCTTATCCACAACCTGTGAATTGTGCGATGAACCTGCAATATATATAGTGGGGAACGAATGATCGGACACAAAATACACAAATTTTATCCACAATTGTTGATAACTTATATGAATAACTTGTTCTTAAGGTGGGGATGACCTGTGAATATATCAATTATCACAGTAGGAAAACTAAAAGAGAAATATTTAAAGCAAGGCATAGCCGAATACACAAAACGATTACAGGCATACGCAAAAATCGAGATCATTGAGCTCGCAGACGAAAAAGCACCCGAGAATCTTAGTGATCAAGACATGAAAATCATCAAAGACAAAGAAGGAGAACGCATCCTAAGCAAAATCAACCCAGACGCCCACGTCATCGCCCTCGCCATCGAAGGAAAAATGAAAACTTCCGAAGAATTAGCCGATACAATAGATAAGCTGGCAACATACGGAAAAAGTAAGGTGTGTTTTGTCATAGGTGGGTCACTTGGGTTAAGTGATGCTGTGATGCAGCGTGCGAATGAGAAGCTGTCGTTTTCGAGGATGACGTTTCCGCATCAGTTGATGAGGTTGGTGTTGGTGGAGCAGGTTTATCGGGCGTTTCGGATTGTTCGGGGGGAGCCTTATCATAAGTAGATGAGGTTTTTGTAGAAAAGTTTTAAAAAGCCATGCCCTCAATACTTTAGGAGCATGGCTGCTTACTACATATTTTCTTTTAACAGAAACTCTATGTCTTCAATTATCTGTTTCTCTTCTGATATGAATAAGGTCTCAACCTTAAGTAATAAAATACTCTGGTAATTATTTAAATATTGTTCATTATCATGGATATTGACCATACAGGGGCTTTCTCTATCTTACCGAAGGCTAACATAGAGATAACTTTCGTATTTCTTCCTGTATCTTCACTTATTTTCCCCGAATTTTTCCGATTGAGGCTAGGGGAGTAAAATACCCCAGCAGTAATTGTGCAAACACGTTATTATCCTCTTCTAATTGAATACAACCAAAATAAAACCTAATAACTCTTATTATTTCCCTGTTATGAGTTTGTCACTTTACTTCTTTAAGAGAGGTAACTTTTGTACTGCCGACTTTTAATAACTCCTCCAATTGTAAATTTGACTTCTAAAACTATAGGATACTTTCTAGTTTTGTTTCATTTACTATATCATCTAGTGCCTCATCAGGGTGTCCTTTTTCGATAGGATTCACTACACAATCAATACTTTCAGCAATTTCTTTGCATAATAGCACTTCAATTATGGAATTAGTCGTTTTAAAATCAGTTGAATTAACAAGGGGAAATAATAGATTTTACCAGAGAGAATTAATTTAAGTTCATAATTGATTCTTTCTATATATAGTAATAGAATACTAATAGTATAAAGGGGGCAATATTTATGGTACTGGAAAGTTCAATTAGTTCTCAAATTCGTAAAAGACGTAAAGAGTTAGGGTTAAGTCAATTGGAACTAGCGTCAAAATCAGGAATTCCTCAGTCAACCATTGCTCGAATAGAGTCTGGTGAGATTTCACCAAGGGAAAATGAATTGTCAATAATTTCCAATGTGTTAAAAGCATCTTTGGTAATAGGTGAAGAAAGCTTCTCAAAAGCAGACCCTTTTGTTTATATAGTGCAGAATAAAGTTTTCCAGTTTGAAGAAGATTGTGGTTTTAATATGGGTGTCAATGAAGTAATGGAGGCGATTCACCATACAAATGCAACTATGTTAACTTTGCCATATACTGTTTTTCAAAGTATTGATTTTAAAGCTACTAGCGGAATGATAGGAGCTTTGTTTTGTAAAGGTATTGAAAATGTAACAGATGGGATAGTTAATCCTATAGAAAAGGGGCATCCTGATATCGTTCCTAAAGAAGCTGCCGGTATAAGGGATGAATCAATATTAAAACATTATCCTGTTGGTTTAGAAGTGAAATGTACTGCAGGAAACGTTAAACAAGGTAGTGATTTAGGTGCTGGAGACACAAGAATTCAACATTTAAAAGGAGTTACTTGGCAAGCGCATCATCAAGAGGTGGAGAGATTAATGGGGATAACATGGGATTTTATAGACACTGGAAGTGACGCTAATTACCCTGTAATAACTGGAGTCTTTTATGCGAATAACCTTAATGTTACGGATTGGGGAAAGATATCTGGAATTACAGGTAGAAACACTAAAGTAACAGGTATGGCGGCTTCAGGTAAAGCAAAGATGGGAAAAGGTTGGATAGCAATTCTTGATAGTGAAGAATACAAAAAAAAATATACAAGTATTTTCAAAATAAAACTGTAGGAATCCCTACAGTTTTATCATACTATCTTATACTTTTTTATTAATTTCAAGTAAATGATCTGCAACTTTCTTAGAAAAAACAGGAGAAACTGGTTCGCCTAAAATGTCTCTTAAAAGAGTTATATTTCCTATTTCTTCAATTACTTCTTTTCCTCGTAAAGTCTTCACAATGGGTCCCCATTTAAACTCTTCAGGATAAATCCCTTGAAGTAAAGCTACTTCATATATTGAAAGAACTCGATTTTGTTCAGGATGTACATTATTATCTGAGCCTGCATATGCAGACCTAGTTGTAATAGTTGGAGCAGGCTCATCAAATTTCATTCTTTTATATGCAGATATATATCCTTTAATCATTCTTAACATACCGTCTTTTTCAACAACTGGTTTAGGTAAAAGATGGGAACACTTAGGACAGTATAAATCTTCTTTACTTGCGATAAAAGAGCAAATTGGACACTTGTTATTATTAAAAGCTGTGTCCCCTTCTTTAGTATTACTAATCCAGTAATATAAATCAGGTCGAGAAACAGGTACTTGATGTAATGGATGATAATCAGAATGAGCACTTTCAGCGGACTTACTATCTAATTTAGGTAAAAAATCTATTGCTTCTCTAAGTGTAATATGTTGTTTCTCAAATAGACTAGGGTTAGATGAATGGGTTTGTTTTGGAAAAAGCAAACTTTTATCTAAATGTAGGTCTTTTCTTGAAAATAGCCCTACTAAACGTCTCCTATTTTGAGGCAATCCATAGTCGGCGAAATTTACTATTCTAAACTCACCTTTATAGCCAATGGAACTCATTTTCTGTTCAAAATAGTCAACCATCAAAATTTTTTGTTTCTTATCATTATCAATATAATAAGTGTTTAACATTCTATCTACATTTTCAAAGAAGAAGTATCGAGGTTTTAACTTCTCAACCAGTTCTATTGAATATGTGAAAAGTAAGTTCCTTTCATCAACTTTTGGTCTTTTTCCTTCTCGCATTGCTTTTAATATAGTACCTATTCCGTTTTTTGACATTCCTTGGCATGGCGGTGTGGCGGAAATGAGAAACAGTTCCTCAGAATTTTTTGTTTCTAAAAAATTTTTTGTGAAAATCTCTATTTCTTTTAGCTTATCTTTTATGTCCCCTTTAATAACATTCGCTTCTGGAAAATTCCTCTTCGCAATTTGTGCTCTATAATTCTCCAATTCATTTAAGACGATAGGTTTTAACCCAGCTTTTCTAAAACCTATGTCTCCAATACCTCCGCCAGAAAATAAACTTATATAATACATTCTTAACACTCCTAATATTTCCCCTGAAATTTCCTCATAAGAGAAAGTCAAATGTTACAACAAGTCAGTTTGAAAATCATCACATGATTCCCTAATCAATCAATTATACAAGAAAACTATCATATTAAACAGAATAAGCATCATTTTAAAAATCACCTCTAATAGATAAAAATAGGTACTTAAAAATTTTTCAAGACATTGATGATCTCATTTCTTTAGAGTTATTTGATAGCCAAATCTTTGATGATAAAGTCGCAGATGCCGAAGAAGGTCGGAAGAAAATGGTTAAAGGCTTAATAGAGCTTGATTAAAATTTAAAAGATGAAGATGCTTTGTCAGAGACAGAGCAGCAGGCTATAATGGCATTGTACGCAGAAATGATGAATGCGACAAATGACGGAAAATCCATTTTGCCTATGAATTTTGATAAGAAGGAGTATCAAAATAGCGAAATCTACTAGGCAAAAAGCGATATTGAGAAGCAAACTTCTGAATATCTGAAAATCAAAAAAGATCAAGAAGAAGCTCGCAAGATAGAAAGCAACAAGAAGTACTCGCCAACTGTCCTTGGTATGAAAAAGCACTTGATTATGGCGGGAACGATGCAAAACGTGCTATAACGGGTGTTGATCCGATCACAGATGAAGAACTCACCGCAGGCCGGATGGACGGCCCGTATTTTCAAAGGCAGAAAAGCCGTCTATAAAACGACTCAAGCCACGTCCGCCGCAGTAAGAGCAGTCGATATTTACCAGACATCGCAAAAGTCCTTTGATGCCTTAATATAAGGCCTCACCGCCACCAGTTGCTTCAGCGAAGCGATTACAGGTCGAGATATGTTTGGGAATAAGATCTCTAAAGAACAGCAGGAATCGAGTATGAATGCAGCGGATGGAATGCTTTTATCAATTGGGGCGAAAGGGTTAAAAGAATGGAGCGTGGCGTCGGACGCTTTAATCCTTATTATGAAAACAGGCATGGGACAGGCTACAAAAAGGAATTTATAATAAGAATGATATTGCACTATTAAATCATGAAATATTTGAATCAAAGTTTGAGGGAATTTTTTAAAATGATTAAAGGACACATAATAAGACAGTAGAATCTGGTCGTCAATTGGTATCCATTAAAGTAGGAATAAAGAGGCTTCATACGTCTTATTACTAAAAGAATTTTAAAAGTAAAGGTGCAGTCATATATAGATTTGGTCCAAATGAAAATAGTATGGGGAAAATTGAATTTAATAAATTGACGAGAAAAGTTTCAGAAATAGAATCTATACTTGGTTAGAATAATCCCGCTGCTCAAAGGTTAGCAGTTTGTCTAATCAGAGAGAGGAGTATCTCCAGATAGAACTGCTTTTGAGTCATAAAAAAGGTTCAACCACAATTTTATTTAATTCAGAAATAGGAAGATGAGATACATGAGTGTAAAAAATAGCTTTTAGAGTATATTTTATTAATTTTATAATATAATAAAACTAACTTCCTCCAATATAGGATGTATAAAGATAGTAGTAATTTATTAGATTATTTATCAAGCCCCTAACAGTTAATTTGGAAAATAAGTCCTTATTATTGATCTGATTTGGGGCAGTAGTTATCAAGATATACCGATAGTGAATTGTAAGTACTGAAGGAGGAATATATGTGGCTACAACAATAGAAGTGAATAAAAAGATTAGAGTTTTCAATGAAAGGCAATCAATCTCATACTCTAACTGAATAGTCATTAGAATAAGAAGTTAGGAATGAGTAAATAAAAGAAGATGCTGTGTATTTCTCCCTGATGAATTTTTTTAATAAACTGCATAAAAGAGAATCGAATGGTTTAATTGAGATTTGCAATAGCCCTAGGGATAATAAAAATTTGTACTGAACTTTATAGGTTTAGTGTCCGCCAAAGTTATATAGTAGAAGGGTATGGAGAGTTATTTATTCCTCCATACCCTATTATTTAGAATTTAGGCATTCATCACGCAGATTAGCATAGATAAATAGAAAAAAGGAGACTTTCATGAGCTTCAAAGCTGACTTTAAACATGAAATACGTAACGTAATAAAAGACGTAGAAAAAGAAATAACTAAAACATGGAAAATTGAATATAAAGGGCATTCTATAGAAATTACAAACCAAATAAAAGAAGAGCAACTGATCATTGATGGTATGACAATTGATAAAAAGCAAAGAAAAAGTGTATTGACTCATATAATTCCATATTCAAAATTGTCAGGGATATTGGAGCTTCAAGATGGTACGCAACACAAAGTGTCCGTTAAACTTGGTGGGTATGTACGATTTCGTTGTATGGTGAAGGTAGATCGTGAAACGGTTTTAGATGATTCAATGAAGATAGAATTTCTACCATGGGATCATAAAGAGAAAATCGTTCCCTTTATTCAACAACAAATTCAATCACATCATAAAATAGTAGACGACCGTTTACCCGATGAAGATTATTTATTTGACGAAAATGAACCACGATTGGCTCCCGGTTTATCTGATTATTATGTAGATGAACGACCTGCCCCTTTTTATGTGAAGAAGCTATTGAAGCTTTTTGAAATACAACTGAATCATCCTACAAACGAAACTAGAAAAAAAACATATGAAAAAATCATTTCTAACAATATGGCGAGTCGCAACAGTGAGCTAATTGAACGATTTCAGCAAACACAATGGGATGAATCCCGTGTACAGCAAGAAGCGTTATGGCTTCTTGAACATGCGGCACATCGGGAGGTCGTCAAATTTGCAGTCATGATACTGGGATGTACGAACTGTGAAAAATACAAAGAGCTTTTATTCACAATAGGTATGCATGAAGAATTTACTTCTTATGTCGTGTTTGCATTGAAGAATGGCACAATTCAAGGAAACGAACATGTTTGGCGTCTTGCAAAGTCCGTCGATGGATGGGGAAAGATTTCGGCTGTTGAGCAATTGGAAGCCTCGACACCAGAAATAAAACGATGGCTACTAACAAAGGGCTGCGAAAATACAATCATGAATGAATACTTAGCTTATACTTGTGCTCTTAATGGTGATCTGGAAACAGCTTTATCAGAAGATGAAATTTCCAAAGAATTATACGATGGAGCGAGTCTCATCATTCAAGCATTATTAGAAGATGAGGTTTCTATCTACGGAATCGATGAGTATTCAAATGCAAGCTCAGTTCTCTGCCGATTTATTCACCATGCTCATAAGCACTGCCAAACAATTGAGGACTTTTATCCAATATTGAAAATAAATGAGTTTTTAAATGATGAACAAGAGATTTGGGAAGACCGATTGAATGCTTCATGGAAACAGGACGATTATAAGGCTATCCAGGAAGCTGTTCAACCGTTTATCAATGACAGTAGATGGCCAAAGCTTGCAACCGATTCGTTACAACAGGGTTTTAGCTCCCAAGCACTTGAAATCGCTCTCTTTTATCGTTTAGATGTGATTGATCATCTATTTGCTTTACTTGAGAAAGATCCGACAAATAGTGAAATATACTTTGCTGTGATGGACACAAATCATCACCAGCATATTAGAGAGCTTTGTACATTTGCAGAAACACATTTATCGTTATCAAACCTCTCAGATGATGAAGTGGCTTGTCTACAATATATTGTGCAAGATTTATATGAACACGACGGTGTAGGATTACCATTGATTCAAGCTGCACTTAGATCAAATGATGGAAATTTACAGTATCATGCTTTAAGTGTATTAAAGGAATGGCCTCCTTCGTATGCGCAGCAAGCGGCCACAAGGGAATTGATTGAACATATTGCCGTGAAGACAAAGGATAAAGAAGATCGAAAGTTAGCCAAATACTTATTAAAGAAATAGGATTCGGTTTACCTTCGCACTACGAAAATAAAATCTGAATATTAGAAAGCAGGCACACCATGCACACAATCAAAAAAATAGGCAAAACCTTCTCCTACATCACACCAGTATCACTCACCGACCGCCCTATCCTAGGCATGGTCGTAGGCAATAACAAAACATTAATGATCGATGCTGGTAACTCGGAAGATCATGCGAACTATTTCATCCAAAAGACCTTAAAACAAGAGAACGCCACGCCGGATATGGTTGTCCTTACGCATTGGCATTGGGATCATATTTTTGGTCTACCGGCGCTGCCTCATGCGGTTTCAATTGCTTCTGCAAAAACCAGAAAGGAAATGGAGAAGCTTCTTCCGTTTTCTTGGTTAGATGAGGCGATTGATGAGCGGGTGAGGGAAGGAACGGAGATTGAATTTTGCGCGAAGGCGATAAAAGAAGAATATAAGAATCATCGAGAGATTCAGGTCGTTTTACCGGATGTGACGTTTGATCGTCGGATGGAGATTGATCTTGGCGGGGGCACTTGTGTTGTGCAGCATGTTGGGGGCGATCATGCTGCAGATTCAGTGATTGTGTATGTGAAAGAGGAAAAAATCCTGTTTCTTGGTGATTGCATTTATCCGAAAATGTATGCAGAAAAAGTACATTATACGGTAAAAGAAATTTTGCGTCTTATAGATGAATTAGATGCTTTTGATGCGGAGACGTATATTCCATCGCACCAAAGACCGTGGACAAAAGAGGAGTTTCGTCAGGAAAGAGACAAGCTTTGGATGATGGCGAATTACACTGATCTTTATGGGGGAGATTAGGAGAGAATCAAGAGTGAATATCAAACACATGTGAACAGAGAACTAAAAGAAGATGAGTTAGAGACGATCGCTTATTTTGTAAATGGTTATGAAGGATTAGCAGAGGGATAAACCTCTGCTTTTTTTATTTTCATGGCTCGTCCTTTTCCCTGAGTTTATATCAAGTTTATATACAGGCGATATACTCGAACCGGTGAGAAAAGGAGGAGAACCATCAATGAAAGGATTCAGATCATTTATTGATAAAATGTCTACAAAAAAAGGGGCTTGGCTGACTGTTATCATTTGGCTTGTTTTCATGATCGGGTTGAGTGCTGGGCCTAAATTGGGCGATCATAAAGTGAGCAATTTTCAATCTTTACCTAGTGATGCTCAGTCCATCGTGACACAAAAGAAGTTAGATCAGTATTTCCCAAATGATAAAGGGACTCCGGGATTATATGTGTTCCATAACCCTAATGGAAAGCTGGTTATTCAAGATGTAAAAACGATCATTCAAGGAATCAAAGAGGCAAAGATTGAGGGAATTGAAGAAATTGTCGATGTGTCCGCATTGCCTCCTCAAGCGTTATCCGCTTTTTTATCAGAAGATGAAACGACCATGATTGTGCCAATGAATTTGAAAGCGGGATTAGGCAATGCTGATTATGCAAAGATTAATGATGAGACAACGGATGTCGGTACAAACATAGCGAAAGGGCTAGATACTGATTTTTATATTACGGGTCCAGCAGGTATAGCGGGGGATACGGTGAAGCTGTTTGAATCTGCCGACTTGAAACTGCTATTAGCTACTGTTGCAATCATTTTGGTTTTATTGATCGTCATTTACCGTTCTCCGTTATTAGCGATCATTCCATTGTTCGCAACGGTCATTGTCTATCAAGTGGTGAATCAAGTTGTGGCTTTACTTGGCGTGGGTGGACTTGAAATCAATAACTCAACCACCTCGATTATGAGCATTTTGTTATTTGCTGCTGTGATTGATTATTCATTGTTTGTTTTCTCTCGTTATCGTGAGGAGTTACAACATCATGAAAATCAATTTGAAGCGATGAAAGTAGCGATGCGTTCAACAGCCAAACCGGTCTTATTTGCTGGCGGTACAGTATTTGCGGCTATGATCATTTTATTTGTGGCGGATTTCCGTGATTATCAAAACTTTGCGCCAATCTTTGGTGCTGCGATGGTGGTCATTATGTTGGCTTCTGTCACACTGATTCCAGCCTTGTTTGCATTATTTGGCCGCAAAGCATTTTGGCCGAAAGTACCGACATATGGTGAAGCAAAAGAAGCAAAACATGGCATTTGGGGACCTCTTGCCAAATTCGTGGTTCGAAAACCAGGATCAATTGGTGGTGCGGTCTTACTGTTTTTACTTGTGACAGGTGCGAATATTTTTAATTTACATTATGAATTTAACTCGGTAAAAAATTTCCCGAAGGATTTACCTTCTCGTGTTGCATTTGAAATCGTTGAGGAAAAATTTAATAAAGGTGATCTAGCCCAGACAACAGTACTTGTGACTGGTCAAAAGCTAACTCAGGAACATTTACAAGAAATCTCCGCCCAATTCTCAGAAAATGAAGAGATAGGATCGGCTCGTCCTTCGGGGGTAACCAAAGATGGAGAGCATGGCAAAATGACGATATCATTAAAAGTGAATCCATACAGTATAGAGGCTATTGAATTTTTAGGAGATTTCCGTACAAATCAAGCCACCTATCGATTATCAGATGGTCAAAAGGTTCAGTTATCTTTTGCTGGCACAACAGCTAAATTAGTGGATGAGCGACAAGTGAATCAATCCGATATTAAAAAGATCGTATTACTGGAAACATTACTCATTCTGATCTTGTTACTCGTTTTGACACGTTCCATGAAAATGTCGATTTATATGATGGCGACGATTTTAATCTCATTTGTGTCTGCATTAGGCTTAGGTATTTTCTTAGTCGATGTGTTATTTGGATATGATGCGATTTCAACTCGCGCCCCTGTGTATGCCTTTATCTTTCTCGTGGCATTAGGAATTGATTATAACATCATCCTTGTGAGCCGTTTCTTAGAAGAACGCCAAACGTTACACGTCAAAGCTGCATTAGAAGTAGCGATACGAAATACAGGCGGGGTGATTTCTTCAGCGGGGATCACTCTTGCTGCAACATTTGCCGCATTAATGACCATGCCGATTACGGATTTATTTATCTTTGGATTTATTGTCGCTATTGGGATTATCATCGATACATTTTTCGTGCGAGGAATGTTGCTGCCGGCACTCATATTATTCTTTGAAAAAGACAAAGCTAAGGAAATAAAGGAGGAAGGATAATTGCATGTATTGGTTGTGGATGATGATGAAGCCATTTTGCAATTAGTGTCCATCCATTTAGAGCAGGCGGGGTACCAAGTGACAAAAGCAAGCAATGCTGAGGCAGCGCTTGCTTTTTTGCAACAACAGTCATTTGATCTCATGATTATTGATGTGATGATGCCTGGGATGGATGGCTTTCAGCTGGCGAACATTGTGACGAAACAATATGAACTGCCTGTCATTATGCTGACAGCGAAAGGGCAGATTGAAGATAAGCAACAAGGATTTGAACAAGGGATTGATGATTATATCGTCAAACCATTTGAAACGAAAGAACTGCTATTTCGTGTAAATGCGATTTTACGACGATATCGTAAATCTATAGAAGCTATAACGACTGCGGGAAATGTTCAAATTGATACGAACCGTTGGGAATTAACGATTGCGAATCAGCAATATATCTGGCCCATGCGGGAATTAGAAATTCTGTATTATCTGCTGCAGCGGGCAAACCGCAATGTAAGCCGCTGGGATTTAATTGATGACATTTGGGGGGATACGTTAGATCAACCCGAATTCACATTAAACACGCATATTAACCGCATACGAGAACGTTTAAAAAGGGCGGAAGCGACGGTTGAAATTGTCACAATACGTGGTTTCGGCTATCAACTTGAGGTAAAAGAATGAAACTACAACAACGTTTTATGCTATATACGTGTTTGATTGTTTTGATTAGTATCTTCATTGGATTTATTTGTTCTAACTTGATTTACAATCATGTTGTCAAAGAGCAAATGAATGATCGATATTTAGCCATTGCCGAGCAGTTATCTAAACAAATCAAAGAACATGAAATTACCTTGCGGGCCTCTTCTGATTTTTTGCAAACCATGAGCGATCTAGGGTACCAAATCGCTTTGGTTAAAGAAGATGGGGAGATGAAGATGTTTGGCGAACCATTTAAAACGAAAAAATGGAATGGCCAAATGCATGCCTTATTTGAAGGCGGTAAAGCGTACAACGGGATCAAATCCTTTAAAAATTCATACTTAATCATGAGTCATTTCGCAAATGATATACAAAATACAGTGGGGACGAAAATAGAAATTGACGGGGAAGAATGGGGCTTATTTTTACGCCCGAATAATATCAGTTTCTTTACAGAGTTCCATCTGATTATTTTTGGATTTATCTTCGCCGTTTTTGTGAGCAGTATCATTGGCATTTTATTCATGTCTCGAAAGGTCACCCAATCTCTTTCAGAATTGACGAGTGCGACGCAAGAGATGGCAAACCATAATTTTCAGTATCCATTAATGATCAATCGAAAAGATGAAATTGGTCAGCTTTCTGATCGTTTTCGGATGATGCAGCAGAAATTAGAGAATACCGATCAAGCAAGGAAGAAATTTGTGAATAACGTCTCGCACGATTTTCAGTCACCACTATTAAATATACGAGGGTATTCTGAATTACTAAATGAGGAGATTTCATCAAGCGAAGGGAAAAAATACAACCACATTATTCAAACAGAAGCAAAGCGATTATCTAACTTAACGAAACAACTTCTCATTTTAACCTCTATTGATCAAGGGACATATCCAACGAATAAACAAATCGTCAGGGTGGATGAGCAGCTTCATCAAGTGGTCCATTCGATGCTATGGCGGATAGAAGAGAAAGGTCTAGAAATTAAGTTGGATCTACAGCCTGTTTCGGTATATGCGGATCGGACTTTGTTGATCAATGTTTGGGAGAATTTAATTGGCAATGCCATTAAGTACAACAAAGAGTTTGGGGAAATCAGTATTCATTGTAATGAAAATGAATCGAAAGCGGTTGTGACGATTAGAGATACGGGGATTGGCATAGAACAACACACATTAGAAAAAATATTTGAACGCTTTTACCGGGTAGATCAGGCACGAAATAAAGAGGGAATGGGTCTTGGATTATCCATCGTGCAAGAAGTCCTGTCGTACCACAATGCTTCTATTGAAGTAAAAAGCAATGAAAAAGAAGGAACGACCTTTACGACGGTTTTTCCAAAGAAATAGTATTTGAGAAAAGTCTCGTTTGCGTGTGTCAAATGAGACTTTTCTTTTTAATGTTTATGGTAAACCTACAAAGTCTTCTGCATCACGAACTGTCATAGACATCTGTTTTGCATTTACAATAATGACACAATCCCATGTCGGCTTTATTTGCAGTTCGTCACTCTCATCAATACGGATCATTCCTTTAAATTCAACCGTTTGTTCTAGAAAAACCATTTTCTTTTCTGTATCATCTTTGACTGCTGTTAAATGGTCAGGATAGTGAATCGTCCAATCATAAAAAGCGGTTTTCTTCATAGTTCCTCCTATTTTCATTCGTACACATCTCCGAATACTTCTTTTGTTTGCCGGATTGTCAGTGATTTATTGGTTGGATCAATTGAAATGACACAATCCCAAGTAGGTTTGATTTGTAGCTCGTTGTTGTCATCCATCCAGATGATGCTATTTAGTTCAACAGATGGCTCTAAAATGACCATTTTCTTTTCATAATGATCGGTAATCGCTGTTAAGTCCGCTTGTAAATGGATGGTCCAGTCAAAAAAAGTGATTTTTTTCATTGTTTCTCCCCTCATCATCGCTTATATTTCCATTATAACTTGAGTGTTTCCTGATACAATTTTTTATCAAGTCTTCCATTACTAGAGAGGTAACTTACAGATGGATAAAATAACTAACCCATACGACACGTTCAAAATCAAAATATCGAAATATCCAATTGAACAAAATCATTGGCAAGCCTTTAAAGATGGAACAACGATTAAACAATTAAAAGTGGGTACATGCGTGATCAAGGCTGGCGATCCAGTGAAGCATGCCTATTTCTGCATAACAGGTCTCTTCCGTCTCTTCTATTTGTTACCGGATGGAAGGGAGTACAACGTGGCTTTTACGTTGGAAGATGATTTTGCTACTTCTTATGCAAGCATGATCAACGGGCAGCCTTCTCCTTATTCGATTGAAGCGATGGAGGATTCTATCGTGATTGAAATTCCGTATGATCTACTTCAAATGTTGATGGACAGAAGTCATATGTGGGAGCGGTTTGTTCGGGTGAGTGTTGAAAGGCTGTATACGAGAAAGGAAGAGCGTGAGAGGGAACTGCTATATTTGCCAGCCATTGAGCGATATCAGGCGTTTTTATTGAAATATCCCGGGTTACATCAGCGTATCGCTCAATATCATATTGCCTCATATATCGGTATTTCTCCGGTTTCGCTGAGCAGGCTGCTGCATCCTGCTGAACATTAACCTATGTTAATGCACATTCTCCAGATCTGGCGTACAATCATCACATCATAGAAGAATCGAGGGGCTTGATGATGAAATATATGATGGTTGTTTTATTAGAGTTCTATCCATCTTGGCTTGCTTTACCACGAGAGGAGCGCAGAACCCATGCGGCTTCGCTGCAAGAGTTGATGCAGAAATATGAGGAACATGTGACGGTGCGCTTTTTTGATGCTGAGGCTCTTCCAGGTAAGAATTACACAGATTTTGTGATGTGTGAAACAGATGACCTGAAGTTCTATCATTTTATGTGGGAAGAGATTAGAGATTCTATTCCTTATACAAGTGGTTATGTCAAAATGAAAGAGGTCATCATGGGAATGGAAGATGCTTTTCAAACATATGAAAAAGAATCTCTGAAAATGGATCAGTAATCGAAAACCACCTGCTATCAGGTGGTTTTTTGCACATTCTATCTTTTGGTATAATCAGGGGTAAGGTAAGAACGGATAAATTTTTGAACTGAATCGGAGGTACTTATGAAGCAGCTGTATATGAAGCAAAAGGTATTTAGTCTGAGCGGCAGGTTTACGGTAAAGGACCAACAGGAGAATGATGTATATGTGGTCGAAGGCAGCTTTATGAAGGTGCCAAAGACGTTTACCATTTTGAATACAGAACGAGAAGTCATTGCTGTAATCACGAAGAAAATGTTTAGCTTTTTACCGAAGTTTTTAGTAGAAGTCGGTGGGCAAGAGGTATTGACGATCAAAAAAGAGTTTACGTTCTTCAAAGCAAAATATTCAATTGATGCTGCTGGTATCGAAGTACAAGGGAACTGGTGGGATATGAATTTCCAAGTGCTGCAAAGCGGCGAAGTGATCGGTCAGGTAAAGAAGGAATGGTTTACTTGGGGGGATAGCTACAAGGTGGATATTTTGAAAGAAGAGATGGAGCCTGTGATGATTGCATTGGTTGTTGCGATTGATTGTGTGAAAGCGGATGAAGCAGCGTCTAGGTCTTCGTCGACGACAACGATGAATTAAATTATAAATTTAAAATAAAGGCCGAAATGAAGAAGAGTGTTATGAGCCTCTTCTTCATTATAATTAAAACAAATCAGGTTTCTTTACTTCTCAATGGGATATTTCTGTCCATTTTTTATTAACTTGTCTTTAATTATTTCTTTCACATTTAGATTAAGGTCTGAGCAAAGCATTAGTGAATATATTAAGATATCTGCTATTTCCTCTTGAATATTAACTTCGTTTGCCTCAAGAGCTTCCTCATTATTTTTCCATTGGAAGTCTTCAAGCAGCTCAGCTGCCTCTATCGAAATTGATATGGCCAAGTCTTTTGGATTATGATATTTTCTCCAGTTTCGATCATCTCGAAATTGATTAATCGAATGTATTAAATCTTTGATCTCGGTCATATATGCCTCCCCCTTTTAATTCTTGTAGTTTTCTCCTCAATTTTTCATCTGTTGCATAAATATAAAGCCCGTGAATGCCTCTCTTCATCAGAACGTTAATTGAGTTTAGTATAATCTTTTCTTTTGCCTGTTTGATTTCCTCTTCTGACATGTCACTTCTGGATGTGAATGCACCTGTATCTTTATAATTTGACGTGTCAATGAGAAGTTCATCCTTTTCTTCATCATAGCTGATAGAAGGGCCAAGTATGACGCCGACATAATTTAAATCAAATCCTTGAACTGTATAAATTGAGCCCACTTCTCTAACTGAATCTGCATGTTCAGCCCATGTCCATTTATCATTTGTAAAATTCCATGGCATATTGATACCGTCTTCATCTACAATATAGGCAGCTCCATCTTTTTTATGTAAAAAGTCAAAGGTAGATACAATGCGGGACAAACCTACTTCATTATCTTTTTCTTGAATGGCAGTTTTAAATTGATTAGGATTCTCGAAAATTTTGAGTTCGAAAGATTCTTGTTTTTTAGGCAGAGTTAATAATCGTTTTGAGACAAACTGGTCAATCCATTTCAACGTATCAGTATCGGCATGCATACGCATCTGTTCTGTAAGTTTCACAGTCTTGGCATGGTATCTGTTTGTTATTTCCTCGAGTAATTTTTCATTCCAGTAGCTCTTAATTTTGAGTACCTGTTTTGGATCAAAAATGACAATGGTGATTTTACTTCGTTTGATAATCTCCTCTAGTTGGTTTTGATAATGGAAGTTATTGTACTTATCATCTTTTGTTAATAAAAGGTGGGCTTCATCAATTAACACGATGTCAGCCATATCACCTGACTTTGTCATCTGATTGATAAACGAGGTTGGTCTCATAATTTGTTTCTTCTTCAGATTTGGCAGACTTTTTGCGATATTTTGATATGTTTTAAGCATTTCCGCATGATTCACAAGTAAATAATTGTTCTTTTTGTTTAAGATAGATTCCATATCGTTTGATAAGTCTTGGATCGTATTAAAGAGAGAACTTAGTAAAACACTTTTCCCAGTTCCTGCATCACCCTCTATCGAAATCACATGGTGACCGGACTGTTTGATATGCTCTTTACAAAAAGATAAGATTTCATTTTTAATTTCTACTTGTTGAGGTGATAATTCTTTATAGGGAGACAGTTTATAAATATCTCTATTTTTTAATGCATCAATTGAATGAGTAACGATCTCCTCTTTTTGAAGTTGCGTCCATATCTCATTAAAGACATATTCATTGTAAAAGTCTTTCTGATAATAATGGTGCATCTCCCTGGATCGCGTCTGGCTAACATTTTTTAATTGAAAACGATTTTCCGCAATAAAGTAGTTTATGAGATTTGTCTCAATATTATAAGAGGCAGATTGATGAAAGCGTTCATGTCCGATCAGAATGGTTTTGGTTAGTTTATTCTTATTCTTGTCTTTCAAATGATCTTTCAAACGCCTGCTAGCTTGGACTGACTGACCTATATAAGCAGATGGTCTCTTCTTTTCATCATAAAGAATATAGACAATAGGTTGATTATGAAATACGGTGGTTCGTAAAGATTGAATTTGATCTGTCATAAAATCGCATTTTTCAATAAAAAGTTCACTCATTTAGCAAGCCCCTGTAGTCTTTTTGCCTATTATCGTATCATAAATTTAGCAAAATATCTCAGTGGTTATAGGTGAAAATTGAATTTCGAGATGAATCAGACATTTTGATCTATTTTTCAAATTACAATATGAAAATACGAGGTGAGCAAACGAATGACATTCCCATACAAAGTATTTCAAACAGTCGTCGAATGCGGCAGTTTTACAAAAGCCGGTGAGAAGCTTGGTTTGACGCAGTCGGGTGTGAGTCATAATATGGCGAAGCTTGAGTCAGAACTTGGGATTGTGCTGCTTCATCGGAATCGAAACGGGCTGTCGCTGACAGATGCAGGTGAACGAGTGATGCCCCATATTCGCCAAATCATTCATCATGCGTCATTGCTTGAGCAGGAGGCGGCGTTGATTCAAGGGATGGAAGTGGGGAGTATCAAGATCGGCACGTTCTCTAGTTTTTCTTCAAAAATGCTTCCGCAGCTCATTCATCGTTTTACGAAAAGTTATCCCAATATTCAATTGGAATTATACGAAGGCGGCTATGAAGAGATTGAAGAGTGGATCGCATCTGGCACAGTTGATCTTGGGTTTTTAACACAGCCATCTAGAGATTTGGAAACTGTTCCACTGTTTCAAGATGAATTGGTGGTGCTCATGCAAAAGGGTCATCGTTTTCATACAAAGAAGGTGATGGAAGTGGCTTCGTTCCGAGATGAACCATTTATTATGCCAAAAGCGGGCTGTGATCGACTCATTAAGAAATTATTAAAAGAAAGAGGCGTAAAACCCCATGTTTTATTTGAGATTGGGGACAACAATACGCTCATCTCTATGGTTCAGGAAGGCCTTGGGCTCACGATCATTCCGAAGTTGATTTTGCCGCCTCAGGTGCCTCATGCGAACGTAATTCCACTTGAGACCCGTGTTTATCGCGAAATCAATATGGCGTTTAAATCTTTTAACGCAGCCTCTCCCTCTACTAAAAGATGGATTGAAGCAGTCAAAGATCATTTTAAATAGATTCAGCTTGAACGAGAGTCTCTATTCAAGCTGATCAATTTATAGCGTGATCACCCCACGAATGGTAATAATCGCTGCACCTGCTACTTTAATGACCGGCTTTGCTTCATTCGGAATGACCGTAATACGAAGCAATCCTGGTCTGCCGATTGCATCACCTTGGGCAATGCGCAGATGAGTGGTTTCTTGCTGAGGAATGATCCCTTCCAAATACAGATATCCGGCCAATGCCCCGTTGGCTGCTCCCGTTACAGGATCTTCGGGTATACCAATGCCAGGTGCAAAATCCCTTGTATAAAGATCACAGTCTTTTGTGGATTGAAACGTATAAAGATGAGTCGTTGTGATATCCTGCTCTTTATTCATTTTTCCTAAAGCTGCTAAGTTTGGTGCTGCTTGATCAATGTCATTCTGGTGTTTCAGCGGAACCAGGAGATGCCAGTTTCCGGTGTTTGCTAATTTTATAGGATAGGATGGATCAATCCTGTCACTGCTTATACCGAGAATATCACTAAGCTCTTCTACATCGATGATAAAATCTCGCGTCTTTGGCGTGACCTGTGTCATCTCGACATCCACAACTTTGCCATTCTCTTCGTGCCATACAACGGGAACATGGCCGATCTTTGTTTCTAACACCACCCCTGATTTTTCTTTAGCCATCCCTAGCTCCGTCGCTAAAAGCCAAGTCAACCCAACCGTCGCATGCCCGCAGAAATTGACCTCTTCGGTTGGAGTGAAATATTTCACTCGATAATCGGCTTTCTCATCATGTGCCGGCAGCAAGAAAACGGACTCGGGTAAGTTCAACTCCTTGGCGATATTCTGCATCTCATCCTCCGTTAACCATTCCCCATCCAACACCACCCCAGCGGCATTACCTCCAAATTTCTCAGTTGTAAACGCATCGACATGATACACCCTAATATCTTTCATCTGACGAATCCTCCTAAACATATTGTTATGTTCATCATAAGTGTGTAGGATGCATTCGTAAAATGAATCTTTTTGATGTGATGAATTTGTATGATTCATGCAAAATAAAAAAGCGATCGACATCACCCTCTATATCTATGAATATGGATTTTATATAAGTCTTTAGGCTCAACATTAAACCTTGTACCTATATTGGTTAAAATATATAATATTTGTATATAAACACATTAATAGGAAAAGAGAGGATATATTTATGAAAATAGTCCTGAAAGTAGTAGCTTCTATTCTTTGTATGATGATGTTGAGTTTTCATATACAAGAAAATGTGAGTGCCGCAGAGGGTGGAACAATAACAACAGTTGATCGTTATCAATATGGTGATGATTATCTGACAGGTAAGACAATTCCTAACGCAATCGTTGCATTCGGAGATTGGGGTCTTCCTAGAAACTGGAAATCTAGATATCACGATTACGCAAAAGCAGATAGTAAAGGAAATTTTAAATTGTTTTCTGGTAAAGCGACTGCTGGTCAAACTTTGAATTTAGATACGTATGATCAAAGCGGTACCTTACTTGCATCAAATAACGTATATGTATTCAAAGGCTCTTTTAGCTCTTTAGATGATATATATGATACTTCTCAAGAATTAACTGGGAAAACAGTGAAGAACACAAAAGTTGAGGTCATGCAAGATGGTAAAGTGATTGCGTCAGGGACATTCAATGATGCCATCCATTTAAAGCTGCCACCTGTATTAACTGCTGGAACATTCCTGACAGTCAAAATGACAACTGGCAGCAATATCGACGTATATAAAAAAATCATTAATCCTAAGAAATTTTCACTTGGCCCTACGACAAAATGGTCTAAATCATTAAAAGGTCAGACAGGTATTCCTTACGCTAAGATCATCTTTGCTAACAATGAAACAAACGACATTATTAAGTCCATGATAGCAGATGAGGAGGGTAATTTTGAGTTTAATGTAGACAAAGCAACCCTAAAGGCCTTAGACCGAAACAAGGTAAAAATTATTGAACCAGCTTATGACAACGTTTTGATAAGGGATTTCTTTTATGTTAAGTCGACAGCTCCAACATTGAACCCGTTTACGCAGTTATCAACATCAGTGAGTGGAACCGCCACTCCAGATAGTATCATAAAGGTATTAAATGGAGAGGGGCAAGTCATTGGAGAAGGTCAGACAGACTCTAATGGTGTCTATGACGTTACTGTTTCAAAATTAATCGGTGGTGACTTAATTACAGTAAAGACTTTCATGGCAGATAACCCAAGTGAAACAGATCAATCTCAAGAAGATGTACAGAAAGTTTATGTAGAAGATATAGATGATTCGAGTGATACAATTAATGGTTTCAGCACCTTTGGGTCTAATGCTGTTGTAGAAGTACAATCAGATTCTACAAATAGTACAATAAAAGCCGTGTCCAAGCTCAGCACAAGTTCCACAAAAAAGAAATATGGCCCATTTCCAATCACCCCAGGGAAAAATTTTAAATTAAAAACGGGAAAATTAACAAAAGGTTCTAAAGTAACGATCACGTTGCAAAGCGGGAAGAGGAAGGTTTCCCTCCCAGTCGTAACCGTCAAAAAAATCGTCACATCTCCTCTTGCAGCATCTCAAGTGAAGGTGACGAACAATAAAGGGAAAAACGATACGGTAACGATAAAAGGAATCAAAAAACAATCCGTTATCAAAATCTTTAAACAAGCTTCTGGTGGAACAGCGATTGCTCAGCAAACTGCATCGAGCTCGAACATGACGATTTCCGTGAAACAATTGGGTCAAACAAGTGGAACGCTTTATATCAGCATGAAAGAGCCTGGTCTAAAAGAGGGAAATCGAGTACCAATTCGCTATCAGGGTGAAAAATCAGATGCTCTAAAAGTCAACCAGGTCAAAATCAATAATCTTAAAAATAAAAAAGACGTCATTACAGTGAGTAAGATTAAGAAAAAAGACGTCATCAAAGTCTACTCAACAAACGGTAAATTACTTGCCACATCAAAACCGGCGAACAGTTCATCCATCAAATTGTACGTCAAACAAGTTGGGGCTAAGAGCGGCAAAGTATTTGTTACACGAAGCAGTGACAAGATGTTGGAAAGTGGCAAACAGGCTGTTTCTTTTAAAGGTGAGCCAACCTCTGCATTAAAAGGCAACCAAATTAACATCGTCAACAACAAGAAGAAAAATGACGTGATCACCGTTAGTCAATTAGCGAAACAGGATCTTGTTAAAATCTATAACCAATCAGGAAAATTAATTGGTCAGTCAACGGTTTCTAAAGGTAAGGTTGTGAAGGTGACCATCAAACAACTAGGCGCTAAGGGCGGAAAGATTTACGTCACGGTTACAAGAAAAGGCATGTCAGAGAGTAGTAAGACGGTAAAGTCGTTTAAGGCTGAGAAGTAGATTTTCCCAATAATTTGTAACACTTCATTTCTATAACAATCGTCATTCGTTTTATGGGTGACGATTTTATGTTCAGATCGTATTTTTTTAATAACTCTAATCATAGGATGGTGCCAATCTTGAAAAAAATAAAATATGTCGTCCTAACGGCTATTATCTTTTGTTGCAGTATGTGGTCTTCTAGTGTTCAAGCTCAATCCGGTTATTTCAACACATATACAACGTATACTGGAATGTCAGGCTCTGGATTCTACACCTCTATGCAAGGAATGTGTGTCGACCGTAACAATAACATGATTTATGCTGCAAAAATAAATACTTCAACCCAGCTGACACAATTGTACTCTATTAAAATGAACAGCTCGTCAAGCAACAGAACAGTGAAGCTTCTTAAAAACTCTGATACGAATAGTACTAGCTATGATTTAGGACATGCCAATGACTTAGCTGTCAAAGCCCAAAAAGGAGATGAGCAAGTTAGTATTTATGTAGCCCCTATGACCGATGGTGTCAAGTATGTAAAAAAGATCGTGAAGCTACAAGTGAACACGAAAAAAAGTACATACAAAGTGGCTAAAGCCTATGTCCTTCAGTACCAAGGAACGAATTTATCAATTAGCGGCATCACGTATTCTGTTGGAGCAGACAAATTTATTGTGAGGTCTGGCAATCGCTTTTTCATTGGAAATTTTAATGATCAAACAGGAAAATTTGAGTATGAGGCCACATTTACATTAAATTATACAAAAGCAGTGATCAATCAGTCAGTGGTAGATGTTTCGAAGTACATTCTTCAAGGAATTTCTTTTTACCAAGGAACATTATATGTCCCTTTATCTAAGCCAGATACCAACGGAGGGGCTTCTAATGTGAGTGTTATTCTCACGTATCCGTTTAATATCAACCAAATGATCAAAGAGCAAAAGGGAACAACAACAAAAGATTTTTCAAAAGAGTTGTTTACTAGAAATGACCTATCTTTCCGAATAACGAGCAGTGCATTTACTCTTTTTGAGATAGAAGCTGTTGATTTCGATGACGGAACGTTATATTTTAATACGAATCGTGGGAAAAAAGGGACACAAGAAGATATGATCGCAACATTCAATGACTATAACTACTACAAATGATGCCAGCATTAAAAAAAGCTCCTCAAAAATGAGGGGCTTTTTCCTTTCATCACCCATAATAATTATTCGCCTGAATAAAAAATTGGGATTGCATGTAGTTATACGTGATTTTCGAGAAGTCGAAGGGCTGTCCGTTTGTGAGATGGAAAACGGTCTCAACGCGGAGGGCAGGATCGTCTTGTTTAAGTCCGAGATGCTTCGCTTCAGTTTCGTTTAGTTTGCCTACTTGCAGGTACATGTCAGAAAAGCCCACTTTAAGACCAAGGCCTTCACTAATGAATTTAAATACAGAATCGGCTGCAATTTCTGTGTTGAGGTAAGGAATAATGGTTTTCCGGTAATAGGACTCTTCTAAACATAAAGTTTGTCCATTGATGTAACGAATGCGTTTAAGGTAGAAAACATCCTCATCTAGTTCAATGTTTAAATTCAGCGCAGCTTCTTCTGGCGGTTTGACGGTATCTAACGTGAGAACTTCTGATGTCAGTTGAAATTCCTCTAAATCTTTTTTAAACCCTTGGTTGGATAATAGGCTAATATAGCCTTTGCGTCTATGCCTTCTCACAAAGATGCCGCTGCCCCTCACCTGATAGACAATCCCTTTTCTTTCGAGTAAATCTAATGATTTGATAATTGTACTTTTGCTCACAGCAAATTGATTCATGAGCGTCTCAAGCACAGGGAGTTTGTCTCCTTGCTGCAGCTCATTTGTGACAATATATTTTTCAATATCGCTCGCAATTTGTTGATACTTTAACATAGCCATTCCTCTTTGTTTTCACGATTTATTGTCTTTGTATTATAGCACATCTCGATTTCTCTTTGATATGCAAACTCAAATTATATATGTATTGATAAATTGTACCGGCATAATTATAATGTACATATACTAGTAGTGATAAAGGGGGGGTTATATGTCAAAAGTGAGGGATTATCAAAAGCTTGCAGAAGACATCTTAGAAGCAGTTGGCGGAGAAGAAAATGTGGTGAGTGCCGCAAGATGTGCCACGAGGCTGCGTTTGGTGCTGAAGCGTTCTAATCCAAAGGCAAAAGAAGCAGTCAACGCCATGCTTGGCGTCATTACAGTGGTGGAAAACGGTGGTCAGTTTCAGGTTGTGATCGGTCAGCATGTAGGTGAGGTATATGAGCATTTTTCCAACCTTATTCAGCTCCAAACGTCGGATGATGACCAGCCGAATGAAAACAAAGGAACGATACTGAATCGGGTCATTGCGACCATGTCCGCTGTGTTTGCGCCATTTGTGTATATTTTAGCCGCAGCTGGTATTTTGCAAGGTGCACTTATCTTAATAAATTTGATATTTCCAAGCTTCTCGAAAACAGGCACTTATGAAGTGTTTAGCTTTATTTCTTGGGCACCGTTTACGTTCTTGCCCATTTTTATTGCGATAACTGCAGCCAAGCATTTCAAAACGAATATGTATATCGCGGTTGCTTGTACAGCTGCGCTTGTCAGTCCTTCTTGGACAGAGATTGCCGGACGTGTAGCATCAGGGGAAGGTGTGACCTTTTTAGGGATTGCGTTATCTGAAACGGTTTATACATCATCCGTCTTGCCACCGCTTTTCTTAGTATGGATTCTTTCCTATGTAGAAAAATTCTTAAACAAACGAATTCATGAGGTCGTCAAATCGCTATTTGTCCCATTTTTATGCATGGTCGTCATGGTTCCGTTAACCATACTATTAATCGGTCCTCTTTCGACAGCAGGTGCAAATGGGATTGCAAACGGATACAATATTTTAGCTGAAAATGTACCAGCTCTGGCAGGGGCCATTATCGGCGGTTTCTGGCAAGTACTCGTGATTTTCGGTGTTCACTGGGGCATCACGCCAATGGTACTTGCGAACTTTGAACAATATGGACGTGACTCCTTTCAGGCATATCAAACCATCGCTGTTATCGCTCAAGTCGGTGCGGTGCTGGGAGTTATTCTAAAAGCAAGAAATCGGGAAACACGGAAAGTTGGGGTTTCAGCTGGAATCACAGGACTCTTCGGTATTACGGAGCCTGCGATTTACGGTGTCACCTTACGTTTTAAAAAGCCGTTTATTATCGGGTGTATTTCTGGAGCGGTCGGTGCCGTTGTGGCCAGCTTCTTTACGCCTTATTACTTTGCATATGCAGGACTGCCTGGCCCGCTGACCATTGTGAACGGAATCAGTGCAGATTATCCAACGTCTATCATTGGTATTTTGATTGGTGTGGCCATTGCGCTCATTTTACCAGTTGTGCTTATTCAAATGTTCGGATATGGAGAAGATACGGTAGAACAGTCAGCTGGTGAAACACCTGTTAAAGATCAAGACGGAGAAACGACAAATACTTCTATGAACAATGAAGAAATGATCACGGCTCCACTTACAGGAAAAATGCTTTCGTTATCTAAAGTGCCAGATGCCGTATTTAGCTCTGGGGCGATGGGGAAAGGTTTTGCCATTCATCCGACCGATAACAAACTGTTTGCACCGTTTGATGGCAGTGTCGTCATGCTTGCACCAACAAAACATGCGATTGGTCTGCGTTCTGAATTTGGTGTGGAGTTACTTGTTCATGTAGGAATTGATACGGTCTCTCTAGATGGATCGGCATTTACACTCAATATCAAAGAAGGCGACAAGGTGAAAAAGGGTGACTTGTTGATGACATTTGATCAGGAAGCAATTGAAAGCAAAGGATTACAAACAATCACACCTGTTATCATTACCAATACCCAAGCATACGAAGATGTGATTGTAGAGAAACGTTCGACATGTCAGCCAACTGACGTCATGATGACAATTGTGAAATAGGAGGAATAGATAATGACTTTACCAAAAGATTTCTTATGGGGCGGGGCATTAGCCGCTCATCAATTCGAAGGTGGATGGAATGCAGCTGGCAAAGGGCCGAGTGTTGTAGATGTGATGACAGCAGGTGCTCATGGTGTACCAAGACATATCACGGAAACGATAGAAGAAGGAACTTTTTATCCAAACCATGAAGCCATTGATTTCTACCATCGTTACAAAGAAGATATCGCCATGTTTGCTGAAATGGGATTAAAATGCTTGCGAACATCGATCGGCTGGAGCCGAATTTTCCCTAAAGGGGATGAAGAAGAGCCGAATGAAGCAGGCTTACAGTTTTATGATGATGTGTTTGATGAACTGATTAAACATGGAATCGAGCCTGTCATTACGTTGTCTCACTTTGAAATGCCCCTTCATTTGGCAAGAGAATACGGCGGATTCCGAAGCAGAAAAGTCGCTGAATATTTCGCGAAATTCGCGGAAGTATGCTTCAATCGTTACAAGAACAAGGTCACGTACTGGATGACATTTAATGAAATCAATAACAAAATGGACGTCAACAACCCGTTGTTCCTTTGGACAAATTCAGGGGTATCTGTCAAAGAAGGCGAAAATGCCAAAGAAGTCATGTATCAAGCGGGCCATCATGAATTGCTTGCAAGTGCATGGGCAGTGGCAAAAGGAAAAGAGATCAATCCGTCCTTTCAAATTGGAGCGATGGTGTCCCACGTGCCAATTTATCCATATTCCTCAAACCCAGAGGATGTCATGCTGGCAGAAGAATATATGAGACAGCGCTATTTCTTCCCAGATGTCCAAGTGCGTGGCTACTATCCAAGCTACGCGTTAAAAGAATTTGAGCGCGAAGGCTATCACATTCCATTTGAAGAAGGCGATGAAGAAAGTTTAAGAAAAGGAAAAGTAGATTACCTTGGCTTTAGCTACTACATGTCAACAACGGTCAAAAGCGATGCAGTATCTGATCACAACGGAGACATTGTCAATGGAGCACTGCCACATGGTGTAGAAAATCCGTATATCAAATCAAGCGACTGGGGCTGGTCCATTGATCCGACAGGCTTAAGATATACATTGAATCGTTTTTACGATCGCTATCAAATCCCTCTATTCATTGTGGAAAATGGCTTTGGTGCCATTGATCAAGTGGAAGAAGACGGCTCTATTCATGACTCAGAGCGAATTCAATATCTCGCTTCTCATATTCAAGCACTGAAAAAAGCGGTTGAATATGACGGTGTGGACCTCATCGGCTACACACCTTGGGGCATCATTGATATCGTGTCATTCACAACCGGTGAAATGAAAAAACGCTACGGCATGATTTATGTTGACCGCGATAACGAAGGTAATGGTTCAATGAAGCGTCTTAAAAAAGATTCGTTTACTTGGTATCAAAACGTCATCGCAACGAATGGTGAAGAAGTGTAATAAAGAAATGACTGGCCCGGATGAGCGTGGGATTCGCTTGTTCGGGTTTTTTTATTTCCTATGCTTCAATGTAGCCTGAATACAAAGAAAAAAGAGAGTGATCACAATAAAATAATTCATTGGATTGTGAAAGATATTGATGCTAAATGCTAATTGAAGAAGAATCCAAAAACCGAATATCACTGTAACAGCTGGGATGATTTTTTTATACACATTGATTCTCCTTTCGAGAGTAGTTTGTTTTTAGGTGGCATTGTCTCATATCATTGCAGAGATGAAAAGAGAGAAAGATATTAATAGGTTCCATTGCACAATTTGGTATAATTGGTCTATAAAAACGATAAATGGTAGATAAAGAATAGGAGTTGTTGAAATGAATCAAACTCTGCAAATGGGTGCCAATACCGTACTAAACTCTCCAAAGGGGCAATTATCCATCAGTTATGAAGTGTCATCTTCAATTGATATTTCTTTAAGCGTTTCTCTTAACAGATTCAAATCTAGTTCAAGGAGATAATGGCATTATTTTTTACAATCAGCCGGAGAGTACTACGGGTGTCGCGACACTTTTACCAGCAGAGATATCAGATCAGTTGAAAAGACATCAATTGAATTTTGATATGAGCAAAGTGCCTGTCGGAATCACAAAGATGGCTATTACACTAACAGAGGATCGAGGAATCGGCTTTTCTCATGTGAAGAATCTGCAAGCAGAAATTCGAACAGGTGATGAGGTGCTATACCTAACACCAGTAAGCTTTACAAATGAAAAGGGTATTGTCGTAGTAGAGCTATACATAAGAAATAGTGAAACGAAAGCACGATCCATCTGGCGTGGCTTCGATTCTGGATTGGAAGGGCTATGCAAGCTTTATGGGGTGGAGGTTGAACCTGATGAACAGGATGTTTCTACACCTCCTCAAATGGTTTCTGAAAAACAAATTAATGAGCCTGCTCCAATGAAAACAGCCGCTAAAGAGAAAGTCGCTGCACCTATTAGCTTAGAGAAAGTTCAAGGTAAAATTAGTCTAGACAAAGGTCATAAACCGATCATCATTGAAAAAACACCAGAGATTACGGCTACAGTATCTTGGGAGTCTGGAACCGATTATGATATTTACGCATTGGTCTATACGAAGTCAGGAAAACAAATAGATGTGGCCATGTTTGGCGCAAAAGGTGTTCCCGCGCTCAAAAGTTACGGTAACGGGGCTGTTGAGCATATGGGAGATGTCGGTAGAGATCGTGAATCAATGAAAACAGAAGTCATTAAACTAAGGTTAAATGATGATATCCTTGCGGTGGTACCCGTTGTTTACTCTGCTCAATCAAATGGAACAGGTTCTTTCTATAGATATAGAGTGTCTATGAGTATCGATAATCATCAAGGAACGTCTGTCACGATTCACGCGAAACATGCAAATGACAATGATCGAATTTATTCTTGTGTTCCAGGTATTCTTCAAAACACAAATGATGGCGTGATCATCCGTCCACTAGAGCTTTACAGTAAACCAAACTCTGAGCGTAGACCGAAGTTAAAAATGAAATATTCAAATGAGATCGATGTTTTGATGGATAAAGGACCAATCAATGACTATAAGTAACGTGAACATGTGGCTAGACAGAGTATAATGAACTGTCTGGCCTTTTCTATATCCCTACAATTGATAAACTCGTTTATCCAAATGAGAGGGTAAATTGAATAGAGAGTTCATTCCATTTTTTATGTCATTTAGCCTATTTTTCCGTTTTGGAGGTCACGGTAAAATAGACTTTATGATCAATAATGGAGGGAGTGGCTTAATCTGGGCAAGATACTTGATGCAAAAGCACTAACCAGTGCCATGGATACAAGGGCAAAACACTATCAGGAACTCCGCGAACAAATGATAGATTTAAAAAAGGCACTTCAAGGTGTTGCCAACCTCGGTGACGACTTCACTGGAAAAGGTGCCGATAACATTAAAAGCTTCTACAAAGAACTCGCCGGAAATGTGGACATGTTTATTAGCTTCATTGATAAACAAAAAGCCTTTCATGAAGGTGTTTCTGGGACACTTGATGATACAAACTTTGGCGGCGACACCTTTGTAGAAGAACACTTTTTAGACAACGCTGTACATATGGGAATCAAGAATGCCAAAAGCATCGTGAAGGATCAAAAAAAGGCACTCAAAACGATTTTTCAAGATATTGATGACCTCATTTCTCTGGAGGTATTTGATAGTAAAACTTTTGACGAAAAGATTGCTGATGCGGAAGATGAACGGAAGAAAACGGTTAAAGATTTAATAGAACTTGATCAAAATCTAAAAGATGAATATGCTTTGTCAGAGACTGAGGAGAAGGCTACAATGGCATTGTACGCAGAAATGATCAATGCCACAAATGACGGAAAATCCATTTCGCCTATGAATTTTGACAAGAAAGCGTATCAAAATAGCGAAATCTACAAGGCAAAAAGCGATATTGAGAAGCAAACTTCTGAATATCTAAAAATCAAAAAAGATCAAGAAGAAGCTCGCAAGATCGCAAAGGAACAAGAAGCGCTAGCCAACCGTCCGTGGTATGAAAAAGCTCTTGATTACGGAGGAAATATCGTCAATGAACTGACAGGCGTGAACGATGCAAAACGTGCCGCAACAGGTGTCGATCCGATCACAGGTGAAGAACTTACCGCAGGCCAGCGAGTCGCCGCAGGCGGCATGGCAGCAGCAGGCTATATCCCGATCGTCGGATGGGCGGGCCGTATTTTCAAAGGCGGGAAAGCTGTCTATAAAACGACTCAAGCCACGTCCGCCGCTGTCAGAGCGGTCGACATTTACAAGACATCACAGAAGTCTTTTGATGCGTTGAAAACATCACAAAAAGGATTATATGGACTCACCGCGACCAACGGCTTCAGCGAAGCGATTACGGGTCGAGATATGTTTGGAAATAAAGTCTCGAAAGAACAACAGGAAGCGAGTATGAATGCGGCGCTGGGGATGCTTTTGCCGTTTGGGGCGAAAGGATTTCATGGGAAGATGGGGATGAAGGATAGTACTGGTAAAGGTGGATTTAAACATAAGTATTCTGACAATAGCAAAAATCATCTAATACGACCAGAAGGTGTTAGTAAAACAGGTGTAAGTGGTGGTCATAATGAAAAGGAATTTTTCAATTATTTAAATGAAAAGGAAATTCCCTATAAATTGGAGAGAAAGGAACGCCATCCTTCGGTCCATGGAATAAATGATGTGTACTATAAAATAGCAAAACAAGAGCGTGGTATGTATACAAAAGAATTTAAAGCCTCTACTCATAAGAAGACTGTTTATGATGATAATGTATTTACTGATGAACAAATTTACAAATATGGCCAAGAGGCAATGGAAAATGGTACTGAGTATGTAACTAGAGGCGGTCAACATGTAATACAAGGTACATCAAATGGTTTAAAATTTGAAGGGTGGAAAAATCCAAAAACAGGAGAAATTGAAAGCTTGTACCCAGTATTAGAATGGAAAAAATATAGTAATTAGGAGGATTTTGATGTTAAACAATATGCAGCCGATTGTTCAAGACTTTTTTTCTTTTTTGAAGAATGATTTAGTTGAGGTGTTAGAGTGTTTGTCCCACAGAGAACCTTGGCAAGATCATATGATGGGATATGAACTTCCAGAGCATTCAGAGGATGTTGAATTTAATAATGGAGTAATGATATTTATGGACACAGCATCTTATCATGAAATTGTGATGGATAATCTAGATTTCTATAGTTGCTTGGAAGAAATTTGTATGGAGTATGTTGCTGAAACTCCAGAACAGAAGGCACAAGTTTATATACTTTTGGACAAGGTAAAGACTACTTTAAATTTGTGAAAATTAAACCTAACTGAGTAAACCTTTAATACGAAGGTGATTAACTTATATGAGGTATTCATATGAATTTAAGGAAGATCCATTTGATGATTTAGCAATAATACTACCAGAAGAAATAAGTCTTTTTTTATACAAGATATTTCAACAGTAGAAGAAGTAGATGAGTATATATGTAGGAATTAGGCTAGATTTGATCTCATACAAAGAAATAAGCAAGTATGTAGTGGAATATTTATCTAATCGTACTGAATATGAAAAATCTTTAATCCTAGAATTAGCTTGGGGTGCTGGCGATCCAGATGAGGATTATAGAAAACTCCAAATGATATTAGTAGAATTATACAATGATTTGGTAGAAGAAGAATCTAGCCAATGGGACATTGAAAAAAGGAAATGGAGATATGGTATAACGTCTCACTTAAAAGAAAAAAATAAGAAGTCACCTGAAGAGTTATTGGATGAATTGTGTGAAGTATACGCTGATTTTGGTTACCCTGAGGATATGGAACCATTTATTCATTATATGCCTCCTTCAGATGGTTATAATCCGTTACTGTATTCAAAAGAAGAGAATATAAATAGATTAGTATCTCTTTTTGATGAGTTTTTACAAAAAGAAAAAGCAGTTGTCCAATTCGAGCAATTTTAATTACTGATTAAAAGGTGACTAATGAAAATAAAACTTGAATTCGAACAAGGTGTGACAAACTACTATAAGTGGTTAGATCAGAAAATAAATGAATGTAAACAGTTAAGTGTATATAGTATAAACGGATATCACTTTTTAAATGATGGTGGAATAGAGGCTTTTCAAAGTTATTGTCAAAATGAATTAATCGAAATTTTTAGCGGGCAATTAACTAATTACCATGTTTATATCTTTCTAAGTAAGAAAGTAAATGATGTACATTCGCGAATAGAGAGATTCCGAAAAGTATGGAAATCAATTGATTCGGAAATAAATACTTCAGGTTTTGAAAAGGGGCCAGAATTACTTTTAGATGAACAAGAAAATCAATTTTATGTCAGTATGGCCAAAGTCCTCAATCTGATTTAGATAAGGCATTGCGAATAGTGGATCAGTATCAATCTAGTTTCATGATTGCCAGTAGAAGAGATTCTATGCTCACAGAGGAACCTATAAAAGATTTGTTTTTCACAGGATTGGATCAGAATAGTCATGAAGTAGATTATCAAGCGCTTTTTTTGAAGTATGGTTTGAATGGTGAAATTATCTTTAGATGGGGATCTGTTCTAGATGAGGCCGAATTGGCAATGATTTTAAATCAAGATCATACCCAGAAAATACAGGAGCGAATACAAAGCCATTCATAGTATCTCTAAAAGAGAATAATCCGTAATATTTTAAACAATCCCCACATTTGGGACTTGCCCTCCCGTTTTGTGAGACTGGGAGCAAAACACCGTATGAAACAGCCAGTTGTCGAAACTCTTTCGGTGACTGGTTGTTTCATTTCCCCCTTTTTTAGAGATCAAAGAAAATCATTTGTTTTGTCAGCAGGGATTTACTTTCCTTCAATCGAGAGAACATAAAAGTCAAATACATGGAGACAACTAACTAGAGCATATAGAAAAGCCTACACAACGTTAACCGAAATAGCCTTAAGGGTGATAGCGACTTCCTAAACAAGGGAGATTGCTTTTTTTCCGAGAACATGAAATTGAATCGCTCTTGATGAATGTAGATGAAGTGTTTCATCATTTAACGAAACTTCTTGAGCCCATCAAATTCTCAAGTGGATACGGAGATTTCATTTTAATAGCCGAGGATTTTCATTTTGGATGATGCATAGAGCGTAAAGAATATTTTTATGAGTTTAGTCTTTGGGGGATGTGAGTTTAGAGGGATTTTTTCTATCACCATTTCCCTCAAATTTAAGCAATTCACTATCATTACCTTTCACATTCATATAAAATAAGAGCTAGTGAAAATTTGAAGAGATGCTTGATAAATGAAGGGCATGTAAGCTGTATGAAATGATGAGTTGTTTCAAGTACGTGAAGGTTGCAAAGCTGTTTCTCCTCACGCATGAATCTTGTAAGCGTAACCATTATTTGTCACTTCATTGCAATGTGTTGAGGGGTGTGTCAGCATGAGGAATCCGTATTTGAGAACGGCTTCTAGTCTTTATATCAATTATTTTTTATTAGGTATGGTCAATATTATTTTGGCTTCTAATATGCCATTTTTGATCAAACAATTAGATACAAATAGTGCGGGGATAAGTTATATGATATCTGCACTCGGTATTGGCAGGGTGCTCACGTATGGTCTATCGGGCGTACTGTCAGATCGTTTTGGACGAAAGCCAGTCATTTTGGTTTCCGGGGTGCTGATGGCGGTGTTCCTCATCGGAATCCCATTGTCTCCGAATTATCAAATCGCGTTTGCGTTTGCGATTTTGGCAGGGGTGGCGAATTCGGCGATGGATGCAGGGACGTATCCGGCTTTAATGGAAGCTTTTCCTCAAAACTCGGGATCTGCAAATGTGATGGTGAAGGCGTTTATTTCGATTGGGGCGACCATTCTGCCGCTCGCTATTTTCTTTTTAGCAGAGCATGATCTGTTTTATGGATTTGCGTTTTTTGTACCTGCTTTTATCTATTTAGTGAATGTGATGATGCTGTGGACATTGCCATTTCCGAATCATCGCAAGGTGGAGCAAGTTCAGGTGACGGAGCATGATGGACTTCCTCGCTTCTCATCAGAGCCTACGTTTTGGAGAGAAGGGGTCGCACTGATTGTGATCAGTTTTACATCAAATGGTCTGTACGCCTTGCCGCAAATTTGGCTGCCTACGTACGGTGAGGAAATATTGGGAATGGCTTCTGGCAGTGCTGTGAAGCTGCTTAGTTACTATAGCATGGGTGGTTTGCTGTCTGTCTTATTGCTCGCATTTCTTTTGCGCCGCATTGTTCGTCCGGTCACCGTGCTGCTACTCTATCCGATTATTACATTAGCCTCTATCTGTGTGCTATTGGTCGTGAAGTCTCCAGTCATCGGGACCGTCAATGCTTTTGTATTGGGCTTTTCAACAGCTGGTGTCTTTCAGCTGACGTTAACCGTAATGGCTGAGTTCTTCTGGAAAAACAAAGGGACGATGACAGGAATTATCTCAACAGCAGGCGGAGTGTCCGCCATTGTGATTCCAGTCGTCACTGGTTTGATCGAAACCCACTCGACCATTTTGCAAATCTTTATATTTGATGCGGGTGTGGCTGTTGTGGCGATCATCGGCGCGGTGTATATCCTTTATCGATATCGCCGTGTGATGATACACGAATAAAAAAAGACGACTTCCAAAGCGGAGGTCGTCTTTTTTATGTGTTTCGTTTAGAAACGGTCATTTTCAAACAGAATTTGTTTGACTTGTTCAACTGGCATATCCTCGCCAGTAAAGAGTTTGTACGCAAGGGCACCTTGCCATAGCATCATGCCAAGACCGTTAATCGTTTTGGCACCAGCTTCTTGTGCTTGAGCAAGAAGTTTTGTTTTTTGCGGGTTGTAGACGACATCTGTTACGATTAAGTCTTTGCGTAATACATCAAGGGTATCGTCAATAATGCTAAGCTCATCTAATGGTTTCATGCCAAGGCTTGTCCCGTTTGCTAAGATCGCACTTTCAGCTACTTCACGACGGAAAGCGTCTTTGTCTTCAAGTGGGAAAATATTCGCTTTGACACCGAATGATTTCATTTCGTTGTTGATGTAATTTACATTTTCTTCTGCTTGAACAAAGTATTGATCATTACGAGCAAAAATACTAATTTCACGAATACCTGATTGTGCAAGCTGAATGGCGATCGGTGTTGCAGCGCCGCCAGATCCAACGAGTGTAACCTTTTGTCCAGCTAATTCAACGCCATGTTCAATTAAGTTTCTTACATAACCAAGACCATCTGTGTTGTAACCAACCAGCTTGCCATCTTTGTTCACAACTGTGTTGCTTGCGCGAGTATATTTTGCAGAATCATCTAGTTCATCTAAGTAATCAAGTACTTTCATTTTGTTCGGCATGGATACGTTAAATCCAGCTGCACCCATTGCTTTCATCCCGTTTACTGCTGCTTCTAGTTCATCATTTCCTACCTCAAAAGCAAGGTAAGCATAGTTGATTCCTGTGAGTGTATAGCCAAGGTTGTGCATCCGTGGTGACAGGCTGTGTCCGATTGGTGTTGCAAGAAGACCGACTAATTTTGTTTTTCCATCAATATTACGTTCATGTATGTTTGTCATGATTGACATCTCCTTTAATTATCTAAACAATTTTTTCATGCGTCGTAAAACAAAGACTGCTAACAATACGCTGATGACCGCAATGATCATATCGAAGAATAAAGTCATTTTAATATCGTACGTGCTGACGAGTCCGCTTGTAATCAGCGGAACAAGGATAAACGCTGAGCTTGCCGCAATGTTGACATATGATGAAGCCGTTGCTTTGTTTGTAGGGAATAATTTCATCATAATACTCATCGCCAACTGGAAAATGCCGGCTGTAAATAATCCTAAGAAAAAGGTACTAACAATGACAATGCCGTACGTTTCAATTTGAAATAGTGAAAGCATGGCAAGGAATGCCCCGATTGGGTAAATAATGGCGACCATAATCGGTGAAATGAATTTATCTAATACGATTGAAAGCAATAGAACAGATACGAGTGCACCAATACTAAAATAAGAAAGAAGCTGTGTCGCTTGTCCTGAGCCAAGCCCAATCAATTTCAACCCGAGCTGTGGAAGCCAAGTTTGCCATACGACAAATAATGCAGTAGACGTGAATCCCATAAGTACAACAGCTAAACCTTCACCAAACATTTTCGGTTCTTCCTTCATTTGCTCTTGAACGGGAAGATCGTTTTGAGAAGCCGTTTGCTTATGATTTGGGAACGGCATAAAGATCAAGTAAATGCCTACAAGTAAATAAAGAAGTCCTAGCCCAAAGAATGCCCAGCCCCAGAAGATGTCATGTGCAATAAGGAATGCCAAGATAAATGGAAGAACAGTCGCACCAATTGATACAGACGCCTTCACTAACACAGAAGCTGAACTTGCTTTTTTAGGAAATGATTCTGTCAAAGCAGGATATGTTCCTGAATCAAGTAATGAGTTCGCAATCCCTGCGGAAATGGCAAAAATGAAAGCCAATTTATAATTGGTCGTTATTGGAATTCCAATTAAGAATAATAAGTAGAGAAAGTTACCTGTAATAATGACAGGTTTTCGCCCCCAGCTGTCTGCCAGCCGGCCAGAGAAAAAGAGAGCAATTAATTTACCGATCCCGATTGCTGATACAAGCAAGCTGATTTTTGGAATATCTACATGGTAGCGTTCAGATAAACTTTCCATGTTTGATGCCACAATAATATTGATCATGCCTAGCATGAAGTAGTTTAAATACATGCCAAGTGATGATTTAATGTATGGATTTTTCATGTTCCCACTCCTATATTTGAAACCCTGTTCGGGCCAAATTCTTGTTACCCTTTGTTATTTCCTTAAACGTAAATAATATTAAGTCCATCACAACACCCCTTGTGTGATTGATGAAAAAATAATGAATATTCATCTGTTCTTCAAATAAGTACATCGTTCTACTAAATAATTAAAAATAATAACAGTTATCATAAGTTGATGGACTTCCTCGATTTGATCAGAATCAAAAGATCCATCTTTAACTGTAGTTGATATCATAAATAACGATATGTTCTCAAAAGGTATAACGATATACTAAAAGAAGCAACGAGATAAATATACTCCTGCGTTTAAAATGTGTCAAGTTTATGACTTTGTGATTTAAAAAAAGAAAAATGTAATAAAGAAATAGTTGACTTGCTCAATAAAAAAAGGAGAACGCTTTGCAATTCTCCTTTCAGCGTGTAGACAAACCCTCGCATTCTTTGTCAGTCCTGTGCGCTGGTACTCACGAATGTCAAATTCGCTCCGTGCCAGTGCTCGTCCTTCCTAGACTGCAAAGGTTTTCTATCACGCTGAAAAGAAGACAAAGGGCTAAAATAAAGTTCATTTTAGCCCTTTGTCAACAATCTGAAAGGAGAATCGCTTTGCAATTCTCCTTTTCATGATCATGTCGAGGTTTCTCGAATATGAAGTTGAGGCTTTAATATCAATCGCTGCAGTTCTTCATCCTGCTCGTTCATTTTATGATACAAGAGGTTGGCTGCTTTGACTCCAATGGATCGTGGAAATGATGAGACTGTGGTGAGCGGCGGGTGATACATCTCCGCTTCAGGGATGTTATCGAACCCAACTACATCAATGTCTTCACCAGGCTTGATGTCACGCGCTGCCAATTCTTGAATCACCCCAAACGCCACTAAATCACTGAAGCAAAAAATAGCAGTAGGTGGTTCGGGAAGGTCAATCACTTGGGCAAGGGCTTCTTTCCCGCCTTCACGGGTAGGCACCATATCGATAATAAGAGATTCATCCATCGTCAGGTCCTCATCATCATGGGCTCTTTTGAACCCTTTCATCCGTTCAATCCAAGTCGAAGAGGATTTGACTCCGCCTAAGAAAGCGATGCGGCGATGCCCTTTTTGAAGAAGATGACGGACCGCCATCCAAGTGCCTTGTTCATAATCAACGCCGACATAATCACAATGGACATCTGCTAATTCACGGTTTGCCAATACTTTTGGTGTGCGAATGTTGTTTAATTGTTTCACCGTTCGTGTCGAACTTTTCGATGCTGGATTTAAGATGATTCCACCCACTCGGTGCTCTACCATTGTGGAGATGAGCCGCTCCTGCTTATCTACACTATCAAAGGTTGTCCCAAGTAAAACGGTATAGCCAAGTGACTCAAGGGTGGTTTGCACACCGATTAAAAATTCAGAAATAAAGGTGTTTGAAATATCCGTGACGATCACACCTACAATATTTGAACTTTTCGACCGCATGTTGGCAGCGACGCGATCGTACACGTATCCCAAATCCTCCATGGATTGCAGCACTTTTTTCCGGGTGGCTTCAGAGATCCTAGGGTTGTTGCGAACAACGAGTGAGGCCGTTGAAGTCGATACACCGGCATGCCGAGCGACTTCTTGTAATGTCACACGCTGTTTGTTCATTTTTTTCATTTGTCTTCACCAACTTCATTGGATTGCCTAACTATGGTTCATCATCAAGATGGATGTCTCCACCAAACGAGCCGAACATTCTTTGTTTCATTATACCTTAATCAAGGGGTGTTGATGAAGTGATGTCATATCAGCTTCAGATAAGGAGGAAACAACATCTTAAAAGATTACCATTGACAGCTTTCTTTTAGAGGCGTAAAATATAAAATTATTCAGAAATAGCAACATTTAAAGTAAATATCGAAGGCTATGATTGCTGTGGGTCACACTATGGCAGGAGCAGCTTCTGGAGAGACCGCATGTATGTGCGGCGCCGAAGGGTTCACAATCTCAGGCAAAAGGACAGAAGAGTACGAAATATTGTATTTGTGATGCATGGATCATACTGTGTATTGCTTTTCTCTATTTTGCTATTCTTTTATGACCGTGAGATTGGAGCGCATCCAATCTCTTTTTTTATGGACTTTTTGAGAGTTCATTATTTCAGTATAGGATCGTGTCGTAGGAGGGTGTTGGAATTGGCACAACAAGAGTTAAAGCGAGATTTATCAAACCGTCATGTTCAATTAATTGCCATTGGCGGAACGATTGGAACTGGGCTGTTTTTAGGGTCTGGAAAAGCCATTCAATTGGCAGGACCATCGATCATTTTTGCGTACTTAATTGTCGGAATGGCCATCTTTTTTGTCATGAGGGCACTTGGAGAATTGCTCTTATCTAAGGCGGGCTATCAGTCTTTAACGGATATAGCAGAGGATTATCTTGGACCATGGGCTTCCTTTGTGACAGGATGGACGTATTGGTTTTGCTGGATTATGACAGCGATGGCGGATGTTATTGCGGTCGGGGTGTATGTGCAGTACTGGTTTGATATTCCGCAGTGGATTCCTGCTATTATTTGTTTATTGATTTTGCTAGGATTTAATTTATTAACGGTGAAGCTTTTTGGAGAAATGGAATTTTGGTTTGCACTGATTAAAGTGATTACGATATTACTGTTGATTGGCGTTGGAATTGTCCTGTTAATCATTGGTTTCCAAACAGATGCAGGGCCCGTGACGGTAACGAATCTGTGGTCACACGGAGGATTCTTTCCAAATGGTGTGACAGGCTTCTTATTGTCATTCCAGATGGTGATTTTTGCGTATGTGGGCGTGGAACTTGTCGGTGTGTCAGCAGCAGAAACAGCGAATCCGCAAAAAAATATCCCGTCTGCGATTAATAAAATTCCATTAAGAATTCTATTTTTCTATGTAGGTGCGATTTTTGTATTACTATGCATCAACCCATGGACAGAACTCAGTGCATCAGAAAGTCCTTTTGTGAAAACCTTTGGGCTCATTGGGATACCAGTAGCGGCGGGACTCATCAACTTTGTCGTCCTGACATCTGCGGCGTCTGCTTGTAATAGCGGTATGTTCTCAACGAGCCGAATTTTGTATAATCTCAGTCATCAAAAACAAGGACCGGCATCTTTTGGCCGTCTGAATAAGCACGCTGTTCCAAGTAATGCCCTGTTTGTGTCGACGATTGTGGTGTCAGTAGGGGCTCTTTTAAGCAAGCTAATTCCTGAACAAGCCTTTGGTATTGTGACAACAATCAGTGCCATTTGTTTCATTTGGGTATGGAGTATTATTTTAATATGCCATTTGAAATATAAAAAGACACGTCCTGAACTGTATAAGGCGTCTACCTTTAAAGCGCCATTTACACCTTTTGTGAATATAGCGGTTCTTGTGCTCTTTGCTGCCATTCTTGTCATCATGCTTTTCGCTGATGCAACACGTCCAGCCCTGTTATTGACACCAGTATGGTTTGGGTTCTTATTTTTGATTTATGCACGACAGAAACGTCGTTCAGCATAATGAACGAAAAAAGCACAGCCTTTTTAAATGGCTGTGCTTTTGCTTATTTAACGATTTCGAATCTTCAACATATAGTATGCATTAAGTATGATCAGAACAAGTCCAACGACGATGATGGAGAAGAGCTGAGAGTGATTGGCGCCAAGAGAATAGACAATCAAAATAAACATGGCACCGGTCAATAAAATATTCATCATTTGAAAAGTGTGAAAAAGCCCATCGAGCATCACATGCTTTTCGCCTTCATCAGAAATGGCGAGCAGTTTTTTGCCATAATCTTTATCGGTTGGACTAGGTAGGTGACGATTAGGATAGACGAGCTTTAGGACAGAGGTCGATGCATAAGAAAGAATGACGGTGATCAAAAATAAGGCAGCATTTGCGAGAATCAGCCAGAGTGGTTGCTCGGTTACGATGGAAATACCAATTGCAATGATCGATAAAATAGTACTCACCGTATTAGCTAACGTTACATCAGTAAAGGTTCGGTACTGTTTTACCTCGAGTTCATCCTCCTCATCACCAGATACTGAAAGAGAGATTCTTTTCTTCATGCGCGAAATGCCTGAAAAACAATAAATGATGAATAGAACTGTCAAGCCAGTGATGACAAGAGTCGCTTCAAATGCAGCTTGCAGAAGTGTCAGCTCAAATTCGGCTGCCAGTAAACAGTAAGCACCGAGAAAACCAAGGAGAGCACCTAAGAGCATTTTGTATACAGTTTTCATGTGAGTTCATCCTCCTCGAATAGAAAAATATGTTCAATGGGTTCTTGAAAAATACGTGAAAGCCTCATAGCAAGTAAGAGAGACGGCATTAATTCATCTCGTTCCATTAAGCTGATCGTCTGGCGGGAAACCTTTGCCCGTTTCGCAAGCTCCGTTTGGTTTAAACCATCACGTGCCCGCAGCTCTTTTAGCCGATTTTTCATTCTGTCACCTCAACTTTGATCAAAATGTTATCTTGATTGTAAAGTATTATATTCATTTTGACAAATATAATTGTCAAAATGATAAAAATAATTGTCAGAAAGATCGCCTTTATTCAAAAGGAAATCAATGATACGCTAAAGAAAAGAGAAACAGAAAATAGGTGATGCCCATGTTCATTGATCAATTAAAAAGTGACTTACATCAATCACAGCCGCTATTTATCGGAGAAGAGACAGCGTTCAAAGCGGCAGTCCTTGTCCCTTTGGTGCAAGTAGACGGGGAATGGCATGTTTTATTTGAAGTGCGATCACTGACGATGAGAAAACAACCTGGCGATATTAGCTTCCCAGGAGGCAAACTCGACGGCGGTGAAACCGCACAAGAAGCTGCACTGCGGGAAACATATGAAGAACTAGGGATTCCGCCCGAATCCGTCAAGGTGTTAGGACAGCTCAGTCCTTATATTGCCTCTCCATCCTTTGTTGTATATCCATTTGTCGGAATCATTGATGAACAGCAGGTCAAACATTCCTTTAATCAAGAAGAAGTAGAGGAGACCTTTACTGTGCCTCTATCATGGCTCAGCCAATACGAACCATACTTACACCATGTATCGGTGCAGCCAACACCAGGAGAGGATTTTCCTTATGAAAAAATCATGAATGGTGAAAAATACAGCTGGGGGAGTCGTTCGATTGAGGAGTGGTTTTATGATTACGATCGTTACACCATTTGGGGATTAACTGCCCGCATATTAAAACATTTTGTGATGGTTGCAAAAAGAAATTCCTAGAGAATCAGCTCTAGGAATTTGTTGTAGAAAGGCGTTCTTTTGCGGTTTCTTTTCCATTCCCTTTTCCAATTAGGATGGGCGCTTTAGCTTGGCTCAATCCATATGAAGGCATGTTCACGTAGATAGATTCATATGATCCGGCTTGAATTTGATACGTTTCATGATAAATTCCGACCGCGTCATTATTTCGTGCTCTTTGGTTAAATCCTTTCCAAGCAGCCAAATGCTTCTCCATCTTGGCGTAAGCAAGGAGATCCTCTGTTGATTTCCAATATTGGATCATGGTGGTGGTGCGTAAACCGAAGTAATTTTCTGTCCCGAGAAAACCAAGTTCTTCTTTATGTGTATAAAGTTCTTTGATCATCCCCGGCATCGCCTTAAATACTGGCAGCCATTGATGGACAGCCCAGCGTTTATTGATTCTCATGCCGATAATGAACACAACAATCGGTTCAGAATTGTCTGTTGTATACCTGCCAGCACGTATATTTTTTTTCATTTGTTCATCCTTCTTTCTTCATTGATTCACAGGTCTCCACGCACCAATCAATTCCAGCCTGCGCCACTTTCTTTCCGTAATCTAACGTATACAGCCAATACTTCGCATCAGCTTCATCTGGATACAGCTCTTGAATGTTTTGTTCAATCGCAACATATGTCTCATAACGGATACGGAGCTGCCTCTCATAATCCTGTAAAAGCACCAATTTTTTCTCAAACGAAAGATATTGACCAAAGAATAACTTTAATAACACTTCATTTCGTTCTGATGGTACTTGATCGAGCGGCTGCGCCAGCCATTGCCTCAACGTGTCCAGCCCTTTTTCAGTCAGATGATACTCCCGCTTGTCTGAGCGCCCAGTTGTAGAAGCGGGTGAAACCTTCGCAAGCCCTTCCTCGACTATTAACTTTAAAGCTGGATAAATTTGTCCATAACTAATTTTCCAAAAGTGATGCAAGCTCCTATCAATTAATTGCTTCACTTCATACCCAGACTTACAATCTGTCGTCAAAATCCCCAAAATCGCATACGTCGTATCATTGTATTTTTTCATTGATCAACACACCTATCTAAAAGATATATCATTTAGATATATAATAAACGATGTATAACTGCAGATACAAGAGGTATGAGAAAAAAATAAATGCTAGAAAGGAGGTGAAGAGATCACTGATTGGTTAATCAATGAGATGAATCCTTCATATAGAGTGAACGATCATAGTTTGGAGGGGACATATGAGTAAATCAAAAATCTGGATCATGACTATTCTGGCGGTACTTCTGATTGGTGGAGGCGGCTGGATAGCATATCAAGCGATCGCACAAAAGAGTGGTTTGAATCATCCCTACGCCTTTGCATATAAGACTCATGATCGTGTGAACTGGTTCAAGGTAACGGAAAGAAACGGAAAAGTAACAGGTCATCTGAATGAAACCATTTTAGAGGAAAATCCGAAAAGGCATTATGATCCCAATCTATTTATCAACAAATATCAATTAACTGGGAAATCAATTGAAAACGGTTACGAATTTTATGTAAAGCAAGGGAAAGAAACGGTCACATATGAAGTTCACCTTGCCGAAAAAGATCTTTCTGTGAAAAAACAAGGTGAAAAGCACAGCATCACATACAAAGCAGTTGATCAAAAAAACCTACGTGCTGTTCAACAGGACATTCATACTCGATATGAGAAACTGATGGATGACACGGAAAATAGATTTCATGATTATGTACGAAACTTCATTAAGAAAGTAACAGGCGCTTATGGTTATCTGTATACGGCAGAGGATGGTTCGTACCAACTATTTCTAAAAGTAAAACGAATGTATATGCAGTCTGAATGGGCAGGTTCTTTTCTAATGAGAAAGGCCCCAGGAGATGGTGGTGAACCTTATAAAGAAACGAAACATACAGCTGGTGGAGTTTCAGATGGGATGATGTTTGATTTGAGTACTTATCCTGCAATTGAAAAGGGTTTTATTTTAGGTGAAACTGACCGAGACGCAACATACATTAAATTTCCTTTTAAAATGGCAGGCGGGACAATAGAATTTAAAGCGGTCACGAAAGAGGAATATCAAGAACAAACAGAAGCATTCAAAAAGCAGGCGAAAGAATGGCAAAAGTAGATCGTGTTGGAACAGGTGAATGTTGTGAATGGCATTCAGGGCGATCAGAATTGAGTTGAATATCTAAATAGGGATCATGAAGGTTTTTTAAATCATATATTAGTGGAGGTACGTATGAGTAAATTGAAAATGTGGGTCGTGTCTATCCTGGCAGTACTCATCTTAGGTGGAGGCGGCTGGACAGCATATCAAGCAGTCGCACAAAAGAATTCATTGAATCATGCCTATGCATTTGCGTATAAAACGAAGGATAGAATGAACTGGTTTGAGATATCTGAGAATAAAGGCAAAGTAACGGGGCATTTGAATGAAAAGTATATAGAAGAAATATGGTGGGATCCCAAAATATATAAAAAACAATATGTAGTGTCTGGGAGTTCAAAGGAAAACGGTTATGAATTTCGAGTCAAACAAGGCAAAGAAACAATCATATACGAAGTTCAAATGTCTGGGAAAGACCTATCTGTAAAAAAACAAGGTGATAAGAAAAGCAGGATATATAAAGCAATCAATCGAAAAAAGCTAGATTCGTATCACAAACAAATTCAAGATCGACATCAACATCTAGTTGATACATCAGAAACTAGATTTTATGAAAATATGAGACATTTCAGGGATAAAGTGGCGAAGGTATATGGTTTTCTATATACGGCAGAGGACAAACAACTATTTTTACAAATGGACAGCATGCATATTGAGAATGGATGGCTCGGCTCTTTTCTAATAACAACTGTTTCTGAAGATGGTTGTAAGCCATATAAAGAAATGAAATTAGAAGTCGGAGGCTTTACGGATGGTGGAGGATTTTTAGACATGAGCTATGATCCTATAATTGAACAAGGTGTACTGATAGGTTCGACTGATCGAGATGCAAAATCAATCAAACTGCCAATTAAAAAGACCAACGGTACAATAGAGTTAAGAGCTTTCACGCGTCAGGAATATAAAAAACTCCCTAAACCATATATCATGACAGGCGATTCGGTAGAGTTAAAAGCTGTCACGAAAAAGGAATATGAAAAACAAGCGAAAGCATTTAAAAAGAAAGCAGAAGAAAAGAGAAAATAGGCATCTTAAACCAGATGAGTGAATCAACTTATCTGGTTTTTTATGGAGAAACATTTTGTTGATTGATGATAGAAGGAACAAAAGAGTTGCTTTAAGTAAATAAAGAAAAGTATTTTGGGTATATAGACCTTAATAAATTTCAGAAAAATAAATGTTGACGCTTTCATATAATCAATATATACTAAAAACAAATCCAATATAAATAAATTAGACATGTGACTGGTCATGCAGGCAGGATCTAAAAACGATGAATTTCTTTAATTTGTCGTTTTAGGTCCTTTTTTTATTGCCAAAATATAGGTCTCATGTATGAGAAAAGGAGGAGAAAAAATGGATTACACACAAGTCGCCAAAGATGTTTTACAGCATGTAGGTGGTAAAGAAAACATTGCGCACCTTGAACACTGCTCAACAAGACTTCGCTTCACACTAATTGATCAGAAAAAAGCAGATGTACCAGCATTAGAAAAAACACCAGGTGTCATAGCTGTCAGAATGTCAGGACAATGCCAAGTGGTCATTGGGAATGACGTGATTGAAGTGTATCAACAGGTAACAAATTTAATGGGCGGCAGCTCGTCTGGGCAAAGCATGCCATCCAATCAGCCAAAAGAAAAAAGAAAAGCAGGCACAGTTCTATTAGATTTCATTGTGGGTGTCTTCCAGCCGCTTGTTCCGGCTATCGCAGGCGGAGGGATTTTAAAATCATTTCTTCTCCTTTTCTCTTTATTAGGCTGGGTGGATGCAAAAGGCCAAACCTATCAAATACTGAACATGGTGGGTGACGCACCACTATACTTCCTGCCATTACTAGTCGCTGTCACAACGGCAAATAAACTAAAGGTAAACCCACTGGTCGCATTATCAGCAGTCGGTGCACTCCTTCTTCCGAACATGACAGCCATGCTTACTGAAGGTGCGCAATTAATGTCATTCGACGTAAAAAATATAGCTTATGCGTATCAAGTGTTTCCAGCAATCCTTTCTGTATTGCTTTACGCTCAAATGGAAAAATTCTTCACACGATTTTCACCAAAACCAATTCGGATTTTCTTTGTCCCAATGATGTCATTAGTCATTACTGTACCAGTTACGTTACTGTTATTAGGACCACTTGGTTTTACAGCAGGACAAGGGTTTTCATCCGTTATTCTTGCGATGTTTAATACAGTAGGCTGGGTAGCTGTCGCAATTTTAGCAGCGGTACTCCCGTTTATGGTTGCATCAGGCATGCACAAAGCAATGGTCCCTTATGCAGTGACAACGATGGGGAACCTCGGGAAAGAAGCACTTTATTTACCAGCATCACTTGCGCATAATATTGCGGAAAGTGGAGCATGTTTCGCAGTGGCACTACGCACGAAAGACAAGGTACTCAGATCAACAGCCATTTCGGCAGGAATTTCAGCATTTTTTGGCATCACAGAGCCTGCTTTGTATGGTGTGACACTTCAAAATAAACGCGTACTTGGAAGTGTCATGATTGGTTCGTTTGTTGGCGGGATCTTCATTGGATTAGTTGGTATACAGGCCTTTGTACTTGTTGGTCCTGGATTAGCAAGTATGTCGATGTTTATATCAGATGAGCTTCCACGAAATCTAATGTTTGCTGTCATTGGAGCTGTCATTTCCTTCGTTGTTGCTTTTATCGCTGCTTTTGTATTAGGTAAGGATAAAAAAGTAGAAGAAAAGACAAATGATCAAGAAGCATTTGCTGAACAAATTGGAGCAGGGGAAACTTTCAAAAGCCCTGTGATTGGTCAAATGATCTCACTATCTGAAGTAAAAGATGATATTTTCTCTTCAAAGGTCATGGGAGACGGAATTGCCATTGTTCCTTCAGAAGGAGCGTTATATGCACCAGTAGATGGTGAGGTCACCTTGCTGTTCGAAACAAACCATGCACTTGGTATGAAAACGGACAAAGGGGTGGAAGTATTATTCCACATTGGCATTGATACTGTACAGTTGGAAGGACAGTATTTTTATCCAAAAGTGCAGGCAGGAGATCGTGTACAAGCAGGGGATTTACTCATTGAATTTGATGTAGAAAAAATCATGGAAGCAGGATACGATCCAGTTACGCTTGCTGTCATCACGAATACAGATCAATATGATATTAAGGTACAGCCATTACAAGAGGTCAATCGCCAAGATACATTGATGGTTATCACCCAATTAGGAGGCTAAACATATGACGACAATAAAAGGTTTTCCAAAAGGATTTTTATGGGGCGGCGCCATTGCCGCCAACCAAGCAGAAGGCGCTTGGAATGTAGATGGAAAGGGCCCATCTGTTGCTGATATTGCGATGTACCGGTCTAATTTGAGTGTAGAAGATTATGAAGGGCATCTAGCTGTTACTTCTGAAAATATAGATAGAGCGATGAAAGACCCAGATGATAAAAAGTATCCAAAACGCAGAGGTGTTGATTTCTATCATCACTATAAAGAGGATTTGGCTCTATTTGCTGAAATGGGTTTTAAAACTCTTCGCATTTCTATTGCATGGAGCCGTATCTTCCCAACTGGAGAAGAGAACGAACCAAATGAAAAAGGACTCCAATTTTACGATCGTTTATTTGCAGAAATGAAAAAACACAACATAGAACCGATTGTGACGCTGTCACATTATGAAATGCCGTTAGCGCTGAGCGTGAAATATAATGGCTGGGTTGAAAGAAAAGTCGTTGATCTCTTTGTTAAGTTCGCCAATGTATGTTTTGAACGCTATAAACATGATGTGAAATATTGGCTTACCTTTAATGAAATAGATAGTATTCACCGCCACTCTTTTATTACAGCAGGAATTATTCCTGATCGCTGCCCAGAAGGGAAAGAGGAAGAAACGGTTTATCAAGCACTCCATCATCAATTTATTGCCTCTGCACTCGTAACAGCAGATTGTCATCGCATCATACCAGGCAGTCAAGTAGGGTGTATGCTGACAAAATTAACAACGTATCCGCACACTTGTCATCCGAATGATGTGGAGCGGGCATTGAAACAAAACTTAGAAAACTATTTCTATGCAGATGTTCAGGTATTTGGTGAATACCCACCGCTTATCAAGCGCATGCTTGAGAGAAAAAACATTCATATCCAAATGGAATCAGATGATCTTTCTATTTTAAAAGAAAATACAGTAGATTTTATCTCGTTCAGCTACTATATGTCTTTAACTGAATCAGCTGATGAAGGATTAGAAAAAACGGATGGAAATACCATCCGTGGGGTCAAAAATCCTTACCTTCCATCTACTGATTGGGGATGGCAAATTGATCCGGTTGGTCTGAAAATTTCTTTAATAGAATTATATGATCGTTATCAAAAACCACTGATCATTGTAGAAAACGGCATGGGTGCAAAAGATGTTGTTGAAAGTGATGGATCAATTCACGATGATTATCGTATTAACTATTTCAAAGAGCATTTCCGCCAAATGAGAGAAGCGGTGGAAGAAGGCGTTGACCTCTTCGGATATACGAGCTGGGGCTCAATTGATATTATTAGTGCAGGTACATCACAGATGTCAAAACGATACGGGTTCATTCATGTAGATCAAGATGACGATGGAAACGGTACATTAAAACGTTCTCGTAAAGACTCATTTTATTGGTACAAAAAGGTCATTGAAACAAATGGTGAATCGCTTGATTGAAAAACCACAATCATGAAAACAGGTGATGACGATGTTTAAAATCAAAAAAGTTTTAAACTCGAGTGTGGTTCTGGCTGAAGATCAGAACCAACAGGAGATGGTTCTATTCGGCCGGGGGATTGGTTATGGACAAAAACCAGGTCAAATGATTGAAGAAAAGAAGGCAGATCAAGTGTTTATGTCTGTCGATAACATGAGAGCGAAGGAATTTCTCCAACTATTAGATTCAATGCCACAAGAGTTTATCGATTTAACTCAGCATATTGTTCAATATGCTGAAAAACGCTTAAACTCAAGTCTGAATTCTGGTGTCTATTTTACCTTGATGGACCACTTGAATTTTGCAGTAGAACGGCACAAGAAGAATATTAATATTACAAATCGAGTATACTGGGAAATCAAAAACTACTATACCGAAGAATTTGAAGTAGGTAATTATGCGCTTGAGTTAGTCAACAATACATTGGGCATACAATTACCAAAGGAAGAAGCGGCCAATATCGCCTTCCATTTAATTAATGCGTTAGGTGAAGAGTCCGATTCTAAAGATGGCATGAAGTATGCCAAGATGATTGGAAGTATTGTGAATCTCGTCCGCTATACGTTGAATATGAAAATGGATCAAGAGAATATTCATTACAGCCGATTTATTACACATGTGAAATTCTTTGTTGAAAGATTTTACGCAAATAAATTATTATCAGATCAAGAAAATGAGTTGTTTGAACAAATTGCACACTTGTATCCTCAAGCGATGGATGTAGCTTTCAAAATCAAAGATTATATTAAACAGGTGCATAGTATTGTTATTCCAAATGACGAACTTACGTATCTGGCGGTACATATTCACCGCCTCATTTCTTATCAAGAACTAAAATAAATGTGGACCACTTGCCTTGTAATGAGGCAAGTGGTTATTTGTATTGTATCGGTTTATGTTCCGATAGGTCGTTCTGTTGGGCCAAGATTTGTATCATTTAACGAATTGTAAGACACCGTTTGTCCGAAAACAACGATGGCTAAAGCGAAAATGAGTAAACTCACTTTTTTCATCATAATTCCTCCAATTAAGTGTAGTGTGTTCTAATTGATAGGCATCCTTCAAAAAGAGGTATGCTTGGTGAATTGAACCTAGCTCTTCAAAGTGTTTGGCAGCTAGTGCACTTAATTCACGGGCACCTTCAACATCCTTTAATTCTTTCAGAATACTGATGTCATCGAAACAGGTTTGAGCTTTTTTGGATATGTCTTCAGTGAAATATAGGTGATAGAGAAAATTCATTTTTGCTGTATAGATGGGGTTTCTGTCTATTTCTTGTTTTTGTTTGACCAATTCAAAATAATAGAGAGCTTGCGACTTTTCATCAATGGAGAGTAGCTCTTTTAGTAACATAAACATGGAGTGTTCGAAATAACAAGATGAAAGGTAGTCATCATCACTAAGAGCCTTTTCTAGGGCATCAATACATTTTTTTGATTCTCCAACTTCGGCATATAGAATACTGATATTGTGATAAAGCTGTGATGCTAAAAAATGATCGTTTAATTGATTTGAGATGTGTAATGCTTTTGTGTAGTAATTCTCAGCTCTTTTGAAATCGCCAATATCCATGAAGTTGGTGGCTGCGATCACAAAAGCTGCTGCCAGTCTTCTTTCATAGCCATCATGACCTTTGAAAATATCGATGGCATTCTGAATATAATGAAGTGAAATCAGGCTTTGGCGAAGCATCATATATAGGTTTGCGACCTTCGTATGGAATTCTGCTACTTCTATTTCATCAGGAATGTTTTGTAGTTTTTTCTCAGCAATTTTAAACAGTCCGATGGCTGATGCATAGTCTCTGTTATATGAAGCGTAAAGGGCTTTATATAGGTAAAAATAATATTCAATCAAGTCGTTTGTTTTAGAAGGGTATTCTAGCACTGTCGGTTCATTCAGTTTTTTACCTCTTCGTTCATATAACATGAGCTTAAACTTGCCTTCTAGCAATGAATAGTAGGTCAAGACCTCCTGATTCTCTTCCATCTCTTGAAGTAATTCCTTTAATTCTGTGTAGATTGTCTTTGCATTGTGCACATCATGCTTACGAATGGCAATTCGCCAATCATTTAAACGGTTCCCCACCTGTTCAGCTGAAATGATTTTCATGGAAATTTCACCTCTTTAACATCCTTTCGCCTGTTTCAATAAAAAACGATATCACAATTTTTGGTAAAATATAATCGTTTCTGGGAGGTGATTGACAGGAGGTAATAAAAAGGACCTTATGTCATGAGATGTACGTTATTGTATTGATGATTGATTGTTTATTCAAATGAGTAAAATCTTTTTTTGGAAGTCTAAAAACGTGATAGATACTATTAGTTTTAAGTTTATGGTCGAAAATACCATCCGAATATATGAAATAAAGCTTTTTTAGCTATGAGAGAAGAACAATGAAAGGTCGATCTAGAAGGGAAAATCAGTTATGATGTTGCTAGATGATTTTGGAAAAGAAACTGGTAGTTACTGAGAAAGGCGAATATCCGAGACAAGTGTTGACCTTTCAGAAAGGATGTTGAAATGAAAAAAAGATTTCAAATGTTAAACTGGCAAATGACAATTGTGATGACGACGCTTTTACTTGTTTTAGTCACTCTTTATATCTCAAAGAGATACTTTTATAGCAAAGAAATTGAGTTGCTGACAGAATCTTGTCAACAAGAAGACGGCAAAATCATACTAGAAACAAATAGTTTGACTATGGATTACTCCTTTGAGTGTAAGAAAAAATAAAACAGGCAGCTTTCTGCCTGTTTGACACCAATTAAAACCCTAAGTTTTGTAACCACTTGTTTAACAAGGCCTCTCGTTTCTCAGCGGTAAAGCGATCGTATTTTCCTAAATTTAAATGGGCTGAAATTTCACCGTCATTCATAAACAAAATTCTTTCAGAGCAAAGGGCCACTTTTGGATCATGGGTGACGAGAAGCAGAGTTGTTCCTTCAGAATTGATTTGTGAAAAAATATCCATGACTTCCTTTGTGGTGCTTGAATTAAGAGCACCTGTGGGCTCATCGGCAAAAAGAATGTTTGGTTCATTCATAAGAGCTCGACAGATAGAGGCTCTTTGGAGCTGTCCTCCTGATACTTCTGATAAATATCTATCAGCTAAATGATCAATATCAAGTTTCTCCATTAAATATTTCGCTCGTTCATTGATTTCTTTTCTCGGCATTTTCTTCGCTAAGTAAGCTGCAGCAATGATGTTATCAAATAGATTGAGGTTTTTTAGTAAGTGGCTGTGTTGAAAGACGAATCCCATCTCTGATAAGCGCAAAGCTGTTAACTGTTTGTCTGTCATTTCTGATAGCAGTTGACCGTTATATTTGATTTCCCCTCTGGAGGATGTCTCTATACCGCTAAGTTGATAAAGCAAAGAGGTTTTTCCACACCCTGAAGGTCCCATAATGGTGACAAATTCTCCACGTTTAATGGTTAAGTGAATATTTCTAAGAATGGTCTGTTTTTGTCCTTTTAATGAATCAATTTGTAAAGACAATTGCTTCGCTTCAATTAATTGTTCCATGTGAAACATCTCCTTATGAAAGAGTATGACGACTGATTTTACTAGAAAAAAAGGACTTCAATAACCACGAGATGACAGTTAAATTCACTATAAACAGCAGGAGAGGATACACGATCCAAACCCATTTCGGGGCTAACCACTGAAGGCTGGATGCTCCTAATGATGCTCCGCCTGCACTCATCAATGCCGGACCAATAGTATGAACAGCGATTGCTCCAATGAAGGCGCCAATAGAGAGAACGACGATAAAACTTGTTAAGTATTGGTAGGTTAAATCTTTTTGAGAAAAACCAATCGTTCTTAACAAGTGAGTACGATTTAAATCTTTCGCCCTTAACATGTGCAGAAACATCATTAACATTAGGCTGGCTGTTCCAAAAGCTGCGATGGTTGAAAATAATGCAATCACTTTTACTAGAGATGCGGTGCTTCCTATTGTTTGATGCACATATTCTTTCATATCTGTCACTTTTGCAGGAGACATATTTGTTTCAAGTGCTGCTTTTTTCTCTGCCATATCTATTCCTTGTTTTAATTGTATTTGAATGGTTTTCCAAAGGGATGAATGAGGAAAAGGCTGAGATAATGCTTTAGCTGTTTTCCCTCCGTTGGTGACGTCTTGATAAATGCCGGTAACCATTTTTTGAACTTGCTGTCCATTTGTGGCGAGAGTGACTTTTTCGCCTATCTTTTTCTGAAGTGAGTCAGCACTCAACACCGATAAAGCAATCTCTTCCTCCTTCAACGGTTCCCGTCCTTGTAAATAGGTGAGAGGGAATGCTGATAGATCACCTGTTTCTAAATAGAGCGTTTCTAATGTATTCTCCATTGTTTTGGCTTGTAGAGAAGTTGTTTCATAGACGGCAGATGTTTGAATGTCTTGGTCTTCGCTAATCATAGACTCTATTTTATTTGTACTTTTCTCTAAATGATTTCCCTGCCGAATATCAATTCGAAGGTCACTTTTTCCAGAGCCAAGATATGTGATGAAATCTGGTGATTGTAATGTGTACCATAACTGAATCGGCATTAACATTAAAAATGTACAAAGCGCAATAATACAGGTAATTGTTGAATACATCTTTATTCGCGAGAACAGATCTTTTAAGCCAAACCAAAAATTGACTGGGAGGAATCTGTTTTTCTGGAGGTACATAGGAATTTGTTTTTTACGGCTTGGTGAGCTTATGCCGCCTTGAATAGCTTGAGCGGCTGATATTTGACCAAATCTCCTTAGGACAGTATAGCTGAATGAGATGACGATCATTGCCGTCAAAATTGACACCAAAAGCGGAATCACCTGATGAATAAAAGAGAAGCGATTCCCCATATATTGCTGAATATTGGCTGTAAACAAATCACCAAACATGAGTGTCATCAAATATCCTGCTATACACCCTATACAGGCAAGCACAGCATACTTCCCAACGTATAATTGTTTGATTTTTGATAAAGGGATTCCTAGTACTTTTAAGATTCCAATTTCACGTTCATCCTCTTCTATAGCGGCGGTCATAGCGAGACGAAGAGAGAGGAGGGAAATGCTAATGAGCAGAAAGCAAACAAGAAGGAGAATGGCGATCACCATACCATCTGTTAGAGCATTCAGCATGCGAAGCAGGGATAATGTGACAGCAGGCCCCTGTTGTGGCAGCTCAGAAGATTGATAGAGTGATTGAAAAGCATCTGCTTGACCAGCATCATGCAATAAAAATTCAATTAAGTACTCCTTTTTTTGAAACACTTGATTCAGTGCCGCCCAGTCCGCATCATGCAGAAGAAATCTCTTTGAACTGACAAGACTTGGATTCATTTGGGCATCTCGTAAGAACGTTTTGATTTGAAAAGAGAATTGATGAGAGCCTTTTGAAATGAGTAACCTTTCGCCAATCTTTAAATGGTATTTTTGTTGAAAATAAATAGGGACTGCTACTTCTCCTTTATTGACAGTGAGCTTTTCATTTCGTTCGTTTAAAAGAAAATCAAAATAGCGATTTTGCTTTACAAATAAATGATCCATCACACCCGCTTGAGCAGGCTCCTGCCCGAACTTGATGCTGACGTGTTCGATCGGAATCATTGGAACAATTTGATGTGCCTTCACCATCGACTGTTTACTTGAAAATATATCGACCGCTTTTTCATCTAAGCTGCCATCGTGCATTTGGACAAAGTCTGGTGCTTTGGCTGATTGGAGTAGATCAGAAATGGAACCATTCAGCTGGACCGTCATTTGCGCAGCGCTTGTTGCTAAAAATGATGTCATCATGATGCAAAGGGTTAAGCCGATTGAAATGAGACGGTGGCGGGTTAGGTCTTTCTTGATAAACGTCAATCTCATGAGGCTGATTCTCCTTCATGTCGAAGCATATTTTTTGTAAGGAAGGCAAGTGCAAACATCAAGGCACTCACGATTAACACGGTCACATACATGCTAGCGGAAAAAGTGTTGAACAAGAACCCATACATCATTTGACCGAGCGGTGCAGCACATTGAGAGACCATTGTTAGATTGGCCATGACTTTTCCTAATTGAGCATTGGGTGTTTTCTTTTGCACATGTGAGATGACAACGATCGAAATCATGGTGAGCAGCATGGCAATTGGGAGACACCCTGCTAAAAAGAGAAAATAGGCTGGAAATGTACCAAATTGAAGAGCCATCTTGGATGTTGAAAAAGCAATAGGCAGCAAAATGACTGCGATGACGAGCAGCCAGCGATACAAAGTAGGAATCCGCCAATGTTTCGCTACAAGACCAACTAGCAGGGCGCCTGCGATGACGGCAAACTCAATGATGCCCATTCCTATTCCATACATGATGTCACTGCTTTTCATTGTGACCCTTAAAATAATGGGACCTCCAACGATAAAAAATGGTGTGAGGATGAAATTTAGTAGCGCTGCAAGCAGCATGGCTCTTTTTAAAAATGACTGGCTTCCGATATAGGAAAAGCCTTGTTTCATATCTTTCAAGAGTACTTTGGTCATCGGTTCTGCGAGTGGGCTAGGTGAGAAAGAGATATTTAACCGTAAAAGCATGCATGCTGATAGAAAAAATACAATGCTGCTAGCGCCTATGATGACCTGGCTCCCAATGAGTCCATATAAAACGCCACCAATGATAGGAGCGACAACACCTGAAAGGGCCTGCACGCCATTCACGATGCCATTCGCTTGTTCTAATTTGTCTTCTTTCACTAGCTGAGGAATACTGGACATCACAGCAGGAGCATAAAACGTACTCATGACACCAAGGAGAATCATGACGGCTCCAATCATATAAAGTGAATCATGACCTGAAAATAACCAGAAATAAAAAGCCAGAATCATAATGCCAGTAAGAACATCAAATAAAATCATCAAATTTCTTCTGTTAAACCGGTCAGCAATTGCTCCTGCTAATGGTGAAAGGAGGAGCGGGATATTGGATAAAGCGAAAAGCAGAGCATACAAATCAACACGATGTGTCATATCCAAGACATGTAAAGATAGAACAAAACGAATCAAGGAAGACCCGAAAACGGAAATAATTTGCCCGAGAACGAGATAGATAAAATGGGTGGAGCCATTTTTGGCTGATAACGACATGAAAATCACTCTCCTTTTAGACCGACCGTCAGTCTATAATGTATGCAGGATTGGTATTGAAGTAACCAATCACTGATTATTGTCTTCCGGTTCTCCAGTTAAACGTTGGAGAAGGAAGGAGAAACTTCCCTTTTCTGCATGTAATGAGGCTTCAAGGATTGCGATAAATGCTAGAGCCCGTTGTATGCTGTCCGCTGTGGTCCATTGGAAAAGTCCCTCATCAAAGATAACCTGTGCAGAAGCGAGGAGAAATTCGACAGTTTCTTGCGGGTAATCCGTTTGAAATATCCCTTCTTCTACCCCTTGCTGAATGACTTCTGCTAAAACGGGTGATAGCTCTGTAATGGCTTTGATCAAGCTTTTTTGATGCATCTCTGCATTAGCAGGCTGATGAAATTGTTCAATCATGCCTTCTTTATGACTGTCCTGTTTAGGAGATTGTGCCATGATGATGCGAAATAATTTATCAATCACTGAGATATCTGGATCAGCGGCAATACGCTTTGCCTCGATGATATCTGCCTTTATGATCCGGTCAATGATTGCATCCATCACTTCTTCTTTGGAAGTAAAGTAATAATAGAATGTGCCTTTTGCAATGCCAACGGCTTTGAGGATGTCAATAATCGTGGTTTGCTGATAGCCTTTGGTTGAAAAAAGCTTCTCTGCTGCATTTAAGATGTCATTTTTGCGTTCCTCAGGATGTTTAACGGTTCTCATAAAGCCATCCTTTCTTTTGACTAGACTGTCGGTCGGTCCCTTGATTCGATTAAACACTTTTTGGCGTATCTTTGTCAATGGCTGTTTTTTTTAGCTTTGCATTTATTGTGCAATGACACTATGATACATTGAATGAAAACCCCTTCAGGAGAGATGCTGAATGCAATTTTTAACCAGTGAATTGGCGCAAGAGATGGTTGAACGTACGATGCATATTTTACATCAAAACATCAATGTCATGAATGCAGATGGTGTCATTATTGGGTCTGGTGAACGAAAAAGGATTGGACAAAAACATGATGGAGCACGTCTAGTGCTGTCAAGCGGAGATAGTGTGGAGATTGATCAGGAGACATCCCGCCGCTTAAAAGGCGTGAGACCCGGAATCAATCTGCCTATTTGCTTTCGGGAACAAGTTGTTGGTGTCATTGGGATTACGGGTGAGCCAGGGGATATTCGTCATCATGCCGAGCTGGTGAAAATGGCAGCTGAGCTCGTTTTAGAGCAATCTTTTCTGCTTGAACGCTTCCAGTGGCGGCAGCGAATAGAGAGTGAAATTGTGAATCAGCTCATCTCCGAGTCTGACATGGGTGATCATCAGCTGAAGCACCGTGCTGACTGGCTTGGAATGGATTTAGACAAGCGGCGAATGGCTATTGTTTTTCAGCCGATTCCATCGTCTGAGGACACTGTACACAAAATGATGCATGCCATTCAATACGATAAGAATGCGGATGATTTACTAGGCATGACCTTCCGTCATGAATTGATCCTGTTAAGACAGCCGATATGTGACCATCAACTCAAGCATGTGATCGAACAGCTACAGCAAACAATGGCAGGTGCAGTTGATGGACAAGTGCTAGTGGGTGTAGGAACTGTCGCTGAGGACATGAGTCAATTACCGTTGTCCTTTCAGCATGCGAGAGAAGCCCTGCGATTAGGAAAGGTGCTCCATCCAGAGGAAAGCATATATGTTTTTGAATCTTATCAGCTTGAAAGCTTGTTTATAAAAGCGAGAGCCGCCAAAGAGGGCAAACGGTGGAGTGATTTTTATCATCCGCTGATACAAGAAACGGAACTCGTTCAAACGTTGAAGGTTTACATTGAAGAGGGCGGGGATTTACAAAGAATCGTTGATCGTCTATTTATTCACCGTAATACACTGCGATATCGTTTAGATAAAATCCAGGCATTGACCGGAAAAGATCCTCGTCATGTGAAACAGTTGATGGAGCTGTACATAGCACAATTGGACAATCAACTGTCTTAATTGTGCATTTGCACAACTGGATGAAGAAATAAATAAAAGAAGTTCATCTGGATTCACAACTCGATCCCAATGGGTAAACGCTTACAATTAAGAAAAGACAATCAGGAGGGATGGAGTATGGGTGGAGATGTGACAGTAAGTACATTGGGCGCATTGACTGCGCTTGTGATCGCTATTGTTCTTATTTTAAGAAAAGTATCACCTGCTTATGGCATGCTGGCAGGCGCATTTATTGGCGGTTTGGTTGGCGGTGTAGATGTTGTGCAGACCGTGAACGTCATGATGGAAGGCGCAAAGGACATGATTCCGGCTGTTCTCCGAATCATGGCGGCAGGTGTACTGGCAGGTGTTTTAATTGAGTCGGGTGCTGCGTTATCTATTGCGGAGGCCATCGTGAAAAAACTTGGAGAGGCGAGGGCACTTTTAGCACTCGCACTTGCAACAATGATTTTAACAACGGTGGGTGTTTTTGTAGATGTAGCAGTCATTACAGTAGCACCAATCGCACTTGCCATTGCCAAGCGTGCAAAACTTTCTAAAACGGGTATTTTACTTGCGATGATTGGAGGAGGGAAGGCGGGGAATATCATGTCACCGAATCCGAATGCCATTGCAGCCTCTGATGCCTTTGGTGTCCCGCTTACTTCCCTGATGGCGGCAGGTGTCATTCCGGCTATGTTTGGAATAGCCGTCACGTATGTATTAGCCAAAAAGCTTGCGAATAAAGGGACACCTGTTTTGGAAGAGGGAGCTGACCAAGGCGAGGTTCAAGTACCTGGTTTTCTACAAGCGCTTGTAGGCCCGCTTGTGACCATTCTCTTGTTAGCTTTGAGGCCGTTGTTTCAAATAAATATTGATCCAATGATTGCCTTACCAATAGGAGGAATTGTAGGCGCTCTTTTCATGAAAAAAGGGAAGTTTCTCAATGATTATGCGATGTCAGGGCTGCATAAAATGTCAGGTGTAGCGATCATGTTACTAGGGACAGGTACATTAGCTGGAATTGTATCGAATTCTTCCATGAAAGAGGTATTTATTCAGGCGCTTGACGCTTCGGGATTACCTCCTTACTTGCTTGCACCAACGTCTGGAATTTTTATGTCGGCAGCCACAGCTTCGACAACTGCAGGGACGGCAGTTGCAAGTGGTGTATTTAGCGGAACTCTTATTGGTCTTGGTGTATCTGCCCTTTCAGGCGCAGCTATGATTCACGCTGGCGCAACTGTGCTAGACCATATGCCGCACGGAAGCTTTTTCCATGCAACGGCTGGAAGTGTTCAAATGGATATAAAAGAACGGTTGAAATTAATGCCCTTTGAATCGTTAATTGGTTTGACATTAACCGTTGTATCGACCATTATCTTTGGTATTTTCCAGCTGTTCGGCTGAGGACTTAATGAGAAACGAGGTTTTTTTGGATGAAGATTGTGATCGCACCAGATTCATTTAAAGAAAGTTTATCTGCTTATGAGACAGCATGTGCCATTGAACGAGGATTTCGCTCTATTTTGCCACATGCAGAATATATGAAAATCCCAATGGCAGATGGAGGAGAAGGCACAGTTCAATCGTTAGTGGATGCGACAGGCGGAACCATTGTCAAGCAAGTGGTCACGGGCCCGCTTGGCAAACCTGTGGATGCCTTTTTTGGTATGTTGGGAGATGGTCAGACAGCTGTCATAGAGATGGCAGCAGCATCAGGATTACATCTTGTCCCGCCAGAAAAACGGAACCCCTTATTCACGACGTCTAGAGGGACAGGAGAATTAATGCTTGCAGCGCTGGATAAAGGAGCGAAGCATTTAATCATTGGGCTTGGTGGAAGCGCAACAAATGATGGTGGCGTTGGCATGATGCAAGGTTTAGGGGCTTTTTTTCTCGATAAAGCAGGCCAAGACCTCACGCCGGGCGGTGGATCACTGAATCAATTAGCTTCTATTGATCTATCTCGACTGGATCCAAGATTGCAATCAGTCCGTCTGGAAGTGGCGTGTGATGTGGATAATCCTTTAACGGGTGAAAGAGGAGCGTCTGCTGTGTTCGGTCCTCAAAAGGGGGCAGATACAGAAATGGTTCAACTGTTGGACAAGAATTTATCTCATTTAGCACAAGTGGCTAAGCAGCAGCTTCATGTCTCCTTTGGGGATGCGGCAGGTGCAGGAGCGGCAGGAGGACTTGGTGCGAGTTTATTAGGCTTTTTACAGGCTGATCTGCAAAAGGGAATTGATATTGTACTGAAAGCCGTACATTTTGCTGACGTACTCAAGGACGCTGACCTAGTCATTACAGGGGAAGGGCGGATTGATCAGCAGACCATTTACGGCAAAACGCCAATCGGTGTAGCCAAAGCTGCGAAACAATATGGACTCCATGTCATTGGCATCGCTGGGTCCCTCTCAAAAGACAGTGCAGTCGTACATGATCATGGCATTGATGCACTTTTTAGTATTGTCCCTGGTGTCACGACTCTGGCTGAAGCCATGCATGATGCTAGTGTGCATGTAGAGAGAACAGCAAGGAATATTGCGGCTGTTATGACATTTGGAAGAGATAAGTAAATGATGAAAAATGTTTCCTTTTCTATCACATCCCTTTCTATAGAAATGTGGTAAAATGGTTCTAAATGAAAAAGAAAGTTGGAGGAAACACAAATGTCTAATCTACCGAATTGTCCATCGTGCAGTTCAACCTATACATACGAGGATGGAAGCATGCTTATTTGTCCTGAATGTGCGCATGAGTGGTCGCTAGAACAAGCGGAAGAGGAACAGCTTGTTGTCAAAGATGCGAATGGAAATCTATTAAGTGATGGTGACACGGTCACTGTGATTAAAGATTTAAAAGTCAAAGGCTCTTCTTCGGTTTTAAAAATAGGAACGAAGGTCAAAGGGATTCGTTTAGTCGAAGGCGATCATAATATTGATTGTAAAATTCCTAGCTTTGGCGCGATGAAGTTAAAATCGGAGTTTGTGAAGAAAGTATAATATATGAAAAGAGGCTGTCGATCATCAGCCTCTTTTTTATTTCGATATTTATAGGTGAAAGGTATAATCTTAAACATCATTTCATACATATGTACCTATTGAAAATCATTCTTTTTTTAAAAAATCAAGCCTCTTTTCTTATAAAAATTCACGCTTTTCTTAACTCTACCTTAAAAAAGGCAGATGATTCTCTAAATTTTGCCTAATCCCCTTCACAACTTTTGGGCATTGCTGTACCATATGGAAGTGTTCTTCTATTTTTGACGGATCATGGTGTTTATCAGGAAATAGATGATAGATGATACTTAGACAAAGAAGGAGAGGTAACGTGACGAACGTTTTAGAACTGCAAAATGTATCTAGGCATATTCGCGGGAAAAAGATTGTTCAAGACTTGAGTTTCTCTGTCCAAGCGGGCGAAGTCTTTGGCTTCTTAGGGCCGAATGGCGCAGGAAAAACGACAACCATTCGCATGATGGTCGGTCTTTCTCCCATTACATCCGGTGACATTCTGATTAATGGTCATAGTATTCAAACCTCATATCAGCATGCCATCCAAGATGTCGGTGCAATTATTGAAAATCCAGAAATGTATAATCATTTAACGGCAAGACAAAACCTTGTTCATTTTGCCAGAATGAATGGAAAAGTGGATGAAGGTCGAATTGATGAACTGCTAGAACTAGTTAGTTTGCAGCATGTGAAACATAAGCGTGTCCGTACGTTTTCATTAGGAATGAAGCAGCGTTTGGGGATTGCTCAGGCATTGATACATAAACCGAAACTGCTAATCTTAGATGAGCCGACCAATGGACTAGATCCAGAGGGAATTCGTATGATACGAGATTACTTGAGAAGGCTGGCAAAGGAAGAAGGTCTTGCTGTCATTGTTTCAAGTCATCTCATGTCAGAAATGGAATTGATGTGTGATCGTTTCGCCATTATCCAAAAAGGAAAGCTGATTGCGATTGAGGATCAGCGTGCAGAGACGAAGCAGGATGATTTGGTCAATTATCGAATGAAAGTAGCATCAAGTGAGCTTGAAGAAGCTCAAAAGCTCATTGAAGCATTTGAGGAAGGCATCGCAGTTAGAGAAGAGGAGCAGTACTTATTCTTCTCCATCCTAGAAGAGAAAATGCCACAATTGATTCGTCATTTGAGCGAGGCTTCTATTCATTTGTACGAAATCAAAATAGAAAAACAAACCTTAGAAGATAAGTTCTTAAGCTTAACAGGTAAAAAGGAGGCAGACGTATGATTCGCCTCATTCAAAACGAGTGGATGAAAATCAGTTATCGTGTGGGTACTTGGATTATGGTTGGGCTTCTTGTTTTAGGTATGATTGCGACGTTGATTTTTGCACTTAAAACAAATGACGGAGATCAAGCATCCGGTGATTGGAAAACTGAGTTGCAAGAAATCAATAAAGCAAATAAGCAAGAATTGAAAGAGGATAATATAGGATTTTATAAGAGATCCCTTGAAACCGATATAGCGATCAATGAGTATCGAATCAAACATGATTTACCTCCAGCCGATCAATTCGGTAAAAATGCATGGACTTATGTGAAAACAAATGCTAATTTGCTTCAGCTGGTCGGTGTATTTGTGATTATTATTGCAGCCACAATTGTCTCGGCTGAATATAAGCATGGTACAATTAAATTATTACTGATTCGTCCGCCATCCAGGTTGAAGGTTCTTTTGTCTAAATACTTTACCGTTCAACTATATTCACTTTTCCTGATCGCTGTCCTATTTATCTTATCCTTTATCTTAGGTGCGATATTCTTTGGACTAAACAATGATTATGTGTATTTAGCTTATCAAAATGGTGAAGTCATTGAACGGTCTCAGTTTGCAAATATGGTCTCTTATTATTTGGCGCATTGTGCTATGTTTGTTGTATTAGGGACACTTTCTTTTGCCATCTCAACGGTGTTTAGAAGTGAGGCCATTTCCATAGCAATTAGTGTATTAGCCTATGTTGTCGGAGCATCCATCACAAGCATTTTGATGTTCTTCTTTGATTGGGCGAAATACTTATTGTTTGCCAACGATCCTGTACAGTATTTCGCAGAAACACCTACTTATATCGAAGGCATGTCCCTAGGTTTCTCACTAACGGTCCTAGTCATTTATTGGGCCATCTTCTTGGCGGTTGCTTTAATACTCTTCCAAAAGCGAGAAGTAAAAACAGGTTAATTTAACTTTTTAGGAGGTTTCTATCAATGATTAAGCGTAAAGGTGAAAAAATTATGGGGATTATCAGTATTGTCCTCAACGTAATTGGTGTTGGTTTTGGGGCATTGATGCTCTCTGTGGACCCAGCATTTTATGAAGAAATGAATGAAATTTTACAAGAGGAAGGCAGCGCCTTGCCAGTTGAAACACTTGAGGCATCGGTTCATGCCTTTGGCGTTCAGTTTATGGTTGTTTCCGCAATTGCGGCTGTCTTAGCCCTTGTTGGTGTGATTGTTTTGAAAACAGACCGCCGTGCCGTGCTTTCTGGTATTCTTTTCTTGGTTTCGGCTGTGACTCTTTTAATTGGAACTGTTGGTCTTGCTTTCGTTCCGATGATCTTGTTGCTGATCGTTGGATTGATGTCACTCATTAGAAAACCGAAAACAGATATTCACACGAGTGAATATCCTTCATAATTCAAAAGAAAAAGACATGCGCTGGTTTGCGCATGTCTTTCTTTTTATATGATGCCAATCAGTTTGGCGATGATGAGTAAAACAATACTGAACCCCCACATCCAAAAGAAGGAGTAGCGGATATGTTTCCCCATATCGACCCCTGCAAGACCGATGGCAAGCCATACAGCAGGTGCAAGAGGGCTGACAAACGTGCCGATGATATTTCCAATCATCATGGCGTATGCCGCAGATGTCCCTGACACGCCAACCTCTGATGTAATCGATTCGACAATCGGCAGAAGTGCATAATAATAGGCATCCGTACTTGTCAGCATATCAAGCGGAACCCCAAATATCCCCACAATGATATGTAAAAATGGCAGTAAGAAAGCTGGCAAAATGTGAATACTGTCCACTGCAATCGCCTTCAGCATGCCCGTTCCTTCAAGAATTCCTAAAAAAGAACCTGCGGAGAAAATTACAGCTGCCATCATTAGTGCACTCGGGGCATGCGCCTTAATTCGCTCCATTTGTACATTCACATTTGGAAAGTTAATCAGAAGTGCTAGTGAAAGACCAATCATAAACATATAACTAGCAGGAATCACGTTCAGCACGAGAAGGACAACAACAGCTAAAAATAGAATGAGATTGACCCACATTAAGTGATAACGCTTTAAAGACGCATCGCCTGTTTCGCTGATCGATTGAATGGCACGATCCCAATCAGCGCCTTCTAATTGGACAGCAGCTATTTCATTTGCCGCGATTTTCACCCGAATTCGTTTTTCTTCTCTTTTTCCTAAAATGAATGCCATTCCTAATACGAGCACGACCCCGATCAGCTGAATGGGAATAAGCGGTACCCACAGTTCAGATGGGTCCATATTTAGGACACTAGCTGCCCGTCCTGTGGGGCCAGCCCATGGAATCATATTGGTTAATCCAGCACTCGTCCCGATTAACAATAGCAATAAATAAGGACTCATATGTAATTTTTTATAAAGCGGAAGCAGTGCAGGTACAGTTAATAAAAAGGTTGTAGCGCCTGCTCCGTCTAAGTGTGCGATGACTCCAATCAAGGCAGTTCCCATCGCAACTGTGACAACATTCCCTTTTGTCAGCTTGATTAACGCTTTAATTACAGGTTCAAAGAACCCTGTATCTTGTAAAATGCCAAAAAATAAAATGGCGAAGATAAACATGGTCGCCACTGGCAAAACTTTGATAATCCCTTGTTCAAAGAAAGTTTGAATGTCATTGATACCAAATCCTGCGATGAGCGCCCCTATTAAAGGCACCATGACCATTGCGACAATTGGACTTGCTTTCCCCCAAATCAGCAAAACAACAATCGTTAAAATAATCAACAATCCAACAAACGTTAACATAAGCCCCTCCCCCTACAATAAACCGTTTACATTTGTTTGTTTTTTTACCAATGCAATCCCACATTTGCATTGAAAAAAAGAGTATCAAAAATATGAGTATTAGGCAACCGCTTTCATACCTATACAATGGTAAAAAAGGATGGTGAATCCAATCGTGGCGCGGTGTTCAACATGTCAAAAAATTTAGAAAAAAATCCACTTAAAATGGTAAAATAAAAAACGTCTGTTTCGGACGTTTTTTATTAACAGTTGATAATTTACTTGATCCAGAAAAATGTCACTATAATTAATAGTAATAAATATAATGCAGAGCAACCTCTATAAATTCCTTTATTAAATTGTAGGGGAGGAGATATAAAAGTCACTAAAATGGTTGGACCAAACAAAGTGATTAAAAAAAATCTATAATCAAAAAAGAAAGTACAGATTGATAAGAGTATTGAAAAATAAAATACAATTATAAAAGAACTATTAATTGTGTTTTTAGAATCTCCCTTGTTTTCCTCTAAATGATCATCTAGTAATTTATCTATCTTTTTTTTATTAATAAACATAAGGACCTCCTATTGAATTTTTTTTAGTAAAAAGGGCGTTAATAATGCTTCTGTTAAAGCAGCAAGTAATGTCAACAGACATATCACCATAGTAAAAAATAAAATATCCGAAAAGAAATGTTTCTTGGGGGAATGTAGCCCTCTTATTTTTAAGTAGACAAAGTCTAACAATTTGAAACCAAGTGAACCTGATAATATCATGGCAGGAATTTCAAAGATACCATGAGGAATTAAAGCAGTTAATATATATAACAAATTGTTACCATGATCAGTAATACTTTGTAAAGAGGATAAGCCTACTAAAAATCCATTTAATAATAATAAGATAGATGTCAAAATACCAAATGTAAACATTGAGAAAATGAGAAATAAATTTGCAGCAAAGTTATGTTTGAAATATCCCAGAACTGTAACTTCATCAACAGTTTCTGGACTAAGACTAGGTAGAATATTGTTAAAAATAACCCCAAGAACTATACCTGCTATGTATAAAATACTTGCTATATAAAGTATACGTTTATTTCTGATTATTATTCCTGTCATTTTAGTAAAGTATCCATATCTTTTATAATTAAATCTTCAAAGTGCTGAATGTTTGTAAGGTGATCATATTCTTTAACAAGAGCACCGTTAATTAAAATACCAACTCTATCACATAGTTGTTGAGCGATATTAACAAGGTGTGTAGACATGATCACAGTATTACCTTGTTCAGCATAACGTGTAAGAAAGTTTTTCATCATCTTTGTAGTGGGAGGATCGAACGCACCTAATGGTTCGTCTAATATTAAAACTTCAGGTTCATGAATTATGGCTCCAGCAACAGATAATTTATGTTTCATACCAAATGAAAATGTAGAAATCATATCATTCTCATTTTGTTTTAAGTTAAATTGATCTAACAAAACTTCAATTCTATTATCCTTCATTTCAGAGGGTACGTCTTGTAAGTCAGCAATAAATTCCAGGTACTCTCTAGGGGTTAAATAATGATAGATAAAAGGAGAATCAGGAACATAACCTATATACTTAAGATAGGAAGATCTCTCAGAATATATAGTTTTCTCCTTGATAGTAATATTACCTTCGTATGGTTTCATAATCCCGAGAATACATTTTAAAAGTGTTGATTTTCCAGCACCATTCGGTCCTAGTAATCCATATACCTTACCTTGCTCTATTTTTAAATTTATAGATTTTAAAATTTGTTTATCTTTATATTTGAAAGATAGATTCTCAATTTTCATGTTTTCATCTCCCAATGTTTCGTTCCTATTCTTTTAATCCAAAAATAATAAAATAGAGAAATTCCAATGAAAAATAGACATGTTCCAGTCACAATAAGTAAAAAGAATATACTCCTATCAATAATTTCAAAAGTAACGAGAGCACCTGAGACCCCATACAATTGGAGGTAAAATGCTAGTAGTACCCCAAGAATAGTATGTTCAAAAAATGAGGCTTTAACAGACGAACCAATATCCTCTAAATTTTCCCAGTCTAAACGAGGATAGAGGAAAGTACCTATCACTTGGCCAGAACCTATAATAAGACTAATTGAATTAATCATGATATACAAAATAATTTGAGTCATAGTATCTAAGTTGAATAATAATAATATAACTAAAAATAATGAATTCATTATAATAAGAATTATAGATAAATGCAGTATTGATTTTCCTGCAATCAACTTGAAGATAGAAGCGCCTGAATTCTTATAAATATATAGATTTTCGCGCTCTGCATCTGCTGAAGTTATCCCAAGCAAGCCTTCTCCTAATAAAGAAGTGTTGTAAGTTACGGCAAATAAAATTGGATAAATAACAAAAAGTTCCGAGAAGTCAAACCACTTTTGATTTAAACTAATTCCTACCAATACACCTAATTCTATTGCAATCATATTTACAGATAGCACTAAGCGTCTCTTGATAGTAAAATTAGCTCTTAATAGAGCAGTAAGATCCTTTTTTAAAATTGCGATATTTTGCCGGGGAAAGAAATTTATTAAATAATTTAAAAAAGGTAATTTGATTGGTTTTATTCTCGGCAAAAGATTATTAGGTGTTGCTTCCTTTATAATCAACACTTTCAAAACTATTAGATAGGAAATAGAGAGTAAAAGAAATCCTAGTGCAATTAAACCTAAAGAATATATGATAAATAAATAGATATCACTTTTTGTTGAAAGTAGGTACCAGTTAGTAGGAAGCCATGTGTTTGTTAATATCGTCTCTAATCTAAATACAGATATGAAATTTTCAATAGCTTCAAGAAGATCTTTTTCATAAAAGTAGTTAAGTCCGATCCAACCAAAAAAAGTAGTTGAAAGAGCAGATAAGAGTGCAATTCCTATAAAAGATAACAGACTAATTAACCTGGAATTCAAGATTTTGTATAAAAATTTAGAATAAGTGATATATGTGAGTAATGAGTAAATGCATGTAAGGCCAAAGATAAATATAAATAGTGGTACAAATGATAAAAAAAGGTATAATTTATTACTTGTATAAAAATTTATGAAAAAAAGTATAGGGAATACTATTATTGTTAATTTGAATAAAACATTTAGAAAAATTGTTGTGAAAAATCTCGATAATAGAACTTTTTTGGGATCTGTCTTTAAAGTATGTAAAAGAAGGAAATCTTCAGGGTATACATATCGATGTAAAACATCAGTTGATGATTTTAAAATATTCAAAACAAAAAAAAGAATAATAAAATTTGTACCTAATGATAAGATATGGACTGGTACATTAGGCAAAAGAGTAGTTGAAGCCTTATATTGAATAAAAAGGTAGACTAAAAAAAAGGGTGTAAAAACAAAAATAAGTCTATTTGATTTTAGTAAATTTTCGCTTGATGGGAAAAAGTAAATCAAACGGTTTAAAGTACGTCTATATGTAAGTTTAAAGTTTGCCATAAAAACTTTTTTGTTGAGCATTATATTCCTCCTAGACGAAAAGAAGGAGGAGTATAATTATACTCCTCAATTTCTTCACTTTGGATTTTACCATTCTGCAGCGTATTTTTTGCCGTGTTTTGTAGCCAATTTTTTCGCAGTAGCTACCATAGCAGCAGTGACAAGGCCAGTTCCACCCAAAACAACAGCTAATAGACTAAGTATTGTTAGGACATCGCCAGTAGTCATGATAACACCTATAGCAGCATAAGCGGTCTTGCGACTAATTCCTAAGTTTGTTGCAAGGTCTAATGCAAATTGATTACCTGAATTGAAATCAATAGAAGCTAAACTTGCAATACCTTCTGAAGAACCCATAAGGAAAGTAGCGATGGCAAAAAGAGAAACTATACTTGTAACACTCGCAATTTTAAAAAGATTGCTATTTTTCATATTTGAATTCACCTCCTTTCAGTTTACAAAAATAAGCTAGTTGAAAAAAGAGAAATAATACCTAAAGACATTGTTATACAAACGATTATGACAGTTTTTATATAGGAAATTTTGTGTATTTCTTTAATTGCTATACACCCTAGAATGGTAGACCACCAAAAAAAGGGGTCGATGATAATATTCAATATAATATCAATTGGCTTTTGAGAATTTGGATAAATAACTGAAAATGCAAAATCACTACCTAAAAAGAAAGAAAAGATAATGAGAATTATAAATTTGATAGCAACCGGTATGATAGAATAAATAAAACTTGGGAAAAACTCTTTAGCAGTAGCAACACCACCAAATAATATCCCAATGATATGTATTATAAAGAAGCTTACAAGAACCATTGCTGTAAATTGAACAATCCCTAATGCTAGTGTAATCATCATAATGAGTATGCTCATATCAGCAGTATAATCAATCCCATTTGTTTTAAAAGAATGATTAATTAATGTAGAGATTGTGGGGAAAATAGCTAAATAAAACCCTAAAAACAGACTTAACACAGCCAGGAAAACAAACCAAGAATGACGATAATTTTTTTCACTAGAGTATTTGATTAAGAGAAAGTTCTTAGGAGAAAAGACGAAATGATGTATTAGAGTAATAAAGTTGTGTTTATTATCCATAAATGCTCCTTGATTCAAAAAGTGTTTTTTTGCTAATTCTCACAAATAATGTATCATGTTTTGCCATATTATTTCAAGTTAGAATTTTGTTTATAAGCTGAATTTAAGCTGAATTTAAGGTTGGTTCTTGCATAAAAAGAAAAAAAGAATGTCTTTAAAGACATTCTTTTTTTCTTTTTAATATAAAATATTCATAGGCATCTAGTATTATTTTTCCTGTTAAATTTGAAGAGTGGAATGCATCTTCATAAGTGATTTGATCTTCTAACAAAATTACCTTTTTACTATCTGTAAAATTCATCATAAACACAAAGTCCTGCGATCCATCTGTTCGTTTCTGGACACTGACTCCCTCTGGAATTGAAGAGGATAGGATCGGTTTTATCCCTATTCCTGTGATGAGATCTTCGTAAAAATCATCATAAAACGCTTGCTCATTTTCAGAAGCCATATAGTATGCTTTCCCTTTGCCAAATGGACGGACAGTAAGGGCGGGCTGTCCTTCATAGCAGCCATTCTCAAAATGCCCTAACACAGAGGCTGATTCTGGGTGAATGGATTCGCAATATTGCCCGACATGGTAGGTGCGTCCATTTCCTGTGGTCATTAAGACGTGTTCATCTGGCATCAATGTGTTGATTTCCTCTGCCCAAACACCAAGTACATGGCGGAGAGGGCCAGGGAAACCACCGAGGAAACAGAGGTCGTTTTCATCGACCATGCCGCTCCAGTACGTTGCCACAAAAATGCCGCCCTCTTTGACAAATGCTTCGATCTTTTCTGCCACGCCTGGTTTGATCATGTAGAGCATTGGCCCCACAAGCACTCGATAGGATGAGAAATCCTTTTCCATCCCGACAATATCAACAGGGATACCCTTTTTCCAGAAACTGCGATAGTGAGTTTGGCAAGCCTCTACATAGCGTTTGTTGGTATTATTTAAGCCTTGCGCATCATCAATTGCCCAATGGTTTTCCCAATCATATATGATGGCGACCTCTGGTTGAACGGATGTACCCGCAATCGGTTGAAGCTGCTCCAGCTGTTTTCCTAAATTAGCGACTTCTTGAAACACACGCGTGTGTTCATGTCCTGAATGATCCACAACAGCGCCGTGGAATTTTTCAGAGGCGCCCCGGCCTTGTCTCCACTGGAAATAAAGGACGGAGTCGGACCCGTGGGCAATCGCCTGCATGGCAGAGAGGTGTGCCATTCCTTTATGCTTCACCTTATTCACTTCATGCCAGTTCACGAGGCTTGGTGTGCTTTCCATCACAAGAAACGGCTGACCGCCCTTTAATGAACGATACAAATCGTGAACGAAGGCGACGTTTGACGCTAATTCTGCAGTGGATTCTCTGCCGCTATGCCATGCTGGATAGCTATCCCATGAGATCACGTCGACTTCTTTTGCAAATTGATGATAATCCAGTCCAAGAAATGGACGCATATGCGGATAGTCGCCCATAAAATTGGTGGTTACTGGCACATGAGGTGTTAATTCTCGTAGTGGTTCAATTTCATTTTGATAAAAATTGATCGTTTGTGCTGTGACAAAACGCTTCCAGTCTAGGTTCATGCCATGAATCATGTGCTCCCCGTGCGGTGCAGGTGACTCGATTTGCGACCAATCGGTAAAGGTGTGGCTCCAAAATCCCGTCCACCATGCTTGATTCAAAGCTTCAAGGTCATGGTTGTATTTGTCTTTCAAATAGTCTCTAAATGCTTCTTGGCAAAGATCACAATGACATTCACCGCCGTATTCATTTGAAATGTGCCACATGATCAGCGCTGGATGGTCCTTGTAGCGTTCAGCAAGCAAACGATTGAGTGTATTCGTTTTTTCTCGATAAACCGGTGAGGTGAAGCAATGATTATGGCGAAGTCCGTGTAAGTTGCGCTGGCGGTTTGCTTCAACGCGTAAGACTTCTGGATATGTTTGCGAGAGCCAAGCAGGTCTTGCTCCGCTTGGCGTGGCGAGAATGGCGTGAGCTCCCTGCGCTGCCAAGCGGTCCATGATATCATCCAGCCAGGCAAAATCATATTCCCCTTCTTTTGGCTCGAGCTTGCTCCAAGCGAAAATGTTGATAGAGAATGTTTGACAGTGTGCAAGCTTCATTAATCGAAAATCTTCGTCAATGATCTCCGGCATATGAAGCCATTGATCAGGATTATAGTCGCCACCATGCAAAAAGCCTTTCACATTTGGGTGAACGAGTGGGTAACGCTTTCCCATTTTGTCACGTCCTATCTGTTTAATTACGGTGTCATTTGTTTAAATACATCAAGAGAAGGCAGGGCTTTTCCGTTGAAATCAAACATGGCCTGATTTTCCCAAGCATTCCCGACTGTGCCGGTTGTTTGAATATAAGCGAGCCCGTATTGACTAGACCATGGCGCACCTTTTGCTGGAATCCAAAGCGGCTCCCAATAAAAGAACCCTTTCCCGCGATTGTTTTTTACTTGTGAAATTTTTTCTGATAGATCTCGTATAAAAGATGCCTGCCCTTGTGGTGATGCTGGATAACCGGCCGTATTGACTGAATCTTGGTTAAATGAGTTATCGAGGTTGTCACCATTTGCTGTTGTAAAGCCGTAGGCGGTTTCTACCACGATGACATCCTTGTTATAGCGGGCGCTAATATCATTCATGTTGTTAGTAAGACCGCTAAATCCCCCGTCCCAATACGGGTAGTAAGATAAACCGATCGTATCGAACGAAACGCCTCGTTTGGTGATTTCATCAAACCACCAGCGAGATGCGCCATTGTCCCCTCCATGTGCAAGATGAAGCATGACTTTGATGTTTGAATCGACAGAGCGGACAGCATTTGTCCCCGCTTTTAGCAAAGCAGCGAGTCGGTCAAATTCACCGCCGCCTTCACCCCAGCTCTTTCCGTTCGGCCAAAGCATACCTGAATTTAATTCATTCCCGACCTGTACCATATTTGGTAGGGCATTTTGTGCTTTCATCGCTTTAAGTACATCGCTTGTGTAAGTGCCAACAGCTTTTTCTAAATCGCTTTGGGAGAGATTGGTCCAAGCTTTCGGTTTGAACTGTTTACCGGGATCGGTCCAGAAATCACTGTAGTGAAAATCAAGCAGCACTTTCATATTTTGTGCTTTTGCACGTTTCGAGAGAGCAATGGCGGTATTTAAATCGTTTGTCCCCCCGTTATAGGCACGGCCTTGGTTGTCGTATGGATGGTTCCAGAGTCTGATGCGCACATAGTTGACACCTTTCTCTTTTAATAGCTTGAGTGGATCAACCTGCTGCCAGTTTTGGTTGTAGTATTTGCCGCCGCTTCGCTCCACTTCTGCGAGCATGGAGATATCGGCTCCTTTGATGAAATCACCTTGCAATCCATTGATCGGTTTCACCGAAATCGAATCAGCCTTTGCTTCAGGCAGAATACCTAACCCCATCAGAAAGAAAACGACAACAGTGACAAGCAACCATTTCTTCATCAAATCTCCCCTTATCCTTTTGTCCCGCCTTGTGTGAGGCCGGATACAAATTGTTTTTGTAAAACAAGAAACAATAAAGCAACTGGAATCGCAATGAGTAAAGCCCCGGCTGCAAAGGTCGTGTAGCTGGCACCCATTTTGTCTGATACAAGATTGTATAGACCGATTGGGAGCGTATACATTTCGGGTGAGCGGACAATGACACTGGAGATGATGAAATCACCCAGCGGTCCTGTAAATGAGTTGATGGCAACAACGGCTAAAATCGGCTTGGCAAGCGGCATAATAATTTGGATGAAAATCCGGAAATGCCCTGCGCCATCCATTCTGGCTGATTCATCGAGATCCTTTGGAATCGCATCAAGATAGCCTTTCATTAAATACGTATTCATCGGAATTTGTCCGCCTGCATAAATCAAAATCAATGCAAGATGGCTGTTAATGAGTCCAAGCATTTGAGCCAATACAAATATGGCAATCAGCGCTGAAAATTGAGGAATCATTTGCAGCAGCAAAAAGAGCATCAGCCCATTTTTCCGTCCTTTGAATCGGAACCTAGAAAAGGCATAACCTGTAAAGCTGACAAGGATCAACGTTAAGAGCATAGTTGCAATACTGATTTTCATTGAGTTCCAATACCATTTTGCATAAAGTGCTCCTTGACCGAAGAAGAGTTCTGTAAAGTGGCTGAACGTTGGATTCTTCGGAAACATGCTTGTGCTCATCAGGCTGTTCCCGGGATTAAAGGAAGCGCCGATCGTCCAAAGGAGTGGATATAGAATACAAACGGAGGCAATGAAAAGGATGAAATAAGTGATACTCAGGCGAATGAGCTTATTTTGTTTTGATCCCATATCACATCATGTCCTCCTCTTTGAATGAATTCGTTCTCTTAAACTGCCAAAGTGCAATGGCAATGACGAAGATCGACAGTAAGATCGTAACAGCTGCAGCAAGTGCATATTGAGAAGACTGCATCGTCAGTTTGTAAATCCAAGACACCAAGATGTCTGTGCCCCCCGCTGTGGATCCAGCAACAGGCGGCCCCCCGCCATTAAATAAATAGATGATATTAAAGTTGTTAAAGTTAAACGTATATTGCGTGATTAATATAGGTGCAATTGAATAGAGGACAAGCGGTAATGTAATGGAACGGAATTTCTGAAAGAAATTTGCCCCATCAATGGTTGCAGCCTCGTATAAATCTTCAGGAATGGCCTGCAAAACGCCGGTTGTCATAATGAACACAAAAGGAAAACCAAGCCAAGTCTGCATCGCAATAAGAGCGATTTTGCTCCAAAATGGATCTGTCAGCCATGGTTTTGGATCAATTCCAATCGATGCAAAAAGGGTATTGTTGATCGCACCAAACGTGTCGTTAAACAATCCAGCAAACACCAAAATGGTCACAAATCCTGGAACAGCCCACGGCAGAATCAAAATCGTTCTGAAAAACCGTTTTCCTTTTAAATCTTTTTGATTGAGCAGAACCGCTAGAAAAATGCCGACAGCACATTGAAGGGTCGATGCAGCCAACGTCCATACGACCGTCCAGCCCAGTACATCAATGAATGTGTCTCTCCAAATATCGATTGAAAAGATATTTTGAAAGTTTTTGATGCCTACCCAATCAATGAGATTGGCAGGAGGCGAGTGGTATAAATCATAGTTTGTAAAGGCCAGCGCAAAGCTGAACATAATAGGAAAGACAACAGAGAATAGAAGTAAAAAGAAAGCAGGAGTGCTCATTAAGTAAGGAAAGCCTTGATCGATGAGCTGATGGTATTGAGCACGGATGGAATGAAGCGGAACCCCTTGATCACGTTTCTTTCCGTTCATAAATGCATCTCGTATCATGAGTACATAAAAACCGATGCCAAATCCAGCTGTTAAAAGTGCAATAATTCCTTTTGCTAAAAGGAAAACAGAGTTGTCACGAGGCAGCATCGTACCAAGTGTGAACAGCCCCCAGAAGCCAATATTGAATAAATCATAAAACACAAGTAGAAAAGAAACGCCAAACAGGAAAAAGAGTGCCCCTTTGCCATACTGTTTGTTGTATATTTGCCCCATCCCGGGTATAAGAGAGAACATTAGCGCCCGTCTCCGGTGTGTCTTTGATTCCACTATGTGTGTGCGGTCTAGTTCAAGGTTACCCGTCACGTTTAACACCTACTTCATATGAAATTAGATCAAGTGCAGGCAGCATGATAGATGAACAGCTACCTGCGCTTGGTGTTTATTTTGAGTGATTCGCTTTAATTTGCGAGTCGATTTGTTTGACCGCATCATCAAATGCCTTTTTCACATCGGTACGGCCAGTCGCAATCAGCCCTAATGCGCTGTCAATCGGCTTCCACACCTCTGCCATTTCTGGATTGTTCGGTGTCAGCGTGGCATATTTCGTTTGCTTTGAAACAGCATCCGCATTAGCGTTTTCAGTAATGACTGGGTCTTTCATCAGCTTTTTCACTGGTGGAATTTCCTCTGTGACTTCAAAGCGCTTTTTCGAATTTTTTTCGTTCGTGATAAACTCAACAAATTTCTCGGCAAGTTCTTTATTTTTAGAATAAGAGGAGACGTTGTAGCTCTTTACACCTAAGAACGAGCTCATATGTTTTCCGTTAGGGAGTGTTGGTAGCTCGGACACGCCATAGTTGATACCCGCTTCTTTATAAGGACCAAATGACCATGGACCAGAAATGACAGCCGCTGCCTTTTTCTCAGTGAATAAGGAATTGAGGACATTGATTCCTTGCTCACCAATAATACCTTTCGGGAAAAGTCCTTCGCTAAAGAATGTCTGAATGTATTTTCCGCCTTCGATGGCACCATCGTTATTAAGACCAATATCATTGACGTCATAAGAACCATCGTTTTTCTGTTTGAAAATATAGCCACCTGAACCGCCTAATACACTTTCTGCGTAGTAAATTTCATCCCACTTCGCAACAAAACCGTATTTCCCGTCCTTTGTCAGCTTTTTCGAAAGGTCATACCAGCCATCGAGTGTCGTTGGTGCCTTTTTGACAAGGTCTTTGTTATAGAAAAGCACAGTGGTTTCAACGGATTTTGGCAGGCCATACAGCTTGCCATCTATCGTTTGTGATTGAATCGATTCGTCTGTGAAGGAATTGATCACTTTTTGATCTGGTTTGATTTCTTGTAACAATCCCTCTGTGACAGCTGATCCAATTTGGTCGTGAGGCATGGTGATGACATCTGGACCAGTGCCGGCAGCGCCATCGAGACGAAGCGCTTCAATTTGGTCGGCATATGCTTTTTCGACTACTTTGACTTTCACGTCGTTTTGTTTTTCAAATTCTTTGACGGCGTCTTGAATCCCATCAGACTTTTTGACATCCTCCCACACTAGCAAGGTCTTTGTACCTGTAGATGCCGGCTGTGTACCGCTTGAATTGTTATCTCCTGGTCCGCATGCTGACAGCAGCAGCACAGCAGTACCAACGACTGCCGATAATGTCGCCCATTTTCCCTTTTTCATTCGTAATCCCCTCTCGTTCTTTTTTCACAGATGATAAGAAAACGCTTTCTTAATGTGAGAATATCAACTTGAGTAAAAAAAGTAAACACATTTTATTAAATTTATTAAGTAAAATTTTTTACCGAAATAAAGAGAAAAGAAGCCCGCCATATATGGCAGGGCTTCCAGCTGTTTATATCGTGCTTTTACGAAAGACAGGATCTGAGGCAATCAGCACGGTTTTTGGTAATGTTCTGCCATCAACCAGTCTTTCTAAAAGTAAATCGACAGCTGTTTCGCAAAGTAAAGAGGTATGGATGTGATAAGTGGTGAGCGGTGGTGACACATATTGAGAGACGTGAATATCGTTGATACTAAAGACACTCACTCGATTTGGTAAAGAAAAACCGCGTTCATTTAATGCTTGTAAACAGCCTATCGCAAGAGGATCACTTGCGACACAAAAAGCGGTTGGCAGGTGATCGCCGAGCTCGTCGATCGCCTTCATCATCAATGAATAGCCTTCATCTACAGAGAAGTGGTGACCGATATAGACCAATTGTTCATCCAGTTTGTTGTGTGCTGTCATGTACTGGCGGAAGGTCGTTTCACGAATATCTGGAATCCGCCTATTTGTATTGAGATCAAGATCTGTCCCGCCAATGAATCCAATGGATGTGTGCTGTTTTTCGATAAAAGAATCGATAATCTTTTCTACAATTCGTTTCAGGTTTGGTTTCACAGAATCAAAGCGGTCTTCATCTGGTGATGTATCAATAAAGACGATATGTTTTGTGATCGCATATAATTGATCAAGCTCAGTTTTTTTAAATCGACCGATGGCGATGATGCCTTCTGTAGAAGGATCAATCGATTGAAGACCATCAGATGGTTTGTAAGCGGTAACATTTAAGCTTCTGGTATTGGTGAGTTCCTCAATGCCTAGACGAATGGATTTAAAATAAATATCTTCAAGCTCTTCTTTTTCGGTCATCCAATAGAGAAAGGCAATTTTTTTTAGTGAATGTTTAAATGTCTTTTTTTGATAGGACAAAGCTTCTGCTGCCGCGTATACTCTCTCACGTGTTTGATCCGTAACCGATAGGTTGGGATCTTGGTTCAGTACGCGAGACACGGTGGCGATGGATAATCCGGCTTTTTCCGCAATGTCCTTTATTTTAGCTGCCAAGTCAGCACCTCCTATAGAAAATATCTCCTTTCAGTATAGAGTCTTTAAAAAAATTAGTAAATATTTTTATTAAATTGATTGGTTTAGGCTGTTCTTTACGAGTTGGAAAGGAATTAGTAAGATATATGTATTGAAGATGTAGGATTAAGATTTCTGATAGGAGAGGGACAGATGTATTATGATGCACTGAAGACATTTGTGACAGTGGTAGAAGAGAAAAACTTTACAAAAGCAGCTCAGAAGCTACGGATTTCTCAACCGAGTGTCAGTCTTCACATTAAGAACTTGGAGCAGGAATTTCAGACGGTTCTGCTCAATCGTTCGCCAAAGCAATTAACGGTGACGCCAACTGGGGATATGCTGTACCATCGATCAAAACAAATCATTCGTTTATATGAACAGGCGAAGCAGGATATTTATGAGCATCATCATCTGGCACGAGGGAAGCTCACGATTGGAGCGAGTTTTACCATTGGGGAGTATGTGCTGCCGCAAATTTTGGCACAATTTCATCAGCTCTATCCGCATGTTGATATTGAGGTAGTCATTGATAATACAGAGGCGATCGCTAGACATGTTCGGTTGTTCCATGTCGACATTGGACTGATTGAAGGACAAACCAATGACAAAGAACTCTCTGTAGAAACGTTTCTAGAGGATGAACTGTATATCGTTGCCCCATTAGACCATCCGTTTGCAAAGAAAAAGGATGTCACCATTGATCAATTGCAAAATGAAACATGGATCACAAGAGAAGAAGGATCTGGGACAGGAGAATACTTACAGCATGTCCTGAAATCAAATGGACTGAAAGCGCGGACCTTTGTGACATTTAGCAGCAATCAAGCGATTAAAGAAGCTGTCATTCATGGAATGGGGCTATCTGTTTTATCTAAATATGTCCTCCAGCGGGGCAGCATTGGCGGGGAATTGGCTGTCATTTCTGTGAGGGGAATGGACTTTAAACGGACATTTTCCTATATCGAATCCCCGATGACAGGTGGGAATAAAAATAAGGAATTGCTTGTTGAGTTGTTGAGAAAAGAGAGAAAAGACGCTTCTCCGCAGTAGGAGAAACGTCTTTTTTTTATAATCCTTTGATGTTGATTTCATCGACTGGGAGGAAAATCTCACCTGTATCTGTGTACTTCATGGTGACTTTATCGCCTTCTTTTAAATAAATAATAAGAGGCTCTTTTTCAGATGACATGGTGTAGTTTTTCCCATCGTCTAGTAAGAAGGTGACGGTTGTATAATCACCGGTCTTTTCCTTATACACCCTCTTCACTTTGCCTGTTGACTCTTTCTTTTCTTGCTTTGATGAACTATTGACGGTACCGCCGCCTTTTTGAAGAGCAGTTTTATAGGCTCTTAGTGCTTCATTTGGTGTAGAAGCGTATGCAGCGATTTCAGGATTGGCTGCCGAAACAATAAAGTAGTTTTGCAGGAACCCGTTTGAATCGAGAACAGGTGTAAGCCAGCTGGCTTCCCCGTAGAAATTATAAAGAATCGGCATGCGGCCCTTCCATTTCTTCTCGATAAATCGTTTCTCAATAATTTGCAAAGCTCCCTGTGAATCCATGTAGGATTCTTCAAGATTACCCGTATAATACGTGGCTTTTCCTGTTCGGGCATTTGTTAGTGCATACCCGAGCATGGAATCAACGCCCTCTTTTGGACTGGTGAAATCTGTGAAGTAATACATATCCCCTTTTGAATCAAACACCGGACTTACATTGGCTTCAGTCCCCTCATCAGAAGGCAGCTTCACATCTGATTTTCCAAAGAGGCTGTTCCAGAAACCATGTACATAGTTGCCGAAGTAACTATTCTGCAGACTGACAGCCTCTGGTGACACAGCGCCATCAATAAAGGCTGGTACGTTGTCTAAGGCGTATTTCTTCGTTTCACCTGTTTTGGCATCCACAACAACCACACCTGAAGCTTTAAACCCGTTTCGTGCAGAGATGAAATCTCCAAATGTTTGGATGTAATAAGGCTTGCCATCATCATTGATCTCTAGCTGCGTGTCTCCATAGAAAATCAAATCTGGGTACTGAAGGCGGATATGCCGCTCAATTTCCTTATTGAAATAGGAAGAAGGCGTATAGACCATCTCGGTTTTCACAAACTTTGGATTGGCAGATGAGTCGGTCGCACTTAATGTAAAGTAACCCGGTGTGCTACCAGAACGAATCCATTTAAAGAAATCGGAGAACTCGACGGGTGCGATATACACATACTCACCATTGACCTTCTGAATTTGCAAGCTGCCAAGCTCGTAGTAACTCGTGTTTGGCACCTGTCCGAACGATTTCTTCATCTTATTGCGAGCAAATTGCGGTGGTACACTCGCAGGTGTCTCTGTCTCATCGAACGCTTTGATTTCGACTTTTTGCTCCATTTTAGACACGTCGAATTTCTCATTTGCATTGAATAGAAAAGCGGTTGCCATATAAACACCGAGCAGCAATAAAATGAGAAATAATACGCTTTTGATCTTCCGCTCCAATCCCACTGATAAAAAGGCACCTGCTGCTGTCACAACAAGTCCAATGAGCCACAGTGATGATGGGTTGCGGTCTAAATTGGTGATGTAGTAGAAGCCGAAAATCCCGATGATAAACAGCAGTGCCAGTCCCGCAATCCACATAAGCGGCACCTGTTGTTCAGTCCCTTTCTTTCTAACGATTAACCTGAGTGGTGTGAGCAAAAGGGTCAGGACAAGACCGATCACAACCGAAAATAACAACATATATCCCACAAACAGATCTCCTTTCAAATCAATCACTCTTTTAGTATATACGAGTGAGACGGGGAAAAGATTCACCGGATGGAAGGTTCATTTAAATGCCGATCGAATCAATGGCTGATTGAACATCTTCTTTCAGCTCAAAAAATGTGAGTCTTTTTTCAATTTTTTCGATTAAGGCGTCAATGGCTTCACCTGACATATGGGTTTGGATGTTCCTTTGATGTTTGTACACGTTAATCAGAAGGTCATCAATCAGATCTACTATTTTTTTGGCTTCTTGACGATCCTCTGCAAATTCATTTTGAAGTTGATGCCGGATGGCTCTGATCAGCGCTGTTTTCTGTTCTTCTTTGATCTTTGCCTTCAAAGCAGCCAGCTCTGCTGGTGTCATATCTTCCGTGTTAAAGTTTGCTTGAGAGAAGATGGAGCTAGATGTATGCGTATCTGTGACTCTCTGCAAAAAACGATCTGCGTCTGTTGGTTGTTTCTTTGAAAATTCCATTTGTCGTACTCCTTAAGAAATCCCCATATTCTTGGCAAGGGTTGTATCTGCATCGTGGTATTGTTTTCCTAGCTGGCTCATATCATCTGATATTGAGTCCATCCACCTTTTCATATCCATCGCATGATCAATCGCTGCATCATACTTTTTGACCGAATAGAACTCATTTTCAAGACCCTCTGTTTTTAAGTGGCGAATCACAGCATCCACATCTGAAGCCGTCAGCTGGTCATACGAACCAAAACCGACAATTTGTTTGTATCTTGAACGAACGCGTTCCACCGATTGCTCCACTTTGTCATCGAGTTTCTCAATTTTACGAATGATTTGCTGCATATGGTGCTCGGCATATGTGGAGAATTTACGACCTGTGTTCATGAGAACATGTGACTTGATTAAAATCGCTACCACACTTTGCGGATGGACATTTGATTGGCTCAATTGATGTAACATGGCGGCAGTGAGAGAAGGGTTTTTTCTCAACATATCATCAATGGTTTGAACGGAGCCATCTGACGAAAAGGAATACCGGTCTAAGCCATGGCTGCCGGCGAGGGCTTCAAGAAATAAATTCGCATCAAGTGAAGGATTCACACTCATTGCCCGATTGAGGAGATTTTTCGTAAATTGGACGGCCTTTGAGGAGTCCTCAGTGTAATCGACGCCTTCAGGTAAAGCGGCATCATACATCACTTTCACACGACCGATTTCTGTCGTATGACGATTTAAGAGAGATAGCCCATCATTGAGATTGATATATTCTGTTAATCTATTGCGGTAATCACCTTTTAATGCTTTGGCTTGCAGACCATCCGATAGATTTGGGTAAATATTCGGATTCTCAAAGGTGACCCCGCCTTTAATAAAATCATTTTTGACAAGAACATAAGAAGCATTTGACCCGCCAAGTGAATGCCCTGTCACATACATCTTCGCATTCGGCATTTTCTTATGGATCTCTTTTGCATACCGGTCCGCCTGCACCATTTGATTCTCTGCACCGTGTTCAAAAGGGATATTTTTAATTAAATACTTCGTATCTGAAATCAACCAATCTTGTACAATCTCATTTGTATAGGTCGTTGTCCCTGTCGTCATCTTCGTCGTGACTTCCTTTGACGTCTCTGACTGGCTAAAAGGAGGCAGCTTTGTCAAAATGGTAGAAAGAAGATCATCTGACTCTTTTTTTCCATGTTTTTTAATGGTATCTTTATATTGGCCTGCCCCAATCGGTTCTGAGCCACGGTAGGCGATGACGGCGTTTTTGATTTTGGTGAGGTCTTTGCCTTTACCGGATCGAATAAAGTCATCCTTTGATACCAAAGTTAGTGAGTTAAGCCCTTTTTCTGTTTCTTTATAGTCAATGACATACATTTTTCTACCATTGCTAATTTCTATTTCTTTATAGTCCTTATAGTTTTTAATAGCATAAGATTTTGTTGATATTTCTTTATAGTCTTCGTCAGTAAGCTTAAATTGAGTTGACTTTATGGTCAATATTAACACCCCTGTTATCTTTATACTTGGTAATTATATTATATAGTGGTATAAATATCTATTTTAGATCTATCGATTATTATACAAAAAATATCTCTATTATATCAATAAAAGGTGGATATTATTTAAATGAAAAATACAATTAAAATTATATGTGTTCTAATTCTCGTCATAGTTATCTCAGTGATTTTACTTATTCTGGAATTTGACAAGAAAAAAGAATCAAACGATGCGGGAGGAAAAAATATCGTGGAAGAAAGAGAAAAGAGTGATCAAGAATTAGCAGAAGAGTTTGCAGAGAAGATGAAACCCAAGATTGAAGAGCACTTACACAAAAGAGATATTCATAACTTTATCAAAACCATCACGTTTGAAAAAGATGTGACCATTAACCCAATGGGAGATATTACGATTGATGGTTATGTAAATGATGAACCGGAAAAGTACGGTTTCTCAGCTTCTTTACAATATAGAGCTAAAAAAATCGGTTCAATGAGTTATGACCCTGATTTATCAGACCGCTTTATAGATTGGGAAGAATATAAAGATGAGCCGGAAGTGAAAGAAAATTACCTTAAAAGTTTTACTAAGGAGGAACGTGAACAGTATCTGAGAGACATTGGAGAAAAAGAGTAAAACAGGTACTAGCCTACCTGTTTTTATTTTGTCAAATTCAATAGTCAGCTGATTAAAGTTCATCAAGGAGTTTTGCTTTTTATGAAAAATATCATGAAATTTTCTATCATTTTTGTGGTCGCCGTCATCTCCGTAACTGTGTTTGTTGTAGAGTACATTCATCAGAGTTTTTCAGATGAAGTAGTGCAAGAGAAAAGCGATCAAGAAAAGGCCGAAGAATTCGCAGAAAAGATGAAACCAAAAATTGAAGAATATTTACATGGAAAAGATATTCACAATTTTATTAAAACCATCACATTTAAAAAAAATGTATCTATAAGCCCTATGGGTTATGTCACAGTTGATGGATATATAAATAAAGATGCAGAAAAATATCATTTTTCTGCATCATTAATATACAAATCTAATGAAATAGGTTCGATGAGTCATTCTCCTGATTTATCATATCGCTTTAAAGACTGGGATAAATATAAAGATGAGCCTGAAATAAAGGAAAACTATCTTAAACGACTCTCTGAAAAAGAACGTGAACAGTACCTCAAGGATATTGGGGATAAATAACAAAAAGTTAATTTTTCATTATTAAGAAGGTGGCAACGGTAGACATGAAAAACACAATAAAACTTGTATCTGTTTTGGTCGTTATCATCATTGTCTCAGTGACTTCGTTAATCACTCAGCACAATAAGCAAAGTAAAACAAATGATGTGGTAAAAGAAAAGAGCGATCAAGAAAAAGCAGAAGAGCTCGCAGAAAAAATGAAGCCTAAAATAGAAGAATGTTTACGCAAAGAAGACATCCATCACTTTATTAAGACCATAACGTTTAAGGAGAGGGTAACTATTGATCCAATGGGCTACATCGTAATTAGAGGATATATTAATGATGAGCCAGAAAAGTACGAGTTCTCCGCTTCATTAAAGTATAGAACAAAAGAAATCGGTTCAATGAGTTATTCATATGAGTTATCAATTCGTTTTAGGGACTGGGAAAAATATAAAGATGAACCGGAATTAAAAGAGAATTTTTTAAAAAATCTCTCCAAAAAAGAACGCGAACAATATTTGAAAGACATTGGAGAAAAAGTGAAATAACAAGTCGACAAAGCCGATTGATTCCCTAAATCAATTTCAAAATATGCTATCATTCCCCTAACAACACTTACAAACAAGGGAGAGCTTTCAAACATGGCAAATAAAAAGAAATTGATCTTGGATGTAGACACTGGAATTGATGATGCGATTGGTATTTTGCTTGCAGTGAAAAGTAAGCGGTTTGATATGTTGGGGATCACAACGGTGTGCGGGAATGTGTCTGTTGAAGCGGCGACATTGAATACGTGTAAAGTGCTTGAGCTGGTTGAGGCAGAGGAAATCCCTGTCATCAAAGGTGCAGTAACGCCTCTTTTGAGAGCCCCTCATTATGAACATCGGGTGCATGGGGAGGATGGAATTGGCGGCGCTTTAAAGGACGCCCGGCCTAAGAAGACCGCGGATGAAGGTTTTGCGCCTGATTTTATCATTGACCAAGTACTGAAGTATTCGAAGCAGGTTACGCTTGTGTTGACAGGACCGTTAACGAATTTAGCCCTTGCGGTAAAAAAATGCCCTGAGCTGATTCATCACGTAAAAGAAGTCATTTTTATGGGGGGTGTCGTGCAGGGACAGGGGAATGTCACACCGGTTGCGGAATTTAATACATATGCAGATCCAGAAGCGGCGAAATTGGTGCTGGAGGCTGGTTTCCCTTCATTGACTCAAGTAGGGCTGGATGTCACGAGACAGGTCTTGTTAACGGATGAGAGAATTAATGCCATTCAAAATGAAACGTTAGCCAGTTATATCAGAGAGAGCACAAGCATTTACCGCCAGCGCTATTTTGAGCGGAATGGGGTGTGGGCATGTGCCATGCATGATCCGCTTGCTGTAAGTCTTGCAATTGATAAACAACTTGTGAATACACAGGCTTTTCATGTAGAAGTGGAGACGAAGAGTGAGTTCTGCGATGGTCAAATGATATGTGATTTTCAGCATCAATGGGGAAAAGATCGCAATCTTCAAGTGTGTATGGATGTAGATGCTGAAGGGTTTTTTGATTTAATGATCAAAGTCTTGAATTCTTAAAAAAGAAGTCTGTGCAAACAGGCTTCTTTTTTATAAGATGGGAACATGAGGAAATGTATGCGCTCACATGAATAGAGAAGGAGTGAAGTCAATTGGCTTCTGTCAGTTTAAGTAGTATGGATAAGATAAGGGCAGCAAGCAGAGGATTGCCGCCAAAACTGAAAGCAATTGCTGAGCACATTACGAGTGAGCCCCGCGACATCATCCATTTGTCGATTGTCGAGCTTGCCAAAAAGACAGCGAGCTCAGAGGCAACGATTTTTCGTCTTTGTAAAAGGCTTGGATTTGAGGGGTATCAAGATTTGAAGATTGCTATTGCCCAGGAAATAGACCAAACGAAGCCTGATTATGTAGATGAAGAGATGAGTCTTGACGATGATACTGCCGTTTTTATGCAAAAGGTATTTCAGGCAAACATCACTGCATTAAAGGATAGTTTTCAATTGTTGAATCCAGAAGATGTAGAAAAAGCCGTACAATTAATCCATGAAGCAGAGCGCTTAGAGTTTTATGGCAGCGGTGGGTCTGGCCTCATCGCCACAGATGCTTTTCACAAATTTATGAGGACAGGCATCAACTGTATTGTTCATACAGATTCTCACTTTCAAGCGATGTCGGCAGGTCTGCTTGATCAAAAGAGCACAGTGCTTGGTATATCTCATTCTGGTCGAAATAAGGATTTACTGGATGCGATGAAAACAGCCAAGGAAAAAGGAGCGAAAACCATTGGCATTACAAGCTATCAGCGTTCTCCATTGAGTCAGCTTGCAGATGTCACGCTGTATACATCAACGCAAGAAACGGCTTTCCGAACGGAAGCGATGTCTGCTAGGCTTGCCCAGCTTACTGTGATTGATGTGCTATATTTTGCGCTTGCACATTTAAGGCAGCAGGAAACATTAACAAACTTAAAGCAAATGAGAGAAACCATTTCTCAAAAAAGAGTGTAATGGTTTCAAAAATAAATTTTTCTATTAGTGAAAAATGCTGTTGTGGTAACGATTCTGAGGTTTTTAGTGAAAATTATTTTCTTTTTGATCGTTGAATGTCGAAAAAAATATTCCTATAATGGGATTTATCAGGTACACCGGCACCACGACACTTTATTTCAAATCAATGATTGGGCGTGATACAGATGAAGGGAAACCAGGCGGTAATTGGTTTGGATATTGGAACAACAAGTACAAAGGCGGTTCTATTTGGACCACAGGGGAAAGTCATATCAAAGCATTCTGTTCCTTATGACCTCATTCACCCCCAGCCAGCATGGGTTGAGCAGAACCCTGAACATATTTTAGATGCTGTGATTGCGAGTGTAAGAGGCGCATTGACGAAAGCAGCATTTGATGCAAAAAACCTCATAGGTGTGGGAATTAGTACGGCGATGCATTCCTTAATCGTCATGGATGAGAATGGAAAAGCATTAACAAACAGTATCATTTGGGCTGATAACAGAAGTGCAGAACAAGCGAAACGAATCATAACGGACTTAGATGGCTTTCAAATTTATAAAAGAACCGGAACACCGATCCATCCAATGTCACCGCTTTCAAAAATACGATGGATCAAGGAAATGACACCTGACGTCTTCAATCAGGCAGCAAAATTCATTTCCATCAAAGAGTATGTTCTTTATCATTTCTTTGGTCAGTATGTGGTCGATTATTCAATCGCGTCAGCAACAGGACTGTTCCGATTGGAAACGCTTCAATGGGACGAGGAGGCACTACGTATTGCAGGAATTCAGGTGAATCAGCTGTCTGAACTTGTTCCAACGACGCATCAGCTGCGTGGTCTTCAGCCAGTAATTGCGCTGCGAATGGGCATTGAAGAAGATACACCATTTGTTGTGGGTGCAAATGACGGTGTACTAGCGAATCTTGGTGTTGGTGCGATTGGCAAAGGTGAGGTAGCAGTCACGATTGGGACAAGTGGTGCAGTACGTACAGTCGTAGATCAGCCAATTACAGATGAGCAATCAAGAACATTTTGCTATGCATTGACGGACAAGCATTGGGTCGTCGGAGGACCGACCAATAACGGCGGAATTATGCTGAGATGGCTCAAGGATGAATTTGGGTCTTCCGAGGTGGAGGTAGCAAAGCGTCTAGGTGTAGACCCTTACGATCTGATGATTGATATTGCAGAGAAGGTTCCAGCTGGCTCAGAAGGACTGCTGTTTCTTCCATTTTTAACAGGTGAGCGTGCACCTTATTGGAATCCAAACGCAAGAGGCACGTTCTTCGGGATCGGTCTTCAGCATAAGCGCGAGCACTTTATTAGAGCCGTGTTAGAAGGCGTCATTATGAGTGTTTTCTCGATCGGTGTGGCACTAAGAGATTTAACAGGTCCAGCGAAGGATGTCAGGGCTTCTGGTGGATTTGCGAGATCCCCTCTATGGCGACAGATTTTGGCGGATACGATGGGCAGAGAAGTGCTCGTTCCAGAAAGCTACGAGGCTTCCGCACTTGGGGCGGCTGTCCTTGCACTTCATAGTTTAGGTCATATGGAAGAGATAGAAGAGGTGCAGGAATGGATTCGTATTTCTGCCCGCCATGAACCAAATATGAAGAACAACGAAACATACATAGAGCTGTTTTATTTATATGAGCGTCTCTATGACAAACTGAAGGATGAATTTAATGTCATTAGTGCGTTGCAATTAAAACAAAATCGTTAAACATCGGGGAAAAGGTGGGAGAACATGCTTTTATTCATTGTGATTGCGGCGATTGTCCTTTTACTCATTCTCATTACAGTCGCTAAGTTGAATCCGTTTGTGAGTTTGATCATTACCTCTATGCTAGTAGGCTTTGCTACAGGAATGGATTTACAGGAAATCATTCAATCGATTAAAACGGGATTAGGGAACACGTTATCGTTACTGGCGATTGTACTAGCGCTTGGGACCATGCTTGGGAAAATGATGGCTGAGTCAGGGGGCGCTGAGCGGATAGCTCAAACACTCATCAGTCGTTTTGGGACGAAGAATGTGCATTGGGCGATGATGTTTGTAGCCTTTATCGTGGGGATACCTGTCTTTTTCCAGGTCGGATTTGTTCTTCTCATTCCTTTACTCTTTACCATTGCGATTGAAACGGGCATTTCGCTCGTGACGATTGGGATTTCATTAATCGCAGGATTGTCTGTTGTGCATGGGCTAGTTCCGCCTCATCCAGCTGCCATGGCAGCAGTAGGCATCTATCATGCCAACGTGGGAAAAACGATTTTCTTTTCAATCATCGTCGGTTTGCCAACAGCTATTATTGCTGGACCGCTGTATGGTAAGTGGATTGGAAAACGGATACATAAACCAGTTCCAGAGATGCTCAGAAAGCAATTCACGGAACGAAATGCTGATCGGAAGCTTCCTGGTTTTGCGAATACGATGTTTACCATTTTGGTGCCGGTCATTCTTATGCTGCTTGCCACGTTGGCGGATATTATTTTGCCAGAGGATAGTATGTGGTATCAGATGTTCAAGTACATTGGAGATCCCATAACAGCTTTATTGATTGCAACAGTGTATTCTTTCTTTAGCCTTGGCTTTATACAAGGGATGAGCCGTGACCGAGTGCTGTCATTCAGTAACGATTGTTTGGGACCGATCGCTTCCATTCTGCTTGTGATTGGTGCAGGCGGAGCGTTCAATAATGTACTGATCGATTCAGGCGTTGGGGATTATATTGCTGATTTAGCCAAACACTCCCCAATCTCACCGATTTTACTTAGCTGGCTGATTGCTGCGGTTATTCGTGTGGCAACAGGATCAGCTACAGTATCCATGATGACAGCGGCCGGAATTGTAGCCCCAATTGCTGCATCCATGCCGGATGTGAGCAGAGAGCTGCTTGTTTTAGCAACAGGAGCGGGTTCATTGATTTTGTCTCATGTCAATGACTCTGGTTTTTGGCTGATCAAAGAGTATTTTGGTATGACCATTAAAGAGACGTTCTTGACTTGGACGGCTATGGAGACCATCATTTCCGTTAGCGCCATTGCATTTATTATGATTATTAATATGTTTATATAACGGGACAACAGCTCAATTCTTCGGAATTGGGTTGTTTTAGTGTTGCCCTTAAAAGATGCAGTGCTTGAGAAGTTATGCAATATGAGTGAAAATGTGTTGTCATTTTCATAATTGAACAGTTAAGATAAGAAACATAATAAAATTCAGCAACAAGACACAAGGCATTTTGACTGGTTATCTGTAATAAAAAATCATGTTGATTAGATTAATTTAGGCAAGTAACAGGTCAACAAATGTTTCTTTTACATAAACTGTAGAGAAACACATTAAATACAACAATATTGGGAATAGTTTTAATAATGTTAAGAACATTAAAATGGCAAAAATTCCATGTGTGCTTTTACAAAAACAAGTGTTTGTATTATAATAAGAGTAGATAGGAGGAGATACTATGGCAAATGTAATAGATGTTGCAGAATACTTCATTAGTCTTAGTAAAGAAAGAACACGTTTCGCTATAACTCCGTTAAAACTACAAAAACTACTTTATTACGCACAAGCATTTAGCTTACGAGATCGAAAAGCTACTCTGTTTACTGAAGCAATTGAAGCTTGGAAACACGGTCCCGTAGTCCCGAAAATTTACCGTAGATATAAGGATTATGGATACTTTACAATTCCTCATAAGGAATTTGAAAATAAGGGACTAGTCATTGAAGAGCCTAAATTAACTGATGATGAAATTGAAACAATAACAGAAGTCTGGGAACAATTTGGTCATCTAGATGGAAAGTTCTTAGAAGAACTTACCCATCAAGAGGACCCGTGGATTAACACTACCATAAATGATGTAATAGAAGTTCAAGATATTATTGACTATTTCGCTGATGAGCCAGCATTAAATATTTGAGGCAGTTTTAAACGCCTCTTTTTTTTGGTCTATTTTCTAAATTTTACTTTTAAGGGGTGTTGAAGTGAGAGAATGGTTTCTCAAAAGTACTAAAGCTAGATATATAAGAACGTATAAAGATTGGGCTATACATAAAATATCAAAATTAATAAATAAACATTCAATATGTATTTTGTTACTATATATATCAATAATTCCTATAGCCTTTTTGGTTTATAAAATCCCCAATCCTTGGAATGGGGAATTTGTAAAATCCTTTACATGGATAAAACAAATTACTAATATTCATGATGTGTATATTAAAAACTTAATTCAGACAATTATTAGCTCGCTTACAATAATTATATCATTAATATCTGCAATTTATGTGTTTACATATCGAGAGCAAAAAAGTGTCGCTCCATCTGCTTCGACTAATAGTAAAAGAAATAGGTGGGTTATGTTAGTTGTTTTTTGCATGATTTTTAATGTCACTTTTGGAAGTTTGTTAGTTTCTAAGTACAGCAGATTGATTGAAAAAAATGGATACAAAGAATCTCTATTGATAACAAAAAAGGTTTTTTCTGGTGATTTACTCATGTTATGTACATTATTATTATTGGTGTATCTAATAATTGGACTAGTTAAACATTTGTTTAAAACTATGAGTGTGAATAAGATGCTTCAAGATTCTGTAAAGGATACCTCTAAATTATTTGATAAAATTGTATATGCAGACAGAAACCCAAAGTTTGAAGGATTATTAGAGGAATGGTATGAAAAACTTCATTTTAGCTTAGAAAGTGTGTTCCAAAATTTCAAGTTTGCAGCTGAAAACAATATGAATAAGGAATTTCAAGATAATATAGAGCAGTTCGAGATAATGGTGATAGAAAAATTTAAGCATAATACTGACAGGTATAATATTGGTTTTGTCCATTCTTATTTAATTGATAAAGATGGTAACCAATTTTTAGAGGTATATCGATCTGCTTTAAGGAGTAACTTTTCTTTAATAATTTCTTTAATGAAAAACCAACAATACAATAAAGGACAAGATTTGGTTGACTTATATTTTAAGATGTATATTCCTGAGGAGCAGTTTGTTCGGTTATTTCAAAACAATTTAGCTACTTACATAGATACTATTGATACAAGTGATGAAAGGCAACTATCTATTTTTCTAAAAGGTATTAGCAATATACCTGAGGAACAAACATTATTTGTGAATAAATATCTAATAATGAAATTGATAACAAAAAATCAATTAATTAACTTAACTAATGCTGTATATTCACTAAAGGATTACCTGAGTAGCAATATACTTAAAAGTTCTACTATCATTATCCTTCTGCAAAATTTAATTAAAAGTATAGAGATTTCTAACTATGCCACTGCAGGGTTCCTTGTTAAATTTCTTGTAACCAATATTTCAGGAAAGGATATTAACAGGGGGCTAAAAATACTAAAGAAACGTCCTACTCTATTTACATCAATATGGGAAGAACAGCAGGAAAATAAAAATGAAGATACTTTTAAAGGGATAAATGAGCATCCTGATTATCCAATTAAGATAAATGATGAAACATTCGATTATTGTCTTAGAAAAGCATTCATACTACTATATGGACAACACGTATACTCTATTAAAAAAAAGCTTTGGTATGTAAATAGGAGAAGAGAAAAAGGCACTGAGATACAATTGAGAAAAGAATGTAATCCTTGTGATTATTCAGAGTACATAATAACCAAAACAAAGATAGCATCAACAAAGTATGGGTTACTATTTTTCGAGGATACTGAAATTATGAAGATCATCTATAATGAACTTGGTGTAAACCCTCCTAGTTCAGATAAAGAAGCATCTTTTTCCAAAATAATTAGTTCGTTAGTAAATAAATTATTATAGCAATGTTTTAAAACTCGCTAATGTTCTTTTGGCGAGTTTCTTATCGTAATAAAAGGATCTATCTTCTAAATTATGTTTGTAAAATGAATGAAACCTAGTATTAACTTTTTCCGTTAAATGAAAACTAAAAATATTAATCACTTTTCTCGACAGTTAGGGTAAGATATTGAGCTATGGGAGGCGGACACGATCGAACCTTTAAAACATGTATATAATGAACCATTTATTCAACATTTAGCAGAAAAACTTGTGCAAGCGTCAACTGTATTTGATGCTGATCACTTTCAGCAGCTCGTGTTTCAAGAGGATTGGGAGCAGCTGGAGTTAAAAGGACGAATGAGAAGAGTGACTGAATCGATGCACGCCTGTCTGCCTGAGGATTATGAGAAGGCAATCGATGTACTGCGTCAGACAGCACCGCATTTTACAGGGCTCAGTGCGCTCGTATTTCCAGACTACGTGGAGACATATGGTGTTGACCATTGGGATATCTCGATCAAAGCACTTGAATTCTTTACACCGTTTTCCACTGCTGAATTTGCCGTTCGACCTTTTCTCATTCAAGATCAAGAGAAAATGCTGGCGCAGATGCTTGTGTGGTCACAGGATCAAAATGAACATATTCGCCGTCTCGCTAGTGAAGGGTGCAGGCCTCGTTTGCCGTGGGGATTATCCGTCCCTGCGCTGAAAAAGGACCCTTCTGTCACGCTGCCCATTCTAGAAAATTTGAAGTCAGATTCGGCCAAGTATGTGCAAAAAAGTGTAGCGAATCATTTAAATGATATTTCTGCAATTCAGCCAGACCTCATGAAGCAAATGGTCAAAAGCTGGTATGGAACCAATGAACGTACAAACTGGATTGTCAAACATGCATCCCGTACGTTATTGAAAAAAGGCGATCCAGATATCATGGCTTTATTTGGCTATGGAGATGATCCGTCTATCCAAGTAACGGATTTGAAGGTGACGCAAGACCCCGTTCGTATTGGAGAGAAGCTGACGTTTCATTTTATTCTTCAGGCAGATAAGCCATTAAAGCTGCGCGTAGAGTATGCCATTGATTACGTGAAAGCTCGTGGTACACGCAATCAAAAGGTATTTAAAATCACAGAATTTGATACAGGATCGGCCCTGCATAGAGAATTTGTCCGATCACAGTCGTTTCAAAATATGACAACGAGAAAGCACTATGAGGGCATTCATACATTAACCATCATCATCAACGGCATCCCAAAAGCGTCTGTCGATTTCGAAGTCACAGCAGCTGCTCATGAAAAAACCCGCCATTGAGGCGGGTTTTGCTTGCGTTTCTAAGCTTTCTTTTTCATTAAGAATGAAGCAATGATGGCGGCTGCTAAGAAACCAATGCTGATAATCGAGCTAGGTAAGTTCTCTGGTCTGAATAGGAACAGAACAAAACTGACACTGAGTACAAGACCAGCAAATAAAGTGAAATACGGGAATAACCAAACTTTGAAATACGGCTCTTGCGGATATCTTGGACGCAGTTTCAAATGTGCCAGACAGATGCTGATCCAAATAAGAGAAACCGCAAAACCAGGGATAGCCAGCATATAGCTGAAAATTTGATCTGGGTACAAGTAAGCAAAGAATGTTCCGATTAAAAGAAACAGAACGGTCACCCATAAACTTAAAATAGGTACACCTCTTTTGTTGACCTGTGCCAGCTTTTTTGGACCGCCGTCTGATTTAGATAGAGAATGAATCATTCTCGTCGTGCCGTAAATACCAGAGTTGGCGGCAGATAGAACGGCTGTAATTAAGACGAAATTAATGAAGTGAGAGGCACCTTGCATGCCAGCTGCTGAAAAGACTTGGACAAAAGGACTGTTATTCGGATCAATTTGATTCCAAGGAATGAGTCCACAAATAATCAAAATCGGCAGTGTGTAAAACAAGATGATGCGCCACATCATACTTTTGACAACACCAGGTAATACCTTTTCTGCATCCTTTGTTTCTGTAATGGTCAGCCCGATCAATTCAGAGCCTCCATACGAGAAGATCACCACTAATAATGAGGCAAAGACAGCACCCCATCCGTTCGGGACAAAGTTTTGGTAATTGGTGAGAACAGGCGTGCTTTGTTCGCTCGGAATGATTCCAAATAATAATGCAGCACCGAGAATAATAAACACAATAATAACGAAAATCTTCATTCCAGCGAACCAAAACTCAATTTCACCAAAGTATTTTACATTATTTAAATTAATTCCGATGACTAAGAGCGAGCAAAGTAAACATAAAGACCATAATGGTACGTTCGGCAACCAATATTGAAGCAAACTGCCCGCTGCAATAATTTCAATGACACATACAGTGAGCCACATAAAACAGTAAACCCATCCGACAACAAATGAAAAACGTTGACCAAGCGCAATCTGTATGAGGTCGCGAAGGTTATTCCCCGGGTAGACGATGGCCATTTCAGCTAAAGCCGCCATGACAATGAGAAGAAGCAATCCAGCAAATACATAGGAAAAGATAACTCCAGGACCTGCTAAGCCGATTGTATCTGCACTTCCTTTAAAGATTCCTGTACCAATGACCCCGCCCATCGCAATCATGCGAATATGACGCGGCGATAAAAGCTTTTTTAATTCGTGTTGTTCCTGATTCGCGCTCATGACGTTCTCCTTTTTTAAAATGCTTATGTTCCATTTTCTTTTTTCGAGCGGTCAGTGTCAATATAAAAAAAGAGATTTTTCAGACAAAATAGGCGGTTGATTCTATCAAATGAGCCATTTTCTTCCATAAATCTTTTCCATGACCCATCCCCAAAATCTAAAACTTCGTGAAAAAATGAACATTTGCCTTCATTCTGACATAAACAATTTTCAGTTTTTGTCGATATATCTTTTGTATTACTAAAGTCCTAATAAAGAATTGTTTATAACTGTAAAATATTTCAAAAATGTATGAAAGAATGAAAGGAGTTATTGAAGATGTTTATGAGAAAAGCAAGTGATTCATCGTCGGGAGCCCTTCTTAGTGAAAGCAGTCAATTAGTTGAACGAATTGAGAAGGGAGATTTTTCAGCCAGAATTGATACTGCTGCATTCTCTTCTAGTCAAACAATAGAAGCAGTGGCTCAAATAAATGAAGCGTTGCAAAAGATGCAAGAAGTGCAAGAAGATATTCATATGCGTATGAATTTAGTGACAAAAGCGATTCAAGTGGGTCTATGGGATATGACGGTTGTAGCAGGAGATCCTGTGAATCCAAAAAACGAATTCACATGGACAGATGATTTCCGCAAAATGCTAGGTTTTCAAAATGAAAACGATTTTCCGAATGTCTTAGACAGCTGGGCATCTCGAATTCATCCAGATGAGCAGGAATACACCTTGAATGCATTCTCTACGCATTTATTGGATCATTCTGGCCGTACACCGTATGATATCGAGTATCGTCTGAAGTTGAAAAATGGCGAGTATCGCTGGTTCAAAGCAACTGGAACGACGATTCGAGATCGAAATGGGGTACCTCTTCGTGTGGCAGGGGCTCTTTTTGATATTCATGATCAGAAATTGAAAGAAGAAGAGCTGCAAGCATTCGTGACAAGATATGACTTGATCAACCGTGCGCTTGTGGAAGCTCCTTGGGATATGGTTGTAGAGGCTGGCGATCCTGTCAATCCAAACAATGAATTCTGGTGGTCTCCGCAGTTTAGAAAAACGCTTGGTTTTACAGATGAAAAGGATTTCCCGAACGTATTGAGCAGCTGGAGTGATCGTTTGCATCCTGAAGATAAAGAATCGGCTCTCCAAGCCTTTGCGGATCACTTAAATGACCATTCTGGCCGCACACCATTTGACATTGATTATAGATTGCAGAGTAAAAATGGCGAGTATCGCTGGTATCATGCGGGCGGTGAAACCATTCGTGATGAGAAGGGTGTCCCTTTACGTGTCGCAGGAACGATTCGTGATATTACGTTAGAAAAAAATAAAGAAAAAACAGCCCATGAAATGGCTTCCCAAGTAGAGCAGCTTTCAAGTTCTATTAGTGAAATGGTATCTGGCATCAGTTCTGTAACAAACCAAGCACAAGAGCTTGCTGTCGCCCAAGAGCAGTCAACGTCTGCTGCTAATCTGGCGAAAAACAGTGCAGATGAGACGAAGAACATTTCAGACTTAATCAAAGAAGTGGCAAACCAAACGAATCTGCTTGGTTTGAATGCCGCAATTGAAGCAGCAAGAGCAGGCGAGCAGGGCCGCGGTTTCTCAGTTGTTGCCGATGAAGTACGTAAGCTAGCGCTTCATAGTGCCAATGCGACAGAAAATATCGAATCTAGTTTAACTGAAATGAAAACACAAATCGATCAAATTCTTGAAAATATCTCCAATATGACAGCTCTTACGCAAACACAGGCTGCTTTGACAGAGCAAGTGAACGCTTCAGTTGATGAAGTGAATCATATGTCTCAGCGTCTGGTGGCATATTCAAAGAGTATCTAATGTCAAAAAACCGCCTTTTCGTCAGAAGGCGGTTTTTTTATTTAAGCATGATCCGCTGGGAAAACAATACCGGCGTCTTTCCTAGCGGCTTCAAGAACCATCATGACAGAAAGACTGTCATCAAGCCATTCATAACACTTTTCGACATTTTCTGTTTCAATGATATGCTGAAATGCTTCTGCTTCATAAAACAGGCGGTTTGAATTTGTTTGTGCATTGAGTGAAGTGACTTGGTCTCCTATATGCAGCAACACTTCCTCACAGCCATTCGCACCATTTTTCACATGCAGGAACCCTTTTTCCCCTTGAATCAAAGCGAAATTCATACTGCTTGTATCTTTGCTGCCAACACTTGTGGCGATGAAATCATTGTAAGTAAAAGTTAAAACACCAGATGTGTCGATGCCGTTTGGATGGCGGTTGGCCTGGTAACGAACGTCTTTCGGTGAACCAAATAGATTCATAATGAAATGAACATTGTAAATGTTAATATCCATGAGGGCACCGCCAGAAAACTCTGGGTTAAAGACATTCGGCGTTTCTCCGGCGAGCAGCTGATTATATTTACTTGAATATTGACTGTAGTTGCATTGAACGAGTTTGATTCTGCCTAATTGATGAAGGTGTTTTTTGATTAAATGATAGTTGGGCATATGAACGGTCGTAATGGCTTCAAATAGGAAGAGCTGCTTTTCCTTTGCGAGAGCGATTAAGGCTTCTAGCTCTTTCACATTAGAGGTAAAAGGCTTTTCGCAAATCACATGTTTTCCGTGTTTCAATGCAGCCGTGGCATGCTCGCTATGTAAACGATTGGGTGATGCGATATATACCGCTTCTATATGGGGATCTTCTAACATAGTGGTTAAATCCGTATAAGTCGTTTGCACCCCAAATTGATCTGCGAGTTTCTTTGCCGTCGCTTCCTTTCTTGAATAGACAGCGTGGCAAGAAGCACCTTCAAGCTGTTCAATTGCCTGGAGGAAACCTTCCACAATCACACCTGTTCCAATGGTTGCTATTCTCATTCTATTCATAACCCCTTCCATACGATTGATGTCACGTCAAGCTGTCTCTAGTATACCTGATGTTTTCATACAACGTGTACTTAACAGCTAGGCGCAGAGGGGTGCCAGTAAAAAATACCGGCACATCTTTGGCAGTCTCTACAATTAACTAATGTTAGCTAATGTTTGTTTCGTTAACAGTTGAATGGCCGCCTTCCTCTTTTTTAACTCTTGAATGGATTTTTGAATATCTTCTACTTTTTGTTCGAGCAGCTGTTCCGCTTCTGTTTTCGACTGTTTCTCGAATAGTGACGTGATAATTTCTCGAATTTCTTTGAGTGAGAAATCTAGCTTTCTTGCTTCAGTGATAAAGGATAGCATGAGTACATATTTTTTATCATATAAACGATAGCCGTTATGTGCTCTATTAGGCTCGGGGAGCACACCCTCATTTTCATAAAAACGAATGGTTTCAATATGTACACCAGACATTTTTGACAATTTTCCTCTCGTAAATGTAATCATTCCCTTCACCTCCTTTCTTTGCTATCCATCATACAATTAGATTTGCTAGTTTCAAAATATTCTCCGATGAACATTTGTTCCTTTTCATACTGTTAAAATGACAGGTCTGTTCTATTCACAGCGGATTCTATAGAATAGGTTATAATAGATGAGGATGAAGTGATTTTTTGTTACAGATAGGAACAAGTAGACAGCGTGAGAAAAAAACGATAGGCTAAAATAGGTACATAGTATGATGAACAGTATGTGATCATGTAGATGATCACTCAAAATAGTGACAGCACGTTTTGCTGAGAAAAGGGGAGCAGTGAATGTATAAATTAGTCGCAATTGATATGGATGGTACGTTATTAAATGATCAGCATATGGTGCCGGATGAGGTGTTTGAAGCCATTCAACAGGCGAAGGCAGAAGGCGTTAAAATTGTTTTATGTACAGGCCGGCCGATTGGCGGGGTGCACCGCTATTTAAAAGAGCTGCAGCTTGATCAAGAGGGGGATTATGTCATCGCCTATAACGGAGCGCTTGTACAAAACAGCCATACAAATGAAGTCGTATCAGAATTAACTTTATCCTATGATGATTTGACTTCTTTATATGAACTGAGCCGTCAGCTGGATACACCTATGCATTATTTCGATTCGGCTCATCTATACACACCAAATCGGGATATTAGTGAATACACGGTACTTGAATCGTATTTAACGAAATTGCCGCTTAAGTATTTACCTGTCGAAGAGGCAGACCCATCCATGAGACTTCCGAAGATGATGTATATTGATCAGCCGGAACGTTTGGAAAAGACGATACAAGCCATTCCATCTGAAGTGAAGGATCAGTACATGATGGTAAAAAGCACAGATTTCTTCCTAGAAATTCTTCATCCTGATGTGAGCAAAGGGAATGCCGTGAAGCTTCTAGCGCATGAACTTGGGATTTCTCGTGAAGAAGTGATGGCGATTGGTGACAATGGGAACGACGTGTCGATGCTAGAATTTGCGGGCTGTGGCGTTGCGATGGGAAATGCCATTGAAGATGTCAAAGCAGTTGCGGATGTTGTGACAAAATCCAATAACGAAGCAGGAGTCGCACATGTCCTGCATGAGCGAGTCATCGGAAAATAAAGAAAGAGCGGTCTACCAATGAGGTAGCCGCTTTTTTATATGTGTGAGAAAAAGTAAACAAGCATACGTCTGCTGTTCAAATTTGTTTTTTCGAGCATCGCCTTTACATGATCATGCACCGTATGAGGCGAGATAAATAACGTACTGGCAATTTCCTTTGTGGATTGTCCTTTTATTAAGCAGTCAAGGACGTTCATTTCTCTTTCTGTCAGCCGATATGTTTTCGCTATATAAGGAAGAATGTCACTTGTTTGAGCTCGTTTAATATGAATCATGACAGCCTCTTCCTCCCCGGCTGCCTGTGCTAAACGAAATGCTTGAAGAGAGAGAAAACGCCCTGTCGGCATTCTGGTGATGCTGACCGCTGTTTGGTCACCACCGCCATATAAAAGCTTAGCACCTAATGCTCTAAACGGACGGGGCATGATGGCACCATCATGAATTTGCTCAAAGGTTTGGAAGGTGTGGAGCCAATGAAGTCCAGTTTCATTTCCATAAAGAAGATGGTAATCGTGTGAAAGAATGAGGAAGCCTTGGTGTTCCGTCGTTTCATCTTCTTCCGTTTCTCTTCTTTTAAAAAGTTCATCTCTCAGCTTGGCTGCGAGTGCTGGTGTTTGGCGACTAACCGCTTGTATATCTTGTTCATGAAAAGGTTCCTTCTCCTTTTTCCGATAAAGGCTGGCGATTCCCCAGCATTCACCTTGAATTACAAGGGCTGCCCGCAATTCATCTGCCCATCCGTTAGGTAACAAAATGTGCTGGTATCGACCACTGTTGATGTATTCTCCGCTTTGGACGAGACTGGCAGCGTGGACAGGACCTTTCGCTAGATCTTCATGCTGGTGCACATCTTTTTTCAAATATTCATTTTGAAACAGCTCGTTATGTATGGCTTCAATCGGTTCATCTGTAAAAGAACCCGTCGAGAGGAGAGTAGCTGGATCAATGGTTGTGATACAGGCAGCATCAAAATCACAGATAGCAGCAAGTTCATCTCGAATGCTTTTTCTCAGCTGCTGAAAATGAGCGGCTGGATTGTTCATTTGATCTCCTCCTCAATATCCCCACTTTTAGGGATCGTTTTTTCTCATCTATCTTCTTACAATGAAGATAACATACCGTTAGTGTAAAGGAAACGAAGCAAAGCGGAAACTGGAGGAGAAGACATATGAGTGTAAATCAACATTGGCATGATCCTGTTGCTGAATCCTATGCAGCGACAATTGCACATAAAGTACCAGGCTATCATCTTTTGCATGAGCTGACAGTGGATAGAGTAGAAATCGAATTAATGGGAGCGGCTTCTCGCATGTTAACAGTCGGAGCAGGTGGGGGCGAAGAGATCATCAACATGCTTCAAAGAAATAAAGACTGGCATATCACAGGGGTTGATCCATCTCCAACCATGCTTGAGATGGCCAAGCGCAGAGTGGCACAGCTTCATATGCAAGATCGCGTCACATGGTATGAGATGGCCTTAGACAAAGTGCTGGTTGAAAAGTTGTACGATGCAGCAGTAAGTTTGCTTGTCATTCATTTTGTAAAAGATCAGCTGACCTTTTTACAGGAGATCGCCCGCCGGCTTCAACCAGGGGCACCGCTCGTGTTGGCGTTTATTCAAGGAGACCCGGAAACGCCGACAGTTCAGCAGGAGCTTCATATGCTTTCTCTATTCATGAAGCGTCAAGGCTTGGGAAAGGAAGTGTTTACGTCCTTCCGAGAAAGGCTGGGTGTCACAACATATCCCGTGTCTGAAGAAAAGATGACAGCACAATTAACCGAAGCAGGATTTCAAGACATCAGACCTTATTTTCAAGCGGGCATGATCAAAGGGATTGTTTGTAAAAGAGGCGATAGAAAGGCGGTTGGAAAATGAGGTCAAAAGTGATGGTGATAGGCGGTTATGGACATGTGGGGCAGCAAATATGTCTTCAATTAAGTGACGTGTATCCTGGGCAAGTCTTTGCGGCTGGCCGAAGTTATGAGAAGGCTGAACAATTTGCACGCCAAACGAATGGGCGTGTACGTCCATTTCAGATAGACGTAAGACAACCAATGGATACGGACTGGATGGATGAAACGAGACTGGTGATCATGTGTCTGGATCAAGATGACACGTCATTTGCTGAAACATGCTTACGGTCAGGTATTGATTATCTCGATATTTCGGCAAAAGGAGCCTATATTGAGAAGCTAGCAAAGGTCCATCAACAGCAATTGAACGCAACGGCTGTGCTGAGCGTAGGTCTTGCACCTGGTCTCACCAATTTGCTTGCAGCGAAGGCGGCATCTATTCTGACCTCTGTGGAGCAAATTGATATTAGTATCATGCTTGGGCTAGGTGACCAGCATGGAAAAGCAGCTATTGAATGGACGCTTGATCATGTGCATACGGATTATGAGCTGACGAAGAATCATCAGCGAAAGAAAGTCAAAAGTTTTACTGGAGGGAAACGCATTGATTTTGGCAAAACGCTTGGAAAGCGGCAAGCCTATCAGTTCCCTTTCTCTGACCAGCAAACATTGCCTTCGACGCTCCATGTGCCGTCTGTGACAACAAGGCTCTGTTTTGATTCTGGTGTAGCGACACGTGCATTTGCTCTCACAAGGAAACTCGGAATGACGTCCCTTCTCACGATGCCGAAAATCAAGGAACGTGCCATTTCACTGATTCAATCTGCTCAAATGGGTACAGATCAATATGCAGTGAAAGTGGAAGCGGTAGGAATGAAGGGTAACGAAATTCATCGAGCAGCGCTTGGAATAAAAGGTCGCGATGAGTCTCAAGCAACGGCTCAAGTCGCCAGTGCTGTGGCACTGCATGTATTGAGCAAGCAGTTTCAGGCAGGTGTTTTTCATATCGAAGAATTATTTTCATTAGCGTATGAGAATGGTGATTTTGCGTTGGTGGATCAAAAAACGAAGGAAAAGCACGCACTAGCATTGAGAGCCAGCCTTTTAACGGCATAAAAGAAAACGACAAAAGATACGCATCAGCTCAAAAGTACAGGTCAGTCATGTGGGCGCTTTATTCATGATCCATTTCAAAACAAGGTGTCTATGATCCGAAAACAACCGCTTGCTCTCCATGAAATGGCCGAGAGGTGGAAGAGATTTAAATCAAGGATTGTAGTCGGAACTGATATAATGGTTACATTGGGCAAATAAATCTCAAGTGGGTGTTTACAAGTGTTAGATACAGAAAAAGATGTAGTGAAGAATTATATAGATTCACCCCAAAAATTGAAAAATTTATATAAACGAGTATTGTTTGTTGTCAGTCTATCGCAAATATTTGGAGGGGCTGGAATAGCTGCAGGAATTACGGTAGGTGCCATTTTAGCACAACAAATGCTTGGAACTGAAGCCTATGCAGGAGTCCCAATCGCTTTATTTACTTTGGGGTCAGCTGGGTCAGCTTTCATTGTAGGAAAGCTTTCACAACGTTATGGACGACGCATCGGTTTATCGACAGGTTTTGTTGTTGGAGGGCTCGGAGCAATTGGCGTTGTGCTGGCAGCTATGATGAATAGTGTCATTTTATTATTTGCATCGCTCTTCATTTACGGAGCAGGAACATCCACGAACTTACAAGCGCGTTATGCTGGGACGGACTTAGCAAATTCTAAACAGCGTGCAACTGCAATTAGTACAACAATGGTCATGACAACATTTGGAGCAGTAGCAGGTCCGAATTTAGTTGAAGTGATGGGTAAATTTGCAGTGTCCATTGGTGTTCCAGCACTTGCCGGTCCTTTTATTTTATCAGCAGTAGCATTTATTGTAGCTGGTCTTGTCCTTTTTATTCTGCTGCGTCCTGATCCATTAGACATTGCCCGAAGAATAGCAACTTACAAAGCAGAACATGGGCATGGAAATAAACCAGATGCTGCTGATAAAAAAACAGATAAAAAAGGGCTTACAGTAGGGGCCACAGTGATGATCTTAACTCAAATTGTCATGGTGGCACTCATGACCATGACACCGGTGCATATGCAGCATCATGGTCATGGATTAGCCGAAGTGGGCATTGTGATTGGTTTTCATATAGGAGCCATGTATCTTCCTTCACCTATCACGGGTGTACTTGTAGATAAACTAGGACGAACAGCTATGAGCATAGCGTCGGGCATCACATTGTTACTTGCTGGTTTATTAGCAGCATTCGCACCAAGTGATTCAATGGTTCTATTAATCATTGCTTTGTCTTTACTTGGATTGGGATGGAACTTTGGTTTAATTAGTGGTACTGCTCAAATAGTGGATTCTACAGAACCATCAACCCGGGCAAAAACCCAAGGAACACTCGATGTTTTTGTTGCGTTAGCAGGTGCTTCTGGCGGTGCCCTTTCAGGAATGGTCGTGGCGAATACGAGTTATGCTACATTATCTTTAAGCGGAGGAATTTTATCGTTAATTCTCATCCCTGTCATCGTTTGGTCTTTTAAAAGTAAAACATAATGCAGCTCCGTGCTCATCCATCACAAAAAAGACATGCCTCCAATCATAGGAAAGCATGTCTTTTTTGAATCTCTCTTCACAGGATGCTAGTCTTCTTATGATGCCGAGGACACATCTCCTTTTTTCTTGATACTGGCTTTAATGAGCTCAGTCAATGTGTCAGAGCCTTTTGTGGAAAGATGAACACCATCTGGCTGAAAATAGGATGGCTGTCCGGTAGCGGCTGAATGCCAATCGACTAAGCTCACATTGTGGTGTTGATTGGCCACACGCTCAATGACTGCATTCACATCATTTTCCCAGGATCTTGGAACGCGAGTGTTCACAAGAAAAATATGTGCCTTCGAGAAATGTTGAATGAATGAAGTCAAAGTCCCCTCTGTAAAATAACCATTTGTGCCAAGCTCAATAATAACAGAGGCATCAGCCTTGTTAAAAGAAGCATATTGAGGGGCGATGCGGATGGCTTCGTTCATTTGCCTTCCGACCCTTGCGTCAATGGTGATGGGTTCATAGGCCTTTTCTAAATTTGAAGCAATGTCTAACATGACGGAATCACCAATGGCAAGAACTTGGTGAAATTGTTTAGGATCCGCTGCTTTTTTCTCATGTTTGTCTTTCTTTTTCTTCACTTTTGATTCTGTCTGACCGTCTGCCTTTTGGGGCGCTGTCTTAATTTGTGTGACTTCTTGCGCATGCGGGGATGTATGAGACGAGCTAGACATGCCAATGGTAAATAAAATCAAAAGGACTGCGGCAATCCCAAGAAACACTTTATTGGACATAGACCATTGCTTGATTCCTGTTTTCCAAATCGACCAAGAGGCAAAATAGTGTCTAAACCCGAGTTTACGAATCGGCTGTTCGATCAAACGATAGGAAGCCTCTGATATGAGTAGAATTGCGATGAGCTGCAATGTGACACGTCCCATGGAAGGCTGTCCAATCTCAATGACCGGTGTGGTCAGCACGATAATTGGATAATGCCATAAGTAGATGCCATAAGACCGCTTTCCAAGCCAAACGAGTGGTTGAAAAGACAGCCATTTCCCAATAAGACTGGCAGGATGGCAGACACACGCAATTAAGATCGCTGCATTCAAACAGAATAAAAGCATACCGCCTTGGTAGAGAAAGCCGTCAAATTCGTCGACTGCATAAACACATAAGAGGAAAATGACCATCGAACCGAATCCGGCTATTTGTAACATACGTCTGCCGATAGGAAGTAATTTTCTGCTGGAAAGTCTGTGCATGGGCCAGACAAATGCAAGACTGCATCCGATGAGGAGTGCAAACGCACGTGTGTCTGTTCCATAATAGATCCTGCTCGGGTCAGTATCCGGTGAATAGAGAATGGCCATCCATAAAGCAGATACAAGTGCCAGACCAAAGGTGATCATAGGAAGATGGGATCTATTTTTCACCCATTTCAGTCCAGCAATCAACAGTACCGGCCAAATGAGATAAAATTGCTCCTCAATCGCCAAAGACCATAAATTTTTTAGTGGAGATACAGCATTGAAGCTGTCAAAGTAAGAGAGCTGATGAAAAATGTACCACCAGTTACTCACATAAAAAAAGGACGATAAGGCATCGCCACGAATGGACATTAATGCATTTGAACCAGCAATGGCGCACCAGCTGACGATTAAAAAAATCATGACGTAGGCAGCTGGAAGCAGCCTTCTGATGCGGCCCATCCAAAAAGGCAGAAGCTCTTGATAGCCCAAATCCTGCTTATGCAGCAAGATGGTTGTAATCAAGTAACCAGAAATCACAAAAAACAAATCAACGCCAAGAAACCCGCCGCTTGCGGGTTCAATATGTAAGTGATAAGCAATGACCGCCAATACGGCAACAGCTCTCAGCCCATCTAATCCTAATATGTAACGTAAACGGTTTTCCTTGCTGTTCATGAAAAAGAATCCCCCATCAATGTCAAACGCGTCTTTTTTGTTGTCACTCCAAAAGAACAACGATTCTTTTATTTTATATAAGATTAGACGAATCAGCATTACATTTTGTTGGCGAATTTCTGTCTTTTTTAAAATTTTTTTATATGAAGAAACATTCTAAGGCTTGAGGGATTCTTATTTTTATACTCAAACCGAAAATCCCTGTCATAATAAAAGAAGAAGGAAAGGGGATGTGTTGAATGAGAACGATTGAAAATGATCTGTTATTGGTTCAAATCAATGAGAGAGGTGCCGAGGTGAGAGAGGTGCTTCATAAAGAAAGTGGACGTCAATATATGTGGTCTGGTGACCCTGCTTATTGGGGCAGGGTGTCGCCCGTCTTATTTCCGATTGTCGGACGGTTGAAGGATGATCAATACAAGATAGACGATCAAACGTATCAACTCTCGCAGCATGGATTTTTGCGTGATGTTGATTTTGAACTATTTGAAGAAGCAAAAGATCAGGTGGTTTTTCAATATCAATCAAATGGCCGTCACACGTCACAATATCCGTATGAATTTACAGCGCGCATCAGTTATGCACTGTCGGAAAATGGACTAACGATTTCCTGGGAAATTGTTCATGAAGGAGATGGCACGATGTATTTCTCGATTGGTGGACATCCGGCATTTCATGTCCCGCTTGTTGAAGGCGAGCAGACAGCTGATTATTCACTCACATTGATACCTTCCACCGAACATGATCCAGTTCAATATGAACTTCATGATTCACTTGTGAGAGAGAAGGAGAAAGGTGTTGAGTTTGAGCCGATTCAACTTCGCCCAGAACTTTTTCAGAACGATGCAATGATCTTTAGTCATATTGATCAAGTATCATTGATTTCTCAAACAGGTCACGGCGTTGAGGTCGATCTCAGTGGTTTTCCGTTCGTTGGTATTTGGTCTCCATATGATCAAGAAAAGGGAACAATGGCTCCTTTTGTTTGTATTGAGCCTTGGTATGGGATCGCTGATATGGAAGGGACAAACGGGCAGTATAAGGAGAAATTCGGCATTCAAACCTTAGAGAAGCAAGAGACCTTTCACGCAGCCTACACCATTTTCTTTAAATGAACATTTGTGCATGGTGAAGTGAACAATTTGTTATGATAGAGGAAAAAAGGAGGCGTACGAATGGATCGGGAGAAACAGCAATTAAGTATTGAAGCAGCAAGGCTCTATTACTTATCTGATTACAGTCAGCAGGAAATCGCCAAGCAGCTTGACCTGTCGAGGCCAACGGTGTCTCGTCTGCTTCAGTATGCGAAGGAAAAAGGGTACGTCCAAATTACAGTGATGGACCCATTTGAGGATTTAAATGAGCTGTCCTTATTGCTGAAAGAAAAATATGATCTGCTCGAGGCTCATGTGGTATTTTCGCCAAAGGACGATTATCCAACGATTACGGATTACTTGAGCCGGTTTGGTGCAGATTATCTTCAAAATACGGTGAAAGACGGCGATATCGTTGGAGTGAGCTGGGGCACCACAATGTATCAAATTGCTCAAAAGATGCAACCTAAACAGGTAAAAGGGGTAGAAGTGGTTCAGCTGAAAGGTGGAATCAGCCATTCACATGTGAATACATATTCTGCAGAAACGATTCAGCTGTTTGCATCAGCTTTTCAAACGGCACCACGCTATTTGCCGCTGCCTGTTGTGTTCGATAGTGCCGCCGTTAAAGAGATGGTCGAACAGGACAGACATATCCAGCGCATTATTGAAATGGGCAAACAGGCAAATATCGCTGTGTTTACTGTTGGGACGGTAAGAGATGAGGCGCTTTTGTTTAGGCTTGGTTATTTCCGTGAAGAAGAAAAGGCGCTGCTCAAGAGATCCAGTGTCGGAGATATCTGTTCGCGTTTTTATGATCAAGAAGGACGCATTTGCAGTGAAGCGATTAACAATCGCACAATCGGTGTGGAGCTGGATGATTTGAGAACAAAAGAGCGCTCCATTCTTGTGGCTGGTGGACATCGAAAGGTTGCCTCTATCCATGGGGCGCTGAGAGGAAAATATGCGAACGTATTGATGATCGATCAGCACACAGCAAGAGCTCTTTTAAATGTCACAAAATAGATGAACAAAATTTCATAACTGTATTTACAATTGTTCAATAGTCATTTAAGATGAAAGTATCATATTTAAAAGGAAGTGTGAATCATGACAATAGCAAAGCTCATTGATCATACAGCACTAAAACCAGATACATCTAAAGCTGCGATCATGCAGTTACTAGAAGAAGCAAAGACATATCAATTTGCTTCCGTTTGTGTGAACCCAACTTGGGTATCTCTTGCGGCGGAAGAACTAGAAGGAACAGGCGTTGATGTATGTACAGTCATCGGTTTCCCGTTAGGTGCAAACACAACAGCAGTGAAAGCATTTGAAACAAAGGATGCCATTGAAAACGGTGCAACTGAAGTGGACATGGTCATCAATATTGCGGCATTGAAAGATGGCGAATATGATGCAGTTGAACAAGATATTCGTGCCGTTGTAGACGCAGCAAAAGGCAAAGCCTTAGTGAAAGTCATCATTGAAACTTGTTTACTCACAGATGAAGAGAAAGTACGAGCTTGTGAACTTTCTGTAAAAGCTGGCGCTGATTTCGTCAAAACATCGACTGGATTTAGTACAGGCGGTGCAACAGCTGAGGACATCGCATTAATGCGTAAAACAGTTGGACCTGACATCGGTGTCAAAGCATCAGGCGGCGTGAGAACAAAAGAAGACGTAGAAGCGATGACAGCTGCAGGCGCAACCCGTATTGGTGCCAGTGCAGGCGTTTCCATTATTAAAGGGGATCAATCAGCTCCTTCTAAAGACTATTAATTCATACGATCCTATGGTAGGATAACATTCATGACTCATTAGATGATGAAAAAGTCATATGCGGAAGGATCTCATTTCTGGGATTTTCTTCCGCAATTTGTTTGCGAAATAGGGTTTGTTCCATACAAGCACATTAATGTAAACGAATTCATTCAAGGAGGAAAAACATGAAATACGTCATTGGTATTATCGGTTTGCTGGTGATTCTCGCCATTGCATGGCTGGCAAGTAACGGGAAAAAGCGAGTGAAATTCCGTCCAGTCATTGTCATGATTGTACTGCAATTTATTTTAGGTTATATTCTGCTCAATACAGGTGTTGGGAACTTCCTAGTCGGGGGCTTTGCAAGAGGATTCCAAATGCTTCTAGGCTATGCTGGTGAAGGGATCAACTTCGTATTTGGCGGTTTAATGAATGATAATGCGTCAACTTTCTTTATCAATGTCTTGCTGCCGATCGTCTTCATTTCTGCCTTGATTGGTATCCTGCAGCATTGGCGTATCCTTCCGCTGATCGTACGCGGAATTGGGTATTTGCTTAGTAAAGTCAATGGAATGGGGAAACTAGAATCTTACAACGCCGTAGCGTCAGCGATTTTAGGTCAATCCGAAGTGTTCATTTCCATTAAGAAACAGCTTGGATTATTACCTCAACAGCGTCTTTATACATTGTGTGCATCTGCGATGTCGACTGTATCAATGTCCATTGTCGGTGCGTATATGCAAATGATTAAACCGGAGTACGTTGTTACAGCACTTGTGCTGAACCTATTTGGTGGATTTATTATTGCGTCTATCATCAATCCATATGAAGTGTCTAAAGACGAAGACATGCTTGAAGTCGTAGAAGAAGAAAGACAATCTTTCTTCGAAATGCTCGGCGAATACATTATGGATGGTTTCAAAGTAGCCATTGTTGTGGCTGCGATGTTGATTGGATTCGTTGCATTAATTGCGATGATTAATGGTATTTTCACAGCTGCCATCGGTGTTTCTTTCCAAGATGTACTTGGATATGTGTTTGCACCATTTGCTTTCCTTGTTGGTGTACCTTGGAGTGAAGCGGTACAAGCAGGAAGTATTATGGCGACCAAAATGGTATCTAACGAATTTGTAGCGATGCTTGCTCTATCTGGCGACGGTCTTCATTTCACTGCTCGTACAGAAGCGATCATTTCTGTATTCCTTGTGTCATTTGCGAACTTCTCGTCTATCGGTATCATTGCTGGAGCAGTGAAAGGCTTAAATGAAAAACAAGGAAACGTTGTCGCACGCTTTGGATTAAAGCTGTTATTCGGTGCAACACTCGTCAGCTTCTTAACAGCAGGCGTTGTCGGTTTGATTTACTAAACTAAAAAAGGAATGGTGAAAACAATGAGAATGGTAGATATCATTGCGAAAAAACGTGACGGAAAAGAATTATCTTCAGAGGAAATTTCTTTCTTTGTCAAAGGTTATACGGACGGAACAATTCCTGACTACCAAGCAAGTGCCTTGGCGATGGCGATTTTCTTCCAAGATATGACGGATCAAGAACGTGCAGATTTAACACTCGCTATGGCAAACTCAGGGGACACAATTGACCTGTCTGCTATCGACGGCATTAAAGTAGACAAGCATTCAACAGGCGGTGTAGGCGATACAACAACGCTTGTACTCGCTCCTCTTGTTGCAGCACTTGATGTACCTGTTGCAAAAATGTCTGGGCGTGGTCTTGGACATACGGGTGGAACAGTCGACAAGTTAGAGGCAGTCAAAGGCTTCCACGTTGAAATTACAAAAGACGAGTTCATCGAACTGGTGAACCGTCATAAAGTAGCGGTCATTGGACAATCAGGCAACCTGACACCTGCTGATAAAAAACTGTATGCCCTTCGTGATGTAACAGGAACTGTTAACTCAATCCCGCTCATTGCAAGCTCGATTATGAGTAAGAAAATCGCTGCTGGCGCAGATGCCATTGTACTAGATGTAAAAACAGGTGCAGGTGCTTTCATGAAAACACCTGAAGACTCTGAGAAGCTTGCAAAAGCAATGGTTCGTATCGGAAATAATGTTGGCAGACAAACGATGGCTGTCATCTCAGACATGTCTCAGCCGCTAGGATTAGCGATTGGAAATTCCCTTGAAGTGAAAGAGGCGATTGACACGCTTAAAGGCGAAGGCCCTGAAGACTTAAACGAGCTTGTGCTCACATTAGGAAGTCAAATGGTCGTTCTTGCGAAAAAAGCAGAGACACTTGATGAAGCAAGAGAAAAGCTAATTGAAGTCATGAAAAACGGCAAAGCACTTGAGAAATTCAAGGAATTTTTAGAAAACCAAGGTGGAGACGGCTCGATTGTAGATCAACCGGAAAAACTGCCGCAAGCACCGTATCAAATCGAAGTGCCGGCAAAAGAATCAGGCGTGATCGCTGAAATCGTCGCAGACGAAATCGGTGTTGCAGCGATGATTCTTGGAGCAGGACGTGCAACAAAAGAAGACGATATCGACCTATCTGTTGGCATCATGCTCAACAAAAAAGTAGGCGATCGTGTAGAAAAAGGTGAATCTCTCGTGACGCTGCATGCAAATCGTGAAGATGTTGCGAATGTCATGGAGAAAATTTATGACAACATCCGCATCGCTGACCATGCAGATGCTCCGACTTTGATTCATACAGTGATTACAGAATAAAGAGAAGAAGACAAAAGTGATGAATCGCTTTTGTCTTTTTTTATGTAAATTTTAGGTAGCGCTTCTTCTAGATATGATAAGTTAGATGAGTGGGAGGGGATAAACCATGAGAATGCTCAAACTCATTCTCTTTATTTTTGTAGTCTTGATGATCATTGGATTTATCAGCTACTATGTGGGACCAACATCGACACCAAGTTCTTAAGGCGAGCAAAAGCTCGTCCCAGCGTGAAGACAAACCCTCGCATTCGGTGTCAGTCCTGCGCGCTGGTGCTCACGAATGTCAAATTCGCTCCGCTCCAGTGCTCGTCCTTTCTAGACTGCAAAGGTTTTCTTTCACGCTGAAAAGAAGACAAAGGGCTAAAATAAACTACATTTTAGCCCTTTGTCTACGACGAGCAAAAGCTCGTCTTTTTTAATTGAAATAAAAAATTTCACTTTATGAAACAAACCTCTTGCAATCATGAAACAATGGGTGTATATTAGTTGACGAGTCAATGATTGATATATCAACTAATTGATCTGAATAGAAAAGAGGGGATGGCATTGACTGCATTTTGCTCTGAAGAAGCAGAGGTATTATATCGTTTGCAGTGCGTGAACCGTATGATGGGTGTGAAGTTCGAAGCATGCACGGGCATCAGCCAATCAAGACTGGAGTTGCTATCACTGTTATTCCAAGCCGACGAAATCAGCCAATCCGATTTGCAGAAAAAAGTAAATATTGATAGTGCGGCTGTGACGCGTCACTTAAAACAGTTAGAAACAAAAGGAATGGTCACGCGCAGAAGAAAGCCGGAAGATAATCGCGTCACGCTTGTTCGTCTGACAGATGAAGGCAGAACAAGAATCGAAGCTTCTAAAAAAGAAAAAGAACGATTTATCTCAGAAATGCTTGAAAACGTAAGTGATGAAGAACGAAAGCTTCTCACTGATGTGCTCATCCGTATACAACAAAACATCGAAAAGATTCAAACAACCTAAAGGAGTGTTACACATGGCTACAACATTAAAAACAAACGATTTTATGGATATTATGAAAGGGCGCCGCTCCATTCGTAACTATGATCCAGCAGTGAAAATTAGCAAAGAAGAAATGACGGAGATTTTAGAAGAGGCAACAACAGCACCATCATCAGTGAATGCACAGCCTTGGCGCTTCATGGTCATTGACAGCCCAGAAGGAAAAGAAAAGCTTGCACCACTCGCAAAATTCAACCAAACACAAGTAGCTACATCATCAGCTGTCATCGCAGTGTTTGCAGATATGAAAAACAATGAATACTTAGAAGAAATTTATTCAAAAGCAGTAGAAAATGGCTACATGCCGCAGGAAGTAAAAGAAAGACAAATTGCTGCATTAACTGCACATTTTGAAGCTCTTCCAGAGCAAGTGAATCGTGAAACGATCTTAATTGACGGTGGACTTGTGTCAATGCAGCTGATGCTTGCTGCTCGTGCGCATGGCTATGATACAAACCCAATTGGCGGATATGACAAAGAAGTCATCGCTGAAACATTCGGCTGGGATAAAGAGCGCTATGTACCAGTTATGCTTCTATCCATTGGGAAAGCAGCTGACGAAGGTTATGCTTCTTACCGTTTACCGATCGATCGCATCACAGAGTGGAAATAATTTTTAAAAAAAGGGAGACGATCATATGATTATTATTCATGCAGGGATGACCATTCATCCAGAGAAAGAAAACGTATTTCTAGAAGAAATCAACGGTTTAATGAAAGCTTCACAGGAAGAAGCAGGCAATGTGTCCTACAAGCTTTTCAAGGATACAGAGAAAGAAAACACCTTTTTAATGGTAGAAGTGTGGAAAGATGAAGCAGCGGTTCAAAGCCATAATGCAAGTGCACATTTCCAAGCTTTCGTCGCAAAGGCAAAAGAATTTTTAGCCGCTCCACTTGATGTTGTTGCATATCAAGGAGAGCAACTTTCATAGAAAAACAACAAACACCCTAGGCATTTATAGCCTAGGGTTCTTTTATTTTCGACAATGCGTTCCACCTATTTCAATCTCGTATTGTGCATTTTCCACAAAGTTTCTGAAAATAAAATGTTTTTCGACTTAAGTATATTGGAATATGCTAGAATTAGATATTATTTATTACCAAATTAGGGAGGAACCAATATGAAAAAAGGGAAATGGACGAGCATCGCACTAACAGCTGTCCTCAGTTTAGGCACATTGACAGCTTTCAGCACCCCTCTATCTGCCCACACCTCAGAAAAGTCAACATCCTCAGATGGCGGTCATTATTCAGGTATTCCATTCGACGCAAGTGTTGTCAATGAAGACCGCCTCATCAAAGCCTTGAAAAAACAAGGAAAGATCAAAAAGAATGCCAATGAGGCAGAAACCCAAAAAGCATTAAAGAACTACCTAAAGAAAAAAGAAGAAGCAGCGATGAAACAAAGCGCAAGTACCTTAACAGAAGAACCTGAATTCCTAAAAGAATACAAACAAAATGTACATAATAAACTAGCCAAAAAGAAAAAGTTAAAGAAGCATAAAGGAAAAGAAGGCAATCAAGTAAAGCCGGTGAAAAAGGAAAAATATAAAGGCGACGTCCGTAATGATAAAGTTTTGGTATTATTAGTAGATTTTAAAGATTATAAGCATAATAGTATTAAAAAAGAAGAGACTGATATGTACTATGACAAGTACGATCAACAGCACTATCAAGACATGCTTTTCGGAAAAAATGGCTACATCGGTCCAGATGGTAAAAGAAAAGTTTCTATGAAGCAATATTATGAAAAGCAGTCTGGTGGAAGCTACACGATTAGTGGAACAGTGGCTGGATGGTATACAGCCAAGCATGAAGCTGCATATTATGGCGGGAACGTACCAGACGAATCAGGCAGTGACGGCAGACCGCGCGAATTGGTGAAAGAAGCCCTCGAAGCAGCGGCAAAGGATCCAAACATTGACCTTGGTGAATATGATCAATGGGACCGCTATGATATGGATGGGGACGGTGTTTATAATGAGCCGGACGGTATCATTGACCACCTCATGGTTGTACACGCTGGCGTAGGTGAAGAAGCTGGCGGCGGACAGCTTGGCTCTGACGCGATTTGGTCGCATCGCTGGTCACTTGGTGATGTATTTGAGATTCCAAACACTGAATCAGAAGTGGGTCAAGGTGGAAAGTTAGGCGCTCTAGATTATACGATTGAGCCTGAAGATGGCGCAGCAGGCGTGTTCACACATGAATTTGGACATGATCTTGGTCTGCCTGATGAATACGATACACAATACACAGGCAGAGGAGAGCCCGTTTCTTATTGGTCTATCATGTCAAGCGGAAGCTGGGCAGGTAAAGTACCTGGTACGGAACCAACAGGTTTTAGTCCATATGCAAAAGAAATGCTTCAAAACTTGCATGGCGGCAACTGGCTTTCTGGAAAAACTATTGATGGTAAGACATTAACAAAAAGCAAAACCGTTTTAATCGATGAAGCAGCAACAAAAGGAACCAACCATGATGCGGTTCGAGTCGATTTGCCAGATAAAGAGATTGTGGTCACTCAGCCTGCACAAGGGCAAAATGCATACTTCAGCGGAACAGGTGACAATTTGAACGCAACCATGACGACATCAGGGATTGATTTGTCGAAGGGAAGCAAAGCAGAGCTTACGTTTAAAGCATGGTATGATATCGAAGAAGATTATGACTATGCATATGTAGAAGTTCGTGAAACTGGGACAGACAAATGGACAACCATTGCTGGTAATATTACGAATGATCGAAATGAGGCAGGAGCGAATGAAGGCAATGGCATCGATGGAAAATCAGATGGATGGGTAGATGCATCCTTTGACCTTTCTGCTTATGCAGGGAAGAAGATCGATCTGCAATTCCGCTATACAACCGATGCAGGATATTCACTGCCAGGCTTATTTGTAGATGATCTAAAGATTACAGCAGATGGAGCAAAAGTGTGGTCAGATGATGCTGAGGGAACGTCCACGTTCACTTTTAATGGATTCTCTCAATCTAATGGAAAACAATATGCCGCTCAGTATTATTTACTAGAATGGCGCTCTTATGCTGATGTCGATAAAGGCTTAAAGCATATCAAACGAGGAGCAAGTCTGATGAGCTATAATAACGGTTTGGTCGTGTGGTACGTCGATCAATCGTACAGTGATAACTGGGTTGGAAAACATCCAGGGAACGGCTTCCTTGGAGTCGTAGATGCAGATCAACAAGTGTTGAAATGGAGTGACGGCTCTATTGCAGCGACAGGTTTCCAAGTACATGATGCAGCATTCTCTTTGAATCCAAGCACGAAGCTGAATATTGATTATACAGCGACAACAGGCTTAACCTTAGAGGATCGCTATATCCGCCCAACGCGTGCATTTAGTGATAAAAAGAACTATGTGAATCCAAATAACCCGGATGCAGGACGTGATGTGCCAACATACGGCCTATCCTTTAAAGTCGTCGGACAAAGTAAGGACCGTTCTGTTGGAAAGGTATTAATTTCTAAAAGCAACTAAACAAAAAGCCGGATTCTATCCATGAATCCGGCTTTTTGATACGTTAAGACATGGATTTTTAGCGTATGACTCGTCTTTGATCGAATGTTTGTTCTTTTTTATTTTGATATCCGAATGAAACCATTATATAATAGAGATTGGAAGGTTTTTCTTTCATTCAATGTTCTTTTTAGTTGTTAAAAAACCAAGAAAGGATGAGCGTTACCAATGAGTTGTGTCACTGCCAAGCAATTAAAGGTGATTCGAGGGACGATGCAGACTTTTTGCAGCCATTTAGAGTATGATGGCCACGGTAAGCTTCATATTAATACCATCATGGCTTTTATTAAAAAGGAATTTGGTGTAAGAAAAATGAAAGAAATTCCACAAAGTCGTTTTCATGAGGCGTTAGAGCTAATCCAAGACTTTGATTTATACACGGACAAAATACAAATACGAGACCGTCTATCAGAAAGGAATTCACTAAATTGAATATTTTAGCAATGATTTTAGTAGGAATTGTCGCTTTAGAGCACATTGTCATCATGTTACTAGAAATGTTTTTTATGGAATCAAAAATGGCGAAAAGATCTTTCAATCTGCCTGAACACTTACAAAAGGATCCAAATGTGAAAGTGATGTTTGCTAATCAAGGGCTATACAATGGCTTTCTAGCTGCTGGACTCATTTGGGGGCTCATTCTTGGTTCGAATACCGTAGGATATATGATTCAGCTATTTTTCGTTCTTTGTGTGTTCATCGCAGCAGTATTTGGCGGTGTGACGTCTAATAAATCGATTATCATCAAACAAGGGTTACCAGCTTTTCTTGCATTAATTGCACTTATCCTGGCTATATAATCCTATCAGCGTGATAGACAACCTTTGCAGTTCAGGACTGACACTGAATGCGAAGGCTTGTCTACACGGTAAAGTCGCCCCAGAGGGCGGCTTTTATCTTTTACGCATTCCCATCAAACGAATAATGGACGTAAGACAAAGGGCAACAGCGACAGCCAATATGATTTTTCCATACATGACGCCCGTAAGATTCATTAAAAAGACAGCCAATATGATACAGAGCGTGATGATAATCATCACAATCGAATAGGTTTTCATCTCTTTTTCCACTCCTTTTAAATTCCCTCTAGCGCAAGAGGTCTGTCAATTGTTTCTCATATTATATCATTTCATCACAATTTTACATGAAATTCCCTGTCAATAGAATGTGACAGAATGATTAGATTTGAAGTGAGGCTATATTTTTAAAAAAATCGGGTATAACATAAAGAGTTGTATCCAAGTCTGATTGCTTGATATTTAATTGTGCAAAATATAAAATAGCCACATGATAATTAGAAAGGATGATAAAGTTGAGCAAGAACGTTTTATTAGTATCAACAAGCAGCTCAGAAATGAACGGACACCCAACAGGCTTATGGCTAGAAGAATTGGCCGAGCCATTTCATATTTTTAAAGAAAATGGACTAAACGTGCAAATTGTTTCAATAAAAGGTGGAACAGTACCGATCGATAAAAACTCAATCCCTGAAGGAGTTCCAGCACAATATCAAGATGTGTATGAATTACTTCACGACACAAAGGCACTGACAGATGTAAACCCAGCTGAGTATGATGGCATTTTCTTTGCTGGAGGACATGGGCCAATGATCGACTTTGCGTCCAATCAACTGGTTGCCGATGCGATCTTAGCGATTTCAGACAAAAATGGAGCCGTTGGGGCAGTTTGCCATGGCGTTTCTGCCTTTGTTGATGTGAAGGATCGTGATGGAAAATCATTTATCGACGGCAAGAAAATAACAGGATTCACAAATGAGGAAGAGGATGCTGTTCAGCTGACATCTAAAGTTCCATTTTTATTGGAAACAAAACTTCGCGAGCAAGGGGCAGCATTTGAAAAAGGCGATGCATTTGCGCCATTCGCTGTTGTAGACGGACAAATCATTACTGGACAAAATCCAGGATCAAGTGCAGAAACAGCACGTTTATTTGTCAAAACCATTGCATAAATCATCAAATAAACCAGTCGTGACGCATACGGCTGGTTTTTTGTTATAAAAATTTCCTAAAAAAGTCCAAAACAAGTATTAGAAAAATGGTAAAATAATCACAGGGTAAAAAACCCAAATTAGGGAAAAGGGGATGTTCCTGTGAGAGCATTTTATGTCAAAATCACCGCCGCCTTACTGTCTATTTTATTGGTCACAACAGGTTTATTTTCACCAGCAATCAAAGCAGAAGATGCACCAAAATCAAGTGAAAAAGTATCGCCACTGACTGAAAAAGTCATTCAGCAAGTGCAAGAGTCGTTTGAAAAGCAGGATAAAGGGACTGCGGTTCAACAGAAGGAAGTAAGAAAATCATTTAAAGTAGATAAGAAAAAGGGAATAAGTATTAAACGAAAAGCGGCTGCAGATGGAAAGATGCGCACGTCTGCCGTTCGCTCTATTGATGGACTAGCCATTAATCAATCGGCAGTTTTAAACGAGGAAGATCCAGTTGATTTATGGTTCTTAAGTACATCGGCCCCTCAGGCGCTCATCAGCCGGATTACCTCTCCAAATGCTGATTATTTCGTTCAGTTATTTGTTATTGATTATGAAGAAGGACAAGCTTATCCAACGGATCTGATTCAACCTGCAGGCAGTCTGCTTGCGTTAAGCAATTTACCAGCGGGTGATTATGCGTTTGGTATTACTAGCGGTGGAGACTTTGGAGACTCATATACATTACAGGTGAATGCAAAAAACCCACCAAATTTCACAGGTGCTGAATCCCTGTCATCAACATTGCAATACTTTGTTGCTGCGTATGCCAATGGGGATGTTTTCGCAAATGGTACAAAAGTGTATAACAAACAATCTAAGACCGCTGATTATAAATGGGAGCGTGTATTTTATTTCTCATATGATGGAAAATATCAACAGAGAACGCATTCTGTTGACAGTGTAAAAGTGAAAAGTATTTCGGCACCAGTATCGTACTCTGCTCCATATGCGAGTTCCTCTGAGGCCATTCTTGTCTACTTAGATGTGGAGACATTATTTATGTATCATGAATCATCGTTTGCTAGTGGGCAGTACTACCATAGCAGCTTTGTTGATACTCTCGGAAAGACAACGCCAAGGCGTTTAGACATTGATGACCTGACAAATTACGGCGATCATATTTTGGCTGTTGATTTAAAGACAGGAAAGCCAATTGATTTCTTCAGTGTCCTTAATTTCTACTATGCAGCAGGGATCGAGAAGCTGCCAACGATCAATACATTGAATTAAGATCGGCGGTTGACATCAAATCGCCACATGTGTAGAGTAAAGATAATTAAATGACAAAAGTCCACTAGGGGAGTCATGTATGACTGAGACAAGAGGAAATCTTGGACCCTTTGAACCTGATCTAGTTTGTACTAGCGGAGGGAAGTGGAGCTGGACCTTGTCTTATTCATGATTGAATCGATAAGAAGGCCGCTCCATTTGGGGTGGCTTTTTCATTTATTCAACTGAAAAAGAGGAGGCTTTTTTTATGACATTTTCAACCCAATTAAGGCAAGAAGCAGAACCATTATTTGAAGCGATTTATCAGCATCCGTTTGTGAGAGGACTCGCAGCAGGAGAACTCGAAAAGGAACAGATCATTCATTATGTCAAACAGGATGCAGAATATTTAAATGCCTTTATTAAAATTTATGCGGCAGCCATCAGCAGATGTACAGATAGAGAGGACATTACCTTTTTCCATCAACAAATGGCTTTTGTCCTTGATAGTGAGACACATCCTCATCAAAACCTTTGCCGAGTGGCAGGTGTCGCTTATGATGAACTGCAAGGTGCGTCTTTGGCGCCAAGTGCTCATCACTATATTCATCACATGCTGCAAGTCGCCGAGGAAGGGACGCTAGGAGAAATCATTGCGGTTTTGCTCCCTTGCCCTTGGACCTATTGGGAAATAGGCAAACGAATGCTTAAAGATGTTGAGCCCGACCCTGCCCATCCATTCTATGAGTGGATCACGTTTTATGGCGGGTTAACGGACTCTGTTACAGTGGAGCTTTGCAAACGGCTTGATCAGTGGGCGGAAGGAGCAAGTGAGAAGGAAAAGGAGAAAATGAAACAGCACTTCATCTTAAGCTGTCAGCTTGAGTATAAATTTTGGGACATGGCCTTTACTGTCGAAGAGTGGCCTGTCCAAATGGAGGTGCATTCTTCATGACATGGAAGATGAAAGAAGTCGTTCTTGCTGTCATTTTATCAGTGGCATGCGGAGTTATCTATTTAGGGTGGTCGACTCTTTATTTACCGATTACAGCCCTTGTCGGTCCAGCAGGAGGCAACATCATGTTCGGAATTTGGGTCATTGCCAGTCCAATCGTTGCTTACATTATCCAAAAGCCTGGCGCTGCCCTCATCGCAGAAACAGCTGCCGCTGCCGTGGAATTACTGACAGGCAGCCACTTCGGTCTTTCTGCGCTTTTGATTGGTGTATGCCAAGGACTTGGAGCAGAAATCGCCTTCGCTCTATTTGGCTATAAGCGATATCGCATGTGGACACTCATGTTGTCTGGTGCCTTTGCAGCAGTAGGGGCAATGGCATATAGCCTCATTGCCAATGGATTCGGCTATTACACGCCTCAAGTGTTACTCATGACACTTGTCACTCAAGTCATCAGCGGTATGTTACTCGGCGGTTGCTTGGCAAAGGTTGTGGTGGATGCTTTATCTAAAACGGGTGTGCTGAATCAATATGCCATCATGAAAGAAAAACGAAGTAAGGGTGACCAGCATGGATTCATTTCTCGCGTGCAGTAATCTCACTGTCCGTTTTTATGAACAGCCGAATCCCGTTCTTCATCAAGTATCTCTTTCTATTCAAAAGGGGGAAAAGGTGCTGATATTAGGACCAAGTGGAAGCGGGAAATCTACGCTGATTTCTGTGCTTGCTGGCATTATTCCAGAGCATATGGAAGCTGAAGTACAGGGAGAAGTGATGCGGCAAAGGCATACTGGTGTCATGTTTCAAGACCCAGATTCGCAGTTTTGTATGCACCGAGTCAATGAAGAAATTGCGTTTAGCTTAGAGAATCGATCTGTCCCTCGAGAACAAATGGATGACATGATTCAGCATCTCATGAAAAAGGTACAGCTGGATGTCGACCCAAATACAGATATTCATACCTTATCTGGCGGAATGAAGCAGCGGTTGGCGCTTGCATGTTTACTAGCATTAGAGCCAGATGTCCTGTTCTTTGATGAACCGACAGCACAGCTTGATCCAGCAGGAAGAATGGAGATATTTCAATTACTTCAGCAGCTTTCGGCTGAACAGAATCAGACGATGATTTTTGTGGAGCATGTGTTAGACGGTGTCATCGAGTGGATGGATCGGGTGATCTTATTAGATTATCAAGGCCGTATCATAGCAGATGGAACGCCGAAAGACGTGATGAATACATTTGAGGGAGAAATGAAAGAGGCCGGCATCTGGCGTCCGAAAATATTTCCCGAGAAATGGTCCAATGTCTTACAAGATCCGTTTCATCCACTGAGTCAAACACTCTTGCAAACCTTTGAGTCGAGAAAAGAACGTCATGAGAAATTGTCATCAACAGATCGAGAGGTCATTATTCGCACAGATCATCTACAATTAAGCTACGGGAAAAAAAGCATTATAGATGACCTGCACCTTAATATAAAAGCAGGAGATTGGGTTGCGATCATTGGTGAAAATGGAAGCGGAAAAAGTACGTTTCTTAAACATGTCATACGTTTAGAACCAATAAAGAAAGGTCACATTTTCTTAAAAGGAAAACACCTGAAAAAGTGGTCTGACCGAACATTATATGAAAAAGCAGGCTTTGTATTTCAAAATCCAGAACTTCAATTTATACAGGACACAGTGTTTGATGAAATCGCATTTGGTGGGAGACAGCGAAATTGGTCAGAGTCTGTGGTGCAAGAAAAAACGAATCAGCTATTGGCAGAGTTCGGCCTAGAGAAGCATAGAGACGTGCATCCTTTCACCTTAAGTTTAGGACAAAAAAGAAGATTAAGTGTTGCCACGATGCTTCTTTTTGATCAGGATGTACTCATTTTAGATGAGCCTACCTTCGGGCAGGATGAGAAAACGGCGAGGGAGTTAATCCGGCGTTTAAAAGAACGTCAACGACAAGGCACCACTATTATCATGGTCACACATGATATGGAACTCGTTGATGAGTGCGCTGATCAGGTGCTTGTTTTTCATCAAGGGGAGCATGTTTATGATGGTACGCCTTTTGATTTATTTTCTCATCAGGAACTTGTCACTTCCTGTGAGCTGAGAGTGCCGTTACATTATCGCTATATGGCTGAAAGAAAGGAAGTGATGACGATTGCAAAGTAATCACTCCTTTCTATCCACTGTAAATCCAGTCATGAAATTACTCGCCCATCTCCTTGCGATGTGCTGTCTGATGACTATTTCTAATCCTAAAACGACGTTCATCATCTGGCTGTTTGCACTTGGAATTGGACTTGTCCTAGGCGGCTGGAATGTGAAATACCTCATCACTAGACTTGTACCTTATCTGCTCTTTTTCATTCTTGTGTTTTGGATGATGGCGGCCTTTGGCAAGGGAGATCATACAGTTTGGAAATGGGCATGGTTTCATATCACAGAGGAGAGTTTAAGAAATGGGCTGACCATTTCTTTTAGAATGCTTGGCTTTGTGACATTTGGTCTCCTTTTTACATCAACAACTGATTTGACGGCCTTTATGATGAGCTTAATCCATCAATGCCGAATGTCACCCAAATGGGCATATGGGATGCTGGCAGGCTTCCGGTTTATCCCGTTGTTTCAAAGTGAATTGAAGCAAATGAAGGCTGCACATAAAATTAGAGGTTACAAGCAAAAAAACAGTTGGAAAGCCTTTATACGTTATGCACTCCCTCTTTTCACGCAAGGTGTACGGAAATCTGAACGACTAGCCATTGCGATGGAAGCAAGAGGTTTCACAGGGACGAGGGAGAGAACGTATTATCATGTCATCAGCACTTCATGGATCGACTGCATGTATCTTTTTTTCATCGCCATTAGTGTGTTGATATGCATGTTCTTCTTTTAAAAACAGCCACATTCTCTTGATAGAATGTGGCTGTTTTATATGCCTTAGGTCATTTGGTTGATATTAGTACACATTGCAGGCTGTAATAGATCATATAAAGAACCGATAAAGAGAGTGTACTGAGAAAAAGAGAGGGTGAACGTGAGCGAATGTCACAGAGAATTGATAACATAATAGACGCTTTACCAATCGTTGGACTAGCTATGAGAGAGCAACTAACCTTTTCTGTATTAGGGAAAGAGAAGGTTCTCTATTATCAGCAGCACGGGAACATTGACTTAGGATTTAAAGCTGGTGATACAGTAGATGCTAGTTTCCAAAACTTTTCAATGTTAAAAAATGGGCGGGAACCATCGTTTATCCAGATTCCTAAAGAGGTGTACGGAATTCCAATGGATATCGTCGCCGTCCCGATTAAAGATGAGGGTGGTCAAGTGATCGCTGCCTTCTGTGTAGCATATGACCAAACGAATCAACAACGATTAGATCACATCATGACGGAAAGCAACGAAGCTTCCGAAAAACTAGTCGCAATGGTACAGCAAGTGGCCGCACATTCAGAGGAACTACAAGCGACAAGTGAACAAATTCTACAAAATACAAAAACCACTGTCGAAAATTCCTCTAAAATCAACCAAGTGTCTAATCTCATCAAAGGTATCTCTGATCAAACGAACTTACTTGGACTCAATGCATCCATTGAGGCTGCAAGAGTAGGTGAAGCAGGAGCAGGCTTTGGGGTGGTTGCTACAGAAGTGAGAAAGCTGTCTACTCACGCGAAGCAAGCAACGACTGATATTGAAACAGCGCTAAAAGATGTGCAAGGCTCTATCAAAGGAATGGAAGAAGAAATAGCACAAATCGTGGCTTCTTCTGAACATCAAGCAGAACTCGTTGGCACTTTCACAAAAATTATTGAGGGGCTGCACGAAACGAACGAAACGATGAAATCATTGGCAACAGACTTAGTGAATTATCAAGTGAAATAAATAAACGAATCACAAAACCTCCAGCCGTATCGGAGGTTTTTTAACGTGTTAAAGTGAGTTTTTTGTCACGATATTGACGGGTTTTTCACTGACAGGGAAGTTACACTTCTGTATGATAGAAAAAGAGAGACCTGTTTTGATCATTAGACCTATTCATAAGGAGGAAGACCATCTTGACACAATCAGCAAAGCTGCAAGAAGTACTTGCGCCTTACCGTCCATTGTTAGATCAAACTGAAAAACCACTGATTCAATTACAGATAAAACAAGGAAAAACAGGACCATATGACAGCAAAATAGCAGGTGATCCTTATTTCCCAAAAAACGACGAATATCCCGTTGATGGAGAAGGCCATCCTATGAAGCTGCTGGCACAAATCAATTTCGGCCAGCTGCCAAAGCTGAAAGATTACCCAGAAACAGGACTTTTGCAAGTGTTTATTTCTGTACATGATGATCTTTATGGGATGAATATTGACCAAAAAACAGAGCAAAAAGATTTTCGGATCAAATTTATTGAGGAACCTTTCTTAGCTGAAGAAGACTTATTGACTGATTTTTCATTCGTGAAAATTCCTGACGATTTTTATTTTCCAGTTACGAAGGAAGGTGCGATTACAGGTGAATTATCAAGCGAAACGATCAGTGTAGGAGATTTCCGCTTTGAAAAAGTCACAGGAAAGCAAAGCTGGGATCTATTCGAAGATGCTGTTGGTATTGATGGTGATGAAGCAGATCAATTGCTAGATGAATTTTATGAGACAGCAAGTGGTTTTGGCCATAAAGTTGGCGGATACCCAGGTTTTACACAAGAAGACCCGCGTACCTATGTAGACCAAGAACATACTGTGCTATTATTGCAAATTGACTCAGATGATGAAGTGGACATGTTGTGGGGAGATTGCGGCATTGCTAACTTTTTTATCAAACCAGAAGACCTCAAACGAAAACATTTCGAAGATGTCGTCTATAACTGGGATTGCTCCTAATTTTGTAAAAAACACTCTTTTTGAAGAGTGTTTTTTGTCTATTTTTAGCCTTTTTGCCCCTAAATCGTCATTTCTGAGAGGTAATATGTCATTCTTTCTAGTTGACCGTATCAAAAAAAAATGTAAAATCATCTTAAAGTCCTCTTTTTTGAAAATAATAATAAAATGACATATCAATCAACAATGAAATGCTCGAAAAAGCGGAATGTACTGGGGGGGATCAATTGATCATTTCGAAAGTAATCAACAATAATGTGGTCAGTGCGTATGATGACGAGCAGCATGAGCTGGTCATTATGGGCAGAGGGATTGCGTTTCAAAAGAAAAGCGGAGACCCGATTGACGAAGAACGTATCGAAAAAGTATTTTCCATTCAAAATAAAGATATATCAGAAAAATTCAAAACCCTGCTTTATGATATTCCGATCGAGTATATGCAAGTGTGTGAGGCAATTATCGATCACGCGAGAACGACCCTTAACAAAAATTTAAATGACAGCATCTATGTCACGTTAACGGATCATATTACCTTTGCTATTGAACGTCATCAAAAAGGAATGGACATTAAAAATGCCTTGCTTTGGGAAATCAAACGGCTGTACAAAGAGGAATTCATGTGTGGTGTAGAAGCGATTCGGATCATACAGGACAAGCTCAACATCCATCTTCCCGAGGATGAAGCAGGCTTTATTGCGATGCATATTGTCAATGCAGAACTGAATGAGGAAATGCCGAATGTCATTCAAATTACAAAACTGATTCAAGATATTTTGAACATCGTAAAGTATCATTTCCAAATTGATTTGGACGAAGAATCATTAAATTATTTCCGTTTTGTCACGCATTTGAAGTTTTTTGGACAGCGTCTGTTTAACGAAACACAAATGGAAAATCAAAATGAGTTTCTGTATGAAGTGGTAAAGGAAAAAAATACAGCCGCTTTTCAATGTACGGAGAAAATTAATGACTATGTTCAAAAAGAATACAACCGAAGTCTCATAGAAGATGAGATGTTATACTTAACTTTGCACATCGATCGAGTCATAAAAAGAAAATAAATTAAAAAGAAAGCGTTGACATATCAAAATTAACATGCTAATTTATAACTATAAACTCAATAACCCACAATCTTTTAGGATTGTTACTGGTCAAGCAGGCAAAACCTAAATCATTGTCCCTATCTTTGATAAGGCATGATTTAGGTTTTTTTGTATCTAAAGGCTTATAAAATTGAATAACGATCAATCGCTATGAAGGATTGTTACTGGTTAAGCAGGCAAAACCTAAATATCGATTAATGTCTGAATCGCTATTTTTTGGGCATTAATGGATGTTTAGGTTTTTTCTATATCAAGATGAAATCAACGATTGGAGGGTAACACAATGAACCACAAACAAACAGCAAAAGAAGTTCTAGAGCTTGTCGGCGGTGAAAAGAATGTAAAGCAAGTCACGCATTGTATGACAAGGCTCCGCTTCAACCTATACGATGAAAGCAAAGCGGATAAAGAGAAGCTGCAATCAACAGACGGCGTCATGGGCGTGAATCAAAGCGGCGGTCAATACCATGTCATTATTGGCAACGACGTATCAAACGTCTATCAAGCAATGATTGCTGATTCTGGGTTATCAACAGATGTAAAGTCAGGCGATTCAGAAGAAGCATCAAAACAAAATGTGATTTCAAAGCTTTTCGATTTTATCTCTGGTGTCTTCACACCGATTCTTCCAGCCATCGCTGGAGCTGGTATGATCAAAGGGATCTTGGCATTAATGCTGACGTTCCAATGGATCTCAGATAAAAGCAGCACATATGCGATTTTAACAGCTATCGGAGACGGAGCCTTTTACTTCTTACCGATTCTGCTCGCTGTAAGCGTAGCCAAAAAAATTGGCACAAATCAGTATATCGCCGCTGCCATTGCAGCAGCCGCACTGCACCCGCAGCTCACTGCTTTACTAGGTGCAGGAAATACAGAATTTCTAGGCTTGCCAGTGGTTGCCGTTGTGTACTCTTCATCGGTGATTCCAATTCTACTCACGATCTGGCTCGGCTCATATGTTGAAAGATTCGCGGAAAAATATAGTCCGAAATCACTAAAAATCATTCTTGTTCCAACAGTTACACTTCTTGTCGTGGTACCAGTTATGCTCATCGCGGTTGGACCGCTTGGTGGTATTATCGGAAATGGCCTTTCAGGTGGAATTGATTTATTGTTCAAACATGCAGGTATTTTGGCCGGACTCTTAATCGGTGGCTTTATGTCACCATTGATCATTACGGGCATGCACTATGCACTACTTCCAATCATGATCAACAACATTACATTAAACGGTTTTGACTTCATTCTTCCAATGATGTTTGTAGCGAATATGGCACAAGCAGGCGCAGCATTCGGTGTCTTCTTAAGATCAAAAAACAAAACATTCAAATCATTGGCGATGTCTACAAGTATCACTGCGTTAATGGGTATTACTGAACCTGCTATGTATGGTGTGAACATGCGATTGAAAAAACCGTTCCTTGCAGCCCTCATTGGTGCAGCAGCAGGCGGCATGTTCATGTCTATCTTCAAAGTAAAGTCATATGTGATATCAGGATCAGCAGGTCTTCCAGGTCTCCCAACGTTCATTGGACCGACATTTGTTTACTCCATCATTGGATTAGTGATCGGCTTTGTTGTAGCAACCATCATGACACTTGTTCTAGGGTTCAAAGATGTACCAGTGAAAGATGATACAAAAGCAGACAAACCAGAAGAAAAGAAAGACACAGTAGCGCTTCAAAATGAAGTGGTACAAAGCCCGCTTGAAGGTCAACTAAAGCCGCTCAATCAAGTAAATGATGCAACATTCTCTAATGAAATCATGGGTAAAGGAACAGCCATTGTCCCAACAGTTGGACGTGTAGTAGCACCGTTCAACGGCAAGGTTGAAACCATTTTCCAAACGAAACATGCCATTGGTTTAAAGAGTGATCAAGGCACAGAGCTTCTCATCCATGTGGGGATTGATACCGTAAAACTTGGCGGTAAACATTTCACAAGTCATGTAGAGTCAGGTGATCTCGTTCAAGCAGGAGATCTGCTAGTTGAATTTGATATCAAGGGCATTCAGCAAGATGGCTATGATGTAACAACGCCAATTATCGTCACCAACACAAATGATTATGCACAAGTTAATGCGAAAACAGATGGGGCGATTACAGTAAAAGAGACATTGCTTACAGTCAGTGTAGAAGAAAATGAGGAGGGCATTCAACATGACCAATTTAGAAAAAACATTTCCTAAAGGTTTCTTATGGGGCGGCGCAGTAGCCGCCAACCAAATTGAAGGCGCTTATAACAAAGATGGAAAAGGCTTATCCACAGCGGATGTATCACCACACGGTATTATGCACCCATTCGATGAATCAATGAAGGACCTTAACTTATATCATGATGCGATCGACTTCTATCATCGTTACAAAGGAGATATTGACCTGTTTGCAGAAATGGGATTCAAGTGCTTCAGACTATCCATTTCTTGGCCACGTATTTTCCCAAATGGCGACGATGCGGAACCGAATGAAGCGGGCCTCGCTTTCTATGAAAAAGTATTTGATGAACTGCATAAGCATGGAATTGAGCCAGTTGTCACGATCTCTCACTATGAAATGCCACTTGCACTTGTGAAAAACTACGGCGGATGGAGAAACCGTAAGCTTGTGGGTCTTTATGAAACATACGCTAAAACATTGTTCACTCGCTTTAAAGATAAAGTGAAATATTGGATGACCTTCAATGAAATTAACGTCGTCTTACATGCTCCTTTCACAGGGGGTGGCCTTGTATTTGAAGAAGGCGAAGACGAGAAAAGCATTCAATATCAAGCAGCGCATCACCAATTTGTTGCAAGTGCTCTAGCTGTTAAAGCAGGACACGAAATCATTCCAGATGCGAAAATCGGTTGTATGATTGCAGCGATGACCACATATCCGTACAGCTCAAGACCTGAAGATATGTTTGCTGCGATTGATCAAGATCGTAAAACATTGTTCTTCTCAGATGTACAGGCGAGAGGCTATTACCCTGGATACATGAAACGTTATTTCCTGGAAAATAACATCAACATTGAATTCCAAGACGGTGACGAAGACATTCTAAGAAACCATACAGTCGACTATATTGGCTTCAGCTATTATATGAGTTTTGTGACAAGTACAGATCCAGAGGTTCTTGGACAAGTGACTGGTGGTAACCTATTTGAAGGCGTGAAAAACCCTTATTTAGAAGCAAGTGATTGGGGCTGGCAAATTGATCCAAAAGGACTTCGTACAACACTAAACCAACTATATGACCGCTACCAAAAACCATTGTTTATCGTAGAAAATGGATTGGGTGCTGTGGATCAAGTAGAAGAAGACGGCTCCATTCAAGACGATTACCGAATTGATTACCTAAGAAGTCATTTGCTTGAGGCAAGAGAAGCGATCGCAGACGGCGTTGATCTGATCGGCTACACAAGCTGGGGCCCAATTGATCTTGTCAGCGCATCAACAGCTGAAATGAAAAAACGCTACGGCTTCATTTATGTCGACCGTGACAATGAAGGCAACGGTACATTAGATAGAAAGAAAAAGAAAAGCTTTGATTGGTATAAACAAGTGATCGCGACAAATGGAAAGCATTTAGACGCATAAAAAAGAGAGACAAACCGCTGATCAAACGGTTTGTCTCTTTTTATTGTGAGTGGACTATGATGTCCACACTTGATCCGCAATCTCAATCACATGACGCAGCTTTTCCCATTGCTGTTCTTCTGTTAACAAATTGCCTTCCTCTGTTGAGGCGAATCCACATTGTGGGCTCAAACAGATTTGGTTGATGTCCACATATTGTGCCGCTTCCTCGATTCTTCTTTTGATCTGATCAACGGGTTCAAGTTCCCCATACTTTGAAGTGACAAGACCTAGTACGATTTGAAGGTTTGGATTTTTCACATAACGAAGGGGTTCGAATCCGCCAGAACGGTCATCGTCGAATTCTAAGAAGAGACCATCCAAATCGAGACCCGCAAAAATCGTTTCTGCCGCTGCTTCGTAACCACCTTCGGCTGCCCATGTTGATTTAAAGTTACCACGGCAAATGTGCATGGTGATCACTAAATCATCTGGTCGATCGGCAACCGCTTCATTGATTGTCTTCGCAAATGACTCACGCAGTTCATCTTCTTCTCGGCCAAAGGCTTTGATTTGTTCATGGCCTTTTTCAGAAAAGAACACGGCCCAAGCTGTATCATCTAGCTGTAGATAACGGCAGCCTGCATCATAAAAAGCACGAATGGCTTTTTTATAAGCTTGTGCCACGTCATGGTGAAAATCATCTAAGCTGTCGTATACTCCTTCTTCAAGCTTTCCACGGAAAAAGAGCATATTCGGACTTGGAATCGTCATTTTAGCCGTATGATCACCCGCGATGCTGTGAAGGAAGCGATAATCCTCCAGCATTGGATGATCAGTAAAATCAATCTTACCTGTTACTTTGATGCCTCTCGCTTTTGTCGTCGTATTGTGGAATTGAATGCCTTGGTCTGCTTCAAATCCTTCGACCCCATCAAGCCCTTCTAGAAAGTCAAAATGCCACCATGCACGTCTGAATTCTCCATCTGTGACAACCTCTAATCCAATTTCCTTTTGCTTCTCTACAATACGAGTGATTTCTTCGTTTTCAATTTGTCTGAGCTGTTCTGTTGTCAGTGTACCGTCTGCTTTTTGCTTGCGGGCTTCTTTGATGCGTTCAGAACGAAGTAAACTCCCTACTTGATCTGCGCGAAATGGCGGCTTTGTTGTTTTTTTACCAATGGTTTGTACTTGTGTCATGCTGAATCCCTTCTTTCTTCAAGTTATAAATCAAATAAAAAAGCTCTTCCTTGGATAAGGAAGAGCATCATATACTGTGAGATCTCTGCCTTATCTTCAAACAAGCATCAGCTTGCTTAAGGAATTAGCACCATTCTGTTCCTAGGAACAGCGGTTGCCGGGTTTCACAGGGCCAGTCCCTCCACCACTCTTAATAAGGTTACCTTTGATTCAATTTTCTTAATAAACACAATTATTCAATCTTTTCGAGAAAAAGTCAATGGTTTTTCCTATTTATTTTCCTACATAAACAAATCAGCGACGAGAACACCAGCTAATCCAACAAGTGATAGAACAGTCACCATTAATGTCCAAGTTTTAAAAGTTTGAGCCATCGACAAATTAAAGTATTCTTTGTAAATCCAGAAACCCGCATCATTCACGTGAGAGAATGTTATACTGCCGGCGCCTGTTGCAATCACCATTAATTCTGGGCTGACACCCGTCAAACCAATCAGCGGTGCAGAAATGCCAGCTGCTGTGAGACCTGCGACAGTCGCTGACCCTAAAGAGACACGAAGGACAGCTGCAATCAGCCAAGTGAGGAGCAGAGGAGACAGTGTGCTTCCTTGCATAATCCCTGCAATGTATTGATCAACACCGCTGTCAATGAGCACCTGTTTAAAGGCGCCGCCGCCTGCAATGATCAATAGAATCATCGCAATGGAGCCAATTGAATCCGTAATCGACTTCATGACGTCCTGCATGCTCTTTCCTCTGCCAAGACCAAATGTGTAGATGGCAAGCAGCACAGAGATTAATAGGGCAATCGCCGGCTCACCTAAAAACTCAGCCGCCGGTAGCAGCGGGGAGGACGGGAAGAAAATTTCTAAACATGCTCTGAATGTCATGAGCAATACAGGTAAAATAGCGGTGAAAATACTAATGCCGAAGCTTGGCATTTCCTCTTCTGTAAATTCCTTTGGATTAAACAAGTCCTTAGGAATGTGTGCATGCAGTTGATCTTTCTTAAATAGTTTCGTAAACAGAAGTCCGCCTACTAAAACAGCAGGAATGGCTAAAATAATTCCAACCAATAAGGTTTGTCCCATGTTGGCTTGAAATACATTGGCAATGGCTGTCGGCCCTGGGTGAGGAGGGAGGAAGCCATGTGTTGTAATGAGTGCAGCGACGAGCGGCATTCCCACATACAACACAGGAAGTCTTGCGGCTTGAGCAATGGTAAAGACTAATGGAATAAGAATAATGAATCCGGTTTCATAAAATAGAGCAATTCCGATAACGAATCCAGTCAGCATCGTCGCCCATTGGATTTTCCCGATACCAAAGCGGTCGATGAGTGTCATGGCAATACGCTGAGCTCCGCCAGAATCAGCCATCAATTTACCAAGCATCGCTCCAAAGCCAAGAACCAACGCCAGATGGCCGAGTGTACTTCCAAGCCCTTTTTCGACTGAAGCAATCGCTTCAAGTGGTGACATGCCTTCTAAAACGGCAACGATTAAAGAGACAATAATCAACGAAATGAAAGCGTTTAACTTAAAGACAACCATGAGTAAAAGTAATAACAAAACGCCAAGTCCGATAAAAACTAACGACATGATCTTTCCTCCTTGTGCTGCATAAGGGAGCGTGAAACGCCCCCTCTGCTTTATCCTTCAAGTATGTCTACTGCTTCTTTTAACGTATCCTTTGAGCCAACATTTCCCGGGAAAATCACATAAGACATAAATGGGAATTTGCTTTCTTCTCCTGTTTGCCAAACGGGAATACCTGGTCTGATTTGACCTGCGACGGTCGCACGTTTGACACTGAGTCCTCTTGTTCCAATATCGCTAGAGGTGATTCCACCTTTGGCAATGAGGTACTTAGGGCGAATGGAGAGGCGCTGAACAATGCTCGTCACAGCATCACTAATCTGAACAGACAGTTTCAATTCTTCTTCTTGACGATCGTCCCCAAGATCAAGCCGTTCTCTCCTTGTATAAACAGCAACCGATTGCCCGGTTGTTAAAAGCCGTTCAGTTTGTTGAATCACGCGGTCAATTTCCTCTTGAAATGCTTCAGGTTCTAACACGAGGTGTGTATCAAATTCAATAAATGCGATGTCTTTATTTTGCTGCAGCGCTCGCAATTGTTCGGTTGTTTTTTTGACATGGGAACCGACCATGATGAGGCCACCGTGCGTGCTTTCTTCCTGTATTAAGTCTTGTCTAGTTAATAGTGCTTGATCCTCAACACCGCCAAGCACTTTTGTGAGAGCTGCTGCACTTCTAAATAGAAAGTGCTGACCTGCTTTGATGGCATCTATGAGGGCAATGACAAAGACTTTGACATCGTCATAGTCTACTGCATTTACAACCACTTTTTGAAAATCCTTCACGGTCATCAGCTGATCCTTGATTTGTTCAATACGTAAAGCCCGGATATCTTCTAAAGAAATATAAGTAGTGTTTTCCTTAGTGAACGATCCGTTTGATTTCTCTTCGATCCATTCTCCGAGGTGAGAAGATTGAAATCCGAATGTACGATCAAATGCAAATTCTGTGTCACCAGCAGGAATTAATTCGTGACCTTCCTGTACATAGTGAATATTGCCAATCGTAAAGCGGCCGCCTTCTTTAAAAAAGGGAAGAAGGATTTCGCCGTCAAATTGGCGGGAGCTTTGCTGTTCAATGGTCGTTCTGAGAATGTCAGTCTCTAGCGGGAAGTGTCCACGCAGGGTGGAGTCCCCCCGGCTGACAATGATGAAATCTTGATCAAGCCGTTCAGCCGTTTTCACAATCGTTGATGCGATCGTTTCATGAAGAACCGTCGTTTCTTTCTCTGTCATACTGCGAGAGTTGGTTAAGATAAAGAACATACGGCTGTCTTCAAGAAAACCAGCTTCAATGCTTTTCTCTGACCAATCGGTGAAAACAGAGACGCCGTGTACGGTTTGAATGCCTGTTGGGTCATCGTCTAATACAATCACTTTATGGTGGAAATGGTTTAGTGCTTGTTCGTATGCTGATTGAATGCGGTCTGAATCCGCTTTCGGAATGGCATTTAGTAACTCAATGCTTTGTTTCATAGAACCTCATCCTTTCTTCACTTCAACATGAGCCATTTTTTCGTAATATTGAACGATCCCACCGTGATCAAGTCCAGACTTTCCGTCCGCTTTGAGGGCGTGGAAGATTTCCAGCAGTTGACTAGAAAGCGGGAGAGGAACGCCGATATCGTGGGCAGTTTCCATGACATTGGTTAAATCCTTTAAGTTGATGTCAATACGTCCGCCAGGCTCAAAGTTTCGTTCTAAAATGAGAGGAACCTTCGCATCGAGTACAGCACTTCCTGCCAGTCCACCTCGGATGGCTTCATACATTTTATCAATCGCAATGCCAGACTTAGCGGCAAGGACGAGTGCTTCGGACATGGCAGCGATATTTAAGTTGACGATGATTTGATTCGCAAGCTTAGCGGTTGTCCCGCTTCCATTTGATCCAACTAATACGACATCTGTGCCCATGGCATAGAGGACATCCTTTACTTGTTCAAAAATCTCTTTTTCTCCGCCCGCCATAATCGCAAGTGTCCCGTCTATCGCCTTTGGCTCTCCGCCACTGACAGGAGCATCGATAAATTCGACCTGATGCTGTTTTGCCAGTGCCGCTAATGCTCTAGAAGTAACAGGTGAAATAGAGCTCATATCTATAATAATCGTGCCAGGTTTTGCTGTAGCCAATATGCCTTGTTCACCTGCTACAACTGCTTCTACATGCTCACCTTTTGGAAGCATCGTGATTATGATATCGCTTTCAGATGCTGCCTCAGCAGCTGATGCAGCGGCATTTGCGCCCAATTCTTTTAATGCTAGAACAGCTGCTGTATGAATATCGAAAACAGTCACAGTATGACCGGCTTTTAATAGATTGAGTGCCATAGGTTTCCCCATAATGCCTAATCCAATGAATCCAATTTGCTTTGCCATTTTGTCCGCCTCCTATTTAGAAACCCCTTACAAAAAGCGCTTTCTTTTCTTTTTGTTAGTATATATACTATCGATTTAAATTAATAGTAGGAAATAAACTATTGTTCATTTAATGTACATGACGAAATAGGAATGTGTCAACGGAAAATATGAGAAAAGTCACAAAAAAAAGACCGGAAACAGCTCCGGTCTATGGTCGATTATGTTTTATTTTTAGCTACAGCTAATCGAGAACGTTTGACGTTGTCGATTGCATTTGATCCTAATTCTAAAACAGCTGTGACGTACAAAACATCAATAATCACAAGCTGATTAATACGAGAAATCATTGAGTCAGAACGATAGGTTGTTTCTCTCGATGAACTGAGCAGATGAAAGTCGGATTTCTTGGCGAGCTCTGATTTCGGATAGCTCGTAATCGAGGCGACCGTTGCACCTTTTTCCTTTGCAAATTGCACGGCATCAAGGATTTCTCTACTTTCCCCTGAATGTGAGATCGCGACGATAAAATCATGTTCCGTTGCATGTGTTGCAATCATATTCATCATATGAGGATCACTGCATAGACTCACTTCAAAGCCAAGCTGGAGAAACTTATGATAGGCATCTCCGGCAATAAAACTGGAGGCACCTGCTCCAAAGAAGACGGTTTTATGTGCCTGTTTCATTTGCTGAATAAATTGTGTCACAGCTTGGTCTTCTAAAATATGTTTCATATCCTGAATAGAGTTGGTTGTTAACTCTATGACCTTATGTTTAATATCTGCGACACTATCAGATGCTTCGATCTCACCGTATATGGATTGAGGTGTATTGGTCGCAATATCCTGCGCGACATGGACACGAAACACTTGATAGGACTCATAGCCAATTTTTCGTAGAAAACGAAAGATCGTCGTTTCACTTGTGTTGCATTCAGCAGCGAGTGCACTAATCGAATGAAGCACAACTTTCTGAGGGTTTTGTAAAATGTAATTGGCAATCTTTTTCTGGGTAGGGGACAAACTATGAAATGTTGTCCGGATATGACTAAAAATATTCTCTTCTATGATAAACACCACACTTCATCTAACATTCTATCTTAAGCATACAGGAACTTATGAAAACGGTAAACAAACCTCACATGAAAAATAAAGAATAATATGGAAGAAAACACTTCTTTTGGTTCTTTTGTCATGGTATACTCAATTGGTAATAGACAAAAATGGGGGTTTTTACTATGACAATGAAGAAAGGCCTAACGATCAGCCTGCTCATTTTTTCGCTGATTGTTTCATTGTTTGCGCCAGTTGGATCTGCGGATGCCAAACAAGTGAAAAAAGCAAAAGTAAGTACACACTATTATAAAAAGAAAAAAACGTTTAAATATGCACAGGTGAAAAACCTTAGTAAGGCGCATATGAAAACCATCAATCGCGATTTAAAAGATGATATTGCATTCTCTTATTCTACGTACTTGTTCTTAAAGGACGAAGCGAAAAAAGAAGGCATTGGGAAGATCACATACGAGAGATCGTTTAAAACGAAATTTAACAATGGGAAGAAACTAAGTATCCTAAACTATGATTACATGAATGACGGTAGTATGCACGGGGATACGATGGTTACGAGCATGAACTATGTGTTAACAAAGAAAAAAACAAAGCAACTGTACTTTACAGATGTGGTAAAAACAAAGAAAAAGCGTACAAAAGTAAGAGATTATATCTATAACTACACAAAGAAGCATAAAAGTAAATTCTATGCGAATCTGAAAAAAAGCGATATTCAAATCGGCTACGACACGCAGTACTACTTCACGAAAAAGGGAATCGCTGTTGTCTTCCAGCCATATGAAATTTCACCGTACTATGTAGGAATTCCTATGATTCAAGTACCTGCGAAGGTGTATAAATAAACAAGAGAAACGGCCATGAATTTGGTCGTTTTTTTATACATAAAAAGAGCCCCTGGTGACGAGGCTCTTCTTTTTACATTTATACTTGTTTGGGTGCATCGTTTAGTGGGTGACGGCGTTTGCCGTTGTAGTGGCGGCGCATACGAAAGATTTCAAACTCCGAAAGCTCTGCGCTTTTTCGTTTTTGGGTGCGGTTATCTTTTTTGAAAGAGAATAGTAAGTAGCTGCAAAGTGAAGCGATAATCAATAAAATCATCATATGACATTCCTCCAATTCATCCTATTCTTTAAGTGTAGACAGGGTGAGTGATGTTTATAACTGAAAATAGTTAGCAAATAGCGTTTAGTTCTAAAGGTTTACTCTTGCTGCTTTTTTAGGTCTAAAATACTGGTTGTTTTTAACTATTATATTTCCAGTTATTGCACTCGTCAAGAAGAATTTTTCTGGGGTTGTCTCTATTAGTACGATTAAGTGTCATAAAAGTTTCAGAAAATTGTAAACTTTTATTAAAAAACCGTTCCCGAACAGGAACGGTTGTAAACATGTTTATGCTTTTTCTTCAAATAAACGTGCAATTTCCACGATCACTTCTGACGCTTTCAGCATGTTCTCTACAGAGATGAATTCATATTTACCGTGGAAGTTTTCCCCGCCAGTAAAGATGTTTGGCGTTGGAAGTCCTTTATATGAAAGCTGTGAGCCATCTGTACCGCCACGGATTGGTTCAATGACAGGTGTCACTGAGCGGTTTTCCATGGCTTCATGAGCGATGTCTACGATATGTTTGACTGGTTCAATTTTTTCTCTCATATTGTAATATTGATCCTGAATGCTAAGGGTGATGCTGTTTTCACCGTAGACCGCTTTTAAGTCGTTTGCGATTTTTTCAAACAGTGCTTTGCGCTTGTTGAATTTCTCTTTATCAAAATCACGAATAATATATTGCAGCTCTGCTTCTTCTACTTCTCCTACAAATCTTGTGAGATGGAAAAAGCCTTCGTATCCTTCTGTGTATTCTGGAGATTCATCTGAAGGAAGTTTGTTGTGAAAGAGCATGCCGATCTTTGCAGCACTGACCATTTTGTCTTTTGCTGTCCCTGGATGGACGTTGTTTCCTTTAATTGATACTTTTGCACCTGCGGCGTTGAAGCTTTCATATTGAAGCTCTCCTAGCGGGCCGCCGTCAATCGTATAAGCATAAGAAGCGCCAAAGGCATCAACATCGAATTTGTGAGGTCCTCTGCCGATCTCTTCATCTGGTGTGAAGGCGACACGAATTTTTCCATGCTTGATTTCTGGATGCTCAATCAGGTAATGCATGGCGGTCATAATTTCTGCGATACCTGCTTTGTTATCTGCACCAAGCAGGGTCGTGCCATCAGTCGTGATGAGCGTATGTCCTTGGTATTTTTGTAAATTTGGAAACTGTGCTGGAGATAATACGATATGTAGATCTTTGTTTAACGTGATGTCCCCGCCTTGATAGTTCTCATGAATCTGCGGTTTCACGTTCTTGCCAGTGAAGTCAGTGGCTGTGTCGATATGAGCTAGGAAGCCAATGGTTGGCACTTCTTTGTCAGTGTTAGATGGGATCGTGCCCATGACATAACCGTTTTCATCCATTGTCACTTCTTGAATGCCGATGGATTTCATCTCTTCAACTAGCTGCCTTGCTAAGTTCAGCTGTCCTTCAGTGGATGGGCAGCTCTCCATGTCTGCATCAGACTGTGTATCCACTTTTACATAACTTGTGAATCGCTGGATCATTTCCTCTTTCATCAATACATCACTCCTTTTGTAGAATATGTTCATTTTATCATGTCTTGAATGCGCTTCATAACAAGAAAGGCTTTCTCTGACAATTAGAGAGGAAAAAGACCTACTTTTATTTTGCGATGTGCTGAATGGTTCTTTAGGGTGATTTTTTTGGGTGTCTTTTTATTTATAATGAGGACATATAAAATCATCCATTTGTACGTTAATTTGGGAGAAAGGGGTGCGAAAGTTGGATTCTAGTCAAACACTTGCACTCGCTCAAAAGTTCCAGGAAGCAGCTGATGGCATTCGGCAGTCGAAGCAGCTGCTTGAGAATCGGCTGAAGGCAGTTGGATCAGGCTGGCAAGGGGAAGCAAGAGATAAATTTGATCAAAGCTTTGAGGAAACAGTGGCACGCTATGATCAATTTGAAAAGGACTTGCTTGAAACAAGTCAGGAACTGCGGGATGCTGCTGTCAAAATCGAGGAACGTAAAGCTGAAATCGCCAGAATGGAAGAGCTTGAGCGAAAAAGGCGAGAAGAACGGAGAGAAAGAAACCGAGAAGGGAGATGATGTGATGGCGCGTGACATTGTAGTAGATCCAGATCAGCTGACAGGGCTGGCGAATGATTTTGTAGGAGAGCTTTCGGCCATCGAAACAAAGCACCGCGATTTACATAGTGAACTGGATGGCCTCATCCTAGGCTGTGATCCCCGTTATCGAAGCTGTTTTTCTGGAGTAGGAGATGCATGGGGTTCTGGACAAGCCTTAATGAGCAAATTGAGCAGTGACGACATTGCCATTCGTCATGCAACGGATAAAATGGTCGAAGCTGATGATATTTTAAGGAAAATGTACAGTCTGTATGATCAATATGGTACACTCACGAGCCTAGCTGGTATTGTGATGATGCAGGCAAAATACTATGGACTTGGCATGACGACCTTTATTAAAGAAAATGGCCGCTATGCTGCGCAGCATTCAAAGCTCCTTCTTGATGTGACCGGACGGGTAGAAGGAACGAGATTTGACCGGTTGGCAAGGATTTGGCTGAGTAAAAAAGAATTATTAAAACGATCCAATTGGTCGATGGCTGACCTGGTCCATAAGAAATTTACGAAATTTTATCCTAGCGATACAGTTGCGTTCACGAACAGTGTACGTGATTTCACAAAAGGAAGTATCAATTGGAAGGACACGGCTGGCATCAAGTCTGTTCTGAAAAATGGTGCAAGGTTTGCGAAAGGAAATGCCATCATTGCAACGGTCGTCACGGGTGCAACAGAAACGGTTGGCTGCGGTCTGAAAATTGCGGAGAACTATGCGGAATTTGGGGATCAGCCAGAAGTTCTCAAGCGTGAAAATGCAAAGGCTGTTGGAAATGCAGTGAATAATACGGTCTTTATTGCAGGCGGATCTGTTGCAGGTGCCGTTGTGGGCGGCGCTCTTGGAAGCTTTGCAGGACCGATTGGAACAGTCGTTGGCGGTGCGATAGGATCAGCAGTAGGTGGCTTTATTGGTGAAAAAGTCGCCAAGCTTACTTCTGGTTTTGCAGAACAGGTCGCAGTGAAATTAAAAGACCCAATTCATGCGGTTGTCGATAAAGGAAAAAAAGCATTTGAACTGGCAGGTCAAGGTGTTAAAGCAGTCAATGACACCATTGATCAAGCAAATCAGGTGATACATAAAGGAATAGAAAAAACAAAAGAAACCGCAGATTCGCTGTTGAAAGGTGCAGGTGATTTCTTGAAGGGCGCATTTTCTTTTGGATAAGGAGAGATCAAGTTGGATCAGCTAAGTCTAAGTATCGAGGAACTCATCTTTAGTTTTTACAGTGAAGGCTATTTTGAGCAAGGGATGTCTTTAAAGGAAGCCTATTATCCAGATGTAGAGGATGAACGTCTTGGATTTTTATTTGAAATTGCATGTCGCTCTTTGCTGGCAAAAGACGTGCTAGAATTTCGAAATAGACAATACCGTTATAAAGAAAAATACCGGCATTTCATTCAAGCCATGAACGATGCATCACATACCGTGAAAGCTTCAAGGTTTGGTGCATTAGATGAAGAGGTCAGTACGTCCTTTCATACGACTCAGGCAGGTGTGTATTCACACCATACGCTTTATGATCAACAAGTGCATCAGATTCACAAACTAAAAGACGATCAGCAGACTGTGGAGCAAGTGACAACCTTTTTGAACATACACATGAGTGATCGCCTCACACCAGTCATCAATTTGCAGGGGGAAGAATTTGAACAGCTGTTAGAACAAGCCAGTCAAGGGAATGATGATTGCCCTTCTTTTCTAAATAAAGAAGAGAACCAAGAGCTTGTGCGGGCATTTGTTTCTGATGTAAGAGTCAGAAAAGGAAAAATGGATTCTTTGATGAAGGTCACTTATGATAAAAATAATACGCCGGATGTAGAGTCTATGATATTTGTTATTCCGGGGCAGAAGCATTCTTGGCTAGTGTCGGGCATGAAGGAAAATGAATTTCGGATAGAGACGGCTCATAGGGACGGATTACGTTCTATATTCTAATGGAGAAAAGGAGAATGGCGCTTGAATCCAAGTGAAGTAATAGAAGTGAGGAGCAGACCCTTTCTAAGAGTATGGGCATTCTTAGCAACGGGCGGGTTTGGCATCATCGGTATTTGGTTATTTTCAGAAGCTCTTACATTTGAATCGAATTATACGTTGTTTTTATTTTTAGGCGGATTATTAGGCATTGTCTATGGGTGGATCTCTTTTTTGATGATTCTTCCGGCTTTTACGAAGAGGGGAAATGTGATTTTTCGCATTCAGCGTGGAGAGAATGGCGCTGTTTTATACCGGCAACAAACAATCCCTTTTCAAGACATACAATCTATTGATATGCGCAGGCATCGTTACAGTATCAGGGGATTTCTGTTCATGGATGTGCTCATTCGGAAAATTGATGGGAAATTGATCAAGATTCCGGCGTACAGTATTTTAGATGAAGAAGTATTTGAGCAAACGGTGAAACAAAACATTTATCCATATTTACATGAGACCGCCCAAGAGAATTGGATACAGCAGCATGGTCATGGTGAAAAGCAGAATCAATAGATGTTTTCGCCATCATTCCATGAGGTGAGACGCCACTTTTTTTAAGAAATCGTGTATGATGTCAGTAAAGACTGAACAATCAAGAGGTGATGAGAGATGGACAAAGAAATGGTAATTGACCTCGTCACAGAACAAATGGCACGAATTCGAAAAGAAAAAGACTATACACAGGACCGCATGGCTGAGGTGCTTGGGCTATCCAAACGGCATTTGCAGCAGGTAGAAAAGAATCGACTTCGCCTCAACTGGACGCAATCTGCGGCCGTTTGTGCATTATTCAGGGATAGTGACATTTTAAAAGGGACACTTGGGGATGATCCGCTTGAGATTTTGGAAGTCGTCGCCCACGATGAATTGCATTTATCTGTTGAACGTACGATTGGCGGAAAGGTTTGGTGGCGGACGTCTGTGAAAAAAGGTACGTTTCGTCTTCAGCAGAATGTACTAAGCCAGCATTACCGCATCTTAGATGATGAGAATTATCGCTATTATAGTTCCTTTAATAAAGAAGAAGCGAAGCGGCGGTTAGAGGAATTAAGTGAGCTGTCGTAAGCAGAAAAAGAGAGGTCCCTCTATGACAGGGACCTCTCTTTTTTGTGTTGTTTATACTTTCAGAGTGTTTTTCGCCCGAATAAAGGCAACAAGCTGTTTAATTTCTTCATCTGTTAGTGGAACGCCGTCTACATGGATGGTTCCTTCTTTTGCTTCCGTCAGCTCAATTTTGATATCAGAGATTTTGCGTTGTATCTCTGGCTCGTCCGTTCTACCAAGTAAAAAATCAATGGACGTATCATACAAATCAGCCAGCAGTTTCACTGCTTCAAGCGAAGGTCGTCGGTACCCAGATTCGTAACCGGCATAGGTGCTTTTGGCGATACCTAGGCGATCTGCCGTATGCTGGAGAGACCATTTTTTCTTTTTTCTAAGGGTGGTTAAACGATCGAGTATCATACATGAACGCTCCTTTATATACAACAACAGTATATCATATTTTGACAAAGAGTGTACGCGTTATGCGTAATAATTTCTTGATTAATTCGCGTTATGTGACTATAATGGCAATGAAGGTACGCGTAAAGCGTATATTATAGAATAGCACAAGCTGGCTTATAATATGTGTGACAAACGAAGTAATTTTACTGAAAGAGGTGGACCTGTTGAAGAAATTATTGCTTTTAACCACTGGTGGGACGATTGCATCTGTAGAAAGTGAAAATGGTTTAGCTCCAGGTGTTAAAGCTGAGGACCTTTTAAGCTATTTAAACGAAATTAATGCAGACTACACAATGGACACAAAGTCCCTAATGAGTATAGATAGTACCAATATGCAGCCTGAATACTGGGTTGATATCGCAACAGCCATTTATGAAAATTATGATCAATATGACGGATTTGTCGTCACTCATGGAACAGACACAATGGCCTATACATCAGCAGCACTATCGTATATGCTGCAAAATCCTGATAAGCCAATTGTCATTACAGGGTCACAAATCCCGATTACGTTTAAGAAAACAGATGCGAAGAAAAACATTACAGATGCGATTCGTTTTGCATGTGACGGTGTTGGCGGCGTATACGTCGTGTTTGATGGCAGAGTCATTCAAGGAACTCGCGCAATCAAACTAAGAACGAAAAGCTACGATGCATTTGAAAGTATTAACTACCCATATATTGCATCGATTGAAAATCATCAAATTGAATACAATAGCAAAGTAAAAAGATCATCAATGAAACCGCTTAAATTAGATGCATCCTTGAACACAGACGTTTGTTTACTAAAACTGCATCCAGGACTGAAGCCTGAGTTTTTAGATTCAATCAAAGGGTTGTACAAAGGAGTCGTCATTGAAAGCTACGGCAGCGGCGGAATTCCTTTCGAAGGAAGAAACCTTTTAGAAAAAATCAACGAATTGCTGGAAGAAGGCATTTCTGTTGTGATCACCACTCAGTGTCTCGAAGAAGGAGAAGACATGAGTGTGTATGAAGTAGGACGTAAAATCAATCAAGAACTGGTTGCTCGTTCAAGAAACATGAACACAGAAGCTATCGTGCCAAAGCTCATGTGGGCATTAGGTAAAACAACAGATCCACGAGAAGTGAAAAAGATTATGGAAACGCCAATCGCAGAAGATTTAGTGATTTAACTATTCTATAGAAAGCAGGTCATACGAGATGGTTCAAGCAACTTATCGTTACGAGAAGGATTTTCTAGGTGAAAAAGAAATTCCCGCAGACGTGTATTATGGTGTTCAAACGCTTCGTGCAAAAGAGAATTTCCCGATTACAGGATATCGCATGCATGAAGAACTCATTCGAGCATTTGCCATTGTCAAAAAAGCAGCAGCTCAAGCCAACATGGAAGTCGGACGTTTATATGAAGGAATTGGAAATGCGATCGTTCAAGCTTCAGATGAAGTCATTGAAGGCAAATTCCATGAATATTTCATCGTAGACCCGATTCAAGGCGGCGCAGGAACGTCTATGAATATGAATGCCAATGAGGTCATTGGAAACAGAGCCCTCGAGATCATGGGACATCAAAAGGGCGAATACATTCATTTAAGTCCAAACACACATGTGAACATGTCACAATCGACAAATGATTCGTTCCCAACGGCGATCCATATTGCAGTGCTCAAGCAGTTAGACATTTTACTTGAGACGATGCAGGCCATGCATGACGTATTTCAAAAGAAAGCAAAAGAATTCGATCATGTCATCAAAATGGGGCGTACTCATTTACAAGACGCTGTTCCGATCCGTTTAGGACAAGAGTTTGAAGCATACAGCCGTGTGCTCAGCCGTGATATTAAACGAATCAACCAATCAAAACAGCATTTATATGAAGTAAATATGGGTGCGACAGCTGTTGGGACAGGCCTCAATGCAGATCCTCGCTACATTGAAATCGTCGTGAAGAAGCTTGCTGATATTTCTGGACTGCCACTAGTAGGCGCAGAGCACCTCGTAGATGCGACGCAAAATACAGATGCATACACAGAAGTATCTGCTGCCTTAAAAGTATGCATGATGAACATGTCTAAAATTGCGAATGACCTTCGCTTAATGGCATCTGGCCCACGTGCAGGTCTTGCTGAGATTGCATTGCCAGCCCGTCAGCCGGGATCATCCATTATGCCTGGAAAAGTCAATCCAGTCATGGCAGAGCTCATTAACCAAATCGCATTCCAGGTCATTGGGAACGACCACACCATCTGTCTTGCTTCTGAAGCAGGCCAGCTTGAGTTAAATGTGATGGAGCCTGTTCTGGTCTTTAACTTGCTTCAATCTATTAGTATAATGAATAACGGATTCCGCTCATTCACAGATCACTGCTTAGCGGACATCGAAGCAAATGAAAAACGTTTGAAAGAATATGTCGAAAAAAGTGCAGGTGTCATTACTGCGGTAAACCCTCACTTAGGCTATGAAGCCGCGGCTAGAATCGCAAGGGAAGCCATTTTAACAGGACAATCGATCAGAGATCTTTGCCTGCAAAATGATGTGTTAACAGAAGAAGAACTTGATATTATTTTGAATCCTTACGAGATGACAAAGCCTGGTATTGCGGGTGCAGAGCTCCTAGAGCGATAATAATATCAAAAATTTTATTTTATTAATATGTGTAATTGCCTGTGAAATAGAGAAAAACAGGCAATTCACTTTCTTTCGAATTGACACACTTTTTTCACAATATTTTGAAAACGCTTAACGCACGCACAAAGGGAGGAAACAAAATGAAAACACCACGTCTACCGTCTATTTTAGAAGTCGTGTCTGTACTTGGCTTATTTTTAGCAATTGTTTTATCATTCACTCTTTACTTCAAACTAGATATTCAACTCGCATTGTTTATCTCATGGTTTATGGTCATTGCTTTAGGGATTCGTTTAGGGCATTCATACAAAGACCTTCAAAATGCGATTACAAAAGGGATATCGAATGGTTTAGAGGCTGTTTTAATCTTAATTGCAGTAGGTGCACTTGTTGGTACATGGATTGCCGGCGGTGTTGTACCCACGTTAATTTATTACGGACTGGAATTTATTCATCCTAATATCTTCTTATTAGCTACACTTGTCATCTGTGCGATTATGTCCGTTGCAACAGGAACCTCTTGGGGTACAGTTGGAACGGCAGGGATTGCGATGATCGCAATTGGTGAAGGATTGGGTATCCCATTACCGATCGTAGCTGGGGCTGTTTTATCTGGTGCTTATTTTGGTGATAAATTATCTCCTTTATCTGATAGTACTGTGCTCGCTTCCTCTCTTTCAAAAGTGGACGTGCTGGCGCATGTAAGAGCCATGATGGTCTTATCCATACCAGCCTTTGTGATTACAGCGATTATGTTTACGGTTACAGGTTTTATGTATGGCGGACGCAACATTGATCAAGGTAAAGTAGAATTTTTGAAAAATGCCCTTCATGATACATTCACAATCAACATTTGGATGATCATCCCAGCAGTAGTGGTTGTATTACTGCTCGTATTTAAGAAACCTTCAATGCCTGTTATCGCTATTGGTGCCCTTCTTGGTGCAGTCTGGGCAATGGCATTCCAAGGAATGAACCCGGCAGATGCGCTTGGAACAGCTTATAATGGCTTTTCTATTAATTCAGATGTAGATTTCTTAAATACGCTGTTAAATCGTGGCGGTATTGTGAATATGCTTGGATCTCTAGTGGTCATTATTCTCGGACTTGGTTTTGGTGGCGTTCTTGAATATCTCGGCGTCTTAAAAGTAATTGTCGCTACTTTCGAGAAGAAATTATATAATGCAGGAAATGTAACCCTATCTACACTTGTTGTTGCATTCTTCGCAAATATCTTCGGCTGTGCGATGTACGTTTCATTAATTCTTACACCGAAAATTATGGAAAAAAGCTACGATAAATTGAAAATAGACAGACGTGTTCTATCTAGAAACGCTGAAGTCGGTGGAACAATGACGTCTGGTATGGTTCCGTGGTCAGATAACGGAATTTACATGGCAGGGATTCTAGGCGTCTCGACATTCTCTTATTTACCATTTATGTGGCTGAGCTTTGTTGCCATTGGTCTTGCCATCATCTACGGATATACAGGGAAATTCATTTGGTACGTGAAAAATCAACAAGACTCAGAAGAATCGGCATCATAAGCCGCTGCAAAAGCCGCCCCTCCCCCGGGCGGCTTTTGTTTGTCCTAGGACCGTAAGACTATGTGTGTTTCCAGAGGGGTGGTTGTGTATTTTGACCCCCTATAAAAGAGGGCTTAAGGTGTGGTATGAAGCAGATTGAAAGCATATTTATACCATAAAAAGGGCACAAATCCCTATTCAAACATGAGTCTTTGAACCTTATAATAACAATATTGGAAAAAGTGCGATTCACCATTACGCTCGTTTAGAGGGACTCTAAGCAGCGTTTTTATTTTTGACAGGAGGAGGAACCCATATGAGCTTATCGGATATGCTGTCTGCCCTTAACGGTGGCATTTCAAATAAAAAGGCAGAGATCGAAGAGAAAATTGCTCGACTCAAAAAAGCAAAAAGTAAGGTTGAACGTGAACAAGATGCGGCAGAAACAGATCTAAAACAAATCAAGCAGCCAAAGCTTGGGGCCTCTTGGAAAGGTGAGCGGAGCCAAGATTTCAAATCAGAGCGAAATGAAGCGCATGATGCGCTGCAAACGATCGTAAGCGATAAATACCCACGCTACGTGAGCCGAATCGAATTCAAAATCAGTACACTAGAAGCAGAGCAGGCTGCCTTATCCTTTGCCAGCTCTTTAGCTGGAGATGCCGCACGTTTGGCTGAAAAAGGAGAAGACGCAGTAGAAGACGCAAAACGCTTGATCTCAAAAGCATGGAGCAGCTTGTAAGCGAGCTTCATGCTGAACAAATCTGGAGGATATCATAATGGGACAAATTAAGTTAAACTACCAAACAGTGATGGATAAACTAGATGAAGTCTCCCAAGCAGTTGAAGCTTTAACAATGAAAAAAGCAGCAGATAAAGTTGGTGAAAACAGCCTTGAATTTGTAACCAAATGGACGGCACGTGAAGCAGAGGTGGGCGAAATGGTCTCAAGCTTTAAAGAAGCCTTGATCAAAAACGTTCAGGATACACGCTCAAATGTGAAGACACTAAAAGAACAGGATGAGGCGATTGCGGCAAAATCATAAGCCCCAATCGTTTTATTGATAGCGTAGCTGAGTACGACGTAAAATATAGTCGTAAAGACTCATATATAATTCAGGATTTATGACCTTGGATTATTCCGTTTTTCTTCCAAACACCATGTTAAAAGGACACCTTTTCCCTATTTAAGCCTAAGGCTTTTCGCCTTATACTATACTTAATGAAAGCGAACGATAGAAATGTCAGGACTGGAAAAAGCAGATGATCTGCTCGGTTTCAAAAACGCTGACGCCGTGCTTTCTTATGAGGTCTAATAGAGGTGGATGACATGAGTTTATCCGAGATGCTGCACCATCTGCATATGGGGATTGAAAACAAACGTGCAGAATTTGACGAAATGATCTCTCGGTTAAAGACAGCCAAAAGTAATATTCGAACAGAACAAGATCTTGCGCAGTCTGACATAAAGGAAATCAAGAAGCCTGCTCTAGATTCGTCATGGAAAGGTGAGAGAGGAACGGACTTTCACCGTCATCGGAAAGAAGCCTATCACGTGCTGCACGACATTGTGAACAATGAGTATGAAACCTATATTACGGAGATAGACCAAAAAATTATGCACTTTGAGTTAAAAAAAATGGAACTCGCTGTCGCCAGTAATTTTGCAGGAAGAGCCCAAGATGTGATGGAAAAAGGCGAGGATTTTGCAAAGGATGTCAAACATTTAATTGAACGGGGCTGGAAAGCTCTTTAATAAAATAAACGAAACAGCCGGCTGAACAAGCGGCTGTTTTTTTGGTTTAGTCACATCCACCGCTACCACCAGAATCACCACCGCAGGAGGCATCAGAAGCGTGATGTGTATACGAATCAGTATAGTTACTGGTTGTTGAACTGTGATGTGCAGAATGGTTAGAAGATGATCGCTTATCTTTTGGTGTAAACATGTGGGCGGCAATGGCGCCTAAAGAAGCTAGTATGATGATGATAACAAACATGATGTATCCCTCCTCTTGTTTCATATTCATACGTTTGAGCCATAACAAAGTTCCCGGTCGGAAAGAAAAACTGGGCAAAGAGTTCTATTTTCGTTTATGATGATAGGCAAAAGTAATTGACCAAGGGAGGGGAGTCTATGTTATCTCTACGTCAGGAGGAGCTGTTGAGGCGGTTAATGCAGGCAGAGCAGGAGCTGACAGGTGAAGAAATTGCACGCCTGATAGGCGTCACATCACGAACAGTTCGAACAGATATGAAAGCGCTTAAATCAATATTAGAAGCACATGGGGCAACACTTCATATGAAACGTGGAGCAGGGTATACATTGACTGTCGAAGATTATGGAGCATTTCGTACTTTTTTGAAAAACTCAATGAGAGAAAGAAATGAAAAAAAGAATCAAGTTATTCCAAATCAGCCGGAGGATCGTATCTCTTATTTATTGAGAAGGCTTTTATTGTCCGAAGACTATATGAAATTAGATGAATTGGCCGAGGAATTATTTGTGAGTGAATCTACTGTGAAAAATGACCTGAAAGCAGTCAAGCATATTTTCTCTTTACATGGACTCTCTGTTGCACACCGTCCTAAATATGGACTGAGGCTGACTGGAGATGAGATGAAATTAAGGTATTGTCTAGCTGAGCATGTGTTTCAGCAGGAGCATCCGAACCCTGCCCTTTTACCTGAAGAAACGTATCAATTGATTCAAGATATGGTGCGTTCACGTACAAAGGCAAGCGGCCTTCATGTCTCAGAGATCGGTTTAAGCAACTTAGTGACACATATCGCCATTGCGTGCAAACGAATTGAAGAGAAAAAATTGGTGATGATGCCGGAAGGAGAAATCAAAGACATTCAAACACAGCCCGCTTTTCAAGTGGCGAGGCAAATGGCAGAAGATATGCGTCACGTACTCGGTATAGATTTTCCATTATCTGAAATGGCCTATATTGCGATTCATTTAATGGGGGCAAAAATGATGGCGTATGGAGAAACGGGCCACACGCTATTTCACATGCTTGATGAAGAGCATTTCCGTTTAACTCACCAATTACTTGGTTATGTTGAAGAGCACATGTCACTTGATATTCAGACAGACAAGGAATTGATTGTGGGACTAAGTCTTCACCTGAGATCAGCGATTCATCGGTTCCGATATGATATGAACATCCGTAACCCCTATTTATCAGACATAAAAAGGCATTATCCGATTGCCTTTGAAGCAGGTGTCTATATGGGAAGATGGCTGAAGGAAAAAGAGAATGTAGAGATTCATGAAGATGAAATCGGATATTTGGCGCTGCATATTGGTGCTGCCATAGAGCGGACAAAAACTCAGACTGTGAGAAAAAAATGCTTGATTGTGTGTGCAACGGGTGTCGCGAGCAGTCAGCTTCTTCTCCATAAGCTGAAGGCCGCCTTTAGCGAAAGGCTAGAGATTGCTGGAACTGCAAGTGTCAGTGACCTTTTGTCGTATGACTTGAGAAGTATCGATTTGATCATTAGTACCATCCCGCTTCAGAACACACTACCTGTGCCAGTGATTGATGTACATACGATCCTCAGTGAAGACGATATGTTGAGGCTGAAACGATTTGTGCAGGGGTCACAAGAAATGGGGGTCTTGCGATATATCAGTCCGAATATGACTTTTTTTCAGCAAGATCTACAAACAAGGGAAGAGGTTCTTCAATTTTTCGTGAATGTATTGCGGGAACAAAACCGAATCCCCGATGATTTTGAACAGCTATTGCTGGAAAGAGAGGAAGTGTCACCTACGTCGTTCGGTCATTTGGTCGCGATCCCTCACCCAATCAAACCGGCAACAGATGATACGTTTTGTGCGATCTGTACGTTGAGAAAACCAGTGCTGTGGGGAGAAGAGCGGGTACAGGTTGTCTGTTTGTTAAGTATACAGAAGACGTATCAGAAAGAATTGCAGTCACTTTATCAATTTCTTGTGCGTTTGACAGAGCAGAAGGAAGTGGTGGAGCAAATCATCAAAGCTGCTTCATTTGAAGAACTGACGGCGGCGCTGCACGTGTTGGAACAGCCAGATGAAAAAAAAGGACACCCATTTCCGCATCTGTGAGGAAAAAGATTAGATGTTAATGAAAGCGCTTTTAAAATAACATCAAAAAGGAGGATGATCACGAGTTTTTGTAAAGGGGGAGACGGATCATGAGCTTTAAAGAGAGAGCGGCCGACGTCATGGGACATGTCGCTTATCGTATTACAAATCAGAAGTATATTATGGCGATTAAGCAAGCATTTGTCACATTAATGCCAATCATCATTACGGGGGCATTTGCTGTACTGGTCGCAAATATGATCATGAGCCCGGAAACGGGGCTTGCCCATTTTGAGATATTCAGGTTTTTAGCAGAGCTTCAGCCAATTATGAAGGCAATCAATTATGCCACGCTGAACTTTTTAACGATCGGGGCTGTTTTCCTCATCGGGATTGAGCTTGGGAAAATCAATGGACATAAATCATTATTCCCAGGATTAATGGCATTGATTTCATTTATATCCGTTATTCCGACGACACTTCTTCTTGAAGTCGATGGATCGATGCGTGAGGTTGTCGATGTGCTAGCGAGGCAATTCTCCGATCCAAAAAGCTTATTTTTGGGTATGATCATTGCCATCGTCTCTGTAGAGATCTTTTGTAAGCTTACCGAGGTGAAGTGGCTGCAAATTAAGATGCCAGATTCTGTTCCATCAAATGTGGCGACGTCTTTTTCTTCACTTTTCCCATCAATTATTACGATTACAATCATTAGTTCATTCGGGTTTGCGTTTCACCGTGTGACAGGCATTTATTTGCATGAAGCGGTGTATAACGTCGTGCAGCGTCCGCTTGAAAGTGTTGTGCAGGGACTGCCTGGTATTTTAACGTTAATGTTTGTGGCTCAATTTTTCTGGGTGATCGGTATACATGGCAACCAAATGATTAAACCGATTCGCGAGCCGCTGTTATTAGGATCAATTGCAGTGAACATGACAGCATTTCAAGAGGGCAAAGAGATTCCAAATATTATCACGATGCCATTTTGGGATGTGTATATGAGCATTGGTGGTTCGGGTGTGACGATTGGTCTGTTGATCGCCATTTTTATAGCGGGTAGAAGGGAAGAGATGCGTAGCATTGCCAAGCTTTCATCAGGACCTGGACTGTTTAACATCAATGAACCAGTTATTTTCGGATTACCTGTCATGCTGAACCCTGTGATGGCGATTCCGTTTATCGTTACACCACTCGTGACAGGTACGATTGGTTATATCGCAACCGCTACAGGTTTTGCCGGGAAAGCGGTGGTGATGGTGCCGTGGACGACACCTCCGATTGTGAATGCTTGGCTGTCTACCGCTGGCAGTATGGGGGCTGTCATCACACAGCTCATCTGTATTGTTGTCGCTGTTTTCATCTATTTACCTTTTGTCCTCTTATCCAACCGGAAGCCAGAAGCAGCACCTGATTCAGAATAGAAGGAGGGCTCATGAATGAACATGCAATTTAGATGGTATGGCAAAGAAGATCCTGTCTCCCTTTCATATATTCGGCAAATTCCCGGTATGAAAGGGATTGTCAGTGCAGTCTATGATGTGCCGGCTGGTGATCTGTGGCCGGAGGAAAGTATTGCTCATTTAAAAGCGGAAATCGAACGTCACGATCTTGCTTTTGAAGTCGTAGAAAGTCTCCCGGTCCATGAAGATATTAAGCTGGGAAAGCCTAGCCGGGATGTTTATATCGAGCATTATCAAGAAAATATCCGGAGATTAGCAAGGCATGGTGTGAAGGTCATTTGTTATAACTTCATGCCAGTCCTTGATTGGACACGAACACAGCTCGATTTCCCACTAGCTGATCAATCGACGACCCTTGTTTATTTTCAGCATCAGCTTGAACAAATGGATATAGAAAAAGATCAACTGTCCTTACCAGGGTGGGATACGTCTTATACGCAGGAAGAAATGAGAAAGTTGATGGCTGCATACAGGGCATTGGGGGCGGAAGGGTTGTTTGAGAACCTAGACTATTTCTTGGGAAATATCCTTCCAGTTGCAGCGGAAGAGAACATGAGCATGGCACTGCATCCAGATGACCCTCCTTGGAACATATTTGGTCTGCCCCGCATTGTCAGTTGTGAAGAACAAATAGATCGTATCCTTCAGCTCGATGAACGCTCACAGCATGGACTGACCTTTTGTTCCGGTTCCCTAGGCTGTAATGCGAAAAATGATGTTCCTTCACTTGCGAGAAAGTATGCCAAAAAAGGGCGTATACACTTTGCTCATTTACGCAATGTCAATTTATATGAAAACGGTGATTTTGAAGAGTCGGCACACCTGTCGTCAGCAGGCAGCCTCGATATGGGAGCGATTGTGAACGCATTGTTTAAGGAAGGATTTGCTGGCTATGTCCGGCCAGATCATGGACGAATGATCTTTGGTGAGACGGGCAGACCTGGCTATGGATTATACGACCGAGCACTTGGAGCTATGTATTTACAAGGGATGTGGGAAGGACTTCAAATTCACACGAAGAAAGGTCAGGTGGCAACATGAACAAAATCGACATACCCAATGACTTTATTCTAGGTGCTGCGGCTTCTGCTTGGCAGACGGAGGGTTGGAAAGGGAAGAAACCGCATCAGGATTCGTATATAGACCTTTGGTATAAGGAGGGGTATCACGTATGGCACGAAGGATACGGACCAGCAGGAGCAACGAATTTTTACGAGCGCTATCCTGAAGATGTAGCCCTTATGAAGGAAATTGGGTTATCTCATTACCGGACATCGATCAATTGGTCGAGGTTTCTCATAGATTACGAGAATGGAATTGTAGATGAGACCTATGCTCGTTATATTGATGATTTCATCAATGAATTACTTGAAGCAGGTGTAGAGCCAATGTTTTGCTTAGAGCATTATGAGCTTCCGGCCGTTTTGATTGAAAAGTACGGCGGCTGGTCCTCTAAACATGTTGTCGAGCTGTTTGTTCTGTATGCAGAAAAGGTGTTTGAACGCTATGGAGACCGGGTCAAACATTGGTTTACCTTTAATGAACCAATTGTTGTTCAGACTCGTGTGTATCTAGATGCTATTCGTTATCCTTTCGAGCAAAATACGAAGAAATGGATGCAGTGGAACTATCATAAAGCCTTGGCGACAGCAAAAGTGGTGAAGCTTTTTCAGGAAATGGGGTTGAAGGATTCAGCTGGTGCAAAAATCGGGGTCATTCTCAATCCAGAAGTGACGTATGCGAGATCGACTGCTCCGCATGATCAAGAAGCTGCCCGCATGTATGATTTGTTTTTTAATCGCGTGTTCTTAGATCCCTCCATTAAAGGCGAGTATCCAGAAGAACTGCTTGATGTATTGAAAAAGCATGACATTTTTTTCGATGCAACGGAAGAAGAGCTTCAGCTCATTAAAGATCATACAGTCGATGTGGTCGGTCTTAATTTATACTATCCGCATCGCGTTAAGGCACCTAGCAAGGCTTGGAACGAAAACACACCGTTTCATCCATCTTATTATTACGATCTATTTGAGCTCCCAGGGAGAAAAATGAATCCATTCAGAGGCTGGGAAATCTATCCGAATATCGTCTATGATATGGGCATGAGAATAAAAGAAGAATACGGCAATATCGAGTGGTTTGTGGCTGAAAACGGTATGGGGGTCGAGCAGGAAGAGCGGTTTAAAAACGAAGACGGCATCATTGATGATCAGTACCGAATTTCATTTATCAGCCAGCATTTGAAAAAAGCCCTTCAAGCGAAAAAAGAAGGTTCAAACTGCAAGGGATATATGCTCTGGGCTTTTACGGATAATGTCTCACCGATGAATGCATTCAAGAATCGCTACGGATTAGTAGAGATCCAACTGGAGAATGAACGGAATCGTCAGATGAAAGCGTCAGGGTACTGGTTCAAAACATTAATCCAAACGAGGAAATTAAGGGATGAACCAGATGTCATTTATCAATAGGAGTGATGGGATATGAAGCGAATCATTCTCGCTTGTGCAGCAGGAATGTCGACGTCGATTGTGGTATCTAAAATGAAGGCAGCCGCAGAAGGAAAAGGGCTGGATTATGAAATTTATGCGATACCTGAAGGGGCCATTGCGGACGAATTAGAAGAGCATGGGGACGATGTAAAGGTCATTTTGCTAGGACCGCAAGTTAGCTTTATGAGAAAGGCAGCAGAAAAAACAGCGGCACCTTATCATATACCTGTCGATGTGGTAAATGTAAGATTATATGGAACAGCGAATGGAGAAAAAATTCTAGAACATGCACTGAAACTAGCAAATGAATCTTGAGCAATCGGAGGAGAAGCAGATGACGGTATTAGAGGAAATGCAGGGAGCAGCCTTTCAAATCATTGCCCATGCAGGTGAGGCACGAAGCCATTATGTAGAAGCCATTCGTCTAGCAAGAGCGGATGACTTTGAAGCAGCACAGCAGTTGATTGAAAAAGGGGAGGAAGCGTTTCGAAGCATCCATGACCTGCACTTGTCGCTGATACAAAAAGAGGCGGCAGGGGAACAGCTTCCCTTTTCTTTACTGCTCATACATGCAGAAGACCAAATGCTCACAACAGAGACCATCCATCTGCTTGCCATTGAAATGATCGAAATGTGTAAAAAAATGAATACCCTGTCAAAATAGATATCAGTTATTAACCAATTTCTGTTATAATCATTCGGTAGATAAAGAGAAAGCAGGATTGGTGAATGAAAAAAACATGTATGTGGCTTGCAGTTGGTTTAGTCATGCTGCTCATTTCGGGCTGTATGGGTACGAAACAGCAAACAGAAGGAAACCAGCAAGCCATCAAAGAGGTAAAGGGTCAAGTACAAACGAAAGAAACAACAGAAACGCAGCAAATTGAAGCGGCAGAGATAGACAAACAAAACTGGATTCAGCAAAAGGAACCCGTTGCGCTTCCAATCTTGATGTATCACAGTATTTCCAGCGGTAATTCGTTACGTGTGCCAAAAAGCGAATTTGCGGCTCATATGAAATGGCTGAAAGACAACGGCTATGTCACGCTGTCGCCGAAAGAGGCATATCAAGTTCTCGCGACCAATTCGACACCAAGTGAAAAGTATGTTCTTATCACATTTGACGATGGATATACGGATAACTACACAAAGGCATTTCCGATTTTAAAGGAATATGGAATGAAAGCCACGATTTTTATGATCGAGCAGTCCATCGGCCGTCCGCATCATTTAACCGATGCTCAAATGGATGATATGGTGGCGCATGGTATTTCAATAGAGAGTCACACCATTCATCATTTAGAGCTCAATCGTTTATCACAGAAGCAGCAGGAAGAAGAATTAAAAGGATCGAAGGTATTCTTTGACCAGCGTTTTTCTCAACAAACAATCATGGTCAGCTATCCGGTCGGTCGCTATAACGAAGACACACTGAAGCTGGCGAAGGAAGCAGGATATGAAATGGCTGTGACCACTGAACCAGGACATGCGAAAAAGGAACAAGGCATGATGTCCTTACACCGCCTGCGCATTTCACCGGGACTTTCACCCGAAAGCTTTGGCAGGCTGATAGAGGGAAATTGATCAATATTAGATCACAGATGTTTCACATGAAACATTTTACGACACGCTTCGTGGATTAAATACGATTTGTTTGAGATAAATGTATGCAGAAGGAATCAGTTTTTTATATACTGATTCTTTTTTATTTAATTAAATAAGGTCTTACAGTTGCCAATAGAAAGTAGGAGGGCTTAGAAGAAAAGTACAGGTTAAGTTATTTTGAGTGTTGTTCAGTTTATTTGATTCATTGCATAACAAAAAGCTGTATAATTTATTTGAAATAATGAAAATTCTGCATTTGAAATGAATAAGTGAGATTAAAAAATAAGCTTAACTATGGTAACAAATTGTTACTTATGGTAACATATTGTTGCACAAGTTTTTTGTTCAACTCGGACTAAGTTGAACTAGTTTTCAAACTGAAGCACGAGAGCTTCAAGGTGAATTTCTTGAACGTTCACCATACAACTGAAAAGAAATTTAATTTGGGCACTCGGCTGACTACCGTGTGCTTTTTCTATGTATAAATTTAAAATGTGAGGAATACACTGAAATAATATGAAAAAATAAAGCAGCCCTCCAAAAAACAGAAACGAGATAGAACCAGCATTACCTTGACTAGGGGTAATGAAGGTGCCGCTTTATTTTTCATTATCATCTTAAGGGTTCATTCAGAATGTTCTCTTATCTAAAATCCATATGATGAACTGGACTAGAGTTCGGATTGAATTTAAGATAAGGAACCAAAGCTTGTACTTACAGGTACAAGCTTTTTTCTTTTTGTTTTTGCGTCTTTCAACGCGTGAACGCACAAGTTTTGTTCTCAAACTGACCCCTCCTTTCTAGGCATAAAAACACCTTTAGTATGGAAGGGGGGAGGACTATCGTTTGCAACACGTTTCTATGTATATTTTACCATCTTTCCTATTTAATGACGAATAGCACCTTGTTGTTTCCTCTCTGTTTTTCTTTGCGTTTCATTCAAAAAACTCTATATGTGTTTTCTCTAGTTTGTAATAATCCAATCGATCTTTCAAGGTTCCTGTATGAAATTCAAATTTATGTCCATCAGAGTCTGTGAAATAAATCGACTTCTGATCTCTTTCGTCTCTTGGCCGGCTTGGTAAGATGTTGACGTTCAAATCTTTTAGTTTGTTATACATTGGATCTACATCCTCCTCATCAATAGAAAAAGCGATGTGTGTGTAAGAGTGATGGATGTCTTGACGAGGAATGTCTTTTTCTACATTGAGGGCAAGCCACAGGCCGTTCAAATCGAAGTAAGCTGTCGTTCTGCCCTTTGTTAACAATTTGGCATTAAAGACCTTTGTGTAAAAATCAATAGATGTCTCTAAATCAGAAACAGAAAATAATAAATGGTTTATTCCTTTGATGTTCAATTTAATCACCTCAAATTCAATGATGAGAAAAAAGCTTGCAGACTCAATCTACAAGCTTTGTTGTTTATTGATAAACAGGATAACCCGTTATCTTTATATCTTTTCCGAGTGGTTCAAGAGAGAGTTGATCCAGTTCAATTGCATCACTCATGAGGCGTATGCCTTCGCCTCCGAAAAAAGAAGGAGAGAGTCGTCCGCCAATGAGCTTGGGCGCCATGTAGATGACGAGTTTATCGACAAGCTGCTGTTCTAAAAATGAGGCATTGATTTGTCCGCCGCCTTCAATCATCAGGGAGGAGATATTTCTTTCTCCAAGCACTTGAAGTACTTCTTGTAAGGGCACCCGGGTATCGCTATCCGTCATGATGACGCTGACGCCAGCTGCTTCTAAAGCGGCTCGTTTTTCTTCATCGGCTTGTTTTGTTGTAAAGATCCATGTTGGCGCCATTTGATCTGTGACCACCTTTGCTGTCAGCGGGATAGACAGCTTAGAGTCTAAGACAATTCGAATTGGATGATGACCGTTTGGAATCCGTGCTGTTAATGAAGGATCGTCGTGAATGACGGTTTGCGCACCGACCAAGATGGCATCGTTGATACTGCGAATGTGATGTGCATCATAACGGGACGTCTCTGATGTAATCCACTTGCTGTCAGACGTAGCAGATGCAATTTTTCCGTCTAACGTAATGCCCGCTTTGAGCGTCACGAAAGGTGTTTTTTTCGTAATAAAGTGATTAAATACTTCATTCATCAGAATGGATTCCTGTTCAAGTACGCCCGTGATAACTTGTATGCCAGCGTCTTGTAAAATGGCAATCCCGCGGCCAGCGACCAGCGGATTCGGATCAAGTGCCGCCACGACAACAGTTTCGACGCCAGCTTTCACAAGTGCTTCAGCGCATGGGCCTGTGCGGCCATGGTGGGAACAAGGCTCTAGTGTCACATAGATCGTGGCACCTTTTGCCTTATCTCCAGCCATTTTGAGCGCATGGATTTCTGCATGTGGTTCGCCGGCCTTCATATGCGCCCCGACCCCAACAATTTCATTTTCTCGCACAATCACAGCTCCTACGAGCGGATTGGGAGATGTCTGACCTTTCATTGCTTCGGCATTTTCAAGGGCTAGTTTCATATATCGCTCATGATGTGGCAATCGTACGCACCTCTTGATCCGCCTTCATATGACCTGAGCGGTTAATTTTTGTCTGCAAGTATTTCTCATTGAACTCAGAGACATCACCCCAAAGTGGAATCCGTCCAGAAAGAGAAAGGCCTGCATGACTGATAGCATCGGTCTTTTTCGGATTATTGGTAATAAGTCTGACTGGTTTTGTACGCAATGTTTGAAGAACAGCAATCGCTTCTTCATATTGACGTGTATCATCTTCAAAGCCCAGTGCTTCGTTTGCTTCTACTGTATCGTAGCCGTTTTCTTGCAAGATGTAGGCCATGGCTTTACTGAAAAGACCGATCCCGCGTCCTTCATGGTTGGCTAAATAAAACAGTGCGCCTGCTCCATTGTCCTCAATCATTCGCATAGACTGTTTCAATTGGAACCCGCAATCGCAGCGTTTGCTACCGAAAATATCGCCGGTGTGGCAGATGGAATGCATGCGGATCAGCGCTTCATCAGCATGTTCGAAATCTCCGTAAACAAGGACACTTGATTGCTGGTGATCTGCAAGCTCACGGGAGGAAAGGCTTTCGATTAAAGCTTCATCTGATAATGGTTCTTTCCCGTCATCTTTTAACCATGAATACCAGTTAAACATGACCGTTCTACCGTCTAAATTCACTGGCAGTTTAATAGGTCCAGTGATATATATAAATCCGTCTTCTTGCTGTACTCGTTTGATTTTATCTTTTAAAATGGCTGTTTTAACCTCTGTGTGTTTGTCCATATTCTGCACCTTCTTTTTTGTCTGTTTCTTCAATCTGTAAACGAACGAGAACGCCAAATGGATCAATAAATTCGTTACTTTTTCCTGTCGTGTTCATGTGAATGCCTGCTTTTGTCAGACGTTCGACGACGGATGTTCTATCTTCTTCTTTTGGGAAAACCAGTGTATAGCTTCTAATTCCTGAAAAACGTGGATCAATGGCTCCTTTTCTCCCGCGTCCCCATGCATTAAAGGCAAGGTGGTGATGATAGACGCCACCAGCAATGAATAAGCTGGCTGGGGGAGCCATTCGGATATGAAAACCGAGCGTGTTCACATAAAAGGAATCGGCTTCTTCTGGGTTGAGATGGAAATGCAAGTGTCCCATGACTGTACCAGCCGGGAGTCCTTCCCAGGTGGAATCAGCGGCTTCTTGCAGGAGACCATCTCCATCAAGCGGAGCATTTCCGCCACCTTTCACTTCTCCATGCTCACCTACCCATATGTCCTGAGGACGATCAGCATAAATTTCGACGCCGATGCCATCTGGATCACTTAAATAAATGGCTTCACTGAAAAAGTGATCGCTTGCTCCAATTAAAGGATAGCCTTTTTTGATCACATGCGCCAGCCATGTGCCCAGGTTTTTTCTGGTAGGTAATAAAACCGCAAAATGATAAAGTCCTGGCTCATGATCCGGCTTCTCTTTCAGCTGCACATCTTCTTTCAGCACAAGGATTGGTTCCTTTGCGTTGCTGCCAAGCGTGACAGTAGAATCCGTCTGTTCTAATAAAGTAAAACCTAAAATGTCTGTATAAAAAGGCAAAGAACGCTCAAAGCTGGACACATGTAATTCTGTTACACCTAATCTTACCTGCTCTATTGTATTCAAAGCTCGGTCATCTCCTTCATGTTATATGCATCTGCATGTTCAATGGTTTATTGAAAATTGATAAAATGATTACCTTGTTACTTTTAGTAACTAAACTATATAATAGTTAGTGACTTATTTCAAGTAATTAATTATGTTATAATGAAAAAAAGTAGAGAAAAACAGGAGGGAGTAAAGTATGGCTCAAGTAGATGGCTGCCCAATTACAGATGCCATGGAGATTTTAGGGAAGAAGTGGGTGATTCTGATCATCAATCAGCTTTTGACAGGGCCAAAACGTTTTTGTCAGCTAGAAAATGAAATGAACATCAGCGGACGGTTATTATCAGAAAGGCTGAAAGATTTAGAAGCTGAAGGCCTTGTTGAGAAAAAAGTATATCCCGACATTCCCGTGCGGATTGAATATGAACTAACAGAACAAGGAAAGAAAATTGAACCAGTCATACGGGAAATGTATGCTTGGTCTTTAGAGCGAAAAAATAGTGAAAAGGGTGAACATGTCCCTTCTTAATCGATTTCGATCAGTGTCCCTGATCGATTTTTTTTGTGATTTTCCAGAAATCTAAGTCAATAGTATGAAAAATGATGTTGACAATAATTTCATTCATCATATAATATCAAGGAGAAGAGGGTTCTTTTCCCTGTAATGGAATGGGGAGGTTATGCCATGGTATCATGAATGGGACAGATTACCTAAACCGTGTATCACTACATCATGTAGCAACAGACATCTTTGACTTGTCAAAAGCAAAGATTTATTTTTTGGTCTCTATTGATAATGATTATCATAATCATTTATGAGTGTGATTCATACGCTGATAAAGGTTATTTTTTTTATTATCTATTGAGAATAATTATCAATATCAATTAGGAGGATATATATGAAATCACTTCGTTCAGCATCACACGTCTTATTATTCTTTAGCTTTGTTCTATTGTTTGCTCTAGCCCCGGTTAGCTCTGCCTCAGCAGCAGGCTTAGCAGATGGTCAATATTCAGCACAATATGTGGTATGGAAAGCAGACAGTGATTCAACGTCAACAGCAAATACGTATTTTGAAAAACCAGCTAAGCTTGTTGTGAAGGACGGAAAAATCAAAGCGCAAGTCACGTTAACGAACAGCTCTTGGATTACAAGCTTTAAAACATTGGATCAAGGTGTCTACAAAGATGCGAAGGTGATCAGTACAAACACAGCTGCTAATAAGAGAACGGTAGAGTTCAATGTCAACAGCCTGACAGATGTTGTACCAGCTAAAGTGAGTGTGACTGTACCGGTCATTGGATATACAGGCAATTACGATATTCGCGTCAAGTTTGATGTAGCAACTGTTCAATAAAAAGGGAGGAAATTCGTTTGATGAAAAAATGGATTAGGATGCCAGCCTTTGTGGCTGCATTATTGCTGGCACTTATACTGCCTTTTTCAAATGCACAGGCTGCTTCATTAAATGATGGTACATACTCCGTCAATTACACTGTGATGAAGGCCGAAGGAACTGCAGTTTCGATGGCAAATGATTACTGGCTGAAGCCGGCAAAAGTGATCGTGAAAAATGGCAAGCTGACTGTGCAAATGACCATTAAAAACAGCAGCTGGGTAACGGAATTTAAAGTGCCGGGAAATGGCAGCTATGTCGATACGACGGTTCTATCAACGAATAAGAAAGCCAATACAAGGCTTGTCCAATTCCAAGCACAGAGTTTGTCTAAACCAATCAAGTCAAAAATCCATGTCACAGTCAAATCGGCTGATTATGATCACGACTATACCATCCAGCTGAAATTCGATGAAAGCAGCATCAAGTCACTTTCTTCTGACAGTTCAAAAGAAACAGCAGGTGCAGCAAAACATCAAGAATCATCAAAAGAAACAACCAAAACAACTGATTCATCCACCAAAACAAAACAAGAAGAAAATCCTCAAACTGGTGATACAAGCCAGATGGGATGGCTCCTTGTGCTTGTCTTATGTTCAGGCGGGTTTTTAGCGAGAAAGTGGATCATCAAGCATTAACGGAAGGAAGTGTCATCTTTTGAAACGTCTTTTTCATCTACAGACAGCTATTCTGCTCGTTTTATTCAGTTTGTTGACTGCGTTTCAGCTACCTCAAGGAACGGCTCAGGCGGCATCATTGGTTGATGGTGAATATACGGCCGGATTCACCATTTTAAAAAATGGCAGCACTGAAGCATCCATGATGGATACGTATACAGAAAAGCCAGCCAAGCTCGTCATCGAAAATGGCAAGACGACTGCCTATCTTACGCTGAAGCAAAGCAAAGAAATCACAGATTTCAAGGTCGAACAAAATGGCTCTCTCGTCACCACTGAAACGGTCAGTGAAGATGAGACAGCGAATACGCGTGTGATCAAATTTGATGTAGCCGATGTATCAGCCAAATTAAATGGCTGGGTCAAAATTTACTGGGACTTAGGCGGCTTTATTTATGATGAGGCGTATGACGTACAGATCGCTTTCGATCAGAGCAGTCTCACACTTGTCGCGCCTGCGAAGCCAGACGATAGTGAAACAATACCAGATGATCAAAACGGTACGACGCCAGGCGACAGTGAAACAACACCAGATGATCAAAGTGGTACGACACCAGGTGACAGCGAAACAAAGCCGGATGATCAAAGCGGCACAACACCAGACGATCAGCCGGAAACGCCAGACAATAACAACGGCACAACACCAGTTGATTCACCGCAGAACCAATTAAAAGATGGTGTGTATCGTATCAACTACAGTGTACTGAAGGGCGATGAGGATGTGGCATCTCGAATGAGCCAATACTTCTCACATCCAGCATCGTTAACCGTTAAAAATGGAACGCAAACCGTTTCCTTTACGGTGAAGGATCATACGTCAGTTGATTCTTTGAAAATAGAGAAAAACGGTTCTTATCAAGAAGTGAAAAACGTGAGCACAGATCAAGCAAAGAACACAAGAGTGGTTTCATTTGAAGTGTCTGATCTGAAAAAAGCAGTTAACGGAAAAGTACACATTGTGGTAGCAGCCGCTCACTATGATCAAACGTACGATATTCGTTTTCAATTTGATTCAAAAAGTATCGTTCCACTGAAGGACGGTCAAATAGAGGAAGAAACACCGGCTACACCAGAAACACCAAAACCAAATAAACCAGCACCAGACACAACGAACGGCGGAACGAATCAAGAGACAGTTCAGCTAAAAGACGGGGTGTACAAGCTTCCTTTTTCAATGAAGAAAGCAGACAAAGATGAGCTTTCTCGCATGAACGATTACGTCGTGAGCCCTGCGACATTGGTGGTGAAAAATGGCCGCCATTTCGTTTCATACACTGTGAAGAACAGCTCAGCCATCACGTCGTTCCAAGTAGGAACCGGCGGTAAATTTGAAGAGACGCTAGTTGCAAAGGCTGATCAAAAAGCAGATACACGAGTGATTCAATATGAAGCAAAAAGTTTAAGCAGTGATCAGGCAGCACGCGTAAAAATTGACATTCCAGCTGCAAATTATCATGAGCAGTATGATGTCAAACTTGTTTATGATACGAAAGGCATCGCAAGTGGTGAAGGAAGCGGAATTGCGACGGTGATCGGAGATGATGAGAGCATCGGCTTTGTGAAAAATCCGAATGATCACGATTCTCAACCAAGCCAGCTTGTGAATCTCGCCCCTGAGGAAACGGGTGCAGAGCAGATGACCTTTACGCCATCAGATGACCAAACCAAGTCTGAGACAGGTCAGATGAACCCAAAAACAGGAGATACTTCACTTCTTTGGGTGTACATTCTTTTATTCGGCGGATCACTATTCGTGCTCGTCAGAAAGTATCAAACTCGTACAAGATAAAGAATCTATGTTAAGTGAGGTGCGCCATTCATCTCGGCGCATCCACTTCCTTTTTTTCGAAAGGAGGCTTCTGTTTTTGAAGCATCGAATGTTATGTACCCTGATCACGGCTCTATGTGTGTGCGTCTTCTTAGCAGGCTGCTCACAATCAGCTGAAAGCTCAGCGAAAGGCAAAAAAAGCGCAGCATCAAATGCCCGCATTGTGGCAACGACTGTAGCTGCTGCTGAGATCATGGATGCGCTAGAGGTGGATCTTGTCGGGGTGCCAACAAGCCAAAAATCCTTGCCGGCTCGATACAAAGGACTCCCAGCAGTCGGTAACCCAATGAGCCCAGACATGGAAATCATCCAATCACTTCAACCGACAGATGTCCTGTCTGTCACGACCCTTCAATATGATTTAGAAACGCCTTTTCAACAAGCTTCTGTCCCTGCGACATACCTCAACCTTGAGAGCCTGGACAAGATGGAGAACGCCATCACAAAGCTTGGAGAAAAATATGATAGAAAGACACAAGCGAAACGCATTGTGGATGATTTTGAACAAAAAAAGAAAGACATACAAGAGAGAACGAAGGGAAAGACGAAGCCATCCGTTCTCATTTTGCTTGGTGTACCAGGCAGTTATTTAGTGGCAACAGAGAATTCGTATATCGGTGATCTTGTGCGTATTGCAGGAGGAAAGAACATCGTAAAAGGTGAGAAAATGGAGTATTTGGCATCCAATACGGAGTATTTACAAAAAGCCAATCCAGATATCATTCTCCGAGCCGCACATGGGATGCCGGATGAAGTCGTCAAAATGTTTGATCAAGAATTTAAAACAAATGACATCTGGAAACATTTCCATGCGGTCAAACAAGACCGGGTGTACGACCTCGAAGAAAGCTTATTCGGGACAACAGGCAACTTAAAGGCAGCAGAGGCATTAGATGAATTGACTCGTATGTTGTATCCGTCATAAGCGGCGAATCTTAATGATAAAAGGACGTTCAAGATGAAAAAAACAGGGATTTTATTTCTGATAGTCAGTCTCTTACTAGCCGGCGTATTTATTTATTCCGCCATTACGGGGAGCATTCATGTTACACCAATTGAATTATTGGAAGGGCTTATGACCGGTCAACATGCACAGGTAGAAATCATTAAAGATTTAAGAATCCCCCGCATGCTCATTGCGATGTTTACAGGTGCGGCTTTATCTGTCTCCGGTGTCCTCTTGCAGTCTGTGATGAGGAATCCATTAGCAGATGCCGGTGTTATTGGTATTTCATCGGGAGCTAGCTTCTTTTCTTTAATGGCAATTACAGCGCTTCCTCAATTTTATTTCTACTCTCCTTTATTTTCAGTTTTAGGCGGGGCAATTGCCTGCTTCCTCGTATACGTGTTGTCTTGGAAAGGCGGCTTAAGCCCGATTCGAATGATTTTGGTGGGGATCGCCATCAATGCCATGTTTACAGGGATGGCAGAAGCGTTTGTGACCATTTGCAGCTATTTCAATATCACCATTAATCAGTCTGGACAGTCGAATCTGACGATGAAAACGTGGGGAGATGTCCGTTTAATCGGTGTCTATGGCGTCATTGGGCTTGTGGTTGCGCTTTTCTTTAGCAGATGGTGTAACTTGCTTGCCCTTCAAGATAAAACGGCGAAAAACTTAGGATTGCGTGTGACCAGAATGCGCCTTTTGATTTCAATCACGGCGGTGTTATTAGCAGCGGTGACTGCTGCGGTAGCGGGCGTGATTGCCTTTGTCGGCTTGCTCATTCCCCATATCTCTAGAAGGCTCGTCGGCTCGGACCATCGGGTACTGATTCCATTTTCTGCGTTAAGCGGGGCCTTGCTCATTTTGACGGCTGATACGCTCGGCAGAACGCTTGTGGCACCAAATGAAATCCCTGCTTCTACAATCATGGCTGTCATTGGCGGGCCGTTTCTGATCTTTTTATTAAGAAGGGGGGATCGTCTGCATGGACATTCGTGAGGTGTCGTTTTCCTATGATCGGCAGAGGGATATTGTACAATCGGTCACTACAAAGATTGAAAAGGGGAAAATCACCACCATTATCGGTCCAAATGGCTCGGGCAAATCCACCTTACTTTCTTTGATGGCACATAACCATTGTCCACATAAAGGACAGATTCACTTAGATGGACAAGAGCTGAATGCGTTCAAGCCAAGGGAACTCGCGAGAAAGCTGGCAGTCGTACATCAGCAAAATGAAGCGCCGCTCGATTTGACGATCGAACGAGTCGTGGCATTTGGGAGAACGCCGTACCAAACGATGCGCGGCAGTGACAAGGAAGAGGATGAGAAAGCAATTGAGTGGGCACTGTCCTGTACAAAGCTGACGGATAAGCGAAAGGTGCCTCTCGCCTCATTGTCAGGCGGAGAACGGCAACGTGTATGGATTGCGATGGCTTTAGCGCAAAAAACACCGATCCTTTTCTTAGATGAACCGACGACTTATTTGGATATGTATTATCAATTTGACATTCTGGAGCTCATTCGAGAGCTCAATGTCGAGCATGGATTAACCATCGTGATGGTCCTGCACGATATGAATCAGGCGATTCGCTATAGTGATATCATCATCGCCATGAAAGATGGACAAATTATTCGCGAAGGACGGCCAAATGCTGTGTTAACAGAAGAGATGGTGCGGCACATTTATCATGTGTCCGTCACAATTAAGCAGGATGCAGAAACAGGGATGTATATCGTGCCTGTAGGCATATAAGTTGTGCAAAAAGCAGGTGAGACAGTGTGAAACGAGGGAAAAGAATCGGGCAGCGAATGCTGACGATCGTCTGTTTAGGTGTTTTTCTATATAGCGGTACTGCCATTGGCTTGGAGCTCTTTGGCAATTATCAAAATCGTCAGGTGCTTGCAAAGGCTCAGACACTTTACACACACGAGGATGGAATAAAACAGCGAAAACCTGGAGAAATCCGTCAGTCATTTGATGATTTGCGAAAGGTGAATCAAGACATTGTCGGTTGGATTGATATGAAGGACACGATGATTCAGTATCCAATTGTTCAGTCAAACGATAATGCATTCTATTTAACTCGTAATTATGTAAAGGATGACACACGGGCAGGCAGTATCTTTATGGATTATCGTAATGACGTCTTGCATGAAAGTCCCAATACAGTGTTATACGGTCATCGGATGAGGGATGGGTCTATGTTTGCTGGTCTCACAAACTATTTGAAAAAAGATTTCTTCCAAGATCATCGCACATTTCAGTACGATACGCTGTACCAAAGCTATGAAGCAGAGATTTTTGCTGTGTATGAGACGACAGTCGATTTCGATTATATTCAGACTGATTTTCAGGATCTTGGTGAATATGCGCACTACTTGCAAGCTGTGCGTAAGAAGTCCATCTATCAAACGAAAACAGACGTATCCACAGATGACTTGATTCTCACATTATCGACCTGTGATCACGTGCTGGCACCTAAAAACAAGCGTCTCGTGGTACAGGCGAAGCTAAAGAAAGTTTACTAGAAAAGGAGAGACAGACGGTTGAAATGTTTACATGTGATTTGGGCAGGACTCGTTGTCGTGCTTCTCCTCGGCGGATGCAGCCAGGCGGCGCCTGTCGAGAATGGGAGCAAGCAAGGTGCGCTCAACATTCAGGATTTTGCCGGCAGAACATTATCGTTTCATGAATCACCTGAACGGATTGTCTCGTTGTCAACTGGCGACATGAGCATCATTTATGCCTTAGGTGGCCAGGTGGTCGGCCGGCCAACTGCCGAATTGCCAGACAATCTACAAAAGGCAAAGTCCGTACAATCAATTGGCACAACCCATCAATTTGATGTCGAGCTGATCACGAGTTTAAAGCCCGATGTGGTGCTTGGGAATGAATCATTAAACAGCAAGGATATCTCTACTATAGAAGGAATTGGTTCACAGCTTCTTTTGACAAGTGCCAACTCAGTGAAGGACATCCAGCGTCAAGTTACTTTATTTGGTGATTTACTTGGAAAACAGCAAAAGGCCAAAGCACTCAATGCTCAAATCGATCAGCGGATCAAGCAAGTGAAGCAGCCTGAGAAAAAAGTAAAGACACTCGTTGTATATGGTGCGCCCGGCACATATATGGCGGCACTTCCACAATCTTTAAGCGGTGATCTGTTGCGGATCGCTGGTGGTGCGAATATTGCTGAAAATGAACCAGCACTCGAGAAGTTTCCGCAGTATGCACAAATCAATGCAGAAAAGGTAATCGAGGCCGATCCAGATCTCATTTTGCTGATGACACACAGCAATCCTGAAGATGTCAAAGCAGGCTTTATGAGTGAAATGAAGCAAAATGCGGCGTGGCACGATGTATCAGCTGTCAAAAATGGACACGTTGAGATTCTGCCAAGTGACCTATTTGGGACAAATCCAGGCGCAGAAGTCATCAGAGCGATCGATGAATTAGAGAAGAAATTGAAGCGATTGTCATCATGAAGATGAATGCAGAACTAGATTTTCAAAAAAGGCAGTCAAGACGAAAATGGCTGTTACCAGGATTGTTTCTCTCTTTATGTGTGGGCGTCTGTCTAGGACTTGCGGTAGGTTCTGTCCAATTATCGCTGACGGATTTAATGTCTGTCTTCACGGGATCAGGTCTGCCTGTTCATGAAAAAATTGTCATGGATTTACGGCTTCCCCGTGTGCTCATTGGTTTTCTCGTTGGGGCCTGTCTCGCGGCATCAGGGGCGATTTTACAAGGAGTTGTCCGAAATCCACTTGCTGACCCTGGGATCATTGGTGTGACTGCGGGCGGCGGGTTAGCTGCTGTACTCAGCATGATTGTTCTCCCGCAATTCACGTATTTGCTTCCGGCAGCTGCTTTTCTGGGCGCCTTATTAGCAGCTCTTGTCGTGTATATGCTGTCATTTGATCAAGGGGTTTCCCCGCTTAAATTGATCTTGGCAGGTGTTGCCGTCAATGCCCTGCTTGGTGCGGTGATGAATGGGTTTATGGTGCTTTATAGTGAGCGTGTGCAGGCTGTTTTGCCTTTTCTATCAGGGGGGTTAAACGGACGGAGCTGGCATCATCTTAGCTTTGTGTCGCCATATGCGCTGGCTGGATTATGTCTTTGTTTTTTCGCCATTAAACCGTCCAATCTCCTTTTGCTTGGTGATGAATCGGCTCAGCTATTGGGCCTTCGAGTAGAGCGGACTCGATTTTTTCTCATTGCGCTGGCCGCTCTTTTAGCTGGAGCGGCTGTCAGTGTCAGCGGTTTAATTGGATTTGTCGGACTTGTGGTGCCTCATTTTATCCGTCTTTTAATCGGAGATGATTACCGGTATTTGCTGCCGATTTCAATGCTTGGAGGGGGCGTGCTTGTGGTCTTTGCCGATACAGCGGCACGGGTCTGGTTTACACCGGTTGAATTGCCTGTAGGGATTTTGCTTGCCTGCATCGGTGCACCTTTCTTCCTCTATTTATTAAAACAGAAAGGGAGGGGTTAAGATGGATGTCATTGCAATGGATGACGTGAGTCTCAGTCAAGGCGGCTTTCGGCTGTCTTCCATTTCAGCAGCTGTTCCTAAAGGGAGTGTAACCGGAATCATTGGCCCGAATGGGTCAGGTAAGTCAACTTTTATCAAAGCGGCCGCACGACTGACCTCAATCGAAAGCGGCATGATTTACATTCACGACATCCCGCAAAAAGAGATGACGGCACAGGAGATCGCCAAGGAGGTGGCGGTTCTCATGCAAACAAGAACCGCCATTCCATCGATGACAGTACGTGAGCTGGTCGCACTTGGACGCAGCCCGCACCGTTCCATCTGGAAAAAAAGCAGTACGTCAGATCATGAAGCGATTGAGTGGGCGCTTGAAGTGACGAATAGCCGCATCAATGAAAACAGAATGCTTCATACATTGTCAGGCGGAGAAAGACAAAAGGCATATATTGCAATGGCACTGGCTCAGAAGACAGAGACCATCATTCTAGATGAGCCAACCACTTATTTAGACATTGCGCATCAGCTTGAATTACTGGAGCTGCTCAAACAGCTGAATCAAACACATGGCATCACCATTTTAATGGTTCTCCATGACTTGCAGCAGGCCGCAAAATATTGTGACCGTCTCATTGCTATGAAGCGAGGTCAGGTGCATCAAATTGGCTCACCAAAAGAAGTGTTAACAGAAGACTTTTTCAAGGAGGTTTTTGGGATTCAGGCAGAGGTTCACTTAGACGGTGAGCATCCACTCATTATCCCAATCGCCTCCATTCAACAACAAAAGGGAGATGAACCAAACATGATTATTGTAAATAACCAAGTAAGAGTAGAAAAAGGCAGTGCCGACCACCTTGTTAAACGGTTTAACAAGCAGGGACAAGTAGAATTTATGGAAGGCTTTTTAGGTATGGAAGTATGGGTCACTCAGCAGACAACTGATTACGATGAAGTAACCATTCACACCCGCTGGAATCGAAAAGAAGATTTTGTGAATTGGACAAAATCTCAGGCATTTGGTGATGCGCATGCTCATGGAAAGGCGAAACCTGAAGGCCTGTTAAAAAACAAAATTACGTACTATGAAGTGCAAGTCACAAGACCCGCTTTACAGAAAAAAGCCTAAATATTCAAAAGCGCTGCAGCGAAGAAGCAGCGCTATTTTTTTTGTGATTGTCTCTTTCCGTCACATATTTTTGACAAAGTATTCAAACAACTGACACAATCCTATCCAAATTTTAGGTAAAATTTACTTTATTTTTGAAGCACATGGGTGTAAAGTACAGGTATAAATAACTAACCGAATGAAAATCAAGAGTAAAATTTCACCGAGTGAACTATATCAAATGGACTTTCGCTTGTGAATCATTGAACAAATAATGAACTTTTTGTGAAATGGTGAGCATAAATATCTCGAATCATTCGGCATGCGAAAGTAAGGGAGGATGTAAGGCTGTGAGTGAGCTGTTTTTAGCAAGATTTCAATTTGCCTCAACGACATTATTTCATTTTATTTTTGTTCCTATGTCTATAGGTTTGGTATTTATCGTTGCATTGATGCAAACCCTTTATGTGGTGAAGAAAAAAGACATCTATAAAAAGATGGCCAAATTTTGGGGTCACCTTTTCTTAATTAACTTTGCAGTAGGTGTGGTGACAGGGATTCTGCAAGAATTCCAGTTTGGGATGAACTGGTCTGATTATTCAAGGTTTGTCGGTGATGTCTTTGGTGCACCGCTTGCCATTGAAGCGCTATTGGCCTTTTTCCTTGAATCGACCTTTATTGGTCTTTGGATATTCGGCTGGGACCGTCTGCCGAAAAAAATTCATTTGTTATGTATTTGGCTTGTTTCTCTTGGTACGATCTTTTCGGCGTTTTGGATTTTACTCGCCAACTCATTTATGCAGGAGCCAGTCGGATTTGTGATTAAAAATGGCCGTGCAGAAATGAATGACTTTGGCGCTCTTGTAACGAACCCGCAACTTTGGGTAGAGTTCCCGCACGTTCTGTTTGGTGCATTGGCAACCGGTGCTTTCTTTATCGCGGGTGTCAGTGCCTATAAAATGATCAAAAAACAAGAAGTGACCTTTTTCAAAAAATCTTTCCAGATTGCCATGGTGCTTGCTTTCATTTCTGGCTTAGGTGTGGCGTTCTCTGGACATGATCAAGCGAAGCACTTAATGGAATCACAGCCGATGAAGATGGCAGCAAGTGAAGCCCTTTGGAAGGATAGTGGAGATCCAGCGGCTTGGACACTATTTGCCAATATTGACACAGATAAAAAAGAAAACTCTGCGGAGATCAATATTCCGTTTGCTTTAAGTTACTTGGCTTATTCGAAGTTTAGTGGAGATGTGCCAGGCATGCTGACCCTTCAAAAAGAATATGAAGCCAAGTTTGGTCCTGGAGATTACATTCCTCCAGTCAAAACAACCTTCTGGAGCTTTAGAATCATGGTGGGTGCCGGCATGTTGATGATTTTTGCTAGTATGATTGGTTTGTATTTGAGCTTTAGAAAAAAACTAGAATCAAACAAATGGTATTTACGCTTCATGGTATGGATGATTGCGTTCCCGTTTATTGCAAACTCAGCGGGCTGGATCATGACGGAAATCGGGCGTCAGCCGTGGACAGTCTTTGGTATGATGACAACCGCACAATCCATTTCACCAAACGTATCGTACGGCATGCTACTATTCTCAGTCATTAGCTTTACGACCATTTATCTGATTCTTGCCATCGTGCTCGCCTACTTATTCATTCGAGAAATTAAAAAAGGTGCACATTCTGAAGAGAATACAGATCAAAAGGATGAAACGGACCTGTCTACAGATCCATTTGATGGAGGCGCATATCATGGCATATCTTAACGAGATTTGGTTTATTCTTGTCGCAGTATTGTTTGTTGGATTTTTCTTCTTAGAAGGATTTGATTTTGGTGTCGGGATGTCCATGCAGCTGCTTGGAAAAGATGCACATGAGCGCCGCATTTTAATCAATACGATTGGCCCCTTCTGGGATGCAAATGAGGTCTGGCTGATTACAGCTGGCGGGGCTATTTTCGCCGCTTTTCCTCACTGGTACGCTACGATGTTCAGCGGATACTATATTCCATTTACGATTCTCCTATTAGCGCTCATTGGGCGGGGGGTCGCCTTTGAATTTAGAGGGAAGGTCGAGAAGGCTTCATGGATCAAAACGTGGGACTGGATCATCTTCTTTGGCAGTCTGCTTCCGCCATTTTTACTCGGAGTGCTATTCACAAGTATGTTACGAGGAATGCCAATTGATCAAGATATGAATATGTACGCTGGATTTACAGACTTCGTCAATCTTTATTCAGTGATCGGCGGGGTAGCTGTGACGGTGCTTTGCCTCCTGCATGGATTGATTTTCGTCACACTCCGCACTGAGGGTGATTTAAGAAATCGTGCAAGAAAGCTCGGTCAGCGTGTTTTATTGATTGCACTACCAGTTCTTGTTGTATTTGTTGGTGTGTCTATTCTTGAAACAGACATTTATACCGTGCGTCCGATCATCACAATCCCTTTAACTGTACTCATTGTGGTTTGTTATGTAGCGGCTCTATTCTTTATGAGAAAAGAGCGTGATGGCTGGACATTTTTATTCACAGGTGCAGGTATTATGGTGACGGTGACCATGCTTTTCACAGCATTATTCCCGCGTGTCATGATTAGTTCGATCAACCATTCATTCGACCTCACCATTCAAAACGCTGCATCAGGATCTTATTCACTGACGGTCATGACGATTGTTGCCATTTCTTTGCTACCTTTTGTGCTTGGGTATCAAATCTGGAGCTACTATGTCTTCCGTAAACGTGTAAGCGGTAAGGAGCCAATGACCTACTAATGGATAAACGTTTGCTTCAACTAAAAGGAATGAGGGGGCTTCTTGCCCTCTTAGGTATTGTGTCAATCATCCAAGGAGCAAGTATTATTTTTCAAGCACAGTGGCTGGCACATGCCATAACAACGCTGTTTGACGGGAAGAGTCTCATGCAGGCAACGCCTTATGTCTTGCTGTTTCTTGCTGCCTTTCTGGTGCGGCACAGTCTCACCTTGATGCGGGAGAAGGTCATGTTCACCTATTCTTCCCGAATTGGAGCAGACGTCAGAAAGCAGCTGTTGGACCAGCTGTTCCGTTTAGGTCCAGCTTTCACGAAGAAAAAAGGAACAGGAAAGCTTGTGACATTGGCGATGGAGGGCATTGCCCAATATCGTCAGTATTTACAGCTGTTTTTGCCGAAAATGGTGAACATGGCAGTAATTCCGGTGATGGTGCTTGTCTATGTTTGGACATTAGATGAAACATCTGCTGTCATTCTCATTGTCACGCTGCCGATTTTAATTGTTTTTATGATTTTGCTAGGACTTGTCGCTCAGCGTAAAGCGGCCAAACAATGGAGATCGTATGAGAAATTATCCAATCATTTTACTGATTCTCTCCGTGGCCTCGAAACGCTTCGCTACTTAGGGATTAGCAAAAAGCATTCTCGCAATATTGGAGAGGTCTCAAAGCGTTATCGAAAGGCGACGATGAGCACACTGAAAGTCGCCTTTCTTTCATCTTTTGCTCTCGATTTCTTTTCTATGCTGTCCATTGCGACTGTCGCTGTATTTCTCGGCTTGCGCTTAATTGAGGGAGATCTTTTGTTATTGCCCGCTTTGACCGCACTGATGCTTGCGCCAGAATATTTCTTGCCAGTCCGTGAAGTGGGAAATGATTATCATGCGACGTTAAACGGTAAAGAAGCGAATGAGGCCATTCAAGTGATCTTAGAGGAAAAGGGCTTCCGAGAGCAGGAGACACAATCCGTGCAGCTGAACGAGTGGAATGAGCAATCTGAGCTCACACTGCAAGATGTCAGTGTCTTGCATGATGAACATGCTCCTTATTCGATTCAGGATGTCGATTTCACTGTGAAAGGAAAGAAAAAGATTGGGATCATCGGTGCCAGTGGTTCGGGGAAATCGACGTTAACGGATGTTCTCGGCGGTTTTGTTGAACCGTCTGCAGGTGAAATCATCCTAAACGGAAAGCCGCTTGCTCATTTGCAGCTGGCAGAATGGCAAAAAGAAGTCGTTTATATGCCGCAGCATCCTTATTTATTTCACATGACACTGAGAGAAAACATTCGTTTTTATGAACCGAATGCAACAGATGAAGACGTCGAAAGAGCGGTGCAAGAGGCAGGTTTGTCTCAGCTCGTAGCTGATCTCCCCAATGGACTGGATGAGGTCATTGGCGAACAGGGCAGAGGACTGAGCGGTGGACAAGCGCAGCGGATTGCACTCGCTCGTACAGTGCTCGGCCAGCGATCCATTATGCTGTTAGATGAACCAACGGCTCATCTAGATATTGAGACAGAGTATGAATTGAAGAAAACAATGCTTCCATTGTTTGAAAATAAACTTGTGTTCTTAGCCACGCACAGACTTCATTGGATGACGGATATGGATGAAATCATTGTGATGGATCATGGGACGATTGCAGAGATGGGGACTCATGAATCATTAATGGAAAGAAAAGGTGTGTACTATCAATTGGTACAGGAACAAATGGGGGCGGTCACACATGGTCAGTAAAGGCTGGTTTATACCTTATATCAAGGAGAATCAAAAGCTGTTTGCCTTGGTGCTTTTTTTAGGGGCGATTGCGGTGTTTTCTGCTTCTATGCTCATGTATACGTCAGGGTTCCTCATTTCAAAAGCTGCCACAAGACCTGAGAATATCTTGATGGTCTATGTCCCAATCGTGGCAGTACGTACCTTTGGTATTTCACGTTCAGCGGCTCGTTATGCAGAGAGACTGGCGAGTCATCAGCTCATTTTGACGATGATTGAAAAAATGCGGGTACGTCTTTATGATATGGCTGAACGAAGTGCCAAACAGACTAAGCTTGGAACAGGTGAAATGCTTGGGCTGTTATCAGAAGATGTGGAGAGATTACAGGATGCGTATTTAAAAACAATTTTTCCATCCATCGGTGCGCTGCTTTTATATGCCGCTTCGATTGGAGCACTTGGGCTTTTTTCATGGCCTTTTGCCGGGTTGATGCTGCTTTATATGGCGCTGCTCGTATTTGTATTCCCATACATCACAGTACTTGTGAACCGGGCGCGACAAATTCAAATGAAGAAAGGCAGAAATGAACTGTACAGCCATTTAACAGATGCTGTCATGGGCGTGAGTGACTGGTTGTTTAGCGGCAGACAGAACGATTTTGTTGAGGGCTATGAACGAAAAGAAGCAAAGCTATTAGCACTCGAAGCGGCAAAGCACCGGTTTATCCGTCTGCGCCAATTTTTAGCACAGCTAGTCATTGGAGGAGCAGTCGTCCTTGTCGTGTATTGGAGCGGCTCAGTCGTTCAGGCTGGTTCTATGCCGCACACGCTCATCGCAGCCTTTGTGCTTGTGCTGTTTCCATTAACAGAAGCCTTTCTTCCGCTGTCAGATGCAGCAGGCGATATTCCTGTTTATCAGCATGCCGTCAGCAGATTAAATCATTATGAAGAGCAGTCGTATGAAGGATTAGTGGAGAGGAAGGCAGCAGACGAGACACCCGTCTCTGATGGCGTTGAAGCGGTCTGTTTTGATCAAGTCACCTTCGGATATGAAGTAGATCAACATGTACTAAAGCATTTTTCGTTTTCCATGAAGCAAGGTGAATCGCTCGCTCTTTTAGGAAAAAGCGGTGCAGGCAAATCGACCATTTTAAAATTGTTAGAAGGGGCAGTCGTGCCAAATCAAGGGGTTGTCAGCATTCAGGGGAAACCGGTACAAAGCATTCAAGAGGAGATATCCTCTTATGTGTCTGTACTCAATCAACAGCCTTATTTATTCGATACGTCTGTTTTAAACAACATTCGCTTAGGTTCTCCAGAAGCGACAGAAGAGCAAGTAAAAGAAGCCGCGCGGCAAGTGCAGCTGCACGATTACATTGAGTCTTTGCCAGAAGGTTATCACACAGGTGTACAAGAGACAGGGGTTCGTTTCTCTGGTGGAGAAAGACAGCGTATGGCTCTAGCACGGATTTTGCTGCAAAACACACCGATTGTTGTATTAGATGAGCCAACCGTCGGGCTTGATCCACGCACAGAGCGTGAATTGCTTGAAACGATCTTTCGCGTGTTAAAAGGAAAAACAGTCATTTGGATCACCCATCATCTCACTGGCTGTGAGGCATGTGACCGTATGATGTTTATTGAAGGTGGACGCATTGAGATGGAAGGGCACCATCATGATTTGCTGAAAGAAAATGTGCGTTATCAAAAGCTGTATGAAATGGATCGTCCATTTTCGAACGTGTAAAAAATGTATGACAAGAACGTTCGGACAGAAGATTTCTGCCCGAACGTTTTTTGGGCTTAAGGGTTTACTTTTCCTACACCCGCATTTGATACAACTTCTGATTTCACATTGTTCACGTTAAGCAAAGAGTAGTTATAAGGAGGGTTGTACGTACCTGTTGAAGACGTTGGCAGGCTACCTGTGCTGTTAATATAAGAGTTGTTGATGACATGCCATGTACCGACTTGACGGCTGTCCCAGCTGCCAATGGCATTGTTTGTATTTTCAAATACGTTGTGCTCAATTCTCATTTTTGCGCCCATACGAGAGTTAATCGCAGTTGTATGGATGCCTTTGTAGTAGTTGTTATACACATGACCTTCTCCGTAGCGCATAGACGGTACACGAGAGTTCAAGTTTTCAAAGCGGTTGTTGTGGAATGTGATTTTTCTGTTGTAGTTATCGTTATCGGAGCTGCCCATCAGCATTGTTTTCCAGCTGTCATGGACATAGTTCCATGAGAACGTAATGTAATCGGAGTCATTTTTCACATCGAATAACCCATCATAGTCATCTTTCCCAGAGTTCAAAGTGTTGTAGAGTTCATTATGGTCGACCCATACGTTTTTAGAGCCACCTTCGATTCCGATGGCATCTTTATCACCGATTTTGCTGTGATGGATTTTGAGATTGCGGATGATGACGTTATTGGCACGCCATACTTTAATACCAATCCCATTAAATTCGCCGTTTTTCCCTTTACCGACGATGGAGACATTGTTTGTATCTTTCACATCAATTTTATTGGCCGAAGTATTAGAAGGAGTAATCGTTCCGTCTACCACGATTTTCAATTTTTCATTTGTTCCTTTGCTTTTGAGGGCAGCTAATAGTTCATTTCCGGTTTTCACCGTCACCGTTTTACCGCCTTCACCGCCTGTTGTACCGCCATTTAATGTGGAGAATCCTTGCTGATTAAAATTGGCCATAATCGAAGGGCTTTCTGGATATTTCGTTGCTGCTTTTGCCTCCCCATTTGGCGCAAATAATGAAGTCACGAGACCAACCGCTAACACACCAGCTAACATTGGAACTTTTTTCTTCAACATGAACATCTCCATTCTATATTTTGTTTTAATGTAAACGTTTCCAAAATAAGCTGCGATTCAACCGCTCCTCCTTCCTTCGCCAGCATCGCCTCTTTCGGAATGTAGGAAGAGCATAGCACGCAAAAAGGTATCATCGGCTAAGAATTGGAACGAAGTATTCCACGATTTTCAAGGAAACTAAGGCAATGATTATTTCAATTTATCTACATGAGACAAGGATCATTGACGATAGGTATTGGGGTAACCTAGTGATTATGAAAAGGACGTTCTTCTTTTCAAGGAAAATCAAGATGATTACGAAAGCGTCATTTTGTTAGAGACAAAGACATGTCATAATCATTACATAAGAAAAAAATGGATATCAAATAGATCCATGCGCTAAACAGTAGGTAGAAAAGGCCCCAATTTAAAAAAAGAAGGTCTATTTTAAACGATGCGATCACCGGTGTCGTCTAATCAATAAGAGATAGAAAGGAAGGAGGGACGTGTTTGGAGCAGACCGAGGAGACTTTATGGATCAAGCGGGCAAAACAGGGGGATGATGCCGCATTTACCGCCCTTTATCGGCATCATTATTCGTTTCTTTACCGTTATTTGATGAAATTGACCCTTCAACAAGAGCTGACAGAGGAGATCATGCAAGAAACGATGCTCAAAGCGTACATGAAACTTTCTTCTTTTAGAGGAGATTCATTATTTTCAACATGGCTCATGTCCATTGCATCTAGACAATTTTTAGATCATCAAAAGAAAAGAAAACGTGAACAAACGAGAGAAGGAAAAGCGAATCAAGAAGCCATCCGCCGGTTCAAATGGGATGTTCAGCAAAAAGGCCATACTTGGCATGACATGTGGGATGCTCTAAATGAGTTAAAGGCTCAGGAGAGAGCACCGATCCTTCTCCATTACTATTATGGCTTTACTTACCCTGAAATTGCTTCGATGCTCGGGGTGAGAGAAGGTACGGTGAAATCGAGGGTTCATCATGGGATCAAGAAAATTCGAAAGGAGTGGGACTGATGAAAGAAGATCGTTTCGCCGATCGTTTAAAAGAGGGGCTGCAGGAGCTCGATGAACAAATCGAAGTAGAAAAGCCGAGTGAACAAGCTTTGATGTTGATGCTAAAGCAGGCAAGGGAAAAAGAGAAAAAACGTTTTAAACAAGAAGTGCTGGCGTACATCATCGTCAGTCTGACCATCATGACACTTTTTGCAGCTGCCATTACTCATTTGCCCATCATCTTCATTCTTCTCCAAGTGGTGAGCGTGCCACTCTGTGTGGTTGTCGGCATCAAGGAATATCAACATATTAAAGGAGGGTCCTCCTTATGAGTCAGACGGAAATGATCATCTTATTGTGCGCATTACCGTTACTGTTTGCACAAGGATTTCTCTTATTTATGGATGCTAAGAAAAGAGGGCGTTATAAATGGTTCTGGGGCATCATTGGGTTAATCAACTTCCCATCTTCTTCTATTTTATATTGGCTGTGTGTTGTCTTACCTGATCGGAAAAGAGGAGAAAAGCTCAGGAAAGATTGAAAGACGTTGTAAAACTTTTGACCTTTTTTTTGAATGATCATCATCTAGAAACAATGAAAGTTTCATGAATGTGTCAAAGAAAGCGGGATGTTGAACGTCCAGTTCGTCATTTCTAGCACGATAGTCATTCTTTGAGCGGATCATTTTCATGACGGAAGGTGATTCTGCTTGATCTATCTCATTTCGGCATCGTTTTCATCTGTTATCAATATTGATCAGTTTTTACAAATGGTGTTAAATTAATCTCAATATGCGTTAGAAAATCTAACAACCAAAGAGTGAGATATTGACAAGGAGGCAGATGAGACATGTTGACCTTAGATCGAGCAGCACAAACAGCACAAAGCTACATCCACCGTGTGCTAGAGGATGTAGAAAAACGGAATCCAGGCGAGGCGGAATTCCAACAAGCCGTGAAAGAAATTCTGGAATCCCTCGTCCCGGTTTTTGCAAAACACCCAGAGTATGAAAAACAGGGGATCTTAGAACGCTTAATTGAGCCTGAGCGGCTTGTGATGTTTCGTGTACCGTGGGTAGACGATGAAGGCAAAGTACAGGTGAACAGAGGATTCAGGGTTCAATTTAATAGTGCCATCGGTCCTTATAAGGGGGGCATTCGTTTCCACCCATCGGTCAATGCAAGCATCATCAAGTTTTTAGGATTTGAACAAATCTTTAAAAATGCACTGACTGGTTTGCCGATCGGCGGAGGAAAAGGTGGATCAGATTTTGACCCTAAAGGGAAATCTGATGGAGAAATCATGCGTTTTGTTCAAAGCTTTATGAGTGAACTCAGTCGTTATATTGGACCTGATCAAGATGTACCGGCAGGAGACATTGGGGTAGGCGCACGCGAAATCGGCTATATGTTCGGCCAGTACAAAAAAATGCGTGGTGCGTATGAAGCAGGTGTCCTGACAGGAAAGAGCCCTGGCTTCGGAGGCAGTTTAGCAAGAAAAGAAGCGACCGGCTATGGACTGGTGTACTTTATGGAAGAAATGTTAAAAGCCCACGGAATGCAATTTGAAGGACGATCTGTTGTTGTATCTGGGTCAGGAAATGTATCGATTTATGCGATGGAAAAAGTATTGGAATTAGGCGGAAAGGTTGTGGCTTGTAGTGATTCAAGCGGAGCCATTTACGACCCTCAAGGCATTTCACTTGAGACAGTGAAGCAGCTGAAGGAAGTCGATAACCAGCGAATTAGTGCCTACATAGACATTCACCCGCATGCTGAATTGATTGAAGATTGCGAACAAATTTGGTCTCTCCCTTGTGACATTGCGCTGCCATGTGCGACCCAAAATGAAATTTCAGAGTCGCAAGCACAGCAACTAGTGGCAAACGGTGTCATCGCTGTAGGAGAAGGGGCCAATATGCCGTCCACACTTGAGGCCGTCAAAGTATTTGAACAACATGATATTTTGTTTGCACCAGCAAAAGCAGCAAATGCTGGGGGAGTGGGTGTTTCGGCGTTAGAAATGGCGCAAAACAGTGCGAGAATGTCTTGGACTTTTGAAGAAGTAGATGGTCAGTTGAAACAAATGATGCAGTCGATTTATCGTCATTGTACTGAGACAGCTGAAGAATACGGATACGCTGGAAACTTAATGGTAGGCGCAAATATTGCAGGATTTCGCAAAGTGGCAGATGCCATGATCGCACAAGGCGTCATTTAACTCCTGCTCTCCCGCACCTGTTTATTTCATGACAAGATCGGGAATCGTCTTGTAAGAATGACAATAAGGAGGCGCGGGAGAAAATGAAAAAGTGGCTGAAACAAATTGTCAAATGGGCACCAGTGATTTATCCAGTGGTGAGGAAAATATATAAAGAACGAAAAGCATCCAAAAGTCGTAACGTATCAGCCGGGTAATCCGGCTTTTTTTTATGAAATGCATGAAACAAAAAAATATGCTGTGTGAATGATCCATATCACTTCTCTCTCCGTTAAGTACATAACAAACGGAAAGAGGAGGCAAAACAGATGAAAATGAAAAAAGCATTTTTAACGATCCCGCTTAGTGCAGCATTATTATTACCAACTGCTCAAATGGCAAGTGCACACGAAGGACATATGCATGGGGATGCAAAAAAGTCGTCACCATCACAAGAGGTGTCAAATAAAGCAACGGATCTTCGCGCAGCGCTTGATCAGCTCTTCTCAGAGCATGCTTATTTAGCAGTGATCACGATGCAAAAGGGGATTGACGGCAGTAAAGATTTTGATCAAGCAGCAACAGCGTTAAATGAAAACACGAATGATCTATCGGATGCGATCGCCTCTGTGTATGGAAAAAAAGCAGGGAAACAATTCAAAGAGATTTGGTCAAGCCATATCGGCTACTTCGTTGATTATGTACAAGCGACAGCGAAAAAAGATGAAGCAGGTAAAAAGAAAGCGGTCAAAGAGCTTGATCAATACCGCATGAAACAAGCTGATATGCTTGATAAAGCAACAGGTGGAAGATTGAAAGCAAGTGAACTTGAAGAAGGTTTAAAGATGCACGTCAATGAACTGCTAAAAGCTTTTGACAGTTACACAGAAAAGGATTTTGATACAACCTATGAAACGGTCAGAAAATCCATTCATCATATGTTTGAAGTAGGTAAAGGTGTATCATGGGCGATTACAGATCAATTTCCTGGGAAATTTGATCAAAAATCAGTCGATACTCCAGCGGCAGATCTTCGTGAGGATTTAAACTACTTGTTCTCAGAGCATTTGGCACTCGCGGTAGTGGCTATGCAAAAAGGGAATGATGGCAGCAAGGACTTTGACCAAGCGGCAGCAGCCTTAAATGAAAATACAAATGATTTATCAGATGCGATCGCTTCTGTTTATGGAAAAGATGCAGGAAAACAATTTAAAACGATCTGGTCAAGTCATATCGGATATTTAGTTGATTATGTTAAAGCGGATGCATCAGGAGACGAGCAAGCAAAAGAAAAGGCTGTCAAAGATCTAGATGCTTACCGTATGAAACAAGCAAAATTTTTAGATCAAGCAACAGATGGACGATTGAAGGCGGCTGACTTAGAAGCTGGGTTGAAAACCCATATTGATGAGCTCATCAAAACGTACACGTCTTATCATCATGGTGAATATGATCAGCTGTACCCGACTGTCAGAGAAGCATACGGCCATATGTTCATGGTTGGTCAAGATGTCGCATCAGCTATTGTCGATCAGCATCCTGACATGTTTAAATCCAACATGCCAAATGAGATGCCGAAAACAGGTATGGGAGGCACAGCCGGTCCATTAGGTATGTCATATGAAGCATTTGCTGGGATGATGGCAAGTCTCATCTTAGCCGGAGGTGCAGTGGGGGCGTTCTTCCTCATTCGCCGTAAACCATCAAATTAAGCAGGCATCAAGACAAGAGGGAACGTGCACAATCGTGCCGTTCCTTTCTTCAAAAGGAGGTCGACTTGCGTGAAAAGATGGCTGTTTGGAATTCTGACGCTTTTCATCATCACGGGCTGCGCATCCCAATCAATAGATGAAAAGTCATCCTCTGAAACTGCATCATCTCCTGAGCCAATGACAGCAAAACAAGCCAAGAATCCATCTCATTCACACGACACGTTAAAAGAAGAGCCATCGGGTATTGTGCCAGCTGACATCTCCATTCCAGCGATTGATGTCAAAGCAAAAGTGGAGAAAACGACTTTATCAAAGGACGGCAGTATGGGTGTTCCGCAAAATTCAGATCACACAGCTTGGTTTGAAGATGGTCCGAAGCCTGGTGATAAAGGGAATGCTGTCATAAATGGTCATGTTGATAATAAATGGGGTCCAGCTGTTTTTTATCGACTAAAGGAGCTAAAAAAGGGAGACAAAGTCATTGTGACATCCTCGTCAGGGGAAAAGCGAACCTTTGAGGTTCTCAAGGTGAAAAGCTATCCGCGCGAAGAGAAACCAAATGCTTTTTTCGGGTACGCCTTTACACGGAATCTCAATTTCATCACATGTACGGGAACTTTTGATCATGCAGCCGGTACACATGAAAAAAGATTGGTTGTCTTTACACAACTGATTTCCTCATAAGAAAAAGGCGGATACACGGAGGTGTAACGCCTTTTTTTCATGATTTCCACAACAGCATCTTAGAAGAAGATTCATAGGTCATTAGATATGGTTGGTTGTATAAATAGGGGCGTTTGTCATATAAATGAGTTGGCAATTTTTATTTCTTTTCAGTAGAATATGAGTAATGAAGAGAATTGTAAGCGTATACAACCTGTCCGAACAAGGCAGATTCTCCACCCTAAATGAAGGAGGCCGACCTAATGCTGAGTAAAAGACTGGCGCACATTTTAAGTCAGCTGATGGCAGCTGAGACTCCTCTCACGAGCGCTGCGCTTTCTGTCAGTTTACAAGTGACAAGCCGCACCATCCGAACAGACATCAAGGAACTGAATGAGCGTCTAGCCCCTTATCAAGCAGCTGTATCAGCTGTTAGAGGCGCTGGCTATGAGCTGTTGATCAACGATGAGAATGCCTTTCGCCGTTTTATGAAGGAAGAAGTCGAACAGGAAGAACCGCTTGCTGTTCTTCCAGAAGAACGAGTTCGATTTATTTTGAAAAAGCTGCTTCTAGCGGAATCATATGTGAAGCTGGAAGACTTACAGGAGCAGCTGTTTATTAGTAAATCGACGATGAGTAATGACATGAAATGGGTCAAACGTAAGCTCGAACCCTTTGATCTGAAGCTGGAAGCAAAGCCGAATAAAGGCTGCCGGATCAAAGGATCTGAGATGAAAATCCGTTATTGCATGTCAGAATATTTATTCAATGAACGGCGTTCCTATCAAACAATGCTGAACACGGCGGTTACGATTTTGCCAAAACATGAGCTGGAATTGATTCAGAGAACCATGATTGATTATATCAACGAGGAAAAAATGAATCTATCAGACATTTGCATGAATAATTTAATTGTTCATATTGCTATTGCCTGTAAACGGATTAGACACGGAAACTATGTATCTGTGCTGCCTGAAGAAATCAACGAAATCCCAAGGGCAAAAGAATACAAGGTAGCCAAAAAAATGGTTGAGCGTCTTGAAGGGCTGCTGGATGTCTCATTTCCACAAGAGGAAATCGTTTATATCGCCATTCATTTGCTAGGAACAGCCAAAATGGTACAGTCTTTTTCAACGGGCGGTCAAAAACAAATTGTGGATGATGACACGAGCCGTCTTGTTCAGCTGATGCTGAAAGCCATTGATCAAAAATTGCAGCTGGATTTAGCGGGAGATGCGGAATTGCTGATTGGCCTCAGTTTGCACTTAAAGCCGGCGATCAATCGGTGTAAGTATGGAATGAATTTAAGAAATCCAATGCTTGATGAGATCAAAGCGGGCTATCCAATTGCCTTTGAAGCAGGGATTGTGGCGAGCAGGGTCATTGAAGAAGAGACAGGTTTGTCCATTCATGAAAATGAGATCGGCTATATGGCTCTTCATTTTGGTGCGGCCTTAGAGCGCAGGAAAATGGAGATACCACCGAAGCGATGCCTGATTGTCTGTGCGTCTGGTGCAGGGAGTGCAAGGCTACTTCAAGATCGTTTGAGGTCACAATTTGGGTCGAAGCTGACCATTTTAGGAACAGCAGAGCTTTATTCCCTTCCGCATGTCTCTTTACATGCATTGGATTTAATTATTTCGACCATTCCCATTCATATGGATTTACCGATTCCGGTCATTCAAGTGAACACGATTTTAGGAGGCAGTGATTTTTTAAAAATAGAAGATGCTTTGACAAGTGAAACAAGAGTGACATTAGCCACGCAATATATGAAAAAGGAATTGGTCTTTACAAAACGTGGCTTTCAAACAAAGGAAGAGGTCATACACTTTCTCACGCAAAAGGTCATTGACATGGGCTTAGCGCCAGCAGAACTTACACAATCTGTGATGGAAAGAGAAGCGTCTGCACCGACTTCATTTGGGCATTATACAGCAATTCCGCATCCGATGACCCCGCTGACAGAAGAGACGTTTTGGGCGATCTGTACATTAGAAAAACCGATTATTTGGGGAGAGAAAAAAGTTCAATTTGTGTGCTTGCTTTGTGTCGAAAAAGAGAATGCCAAAGACTTAAAAGGCATGTACCGTCTGCTTGGAGAGCTTGTCCATCATGTGAAATTTATTCAGCACCTCATCACCTGTGACACCTTTGAAGACATGCTGGATGTCATGGATAAAAAAGCGCCTTCGTACAAGAACTAATGGTGTGATATTAACTTTTTCCGCTTCCTAAAGGAAAAAGTATGGGTGTTTATGAAAGCGGTTTCATAATATGATGAATGTGTAAAGAAAAGCTTCATATTTCAAAAAGGGGGCGTTTACAATGAACATTTTATTAGTTTGTGCAGCAGGTATGTCAACAAGCTTACTTGTCACAAAAATGGAGAAAAGTGCACAAGAACAAGGAAAAGACTATCGTATTTGGGCAGTATCTGGAGATGCTGCAAAAAATCATATTGATCAAGCCGATGTGCTTTTATTAGGACCTCAAGTTCGTTATTTATTACCGCAAATGAAAAAACTCGGAGAAGACAAAGGAATTCCAGTAGACGTAATTAATACCGTGCATTATGGCGTATGTAATGGTGCTGAGGTTTTAAAATCTGCTGAACAGTTAGTGAACGGATAAAGGGGGCGGAAGGGATGAATGGATTCAACCGATTTCTAGAAGAGAAGGTTATGCCGTTTGCAGGGAAGATTGCCGCTCAAAGACATTTACAAGCATTGCGTGACGGAATTGTTTTAACCATGCCTCTCATTATCGTCGGTTCACTGTTTCTTATTTTAGCCAACCTTCCGATTCCAGGATATAGCGATTTTATGGCAAGTGTCTTCGGAGCCGAATGGGCCACGAAACTATCCTATCCTGTGAATGCCACCTTTGACATTATGGCACTTGTTGCGACCTTTGGGATCGCGTACAGGTTAGCTGAAAAGTATGCAGTCGATGCACTGTCATCTGGTGCAATTGCTGTCGCAGCGTTCCTCCTAGCCACACCTTATCAAGTACCGTTCACACCTGAAGGATCAACAGAAGCTATCCTAGTGAATGGCGGTATTCCCGTCACACTGATGGGCAGTAAAGGGCTATTCGTTGCCATGATTATTGCCATGCTTTCCACCGAAATTTACCGCTTTATTGTACAGCGGAATATCGTCATCAAAATGCCTGATGGTGTACCGCCAGCAGTTAGTAAATCGTTTATCGCACTTATTCCAGGTTTTGTGGTCATCACGCTGATCTGGGTCGCTAGGCTTCTGATTGAGATGACACCTTTTGAGAGTATTCATAATATCATTACGGTCTTAATCGGCACACCACTATCCATTCTTGGTGGAAGCTTAGGCGGAAGTATCGTTGCCATCGGTGTGCAAATGCTCCTCTGGGCATGTGGTATTCACGGAGCCACCATTGTCGGTGGAGTCATGGGTCCGATTTGGCTCGGTGCGATGGATGAAAACCGTCTTGCCTTCCAAGCAGGAGAAGTGCTGCCGAATATTTTCACAGCGCAGTTCTTTGAAATCTTTATCAATGTCGGCGGAAGCGGCGCGACGCTTGCTTTGGTACTGACCATGATCTTGCGTGCGAGAAGTAAACAAATGAAACAGCTTGGCCGTCTTGCGATTGGGCCAGCCATCTTTAACATCAACGAACCGATCATTTTTGGAATGCCGATTGTGATGAACCCAATGCTTCTCATTCCGTTTATCCTTACCCCAATTATGATGATCATCACCACATATATCGGAATGAGCACAGGACTTGTAGCAAAACCGGCAGGGATCGCTGTCCCGTGGACAATGCCGCCAATCATTTCAGGCTATCTCGCAACAGGTGGGAAAATCTCTGGCGCGGTCATGCAGCTGATTAACCTTGCCTTGTCATTTGCGCTATACTATCCATTCTTTAGAATGTGGGATAAGCAGAAATTGAAAGAAGAAAATGAGCTTGAAGCAAAAGCATCAACAGATGAAAATGTCGTCAGCATGTAATAGAGGGAACAAGGGGGATGCGGCCGATGGAAATGGAACAAATTGTGTTTCAACTCATCTTGCACGGTGGTAATGGCAGAAGCTCGGCCATGGAGGCCATTACATGTGCAAAGCAAGGCAATTTTGATGAGGCGAAGCAAAAATTGCAGGAAGCACAAGACGCGTTAAATGAGGCGCATCACGCACAGACAGAGCTGATCCAAGGAGAAATCAGAGGAGAGAAAACCGACGTCAGTCTCTTGATGATTCATGCACAGGATCATCTGATGAACGCAATGACCGTCAAGGAGCTTGCAGCTGAAATCATTGAGCTCCATGAAAAAATGAAGCAATTCGGAGGTGTCAATTCATGAAAGACGGAATCAAAATTGTCACAATAGGCGGTGGATCAAGCTATACGCCTGAGCTCGTCGAAGGGTTTATTAAACGATATCAAGAATTGCCTGTAAAGGAATTATGGCTTGTGGATATTGAAGCGGGTCAGGAAAAGTTGAACATCGTAGGTGCCCTTGCAAAACGTATGGTCGAAAAAGCAGGTTTGCCGATTGAAGTGCACCTCACTCTTGACCGCCGGGCAGCTCTGAAAGATGCGGACTTTGTCACGACACAATTTCGTGTAGGACTGCTCGAAGCCAGAGCAAAGGATGAGAGAATCCCGCTCAAATATGGCGTCATTGGACAGGAAACGAATGGTCCAGGCGGATTATTTAAAGGTCTACGCACCATTCCAGTCATTCTAGACATCGTGAAGGATATGGAAGAGCTTTGCCCAGATGCCTGGCTGGTGAACTTTACAAATCCAGCAGGCATGGTCACAGAGGCGGTGTTACGCTACACGAATCTGAAAAAAGTGGTCGGTCTATGCAATGTGCCGATTGGAATCAAAATGGGCATTGCAAAAGCGCTGGATGTCGATGTCGAACGCATTGAAGTACAATTTGCAGGCCTCAATCACATGGTCTATGGCTTAGATGTGTATTTAGACGGGGTCAGCATTATGGATCAAGTGCTCGATGAATTAGGAAATCCAAATAGCCAGTGGTCCATGAGGAATATTGAAGCGAAAAACTGGGAGCCTTCTTTCGTCAAAGGCTTAGGGGTCATTCCATGTCCGTATCATCGTTATTACTATAAAACGAAAGATATGCTGGAGGAAGAACAAAAAGCGGCTCAAGAAAAAGGAACAAGAGCAGAGGTTGTGCAGCAAGTCGAGCATGAACTATTTGAGTTATATAAAGACCCAGATTTATCGATTAAACCGCCGCAGCTCGAAAAAAGAGGCGGGGCTTATTACAGCGATGCAGCATGTAATTTGATCAGCTCCATCTATAATGATAAACATGACATTCAACCGGTAAATACAGTGAACAGAGGAGCGATTGCCAGCATTCCGGCCGAATCAGCGGTTGAAGTGAACTGTATCATTACAAAGGACGGACCAAAACCAATCGCGACAGGTGATCTGCCTGTGGCTGTGAGAGGACTCGTTCAACAAATCAAGTCCTTCGAGCGTGTGGCAGCTGAAGCAGCTGTGACAGGAGATTACGAGACGGCTCTTGTCGCCATGACCATCAATCCACTCGTTCCATCTGACGAAATTGCAAAGCAAATCTTAGATGAAATGCTTGAAGCGCACCGTGAATATTTACCGCAGTTCTTCAAATCAGTGAATGCGTAAAATAAAATGGCCCCTTTATGGGGTCGTTTTTTATGATTTTTTCATATGGAAACCGGAGAAAGCAGTGTATGATAGAAAAAACAACATGTACTGCTTCAAAGAAAGGACGGTTAGAATATGGTGGCAATTGGTTTAATGCTTTACGGCTTTATCGTTCAACCTCTACTTAGTTACGGCACAGTGGTTTTGTTTTTGTATGGAATCATCGCTTCATTTATTGGTCTGATTCGGCATAGACAGGATGTGTGGATGTATGTTCTCCGCCTGCTCGTTTGTTTTACCATTCCCGTAACCAATCTGTTAATGTATTTCGCCACCATCGGTGGAGATGAAAGAGACTTTGATTTCCAGCCGATGCCGCCAGTTTATCATCTTGTTTTTATCCTAGAAATCATCATCGTCTTTTTACCAGAGATCTTTTTACTGATCGAGAGAAAGCGGAGTATCAAAGGGAAACAGTGGATATATGCAGGGGCCATTGTGGGGATATCGGTCTTGTTTTGGTGCACGATTTGATGAGAGGCTGACTGACATCTAAGTCTTTTTCGCCTTTTTGTTGCGTAACCTCTTTCGCCTCACTTTTACAAAAGTAATCGAAAGAACAAAGATAGAAATTCCGAGAAACTTAAATAGAAAACGGGTGAAGAACGGTGAATCATCGAAACCTGTAGCGATGATGATCGATCCGATGCAAATTCCAAAGAACGCTAGTAAATAAGTAAAAAACATACCATCACTCCTCAAGTGTGGAATAGATCCATATTTTCCATTATGAGGTAGTGAAGGGGATAAAGAAACAAAAAAAGAACCCTTCATCAAATGAAAGGTTCTTTCGCTTGCTTATGCCTGTTTGACAACCGAATCGACTTCTACTGTCCAGCCGAAGATGTCTGGCTGAGTTCCTTTTTGGATTCCAGTAATCGCTTCGTACAATTTCTTCGATACTTCGCCTGTTTGACCATTTTGAATGACGTATGGCTGATCGTGATAAATTAATTCACCGACAGGAGAAATGACGGCTGCCGTTCCTGTCCCGAAGATTTCTTCAAGTTCACCTGACTGATGTGCTTCGATTAACTCATCAATTGAAATTTTGCGTTCTGTCACAGGGATTTCCCAATGCTTTAACAGCTCAAGCACAGAATTCCGTGTGATCCCTTCTAAAATGCTGCCGTTCAGTTCAGGCGTCACGATTTCTCCGTTGATTTTAAAGAAGATATTCATACTACCGACTTCTTCAATATACTTTTTCTCGATGCCATCAAGCCACAGGACTTGTGAAAATCCTTTCGTTTCAGCAACTTGCTGTGCTTTCAGGCTTGATGCATAGTTTCCAGCTGTTTTGGCATTTCCTGTTCCGCCTTTAACAGCACGGACAAATTCGTTTTCCACCGCAATTTTGACCGGATGAATGCCTTCTTTATAATAAGAACCTACTGGAGATAAAATGATGATCAGCTTATAGGTGCTTGACGGTGCAACACCTAAATAGGGCTCAGTAGAAATAATGAATGGACGAATATACAAAGAAGTGCCCTCTGCATCAGGTACCCAATCCTTATCAATGCGAATGAGTTCATTTAAGCCTTCTAAAACCGTTTCTGTATCAATTTGCGGGATACATAGGCGATCATTTGATCTGTTTAAGCGTTCCATATTTTTTTCGGGACGGAATAAAAGAATCTTTTGATCCTCAGACACATACGCCTTCAAGCCTTCAAAAACAGATTGGCCATAATGATAAACCATAGAAGCTGGATCCATTGGAATCGCCTGATAAGGGATAATTCTCGGATCATACCAGCCTTTATCAATTGAATAATCCATCACAAACATGTGGTCTGTGAAGATTTTTCCGAATTCAAGTTGATCAGATTGAGGTTTTGGTTTTTTTGTTGAACTAAGTTCAACGCGGATGGGTTGTTTTGGCATCGTAAATCTCCTTGCTGTTTGATTATTTGAAAATTCTAATAATATGAAATAATTATGATTCTATTCTATACCTTCACAAAATATTAGCAATAGGTTTTCTGGAATTCAGACAAGAAAAATCTGTTAAAGCGCTTTCCTCCTCTCTGTCGTGGTTTTACTGAAGTTTCCCCTTAGAAATAAAATCCAATTTCATTATTAACTGATTAATCTGACAATTTAAAAGCGATTTGTTTTCCTGTAAGATATTCTTTCAACCATACACCTTTTGACTAGTACATTGCAAGGGGCATTGCCATATTTTAATCCTCTTTTTTTTAACCGATAAAGGTAGAAGAGAGTGGAAGGGAGCAAACAACGAGATGAAACGAATGATATCAGGCGCCTTATTGATTTTATTGATGACCGTCATTAGTTTTGGCTGTCAAGCGATGACGGAGGAGGCTGGTGCGAAGCAAGGTACTGCCTATTACGTCGCAGCAAATGGGAACGACAAACATCCAGGGACAAAGCAAAAGCCTTTCCGTACGCTGAAAAAAGCGGCAAGTATCGCGAAAGCTGGGACAACAGTTTATATGAGAGGCGGTACATACAAAGAGAGATTGATTGTCCGCCATTCTGGAACAAAGAAAGCACCAGTTGTTTTTCAAGCGTATGGAAAAGAGAAGCCTGTCATAAGCGGAGCATCTCTTAAAGGAAATCAAGCAGACGGAGGTCTCGTGAAGCTTGATCAAAAAAGCTATATCACCCTGAAAGGTTTGACAGTCGGTCATATTAAAACGAATCAAGAAGATGTGACACCCATCGGTATATTCATCACAGGAAGCGGCAAAGGCGTCAAACTGCTTAACAACCGTGTGTACGACATTCAGACGACACATCAAAATGGGAATGCTCATGGCATTGCGGTCTATGGAACGAAAGCACCTGCAGCCATTGAAGACATCGAAATCAAAGGAAACACTGTGGAAAAGTTAAAGCTGGGTTTTAGTGAAGCCCTTGTGCTAAACGGAAACGTTAAAAAATTCCGCGTGACACATAATACAGTCCGGCATACGGACAATATCGGGATTGATTTAATTGGTTTTGAGAATGTCGCACCTTCTAAAAAGTATGATCAAGTGAGAAATGGTGTCGTATCTAGAAACAAAGTTTATGAGATTACGAGTGTTGGGAATCCAGCGTACGGCAAGGACATCTCTGCAGGAGGAATCTATGTGGATGGCGGGAAAGACATCGTGATTGATCATAACATCAGCCATCATAATGACCTTGGGATTGAGGTCACAAGTGAACATAAAGGGAAGATGGCCGAACGCATTCGCATTGAGCACAATCAAGTATATTTAAATCGTTATACAGGCATCTCCATTGGCGGCTATGACAAGAAGCGGGGCGGAACCACAAACACGACCATCTCCCATAACATTTTGTACAAAAATGACACAGCCGGCTTAGAAGGCGGTCAATTGCTCATGCAATATCAATCGGTGAACAATCGAATCACGAATAATATCATGACAGCCAGTGCTTCGCATTACTTAGTCGTGAATCTCTACGAAGTGAACAAGAAGAATACATTCCAAAAGAATGTCTACGATGACCGCAAAGGTGCAAAAGCCTCACAATGGGTATGGCGCGGCAAATGGCTGGAAGGCTACAAAACGTATCGCTCGAAAAGCGGTCAAGATAAAGGATCAGCACACCTCAATCCCCAATTTGTGAATGAGAAAAAATATGATTTCCGTCTTAAGGCATCATCACCTGCTAAGAAAATCATCGGCAGTTAAACAAGGCATTCGGTGCAAATGATCATTTTAGAAATTTTCAAAAAAGTCATTGACATTGATGAGACATCACATTAAAGTAAAGAAGACATTTCAACTAAAACAAATTTCATAACGGATCTCTTATCAAGAGAGGCAGAGGGACTGGCCCTATGACGCCCAGCAACCGTTTCTATTTAAGAAATTGGTGCTAATTCCTGCAAAGCTGTTACAGCTTTGACAGATAAGAGAGGAAGACTTCCCGATACATGTTTCATGCAACGGTGATCAAGCCTCTCTTTATCAAGAGAGGCTTTTTTGATCTCTTTTTTTAGAATCAAAAGACTGGGTTCACAGGCATATTTCCACTTCTTTACCTAGTTTTCCGATGTGAAAAATAAAACAACTTGAGGAGGAACAGCAATGAAACGTAAATATTGGACATCATCTCTTGTATTATTGACGGTTCTGACCGTGCTATTATCTGGTTGCGGTACGGGATCAAGCGCAGGCTCAAAGGCTAATGCAAACGAAAAGGTCTCCTTTGACAATGTCCCGAAGCGATTTGCAAAAGGACAGGGAGCAAAAATTAAAGTCATCCGTAAAATTGGCGGGGACGATCATACTGCTCAGTTTTTAGCAGGAACGAAGGCAGAAGGTGAAGCGCTAGGCTTTACAGTAGATGTCTACACGGCAAATGGTGATACGGCGAAGTTCCATGATGCTATTTCTCAAGCACTAGAAGAAAACTATGATGGCTTTATCATCTCTCATGGGGATGATGAGGCGACAGTCGCTGATGTGAAGAAGATCACAGCGAAAGGCATTCCAGTTGTGGCGTTTGATTCAAATCCGAAGCTGAAGGACATCAAAGGGGTCACAGTGACGTCTCAAGATGACGAGCAATTAGCGAAAAAATCATTAGATGCACTCGTGGCTGATTTTAAAGGGAAAGCAAATATTGCGTATCTTTGGGTAGACGGATTCCCTCCAATGGTGAGACGAAACAAGGTGTACCAAGAAACGCTCAAACAGCATACAGGAATCAAGGAACTTGACCGATTTGGCGTTGCGGCCTCTGATACATCAGTTCAAACACAAAATGCGGTTGCGGCTATGCTAAATAAATATCCAAAGGGTAAACTGGATGCGATTTTTGCCACGTGGGATGCATTTGCGATTGGTGCCGCAAGAGCTTTAAAAGAAGCAGGAAGAACCGAAGTGAAAATATACGGTATTGATGTGTCTAATGCCGATCTGCAAGAAATGACTGCGAAAGACAGTCCTTGGAAGTACACTGCCGCTGTCGATCCGAAGCTCATTGGCGCAATCGACGTAAGGATTCTTGCGAAGAAACTAGCTGGCGAGAAAACGCCATCTTCCTATGACCTTGAGGCCTCTCTCATTTCACAAAAGCAGCTTCAGGATGCAGGAAAGGCCATCAATATGGTCAATCTTGCAGATGAAGTAAAAGGATTCGGATCATCGACTGCTTTTGAAGAAAACTGGATGAAGACCTTGAAGAAGCATTATGCAAAATAAACAACGTGCACTCTCTTTTCATAGAGGGTGTTTCGTTTTTCAATTGACGATCAGGAGAGAAGGAGGACACCTATGACAACGCCGCTTGTTCATATGAAAAACATTTCGATTGAATTCCCAGGAGTCAAAGCGTTAGATCAAGCAAATTTCACATTAAGAAAAGGCACAGTCCATGCCCTGATTGGGGCGAACGGCGCTGGGAAGTCAACGTTAATGAAAGTTCTCTCTGGTGCTCATTCACATTTTGAAGGAACCATCCACATCAATGGCGAGGCGGCGACCATTCATACACCGAAGGATGCGGCCTCATACGGTGTGCAGACCGTCCATCAAGAAGTGGATACAGCTCTAGTGCATTATTTAAGTGTTGGCGAAAATATGATGATCCATGAAATGGAGAAAAAAACATTCGTCCGCTGGAAAGAGATTCACCGCAAGGCAGCACAGCTGTTAAAAGAGATGGACATTGACATCTCGACGAAGCGTCTTGTGAGTGATCTGACACTGGCAGAAAAACAAATGGTGCTCATTGCCAAGGCTGTGTCGATCAAATGCAGCATTTTAATTTTAGATGAACCAACCGCTCCACTTAGTCATGCAGAAACAAGCAAGCTATTCTCAATGATTCATCAATTGAAAAAGAACGGCACAGGCATCATTTTTATCTCGCACCGCATGCCGGAGATTTTCAACATCTGTGATGAACTGACTGTGATGAAGAATGGAACTGATGTGGCGGCGCACCTCATTAAAGAAACCGATCCAAAGCAGGTCATTGAAGAAATGCTTGGCGCGCCATTAGAGGATCAATTCCCATTACGTACACCGCTTAAGGATGCACCGAATGTGCTTGATGTGAAAGAGTTGCATGACCAGCATAAATTAAACAACATTCATCTTCATGTGAAAAAAGGAGAAATTCTCGGGATTGCAGGACTAGTCGGTGCTGGTAAAACAGAATTGTGCAAAGCCCTATTCGGCGCCTCAGAAAAAAAGTCAGGCACTGTGCAGCTGCATGGTCAAACCATTCATATCAAGTCGCCTCATCACGCTGTGAGAGCGGGTATTGCCCTTGTGCCTGAGGAACGGAGAAAAGAAGGGATTCTAACAGAAGAAACTGTTGGATGGAACGTAACAGCTGCAAGTCTACGTTCGTTTACACGGCCGTTCAGCTTTTTACATCGTTCTAAGGAACGGAAGGCAGCAGATGGAATCGTCAAGCGGCTTGGCGTCAAGACACCTTCTCTTGAAGCGAAGGTGAAGCATCTCTCTGGTGGAAATCAGCAAAAGATTGCGATTGGAAAATGGCTGTTGGCTGAGGCGGATGTCTATCTCTTTGATGAACCAACCAAAGGTGTAGACGTTGGAGCAAAAAAGGACATTTTCTCCCTTATTGCAGAACTAGCTGCAAGAGGAAAAGCGGTTATTTATGCTTCAAGTGAGCTTTCAGAAATTGCAGGAATTGCCGACCGAGTATACGTCTTATATGATGGCAGCATTGCCCGGGAAATGACGGCACCAATGACTGAAGAAGAGCTTTTATATCATTCAACAGGAGGACAATCATGAGTGAACGACAAGTTTCAGCCCCAGTTCAACAAATCAAGAAACAGCGACCATCCTTTCATCTGTTTGATTTCTTTTATCAATATGGCACCATCTTAACGATTGTCGTATTGATTGTTGTCTTTGCGGCAGCCAATCCGGCATTTTTACAGTCAGGAAATATCATCAACATTTTACGATCGATCTCGATTGTAACCATCATTGCGGTAGGGCTGACGATCTCCCTAGCAGTGAATGGCTTTGATTTATCTGTAGGCTCAGTTGCTACGTTATCAAATGCAATTGTGATCTCCATGTTTGTATGGTTCTCGCAAAACCCATTCATTGCGATCCTTTCTGCGCTGGCGGCTTCTCTTATTGTCGGTTTGCTGAATGCTTGGATGATTGTCAAAATGAAGATTCCAGATATGCTCATGACACTTGCCATGATGTTTATCATTCAAGGGCTGGCACAAACCTATACGAAAGGTGCGACCATTTCTGAAAATATGGTGTTGCCTGATGGCACTTTTTCAACTGGCACCATCCCTGCCTTTTTCAGCAAGATTGGGCAGGTCCCCTATATCATTTTGATTATGGCGGCCATTGTGCTTTTTGCACATGTTTTTATGACTTACACAAAGCATGGGCGGTTGATGTATATCATTGGTGGAAATAAAGAAGCCGCTCGATTATCTGGTATTCATGTGAACAAATACAAAATCGCAGCATATCTGTTGTCTGCTTTATTTGCGGCGATCGGTGGTATCGTGCTGGCATCAAGGGTGATGACAGCAGAAATTAACGCAGGAACGCCATATTTAATGGATGGGGTAGCTGCTGCTTTTATCGGGTTTTCAGTCATGGGAGCAGGTAAACCAAACGCATTCGGTACGTTTATTGGTGCGGTGCTCATCGGTATTTTGCAAAATGGACTTGTGATGATGTCTGTCCCGTATTATGCAATGGATATCGTGAAAGGATCTGTGCTTGCACTGGCACTCGCGCTGACTTATTACAAACAGCGGGGCTAAGATGTATTTTTTTAAAACCATTTGCGTCCTCTCTCCGTCTAGTAAACGGAAAGCAGTGTAACAGCTGTTTGCCAAAAGGAGATGACAAAAAGAATGAATATGTCAGCAACTCATGTAGAAGATTTGAAAAGTGTCATGGAAGACTGGAAAAATGAATTATTAGTATATAAATTTGCATTAGATGAAATGGATACAAAGTTTTCGATTATTAGTCAGGAATATAATTTAATCCATGGACACAACCCAATAGAGCATACAAAATCACGGATCAAATCCTTTGAAAGCATCGTGAATAAACTCGCGAGAAAAGGATGTGACATCACCACACAATGTGCCAAGGAGTACATACATGATATTGCTGGTGTCCGCATCATCTGTTCGTTTATTCAAGATATCTATAACATTATTGATGTTCTGAGGCAAAGAGAGGATTTAAAGATCCTTGAAGTGAAGGATTACATTCAGCATCCGAAACCAAATGGCTATCGAAGTCTTCATTTAATTGTTGAGATTCCTGTTTACTTAACGAATCGTGTGGAGCATGTGAAGGTTGAAATTCAGGTGCGGACCATTGCGATGGATTTCTGGGCGAGTCTCGAACATAAAATCTATTATAAACTGCAAAACGATGTTCCTCATCAGCTCACCGATGAACTAAAGGAAGCGGCAGATATCGCTCACTACTTAGATGAAAAAATGCAAAATATCAAACGAGAAATTGATTAACCAATAAAAAGAGTAGCTGTTTTGAATGACAGCTACTCTTTTCAGTCTTATTAAGGGTTGGTGCCTCGATCTCTCTTTTGAATGATCGTACCGCCATCTTGCGATTGTGCAGACGGGCTGCCTTTTTGTGTAGAAGTGCCAATCCAAACACCTGTGAACAAGAGCGCAAAAATCGCACTTGAGATCAGCCATTTTTTCATCATACATCACTCCATCTTCTTAACAAGTTTTGAATGACAATGCCTTGTTCTGAAAATAAATCGCTTCTTTCGGAAGACCATTTTCAGTTAAGTAGGCGGCTACATCCTGACAGATAGCCTCAAGATCAACAAGGAAATTCATAGATTCTAATTGATCACAATAAGAAATGATCTGCTCAATCATGTTGTTTGGCTGGAGCATCAATGTTTCTAAAATGGATAATTTAAGTGAAATGTTTCGTTGTTTTAAATTTTCTGCTTTTTGAAGTGAAAGCTGTACATAATAGTGGAACAAACCAGGCTTTTTCAGCTTAAACAGCGCTTTCGTGTAGGCATACAAGGCCAGTAAATAGCCGCCTGGAGAAGAAGTTTCGAATGCCTCAATCAATAAAGCCTTTTCTAGGAGCGGTACAGCTTCACTGTATTCATTTCTTAGACTTTTAATAAAGGCTGCATTGCAATACGCGTGACCAAGTAAATCTGGATCCTCCATCTGTTCGAGTGAGTGAATCACCTGTCCAAACAAAGCTTCTGCCTCTTCATATTTCGATTGATCCGCATAATTCAGAGCAAGCATCATTTGACAGCTGATTGATTTTTTCACATAACATGGATCTGCGTCGTAAATAGACGAAGCCTTTTTTAAGTGGTGGATGGAGAGAAGTGTGGATCTTATATTATAGTATAGACATCCTGTTTTATAATGGAATTCTGCCTTTTCAATGTCATCATGTACGAGATCTAATTTATCCTCGGCCAATTTCAAATGGTGAAATGCTGTATCTTGATTCCCTCTGCGCATTTCATACATGCCTTTAAAGAAATAGAAATAGTAGCTGAGCATATCATCTGTACGAATCGCATTTTCATCCACAAAAAGACTGTGATCTAACGAAGCTGTATCTTCGACTAAATCTTTGAAACGGTATTCTAAAAGTTGATAGTAGAGTAAGACGTCTTGATTTTCTTCCATTCGATCAAATGCTTGAAGAATCTCTTCTTTTAGCTGTATTGCTTCTTGTATGTCTCTTTTTTTCATCAAGACATACCAGTCATTTAGCATATTAGCTACATCAACGGATGACAAAACACCTGTTTCTGCCAATTGGTATCCTCCTTTCTTCACCTATTCATTTCTGCTGATTCTCATTTGTCTGAATCATCTTTCCATATTAAGTATCTTCTTATATTTTAAGCGGTCTATCTCAATTTGTAAAACATGTTTTTTGATGTAAATTCAACCAGTAGTGAAAAAAATAGGGAGTAACGATTGGATTGTATACGCTTACATTTTTTTAGGTAAAAAGAGGATATTGAAAAAAATATATCACGATATCAATAGAGGAAGAGAGACAGTGAAAGAGGGTTTTTTCATAAGTGAGAAAGAAGTGGTATTTATAAAGGAGTGTTCTCGGTTTTTTGTGAGATTATATCACATGAATATTGTGAAACATGCTTCTTTCAGAATAAAATGAGTTATTCGCAAAAAAGTAAAATTTAAAGAGACTATCGATCTAGAATTGTATGGATCTTTGGTATTGATAAAAAATATCACACAGTATAGCTTTAGCGTGGTATAGTAAGATTGTTGTTGCGAATATTTAGACAAAACTGACAATTGGGGGTCGTGTTTTATGAAGAAATCGATGTTACTGATCATGGGACTAATTGTTGTGCTCGTCATGGCAGCCTGTGGTTCAAAATCAGACAGCGGTTCGGGAGAAGGCAAAGGCACATATAAAATCGGGATAGATGTAACATATCCGCCATTTGAATTTGAAAAGGGCGGTAAAACTGTGGGAATAGACGTTGATTTAATTAACGCCATTGCGAAAGACCAAGACTTCAAAGTGAAGCTTGAAGCAATGGATTTCTCAGGGATTATTCCAGCGATGCAAGCAGGTCAGCTTGATGTTGGAATGGGTGGTATGAGTATTACAGATGAGCGTAAAAAGAAAGTGGATTTCTCAGATCCATACTTCGACGCTGGTCTGACAGTTGTTGTGAAAAAGGACAGCAGCATTAAATCAATTGATGATTTAAAGGGGAAAAAGCTAGCTGTTAAAAATGGGACAACAGGTGCAAAATTTGCAACAGATAACGCAGACAAATATGGGTATGAAGTAGTTCAATTCAATGACAGTCCATCTATGTTCCAAGAAGTATCTAATGGAAATGCAGATGCTTTAATTGAAGATTATCCTGTCATTACGTATGCGATCGCACAGCAAGACTTGAAATTGAAAACAGTTGGAGATCGCTTGAATGGAGACCAATACGGGATCTCAGTGATGAAGGGGAAAAACCAGGACTTATTGAAGAAAATCAATAAAGGGCTGGAAAACCTAAAGAAAAACGGTGAATATGACAAAATTATTGAGAAATATTTGAAGTCATAACACAAGCGAGGCGCGCTCAGAGCGCGCTTTCTTTATGTGTCAACCGTATGTGAATTAGGGAGGGAGAAACATGGATACGATTGTTAATGCATTTCCGTATTTAATGGATGGTTTGCAAACCACTTTATATATCTTTGTTGTTGCTATCATTTTAGGTTTTATCATCGGGTTGATTGTGGCGCTATTCCGCCTGTCACCATTTAAAATCTTGAACTTTATTTCACTCGTTTTTGTCAATGCCATTCGAGGTACGCCATTTATCGTACAGCTATTCTTTATTTATTTTGGGCTAAATACACTTGAATTCATTTCACTTGACCGAGTGCCGGCAGGGATTATTACAGTAGCGATTAACGCTGGAGCTTATTTCTCAGAAATTATTCGTGCAGGGATTCAGTCCATTGATAAAGGACAAACTGAAGCCGCACGCTCTTTAGGATTCACAGGTGGACAAAACATGCGCTTTATCGTCCTTCCACAGGCATTTCGCCGTATGCTTCCAGCCATTACTAACCAAGCCATCATCAGTTTGAAGGACACCTCTCTCTTATCGATTATCGGTATTGCTGATATTATGCAGCGGGGACAAGTTCAAGCATCGGCTACCTTTGATCCTTTGAATGTCTGGCTCATTGTCGGTGTCATTTATTTCGTGATCATTTATTTACTTTCTCTACTGGCTAGCTACGCAGAAAGGAGATTTGATGTGAAATGAGTATGATTACGGTGAAAAACTTAAAGAAATCCTTTGGTGACAACGAAGTCTTAAAGGATATTAATGCAGTCATCGAGGAAAAAGAGGTTGTATGTGTCATTGGTCCTTCAGGATCAGGGAAAAGCACATTTCTAAGATGTCTCAATAAATTAGAGGATATTACGGCTGGGGAAGTTGTTGTCCACGGACATACGATTACAGACCCAAAAGTGAATATCAATAAAGTACGACAAGAAGTTGGTATGGTGTTTCAGCACTTTAATTTATTTCCTCATAAAACCGTGTTAGAAAATATCACGATCGCACCGGTGAAAGTAAAAGGGATGGAGAAGAAAGCCGCAGTCGATAAAGCATTAGACTTGCTTGAAAAGGTCGGCTTGAAAGACAAGGCCAAAAGTTACCCTAACCAATTATCTGGTGGACAAAAACAGCGTGTTGCCATTGCAAGAGCCTTGGCGATGGACCCGAAAGTGCTCTTATTCGATGAGCCGACATCTGCTCTTGACCCTGAGGTCGTTGGGGATGTTTTAGCTGTTATGAAACAATTAGCAGTCGAAGGAATGACGATGATTGTCGTCACACATGAAATGGGCTTTGCAAGAGAAGTGGGAGACCGCGTGATCTTTATGGATGGTGGATATATCGTCGAAGAAGACAAACCAGAAGCACTCTTTGGAAACCCACAGCACGAGCGTACCAAATTGTTTCTTAGTAAGGTGCTATAAAAAAAGAGTAAGAGCAGGTATGCTCTTACTCTTTTTCTTTGTGACGAGAATGAATATACCGATTCGCATGCATTTCCTAGGAAATATTATCGTTGGAAGAACTCAATCCACTCTTGGTCTGGCCCTCGGAAAAAGAAGTAGCAATAGCCATTGGGCAATGTTGTGATTTCTTCATCTATTAGCTCAATTTGCAGCTTTTGAATACGGTTGAATTCCGCGTGAATATTATCTGTTGTGAAGGCGAGATGGTGGACCTTTCCTTCAGATGGAAGGTCGCTGCTATACCCTTGAATGAGTTCAATTTCCGTTTCCGCTTCGTCTTTAAAGCCAAGAAAGGCAAGTTCAATGACTCCGTTTGTATGAGTGATGCGATCCTTTAATTTCATGCCCACCACTTTTTCATAAAAATCAATGGACTGATCAATATTTGTCACCATAATCCCTGTATGATCTAAGCGTAATGTTGTCAAAAAAGAGCCTCCTCTATGTCGAGTTGATATTTTTCTCCTCATCTTATCATAATAGAAGTAACGTATACATTCATATGGTAGGATAGAGAGAGTCAATTTAGGATAAGGATGACACAAATGAAAAAAATCTCATTAAAACAAACATTTGCAGAACAAGTGAAAAAGGGATATCCGCTTATTTCAAAAGATGCTGTGTCGCGTGTGAACGGTGTACAGGAAGGCGAGCTTATTGAATGGGTAGATGAAAGAGGCTCTTTTTTAGGGAAAGGATATTATGGTGTGCAAAATAAAGGCATCGGTTGGGTGCTTTCCTTTGACGCTAACGAAAAAATAGATCAGGCCTTTTTTGTTTCTAAACTTGAACAGGCATCCAAAAGCAGAACGCATCTATTTCGTGATGCACAGACGACGGCTTTCCGTGTGTTCAATGGGGAAGGGGATGGAATTGGTGGAATCACGATTGATTATTATGATGGATTCTATCTCATCCAATGGTATAGCGAAGGTGTTTATACATTAAAAGAAGATGTATTGGTTGCGATTGAACAGGTGTACCCTGACTATAAAGGCATTTATGAAAAGAAGCGATTTGATACGTCTGGACAATATATCGAAGATGACGATTTTGTAAAAGGGGAGAAAGGTGAATTTCCTCTTATCGTCAAAGAAAATGGGATGAACGTGGCGGTTTATCTAAATGATGGTGCGATGACAGGTATTTTCCTTGATCAGCGTCATGTGCGAAAAGCAATTCGAGACCGCTATGCAAAAGGAAAGACCGTCCTTAATACGTTCTCTTATACCGGCGCTTTCTCTGTAGCAGCAGCGCTTGGCGGGGCAAGCCGTACGACAAGTGTAGATGTTGCAAACCGCAGTTTGAAAAAAACATCTGAGCAGTTTGAAGTGAATGGCATTGATGTAGACGGGCAGGATATCAAAGTCATGGATGTCTTTAAATATTTCCCGTTTGCGGCGAAAAAAGGCTGGAACTATGATGTCGTGATTTTGGACCCACCTTCCTTTGCACGAACGAAGAAACACACATTCAGTGCAGCGAAGAATTATAAGAAACTATTAAAAGAAGCCATCCAGATCACAGCTGAGAACGGCGTCATTGTGGCGTCAACCAATAGCAGTGCATTTGGGATGAAAAAGTTTAAAGGATTTATTGCACAGGCCTTTAAAGAATCTGGGAAAACGTATCGTATTCTTGAGGAATATTCACTTCCTGAGGACTTCCGTACAACGAAAAATTATCCTGAGGGGAACTATTTAAAGGTTGTCTTCATCCAAGCATAAGAAAAAGCCATTTTCCGATAAGGGGAAATGGCTTTTTCTATAAGGCAAACGACATCAGGATAGGCGCTGCACATAATGTAATAATGGCCGAAATGATCATGGACACACTTGAGATCGTGCCTGAGACCGAGCTCAGTTCAAAGGCCTTCGATGTGCCTGCACCATGTGCTCCTGTACCAAGCAGAACGCCCATTGCAATGTCATTATCAATACGGAAATAACGGATAACCAATGGCCCAATGATTGAGCCAAATAATGCTGTTAAAATGACGAAGACAGCCGTAACGGACGGCATCCCGCCAATCATTTCAGACACACTCATCGCAACGGGTGTTGTGACGGATCTTGGGACGAGGCTCTCGATCAGGCTCGTATCCAAATGAAACAATTTGGCGATAAACGCTGTTGATAAAATTGCAACGATAGAACCGCAAGCCACATTCAAAATAATTTCTACTGCATGCTTCTTCAGAATGTGAAAATACTTATATAAAGGAATGGCAAATGCCACAGTCGCAGGTTGAAGCATATTTGTCAGCCATTTTCCGCCTTGATTGTAAGCATCGTAAGGAATGTTCACGATTAACAGCAAGACCACAAGAACAACCGGTGTCACAAGTAAAGGGGAGACATAGACTTTCGGATGACGTTTATAAACCGCTTTTGATCCGAGATAGATCAGAATGGTTAGGATCAAGAATAGTCCGCCAACTAACATAGCTTTTTTCGCTCCTTTCTTTTCGCAATCATCTGCGTCATCATGCCAGTCGAGAGCATGACCACAAAGGTACTAAGTAAAACCACAAGGACAATACTTGTGCCAGATTGAGAAAGTAATGTTCCGTAATCAATCACGCCTACTGCTGAAGGGATAAAGAAGAGTAGCAGTTCTCCGAGCAGCCATACGGCGCCAAGTTCAATCCATTTTAATTTAATGATGTTAAAATGAAGTAATAAGAAAATGACAAGAATGCCTAAGATCGTGCCCGGAATTCTTAAATGCAAAAAGGCCGCCAGCACATTCATCAATTTCGCAAAAGCAAATAAAGCCATAATCTGAAGGGTAGCAATCAGCGACGTTTTGAGCAATTGCACTTTCTGTTCACTCCTTTTTCTATATAAATTGTTCACTGTTTCACAAAAACAACACAACGTTCTAATCGGTGAGCTTACTTTAAAGTGTACAGCACGTTCTGTTATAGGTAAAATACATATATCGAATAGTTAGTATTCCTTTTGTCTATAGAAAGGGTGAACCATATGGACATCAGACATTTAACATATTTCTTAGAAGTGGCACGGTTAAAGAGTTTTACGAAAGCATCACAATCGCTCTATGTGTCGCAGCCGACCATTTCCAAGATGGTCAAAAACCTAGAGGATGAGCTAGGTGTGCAGTTGTTTTACCGTAATGGCAGACAGGTTGAAATGACAGATGCTGGACAAACCATGTATACACAGGCGAGTGAAATCACACAATCCTTTCAGAATTTAACGAGTGAATTAAATGATTTAATGAATGTGAAAAAAGGACATATCCGAATAGGACTGCCTCCCATGATTGGATCAAGCTTTTTCCCAAATGTGATGGGGGAATTCCGCCAGCAGTATCCAGATGTCACCTTTCAATTGGTGGAGCACGGCTCCATTAAAGTAGAGGAAGGGGTAGAGGATGGATCATTAGATATTGGTGTCATTGTTCTGCCTGCAAATGATAAAATTTTTCATACATACACCATCATTAAAGAGAATATGAAGCTTGTCACCCATCCATCACATCCGATGGCAGGACGTGATGAGGTTCATTTGGCTGATTTAAAGGAAGAGTCTTTTATTTTCTTTCGAGAAGATTTCGTTCTGCACAGCCGAATCTTAAATGAATGTATGAATGCGGGATTCAGGCCGAACGTTATTTATGAAACGTCACAATGGGATTTCATCAGTGAAATGGTTGCTGAGAACCTTGGAATCGGGCTTCTGCCTGAACGGATTTGCCGTGATCTAGATCCTGATAAAGTGAGGATCATTTCCTTAAATCCGTCTATTCCGTGGCATTTGGGTGTCATTTGGCGAAAGGACCGCTACTTGTCCTTTGCTGCAAGAGAATGGTTAAAACATACAAAATCCTATGTGTGGGATGCAGAGTAAAAGGGAGGACGATACAGATGAAATTAAGCTGCGTGTCTCATCTTTTGGAAAAGGTTCGAGCGGAAAATCCGCTTGTCCATAATATCACCAACCAAGTTGTGACGAACTTTACAGCGAATGGACTGCTTGCTTTAGGTGCTTCTCCAGTCATGGCAAATGCCAAAGAAGAAGTGGCAGAAATGGCGCAATTAGCGGATGCACTTGTGCTGAATATCGGCACACTAACAAAGGATACGGTGGAGGCGATGGTCATTGCTGGACAAGCGGCCAATGAAAAAGGTGTACCGGTTCTATTAGATCCTGTTGGTGTTGGTGCGACAACGTTTCGGACGAGTGCGGCGAAACAGCTGTTGCAGCAAGTGGACATCACTGTTGTCAGAGGGAATGCTGCTGAAATAGCTCATTTAATTGGAGTGAATGGCTGGCAGTCAAAAGGGGTTGATGCAAAAGGGGCAAATGGAGATGTATCGTCTTTAGCAAAGCAGGCGGCAAAAGCCCTTCAAACCGTTGTGGCGATTACGGGGAAAGTGGATGTCGTGTCAGATGGAGAAGAGGTTCTATCTATTCATAATGGATACGAATGGTTAACCAAGGTGACAGGGACTGGCTGTTTACTCACCTCTGTCATAGGGGCATTTTGTGCAACAGGGGAACGGCCCATTCAAGCGTCGGCATCAGCTCTGCTGTTTTATGGTGTCGCTGCAGAAAAGGCAGCTCAGCAGACAGAAGAGAAAGGGCCAGGCACCTTTCAAATCGAATTGTTAAACGCACTATCCAATACAAATGGTCAAGATGTGATCACGTTAGGGAAAATAGGGGGAGTTTTGCATGACGAAGGTTGATCAGCAGCTAATCAAACAGCAATTATCGGTTTATTTTATTATGGGAACAGCGAATACAAGCCGGCATCCGCTTGATGTGGTGAAAGAGGCCATTCAAGGCGGGATCACGATGTTTCAGTTTCGTGAAAAGGGTGAAGGTGCTCTGCAAGGTGAAGAAAAGAAAAAAATCGCTCAGCAGATTCAAGCACTTTGCCAAGAAGCGAATATCCCCTTTATCGTAAATGATGATGTACAGCTTGCAATAGATCTTGATGCAGATGGTGTCCATGTTGGGCAGGAAGATACACTTGCACAAGATGTACGGCAAAGAATCGGGAATAAAATATTAGGCGTGTCCACGCACAATCTAGATGAAGTGAGGCAAGCGATGAAGGACGGGGCAGACTACGTTGGGATGGGTCCAGTCTATCCTACAGAAACAAAAAAGGATACACGCAGTGTCCAAGGTGTTTCTTTAATCAACGAAGTACGTCAACACGGTCTTCACATTCCTATTGTGGGCATCGGCGGGATCACGTATGAAAATGCGGCACCAGTCATCCAAGCGGGAGCCGATGGCATTAGCATCATCAGCGCCATTAGCCAAAGCGCTGATCCGAAAAAAGCTGCGGAAGAACTAGCATCTCTTGTCGAGTCAGAGAAAGCAGCTCTTTCATCTGTAAAAGACATGGATTGACTCATCCATGTCTTTTCTTATCTACGTGAAAAATAGACACAAGAGATACAATTGTGTACAATCTAATTGTTCGATTGTTTTCGAAATGACAGGTAAATAAAGGAGAATGAATGATGGAAGTGCTCGATACGTATTTTCGCCGATATGATGAAGCGGGAAAAGGGCAAGAGCAAATGAACGAATTGCTGGCATTGTTTTCCGATGATGTCATGATTGTCTTAAATGGTGCTGAAAAGCCTGGCATCCAAGCGTTCACACAGTTTTTGAACACATTTTTCCACGTACATGAAGACATTAAGCATATGTGGGATGGTTGGGTGAAACGAGAAGATGGGAAGTATGAAACAAACTGGGCTGTTTGCGGAAAGTTAACAGACAGTCGTGTATATACAGCAGAAGGCATTGATATTGCAGAGCTGGATGATCAAGGAAAGATCGTTTATTTAGAAAACGTCCCGAAAAACCCAGAGTTATTCCAGCGATATTAAGAAGCCGGCAGAGCAGCCGGCTTTTTTTATTTGTCTAACGAATAAGCGTCAATCGCTTCTTTAGCAGATGTTTCTTGATCAAAAAGAAGATATCGGCTGTACACTTCGCTTAAATGCAGGGGACCTTCGTCTAAGTCTTCGACTAGCTCAAAGATATCTAGTACGGCTACTAGTTTTGTGGTTGTTTGTCCATGATCTCCATTTTCAAATGTCTCTTCTGGAAAATGGTCTTTGACGATTTGTTTCACTTCTTCCTTGTGGGGTGACTTTCCCAGTATATGTTTAAAATGATAACATAGGAATAACAAGAGAATTGAAGTCTATGGGGGTAATAGGGTTGAAAAGAATCATTGATAACAGAGGAGAAGTTCATGAAATTCTGCTGATCATCATCACATGCTGTTCGTTGATCACTTTGAGGAAATGTGACAAGTTAGAAAGATATAAAGAGAGATTAAAAGGCCAATTTATCCCATATTAAGCACAGTTTTGAAATAGCAAGAACACTGAAAAAGCCGGCAGAGCAGCCGGCTTTTTCTCATCAATCTGTATCCATATGCATACCTGTGTGTGCTTTTACTTGAATTTCTGTAAAGGTGTCTTCATCTGCTTTTTCAGAGGAGAAAATGGTGCCTAAGTAAGCCGCAAGGAATCCGAGCGGGATCGAGATAATCCCAGGGTTCGATAGTGGGATAAGCGGCTCTCCTGTGAAAATGGCTGCCCCTGATGGGTCCCAGACGCTTGGGCTGAGTGACACGATCAGGAGTGCGCTCAGAAGACCTGTTAAGCTTCCTGCGATAGCACCTGTTGAGTTAAATCGTTTCCAAAAGACAGTGAAGATAATCAACGGTAAATTCGCACTTGCTGCCACTGCGAAGGCAAGTGACACAAGAAAAGCGACGTTTAAAGATTGCGCAAATAATGCAAGAATGATGGAAAGGATAGCCACGCCGATAGAAGCAAAGCGTGCCGCCTTCACCTGTTCACGTTCACTCGCTTTTCCTTTGCGGATAATCTGGCTATAAAAGTCATGAGCAAAGGCAGATGCGGCGGATAAAACGAGACCGGTGACCACTGCCAGTATAGTCGCAAAGGCAATAGCGGAAACAAAGGCAAATAATAAATCTCCCCCTAGGGCCTGTGCAAGCAGTGGTGCTGCCATGTTTCCTGCTGCATCGGCTGCCGTAATTGCATCTGTTCCGACAAAAGCAGCGGCACCGAAGCCGAGGAAAACCGTCATTAAATAAAAAATCCCGATGATCCACGTAGCGGATAGAACAGATTTACGCGCAGAAATGGCATCCTTTACCGTATAAAAACGGATCAAAATATGCGGCAAACCTGCTGTTCCAAGTACAAGTGCAAGGTTCAGAGACAGGGTCTCTAAAGGCACATCATATTTATTTCCCGGGTGAAGAAAAGCTTCACCAAGCGGGGTCGCTGTTTTCATCTGCTCAAACATCTTCAGCAGACTAAAATCAAATTTGGCAAACACAAGCAGCGAAATAATCAGCGTGCCCAGCATGAGAAGCACAGCTTTCGTGATCTGTACCCAGCTGGTGGCGATCATGCCGCCAAACACGACATAAATAGTCATCAAGACACCTACGATCAGCACCGCAATCCAGTAATCAATGCCAAGAAGCAGTTTGATTAATGCACCTGCCCCAACAAGCTGCGCAATCATATAAAAAGTGGAAACCGTGATGGTGTTAAAAGCAGCCACGCCTCGAATAGCAGGGCGTTTGAATCGTGCAGCAATCATATCAGCCATCGTATATTTTCCTAGATTTCGAAGCGGTTCAGCCACGACATAAAGGACGACAAGATACGCTACAAGAAAACCAATACTATAGAAAAAGCCGTCAAATCCATTTAAGGCGATCATGCCGGCGATCCCTAAAAATGAAGCAGCAGACATATAGTCCCCGGCAATGGCAAGGCCGTTCTGAAACCCAGTCAGACCGCCGCCTGCTGTGTAAAAATCACTCGCATTGCTTGTTTTTTTCGCAGCAAAATACGTGATGACCAATGTGAGCCCTACGATCGCTATGAATAAAATAAAAGCGGTCATGCTCATTCGTCATCACCTCTCGATTCAATTTTTAAAGCGCTTACATATTTGTCGAACTGAGATGCTTTTTTTGCATAAAGCCCACATAAAACCCATGTCATCACAAATTGCGTGAGGGCAAATAACCAAGCCCACGTGATCGCTCCAATTGCTGGCGTGTTCAAAAAGGTGAAGTAGGATGTAGCAACCGGAAGTGAAAAGTAAAAGAGAAAAAAGAAAATCGTCATCGGTACGATAAATCTGCGTTTTTCCTCAAGAAGTTTTCGAAAATCCTTTGAAGCGGCAACCTTCTTATAATGAACGTTTTTGTCTGCCATTGTTTCCTCCTTTGTACGAATTAGGGACAAGGTACTCCAATGCATATGAGACGATCTGGTTGTTTATGACAGTATATCATAAAAAAGGCACCCGAAAAGGGTGATTAGCCTGATCAATTGTGGATATAAATATTGGGAAAATGAAAATAAACACAAGAAGCTGGAAATCAAATATAAGATCAAAGAAAAAAACTCTGTGATATCCATTGTCACATAGTCTGTAGATTCGATTTAGCAAATGAAACATTTTAGGTCATAATGCGTTGGCATATTAACATCAAGAATTACATTACATAAACATGTAGAGAAGCAGGCTGATGGAGCCTGCTTCTCTTTTAATATTTTTTCCCAAGACGTGTCGTATGTGAAACTGTTTTAACATGCTTTTTACGCTTTGAATCTTTGTAGACAGATAGGACAAATTTGTTGTTCCAGTAACCATTTTTCGGGCTGTAGTATGTTTTGAATGTGTAATGAAAGACTTTTTGACCTGTTGATCCTGAAGCTGTAGTTACTGTTGTAGCGAGTATGGCTATTGCTTTTAGTGTCAAGACTGCGCCAGCAACAGCACCGGTCCCTGTCGGTAATGCCAAAATTGTTGTTGTCACAAGAACGACAATAGCAAGAGTAACGTTGAATTTGTTTTTATAGGTTTTTACAAGTCTCCACTGATATTCTTTGTTTGATTTTGTGTTAAATTCGCCGTCTTCACTTAATAATTCTGATCCAGCTTCTTTAAATTCTTTAATGTCTACTAGTTCATTGTTAATACGGAGTTCTTCTTTTGCCCGGTCATAAGAGACGCTATCTATTTGTTCACCATTATCAATCGTTATTGTTTGAGTGCTGCCTTTCACTACAGAATTGAAAGTATGTAGTTTGCCTTCAATTTCAGTTTGATAAGATTCTTTAATTTCTTGAGGTTCTAGGGTTACTGCGGCTGCGGTTTGTAATGGAACTGTTAAAAATAGCGTCAGGCCTAAAAGTCCGATTATGAACTTTTTCATTTTGGATATTTCCCCCTTGTTTTTTGTGCAATAATAAACATATGGATAAAAAATGCTTTTCTTTTAAAAAAAGTTAATTGAGGAGTGATTGATGTGTTTTGGAATTGGGTAGTAGGCATGATCGGGATAATCATAGGGGCTTGTATCTTTGCAACGGAGTTCGAAGATGCTACTTTCTTCACTCGCTTTATTTTCAAGCTTATTGCGATTTTACTTCTTGTGTTTTCAGTGGCTTTTATTAAGTGGCGGCGTAAAAAAATACAACAGCATAATAATTCATAGTGCTCCCTCCTTTTTTGACATGTTTTCATCCTATCATTGATTGATTCGCATTTGGGAATTCGTTGGAAAATTTCTTTTTGGGTTGCGGTGACCGCAATTTAGGTTCTTTTATTTGGGAGGCGAATTTATGATGACGGTAATATCAGTATTGATGATGTTAAATGGTGCTTGTTATTTTGCTGTTGTTTTCTTTTTAATGAGTTTCCCATTCATCATAATAAAGAACAGGCTGAAGAGCCTGTTTTTTTGTTATTTAAAATACATGGCGCCTATTTCAAAAATACCAATGCGATTGCGTATAAAAACCGATATGTCTTGTGTCCTACTTGCTTAAAAAGTGCTTGCGCTATGCCGAAAACTTTACATATAAATGGGTAAATAGGGTTTTATTAGGAGTTGTTGTGCTAACATTTATTAAAAATTGGTTTTCTAGGGGGGATTGTAGATGGCGTCTATACCGTCTCCAGTTGTAGCGATCAAGATAAATGAATGGTATAAGCAAATAAAAAGATTCAATGTTAAAGAGGCTCAGAAGCTAAGAGAAGAGGTTAGAAAAGAAATCGATGTCATGGAAGAAGATGAACAGGCGGTTCTTTATTTTCAGTTGATGGAGTTCCGTCATCAATTGATGACAGACTATGTGCAGCCTTCTAAAGAACCACTTGAAAAATCGGATTACTTGAAAGCTGTAGAAGGACAAGGCAAGAAGATGTCAGCCATTCTTGAATACTATTTTAATTTTTTTCAAGGAATGTATGAATTTAAAAAAGGTGAGTTTATTAGAGCTATTGTGTTCTATAAGCGCGCGGAAAAGCGCCTGGAGCAAGTAGGGGATGAGTTAGAAAGAGCGGAATTTTATTACAAATTATCAGAAGTGTTTTATCACATGAAACAGACACACGTATCTATGTATTACGTTGGTCTTTCTTATGATACTTATAAGGCACATAAGAGCAATTCCCTTTATATGATTCGAGAAATTAATTGTCTAACTGTTATGGCAGGTAATTTCATTGATTTTGAATGCAGAGAAAAGGCGCTTCCTCATTTATTGTCAGCTTTAGAAAAATCTAAGGCAATGTCTAATAAGCCAATGATTGTGAAGTCATTATTTAATATTGGGTGTTGTTATAAAGGAGTAGGTGATTTTAATAGGGCACTAGCTTATTTTAATCAGGTGATTCTAGAAGGAGAGCCTATTAATGCTACAGAGTTGCTTTTGGTTTATTATGAATTATCGTTATTTCATTTGAGTCAAAAGGAATTTATTGAGGGTGAAAGATTTTTCAAAAGAGGCTGGGAAGAAGCGAAGAATAGAAAAAATGATCTATTTTTATCGTTATTGATGGTATTGGAAATTTTATTTTTAAAAACAGCAAACTTAAGTGAAGTCATGAGCTCATTGGAAAAATTAGAGAATGAGAGGGGTTATCCATACATGGAAGACCTAGCGCTCGAAGCGGCTCGGTACTATAATGAGAATGGGCGTATGGATGAATCTGTAAAAATGTATGAAAAAGTGATGTACGCCCGAAAACAAATCCAAAGGGGCGACTGTTCATATGAATTTTAAAACGGTTCTTACTGGTTTTTTGAGTGCTTCAACATTGCTAGGTGTGATCTCATTATCATCTGTCGATTTTGATGTGAATTCAAGAAATGCTACTTCTCCAGAATCCACTGATCTGACTGTAAGAAATGCTACAGGCAGTAGCGTTACTACTGAGGATACTGAGGATTTTCCTCTTATAACTTTATCTCAACAAGATAACGATTTTGCTGTGAGGAATGGAACCCGTTCTAGTGAAAATCCTGATGTTCGTTTTGGAACCCGTGATTCTAGATTATCTACTTGATGAATCAAACAGACCTTTAGGGCTGTCAGGCTGTCGAGAAAATCTCGACAGCTTTATTGTCCCCATTAAAACTTACATCTCCCCATTTTATAATAGAGAAAAGCATATACAATAACGGATCGGAAAGGTTATTGGTTCTACAAATCAGATCCGAAAGCATGAGCTCCGTTTCCTTTTCTTGAAAGCTGCACAAGATCTCAAAAGCACCAAAAGGCCATTTCAAAACATGTGTGGGAGGCCTTTTCATTCATTCTCACCTAACATCATGACGTGGAAAATAAAAAAGAATGTAGCAAAACATGAGTTTCTCTACATTCTGGGCACCCGAAAAGGGTGCTTTCTACCGATAATGCGCAAGAAATGTTTGTCTTGCTTTTTCATATGCTTCTGCATCAAAATGATCTCCGCATTTGTGAATACACCAGGGCTCCACTTGCCTTGCAATCCCAACCTCATATCCCTGCTGTGCAAACTCAAAAGATTGTGACACATCATAAAAATGAAACCCGTCTAAGAGGTCCTCACGCCACTTGATATCATATTGTGTTGCCATAAAAAGACCGTCAATAGCAGAAGCTTTGATATAACCTTGGGGCTCTGTCTGTGGATGACCAGATTCAAACGTCAGTAGCTGATAGGTGTCGTGCCGATATTCAATGACTTTCCCTCTGCAATCATGGCTCTCCCACCAGATTCCATTGTCTGGCACACTTTCTGCACCTATTACCCCAAGCATGCCAAGTGACGGATTCTGCAAGAAAAGTGGAATCAGCTCGAGAAGCATATGCTGTTTGACGATGAGTGTATCTTGATGAAGATAAATTTTAAACTGTGCAGGATGAGTGAGAGCTTCATTGTATGCAGAGGCCATACTTGATGCATGTCTAATGGGCAAAACCTCTACATGATACCCGTGCGGAGCAGGAAGTGAAGCGAGCTGCCGGAAGCAAGCTTGAAACATCGACTCATCATTTACACATAAAACAAATAAGATGGTGGGGCTACTCATTGAGTTGAACCGCCTCAACCACGTATTGATAGGCTGTCGCTGCCTCGTTAAAATCAAAACGAATGCCATGTTTTACGAGTAATTCATGTAGATCATTCATGACGCCCGTATAGGAAGGGTGTTGTACACGAATGGTTTCAAGCTCACGAACATGAAACCCGGCTGACTGGAAGAGGGCATGAATTTCGTGAAGGGTAAAGAAGCGTAAATGTGTTTGATCCATTAACCCTGCATCTGTATAAGTAAATCTCCCGGCTAGTAATTCTAAAACCGTTGAAATATGACCAATATTCGGAATGGAAGACAAGATCGCCCCTTCCCTTTTTAGAAAGGGTTTGACCTTTTTTAAAACGGCCCAAGGGTCCAATAAATGTTCAAGAACATCTCCGAAAATGATGCAGTCAAATTGTTCATGCTGATAAGGCAGCGCCATCTGTTCAATATTGCCGCATAAAACATGATCCAGCGCTTTCTCAGCCTGCTTTGCCGCATCTTCAAAAGATTCAATTCCATATATGGTACGGTCTTGCTGTTTTAGGACTTTGCCAAGCTGGCCTGTGCCGCATCCGATATCCAAGATAGACGTCCATTCCTTGCGAATACGATGGACAATCACAGGGTTCACACCGTGATAATATTGATCCTTCTTTTGATGATAATAAGATAGAGAATCTGAACTCACGCGCCACCCACCTTTCTTCTTTCTTGTGTCTTATGCTTAATATATGGGTGGGGAGCTTGGTTTTATAACGAAAATGGGCAATTTTCATGAATGACAGCTAAAAAGGGGTCATATAAAGAACAGGGAACGGACTGTCCTCCTAAAAATAGAAAGACAGAACCCCATTGAGTGGAAGGGATTGGTATGATGAGGTGTTCAATTATTGTAGCGTATCGTCATGAAAGGATGTTTAAAAGGTCAATTGACAGGTTAGAACTTTAGCCAAAGCAATCTGAAAGACAAAGGATAACGGCGTTGATTACGGTTTGTTTATCATCTTCTGATCACCGTTGGATGTTAAAAAAGCTTGTATTTCCTCGATGCCTAGTCCAATTTTTTTCGCTTCTTGAATCAAATAAACCCACTCTTCGTCAACTCTTCTTTTCACTTGCGTATCCATAATATCCTCCAGTTCAATAAGACATATTCATCTGCAACCAATGACTTGAACAAACCGTCTAGTAACTGTACGTGTATGTGAATGGAGTACAAAAATAGATTTTTGTCGAAAAATGATGACATTTAACCTATTTTGTAAAATCTATCACCTACCACGTCCCTAAAAAAATGACTAAAAAACCCATAAATATTGAATTCTTACTTCTCATAATAAACAATTGTAAAGTCAGTTAAAAGATTATAAATTAAAATAATGATAAAGACCTAAATCATTTGACTCATATAAACCAATAAGGTTGACATATGCCATCAGCGTGAACAAATTTCATCTTTACAGGACGCACATATTGTTCGTTTGGGAAGTTCTTCTTAAGATGGTATTCTAAAAGAAACAGAATTCACCAAGAAGGAATGAAGAAAGACATGTATAGCCTTTTTCAAAAGTATCAAGAAGTTGTCATGTATCTGATCATGGGTGTGTGTACAACCATTGTCAACATAGTCAGCTTCTATTTATTCGTTGAGATGTTTTCTATGGATTACAAAACAGCAACGGTTGTTTCATGGGTATTTGCTGTGCTCTTTGCTTATATCACCAATAAGAAGTATGTCTTCAAGCAAAAGGCTCGTGACACAAAAAGCCTGATGCGTGAGCTTTCTTCATTTTTTAGTGTCCGTCTCATGTCTCTAGGTGTAGATCTGGGGCTGATGATTTTATTTGTGAGCCAAATGGCGCTCAACGAAACCGTCGCAAAAATTCTTGTTAACTTTGTGATTGTCGTGGTCAATTATGTCGCCAGTAAATGGTTCGTCTTCAAGAAAACAAAAGAAGATGCGATTTAACACATGAAAAAGATAGGTGATGTGAAATGAGCAGCAGGCCAGACGAATTATATGATGCCATATATCAACAAACAGAAAAGCAGCATGAACAAGTGTTGAGACTAGTCAAGGAAATGACCGCACATCCAGAAGCATTTTCTGAACAAGAAAAGGAAAAGATCAACCGGATGGACATTGCGCTTCAAACAGCAACGGACATTTTAGAAAATTTAATGACCCCTGATACGCAAATGACCATTGTTTTAAGACAAGGGAGAATTCGTGTTGACCTAACGAAAGCGTAAAAGAAGCAGCCAATTGAAAAGCGGCTGCTTTTTATTATGCATCGCTTGTTTCCCGGAGTTGCTTTGGAGACATGCCGATTTTCTTTCGAAAGACTTTATTCAAGTAATTCGCATTTCGGTAGCCGCACTGTGTGGCGATTTCTTCAATCGAGTATTTCGTTGTTTTCAGTAACGTTTCCGCCTTTTCTAAACGAATATTGGTTAAATAATGAATCGGTGTGAAGCCAGTTGCCTTTTTGAATTCCCTCGTAAAATGACTTTTGGATAAACGTGCCGCAGCTGCCATATCGTCAGGCCCAATCTCCTCGTGAAAATGGTGGCTTGCAAATAAGGCCGCTTGGACGATGGGCTCAGGCCATTTCTCCATTTGTCCCTCAAGCTTTGGCAAATATGAATACAGTTCCATGACAAATTGATAAGCAAGGCTAGACCCCTCAAATGGATTGGTAATCCGTCTTTCACTGGCTTCATCATAAATCTTCTTTAGCAGGCGGATCGGTTTGGAATTCGGATGAAAACGCATGACCTGCTTTCCTTGATCGATAAATTGATCAAAGCAAAGGTCACAGGCTTCCCCATAAAGTGTTAAATAGAGAAATTCCCAATGTTCACTGTCTTCTGGAAAATAGTATTGATAAGCACTGGGGCTTTTCACCAGAAAGGCCTGTCCAGGCAATACTTTGAATCGTTTCTGTCCGATTTCAATCATGCCGTGTCCAGACAGTGTGAGCTGAAAGATGCACTTGCCCTGATCCTTCCGCTCTACGCCATTCCAGCTGTATAACGAAGATGATTGAACTTCCCAGCCAACAGACCAGATTTGGGCCGGCAATGTCACATCAGAATGGTGAAAACGAAATGCAAATGCTTCTTTCTTCAAATTGGAAACCCTCCTTCACAGCAAAAAACAACCTTTTTCTATTTTGAATCATGGTACACCTCATATCACATCGTACCATTCACAGCAAAAAAAGGGTATTTTTTAACGATTTTTTTACCATTGAACTTCAGCTGACGGGGCAACTAAAATAAGATTATCAGAAGAGAAAAGGGGAATGGATATGATCGACACATTACGAGCAGCATTTCACCAGCAATTTGGAGATCAGGAAGAACTCCGCTATTTTTTCGCCCCAGGCAGAGTCAATCTGATTGGTGAACACACAGATTATAATGGGGGCCATGTCTTTCCATGTGCACTTACCCTTGGTACATATGCTGCGGGAGCAAGACGATCAGATGGACGCGTCAGAATGTATTCCTTGAATTTTGAAGAAGAAGGTGTGAAAGAGTTCGACCTTTTTGAAATCGCTTTCTCAGAATCGGACGGCTGGGCGAACTATCCGAAGGGAGTATTCCAACAGTTTATCGAAGCAGGCATGGATGTGAAAGAAGGCTTTGATATTGTGTATGCCGGCAATATCCCAAATGGCGCAGGCCTGTCATCCTCTGCCTCTATTGAGCTCGTCACGGCTGTCTTGATCAATGAATGGTCGTCATTCGGCGTAACGCAAATCGACCTAGCCCTTCTTGCGCAGCGTGCTGAAAATGAGTTTATTGGCGTGAACTGCGGCATTATGGATCAATTTTCAATTAGTCTTGGAAAAGAAGGTCACGCTATTTTGCTCAATTGTGACACGCTTTCCTTTGAATATAGCCCATTTCGGCAAGAGGGTCTGGCACTTGTCATTGCCAATACAAATAAAAAACGAACACTTGCAGATTCCAAATACAATGAACGCCGTTCAGAATGTCAATCTGCTTTAAACGATCTTAGAAAAGAACGAGATATTGCGCATTTATGTGAGCTCACGGTCGATGAATTCGCTAAGCATGAACATTTGATACAAGATGAAACGTGTAGAAGACGTGCAAGACATGCCATCACGGAAAACGAGAGGACCATGAAAGCAGTAAATTTTCTGAAAGATGATAAAATGGAAGAACTAGGTGCACTCATGAAGGCATCTCACCTTTCTTTAAAGAATGATTATGAAGTCACTGGGCTTGAGCTAGATGCACTGGCTGAAGCCGCATGGCAACATCCAGGGGCGATTGGTTCTCGTATGACAGGTGCTGGCTTTGGGGGCTGTACCGTCAGCATTGTGAAAGAAGAGCTGCTGGACTCATTTATAGAAGAAACAGGTGCGATTTATCAAGAAAAAACAGGCATTCAAGCCTCTTTTTACACAGCTGGAATTGGAGGCGGCGCTAGAGAATTAACGAAGGAGGACATTTGATGGCAATTTTAGTATGTGGAGGAGCAGGTTTTATTGGCAGTCATGCGGTAGCGGCTCTTTTGGCTAAAGGAGAACAAGTGGTGATTGTGGATAATTTACAGACAGGTCATAAAGAGGCAGTGGTAAAGGGTGCCGTATTAGAAGAGGGAGATTTAAGGGATCACGCTTTTTTAAGACGTGTTTTTCAAACTCATGACATTGAAGCGGTCATGCACTTTGCGGCAGATTCACTTGTTGGAGAAAGTGTAACAGACCCGCTGAAGTACTATGACAACAACGTCGGAGGGGCAACGGCTTTACTTCAGGTGATGAATGAATTTGATGTGAAACGCATTGTATTCTCTTCAACTGCTGCGACATATGGTGAACCAAAGCGTGTACCGATCGTTGAAACGGATGAGACGAACCCAACAAATCCTTATGGGGAAACAAAGCTCGCGATTGAAAAAATGCTGAAGTGGTCTGAGCAGGCATATGGTATCGAATACGTTGTGCTTCGCTATTTTAATGTAGCCGGTGCTCATACAGAAGGGGTTGTCGGTGAAGATCATCAGCCAGAAACGCATTTAATCCCAATTATTCTGCAAGTGGCATTAGGAAAACGTGATCAAATCATGATTTACGGTGATGATTATGAAACAGAGGATGGCACATGCATTAGAGACTACATTCATGTCATGGATTTAGTAGAGGCGCACATTCTAGCGGTTGAGCGTCTGCGTGAAGGAAAAGGAAGCGCGACGTACAACTTAGGGAACGGCACAGGCTTCTCTGTGAAGCAGGTCGTAGAAGCCGCAAGAGAAGTGACGGGCCATACCATTCCAGCACAGGTGGCAGAAAGACGTGCGGGTGATCCAGCTAAGCTGATTGCTTCATCAGAAAAAGCGCTGAAAGAACTAGGATGGAAGCCTCAATATGCAGATCTCCACACCATCATTCAAAGTGCATGGGATTGGTTTCAGAAACATCCAGATGGCTATCAAAGTGAATAACGTGTAGCAGGCAGGGGAGGAGACAAAGGGAATGGCGATTGATATTTTTGAAAAGCTAGAACAGCTGATTCAATATGGGGTTAATAAAGAGCTGATCTCACCACTGGATATGGATTATACAAGGAACCGGCTGCTAGAGGTGCTTGGTCTCGATGATGCTGAGCCAAGAACAGTCTCAGGAGACAGCGACCTTGAAGACATCTTAATGCCAATGCTCGATTGGGCAGTTGAAACAGGTCTTATTCCTGACGGGACAGATACGTATCGTGATTTATTAGATGCCAAAATCATGGGCTGCTTGGTGGCGCCTCCGAGTGTCATCTATGCAAGGTTTGAAGAGAAACGCAAGCATTGCGGACCAAAGGCAGCGACAAGTTGGTTTTATGAAATGCAGCAGCATGCCCACTATATTCATACAGGCAGAATCGCCAAAAATGTGCAGTGGTTTACACCGACAGAAGATGGTGAGCTTGAGATCACGATTAATCTATCGAAACCGGAAAAGGACCCAAAAGCGATCGCTGAAGCCAAAAAGCTTAGTCAAAAGCAATATCCTCTTTGTCTCCTTTGTAAAGAAAACGTTGGGTTTGGGGGACGCATCAATCACCCAGCAAGACAGAATCACCGGATTATTCCGGTGACACTTACAAATGAGTCGTGGTTTATGCAATTCTCGCCGTATGTGTATTACAACGAACATTGTATTGTGTTCAAGGGCGAGCATGAACCAATGCAGATATCTAAAAAGACCTTCGAGCGTCTGCTTTCCTTCATATCTATATATCCGCACTATTTCATAGGATCAAATGCTGATCTTCCCATTGTTGGAGGCAGTATATTAAGTCATGACCACTTTCAAGGTGGTGCTCATGAATTTCCGATGGCGAAAGCAAAGATGGAAGAAGTGTTTTCTCTCGAAAAGTTTCCGAGGGTGAAGGCGGGTATTGTGAAATGGCCGATGTCAGTGATCAGGCTTCAAAGCAGCGACCAGCAGACACTTGCGGAGGCAGCGGATTTTATATTACATGAGTGGAAAATGTATTCAGATCCAGAAGCGGGGCTGTTCTCTCATACAGGAGAGACCCCGCACAATACCATTACACCAATTGCACGCCGTCATGGGGATGAGTACGAATTAGATCTCGTGCTACGAAATAACCGTACAGATAAGCAGCACCCCGACGGAATCTTCCACCCGCACAAAGAAGTTCATCATATTAAAAAAGAGAATATCGGTTTAATTGAGGTCATGGGTCTCGCCGTCCTTCCTGGAAGATTAGCAGAGGAATTAAGCCAGCTAAAAGCGGCGCTGCTATCCAAAAACCCTCTTGAAGAAATCAAAGCCTGCCCGTCTATCATGAAGCACGAGTCATGGGCAGAGCGTCTGATCGAAGAGAATACCTTTACGAAGGACAACGTAGAAACCATTTTACAAAAAGAAATCGGCCTCATTTTTTCTCGTATACTCGCGCAGGCGGGTGTGTTTAAAAGAACAGAGCAAGGGAAAACAGCATTTAAACGTTTCATTCAAACACTCCATACAGGCAGGTGATGAGTTGATGATTGAACAGGTAAGAACTTTAATGGAAGAAAAACAACTCGACGGTGTTCTGATTCAAAAGCGGAATAACTTTTCTTGGCTTACAGGAGGAAGAAGAAACCACATTGTGTTAAATACTCCAGAGGGCGTTTGTCAGCTACTTGTGTTGAAAGACGATATTGTCCTAGTTGTGAATCAAATGGAAGAAAAACGAATCATTGAAGAAGAAATGGCGTATTTTGACCATCCCTTTCAAGTCGTCACAATGGATTGGTTTGAGGATGAGACTCCTTACATTCAAACACTCATAAAAGACAAACGAATTGGTGCGGACATTCAAATGGAAGGAGTGGAATGGATCGAACCCGATTTGTCTCGTGTTCGATCGATCCTTTCAGCGCCACAGCTCAGCCAATATGAAACCCTTTGTCATGACACAGCTGTTATTGTAGAAAGTGTCTGTCAAGAAATCGTTCCAGGACAGACGGAGCATGAAATTGCTTCGCTTGTTGCTCAAAGAGCGATCGGGCAGGGAATGACGATAGAAGTGCTGCTTGTGGCGACAGATGACCGGATTCATCAATATCGCCACCCGATCCCAACAGAAAAAGCACTTCAAAAGCATGCACTGGTTGTCCTTTGTGCTGAACGGCATGGACTCGTGGCAAATGTCACAAGATCCGTTTACTTTGGACAGCTACCAAAGGAGCTTGAAGAAAACAAGGAAAGGCTTGCGCGAATCGACACGGTCATGAATGCGGCTACTCGTCCAGGGAACACCATTGGAGATGTATTGAAGGCCGGCATTGCTCAATATGAAAAAGAAGGATTTCCTGATAGCTGGAAAAAGCTTCACCAAGGTGGCAAGACTGGATTTGTGTCTAGAGAGATCATTGCAGTTCCTACATCGGTGGAAGAGATCCAGCTTCATCAAGTATTCACTTGGAATCCTTCCTTACCAGGATTGAAATCAGAAGATACGATGGTCGTCGAGAAAGAAGGAAATCGCTTTTTAACCTATACAGGCAAGTGGACGTATATAGACATAGAACATGAAGGAAGCATCTATAGACGACCAGACATTTTGGTGAGAGACGAATAATGAGAAGCCGGCGATGAGCCGGTTTTTTGCTGGAAGTCTTTAGTGAGTTTCCACTCATTTATCACCATTACCAATCATTACAGCGCATAGGCGAGCGATCGATACTTTCTTTTCTTGTCGACTTGCGTTAAAATGAGTAAGGTTTTTGTTAAATATGGGGATACCTATTTCAGAATTGTTTACCTAGATAAAATTTCATTAAGTTAAATTGAAATTTGACCAAACTTTTTTATTGTGGTAAACCTAAATTTGACAAAGTTCTTGATTGTTTGTCCTTTGCCTTCAACTCTCAACTTTTCAAATTCCTAGAAATTTATTGTGTGTGCAATAATATAAATTTATGGCGAATTTATGACATTTCAATAGAAATCTGTTGAAAAATAAATGAACTTTTGAAAAAAGGGGAGCTAACTCCAACAGATTTTGATAGCATTACAAAGGGAAGAAAAGTTTTCGAAGGCAGATGGCTTTTCACAATTATTCAGCAATTTATACATTATTTAAGGAAGGATGGTGATCTTCTTGTTCAGAGCCATTAAACCTATGCTTTTATTAGCGATGCTCGTGAGTGTTTTTGTATTAGGAGGTTGCAGCAATATCGCTGTTTTAGATCCTAAAGGACCAGTCGCAGCACAACAAAAAGACTTAATCCTATTATCTATTGGATTCATGCTCTTTATCGTTGGTGCGGTATTTGTACTGTTTACCATCATTTTGGTTAAATACCGTGAGCGTAAGGACGTTGGAAACGCCTCTTATAACCCAGAACTACACGGGAATACGCTTCTAGAAGTTGTCTGGACAGTGATCCCAATATTAATCGTTGCTGCCCTTTCAGTTCCAACTGTAAAAACCATTTACTCTTTGGAAGAGGCGCCTCAAGCAACAAGTCATAAAGATCCACTTGTCGTTTATGCTACAGCAGTTGATTGGAAATGGATCTTCAGCTATCCAGAGGAAAATATTGAAACAGTGAACTACTTAAACATTCCAAAAGATCAGCCGGTTTTATTCAAAATCACTTCCGCTGATACAATGGCATCACTATGGATTCCTCAGCTAGGCGGGGAGAAGTATGCGATGGCTGGAATGGAAATGGAACAATATCTTCAAGCTGATGAAGTAGGCACATATGAAGGAAGAAACGCCAACTTCACAGGCGAAGGCTTTGCTCAGCAAAAATTCAAAGTCAATGCGATGACGCAGTCTGACTATGATAAATGGGTAAATAAAACGAAAAAAGAAGCACCGAAGTTAACGAAGAAAACGTATGACTACTTGATGCTTCCTGATGCTGCAGATGTGCAGACATTCTCATCAACACATTTATCTTTTGCGAAGCACGGAGAGGATTCTGAATATGCACTCCAAGCACGCAAACGTTTAGGTTACCAATCAGTTTCTCCGCATTCCAAGACAGATCCTTTCGAGAATGTGAAGAACTATAAAAGAAAACTAGAAAACGAATAAACTGACTAAGGAAAGGAGGAGGCCGTTATGCATTTAAAATGGGATGAGTTTTTTGTAACTGGAGACCCATTAATTCTTGGTGCGCAAATTTCTATCGCTCTTACTTCCATTGCTATTGTGTTTGTTTTAACCTACTTCAAAAAGTGGAAATGGCTCTGGAAAGAATGGCTGACATCAGTTGATCATAAAAAGCTTGGAATCATGTATATCCTTGCTGCTGTGATTATGTTCTTCCGCGGTGGGGTAGACGGACTGATGATGCGCGCGCAGCTGGCGCTTCCTAATAATACGTTTTTAGATTCAAACCACTATAATGAAATTTTCACAACGCATGGTACGATCATGATTTTATTCATGGCGATGCCATTCTTAATTGGTTTAATCAACGTCGTGGTTCCTCTTCAAATTGGTGCACGTGACGTTGCATTCCCGTATTTGAACAACTTGAGCTTCTGGACATTTATGGTCGGAGCAATGTTGTTCAACATTTCCTTCGTTATTGGAGGATCACCAAGTGCAGGCTGGACGAGTTACATGCCGCTCGCCGGAAATGATTTCTCACCAGGACCTGGACAGAACTACTACTTGCTCGGGCTCCAAATTGCAGGTATTGGTACACTAATGACAGGTATTAACTTCATGGTGACCATTTTAAAAATGCGTACAAAAGGTATGACGCTTATGCGTATGCCAATGTTTACATGGACAACATTGATCACGTCTGTCATTATCGTTTTCGCATTCCCTGTTTTAACAGTTGCTTTAGCACTTATGACATTCGATCGTTTATTCGGTTCAGCATTCTTTACACTCGAAGCGGGCGGTATGCCAATGCTTTGGGCGAACCTTTTCTGGATTTGGGGACATCCTGAGGTATATATCGTTATCCTGCCAGCTTTCGGTATTTTCTCAGAAATCTTTGCGACGTTCTCAAGAAAACAGTTGTTTGGTTACAAAGCGATGGTTGTATCGATTGTGGCAATCTCTGTTCTTAGTTTCCTTGTGTGGGTTCACCACTTCTTTACAATGGGGAACAGTGCAGCGGTTAACTCATTCTTCTCGATTACAACAATGGCGATTTCTGTACCAACAGGTGTGAAAATCTTTAACTGGCTCTTTACAATGTATCGAGGCCGTATCAGTTTTACTTCACCAATGCTTTGGGCACTTGGTTTCATCCCGAACTTCGTAATCGGTGGTGTGACTGGGGTTATGCTTGCGATGGCAGCTGCGGATTACCAGTACCATAATACGTACTTCCTTGTATCCCACTTCCACTATGTATTAATCGCAGGTACTGTATTTGCTTGTTTTGCTGGTCTTGTTTTCTGGTATCCAAAAATGTTTGGTTACAAGTTAAACGAAAGAATCGGCAAATGGTTCTTCTGGGTATTCATGATCGGATTTAACATCTGTTTCTTCCCGCAGTACTTCTTAGGACTGCAAGGAATGCCAAGACGTATTTATACGTATGGACCAGAAGATGGCTGGACTGCACTAAACTTTATTTCAACAATTGGTGCATTCATGATGGGTATCGGATTCATCATCCTTTGCTATAACATTTACTACAGCTGGAGACACGCGAAACGTGAAGTGTCTGGAGACAGCTGGGGAGAAGGACGTACACTTGACTGGGCGACATCTTCTGCAATTCCGCCGCATTATAACTTTGCAGCACTTCCAGAAGTGACGACACCAGATGCATTCCATCATTGGAAGCAAAACAATGTAGACGTTCATCCTGAAAAAGAATTCAAGAAAATTCACATGCCGCACAATTCAGGCAGACCGCTGATCATGTCTGCATTCTTCGGACTTGGTGCATTCGGTCTTGTATTTGAATGGTACTGGATTGGCGTTATCGGCTTAATCGGTGTATTCGCAACAATGATTTTACGTTCATTTGAATATGACGATGGCTACTATATTCCTGTTGAAGAAGTGATTGAAACAGAGAAAAAGAATAAGGAGGCGCAGAAGTAATGGGACATAATGATAGCAGCTATGCAAATGCACCGCTTGAATATCAGTCTGAAACAGGACGTTTAAACATCCTTGGTTTCTGGATATTCCTTGGCGCGGAAATCGTGTTATTCTCAACACTTTTTGCGACCTACTTTGTTCTTCATGGCAGAACAGCTGGCGGCGTTTTGCCAGCTGAGCTATTTGATATGAAGCTTGTATTGATCATGACATTCCTGCTATTGGTGAGTTCATTTACATGTGGGATTGCCGTTCATGAAATGCGCCGTGGAAGTACAAAAGGGGTTGTCATTTGGACGATTCTGACACTGCTTCTAGGTGCAGGTTTCGTTGGTTTTGAGATTTTCGAATTCTTCCATTATGTACATGAGGGTGCGAGCATCCATACAAGTGCATACTGGTCTGCATTCTTTGTTCTTTTAGGAACTCACGGATTACACGTATCCATCGGTATCTTCTGGATTACAGGTGTCTTGTTCCAAATTAAAAAACGTGGATTAACACCACAAACAGCAGCGAAGATCTTTATCTCAAGTCTATACTGGCATTTCCTTGATGTTGTATGGATTTTCATCTTCACAGCTGTGTACTTGATCGGATTAGGGGGGCTTTTGTGATATGGCTGGAAAAACACATTCCTCAGCAGAGCACGAACACTTCCCTTGGAAACATGTAGTCGGCTTCATTCTCTCCATTGTGCTAACCATCTTAGCATTCTGGATTGCTATCGGAGCTGAAATTGGCAGTTCCGCAAAACTATGGATTATCTTTGGTTTTGCCTTCATTCAAGCATTCTTGCAGCTGTTCATGTTTATGCACATGACAGAGAGTGAGAACGGGACTGTTCAAGTCGGAAATACTTTGTTTGGTCTGTTCTGTGCGATCATTTTCGTCATCGGGTCTGTTTGGATCTTCGCGGCTCACTACAGCCACGGAGAGAACAGCAAAGACGGTTATTCACCATCTGCGCCAAAGCAGTCTGAGCATTCAGAGAAATAATAAAAAACCACTCATCTTTCATAGATGAGTGGTTTTTATGCTGATTGTGATAACGCTTCCAATTGATGATGCGATATCTATCTGCTGCTGAATCTTTTGCGAATGAATGGAAGTCCATAGATGAGGAATGCTGCAATGTGAGCCAGAATCACGTTAATGGCAAAGAATGCGATCATGAAGGTATGTCCTGCTGGAGATAAACTGCTTGTCATGTAAAGACCGAAGAAAATCCACATAATCATGATGGGTGGAATAGATGCTAATGCAATCTTTCTGTTTTCCAACCATAAAAACAGGGGTGTAGCTGTTGCAATACATAGGTACGCAAAGAACATATCCATCGTATCCAACTCCTTTGTAAGTTGATGTTCAATTCAAATGAGAGGTCAGGATGCAATTGTGTCTGTTTTTAGGAGATATTGTGAACATTTTGTTACAAATATTATACCACAATTGACTTTGAAGTAAACTCAATAATTGGAAAATGGGCCTTATTCCGCAGAAATTGTTTTTTTTTCTTATACCTCAGTTAAGCTTATGCTGGCAAGATGTTAACCTTTCATATCGCCACATAAGTCATTGAATTTTCCCCTTAAAATCTGTAAAATAATCTTTTTAAAGGACTTATGATCGGTTGTCATGATAGAGTAGAAAGGGATTTTTTCCTATTATTAGGATGAAAAGTATTTCATTTTTTGAAATTAGAATGGAACCTTTCAGGTGTCACTTCCGTCATATTTAAGGTGAGTTGCTTTTGTGAAAATTTCAATCTAATATAAATAAGGGCTTTTATGTTTTGTAATAAGGGTGGTTAGTTCATGAACAAGCAGAATACATCTCCTTACTATCAAGGAGATTTGATTTTTATATTTTTAGCCTTCTTTGCCATCAGTGTCATCGCTATTTATGCTGCGGGACAGTTTGGGCAATATGGATCTAATGCATGGACCAGACAGATCATTTACTACATGGTCGGGGTCATCTGTATTGTGGCTATTAATTACTTCGATCTGGAACAATTAGAAAAGTTAAGCTTATATATTTTTATAGGCGGTATTATGCTCTTAATTCTTTTGAAAATTGCTCCTGCACAAATTGCAGGTCATGATTTTGCTCCAATTAAAAATGGTGCGAAAAGTTGGTTTGTGTTACCGGGAATTGGAACATTTCAGCCTTCAGAGTTCATGAAAATTGGTTTGATTATGATGCTCGCCTCTGTCATTGGGAAGGCAACCCCAAGAGGAAAACGAACATTAGAAGATGATATTTTCCTACTATTAAAAATTGCCGGCGTGGCTGCTGTACCAGTCGGACTCATCTTTTTGCAAGATGCAGGTACGGCTGCGGTATGTATGTTTATTGTCGTTGTCATGGTCTTTTTATCAGGGGTCAACTGGAAATTGATCTCTCTCATCGGTTCAGTGGTTGTGCTCTTAGTTGCCGCTGTGTTAGCCGTGATTATTCTATTCCCTGATTTCGCACAAAAAATCGGGATTCAGCAGTATCAGATCAACCGGATTACCGCTTGGCTGCCTGATAGTTCTTCGACAGCTAACCAAGCCCAGACACAGGATGCATCTGGATCGGATAAATATCAAGTCGAGCAAGCCATTATGGCAATTGGGGCAGGACAAATTTTCGGGAACGGTGTTAAGAACTTAAAAGTATATGTTCCAGAAGCTCAGACAGATATGATTTTCTCTATCATAGGGGAAGCTTTTGGTTTTGTCGGCTGCGCATTTGTGGTCATCATGTTTTTCTTCCTGATTTATCGGCTTGTTGTACTGATCGACCGTATCCATCCTTATAGCCGGTTTGCGTCATTTTTCTGTGTAGGATATACAGCATTGATTGTCATCCATACATTCCAGAACATTGGTATGAACATAGGCGTCATGCCTGTAACGGGGATACCGCTCTTATTCATCAGCTTCGGGGGAAGTTCTGTTTTATCTGTTCTTATTGGATTTGGTATCGCCTATAATGCAAGTGTTCAATTAACGAAATATCAAAGTTATTTATTTAAATAAAACGGGTAAAGGGCAGTCTAAGCATAGGCTGCTTTTTGACGTGAGTTCTAACTTTTGAAAAGCAATATTCATTTGACTTATGATAGTAGGAGTGAAGGAGGTCTTCGAATTGAATAAAACGATAGAAACCATTTTAAATCATCGGTCCATCCGTTCGTTTACAGATGAGCGTCTGACAGAGGAAGAAGTGCTGACACTTATCAAAAGTGCACAGGCTGCTTCGACATCAAGCTATGTACAGGCGTATAGTATCATTGGTGTAACAGATCAGGAGAAGAAGGCGAAGCTTGCTGAACTGGCTGGAAATCAGCCATACGTTGAGAAGAATGGGCATTTTTTTGTTTTCTGTGCAGACTTGAAACGCCACGACTATATCGCAAAAAAAGCAGGAAAGAACCATCAAGAAGCGCTTGAGAATACTGAAGCCTTTCTTATCAGTGTGATTGATGCGGCGCTCGCTGCGCAAAATGTCAGTGTCGCCGCAGAATCTATGGGACTTGGCATCTGCTATATCGGCGGACTGCGTAATCAGCTGAAGGAAGTATCCGAGTTACTTGAAACGCCTTCCTATGTGCTGCCGCTATTCGGTCTGGCCATAGGACATCCTGCCAATCCATCATCTCAAAAGGAACGGCTGCCCGTTGAGCTGATCTACCATGAAAACACATATCAGCAAGACGAAGCTCATGTGGATCGTTATTTAAAAGAATACGATGATCGTATTTCATCATATTATGAAGAACGAACAAACGGTGAGAGAAAAGATACATGGTCTGAGCAAATGCTTCGAGGCTTTAGCCAGCCAAAACGTGCTTTCCTCGGAGATTTTGTGAAAGAGAAGGGCTTTAATCGAAAATAAATCAGGAAATCCCCCTTTCGAGTGAGAGAGGGGGATTTGTGTAAGAGGTGCGACATCATGAAATTAAGTATACTGGATCAATCTCCTTTGATTGGAGATGCGACGCCTGCTGAGGCACTGAAGCAAACAGTCGAGCTGGCGAAGCAGGCAGAGAAATGGGGCTATCATCGTTTTTGGGTATCAGAGCATCACTTTTCAAACCGGCTCGCAGGATCGAGTCCAGAGGTGCTTCTCGGTCATTTATCAGCTGTGACGTCACATATCCGTATTGGTTCAGGCGGCGTCATGCTGCCCCACTACAGTGCCTATAAAGTAGCAGAGAACTTCAGAGTGCTCGAAGCCTTGGCTCCGGGCAGAATTGATCTTGGCATTGGACGTGCTCCTGGAGGTATGCCGATCTCCTCCATTGCCCTTCATCATGGAGAACGGAAGCGACTTGGTGATCAATACCCTGAGCAGGTAGAAGAATTAAGGGTGTATTTACATGATTTAGCCGATGAATTTTATCCGCTGCCTCACCTGACTGCTTCTCCGAAGGTAGAAACTGCCCCAGAGGTATGGATGTTAGGTTCTTCTGGAGGAAGTGCACGGCTTGCCGCAAAAGCTGGAGCAGGCTATACGTTTGCTCTTTTCATTAATGGAGAAGGCGGAGAAGACTCTGTGTCGCAGTATATCAGCCGATTTGAACCTTCGGAATTTGGTGATGAGCCGCGTGTCAGTCTTGCGGTCTTCGTTTTATGTGCAGAAACAGAGGAACAGGCAGAAAAATTGGCTGTTAGCTTAGATTTATCATTATTAGCTAGCGAACAAGGACAGAACCTTGGCGGCTTTCCTTCATTTGAACAGGCAAAGGCCTATTCCTACAGTCCATATGAACAAAAACGAGTAGCAGCCAATAGGCAGAGGATGGTTGTTGGCACGCCGTCCTCTGTGAAGCAACAGCTGACAGCACTCGCAAAGGCGTATCGTACAGATGAAGTGATCGCTGTGACCATCACACATCACATACAAGACCGTCTCACATCGTATCGTTTATTAAAAGAAGCTTTTGATGCATAACGTATGTCATTTTACCATTTGCGCAGCCAATAAAAGGGATAGAGGAGCATCATGGTGAGAATAAAGGCAGCTGTCACCGCCAAGCTAAGCGGATAAATGCAGGTGGTATAGACAGTCAGTTCACATGCTTGATGAAAAGGACGAGGCTGTTTTGCATGTAAAAAGGTAAAAAAATAAACCAAGGTGATCGTGAGAAAAAAAGCCGTCATAAAAGAAACGATCCATAGCCATATCAACATGAATTTCTCTTTCCTCCATACATGATAGAAAAGCCTTGTTGAGCTGATGGGCTCATACAAGGCTTTTTATGTGATTCTTGTTTATTCAGGATAAATATCGAATGGTTCTTTCGTTTGAACCGTATCTGATTTACCTTTCAGGCTCGCATACGCAAGCATTGTATACTCACCTGCTTCTAACTTCTGTCCTTTATTGATCGTGCCATTCCATTTCACACGATGCTCTCCTTTATCAACATGTTGATAAACTCCTGCTTCACCTAAATACTCTCCATCTGTCGAGTAGACGAGGAATGCAAGATTTTCAGCACCGCCTGGGAGATAGCTGCTAATAACATAGCTTCCAGCACGGTTATCCGGCTCTACAGAAACCGAAGTGACGCGCGGGTAATCAGGCTCTTTTACAATCAATAAAGTAGGGATTTCAGTGACCTTTCTGCCATTTTCGCGAATGGTGATACTGCCTTGGTACGTTCCTTTTTTCGTTTTTCCATAATTCACTTGTACTGCGGAAGTAAAGGACCCTGTGGAATTCCCTTTCACTGTGATTTTTTTCGTGCCGTTTGTGCTAATGCCGTTGCCATCGAACTTGTAATCAATGGTATAGGTTTTCGGTGCTTTTGACAGGTTTTCTACCTTGAACTTCTTCGTTTTGATTTGAACGCCCTTTTCTTTTAAGAAAGTGCCGTACGAATAGCTTGCATCAGACACAATAGAAGACGCTTGAAGTGATTCGATGATTCGAACGCTGCCTGTGCCCTGCGTATTGTGAGGGAACGGGTTACCATTTGGGTCATACAATGTTTCTGCTGTATTCATCATTAACGCTTTAATTTGCTCTGTAGAATAGGATGGTTTTGCTTGTTTAATAATCGCTGCTACTCCGGCTACATGAGGAGATGCCATGCTTGTTCCTTGCTTCGATCCATAGCCGTATGGCTGAGAAGGATCGTGTGTCGGAATGGTGCTGACAATACTCACGCCAGGTGCTGAAAGATCTGGTTTGATCATCCACGTATCGACAACAGGTCCGCGAGATGAGAAGTCAGCGACTTGTTCACTTAACTCTTTCACAAATTGAATCGAGAAAGTCGTTGTATTGTTACCAGCCTCAATGGCTTTAACAAGTGCTGTTCCTTCCGCTTTTGACAGCTTAATCGTCGGAAGGGCTAGACCTGGTACATCCACAGGGATTTCTCCATCGGTATTGTTGTACATGACAACGCCGATCGCACCAGCAGCCTTCGCATTGTCCACTTTATCAACAAAGGCAATGGCTCCACGTTCAATCACTGCCACCTTTCCTTTGACATCGATGTTTTCAAAAGCTTTTTCGTCACCGATGCCTGCTTGGACGAGTGTGACTTGTTTTTGGTCAAGTGCTTTTAAATCATTTTCTTGATAGTAGCCCATCACTTTTGCTGTTGAATAGTTCGGGAATTTCACGTTGTATAGACTGTACGGAAGCTGAGTGGCTCCGACAGAAATAGCATCTCTTGATGTCCCAGGAGATCCAACGGTCCAGCTGTTCGGCCCGCTGTTTCCATTTGATGTCACAGCGACAACCCCTTCAGACATGGCCCAATCCAGTGCGATGCTTGTTGCATAATCAGGGTTATTCACACTGTTTCCAAGAGAAAGGTTCATGACATCGGCTCCGTCAGTGACAGCCCGGTCGATGCCTGCAAGGACATTTTCAGTTGTTCCTGATCCGCCTGGTCCAAGGACACGATAGGCGAGAAGGGTAGCATCTTTTGCGACACCTTTAATTTGTCCATTTGCCGCAATTGTTCCTGCGACGTGTGTACCATGATCTGTCGATTCGCCTCTAGGATCTCCTTTTGGTGTTTCTTGTGGAGAATAGTCATTATCAACAAAGTCATAGCCTTTGTATAATCCGAAGTTTCCTTTTAAATCAGGGTGGGTATAATCTACGCCAGTATCAATGACAGCGACTTTTACTCCTTTTCCAGAGTAGCCGGCATCCCAAGCTTTTGGGGCACCGATAAATGGAGCACTTTTATCCATGAGTGGAGAGACATCCTCATGAGGAAGCTGGACGCTTTTCTTTTTCACTTCATCTGTTTGATATGTAACATCCGGATAAACGGCTTTTACTCCGTCAACTGCGAGCAGTTTCGGGATTTCGTTTGCAGGAAGTTTCATAGAGAAACCAGAGAAGACTTTTTCATATTCTTGACGAACACTCGCTTTATCTAACTTTTTGAGTGCTGCATTCTTTACTTTAGTTCGAGATTTTTTGAGGGAGGCTTTTGTTTGTGCTTCGCCTTCTTGCTTGGCTTCAACTAAGGATTTTTCCTTTAATTCAACAATGACAGTGGTGTGTTTTCTAGACTTAACATTGATTTCGCCGAAGATTTCTGCTTTTTCCAGTTCCACCTGTTTGTTCGATGGAGCGGCAGCAGCCTGACCTGAAAAGAATGTGGATAAGGTAAAAATAGTGGAGAACAATAGAACAGAAGAACGAGAGATTACTTTTTTCAATTAATTTTCCCCTTTCTAGCTGTGTATTTAGGGAGATAGCCTTTCTTTTTGTGGATAAATAGGAAAGATTCACTGCCCGTTATTAAGTATTCCATACGATGAAACCAATTCCTTTACTGAAATGGTCTTATTTTACATAGTCATAAAGAACTATTTTGTTTATAAAGTCACACTTATGCACAATTATCTGTTGATAACTCAATTATTCAGATATATATATGGAAAATAAAAAAATCTCATACACAAAATCTAGTAAGAGGGTGTTGATATGTGGATAAAACCTGTTGATAAGATGTGCTTATCTTTGGGATAGTGTGTGTATAAAATTTTCATAGAAACATTGTGGAACATGATCATCTTCTGCACTTTTCAACAAAACTTCTGAAAACTAGTTCGTTTTTTCACCCAGATTGTGACAAACCTCTCTTTTTTCTCGGGATATGATAGGAACAGTTAATTTGCTAGAACTGCTAGATTCTAAGGAAAGCGGAGGGATGTTCAGTGAAGAAATGGAAGAACTGGTTGAGTGTATGGTTTGGTTTTGTGATGAATGTGCTTGTGAATCCTGGTGAGCTGCTGAAGAAGCAAGGGGTGAAAGTGGCAGCAGTGGATGGAGGATTCTTTCTTGCGGTGAATGAGAGAAAGCTAGAGAAACTGGCAGATGAAAAGAAGAAGAAGCGCAGGACAGAAAAGTCGTTTCAAGAAAGTCTGATGATGCTTTATGAAAAGACAACGAGAGAGGCGCGTGCCGGTCCGTTCTTATCTTTACAGAAAAGTTGAAACAGGGTAAAATCCCACATAAGACACGTTATCTGTGGGAGAGGATGCCCCTTGAAGATATATAAAATATTGAATAACAATGCAGTGGTTGTAAAGGAGGGTGATCAGGAGAAAATTGTGATGGGGCCCGGAATTGCTTTTCAGAAGGGGAAAAATGACGTCGTTCCCGTTCAAAAAATAGAGAAGATTTTTGTTGTGCGTGAAGAAAATGAGAAGTTTAAACAAATTCTTGCGACATTGCCAGAAACGCATATTGAGGTGGCAGAGCATATTATTAGTTATGCAGAGGGTGAACTCATGATGCCGCTCAGTGATCATATCCACATTTCACTGACAGATCATTTATCCTTTGCCATTGAACGCGTTCAAAAAGGCATTGTGCTATATAATAAATTGCTTGGTGAGATCAAAGTCTTATATAAGCAGGAATATGATATTGGAAAGTATGCCATTCGTTATGTAAAGGAGCGGCTTGGGGTTGACCTGCCGGACGATGAGGCAGGGTATGTGGCACTTCATATTCATACGGCCAAAATGAATACGGAGTCCATGAAGAAGACGGTCAAATACACAACGATGATCAAAGAAATGATCGAGCATATCGAAAGCGTTTTTGAGCGCTCGATTGATGAGGATAGTATTTCATATCAGCGGCTTGTGACACATTTGAGGTATGCATTAGGCAGGTTGGAATCGAATGAAGCATTTCAAATCATGGACGATGACATGCTGACTTTTATCCAAACAAAGTATGATTCGGCTTACCGGTGTGCACTTGGACTGGCTGATTTGCTGAAAAAAGAATATGGACTTCATCTCCCTGAATCGGAGATCGGCTACATCACGCTGCATGTCCAGCGTCTGCAGGATGCCGAATTGGTGTAAAGGTTGTGCCTGTCCGCAGGCTTTTTTTTATGCACACTACTCTAATTAGTGTATATGGGTCATTTGATTCGAAAAAATAGGTTGACGCAGGTCGCGCTCTTATACTATGATGAAAGCGTAATCAAAAACCAATATCGTGGGATTGTGACTGTCAGGCAGGCAAGACCTAAAATTTGCGTAACGAGGGGACGTGTATGTCCTTTAATCGTTAGTGAATTTTAGGTCTTTTTTGTTTTAAAAAAGGGGGAGACAACATGGATTATCAAAAAACAGCCAAAGAATTAACAACATTATTAGGCGGCAAAGAAAATGTCATTAGCGCAACACATTGTGCCACACGACTCCGATTGGTGATGAAAGATGAGGCGTTGATTGACAAAGATGCCATTGAAGAACTTGAGGGTGTGAAGGGTGCCTTCTCAAGCTCGGGTCAATTCCAGATCATATTTGGAACAGGTTCTGTCAACAAAGTATATGAGCCTTTTGCTCGTGAGACGGGTCTTGAGGCAGACGACGAGAATCAGAAACCAGCCAGCCATGATGAAGCCGTGAAGCAAAAAATGAATCCACTTGCACGTTTTGCCAAGACGCTATCGAATATTTTTGTACCAATCATTCCAGCGATTGTAGCAAGCGGTTTATTAATGGGCCTATTAGGTATGATGAAAGCCTTCAAATGGGCTGATCCAAGCTCTGCCATCTTCCAAATGCTAGATATGTTCTCAAGTGCTGCCTTTATCATTTTACCGATTTTAATTGGTGTTAGTGCAGCCAAAGAGTTTGGTGGAAATCCATATTTAGGAGCTGTCATTGGGGGCATTATGATTCACCCGAGCTTGCTGAATCCATGGGGACTGACAGACGCAAAACCAGAATATATGCATCTATTCAATTTTGATATTGCTCTTCTTGGTTACCAAGGAACGGTCATTCCCGTGTTATTAACTGTGTATATCATGTGCGTGATTGAAAAGAATTTAAGAAAAGTTGTGCCGAACAGTATTGATTTACTTGTGACGCCGTTTGTGACGGTGATTGTGACTGGATTTGTGACGTTTATTGCTGTAGGACCTCTAGGGAGAATGCTTGGTACAGGAATCTCAAATGCACTCACTTATGTTTATGACCATGCAGGATTCTTAGCTGGACTTATTTTTGGAGGCGCTTATTCTTTAATTGTACTGACAGGTGTTCATCACAGCTTCCATGCGATTGAGGCAGGACTTCTAAATGATATTGGACGGAATTATTTGCTGCCGATCTGGGCCATGTCAAACGTCGCTCAAGGCGGAGCTGGGCTAGCGGTCTTTTTCTTAGCAAAGCGTGCAAAAACGAAAGAAATTGCATTACCAGCAGCATTTTCTGCTTTCTTAGGTATTACTGAGCCGGTCATATTCGGTGTGAATCTTCGTTATCGTAAGCCATTTATTGCTGCAATGATCGGAGGTGCATTAGGCGGGGCGTTTGTCGTCTTCACGAAGGTAGCCGCCAACGCTTATGGTTTAACAGGGATTCCGATGATTGCAATTGCAGCCCCATTTGGTTTACAAAATGTGGTAAATTATGTTATTGGTATGTTAATAGCTGTTGCTGTTTCATTTATTCTTACCATCATCTTTAAAGTCAAAGAAGTCGAAAAATAATCAAGGAGTGGTCACAGTGATGACAACAACGGACGCAGCACTTCGTCAAAAGGTAACAGATCGTATTCGAAACTATGAGCATTTGGTGAAAAAAGATGTGTACCGTCAGAACTTCCATTTAATGCCGCCAGTCGGTCTTTTAAATGACCCGAATGGATTGATTCAGTGGAAGGGAGTCTACCATGTGTTTTATCAATGGCAGCCATTTAAAACAGGACATGGGGCAAAATTTTGGGGTCACTACACATCAACCGATCTAGTGAATTGGCAGCATGAAGAGGCTGCCCTCACGCCAAGTGATTGGTTTGATCAAAATGGCTGTTATTCTGGCAGTGCAGTCATTGACGATGGTCGTATGTACGTGATGTATACCGGAAATGTCCGTGATGAGCAAGGAAATCGTGAGACATATCAATGTTTAGCTGTGTCAGAGGATGGGGTTCATTTTGAGAAAAAAGGTGTCGTGGCGACTTTGCCAGCGGGATTCACTGCACATTTTCGTGACCCGAAGGTGTGGAAGCGGAATGGAAAGTGGTACATGGTCCTTGGAGCACAAAGTGAAGATCTCAAAGGACATCTTGTCTTATTCACATCTGATACATTAGACAATTGGACGTTTCAAGGCATTATTGCAGGCAGTGGAAAGAATGGATTAGACCATTTCGGATACATGTGGGAATGTCCAGATCTATTTGAATTAGACGGTCAGGATGTATTGATCGTGTCACCACAGGGGCTGAAGCCTGATGGATTCAAATACAACAATACACATCAATCTGGTTATTTTGTTGGTACATTGGATGATCGTACCTACCAATATACGCATGGAGCGTTTGAGGAGCTGGATCGTGGCTTTGACTTTTATGCACAGCAGACTTTCCAAGATGAATCGGGCAGACGCATTTTAATGGGATGGATGGGTGTACCAGATCAAGGGGAAGAGCATCACCCAACTGTCTCTTATCAATGGATCCATTGTTTGACGATTCCGAGAGAGCTTCGTTTAGATGATGAAGGGCGTCTTATTCAACAGCCGGTAAGTGAACTTCGATCTATGCGGACAAATGAGCAGGAGCATGTTTTTCACGTTAAACGATCTGTTCACTCCATTCCTGTTGAAGATTTGACGAGCGCAGAGGTATTCATTGATCAAATTGAAACACAAAAAGGATTTGAATGCTGTATCCGTGCTGCTGCTCGTATCATTTATGATAAAGATGAAGGCAAACTAACGTTAGAGCGAGATCGATTTGAAGATCGAACAAAGGAAGTTCGTGAAGTAGAAATTGATGAATTACAGGATTTGCATATCTTTATTGATGCATCATCGATTGAGATTTTTGTCAACGGAGGCCGGGAAGTATTTACTGCACGTTACTTTCCTTCCCCGGGAAATAAATCAATCTCCATCAGTGGTAGAAATGAAACGAAGCTTAAATTGAAGACGTGGCATTTGCAAAAAGAAGCAGATCATTGATCTGCTTTTTCTAGTGAGATCAGCCTGTATCTTAAAGCCTATATCATGTATATACAAGGTTGGCCTAAAGCGGTTTGATGACGTTTTACATATATGATAACAGGTTCAATTGTGGTATCATTTTAAAATATATACAGCTGAGGCTGACGTTTATCCAAATGCGGTAGGACAAAAAGGGGTTGTTTACTTGAATTCAAAACAGCAGCCGACGACTAGAAAACGCTTGGAGACAATGGCAGATCATGTTGAAGATAAACGTGAAGAATATAAAGAATTGCTGATTCAAGTCCAATCTATTCTCGGTGAACCTTCTCTAGAGCAGGAAGAATTAAAAGAGAAGCTGTCAGATACGTATAAACAAATGAAAGAATATGCCTTATTTGTTGAATCCATTGAAGCCTTTATTCGAAAAATGGCGAAAGAATCTGATCAGCAAAAGTAGGTAAAAAAGTATGGTGAAAGAGTGTACCTGGGTGCGGGTATGCTTTTTTTATTTAAAGATTATCTATGTCAGTTTTATTCTAAATCTTAATGTATGAAGATAAATAGAAATTTGTAGATAGATTATTTAATGTATATGAGTTATAAAAGTGCAAGAAACATTACAATGCGGAAGGATAACCATTCTTTTCAAAACGAATGTAGAGAGAACTGATATCCATATTTTATCTAATATATGAGTAGATAGTAAAAATAATCCTAAGGACTGTCTTAGGATTATTTTTTGAAATTCTTTTATGTATTTCTTGAACCCACTTTCAATCCATTAAAGTGAGATCAGTTATAGTATTTTGTATCTTATTGAATTGTAGAATTTATTTTTATGGCTTTAATAATAGCTTTTGATCTCCGTATTTAACATTTCTTCTAGTTTTTTTTCTTCTAGTATACTAAGGACTGTTACAGCTTTTTCAGTATACTCTTCAGGTGAATCCATGTTTAAGTTTTTTAGACATATCCCTTTACGACCATAGCAGATGGCCATCTCCCTGTATGCACCATGTCTTTTACAGAGAGGGATTGCTTCTTCTAATACAACTAATGCCGACTTAAATTTATTGTATTTTATTAAAAGAAGCGAAAAATTAACTCGAATATTAATTTCAATTTTATAAGCATCTTGAAAATTCTTATATATATTAAGTCTTTTCAATGCATTCTTTGCTATATGTATAGCCGTTTCTATAGGAAATATAAAAAGTATAGAGTTTATCAGTCTAATATCAATCAGGTACCAATTTTCATGCTTAGAAAGACGTTCCCAAACATTATCTACGTGATTGCGTGCTTGTTCAATACTACCCGTTTCATGGAGCACTATTAAAGCTGTACAAATACATTGAATATCACTGACCAATTGGTCCTCCGAATCTGATAGCAACCTTTCAGATTCTGTTATCAATTGTCTTAATTTGTTTGGATGATTGAAAGTCGTACGAAAAAAATCGTTAATAAACTTTTGTCTTCGAGTATATTGAAAATCGTTCATAATATAGTGAAACTCATCTAAAGAAACGTCTACTTTTTCCAGTAAAGCCATAAAAGATGACGCAAGTATGTCGATTCGATGTAGTTCAAACTTTGAATAAGCACTTTGTGATAGTAAACCACTAGAAACATAATGCTGAGTATATCCTTTGTTCTTTCTAATTGATCGCATAGTCTGTCCTATATTGTTAAGCAATTTTAATGTCCCCTTTCAGTCTTATTTGACTAAAATGTTATGAATGGTTCACACCATAATATAATAAATCCTGGAAATTGAAAAAAGCGTAGAGAACTATTTATAAACAGCATTACAAATATAGAGGAGAGTTGACTAAATGATAATTTGGGCTTTAATCACTACAATAGTATCTTTTATTTTAATTTTTAATTTTTGGAATGAAGATAGAAAAACATCATATGTATTCATAATGGCGACTATTTTTCTTATTTTCCTTGACCTTGGTTTAATATTTATTTGAGTATTAAAATTGTGTTCATTTTGCAGGTTGCAATAAGAATATTTGTCGTGATGATGATTTCTCGCCTAATATTAATAACTGCTTCTATAAACTTTAAAGAATACTTAGGTAATAGAGAAGTAATCGTCGATGTTGTTGTACCGAAATAAAAAATTTCTTTTGAGATGAAATCAGGAGAAGTTCGACTTAAAGAGTACCAAAAATTGTCGCTTTATGTGAACTCTATGTTCCACGGAAGATGTGGAAAGGTATCTTTGGAAAAGATAGTATCAAAACGAATTAAGATTGATTAAATCAAATGAATGGAACATTCGGAGTTTATAAAAATAGGAGAATTCAGGAAATATCTAAGTGGAAGAACTCTTATAATGACTGAGTGGAAGGCTTGTAATACTGATATAAGTTGAACCCCCAAAATTTACTTATTACATATAGAATGCAACAAATATAAAAAGGGGGGTTCAACTGTTTATGAATTGTGCAATATTAAAGGAATGACTAGTTTACACATCAATACGCTCTGTAAGTTTTATAAATTACTTTGAAATTTATTTATACATATGGTTTATTGCGCTGCTTCTGTATCCTTTGAGTTTTCCACTTATTTGTCCAAACGATGTGCGGAATGTTTCGTTGGTCCGATGTATTCGTTTAGTTGGAACGAGCCTTTAATGGCAGCTGTGATGAATTCTTTTGCTGCATAAATGGCTTCTTTCACGTCTGAGCCGTTGGCTAGTTCAGCTGTGACTGCGGCTGAGAATGTGCAGCCTGCGCCGTGTGTGTATTCTGTGTCGATCTTATCTGTTTCAAGGCGTTCGAAGGTTTGTCCATCATAAAGCAAGTCAATCGCTTTATCTGGGCTTAGCTTACCGCCGCCAGTGATGACCACATATTTTGCACCAAGTTCATGGATGCGTTTTGCGGCTTCTTCCATTTGTTCCATCGTTTTGATCTCGCCAATGCCGCTTAATTGACCTGCTTCGAAAAGGTTAGGTGTGATAACTGTTGCCAGTGGTGTGAGCTTTTCGCGCAATGCTTCAGCGTGCTCTGGATAAAGGACTTCGTTCGCACCTTTACATACCATAACAGGATCAATGACGACATTTTTCAGCTCATATGTTTTGATCGTTTCAGCTGCGAGTTCAATGACGTCAACTGTTGGCAGCATACCTGTTTTTAACGCATCTACACCGATGCCTTCCACGATCGTCGAGAGCTGCGCGCGGATGGTTGATGTATCGATTGGAAACACTTGATGATCCCAGTTGTTATGAGGATCCATTGCAACGACAACGGTTAAAGCTGTCATCCCGTAGACGTTTTTTTCTTGAAACGTTTTTAAATCTGCTTGGATACCTGCACCGCCGCTTGAATCCGAACCTGCGATGGTGAGTGCTTTATTCATAGACATAGTTGCTGAACCTCCAATGTGATGTGTAACAGTTACTGTTCTATCCCTTATTATAATCAGCTTTTCCATTTATCACAATGAAACGGCATAAAAAAGCGTTCCACTCTTCATGGAACGCTCATTCTTTATCTTTTACAAATCACCAATTTCCCTTTTTTCAGCTCCTCTAAAAGCGTTAAGGCTAATTCTTGATCGGCGCCGGTCGACATCATTTTGGCCATCAGTTCATCATCCCTGGTGCGAATGACATTGGCGATCTGATCTAAAATCCCTTGATCGACAGCTGTCATGCTCTTTGCTTCCGTATACTCAGTAACGTTATCAGAGCGTTCGGGGTCATACGCAAAAACAAACACATCGTCCTTTGCTGACTGTATCTGTTCGATCGTCTGTTTGGCTTCTTTACTATTCTCAACTGTGAAAAATTCCATTATCATCACTCCTTTTCATCAAAAATTCCCATTTTCTCGATCAATCAAACCGTCTTTTATATCATGAGAAGAAAGCCGATTTATGTTTTAATGAAAAAGACGAATCTATTAAAGGAGTTAGGCCGATATGAAGATTTCTTTATTAATTGTGACACATAACCGGCTGAGCGCATTGTGTGAACTGCTTGAATCCATCTCGAGACAAAGCGTACAGCCTTTTGAAATTGTGGTCGTAAATGATGCAGGAGAGCGAGTGGACGTGATTCAGGAACTCTATCCAGAGCTGCCAATCCGCTTGATTCATTTAGATGAGAATGTCCAGCATGTGAACGCAAGAAATGTTGGGGTGCGGGAGCTGACAGGTGACGTCATTATGCTGAGTGATGACGATGATTATTTTACGCCTTGTCATATTGAACGTATGAGCAAGGCGCTGGAAGACGCTGATTTTGTCTTTTCGGATGCGGAAATTGTTTCGTTTGAAGAACGAGGTGCGACTCGATTTCCAGTATCAAGACGTTTGTTTGCTTATGCAGCGGACATTGAGGACATGCGTGTTTTTTCTACATATGTTCCTTCTGGTAGTATGTACAAACGCCGCATACATGATGAGATTGGCTATTTTGATCCAGCGATGCATCACTACTGGGACTGGGACTTTTTCCTGCGTGTTACGCAGCATGCACGAGCCAAACGAGTGCCAGCTGCCAGTGTGATCTATGCGTTCTTTGATGGTGGGGGCAATCAGTCGAGTGATCTTGGTGAAACAAGGAAGACCTACTTAGATGACCTGAGTGAAAAGCATGGGCTGGGTGATTTGCCGACAGCAAACTTTGCTGTCCTATTAGAAGAACCAGCGATGAAAAAACGAGAATCAGAGAGTGAGATTGTATGGGATGGAAAACCGATGATCTCAAGATTGGCACAGCAGACAGAAGGAGGACAATCGCAATGAAGCCATTTTTAAATGATAGCTGGTGGGCTGTGATGAAAAGTGAATTTGAACAGCCATATTATCAGGAATTACGTGAGTGGGTAAAGGAAGAATATCGTACGCAGATCGTGTTTCCAAAGCCAGATGACATTTATCGTGCCCTCCATTTGACGTCGTATGAAGATGTGAAGGTCGTGATTTTGGGACAAGACCCTTATCATGGCCCAGGACAGGCACACGGATTAAGCTTTTCTGTTCAGCCTGGTGTCAAACATCCGCCATCTTTGAGAAATATTTTTCAGGAGCTAAAGGATGACCTCGGTTGTCCGGTCCCTAACCATGGCTCGCTTGTCAGTTGGGCAGAGCAGGGTGTCTTGCTGTTAAACACCGTGCTCACTGTAAGAAAAGGGGAAGCGAACTCGCATAAAGGCAAAGGCTGGGAACGTGTGACAGACCGCGTCATCGACGTCCTGAATGACCGAGAACAGCCAGTCGTTTTTGTGCTTTGGGGCAGACATGCGCAAAATAAAAAAGAACGAATTGATCAAAGCAAGCATTACATCATTGAGTCACCTCATCCAAGTCCTTTTTCTGCAAGAAACGGCTTTTTTGGCAGCCGTCCGTTCTCAAAAGTAAACGCCTATTTAAAGCAAATGGGGAACGATGAAATCAACTGGTGTATCAAGGACATCGAATCAAAATAGGACGAGGGAAAATCCCTTCGTCCTGTTTATTTTAAAAATTTGCGGACAATGTCGAGTCCGTTTTTCGCATTTGGATATCGGAAAGAAAAATCAAAGCGATTGGTCTGGCGTAGGACACTTTTTTCATGTGTAAAGGTGAAAAAGCTTTCTTTTCCATGATATCGTCCGATACCGCTTTCACCAACGCCTCCAAATGGTAAATATGGAGTGGCGACATGCATCAGTGTATCATTGATGCAGCCCCCGCCAAATGAGAGGTTGTCTAGAATATAGGCTTCTGTTTCTTTATTGGTTGTAAATAAGTAAAGAGCGAGCGGCTTCGGTCTTGCCTTAATCATGTCAGCTGCCTCTTGAAGAGAGTCAAATGTGATGACAGGCAAAATAGGTCCGAAAATTTCCTCCTGCATCACAGGATCTTCCCATGTAATGTGATCTAGAATGGTCGGTGCGATTTTGAGCTCTTGTTCATTACGCTGTCCACCTGTCACAATCGTGCCATTTGAGAGAAATTGTGAAAGCCGATCAAAATGACGCTGGCTGACATTTTTTCCGAAATGCGGATTTGTTTCAGGCTGGTCCCCGTAAAAGTCACGGATACAGGTCGTCATTTCACGCAATAGGTCCTCTTTGATCGATTCATGAACAAGTAAATAGTCTGGTGCAATGCATGTTTGACCAGCATTCGTGAATTTACCAAAGGTGATTCGCTTCGCAGCGAGTTTGATGTCTGCATCAGGCATGACAATGCATGGACTTTTTCCGCCGAGCTCAAGTGTGACAGGTGTGAGATGTTTTGCGGCCGCTTCCATGACAACTTTGCCGACGGCTACACTTCCAGTAAAGAAAATATAATCAAAAGGCAGTTTCAGAAGCTCTGTGCTGACATCCACACCGCCTTCAACGACCGCTGCAAGATCTTCTTGAAACACGCTTTCCACAATCGTGCCAATCACGTTTGAGACGTGCGGCGTTAATTCTGACGGTTTTAAAGTAACGGCATTTCCGGCAGAAATGGCTCCAACTAATGGCGAAAGGGCCAATTGGAAAGGATAGTTCCAAGGGGCAATAATCAAAACACTTCCGTACGGTTCTTTAATGATCATACTTTTCGATCCGATATGGGTCAGAGGTGTTTTCGCGCGAGATGGTTTGGCCCATTTGTGAAGATGTTTGACGGTATGATTGATCTCTTCATATACCATGCCAATTTCTGTTGTATAGGCTTCCTGTTCGGATTTATGTAAATCATGGGCTAAGGCTTGTAATATGTCCTTTTCATGATGTTTAATGGCTTTTTTCAAATCGTTAAGAAGACGGATTCGATCTTGAACAGCTGGTGTTTGCACGTTTTTTTGTTTGTGAATGAGTTCAGTGAGTTTGCTCATCTTTCAGTCCTTTCAAAGACGATATTGTTTCTTTTTTATTATGTGTGAATCTTGGGTAAGGGTCAAATAAGAGGATCAGAAGCACACAGCTTTGAAAAAATGAACCCATTCGGTTTGTTCATTTGGTAAAATAATGTTGGAAAACGAATTTTTTAGATTGGAGGGTCTACCCTTGAATATTCATATATCAAGTCTGCTTCAAAAAATGGAGGAAGCCATTCAAAAAGCAAAACAAAGTGGAAATGATGAAGAGGTGAAACGTCAAGCGGCGGTCATCTCTTCACTATGTGATGTCATTCTCGACACATCATCACAGGTGCAAATGCCGCAGTCTTCGGTCATTTCACCACCTCCATCTATACAGACACCATCTGCACCGGCTGTGTCTACGGATCAAGCCATGCTAGAGAAATTGATGGGCACTAGCGGTGCAAAGAAATTTCAGCATAAAGAAGAGGGTCAACAAGAGAAAGATGGCAACGGTGACTCTATTTTTGATTTTTAATGGTCTTGTCACGACAAAGGGAAGGTGATCGGGTTGAAACTATTTTTGGGCGCCATTCAGTGGATGGCATTTTTTATCGCAGCTTCTATTGCTGTGCCGATTGCGATTGCACAAGCATTTGAATTAAATCAAGTGCAGTCGGCGGAACTGATTCAGAGTACATTCTTTTCACTTGGACTTGTGGCGATGGTGCAGTGTTTATGTGGTCATATGCTGCCGATCAATGAAAGTCCAGCAGGGCTGTGGTGGGGGGTATATACCCTTTATGCAGGCATGACAGGGACGATTTTTGCCACATATCCTGAAACCTTGCAAGCATTACAAGGGGCTTTAATTTTTAGTGCTGCGTTCTTTTTTATTTTTAGTCTCTTTAAAATCATTAATTGGCTTGCGTCTTTATTTACGCCGGTTGTCACAGGTATTTATTTGCTGCTACTTGTTGTGCAGTTAAGTCAGCCAATCATGAAAGGGCTAATGGGGATCGGCTATCGGGGAAATCAGGTAGATGGGCTTGTCTTTTGTCTATCGATCTTGATTATTGTCATCACCTTCATGATCAGCCGCTCAAAATGGCATTATTTAAGACAGTTTTCTGTGTTATTCGCACTTGCAGGCGGCTGGCTGTTATTTGCTTTACTCGGACTAGCGAAGCCAGTTCGCATTCCTGAGCAGATCATTGAGTTTCCAAAACTGTTTCCGTTTGGCATGCCGGTCTTTGACAGTGGACTGCTTGTCACGTCCTTTTTTATTACGATCTTACTCATTGTGAATATGCTGGCAAGTATTCGAATTGTGGAAAGTTCCGTGAAGGCATTTGGTGAACTGCGTGAGCGGAAACGAGCCAGACCGGCTGGTTTTGTCGCCGCATTTGGTCATTTGCTAAGCGGACTGATTGGTGCGATTGCGCCTGTCCCTATTTCAGGGGCAGCGGGTTTTATACAAACAACCAAAATTCCATCGAGAAAGCCATTTTTTATTGGCAGTCTGCTCATTGTCCTCATTAGTTTATTTCCATTATTGATGAGCTTTTTCTCTGCATTGCCTTCTCCTGTGGGGCTGGCTGTGAACTTTGTGGTGTTCTCTTCTATGATTGGGATTGCTATGTCTGAATTCGATCAGTATGAAAAAGAAGACATCCCGCGCATTCGATTTGTGCTTGGCATCGCTGTTTTAGCGGGTGTGGGCGCAATGTTTGTGCCGCAGGGGGCATTGAAAGGCATGCATCCTGTGCTGATTTCTTTATTGAGCAATGGTCTTGTGCTTGGCACACTGATTGCGATTGTGGTCGATCAAGTGCTACTGCGAAAGAAGAAGAAATCCGACAATCTCGTGTCAGCATCATAGGAAAGTTGAATGTTGGATAAGACCCGCGCTATGATAAACATAATTGATGAGATAAGGAGAATGACGAATGAAACTATTTTTCATATTAGGTGCCATTAACGCCATGCTTGCGGTTGGTCTTGGAGCCTTCGGTGCACATGGATTGGAAGGGAAAATTCCTGAAAAGTATATTGAGATATGGAATAAAGGGGTTCAATATCAGATGTTCCATGCAATTGGCCTATTTATTGTCGCCTTTCTGGCAGATAAGCTGTCAGGTGTTTCTCTAGTGCCGACCGCTGGCTGGGTGATGCTGGCAGGCATTCTTTTCTTCTCAGGAAGCCTTTATGTGCTTGCCTTGACTCAGGTGAAGATTCTAGGTGCCATTACACCAATTGGCGGAGTGGCATTTATCGCTTCTTGGATCATGCTAGTGATTGCAGCAGCAAAAAATTTATAAGATAAAAAACCGATGCTCTCATAAGGGCATCGGTTTTTTTCTTAACTCCAATAAGGAGAATAGTTCGGAGGTGCTTGATAATAAGGTACATAGTGGGAAGGGGGGACAGGGTGCGTTTGTGTCTCTTCCTCCCGGTGGCAGAAAGGTCCGATAAACACACCAGGTTTCACAGGCTGCGTCGCCTGCTTCCACTGCGTTTCGTTCATGCAATAAGTATGTGCCATGATGTGTGAAGGCGTGAGGGTTAGAAGGTCTGAACCTAAGATGACTTCTGGCGTCGATGCGTTAAAAATGGCTAACAAATGGGTTTTGTCCTGTAAGGCGACTTCATAATGCCACCAGCCTTGTGGCACATTGACTACCTGCCCAGGGGTAATGGTGTAGGTGGACAGCTTTTTTGTAAAAGGGTTCAACATGGATACAGCAGCAGAGCCGGCGATACAATAAACAAGCTCGGCAGCATTTTGATGATAATGAGGCTCTACTACTTTGCTTTTACTCAAATATATATCCAGCAGAGATACTTGATCGAGCGAATTTAATTGTTTTTTTCCTAAAACATTAATCAGGTTGTGTTGGTCATATTTCACAAGGGGGCTTTGGTTCAGATCAAATGAATATTTGACATTCGGCGATGTATAATCCAGCTCAACAGTCATTGATGTCACCTCTAGGCGTTTAATAAAAACTACTAGGCATCTTATGAGCCTTCCCCCGAAGGTGTGTCAAAAACCTAGACAAAAGAAAAAAGCAAGGGCGTCTGCACCTTGCTGCTGATAGGACCTTGAGGTTATCTCGGAGAATACGTAGACATCGAGTATGGGTAGTCATATTGAATTTCCCCATCAAACGTAATGTAATCAAGGTAGATTGTTAACAATAAGTATCGTGTCCCAGTTTTGTTATCACTAATGATAATGTGATCACGTCCTGCGGCCTCAATGACCCCTCTAAAAATCTTAGAGTTCCATTCTTTACTTGCCTCAAACGTCATATAGATCGTGGCTACTTTGCCGCGGTTTAATCGTAAAATATTTTCAATATAGGACTGCTCAAGCGGCAGCTGACCGGTGACGTTCTGCTGATAAATCGGTCCCGAAGGAATTTGATAGGGCTGCCCGCCACTTTGCCCACCTTGGCCTCCTTGTGAAGTACCAGTAGACGGCATTGGCGAATACCCCTGCTGCATTTGACCTTGCATTTGACCCTGCGTTTGGGGAGGGACTGAATAACCCATCTGCTGCGCAGGATACGGATTTGCTCCATATTGTTGCTGGCGAAAATCTTGACCTTCGAAACCCGAACCTTGCCCAAATTGATTTTTCAATTTCATAACGTTCCTCCTCTTTCCTCATGGTGTTCTAAACAGAAGGCAGAAAAGCGCCTGTTGTTTCCATAGCATTCTTTTTCTCTTTCACACTATGAGACAGGAAGAGAGAATATGTACATTGAACGAAAAAAAGGAACTGCTTTGTGCAGTTCCTCAGCGTGTAGACAAACCCTCGCATTCGGTGTCAGTCCTGCGCTTCGGTGCTCACGAATGTCAAATTCGCTCCGCGCCGATGCTCGTCCTTCCTAGACTGCAAAGGTTTTCTATCACGCTGAAAAGAAGACAAACCCCATATTCGTACTGCCTAGACTGCAAAGGTTTCCAACAATCTAAGGAATGCCTGTTTACATCAACCAATTCATAGCCCGCTGGACGTCATAGAGAAGGGTCATGATGAGAAAAAATAAGGCGATCGGTGTGATGGCAATGATAAAGGCCTGCCATATTCTCAGCTTCATCACAGCGACAAGGCCTAAAACAGCCATCCCAAATATCCATGTCTTGGTATACGCATCAACCAGTGGTAAAACACTGAGATAATACCATAATTCATAGTGCTGGTCTAAATAGGGTGAGATTTTCACAAATGTATACGGACCAAGCAACCCCACAGTAAAAATCCAAGTAAGAGCAAATAAGGTGGAAGGAAAAATGACCGTCAGTGTGCAAGCTTTGAGCACATCTCGATACGGCGCTTTACTGCCAAAAAACAGTCGCCCTAACCACTGTAAAATGAATGAACCGAAAAATAGAAGGAAATTGCCTACTAAAATACCAAAACCTGCTCCGTGTAACAGAATAAAAGGATATGGAATATGATTGCCCATATACTCACTAAAATACCCTTCGTACATCCAGCTAGTACCAGCGATACTTGCAAGGAGTATCATCAGCCACATGGGAATAGAGGTATGTTCATATGAGCGAATAATCGTTTTTGTCGCGACAAAAATTTTAAAGAATCGAAAAAAACCTTTTGCTTCCTCTTCTTGGGAGAGATCACTCTTCATATACTCCAATGTTCTTTACTCCTTTAATACACATAAATGATTACTTATATTACCAAAATTTTTACGTTTTTCAAAGATAGATCATGAAAAAAATCCAATTTTATAAAAAATAGGTCACTCTACAGTCTCTTTAAGAGGAGACACATATGATAACCATAGTTTAAAAGAGACCGAGGTGAAAACATTGACGAAAGTAACGGTCATTATGACGAGCTACAACAAAGCGGCCTACGTTGGCAGATCAATTGAAGCGGTGCTGCAGCAGACCTTGTCAGACTTTGAACTTTTTATCATGGATGATGGATCAAACGAACAAACCCTTGCTGCTATTGAGCCTTTCCGTAAAGATCCACGCATCCATTTTATCCAAAGCGGGGTGAAAACGCTGGAGGAAAGAACGGCGAAAACACGCTATGCCGTCCTCATTAATCAAGCATTAGAACAGGCAAAGGGCGAGTATATTTCCTATGCCACAGATGACAATGTCTATGCACCAGACCGTTTAGAGAAGCTCACGAATTATTTAGATGCTCGTCCAAATGAACATATTGTCTATTCTAGTTCAAAAGTTATCTATTTAAATAGCGAAAAAGAGCCAGTAAAGGAAACGATTCGACCTGCGCAAACGGTGCAGTGGAATGCACCTTGTGCTATTGATCACTGTTCAGTTGTACATCGTGCATCCATTTTAACAAAGATTCGAGCTGAGTTTGGATCCTACTGGGACGAGAGTCCGCATTTTTATCGAATAGGGGATGCGCGGTTCTTTTTTAGATTAAATCACTTTTATCCGTTCTACCCTTTTGATGAGGTATTGGATACAAACTACATCACAGAACAGTCTATTCATTATCAGTTGGCAGAAGATGAGAAAAGCGATTTTATTCAAGCACTTCCTCCGCAGTCTACCTGCAGGGAGCTCCGTCATATATTAAAACAAAGACATGGGAGGTGACCTTAAGTGTCGCATTATATTCATCATTATTGGCAGGTGTACTTTGAGTATGTGAATCTGATGAAAGACTTAACCTATCGCCACATCCCCCTTGGATTAATCAGTAATTTTTATCAATATATCAGCCCTGAAGTGAGGGAACGTATGGAAGATGAGGCGTTTGGTGAAGAGCTGACAACGACTTGTCCAAAGCCGCAAGACATTCAGCCATTTTTTGATCAGCATAAACAGCAGATCAAGCATATCCCTTATCGTCCGAGTCATGGAAAGGTGCTGCTTCACTTTGAACACCTGCGTTTTACTGAACAAAATTACATGCGGTTCCATCCGAACCAAACAGTGGTGCTCGCACGCTGGAAGAAGGCTGATTATTTCGGATTACCGGTGATCAGCAAGCCGGAATTAGCCGGAGAGGTTAATAAAGAAGCCCATGTTGAATATATTGAAAAAGCAAATGCTCTATTGAAACCTTACGCCCACCATCCTGTCTTTGGCAATGTCTTTTTTAGAGAAAAGCTTCGGAAGGACATTGTGCAATTTATTGATGTGATTGACCAAATAGAAACGCTATTTGAGATGCAGCCGATCACAGCTGTCGTGGTTGGTACGACGGAGGATGCATATAGCCGTGTGCTCGCCTTGCAAACCGTGAAGCGCCATCTCACAAGTATTTGTCTTCAGCACGGTGCGCTCATGGGAGACGAAGCCTTTTTGCCGATTTTCACCACCTGCCACGGAGTGTTTGGAAAATATGAAAAGGACTGGTATGTAGACAAAGGCTGTCAGCCTGAGCAGGTGGAGATCACAGGTCACCCGAGATTTGATTTGGTGCAGGAGCGAACACCGCTTCAACAGGAAATGGTCTTTCGTAAATTGAACTTCAATCCTGCCAAAAAGACTGTGCTCGTGGCAACACAGCCGTTTTCAGAAGCCTTTTACGGTGATGTTCTTAAAACGATTGCAAAACGGAAAGATATTCAGCTGATTATGAAGCCGCATCCGTGGGAAATCGCTCGAAATCGATTAAATGACTACACAGCGATTGAACGTGCGGGGAACCATGTGAGATTAATTAAAAAAGAGATCGACTTGTATGACCTCCTGCCGTATATGGATATGGTCATAACGCTCACATCAACAGTTGGTCTGGAAGCAATGCTCTTTAAAAAGAGTGTACTGATTGGAAAAATGACAGAAGGCAGAAGATACCCTTATTACGAGTCGCTTGGCAGCTGCCACATGGAAAACCCTATTGAGTTGGCCGAGAAAGCGATCCGTATTTTATCGGATGAACAAGAAATGAAGCTGGCGAAACAGCAAGGTGCTCGTTTCATTCAAGAGCATTATCCGCATGCACAATCGACCGATGTTCTGCTTTCTCTGCTCAAAACAAAAACAGGCGTGGATTTTCAGAGATGAAGATAGGGGTGTGCAAGCGATATGGGACAAAAGAGAGCACAATTTCTTCCTTATGCACTGCCTTTTATTGAACAGGAAGAAATTGATGAAGTCATTGGAACATTAAAGTCCGGCTGGTTGTCCACCGGACCAAAAGTTAGACAGTTTGAAGAAGAGTTTAGGCAGCTGACTGGAGCGAAGCACGCAATAGCAGTCAATTCATGCACAGCTGCTCTATTTTTAGCGTTAAAGGCGAGAGGCATTGGAGCTGGTGATGAGGTCATCACAACGCCTCTGACGTTCTGCGCAACAGCCAATACGATCATCCATACGGGGGCAGCCCCTATTTTCGTGGATATTGATCCGGCGACACTCAATCTAGATGCGAAAAAATTAGAAGCGGCCATTACACCACATACGAAAGCGGTTGTCCCTGTACATTTTGCTGGTCAATCGTGTGATATGGACCAAATTTTAACGATTGCCAAAAAATATGATTTGTTCGTGTTGGAGGATGCCGCTCATGCCCTCTATACGACCTATCATGATCAACCGATTGGATCAATTGGTGATGCGACCGCTTTTAGCTTCTATGCAACGAAAAACATAGCGACTGGTGAAGGTGGCATGCTGACGACAAATGATGATGCACTTGCGGCTAGAATCAGAAGGCTGGCGCTTCACGGGATGAGTAAGGGAGCGTGGAATCGTTATGGAGAAAAGGGAACATGGTATTACGAGGTCGAGGAACCGGGCTATAAAATGAACATGTTTGACGTGCAAGCATCGTTAGGGCTCGTTCAGCTAAGCCGGTTGAAGGAGATGCAGACACGTAGAGAACAGATTGCGAAGACATACAATCAGGCATTTCAACATGAAGCTGGTCTCATCTTGCCGCCTGTACATGATGAGGGAAGACATGCGTGGCATTTATATGTGCTGCAAGTTGATCCAAAAGAAGCACTGATCACACGCGATGACATGATTGATCAGCTGCAAAAGGAATATAAAATCGGCACGAGTGTTCATTTTATTCCCGTTCACTTGCATCCATATTATCAAGAGACCTATAACCATTCACCAGAGGATTTCCCTGAGGCACTCACTTATTACAAACGAACGCTTTCGCTCCCGCTCTATCCAAGTATGACAGATGAAGATGTGCAGGATGTCATCACCGCAGTCGTGTCAATTTTAAAAGACAAGAAGGCCTCTTCATGAAAGTCGTTCATGCAATAGACGATCAGGTGCTGGCAGCTTGGCTCAAAACATATGGTCATGAAGCGGAACGCATGGCAGGATTCAAGCAGTTTGCTCTTGTCAGCGGTGCTAAGCTCAAAGCAGTGCTGCTATACGAATGGTCCAAATGGGAGAGCGGCATTTTTGACAAGCATATTTTTCATGTGAAGTTTGTGAAAGCTGAATCAGCGCTGCTCTTTAAAGAATTGATGGAGAGATTCATCAATTGGATGAGAACAGAAAAATGTGATTTTTTCTTTTTACGTCTTGAGGCGGCTGATCTTGAAAAAAACCGCATTGTTCAAAAACTATCCCATGTGTATTATGTCGGTGGTCTCACTAGGCTTGAGGCACCGCCTGCCCTCATGGAGATGCCATCATCAGATCAAGATGTGGTGATGGGTGTGCCAGATGAAAAGGATTACGATGAGGCGGTCTTACTAGGTAATCAGGCTTTTGTGAAAAGCCGTTATGCCCTTGATCCATATTTAGACCAGCGTGTTGTTCAGCATTTTTATCAGGAGTGGATGAGAAACAACCTATTCGGACGCGCAGATATCAACCTCGTTGCCAAGGTAAATGATGAAGTGGTTGGCTTGATTCAAGGTATGACAAAGGGGCATGAGATGGGGCTTGAGCTTTTTGCGATTAGACCGGATGTTCAAGGAAAAGGGATCGGAAAAAAGCTGTTTATTGAGATGATGAAAGTGTCTCATCACAGAGGGCATCACTTCATTTCTGCGGGGACACAGCTTCATAATACGACAGCCATTCAGCTGTACGAAAAGATGGGGTTTAGGACAACAAATGCCTTTTTGTATTACCATGTGTGGCCGAAAAAAGGAGAGAGGTAAGATGGCGCATTTCTATATCGGAGATCGCAAAGTAGGAGATGATGCGCCTGTCTTTATCATTGCAGAGGCAGGCATTAACCATGATGGAAAGCTGGATCAGGCACTTGCTTTAATTGATGTGGCAAAAGAAGCAGGGGCTGATGCGGTGAAGTTTCAAATGTTTCAAGCGGATCGGATGTATCAAAAGGAACCGGGGTTATACGAAACGGCCAAAGGAGAAGAAGTGTCTATTTTTTCTTTAGTGGAACAAATGGAGCTGCCGCCAGAATGGCTACCTGTCTTATTGAGACGTTGTAAGGAAAAAGGACTGATGTTTTTAAGCACCGTGTGTGATGAAGAATCGGCTGATTTATTGAATCAAACGAATCCGCCTGCTTTTAAACTGGCATCCTATGAAATCAACCATTTGCCTCTTTTGCGTCATACGGCTTCTTTTCACAAGCCGATCATTTTTTCAACAGCTGGGGCCACCATTGCTGATGTTCATGAAGCATACGAAACGATTACGAGCCAGCAAAATAAGCAAGTCGCCATCATGCATTGTGTGGCAAAGTATCCAGCTCCTAGAGCATATACGAACCTGCGGGTAATTCAAACCTTAAGGTCCGCTTTCCCTGAAGCAGTCATTGGCTTTTCAGATCATAGTGAACACCCGACGGAAGCGCCAGTAGCCGCTGTGAAGCTCGGGGCAGCAATGATTGAAAAACATTTTACAATAGATAAAACATTACCCGGAGCGGATCATTCATTTGCTCTTAGTCCTGAAGAATTAAAGGAAATGGTTCAGCACATTCGAGCAGCAGAAAAGCAGCGGAATCAAGCGGAAATAGACGTTCATTCATTACCAGAGGAGCTTCTTGGCAGTTCTTATAAAACGACAACAGCCATTGAAGGGCAGATTCGAGAATTTGCGTATCGAGGAATTTTTACGACCAAAGGCATTGCAAAGGGAGAGACCCTCACGTCAGAAAATGTAGCTGTGCTGCGCCCTGGACAAAAAAATCAGGGGTTGCATCCGCGATATATGCCGATTTTACTTGGCACAAAGGCTGTGAGAGACATCCCAGCCCATACAGGTGTTTCGTGGAAAGACGTACTCATGCAGGAGTCTCGAGATGATGCATGATGTACTTTTTGTCATTCAGGCTAGGATGGGATCAACAAGACTGCCCAAAAAAGTGATGAAACCGATCGGCGGAATGGCGCTGATTGATTTGATTGTGGAGCGAGTGAAGCAATCAGATGATTACCATCACAAAATGCAAAATCTTATGATTGCCACAACGGTCGAGCCAGAGGATGACTATTTGGCTCAATACTGTATGTCAAAGGGTTATAAGGTGTTTCGAGGCAGTGAGGCAGATGTGCTTGAGCGGTTTGCGCAGATTGTCCGCCAATTTGAACCTAAAACGGTTGTGCGTTTAACGGGAGACAATCCATTTATAGATCCTTCGCTTTTGTCGAAAATGCTTGAAAAACATAGACAGGAAAAGGCTGATTACACATATACGAACGGAACACCACTCGGTATTTCCGGGGAAATGATTGAGGCATCTATTTTATGTGAAATCGACAAATTTCCCCTCACTTATTCAGAACGTGAGCATGTCACGCTGTATATCAGAAAGCATCCCGAGCAATTTCACCTTCAATTATTCACACCGCCCAAAGAACTTGCATATCCTGCTTATCGATTCACGATTGATACAGAAGAAGATTATGAGTTTGCTACCTGTTTATTAGAGAAAGCTGGTGGTTCTATTGCTGTGCCGACAGCTGAGCTCATTTCCATCTGTGAACAACATCCAGACATTGTTCGTTTGAATCAATCTGTGAGACAGAAGGATGCTGAATGAACAAAAAAATCATGATTGTTGTTTATGGGGGTTTTTTAAGAGGAATGGGTCATGTCGTCAGAATGAAACGTTTGGCAAAAGAACTGCTTCAGGAAGGGAACAACTTATATTTCTATACAAATGATCAGATTTGTGTAGAAATGCTTTCGCACCCAGAGTGGCACGTTCAGATGGTGCATGAGTCGAATGCGCTTCTCCAGGTCCAACAAGACATCAAAAAGCTAAAGCCTGACCTTTTAGTCATAGATGTTCTTGATTGTGATCTTCAGTTTCTTCAAACGATCAAAGACTCCTGTGGCAGTGCGAGATTGGTCTTATTTGAGGAAAAAAGAGAGGAAGCCTGTCAGCTTGCGGACACGGTCATAAACGGCATTTATGGCGGTCTGGACGGGAAGCACGAGCAGGTTAATGGCACGGCTTATTATCATGGAACGCCCTATTTATTGTTAGATCACGAGATTAATCGATTCAAAGACACATATGAGGTTCGGAAAGAATGTAAAAAGGTGGTCATCAGCCTTGGCGGCAGTGATCCGTGCGGCCTGTTATCAAAGGCTGTATCGGCGCTTCTTCAAACAAATCACCTAGACATTTTAGCGGTCGCAGGAAAAGCCTCTCACATCAAAGAGCAAGTAGAGGCGGAACATATCCAATTCATTCAACATACAGATCAACTACCGGTTCTTTTATCAGAAGCTGATGTGGCTATCGTAGCAGGCGGTATGACGTTATATGAGGTAATTTGTATCGGGGTGCCCAGCATTGTCCTATCGCAAGTAGACCACCAAGCAGTGACAGCGAGCATGTTTGCGCAAAAGGGCGCTTGTTTTCACCTTGGATTAGGTGACCTTGTGGAAGAAAAAGACCTGTTGCAAGCTGTTCAAAAACTGTCTGACAGCTATTTTCTCCGCAGAAGCATTCATCTTAATGGACGTTCACTCATTGATGGAAAAGGAATCGAACGAGTGAAAAACATTCTTATACACCTCATGAATTCACACCAAAAAGAACATAAGGATGTGTAGATGTGAAGGGAGTTATTTTAGCAGGAGGAAAGGGATCACGGCTGGCACCATTAACGAAGATTTTCAACAAACACTTGCTGCCGGTTGGTCCATACCCGATGATTTATTGGTCATTATTCAAACTGAAAGAAGCAGGAATTGTAGATGTGATGCTGATTTCACAGGAAGAACAAATTCCGTTGTTTCAAAAGTTACTGGAAGATGATCGTGAACTTGGGATGAATATTGTGTATCAAGTACAGCCAGAAGCGTCTGGTATTTCCGATGGTTTATCCTATGCAGAGCCCTTTGCTCAAGGGGAAAAATTTGTGTTGATGCTTGGTGATAATGTATTTGAAGATTCATTACGCCCTTTTGTCGACGCCTTTAGGCAACAAGAAAGCGGAGCCAAGGTTTTATTGAAAGAGGTGGCAGATCCAAAACGATTTGGCATTGCAGAAATTGATCCTGCTCATCACCGAATTTTATCAATAGAAGAAAAGCCAGAGCACCCGAGGTCATCTTACTGCGTCACGGGCATCTATTTTTATGATCAAGACGTCTTTCAATATATCGAGGAAATCTCGCCGTCAGATCGAGGTGAACTAGAGATTACTGATGTGAATAATCTCTACATCTCAAATAGCCAGCTGACCTATGATATGTTAAAAGGGTGGTGGATTGATGCAGGAACACATGAATCTCTCCACGAAGCATCTACAAAAATGTTTGAAACGATGAAGGAAAAAGAGGGATACGAATGACGAAGTCTTATTTAATTACAGGTGGAGCAGGGTTTATTGGACTGAATTTTGTGAAGCTGCTGCTTCAAGAGTCCGATGTCCGGCTTACCGTATTTGATAAATTAACATATGCCAGTCATCCAGAGGAAATGGAATATTTATCAAAGCTGCCTCATTTCCGTTTTGTCCAAGGAGATATCACGCTGCAAGACGAACTGGATCAAGTATTTGATGAAGCCTATGATGCCATCATTCATTTCGCAGCAGAATCACATGTCGATCGCAGTATTGAGTCAGCAGAACCCTTTATCCAAACAAATGTCCTTGGTACCTATCGTATGCTTGAAGCTGTTTTAAAGGGAAAGGCGAAAAAACTCATTCATATTTCCACAGATGAAGTATATGGAGATTTAGAGCCGGATGATCCTGCTTTCACAGAACAAACACCACTCTCACCGAATAATCCTTATTCAGCAAGCAAGGCAAGTTCAGACTTGCTTGTGAAATCTTATATCCACACCCACCAACTACCCGCCATGATCACAAGATGCAGCAACAACTACGGACCTTATCAGCATGAAGAAAAATTAATCCCAACCATTATTAGAAAAGCGGTCAATGGTGAAAAGATTCCGATTTACGGAGACGGCCAGCAAATCCGGGATTGGCTGTATGTAGAGGATCATGCGAGAGCCGTAAAGCAAGTAGTAGAAAACGGAACAGCCGGTCAGGTGTACAATATTGGCGGCGGCAACGAGAAAACAAATCTTGATTTAACCAAAACCATTCTCACACATCTAGGCATCTCTCATGACCAAATCGCGTTTATTCAAGACCGGAAAGGGCATGACAGGCGGTATGCCATTGATGCCAGTAAGCTAAAAGAAGAGCTTGGCTGGGTGCAGGCAACTTCATTCGAAAAAGGTATCGAAAAAACGATCGATTGGTATCGTGCCAAATATGATCAAAGTGAAGAAGGGTGACCGATGAAAGTTTTAATCACCGGTGCAGGCGGCCAATTAGGGAAAGAATTGACGAAACAGCTGAAAGAAAAAGACATCACAGTCATTGCTTTAACAAGGAGTATGCTGAATATCACAGATCAACAGGCAGTCAGACATGCAATGAGACATTTCCGTCCGGATATTGTTGTCAGTGCGGCTGCTTATACGTCTGTGGATCAATGCGAAACAGAAACGGAAAAAGCCTATCTTGTGAATGGGATTGGCGCCTACTATACAGCGCTTGAAGCTAAAAACGTAGGGGCTGATGTATTACATGTCAGCACAGATTATGTGTTTGATGGGCAAGCGGATACCCCTTACCAAGTTGATGCACAAGCAGATCCGCAAACCATTTATGGAAAGAGTAAAAAACTTGGAGAAGAATTGATTCATCTTGTGTCAGATGAAGTGAAGATCATTCGGACATCGTGGCTTTATGGACATGAGGGACATAACTTTGTGAATACCATTCTTCGGCTGGCTGAAACGAAGGATCATTTGCGCATCGTCAATGATCAGTTAGGGTCTCCTACTTATACAAAGGATACCGCAGAAGCTTTGATTCACTTATTTGACCAGAAAGCAGGTATTTATCATGTCAGTAACCGAGCAAGCTGTTCATGGTTTGACTTTGCGGCAGAAATTGTGGCAGCAAGTGGTCTGTCTACGATAATTGAGCCCATTTCCACTGAAGAGTATGGTTTCCAAACACCTCGGCCCGCCTACTCTGTTTTAGACCTGCAAGCGATTGAAGCGACAGGCTGGAAGCCAAGACATTGGAAGGATGCACTTCACGAATACTTGCAGAAAGAAGGGAGATTCGAGCAGCATGATTGATGGTGTACAAACGAAAAAACTCATGAAACATTGTGATGATCGCGGCTTTTTCGCAGAGCTTATTCGAGATGACGAACCGATGCTGAAGCGATTTGGGCAGGCGTCGTGGTCGAAAAGTTTCCCAGGAGTGATCAAAGCCTTTCATTATCATGAAAAACAAGACGATGTTTGGTTTTTCCCAGCAGGTCATGCACAGGTCGTTTTATACGATTTGAGAGAAGATTCCCCGACAAAGGGTCAAACCGATGTGTATTATATGGGAGAAGATAATCCGATGCTGCTCCTCATCCCAAAGGGAGTTGCCCATGGCTACCGCGTATTAGGGGAGACGCCGCTGCAGATTGTGTATTTTACAACAGAATCGTACGACCCAAAAAAACCAGATGAGAAGAGAATTGCGTGGAATGATGAGGGAATCGGATTTAATTGGGAAACGACATTTAAATAGAGAAGAGAGGCCTTTCGCAGGAGAAAGGTCTTTTTTTGTTGAAATACATTCTGTATGTGTCATTTTATGTATATTGATGAAAAGGGATGTGGATGAGTTTGTCTAAAAGAATTGCATTTGTAACAGGGGCAAGTACAGGCATTGGAAAGGCAATCGCAATAAAACTTGCCGCCCAGAGCGATATGAAGGTGATCATCAACTCTAGAAATATGGCCTCACTTGAACAGACGAAACAGCACATTCAAGATATGATAGAAACAAAGGAACCGCTGTCTCTATTCTGTGGAGATATGTCGCTTGAAGCGGTGAGGTCGGAAGCCTTTGAAGAAATAGAAAAGGAGTTTGGCAGACTCGATGTGCTGATCAATAACATTCCTGGAGGAAAACCAGATACATTTGATTCATGTGAAACTGACCAGATGCTGGCTGCTTTCTCCCAAAAAGCCATCGCCTACGTAGATACAATGAAGCGTGCAGTAGCATTGATGAAAAGACATGAATATGGACGGATCATTCAAATTGTCGGGAACCTGTGGAAGGAACCTGGTGAACAAATGTTTACGAATAGTATGATGAATGCAGCGATTATTAATGCCAGTAAAAATGCAGCCACACAGCTTGCGTCGTCTAGTATTACGGTGAATTGTTTAAATCCTGGTTTTATTGCAACCGATCGGTATGAACAATTTATCGGCAATATGATGACGAAGCAGGGAGTGTCACGAGAGCAGGCTGTACAAGCTGTCGCATCAGGCATCCCAATGCAAAGAGTAGGCTCAGCGAGTGAGATGGCGTCATTGGCAGCTTTTATGGCATCAGAGGAAGCTTCTTATATCACAGGGCAACAAATCTCCGTAGACGGTGGAACGATGAAAAGTATATAAACTGAAAAAAACCCGCTATAGGCGGGTTTTTTGATGAAATTGAATGGGGAGGATGGACAGACGGTCGATAAAGAGAGCAAGCTCTTCAATCGGGGCAACCATTGAAATGCGTACATGACGGCTCCCATTGGCTCCAAATACTCCTCCAGGCGTGACGACAACATCGGCATGTTCGAGTAAATAGTCAGCAAAGGCATGAGAATGTTCAAAGTCATTAGGAATCGGAGCCCATAAATAAAAGGCGCCGGGTGGACGTTTGATTGTCCAGCCAAGCTTTCTCGCCGCTTGCCGGATGAAGAAATTGATTCGTTCAAGGTATACCGCCCTTAATGATTGAATATGACGGTCATCACTTTGCAAGGCAGCAGTCGCTGCATGTTGAAATCCGCCATACATACTGACAAACACGTGGTCTTGGAAGGTGTTGATGGCTTGGATGATCTCCTCATTTCCAACAGCAAAGGCGACTCTCCATCCTGCCATATTAAAAGTCTTTGATAGAGAATATAATTCGACTCCTACACTTTTCCCGAGAGGAGTATTCATGAAGCTCACGGGTGTTTGTTCATAATGTAATGAACCATAGGCGAAATCATGAATAACATACAGTTCGTGAGCGGCCGCAAAGGTAGCAGCCTCTTCAAAGAATGCCTCATTTGCGACAGCACCCGTGGGGTTATTCGGATAATTCAAGAACAGTACTTTTGCTTTTTTGACTACGTCACGATCAATTGAGGAGAGCTCTGGTAAATAACCATTTTTCTCTTCAAGTTTGATACTGTATGGCTTGGCGTCCGCCATCAAAATGCCTGAATGATATTCAGGGTATCCTGGATCGGGAACGAGTGCGATATCTCCTGGATCAAGAAGACACTGACTCATGACATACAGTCCCGTTTTTCCGCCAGTGAAAAGAGCAATTTCCTTCTGCGGATCAATCTCAGCACCGAATTCCGATCTATAAAAATCTGCAATGGCTTGTTTGAAAAAGTCAAAGCCTCTAAAAGGGGCATATTGTTGAAATGGCAAAACACCCGCTGACTCCTGTAGGGCACTCACGATATGGGCAGGAGTTGGTAGATCAGGGTTTCCCTGACCTAGATTCATGATGTTTGCTCCGTTTTTTGTCTTTTGAGCAATTTTTTCAAAGACGGTGCCGAATTTCTGTTCAGGCAGCCGTTCAATCATTTTAGATGCTAACATTTTCACCACAGCAGCCTCTCTTTCTATCCCTTCACTAATTCATCCATTAACTGAATCGTTGCCTGTGTCTGAATGTTGCGGATGGACGCGGCAACGTCTTGTGAGGATGATCCTTTTAATTCAAGAGATACGATTCCATTAAAAGCTTCAAATAAAGCAAGATCCACCATAGTCCCTTTGGCAGGGAATGATTGACTGACAATCGCAGTATCTCCAACGAATGCCTCCTCTGGAATAGACACATGATCAATGGTGATATGTGTGGCTTCAGGTGGGATAAGCCCACTCTCTTTAAAATGCTGAGGGTACAGGTGGCAGTCCGCTACATAAAATGTATGTCCAGAAAGCAGCTGTTTTGGCAGTACAGCCTTTTTACCATCAACTAATACATCAATCAATAGCTTGGCCATATCGACGCCAAAGACCTTTTTAATATTCGGGATCATATTCCAGCCAGCGAATCGAGCCGCTGATTCGATCAGTCCAGTTTCTCGATTTTTCATGAGTTTGATTTCTGTATGGGTTGCACAATGTTCAAGACCTAGTCCTTCATTTGCCTTTCTTGCTGCTTCAATGATGATTTGCTTTGCTTCATTGTCTAAGATCGTCGGAGTGATATGAGCCGTTTCTGTAAAACCGATTTGAGGGGTTTTATCATGTATGACAAAAGGGAGATATTCGCCCTCTACGACCAGCCCTTCTACACTGACATAATCAGCATATCCTTCATCTTCATACCAATCTTCGTAAGCACCCTCTAAATACGTTTCAGCGACAAACGGTGCTTCATACGTGACAGCGTCTGGGACTGGTATGGTTTCCAAATACGATTGTACTTGTAAAAACAGATCATCACTTCCAGCCTTTTCATGAAACAAGGTGACGCCAATAGAACTGGCTAAATATGTAGGCTTTAAAATGAGCGGTGTTCCGATAGACTCAATGGCTTTTTGGAAATCAGATAAAGTCGTGACAGGCTGAGTTTTCACCGCTTTGACGCCAGAGGCGTTGAATGCAGCCCTCATTTGGCTTTTATCACGCGCCATTTCGGCTGCCTTGACACCGGCACCTCGCAGACCAAGACGTTCAGCGGCCTTTGCCATCGGTGCAATGAATAATTCATTATTGGTGGTGATTGCATCTGCTTTGAAAAAGGAAGCCACTCGAATGAAGTCTTCCACAACTTCTTCTTCTGATTTTGGATAATCATCATGTGCCCAGTAAATAGAATCAGGGTGTTCAAAAGAAGGGTGTGTATCAAAATAATCACGGTCTTTGATGACGGCAATGGAGTATTTTTCGATTAGCTCGGCATGTCCCTTTGTAATCGCAAAGGGTCTCGGGATATAAGAAACGATATGATACGATGCCGCCACGCTTTCATAAAACATATGGGGCGGGCACCCACCTAGATCAGCAATGACAAGTACAGTTTTTTTACTCAATGAAAGCACTCCTTTTTATCTAGCGGTGTAACCTCCGTCTGCTGTGACGACACTTCCAGTCATATAGCTGGATAGATCAGAGGCGAGAAAGAGCATCACGCCAGCAATTTCTTCAGGTTTTCCAAGCCGCAGCATAGGGTTCACCTTTGCCTTTTCCTTTTTGACGATCTCGAGACTTTCTGTGTGGTTGTCTAAAAAGGACTTCTCGTTTAATGGTGTATCAATGATGCCAGGGGCAATACAATTCACCCTGATTTGATGAGCGGCATAGTCAATGGCCATTGATTTGGTGAGCTGAATGACACCGCCTTTTGTTGCATTGTATGCCGGAATGTCAGGCCAGCCCACAAGACCTCCGACAGATCCGGTATTGATAATACTTCCACTCTTCTTTTCAAGCATATGCGGCAATGTATGCTTACTCATGAGAAAGACGCCGGTCAGGTTGACCTGAAGAATACGATGCCAATCCTCCAGTGCCATCTCATGAATAGGTGAGACAATTTCGATGCCTGCATTGTTAATGAGGACATCAATGGCACCGAATCGGCTCAGCACGCTCTGAACGGTTTGGTGACAGTCAGACTCTTTCGTAATATCTGTTTTAAAAAATGCAAGGTGCTCATGCGGCAATGATTCAATTAGTTGGTTGCCGCTGCTTTCATTGATGTCAGCGACAGCTACTTTTGCTCCATGCTCGAGGAAGAGCTTGACAGCAGCAAGCCCAATCCCCGACGCACCCCCTGTAATGAGGACAACTTTTCCATCCAGCTTCATTTCTTCACCTTAGATGCCTTTGGTTTTAAGCGATTATAGCGAGGAGGGAAGAAGAGATTAATAGACTTTGATGCTTCTGGCTTTGGGTTGATGGCCCCATGATCTTCCCGTGGATCACAGAAATAGGTGGTGCCAAATTCCATCTTTTCTGTAAAGCCTTCGATTGTCATATCATACCCTCCACTGATGCAAATGCCGATTTGTTCATTTCTATGTTTATGAAAAGGCATTTCTCCACCGTTTCCAGGGATATTGGCAATCATCAGCTCCATCCAATCCTCCACAAAAAAAGTCACTTCCATGCCAGGGAGTAAATCCCGTGTTTTGAAAATGTCTAAGAAATAAGTGGGGGGAGCTGTATATTCTTCGTCATCCTTTAATCTCTTAATATCAATGGCGATCACTTCTTCATCTGTCAGATTTGAAGCGCCGTGAGGGACAAACGGTGGTGCGATATAGGCTGATTCTAATGGGGTGAGCAGTTGAGTCGATTGGCCGACAGTCATTTGAAGCTCGCCCTTTAACACAATACCGATTTGTGCTTCGGGATGTTCGTGAGGTTCAATAATCGTGCGGGGAGGGACGTATGAAATTAACACTTCCGTACCGCCTCTTACAGTGGAATATTGGATAACGCCATTATCCCATTCTAATTTTTTCGCTTGAGGAAAATACCGTTCTTGCGTCTTTTGTTCAGTTTGCATCTTATATCTCTCCTTTTCCGAATATGGACCAGCTCATGGGTATACTTTTAAACGTTCGAATGAAGATGAGACCATATGTGGCTCTTGCCACCTCATTCGTTAAAGCAAAATCAAATTCGCCGTCCCTTACTTTCTGCGCGGCAGTACTTGTAGAATTAACAAGTTCAAATTCAGCATTTTGGTGAATGAAATATTGAATTAAATTGACAGGTGCAGGATGTGAGACAATTTTTAAATGGTGGAGCATTTGTTCATTGAATGGGAAATCAGGTCTGACAGCCAAACCATACATGGGCGTGTCACATCTGAAAATTTGTAAAAGCTGTAGATCTGGTCTCATGTAGAAGTGTTTGATGCCTTCATATGCGTGTGGGACGAGAGTAAATTGAAGTGGTTGAGAGAGAGTATGTTCAATGCAAGTTTCGAATGTGTCATAAAGGGATAGTTTCGTATGAGTACCGAGTGTAGTGGTGGATTGAGAGATGAAATGTTTTGCTGCGTATTCACTGCTTGTCCCCTTAGGGCCTAGAGTGTTGACTGTAAACATCTTAGGTGAAGGGCTTGGCTCTTCTTTGAAATGAAACACATCATCATTCTTTAGGATCATGTTTACCATCCAATCTTTTTCAAATTTTTACTAGATTATAAAATTTAAAATTGGTAATTGTCAACAAATTTTATAAAAAATGTAATATATGATGATATTAAAAATTGATCTAAAAAACTGCACATATCGAGATGTGCAGTGAAATGTGCTTACGTTTCAAGAGTAGTTGGCTGTTTTTTCTGTAAGGCACGTTCTCGTTTATAGCTGCCAAAGCTGATGATGAAACCAACAAGTGTGATCAATGCACAGACAAGACCTACCGTATGATATCCGAAATGGACATAAACGGGTCCCATCAGTGCGGAACCGAGCATAACAGCAAAGTTGGAGGCCAGGCTATAAAAAGCCATCACTTTCCCGCGATGGGTTTGAGAGCAGTCGCTTAGAACCGTGCTTAGAAGCGTGACAGATAAGCTTTGCATAGCACCCCAAATAAATAGGGCGAAAATCAGCAACATCCACGAGAATGGCGCATAAGGAAGCAAGGCTAGAACAAGCGCAATTCCACCCAGCACGAAGACAAGGGAACGGGTTTTACCGAACCAGTCTGCTAATTTTCCAGTAAACATACTCATAGAAAAGCCGACGCCATAAGCCATAATAAGAAGTCCAGCTGTTGATTGTCCGCCATCAAACAGACTTTGCAAATAAGCACCTAAAAACGAGTACATGCCGTAAAATCCAAGCATATTGCAAAACGTCACAGTCAAATAGGCAGGCACACGATCAATTTTCAAAGCCCCCCATAAAGAGCCTGTTTTCTCTCTAGCTTGAGGTGCCTTCGGATCAGCTGCTCTGACTTGTTTTCTTGATTCAAGGATGACGAGCAGCAGGACAATGAGACTCATCATAGCGAAAATCCAAAACGTCCAGCGCCAGTTTAAACTCTGGCCGATAAAGGCGCCAATGGGCACACCAAGGACAAGAGAAAGAGACCAGCTTGATACAATGAGTCCCATCACTTTGCCGCGATATTCGTATGGAACCCGGTCGCCCACAAGAGCATAGGCTGTTGGCACAAATACACCAGTTGCCAGCCCAGAAATAGCACGGCCTGCAAAAAACACGGCCAAATTTGGAGCAGCAGCACACATCACTGTTCCAATCAAAAAGAAAGACAGCCCAATTATCAAACACAGCTCTCTTGAATATCGGTCCCCTAAAGGAACGAGCAGCGGAGCTCCAACCAGCACAGCTAACCCATAAATGCTGATGGAAAGAGCGAGAACATCAAGAGAGTGCTGAAAGGAGTTTGATAAATCAGGCAGCAGTGGTGAAATCACCAGTTCCTCCGATCCCGCCGCAAAAACGCCAAGTGTGAGTGCAATGGCAAGTGTGATGGGAAATGTTTTAGAAGCCTGGCTGTCTAAAGATTCTTTCATCAAGTGATCCCTCCATACTTGCTTTTTCATTCAATTCCGTTAAAATAAATTCTACCATTATTTAGTTTTATTTTACATTTCGTATCATAAGTATCATCATAAAATACTTTTCAAATGGAACGATTTTGGGATAGGAGCGTAACGAATGAAAATCACCGATGTGGATGTGCATATTTTAAACGAATTGAGAGAAGATGCCCGCTTATCAATGAGGGAATTGTCCAAACGAGTGAATTTATCAGCACCTGCGGTAGCAGAAAGAGTGCGAAAACTAGAGGATGCAGGGATTATCGAAGGGTATTCTGTTCAAGTCAATTATAAAAAGTTGGGTCTGATGATAGACTGTTTACTGGAAGTCACCGTATTAAATGGGGAGTATCAGCGTTTTGTGACATTTATGAACCAGCATCCACGTGCGTTCTTTGCTTATCGAGTGGCAGGACAGTCCTGTTTTTTCATTAAGCTGTCTGTTTCTTCTCTTGAAGAAATTGAAGCGTTTATTCAAGATGTTTCTGGTTTTACAAAAACGGTCTCCCATATTGTATTGTCAGAGCACTCTTTTTCTCATCCCATTCAGGAACGTGTGAAACAAATAGAAGAGCCAGAAATGACCGTGGTGAAATAGAAAAAGGACCTGCCCTCAGGTCCTTTTGATTCGTTTATCTGACTGATAGCTCATGATCGTAATGATCAATCCAATGAATGTTACACCTGCCGCAAAGAGCGGGACAAGCTGTAAATGTGTGATTTCGATAGCAAGACCGCCAAGCGCTGCACCGCCGGCATTTCCAATATTAAAGGCAGAATGACTGAGCGTTGATGCGAGTGTCGGGGCTTCATGTGCCATGTTCATCGTGCGGTATTGCAAGGTAGGAACGAGAATAAATGAAATGATTCCCCAAACAAAAATCGTCAGCACGGCAGGCACTTTAAAAGCAGATGTATATGTGAATAACAACAGGACAGCCATCAGCAAGATCAATGTGACGATAATACTCGGCATCAGCTTCCAGTCGGCAAGCTTTCCGCCGACTAAATTCCCAATGGTGACCCCAAGCCCAAAGAGGACAAGAATGAGGGTGACCCCGTTTTCCTGAAAGCCAGTCACTTGCAGCAGGATCGGGCTGATATACGTAAAGGCGGTAAACACACCCGCAAAACCGAATATCGTCATCGCAAAGGAGACGAGGACCTGCGGCTTTTTCAACACCGATATTTCATTTCGAATATCTAATACTTCTTCTTTCGATTGATTGGGTACTAAACTGATAATACCGATTAAGGAAATGAGACCAATGACAGCAATAACGAGAAATGACATGCGCCAGCCGAATTGATTTCCGATAAAGGTGCCAAATGGCACACCCAGTACATTGGCTACTGTCAGTCCTGTAAACATGAAGCTGATCGCACTTGCGCTTCGCTCCTTAGGAACAAGCCGTGCAGCCATAATGGCGCCGACACCAAAGAAGGTACCATGGGCAAATGACGTTAAAATACGTGCAGCCATCAAGAGACCATAAGAAGACGATACAGCTGCGACAGCATTTCCTGCTACGAAAAGAATCATTAATAGAATGAGGAGACGTTTTCTCGACATTTTTCCAGTTGATAACGTTAAAATAGGGCCGCCAACTGCGACACCGAGTGCATATCCGGTAATCAGCTGACCTGAAGCAGAAATAGATACATGAAGATCATTTGCGACATTTGGCAAAAGTCCCATGATCACAAATTCAGTCATGCCAATCGAAAACGCACCGAGCGTTAACGCAAAAATAGCGATGGGGAAGTTTTTCATGATGAGATCACCTTTCTAAACAAATACATAAAAAGGCTTCGGAGAGATCCGAAGCCTTAAGAGTTTATCATACATGGAAATAAGACGCTAGCTGCTCGTTTGCTAATCGGTTTCCAACAAAGAAGGAACCAAATTCGCCGTAACGTGCACTTACTTCATCAAATCGCATTTCGTAAACCAATTTTTTAAATTGAAGCACATCATCAGAGAAAAGAGTGACGCCCCACTCATAATCATCAAAGCCAACAGAACCTGTAATGATCTGTTTTACTTTCCCAGCATAGCTTCTGCCAATTAAACCATGGCTTCTCATAAGGGATTTACGTTCATCCATTGAAAGCATGTACCAGTTGTCATTGCCAGAACGTCTTTTATCCATTGGATAGAAACAGACATATTGAGAAGAAGGAAGCTCTGGATAGAGGCGCGCACGTACATGCGGGTTCTCGTAAGGGTCTCCGCCATCTCCGCCTCCTGCCAAGTAGTTGCTGAGTTCAACAACTGACACGTAAGAATAAGCTGGAATCGTAAACTCTGCTAGTCGTGTCTTGTTAAATTCAAGTTCAATTTCACCCAGTTCTTCCATGGTCGGACGTAAAATCATGAGCATAATATCTGCTTTTTGGCCGACAATACTATAGATTGTTTGGCTTCCAGCCTGATTGTGCTCGGCTGTTTTCCATTTTTCTAATAGACCTGTGAACTCATGAATGATGGCTTGACGCTCATCGCTTGTCAGCAGCTTCCAAGCGGTCCAGTCGATCGTTCTAAAATCATGCAGTGCATACCAGCCATCTAGTGTTTGAGCTGCTTCATTTGTAGTATGTTGTTCGCTCATTTCTTTCACTCCTATTTACAGTTTTCCATCTGTTCCAACTATAACATAGTTTGTCCAAATGAAGATGTGATCAAAACTTGAACGACGAAAACGCTTTTCTAGAAATTGATTTAATTAGTTTGAAAAATAAGAATTTAAATTGTAAGCGCTATAATGTAAGTTGGTAGTTTGAATTTATGTAGAAGAAGAGTATGCTTAAAAGAGAACGCTTTTTTTGTAAAATCAAGGAGGGTATTGAAGTGGCAGATATTTTTTCAACAGTTCAGGAAAAGGTTGCAGGTAAAGGAGTTAAGATCGTTTTTCCTGAGGGAATGGACGAACGCATTCTAACAGCCGTTCAAAAACTAGCAGATGGCAAAGTATTGCAGCCAATTGTTGTAGGTAAGAAAGAAGAAGTAGAAGCAAAAGCAAAAGAATTAGGTCTTACACTTGATGGTGTTGACGTGTATGATCCTCATACATATGAAGGTTTTGAAGATCTTGTACAAGCTTTCGTCGAAAGACGTAAAGGCAAAGCGACAGAAGAGCAAGCGAGAAAAGCATTACTGGATGAAAACTACTTTGGTACAATGCTTGTGTATAAAGGTCTTGCAGACGGCCTTGTAAGCGGAGCAGCACACTCAACTGCTGATACAGTGCGCCCAGCACTTCAAATCATTAAAACAAAAGAAGGCGTAAAGAAAACTTCTGGCGTCTTCATTATGGCTCGCGGCGAAGAGCAATATGTGTTTGCTGATTGTGCGATCAACGTTGCACCAGACAGCCAAGATCTTGCTGAAATTGCGATCGAAAGTGCAAACACAGCAAAAATGTTTGACATCGAACCACGTGTAGCAATGCTTAGCTTCTCTACAAAAGGTTCAGCAAAATCAGACGAAACAGACAAAGTATCTGAAGCGGTTCGCATTGCTAAAGAAAAAGCACCTGAGCTTGTTCTTGATGGAGAGTTTCAATTCGATGCAGCTTTCGTTCCTTCAGTGGCAGCGAAAAAAGCACCAGATTCCGTCATCAAAGGCGATGCTAGCGTATTTGTTTTCCCTAGCCTTGAAGCTGGAAACATTGGCTACAAAATTGCCCAGCGCTTAGGTAACTTTGAAGCTGTAGGTCCAATCCTACAAGGTCTAAATCAGCCAGTAAACGATCTTTCAAGAGGCTGTAATGCCGAAGACGTTTACAATCTTGCGCTTATTACAGCAGCTCAAGCACTATAAAATAGCATCTCGACTAGAGCAGTCAGTACGATAGATTCGTGCTGGCTGTTTTTTTATTTTGTCCAAATGTGTACAATAAAGAGTGAAAAGAAAACACGAATCGTAGATAAAGCCGATAGGATAGGCAGGTGCTATAATGGAGGATTTAATATATAAACTTCAGCATAAGGTCGCATTTTTAACCGATGCGCAGAGGAGAATTGCAGATTATATCGTACAAAATCCAATGGAAGTCGCTTTTTTAACTGTCGATAAATTGGCGTCAAAAGTCGGGACGAGTACAGCAACGATCATGCGATTCTCTGCTGCTGTGGGGTATTCCGGTTTTTCTGAGTTCCAAAAAGAGCTTCAATCAGCTATGAAGCATAAAGCCGACCCTCAAACGAGACTTGAAGCGAATCTCAAGCATTCAAATAAGAATAAGCTCCTGCATGACCATGTAGAACTGCAATTTCAAAATATCCAGTACGCACTGGACAATATCACGGAAGAAACCTTTCAGCAGATTGTTGGGAAAATAGCCAGCGCACGCCACGTTTTGTGTACAAGTGTTCGAAGTGGAAGACCTGTTGGTGAGTATCTGTCACTCGGAATCAATCGGTTATTGGGGAATTGCCAATACATTGATGCAGACAAAAGCGACTGGGTGGATGATCTCGTTCATTTTCATTCTGATGATTTCATTATAGCTGTCAGCTATCCGCGCTATGCAAAGCGTATGAAAGATTTGATGGAAGCAGCGAAGTCTTATGGGGTGGAAGTGCTTTTAATCACAGACAGTTACAGCTCGCCATTAACCAAATATGCACAATATGTATTACCATGTTCCTCAGCAAGTGTCGGCTCCCATAACTCTGTCGTATCTGCTATCTTTATCGTCGATTACATTTTAAGTGCCTTAGCGATGAATGATCCTGAAAGAACAAAACCACGTTTAGATCAAATCAATCATATGTTAACGAAAATGAGTTACCACACAACACATTAGTCGTGTGGAACTCATTTTTTATTTTTTGAAAGCGCTTTACTAATTGGAAATGAGGTGGTATGATCATATCACAAAAGTAATAAATATTACTTTAATAAAAATAAGTGTAATGAATATAACTCAAAGGGGATGATGGAAACAATGAGTACTGTTCATTTCGTGTCGAAGGATCTTATCGCTAGGGCAAAAAAGCTTAACTCGACCTTGCTGTCAGACGTAATGGGGTGCACTGGCGCGATGGATCATCAAATCAAACCAGTTGCGAAAGGCATGAATGTAGTCGGCACAGCTTTTACTGTTAGCTTACGGCCAGGGGATAATTTATTTCTTCATCAAGCGATCTACTCTGCTAAAGAAGGAGATGTACTGATTGTTGATGGGAAAGACCATAAGGGTCATGCCTATTTAGGGGAATTGATGGCACATTCAGCAAAGGCTGTAGGAATAGAAGGAATCGTGATTGACGGGCTTGTTCGCGACAAACTCGCTTTAGAGGAGCTGGCTTTGCCAATCTACAGTAAGGGATTTATGCCAAACGGACCTTATAAAGATGGTCCTGGGGAATTGAATCAAACCATCTCGTGCGGCGGTGTCAAAGTAGCCCCAGGTGATTTAGTCATTGCTGACGATGATGGAGTCGTCATCGTTCCAAAGGAAAAGGCGGAACACCTGCTGACACTAGCGGAAGAGAAACAAGCGTATGAACATCAGAGACTAAAAACGATTCAACAGTATGTGGACGAAGGAAAGCAAGACATCATTTTCTTAGCACCGGCATGGCTGGAAGGCAGAATGAAAAAATTTCAGGAATAGGGGAATCGGTGATGAAAATAGGCTTTATCGGATATGGTGAAGCGGCATATGAGCTGTCAACGGGATTGAAAACAGAAGGATTAAATCAATTTTATGCGTATGATGTCCTATTACAAAATGAGAAATTAGCTGGCTCGTTGAAAGAAAAAGCATCGCAAACAGGCGTTCAATTAACGAGCAGTATTAGCGAACTCATTGAGAAATCTGATCTTGTGATTGCAGCTGTACCAGCGAATAAAACCTTAGAAGTGGCACAATCTGTATCGGGAAGTTTGAAAAAGAATCAATTATATGTAGATGTATCGGCATCAACACCAGACATCAAAAAACAAGTAGCAAACGAAATTGAAAAGAAAGAAGCGCTATTTGTAGATGCCGCCATGCTAGGGTCTCTTCCAGTCAACAAACACAAGGTTCCGATCACGGCAAGCGGCAGTGGAATTGACCAATTCATGAAAGTCATGAATGCTTATGGCATGAATATCACAAAAATTAGTGACCAGCCAGGAGATGCTTCGGCACTAAAGCTAATCAGAAGCATTTATATGAAGGGGATTGTCGGTCTATTGATTGAATTTTTGGAAATTTCTAAAAAATATAATGTGGAACATCAAGTGATTTCTTCACTAAGCGATACAATCGATAGCAAAAGTTTTGAAGAGACCATGAATCGTCTTGTGACAGGGAGTGCATTGCATGCAAAAAGACGGGCAGTAGAGCTTCTTGGCACTATTGAAATGCTAGATGAAGCAGAGATTGATGCCAGTATGTCTCGGGCAGCACAAAAGAAGCTTGAGAAATTAGCAGACTTTCACTTTGCTGAACGATTTGACGGGGTAAAACCTGCTAGCTGGGAAGAAGTCATTGACGTGATGCAGCAAGGGGAATAATTTGTAAGCGTTTTATTTAATGAAGGGGAGGCGAAGAAACGATATGGGTTTTATTGCGTTGATTGTGTTCATAGCTGTCATCATTATATGGAATGTCGTCGTGAAGCGGAATATGGGAGAAGCCATGCTATTAGGCTTTATTGCGACCACATTATTTGGCGGATTGGATGCGTTAAGACTTTTCTGGGATGGTTTAATATTTGCATCCACATATGAGGTGCTTTATGCAGCTGTCGCATTTGTATTCATGGCTTATTTAATCGAAAAGTTGGAATTAATTCATGCACTCTTACGAATCCTAAATTCGGTTGTAGGGAAACTTCCTGGTGGAGCAGCTTATATGAGTACGTTAGGTTCAGCAGTCTTAGGCGCTCTTTCAGGTTCAAATTCTGCAAACACAGCTGCGACTGGCTCTATCACGGCCTCTTGGATGATTAAATCCGGGTGGAGCCGGACCCATACGGCCACGATTCTAGCAGGGAATGGCGGACTTGGAGCGGCACTGCCTCCGAACTCTTCCATGTTCATCATGCTTGGGTTTGCACCAGTTGCCGCCCTTGTATCTGAGGGAGATTTATATATTGCCCTTCTAATAGGAGGACTGTATCAAGTCGTATACCGATTTATTTTGGTGTATCTTCTGGTGAAAAAGAATAAAATTCAGGCCATGCCGCCAGATGATATTCTTCCTTTCTGGGAAGCTGTGAAACAAGGGTGGAAGTCGATCTTTATTTTTTTCGGTGCCTTGATTCCTATCATTGTCACGATTGGTCCTCTGGCAAACTATTTAAAAAGTAACCCAAACATCGGACCAGAGGCAATGGATCAAATATCTTTAATTACATGGATTCCGATTCTCATGATGCTGATTAGTTTAACAATTGGAAGAAGCAAGGCGTCTGCTTTAGATTGGTCTCAATTTTTCAAATCAGCCATTCCTAAATTCACAACGATTGGCGCCTTGATGCTGTTTGCAGTGGCTGCTAGTCAAGTGCTTGCTGAATTAGGACTCGCAGAAGATTTGACGCAAATCACATCAGTACTTGCCATTCCGAAATGGCTCATGGTGCTCATTGTGGGTGTTCTTGTCACACTGGTGGCAGGCCCTCTATCTTCAACAGCGACATTAACAGCGGTTGGGCTTGTCTCATTTTCAGCTTTAATCTCAGTTGGAGTGGACCCAGTTGTGGCTGTAGTTGCCATTCTTGCTTTTTCATCAACTGAAGGCGCTTCCCCGCCTGCATCAGGGTCCATATTTATCGCTTCTGGTCTAGCAGGGGCCAGACCAGAAAAAACCTTTATCCCACTGATCCTCTATTATATGCTTCCGATCGTTGGCATTGGCTGGCTCATTGGAATGGAGATACTTCCCGTATAGAAAGGAGAAACAGATGAGAGTATTGATGGAATTCTTATTTAAAGTGCTGCTTGTCCTATTCCTAACGTCAGGAACGTTGTTGGTATTCGGTCAAATACTAGGAATTCTCTTGCAAAAGGGAGATATGATCATTGCTAGTACGAACCTATTTAAAAACCCAACACTGGTGTTAAGTGCCTTTTTTAGCCTTGTCGGGTTTTCACTCCATTATATCCCTGAGAAGAAAGACGCTGCATGTAACGATCATGACTCAGCATCAGTCACTGAAACTTTAAAATAAGCATCAAAAGCTGGATCCTATCGAAGGATTCAGCTTTTTTATGTGAATTAGGTATAAAAACCCAATACATACGATTCATTTTTTATTGAATTCGTTTTCAATCATATGCCTCTTGTGCTAGTAAATGGTAACATAACGGAGGACTATTTGAGGAATAGAGGTGTTTGACGATGTCTGGAGCTATCATCGGTTATACAACAGCCTTGTATTCGTTAAAGGCAGACATATCCATAAAAAAAGAACAAATCATAGAACTGAACATGTGTCGAAAAGAAATCAAAGAAGCAAAGTCTGCTCTGGCAGATGCTAACAAGAAAATGACTCATCCAGATCTGACATCACATACATGGTTTGGCCATCTCGCAGATACGTTTGATGACATTCGAGACGAGATGGCATCCGCCAGTCAAGAGATAAAAAGTGTACAGCTAACCAATCTATTGAATCGAATTGATGAGAAAATCAGCGACTTAAAATCAGAGATCCATTCATTAGAACATGAAATTCATTCGGTTGAAAGAAAAATAGAGAAAGAAAAGCAAAAACAACTGGAAGAAAAAAGAGGGTAGTCACATGAGCAGAGAAATTAAAATAGATGCCAGTCAGGTCAAACGAGTATTACAGCATGCAAAACAATCAGGCGCTCAAATGAATGCAACACTTCCAACAACCATCAAAGGAAGAAATCAGCTCCTGACGGCAGACACATTAGAAAAAATCAATCAGCAGCTGAACGAATTAAGTACATCCTATATAGACATTCTTCAGAAACAACTTGTACAAACAGAACAAGCGGTGAACACCATGATCGAAACGGACAAGGCGCTTGCTTCCAGCAGTAAAAGAAAATAAAGGAGAAACGATCCATACCTGCGACTTTATCATCTGTTATTGGATCTCTTCCTGTAATAACCCGACCCAATGCACAACCATATACAGGTACGCTTAAGTCGAGTGCTGGGTATGGTAAAGTTGTTGGTAGGCAGTCTGTTGACGGAAAAGTAAGATGGAGATTAGATTATGATCCTAATAAGGGACCACATATAAATATTGAAGATTTTCGTAATGGTAAAGGAGCTAATGCAAAGAAAATCGCTATACCATTTGAAGGTAACGAAGGTACTTTTAAATCTTTATTAAAACATCTGAATAGATAAGGAGATTTTATATGAGTTTATTTGAAGAATGTATTGAGGCACTTGGTGAGAATGTACACGTTTTATATGATAATAGTAGGGATAAAATATTAATCCATTTTGAAAGTTCATTTCCATTTTCTGATTGGGGGCAAATTGAATGGAAGAATTTATCTTCTTATGCTGAAGTGAATACGTTTGATGAGATACAATCCTTTTTAAATCAAAAAATGGATGAGTATAATGATGTTGTTTATGTAATTTGGGATGAAGGGACGTTACCAATTATTCAATCTACTTTAGATAAAGTTTTTGAAGCTATAGATGATGTTACTGCAGTCAGTTTTGATACATGGATTTTTTCACCATCTTCTGGTTATGTTATTGAAATATTTCATGATGGTGAAGTGAAAGTAGGATCAAAGTAGGGATGTAATAGAATGATGAATAATGATTGGATATCTGTTCTGGAAATTGAAGATGATACTCAAATTTGGACCGGAACCGTAGTTAGAGTTTTTACGGAGGAATTAAATAAGGATAACCTAGAAGGTAATTTCTATGATTACATCGTTTCTTTTATTTATGATAACAATGAATATTTACAATTAACCTGTCTAACTCAAGGTGAGGGTGGAAATATTGTTTGTGTATTGCAAACAGAACCAAATTCTAATTATTCATTAGGTAAGGAATTGAAAAGAATGATGGATGATGGTACAAACTCTGTTTTTGTGAAATTTTCACCTGAATGTATCGTTAAGTAAACATCTAATATGAGCGGTGAACACCATGATCGAAACGGACAAGGCGCTTGCTTCCAGCAGTAAAAGAAAATAAAGGAGAACGTAATGAAAACCCTTGATGCTTTTGCGATAATAAACGGAATTGACCAAACGCTGAATACATTAAAACAGCAATCACAACAGATTAGCTCCATAGAAAAACAAATCCAACAGATCATCTCACTTGATGGCGCACTAAAGGGAGAGGCGGGACAAGCCATCCGCTCCTTTTATACAGAATGCCATATTCCCTTCCTGCAATTTTTTCAGGTCATCATTGAGGATTATAGCGCTGCATTGAAAAACACAAAGCAGGCGCTTCATGCCCTTGAATCAAATCAGCACGGCTTTATATCACAAGCATTTATTGAACACGAACTTGATCAAGGCTTAAAAAAAGCTGAACGAACAATTTCTGAAATCGTATCAGAGGTGAACCACGCCATTGGCAGAGTTGGTCATATTGTTCACTTGCCAAGTGTAGATGAATCAGCTTTTCAGCAAAACTATCAAAAGGCATGGCTTGAGACGTCAAGAACCATTGGTCTGCTTCATGCATTTGACAGGGAGCAGACGAGTGCTTTACATGAAACAAAAAGCTCCCTTCAAACAATGAAACAATTCATCAACACGCTAAGCACCATGTTCACCGGCCCAAAAATCGACATCACGAGCTATCAAAAAGGATCTATTTTCAAAGATGGAAAAGAAGAAAAAGTGAACAGCACCATCAGTGGATTGAGCGACAAAATAGACAACCTAAAAGACAATCCAATGATAATCATGCTGAAGAAACTGAAAGAGAAACAACAGGCGAATGTGGAGACGGTTGTTCGGAATGACACCCATAAAAACATCAGTAAACAAATCACAGTAAACGATCCATCGCTTACGCCATTGCAAAGGGAAGCCGTGAACGGGAAAAACAAGATTCATAGAGACATCAGGGTCATAAAGGGTAAACTATTCAACGTAAAAGGCATCAAAAAGCTAAAAGAATTCGACATCGCTGATGAAGTTGTCACAGATCCGTCGGACATTGATTTTATAGGCGGGAGATACACCGTTTACGCCAATAAACAAATCATTCGAACGTATATCGCAAACGGTGAAGTTAGAATAGAAGAAGTCGACAACATCCCAGAAAGCCGCAGCCGCGGAAATGCCAAACGTATACTAGACGGTGAGGTCGTTTCAACCGCCGAAAACATCATTTTAGAATACAGCGGCATCTACGACGGCTACCGAGCCGTTACTGGCAAAGACCCAGAAACCAGCAAAAATATTAGCAGCACCGACCAAGCCCTATCCGCAGCCTCTATTATCCCATTTATGAAAATCATTAAAGGCGGGAAATATGTCTTTAAGATTGATCAAGGGAAGAATGTGGTGAAGAGAGTTGAGAAGACAAGAAAGGGTACGGGTGAACTGATTAAATTCAAAGGTGATGAAGCTATTATTCATTTTGAAAAGCATAGTAAAGAGATAATGGGTGCAATCGGCAAAAACAAATACAATATCAAAAATTATCTTGAAGATGCAAATCACCTTATTCAAAAGGGACAATATGTACCAGAACTGAATGGATATGTAAGAATTGTTGGTGGAAAGGGAAGTGCAAAATACGGATTTGTTGGGCTCGATAGAAAAACAGGAAATATCACCACATTTCATATAAAATCGGTTAAAGAACTTTCTAAAAAAGCACCAAGTTTAGGGATAAAAACAAAGAAGTAAAAAAAGGGTGATCGTATTGAAAATAAAAAAAATAAACTGGATTTCACAAGAAGCCTCAGAAGCTGAAGTGATTGTAACAGATGGCGAACTGGAAATAATGTGTTTTGCTCAACCATTAAATTACCTTGAAGAAAATGAACTATTAGAACCCATTTATTGTTTAGATGTGTCAGACTTAGTGAAAGCTGAATTGTCAGAGTATAGAATTGAAAAATTAGATGATAATTTCAGTTATAGTTTTTTAGGACAATTAATTGATAAGCGTGATGAAAAAGTGAAGGTAGGCGGACTTTTATTAGAATTGGATTGCAATATACCGGGAGATATAAATGAAGGCGATTTTATAAGTTTTAATTGTCAACGGTTAGATATTTATTAGTATGAGCCGAAGTTTTAAGGAGCATTAAATGAACAAAAAACAAGAACTAACGAAACAAATTCAAACGGTCATCAACATCCTAGAAAAAGAATATTCTCAAGAGATCAATCAAGGTGTACTTGAATTAATATATAGAAGATACAAGAATGCCCAAAGAATCATGCAAGCCAATGATGATCTCCAAAAAGTCTTTATCATTGGCGGAGTTAGGGCTTACTTGGATAGTCATAATGATTATCTAAATCCATTTTTAGATGAATTACATAAAGCGGAAAGTCTACTAAAAGAATTGTTGTATTGATTATATAGTGATATGTAGAAGTCTTTGTATTAGAAAGCGATACAAAAACACAGAAAGGAATTCGTATGAATCAGAAAAAACACATCAACAAAAAAACAGTCAATTGGCTATTAAGCATCAGTGTTCTTCTCGTCATTGGGACAGCTTTTATGAGAGGGGTTTATGTCCCACATGCCGGTTCGGATTATCGAGGATTTCCCATTGATTGGCTAGTCCTGCATTCAAATTATGGTGTTGAATTTCTATTTTTTGGTTTTATACTCGATGTCATCATTTTCTATTTTCTATTAAAAGTGCTCCTGCGGGTGTATAAAAGAATTATGCCAAAATCAGCTGAATAAACGCTTGTACATCCTTTTAGGAGGCTTTCAAAATGATTCGTTTTTCTCAGATTCCCAACCTGGTCATAAACAAACCAGCAAGTGATATACATATCAAAGAGGCAGAATCCGAGCTAAACATGGTTCTGCCCCATACATATAAAGCATTACTACAACAGACAAATGGATGTTCCGTCGAAGGCGATGTTCTACTATACGGAACTGAGGACATAGTGGAACGCAATAAAACATGGGAAGTCCATCATTATGCCAGCGGCTATGTAGCCATTGGTGACGATGGCGGTGGGCGAGTACTTCTCATGCGGCAGGCAGAAGAGGAGAAAAAAGTGTGGATCGTCGATGCTGGTGTGATGGATCCTCAGCATGCGGAATTGGTGGCTGAAGACTTGTTAAGCTGGGTAAGTCACGGCTGTTTCATAGAAGTTTAGTCTATTAAGGAGATGATCGATTTGCCGTGGAACACGTTGATCGCTGCGGGCCTCGTGGTTGGGGTTCCTGTCGTTTTGATTGCAGCTGTTTATTTCATCACGAAAAGGAAGAACAAGAAAACCAAAGCATCCAGTTGAAAAGCTCTGTGACGTTCCTTGTCATAGAGCTTTTTTCTCGCTCATTCTCCCTCCATGTTATAATAAACACAGTTTATGAACGAGAGGATATGCAGGACATGAAAAATGAACCTATTGAGTTATTGACGCAGCCGACATGGCGAATCATAGATCAATCGAGCCTTGGTCTTTATGTGGACCCGAAGCAATCTTTTGCGATGGATGATACGCTTTGTGCGTCGGTCGGGAAAGGACTCTCACCAGCGACAGCGCGTTCTTGGGTACACCACAATACGATCGTTCTTGGGATTCAGGATACAAGACTTCCATTTCTCCAAGAGGGTGTAAAGCTTCTTGAGGAAGAGGGATATCGCGTCATTGTGCGCAATTCAGGTGGTCTTGCTGTTGTGCTGGATGAAGGCGTACTAAATGTGTCTTTAATCTTTGCGGAACAAAAGAAGGGCATTGATATTGACCGTGGATATGATGCGATGGTGGAATTGATCCGCCGGATGCTGTCGATGTATGAGGTGGACATTGAAGCCTATGAAATTGTCGGCTCTTATTGTCCAGGTAGCTACGATTTGAGCATCAATGGAAAGAAATTTGCCGGCATTTCTCAGCGTAGATTACGAGGAGGGGTTGCTGTGCAAATCTATTTGTGTGCAGATGGAAGCGGCCGGGAACGAGCTGATTTGATTCGCCGTTTTTATGAGGCGGCCTTAAAGGATAGAAGGCATGAGGTGAAAGCGGTATTCCCTGATATACAGCCTGATACGATGGCATCCCTATCAGAATTAACTGGAGAACCCATTGATTGTGCGCTTCTCATGCGTCTTTTACTAGAAGAACTTCAAAAGCTGAGCGAGCAACTGACCGCTTCAGGGTTGACCACCGAGGAACAACTGGAGTTTGAGAAGAACATGACACGGATGATTGAGCGGAATGAGAAAGTGTTCTCGTAAACATATCGTCCCATCTTAAAAATAGGGGTGATGTAATGGAAACCAAACTTCTGAAAGCTATTGAACTTCGAGAAAGTGGACATCTTCAAGAATCCAATGACATGCTCATCCGTCTTGTAGAAGAGTATCCAGATCATGCCTCCATTCACTATCAATGTGCTTGGAGTTATGATGTGTTAGGGAAGGAAAAACAAGCTGTCTTTTTTTATGAGAGGGCCCTTGAACTAGGTTTGTCTTCAGAAGAAAGAGAAGATGCTTTCTTAGGATTAGGAAGTACATACAGAACCTTAGGGGAATATGAAAAGTCAAAACAAATATTCCTCCATGCGATGGAAGCTTATCCGCATAATAAAGCCATTCAAACGTTTTATGCCATGACTTTGTATAATTTAAATGAACATAGCAAAGCAATGGAAATATTACTGAACTGTTTAACTGAAACGACAAACGATCCTGCTATTTTGAGTTATCGAAAGGCCATTGATTTTTATTCAAATCAGTTAGATCGATTGTGGAAATGATTTATATAGAAATGGAGGGGCAATGTAATGGAAGAATCCCCTCCTTTGTTATGACATTTTATATGTGATAGTCCTTTATGACATAAGAAAGAAGGAAAATGTATTGTCATTCATCACCACGTATTACCCGCTGTTTATGCTTTGTATGTTGTCTCTGTTGTATATGATATATCGTATCCAGCCAATGGCCTCTACTGTGAAAAAAATCATCATTGTGCTTTGTGTGTTAACAAATGCTGCCTATATTTGCTGGCGTCTCTTCTTTACATTGCCGCATGAAGGTACTTTTAATGTTGTCATGGGCATTTTGCTTGTTGTCTGTGAATGCATTGGGTTTATCCAGTTGCTTGTGTTTTATACACTTGTTTGGAAGCCTTCAAACCGGAAACAAGTCATGATCAGTGATCTTGAAAGGCTGCCAACAGTTGATATTTTCATAGCTACATATAATGAACCAATTGAGGTGCTGAAACGCACTGTTGCAGGTTGTTTGAATCTCTCTTATCCGAAGGAAAGCGTTCAAATTTATTTATGTGATGATGGCAATAGGGAAGCAGTAGAGCAGCTTGCTTCTGCGTTTGGTGTTCATTATCTGACAAGAACAGATAACAGATTTGCTAAGGCAGGTAATTTAAATCATGCGATGTCTCAAACGGATGGAGAGCTGATTCTGACACTTGATGCAGATATGGTCCCTCTTCCTTCCTTTTTAGAAAAAACAGTGCCCTATTTTCATGATGGAGCAACTGCGTTTGTTCAAGTTCCACAGGCGTTTTATAACGAAGATCCTTTCCAATATAATATGTTCTCGAAAGATCGAATTCCAAATGAGCAGGACTTCTTCATGCAAACTCTCCAAGCTGGTAAAGATCGGTTTAATGCCGTCATGTATGTTGGGAGTAATACGGTATTTAGAAGAACGGCATTAGATGAAATTGGCGGATTTGCTACTGGAGTGATTACAGAAGACATGGCAACAGGAATGCTTCTCCAGGGGAAATTCAAATCTGTGTCTGTCGGAGAAGTATTAGCCGTCGGTCTGGCGCCTGAAAGCTGGCTTGATCTGTTAAAGCAAAGAGATCGCTGGTCGAGAGGGAACATTCAGTGTGCCCGTAAGTTTAATCCTTTGAAGGTGCGCGGCTTAACGCTTATGCAGCGTGTTCTTTATTTAGATGGCATTGTGTATTGGTTTAACGGTTTGTTTAAAATGATTTATATTCTCACACCGATTTTGTTTTTATTGTTTGGTATTCAAAGTTTCTGGGCAGATTTCCAGTCCGTTTTCATGTTTTGGCTGCCGGCGTTCTTTAGCTCGTATTTAGCTTTTAAACTTGTGTCGAATCAAAAGAGAAGCATGTTCTGGAGTCACATTTATGAAAGCTCTATGGCGTTCCACCTAGCTGGTGTTGCTTTAAGTGAGCTGTTTTTCAAAAAGAGAGTTGAATTTCTTGTCACACCGAAGGGAATTCAAACGGACAAAAGACATTTTCATTTGAAAACGATGATTCCCCATCTGATCTTCTTGCTGCTCTCATTGCTTGCCCTTGTGAAAATAGGTTACGATGTGAAGGTAAATGGGACGATGAACGCTGATCTCATGTTGATTAATATTTTTTGGGTGCTTTATAACGGTGCAGGCTTATTCATGGCACTGCTTGTGGCGTTTGATCGACCGCGTTATCGGAAATCAGAGCGGTTTGTCATTGAAAAAGAGGGGCATCTTCGTTCTGATCATCAAGATCAGTCTATTGCTTGTTTTCTACTAGATATGAGTGATTCAGGTGCACGTCTATCCATTCCATTGGACCAAGCGTCTTCTCTTTATCAAGGACAAACGCAATTATTTTTTCAAGAGAATGAAAGTGTGTCGTGTGACGTGGTTTGGAGCTATCCAGAGGGAGACAAGCTGATGGTTGGTGTTGCTTTTACTGACACCAAAAAATCAGAGTATTTATCACTGATCCGTTTCTTATTCACACGAGAGCATGTAGCGATGACGGATCGTGAGAAAAAATCGTATGCCGTTCGGACGTTTCTCCGCTTTTTAAGAGAAACGGAGAAGGTACCAAAGGCTCTACGTCGCAAATGGATGAGAAGGCCATTGCAAGGTGTGACAGGCACGATCGCCTATGAGGACCGACTAGAAGAGAAGGTGCCGGTGATCATACATGATATCAGTTTATCTGGGTGCAAAATTGAGTTTGAAGATTCAATTGAATTAAATGGGAAAGTGCTGATCACCATTGACATAGAGTCTCTAACGGATCAGCCGGCGATTGCGGTTTGGACATCACAAAAACGCAGACGTACAATGGCCGGACTCAAGTTTGTTCAGCCTGAAATCAAGCAGATAGAAGAAAGAGAGGGAGTGGTTTCTTGAAATCTAAAAATGGCGGTTACCTCTATTTACTATGGCTTCCTGTCATCATAGGAGCCGGCTACGGCATTTCGCTTTTCGTGCCGTTTCTTCAGCCTGTACTGACGCTTGGTATCGCAGGGCTTTATATTTTTATGTTTGGTGATTTTCAGGTGAGGCAAGTTAGGTATATTTTTATGTTCGTCTTCTTGATCAATGTCCTTTTTAGCGTGATGCTATTTTTGGGTATTTAAAAAAGTGCTTCCCGCAGGTGGGGAGCACTTTTTGGTTATTCAGCCATTTTTTCAAGGTTGCCGTTACGATCCATTTTAAAGGTTGGTGCGGCACTGTCGTCCTCTTCAAACAAAACTAGTTTTCTTGCACGGTTCATGATTTTGACGAGTGTTTCATAATCTTCTTGAATCGTGAGCTGATCCTTTTCAAGCTTTTTCACTTCAGCTTCTAGCTGCGACACTTTATGTGAAAGTTCATTGTTTTCTTGTTTTAACCGGCTGTTTTCCATGCGTAAGGCAGCTGATTGCTGTCCATTGCCTTCATAGCGGCGTAAGAAATCAATGATATCCTCAATGGTTAACTCTTGGCGCTGCCCAAATGGATTGGCTTCTGGCTTTTTCTCTGTCACTTGAGAAGCCTGTGACAATAAATGTGATAAACTAGCTAACTCTTCATTGTAGCTTTGATCCACAAACTGAAGCTGTTCGGCTGTTTCGGCTGCAGGTGCAAACGTTTCTTCTTGCGCAGGTTCCAGTTCTTGAGAGAACTCTTCCTGTGTGATCGTTTCTTCAACTTGCGGCTGATAGAGCAAACGTTTTTTCGCAGGCTGCCCATTGCCGAGTGCACGCATGCGTTGTTTACGCTGTTTTTTGGCAAGTGCCAATGCTTTTTCATATTGATGCCTCACGACAGCATTCCATCTAAATCCGCATGCCGCTGAGGTACGGTTTAGCTTGTCTCCCACTTCTTCAAATGCGTTCAGCTGTGTACTGCCCTCTCTGACGTGACGTAAGACGGTTTCTGCCAGAAGGAGATCATTTTCCTCTGACCAAGCATCTTGTCTTTGTTTTGACATGTGTTTAAACCCCCATAAGATTTGATGGTATTAGATTAGCCAAGTTGAAGAAGGTTTATACAAGTTTGCTAAAAGGATAGTGGAAAATACTAGCTTTTATGTGAATACGTCTCTGTGCTGACAATGCATCTTGCAACTCCAGTCGCTTCGATGTACAATGTTGGGTGGTATATTATTCACTCTTAGTTGTCCAACTGTTTCATATAGAATGAAGTTTCATCATTGAAAGGAAGCGTAAGAACATGGCTAATGAGTTTCGCGTATGTGACGATTGTGATGCGACGAACCTAAAAACGTTATTGCCTCGACTTAAATCGGTTGACCCTGATGCAAAAATTGAGATTGGCTGTCAATCGTATTGCGGTCCAGGACGAAAAAAGGCTTTTGCGTTTGTGAACAATCGCCCATTATCCGCACCAACAGAAGATGAGTTACTCGAAAAGGTTCAAAAAAAAGTCAAATAAATGTCACTGAATGTGTTCAGTCGACCTAAAAAGAGGTCCGTCCCTGTCAGGTCGGGCTTTTTACGTCCGTTCAATCTATGAGAACACATTCGCCAGCAAATTCAAGGATGTTTTCGGGAAAAGTTACCCGATATAATAGAAACACGTCTTAAAAAAAGAGGGACGAAACGATGGCGTATCCAAAAGGGAAATTATCCGAAGAAAAGGTATTTAAAGATCCTGTGCACCGCTATGTTCACGTACGGGATGCATTGATATGGGATTTAATCGGAACGAGAGAGTTCCAGCGCCTTAGACGAATTAAACAGCTAGGCACCACTTATTTAACGTTTCATGGGGCAGAACACAGCCGATTTAATCATTCACTCGGTGTATACGAGATTGTCAGACGAATTGTGGATGATGTGTTTAAAGGAAGACCCGAATGGGATGAAGGGGAGCGTGAGCTTGTACTGAGTGCCGCCCTGCTTCATGACCTTGGACATGGTCCGTTTTCTCATTCCTTTGAAAAGGTCTTTCATTTAGATCATGAATCGTTTACAAGAGATATCATTTTAGGGCAGACGGAAGTAAATGAAGTGCTGCGCCGGGTCAGTGACGATTTTCCAAAGCATGTAGCAGAAGTCATTGCCAAAACGTATCAAAACAAACAGGTGGTCAGTTTGATTTCAAGTCAAATTGATGCCGACCGAATGGATTACTTGCAGCGTGATGCTTACTATACAGGCGTCAGCTATGGTCACTTTGATATGGAACGTATTTTACGCGTGATGCGTCCAAGAGAAGATCAGATTGTGATGAAACAGAGCGGGATGCATGCCGTAGAGGATTATATTATGAGCCGCTATCAAATGTACTGGCAAGTCTATTTCCATCCAGTGACACGCAGTGCGGAAGTCATTTTAACAAAAATTCTCCATCGTGCAAAAGAGCTGCATGAAACGGGATATATTTTCACACATGCTCCTGTGCATTTTTATTCAATTTTTGAAGGAAATGTCACCACAGAGGACTATATTAAGCTGGATGAATCCATTGTCTTATTTTATTTTCAGGCGTGGGAAGATGAAGAAGATCACGTGTTGGCTGATTTGTGCCGCCGTTTTATGAACCGCCGTTTATTCCAATATACAGAGTTTAATCCAAACGAAGAAATGACGAAATATTTCAAGCTGACGGCTTTGTTCAAAGAAGCAGGAATTGATCCTGACTATTATTTAGTGGTCGACTCTTCCTCTGATTTGCCTTATGACTTCTATAGACCGGGCGAAGAAGAAGAACGGCTGCCGATCCATCTCTTGACGCAAAGTGGTCATATTAAAGAACTGTCGAGACAGTCAGATATTGTTGACGCCATTTCCGGTAAACGAAGAACCGATCATAAACTTTATTTCCCGATGGACTTAATTGTAGATATGTCGGAAAAAGCTGAAGAAAAGAAGGCGATCATGAAGCTGCTTGGATTGGGATAAGGAAGTACTGAAAAAGGAGATGTCGGGAATTTGTTGAAAGAGCATGCAAAGTTGATGAAGGTGTTCTCTGAATCTGGGGAAATCGTTGGACGGAAGAAGCTGCAAAAAATGATTTACATAGCAAAAAAGCTAGATTTGCCTTTTTACGAGAAATACGATTTTCATTTTTATGGCCCCTATTCAGAGGAGTTGACGCTCAGAATTGAAGAGCTGTGCAACCTTGGATTCTTGGACGAAATGAAGGAAAAAAAGGGCGGATACTTTCAATATCGCTATTCGCTGACGGACAATGGGAAAGAGTTTCTCGATCAGTGTGAAGTGGACATGCCTGACCTCAAAGTGCTGACGCAGCAGATGAATGAGCAATCGTCTCGTTTTCTAGAGCTTGTCTCAACGATTTTATACTTTGATGATCTGCCAAAAGATGAGGTAAAGGAAAAGGTCTTCACCATTAAAAGCAAGCAGCGCTATACGGACGAAGAATTTGAGGCAGCCCTTGCGTATATTGATCAGTTGAAGGAATTGAACTAACGATAAGAACCAGTATGTAATAGCCAATGGCTAGAACAGACTGGTTTTTATTTTGCACGCATATAGAAACAGAAACAAGTCGACCTCATGGATCGACTTGTTTTTTAGGAATGATGATAAGAAAATCTTGCTAAAAATTGTTTTGTCCGTTCTTCCTTCGTCTGTTCAAAGACTTCTACTGGGGTGCCTGATTCAACAATAACCCCCTCTTCCATGAAAATGACCCTGTCGGCAATATCATAGGCAAAGCTCATCTCGTGGGTGACGATGATCATGGTGACCCCGGTTTGTGCCACTTGTTTAATGACGTCAAGTGTTTCACCTACAAGCTCGGGATCTAAAGCGGAGGTCGGCTCATCAAACAAAATGACCTCCGGATTCAATGCAAGTGCTCTTGCAATGCCTACTCGCTGCTGCTGTCCGCCAGATAATTGATGCGGATAGGCATCTTTTTTCTCTAGTAACCCTACTTTTGTGAGCAATTGGAGTGCTGTGTCATAGGCTTGGTCTTTCGGTTGTTTACGGGCAATGACTAAGCCTTCCATGACATTCTCAAGTGCTGTCTTATGAATAAACAGGTCGTATTGCTGAAAGACCATGGCTGTTTTTCTGCGAATTGCTAGAATGTCTTTCGGTTTTGCTTGATTGAATGTGACAGTGGTCTGATCAATGCTGATTTCACCTTGATCCGCACGCTCAAGAAAATTTAAGCATCTGAGAAATGTTGATTTCCCAGAGCCGCTCGGACCTAAAATGACAACGACTTCGCCTTTTTCTACCGTTAAATCAATTCCCTTTAGAATCTGGTTTTGACCGAATGCTTTATGCACTTGTTTGATGTGAATCATGCCAATCGCCTCCTTTTGTTGTTGTGTCCATATTTCTCATATCCGGCTGTAATGGCTTCAATAGAGGCACACAGCGCCCAGTAAATAAGGGCAACAGCAATGTAGGCTTCAAGATAACGATAGTTCACATTGGCTTTGATTAAAGCGCCGTTTAAAATATCGACCACAGATACCATAGAGACGAGAGAAGAGGCTTTGATTAAACTGATGAGCATGTTGTTCAGTAAAGGAAGAGAGATGGGAAAGACTTGTGGAATGATCACTCTTCGCAACACCTGTCTGCCTGTGAAACCAACGGATAGAGCGGCATCAAATTGGCCCTTTGGGATGGACGCAAGAGAGCTTCGAAATATCTCTGATAACCCGCTGACGGCATATAAAGAAAGGGCGAAAATGGCAATCCATCGTCTATCTAAATCGCTAAAACGGATGGGCAGCGAAAGAGATGCAGCCAATTGATCGAGCGAATCGGAAAAAATAAGATAAGATACGAGCAAGATTAATACAACAGGAATGGCTTTAAAAATCGCCACAAACCATTTGAACAATGGAGACAATATAGGCACTTGATAAAAACGAATAAGGGCAATGCCAAAGCCAAAGATGGAGCCGAATAATAGCGGGAGAAAACCTAATAGCAGCGTCGTTGGCAAATAATGAAGTGCGGCTAGAAAGGCCTGAAACATAAAAGCAACGTCAAAATCCACTCAGATCGCTCCTTTCTTATGATGTAGTAAAGTCTCCGCCCAATATTTTTTTAGACAATTCAGCGAGCTTCCCGTTATCGATCAGTTTTTGCAGGGCTTGATCAATGTCTTTTTGAAGTTTTGTATTGTTTTTTTGATATAGATAATACGTTTTAGATACGTTTACAGGCTTTCCGGATGTCACAAGATTGGCATTGAACTGTTTGTTTAGCTTATTGACGTCATACTTTGTGAGTAAGGCAGCATCGACCGTGCCATTCTGCAGGTTTTTGACTAAAATTTCGTTCCCGCCATCTCCGTAGACAATGTCAATTTTCCGATCATGCTTTGCGTTATATTGCTCTAGAAGATAAGCGAAATTACTTCCTGTAGAGGTGTGCACTTTGTGTCCAGCTAAATCGTCCAGGCTTTGAAAGTCATGACCGGATGCTTTATTCACCACAACATAGCTTGTATAATCTGTGTAGCCAACTTTTCCAAATAGATATTTCTTCTGACGCTCGTCATTGATTTCATATTGGTGGGCAGCGAGATCAACTTTACCGGCATCTAAAGCAGGCAGAATATTTTTAAACTCAAAGGATTCATATTTAAACTTATATTGTGGAAGCAGCTGATCCACTTCATCTAATACAGCCTTCTCGTAGCCTGTTAATTTGCCGTTTTCATCTAAGTAAACGAAAGGCTGATAGGCGTTCCCTGTCCCAATGACGATTTCTTTTGCATCTGGGTCATTATTGTTTGCTTCTGCTTTGACTTCATCCGATTGCTCGTTATTTCCGCAGGCGGCAAGGAGCAATGAACCAAGTAGAAGCAGACCGATGATATAGTTATTACTGAATATTCTGTTATTTTTCATGTAAATTCCTCCCCAGTTTATTTTGCACGTTTTTCTACAGTGAAGGCCGCTTCGGCTCTTTTTAAGGGAAGCAATGCCGTCTGTCGCTGTTTTTTTGTTTTCGGTGTATTGATCCGTTTTTCCAATAGGTCAAATGATTTTTCTAACACCATACTTAAAATGATAAATATAACGGCAGCAATAAAGTATCCTTCTAATACGCGATAGTATAAAGCCCCTAATGTTTGAACCTTTCCGATCATGTCCATCACACCTAATGTAAAGGCGAGGGAGGTATTTTGTAATAAGTTGACAATGGCCACGCCGATATTAGGAAGGGCGATTCTCCCTGCTTGAGGAATAAGCGTTCTTCTATAAATCTGCCATTTCGTCAGTCCAATCGAGGCGGCCGCTTCATATTGAGATGCTGGGACACTCGATAGGGCAGATCGGAATATTTCTGAAAAATACCCAGCTGTATTGAGTCCATATGTAATATACAGAAAGATCAATTTGTTCCACATGGAGATATCAAGCCCAATTGTTGCAAGCACACCAGGCAGGCCATAAAACACAATAAACATTTGAACAAGGATAGGTGTTCCACGAATAAATGAGACATAAATTGCACTGAGCTGATGCAGGATGGGAATACGCTCAATTCGGAAATAAGCAAGAATGAATCCAAGAAAACTGCCAATCAAAGTGGCAAATAAAACGATCAGTAAGGTTGTTGGAAGGGCTGACAATACTTTAGGGAAGAGTGTGACGACATACTCCCATTTGAAAAACTCCCCCATGTTGAATCACCTCCTATGTTGAACTCGTTTGGACTTTTTCTTCTGAGGGCGGTGCGCCTAATATGGCGGCATCAAACCGTTCAGGGATGAGGACTTTATACATTAATACACCTAAGTCGCCATTATCGGCTTCACGTTCAATATATGCTGTATAGCCTTTTCGTTCGTACATCTCTAGAAGCCAGGGGTGCTTTCGGCCAGAAGTGCCCAGTGTGTATGCTGGTGCTTTAAATGTCTGCCGGAGCAAGGTGTTTTCTACATAATCGAGCAGCTTATTTCCGATCCCTTGACCGGCTAAATCAGGAGCTGTGGCAAACCACCAAACAAATGGATAGCCTGAGACCGGTTGAGTACTCTCCCACGGAAAACGTATGGTGATGGTTGATATGAGCCGCCCGTCTCGTTCTAACACAACAGCAACGGATTGTTTGATGTTTTCTGTGACCATTTCAAGTGTGGCGTTCGTGGATGGCCAATCAATGCCCATTTCTCCAAGCGGTTTAAATGCACTGGACAGCAATTCTAGAAAAGCCGGTGCATCTCCTTCGGTAGCGATGCGAAAAATATCTCGACTCATGACAAACCTCCAATCAAAAGGGTAGTGTGTAATGTCAGCTCAACGCTTTTCGTAAAGTATCGATATCTGGATTCAGCAATGCTTGATACACGTGGGTATCACGGCTGATTTCTACTACTGGCACATAACGGACGCCGTATTTTTCTTCTAAAATATTTCTGTAATGATCATGCTCTGTTACATCAATGGTTGAATAAGTAATGTGCTGTTCGTTGAAATAGGACTGAATGTCCTGACAATAGCTGCATCCATTTTTGCTCCATAAAATGATTTTTTGATTATTTGACATTAGACGCTCACCTCTTGGTTTATTTGGTTTTTGGCTGTTAGTTCATGATCAAATGCTTCTTTTAATAATGTGATAGACGCTATTCTTGCCTCAATGTCTACAATCGGAGATAGCACAATGAACTCGTTGATATCATATGTCTCGGCTAGTTCAGTCAGCCGGCGATGAACGGTTTCTTTTGTGCCAGCGGTATAACCGGTTTTTTGAACGTGAATGTTGTAGTGTTCTTTTTTTGTTCCTTTCACCAGCTTTTCTGCATCTTCTAGTGACGTCACATTAAGCTTTCTTCCATCGGAAAAGGAGACCTTTACTGTTTCCTTTTGCTTGATGTACGAGAGGGCTTGTTTGTGGTCTTCCGCTACAGATACGGTGATGGCGAGAAGAAATTGCTGGTGCGTGTTCTGTGTCTTGAATTTTTGAAAAGTCTCTCTTGCTTCTTTTAATAATGCGTCATCCCCGTTAATAAAATAGGCAAACACAAAGGATATCCCAAGTTTCGCTGCGAATTCCGCGCTCTCAATACTGCCGCCTAGAAGGAACATGTCGGGTGATACGCTGGGAATTGGCTGAGCATTTAATTCATTTGCTTGTTCAGTTAGATACGTTTTGAGATCCACTAATTTTTGAGAAAAGTCTTTCCGTGACGCTTGATAATCTTCCTGAAGCGCTTGTGTTGAGAGGTTCAACCCTCCCGGTGCTTTCCCAACGCCTAAATCGACTCTGCCAGGCGCTAGAGATGCCAGTACATGAAATGTTTCAGCCACCTTAAACGGGCTGTAATGCTGAAGCATGACACCTCCAGACCCAATTCGCAAATGGTTCGTTTTTGCTAAAAGATAACCAGCGAGGGCTTCAGGGGATGAACCTGCCACTTGAGAATTATTGTGATGTTCAGACACCCAAAACCTGTGATATCCAAGCTGATCTGCTGCTTCAGCCAATCTGACAGTATGCTGAATACCCGTCTCTGCTTTCTCGTTTTCACTGACGAGGCTTTGATCAAGAATACTAAGGGTGAGCGACATTGGCTGTTCCTCCTATTAGACTTTGATATTGAGATAGTGCGAGGTTTAATCTGTCTGTGGCATCTGGATCAAGCACATAGCTATTTGAATCCTGCTTTGTGACCTGTTGATCCACAACATACACGCCAGATTGAACGACAGTTGCACCGAGTTGATGAATGATCGGTTTAAGTGCATATTCAATGACGAGCAAATGCCCATATGTTCCTCCTAAAACACAAGGAAGGACGGGTTTATCTTGTAATGCTTTCTGGGGAAGTAGATCTAAAAAAGTTTTTAAAATACCGGAAAAAGACGCTTTGTAGACAGGTGTTAACACAATGACACCGTCGCTCTCATTCACAAGTTCAATGGCTTTGACAATGTCTTCGTTTGAAAAATCTGCTCCTATTAAGGCGCCGCTAGGAAGTTGGTGGACTTGAATGACATGAACATCAATCCCATGTAACGCCAAACGATGATGGATCTGCTGCAGGACACCGGTTAACCGAGATTGGACAGAATGCCCGCCTGCTATAATCGTTACTTTTGCCAATTCGTCTCCTCCATTTCTGATAATTCCTTCTAAACAACTTGGAATAGTTGATAATATAAATTATAATAAGGCAAACCAATAGAAAAGTATAATTAGTAATCATAAATACACGATTCAGATATTTAAAATACAGGGAGAAGAGGGGTTTTCATGGAGATTCGAGCGATACGCACCTTTGCCACGATCGTGAAATACGGAAATTTTTTAAAAGCAGCAGAAGCGCTGAATTATTCTCAGCCAACCATCACTTTGCACATCAAACATTTAGAAGAGGAAATTGGAGAGAAGCTTCTAGAAAGAGGGAAGACCTTAAAGTTAACAGCATCAGGACAGCTTTTTTATGAAAGAGCCAATTCTTTACTCAATGAATATGAGAAATTGACGAAAACACTCCAAGATTTAGAAGTGGGCATTGCGGGGTTCATTCGCATCGGTGTTTCTGAGCCCACTGCCAGCTTAGAATTTCCTGCCCTTATTGCAGAATTCAAGGAAAGGTTTCCGAATGTAGAATTTTCTGTGCAAGTAGCGGATGCGAATACGTTGAGTTCCTTACTTTCGCATGATGAGATTGATTTTGCGATTTGCGGAGCACCAGAAGCTTCGATGGAGAATAGCTATAAGCCTCTTTTTCAAGATGATATCGTGCTGCTCATCCCGTCTTCCCATCGATTAGCGGAAAAAGGGGTAGTGGAGGTGACAGATTTAAAGGATGAGACCATTTTATTCACGCCACACAATTGCCCCATCCGTATTCAAATCGAACAACAAATCGTCGATGTCATTGGGACCAATTACAATAAGTTAGAGATTACGAGCAGCATGTCCCATAAACATTATGTTCAGGCTGGATTAGGTGTCTCTCTTTTTACACGAACTGCTCATTCCTTTACTCTTCCAGGCACCAAGGTATTAGAAATAAAGGGCATTCATGTTTCCCCGCCAGTTGGTCTATTGAGGAAAACAAATGATTCGCCAGGAAGAGCCGTACTTCAATTCATTGATCTCATCGAAAATCGATTGCATCAACCAACATGAAAAGAGGGGGTAGCCTTTGAGCTAACCCCTCTTTTCATGTTTATTTCACTGTTTGTTTAAGAAACTGATTCTTCTTGATAGGCAGACCCAAATTTTCACGAAGGGTATGAGCTGGATAATTCGGTTCGTAATATCCTCTTTCTACTAATATCGGAATGACGTGCTCCGTCCATTCAGATAAACCGCTTGCTAGAATAGGCGCGCCAAAAATAAATCCATCTGCGGCATCTTCTTCGATCCATTGGATCAGCTGGTCTGCCACTTGTTCATAAGTACCGAAAAAAGCACTTTTGGGAGTGGTTACTCGTAGAGCGACTTCTCTTAAGGTCAAGCTTTGTTCTTTCGCCATTTTTTTAATCGATTCAGTTGTGGATTGAAAGCTGTTTGAACCGGCATCACCGATATCAGGAAATGGCTCATCAAGTGGAAATTGACTGAAGTCCAAGTGATCAAAGAACCTGCCCAGGTAATGAAGGGCTTCTTCAATAGAGACCAGATGTTGAATGGCTTCATATTTTTCTTCTGCTTCTTCGACTGTTCTCCCTGTAATCGGGTGGATACCGGGGAAAATTTTGATGTCAGATGGATTTCTGCCCAGCGCTGCGGCTCTATTTTTCACGTCGCGGTAATATGCTTTCGCTTTCTCAAGTGAGTCTGCATTCGTAAATACTGCGTCCGCTTCTTTTGCGGCTAGATCCTTTCCTGCCTCTGACGCACCTGCCTGGAAAATCACCGGTTGCCCTTGTTCAGATCGTTCGATATTCAAAGGACCTTTGACAGAAAAGTGTTTGCCATGATGGTTTAATGTGTGCAGTTTATCCCGATCGAAGAAAACCCCTGTTGATCGATCCCTTAAAAAAGCATCTTCTTCCCATGAGCTCCAAAGGCCGTTCACTACTTTTAGGTATTCTTCTGCAATTTCATACCGAAGTGAATGGCTAGGATGTGGACGAATGATGTGGTTTTCAGCAGAGCCTTCAAGTGGAGAAGTCACAACATTCCATCCGGCCCGCCCTTTACTTAATTTATCTAGGGATGCAAATTGCCGTGCAATGGTAAAGGGCTCACTGTAGGAAGTGGATACAGTGCCCACAAGTCCAATCTTTTTGGTGACCGCAGCAAGAGCGGATAAGATGGTTAATGGTTCAAATCGGTTCAAGAAATGAGGAATTGAATGTTCATGAATATATAAGCCATCTGCGACAAAGACAAAACGGAAACCCGCTGCTTCTGCCTTTTTTGTCATTGCTTGATAATAATCAATGTTCACACTTGCATCTGCTGGAACGGATTCATCCTTCCATGCATTCATATGACCTCCTGGACCATGTAACATCAATCCAAATTGTATGTGCTTTTTTTCAGACATGTGGATCGTCCCTTCTGTTTTGAAATAGCATTGTTTTATGTTCTTCATCATAAGGGAGAATCGCAAAGAAGTATAATTCGTATCAGTAAAGTCTGAATTTATCTTTTCTAATATCAATTTTTGCTTCTTTATATGGTGTGGCTGGGTCTATAACAGCACTTTAGAAAAAGATGGATGTTTACTAAGCGAATGTCCCGGATCAAAAGTTCTGCTTTTTGATAAAATGTGTGTCAAAATATCTGAAAAATTAGTGAAAATGACATGTTTCGACTTTCTTCCTGTATATCCAATTCCCTGTTTTTGACTGAATAGAAGGAAAATGGTGAATTTTCAGTGAATATATAACCTTGTGAAAAACAAAGGAGGGATAGGAATGAAAAAGCGTTCAGTCTTTTTGTCATTTTTATTGGTAGGTAGTTTGTTACCGGGGGTAAGTTCAGCTTCTGCACCAGTTGCAAGTGCAGGTCATGGGCATGATCATGGTCATGCGCCGTTTGAAACACATATTAGTGAAGGGTTGCCAAAGGCAAACGATTTTAAAGATTTGACGAAGGCACCTCCTATTGAAAGAGATGTGACAACAAAGATTTTAGATGAGTCTGGTAAACAGGTAGGGTCTAGAACCTTTAAAGCAAATACAGGAGATTCGATTTCAACAAAAGCTAGTACAGGCAGTCAGAAAGTGACCGTCTATGCAGTAGCTGATGCGCAGTATCGTGCGAAATATAGTGATTGGCAGACGCGCATTGTCAGCATCATTGAGCAAGCGGATGTGACATTTAACCGTGATCATGATGTGGACTTTGTCGTACAAGCCGTAGGGTCTTGGACGTCTTCAGGATCAAATGCATCACAAATTTTGTCTAACCTTCAGCGCAGCTTTGATGGCAGAGGATACGATTTTGTCACAGGATTTACAGCAAATCCAAACTTTGATGCTGGCGGAATCGCTTATGTCTACAATAGTGCACCAAGCGGAAGTGCATTCGCCGTTAACCTTGACCAAGGAACAGCGAATACAGCAAAAGCGGCTACGCATGAATACGGCCATAACTTTGGTTTGCCGCATGATCCTCAAGGAAGCGGAATTGTCTGCTTAATGAATTATGATTATTCTTACACTGTCGATTTCTTCGATGCGGCTCATAAAAATCAAGTGAACCGTAATAAAGCTTGGTACAGATAAGGTAAGAGAAAAAAGGACAAACACCGAAAAAGTGTTTGTCCTTTTTATATGCTTACAGGTCGCTCATTCGCTTTCCTGCTACAGCATAATGTTCTTTTTTCATCTCTTCAATAATGACAGAGACTTTCTCTGCACCTGCGCCTGTTGTTTCAACAACGGCATCTGTGACTTTCTCCACAAGAGCTCTTTTCTGCTCATCTGTTCTTCCTTCAAGCATTTGAACGGTGATAATCGGCATGATGGCAACCTCCTTTTTCCTGTAGTGCTACGCTTCCCTTTAGTTTAAGGGACTTCTTATAGTATACTGAATGAAGTAAATCATTGTATAGAAAGAAAGAGGGATTCATGCCTTTGGACCAATTTCTTGTTTATCCATTAGAACTGATTCCATATGTCGCCATTACGCTTGTTGTGGCTTTTACGATGCACGAGCTGGCGCATGCATATGTTGCGTATCGTTTTGGAGATCCGACAGCTAAAAATCAAGGGAGACTGACGCTCAATCCATTGAAGCACCTTGATATTTTCGGGACGATCTTGATCTTTGTGGCTGGGTTTGGCTGGGCGAGGCCTGTACCTGTGAATCGGTACCATTTCAAAAACCCACGTCTCGCAGGGATATGTGTGTCGATCGCAGGACCTTTAAGCAATTTGGTTTTGGCATTTTTGGGCTTTTGTGTGTATGCGCTTCTTCAGAAATTTGGCGGGGAGTCGCTCATGCGCTTTGAGCCGGGGATCGATTATTTCTTCCAAATCTTTATTAACTTGAACGTGATTTTGTTCCTATTTAACTTATTACCGATTCCGCCGCTGGACGGATATCGTATTATTGAGGATGTTGTCAGTCCCGGCATCCGTGCAAAGATGACGCAATTTGAACAGTATGGGATCATCATTTTCCTCATCTTCGTCATCACACCGCTAGGTCAGTTTGTTTTTGTTCCATTGATCGGAATGCGGGATCAAATCATATACTGGTTTAATCTTATTTTGAAGCCGCTGCTTTAGGAGGTCTAATGAATGGAAGGTAAAAAGAAGAAACCAATTGGTTTTAATATCATTAAAAAAACAGATGCAACGGATGGGCATGGAGGTTTTGGGGCAGGTGCCCTCAGCCTTGATAATATCTCGCCGGTGATCATTGATGTGGAGGAAAAGGAAGCCGTCATTGATATTGGTGCGATGCATGCAAGAAGTGCCGTCGAAAAAGGAATTAAATTTTTAAAAACCAAAGAAGAGGTACCTAACGGAAAACCGTATTGGCTCGTATGGGTGACGATTGACCGTAGAGAAGAAGGGCCATATTATGCAGGAGTCACAGCTTGTGAAATGACAGTTGACCGCTCGATCCGCAGAGGATATAAGTCACTTCCTGAGCATGTGAATTTAATGGATAAATCCATGAAGCGTAAAATCGTTGTCAGTCATATGGATGATGGTTCGAAAAAGGTGCTCGCTGATTTCTTGAAGAGTCACAATGAAGCGTTATGGGAAGCATCTACAGATGAATTAAAAGAAGGATTGGCTGTTCCTGAGTAATTGTGAAATTTTTGTGAAGAATGATGAATGGATACCAATTCCAAGCGTTTTTTCAGTAAACTGGTGTTAAAGCTAGGACATGGAGAATCCCGAGATGCAGATCTCGGGGTTTTTCATGTCCATTTTTAACGTTTCAGCCACTTTTCCCACCATTTCTTAGGCTGTTGATCCTGAGCCGTGTCTTGCTCAGAAGCTTTGTTCCCGGCACCATAGCAGACACCGGTCGGCTCCGTTCCTTCTATAAAATAGGTAAATACCTTTGATTCGCATCCTGGGCCTGCGAGATCACCGGTTTTTGGATTGATATATACGCCTTTTACACCGTCTGGCGGCATGAAGGAGGAGGCTGGCTGATTCGAGAGGGCTGATTCCATAAAGGAAGCCCATATCTTTTTCGCATAGGCGGTTTCTTTGACCGAGTCAATGGTGCGTCCTTTATCATAGCCAGTCCACACACCTGTGACGAGCTGGGGAGAGAAGCCGATCATCCAGCTGTCAGCGCCTGTCGTCCCCGATTTCCCTCCATACGTTCTGGTAAGATCTTTTGAAATGGTACGACCTGTGACACTTGTATAGCCATTTAATTGATGATTGAACATCCCTGACATCATGTCAGTGGTGACAAATGCTGCTTTTTCATCTAGTACTTGCTCTCGTTTTTGTTTCTCCTCAAAGAGTACGTTGCCCTTTGCGTCCGTTACTTTCGTAATAAAGGTTGGCTTGACGCGTTTTCCTCCATTGACAAGCATCGCGTAAGCATTGGTCATTTCGATTGGTTTGACAGGTGAAGTACCTAGCGCAAGTGAAGGCACTTGATCTAGTTTTTCGTGAATCCCAAACGTTTTGCCTGCACGTACAAGCTGTTCCATTCCTAAAAATAGATGGGTTTTGACCGCATAAATGTTATCAGATAGAGCCAAAGCCTGAAGCATCGTAATGCCGTCATTGGCATAATAGCCGTGATAGTTGCTTGGTGAATAAGCGGCGCCGCTTCCTTGCTCATCGAGTTCAAAAACAGTTTCTTCACTGCGCATCACGGTTGCTGGTGTAAACCCATTTTGCAAAGCCATGTAATAGAGAAGCGGTTTCATTGTTGAACCCGGCTGTCTTTTCGCTTGTGTGACCCGATTGAATGGGCTTTTCTCATAATCTCTCCCGCCTATGAGGGCAAGCACATGACCTGTCTGGGGATGAATGGCGGTAAAGCCAATTTGGATACCTGATTCAGAATCCATGATGTTGGTTAAAGTCTTTTCAGCGATTTTTTGTAATTCAGGTTGTAAGGACGTTTCGATATGAAGACCATACGTTTCAATTTGTTCCTCGGTTAAGCCCAGTGTTTGTTTCAGTTCGCGAATCACATCATCATAAAAATACGGGGCCTGCTTTGCTTGCAGCTGCTCTTGTTTGAGCGGGCGATAGGACAGCTTTTCCTTGCTGGCATCAGCAGCCGCTTTTTTCGTAATCATGCCATCCTCTTGCATTTGCCTCAGAATCATATTCTTTCTTGCGCTGGCTTTCTCCTCATTCACATAAGGGGAGTAGAGAGAAGGCCCCTTTGGAATACCGGCAAGCAAGGCAGACTCAGCTAAAGTTAAATTCTTCGCTTTTTTTCCAAAGTAAAGGCGGGATGCCGCTTCCACACCGTATGCGCCGTGGCCATAATAAATGGTGTTCAAGTATCCTTCCAATATCTCATCTTTTGTATAGTTTTGTTCTAAGCGGATGGTGTAAAAGGCTTCATTCCACTTCCGCTTCCAAGTTTTATCATGATCTAAATATAAATTTCGTGCGTACTGCTGGGTGATCGTGCTGGCGCCTTGTACTTTTGCCATTGCACGAATATCTGCCACCGCAGCACCTGCCATTCGTTTCACATCAAAGCCGTGATGCTGATAAAAGGTTTTATCCTCAACCGCGACCACTGCCTGCTGTATATGAGGGGACATGTCCTTTAACGGAACCCAGTATCTCTTTTCTCCAAAGCTCGATTCGCCAAGTTTAGACCCATCGGCTGCATAAATGGTCGTGGATTGGGGAACTTGAACAGAGGGAGCGCCTTGCCACTTAGCTAGTAAAAGAATCGTCAAAAAGACTGTGCCTGCAAATAGAAAAGCGAGCAAGCCGATAAAAAAACAGGCCCGAATCGTTTTCACGGTCATGCGGATTTTTTTATTACTCATGATTGTGTCCATGCAAAGCCCCCATTTTGACGGTTTTTTATCAGTATGGGACAAAGAAAACCGTTTTAAACAGGCGACTGCAAGGGTATGCTTTAAAAATGAAGTTATCTCATGCGGTTCTTTACAATTTGATATGAATCCACTATACTTTTTTCTTGGACAATCGATATAGTCATAGCCGATAAAAGGCACTAACAATAGATGTTTGTTTATTATTGGATGAGAGGAAGATGAACAATGAGCGAACTTTGGTATACAGAGAAGCAAACGAAGAATTTTGGCATTACATTGAAGGTGAACAAAACCCTTCACACAGAACAAACAGATTTTCAGCATTTAGAAATGGTGGAAACAGAAGAGTTTGGTAATATGCTGTTTTTAGACGGTATGGTGATGACATCAGAGAAAGATGAGTTTGTATACCACGAAATGGTGGCACATGTTCCTCTTTTCACTCATCCAAATCCGGAAAATGTTCTTGTCGTAGGCGGAGGAGACGGTGGTGTCATTCGTGAAATCCTGAAGCATCCAAGTGTGAAAAAAGCGACACTTGTTGATATTGATGGCAAGGTCATTGAATACTCGAAGAAGTTCCTTCCTTCAATTGCTGGGAAACTAGACGATCCTCGTGTAGAGGTGAAAGTCGGAGACGGCTTTATGCACATTGCGGAAGCTGACAACGAATATGACGTGATCATGGTTGACTCAACTGAGCCAGTTGGACCAGCTGTGAACCTGTTCTCTAAAGGTTTCTATGCAGGAATCTCAAAAGCACTCAAAGAAGACGGTATTTTCGTTGCACAGACGGACAACCCTTGGTTCACACCTGAGTTAATTACAAATGTACAGCGTGATGTAAAAGAAATTTTCCCGATTACCAAGTTATATACAGCGAATATCCCAACATATCCAAGCGGTCTTTGGACATTTACTATCGGTTCTAAGAAGTATGATCCACTTGCTGTAGAAGACAGCCGCTTCTTTGATATCGATACGAAATATTACACAAAAGAATTGCACAAAGCGGCATTCGTTCTGCCGAAATTTGTGAGCGACTTAATCAAATAAATCAAGCGAAGTGGAAATGCGCAAATGACCGTTTGCGCATTTTTTGAAGCGTAAAAGGAGGAATCTTGTATGAGATTCGACGAGGCTTACTCAGGAAAAGTGTTTATTGGAAGTCATCCGACATGGGAAGATGCGAAAGTCATTTTATACGGGATGCCGATGGATTGGACCGTCAGTTACCGTCCAGGTTCTCGTTTTGGCCCGAACCGTATTCGTGAAGTATCCATTGGATTAGAGGAATACAGCCCTTATTTAGATCGTGAACTGCACGAGGTGCCATTCTTTGATGCTGGCGACATCCCGCTTCCATTTGGCAATGCACAGAAAAGCTTAGATTTAATTGAAGAGTATGTCGACAGCATTTTAGAAAAAGGGAAGTTTCCGTTAGGAATGGGCGGCGAGCATCTTGTGTCTTGGCCGGTTTTCCGTGCGATGTATAAGAAATACCCTGATTTGGCCATCATCCATATGGACGCACATACCGATCTTCGTGAGGAATATGAGGGGGAGCCGCTTTCACATTCGACACCGATTCGTAAAGTTGCAGGACTTATTGGACCTGAAAATGTATACTCTTTCGGCATCCGTTCAGGGATGAAAGAAGAATTTGAATGGGCAAAAGAAGCAGGCATGCACATTTCTAAATTTGAAGTGCTGGAGCCATTGAAGCAAGTATTGCCAAAGCTGAAAGGCCGTCCAGTTTATGTGACAATTGACATCGATGTACTCGACCCGGCACATGCGCCTGGTACTGGAACTGTGGATGCTGGTGGTATTACGTCGAAAGAACTGCTGGCATCTATTCATGCCATTGCTGGTTCTGATGTGCATGTCGTCGGTGCAGATCTTGTAGAGGTAGCGCCTGTATATGATCATTCCGATCAAACGGCGAATACAGCAAGCAAACTTTTACGTGAAATGCTGCTTGGTTTTGTGAAATAACATTGATAGAGGAGCTTGTCATCTCATATGGACAAGCTCTTTTTTTACATTGGTGACATGATAAAGGAGGCAGGTCGTGTTTTCTTCTGTATTGATGGTATTACTCGCTTTATGTGTGTTAGCGGCAGGCTTTCTTACGCTGAAAAGAGAGCTTGTAGCGAGTCCGCCCACGTTCACCTCGAAAAAAGAGGCGAAGGATGAGATGGTTCATCTGTTTCAGGATCGAGGCTTTTTCTATCTCACTGGCATAGCGCTGTTTATGCTATTTGTTTATAAGCAAGGGCATCTTCTCCCATTTGATTTCTTTCAGGCATTTTTGGCAAGTTCAGGTATCCAAGCACTGTTTTATCTCATCAATCGAAAAAGCGCAGGGCTCAAGACTGGACTCGTGATAGGCGTGAGCTTCATTTTTCTTTTTTTCTAAAGAGACATGTGAAGATCAAAAAGGGGGTTTCATCCACACGAAGATGAGAAATGATGGGATGATAGGCAATCGGGATTATGGTATACTATTTTAGTTAAACGGGTCTTAGCAAAGGAAGTGCAAAATGACACAAAACCAAATTTCAATTCATGTAAAGTCAGTGATGAAACCAGAGACGGAACCGGCTGAAACGATCGAATTCCGAACAACTGGAACGTATCAAGAGAAGAATGACAAAACGTATCTCACTTACCATGAAGAACATGAAATGGGTCAAGTAAAAACTGTTGTCAAAATAAGTGAAAAAGAAATTTTTGTCATGAGATCAGGTGCAATTCAAATGAAGCAGCGCTTTCTCACTGGAGAAACGACCGTGACACATTACACGATGCCATTTGGCACACTTCAGCTCGATGTACACACACATGGTATTGATCTTGATGTAGACAATGGGCTTCTACACATTACATACGATATGCTGACAGGTGAAGATCAAAAGCATTTACATACATTATCGATTTCATATAAGGAGGATTTACGTTCATGAATATCGCAGAACAGGTCAAAGATGCGTTAAAAGAAGAAATCATTGCGGCAGTCGTCAAAGCAGGACTTGCTGATGAAAGCCAGGTGCCGGATGTTCTTTTGGAAGTGCCAAAAGACAAAACTCACGGTGATTATTCCACCAATATGGCGATGCAGCTTGCCCGCATTGCGAAAAAAGCACCTCGTCAAATCGCCGAGGACATCGTCAATGCGTTTGATAAAGGCAAAGCGTCAATTGAAAAACTGGATATTGCAGGTCCAGGATTCATCAACTTTTATATGAACAATCAATATTTAACGAAACTGATTCCGGCAGTTCTTGAAGCAAAAGAGGCTTATGGCGAAACGAATACAGGCGGCGGTCAAAAAGTGCAAGTCGAATTCGTCTCAGCCAACCCAACAGGTGACCTTCACCTTGGACATGCCCGTGGCGCAGCTGTAGGAGATTCTCTTTGCAACATCCTTGATAAAGCAGGCTTCGACGTGAGCCGTGAATACTATATCAACGATGCAGGCAATCAGATCAATAACCTTGCTCTATCTGTAGAAGTACGTTACTTTGAGGCGCTCGGTCTTGAAAAAGAAATGCCAGAGGACGGGTACAGAGGAGAAGACATCAAAGGCATCGGGCAGAAACTTGCGGATGAATTTGGTGACCGTTTCGTGCATGAATCAGAAGAAGAGCGTATGAAATTTTTCCGTGAGTACGGTTTAAAATATGAACTAGAAAAACTACGTGTCGACCTAGAGAATTTCCGTGTCCCATTTGATGTGTGGTATTCTGAAACGTCTTTATATGAAAACGGAAAAATCGAACCAGCGCTAGAAACACTTCGCGCTAAAGGCTATGTCTTTGAAGAAGACGGCGCAACATGGTTACGTTCAACTGATTTTGGTGATGACAAGGACCGTGTCCTGATTAAAAAAGATGGCAGCTTCACGTACTTGCTTCCAGATATCGCATATCACAAAGACAAATTGGATAGAGGTTTTGACCAGCTCATCAACATTTGGGGAGCGGATCATCACGGCTACATTCCTCGAATGAAAGCGGCAATCCAAGCACTCGGATATCCAGCGGACAAACTGGAAGTCGAAATCATTCAGCTCGTTCACCTTTACAAAAACGGTGAAAAGATGAAGATGAGTAAACGTACAGGTAAAGCCGTCACAATGCGTGACTTGATTGAAGAAGTAGGCTTAGACGCCACTCGTTATTTCTTTGCGATGAGAAGTGCGGCGACACATATGGACTTTGACCTAGACTTAGCGATTTCTACGTCTAACGAAAACCCTGTGTACTACGCACAATATGCACATGCGAGAATTTGCAGCATGCTGCGTCAAGGGGAAGAAAAAGGCTACGAGCCAAACCTTGAAAAAGCAGATTTCTCTCACATTCAGTCGGATAAAGAATACGATCTTCTGAAAATCATCGGCAGCTTCCCAGAAGTTGTAGCAGAAGCAGCAGAAAAACGTATTCCGCACCGCGTTACAAACTATATCTATGATCTAGCATCAGCCCTTCACAGCTTCTACAATGCCGAAAAGGTCATTGATGTTGAAAATGAAACAAAAACAACAGCACGTCTATCGCTCATGAAAGCAACACAAATCACGCTTGCGAATGCATTAAAACTCATTGGCGTATCTGCACCGGAAAAAATGTAATGCAAAAAGCCCCGCTCTATTTTATGAGCGGGGCTTCTTTATATAAAAAACCCGCTATTCTCGAGAGATAGCGGGTTTTGAAAAATTAACCAAGCGTATTAATGATGTTAGAAATAGAATCAAATAATTGGCTAAGTACATCAGAGAACATAGAGCATATCCTCCTTTCAGAAAGCATGTAGTATGTGCGTGTCATAGGAATTACCCAAGTGTGTTAATAATGTTAGAAATAGAATCAAATAATTGGCTAAGTACATCAGAAAACATAGTTTGTATCCTCCCTTCGGCAAGCATGTAGTATGTGTGCGTTAATGGAATTATCCAAGTGTATTAATAATGTTAGAGATAGAATCGAATAATTGGCTAAGTACATCAGAAAACATAGTTTGTATCCTCCCTTCGGCAAGCATGTAGTATGTGTGCGTTAATGGGATTATCCAAGTGTATTAATAATGTTAGAGATAGAATCGAATAATTGGCTAAGTACATCAGAGAACATGTTTTTGCCTCCTCTCTTTTCTTTTTACATCTACTTAACGAAGGGGATGAAGGATTGGATCACTTTTTCTAAAAAAATTTTTAAAAAAGAATCGTTGGCATAGAAAAAGCACCCCCATATGTTGGTGCTTTTTAGGTTTTATTTATGCATGAACACGCCATTGTATTTGTCCGCCGTCGCAGGAGAGCTCGGCACTCCCGCCAATCGGCAAGGTGAAGACCGGCTGTGTATGTCCGATATCGACATCGTAAATCACTGGAATGTGTTGAAGCATTGGGTGCTTATCTAGAATGAACCTCAAATGTTCCTCTGTCATCTTGGATTTCTTTTGAAAACGTCCGATGATTAACCCTTTAATGGATTCGGCATGCTGCAAAAGCGAGGCAAGGTCTCTGGCGAATGTTTCAGGAAAGACCAAGTCATCATCTTCTACAAATAAGATGGCATCCTTGATGCGAGGCATAAAGGGTGTCCCTTGCAGTAAGTTCAGTGTACAAAGATTTCCGCCATATAAGGTGCCTTCAGCAGTTCCTTCCTGATAAATCCCCCATGTTGTCGGATGAAACTGCCTATTTACTTGATCAAGATACCACGCATCATCACTCCACTTTGTAGAAGGGGTGACATCAAATGGCTCGCTGCTCATCACGCACGCTTGAAACATGGCTGTCTGCTCCTCTTGTCCTTGTTCCATTTGGAAACTGGAGAAATGAGGGCCTGAGTACGTCACCATGTCACATTTGGCGGTAATGGCGTTTGCAAGTGCGGTAATATCACTGTAGCCGCAAAGAACTTTTGGGTGTTGACGAATCAAATCATAATCTATATAAGGCAAGAGCTCATTGCAGTTAAAGCCGCCGATTGCTGTCAAAATGCCGTCGACTTCATCATTTGAGAATGCCTCATGTAGATCAGATAAACGGTGTTCAATAGAAGAAGAGGAATGCAGATCACATTCAAACACGTGTTGTCCAAAAGAAACAGTGAACCCTAATGCCTCTAAACGTTTTTTCGCCTGAGCTATTCCTTCTTCTGATAAAATGCTGGCACTTCGGCTTGGAGCAATTACCCGAATGTGGCTTCCCTTTTTTAAAGCAGATGGTGTACGCATAAGTCATTCGTCCTTTCCTTCACATATTTTCCATTATATCGGATCAAAACGCTCCAGTCTGTAAAAGCTAAAAGAAAGCAGCAAACCGTGCGTTTCAGACGAGCTGTGCAAAGGGTATGGAAAAGAAAAAGACAGAATGAGGGCGGAGAATGTGAAAAAGAGGAGACTGGAATTTCTATTTTTATATTTCATGATATTTGGGGCATATGTGGTGTTTTGGTGGCCGGTTCCAGCGTGGGGTTTTCAGCTTTACGCAGCTAGTTATATCGCCATCATTTTATTTAGTATTATTTCGCTTATGCTAGAGAACCGGACATCACAGCACACGCTGTTATGGATGTATGTACTGATCTTTTTCCCGATCATCGGCTATATGTTTTATTTGTTCTCGGGGCAGCTTTATGTCAAAGGACATTTGTTTAAATCAAAGAGAATGTATAACCGAGAAAAATTACGCAGAATATCAGAGCTTGAGAGTAAGCCGGATGAGACGCGTTTAACCGATAATCAGCGTGCTTTTTTTCATTACACAGAAAAAGCGACAGGGATGCATGTAAATACAAATAGTGATATGGAGATTTTAAAGAATGGAGAGGAAACCTTTCCTCGTATTTTTGAAGAATTAAAAAAGGCAAAAACGTTCATCCATATAGAATATTACATGTTCAAATCTGATTTCCTCGGTCACCGGATGATGGAGATCCTGATTGAAAAAGTGAAAGAAGGAGTAGAGGTTCGATTCATCTATGATGCGGCTGGCAGCATTCGCTTCTCACGAAAAGATATTAAACGATTGAAGCAGGCAGGGATAAAGGTCGCTCCTTTTCTACCATTAAAATATGGATTCTTTAATCAAAAATTCAATTTCCGAAATCACCGAAAAATCGTGATTATTGATGGAGAAACAGGATTTGTTGGCGGGCTCAATGTCGGGAAGGAATATGTAGGACGCGATGAAAACATCGGCTTTTGGCGTGACACGCATACGATGTTAAAGGGTGAAGCCGTTCAGACACTTCACTCCATATTTATGCTGGACTGGGAGTATGTATCAGATGAAGTGTTAATTGATGATCCGAAGTATCACACCCCGCATCCTGTGACAGGAGAAGATGTCATTCAGGTCGTGCCGACTGGACCTGATATGAAGGAAAGTATGAGTGATTTATATGACGCACTCATTTCGAATGCACAGCAATTTGTTTGGATTGCGACGCCTTATTTTGTCCCAAATGAATCTATTCGCACAGCGTTAAAAATTGCGGCCACAAGAGGGGTGGATGTGCGGGTGATGGTGCCTGAGATTAATGATGGATTTCTCACGCAATACGCCACACGATCTTATTTTTCTGAGCTCTTGAAAGAGGGCATCAAGGTGTATCACTATCAAAAAGGATTCATGCATCAAAAGGTCATGATTGCAGATGGAGAACTTGCCTCTGTCGGAACGGCCAATGTTGATATGAGAAGCTTCCAACTCAATTTTGAGGTCAATGTCTTTACAGCGGCAAAGAAACCGATCGAGCAATTGATGGCTCATTATGAGGAAGATATGAAAGAATGTGAGCAAATGGGGCCGGTTCATTTTTATAAAAGGGGCTTAAAGGAACGTTTAAAGGAATCGTTTGCACGATTGTTTTCAGGTGTATTGTGAGGGTTTCCAGGGAAATAAATCATTTCCTGATCTAGTATTTCGATAATGATTCCTCTATAATTGAAAATGATTATCAATTATAGAGGAAGTGAGGTTCTTTTACATATGCTAAAACGCTTTTTTGCCTATTACAGGCCCTATCGCGGTCTGTTCTTTTTAGATTTCTTTTGCGCTGTTGCCGTTGGGCTCATGGAACTAGGTTTCCCGCTCATCGTGAACTACTTCATTGATACATTATTACCAACAGGGAACTGGACGGTCATTGCCTGGACCGCACTTGCGCTGTTTGTCATTTACGCACTCAGCTCAGTGATGCAATTTATCGTGTCATATTGGGGGCACATGCTTGGCATTAACATTGAGACCGATATGAGAAAAAAGCTATTTGATCATTTTCAGCGTCTGTCCTTCAAATTTTTCGATAACAACAAAACAGGTAAACTCATGTCACGGATGACAAATGACCTCATGTACATTGGTGAGGTGGCTCATCACGGACCTGAGGATTTGTTTATTGCGATTATGACCATTCTTGGCGCCTTTGCCGTCATGCTCATGATTAACTGGCAGCTTGCCATTTTAACCTTCTTGATTATGCCAGTCATCATCTGGTTAGCCCTTCATTTTAATAAAAAAATGACACAGGCGATTACACAACTCAACAATGACATTGGAGATTTTCATGCAAGGGTTGAAAATAATATTGGCGGTATTCGTCTTGTTCAAGCCTTTGCAAATGAACATTTTGAGAAAAAGCGCTTTGCTGAAAATAACAACCGCTTTCGAAAAGCGAAACTTCTTTCCTATAAAATTATGTCAGTTAACGGATCAATCAGCTATATTCTCACAAGGCTTGTGACGCTGTTTGTCCTTCTGGCAGGTACTTGGTTTGTTCTTCAAGGTCAATTAACGGCAGGCGGATTTATCGCCTTTGTCTTGATCACAAATGTGTTATTCAGACCCATTGATAAGATCAACACGGTGATTGAAATGTATCCAAAAGGCATTGCCGGTTTTAAAAGCTATGTCGATTTGCTTGAAACAGAGCCAGATGTGAAGGATACAGAAGGAGCACGTGATATTTACGGCTTGAAAGGTGAAATTGAGTATCGAGACGTGACATTTGGCTACGATGAGCACAGTCATGTATTGAAGGATATCAACTTAAAGATCAAACAAGGGGAAACTGTTGCGTTTGTCGGGCCTTCAGGAGCGGGGAAATCGACCATTTGCAGTCTGCTGCCTCGTTTTTATGATGTGGACGAAGGAGACATCACCATTGATGGTGTGAGCACAAAATCGATGACCTTGTCCTCTTTAAGACAGCAGATTGGCATTGTGCAGCAGGATGTGTTTTTATTCTCAGGCACCATTCGTGAGAATATTGCGTACGGCAACCTAGAAGCGAGTGATGCAGACATTTGGGAGGCGGTGCGACGTGCCCATTTAGAGGAGCTCGTTCAGCGTTTCCCAGAAGGGTTGAATACGGTCATTGGTGAACGCGGCGTTAAGCTATCCGGCGGTCAAAAGCAACGCCTGTCAATTGCACGGATGTTTTTGAAAAACCCGTCTATTCTTATTTTGGATGAAGCGACGTCAGCACTTGATACAGAAACAGAAAAAGCGATCCAAGACGCACTAAGCGAACTGGCAGTCGGCAGGACGACACTCGTCATTGCTCACCGCCTTGCGACAATTAAACATGCAGACCGAATCATCGTCGTGACAGAGGAAGGCATTGAAGAACAAGGCCGCCATCAAGACTTAATCCAAATGGGCGGCGTCTATAGCAGACTGCATGAAGCGCAGTTTGGTCATTGAAGAGAAGTGATTGAATGAGTCCAGTTATTAAGCTGGGCTCTTTTTGATAGGATAAAATCTTCTTTTCCATTTAAATGGAATGTTGATATACGATAAGGCAATTGGATTCAAAAGGAGAGGATGGCTTGGGTGAAACGGCAAAAACAGTCATGATCAAAAGCATTCACTATGTGACGCTCGTTGGCTTATTTATCTTAATCATTCCCGCTGGACTCAATCCAGTCTTTTTTTATGTGGGAATGATTTTGTTTGGCATCAATACTGGAGTGAACATCATAGGTAGTTCTCTGAGCAGAAAAAAGATATTTGCGATGCTGGCCATCAGTTTTGCTGTCATATTGTTTGGGCTGTTTAAGCTCTTATATTAAATCTGAGCCCTTTTGAAAAAGGGCTTTTTTTGCTAGGATAGTAAAAACTCGTGTAGGAAGGATCTGATGGAATGAAGGGGCTTCGGCATTTACAGAAGGGCGATAAAATAGGTATTTATTCTCCTTCAAGTCCAGCATCTGCTACCTCGCCTCTTAGGTATGAGCGGGCGAAGGAATGGCTTGAACAAAAAGGATTCATTGTAGTACCAGGATCATTAACAGGGAAAGAGGATCACTATCGTTCGGGAACGATTCAAGAACGAGCAGCTGAGCTGAATGAGCTGATGGCGAGAGAAGATTTGTCCTGTATCATGTCGATGATTGGGGGGACGAACTCGAATAGTTTGCTGCCTTATCTTGATTTTGAGCTGCTGAAGAAGCATCCGAAAATCATGATTGGTTATTCAGATGCGACGGCGATTCTTTTAGCGGCTTATGAAAAAACGGGTCTGCCTGTTTTTTACGGGCCTGCACTTGTGCCGTCTTTTGGAGAGTTTGAACCATTTGTTAATCATACATATCGATCTTTCGAGGACATTCTCATTCATCCGCAGCCCATCCCATATCAGGTGAAAAAACCGCCCTTCTGGACGGACGAACGGATCAACTGGGAAGAGAAAATACGAGAAAAAGAAAAACGTCCAAACGATTGGATGTGCGTCATTGAAGGGCAGGCAGAAGGCAGACTGATCGGCGGGAACCTAAATGCCATGTATGGCATATGGGGAAGTGAATTCATGCCTCAAATCCAAAAAGGCGATATCCTTCTCATTGAAGATTGTATGAAAACCGCCTCCACCGTCGAAAAGAACTTCTCTCTGTTAAAGATAAATGGTGTGTTTGAACGGGTATCTGGTATCCTCTTAGGGAAACATGAGCTGTTTGATGATGAAGGAACGGGCAAAAGGCCGCACGATCTTTTACTTGAAGTACTGGGAGATACAAAGAGGCCGCTCATCGCGGAATTTGACAGTGCCCATACGCATCCGATGCTCACGATGCCAATCGGTACACAAGTAAAAATGAATGCATCGTCAGGTGAGGTTTGGCTGACAGAAGCATGGATATAAGAAAAAGAGGTGCTCACGAATGCGCAATTTGCTCCGCTCCTCGTCCTTCCTAGACGTCAAAGGTTTTCTATCACACTGAAAAGAAGATAAAGGGCTAAAATAAATTTTATTTTAGCCCTTTATCAACAATCTAGAGCAGCCTTAAGACTGCCTTTACGAAGCATGTTCTTTTTCAAATGGCTGAAGAAGGTCTTGTGCCTCTTTTCCTTCTACCACGATTAAATAGTCTGATTCTAAATGAGTAAGCCTAAAGGTTTCTAGCTCTACGATGTTCTTAATGTTGCACATTGTTTTTTTAGAATATACATATAAACGATGTTGAGCGTGCTGGCACTTTTCGTATAGAGAAATAAGCTTATGTAAATTCAATGCTTTCGCAGCAATTCGGATTGAATAGATTTGTGACATCTTCATATCCTCCTGTTAAATACTTTCTCACAATAGCTTTGTTACCCCCGTTGTGATAGAGGTAAACCTTTCTCTACGATTTCCACTCAATGGTGCCTCCGCCCGTCCGCCGATTGCCTCTGATCGCTGACAGTTCTTCAACAAGACGGAGCAAAGCCTGATCCTTTTTCTTTGCCTCAATCATAAAATCCACATCACGACCATACGACTTTAAAGCTTGAAAAAGTGGCAATACAAAGGACATCTCCACTCCATCCGCATGGCTTCGTATCGTCTTTTCTGATTTTGGTGAGGATAAGTGGATTTTAGGCGGTATGCCAGTGTTTGCCCACGTGTCAAACATTCTTGGCAAAATGTCATCAAGTGCCGCATCATCATCTTTGTTTGCAATGTGATGGTGGTAATCAAATACAAACGGGATGCCATGCTTTTCACAAACATCAAGCGTTTCTAATGACGTATAGGTTTTGTCATCATTTTCAAGCGTCATTCTCGCCTTGATATGTGCAGGAAGCTGCTTTATATTTTCATCAAAACGCTGTAAAGCAGATGCCTTGTCGCCATATGCACCTCCGACATGAATGTTCATATAGCCTTCCTTTTCAAGCTCCATGGCCTCAAGCATTTCATAATGATAGGTCATATCAATGACGGCGTTTTCTGTAATGGAAGGTTTTGGACTTGTGAACAAAGTAAATTGATTGGGGTGAAAGCTCACTCGTAATCCGTGCCGCTTTACGAGTTGACCAATCTCTAGAAATTCTTTGCGAAAGGGTGTCACAAAGTCCCACCGCACCTCAGGATGGGTGGCGAGCGGGACAATCGAGCTTGAAAAACGGTAAAGCGGAATATCATGGGCAATCGCAAAATAAAGCGTTCTTAATGTATTGACGAGGTTGGCTTTCGTCGTTCGCAATAGAGCCTCTGTCCTCTCTTCCTTTGAGAGCTTACTGTATCTTGCAAAGGTCAGCGACTTGGCAGGTGAAGCTTCCCATAAAGTGACGGCGTTGGATACATAACCAAATCGATAACGCATAGGTCAACTCCTTTATAAAAAATACGAGAACAGGGCGCCTATCCACTCAATTGGTCGCGTGAGAAGTGGGCGTTGTTTGTATTTTTCTTCAGTCATCAGTTCTGACACTTCCATGTGTTCACGAATCTTTTCCTCTACATGTGCGGTGAAGGCGGGATCATCAATGGCCACATCCACTTCTTCGTTGAAAAACAAACTTCGTTTATCAAAGTTCGCTGTACTGATCATACAACGGCTATGATCGATGAGAATGGCTTTCGCATGATAAAACCCTTTATAAAAACGATACACAAGACATCCAGCAGCAATCAGATCTTTCAAATAATGAAATCCAGCTTCTTTCACAAGCGGGTGATCTGCCTTCATTGGGATGATGATGTCGACAGTCACGCCTCGCTTCCGTGCGTCAAGAAGGGCGCTTAGAAGAGGAGCGGATGGAATAAAATAGGGCGTGCAGATGGTGATTTGCTTTCTCGCCTGTTGAATATCGTGAAGAAATAAGGCTTCTAAAGAAAAACCTGCCGTCGCACGTGTAGTGCACTGTAATGTTCCCGGTTCCAGTGTAGGAAAAACCTCGTATTGCAGCTGGTGAATACCAGATGACCGGTACAAATCATTCAGAAACACGTGCTGGAGGTCTGCGACAACCTGTCCTGTCATGCGCAGGTGATAGTCTTTCCAAATGCCAAACCTGCCGTTTTTCCCTACATATTCATCGCCGATATTAAACCCGCCAATGTAGCCGATCTTCCCATCGATCACCGTGATCTTCCGGTGATTTCTCATGTTCAAGCGATAAATGAAAAAAGGAAAACGTGGTTTGTTTAAAAAGTAAAATTGAATGCCGCTTTTTTCGAGCATCTGAATGGATGTTTGATCAAATGGATAGGAGCCTAACCGATCAGTGAGCAAAAAAACCGAAACACCTTGCTCTGCTTTCGCTTTAAGTGCTTGCAGAATCCTTTGCCCAATCTTGTCGTTCTTTACAATAAAGAACATCATATGAATAGAAGAAGAGGCTTGCTGTATATCCGTAAGCAACTGATCAAACAGTGGTTCGCCATCATGATAAAAAACTGCATCGCCGCTTGTTTGGTCAAAAGACCGTTCAAAAGCATGGGTAGAAAAATATTTTCTCCCTATATAAAGATCTAGCCTGACGAGTAGAACAATGACGAAGACGACGAGTAGAATGATCCATGCGATCATGAAGGTTCCTCCTTTTTTACATATGACGATAGTGTACCCAAATGGGCAAAAAATATTGACTGAATACTCATTCATTATTTATGATAGAGGTACAACATGGAAACGGAACAAAGTGGGTTTTGGGGAATGAAAGGGGGAGCAAGATGAATAGCCTTTTAATTGTTAACTTGATTGCATTTGCGGCAGTGACCGCTTACGCTGTGTATTTGTTTATTTATCTCATTCGAACACGAGCCGCGTATATTCGTCTTGGCAAAAAAGAAGAATTTCAGAAAGACATGAAAAAACGCTTAGAACGTGTTTGGGTGAATGTGTTTGGTCAAAAGAAACTGCTGAAGGACAAGAAGAGCGGCATCATTCATGTGCTGTTTTTCTATGGATTTATTTTAGTGCAGTTCGGAGCCCTTGATTTTATTATGAAGGGACTTGTTCCAGACAGCGGGCTACCATTAGGTCCGCTTTACGGTGTCTTTACGTTCTTCCAAGAGGTAGTCACACTTCTCATTTTAGTGGCAGTGGTTTGGGCGTTCCATAGAAGATATGTCGAGAAGTTAGTCCGTTTAAAAAGGGGCTTTAAGTCAGGGCTTGTCCTTTTGTTTATTGGCGGATTGATGCTGACCGTATTACTGGGAAACGGAATGAACATCATTTGGCATGGGCACTCACTATCAGCAACTGAGCCAATTGCTTCCGGCATTGCTTTCTTGCTGGGCTGGCTGTCACCACTTGGGGCAACAATTGTGTTCTATGTCGCATGGTGGGTGCATCTTCTCATTTTACTGACGTTCTTAGTGTACGTCCCGCAGTCTAAGCACGCCCATCTCATCGCTGGCCCGGTCAACGTATTTGTCAGCAGATTGGACCCGCCAGGCAAACTGCAAAAAATTGATTTTGAAGATGAGACACAAGAAACGTTCGGCGTTGGGAAAATTGAAGATTTCCGTCAATCTCAGCTGATCGATCTTTACGCTTGTGTGGAGTGCGGGCGCTGTACGAATATGTGTCCGGCGACAGGGACGGGGAAAATGCTGTCTCCAATGGATTTGATTTTACGATTAAGAGATCATTTAACAAATAAAGGGGCTGCCATTACTTCAAAGACACCGTGGGTTCCGCAGCTTGCTTTCAAACAGACGAAAGGAAATCAACTGGCATTACAGGCAAGGGGAGCTGGAGCGGAAGAATCTGCGGCGAGCGCAATGTATCATCCTTCTCTCATTGGTGAGGTCATTACAGAAGAAGAAATCTGGGCATGCACGACATGCCGAAACTGTGAAGATCAGTGTCCTGTCATGAACGAACACGTCGACAAAATCATTGATATGCGCAGATACTTAGTACTGACAGAAGGAAAAATGGATGCAGATGCACAGCGTGCGATGACAAGCATCGAGCGACAAGGGAACCCATGGGGATTGAATCGAAAAGAAAGAGAAAACTGGCGTGATCTAAGAGAAGATGTGCACGTACCGACGGTGAAAGAACTGAAAAAAGCAGATCAGACCTTCGACTATTTATTCTGGGTTGGATCGATGGGTGCATATGACAATAGAAGCCAAAAGATTGCTCTTGCCTTCGCAAAACTGCTCAATGAAGCAGGTGTTTCTTTTGCCATTCTAGGTAATAAAGAGAAAAACTCAGGTGATACACCGAGAAGACTTGGGAATGAATTTTTGTTCCAAGAGCTTGCTGCAAAAAACATCGAAGAATTCCAAAAAAATGACGTAACCAAAATCGTCACGATCGATCCGCATGCTTACAATTTATTTAAAAATGAATACCCAGACTTTGGACTTGAGGCAGAGGTGTATCATCATACAGAATTGCTGGCAGAGCTAGTAAAAGAGGGGAAATTAACGCCTATTCATGAAGTGAACGAAGTCATTACTTTCCACGATTCTTGCTACCTAGGCAGATATAACGAGGTCTATGATCCGCCAAGAGATATTTTAAAAGCCATTCCTGGTGTGACACTGAAAGAAATGGAACGGAATCGTGAATCGGGGATGTGCTGTGGTGCCGGCGGTGGCTTAATGTGGATGGAAGAAGAGACAGGTACTCGAATTAACACAGCGAGGACGGAGCAGGCCTTACAGGTACAGCCGTCCATCATCAGCTCAGGGTGCCCATATTGTTTAACCATGCTTGGGGATGGGACGAAAGCGAAGGAAGTAGAAGAGCAGGTCGGCACATTTGATGTCGCAGAACTTCTTGAAAAATCAGTGTTTGGCGAAACGAGAACGCAGGCTTCATAAAGGTGTCAGGCCGATGGATCGACTGTTCATCGGCCAGTGGACACCGATATTTTATGAACTGTCTAGCATTTATGTAAGCGGTAACAAATAGGAGGGGAAAGAAATGAGCACGACGGTCATTGTATCTGGGGCGAGAACACCATTTGGAAAACTAGGTGGAACTTTAAGTCGTTTGACTGCTGCAGAATTAGGCGGGATGACGATAAAAGCTGCGCTGGAAAGAGCCTCAAATGTTCATGAAGTGGATGAAGTCATCATGGGCAGTGTCCTTCAAGGAGGACAAGGTCAAATTCCTTCAAGACAGGCAGCTAGACATGCAGATCTCCCTTGGTCGGTTCCGACGCAAACCATCAACAAAGTCTGTGCTTCAGGAATGCGCAGTGTCACGACAGCCGATCAAATCATTCGAGCGGGAGATGCCAATGTGATCGTGGCAGGCGGCATGGAATCCATGTCTCATGCTCCTTATCTTCTGAAAAAAGCACGATGGGGTTACAAAATGGGAGATGGTGCAGTACAAGATGCCATGATTTTAGATGGATTAACCTGTTCGTTTACAGGTGTTCATATGGGTGAGTATGGAAGCATGGCGGCGAAAGAGCTTGGCATTACACGAGAAGAACAAGACCTTTGGGCGTTAAGAAGTCATGAACGAGCCATTGAGGCGCAAAAAAGCGGCTTTTTTAAAAATGAGATCATCCCCGTTACCGTCAAGAATAAAAAAGGAGATCAGCTGATTTCAGAAGATGAAGCCCCGCGGCGTGATACGTCATATGAACGTTTGTCAAAACTGATGCCCGTTTTCGATCAGGCAGGTACGATCACTGCTGGCAATGCACCTGGTGTCAATGATGGTGCAAGTGCGCTTCTATTAATGAAAGACACATACGCCATGCAGCAAGGTGAAAAACCTCTGGCAGTTGTGCTTGGGCATGCGCAAGTAGCAGTAGAGGCAAAGGACTTTCCGAAAACACCAGCTTATGCCATCGAAAAAGTGTTAAAGAAAACAGGGAAGCGAGTAGAGGATATCGATTTGTTTGAAATCAATGAGGCTTTTTCAGCGGTTGCATTGGCATGCGAAAAAATTCTTGGACTGGATCGGCGGAAAATGAATGTGAACGGAGGGGCAGTCGCGATTGGTCACCCGATTGGAGCAAGCGGAACACGTATTATATTGACCTTGATCCATGCACTCAGACAAAGAGGCGGCGGGATCGGCATTGCGGCGATTTGCAGCGGCGGGGGTCAAGGTGATGCGATCATGATCAAGGTGGATTAAAAGGGAGGCGTTCATTGTCATGAGTATAGAAGAAACCGTCATGGTCGTTGGGGCTGGGCAAATGGGCTCGGGTATTGCCCAAGTATTTGCACAGTCAGGTTATACCGTCCTGCTCCATGATACGGAAGAGGAGCAGATTCATCGAGCCATTTCCTCTATGACCAAACAACTGACGAAACGAGCAGAAAAAGGAAAGCTGGCACATCAGGCAGTCCGTGATATTACACAGCGACTGGCTGTTTCAACAGATTTAAAGGATGTACAGCAGACGCATTTAGTGATTGAAGCCGCATCTGAACAAATGAAGATCAAAAAACAAATCTTTGAAACCCTCGATCAATTTGCACCTGATGACACGATATTTGCGACAAATACGTCTTCCTTGTCGATCACAGAATTAGCAGCCGTGACGAAACGGCCTGAGAAAGTGATCGGCATGCATTTTATGAATCCAGTTCCCGTGATGAAACTTGTGGAAGTAATCCGTGCGCTACAAACGGATGATGCCACGTACCAATTTGTTTTTGACACCGCGAAGACATTAGACAAAACCCCAATAGAAGTGGAAGACTTCCCTGGGTTTGTGTCAAATCGCATTTTAATGCCAATGATCAATGAAGCCATTTACACCCTTTATGAAGGTGTGGCGGATGTAGAAAGTATTGACGGCATCATGACGCTTGGAATGAACCATCCAATGGGCCCGCTTCGTCTCGCCGACCTCATCGGGCTCGATACTTGTTTATTTATTATGAATACCCTTCACGAGGGTCTTGGAGATAGCAAATATCGACCTTGTCCTCTTTTGAAAAAATACGTGAACGCAGGCTGGCTGGGCAAAAAGACAAAGAGAGGTTTTTACACTTACCACGACCACTCATAGGGGGAGTCAAGATGGATGTGTTGCTGACAGAAAAACAACGTCTTTGGAGAAAACGAGTAGCAGAATTTGCACGCCAGCATGTATTCCCTGAAATAGAAGCGATGGAACAGGGCGTGTTCCCGAAAACGCTTTTAGCTGAAATGGGTCGGCAAGGCTTTTTAGGCATTCCGATCCCAGATAAGTATCACGGATTAGGGGCAGATTTCACAACCTATATCATGGCGATTCATGAATTTTCCAAAGTAAGTGCAACCATCGGTGTCATTGTATCCGTTCATACATCCGTTGTGACGATGCCGATTTTGGCGTTTGGAACGACTGAACAAAAAGAATCCTACGTTCCCAAGCTTGCGTCCGGGCAGAAGCTGGGCGCCTTTTGTCTAACTGAACCGAAGGCAGGATCAGATGCCTCTAGTATTCAGTTGAAAGCAGAGCGGGCAGACGATCACTATGTGTTAAATGGAACGAAAATTTTTATCACAAGCGGCGGTGAAGCGGAAGTCTATCTTGTATTTGCTGTGACAGACCCGGCTTCTGCTAAGAAAAATATATCAGCGTTCATTGTGGAGAAGGGGACACCAGGATTTACGATCGGAAAAGATGAGAAGAAAATGGGCCTGCATGGATCAAAAACAGTCACACTTCATTTTGAAGGTGTTCGAATTCCAAAAAAACAGCTGCTCGGCGCAGAAGGAGAAGGCTTTCGGATTGCCATGTCTAGCTTAAATGCGGGGAGAATTGGCATTGCGGCTCAAAGCCTTGGTATTGCAGAAGCCGCATTAGCTGAGGCGGTCACGTATTTAAAGCAGCATCCAGCTGGCCTTGAAACGACCATTCGGTTGGGCGATCTGGGCACCGAGCTGGAAGCGGCAAAACTTCTTGTCTATCAAGCGGCTTCTTATAAAGAGGCCAATCGCCCTGTCACGAAGGAAGCGTCGATGGCGAAATTATTTGCATCTAAAACAGCGGTTGATATTAGTACTGAAGTCATCCATTTGCTTGGTCTAGCCGGTTACACGAAGCAATACCGAGCAGAGCGGTACTTTCGTGATGCGAAAATTTGTGAGATTTATGAAGGAACAAGTGAAATACAAAGGCTGGTTATTTGTAAACAGCTAATATGAAGTGAGGTGGCTTATGATGCAGTTCCAATTAAGTGACGAACACGAAATGATACAAAAAATGGTGAGAGACTTTGCGAAAAATGAAGTGGAGCCAACAGCAGCAGAGCGAGATGAAACAGAATCGTATGATCCCGCTATTTTTCGTCAAATGGCGGAGCTTGGTTTAACGGGAATCCCTTGGCCAGAAGAAAATGGGGGGATTGGTAGTGATTATTTGGCCTATGTCATAGCGGTTGAAGAGCTCTCACGAGTGTGCGCCTCAACAGGCGTCACCCTATCTGCTCACACATCACTCGCCTCATGGCCAATCTATACATTCGGAACAGATGAGCAAAAGGAGACGTATTTAAAGCCGCTTGCAGAAGGACAGAAGATCGGCGCATACGCACTGACCGAGAGCGGCTCGGGCTCAGATGCCGGCGGAATGAAAACAACAGCAGTAAAAGCAGGGAATGAATACGTCTTGAACGGGGCAAAGATTTTTATTACCAATGGAGGCATTGCGGATTATTATATTGTGTTTGCCGTTACCGACCAAGATCCTTCATCCCGTAATACAACCGCTTTTATAGTAGAAAAAGAGACGCAAGGCTTCTCAATCGGCAAAAAAGAAAGCAAACTGGGCATCCGCTCATCGCCAACGACAGAAATCATCTTTGAAGACTGTCGTATACCCGAAAGGAACCGGCTTGGTCAAGAAGGCGAAGGTTTTAAGATAGCGATGATGACACTTGACGGCGGCAGAAACGGTATTGCCGCACAAGCTGTTGGCATTGCTCAAGGTGCTCTGGATGCAGCAGTCAATTACGCAAAGGAGCGCAAACAATTTGGGAAACCAATCATTCAGCAGCAAGGCATTGCTTTTAAGTTAGCGGATATGGCAACGGCAATTGAGGCCTCAAGACTGCTCACCTATCAGGCAGCATGGCTTGAAACGAAAGGGCTTCCGTATGGGGAAGAATCAGCTATGTCCAAGCTCTTTGCCGGTGATACAGCCATGAAGGTGACGACAGAAGCCGTACAAATCTTCGGCGGATACGGCTATACAAAGGATTACCCAGTCGAACGATACATGCGTGATGCGAAAATCACTCAAATCTATGAAGGTACACAAGAAATCCAGCGGCTGGTCATCTCACGGAAACTGCTAGATATGTAGAAACCAAGTAAAGACCACCTGATATGAGGTGGTCTGTTTTTGTGTGAAATGTGAAATCTCTCCAATATGATCTCATATCACCTGATCACTATGGTAAAATTGGGAAAAGAACCAAAATGGAGGTTATCATGATGAACACAACATTTATTGGCATTTTAGGAATCGTCACGATGATCATATGGATTATGGTCTCCACAGAGCTTTCAAAGTCTCCAAAAAGGAAGGAAGAAAAAGAAAACAGCCGCAGAAAACTCATTGTACTCGTGTCTGCGGGCACTTTATTCACCGTACCTTTGGTTTTTTCACTCATTCAGAATATCCAGCTGTAACATATCCATTCGACTAAACTGCTGCTGTCTGTTTTAATTTCACCCATTTGAAAAAAACAAAACGGACAAGCGGTCCCATAATCAACATTTGCAAAGGGAACGCCAGCATGACATTATGACCGAAAATCGTTAAGTAATCAGATAGAATCGATTGTGTTTGAAATCCTGTGCTGATGCTTTGAACGACATATCCGCATAAAGACATGAGACACACCATCCCAAACACGATAAAGATAGAAAGAGTGAGAATAAAATAGATTTTCTTGCCTTTTGGGGCAAAACGGTTGGCTGCTTTTTTTGCTGAAGGCCCAATAATACACATCTCAATCAACAACGTGATAGCAAAACCGATCACATAGGTGAGTACACCTTCTAACCATGTCATATGTCCAAGCCGTCCATTTAGAAATAGGTTATAAAAGAACATCACTGAAAACATACAAAAACACATCAAGACACCAAATTGTATATCTTCTTTTTTTGTCATTGGCAATTCGATCAACCTCTCAAAATTAGTCTATTTATTATAGATTTCTGTTTCAATTCGTCGTAAGTGAACTTTTTGTGAAGGAATAAATCCCCTTTTTTAAGAAGAGTAAATGGCTTTGTATTCATCAAAAGAGAAGACAAAAAAGCATGCAAAACGTGTGCTTCACACATGAATTATGCCAATTCGGCGCAAATAATTGACCGCTAGAGGCTCCTCTTGTGAAAAAATCAAAAATTAACATCAATAAAGGTGGCATAAACTCCCCTAATTTGTTTATAATGAGAGGTATGGTTTGTCGTAAGAATAAGGTATAAATACTTATTATTTCACTGATAAATGGATACATACATGTAATAGAAAGGGAGTGTCTGACCTTGAGTTTGAAAGAATACTCACAGGAACAGCTCAAACAAATGTCTTTAGTTGAACTTGCTTATGAAATTTTCAGAGACAGCAAAACGCCGATTACGTTTTCCGAGTTAATAGATGAAATGGTCCGTTTGCAAGGGATACAAAAATCTGATCTTGATGATCGACTTGCTCAATTTTATACAGACTTAAATATAGATGGCCGCTTTATTTCGTTAGGTGATCAGAGATGGGGACTTCGCAGCTGGTATCCAGTTGATCAAATCGAAGAAGAAGTTCAGCCAGCTGTGAAAACAAAAGCGAAAAAGAAAAAAACAAAAGCTGCTGTCGTTGAAGAAGACTTCGATGATATTGAAGAGGAAGAAGAAATCGACGAGCTTGAAGAAGATCTTGATCTTGTTGAAGACGACGAGGACCTTGACCTAGATGATGAAGAAATCGATGAAGAGATAGAAGACTTCGACGAAGATGATGATGAAGATGATGACGGCTTAACGGAAATTGATGAAGACGATTTAGACGATGATGAGGAAGACAAATAACCCTCACAAACCGGTCCTGAAAACAGGACAAAACCGTCTTGACTTTCCAGAGCGAACTATGTAGTATGTATTTTGGGCTCTCTAAAAAAGAGTACGTAAAGATACGTTCATTTACGCTCCCTTTCATTTATTTGAAAGGGAGCTTTCTTATTTTTCAAGAGATTTAGGGATACACTCTAAAAGGATGAAGCTGTGCATGTCTAGTCATGCAAGGGTAAAAAAGAGAGGAGCATACGAAATGACAAAGTATATTTTTGTAACAGGAGGAGTTGTTTCCTCACTTGGAAAAGGGATCACGGCTGCATCGTTAGGCCGCCTTCTGAAAAATAGAGGGATGGATGTCACCATTCAAAAATTTGATCCATATATCAACGTAGACCCAGGGACAATGAGTCCATACCAGCACGGTGAGGTATTTGTTACAGACGACGGTGCTGAAACAGACCTTGACTTAGGTCACTACGAGCGTTTCATTGACATTAACTTAAATAAGTACAGCAACGTTACAACAGGTAAAATCTACTCTACTGTTTTGAAGAAAGAGCGTCGCGGCGACTACTTAGGTGGAACAGTACAGGTTATTCCCCACATTACAAATGAAATCAAAGACCGTGTGTACCGTGCCGGAAAAGAAACGGGTGCAGATGTGGTCATTACAGAAATCGGTGGAACAGTAGGAGACATCGAATCCCTTCCATTCCTTGAAGCGATTCGTCAAATGAAGAGTGACATCGGCCGTGAAAACGTGATGTACATTCATTGTACCCTTGTTCCTTACATCCGTGCAGCAGGCGAACTGAAAACAAAACCAACACAGCATAGTGTAAAAGAACTTCGCAGTCTTGGTATTCAGCCAAACGTCATTGTGGTCAGAACTGAAATGCCATTGGCACAAGACATGAAGGACAAAATTGCGCTATTCTGTGATATTGATACGAAAGCAGTCATCGAATGTCAGGATGCAGATACCCTTTATTCGATTCCGCTTGATTTACAAAAACAAGGATTAGACAAGCTTGTATGTGAGCACATGAAGCTTGACTGTCAAGATGCGGACATGACGGAGTGGACGGCGCTTGTTGATAAAGTGCAAAACCTTTCAAAACAAGTCACAATTGGTCTAGTAGGGAAATATGTTGAGCTGCAGGATGCATACATTTCTGTCGTTGAATCACTTCGTCATGCGGGCTATGCATTTGATGCGGATGTTCAAATCAAATGGATCAACGCAGAAGAAGTCACAGCAGAAAATATGGCTGATTTCGCTCAAGATGTAGACGGCATTATTGTTCCTGGAGGCTTCGGAGACCGCGGAGTAGAAGGGAAAATCATTGCAACACAATATGCGCGCGAAAACAAAGTGCCATTCTTCGGAATCTGCTTAGGTATGCAAGTCGCATCTATCGAATATGCGAGAAACGTACTAGGTTTAGAGGGAGCACATTCCGCTGAAATTGATCCAGAAACAGCATTCCCAATCATCGACCTTCTTCCAGAACAGAAGGATGTTGATGACTTAGGTGGAACACTTCGCCTCGGCCTATACCCTTGTAAATTAAACGAAGACTCAAAAGCATTTGCTGCATACAATGACGAAGTCGTGTACGAACGTCACCGTCATCGCTATGAGTTTAATAACGAATTCAGACAGCAAATGGAAGCAGCAGGTTTTGTCTTCTCTGGTACAAGCCCAGACGGACGCCTTGTTGAAATCATTGAACTGAAGGATCACCCATGGTTCCTTGCTTCTCAGTTCCACCCAGAATTCATTTCAAGACCAACAAGACCACAGCCGTTATTTAGAGATTTCGTTGGTGCTTCACTACAGGCATCTGAATCAAAATAAAACAAAAAACTGCCGAGAATATCATCTTCTCGGCAGTTTTTTTATTCATATTCCTCAACGATTTCTTTCACAGTAAACGATAGAGCATGGTAGACATATAAGCAGGTCATCAGTGCAGGATAGCCGAACCTTGTTCCATCTTCAGCAGGCACAAGTGGTTTTTTGAGCTGAAAATCAATGTGGACATCACAATGCTCTTCAATAAATGATGTCTCCTTTTGTGCAGGACCGACACCGACAATAGGTGTGCCTTGTTCGTGCAGCTCTTTGACAAGGGATTGAATCTCTTGATCTTCTGGATCTGAATAAAATAAAAGCACCCTGTCACTTGGATGAAGTAAGCTGCGCTCCTTTTGATCCAGCGGCAGAACCTTCGCACCCGGAAACGGCTCCTTGCTCTCGGATGCCTCTAAGGCTACAGCCGCCAGTTCATTCTTGCCATGAAAATACACGGCATGTCCACTGACAACGGCCTGAGCAAGAAGGCGTGCACCGTCTTCGATCGCTTCGGCCTGCTTATCTCCAATACGTGAAAAAATACCTGATAATTGGGTAGTGAAAATTTTTAACAAGACTCATTTCCTCCTTCTGTCAGATCATTTTATAATAGAATATAAAGAGAATATTAGGAAAAATGCTCAGAAAATGTCGTAAAGTAAACTATTATAATTAAAGGAAATGTGAAAATCAAACAGAATTATTTAACAACAGCTCTTTTTATGGCGAAAAATGAAAGCAATGGGGTGTAACAGATGAATGAGAAAATTTTAATTGTCGATGATCAGTACGGTATTAGAATATTGCTGAATGAAGTGTTTCATAAAGAAGGCTATCAAACCTTTCAAGCCGCTAATGGACTACAGGCATTAGATATTGTGAAAAACCATAGACCAAACCTCGTCCTGCTTGATATGAAGATTCCCGGAATGGATGGCATTGAGATTTTAAAACGCATGAAATTAATTGATGAAGACATCCGCGTGATCATTATGACAGCTTATGGCGAACTAGATATGATTCAAGAGTCTAAAGAGCTCGGTGCATTAACGCATTTTGCTAAACCATTTGATATTGATGAAATCCGTGATGCGGTCAAAGAATACTTGCCACTCGAAACAAATGGCTAGATGGAAATGATTGAATCAAGTCATTCTGTTGCCGATTTGTCGAATAATTGGTATTCTAGATAAGAAGAAGAAAGCGATCTGACTTTGAAAGTTTACATATGGCGAGAAATTCTGGTCATGCTAGGGTGGAGAGCTTTTTTTAGTAAGCAAATTAGCTACATAGGGAGGATTTTTCATCATGCCTTTAGTTTCAATGACAGAAATGTTGAAAGACGCAAAGGAAAAAGGTTACGCTGTTGGACAGTTTAACTTAAATAACTTAGAATTCACGCAAGCGATTTTACAAGCTGCTGAAGAAGAGAAATCTCCAGTTATTTTAGGAGTATCTGAAGGAGCAGGACGCTACATGGGCGGCTTCAAAACAGTTGTCGCAATGGTAAAAGCGTTAATCGAAGAATATAATGTAACAGTTCCTGTTGCGATTCATTTAGATCACGGTTCAAGCTTTGAATCTTGTGCAAAAGCCATTCATGCAGGATTTACTTCTGTGATGATTGATGCTTCTCACCATCCATTTGATGAGAACGTAGCGACAACTGCAAAAGTGGTTGAGCTTGCACATTTCCACGGTGTATCTGTAGAAGCTGAGCTTGGAACTGTTGGTGGACAAGAAGACGACGTCATCGCTGAGGGCGTTATTTATGCTGATCCAAAAGAGTGCCAAGAGCTTGTAGAACGTACTGGTATTGACTGCCTTGCGCCTGCACTAGGTTCAGTTCATGGTCCATACAAAGGTGAACCAAACCTTGGTTTCGCTGAAATGGAAGAAATCGGTAAAACGACTGGACTTCCACTTGTTCTTCACGGCGGAACAGGTATCCCAACTGCTGACATCAAGCGTGCGATTTCACTTGGTACAGCAAAAATCAATGTAAACACTGAAAACCAAATTGCTTCTGCGAAAGCAGTTCGCGAAACACTTGCTGCAAAAACAGAAGAGTATGATCCACGTAAATATCTTGGACCAGCTCGTGACGCAATTAAAGCGACTGTTATCGGCAAAATGCGTGAATTTGGTTCTTCTAACCAAGCATAATTTGATGAGAACCGAAAGCCGCCTGAGTCACAGGCGGTTTTCTCCATATCTTGAGAAAGCGCAATCAAATTTACATTTCAGACAATTTATTGATAGGAGAGTGGCACAGTTATGTTATTTTTCGTAGACACAGCGAATATCGCAGACATCAAAGAGGCACACGAGCTTGGCATTTTAGCAGGCGTGACAACAAACCCTAGTTTAGTAGCGAAAGAAAAGGACGTATCGTTCCACGACCGCCTTCGTGAAATCACTGACGTGGTATCAGGTTCAGTTAGTGCGGAAGTCATTTCCCTCAAAGCAGAAGAAATGATCGAAGAAGGAAAAGAGCTTGCTGCTATTGCACCAAATATTACAGTTAAAATCCCAATGACAACAGACGGTCTTAAAGCGGTCAAAGCGTTAACAGACCTTGGGATTAAAACAAACGTCACGTTGATTTTTAGTGCAAACCAGGCACTTCTTGCAGCTAGAGCTGGTGCGACGTATGTCTCTCCATTCCTCGGCCGCTTAGATGACATTGGCCAAAATGGTCTTGATCTCATTAGTGAAGTGAAAACCATTTTTGATGTTCATGGATTAGATACACAAATCATTGCTGCATCCATTCGTCACCCGCAGCATGTGACAGAAGCTGCGCTTAGAGGTGCTCATATCGGCACAATGCCGCTGAAAGTCATCAAGCAGCTGACAAAACACCCATTAACGGATGCAGGCATTGAGCAATTTTTAGCAGACTGGAATAAATAAGTGATTGTGGCAGACGGATATCCATCCGTTTGCCGCAGTTTTCCTTTAATACGCTAAGAAATGTTTTGTGCAAAGAAGAGAACATCACAGCCTCGCAAAGCTTCGATTATTTTTCTTCCGACAAATTTCGTTTAACCTGTATTCTTTCTCTTGATATTGGCTAAATTTTGGACAAGACCTTTTAAAGCGCGACATCCACAAACAGTATAACTCCAACAGTGATCTTCTTTAAGAAGGGAGACAAATATGGAAAAGTTAAACATTGCCGGCGGTGACCCCTTGCGCGGGACCGTACATATTAGTGGTGCGAAAAATAGTGCTGTGGCACTGATTCCTGCCACGATTCTCGCTGATTCTCCAGTAACCATTGAAGGCCTTCCGCATATTTCAGATATTGACACATTACGAGATCTGTTAGAAGAGATTGGCGGAAAGGTCACGTTTGAAAAAGGTGAGATGGTTGTCAATCCTGCCTCCATGATCAGTATGCCGCTTCCTAATGGGAAAGTGAAGAAACTACGAGCATCCTATTATTTAATGGGCGCCATGCTCGGTAGATTCAAGCAGGCTGTCATTGGATTGCCAGGGGGATGTCACTTAGGACCTAGACCGATCGATCAGCATATCAAAGGCTTTGAAGCACTTGGAGCCGAGGTGACAAACGAACAGGGTGCGATTTATTTGCGCGCTGAAAAATTAGTCGGAGCCCGTATTTATCTTGATGTTGTCAGTGTAGGTGCGACCATCAACATCATGCTGGCAGCCGTGCTAGCTGAAGGGAAAACAGTGATTGAAAATGCCGCAAAAGAACCCGAAATTATTGATGTAGCGACACTGCTTGCAAGCATGGGAGCTAAAATCAAAGGTGCGGGGACGGATGTGATTCGGATCGAAGGTGTGGAATCTCTTCATGGCTGCAGGCATTCCATCATCCCTGACCGCATAGAAGCAGGTACATTTTTAATTGCAGGTGCAGCGATGGGGGATGAAGTTGTGCTTGATAATGTGATCCCAACTCATTTAGAATCAATTACGGCGAAACTTAGAGAGATGGGATTCACAATTGAAACAAGCAACGATCAAATGCTGATCGTTGGCAGAAATGAAGGACTCAAGCCTGTCGATATCAAAACCCTTGTGTATCCGGGCTTTCCGACCGATCTTCAACAGCCGATGACGGCTTTGTTAACAAAAGCGAAAGGCACGAGTGTCGTGACAGATACCATTTACTCTGCCCGCTTTAAACACATTGACGAATTGCGTCGAATGGGTGCTAACATGAAGGTGGAAGGAAGATCTGCCATTATTACAGGTCAAACGCAGCTTCAAGGTGCAAAGGTCAAAGCAAGTGATCTGCGAGCAGGTGCTTGTCTCGTTGTTGCAGGGTTAATGGCAGACGGTGTGACCGAAATCACAGGGCTTGAACATATAGACAGAGGATATAGTATGCTTGAGGAGAAGCTTGAAGGCTTGGGTGCAACCATCTGGCGTGAAAAGCTGAATGACCAAGAAATAGAAGAACTTCAAAATTCATAAGGCTTTGACTGTGAGAGGAGATTTGGACAAAAATGGAAAGAAGTTTATCGATGGAACTAGTACGGGTGACAGAAGCAGCTGCATTAAAATCTGCTCGTTGGATGGGTAGAGGTTTAAAAGACGAAGCGGATGATGCTGCAACAAGTGCCATGCGTGATGTATTTGATACGATTCCGATGAAGGGAACTGTGGTCATCGGCGAGGGAGAAATGGACGAAGCGCCAATGCTTTATATTGGGGAAAAGCTTGGAAACGGATATGGACCTCGCGTGGATGTCGCTGTTGATCCATTGGAAGGAACAAATATTGTGGCGAGCGGCGGCTGGAATGCTTTAGCTGTTATCGCTGTTGCAGATCATGGCAACTTGCTGAATGCACCTGATATGTACATGGATAAGATCGCAGTAGGTCCAGAAGCGGTAGGCTGCATCGACATTGAAGCGCCTGTCATTGACAATCTTCGTGCTGTTGCAAAAGCGAAAAACAAAGATATTGAAGATGTTGTTGCGACAATTTTAAACAGAGAGCGACATGAAAAGATCATTGCTGAGCTGAGAGAAGCTGGAGCAAGAATCAAGCTGATCGATGATGGTGACGTTGCAGGAGCCATTAATACAGCATTTGATCACACAGGTGTTGATATTCTATTTGGTTCAGGTGGAGCGCCTGAAGGTGTCCTTTCTGCTGTTGCGCTTAAAGCACTTGGTGGAGAAATCCACGGTAAGCTTCTTCCACAAAGTGAAGAAGAGCTGAGACGCTGTGAGAAAATGGGACTGGATGTTGGAAAAGTCCTCAGAATGGAAGACCTCGTGAAAGGCGATGACGCCATTTTTGCAGCGACAGGTGTAACAGATGGCGAGTTATTAAAAGGTGTTCAATTTAAAGGCTCTGTTGGAACAACACATAGTGTTGTCATGCGTGCGAAATCAGGTACGGTTCGATTCGTCGATGGCAGACACAGTTTAAAGAAAAAACCGAATCTTGTCATTCGTCCGTAATCTGAAAGCGGGTATTCTTTACCCGCTTTTCATATAGGTGTCAAATATATATCATTTTCTTTTTAAAGTTGAATATTCCCTGCAAATGAGGTAAAACTAAAGAGTGCTGCGAAATTTTCTGCGAATTTACTTCTTTTAAGCTTCAACAAGTTTAAATACTGCCGCATCATGACGATATACTCATTATCCTTCTCTATGTTGACAAAGCTCTATTTCACATTGTTCCTATCTTTACGATAAAACGAGTGGGAGCGTTACCATGAGAGCAAGGTCATTCCAACAAAAACGGAATTAAAAGCTAATCAAATACAATGGTCATGCATTTGTAATGAAATACATTGACTAGAAAAGTGTGGTGTCCATATTGAAAGATGTTTCGATTTCATCTTTGGAAAATATGAAATTAAAAGAGCTGTATGAGTTAGCAAAAAAGTACAAAATCTCTTATTACAGCAAACTAACAAAAAAAGAATTAATTTTTGCTATCTTAAAGGCAAACGCTGAGCAAGAGGATCTCTTATTTATGGAAGGGGTTCTAGAAATTATTCAGTCAGAGGGATTTGGTTTCTTAAGACCAATTAACTATTCCCCAAGCTCTGAAGACATTTATATTTCTGCTTCACAAATCAGACGCTTTGATTTAAGAAATGGTGATAAGGTGTCTGGAAAGGTACGACCTCCAAAAGAGAATGAACGCTACTATGGCCTCCTTCATGTAGAAGCGGTAAATGGGGACGACCCAGAATCAGCAAAGGAACGTGTTCACTTTCCTGCTCTCACACCGCTATTCCCTGATCGTCAAATGATTCTTGAAACACAGCCTAATCATCTGTCTACTAGAATTATGGATATGATGGCACCAGTTGGTTTTGGACAGCGTGGATTAATTGTTGCGCCGCCTAAGGCAGGGAAGACCATTTTACTCAAAGAAATTGCCAACAGCATTTCTGAAAATCATCCAGAGGCGGAACTGATTGTTCTTCTTATTGACGAACGTCCAGAGGAAGTAACAGATATCGAACGATCTGTTGCAGGTGATGTCGTTAGCTCAACCTTTGACGAAGTACCGGAAAACCACATTAAAGTAGCAGAGCTTGTATTAGAGCGTGCGATGCGTCTAGTTGAACATAAAAAAGATGTTATCATCTTAATGGACAGCATCACAAGACTTGCCCGTGCATACAACCTGGTCATTCCACCAAGCGGCCGAACGCTTTCTGGCGGTATTGATCCAGCTGCTTTCCATCGCCCAAAACGTTTCTTCGGTGCTGCGCGTAACATCGAAGAAGGTGGAAGCTTGACCATTTTAGCTACTGCACTTGTTGATACGGGATCACGTATGGATGATGTGATTTATGAAGAGTTTAAAGGAACAGGAAACATGGAGCTCCATTTAGACCGTTCTCTTGCAGAAAGAAGAATTTTCCCAGCCATCGACATTCGTCGTTCCGGTACAAGAAAAGAAGAACTGCTTGTGCCTAAAGAGCATCTTGATCGTCTATGGGCGATGAGAAAATCGATGTCAGATACACCTGATTTCGCTGAGAAATTCATGCGCAAAATGAGAAAAACAAAGACAAACCAAGAATTTTTTGATATTTTAACGCAAGAGTGGAAACAAGCAAATATGTCTGCATCAAGAAGATAGCTTCCTGAAAAAATACATTTGCAATCATAGACTCACACTGTTATAATTTTATCATGTGCGTTTCAGAATTTATTCTGAGATATTAACTCTGTTTCCGAATTGGATTCAGGGCGGAAGGAGATGACAGTAGATGAAAACAGGAATTCATCCTAACTACAAAAAAGCTACAGTCAAATGCGCTTGTGGAAATGAGTTTGAAACTGGATCAGTAAAAGAAGAGGTACGCATCGAGATTTGCTCTGAGTGCCATCCTTTCTATACAGGCCGTCAAAAATTCGCTTCTGCTGATGGACGTGTTGACCGCTTTAACAAAAAATACGGTCTTAAGTAATAATAGATACAATAAACAGGCAGGAATCCGTTCTTGCCTGTTTTTTTACGTGGATTGATGGAACTTTAAAACGGGGGAGAAGACCTTATGTATGTGATGAAACAAAGCGGTTGGCTTGAAGTCATCTGCGGAAGTATGTTTTCTGGAAAGTCGGAAGAATTGATTCGGAGAGCCAAAAGAGCCACCTTTGCCAAACAAGAAGTAAAAATATTCAAACCAGCGATTGATAACCGGTATAGCACAAGCTCAGTTGTGTCACATAACGGTTCATCTGTCGATGGGATTGCAGTAACCTCACCAAAAGACATAATAACGCACATATCAGAACGAACCGATGTCATTGGCATTGATGAGGTGCAATTTTTTGATGAGACAATCATTGATATTGTCACTCAGTTGGCTGATAAAGGCTACCGAGTCATTGTTGCAGGCCTTGATCAAGACTTCAGAGGAGAGCCATTTGGTGTTGTTCCGCATTTAATGGCATGTGCAGAGCTTGTAACAAAACTTCAAGCGGTTTGTTCGGTATGCGGCTCCCCAGCGAGTAGAACACAACGCTTGATCGACGGTAAACCCGCATCCTATGATGATCCCATTATTTTAGTAGGTGCGCAGGAATCATACGAAGCACGATGCAGACATCACCATGAAGTACCAAAACTAGATGTTGGTACAACACTTGACAATTAAAAAAATAGCAAATGCCGCTGTGTTTCGTTTTTCGAGTTTTTGGCTGAACACCCATCATTTGTACTTAAATAAATTAAATAACGCTACGAAAAAATTATCTAATTTTCAACGCTTGCGTTTTAGTATAAGCAGGCATAAAATGACTAACTGTAGTGTAAAGCATTTAAACGAAAAGTTCGATTTCTTGTCATAATTTTTTTGATTAAGGATTTTTCTCCTTGATCATTCTTTGTATTAATAGTTCACTTTATTTATATTTTAGAAAGAGGGTAGTTTTTGATGAACAACGTGAAGAAAACAAAAGAAGGGTACCTCGAAACCACTTTGACAGGTAAAGATGTATTATCGATTCCAACGTTGAACAAAGGCGTTGCTTTCTCTGAAGAAGAAAGACAAGAGCTTGGACTAGAAGGTTTACTTCCTCCAACTGTTCTGACTTTAGAACAGCAAGCGGAGAGAGCATACAAGCAATTTCTAGCTCAGCCAGATCGTCTTCGTCAAAACGTATACTTAAGTGATTTGCAAAACCGTAACGAAGTATTGTTCTATAAGCTTATATCAGACAAGCTTCGTGAAATGCTTCCTGTTGTTTACACACCAACTGTTGGTGAAGCGATTCAAGAATACAGTCATGAATACAGAAGACCTCATGGTGTCTACCTTTCAATCGACAACATTGACGGCATTGAGAAAGCATTTGAAAACTTACATGCAACAGCAGGCGACATCGACCTCATCGTAGCAACTGACTCTGAGAGTATTCTTGGAATTGGTGACTGGGGTGTTGGTGGTATCAACATCGCAATCGGTAAATTAGCTGTTTACACGGCTGCAGCAGGTATTGATCCAAGCCGCGTGATTCCAGTTGTATTAGATGTTGGAACTAACAATGAGAAATTATTGAATGATCCATTGTACATCGGGAACCACCACAAACGTGTGCAAGGTGAAAAATACGAAGAGTTCATTGATGCGTATGTAAAAGCAGCACTTAAATTCTTCCCGAAAGCATTGCTTCACTGGGAAGACCTTGGAAACAAAAATGCGCGTAACATCATGAAAAAATACAACGACAACATCTTAACATTTAATGATGATATCCAAGGTACTGGTGCCATTACTTTAGCGGGTGTTCTTGCAGCTGTCAAGAAAACTGGTACTCAATTGAAAGATCACCGTGTGATGATTTTCGGAGCTGGATCAGCTGGAATCGGAATCGCCGATCAAATGCGTGACACAATGGTTCTTGAAGGTCTAAGTGAAGAAGAAGCAAACAATGCATTCTGGACGTTAGACTACAGAGGATTGCTAACAGATCAGTTTGAAGATGAAGTGCTTGATTTCCAAAAACCATACCTTCGTTCTTCTGATGAAGTAGAAGGCTGGGCTCGTGATGAAAAAGGACAAATCTCATTTGCTGAAGCTGTTCGCAAGGTGAAGCCAACCATTCTTATTGGTACATCAGGTCAAGGCGGCGCATTCACTGAAGAAATTATTAAAGAAATCGCAGCTCATACAGAGCGTCCAGTGATCATGCCGATGTCTAACCCAACACCACTTGCTGAAGCAGTACCGGAAGATCTATTCAAATGGACAGACGGTCGTGCGCTTGTTGCAACTGGAAGCCCATTCGAAAATGTCGAGTATAACGGAATTGAACATGAAATCGGACAATCAAACAATGCGTTCGTTTTCCCTGGACTTGGTCTTGGTTCAATCGTAACGGAATCAAAAATTATCACAAAAGGCATGTTCGTTGCTTCTGCAAATGCGATCGCTGAAATGGTTGATCATGAAAAACCAGGCGCTGGACTGCTTCCAAGCATTGATAAATTGCAAGAAGTATCAATCAAGGTAGCTGTTGAAGTAGCAAAAGCAGCAATTGAAGATGGTGTCGCTAGAAAAACACCTGACAACATCGAACAAGCTGTGAAAGATGCTATGTGGATTCCTGAATATAAAAAAATTGTAAGAGCATAATAAAATGTGTAACGCGGCATTGTTTCGGGTAATGTAAGCAATGCCGCTATAAAATAAGAAACATGTAAAGGATTCAAGGAGGAATAGTAAGATGGACTTTTTAAATATTTTGATCCTCCTAGCACCGATTTTTTTCGTTATCGCGCTGGGTTGGTTCGCAGGGAACTTCGGCAGCTATGACGCTAAATCTGCAAAAGGTGTAAGTACACTTGTTACAAAGTATGCTTTGCCAGCGCACTTTATCGCCAGCATTCTGTCAACACCAAAAGATAAATTCTATAGTCAAATTCCATTTTTCGTTGCATTGATTCTCGGAATCGTAGGCTTTTATATCATTATCCTTTTAGTTACGAAATTTGCTTTTAAATATGATTTAACAGATTCATCTGTTTTCTCATTAAACTCAGCACAACCGACCTTTGCATTTATGGGGATTCCGGTCTTGGGCAGTTTATTTGGGGCTCAAGAAGTTGCAATTCCGATTGCTATTACCGGAATAGTTGTAAATGCATTGCTTGATCCAATTGCTATTATTGTGTCAACTGTCGGTGAAAAAACAAAAGGAAAAGCCAAAGACGGCGAAAGTTTCCTAAAAATGACGACGAAAGCGATTTTGCACGGTTTATCAGAGCCGCTTGCGCTTGCACCGTTAGCAAGTATCATTCTTGTTCTTTTAGGATTTAAACTTCCTGAAATCGGACATGAAATGCTAGAGGAAATTGGAAGTGTTACATCAGGGGTTGCGCTCTTTGCAGTCGGTGTCACAGTCGGTATCCGCAAAATTAAACTGAGCTTACCAGCTTTCAGTATCGCATTGCTCAAAGTAGCTGTCCAACCGTTGCTTATGTATTTTATTGCCATTCTTATGGGTCTTTCGGCGGATGAAATTACAAAAGCTGTATTGCTTGTTGCCTTCCCAGGTTCAGCTGTTGCGGCCATGATTGCCACTCGATTCGAGAAACAGGAAGCAGAAACAGCATCCGCATTTGTGATCAGTGCGATCATGTCACTCATTACATTACCGATCATTATTGCACTTACCGTATAATATAGTAGAAAGGCTGCCTTATAGGCAGCCTTTCTTAGCGAAATGAATGAAACAGAGGGAAGAGCACACGCTTTTTTTTCATTTCGGGGTGTGCCTTTTCCTTTTCTTCTTCTTTTGATGGTTTTGGTTTTGTCAATGTGGCTGTGAGGCGTTCTAATTTTGCAGTTAATTCTTCAATTTCTCTTCTGTGCTGGAGGAGCTGGTAGGAGACACCTTCATCTGCTTTCTTAGCGAGTTTCCGTTCCATTTCCTGAAAACGCGCTTCAATATGACTGACGTGTGATTGCTCTTGAAGGAGCTGTTTCACTTGTTCTTCTAAGGCTTCTATCCGTTTTGATGAGTCAGAAGTTTCTACAGCAGGTGATAATTGCTGGGCGGTTTCTTCATGGATCGGCAATCTAATGTCATGGAGAATCACACCTTCGTTCATTTGGTGTTTGACCTCTTTGAGCAGCTGGACAATATCATCGTGAAATTCGTAATGTCCAAGTTCATTCCGGGCGACAGGGATGTTGAGCTGTTTGACCCAGCGCTGAATGGTTTTTGAAGATACACCAATTTCCTTTGCAACCTCATTTGTATTCAAACCAAATGCCCTCCCTTTTTTCAATTATAAGTACCATTCTCTTTCGGGAGCATCCGTTCCTTCACGTTAGACAAAACAAGTAACCAATCGCCAAAGATCGTGTTTTCTAGTGAAAAATTGCAGAAAATCAATTGTTTTGGAAATTTTTTTGACTGTCATACCCCGCTATACTATAATTAGACTGTTACGCACAAAACAGAGGTGAAGACCATGTTAGACCGTTTAAAATCAATTGAAGAACGCTATGAAAAGCTAAATGAATATTTAAGTGACCCTGAAGTGGTGAACGACCCTAAGAAGCTTCGCGAATACTCGAAGGAACAATCTGATATTCAAGAAACTGTTGAGGTATATAGACAATATCGTGCGGCATACGATCAGCTAAGTGATGCGAAAGCCATGCTGGAAGATAAGCTCGATGCCGACATGCGCGACATGGTCAAAGAAGAAATTTCAGAGCTCACAGAGGAAACAGAACGTTTAGAAGACGAGCTGAAAATCTTGCTCATCCCGAAAGATCCGAATGACGATAAGAACGTTATTGTGGAGGTTCGTGGTGCAGCGGGCGGAGAAGAGGCTGCGCTGTTTGCAGGAAACTTGTACCGTATGTACAGCCGTTATGCTGAAATGCAAGGCTGGAAAACGGAAGTCATGGAAGCGAGTGTCACTGGAACTGGCGGTTATAAGGAGATCATCTTTATGATTAGCGGTAAAGGTGCATATTCTAAACTAAAGTTTGAAAACGGTGCACACCGCGTGCAGCGTGTTCCTGAAACTGAGTCAGGCGGCCGTATTCATACATCAACAGCGACAGTTGCTGTATTACCTGAGGCTGAGGAAGTTGAAATTGATATCCACGAAAAAGATATTCGTGTGGATACATTCGCATCAAGCGGACCAGGGGGACAAAGTGTTAATACCACAATGTCTGCTGTTCGTTTGACTCACCTTCCAACAGGTGTAGTGGTTTCCTGTCAGGATGAGAAATCACAAATCAAAAACAAAGAAAAAGCGATGAAAGTTTTGCGTGCGAGAATTTATGATAAATTCCAGCGTGAAGCACAAGCTGAATATGACCAAACCCGTAAATCTGCTGTTGGAACAGGGGATCGTTCAGAGCGTATCCGTACGTACAATTTCCCGCAAAACCGCGTGACGGACCACCGTATCGGATTGACGATTCAAAAGCTTGATCAAATTTTAGAAGGAAAACTTGACGAGGTCATTGATGCATTAATTATGGAAGACCAAGCAAGAAAACTTCAAAATGCAAAATAAAGAGCGAACGATCTTTGAAGCCCTTAAATGGGCTTCTTCTTTGTTAACGGAAGCGGGCAGAGACCAAAACGCAGCAGAGTTAATGTTGATGCATGTGCTTGGATGGAGCAGAAGTGAACTTCTTGCCCGTTTTCATGATCCACTGCCAGAGGAGCAAGATTCACAATTCAGCGAGTTCGTAGCACAGCACAAGCGTGGAGTGCCTGTGCAGCATTTAACGGGTGTTGAATTTTTTTATGGGCGTCCTTTTGAGGTAAACAAACACGTTCTGATTCCTCGTCCTGAAACGGAGGAAGTGGTGCTGGCGGCATTGAATATGATGAATCGTGTGTTTCCTGATGATCAACCGCTCAAAGCTGTTGATGTAGGAACAGGTAGCGGTGCAATTGCGATTACGTTAGCTCTTGAAAAAGAATCTCTCACTGTGACAGCGACGGATATTTCACATGAAGCACTTGAAGTAGCAAAGCGAAATCAAGAAGCGCTTGGTGCAGACGTTCATTTTGTCCAAGGGGATTTACTTGAACCGATTATGTCTCAAGGCATCAAAGTCGATGTGTTTATTTCCAATCCTCCTTATATTGCGGCAGAAGAAATGGATGGATTATCAGAGGTTGTCACAAAGCATGAACCTGTTAATGCGCTGACAGATGGGCGTGATGGCCTGTGGTTTTATGAGCGTATCGCCTGTGATCTCCACAAGGTACTTCATCAGCAAGCGGTGGTTGTCTTTGAAATAGGACATACACAAGCACAAGATGTAAAAGCGCTTCTTTTGCAGGCGTTCCCTTCAGCTGATGTTCATATCATCAAGGACATCAACGGAAAGGATCGAGCAGTTTGCGCACACATTCAAAACGGAAGTCCGGCTGAATAAAGTCGGACTATTTTATTATGTAAAGATGAAACTTATGGTAAAAGGGAAACGTATATATAGAAGAATGAACATTCTGATCATGATTTTTTACATAAATTTGTTTTGAAGGAGCGAATGGTGTGAACAGAAGGTATGCGATGGTGTTGGTCATCGTCAGTGTACTATTGATTGTGAGTGCTTGCGGTAAACCGAGCTTTAAAAAAGAAGCAGCAGCATTTGGGGAAAACTATAAAAAAGCACAATACACAGTGAATCGGACGGATGACCTATCTGACATGAAGGAGAAGTTGAAGGATTATTTAACCGAGCATGAATATCAAGAATATACAGAAGACAGTATGTTTCCAAGTGTATTAGAAGCAGCAAAAGATCAAGATTGTCAAATTAAACTGAAAAAAATTACGTTTACACCTTCAGATGAAAGCGATGACAGGATTGAATTTGACTATGAAATGATCATTCAATTTATTGACCATAAAGGAAAGGTCAAAAAGGAAATTGAGAAAAAAGGTGCAATGACAGTTATCAAAACAGATTCGGGATTAAAAATCAGCCGAGATTGGGATGGAAGACTGTACCCTTCCGATTACCAATCCTCACTAAAAAGCCGTTCATAAGTTGTTGAATGGCTTTTTTGCATGCAGAAAAAACATTGATTCGCTCACCTCATGTAGTTGTTTTTTACTCATAATCTATTAAAAAAATCATTTTTGCTGTTTACGAGATGCGTTTCCTGGACACAATGTTTGTAGCGAAGAGAAAAAGTGGGGGGAACACATTATGTTCAAAAGTAAAATGATGATTTGTCTTTATATGTTTCTATTATTATGTGGTGCTTTTGCAAACCTTGGAAAAGAGGAGACGGCGGCTGCTTCTGCCAATCAGCCTGTTGTGATTCCAGATGAAGCCATTCGTTTACGCATTTTAGCCAACAGTGACCGGTCGGCAGATCAAGATGTGAAACGAAGTATTCGAGATGAGGTCAATGCCAATATAACGGAGTGGGTGAAAGACCTCACATCCATTGAAGAAGCCAGACGTGTGATTCGTTCAAAGCTTCCAGACATCAATCGTATTGCCAAAGCAAAATTAAAGGAACAACACATTGATCAATCCGTATCGGTCAGCTTTCAAAAAGCCTCATTTCCAACAAAGCTATATGGCAACTTTGTTTATCCTGCTGGGAAATATGAAGCCATTTTGATTACGTTAGGGGAAGGAGACGGAGCCAATTGGTGGTGTGTGTTATTCCCACCTCTCTGCTTTATCGATTTTTCAAACGGAGAAGCGATCGCCTCACCAGAAGGAGATGATAAAGAGCAGGTAGCCGCAGAGCCATCAAATGAATCTGTCAATGAAGTGGTAAAAGAAGAAGAGACGGGTGAAGTGAAATTCTTTCTGTTCGAATGGGTCTCTAGTCTTTTCTCTTAAAAAAGGTCTAAATCTGTTTTTGCCTCATAGAGTTGAAGTAAGAGAACAAAAAGAGGTGAAAGCATGTATTATCAATTAAGAATAGCGACAGAAGAAGATGCCCCGGCCATTAATGCTTTTCTTGAAAAAGGCCAAGCAAAAGGCGGGGTGACGATTGCAGAGCGTACGTCATTTGTGGTCATGGAAGATGCAGACGGTGAGCTTGCAGGCTGTTTAGGCCTTGAACGACTAAATGAACAAGAAGGATTGCTAAGATCACTTGTGATATCAGATAAACTTGGTCAGGGGCATATCGTTTCTCTGTTCCAAAGTGTTCAAACGCTAGGGGAAAAGCAAGGTGTGGACACCTTTTATGTTGTAGCCAATCATTCCTCTTCGCATGATTTTTTAGCACTGATGGGCTTTACGCCTATAGAGGAAATCCCAGAAAGTGTGTGGGTATCTGCGCATGCAAAAGAGTCGTTGGGAAAAGAGCAGGCGGTTGTGCTGCAAAAAACAGCGAGTTAATCACAAAACACCGGACTTATTCACATACTTATCCACTGTAAAACAAGCGTTATCCACAAATTGTGGACAACGCTTGTTTTATTTAGCAGCATCTTTTATACTTTCAAAAGGATAATTGAGATATATCAACAGTTTTATCTTTTTTAAAAGGAGTTTGTATGATGTTAAATACAAAAAGGTGGTCTGTGGATTTAAAAAAGGATTTATCCACATACTATCCACAAATTGAACAAGCAGCTCTGTTGTTGCGGCAGAATGAAGTGGTCGCTTTTCCAACAGAAACGGTGTATGGACTAGGGGCAAATGCAAAAGAGACAGAGGCTGTGAAGAAAATTTATGAAGCGAAAGGACGCCCAAGTGATAATCCGTTGATTGTTCACATTGCGGACATTCAACAGCTTCATGAATTTGCGCAAATAGAAAATGAAAAAGTAACAGCGCTGATGGATGCCTTTTGGCCAGGCGCTCTCACCATTGTTCTACCTTGTAAGCCGGGCACATTATCAAAGCAGGTGACGGCAGGTTTAACGACAGTAGGCGTAAGAATGCCTGATCATCCTGTTGCGCTTGAACTCATCCGAGCAGCTGGTCTGCCAATTGCCGCACCTAGTGCCAACCGTTCGGGGAAACCATCGCCGACACTTGCGGATCATGTCGCGAGTGATCTTGATGGGAAAATTGCTGGCATTGTCGATGGTGGTTCAACAGGTATTGGCGTGGAGTCAACGGTTGTATCCTGTATAGACGAGATTCCAGTGATCTTAAGGCCGGGCGGTATTACAAAAGAAGCGTTAGAAGAGGTCGTAGGAACGGTCAACACGGATCCAGGGCTGACGAAAAAGGATGAAGCGCCTGTATCGCCGGGAATGAAATATACACATTATGCACCTGAAGCACAAATGTATATATTTCATGGAAGTGATGAAGACATGCAGCTGCACATTCAGAAGTACCGAGCTGAAGGGCTAAAAGTAGGTGTGCTGACGACAGAAGAAAAGAAGGAATGGTTTGCGGCAGATGTTATCTTTAGCTGTGGATGGAGAGAAAAGCCTGAAACGGTTGCGGCAAACTTATATCGTGTGCTGAGACAATTTGATGAAACGGATGTAGACTTGATCATTTCAGAAGCCTTCTCAGAGCAGGGAGTTGGTTCTGCGATCATGAACCGTCTGCAAAAAGCGGCAGGAGGGCGCACTCTCTCTTCATTCAAATAGTTCTAACCTCTCTTGGACAAACATAGGTTAAAGGAGAATGCGTGTCCAAGGGGGATTTACATGAATGAACTAGCTGGCGAATTGCTGACACTCAGTATCATGGCTTTTGCACTTGGAATGGATGCCTTTTCGGTTGGACTCGGCATGGGGATGATTCAGCTGAGATTCCGCCAGATCCTTTATATTGGACTTGTCATTGGGATATTTCATATGTTTATGCCTCTTTTTGGCATGCTAACAGGTCAGCTTTTATCTGGCTGGCTTGGGCTCCTAGCAACCTATATAGGCGGGGCGCTGCTTTTGGTGCTAGGTCTGCAAATGATCATCGCTTCTATCCGAAAAGAAGATAAGCCATTTATCGCACCTGTTGGGGCCGGTCTCGTTCTTTTTGCAACAAGTGTGAGTTTAGATAGTTTTTCCGTTGGCTTAAGCCTGGGGATTTACGGTTCTCGGGTGTTGATGACCATTTTATTGTTTGGCTTTTTTAGTATGATGCTCACATGGCTTGGATTATTACTTGGTAAACAGGTTCGGTCATGGGTAGGTTCATACAGCGGGGCGCTTGGCGGATTGATTTTACTAGCCTTTGGAATCAAATTATTATTTCCGCTCTAGCCAGTCTCCTTACATAACATGTAGAATGAAATGCTATATAATAGAAGAAAAGGAGGTCGAAAGATGAATATCTTATTTGTTTGTACGGGAAATACTTGCAGAAGTCCGATGGCTCAAGCCCTTTTTTCCTCCATTGCAGATGAAAAAGGCTTACAGGTCACTGTAAAATCAGCGGGCATCTTCGCCTCTGATGCATGGAAGGCTTCTCCTCAAGCAGTCGAAGCATTATTTGAGAAAAGCATTCCACTGAATCACTCGTCGTCTAAACTAACAGAAGAACTTCTTCATGAAGCAGATTATGTCTTCACCATGACGATTCAGCATAAGCAGTTGATTGTGGAGCAATATGCTCATGTGAAAGACAAGGTCTTCACTCTAAAAGAATTTGCTACAGGATCAGAAGGTGACGTGTCGGATCCATTTGGAGGGAGTCTCTCCATTTATCAGGAGACACGAGATGAACTAGAAACGCTATTGTATCAACTTGCTAAAAAGCTTAAACAGGATCATAAATCCTCATAAATGGACAACCTGTAAAACCGTTGCGCAAACGGTTTTTCTGCTTTTGTTTGCAAATGACTAGGCAGAGGTTAAAATATAACTGTAAATAAAGAATGAATGTAAGACATGACAGATTAACTCACCCTTAGGAGGAATTGCCCGATGAAAGTAGCCATTGCATCCGATCACGGCGGAACGAATATTCGTGAAGAAATCAAACAACTAATGGATGAATTAAAGATTGAATACATTGATATGGGTTGTGAATGTGGATCAGGTTCTGTAGACTACCCTGACTATGCTTTTCCTGTAGCCAATATGGTGGCAAACGGGGAAGTCGATCGAGGCATTTTGATTTGCGGGACAGGTATCGGTATGAGCATTTCAGCAAACAAAGTGAAAGGCATCCGCTGTGCACTGGCGCATGATACATTCAGTGCAAAGGCGACGAGAGAACATAATGATACAAATGTTCTTGCGATGGGAGAACGAGTCATTGGACCAGGATTGGCAAGAGAGATTGCTCACATTTGGCTGACAACAGAATTTACTGCAGGACGTCATGCTGTGCGGATTGGTAAAATCGCTGATTACGAAGAAAAGCACCTGTAAGGAGCGCTTAACATGAACATTGGTCAAGATTGGCTTGAAATGTTAAAAGAGTTTCATCAAACAGTTGAACTGCGAGCCGGCCACATTTTAGTGATTGGCTGCAGTACGTCAGAAGTGGCTGGCGAGCACATTGGGACAGCGGGAAGTGAGCAAATTGCTGAAGCTATTTATCAAGAGCTCGATCAACTGAGACGCGAGACAGGAATTGAATTGGCCTTCCAATGCTGCGAGCATTTGAATCGTGCCCTCGTTGTGGAAGAAGAGGTGGCGTACCGGCTTAACTTAGAAATTGTAGCGGCTGTACCTGTCCGTCAGGCGGGTGGTTCTATGGCGGCGCATGCGTATCAGCAAATGGAACACCCTGTGCTGGTTGAATCCATTTCAGCGCATGCAGGGATTGATATCGGTGATACATTAATCGGCATGCACTTAAAGCGGGTAGCCGTACCGGTCCGTCTCAGTCGTCATCAATTAGGACAAGCACATGTGACGTTTGCAAAAACTCGTCCAAAGCTGATTGGCGGAGAACGAGCCGTTTATACAAGATCATAGTTCGGATATATTTCTAATATAATGTTGAATGATGAAGACGCTCCACCCCTTGAATATTCGGGTTTTCATAAAAAAGAAGTCGATTTTCCAAAAAAAACTTTTACATTTTACTCAAAAACCGTGTACAATGAGATGGTGAAAACATCGAATGGAAATAGATTGGAGAGGATTTCGCTGATGAAACATTTACCTGAGCAAGACGCACAAGTATTCAAAGCAATTCAACTAGAGCGGAAACGCCAGCAGGACAAAATCGAATTAATTGCATCAGAAAACTTCGTAAGCGAAGCAGTCATGGAAGCACAGGGCTCTGTCTTAACAAACAAATATGCAGAAGGTTACCCTGGTAAACGCTACTATGGCGGCTGTGAACATGTAGACGTTGTAGAAGATATCGCACGTGACCGCGCAAAAGAAATTTTTGGCGCTGAGTATGTGAACGTACAGCCTCACTCAGGAGCTCAAGCGAATATGGCCGTATACTTTACAATCCTTGAGCATGGCGATACAGTGCTAGGCATGAACTTATCACATGGCGGGCATTTAACACATGGAAGCCCTGTAAACTTTAGCGGCGTACAGTACAACTTTGTAGAATACGGTGTAGATAAAGAAACACAACATATCGACTACCAAGATGTACTTGAAAAAGCACGTGAGCATAAGCCGAAACTAATCGTAGCGGGGGCAAGTGCTTACCCACGTCAAATTGATTTCAAAAAGTTCCGTGAAATTGCCGATGAAGTCGGTGCTTACTTTATGGTGGACATGGCTCACATCGCGGGTCTTGTTGCAGCAGGTCTTCATCCAAATCCAGTTCCTTACGCTGATTTTGTGACAACGACAACTCACAAAACATTGCGCGGACCTCGCGGCGGAATGATTCTATGCCGTGAAGAGTTTGGTAAAAAGATCGACAAATCGATCTTCCCTGGTATTCAAGGTGGACCACTCATGCATGTGATCTCTGCAAAAGCTGTTTCTTTCGGTGAAGTATTGAACGGAGATTTCAAAACATATGCACAAAACGTGATTGATAACGCAAAACAACTAGCTGAAACACTTTTATCTGAGGATATTCAGCTTGTATCTGGTGGAACAGATAACCATCTTGTTCTCATCGACTTGCGCTCTCTTGGCATTACAGGAAAAATTGCAGAAAACGTTCTTGATGAAATTGGTATCACGGTGAACAAAAATGCAATTCCATATGATCCAGAGAAACCATTTGTTACAAGTGGTGTACGTGTAGGTACAGCAGCAGTGACAAGCCGTGGCTTCGATCAAGAAGCGATGAAAGAAGTCGGTTCCATTATTGCGCTTGCTCTGAAACATCATGAAGATGAAGCGAAATTAGAAGAGGCGAAAAAGCGTGTATCTGATCTGACAGCTCGTTTCCCTCTATATCAAGAATTAGATTATTAAGATGCAGACCCATTTGCCTATTTTTGGCATGTGGGTTTTTTTTGTAGGATTTGCGAATCATATTGAAAGATGATGTCTTTTTATGTAGAATTGTAGGAAGTGTGCAAAGTTCACCGGAAGATGACAGAAAAGGAGTTGTAGCAAGCAATGGCAAAGGTTTATGTATTTGATCACCCGCTTATTCAGCACAAACTTACATATATTCGTGACGTTCATACAGGAACAAAAGAATTTAGAGAGCTAGTGGATGAAGTCGCAACATTAATGGCATTTGAAATCACAAGAGACTTACCGCTTGAAGAGGTAGATGTAGAAACACCTGTACAAGTCGCTAAATCAAACGTGATCTCAGGTAAAAAACTCGGAGTTGTGCCGATTTTAAGAGCAGGTCTTGGAATGGTAGACGGGATTTTGAAACTCATTCCAGCTGCCAAAGTGGGACATGTCGGTTTATACCGTGATCCGAAGACATTAAAGCCTGTTGAATATTATGTGAAGCTTCCATCTGATGTGGAAGAGCGTGAATTTATCGTAGTAGACCCAATGCTTGCAACGGGCGGATCAGCTGTAGAAGCATTAAACAGCTTGAAAAAACGCGGTGCGAAAAACATCCGCTTCATGTGTCTGATTGCTGCGCCAGAAGGTGTAGAAGAAATGCAAAAACATCATCCAGATGTTGATATCTACATTGCGGCATTAGATGAGAAGTTAAACGAAAAAGGTTACATCATCCCAGGTCTTGGTGATGCTGGTGACCGTATGTATGGAACAAAATAAGAAAGATTCATGAAAAGCCCACATGCAAACGTGCATGTGGGCTTTTTTGAAAAATATGACAAACGGTTGATATCGTTCTTAGAAAAATCAATGTATACTGAACATTAGCAGTTTTTTTGAATGAATGTCACAACTCTCCTAAAGTTTGATGAAATTGTGAACATTTTGTGTGCTCTCTCATTATAGAAAAGTTTTTTAACTTTCAACGGATTGACACATCATAGACGCTATTGTATGCTAAACGAGGGTATTATGGTAAGGTTTTCATAGCCTATAGCACTCTACTAATCCTCATTGTGAACCCTTTAATAATCAGGGTTTGTATCAGCGAATGAAGCAGAATCCCATAGATCTAAAGATTTCAAGTCTGATTGCACAATTAGACCGATGGGTGATTGATTTTTTTCAAATAGGACGGCTTATCATAAGCGTCTTCTACGCAGTTTTCATCACCATTTATCACCTTTTTTACAATATTTTTCATCGGGAGTCAGATGAATGAACGATCCAAACGTCATTTTCCGCAGACAGAGTAAATATATGTTCTATTTATTGGCAATTTTTGTGTTTGGCTATGCCATGCCTGGTTTTAAACCACTGTTTCTTGGTTTCATTATCGGCACAATTTTTGCTTTCTTTAATTTATTCCTGCTTATTCGGAGAATGCATGCTTTTGATCGAGCAGTTAAAAAAGGAAAATCTATTCGTTCAATGGGAAGTACAGCCAGGTGGGCCAACGCAATTCTCGCAGTAGCGATTGCTTGGCGTTACCCTAACGAAGTTCATCTGGCAGGTGTTGTTATAGGATTAATGACAATATATCCTGTCATTATGATAGATTCCTTCATTCAACTTAAACGTTCTACTATGGAAGAGAGGTGAATACTCTTTGGGTCACAGTTCAAAAACTACAGAATTTTTAGGGTTAACGTTCAACTTATCCAATGTTCTCATGATTACGATTGCTAGTATCATCGTTCTTCTCATAGCGGTGCTGACTACTCGTGTTCTGGCTATTCGTCCGACAAAGGCGCAGAACTTCATGGAATGGATTGTTGATTTTGTTCGAAATATCATAGGTAGTTCGATGGACATGAAAACAGGAGCCCCATTTCTAGCGCTTGGCGTTACATTACTCATGTACATATTTGTTTCAAACATGCTTGGACTGCCATTCTCGATTACGGTCGATCACAACTTATGGTGGAAATCACCAACTGCTGATCCTGCAATCACAATGACACTAGCGGTTATGGTCATGGGATTGACACACTACTATGGTGTTAAAGCAAAAGGAGTCAAGGAATATACAAAAGACTACTTTAGACCAATCCCACTTTTAGTACCGCTGAAAATTATTGAAGAATTTGCAAACACATTAACACTTGGTTTGCGTCTTTATGGAAATATTTTCGCTGGAGAGATTCTTCTTGGTTTACTTGCAGGACTTGCGACTAATTTCTATTCGCAAAACCTTGCACTAGGTATCATTGGTACATTAGGTGCCATCGTGCCGATGATTGTATGGCAGGCATTCAGTTTGTTTGTCGGAACCATCCAGGCATTTATCTTCACCATGCTGACAATGGTGTATATCTCCCATAAAGTCAGCGACGAACACTAAAAAATTGAGAGTCCAAAAAGGACGTTATTTTAAAGGAGGAGCTTTTTAATGAATTTAATAGCAGCAGCAATTGCAATCGGTTTAGGAGCACTAGGAGCAGGTATTGGTAACGGTCTAATCGTATCTAAAACAGTTGAAGGAATCGCTCGTCAGCCAGAAGCTGGTAGAGAACTAAGAACTCTTATGTTCATCGGGGTAGCTTTAGTTGAGGCACTTCCAATTATCGCTGTCGTTATCGCATTCTTGGCATTCTTTGGTTAATATGTGAGAAGCGTTCTAATATGAATTTTAATGGCGAAGATCAGATTAGTTCGAAACTTCGCCATTCCTTTATGTTTTGTTTCTTAACATATTATTTAAAGAAGGGAGTTGCCGTACTAAATGTCTCAGTTACCAGTAGTTTTAGGAGCAGGTCTAAACACCGGAGATATCATATTCCAGCTGATCGCTATGCTCATCCTGCTTGCACTTTTAAAGAAATTTGCGCTTAAGCCTTTATTAGGGATTATGAAACAGCGTGAAGATTATATAGGAAATGAAATTTCAAGTGCTGAAGAAAAGCACGTTCAAGCTGAAAAGCTTCTTGAAGAACAACGTGTCTTATTGAAAGAAGCACGCGAAGAATCACATACACTCATCGAAAATGCGAAAAAGATTGGTGAGAAACAAAAAGAAGACATCATTCAAGCAGCGCGTCAAGAATCAGAGCGCTTGAAAGAGTCTGCTAGAACTGAAATCGTGAAAGAAAAAGAACAAGCTGTGGCTGCACTGCGCGAGCAAGTTGCATCACTTTCTGTATTAATTGCTTCTAAAGTGATTGAAAAAGAACTTGATGAGCAAGCACAAGAGAAATTGATCCAAGAGTATCTTAAAGAGGCAGGCGAAAGCCGATGAGCGTGACTATTGTCTCTAAGCGTTACGCTTCTGCTCTTTTTGACATCGTTCTTGCTTCTTCGGCAGTAGACGAAACTGAAAAAGAGCTGAATGAGATCAAAAAAGTTCTCAAGGCTGACCAAGAATTAAATGACTTTCTTGTTCATCCGAAGATTACGGCAGACAAAAAGAAACATCTGATTGCAGAAGCTTTCAAAGGTGTTTCGACATATGTTTTGCACACAATGTATTTACTGATTGACCGTGGACGCACGAATATTTTTCCTGAAATGGCGTCTGAGTTTGTGAAACTTGCAAACCGTACGAAACAAATAGACGATGCGATCGTGTATTCAGTGAAACCGCTCAGCGGAGCTGAAATTCAATCTTTATCTGAAGTATTTGCCAAAAAAGCCGGAGTCACATCACTGCGTGTAGAAAACGTGATTGACAAGGATCTAATAGGCGGAGTGAAAATCCGTATCGGAAACCGCATTTATGACGGCAGTGTCAGCGGAAAGCTTTCCCGCATTGAACGTCAGCTTGCAGGCGAAAATCGTTAGAAGGGGTGAAACCTTAGTGAGTATCAAAGCTGAAGAGATTAGCGCGCTGATAAAGCAGCAAATCCAAAACTATCAATCTGAAATTGAAGTAAAAGATGTCGGTACAGTCATTCAAGTAGGGGACGGTATCGCGCGTGTACATGGCCTTGACAACATTATGGCAGGAGAGCTTGTTGAGTTCTCTAACGGTGTAATGGGTATGGCTCAAAACCTTGAGGAGTCTAACGTAGGTATCGTAATCTTAGGACCTTACAAAGATATCCGTGAAGGTGACGACGTAAAACGTACAGGTCGTATCATGGAGGTTCCAGTAGGAGAAGAGTTAATCGGACGTATTGTGAACCCACTTGGTCAGCCTGTTGATGGACTAGGTCCAATTTTAACAAGCAAAACACGTCCAATTGAAAGTGAAGCACCAGGCGTTATGGATCGTAAATCGGTACATGAGCCGCTTCAAACGGGAATTAAAGCAATTGATGCCTTGATTCCAATCGGACGCGGACAGCGTGAATTGATTATTGGGGACCGTCAAACAGGTAAAACATCTGTTGCAATCGATACGATCCTGAACCAAAAAGATCAAGACATGATCTGTATCTATGTAGCGATCGGACAAAAAGAATCAACTGTTCGTGGTGTTGTTGAAACACTTCGTAAGCATGGTGCGCTTGACTACACAATCGTTGTCACAGCTTCTGCATCACAGCCAGCTCCACTTCTTTACCTTGCTCCTTATGCAGGTGTAACGATGGGTGAGGAATTCATGTATAACGGCAAGCATGTGCTTGTTGTGTATGATGACCTTTCTAAACAAGCGGCAGCTTACCGTGAGCTTTCATTATTGCTTCGTCGTCCTCCAGGCCGTGAAGCATTCCCTGGTGATGTTTTCTATCTTCACTCTCGTTTATTAGAGCGTGCAGCGAAGCTTAGTGATGAAAAGGGTGGCGGTTCTATCACAGCATTGCCTTTCGTAGAAACGCAAGCTGGTGATATCTCTGCATATATCCCAACAAACGTTATCTCAATCACAGATGGACAGATCTTCTTACAATCGGATCTCTTCTTCTCAGGCGTACGTCCAGCGGTAAACGCAGGATTGTCTGTATCTCGTGTAGGTGGTTCTGCACAAATCAAAGCGATGAAAAAGGTAGCAGGTACACTTCGTCTGGATCTTGCTTCTTATCGTGAGCTTGAAGCATTCGCTCAGTTTGGATCTGATCTAGACCAAGCGACTCAAGCCAAATTAAACCGTGGTGCTAGAACAGTTGAAGTCTTAAAACAAGACTTGAACAAACCGCTGAAAGTTGAAAAACAAGTAGCGATTCTTTATGCACTGACAAGAGGATACTTAGATGATGTAGCGATTGCTGATGTCAAACGCTTTGAAGCTGAGTTATTCATGTACATTGAAGAAAACCATAAAGACTTGTTTGACACAATCTCTCAAACAGGAAACATGCCTGCTGATGAAGAGTGGAAAGCAGCGATCGAAGGCTTTAAACGTACGTTTGCACCAAGCAACTAATTAGTAATCTTTCCGAGAGAAAAAGATTCTCTTTTTCTCTCTTTTCACGTAAATGAACACGGATTCCTGAAAAAAGGTGGTGAAATCTTTGGCCTCATTACGCGATATTAAGTCAAGGATCACGTCAACAAAAAAATCGAGTCAGATCACAAAAGCGATGCAAATGGTATCAGCTGCGAAACTGAATCGTGCTGAAAATAATGCGAAGTCCTTTGTTCCTTACATGGAGAAAATCCAAGAAGTCGTTGCGGCAATCGCAACTGGAACAAGTGCTAAGCACCCAATGCTTCTTTCAAGACCTGTTAAGAAAACAGGGTATCTCGTCATTACATCTGATCGAGGACTTGCAGGACCTTTTAACAGCTCGATTTTACGTGCCGCTTACCAAGCCATTCAATCTCGTCATCAATCTGCTGATGAATATGCGGTGATTGTGATTGGTAAAATCGGACGCGACTTCTTCAAAAAGCGTGGTATTCCAGTTATTTCTGAAGTCACAGGGCTTGGAGACGAAGTAGCGTTTGCTGATATTAAAGAATTAGCAAGCAGTACAGTGCAAATGTTCTCTGATGAAGCGTTTGATGAGCTTTACATGTTCTATAACCATTTCGTCAGTGCCATTTCGCAAGAAGTAACAGAGAAAAAATTATTGCCGCTAACGGACCTTTCGGCCGCAGCGACACCAAATAAACGTTCCGCATCTTATGAGTTTGAGCCTTCTGAAGAAGAAATTCTTGAAGTTCTCCTTCCTCAATATGCAGAGAGTTTGATTTTCGGTGCGCTTCTTGACAGCAAAGCAAGTGAACATGCTGCAAGGATGACAGCAATGAAGAGTGCAACAGACAACGCAAAAGAATTGATCGACAGCCTGACACTCTCTTACAACCGTGCTCGTCAAGCAGCGATTACACAAGAGATTACAGAAATTGTCGGCGGAGCAGCTGCCTTAGAATAGAAATAATTGTCAGGAGGGAATGCAATGAAAACAGGACGCATCAGTCAGATCATGGGACCAGTCGTAGACGTTCGTTTTGAAGACGGTCACTTGCCTGAGATTTATAATGCGATCAAAGTTTCGCATAAAGCGGAAAGCGAAAGTGAAGTTGATATCGACTTAACTTTAGAAGTAGCACTACATTTAGGTGATGATACAGTGAGAACCATCGCAATGGCATCAACAGACGGTGTGAAGCGCGGTATGGAAGCTGTAGACCTTGGAAAACCAATTTCAGTACCAGTTGGTAACGTAACACTTGGACGTGTATTCAACGTACTGGGAGATAACATTGACTTAGATGAGCCACTTGGTGTGGAAGCGCAAAGAGACCCAATCCACAGACAAGCGCCTTCTTTTGATCAACTTTCTACAGAAGTTGAAATTCTTGAAACAGGTATCAAAGTTGTTGACCTTCTTGCTCCTTACATCAAAGGTGGAAAGATCGGTCTATTCGGTGGAGCCGGTGTTGGTAAAACCGTTCTGATTCAAGAATTGATCAACAACATCGCACAAGAACACGGCGGTATTTCTGTATTCGCTGGTGTTGGAGAGCGTACACGTGAAGGAAATGACCTTTACTACGAAATGAAAGATTCTGGCGTTATCGAAAAAACAGCGATGGTCTTCGGTCAAATGAACGAGCCACCAGGTGCACGTATGCGTGTAGCTCTAACTGGTTTGACAATGGCAGAGCATTTCCGTGATGAACAAGGTCAAGACGTATTGTTCTTCATCGATAACATCTATCGTTTTACACAAGCAGGTTCTGAAGTATCAGCCCTTCTTGGACGTATGCCTTCAGCGGTAGGTTATCAGCCAACTCTTGCAACAGAAATGGGTCAACTTCAAGAGCGTATCACGTCTACAAACGTAGGATCGGTTACATCGATTCAAGCGATCTATGTACCTGCGGATGACTATACAGATCCAGCTCCAGCTACAACGTTCGCTCACCTTGATGCAACGACAAACCTTGAGCGTAAGTTGACAGAGATGGGGATTTACCCAGCGGTAGATCCACTTGCTTCAACATCTCGTGCCCTTGCACCTGAGATTGTTGGCGAAGAGCATTATGCGATCGCGCGTGAAGTTCAGCAAACATTGCAGCGTTATAAAGAATTGCAAGATATCATTGCCATTTTAGGTATGGATGAATTATCTGAGGACGATAAGCTTGTGGTACACAGAGCTCGTCGTGTTCAATTCTTCCTATCTCAAAACTTCCACGTAGCAGAACAGTTCACTGGCCAAAAAGGTTCTTATGTGCCATTGCAAGAAACTGTTAAAGGCTTCAAGGAAATCTTATCTGGTAAATACGATCACCTTCCAGAAGATGCATTCCGCTTAGTCGGCCGCATTGAAGAAGTGGTTGAAAAAGCCAAAGAGATGGGTGTAGAGGCCTAATCTGGTCCTTAGGAGGGTAAAAGCATGAAGACCGTTCAAGTCAATATCGTTACTCCCGACGGCCCAGTGTATGAAGCGGATGTGGAAATGGTCAGTGTAAGAGCAGAAAGCGGTGAGCTTGGGATTTTAGCTGGCCACGTTCCAATGGTTGCTCCGCTAAAAATCGGTGCAGTTCGCTTAAAACATAGTGGATCAACTGAATTGGTTGCAGTAAGCGGTGGATTTGTTGAAGTTCGCCCTGAAAAAGTAACCATTCTTGCTCAGGCTGCTGAAACATCAGACAAAGTTGATGTAGATCGTGCAAAATCAGCGAAACAGCGTGCTGAAGAGCATTTGAACCACCCGAATGAAAGTGATGTACGCAGGGCGGAACTCGCATTAAAACGGGCATTAAACCGTTTAAATGTAGCAGGGAAATAAAACAGAAAATCCTTCTTATCACTGTGATAAGAAGGATTTTTTTTAGGATGACATGAGAGATTGATACATCGACACATAAGGATGAGATGCTTGCTTTTCTAGATATAACTGCTCGCAAAATTGCGTACTGCAATGCCATGTTTTATTATTTCTGCGTAAGCCAAGCGTATATTGGTGCGAAGAGTCCATATAAGGCCGCACGACCCAATCAGCATCTGAATGATGCTTGATGACAACCTCACCCATGTACACACTTAACATCGCTTCCAATGCATCAATAGGCATTTTCCACTCAGCAAAAAGCTGCTGACGGAAGGCATCGAAGTATAATGACTCTAACTGATAAAGGCTTTCCTCTGAGTAATCCAAAGAAATGTTATGAAAATGACACAATTGTGCTAATTCTTCTAGCTGTGTCTGTCTATAATCAAAGTAGAAAGCAATGGCTTCCCATTCATGTTCAAATGAGGGAACCAGTTCTCCGTACAAATCAACAAAGTCAGGAAAAGAATCTTTCAAATATGATCAGCTCCTTCCACCGCAGTATATCATCTCCTTCGCATCAGAATAAGAGGGGATTCACTCTAAATGTAGCTCTTTTTTCCAAATGATTCATCTTTCCGATTTTGGAGGATATAATGAAAGGGAGTTTTCCTTTACAGAAATCAATAAAAGGAGGATTCAAGTGTATGGAAGACGTAGGACAACAAGCAATTGTCAGTATTGTGATCCACCTATTTTTTATTGCCATTACGTGGTGGGCATTGCTTGCGGTGAATATCGATCCACTGATTAAAAAAGGAAAAATTATTCAAGCTAGATTGCTCATGATGCTGATCACGATTGCTATTGCATCGGCAGTCAGCAATTTCTTCCTTGATTATTTAAATTTCTCCAGACAAATCCCTTATATGTTTTAACATAAAAGGTTTGGTCACTGCCTTCTGCGGGAACGTAAAAAGAAGTGTCAAAAATATGGCCTTTGATGACTTTTCCACGTATGCATTGATCTCCTTGCGGCAACACTTGTAGCAAGGGGGAATGACAAGTGAGAAAGTATTTAAAAGGTTGGCCATTATTTGCATTTATTCTTTTTTTTGTTCTGATGATTCAAGGTGTTCGGGCGGAAGAAACATCCACGCTCGCCCAAATAGCAGAAGGTATGAAAAACCAGCAAATCGAAGTAAGTGGATGGACGCTTCATGCCAAAACAAATATAGACATTTCATCCGAACAATTTTCAAAAAAAGTGAAACGTTTGAAAGACGAACTACGACAGTATGAGTGGACCGAAAAAAAAGAGAAACATGTCACCAAAGTCACAGGAATTTACAAAGATGAAAAAAATGATACATTATCGAAAATTTTACTCGTGAAGACCGACACAAAATCAAACCAAAAGTCGTATTTATTATATGAGCAAAAAGGTGCTCGCCCACTGAATACCTGGGAGCATACATATGATCAGTTCGTACGTCATGCAAAAAGCATATTACAAGAAAAATTTGTGATTTTTACTTGTCTCGATGGTCATGTAAATGGTATGATGGATGTTGTTTTGCAAAAAAAAGCTGAAATGATAGCAAATGAATTTCAAGCAAAACCTGTTGAGTATCTCGTTGAGTCTAATTTTGTGTCGCTTTCCGCTTACACAGAGAAGTGGGAACAGTTCATTATGACTTCAAATGATAAAATGAATGTTCAAATTGCCATCAGAAGTTCGGAAATGAACGAAAATCATACGATTACGGTTGGCACACCAATCGTAACGACTGAATATTAATATAGAGAATTTGGGACGCGGAGGGGAAGACCTTGGAAAAAATCATCGTCCGCGGCGGTCAAAAGTTAAACGGCACAGTTAAAGTAGAAGGCGCAAAAAATGCCGTTTTACCAGTTATCGCTGCATCTTTGTTAGCAAGTACAGAAAAAAGCGTAATTTGTGATGTACCTACGCTCTCCGATGTATATACAATCAATGAAGTGTTACGTCATTTAGGAGCAGAAGTACATTTTGAAAATAACGAAGTATCAGTAGATGCATCTCATGCACTAGAAACTGAGGCTCCGTTTGAGTACGTCCGTAAAATGAGAGCATCTGTGCTCGTCATGGGACCACTTTTAGCTAGAACAGGTCATGCAAGAGTTGCATTACCTGGTGGTTGTGCGATTGGTTCAAGACCAATTGATCAGCATTTAAAAGGCTTTGAAGCAATGGGAGCTAAAATTCAAGTAGGTAATGGTTTCATCGAGGCTGAAGTAAATGGCCGTTTAAAAGGTGCAAAAATCTATTTGGATTTCCCAAGTGTAGGGGCAACTGAAAACATCATCATGGCAGCAGCATTGGCTGAAGGAACGACGATTTTAGAAAACGTAGCAAAAGAACCTGAAATTGTTGATTTGGCAAACTACATCAATGCCATGGGCGGTAAGGTTCGCGGGGCTGGAACTGGTACAATCAAAATCGAAGGTGTAGAAACACTTCACGGTGCAAAACACAACATCATCCCTGACCGAATTGAAGCTGGTACGTTTATGGTGGCAGCAGCCATTACTGAAGGAAATGTTCTTGTAAAAGGCGCTGTGCCTGAGCACATGACTTCACTTGTGGCGAAAATGGAAGAAATGGGTATTCAGATCATTGAAGAAGAAGAAGGTTTAAGAGTCATTGGACCATCTGAGCTCAAGCCAATCGATCTAAAAACAATGCCGCATCCTGGTTTCCCAACGGATATGCAATCTCAGATGATGGCGCTATTGCTTCGTGCGAACGGAACAAGCATGATCACAGAAACTGTGTTTGAAAATCGTTTTATGCATGCTGAAGAATTCCGCCGCATGAATGGCGATATTAAAATTGAGGGTCGCTCTGTGATAATCAATGGACCTGTTCAACTTCAAGGTGCTGAAGTGGCAGCGACTGATTTAAGAGCAGGAGCAGCACTTGTACTTGCTGGATTAGTGGCAGAAGGTCATACACGTGTCACTGAATTGAAGCATATTGACCGTGGATATGTGAACTTCCACCAAAAACTAGCAGCAATCGGTGCAGACATTGAAAGAGTAAATGATGAATCAGCAGATGTGACACAAGAACAAGTTGTATCAGATCTAAACGCATAATCATAAAAGAAATCAGTGTGTCCATTTGGGCATGCTGATTTTTTTAGAATCATAGACTGGTTTCATTTTCAAAAGCTTATCATTAGTGTATCCAATCATTTTAAATTTTATTCATACAGACGAACAGTAAATCAAATGATGAAGAGCACAAACATATCACCAAAAGACTTGTCCAATGAATGAAAGAAGCTGTCATATTAGCTTGTCCTTGCCCATAGGATAAAAGAGATTCAATGACAAATGGGGGCAGCCAATATGAAACCAATGATATGGACAATCGCAGGAATTTGCATCATCATTTTAATGATTCCAACCTTACTCGTGTTGCCGACGTTCCAAGGAAAACCAGCAGCCAGCCAACACGTAGCAGCAGAACCATCAGTTAAAAAAGAAGTGAAAGGTTCAGTCAAATTGAAACAATCACCCGTCTCCATTCCCGTCTACCGTTCAGCGCATCAGCAGGTAGAAAACATCCCCTTAGAAGAGTATGTGATCGGTGTCGTCGCTTCTGAAATGCCAGCCGATTTTGAAATAGAGGCGCTCAAGGCACAGGCACTCGCCGCTAGAACGTATATCGTCAGACAAATGATCATTGATAAAACCGTCAAATCTCCACAGGGTTCTCTTGTAGATGACACCCAAATGTTCCAAGTGTACAAAAATAAACAGGAACTGAAGAAAATTTGGGGAAAAGCGTACAATTGGAAATTAAAAAAGGTCACAGAAGCGGTCGCCAGTACACAAGGGAAAGTACTGACGTATGACGAAAAACCAATTGATGCTTCCTTCTTTTCAACAAGTAATGGGAAAACCGAAAATGCAGAAGCTTATTGGAAAAATGAAATCCCTTATTTGAAAAGCGTCTCAAGCAAATGGGACGAAAAATCACCCAAATTTCAAAACAAGAAAACCATCACAGTGAGTGAATTTCAGCAAAAACTGGGTGTGACCCTTGGCCAGCAGCAGGTGGGAGAAATTGTAGAACGAACACCAGGCAATCAAGTAGCCAAAGCCGTCATTAACGGAAAAACATTGTCGGGCAGAGACATTCGCGAATCACTAGGATTGCACTCTGCAGACTTTACATGGGAACGAAAGGGTCAGCAAATCGTGATTACGACAAAAGGGTATGGCCATGGTGTGGGCATGAGTCAGTATGGTGCACATTATATGGCACAGTCAGGCAAAAAAGTAGAGGCGATCGTGAAACATTATTATCAAGGGATAAAAATTGAATCAGCTGATCGCTTTCTGAACACATATATGGCTAAGAAATAAAAGCAAAGGTGCCTCAAAATGGGGGCATCTTTTTTTTATGTGTGAAGAGGTTTGAACAGAATGTGACAAATTGCGACTTAAGGCGCACCTCAGGAAATCTTAAACATTTACATCCCGACAAGAACCGATGGCCGATACAAAGCCCCTCGAAAGAATGAGAAAACGAGGGTGACAAAAGAGTCGTTAGGTGAATATATCTAGACATCTGACAGAATTTTAGTGATTTTGATGAAAGAGAAAAAGGGATCGAGTCCTATACCATTCCAAGACAGAATATTTTACGATTAAGATGTTTCAATCAAATACATAAGGAGGAAGGAAAAGCATGTTGAAAAAAGTATTTACACTCGTAACCTTAGCTGTATTGACATTATCAATGTCAATCTCTTCACCAGTATTTGCAGAAGCAGCATCAGCCAAAAAACATAAGAAAGATGTAAGAGTGACGATCTTACTTGATGCAAGTGGAAGTATGGCAAGAAAAGTGGATGGAGAGCGCAAATTCGATTTAGCAAAACAAGAGGTATTTAAATTTGCTCAGTCTCTTCCGAAAGATGCTAAAATCCGTATGAGCTTGTTTGGGTCTGAAGGAAACAACAAAAACTCAGGTAAAGCCCAATCATGTGAAGTCATTAGAGGCGTTTATGGCGTTCAGCCTTATGAAAAGGATAGTTTCGAAAACTCTCTAAACGGTCTTGGACCAAATGGCTGGACACCGATTGCACGTGCTCTTGAAAGTGCAAAGCAAGCGGATAAGCAGCTTCATAAGGGAACAAAACACATTGTGTACTTAATTACTGATGGTGAAGAAACTTGTGGTGGAGATCCAGTGAAAGTAGCGAAAGAGCTTCATAACTCAAAAGGATCTACTGTAGTCAATGTGATTGGATTAGACTTTAACGATGGCTATGAAGGTCAATTGAAGCAAGTAGCTAAAGCTGGTAAAGGTCATTACTACCAAGCAAGCACAGGGAAAGAAATGGGTTCTATCCTTACAGCAGAATCATTAAAACTACACGAATAACTTGCTGAAGAAAAGGGAAACGATTGATGCTTTCGTTTCTCTTTTTCTGTACAAATGAAAAAAAGGGAGATTTTTTAATGAAAAGAAATATTATATTAACCATTTTAGCGAGTCTTGTTCTGCTTCTTTCTTCACCAGCTCATGCTGTAACGAAAAAGGAGCCTGCTCATGTGGTGATTTTACTTGATTTAAGCGGAAGCATGGCACAATCGGTTGAAGGCGAAAAGAAAATCGATATCGCCAAACGCTCGATCCAAAGTTTCGCAAGTATTTTATCAGAAGATACACAAGTCTTGCTTCGTGTTTTTGGTCATGAAGGAACGAATAAAAATGCAGGAAAAGCCGTTTCTTGTGCAAGTTCCGAAGCAGTTTATGGATTTGGAACATATGAGCAAGCAACCTTTCAACAAGCGCTAAATGTGTATGGTCCAACAGGATGGACACCACTTGCCAAAGCATTAACTGATACGAAACAAGATTTTGAAGATCACCAAGCTAAAGGAAAAAATATTGTATATGTTGTCAGCGATGGTGAGGAAACATGTGGCGGAAGCCCATCACAAGCAGCAAAGCAATTACATGAAGAAGGTATTGACACAATCGTCAATATCATTGGCTTCGATGTAAATGAAAAAGAAGCAAAAAGTCTAAAATCTGTTGCCAAATCTGGTGGTGGACAATATCAACCAGCAGCAAATGCAGAAGAATTGAATCATATTCTTCAAAAAGAAGCGAACTCTTTTGGTCAATAGGATGTGAATAGACAGCTGGGGAGAAACCCCCAGCTGTTTTTTCATTAAGGATCAATTTAAAGTCGTTTCCAATTCATCAATCCGTTTCTCCACGTAGTGCTGATCTTTTCTTGCATGAAAGGTTTCGGCTTTTTCTAATATTGCGGTGGTATTGTATTCTGGAATCTGAGAATAGCTTTCGTAAACCCCTTTTGGTATTAACACGTTTCCTTCAGGCCAATAAACTGCGATATTTCCACGTTTCAGCTCTCCGAATTGAGCAACTCCTTGGTAGGATCCATATTGATTAAAAAGGACAACGGGATCGCCTTCTTGGACGTAAAGCTCTTTCGCATCTTCTTCATTCATCAAGATAGAATGCCGCTTTCCACCATTAAAGGCATCCTTTTCACTGTAAATCATAGAGTTGAATTGCTTGCCTCGTCTTGTCGTGATATTGAAATGCCCCTCAGTTTTTCGGTATTGAGGCAGCTGTGCTGGGAGTAGGTGTCCTTTTCCATCCGGTGTTGGACACACCCCATCTTCGCAAAGCCATGCGCCACCCCATTGAAAGACATCCCCTTTATGACGCAAATGCTGGATCCCATCATAGTTCCGATTTGCGATGGCAATCTCACGGCGAATGTCTTCAGCATGGTCAAAATGAATCAGCTTCGCGTCTTCTGGGCGAACTCTTTTTGCTAGGTCAATATAAATGTCCCATTCAGCTCTAGCTTCTTCAATGCGAGGCCCTTCAATTTCCGGACTGAAATACACCATGCGTTCCGTACTGGTTGATGTACCGCCGCCTGGCTGTTCATATCTTGTCATTGCAGGCAGAACAATCACAGTCTCTTCTGCTTCTACCAGTGTAGAGGTGTTCAAAATAATATCTTGATGGACACGGAGTTCAAGTTCGGATAGTGCTTTTTCAATCGCTTCTGGATTTGGCATCGTTTCTAAAAAGTTTCCACCGCTAGTAAACAGCATCTTCAGCTTTTGCGGGTGTTCTTTTGGAAGAGCCATTTTTTCAAATGATTGCCCAATCGTGTCACCATGCCATTTTGGAATATCAAATCCCCATATCTTCTCGATTCTTTTAATATTCTCTTCATCAAAATCACTGCCGGGCAATACGAATGGATCAGCACCCATTTCGCCTGAACCTTGGACACCGCTATGGCCACGAATAGGCATAACGCCACAATGTTTTCTGCCAATAAATCCGCGTAACATGGCAAGGTTTGCGACTTGTGATATATTATCAGTTGCAAAGCGATGCTGAGTGAGACCCATACTCCAAATAAACACGCCTGAATTGGCATTGGCAAGCAGTACAGCGAATTCCTTCATTCTTTCTTTAGATAAGCCTGACGATGCTTCGAGATCCGACCATTTTAACTGAGTGACATGCTGCTTTACATCTTTTATGCCGGTTGTATGCGCTTGGATAAATTCATGATCAAGAGCGGAATGGGGCGCTTGCTCCTCCATATCAAACCAATGTTTGATGACACCATTCATAAACGCAATATCGCCGCCTATATTGACTTGATAAAAATCATCCGCTATTTTTGTGCCGAATAAAGCACTTTCTGGAATAGAAGGGACCCAATATTTTTCCATTGCAGGCTCTTTATATGGATTGATGACAATGATTTTGGTTCCTTTCTTTTTAGCGGCGTACATATATTTAGTCGAAACCGGCTGGTTGTTTGCTGCAACAGAGCCCCAAAATATCAATACATCTGTTCCAATCCAATCACTGTAATTACAGCTGGATGCACCTATACCAAGGGAGCGTTTTAGAGCGGTTTTGCTTGGTGAATGGCAAATACGAGAAGCATTATCGATATGATTTGTTCCAATAAATCGCGCAGCTTTCGCCGCAGTATAGTACACTTCATTTGTAATCCCTCTAGCCGTTAAATAGAAAGCAAGCTGACGTTTATCAATTGATTTGATTTTAGCGGCGATTTGATCTAATGCATTATCCCAAGAAATGCGTGTAAAAGCATTCTCACCTTTTTTTCGAATCAGGGGATAAGGAATACGCCCAAGTTTTCGAAGAGACGTGCTATCCATTTGTTTGAGCCGCTCAATATCTTCGAACCATTTTGGATCAATAGCTGGCATTGTGTTAAGCCGTAGCACATTCAGTCTTGTAGTGCATATATGGGGTCCTGCTAGTGTTTGATCGTATAAACCTGATACACCAAGAGCACAGCCGTCACAAACGCCCTGAGTCAATATACGGTACGCATAAGGGAGATTATCTTTGTTCTCCCATGCCACTTTCATCGTGTCTCGAATGTGTTTCGGTTTTACTTTTCCGAGCCCCATAGGAGCAAAAGAGGCCCATAGCTTTGGTGAGGGTTTTTTGTTGAGTTTAATAGGCCCCTTGTGTTTTGTTTTTCCCATGATATCGTCACCCTCCTATCATTTTGTAAAGCGTTTTCACATCTAAAAATTACCTGTAGATTGTCATTCTGTCAAATTCATATTAAGAGCGGACCGTGACAGAAGAAGGAGCAGTAAGATTTGATTCACGAAGTTGTTTAATATCCTTCCGAATGAGAAGAGATATGATAAACGCAATGAAAAATAGGCCAGAGAAGACCATAAGACTTTGTGTGTAATTGCCTGTAATGTCACGAATAAAGGAGGAAAATAAAGGTCCTGCTAAACCAGCAGCGGCCCAAGCGGTGAGAATATAACCGTGTATGGCACCTAGCTGCTTCGTACCAAATAAATCTCCGATATAGGCTGGAATTGAAGCAAACCCTCCTCCGTAGCACGTATAAATGATCGCCATCACGATTGAAAAGATGAGCGGTTCTTTTAAGTAGGGAAGTAAGGGAAAAGCAATGAGCTGTATAGTAAAGAAAATCGTATACGTATTTGGCCTTCCGATATAATCAGAGAAGGATGCCCATCCGATCCGTCCTAGCCCATTAAAAGCACCTAAAATTCCAACAAGAGTAGCTGCTGCACCCGCCGTGAAACCAACACTTTCTTGAGCAAGCGGTGATGCTACAGAAATAATAGCAATTCCGCATGTGATATTAATAAAGAGCATGACCCACAAATAATAAAAACGCCGTGTTTTAATGGCTTCATTTGCGGTGAGCTGTGATAAATCTTGAGGAATTTTCCTTTGGCTTGTTTTTAGCACGTTAAATTGTTTGACATCATCAGGTGTTGGTGGTGATAAATAAAGAGATGAAACGACCATGATAATAAAATAAGAGATTCCGAGAATATAGAAGGTGTTTGCAATATCAACTTTTTCAATGAGAAATTGAATAATGGGACTGCAAATCAGAGAAGCAAACCCAAAACCCATAATGGCTAAACCCGTTGCGAGTCCTCTTCGATCTGGAAACCATTTGACTAATGTTGATACTGGAGCAATATAGCCTACACCTAATCCGATTCCAGCGAGTACACCATAAAATAAATAGAGGAGAGGTAATGAAGACATGTGGACAGCAAACCCTGATCCAGTCATCCCAATGCCGAAGAAAATAGCTGAGAAGAGCCCTGATGCCCTCGGCCCATACTTTTCAACGAAATGCCCCATAAAGGCAGCTGATAAACCTAAAAATAAAATAGCGATGCTAAATGTCAGGCTTATTTCTGTTAATGACCATTGAAAGGTTTGATGTAAAGGATTCGTAAAAACACTCCATGCATAAACAGATCCGATAGATAAATGAATCCCCACAGCACTTGTAGCGATCAGCCAACGATTTTTTGTTTTATTCATTGTGTTCCCTCCATATAAAGCAAACAAAAAGTTTGATAAGATAGAAATATGTTACATTTTTATGACTTTTTAAAATAATATCACAATTCGTCTGGTTCATATAACTAAATTTGTGTTGAAAGGAAGATCAGATCATGAATCCTTCTGTTAAAACGAAACGGCGCATACACCAATATCGCAAAGGTCAAATGACATGTAAAACAGATGAAGTTGTAGAAGAATTCCCTTTAACCGTGCTGGTGAATGGTGAAGAGTTTGTCACACTCGTTTGTTCACCGGATCATTTGAAAGAATTGGTGATCGGTTTTTTAGCTTCAGAAGGAGTCATTCGATTTGAAAAAGAGATTAAAAGGTTTACAATAGATGAAAGTATGGGTTTTGCATATGTTGACTTACATCACACAACTCAGTTCCAATCCTCAGATTTTACAAAACGAGTGATCGGATCTTGCTGTGGGAAAGGAAGACATTTTTATTTTCTCCAAGATGTGAAGATGGCAAAAACAGCCATTGACCGAATCAGTATTTCTGCTGAAACTTGTATTCATTTAATGAAATGTTTACAGGAGGAAAGTCAGTTATTTCAACATACTGGTGGTGTCCATAATGCTGGACTGTGTGATACAGAAAAGCTATTCATCACTAGGACGGATATAGGACGGCATAATGCGTTGGATAAAATCTATGGATATTGTTTACTTCATAAAATCCCACTGAGAGATAAAATCCTTGTATTTAGCGGCCGGATATCATCTGAAGTTCTGTTGAAGGCAGCAAAATTAGGAGTATCAATCGTCATATCAAAATCAGCTCCTACTGAGTTAGCACTTAAAATGGCAGAAGAATTAAATATAACAACAGTTGGATTCGTAAGAGGAGAATCTTTTAATATCTATACTCATCATCAGCGTATTACAGAATAGGAGGCTAAGTATGGTCAGTATTTTGGATAAAAGACATCGACCATTGCGCGATTTAAGAATATCCGTAACAGATCGCTGTAATTTTAGATGTACGTACTGTATGCCTGCTGAAATCTTTGGACCAGATTATCCTTTTTTAGATAAAGAAGAGCTGCTTAGCTTCGAGGAAATTGAACGACTTGCTGCGCTTTTTGCAAAGGAATTAGGTGTGGTGAAATTACGTATTACAGGCGGTGAACCTTTAATGCGTAAAGATTTGCCCGTTTTGATAGAAAAACTCGCAAAAATTCCAGGTATTGAAGACATCGCGATGACAACCAATGGAACGCTGTTACCTTTGTACGCAGATAAGCTAAAGAAAGCAGGTTTGAATAGAGTCACCATTAGTTTAGATTCTTTAAATCCAGATCGTTTTAAGCAGATGAATGGAAGACACATCTCTATCCAAAAAGTATTTGATGGGATAGAGGCTGCAAAAAAAGCTGGACTTGCTATTAAGATCAATATGGTTGTCCAAAAAGGTGTGAATGATCAAGATATCTTACCAATGGCAGCCTATTTTAAAAAAGAAGGACACATTCTACGATTTATTGAATTCATGGATGTTGGCAATACGAACAAATGGAATCTCAAGCATGTATTGACGAAAAAAGAGATTATGGAGCTAATTCATTCAAAATACCCTATCAAACCAGAACCTCCTCGATATCAAGGGGAAGTAGCCAATCGTTATTTTTATGAGGATGGGTCAGGAGAGATTGGCATTATTTCTTCCGTTTCAGATGCTTTTTGTGGATCGTGTAATAGAGCTAGACTATCTGCACGTGGCGAATTATTCACCTGTCTTTTTGCATCATCGGGTTTTGATCTGAGACGATTCATCCGTAATTCAGAAAATGATGAATACCTAGTGAACATATTGAAGGAACTTTGGTCAAACAGACAGGATCAATATTCAGCTGAGAGAGAGCAAAAGAAAGATCAGAAAAAAGTTGAGATGTCCTACATCGGCGGGTAATGACAACAAAGTATCATGATCATCGATTTTTGAAAAGAAGAGAAAATGCTATAATCACTGTTGAAAATCTTCTTTTAACATCAGGACAATCTTTCCTATAAGGCTCGGCCCCATAAAAAAACAGCAGAGATTCTGCTGTTTTTTAAAATGCTATTTTGTACCTCAAAATTGACGGAGTAAGGATGAAAAAGAGATTTTTATTCATTTTGTCCTGCTTTACATTGATAGGAACTATGCTAAGATCAAATCAATCTTTACCAACTCGATTTTTTCACTCCTGGAATCTGTCCTTTATAGGCAAGCTCACGAAAAGCAATTCGAGACATTTTAAATTTTCTCAAGTAACCTCTAGGACGGCCAGTTAATTCACAGCGGTTTTTTAAGCGAGTGGGTGAAGAGTCTCTAGGTAGTTTCTGCAAAGCTTCATAGTCACCTTTTTCTTTTAGCTCTTTCCTTAATTGTGCATATTTCAAAACGAGCTGCTGCCGCTTTTTTTCTTTTGCTATTTTTGATTTCTTTGCCATTTAAAACCCTCCTGGTTTAAGTGTGTATGTTCCATTGAAAGGGGTCTTCAAACGTTGTCCAATCTTGATCAAATTCTTCAGGTGTAAGTAAGCATTGATCTAGTGTACGAATAATATCTGCTTTAGGTAAATCTACACCGATAAAGACAAGTTTTGTATGTCGATCACCAAACTCTGCATCCCACTCATCTAGAATGTCTGGTTCCTGATTTAAGATCCGTGATCGTTCTTGCTCAGGCAAGGCAGCAATCCAGTATGCGATTGGTTCAATTGCCACAGATTTTCCAGCTTGTGAAATTAAAATGGTTAAATCATGATGTGTCGCTAGCCATGTAAATCCTTTCGCTCGAACGATTTGCTCTGGCATTTGATCTAACCATGCATTCAGTCTGCCAGTATGAAAAGGGAGCCTTCTTTCATAAACAAAAGATGAGATTTGGTATTCTTCTGTTTCAGGCGTATGCTGAGAGTGTCCAGCATTAATTTCTTTGATCCAGCCCGCAGAAGCACTAGATTTTTCAAAATCGAATAAACCAGTATTCAAAATATCACTAGGTTGTACGTTACCTTTAGAGGTTCTAATAATGGCTGCTTCTGGTTGAAGTTTGGTTAACACGTGCTCAAGCCGATCTAGTTCTGATGCTGATACAAGATCACATTTATTGATAATGAGCACATCACAAAATTCAATTTGATCAATAAGCAAATCGGAAATCTCTCGTTCATCATCATCTGAAACTGCTTCTTTACGATCCAATAAACTTTCTCCTGACTGGAAATCTGTCCAGAAACGGTTTGCATCTACCACCGTTACCATCGTGTCTAATCTGCAAAAACGTGTCAAATCTATGCCCATTTCTTCATCAATGTAAGAGAAAGTTTGAGCGACAGGAATTGGTTCACTAATACCCGTAGATTCAATGACAATATAATCGATATTCCCAGCCTTACAAAGGCGTTCTACTTCAATTAATAAATCTTCTCTCAATGTGCAACAAATACAACCATTAGATAGTTCAACCAGTTTCTCATCTGATCGAGAGAGTTCGCCGCCTTGCTTAACTAATTCCGCATCAATGTTTATTTCACTCATGTCATTGACAATAACAGCTACTTTTAGGCCTTTACGATTCTGAAGAACATGATTTAATATCGTGGTTTTTCCAGCTCCTAAAAAGCCGCTTAAAACTGTGACAGGTATTCTTTTATCCATTTGTTTTAGTCCTTTTGAACATGCTCATTTTGTATGCCGCCTCACTTATATAGTAATGATTACGATTTAAATCTTAAAAATTATTTTGTTTCCCGATGAAGGGTGTATTTCTTTAATCGTGGAGAATATTTTTTTAACTCCAATCGGTCTGGATTCGTTCGTTTATTTTTTGTAGTGATATAGTTTCTGTCACCTGTTTCAGTACAGGCTAAGGTGATTTTCACGCGCATAATTGCTATAATCCTCCTTTATTTCGTAATGATTACGATTTGTATTTTAAAATGATAAAGGCTGATTGTCAAGTTTAGTATCAAGTCTATGCCAACTCAAATAAAAAAGGGGTATCGTATTTCATTGATACCCCTTTTCATTAATAAAAGTCACCAAGTTCTTCTTCGTAATAATCTTCGTACTGTTGGACATCAGTAGGGAGGTCTTGGAGAAAGGCTAGTCCGCCTAGTATAAACATCAAAACGATAGCGATGAATGAGAGAATAACGGCGGCAATACTTGAAATCGCAAACAGTGTTTGCATTTTCATCATCTTAGCATATTGTTCCAATAATTCTTCGTAAGAAGTATCAGGCGCTTGAATCAATTGTTCAGCTGCTTTCACGGATTTTTGGACATGTATTCCCATCATAATCAGAAAAACGCCAATGGCAGCAGGAAGAACAAGCCAAAACCCACTGAGGATGGATAGACCACCTGAAATATAGAGAAAGATGCTCCCAACCTTTCCCCACTTTGTTATTGAATGAAGAGATTGAATGATTTTCTCAGTTTGTTGCAATTGTGTTCACTCCTTTATGTACTCATTCTTTATCATACTGGAGCATGTAGTACTTTAGGAAGAGTGAATGTTGATCAATTGATTTTTTTTCATCATTTATTTACTTTTTATGATAATTAAATGATTTTCGAACTATCAATCTGAAAAGAAGACAAAGCGTCTCTTTCTTCAAGAGACGCTCCGTTTATAACTCTTTTCCTAAAATATCTAAGTCGTACCGATTGCCGTCCATTTCTGCGATGCGTGGCAAATGTCCCCAAGTCTCAAAGCCGTGCTTCTTAAATAATTTGATGCTGGCTTCGTTGTGGCCGAAAATAAAGGCAAGTAACGTTCGGATGCCTAATGAGGGTGCCAATTCGAGCGCCTCTTGTAAGAACAATGACCCTAAACCTTTTCCTCGATAGTTTTGGTTCAAATAAATACTCATTTCAACAGTACCGTTGTATGCAGGTCTGCCGTAAAACGTTTCAAAACTGAGCCAGCCGTAGATATTTCCTTCCTCATCTGTTTTCACATAGAGAGGACGTTTCTCTGAATGATTCAAAAACCACTGACGGCGGTCTTCTACTGTAACAGGTTCTGTATCGGCCGTTACTTCTCTTGAAGCAATCGTTGAATTGTAGATATCGACGATCTCTTTGAGGTCATCTTCTGTTGCCATGCGGTTGAAAGTCTTCACCATATGTACCCCCATCTTTTTTCATTCATCATACATATTATTGATGCGATTGCGCAAAATAAAAAGAAAAATAATTTCGTGTGTATATATTTTTTGAAAAGTGTTCAGAATGTTGCTGAGGTGATGAAAAATGAGAGAGGAAGAAAAGAAACGTACTTCCAAAATCACAAAAGTTCAGCAATTTTTCCGTAAGCGCTGGGTATTCCCTGCTATTTACTTGGTCAGCGCAGCGGTCGTGTTAACAGCCGTTCTTTGGTATCAAGCTGTATCGAAAGATGTGAAAGACCAACTATCTGATGGAAATCAAACAGGACAAGAACAACGTGATGATGCCGTTGAAGTTGGAAAGCCAATTGAAAATGTCGCTATGCCGGTCCAGAATTCTGAGAATGTTTCTGTCGTGAAAAAGTTCTATGAAGCAGATGCTGATCAAAAAGAAAAAGAAGCAGCACTTGTAAACTATAATAACACCTATACCTTAAGCAAAGGTATTGATCTTGCAGATAAAGATGGCAAAGTGTTTGATGTCACAGCTGCTCTTAGTGGAACAGTCGTTCAGGCGAAAAAAGATCCAGTTCTCGGTCACGTTGTTGAAATTGAACATGAAGATGGATTGTCTACTGTTTATCAATCGTTGTCTCAAGTGAGTGTAAAAGAAGGCGATGAAGTAAAGCAGAATGATGTCATCGGTGCTTCTGGTAAGAATCTATACGGTGCTGAAAGCGGCAATCATGTTCACTTTGAAATTCGTATGGAAGGTTTAGCGCTTAATCCACTTAGCTTCATTGATAAGCCTGTTTCTTCCATTGAAAAAGCAGCGCAAGAAGTGACGGAAGAAGCAAAAGAACCTGCTCAGCCAAAGGTTGATGAAAAAACGAAGGAACCTCCTGCTGACGATAAGGCAAAAGAGCCGGCTGAAGAAAAATCTGAAGATAAGTCTGATGAGAAGGGGAAATCCTCTGATCAAGAAAAGTCTTCTGATTCCTCTAAAGACCGCAGTCAGTCAGAAGAAACAAAACAATCTTAATACCTTGCAGCCTCTGTGTATATGAATATGCAGAGGTTTTTTTCTGTCTTAAAAAATCCCCCGCACTCGGCGGAGGATGGATTATAAGGCGGCAGGTCCTTCTTCACCTGTCCGAATGTTGATTGTATTTTCTATCTCATATATAAAAATCTTCCCATCCCCTGGTTCTCCTGTACGAAGTACCTTTTGAGCCGTTTCCACGACCTGTTCAACAGGTACTTTGCTTAAGACGATTTCAATCTTTAAACGTTCGTACACATTGCTTTCCTTTTTGACGCCACGGTATAGTTCCGTATGTCCCTTTTGTAATCCGCAACCGTGCACATTGGAAAAGGTAATCGAGGTGACACCAATCTTTCCAAGCTCCACCTTTAATGTTTCAAAATTAGCTGGACGTGTGACAATCTCCACTTTATACATTTTGCTCATAGAGGCACCCCTTTTTCTTTAATCTTGATATGCTTTTTCGCCGTGCATCGTTAAATCAAGACCGACTGATTCTTCTTCTTCAGTTGCGCGAATCTTGAAGAAGATGTTGACGACTTTGATGATCACGTATGTGACAACTGCAACAAAGACGTATGTGGCCACGATGGCGACAACTTGTTTCCAAAGTAAGCTTGGATCGCCGTAAAATAAGCCGTTGGCTCCGCCATCATTGACAGATGTAGTGGCGAAAAGGCCTGTAGCAATGCCTCCCCACGTACCGCCGATTCCGTGCAGACCGAATGCATCCAGTGCATCATCATAGCCGAACTTGGCTTTAAGTGAATAGACGCCCCAGAAACAAACGATTCCGCCGATGATTCCGATGATAATCGAAGCAAATGGTGTGACAAAACCTGCGGCAGGTGTAATCGCTACTAGGCCTGCAATGGCTCCAGAGATTGCACCTAGCATCGTTGGTTTTTTGTTGATCATCCATTCGACTAACAGCCAGCCGATGATTCCTGCAGCAGCTGCTGTATTTGTGTTAATAAAGGCATACATGGCGACACTATCTAATGTGAGGGCACTTCCTACGTTAAACCCAAACCAGCCAAACCAAATCACAGCTCCGCCAAGAAGTGTGTAGATCAAGTTATGCGGAGAAGAACTTGCCGCTTCTTTTCGCTTCCCGAGAACAATGGCTACGACTAGACCAGCCACACCGGATGAAATATGGACGACGTTTCCACCGGCGAAGTCAAGTGCTCCCATTTCGCCAATCCAGCCGCCACCCCATACCCAGTGTGCGACTGGAGCGTATACAAATGTGACCCAAAGGAGTGTAAACACGACCACCGCTGAGTAACGAATACGTTCAGCGAAGGCACCAGAGATAATGGCTGTTGTGAGGACAGCAAAGGTCATTTGGAACATCATGAACAATGAATGTGGAATCGTATCACTATATGAACCAGGTTCAAAGCCAACTCCTTTTAGTCCAACCCAGTCAAAGCCTCCGATCCATGCATTGCCTGGCGCAAAGGCCAGTGAATAGCCAAACACGATCCAGACGATAGAGACAATGGCTAGTGAGGTTAAGCTGTGCATTGTCGTACTTAACACGTTTTTACTTCTCACAAGTCCTCCGTAGAATAAGGCTAAACCCGGTGTCATTAACCACACGAGTAGTGCGCAGAAGAACATAAATACTGTATCACCCATTTGCATGCTGCATTCCCCCGAATCATTCAGAATTAATAGATTTCTTAATTCTTCATTATAGAGAGAAAAGTCATATATAACATATTCGTGTAAGTTTATCTAACATGGTTTTTTGGTCATTATCAATATAAATGGATGAAAAGTTCGTAAAAAATGAGAATAAACGTGTATGAACGACGAAAAATAAAGGGCATTTGACCTATAAAATCGAACTGAGAAACAATTTGGTTCGCTCCTCTTGAGGGGAATCAAATAATTCTGATGGGGTACCTTGTTCGACAATTCGTCCTTCATGCATATAAACAACTCGGTCAGCTACTTCTTTTGCGAAGCCCATTTCATGAGTGACGATGACCATTGTCATGCCTTCTTTGGCAAGACTTTTCATGGTTTGCAGCACTTCGCCTACAAGCTCTGGGTCCAGCGCAGAAGTGGGCTCGTCAAATAACATGACATCGGGCTTCATGGCAAGAGCTCGTGCGATGGCAACACGCTGTTTTTGACCGCCTGATAGCTTTGAAGGGTACACTTTTGCTTTATCCGCTAGTCCGACTTTTTCTAATAAGACATTGGCTTCAGTTATCGCTTGTGCTTTCTTTGTTTTTTTCACCATAACCGGTGCTTCGATGATGTTTTCAAGCACGGTTTTGTGCGGGAAGAGATTAAAATGCTGAAACACCATGCCTATTTTCTGCCTCATTTCGTTTAATTGATCTCGTTTTGGATGAACGGGACTGCCATCAATGATGATCTGACCGTCATTTTTTATTTCTAAAAAATTCATACAACGGAGCAAGGTGCTTTTCCCAGAGCCGCTTGCACCAATTAAGACGACGACATCATTTTCATATACAGTGAGGTCGATATCTTTTAAGACATGCAGTTCTCCAAAGTATTTATTCAGTTTTTCAACACGAATGATCTCTTTTGATTCTGTCATGCTTCTCCTCCTAATGATCACTGACTGATAGTTTCTTCTCAACGGTTTGCACAGCGAATGTTAGCAGCAGGACAAGAACTAAGTAATAGACAGCCACGACAAGTAAGTACGTCATGTTGTCAAAACTGTTGGAGCCTTGAGTGGTGGCTATGTTAAAGAGTTCATTGACGCTGATGAAGGCAGCAAGTGATGAATCTTTTAAGCCGATGATAAACTGATTGCCGAGAGGGGGAAGGGCGCGCCGCATCGCTTGCGGGAGAATGATACGTCTCATGGTTAGAAATCGCCCCATGCCAAGAGAACGTCCTGCTTCTTTTTGACCTTGATCGATTGATTGAATCGCCCCTCTGAATATTTCTGCTATATAGGCACCGTTATGGAAGGCAAGCGCAATAGAGGCTGCCCAAAAGTCGGGTATATTTAATTCTGTAAGCCCAAAATACAGGATGAAAATCTGCACAATGAGTGGTGTCCCGCGTACAAGGAAGATATAGGCATTTGCGATATAACCGAAAACGGCCACGCGGGATATTTTTAGTAAGGCAAAGAAAAGCCCGATGAACATGCCGATGAAAATACTGATGACAGTGAGTTGTAAGGTGAGCAGCATTCCTTCTAAGAAAACGCCTCTAGAATCAATCAGCGTTTGAAAAAAATGTGATAAGGTAGGCAAAACAATCATCTCCATTTGAAGAAAGTGCGCCTGGAGAAAGGCGCACAATCGTGGTTTTAATCCTGTTTGACGGTAATATCTTCGTCAAAATACTTTTCGCTAATTTGTCTTAATGTTCCGTCTTTTTTGAGTGCATCAATCGCATCGTTGATTTCTTTTATGAGCTCTTTATTGTCTTTAGAGACAGCAATTGCTTGCTCACTTTGCCCGAGTCTTTCTTGTGCTTCAATTTTTAGTTTTTTCTTCATGGCTTCTGCCCCTGTGGCAAAATCAGTGACGACCGCATCGTGTTTGCCATTGGCTAGTGCTTCTAAAGCGACAACATCACTGTCGTAATATTTCGGTTCCTGACCGCTATGTTCTTTGGCAATATCCGCATAAGACGAACCTTTAGAGACAGCGATTTCTTTGTTTTTTAAGTCATCTGCACTGTGAATGTCTGCGCCGGGTCTTGTGAAGATTTGCGAACCTGAGTAGTAATACGGTTGAGAAAAAAGGACGTGTTTTTTTCGTTCCTCGTTGATGGTATGACTTGCAATGGCGGCATCAAATTTACCTGCTTTGACGCCTTCGACGATGCCTGCGAATTTATATTTTTTCTGTACAGGCTCTAGGCCCATCTTGTCGCTAATCGCATTGCCGACATCAATATCAAAGCCAGACATCTGGTTTCCATCCATGTAACTGAATGGGTGGAATTCACCTGATGCTGCAAAAATAAATTTCCCATCCTCCAAAATCGGCGACCCTTTCGCTGTAGAATTACGTTTATCTCCGTTCCCATTTGTTTCATTTGAACCACACGAAGACAGAAGTAATACTGCAACCGAGAAAAGGGCTGGGACCCAAAACCGTCTTTTTTTAATAATAAGCTTCTCCTCCTTTTCAGCCGTTCTCCGTATAAGGAGAAAGTAGGCTTTTCAATATGTGTAGCATCTTACCATTTGTTCCTCATATTCTCAATTTTATATGCGCTTTTCCAACACTTGCCCTTTTTAAAATGTATGTCTTGCTTTTCGGAGAGAGAACTTGAATTGATCAGGGTAAAAAAGGGAAATGAATCTCATAATAACGAGGAGATAGACAAAGAACGTGTATGTCAAAAGAAGGGGGCGGGTGTATGATCAAATGGAAAGACAATCGAAAAGTCTTTTTAACGGCGATTGCTTTTGGAACGATGTTAAATCCATTGAATTCCTCAATGATTTCTTTAGCCTTGCATCAAATTCAGCATGAGTTCGGTTTGTCGTTTACGACGGTATCTTGGCTCATTTCAACCTTTTATTTGGCCAGCGCGGTCACGCAGCCGGTGAGTGGACGAATTGGAGATCATGTGATGAGCCGAAGAACCTTATTTTTATTTGGACTAGTTCTAGTGGCAGTCTCGGCCATTTGTGCGCCGTTTGCCCCGACTTTTGCGGTGCTGATTGTGATCCGGCTTCTTCAGGCGATTGGAAGCAGTGCGATCTATCCTTCAGGTGTTGGACTGATTCGGGATCATGTGAAGGAACGACAAGCTTCTGCTTTAGCGGTATTGTCCATCTTTGCTTCAGCGATGACAGCACTCGGGCCGACACTTGGCGGGTTTTTGATGACGATCGGCAGCTGGCCGGCGATCTTTTTAGTGAATCTGCCATTCATATTGATCAGTTTTTTTCTAGGCCTTTCCTTGTTTCCTAAGGAGAAGAAGAAAAAATTGCGTATCGGAGACACTGTCCGAAAGCTTGATTTGCCAGGGATGTTTCTATTTACAGTTTGTATTGTCCTTTTGCTTTCTTTTTTATTATCACTATCTGATGGTATTCAGTATGTACAGGGCATTCTCTGTCTTGTGAGTGCGGGTGCTTTTATATGGTGGGAATATCAGGTGGATGAGCCATTTATCCAAATTCGGATGTTCAGGCAGGAGAAACGGCTTTCGCTTGTGTATGTGCAATTTATCATTTTGAATATTTTCTTCTATTGTCTCTTTTTTGGCTTGCCAAGTTATTTTCAGGATGAATTGGGCTGGCGTGTGGAGATGACAGGTCTCTTTATGCTTTGCATGTCTGGCGTGAGCATAATGGTCTCGCCGCTGACTGGCAAGTGGGTAGATCGCGGCGATGAACGGCACCCTGTTTTGGCAAGTGCTGTGCTGATGCTGGCCGGCGCTTCCGCAATGACTTTCTTTTTTATTCCTGCGCCATTCTGGGGGAAAGGACTGGTTCTTGCTTTGCTTGGACTCAGTTACGGGATTGGAAATGTTGCGCTTCAAGCTGCGATGTTAAAAGCGAGCCCTCAACAAATGATTGGCACGACCTCTGGGCTTTTTCAAACATGCAGGTACCTTGGTTCCATTCTGTCATCTGCCGTGCTTGGCATGCTGTTTGGTGAGGAAATTGCAGGTTCTCATTTTGAACAATTAGGCTGGACATTGATCATGATTTCCCTTGTCGGCATTAGCGTCAGCCTTTATTTTTCGAGTATGGTCAGAGGAAAACAAACAATGAAAAAAGCGGCTGGGATAAAGTAGAAGAGAGGTCTTCCATACTTTATCGCAAGCCGCTTAAGAGTTGGACAGGTCTGATCCTTGGTCCTTTTGCTTCCTTCTGAAAATTTTGCCCACAATGTTCTCGTAAAATGTCACGATACGGTCAATTGGAGAGTCAAAGAACTTCCATAATTTATTCATGATAAAGACAACCACAATCGATACGATCAAGCTGCCTAATACATCAAATGGATAATGATGACCGACCCAGATGCGGGAGAACCCTGTCAGTAATCCAAAAACAAGCAAAATATTGCCGAGTTTTTTATTACGGGATCGAATGGCTAGTGAAAGAGCCAGTGCACCTGTTGTGTGGTCACTTGGGAAGGAAGCGTCTGCTGAGTGCGGGATGAGTGTGTCGACTTTGTGCGCCACAAACGGCCGCTCTTCATAATAAAACAGCGTAATGGCAAAATTGACGATGAGTGCCACGATGCCTGTTACACCAGAAAAGAAGACATGCTTCTTAAATTTGTGATTACCTAAAAACCAGCAAATCAATAAGACGAGGGCATATACGAGAATGGCCTTTTTCGTAATGAAAATCATGGCCTGATCTAAAAACTCAGAATGATGAGCCATCCCGTGTATGACTTTAAACAATTCGTAATTCAAAACATCACCTATACTTTCGCTTAACGCCAACTATTTTTCAAAAGACCTATCTGTTCATTTGAAATATCCTATATTTTAGCATGTTTTCAGTGAAGTTTAAAACAGTATCCTATTCTGATAGGGAAACCTTTTGTGCTTTTGCTTCTTGCGGTTTTCGTTCGCTCCAATAAAAAACACCCATGCTGAGTAACACGACAACGCCAGCAATGAGATATACATTTGAAAAATCTGTGAAGCTGACAAGCAGTCCGAAGACAAAGGATCCAGCGGCAATCCCCGTATCATAAAGGGTAAAGAAAGTTGCTGTGGCGTAGCCTGTACGGTTTGCTGGTGAGTGCTGTATCGCAAGTGTTTGTAGACATGGCACCAAAGAGCCGTAGCCAAGGCCGATGACAGCGCCGGATAAAAGAAGCATGGTGGCTGTTTGGGTAGCGGTCAGCATCCATAAACCAATCGCAAAGAGAGCAATCGATGGGTAGATCACTATATGAGGTCCAACTCGGTCAAACAGTCTGCCTGTAAATGGACGTGATCCAAGCATTGCAGCTGCAAAAACAATGAAGAAATAACTGCTTGCACCCATTAGGTTCAGGGAATTGGCATAGACTGAAATAAATGAAATGATCGGCGAGTAACAGAAGGAGATAATGATTCCAACTGCTGCCGTTTTTAAAGCACCTTTTTCAAACAGATGAGAAAAAGTGAATCGAAAGATGACACTTCCGCCGTTTTCAGGCTCTGGCTGTCTAATCAGTATCGTGAAAGCTGCACCGATAGAGACGATGATCGAAAAGAGAAGAAATAAAGAATGGAATCCTACTTTTCCGACTTGATTCAGTGCGATAAACGGACCGATAACCACAGCGAGGTTCATTGACATGACAAAGTATCCAAGACCCTCTCCTCGTTTATGTTTCGGAATCATATCAGCTGCAATGGCACTTGCTACGGTTGTCAAAATGCTGAAGAAGATTCCTTGCACGAAACGCAGCATGAGAAGTGTTTGGAATTGATCAATTGGAATGTATAAATAAGTGAGCAGGGCAAAAGCTGTTGAAGAAAAAATCGCCATGCGTTTCTTGCCGAATTTCTCAATAATGGCCCCTGAAAATGGTCTTGTCACAATTGCTGATAATAAGAAGACCGTCACAAGGAGGCCACCCTGTGATTCTGTTCCATTTAATTCATCCATTGTGTAAATGGGGAGTAGTGTCAAAAGGGCATAAAAAGAGGTGAATGTAAATAAATTCACCAGGACAATCATGATAAAGTCTTTTGTCCAAATGCGTTCGTTCATGGTGTAAGTCACTTCCTATTCAGTTGATAATTTGTGTAAAAGTGTATGGAGGAGTTGTTTTTCTTCGTAGGTAAAATTTGAAAGACATTCTTCTTCAAATTGTTCCATCGTCTGTTTGATTTTTTGAAACTTTGCTTTTGCATCGTCTGTCATGACGATGAGATTCTCACGTTTGTCTTTTCCTTGGACTCGTTTCACCCAGCCGTTTGCTTCTAGACGCGTCACGGTTCTTGTAATCGTCGGTGCTTCGACGTTCAAATAGGTCCAAATGTCTTTTTGCGTTTTAGGACCGAATGTATCCAAACAAAAAAGTACAGTCCACTGGGACATGTACAAGTCATAAGCAGCAAGCGCTTCGTTCGCTTTTTTAGACAGCAGCCGCGCGCTTTGATGTATTTGATGTAAACACTCTCTGTTTAACGTATCCATAGGCTCACCTTTATTCATTATTTATCTAGGTAAATAAATTCACCTTTCCTATTTTACGTGTTACACCGATGCTTGTAAAGTGAAAATTTTCGCCACTCGAAATGATTTTTTGTTTTGTCTTTTCTGATAAATCCCTTGTCCCATCTTCATTTTTAGCATATTCCCTATGCAATGCTAATACACTGTTACAAACCTGACAAAGAGAGTGTTTGAGGTGAGGGATCGTGTTTGGCATTTACTACCTAATGGATGAGAAATTAAGACGAACAAGCGCCGCTGAAAATGGATAATATTGATACGGATCTCATTTCACACTTCTCACATCCATTTTAGGGAGGTCGAGTGGTGTGCACGATTACATCAAAGAGCGAACAATCAAGATAGGAAAGTATATCGTGGAGACAAAGAAAACCGTTCGTGTAATTGCGAAAGAATTTGGAGTCTCTAAAAGTACTGTACACAAGGATCTAACAGAAAGACTGCCAGAAATTAATCCAGATCTGGCTAACGAAGTGAAGGAGATACTGGATTATCATAAATCAATCCGCCACCTGCGAGGGGGAGAAGCCACAAAGTTAAAGTATAAAAAAGAAGAAATTTTAGAAGGTGAGCCTGTAAAACAGTAAGCTTTAGTTCTTTGTTCATAAACATGATATATATATCTTCCTCTTATCGGTAGTTTCTAACCACAAATTTTGTAAAGACTTTTGTAAAGAAATATCTTTTTTTCTGCAAATTATGATAGAATATATAATTAGGGCAGAATGTGGTATTTGCTATGGAAACAGATTTTCAAGGAGGATATATATAGATGTTTGCTAGGGATATTGGAATTGATCTTGGTACTGCAAATGTACTGATTCATGTCAAAGGAAAAGGAATTGTGTTAAATGAACCATCTGTTGTCGCTCTTGATAAAAACAGCGGGAAAGTATTAGCTGTTGGAGAAGAAGCAAGACGTATGGTTGGACGTACGCCTGGGAATATTGTTGCGATTCGTCCATTAAAAGATGGCGTAATTGCTGATTTTGAAGTAACTGAAGCGATGCTCAAGCATTTTATTAACTCATTAAATGTGAAAGGGCTATTCTCTAAGCCGCGTATGCTCATCTGCTGCCCGACAAACATTACATCTGTTGAGCAGAAGGCGATCAAAGAAGCTGCTGAAAAAAGCGGCGGGAAGCATGTATTTCTTGAAGAAGAGCCAAAAGTAGCAGCTATTGGTGCTGGTATGGATATTTTTCAGCCAAGTGGAAACATGGTCGTAGATATTGGAGGCGGAACGACAGATATCGCTGTCATCTCAATGGGTGACATTGTAACCGCCTCTTCTATTAAAATGGCTGGAGACAAATTTGACTTGGAAATTCTAAACTACATTAAAAAAGAGTACAAGCTGTTGATCGGTGAGCGAACTGCAGAGGACATTAAGATCCAAGTTGCAACGGTATTCCCAGACGCACGTCACGAAGAGATCTCGATTCGTGGACGAGACATGGTGACAGGATTACCAAGAACGATTACCGTCACAAGCAAAGAAGTAGAAGAAGCATTACGTGAATCTGTATCTGCCATTGTTCAGGCTGCGAAACAAGTTCTTGAAAGAACACCACCTGAATTATCAGCTGATATCATTGACCGCGGCGTCATCATTACTGGTGGCGGAGCGCTTCTAAACGGGCTTGATCAATTGCTTGCAGAAGAGCTGAAAGTACCAGTTTTCGTTGCAGAAAATCCAATGGATTGTGTAGCAGTTGGTACTGGCGTGATGCTTGATAATATGGACAAGCTGCCAAAGCGTAAACTCAGCTAATGATTTCCCTCATTCTTTTTAGAAAGAATGGGGGATTTTTATTAAAGAAGCCTGCCAATATGCCGATATATTTCATAGAAGATTGTGTACTGATGATTTTAGGTCATGTGAAAGAATTTGAATGAGGTGAGCACGTGTTAAAAGGACTATACACCGCAACATCTGCCATGATCGCTCAAGAGCGGCGGACAGAAATGCTTTCAAATAATATCGCAAATGCGAATACTCCAGGCTATAAAGCAGATGAAGGGGCCATGCGCGCATTTCCAGAAATGCTGCTAAGCCGAATGGAATCAGGACGTTTCCAAACATCTCCAGGCAAAGGCTTTAGTATCCCACAGCAAACGGCGATTGGCGGAATTAATACGGGAACATACATGCAGGAATTGATTCCTCAATTTACACAAGGAACATTAAAAACAACGGATCAAACAACGGATATCGCATTAGTAGAAAATAATGTACCCATCAACCCGGAGACAAATCAAAAGTCAGCGCTTTTTTATGCTGTGAATACACCAGAAGGCGTTCGTTATACGAAAAGCAGTTCCATTACATTGAATGATCAAAATCAGTTGACGATCAATGGACGTGCCCTTCTTTCTGTGACGGGTCAGCCGATTACCGTTCAAAGTGAGAATTTCAAAGTGAACGCAGATGGAACCGTGAGTGAAAACGGACAAAACCTTGGACAAATTGATGTACGTGTTGCAATGGATACAAGAAATCTTGCGCGTGAAGGAAATGATTTATACCGTACAGCTGATAACCAGCCTCTTCCAAGTGCGGTCAATAACGGTCAAATGTCCTATACATTAAGCCAAGGTGTATCAGAGCTCTCGAACGTTGATGTGACGAAATCATATACAGAAATGACAACAGCCTACCGCGCATTTGAAACAAACCAAAAAGTGGTTCAGGCATATGATAAAAGTTTAGAAAAAGCAGTGAATGAAATCGGAAGAGTGTATTAATAAAGAAATGAAAGAGAGAGGAGGATTCTCATGCTTAGAACGATGATCAATGCAGCTGTGTCAATGAACGAGGTGCAAAAGCAGCTTGATATCATTAGTAATAACATCGCAAACAGTGAAACAACAGGGTATCGCGCAAAAAACACCCGTTTTTCAGAGCTGGTCAGACAACAGTTTAATCAGGTAGATGAAAAAAATGAGCAGGTGGCAAACAGTCGTCTGACACCTGCTGGTTTAAGGCTTGGAACTGGAACGATGGTCAATGCATCCATTAACTCATTGCAAGGTTCTATTAAAGAAACAGGCCGTGACCTTGATGTTGCATTTGGTGCGCCATCTCAGTATTTGCAGGTCAATGCTGGCGGTAACATCCGGTATACAAGAGATGGCTCTCTTTATTTACAGCCAGGAAATAATCGGAATCAAGTCCAGCTGGTGACAAGCGAAGGCCATCCGATTCTTGACGAAAACGGGAATGAGATTGTCTTAAATGCGAATTTCCGTGATATTTCTATCGATAAAAATGGCCGGCTTACAGCTATTTCTCGAGGCAATCAACCGAATCAGCAGGTGAATCTTGGGGTTGTTCAAGTGAATAATTCTTCAGCACTCATCTCTGAAGGAGAAAATTTGTTCTCAGTCGACGGCAACTATCAAGGCGCTTTAACGGCACTGAATGGCGCAAACCGTCAGGCCATTCAACTTCAGCAAGGTGCACTTGAAACGTCGAATGTGGACATGTCTAAAGAATTAACAGACCTCATGACAACACAGCGTTCGTATCAGATGAACTCAAGAACCATTACGATGGGCGATCAAATGCTAGGACTCATTAATACCATTCGATAATGAGCAGGCGGATGTCAGCCTCTCATGATAAAAAAGGCGGCTCGCTCAAAGTCGCCCTTTTTTTTATAAAAATCTGAGACATCTGCAAGCAGATCTTCAAGATCAATCCAGGCTTCTTTTCGTTCAAGACATGTGACGAGTGTAGCAATCTGTTCATCTGCCTTGGGCGTTTGGCTGTAGAGAAGGAATAAAATTTGGAACTTGATTCTTAATAGATCAAATTGGGCATCAACGGCTTCTTTTAGCCCTTTTTGAATATACTTCATTCCTTCATCAGTTAAATCCTCTTTAAAGCAGGAACGCACAGTTTCATAGAGACACGATACATAGGAGTGGGCAGATTTCCGGTATGCTGGGAGCCGAAGCGCTTTTTTAAAGTATTCTAGTGCTTCCTTATGACGATTCTGTCTCGACTTGATAAAACCAGCGTCATAATACACGATACCAAGCAGTTCTTGGTCATCAATCATTTTCACGTATTCGATAATTTCAATAAAAATAGCTTCTGCTTCTTCATATTTTTTTTGATCACTAAAGTTAAGGGCGAGCACAATTTTGCACCGATAAATGCTGTGGATATCCCCGTGCTTTGCAAAGATATCCATGGCTTTTTCAACATGTCGAATGGATAACAGTGAATAGCGGTTGTTATAATAAACACCACTTGTACGGAAATGAAACTCCGCTTCCTCTAGCTCATCGTCTAGCAGGGGCAGTTTTTCTTCTGCTTTTTCAAGATAATGAATGGCATCATTTTGATCGCTCTTTAAAGATTCGTATAAACCGAGAAAAAAGTAAAAATAATATTGCAGTTGATCATTCATTTGATCTTTGTGGAGCATGAGTTCATGCTTCAGTTTTTCTAAGTCTTCTGTTTGGTTCATCCAGAGCTGGTGCCGAAAAAGCATAAGCTGATAATGTAAATGAAGCTCCTGTTTCTTTGACAATCTACGTTTATATTTGGTTAAGGACGTTTTGATCTCTTCAGCCTTCGAAAAATGTCGATGTTTTAGCATTGTATACCACGAATGGAGAAGTTTTTTAATGGATTTATCGCTTATAAAATTCATTTTTACCCTCTTATTCAATCAATGATGTAATATATATTACCATATTTGTGAAAAAACGATGAGTGTAGAGTGGATTATATTTCATGACAATAGGTAATGATAGATTCTATTTTTTACCATAAATGTTGGCTGAACATTGAAAAATGACTGCATTCATAATATACTTCAATAGGAATCAAATGAAGATTAGCGATATAGAAAAGAAGGAGAGATCAAGACATGCTTGATGCTCAGCAAATTCAAGACATTATTCCACACCGTTATCCATTTTTATTGGTTGACCGTATTTTAGAAGTTGATGGTGAGAAAAGAGCGGTTGGAATCAAAAATGTCACAGTAAATGAAGAATTTTTTAATGGCCATTTCCCAGGATACCCCGTCATGCCGGGTGTGCTTATTGTAGAAGCGCTTGCTCAAGTTTTTGGGGTCATCATGTTAGGTAAAGAAGAGAACAAAGGGAAAATTGGTTTGTTTGCAGGGATTGACAGCTGCCGATTCAAAAGACAGGTCAAGCCAGGCGATCAGCTACGTTTAGAGGTTGAAGTCACACGTCTTCGCGGTCCAGTTGCCAAAGGAAAAGCAGTTGCAACAGTAGATGGCGAAGTGGCATGTGAAGCAGAACTGACATTTTCTATCGGTCCGAAAGTATCGTAATGTGTCTGACGGTTCATCTTGTATGAACCGTTTTTTATATGGAAACATTCATCCAGAGCGGATGAGGACTTGCTTTTTTGACAAAAAAACGTCATATTAGACAAAAAAAGATGAAGGTGATAAAGAATGCTGAAAGAATTTAGAGAGTTTGCCGTCAAGGGGAATGTGATTGACCTGGCTGTCGGTGTCATCATCGGGGGAGCATTTGGCAAAATTGTCACTTCTCTTGTGAATGATTTAATTATGCCGCTTGTTGGTATTATTGTTGGGGGGCATGATTTTAGTGGATTGTCTATTAAAATCGGTTCTGCTCAAATTTTGTATGGAAGTTTCATTCAAACAGTGGTCGACTTCTTGATTATCTCCTTTTCCATTTTTATCTTTATTCGTTATTTAAATAAATTAAAACGGAAAAAGGTAGAGGAAGAAGTGGTTGAAACGCCAGATCAAACGGAAGTGTTGTTAACCGAAATTAGAGATTTATTGAAAAATCAAAGCCAATCGAAAGATGTGCAATAGAAAAAGAGCGGCTCATCCCGCTATCAGCGTGTAGACAAACCCTCGCATTCTTTGTCAGGGCTGTGCTCCGGTGCTCACGAATATTAAATTCGCTCTGCTTCGGTGCTCGCCCTTCCTAGACTTCAAAGGTTTTCTATCACGCTGAAAAGGAAGACAAAGGGCTAAAATAAAGTTCATTTTAGCCCTTTGTCAACCATCTAAGAGCGGCTCATCCCGCTCTTTTTTTATGTGTTCTGTTTAAAAGCATCCAGTAGTTTTTCTCCTGATAGCCCCTCTTTGACGAGGTCTTTTAATACTTCTTCGGTTTCTGTTCTGTAACGATTTGTGATCATTTTACCGTCGAGTAATACAGATATGTTTTCTTCTAAGGCAACGATGTTTTTGACTTGGACCGATAGATGAACAGGGCGGTTGTTTTCTTTTGTAATCGTCACGAGAATCTTTACTTCTGTATGCTGCTGAAAGAGCACCTCAAACACTTGTCTATGCTTCTTTGGAATCAGTGCCTCGATCATCCAGTGATTTTCGCCATCTTCTTTATTAATGATTAAGCCGTCACGAAGGGGAATGCTGGACATTTTATCTTGCTTTGGATCAAGTTCGATTTTTAAATCAATCAGCCTAAAGGTTTTCATATTTATCACCTCACAAGCGTTCATTATTCGTAAGTATCATTATAGCATACAACATCTGTATAAATGAAACCGCTGCCTACTCAGAACTAGCTGCATATAAGTGAAAGGAGATGTTTTATGGAGTCCTATCAACTTCGAAACATACATATTGGTGAGGAAAAGGAAAGCAATGTGAGGGTCTATACATGGGGAGACATTCTCTCATTTTGTGACGTGTATATGGAAGAAGGGGAGTCCCTCACTTTTCAATATGTGACAGACGATCAAATGGACTGTTTTGAATTTCAATTGTCAATTCATGATGGAAGGCTTTGTTTTTATTGGTTTGCGTGGGACGGGTCTGACTATATTCACATGCCTTCTAGTAATTGGATTCATTCAGATGTTTTTTATCAATTTATGAAAAATAAGTATTTCGTCAAACAAAATAAGATGATGTTTTATACGCAAGCGGTAAAAAGTAAAAATGATTGAGGAAATAAAGAATTTGAAGAACGATTTTGTCATTTTCGTTTTTTGTCTCTTGTGCTATTTCTCAGTAGACTAGGGTTAGCTGAAAGGAAAGGAGGCAAAAGGCAAAGGTCTAGCATCTCGCGGCCCTCCTCTAGCTATAGCTGATAGACTTTGCCTTGTACACATATTCACTGCGTAATAGTAGAACCAAGGTTTCTTTGTATCAGTCATGTGTCCCCTGTGAATCCCCTTATGCGTATCCGGTCATGTAGCGTGACCGGGTACTCTTATATTCATTGATAAGCCGATCATCCCTTGCAAATAGTGGATACTCATTTCATAATGATGATGGATTTGATAAACGGAAGGTCAACTAAAAATGCAGGCAAAAAAGGAGAGACCGATGACAAACATTCAATTAATCGCAACGGATTTAGACGGAACTTTATTGAACAGTGAGCACAAAGTGAGTCAGGAAAACGAGCAGGCGTTAAAGGAAGCAGCGGCGAGTGGGATTGAGGTTGTCGTTTCAACAGGAAGAGCGTATTTTGATGTGAAATCTATTTTTGATCAGCTTGGGATGAATACGTGGGTCATCAGTGCAAATGGAGCTGTGATTCATGATCCAGAAGGTCAGGTATATCATTCGGCTGTTCTAGAAGAAGAAAAAGCAAAACACATCTTATCATGGCTTGAGGAGCGTGATTATTACTATGAAGTGTTTACGAATGAAGCCATTTACACACCAAACCGCGGCAGGGAGCTTCTGGCGATAGAAATGGACCGCTTAAAGAGTGCAAATCCAGAAACGGATCAGCGTGTTCTTGAGCAAGCGGCTGAGGTTCAATACAGCCAGTCAGGTTTTGCTTATATTGATACATATCAAGAATTGTTTCGTGAGGATCAGAATCTTTCGTTTTATAACATCTTAGGTTTCTCATTTTTTCAAGACAGATTGAAAGCCGGATGGGATGCGTTTGGACATGATTCTGAATTAACATTGGTTAGTTCGGCTGATCATAACTTTGAAATTGGAGCAAAGGAAGCGTCGAAAGGGCAGGCGTTAACCAGGCTGGCAGAAAAGCTCGGTATTCCATTAAGCCGAACAGCGGCTGTAGGAGACAGTTTAAATGATGAATCAATGATTCGGGCAGCTGGGGTTGGAATTGCAATGGGGAATGCGAGAAAGGATATAAAAGAATTAGCTGATCACGTCACGTTAACAAATGATGAACATGGTGTGGCACATATGATTCAACATCTTTTGAAATAATTGAATCGTATGTATTTGTATAAATGACATAGGATGAAGCGCATTCTACAAAAGAGGAATTCAGAACTACTTCTATTTACACCCGCTATGGAACATCATATAATTTAATTATGAATATAACCCGCTTGTAAGGAAGTTAAGGAGAGTAAACGAATGGCGCTGGAATCTTATAAGTCCGACAATCTGCATTTAATCAAGGAAGCCTTAGACTATACTCAGGTTGGCCTGACGGTGACGGACCCGTCTTTACCTGATAATCCTTTAATATATGTGAACAAGGGCTTTTTAGATATGACAGGCTATCAAGAAACCGAAGTATTAGGAAAGAACTGTCGTTTCCTTCAAGGAGATGAAACTGAACAGATTGCTCTCAAACAAATTAGGGCAGCCATTGAAAACAAAGAGGCTGTCACTGTACAGTTGAAAAACTATAAAAAATCTGGTCAAATGTTTTGGAACGAGTTAAGTGTGGCGCCTCTATGGATTGATGAAAATGAAGGGAAACGCCTTTATTTCGTTGGTCTGCAAAAGGATGTTACGAAAGAGAAGGAACAGCAAGAGCTTCTTGAGCAATCCATTGATGAAGTATTGAATATTTCTGTCCCAATTGTTCCGGTGAAGGATGGTATTTCTGTCCTGCCGATCATAGGTACGTTAACAGCGCCAAGGTTTGATAAAATCATCTCAACAGTCTCCACTTATATCTCTCAATCCAAAGACGATTACTTCATTGTGGATCTGTCTGGTTTATTAGAGGTGGATTCATTTGTGGCGGATGCGATCTTTAAGCTGAACGATCTGATTTTAATGACTGGCACAGAACTGATCGTGACAGGTATTAAACCAAATCTTGCGATGAAAATGGGAGAAATGAGAGAGGACTTCCGTGAGTTGAATACGTATATGAATGTGAAATCTGCATTGAAAAAGCTGCAAATTTAAGCATTCCTTTAGATGAGATTAAAAAAAGAGGACTTTTCATCAAGTTTGAGAAAAGTCCTCTTTTTGCTGTCATTACGATGATTGAGCGGCTGCACTTAACGTGAATAAATCTTCTAGTTCGTTCGTTGACAGCTCTGTAATCCAGCTTTCACTTTGGATAATTTGATCATTTAACGTTTGTTTTGTTTCGAGCATTTGATCAATTTTTTCCTCTATCGTGCCGGTTGTGATCATCTTATGGACGTGAACAAACCGCTTTTGCCCGATGCGGTAAGCACGGTCTGTTGCTTGGTTTTCTACAGCAGGATTCCACCATCTATCGTAGTGAATGACATGATTGGCGGCGGTTAAGTTTAGTCCGGTTCCTCCTGCTTTTAAAGAAAGAATTAAGATGTTGAACTCTTTTTTCTGGAAGCGTTCCACCATTTTGTCCCGATCATGTTTTGATAAGCTCCCATTTAAAAATTGAACTGGTTCTCCAAACATCTTTTCGGCGAGCTGTTTGATCATGTTGCCCATTTCAATATACTGCGTAAAAATGAGACAGCTTTCTCCTTGTTCGTGTATGGCTTTTAACAGCTCTGCTAATTTATCCATTTTTAATGAACGCTTCAACAATTTCACATCTGTTCCGCTCTCTTTTAAATAAAGAGCAGGGTGATCGCAAATTTGTTTGAGTCTGCCAAGCATACTTAAAATGATGGCTTTCCGCTGCATCCCTGTTAATGAGGCCATATGTTCGAATGTATCTTTGACCAGCTGTTCATATAAAGATGCCTGCTCTGCAGATAACGGGATGAATTCTTTTTCTTCTAGTTTCTCTGGCAGATTGAGTGCGACTTCTTCATCTTGTTTTGTTCGTCTTAATAAGAATGGCTTGATCAGCTGCTGCAGCTGTTGGATTCTTTTTTCTTCACGGTCTTTTTCAATCGGAAGGACGAACTTTTTATGAAAACTGGTCAGGCTGCCGAGATATCCTTTGTTCACGAAGTCGAAAATAGACCAAAGCTCTGTCAAGCGGTTCTCCATCGGTGTCCCGCTGAGGGCAATGTGATGTTGTCCTTTTAATTGCCTAATGGCTCTCGATTGTTTCGTATGGGCATTTTTAATGTTCTGGGCTTCGTCTAAGCAAATGGTATTCCATTTGGCTGCTGTTAATTCATCACGGTCAGAATGTGAGAGACCATACGAAGTGAGGACGATATCTGTTGATTCGTACGCTTTTGTAAAGTTCTCACCTTGTGGACGTGACGGTCCATAATGCAGAGCGACATTCAAATGTGGTGCGAATGTTTCAAGCTCTCTTTGCCAGTTCCCTAATACGGAAGTCGGTGCAATGATGAGAGATGGAGCGGCATCTTGTTGATGCTCCTTCAAATAGGTGAAATAAGCGATCATTTGAATCGTTTTTCCAAGTCCCATATCATCTGCTAAACAAGCCCCGAATCCATGAGACCTTAAGAACAGAAGCCAGTTGACACCGTGCTGCTGATACGGGCGCAGTGTGCCCTTAAAGGACTCACTCATCTCATAGGATGGCAACTCTTGTGTATCATTTAACTGATGAACAAGCCCTCGTAATTGAGACGAAAGTTCAAATTGAATATGGGCAAAGGCCGAACTGTCTAGCAGCTCAGGAATCGACTCAGAGGAGGCCTCTTGGTCTGCGAGTTCACGTGATAAAATATCCGACATATGAAGTCCTTCGTTCTCAGCGCGCTCCATCCATTTCTTCATTTGCTGGATAAAGGTCGGGTCGATTTTAATCCATTGTCCACGAATGTTGACAAGACGACGTTTACTTTGAACAAGCTCGTTGAACTCATCTTCTGTCAGCTCAATACCGTTTGTGGCAAAGCGCCAATTAAAGTCCATAAGGGCATCCATTCCAACGTGCGATTCGCCTCGTGGTGTGGAGGAAATCCGTGCTTTTAGCATCATGGTGCTTTCTTTGACGATCTGCCACCATGATGGGAGCAGGATCTCAATCCCCATGTTCACAAGTGTTTCACTCGCTTCAGATAGGAAGAGCCACGCTTCTTCTTCTGACATGAGGGTGGTACCAGATGTAAATGAGAGCCAAGGGACAATCTGACCGAACCGCTCCAGCTCTCTGGTGATTTTTTCTTGAAACGGACGCCATGATTTTTTTAAAGAACGGATGCCTTCAAAGAAATGCAGATCACTGTTTTTCTTATCACGCAAAAACAATTCAATTTTCCAATCATCCCCGTCGAAATCAGGCTCATTTAAACGCAAGCCGACAGTGAAAGGCGTCTCATCATCAATCCAGCCGATCGTTTCCAAGAAATCCTGTTCATCTAAAAAATGTCCCTGGAAGGAGGAAAGAGCAGGCGATTGAGCAGTCATTCGGTTCCATTTGTGCTGCAAGGCATCATCATATTGAATGTAATCCTGTACGGCAAAGGAGAACCAATCAGCTGTGTAGCCATCTAACAGGCCTTCTTTGTCTTTAAAGCGAAGCATGCCTTTTGTCCATGCCTCGAAATCTGGGACAAAATCTTCATCCTCGATGAATTCGTAAATGGTTGAGGCTGTTTTCATAAGCGGCTCTGTTTCATCCGTTAACGTCACATGGCTGAAAGTATTGAATGAATTTTTCCCTAGCAATTCAACGGTCATCCAAGGACTTAACAGGAAGGCAGGTGTGCCAATAAAGCTCACATCTTCTAAGAATGTTCCGTAAAAAGATGATTCGTGCCATTGGAAAAGCTGCCTCTTCATTTCATTTAGCGGTACAGGCTGTCCGTCCTCTGCTTGCGCTGAAATGGTGAAAGAGAAATCTTCGGTTTGTTCTGCATGAATGACAATTTGTTTATGGCGTGTCATCAATTAATTTTCCTTTCTTCATTTCCTCTTGGAACGCACGCAGCCGTTTTGTTGAATCTTGCAGCTGCTGTACATATCTTTCCCACACCGCGGTTTTTTTCGTTTTATGATAAAGCGTACGCAGTTTTTTGAGCATTTTCACAGATTCCCGGTAAGCACTTCGATTCTTTTGATCGAGAAGCAGTGAGATTTCCCGGTGGTATGAAGGAATGAGTGCTTCAGGCTCTTCCTTTGCAATCTGTTTGATCAGTTCTTTCTCCAATTCACTGATGGAGAAACCAACGAGGCTGTGTATTTCAATCCATTCTGCATAGCGTTCTTGTGCATATAAGAGCTGACTATATTCAGTAAATGCATAAGGCATACAGATTTGGAGATAGCGTTCATACAAGAAATGATCTTTCGTCTGTTTAAAGTACGCGTCTAAATAAAAGAAGAAATCGCTGACGGCTCCACGCAGTTCTCTATAAGATAGGTCAAGCTGGCAATATTCTTCTAATACATATGTGATCTCTTGATACCAAAGTTTGAGACGCTTCCAGTCCTTGCGATTTGTGAGATCCTTTAGCCAATTGAGCACATTCGGCAGCATATCTGCATTGAGCAATTTTAATTGCTGGAAGAGTCTTTCGTCTTCTTTTAGCAAATAATCCATATGCATGAGCCCAATGGTTCGCTCAACCGTTTGTTCCTGCTGTTGGGCGCTCTTGAGTAATTCTGTTTCTTTTTTGACCCATTTCCCTCTATTTAATATAGTTCCCCACATTTCCATAAAGACCGCAACTCGTTCATGTTGGAAAGGTCCGCTGATTTGAAGAAGTGTCCGAACGGCAGTTGGTGTGTTTTCAAGAAACGGATCGAGGGAAAAGGAAAGGGCGTATGTCCTCAAATGATCCACTGAATCAAAAATGGTGTTCATGAGCTGTTCTACATATGGATTCATCGAATAAAAGTCTTTTTCGGCATCAAGACGGCCGAGATCGATTAGCTCATGGAGCCTTAACCACACATCGATGGACGTATGAATCGCATACAAACTCTTGAATTCAGGTGAAGTGGGTGCGTGTTTTTTCAGGATCGATAAATAGCCGTAATACAAATGCTGTGGCGTTTGCTGGTGCTTCGGTGTCCGTTTCAGCCAGAGGTGAAATTCCTCCTGGAAAAAATTCAGCCAGCTCTGAAGTGATCGTTCATCTGGGCGCTTCACTTGGAAGTGCTGACGAATGAGTTCTTTGCTGCGCTGTAATTCATCCTTCTCTGACCAATTTTCTGTAAAGCCGGTCACACTCTCTACTTGAGCGTATAGCGAAAAGAAGACAGCGAGGATGTGTTTACATAGTCCATCAGCTGGACATGAGCAGCTGCTTCTCACTGGAAACAGCACATGAAGGTGGACTCTTGCTGCCACGACATCATGTACATAAGCTGACCATTCGGTATCAGACTCTTGCTTGAGCCGATATACGCTGTCCTGTCTATAAGTAATCAATGCTTTTTTGATGAGTTGCTTGTTTTCATCTGTTGAAGGAAGAAGTTCTTTGATCTGTTCGGCTGTTTGTTTGATTTCTTCTTCGTTGATGTTGTGCTGAAGCATTTGACCCGCTCCTAACCAAGTAAAAGATTCCAATTCTTTTATTATAGCTCAATGGTGATTTATAAAAAAGTTTTTCATGAAAATGGTCATAAATTTCAAAAGCTGTCGAATGATGTATTAGAGTATTGCATAAACCAACCATACAGCATATAATAATGAAATTAGTGGAATCGAAAGGATACAGACATGGATAATAAGGGTTTAAATCAAGAAGAGTTTTTAAAGATTTTGATGTACGCTCATGATATTGGTGAAAATTCCAATGATGTCACAACAAAAGAAATGCTTGAAAATCTGATTGCTCATATTCGAAATGGCCTTGTTTCATAAAAGTAACCCCCTGCTCTCTCAGCAGGGGGTTTTTGTATGCTTTTATGAATGGAACGAAAATCCCCGGCATACGATGACATTACAAGCATAAGGAGTATGGGGAGCTGATGTGTCATGAAGGTTGCGATTGCAGGCTGTGGATATGTAGGGCTTGTCACAGGGGTGTGTTTAGCAGAGGCGGGACATGATGTGACATGTATGGATATTGACCGGCGGAAGGTCATGCAGCTGAAGCAAGGGAATCCTCCGATGTACGAGCCGGGATTAAAAGAACTGCTCAAACGGAATATGGAGCAAGGACGCATTCGTTTTCACATCAATGGAGCGTCAGCCTATTCGCAGGCTGACGTGTTAATGATTGCTGTCGGTACTCCGCAGCAGGCAGACGGTCAAGCTGATTTGCAGTATGTCTTTCAAGCGGCAAAGGAGATGGGCTTACAAGCAAAGCCAGGCGCAGTGCTTGTCGTGAAAAGTACAGTGCCTGTCGGAACGGGCGATCAAATTGATCATTTGATTCATCACGTGTTAGGTCGTAAGGAGCCATTATCTATTGCATCGAACCCAGAATTTTTACGAGAAGGGTCTGCCATCTCAGATACGCTGCGAGCGGATCGGCTGGTGATTGGAGCCGAAACGAAGAACGGATTAGATCAGCTAGAGTCTATGTATGCGGATTTCCACATTCCATTCGTGAGAACAGATCGGAAAAGCGCAGAGATGATCAAATACGCATCAAATGCATTTCTTGCCACAAAAATCAGCTTCATGAATGAAATTGCTTCGATTTGTGGAAAAACGGGAGCTGATGTTGAGAGAGTTGCAGAAGGGATGGGACTCGATCAGCGGATTGGTGCTTCGTTTCTTAGGGCAGGCATTGGTTACGGAGGTTCCTGTTTTCCGAAGGATACTAATGCCCTTGTCCAAATTGCAGGGCATGTGTCCCATGATTTTGAGCTATTGAAGGCTGTCATCAAAGTCAACAATGAGCAGCGAGCAAGTTTTATTCGAAGTGTGAAGGAGCGGATGGGAGAAAACTTGGAAGGGAAGAGAATGGCTCTTCTTGGCCTTTCCTTTAAGCCGAATACAGATGATATGAGAGAGGCGCCGTCAATCCCGATCGCTCATCAGCTCCATCAATTAGGAGCGGAGATCGTAGCCTATGATCCTGCTGCCGCTCGCAATGCAGCTCAAGAACTGCCTGATCAAGTCCTTTTTGCTCAAACGATTGAAGAGGCGATCAAGGATGCTGATGCTGTCTGTATATTAACTGAGTGGGCGGATATTCAGTCATTTCCACTTTCAGCTTATAAAGATTTCATGAGGCAGCCGATCATTTTTGATGGCCGGAATTGTCATACGCTTGAAGCGGCAGAAGTAGCTGGTGTCGAGTATCATTCTATTGGACGCAGGTCTGTCTCTCCTATTTATATGTAATGAGAAAAACCGATAACTTCATGTGTTATCGGTTTTTGCGTTAATGCGGAAGAATGAATCCGCCATATAAAAATGCAGCCACAATCAGAAAGGCAGGGTGCAATTTGAATTTGGTCATAAAGAAAAATGAAATGGCGGCAATGGCAAGTGATTGCGTCCAGCCAATGGCTTTCACGGCATCTCCACCAATTTCCCATGTTAATAAAAGCATCATCATCGCAATGACAGGCTGTACAGATAGGGTCATGCCTTTGACGACAGAAGATTGGCGAAAACGGTCAATGAGTTTTAGCAGTAAGATCAATCCGATCGCAGACGGCAGGACAGTCGCAAGCAGTGCAACGATAAAGCCTGGCCATCCCATGACATCATAGCCTACATAAGCCGCAATTTTTGTAGCGATTGGACCTGGAAGTGCGTTGGCTAATGCGAGCATATTGGAGAACCCTTCGTTCGTCATCCAATGAAAATGATTGACGATTTCTTCATAATTGAGCGGAATGGAGGCAGGTCCTCCGCCATACCCTAACAGATTGGATAAGAAGAATGCCCAGAATAAAAAGAGAATCAGCATCACGAAGACACTCCTTTCTCTTTATTTGTTCGAGTCCAGCGATCTTTCAGTTTGAAATGAAAGGCACCATAACATAAAAAGATGATGACAATGATTCCTGGATGAATGGAGAGTACTTGAAGACCGACAAATGCCAAAAGGAATAGGACGATTCCGAAGATCATGCCGAAGCCCTTCAACGCTTTTTGTCCAAATTCATATGCCATGATTCCTAACAGAACGGCAATTACTGGTGTCACAGCACCGATCATATTTTGAATGATGACTGAAGAGCTTAAGACGCTGACAAGTGTAACAAGTGCCACCATAGCGAGACATGTCGGTAAAATATGTGCAGCTGTTGCAACAATGGCGCCAGATACACCTTTTAATCGATAGCCGAGGTATGCCGACATTTTCGTAGCAATCGGTCCGGGTAATGCGTTGGCGATGGCGAGTGTTTCTCCAAATTCGTCATCATTGATCCATTTGTATTTGACGACCGCTTCATGGCGAATGAGCGGGATGACAGAAGGTCCTCCGCCAAATCCCAGAATACCGGTTCGTACCATGGCGATCATGAGTTCAAGATATGATTGCAAGTGGTTCAACTCCTATCTACAATTTCATGCCCATTCGGCTTTTGTATCGTTTAATGAGCATTTGACAGTCAACACTGACGACGCCTTCAAGCGGGTACAGCTTCTTTGTCAGGAACGTCTCCATTTCCTGTTCATTTTGAAAAATGCCATGCATATGCAGCTTGCTTGGTCCTGTCATATGATAAAGGCTTGTGACGGCTGTTTCCTGCTCAAGCTGAAGGGCGACTGTTTCTAAACATTTCGGCTCAACCTCTACGTTAAAAAAGACAGAGACATGAATGCCGATCTTTGCTGGATTAATGACAGCGGTGAATCGTTCAATGACACCTGCTTCAATGAGCTGCTGAATACGGGCTTGTACAGCAACACGGGAAAGGCCGACTTGTTTCCCTAGATCCGTGTAGGACATACGCCCGTCCTCGTGTAATAAGGAAAGAATTTGTTTATCTCTTTCATCTAATGTTAAGTTTGGAATGCGATATTCATGTGCCACCGTATAACCACCTTTCTTCTGTTGATATTCTATCATATTTTATTACGAATAGAATGTTTGATTTTTAATTGAGCGACGAAATGAAATAATAAAAGAAGATAATATATCTTTTTGCATAAAAAAACACCCCAGTATCACCGGGGTGTGTTCATTTTATTTTTCTGGGCTGCTTTCCGCACTGGCAATTTGCTGTGCAAGGTCAGCACGATCAATGTCTGCTTGGAAGAACTCCTGCGTATTTGGAAGGTGTAAATTCATGTGACGTTTTTGGGAAATTCGGATGGTCACTTGATCCACAGTGTAATCAAATACATGCCCGCCTACGCTTCGATCATCATCAATAAAGTGGAGATGATATCCACTTACCGCAATGCCATGTGCGTACTGTGGTGTACGGAAGCCTGCAATCGTTCCGCGTATATTTTCAAAATCGAAAATAGGCTGTGACTTGACTGCTTCAACCATCGGAACGTAAGGTTTTTCCTGTTTTTCAACCGTACGGGTTTGAACCTTTTTGAATGACCCATCGATGCGGATCGCATAAAAGACATTCTTGCTCGGTAAGATTCGGTCGATTTCTTCCTCTAGCTCTTTGGACGTCATCGGTGCATCAATTCGATGAACGATGTCCGTTTCAAAAAATGCTAGAGAGCAGAATGGTGAATAATCTTGATCGGTTACTGGTGTGGCTGTTCCATCAGAGCGCAGTCGATAAAAAGCGCCGTCAAAGCCGATTAGTTCCCCATCTAATTGATTGAATGTGCCAATGCCAAAATCACCATGCTCGGGAATATGTGATAGGGAGAAATCTCCATCGTATACGGCTTCCAGCAAGGAGGTCATGGTTGATACTTGATAGACCTCTTGCTTTTTGTCCTGCGGTATTGTGTTGTTTTGTTGATTCATTGGGTGCATCATACCCATATCCGCTCACTCCTTTAACGTAATGTATCGAAGTCTTATCTGACGTTCGTTGTGTGTTTTTCACGAAAGACTTCTGGCCATTTTTGACTGGCGAGGTCTGGGTTGTCTTGATAGTCTATCGGAATATCAATAATAACGGGTCCTTCTATGTTTATACCCTTTTGAAGGACAGTTGAAAGCTCTTCAGGTGAGTTGACACGTAATCCAGTTGCTCCAAAGCTTTCTGCATATTTCACTAAGTCGATCTGACCGAACTCAACACAAGACGTACGGTCATACTTCATTTCCTGCTGGAATGCCACCATATCGTATGTGCTGTCGTTCCAAACGAGATGAACGAGATTTGTTTTCATGCGCACGGCTGTTTCTAATTCCATGGCGGAGAAGAGAAAACCGCCATCACCTGAGACTGAAATGATCTTTTCGTCTGGATTCAATATGGAGGCTGCAATCGCCCATGGTAATGCCACGCCAAGTGTTTGCATTCCGTTACTGACTAGGAACGTGTTCGGTTCATAAACACGGAAGTGGCGAGACATCCAAATGGCGTGCGATCCGATATCACATGTCACTTTCGTGTCATCTGGGATGATACGTCTCAACGTATGAATGACATCCAGCGGGTGTGATAAATGACTTTCTCTTTCTGGTGTTTTTTCGATATCACTTAACAGCTCTTGTAATTCTGTGACGAGATCTACGTTCTTTTTGCTTAATGAAAGTGGAACGCTGTCGTGGGCTAGATGTTGCACCGTTTCAGATATATTGCCCACAAGCTCAAGCGTCGGTTCATAGAAATGGTCAATATCTGCCTGCATGTCATCCACATGGATGATTTGACGCTGCTTCGGTTTCAAATTCCAATGCTTCGGATCGTATTCGATTGGATCAAAGCCAATAGTTAAAATCACATCCGCTTTCTCAATGAGAAGGTCGCCTGGCTGATTACGGAATAAACCGATTCTGCCCACATATTGAGCCTCAAGCTCTCTTGAGAGAACGCCGGCTCCTTGGTACGTTTCAACAAATGGGATACCAAGTGTTTTTAATAATGTTCTTGTCGCATTTGCCGCAGCTGGACGGCTAGCTTTCATTCCCACAATTGCAACAGGTAAGTGCGCATTTTGAATTTTGGCGATGGCCGAACTGATGAGAGCATCCGGTGCAGGACCTAGTTCTGGAGAAGGGTGAGCAGACACTGGTGTTTGTGTGGTGAGTTCGGTCACGACATCTTGTGGAAAGCTGATAAATGCTGCCCCAGCTTGACCTCTTTGTGCCGCGCGAAAAGCATTTGTTAAGGCTTCTGGTATATTGTTTACGTCTTGTACTTCAACGCTATATTTTGTCACTGGTTTGAATAATGCCGCATTGTCGAGTGATTGATGTGTTCGTTTGAGCCGATCCGCACGGATGACGTTTCCAGCGATTGCAACAACAGGGTCACCTTCTGTATTGGCTGTTAATAGACCTGTCGCTAAATTGGATGCGCCAGGACCTGATGTAACGAGACAAACGCCTGGTTTGCCAGTTAAACGACCGACAGCTGCTGCCATGAATGCCGCATTTTGTTCATGCCTGCATAGCACAAGCTCTGGACCTCTGTCTTTTAATACATCAAATACTGCATCAATTTTTGCACCTGGAATCGCAAAAACATGGGTCACACCTTGGGCAATGAGCGTATCGACAATCAACTCTGCTCCTCGTTTTGTTAGGGGTTGTGTTTGAGAATTCATTTACCCCGCACTCCTTTCGGCAAGTAAAATTTTTTATGAAAATATATTTTCATGATATGATTTACTATACATTTCACAAAATAAATTTTCCAATATATGTTTAACGTAGTTTTAATATGTTTCACGAATAAGTGTTTGAGGAGTGAAAGGATGGAACTGAGACATTTGCAGTATTTTGTCACAGTCGCGGAGGAGCTGCATTTCGGCAGAGCGGCCGCACGATTGAACATGACACAGCCTCCACTTAGTCAGCAAATTAAGCAGTTTGAGGAAGAATTGGGATTTCCTTTGTTTCACCGGTCTAAAAGGGTGGTGGAGTTAACAGCTGCTGGAAAGGTTTTTTTACAGGAGGTCCGGGGGGTGCTGCATCAGCTTGATAAAGCCGTTGATCATGCCCGGCATACGGCAAGAGGGGAGCTTGGGAAGATTATCATCGGTTTCGTTGGTACAGCGACATATGATATTCTGCCGCCAGTTGTCCGTGAATTCAGAGAGCGGTACCCTTCTGTCAGTATTGAACTGCAACAGCTCTCTGTCCCGCAGCAGCTTGAGGCGCTTTTGAATGGTGAGATTGATATTGGTTTTTTGCATCCTACATCACCGCAAGAAGAATTGGTCAGTCGTTTAATGAAGCAAAGTGAATGTATTTTTGCGATTCCGAAAAACCATCCGCTGGCGGAAAAAGAAGCAGTCACGATTGAAGATATTCGTGATGAGCCGATTATTTCTTTATCAAAGGAATCATGGCCGTCCCTTTATCAGCATTTTGTCCTACTTTGTGAAAAGTACGGATTTTCACCCAATATCGTGCAGGAAGCAGCAGAATATCAAATGGTCATTGGGCTTGTCACAGCGGGAATCGGAATTGCTGTCATTCCAACATCGGCCCGGCGTTTATTTAATTTAGATGTGGTGTATCGGTCAATTGAAGGTGAGCAGCTACTCGCGGAATGGACCATTTCTTATAGACGAGAAAATCATAATCCAGCATTGTTTCATCTTGTCCATCATATTCTCCATCGCGGTGAGCCGGAGTAAGGGAAGAGAGAACTGGGTATGGTATGATGTCGTTACATACAAGAGGAGGCATGTCTGAAGTGATTACATTACAAATGGATCAGTTGTCACGAAAAGAAGCATATAAAGTATTATCTGGTTCCGTCGTTCCAAGACCCATTGCATTTATTACAAGCCTTTCTAAAGAAGAAGTCGTCAATGCTGCACCATTTAGTTTCTTTAATGTCATCAGCGGCCATCCTCCGCTGATCGCTGTTTCTATTGGACGTCGTCAAGGAGAGATGAAAGATACAGCAAAACATATCATCGACAGGGAAGAATTTGTTGTCCATGTGAGTGATGAAGCGATGATTGAAGATATTAATGAAACAGCTGCTACTTTGCCAGAGGAAGAGAGTGAGCTGACTCGTACCGGTCTTCATCAAGTGAAGAGCAGCGTGGTGTCAGTGCCAGGAATCAAGGAAGCACGCATTCGCTTTGAATGTCAGCTGGAAAAACATCTGACCTTTCAAAATGATGAAGGGGAGATCACAGTCGATCATATCATTGGCCGGGTGGTGTGTGCGCATTTAGATGAATCCGTCTATGATGCGGAAAAAGGATATATTTTTACGAATGAATTAAAGCCAGTCGCGCGCCTAGCAGGTAATGATTATGCCCATTTAGGTACGCCATTTGTACTGAAGAGGCCGGAATAACATCTAAAACCCTGAGGCTATCGGTGGTCCAGCGTGTAGACAAACCCTCGCATTCTTTGTCAGTCCTGCGCTTCGGTGCTCACGAATGTCAATCCGCTCTGCTCCGGTGCTCGTCCTTCCTAGACTGCAAAGGTTTTCTATCACGCTGAAAAGAAGACAAAGGGCTAAAATCAAGTTCATTTCAGCCTTTGTCTATAATCTAAAACCCCCGAGGCTATCGGGGGTTTAGTGTTTATTTCTTTTGTTCTAGTTTCAATGGAGCGGCGATATTTTTTTCTACCTTTTTTCCTTTTAATACATCGTCAGCAGCGCCGACTGCCAGTTGACCGATCAGCTCTGGCTGCTGCGCGACTGTTGCAGATAGTTTTCCTGCTTTGATCGAGTTGAGTGCATCTTCATTACCGTCGAAACCGACGACAAGAATGTCTTTTCCAGAGCTTTGGATGGCCTCTAGTGCGCCAAGTGCCATTTCATCATTGTGGGCAAAAACGGCTTTGATGTCAGGGTTTCCTTGAAGAAGGTTTTCCATCACGTTGAGCCCTTTTGTCCGGTCGAAGTCAGCGGCTTGTTTTGCTGTGACATCTAACTTTTTGTCTGCAATTTGATGGAAACCTTTTCCTCGTTCACGTGTCGCAGAAGCACCTGGTACACCTTCCAGTTCAGCCACTTTTGCTCCTTTACCGACTTTGTCGATAATAAAGTTAGCTGCCATTTCGCCGCCTTTGATGTTATCGGAAGCAACGAGCGCTTCAACCTTTCCGCTTTCTGCCGAACGGTCTAATGTGATGACCGGTATGTCTGAAGCATTCGCAGATTCGACAGCCGTTGATATAGCTGAGGAATCGGCTGGGTTAATGAGTAATGCATCAACCCCTTGTTGAATTAAATCTTCTACATCACTCGTTTGTTTGGCTGAATCATTTTGTGCATCGGCAATGACAACTTCAATGCCAAGCTTTTTCGCTTCTTTTGTCACACCGTTTTTAAGAGAAACGAAGAATGGGTTATTTAAAGTCGAGATCGACAGTCCGATTTTAATGTCTTTTTTCTTGCCATCCTTTGTTGATTTGGCCCACTCTGGCGGTTCAAGCGAGCAGGCAGAAAGCATGAATAGTGAGAGAGTCACGATCAAGATTACATATTTTTTCATAGCAGCTGCCTCCTTAAGCAGATTTCTTTCTGTCGAGTAGGACTGCAATCAAGATGACAATCCCTTTCACAACAGACTGATAGAATGATGAAACACCAAGTAAGTTCATACCATTGTTCAAGACCCCGATAATGAGTACACCGATGAGTGTGCCGACAATTCGCCCTCTTCCGCCGGACAGGCTTGTCCCGCCAAGTACAACGGCAGCAATTGCATCAAGTTCATACGACGTACCAGCTGTTGGTTGGGCTGAGTTGAGACGAGATGTTAAGATCGCACCGGCTAAAGCAGACATAAAGCCGGCTAATGAGTAAATCATGATTTTGACGCGTGGTACTTTAATACCTGAGATGAGGGCTGCTTTTTCATTTCCGCCAATGGCATACGTTCTTCTGCCAAAAGGTGTTTTATGAAGCAAGACCCAAAGAACGATAAAGGTGAGAAGCATGGTGATCGCTGGAACAGGAATCCCTAAGAAATATCCACGGCCAAATAGCTGAAATGCATAGTTAGAGCCAAGCCCTGTAATTGGGTTTCCGTCTGTATAAACAAGCGTCAATCCTCTGAAAATCGTCATCGTCGCAAGTGTTGCGATAAAAGGAGCCATTTTTCCTTTTGTGATTAAAAGACCGTTGATCATTCCAAGGATGGCACCGATGATACATCCAACGATGATGGCAAGAATCGGGTCCAAACCAGATACAATAAAGCCGGCAGTCAGAGCACTAGACAGCGCTAGAATGGCACCGACAGACAAATCAATTCCTCCGGTTAAAATAACAAACGTCATGCCAAAGGCAATGAGGGCGTTAATGGAGATTTGTCTGAGTAAGTTTAAAATGTTTAATGGTTCTAAAAAGGCTGGATTTAAAATAGAAACAATGGCAACAAGGATGATGAGTCCTAAGAATGGCCCAAGCTTTTGCATGATGTTGTCAAATCGTCCATTTGAAGTAAGTGGTTTCATGTTACTTCCCTCCTGTAGCTAGTGTCATAATTCGTTCTTGTGTAGCTTCTGTTTTACTTAATTCTCCGCTGATGGTTCCTTCATGGATGACAAGCACTCGATCGCTCATCCCAAGAACTTCTGGGAGCTCAGAGGAGACCATCAAAATCGCAACGCCTCGATCCGTCAGCTCGTTCATGAGCTGATAAATTTCTCGTTTCGCCCCGACGTCGACACCTCTTGTCGGTTCATCTAAAATCAGCACCTTCGGCTGAATGCCGATCCATTTGGCGATGACGACCTTTTGCTGATTTCCACCGGACAGGCTGCGTGCAGAGATTTCAGATGAAGCGGTTTTGATCGTGAGTCGTTTGATAAGCAGGTCAACAAAATCCTGTTCGTTTTTCTTATCAATCAGCCCCTTTGGAGAGAAGCTATCTAAGTTAGGTAACCCGATGTTTTCCCGGATGGATGCATCTAGCATCAGTCCTTCATCTTTACGATCCTCCGTGATAAAACCGATGCCAAGTTTGACTGCATCACTTGGTTTTTTAATGACAGCCTTTTTCCCATGAACCCAAATTTCTCCTTGATCCAGGGGATCGAGTCCAAAGAGCGACCGCATCATTTCCGTCCGGCCAGCACCCATTAAGCCTGCAACACCGACAATTTCTCCAGCTTTGACGTAAAAACTGACATCTTGAAAGCGGCCTTTCCTCGTTGCTTGCTTCACTTCTAGGACGGTATCACCAGTAGAAGGTGTGCGTTCAGGGTAACGATCGGTTAATTCGCGGCCGACCATTTTTTTGACGACTTCATGGAAATTCGTGTCCGGTATCGCTTTCGTATCGACCGTTTTCCCGTCACGCATGATGGTTATTCGATCACAGATGGCGAAGATTTCTTCCATACGGTGAGAAATGTAGACGATAGACACACCTTCTTTTTTGAGTGATTCAATGACCTGAAATAGCTTTTCAATCTCACGGTCTGTGAGAGCAGCTGTTGGTTCATCCATAATGATGACCTTTGCATCGGTCATTAACGCTTTCGCAATCTCAATCATCTGCTTTTGTCCGACAGAACAGCTTCCTGCCTCTTGATCAAGCGAGAGGTTGACAGATAATCGGTCGAGCTGCGCTTGGGCGAGGGCTTTCATTTTCTTGGTGTCTAGGAGACCAAGTTTTGTATAGATTTCTTTCCCGATAAATAAATTCTCGAGTACCGTCATATCAGGCCATATATTCAGTTCCTGATGAATGAAGGCAATCCCGTTCTGCTCGGCTTCTTTCGGATTCTTGAAAGCGGTTTCTTTTCCGTCGATTTGAATCGTTCCTTGATCCAGGGAATAGAGTCCTGTCAGCAGATTCATTAACGTTGATTTTCCTGCCCCGTTTTCACCCATAAGTGCATGGACTTCACCTGTGACGAGGTCAAAGGAGACCCCGGCGAGAACGGTGTTTTTTCCAAAGGCCTTATGGATGTTATGCATTTCAATGTTCATAAGTGGCTCCTCCTTTTAAAAGATGACACCGGCATGAAGAATGCAGTTTGCGTATGGGGTGGCTTCACCCGTTCGAATCACTGCTTTTGCCTGTTTGGTCATGTCTTTGAATGTCTCGTGATCGACTTCATCTAACGGATGTGAGAACGCTTTCTTTAGAAATAAATGATCTCTCTCATTGGCTTCTTTGATTTCACTGGCGATCGTGATGTGTTCAACGGCCATTTCCTCAAGAAGGAGAGAAGTAACCTCCTGAAAGGATGGTGTGCCGATGGATAATGCAAGGTCGATCTTGAGCGGGCCTTCTGGAATGGGCAGGCCGCAGTCTGCGATGACAATCGTATCTGTATGACCAAGGTCAGCAAGCACCTTGGCGATATGACTATTTAAAATACCATTTTTCTTCATTTCTTATTCTCCAATTCTTCTCTTGCTGGCATGCCGCCTTGGGCACCAAATTTTGTGACTGAGATAGATGCGGCTAAGTTAGCAAAGGCAAGTGCGTCGTATAGGGATTTTCCTTCTGTTAGTGCTACAGCTAAAGCGCCGTTAAAAGTATCGCCAGCGCCTGTAGTGTCGACGGCTTTCACAGGATAGCCCGGTACCAACACTTCTTTTGATCCATCAAAGTATCGAACACCACTTTTTCCTTCTGTAATGAGTAATTTGTTTGGATATTGGCGCAAAGCCTCTGCTATGGTGAGTCCATCAAACATAAGAGCTGCTTCGTGTTCGTTTGGCGTGATGTAGGCAGCTTGATCTAATATTTGCTGAGAGACTTTGCGAGCTGGTGCGGGATTTAAGATGACTGGAATCCCTTTTTCGCTGCAAATGGCGCAGACGGCTTCGACTGTTTCTTCAGGAATTTCCTGCTGGATGAGGACGATTCCGATATTTTCAATAGAAGAAAGCGCATCTTTTACATAATGAGGTGTTACCTCATTGTTTGCTCCTTTGACGACAACAATGCTGTTATCCCCTTCAGCTAAAATGATATGAGCTGTTCCGCTTTCCATTTCGGTAACCGGTTTCATATAGGTGGTACGAACACCTTGTGCTTGCAAATTGCTCATAATGTCCTGACCATACGCGTCATCACCAACTCGGCCGATCATATATACATCTGCACCGAGCCTTGCGCTTGCCACTGCTTGATTGGCTCCTTTTCCCCCAGGAACCGTTTTAAATGATTCGCCTAGGACGGTTTCTCCTGCATTGGGACGCTTATTCGATGTGACAACTAGATCCATGGAACAACTTCCTACGACAACTATTTGACTCATTGTGAATCCACCTTTCTTGTGGTCTCTCGTTCAATAAAAGAGACGGGCATTTGAATAACTGCTTGATCTATAGGCTGTTTTTGAATGGCTTTAATGATCAGCTTTGCGGCTTCTTTCCCCATATCATAGGCAGGCTGCCGGATCGTTGATAAAGAAGGGAAGAGCAGTTCACTTTGCGGAATATCATCAAATCCAATGATTTGTACTTCTTTTGGAATGGCTTTTCCAATACGAAGCGCTTCGTGTACGACGGCTGCTGCGACGATGTCATTGCTGGCAATGATGCCATCTGTTTCAGGGTACAGCTTGAAAAGAGCCTTGGCGCTTTTTCGGACTTCCTGAAAAGAAAAAGAAGCGTTAGACATCACATGAAAGTTAGCACCTTCTTCAGTCAGAACATCAAGTGCGCCTTTGAATCTTTGCCGCGCCGTTTGAAGATGAGCGGGCCCTTTTAGCAATGTGATTTGCTGACTGCCGCGTTTGATTAATTCCATTGCAGCCATTTTCCCACCTGCCGTAGCATCTGCAAACACAGAAGGTGCATTTGGAACGGTACGATCTAAGAAGACAACAGGCAGTTCATCATCATTGTACAAATCCGATTCAGGTTCGTTTGTGACAGCGATGACACCGACCACCTGGTTTTGCTTAAAGGTTTGTAAATAGGCCATTTCCTTCTCCCGATCTTCATCACTGTTTCCGAATAATAAGCGAAAACCGTGTGCATGAATCTCATCCTCAACGCCTCTAGCCAGCTGAGGGAAGAAGGGGTTTGTGATATCAGGTAAGATGAGACCAACTAATCTAGATTCTCTTTTAAAAAGGGATCGTGCCACTTCATTGGGGAAGTAGTTTAGCTCCTGCATCGCTTGTGTCACACGGGTTTTCGTATCAATATGGACGTATCCAGTATCATTGAGCACGCGTGAAACAGTTGCAACAGACACTTTAGCAGCTTTTGCAACATCTTTAATTGTAGCCAATGGAGTGCCTCCCTTCTTTGATGTGTAACCGTTTACACAGATAGATTATCATGAAAGCATTGAAAAAACAATCTTAAAAAAATAAAAAAAGAAAAGAAAGAGGACGTCTTCCTTTTCTTAACTAATAATGCCCGTTTGGGTAATGTTCACTTTGATTTTTGGGATGATCTTCACTTTTGGATAATCGGTGACCCAATTCATTTTCATATACTCATCATAATGTCTGACTCTGTATTTTCTGCCGAGGCTTAGCACATCGGAATTCGCATCTTGCAGGGCAGCAACAATTTTTTCTGCTTCTTTTGTCAAGATGGTTGAAAGTCTTTTGTTAAGCATTTCAATTTTTTTGTCTGTATCTAGATTATCTTTTGGGTACTCAAGGACAGAGGTTGCGAATTCATATTTGAGTGAGTATGTTAAGTTTCGATGATCAGGATTTAGAATCTCGATGTCTCTCTTCACATCAGTGACTTGAATCGTAATGTAATTGTTTTCTTTTGACTTCATGTCGCTTCTCACTTTTTTGGTGAAGTTGGCATACTTGCCCATTTTTCCGTCCATGACGGTGAGTAAGATCGCATCTTGACCGTACAACTCGCCTTTCTTCTTCTCATTATCAAATAGAGCAACCCCTTTTACACTGATTAATTTCTTCGATTGATCAAAATAGATTAACGGCAGTGTGAAATCCTCTCCAGTTTGAAGCATTTTAGATCGAATACTTTGAATGTTTTTAGGTGCTACTTGGGAGGAGCGTGATGCGGTTGTGATCAAGTTATTTAAATAGTCACTCACAATGAGTTTTTCCTTCAGCAGCGAGTTAATCACTTCTTCACAGGTCCCCCCTTGAACAACGGCAAGATTTGCGAGGAGGGGGCTTTTTGGATCACGATAAAACATATCTAAGTAGGGAAGAAGACGATTTTGGGCAAATTCATCACCGATCAGCATCACCCGCATTTTCGACATGTCTATTTTTTGATCCACTATCCGGCTGAAGTTGGTTCTTGCTTTTCTTAAAGTAGGTGCTTCCGTTGTGAGAAGAGTGGTTAAAAAGCTGCCAGTATTTCCTTGCTCCATACTTTGAGACTGCTGCACCTTTCGATAAGTAATCGAGTACTTCGCATTGTCATCCTCTCCTTGATCAACAGCAGAGGTTAAAACAAGAGAGATATTCTTTAATAGGTTCTGATCCCAGCAGCCAGGCATGAATATGAGAGAAACACACATGAGCAAAGTCAGTATGTACTTATGACGCATGTGATTTCACCTTCCCTTTGCGATGTTTGATAAAGATGATAATGGCCATAAAGATTGGGAGTGTGTAAATAAATGAATATTGAGCGATGGTGGTAAAATCATTAAAACGCTGAATTCTAAAATTATCGGTTGCAAGGTAACAGCTAGCCGCATAGATCAAAATGGCAAAATAAAAGACGTATTTTTTGTGGTCTTTTTTCTTGAGAATACTTGCTACGCCATTTGCACAAAAGTAAAGATAATTACTGAGTGTGGCAAGAATGATAAATACCCAGAAACTAAGAAAAATCAGATCTGTCCGCTCAATCACACCGAACGAAATGGTTTTTAACAGATAAAGAACAGGGTTTGGAATGATTTTAAGCTCAATCGGGCTGAAAAACATAAAACAAATCACTGTGATAAATAGGTAGTAAAGAGTCGTGCATATATTGGCAATGGTCATGACCTTGTATCGCGCTTTAATGGTGCCTTTCATCAGTGGAGAGATGATCAGAATCATCTCAAATCCATTCATAGATAATACAACATCCTTCAATCCAAGCTGAAATTGAGAGAAGTCCGTTTGGAAAAAGGGCATAAGGTAGTCGATATTGGTTCCTTTTAATGAATACAGCATGATGAGAGACAACAAGAGTAAAAAAGGAGTCAGAATAAAGTTGAATCTGACAATCGCTGTAATTTGTTCCTTGGCGATGTAAAGGATGGATATCATGAGTAGTAGGTTGATGACCCAATTGGGTGTAAGTGGTAAAACCCATATACCCAGAATTCTCGTGAAAATAGATAGAACGACAATACAGACTGAGGCGAAATAAATTGTATAAAGAGCCACTAAGATTCGCCCAACCCATTTTCCAAAAACCTCAATTAACGCCTCGAAAAATGATGTCTCAGGATATTTGTGAATGATATATATAAAAATGGTATTGATGATTTGGATAAAAAAACAGGCCAAAATGATAGCCATCCAGCCATCATGCCCCATATCTTTCATGAGCAAATGAGGCAGGGCTAAAATACCGACACCAATTTGAGATTGAATGATAAAAAAGACAGCCTGAGATGGAGATATTTTATTTTTCATCTTGATTTTTCCATCCTCTCAAATTTTCAATTTGCTCTTTCTTTTTTGGATTTAAGTAAACAGGGCGCTTTTTATACATCCACATCGGTAATCGAATCACAGTATCTTTTAAGTCCTGCCAGTTAAATGGAGCCACTGGTGATAAATACGGGACACCTAGTGATTCGAGGCGGCATAAATTCATCAGGACGATCGACAGGCCGAATGAAATGCCAATAAACCCAAACATCGATGCCATGAACATGAGGGGAAAACGCAGCATCCTGATGGTAGACGTCATTTCAAACGAAGGAAGAACAAAGGAAGCAACAGCGGTCACGGCGACCACAACGATAAGAACATTCGAAATGAGTCCAGCTTTTACAACAGCGTCCCCAATAACCAAACCGCCTACAATTCCAATCGTCTGACCAATTGGCTTTGGCAGTCGCACCCCTGCTTCTCGTATGAGCTCAATCGTAATCTCCATCAGCATTGCTTCTATTAAAGGCGGAAAAGGAATGCCGATAATGGAATTTTTCATCGTAATCGCTAATTCATCCGGGACTACCTCATAATGAAAGCCGATGACTGCAATATAAAAAGAAGGCAAAATCACAGCGATGATACAGGCAATATAACGAAGAATACGAATAAACGTAGCCGGAATCCAGCGACTATTGTAGTCATCTGGTGATTGAAAGAAGCTAAAGAACGTAATAGGCAGAATGATAGCCATTGGACTGCCATCCATCAGCACAACAATTCTTCCTTCAAGAATGGCAGATCTCACTTTATCAGGTCGTTCTGTGTCAATAAGCTGCGGGAAGATGGAATACGAATCATCCTCAATCGCCTCTACAATAGAACCGGGGCTAAGCAGCGTGTCTACTTTAATAGAAGAAATTCGTTTGTTAACCTCATCTATCTTTTCTTGATTGGCAATATCAGAAATATAAACCGTCGCAACCTTTGTTTCAGATTTTGTACCGACCTTATGATACTGGATTGCAAGTTTTCGATCATTTAAGTGTGAACGCAGCAAATATAAATTGGTATCTAAACTCTCAACAAACCCATCATGTGCGCCTGCAATAATACTTTCAGAAGAAGGTTCAGAAATGGAACGCAGCGGCGGCTGCCCAACAGCAAATATTTTAATCTGTGCGGATTTTTCATCAAGGAAGGCAATACTTCCGGCAATAATGCTGTCGACAATCAGTGTCAAGTCACCTGTTTCGAGTGTACTAAGAGATTTTGCATAGTCCTGCTTTCCAGGAGGGCCAAGCAAGTTGCCAATAATGAAGTTGTTTAATTTACTTTCATCCACTCTTGTTTTAATAAAAAACAGCACTGATTTTGTTTCATTCACCATTAATTCTCGGTATTCAAAATCAGCGCTTTGTTGAAATGCTTTTTTCAGAATCCGAATCTTTTCCTCAAAACCGCCTGATAAAAAGTGTAAGCGTGTTTGCTCATTCGTGTTTGGCATCTTTAGCCTCCTCTCACAGATTTTTTAACCATAGTGTAAGCCGAGAAGATGATTTTATGCGTCATCTTTGGGGAAAGCATGACACGCACCGACAACTTTCAACTAAAATCACATTAAAAATGTTAAGAAATGATGAATCTTGATAAAAAGAAATGAATAATGTTTCATTGTTTAGGTCATAAGGAGTGAATATCGTAAAAAGAGGCTATAACAAAATGATTAATCTTTGACATCTTATCCCAATTTTTTGTGACCTGAAAATAAGCAGATGACTTGATTTTTTGAGAGGTGACCTTTGTCATAGGTCAACACATAGCGTTCTGACCAATGAGGATGACTTTCTAACCTGTTCATTTAAAAATATAAAATATTCTAAAACACGCACTATTCATTTAAAGCGCTGATATGACTGATTTCATAGAGATGAGAGGGCTTTAAAACATTGATTCAAAATACATCTTAATAATTGTCGAAAAATTTAGGGAGAAAAGGACAAAAGATTTTTCACTGTTTGATGGTAACGCTTTCTCTTGTTTGAAGCAGAAATTCAGTCGTCATTTTGTCCGTCTTTTGGCCTTTTCATTTGAGCGTGAGATAGGCAAATACGCCTTCTGATTAGAGGAATTTGGCATACGAGGAAGTGAAAGATTATGTTACATAATACCGATTGTGATTTTATGCTGAACCTATATACTGTTGATTGAATTTACATATCACACTCATAAAAAAAGGAGATGTAGATAAGCGATGTGGTTAATCGTTATAGCCTGTGTCATCATGTTAGGGATTGGCTTTATTGAAAAGAAGCGTCATCAGAAAAATATCGATGCCCTGCCGGTACGCGTCAATATTAATGGTATACGCGGAAAGTCTACCGTTACAAGATTGACAACCGGTATCTTAATGGAGGCAGGTTATAAAACTGTCGGCAAAACAACAGGAACGGATGCAAGAATGATTTATTGGGATACGCCAGAAGAGAAACCGATTAAAAGGAAACCGCAAGGACCAAATATCGGAGAGCAGAAAGAAGTTATGAGAGAAACCGTTGAAAGAGGAGCAAATGCCATCGTCAGTGAATGTATGGCGGTGAATCCAGATTACCAAATTATCTTTCAGGAAGAGCTGCTTCAAGCGAATATTGGCGTGATCGTAAACGTTCTTGAAGATCATATGGATGTGATGGGGCCAACTCTTGATGAAATAGCTGAAGCCTTTACAGCGACAATTCCTTACAATGGGCACTTGGTTATTACGGATAGTGAATATACAGATTTCTTTAAAGAGATTGCGAAAAAACGCAATACTGAAGTGATTGTTGCAGATAATTCCAAGATTACCGATGAGTATTTACGGAAATTTGAGTACATGGTGTTCCCGGATAATGCTTCACTTGCACTTGGTGTCGCACAAGCATTGGGAATTGATGAAGATACGGCATTCAGAGGCATGTTAAATGCGCGCCTGATCCAGGAGCGATGAGAATTCTTCCATTAATGGACGCAAAAACACCTGGACATTTTGTAAATGGATTTGCGGCTAATGACGCAGCATCTACATTGAACATTTGGAAGCGTGTGAAGGAAATTGGATATCCAACAGATGAACCGATTATTATCATGAACTGTCGTGCGGATCGCGTAGATAGAACGATCCAGTTTGCGGAGGATGTACTTCCTTATATTGAAGCAAGTGATCTTGTCTTAATTGGTGAAACGACAGATCCAATTGTGAAGGCATTTGAGGATGGAAAAATTCCGGCTGACCACTTACACAACCTTGAATATCAATCTACAGAACAAATTATGAACATGCTTGAGAAAAAGCTTCATAATCGAGTGGTTTATGGAGTCGGCAATATTCACGGCGCCGCTGAACCTTTAATCGAAAAAATTCAAGAATACAAAATTAAGCAGCTTGTCAGCTAGGAGGAAATATAGAAAATGTTCGGATCAGATCTTTATATCTCGTTAATTTTAGGTGTTCTACTCAGTTTAATCTTTGCAGAAAAAACAGGAATCGTACCAGCTGGGTTGGTTGTTCCAGGTTATCTGGCGCTCGTCTTTAACCAGCCAGTCTTCATTTTAGTTGTTTTATCTGTCAGCTTGCTGACATATGTGATCGTTCGTTTTGGTCTATCGAAATTTATGATTTTGTACGGACGCAGAAAGTTTGCGGCGATGCTGATTACAGGAATTGCCCTAAAGCTCATATTTGATTTCTTCTATCCAGTGGTTCCGTTTGAAATAGCAGAATTCCGTGGAATTGGAATCATCGTGCCTGGATTGATTGCGAATACGATTCAAAAGCAAGGTCTTACGATTACCCTTGGAAGCACATTACTTCTAAGTGGTGCAACATTTGCCATCATGTATGTTTACTATCTATTTTAAGATAAGGTGTGTCCAATGATGAATAAAAAATTGAGCTTTCAGGAAAAGCTGCTGAAAATCACAAAGAACCAAAAGAAAAAGACGAATAAACACGTACTGATTGCTTTACCGATTGTCATTGCTTGTACATTTCTATTTACATTTATCGGGAAAGCACAAGTACCAACTGTAGAAAAGAATCCAGAAAACATCCTGACCGCTTCGTTTGTCGGAGATATTATGTTTGGAAGAAATGTAGAGAAAGTCACAGACCGCTATGGAAAGCAGCACCTGTTCCGCTATGCGAAGCCGTATTTTGATGTATCAGATTATGTAACTGGGAATTTTGAGCATCCAGTGGCTTCAGATAAGGAACAGGCAGCACAAAAGAATATTCATTTGAAAACAGATGAAGATTCTGTACAAGCGTTAAAAGATTTGAATTTCTCTGTACTAAACTTTGCGAATAACCATGCAGCAGACTACGGTGAAAAAGGCTTAAATAACACGATTGATGCCTTTGAAAAAGCTGACATGGATTATACAGGGGCAGGGCGCAACGTCAAAGATGCGAAGCAGAACATTTCATACAAAGAAGTGAATGGCGTTAAAATCGCTACCCTTGGTTTTACAGATGTATATGGAAAAGATTTTAAAGCAACAAATCGCAAGGCAGGTATTCTGCCAGCTGATCCATCTATCTTTATTCCGATGATTTCACAAGCTGCTGAAAAGGCAGATATCGTTGTTGTTCATGCGCACTGGGGACAGGAATATAACAATGAAGTAAACGACAGACAAAGAGAGCTGGCAAGAGCGATGTCAAAGGCTGGTGCTGATATCATTATCGGTGCACACCCGCACGTTCTTGAACCGATGGAAGTCTATAACGGAACAGCGATTTTCTATAGCTTGGGGAACTTTATTTTTGACCAAGGCTGGTCAAGAACACGTGACTCTGCCATTGTTCAGTATCATCTGAATGAAGATGGAAAAGCGACATTTGAAGTGGTTCCAATGTACATCAAAGAAGCGACACCTGCTCCAGTTAAAGCAGGATCTCTTGAATCAAAATCGATTATCCGTATGCTGACAAATGGCACGAATGCGGATTGGAAAGAAAAAGACGGACATATTTTCTTTGAAGTCGATCATTCTGATAAAGTTCAAACATTAAAAGAAAACGAGGGGAAGGATAAAAAATGAAATTCCTTAAAGCAAGCTGGCCGTTTGTTGCGTTAATTTTAGTCTTTGTCTTTATGTCTGCTTTTAAATTTAGTGACAGCCTCACAGATCATGAGAAACAAAAGATCTCGGTTGAAATGCAGAAAATTGAGCAGCAAAAGCAGTCAAAAGCGGAAGCGAGTAAATAAAGAAATGATGATGAAAAGAGCACGCGAGGCGTGCTCTTTTTTGACGGAAAAAGGTGTAAAATGAAAGGGGTCATGTCGAAACTATAAAAGAAAGGAGGAAGAGAGGATGAAATGGAAAGGAATACTGCTTGGAGGATGTGCCATTGTAGGACTCATGTTTATGTCTCAAACAGAGGTGTCTGCTCAAACAACAACTCCTTTAAAACAAGCGGAAACGCTGATAGGTACGCCTTATCATAAAGGAGGAATCGATCCGAAAACGGGCTTTGATGCGTCTGGCTTTATACAATATGTATACAAAACAACAGGTGCATTTGATTTGCCGCGAAAGGTGATCGATCAATACCAAATCGGTGAAAACGTATCATGGGGAAAAGCGAAGCCCGGAGACCTTGTCTATTTTCGCAGTCTTGAAGAAACAAAAGACATCCCGACACATGTTGCTTTGTACGCTGGAAATGATCAAGTGATCCACATCACACTCAGTCAAGGGGTGGTGAAAACAGATGTCAGCAAAAGTAAATATTGGACCGATCGGTTCTATGCGGTCAAACGGCTGCCTGTCTCCCAAGAGATGTCGGATGATCAACTGGTGAAAGATGCGATGAAATATTTAGGAATCCCTTATGTATTCGGGGCATCAGATCCAAAAGTAGGATTCGATTGTTCAGGTTTTTTACAATATTTATTTGAAAAATCACTTGGGATTTATTTACCAAGAAGTGCTGAGCAGCAATGGATGGTTGGAGAGAAAGTAGCACGAGACGATATTCGCCCTGGAGACTTTGTTTTTTTTAGCAACACGTATAAAAAAGGAATTTCACATGTAGGAATGTACATCGGAGGAGACCGCTTTATTCATGCGAGCCGTTCGGAAAGTGTGACGATTTCTTATTTGTCTGAATCGTATTGGCGTGAGAAATGGACAGGTGCGAAACGATTAACTGAGCTGAAACTAGCGAAAGAAGACCCAGTCGTATCAAAAGCCGCTACGTATATTGGAGAAGTACCTTATGTAAAAGGTGGTGCGAGCCCAAAGCAAGGCTTTGATACAGCAGGATTCACGCAGTATATCTATCAAGAAGTGCTTGGAATTGAGATGCCTCGCTATGCGCCGGGACAAGTTAAAGCAGGTACACCTGTGAAACGATCGGAACTAAAGCCAGGAGATCTTGTCTTTTTTAAAGGGACTTCGTTGATGCCAGCCATTTATGCTGGTTCAAATCAAGTCATTCATGTGACGGTTTCAAATGGCGTTGTCATTACCAATATGAAAACAAGTACGTATTGGAAGGATAAATATGAGACGGCCGTTAGAATCAAAAAATAAAGAAAAAGCCCGATCAATGCTCGGATCGGACTTCTCGACTTCTCACTAGGCGCTGATCAGACAAGCGTCTTTTTTTCTTGAAATTGATTCTGCAAAAGCAGATCAATAAAATAGGCGACGCCATCTTCATGATTGCCTTTTGTGATATAGGTGCTTTTTTCTTTAATGACATCCACCGCATTCCCCATCGCTACCCTGTGTCCTGCTTCATCGAACATGGATAGATCATTGGGGCTGTCACCGATCGCATAAATATCGGATCGGTCTACGCCATAATGGGCTGCAAGTTTTTTGAGGGCATGTCCTTTACCTGACTCTTTTGGCAGTACCTCAATGATATGTTCTCCAGATGAGGTCAAGGAGAGCTCAGGCATCTTAGAAAGAAGATCTCGTGCTTCTTGCAGCTTATTCATATCAAAGGAGAAGCATAGTAATTTATAGGTTGGTTCATTCGACTCAAAAATTTGACGGATGTCATCGACAGGTTTGATGCCAAACTGTTTAAATTGAGTCATCGCCCCTTCCCATAAATCAGCTACATCCTCATGAGGATTGGCGCTTTTGATCATATCAAATTCAGCTTTGAGCTTTTCTTTTCCATCAAATGGGGAAAGGAGGGCATCGTCTGTATAGACCTCGAAATAAATGTTCCGTTCCACTAATTCCTTTGCAGCACGTCTTCCAGCTTCTTGATCAAGGGTGATTCTGCTGAAGAGCTTGTACCCTTCTGTATGGACAGTTCCTCCGTTTGCCGCAATAATGGGAATGTCCAAATCCTCAAGAAGCTCTTTTACATCAAAAGTCGCGCGCCCTGTACAAATGGTCACAATATATCCAGCTTCCTTCGCACGAATCAATGCTTGCCGGTTTTGAGCGGATATTTCACTTTTCGTATTTAAGAGTGTACCGTCTAAATCAATCGCAATCATCTTTTTCATTGCTGTTATATCCTCCTTCATTCATGCAATAGCCTCTTCAAAGTATGTACGATTTCCTTCATTCTCATGAAAGAGTCGGATCGTGGATTCCTCTCTTTAAGGCTAAACAAAAATGGTCAATTGATCAAGGATATAAGAAAAAGCGCCCAAAAGGACGCTTTTAGCGTGTAGACAAACCCTCGCATTCTTTGTCAGTCCTGCGCTCCGGTGCTCACGAATGTCAAATTCGCTCTGCTCCGGTGCTCGTCCTTCCTAGACTGCAAAGGTTTTCTATCACGCTTAAAAGAAGAAAAAGGGCAAACACCTTTTTCAACACATAAAAAGCGCCCAAAAGGACGCTTTCTGTTTTTATGATAATTCAAGCTGTTTCTTCAATTCCGTTTTGACTTCGTTCAGTTGGTTTTGATCCAATTGGTAATAATAAACGCCATTTGGCTGGTAATCAGATCCTTTTAGTTGAATCGTATCAACAGATTTCAATGAAGTGAGTAGTGGGAAAAGACCGACTAGCTCTTTCATTGACAGGTTAGTTGAGACGTTATCACCTAGAGTATCTATGATATTGTCATAAGACGGAATAGACGTTACTGATTTTGATTTATCGAAAATGGCTTTTAAAACTTCCATTTGACGCTGTCCACGCATGAGATCACTGTCTGCTTTTCTTGTTCTCACATAAGCGAGAGCTTGATTACCATCTAGTGTGTGAGTACCCGTTTGCAGCTGAACTTTGCCCTTTGTATCTTTAAGAATCTGTTTCACAACATATTCATCTTTAATGTTAACGGAAACACCATTCAATTCATTCACAATTTCCTTAAATGCTTTGAAATTACTTTCAATCACAAAGTCGACAGGAATATCTAGTAAATTCTCAACTGTACTCACCGTGAGGTCTGCATCACCAAATGCGTGTGCATGTGTGATTTTGTCATAACCATGACCTGGAATATTAACATATGAGTCCCTTGGAATACTTAATAATTTCACGGTTTTATTCGTACGATTTACTGTTGCTAATACCATTGCATCGCTTCGTGCTTGTTTGACGGTTTCGCCTGGTCTGCTGTCAATGCCAAGCAGCAAGACAGAAAAGCTGTCTTTCCCAGGATCAAATGCTTCAATCCGTTTGACAGATTGTGCACCGCGGTCTAGAGAGACTTGTGCTTTTTTCGCAGCCGATGTCACTTTATAGTAGGCATAGCCGGTGACAGAAGCGGTTGTCAGTAAAAGAATACCAAAAATAAAAAGAGTGACTTTCACCCATGGTTTTAAACGCTTTTTGCCTTTGCGTTTACTTCTTGTTTGATCCATATATTTAAACCCTCGCTATGATTTTATAGTAAAGATGTCCTTCTTCCTGCTTACAAACTAAAACAAATATACCTTAAAACGGGATATAGTGCGACATTTTTTTCACTAACGCTTAATTGACGTTTCCTTATCTAAAAAAGTTTCAATGATACGCAAATGAAATATATTTGTCATAAAACATCGAAATGTTTGAAATGACAGGAAGTGAGGAAAATGATTTTTCATAGAGAAACATCTAGTCATTACATAGATAAAAGAGGGGTTATGATCATGAAAAATCGGAATGGGTGGCTTTATTTCTTCGGCGCACTTGGCGGCGCCTTATATGGTTACGATACAGGTGTCATTTCTGGCGCTATCTTATTTATGAAAGAGGATTTAGGTTTAAATGCATTTACAGAGGGACTTGTGGTCAGCTCGATTTTAATCGGGGCGATGCTCGGGTCTTCTCTTTCTGGAAAACTGACAGATCAATTCGGACGGAAAAAAGCGATAATCGCCGCAGCCATTTTATTTATTATCGGCGGATTTGGAACAGCCCTTGCACCGAATACGGAGGTCATGGTCTTATTCCGAATCGTGCTAGGACTTGCTGTCGGATGCTCGACGACGATTGTTCCATTATATTTATCTGAACTTGCGCCAAAGGAATCAAGAGGGGCACTTTCCTCATTAAACCAACTCATGATCACATTTGGTATTCTTCTTGCCTATATTGTGAACTACGTTTTAGCAGATGCAGAGGCATGGCGTCTGATGCTTGGAATTGCCGTTGTTCCTTCTGTTCTCTTGTTATGTGGTATTTTGTTTATGCCAGAAAGTCCTCGCTGGCTGTTTGTCCAAGGACAGGCGGATCGGGCGAAAGAAATATTGTCAAAACTTAGACAAAATAAGCAGGAAGTTGAAGACGAAATTGCGGATATTCAAAAAGCAGAAAGTGAAGAAAAAGGCGGTCTTAAGGAATTACTCGAACCATGGGTGCGCCCCGCTTTAATTGCTGGTGTCGGTTTAGCCTTTTTACAGCAGTTTATTGGGACAAATACAATCATTTATTATGCACCAAAAACATTCACAAGTGTCGGCTTTGGCGATTCAGCAGCCATTTTAGGAACTGTAGGAATTGGTGCAGTCAATGTTGTCATGACGTTTGTTGCGATTAAAATCATTGATCGTGTCGGGCGGAAAGCGTTACTCCTATTTGGAAATGTAGGGATGGTTCTTAGTTTGATTGTTCTAGCAGTGGTCAATCGTTTTTTCGAGGGATCAACAGCTGCAGGGTGGACAACGATTATATGTTTAGGACTTTTCATCGTCATTTTTGCTGTCAGCTGGGGCCCGGTCGTATGGGTGATGCTGCCGGAGCTGTTCCCAGTACATGTCCGGGGAATCGGTACGGGGGTATCGACCTTCCTACTGCATACAGGGAATTTGATCATCTCGCTCACATTCCCAACCTTGTTAAGTGCAATTGGCATCAGTAACCTTTTCCTTATTTATGCAGCCATCGGCATAGGTGCCTTCTTATTTGTGAAATATTTAGTCACAGAAACGAAAGGGAAAAGTCTTGAAGAGATTGAAGAAGATTTAAAAAAGAGAAACCGTGCCGTCGTGAATGATGAAGGGGAAACGGTATGAAAAAAGACCAGCTGCATGAGGCAGCTGGTCTTCCTTTGTTAAACAAACGTTTAATCAAGAAAGGACAATCACTCATCTTCTGAACGTGCTACCTATGACATACATATGGAACAGGCGGGCGAAAGGTGGAAATGAGATGAAAGGAAAAACGAGCATTGTGATGCTGACGTACAATGAACTGCACCTAACGAAAAAATGTATCGACAGTATCAAGAAGCATACTCAGCCTGATGAATATGAACTCATTATCGTGGATAATGCTTCATCAGACGGAACAAAGGAATATGTGAGACAACTGGAAGATGTCGTGTTGATTGACAACGAGAAGAATCAAGGCTTTGCCAAGGGCTGTAACCAAGGAGCGAAAAAAGCAACAGGAGATAGTCTTCTTTTTTTAAATAACGACACGATTGTGACCGAAAACTGGCTTTTGCCTTTAAGAGAAGCCCTTTTTGCATCAGATCGTATTGGCATGGTAGGCCCTGTCTCCAATTATGTGAGTGGTCCTCAGCTCGTTCAGCCATCTTACACAGATGTGAAGGAGCTTCCTGCCTTTGCGAAGGCATATACGGCTTCGAAAAAAGGTCAAAGAACATATGTGCATAGACTTGTTGGTTTTTGTCTGCTGGTCAAAAGAGAGCTGATCGAGGATGTAGGGTTATTTGATGAGCGATTTGTATATGGATCATTTGAGGATGATGACCTTTGTCTGCGTTCGTTGCTGAAGGGATACCAGCTGCAAATCGTCCATGATTCTTTTGTGCATCATCACGGTCATGCTACCTTCAATGCCAATGAAGAAACGAACATCTCTACGTTGTTTGCGGAAAACAGGCTTCGTTTTTTAGATAAATGGGGCATTGATTTAAATCTGATAACGCCCCATCCATATTTTGCAACACTGCTCCCTGAGGATGCCGGATGTGTGCTGGATGTTGGCTGTGGTGCTGGGGCGACAGGACTTGAACTGATCAACCGGCAGTCCGTTGACATGTACGGAGTAGAGGCGGATGCATTAAAAGCAGAGATGGCAAAGGCGTATTACAAAGAAGTGATTGAGACAAAAGCGGAGGCGTATCCTTGGTCAGAGAAAGAAGCTTTTTTTGATGCTGTGATCTTTTCTGATGTGTTAGAGCATGTGTCAGACCCATGGCAGTTGATAGCTCAAGCGCATGCGTCTTTAAAACCAGGTGGCGTGATCATTTGCTGCTTACCTAATATGATGCATGCGGAAGTACTGCTGCCTTTAATGGCAGGTGATTTTACGTATCAAGATGTGGGGATTTTAGATCGAACACATATGAGATTTTTCACACCAAACACAATGCGGGCGCTCTTTCCAGACCATTTGTTTCATCGCGTGATTGAACAGCCGATCAATGTGCCAATTGATCAAAACGTTCAATTGTTTTTTGACGAAGTGGCGAGAGTAGGAGAGTCACTTGGCTTTCAAACAAAAGCATTATCTGATCAAGTGACGCTCTATCAGCTTTTGATCGTTGCACGTAAAAAAGGCGGTTCCCCCTCCGGGTAATCCGCCTCAGCGTGTAGGCAAACCCTCGCATTCTTTGTCAGTCCTGCGCGCCGGTGCTCGCGAATCCTTCATTCACTCCGCTCCGGTACTCGTCCTTCCTAGACTGCAAAGGTTTTCTATCACGCTGAAAAGAAGACAAAGGGCTAAAACAAAGTTCATTTTAGCCCTTTGTCAACCATCTAAGGCGGATGACCGCCTTTTGTGCTACCATTTAAAGCTTTTCGTTGCGCCTTCTGCACCAAAGTTCAAAATGCTCACTTTGACGTCATATGCAATGTCTACTTCTTGAAATAGTGTATCCCATTCATTGCGGTGCTGATCCCAAAAGTCTGGATACTTGATGCGCACCTGCCGATTTAAAAGGATCGGGTCAACACCAACTTCTTTTTGCATGTGGTGGACAGCTTTTTGAATGCGTTCTTTGATTTTGCGTTCAAAAATGCGCTCAAATCGTTTGATGTATTGCTCATCGTATGAGTTTTCAGGGGGATATTGATCTTCTGATAGTTTCCCGTTTGTTTGTACACTAATGTTAAAGGAAATCTTTCCGTTCTTCAGATAGGGTTCAATCTTGGACTTTGCTTTCTTGATTTCATACGTAATCGGAAAGCCTTTGTAGGTGGCGGGTACGACTCCGCCTGAGATGCGATTCATGACCCAGTTTAAAGATTGGACATCTTTTGCTGGTATGAATCCTATCAGCTTTCGTGTTTTTCCATGGATAATGCCTGCACCATCATAGGTGAGTTCTCCATTTACGACATCCACACTTTGGACAAGAAAGCTTGTACCCATCTGAAAGTAATCCGACGCTCGGCCAATACGTGTTGGCAGTAAAATCTTCCCGTTAAAGCTCCGGTTTTTTGATGTTTCAAAAATATGCTCAACTGGCACCTTTTGTTGTGATTTTAATTTTTGATTGATGACTTTTGAAGCCTCATGCCGTGACACTAAGAGGTAGCTGCTTCTTCGAACCTCATCATCTCGTATAAAGTGGTTGAGTGTTCCTTGAATATCATGATGCTCGGCTTGATTTTTGCCAAACAAAAAGATTTTGAGGTGATCACTGTAAATCGGCGGGTCCTTCAAAGCGACATTGCTGACTGCTTCCAGTACATTTTTCCCCTTTGAGACGACATTCACATAGCCAGGGGAATCTGCTTCTTGTGTTCCGCCCATTTTAGGGACAAGGTTTTGATAGGTGAGTTTGACTCCGTTATCATCTTCCTCGTCAATGCCAACACCGCGTACAAACGATAATTTCTCAATATCCTTTAAGTCCCAGCAGCCTGTCGATAAAATCAAAAGACAGCAAGACAGAAAGGTGAGCCATAAACGCCGTCCTTTCATGCAGATCGACCTCCCCATTTTTTACGTATCATGAGCAGAACAGCTGTTAAAAAAGGAATCGCTAACACAGCGAATAATGCATAGCCGAGTAAAGTCGAGTAGTAAAAGACTTCATTGATATTTCTCGGAAAAAGAGAGAGAGCTGAGGTCAGCAAAAACAGCAACCATAGCAGTCTCGTTAAATTGGTTGTCTTAAAAACCGTTTGACAGCCTTTAATAGCAAATTGGAAAAAGCCAAGCATACAAATAAACTGCTGGCACGTCCAGATCGTCAGTAAGAAAATATCAAAGCGTTCAATGAAGACCCCTTCTAGTTCTAGCGCTTGAATGAGGGAGACAGTGGGCCAGGTGAGTGATTTCGTTTCTCCAACCGTCATGGAACCAATCACAATAAAGAGCGTGAGGGAGTAAATAAGTGTGGTGATCCCTACACCGATCGCTGCGGCCCATTTCGCTTTTGACCATTTGTCTTTATAGATAAGCGGTACGACAAACAAAATGACTTCAAAGCCTGTAAATTGAATAAATGTTTGAGAGAACAAATTACTAAAATCTTTAAACCCGTGAGCCATTACCGGGCGTAAGTAATCAAAATCAAATATTTTCAAACTAAACAGCATGAGCCCAATGTAAATGATCATGGTCATCGGATAAATATATGTCACCATTTTCACTACCGGAAAAATTCCGCTTTTTAAATGATAGGTGGCCACAAGTAAAAAAATCATCACAATCACCGTCATAGGGGTCGATTGCAGCAGGAAAAACTGAACCACTTCCCCCAGTACACGCGCCTCAAAGCCCACAATGGCTAGTAAATAACCGATCAGCATTAGGTTAAAGATCGTGCCAAAGAATGCACCGGCTCCTTTTGTATTCGATTCAAAAATGGTATCCGGTGCATTCTTCTCCGCAATCCAACCTAGCAAAAAAGCAACGAAAGCAAAGATGACTCCCTGTATTAATACAATGATCCAGCCATCAGGGAATCCTGAATTGGCAGAACTGCGAGGAATGGTTAAAATTCCAGCGCCTATCATTGTAGAACTGCACAGAATGGTGACTTGTAACAATGATAGCTTCTCAGCTCTGTACATCGTTTACTCTCCTTGTCTTTTGAGATTTTTTGTCTTGGCTGTTTTCGGTCTCGATTTAAATAGCCCTATTGGTAAACGAACGTACGTATCTTTTAAATCTGAAAACGGTGAAGACAAAACAGGTGTGAAATAGTCAAAACCAAAGGTCTTTAGCTGCATCAAGTGACAAAGTACAAATAAATAACACATGATGAGGCCGTATAATCCAAACATGGCTGAACTGAAGATGGCCATAAACCGCAGAATGCGTAAGGGGAAGCTGAAATCATATGATGGAGCAGTGAAATCGGCTAGTGCCGTCAGAGACACAATAATGACCATTAAGGCACTGACGATATTGGCTTGGACAGCCGCCTGTCCAATAATGACGCCGCCAATCAGTCCAATCGTCTGCCCGATCGCCCTAGGAAGACGAAGTCCAGCTTCCCGCAGCAGTTCAATCGTAAACGACATCAAAATGGCTTCCACTACAGGAGGAAAGGGCACATTTTGCCGGCTGCCTGCGATGGTAAGTGCCATTCGTGTTGGTAATAAACCAGGATGATAGGAAACAAGGGCGATATAGAGTCCCGGTAAAAAGATCGTCAAAAGCACGGCAATATAACGGAGCAAACGCAAAAGAGTCGCACTTGTCCATCTTTGATAATAATCCTCCGGTGATTGCATCAAGGCAGTGAGAGTCATCGGCATAATGAGGGCAAACGGCGTCCCATCGAGCAAAATAGACACCTTTCCTTCTAACACAGAGGCAATCACCCGATCAGGACGTTCTGTATTTTGAATCTGCGGGAAAATAGAGATATGACTGTCTTCAATCAGCTGTTCTATGTAGCCGCTCTCAGGAATATCATCCATTTTGATTTGCTTCATACGAGAGAAGACATCATCTACTAGTTTGGGGTCTGCGATATCACGAACATACACAAGAGCAGCAGATTTCTTGTTGCGAGTTCCTATGTTTACCTTTTGAATGACAAGGTTCGGATCGTTTGCTCTTTCACGAAGCAATGCCGTGTTTTTTTCAAGATTTTCAATAAATCCAATCCTTGGTCCTCTAACAAGGACTTCTGATTGCGGCTCCTCTACTTCTCTAAATTGAAAAAGATTCGTATGGAGCGCAAGAGCTTGAGTGGCCCTATCCACAAATAAAATAGCCCTGCCGCTGTATAACTGCTCGATGGCAAGGTTCATATCTTCCAGCACATCATTTTGAATACCAAAGAACGTTTTAGAAAGGAGAGAAAGTGTGGTGTGGTCGACCTCAGTGATGGTCAGTTCCTTTTGCATAGGTGAAATAATTTGTTTGGAAAGCATCTCAAATTCTGTGAGTCCTTCAACGTACACGAGACATGCAGAGACAGCGGAAGGACCAAATGAAAAAGAGTGGAACACGATATCATCACTTTTGCCGGCAAAGCTTTTGACACGCTGAATGACGGACTCTATATCTTGTTCAATACGACTTTTCATAATACCTCACCCTCATGTCTTTTTTTATAGAGTGACTCGGAAGGAGAAGAATTATGCAAATAGAAAAAAGAGAATCCCCTAAAATAGGAATTCTCTTCACATGTTTATCTCGCCAGCCAGCCGCCATCTACGGCTAAAATATGACCGTTCATATAATCAGAGGCAGGGGAGCTGAGAAAGACGGCGGCACCTGCTAGATCTTCAGGCCGTCCCCAGCGTCCAGCGGGGATTCGTTTCAGAATCTCTTCATTCCGGTTCGCATCGTCACGAATGGCTTGCGTGTTATTGGTTGCAATATAACCAGGCGCGATCGCATTGACCTGAATATGCTGACTTGCCCATTCATTTGCAAAAGCTTTCGTCAAACCTGCGACAGCATGCTTACTTGCTGTATAAGCGGGAACAAAGACACCGCCTTGAAATGATAGAAGGGAAGCGATATTGACAATTTTCCCTTGCCCTTTTTTCAGCATCTGCTGTCCGACCTTTTGCGTGAGGAAAAAGAGACTGTTGATATTCACATCCATGACAGTATGCCAGTTTTCCTCTGAATATTGAGCAGCCTCTTCTCTTTTAATGGTCCCAGCATTATTGATCAAAATATCAATTGAATGCTGTTTTAAAAGGGCATCAACATCCCGCTTTGCGGACTTAGGATCTGCAAAGTCTACTTGAATCGCATGAAATGATCTGCCGGTCTGTTCGACAAGTTCTTTTGTTTCATCAAGCGGCGTATGGTGGTAGGTGCCGATGATATCTGCACCTGAACGGGCAAGCGCTACGGCAATACCTTGCCCAATACCAGTTCCAGGACCTGTGACAAGAGCTGTTTTGCCTTCGAGGGAAAAGAGGGACGCTACATATGATGTCGTCGTCATCTCATTACCTCAGCTGGTCCATCGGGACAAAGTCCATATCTTTAAACGTATAGTTTTCTCCCGCCATTGCCCAAATAAATGAATAATTTGCGGTACCTGAGCCTGAATGAATGGACCAGGCAGGTGAGATGACGGCTTCTTCATTTGCTACAACGAGATGTCTCGTTTCAGATGGCTCCCCCATAAAATGAAAGACACGTGCGTCTTCCTCTATATCAAGATATAAGTACACTTCCATCCGCCGGTCATGTATATGAGCAGGCATCGTGTTCCATGTGTTATTGGTTTCAAGCTGAGTGATGCCCATCATAAGCTGGCAGCTTTGGATGCCGTCTGCATGAATGACCTGATACAGATTCCGTACGTTCGAGGCGGATGCTTCCCCTAAATGATTCGGTGTTAATTCAGCAATCGCAGCCTTTTGTGTCGGATACGCTCTATGAGCTGTGGCTGACACAAGATAAAATTTGGCCTGCTCACCTGATGAACTAGCAAACTGTACATGTTCGTGTCCAAGTCCAATATATAAGAAATCTTTATGCTCCAGCACAAATGACTCACCATCGACTGTAACCGTACCTTGGCCGCCGACATTCACAATGCCAATTTCCCGTCTTTCAAGGAAATATTCTGTACGTAAAAAGTCGCCGGCATCTAGCTTGATCGGTTCTGATGTCGGCATAACACCGCCAATCACCACACGGTCCTCATGCGAATAATATAGCTTCAATTCACCACTGACAAAGAGTGTCGGAATATGAAAATGACGACGAAGTTCCTCTGTTGTAAAACGCTTGACCTGCTCAGGATGTACAGCATAACGATTTTCCATTTGAGATAAGCCTCCCTTTCCATCTGAAACATATGATTGTTTTATTTGGTATCGGTTTCAAGGAAAATTCTAGAGGAAAAAGAGAGCGGCGTCAACCGTTAATTTGAAATCGCTTTCTTTAATTGTATAAAAGCTTTTTTTCTTCATGTTCATGAAAAAAATCTTCTGATACAGTTCAACTTGTGGTATGCTTTTTTTAAGTTTATTTGAAATCGGTTTCGAAACAAATGAGAAGATCAATCTTGGGAGTTTTTTGTATGAAAGAGAAAAAGCAAACGAAAGTCACCATTAACGAAGTTGCAGCATATGCAGGTGTCTCAAAATCAACGGTATCCAGATACATCAATGGCAGAACAAATGAAATTTCTCCTGAAAAGGTAAAAAAGATTAAAAAAGCCATTGAGGAGCTCCATTACCGTCCGAGTCAGCTTGCCCAAGGATTGAAAGTAAGAAAGAGCAAGGTCATTGGTTTTATTGTGGCTGATATTACGAATCCATTCTCTGTTGCGACACTTCGTGGTGTGGAAGAGATTTGTGATGAATATGGATACAGCATCATGGTGTGCAACACAGATAATCGTCCAGAAAAAGAACGAGAAATGCTTCTGAAGCTGAATGCGCATTATATTGAAGGGCTGATCATTAATACGACCGGTCAAAACAATGACATTTTGCAAGACTTTAAGCAAAACGGTGTACCGATTGTTCTTGTTGACCGTAAGTTACCTGAACTCAAGGTCGATACCGTCACAACGAATAACCGTGACATCACGGCTCGTCTACTTCACCAAATGTATGAAAAAGGCTACGAACATATCGCTTTCTTTACTGAGCCGGTCGATGGGATTAGTCCACGTGAAGAACGAAAAGAAGCCTATGAACAGACGACGATGAGTCAACATAAGACACCTATGATTGCAGAAATCAATTTGAAGCAAAAGGAACAAATGCGAGATGAGATTTGTCGTTTTTTACAATCAAGCCATCAGAAAAAAGCGATTTTAGCAGGCAATGGATTACTCATGCTGAAGCTCATCAGTGAACTTGTCGATCTTGGGGTAAAGATTCCTGAGGAGATAGGCATTGCCGGATTTGATGATACAGAATGGTATAAGCTGATCGGGCCAGGCATCACTACGGTGGCGCAGCCATCTCATGAGATGGGGAAAGCGGCGATGCAAAAAATCAAGACGCGTCTTGAAGGGGATAAGAGTGCACCCCAGACCATTCAACTTGATGGAGAAATCATTGTGAGAAAATCTTTATAAACGTTAGGCAGAGAAGAGTATACATACGTGCATGCTCTCTCTTTTTCAACTGTTTTGAAACCGGTACCAAGAAAGGGGAGAAATGAGTGAAAGCATTGGATGTGATCACATTTGGGGAATCAATGGCGATGTTTTATGCAAAAGAAATTGGCGAGCTTCACCAAGTGCATACGTTTCAAAAAGCACTTGCTGGTGCAGAGAGTAATGTTGCGGTCGGCTTGGCAAGATTAGGCTTTAGCGTAGGCTGGATGAGTAAGGTCGGGGCGGACTCACTTGGTACATTTATTTTAGAAGAGCTTCAAAAAGAAGGGGTCGATACGAAGGCAGTACTCCGTTCAAATGATGGAGCCAAAACAGGAATATTGCTTAAATCAAAAGTCATCGATGGAGACCCTGATGTGACGTACTACCGAAAAGGCTCTGCTGCGAGCACATTGAACCCAAGCGATTTCCCGTCCACTTATTTTCAGCAGGCAGGACATCTTCATATGACCGGAATCCCGCCTGCTGTGTCTAGTGAAATGAGAGCGTTTTCTTTTCATGCCCTTAAAGAAATGAAAGAAGCAGGAAAAACCATTTCCTTTGACCCGAACCTTAGACTTCAACTATGGGAAGAGGAAGAAGACATGATTCATACGGTGAACCAGATGGCTGCTCAAGTAGATTGGTTTTTCCCAGGGCTTGCAGAAGGTCAAAGACTCACTGGATGTCATGAGCCGGAAGCGATTGCGGATGTTTATTTACAAAAAGGCGTCAAGCTTGTGGTCATTAAACTGGGAGCGGAAGGAGCCTATTTCAAAAGTGCATCCGGCCAAGGTGTAGTGGATGGTTTCCATGTGTCTCATGTCGTGGATACAGTCGGAGCTGGTGATGGATTTGCAGTGGGAGTGATGAGCGGTCTGCTGGACGGATTATCATATGAAAAATCGGTGACAAGAGGCAATGCCATTGGAGCACTTGCAGTCATGTCCCCAGGAGATCACGAGGGCCTGCCGACTCGAAAAGAGCTTCAGGCATTTATAAAAGAAGCCAAACGATATCAAAGGCGACACGATATGAAGGGAGATGAGAGGTATGGGAAAGTCAGCAAGTATGAGCGTTAAAGAGAAGCTCGCAGCTTGTAAACTCATTGCGGTGGTCAGAGCAGGTAGTGAAGCAGACGGGATAGAGATGATTGGTCGTTTAAAGAAAAAAGGGGTGCGGGCCATCGAAGTGACATATACCACGCCCAATGCAGAGCGGATCATTGCATCTTACCAGCATGACCACGACTTGATTGTCGGAGCTGGAACGATTACAACGCTTGAGCAGGCACAATCAGCCATTGAAGCCGGCTCTCAATTCATCGTTAGCCCTGGATATCTTCCTACTATCGGAGAGCACCTATCTTTTCACGATATACTCTACGTGCCAGGTGTTTTGACCCCGAGTGAAATTATGCAGGCAAAAGCAAATGGATACAGCGTGTTAAAGCTTTTTCCGAGCGGCTCCTTCGGTTTGTCCTATATGAAAAATTTGCAAGGTCCGTTTCCAGAGGTTGAGTTCATCCCAACAGGAGGCATTCATCCAGTCGATGTGCCAAAGTGGCTTGAAGCAGGAGCCGTTGCAGTAGGTGTCGGCAGCCAGCTTGAAAGCAGTACAGCAGAAGAATTACAGGCTGTTCTTTCTTCCACCATCATGTAGTTCACATAAACAACCGGCTGATGACTGCCGGTTGTTTGTTCGTTTATCTGACATAAAAGATGGGAAGGCGCTTCTTTTCACATAAAATGAGCATAAAGGAGAGGTCGATATGTACATTCAACAAGATGAACTAAAAGATGGTCAAATTGAACAATTGATTAAAGCTCATTTAGAAGAGATGAAAAAACATTCACCGCCAGAAAGCATTCATGCCCTTCCGTTAGACCATCTGAAAAAACATGATGTCACAGTATGGAGTGCAAGGGATGGAGAGGTGCTTCTTGGCTGCGGAGCCATCAAGGAGCTATCAAGTGAACATGGTGAACTCAAATCGATGAGAACGGCAGCAGCCCATATGCGAAAAGGCGTGGCGAAGCATCTGTTGACCCACCTTCTCCAAGAGGCGAAGCGGCGGGGGTATAAAAGAGTCAGCCTTGAAACAGGTGCGATTGCTTTCTTTGAACCGGCAAGAAAATTATATGAAAGCTTTGGATTTCAATATTGTCCGCCTTTTGGTTCATACCAAGAAGATCCGAACAGTTTATTTATGACAAAGGAATTATAGAGGTCGAGAGAGTATGCTTTTATAAGCAGCTCTTTTTTTATGCGGCAACAATGGAAGGAGGAGAATGTGAATGAAATGGTCGAAGGTGTTCGGAATGGGCGCATTTCTCACATTTTGTGTCGTATCTGTTCTTTTTTTATCTGTATTAGGTCAAGATTTAGTTAAAATAGAAAGCGCTTCCGATGAGACGGTATCAACTTATCAATATCACTTTGTTCTTGTACCGGAGGAACTTGATAATGAATATTGGCAATTGGTGCAAAAGGGAGCTGCTGATGCGGCGGAAGTTCATCGGGTGTATCTTGAATACCTAGGTCCAAAGCAGGCTGATTTGGATGATCACCTAAAAACCATTGATATGGCGATTGCTGGTCATGTGGATGGCATTATGACGCAAGGGCTTGATACAAAGAGATACAAACCGCTCTTTCAAAAAGCAAGAGAGAAAGGTATAGATGTTGTCACAGTCGATACCGATGCAGAGGGGAGCAAGCGTCAAGTGTATGTCGGAACAGATAACTATTATTCTGGCTTTATCGCCGGACAGGCACTCATCGCCGATACAAAAGGCGAACAGTATGTGGGCATTGTGACGGGACGGCTTGATGCGATTCACCAGAAGCTTCGCGTGAAGGGGTTTCGAGATGCCGTTTCTGGTGAGAAACGCATTCATATTGCTGGAATAGAAGAGTCGGCGATTACGAAATCAGGTGCTTCCGGTGCTGCGTATAAATTGTTAAATGATCATACGCAGCTCACCGCATTTTATGGAACAAGTGCATTAGACGGTGTCGGCATTATTCAAGCAACAGAGCAATATCATTCGTCTAAAGATGTTTATGTGCTCGCATTTGATACTCTGCCTGATACGATTCAAGCGCTGGATGATGGGAAAATTGATGCAGTGGTTGTACAGCACCCTTATGAAATGGGCTATCAAGCGGTTGAATCTCTTGTTCGTTTGCAGCAAGGGGATAAACAAGAACCGCTGCAGTACACAGGGACGAGTGTGATTCGGCGAGGAGACCTGCCCCTTCATCAAACGGAAAGACCACAGGGGGTTCAGCCATGAGAAAAATACGAAGTAAATTATTATTGGCATTTTTAATTCTTGTGCTCCTTGGTAATGTGGCCGCTTTTTTTGTGTATTGGAGCAGTTCAAAAATCACATCAGAATATAGCAAGAGCTTTCGTTCCTTTCTCCTGCTGAATGATATTTCGACAGAGGCAAAAACGATGTATGAAAAGGTCAACGCCTTTGCCATCGAAAAGGATCAGGCGTTTGCCAAGGGGTATGCTGAATCAAAACAGAAAATGACATCATATGATCAAGCATTGCTCAAAGATGCAGGGCTTCATGCCGCCATCCCCTCCATTGAAAAATATCAATATATGATGCGGACGCTCATAAACGAAAGTGATGCGACAATGAATCATGTCAAAAAAGGGAAAATCAAAGAATATGCTGCAAGTGTGAAAGAAGTAAGAACCGTATCCTCTTATATCCAAGAGCAGACAATGACTCTTTTGGATGATGAATTATCTGAGTATCAAGTACTCTACCAATCCCTTCAAAAAAGACATCAAACGTATGCGCTTTTTACTCTATGTCTGTTTACATTATCGATAGGCATCGCTTTATGGATGGCCTATATCATTGCGGGTGGAATTTCAAGACCGATCGTTCATCTGTCTCGAAGTGCCAAAGAAGTATCAGAAGGAAATTTTGATGGTCCGAATTTGCATGTGTCATCGAAGGACGAAATCTCTGTGTTAAATCATGCCTTTGAGCGAATGCGGCGAGAGATGAAGGTCATGATTGAAGAGATGAAACAAAAGGCCGCTTTAGATCAGAAAATTAAAGACATGAAGCTGAAAACACTACAAAACCAAATGAATCCACATTTTTTATTTAATACATTAAACATCGTTTCACGTATGGCGTACTTAGAATCAGCTGATGCGACATCGAGATTGATACAATCCGTTTCTACGCTGATGCGGTATTCGCTATCTCCTCTCAGCGCATCTGTTACGTTAGAACAAGAAGTGAAAGTGGTAAAAGAATATTTTCATATACAAGAAACAAGATTTTCCGATCGTATTACATGCAAAACGACCATAGATGAGTCGTGTCTATCTGTTCACATTCCGAGCCTTACATTGCAGCCGCTTGTCGAAAATGCCTTTATTCATGGGGTAGAACCAAAAGAGGAGGGGGGGCTTGTAGAGCTCTCTATTGATCGAGATGATGGCTTTGTCATGATTCGGATTCGGGATAATGGACTTGGCATCAGTGATCAAGAGAAAAAGAGGTTGCTATCGCAAGAGGAAGAAGATCATCCAGACACACGTAGTAAAGGTCACTCGACAGGAATTGGTCTTCGAAATGTGATGTCGAGGCTGCGTTTGTTTTACGGAGTGCAGGATGCCCTTCAAATTGATTCAAAGCCAAACGAAGGGACCACCATTCAATTGACAATACCAATCAAGGAGGAGCGAGCATGCTGAACGTGCTGATTGTTGATGATGAAAAAATTGAACGAATGGCGATGCGTAAATTCATGACCGAATGGCTGCCAGACTGTCATATTGCAGGGGAAGCTGCGAATGGAAAAAAGGCGGTGGAATTGGCGCGGTCTAAGCCAATTGACCTTGTGCTCATGGATATTCAGATGCCAGGCATGGATGGACTCACAGCGATCAAACAGATCAAAGCAAGCTGTCCTCATACTAAATTTATTATGCTGACAGCCTACGATACATTTGATTATGCCAAGCAAGCCATGCAGGAAGGGGTCAAACAATACCTTGTCAAACCAGCTGATAAAGACGAAACCATTACAGCGATTCGTTCTGTTGCGGCAGAAATTCAGCAGGAGGTCTCCCTGCGGCAGGCGGAGAAAGTCAATCAGCAGTCAAAATGGCTGGAAGCTCATGTGTTGAACGGTCAATCTTATTCCTCCACAGTGTTTGAGCGGCTGTTTCAGGATTTTCAAGCAGGTCTAGTGATCGCTGTTCAGCGGACAGGCGGGGATCAACTCCTGAATCATTTGCAGGAGTCTGCTCTTTTTCAAGCAGTGCCTATCAAAGTGAGCGGTGAGCTGTTTACATGCTTGATTTACAGCCGTCAATCACCTGGTCATCTAAAGGCGAATGTACTGCAAGCCATTCGCGCTGCCATGACAAGCGAGCAGCATTCACCTGTCATTGTTGGCATGGGTCATCCTGTCTCAAATCCACTTCAACTTCAGAAAAGTGCGGCAGAAGCGAAGCTTTCCTATTATCAGCGAAAAAAAGATGACGGTGCGGTTCGTTATGGCTTTTACTATACAGATAGACAACCTTACGTATTGATCAACTTGCCTGAGCTTGCCGATGACATGATGCTGGCACTAGAAGAAGGGAGAAGAGATGATGCTCTTGCTTACTATGATGCCTTCCAATTAGAAGGGGCAACCATTTCTCATGTGAAAGAGCTGCTCATTTTACTCAAATCACGACTTCGTGCAGATGTGCCGATTCTAGCTATCACTACAGAAACAGAATGCCGCCAATGCTGTGAACATTTATTTGATCTGTATGAAGCAAGAACCCAGACGGTGAATGATATAGAACGGGCGAAACGATACATTCAAACACATTTTTGCGAACATATCACGCTGGAGCAAACGGCCGCCTATGTTGATTTAAGCCCGACGTATTTCACCAAACGCTTTAAGGATGAGACAGGTCTGACGTTTAAAGAATATGTGACGACCTGTAGGATGGATAAAATGAAGAAGCTACTGAAAGAGAGTTCGCTTAGTTTAAAAGAAATCACCTATCAAGCAGGATATACTGATCCGAATTACGTCAGTCGTGTGTTTAAAAAAATGGTTGGCTGTTCACCGAAGGAATATCGAAAACAGGTCGTAAAAAAATGAAGAATTTCATAAAAAAGTGAAGAAGTTTGCCTGAAAAAAGGCAAGGATCTGCCAGTATACTTATTTTGATAACGCTTACAAAATAGGGATGGGGGATCCATGATGAAGTTTAAATTAGGCTTTACTTTATTGGCACTCTGTATGCTGGTCGTCTCTGCTTGCAGTTCATCGACGAACTCAGATGCAAAAAAAGAGGGCGGAGCGGAGAAACTAGAAATTTTCTCTTGGTGGACTGGTGCAGGTGAGGAAGACGGACTGAAGGCACTCATTCAATTGTTTGAAGAGAAAAATAAAGACATTCCAATTGAAAATGCAGCTGTCGCTGGTGGCGCTGGTACGAATGCAAAGGCTGTTCTAACAAGCCGGATGCAAGGAGATGATCCGCCAGCTACTTTCCAAGTACACGGGGGAGCAGAGCTGAATGAGAGCTGGGTAGCCGCAGGTAAAATGGAGCCGCTGGATGACCTTTATGAGAAAGAAGGCTGGAAGGATAAATTTCCAGAATCACTGATTGACCTTGTGAGCAAAGACGGGAAAATCTATTCCGTTCCAGTGAATATTCATAGAGGCAATGTGCTTTGGTATAACAAAAAAGTATTTGAAGATCAGGGCTTAGAACCGCCAACGACGTTTGATGAATTTTTCAAAACAGCCGATGCCTTAAAGAAAAAAGGGATTACTCCACTTGCGCTTGGGGATAAAGAACCTTGGGCAGCGACTCATTTGTTTGAAAGCGTTCTTCTAGGTGTACTAGGTGCAGATGACTATCAAAAACTTTGGGCGGGCGACTTAAAAATGGATGATGCAAAAGTGAAGGAAGCGGCAGACATCTTTGGACGTATGCTCGAATACGTCAACGACGATCATAGCTCGCGTAACTGGCAGGATGCCTCACAGCTCGTGGCAAAAGGGGAAGCTGCAATGAATGTCATGGGCGACTGGGCAAAAGGATACTTTGTGAATGATCTAGATTTGAAGGTGAATAAAGACTTTGGATACGTGGCTACTCCTGGTACGGAGGGCAGCTTTATGGTCATCACGGATACATTCGGACTGCCGAAGGGTGTCAAACAGCCAGAAAACGTGAAAAAATTCTTATCTGTCTTAGGATCTGTGGAAGGACAGGATGCGTTTAATCCGTTGAAAGGGTCAATACCGGCACGTGTGGATGCAGACGTATCAAAATATGATGAATATGGAAAATCGGCAATGAAGGCGTTTAAAGAGTCAAAGCTCGCACCGTCTCTTGCGCATGGCTCAGCTGCTGAAGAAGGTTTTGTCACGAAGGCGAACCAAGCCGTCAATATTTTCGTGACACAAAAAGACAGCAGTCAGTTCGTTTCTTCTTTAAAAGATTCAATGAAATAAAGATGAAAGAGGCGGCCGTTAGGCACCGCCTCTTTTTTAAAAAAGGAGTGTAGCTTCATGCGCATGGACACATCGCCGATCACAAAAACACCAGCAGCAAAAGTGAAACGTGTTCGGAAAAAATGGAATGGAGACCAGCTGCTTGCCCTGCTATTTTTAGCACCGTCAGCTGTTTTATTATTCATTTTTGTTTACGGATTTATTGGCTGGACAGGATATGTTTCATTATCGAACTGGACCTCGCTTGTTCCTGATTTTTCTTTCGCAGGTATGAAAAATTATGTCATGCTGTTTCAAGATTTTCGCTTTCAGTCAGATCTTCGAAACACGGTCTTTTTTACATTATTCTTTATTGGAGCAGTCATTGCTTCTGGGCTTGTACTGGCCATTTTACTAGACCAGAAGATCAAGGGGGAATCACTTTTTCGGAATCTCTTTTTCTTTCCGATGGCCCTTTCCTTTGTTGTCACAGGTGTTGTGTGGCAATGGATCCTAAATCCATCTACTGGGGTGAATCTGTTTTTAAAAACACTCGGCATCCAGCCCAAGTGGTACACGGATACGAACATTTTAGCTGGATTTGTCTGGGGAAAAATTGAGTTTGGTGTACCGGCAGCAATGATTGCAGTTGTCATCGCTGCTGTGTGGCAGATGACAGGGTTCTCACTTGCGATGTATTTGGCTGGTCTTAGAGGCATTCCAGAGGAAGTGAGAGAGGCTGCTAGAATGGATGGCGCAACCGAGTGGCAAATCTACTGGAAAATCATTTTCCCGCTGTTAAAACCAATCACAGCGAGCGTCGTCATTATCATGGCACATATTTCTTTAAAGATCTTCGATTTGATTTACTCGATGACAGGACCAGGTGCAAACTTTGTCACCGATGTGCCAGGTGTTTATATGTTTGAAATGACCTTTAGAGGAAACCATTATGCAGGTGGTGCCGCCATTGCGATCGTCATGTTGATTTCTGTTGCGGTCTTTATCGTGCCGTATCTCCTGTCTAGCCGGAAGGGGGCTTCATCATGACCGCAAGAGGATTTGTCCGTCCAGTTCTTTATGCTTTATTAATACTGTGCAGTTTGTTTTTTCTCATGCCTGTTTATGTCATGCTTGTCACAAGCTTAAAGCCATTAGGTGAAGTTACCCTTGAGCGAATGTGGTCGCTCCCATCTACACTAGATTTCTCAAGCTACAAAATCGCTTTTGAAAAGTTATCACCCAATTTAATGAATTCTCTTTATCTAGTCATTCCTGCTACCTTATTGTCAGCTGTATTAGGTGCGATGAATGGCTATGTGCTGTCTAAATGGCGCTTTAAAGGATCAGAAGTGGTGTTTACCTTCATGTTGTTCGGTATGTTTATTCCATACCAAAGTATCCTCATTCCACTTATTCAATTTTTACGTGAAATCGGCTTGTATAACTCCATTCCGGGACTTGTACTTGTCCATGTCGTATATGGCCTGCCAATCACAACACTCATGTTCCGCAATTTTTATGTGAGCATTCCTGATGAAATGATTGAATCAGCGAAGATGGATGGGGCCGGATTTATCGGGATCTTCAGACATATGATTTTGCCGCTTTCCATCACAGGGTTTGTCGTGGTTGCCATTTGGCAGTTCACAAATGTGTGGAATGAGTTTCTATTTGCGGTTACTATGACCACGGCAGAGAATCAGCCGGTCATGGTTGCACTGCAAAATTTATCAGGCAGTCAAATTGTACAATGGAATGTTCAAATGGCAGGTGCCATCTTGGCTGCGCTGCCGACACTTTTGGTCTATATTCTACTTGGAAAATACTTTGTGAAAGGGCTTCTTTCAGGCTCTGTCAAAGGGTGAATTGATTTTCTTGTTATCGTTTTCATTCGGTGTACTGAAAGGATTGACTTCTCTTTAGATAGCGTCATAATAAAAGTTGAGACTTGCTAGTTTTCATCATGCTAGGCAAGGATTATCAAAGGGTAGCAAAGGGAGGAGTCATCCTGAATGAAGCAGTCACCAATTTTTTTACTGCCTGAATTGAAGGAGAGAATATGGGGAGGTACAGCCTTAAGGGATCAATTTGGCTATGATATTCCTTCTGATCAAACGGGAGAATGCTGGGCAATTTCTGCTCATCCAAACGGACCAAGTGTCGTGCAAGACGGTCCATATAAAGGGAAAACGCTGATCGAACTATGGAACAATCACAGAGAATTGTTTGGGGGAATAGAAGGCGATCGCTTCCCGCTCTTAACCAAAATTTTAGATGCAAACCAAGACTTATCCGTTCAAGTTCATCCAGATGATGATTATGCGGAAAGACATGAAAATGGCGAGCTTGGGAAAACAGAGTGCTGGTATATCATTGACTGCAAAGAAGGCGCAGAAATGATCTATGGTCATAATGCAAGGACGAGAACTGAGCTTGTGACCATGATGAACAGCGGAGATTGGGAAGGCCTTTTGCGGCGAGTGAAAATTAAGCCGGGCGATTTTTATTATGTGCCAAGCGGTACCATTCATGCGCTATGTGAAGGCACACTGGTTCTTGAAACGCAGCAAAGTTCAGATACGACCTATCGGGTGTATGATTATGAACGAAAAGACCAAAATGGCCATGAACGTGAACTTCACTTCACGCAGGCCATTGATGTTACCACGGTTCCTCATGTAGACGGTTATGCAGATGAATCAGTAGAAACTCGTCCAGGGGTGACCATTAGAACATTTGTAGAAGCAGAATATTTTTCTGTGTATAAATGGGAAATTGATCAAAAAGTAGAGCTATCGCAAGATTATCCGTTTTTGCTGTGCAGCGTTATTAATGGGGAAGGGTCCTTAGAGCATAATGGACATACATATCCGCTGCCAAAAGGAGCCCATTTTATCCTGCCTGCTGAAACAGGGAACTTCACCATTGAAGGATCTTGTGAACTGATTGTGTCACATATATAAAGGTAAAGAGGACTTCGAGGGAGTCCTCTATTTTTCTATTGCATAAAAGACTTGAAAGAGACTTGTTTTTGTCGATAAAGAGATTAGTAGACTATTATGCAAAGTTAAGAGAGGGACAGGGACCGTGAAAAAAACCATCAAGATTATTTTACTCGCAGCTGCCTTTGGTATGACATTACACACGGGCAAAGAAGTGCAAGCAGCCTCCTATGTCGATCAATCCATTTATACGATTAGCACCTCAAAAGTATTTACAACAGAAGCAGAAGTCAAAAAAGCGGTTGACACGTTGAAAAAGGATAAGAAGTGGACAGCCACGTATCAAACCTCAGGAAATACATCGACTTATCAGCTAACTGCCTCAGGATATGACTCACAAGCAGCAGCGAGTGCAAGTGCCGCTGCATTAAAAAAAGAGTTAGGTATGAGCGGTACGGTGTCTCCAGTAGGTGGCCGCTTTCCTTTACAGAAAATCGTATCTGATCCAATCAACGATGAAAGTCAGGCGAAAAAACTGACGCTCGAGCTGACGAAAACATCAGGACTCAATAGCACGTATGAAGCTATCAATCAAAGTAGACCATCTTATCAGGTCATTTCAGGAGCCATTGATTCTGAAACGAAAGTCAAAAATATTCAAACCGAACTACAAAAACAGGCCGGAGTCACTAGTACATATCAAACCGAAAACAAAGCTGGCACCGTGTATCAGCTGATCTCAGGCAATATTGTCGGACAGAGTAAGGCAAATACCATCCTGCAAGGTTTTCAAAAGGAATCTGGTTTAAAAGCAGTACTCCAAACGGTAGCAGCAGGCAAACCGTATTACATCGTCACATCTGCTACACAAACGAATCAGTCTAAAGCGCAAACCCTTCTGACCCAGCTGCAAAAAGAAGCGAAAATCAGCGGAAAGATTCAGAAGGCTGGAGCTGTTAAAAATGTATATAGCATGGAATCAGGCTATTTCAAAGACAGTAAGCAAGCAGCCTCAGCGGCGGCTCAGATCAAAAAACAAGCTGGTGCGTCAGGGACTGTGCAGCGAGTAGGAAAAACGAAAAATTATATCGTAAAGCTCAATCAATTAAATGACACAACTTACGCAAAAACAGTTGCCTTTTTCAAGAAAAAGAAATGGCGCTATACGTCTAAAAAGATCTCCTCTACACAGCCATATCAAGTAGTGACTGGGAATCTTTTGGGCGATGATCAAGCGAAAAAAGCAACGGCATTTTTCCAAAAGAAAAAAGTATCCGCCACAACGAAAAAAACAGGCAAAGCATCTGACAGCACGTATCGACTTGTTGTGAATCAAGCAACAGATCAGACAAAAGTAAATAAAGGTGCTGCATACTTAAAAGCACAAAAGGTGACAAGCAGCATCACAACAGGCAAGGGACAAGCCGTCAGTAAAGCATACAGCCTAATGACCGCTCCTGTATATGATCAAAGCAAAGTAAAGCAGGCACAAGAGATCATGAAAAAAAATGGAGTTGCCAGTAGTACAAAAACATTAACAGAAGCTGTTAAGCAATACCGTATTACGACAGAGGCAACTGTGAATCAGACAAAGCTGAATCAAGCCTTAAGTTATTTAACCAAACAAAAAATGAAAGCAGCCGCTCAAAAAACGGGAGCAACTGATTATGGTCAATATCAGATCAAAACAGGGGTTATTTCGACTGCTGCCTTAAGAGACCAAGGCATGACATTCTTCAAAAAACGAAATGAACCAGCTGCTTATACAACAACGACAAAACCGGCATATAAAATCAACATCACACAGCAGTTTACAGGGTTACCAAATGCGAATGCGGCCATTGCTTTTGTGAAAAGCCAATACGGCTGGACAGCCACTGCGACAAAAATCAAAAATGGTCCAATGGTGCTGCAGACGAATTATAACCTCACAGTCAATGAGATGGTAAACAAACAAATGAAGGTGTCGCCGCAGACAGATGGTGCAGCCTACGTCTATGCGACATATGTAGACCCAGCGACGTCCACAGTGAATACAGACGGGCTAAATGTACGTTCTACACCTGATTCAAGTTCGGCTAGCAATATCGTCGCACAGCTGAACAAAGGGACAAAAGTGAAGCAGCTTGGAAAAGAAGGCAACTGGATCAAGATTAGCCTCGGCTGGAGAAATGCGAGTTCAGCAGAAGTATTAAAATATGTAGACCCAGCGAATATCGCGGAGGGCACTCAATCTTATTTTCAATTTCTCAAACTCTCTGAAGCTGCAAATCTCAATCCGACTGAAGTGAATACGAAGATTTTAGCAGGGAAAGGCATTCTTGCCGGAAAAGGACAAGCCTTTATCACAGCAGCGAAAACGTATCATATTAACGAAATCTATCTGATTTCACATGCATTGCTTGAAACAGGCAACGGCAGTTCCATTTTAGCGAACGGTACGAAGTTTAATGATAAAATCGTGTACAACATGTATGGTATTGGTGCATATGACAGTAACCCGAATTACCTCGGAGCAAAATATGCGTATGAACAGCAATGGTTCACACCAGAGGCAGCCATTATTGGCGGGGCAAAATTCATTGGCAACAGCTACATCAATAATGCCACATACAAACAAGATACCATTTACAAAATGCGCTGGTCTGCGACAGCCACTCACCAATATGCAACAGATATTGGCTGGGCTTCTAAACAGGTCACTCGTATGTATAGTTTGTATAACTTACTTGATAACTATACGCTGTATTATGATATCCCCGTGTATAACAAATAAAAAAACGTCCGTGCTTCTTAATGAGAAGCCGGACGTTTTTTGTGTAAGAGCTGATGTTCAATAAAGGAAAGAAGCTGCTGACTTGATTTCCCTTTTGAATATTGGTTCCATTCCTCAGCAAAGGTTTTCAATAAGTCTGGATTGGCTGATTCGTTTAGCTGCTTAAGCTCCGTTAAGAGCATATCTTGAGTGACGCAAGCCTTTCCTGGAATGATGTCTTCATAACGTTCGACTAAGCCGCGTTTTGTGCGATAAGTCTCTAGATCGTAAGTGAAGAACAAAACAGGCTTTCGGAGCAGCGCATATTCAAACACAATGGATGAATAATCTGTAATCAGGACATCGCATACAGAGAGCAATGGAAAGAGCGGCTGATCGGACACATCAAAGATCCACTCGCCATCTGTTTCTGCTTTGGCTAAATGTTTCACCGCAGGATGAAGTTTGACGAGCAGAATATAGTCGCCATTCAGCTCACTCTGCAATTGTTCTTTAGAAAAAGGTAAGACAAGACCGTCCATTGCAAAGTCCCGGTAGGTCGGCGCATACAGCAGCACTTTTTTGCCTTTTGGAAAAATATCCGTCTGAAAGGAAATAGGGCGCTCATCATAGTACGCATCTGTGAAGGGGACACCTGTTGGCAAAAAACGATCGTCGTTGACGCCAAATGAAGTTTTGAAAATCTCGCGCATGTGATCTGAGCCAGTAACGATATAATCGAAAGACGCATAGACCCGCTTGAAACGCTGCAGATCACGAGAACTACGGTGATGATTTGAAGCATCTTCAAGACCGAACTTTTTCAAAGCACCATTGGCGTGCCACACTTGAATACAAGTGGTAGAAGGTCTATTTCTTAGCACACTTGTCATCAGAAAATAATTATCTGTGACGACGACTTTGCTTTTCAGCATCGTATAGATACATTGAATGAGATGGATGGGATTTTTTTCATGAAAATAGCGAAATGACACATGAGGCACGTCCTTTTCTATCACAGAAGCATGCTTCGTATAGAGGACAGTGAGCCTCATTGTCATATTCGCCTGTTGTTGATAAGTATCAATGAGAGCAGCTGCATTCTCTTGGAATGAAACAAGCAGCGTCACCTGATTGTCACGAGGTTTCACGCCGCTCATGAGCCATCCAGCAAAAGAAACAAAAGCTGCATAGCATGAGATGATCATTGAGCGTATATTCAACATGTATCAGTCTCTCACAGCTGCTTCGTCTGATCTTTTACTTGCTCAGGATAGTAGCGCTTTTTCCCTTTGTTTTCTTTTAATACGGCAAAAGCGTACTTTGGGATATTCAGCATTCGTTTCCATCTCCACGGATTGACAATGAGTCTGTACAGCCATTCCGTATTTGTTTTAATCATCCAGCGTGGTGCACGCTTCACCGTTCCGCTAAATACATCAAAGCTTCCGCCTAAACCGATGCAAACAGCTTGTGGGAACAAATGACGGTATTCATAAATAAAGTTCTCTTGGTTTGGATAACCTAAAGCAACAAACACCATATCTGCTTTTGAACGAGCAATTTGTTTTGCCACAAACCGTTTATCCGCTTGATAACCATCACAGCTGCCTGCAATCACCACATTCGGATATTCCGTATCAATTCGCTGTTTGACAGCCTCAAGCACTTCTTTTTTCGCACCATATAAAAAGATACTTTTAGATTGCTTGTTTGCGAGATCAAGCATAGACATGAAGACCTCAAAGCCTGCAATTCTTGATTTCAACGGATGGTTTATAAGACGTGACATCAAGACAACACCTACACCATCAGGTAAGACATAGTCTGCAGAAGAGATGACTTTATGATATGCATGATCCTTCATAGTTGCATAACCTATTTCTGGATTCACCGTTGCAATCATTGCGCCTCTTCGCTGAGAAATGTGGTGTTGGTTCATATAACTAATAAATTCGTCTAAGTCGCCATTTACATAAGAAAGGTTAGAGACCACTTCTGTTTCCACTGTATAAACCCCCTTTTTCTTTTTGTTATCTATTGTACGATCATTGTAAATTCATTCTTAACCTACAGATCATTTTATCACAGTTGCTCCATGAAATATTAACAATAACTTTACAATCCTTTTAATTTCATGACATTTTAATAAACAACTAGTCTCTAAAAACGTTGAAATACTGTATTGGCGCAGTTCCACTATTTCATCCATTAAATTGGAAATAGTTTGTCTTTACATTTTCTTAACGTTTTTTAGGCATTATGATATAATGAGGTTCCGAAGAGCGAAAAAACATGACCGATGAGAATAGGATTACGGATAAACATTACTGCTTGAAGCAGTCGAATAAGGATGAAGAAAGGAGTTTATGTTTGCAATGAAGAAAGTTATTACTTACGGTACATTTGATTTATTACACTGGGGGCATATCAAGCTGCTAGAGCGTGCAAAACAGCTTGGAGATTACTTAGTAGTGGCCATCTCTACAGATGAGTTTAATTTACAAAAATCAAAAAAGGCTTATCATAGCTACGAGCATCGCAAGCTGATTTTAGAAACCATTCGTTATGTAGATGAAGTCATTCCAGAGAACAGCTGGGATCAAAAAGTCCGAGACGTACAAGAACATGACATTGATGTGTTTGTTATGGGGGATGACTGGGAAGGTAAATTTGATTTCTTGAAAGAGCATTGCGAAGTCGTTTACTTGAAGAGAACAGAAGGTATTTCGACAACACAAATTAAGGAAGAAATTGCTGGACTATAATAGATTGAAAAAAAGTACTTCTTATCTTTTGGTGAGAAGTGCTTTTTCATGTAAAATACAATAGCAAGTGATCATTTTTATAAGGAGAGCTTCCTGTGTTTCAAAATTGGATGAAGAAAAAAGGTGAACACACATTGGATCAACCTGAACGAAATGAAACAATGAAATCGGTTGAAATTCCTGACATGGACTACTACTTTATTATGGGGGATGTGCCAAAACAGGACAACACCTTAACGGATTCATTAAACTTAAGATTAAAATCATTGGCTGAGAAGAATAAACGAGCTACCATCTTAACTTTGAATTTTGATGTAAATGTAAAGGGGCATATTCGAAGCCTGGAGGAGAATGTCCACCCTCAAATTTCCATCTTGAATGTATTTGAACACTATATTTTACCGGAGAGCGGGAGTAAAAGGGTTTATTCGGAGTTTATTACAGGTACCGTATCGGAATCGATTAATGAAGTCGTTATATCTGAGGACAATTCAACCGTTCAAGTGACAAGATACGAACTACCTTCTTCCCCCATTCTGTATATAGATCAATTTAATGAAGAACAGCAATTGATGAAACGGGAAGAATACGATATACATGGCGCTTTACGAAGAGTACTTCACTATGTTCCGCATAAGGGTGTCCCTTTTCTGGAAGAATTCATTAGAGATGATAGAAGTATCTACATGGAAACCATATATTCTGGGAGTGCCAAGAAGAATACAGTAAGGCATATTAATTGGTACAAGAAGACAGGCATCACCACATTTGTGAAAAAATCCGATATCGTACAGCAATGGCTATCTGATATTCAAACAAAAAATGAACGCATGAAATTGATGATTGCAGAAGATCGAGAGATAGATCACGATCTGTTTAAAATGGAAAAATCCGATTCAGTATTTTATGCTGCTTTTGTACATGACGCACACTACGAGGAAAATCCCCGTCAATTGCACACTCATTATGAAGAGCTATTTAAACAAATCAGGAAGCAGCAAGTAGATGCTATTTTCTTTTGTCATCCGAAACATAAGGAAGATGTCGAAAACGTTTTAGGGGAACAATCTTCCTTTTATCTATTGCCACAGGATGATGGTTCTTCTTGGGGAGCAGCTCTTCAGAATATGCTTGATAATCGAGTACTTAATGAAGAACTAAGAAGTGTCGTGGAACATACAAGATGGATGTTGCGTGATGTAAGCTCTGAGCATCATGTCCTTCATCTGCAGCTTGAGATGGAAGGCGAAATGAACATTGCGGATCAGGTAGAAATAGATTTTGCAGGATTTGATCGAGTCAATGGTGCTGAAATTATTTCTCAAACCATCAACGAAAATCAACAAGTGATTTTCCCGATTGGTCATTTTCAAACAAAGAAACAGATCGAACTCAATCAAACGAAACATGTCGATTTTTACATCCGAAGTAAGTCAAAAACACATCATCAAGAGGTATTACAGCGTTTAGAAGTGGAAGAAGAACTGCTCACCAACAAACCTTCGTCAATAGATGGGTGGTCTTACCAAACGAAAAATGGTTACTACTCTTGGAAGATCAATTAAAGAACGGACTGTATTCTTTGTGAAAGCATGTGAATGAAAATGAAAAAAATCGTTACAATTTTATATATCATCGTTTTTAAACTCTTGTTTTTGGGTGTCAGTAAACTGCAGCCAAAAAAGAAAACGGTTATTTTTGAAAGCTTTAATGGAAAACAATTCAGCTGCAACCCGCGTGCTATTTTTGAGTATATGAAAGAAAATCACCCTGACTATACGTTGATTTGGAGCGTAAAAAAAGGGTACGAAGCACCGTTTAAAGAAAAGGGCATCTATTATATTCATCGTCTGTCGTTTAAATGGATTCTTGCAATGGCAAGAGCCGAGTATTGGGTTGTAAACAGCCGTTTGCCGCTATGGATTCCAAAACCAGGCCACACAACTTACTTGCAAACATGGCACGGGACGCCTTTAAAACGACTGGCTGTGGATATGGACGAAGTTCATATTCCTGGAGCAAACACGAAGAAATATAAAAAGAATTTCACGAAAGAAGCATCGAAATGGGATTGTCTTATATCTCCTAATGCATACTCGACTGAGATCTTTACACGTGCGTTCCAATTTCAACAGACCATGATTGAATCAGGGTATCCAAGAAATGATTTTCTGCACAATCAGAATAATGAAGAAACGATAAGAGCGCTGAAGCAAAAGATGAACCTGCCTCTTGATAAAAAAATCATCCTCTATGCACCGACTTGGAGAGACGATCAATATTATACAATTGGAAAGTATAAATTTGAATTGGACCTTGATCTGCATGAGTTGAGGTCATCTATCGGAGAAGAATATATCATCATCCTTCGTATGCACTATTTAGTAGCGGAAAACTTTGATCTCGGACCATATGAAGGCTTTGCTTATGACTTCTCCCATTACGAAGACATTCGAGACCTTTATATGATTTCTGACCTACTCTTGACAGATTACTCTTCCGTGTTCTTTGATTATGCAAACCTTAGGCGTCCAATGCTGTTCTATGTTCCAGACATCGAAACGTATCGCGACAAACTAAGAGGGTTCTATTTTGACTTTGAACAAGAAGCACCTGGTCCGCTTGTGAAAGAAACAGCAAGTGTAATTGACTGGATAAGAGAGACAGAGAAATCGACCTTTACATTACCACCGTCATTTGAACCGTTTTATGAGAAATTCTGTTACTTAGAGAACGGGGAGTCATCTAAGCGAGTCGTAGAGACCATTCTGAATAAGGAAAAAAGATGAAGGGCATAAATCAGGTAACATACTTTCAAAGTATGTTTACCGGATTTATGCCCTTTTTATAACTTTAGTTTTAGATCTTTAAGCCTGTAAATGACAAAATCTCTCTAAAAAAATAAAACTTTTTTAGCGAAATTTGTTGAAAATTAAAAGATTTAAAGTCTTTAGAATCAAAAAGATGTTGTTTTTAAGGAAGCATAAACCTATAATTGTTGTTATAGTTAAAAAATTGTTTAAATATGTTGTGTTTACCAATATCGATTGTCAATTGAAAGTGCAGGGGATTTGATTGTCAAAAAGGATTTTATTAATTTCTCAAAATTTCTACCCTGAAATAGGTAGCGCTGGTAATAGACTCAAGAATATATTTTTGATGCTGCACAGAAAAGGATACGATGTGAAAGTTTTAACAACGGATCCAACTTATCCAGAAAAAAAATTCTATGATTCTCATGACCTTTGGGACGAAGAAGAATTAAATAGTCAGAATGAAAGATTTATAAGAGTGAAAGTAAAAAACAAAAAATATGCTTTTAACTTTTTGAATAGACTTTTCTATTATCTAGAAATAATGCTTAGGATGATCATATTTATTTTTAAGGATAAAAATAAATATGATCTAATTTATGTTACAACTCCCCCGATTTTTGTTGCCTTTGCTGGAATTATTGCTAAATTTAGATATAAGACAAAAATGATTTTAGACATAAGAGACTTGTGGCCAGACTCTTTAAAAGGAGTGGGGATATTCAAAAATCCCATGATCATCGGTTTTTTTAAACTTGCAGAAAAATTTGTCTATTCAAAATCAGATCATATTATCATTAACAGCCAAGGTTTTCAAAAGCATTTACAGGAGCAAGAAGCTAAATTAACGTTCATACCAAACTCTGCAAGGCGTGAAGAACTGCCAGAAATTTCAGTAAAAAACACGAGGAAAGAGTTTAAAGTAGTGTTCGCAGGAAATTTAGGTCTTGCTCAAGATGTGCATGTCTTTCGTGATATTGTTACGAGTTTAAAGGATTATCATATCAGATTTATGATCCTAGGTTATGGAGTCAATAAGAAAGAATTAGAGAGATATATCATTGAAAAAGAATTGAAACACGTTGAATTTATTGATCCATTATCAAGAAAAGAGTGTCTCAAAATGATGGCAAATTGTGATATTGGTATAGCAACGCTTAATCGTTCAGTCATCTTTGAAACGGTTTTGCCAGGACGTATTATAGATTACTTGAGTTGCCAGTTACCTGTAGTGGCTTCACTTTCTGGATATTCAAAAAATTTAATTGAGCAAGAAAATGTAGGTTTAGTAGCTAAAACAAAAACGAGTGACGAAATGGTTTCTCTTATTTTACGCTTGTATCATCATCCGGAGTTGGTTCAAGAAATGAAAACAAATTGCGAGAACTTTATTGAAAAGAATTTTTTATGGGATAATAATATTATGATTTTAGATAATGTAATAAAAAATACTATAAAAAAGGTTAATGAAGCATGAAAAAAAATATATGTATGTTTGTATGGAACCACTTTACCAACGATGCCAGAGTTTTGAGAGAATGTACAGCATTGTCAGAAGACGGATCTGATGTCGATCTAATTTGTATCCACGATCCATCAATGCCTGGATTAAAGACATATGAGGAAATCAATGAAAGATTTCGTGTCCACCGAGTTAAAAGGTACCCTCGATGGTTAGTTTTATTTCAGTCTATGCTGACTTTGCTAAAGAAGAAAAAGTATCTTCTACTTCTTCTATTATTAGTGTGGGCTGCGGGTGTTTTTTATTTACCAATTATAACGATCGCCTTCACAATCCTATTTTCATCCTTACTTCTTAAAAAGGTAAGAACATTAATCATTAGATCTAGTATCTTTTTAAGAATGATTGTAAAAGGATGGAATAAAAATTATGATATCTATCATTCTAATGATTTAAATACTTTACCACAGGGTGTTATTTGTGCAAAGTTTAAACTTTTTAACAGAAAAAAACTCATCTATGATTCACATGAAGTTCAAACAAGCAGGACTGGGTATGATAGCAAACTATATGGGAAGATGGAATCTTTCCTTTTAAAGTTTGTTGATCAAATGATAGTCGAAAATCACACGAGAGCCAAATACAACGAAGACCTCTATGGTTTTTACCCAAAAGTTGTCCATAACTATCCGTTCGATCAAAAAAAAGAGATAGAGAAAATAGATTTGCATGAGATTTTAAACATTTCCAAGGATGAAAAGATCCTGTTGTATCAAGGTGGAATTCAAACTGGTAGAGGTTTAGAAAATTTAGTTAAGGCAGCACCTAATTTTGAAGAAGGCATCCTCGTCTTTATTGGAGATGGCCGAATTAAAGAAAGCCTCATGCAATTAACGGAAGACATGAAGCTCACTGATCGAGTGAAATTTTTACCAAAGGTGCCTTTGGAAGATCTCCCTAGGTATACAAAAAATGCTTATTTAGGTTTTCAGGTATTGAATAATGTGTGCTTCAACCATTATTCAGCCTCTTCAAATAAACTATTTGAATATATTATGGCGGGTGTGCCTGTCATTTCATGTGACTTTCCAGAAATTAAGAAAGTTGTTTCCAGTGAAAATATTGGAGTAGTCGTTGACTCTCACGATCCGATTTCAATCGCAGCGGGTGTAAACAAGTTAGTTTTAAATCCTGAATTGCGTCGTCAGTACAGTCAGAATTGTCAGCAGGCAAGGCTTAAATACAATTGGGAACAAGAAAAAAAATCACTTTTAAATGTTTATGGACAAATTCAATCATAAGGAGAGTAAAAATAATGAAACTTTGTACAGTAGGTTTGGGGTATATTGGTCTGCCAACTTCAATTATGTTTGCGAAACATGGTGTTAAGGTCGTAGGAGTAGATGTGAAACCGAGTGTGATAGACTCTTTAAATAGTGGAACGATTCACATAGAGGAGCCAGGTCTCCAAGACGCTTTGACTGAAGTTATTAAACTTGAAAAATTTAAAGCTTCTTTAACACCAGAGGAAGCAGATGTCTTTATCATCGCTGTTCCTACACCGAACCGTGATGACATGTATAAATCATGTGATTTAACGTACGTAGAGAGCGCTGTTGAGAAAGTAATTCCATTCCTGAAAAAAGGGAATGTTGTAATTATCGAATCTACTATTGGTCCAAGAAGCATGGATGACGTGATTAAACCATTATTCGAAGAAAAGGGTTACGTTATTGGTGAAGATCTATATCTAGTACATTGTCCGGAAAGAGTTCTGCCGGGTCAGATTCTTCATGAACTAATCTTTAATAACCGGATCGTTGGCGGGATTACAGAAGCTTGTACAGAGGCGGGAGCAAAAGTATACGAAACGTTTGTTCAAGGTGAAATTATTAGAACAAATGCCAAAACCGCTGAAATGTCTAAACTAATGGAAAATACATTTAGAGATGTTAACATAGCACTGGCAAATGAACTTACCAAAGTATGTAATGATCTAGACATTAATGCGCTAGATGTCATTGAAATGGCGAATAAGCATCCACGTGTTAACCTGCATACACCTGGACCTGGTGTCGGCGGACATTGTTTAGCAGTAGACCCGTATTTTATTGTAGCGAAGGCTCCTGAAACAGCGAAAATGATTAACTTATCACGCTCTATTAATACATCTATGCCATACTATGTCGTCGAAAATGTTGAGAAACTTATGCAAAAAGTAGAAGGAAATAAGGTGACTATTTTTGGACTTACGTACAAAGGAAACGTCGATGATATTCGAGAAAGCCCAGCAATGGAAATCTATCATTTATTAAAAAATCAGAATAAATATGAAATCGATGCATATGATCCGCATGTGGATGAGGAGTTTGTCATTAAAAACTTAGAAGAAGCTGTTCAACAATCTGATTTAATTTTGATTCTAACCGATCATCAAGAGTTTAAAGAATTTGATTTTGATAGACTTGATGGCATGAAAAATAAAATGATTTTTGACACAAAAAATGTTCTGCAAAACCGACATGAACATTTCACTTATATTAATTTTGGAAATCTCTCTTCTGAAATAAAAAAAGAAGAAGCCTTGGTTTAAATCTGCTTTTCCTTGGTGAATGTAAAGCTCGGTTTTAGTAGAAAGGAGTAGCAATGGATATACCTTCAACAGAAATTATTAAGACATTTAAAGAAAATGCTGACCAACCAGAAAAATGGTTATTAACAAACACTAGGGGAAAAAGAGTTTTTTTTCAATTTGATTTAGAAGAAGCAGAAAGAAATTATCTATCCTATATTGGCAAAGAAGTGATTGAACAAGGCTCTTTGTCCAATCAGTCAGAGAAAATAGATACGTTTGTGTTAGGAAATGCAACTGAATTTATGTCAGATGTTGATCGATTAGTTGATGATGCATTACCATTTTTAAAAGATGATGGTGTGCTGTTATTTTGGATTAACCATAATCAAAATTCATTGCAAGTAAAGTCAATAGTTTCTTTAATACTTTACATGCATAAAAAGAATTTTCGTATTGAACAAGTCATCAGGTCTTCATGGACAGGATTTATTGCGATTCCTATAAGTTCTAGTGAGATAGACTTTGCGGAAAATCTATTGAGTATACTATCTCGAATAAAGCAGGTAGAAGATAATAGTCAAAATGAAAGTCAAAATCAAAACACTGAATTAACATCAAAACTTCTAAAAAGATTAGTAGAGTCAAAGGAAGAGAAGTTAAATTTGGTGAATAATGAGAGAAAAATATTAGAACAAGCTAATAAGATGGAAAAAGAACTAAACCTAATAAAAAAACGTTACAAAGCTCTATCCTCATCCAAATTAGGTAGATTGACACTAGCTTACTGGAGATATAAATCTCAAAAAAGAAAGAATAGGTGAATTTGTGTGGGGAATTACCAGAACCATTTAATGCTAAATCAAAAGAAAAAATCAAGTGCAAATCAGGAGCTCGCATATTATAAAGAAATGTTAAAAGTTTTTAATCAAAATAAAGACTTTAAAGAGTTAGAAAGTTTATTGGAAAAAACGCCTGATTTCAAATCTTCACAACTCTCAAATGATGTGAAGATTTTAGAAGACAAGAGAAAAGAATATGTACAATATCTGAAAAAAAATTACAAAAAGGGCTTTTATGATTCCGTCAAAGCCCAAATTGCCAACTTACCTTCAAGTAATGGAACAAAATACTTTCAAAAAAATAATGCTTCAATTGGGATTATCGCAGATGAATTTTTATATAAAAGTTTAAAAGATGCAGCGAATTTCATTTATATTAATCAGGATAATTATAAAAAAGAAGCTGATAAAATTGATTTGTTTTTATTGTCCACTGCTTGGAAAGGATTGGATGGTAAATGGAAAGGACTCGGCAATCCAAAAATTAAAAAGGTAAGGAACGAAATTAAAGCAATTATTCAATTTTTCAAAAGTAAAAATATTCCTGTTGCATTCTATTCTAAAGAAGACCCCGTTAACTATGAATATTATGTTGACTTAGCGAAGCAAGCGGATCATATCTTTACAACTTGTAGTGAAGTGTTAAATGATTACAAAAAAGATTGTCCGAATGCTAAAACATATAATGTACTAGAATTTGCAGTAAACCCGCTTTATCATAATCCAATCGGGACTAGAATAAATAGAAGAGAAGATATTTTATTTGCAGGTTCTTGGTATCAAAAGTATCCTACGAGGCAAGAAGATACACGAGAATTATTTGAAGGCGTCATAAATGCAGGTAAAGATTTGACTATTGTAGACAGAAACTTCGAATTAGGATCAGACCGTCATTTTTATCCTAAGGAATATGTGCCTTATATTGTAGAGTCAACGGATCACGAAACTCTACAAAAGATACACAAATTATATGACTTTACTTTAAACCTTAACTCTGTAAAAGATAGCAATACAATGTTTGCCAATCGAGTATATGAACTTCAAGCAACAGGGACAATTGTCATTTCGAACTACAGTGTTGGTATCAATAGTAAATTCCCTAATGTGTTTTTAGCTAATACGAGTAAAGAGCTAAAAGTTTATCTGCAGAAATTGTCAGATAAAGAAAGGTATCAAACGCAAATGGAAGGTGTGCGAACAGTTTTAAGGTCAGAAACTGCCTTTCATAGGGTACAAGAATTGATACAAGTAGTTAGTGATCGTCAGAATAATCTTCAGAAACGAGATGTTCTTGTAATTGCGGAAAAATTAGACGACCATACAATCAACATGTTTAATAAACAATCCTACCCTGATAAAAAACTTGTCTCTCAAGATGAAATGACAGATGATCTGTACAGAAGTTTTGATATCGTAGCTTTTTTTAGCAGTAAATATGAATATGGTCAATTTTATTTAGAAGATATGATCAACGCATTCAAGTACACGAATTGTGACTATGTCACAAAAGATGCTTATGAGCATAACGGTGAGTTTACAAATGGTGTAGAACATAATTATATCGAGAAAATAGAAGATCGTTTTAGAACAGTGTTTTGGAGAGACTCGTTTCAATGGGAAGATATTAAGGAGATTTCAAATACGTCTATTCCTAATGGATACAGTATCGATCCATTAGAGCTATCAACAACTTCATATGGGATAGAGGAAAATAAGCAAGTACGTGAATATGATTTGTCGGTCATTATCCCTGTATATAATAATGGACGACATCTGCTTTACAAATGTTTCAGAAGCTTACAAAGAAGCTCTGTTTTTGAAAAAATGGAAATAATCATTATTGATGATGGATCAACCGATAATATGACACCTCACATAGTGCATACACTTGATAAACATTATGACAATGTGAAAACGTATATGTATCCACAAGGTGGAAGTGGTAGCGCATCTAGACCTAGAAATAAGGGTTTGGAGTTTGCTACAGCAAAATGGATAACTTACTTAGATCCTGATAATGAAGCGATAACAGACGGATATAAAGAGCTGTTAGATGGCTCCTTAGAAGAAGATCATGACATGTTTATTGGAGACATGGTTAGGCTTTCTGATGTCAAAGGGTTGTCTTCTTATTATCCTAATATGATGTCTCTTAATAAAGGAATTGATTACAGACGGGGACCGCATTCAGACTTTTTAATTAAAGCCTCATTTAAAGCCATGAGTATTCAGGCCTTAATCGTTAAAAGGGACTTATTGCTAAATCACGAGCTCAAAATGGTTGAAGGAGCAATAGGTGAAGATACTTTGTTCTTTCATGAAATGTTGTTGAAGACCAAATCTTTCAAGGTGATCAATACACCCGTCCATATTTATTATGCCATGGTAGAAAATTCTTCGATTAATCGAATCAATAAGAAATTCTTTGAAAAGTATTTCATACTCGAAAAGGAAAGAATTGATTGGTTAAAAAGGGAAAATTTATTAACATCTTACAAGCGAGATAAATTAGAAAATTATATAGAAAATTGGTATTTGAAAAAGTTGAGTAATATTGAACTTGATGATAAAGAAGCGGCAAAAAGAATATTAAGAGATATATTGAATTTGTATGAAGGTATGAAATGGAAAAGCCGTAAGATATTAGAGTTTCTGAAAGATAATGATTGATACTAAACGCCTTATGTTTAACATAAGGCGTTTAGTATTTGAAGTGTATGTTAAGAACATCTTCTAAAAACATAAATTCTACTGCCTGATTAATAGCTGTCTGTATAATGAAGACGAGATGAAAAAGTTTGTTTATACAGACATGAACACTTTGTTTATACATCAAAGATGAAAAGAAGGAATTTTTCTGTTACAATTATGAGCGGTGCTTTTATCAATTTAAAGTCTATTCTATTCAATTAAAATTAAGGAAGATTAGAGTGAATGCATTGTATAAAATTCTAAAAGAGCAGTTTGGTTCAATGCCATTAATTTTAAGGTTAGCTGTATATGAAACCAAATCAAAATACCAATTGAATTATTTGGGCGTTCTGTGGCAATTATTGAACCCACTAATTCAAATTATGGCTTATTGGTTTGTGTTCGGTTTAGGTCTTAGAGGGGCCGGAAGAACCGCAGAAATGGCAGACGGTTCTCACGTAAGTATACCCTTTCTTATTTGGATGTTAGCAGGTTTAATTCCATGGTTTTTTATTAGTTCGACGATTACAGAGGGTGCGAATAGTGTTTTTAAACGCATAAATTTAGTATCTAAGATGAATTTTCCTATTAGTGCTTTGCCTTCAGTAGTCATCACTTCTAATTTATTCAGCTACTTTTTAATGATGGTTATTTATGTGATTATGCTCATAGCAAATGGCATCTATCCTGATATCCACTGGATTCAATATATTTATTATTTTATCTGTATGATTGCGTTTATGTTCGCTTTCAGTCTGTTTAATTCAACGATTAGTGTTCTTGTTCGAGATTATCAACAACTGTTGCAATCCTTGACAAGATTACTCATGTTTTTGCTGCCTATCTTATGGGATATTGGAGATAAATTCACGGGTAAGTATGAATGGATTGCGACTACCCTAAAATTAAATCCCTTATATTATATTATTGATGGATTTAGGAAAAGTTTTATTAAAGGAGATTGGTTTTTTCAAGATGTCAAATATACGCTTTATTTTTGGCTGATTACACTTCTTCTTTTAATAGTTGGTTCATTGCTTCATTTGAAATTTAGGGATAAATTTGTCGATTTTCTTTAAAAAGTAAGGAGATTATACGATGAAACTAAAGGTTTCGTTTCGAAACGTATCCAAGCAGTATTTTCTATATAAAAAGCAGTCAGATAAAATCAAAGGGCTGTTTTTTCCGAATAAAAACAATAAAGGTTTCTTTGCTGTTCGTAACGTTTCCTTTGATGTATATGAGGGTGAGACAATTGGTTTTGTTGGGATCAATGGGTCTGGAAAATCGACCATGTCTAATCTTTTAGCAAAAATCATTCCCCCAACAAGCGGTGAAATTGAAATGGATGGTCAGCCCTCGTTAATTGCCATTGCAGCAGGGTTGAACAACCAATTAAGCGGGAAAGACAATATTCGTTTGAAATGCTTAATGATGGGGTTGACGAACAAAGAAATAGACGATCTTTATGAACAAATTGTAGAGTTTGCGGATATTGGTGATTTTATTGAACAGCCTGTAAAAAGCTATTCAAGTGGAATGAAATCTCGACTTGGTTTTGCTATTTCTGCACATATTGATCCAGATATCCTCATTATTGATGAAGCACTGTCTGTAGGAGATCAAACCTTCTATCAAAAATGTGTGGATCGCATTACAGAATTTAAAGAGCAAGGAAAGACGATCTTTTTTGTCAGTCACTCCATTGGCCAAATCCAAAAAATTTGCGACCGAGTTGCATGGATGCATTATGGCGAGCTTCGTATGTTTGATGCTACGGATAAGGTCGTAGAAGAATACAAAGGGTTTGTGAATTGGTTTAACAAGCTTTCTAAGAAAGAGAAACAAGAATATCACATGGAACAGAAGGAAGCTCGAAAAGGAGTACACAAGGCAGAAAAAGTCACTCGTTATAAAGATAGAGGAGAGAAACGTTCATTTTTTGGTCCTGCATTTCAAGTGACCTTTGTTACAATCTTGACGATTTTACTTGCTCTTTCGATGTTTTCAGATCGCCCACTTCGAACGCTGGCCACCTTTGGGGCCATTACGTTAAATAAAACAGAAGTGCCCCAGTCCACAAGTTCTCAGCCGAAGGATACGTCTTTAAAAAAGGTTGATCAACAAGGTATTGTTGTGGAAGATCCATTAACAGTCTATAAAGACCAAGCCATGAAGGAAAAGGCAGACGTCTCGTTGTCGTTTGGACAAGAAGTAAAGGCTGTAGGTGAAAATAAAAAAATCGTTCAAATTAAAACAGCAGCAGGAACGTATTTTGTGGAGCCGAAAGCCTTTAAGACGACGGATAAATTGAAGCCATTATCCATCGGACCAGGTCAGTTTAATTCTTATGTATCGCCTGCATCTGCAGGTTCGTATGAGTACTTACTTTCTTTTCTTGGAAAAGAAGAGTCTGTGCTGAAGCAAAGAATGCAGACACTTAGCTCGGTCAAAAGTGAACAAGGCGATACCATTGAGCGGCTGACCACTGAGAAAACCGATTATGTGATTGAAAATGGCCAGGCAAATACGATGGTGTTCCACGAGATCATGCCCATCTCTCCTTCAACGCTTGGGCTGACAGAACAAAATGTCTGGATGAATGAAAAACAAACGAAATTCGCAGTAAAAGGCGAAAATCATCTATTTGTTATCGATAATGAACAGCATACGCTGACTGTTTCAGCGAGCAAATAAAAAGCTGCCGATGCCGGCAGCTTTTTTTAATTCACTTCTTCTTTCTCAAGTAGCTGTTTCATAAATGGAATGAGTTTTTTCTTTAGCTCTTCATCTTGAAGGGCAAACTCTAGCGTCGTTTCAATGAAACCTTGCTTCTCTCCGACATCATATCGTTTTCCTTCAAAATCATAGGCAAATACACGCTGGATGTCATTGAGCTTTTGGATGGCATCTGTCAGCTGAATTTCTCCGCCTGCACCAATTTCTTGTTGATCAAGGTACATAAAGATCTCTGGCGTGAAAATGTAGCGCCCTAAAATAGCTAAATTGGATGGTGCGGTTCCTTGCGGCGGCTTTTCAACAAAGTTTTTCACTTGATAGCGGCGGCCTTCTTGGGTAAGAGGATCAATGATCCCGTAGCGATGCGTATCGCTGTCTGCGACTTGCTGAACGCCGATCACGGATGAAAGGGTTTTTTCATATTCATCCATTAGCTGGCGAAGTCCAGGTGTTTCCGCTTGGACAATATCATCACCTAATAAAACAGCAAAAGGTTCATCACCGATAAAGTTGCGTGCGCACCAAACGGCATGTCCGAGTCCTTTAGGTTCCTTTTGGCGGATGTAATGAATATCAGCAATATTAGAGGATTTTCTCACTTTTTCTAAAAGTTCACTTTTTCCTTTTTCTTCAAGGTTGCGCTCAAGCTCTGGCGCAAAATCAAAATGATCCTCAATGGCTCTTTTCCCTTTTCCAGTGACAATAATAATGTCTTCAATTCCTGACTCAACAGCTTCTTCAATAATATATTGAATGGTTGGTTTATCAACGATTGGTAGCATTTCTTTAGGCATAGCCTTTGTGGCAGGGAGGAAACGTGTCCCGAGACCTGCAGCTGGTATAATGGCTTTACGTACTTTTTTCAATGAACTTTGCACCTTCCTTACATAGATAACCGATTTAATAATCAATGTTAGTTCTTGGTCGTCTTTATAAAGTGTAACTTACAAATCATAGGAAAGACAAATGATTTCACTAAAAATGATTTTTAGATAGTTTACATTTTATATGTTAAATGTAAAGGAGGGTGAATGATAACGTTAATTCAATGTAAATTTCTTTTTTATATCATTAAATTTATCCTCCAAATTGTGTATAATTGAAAGTATTATATTAGGAAAGAGGCATAGACCAGTGAAAAAACTAAATGTAATGACTATTTTCGGTACTAGACCTGAAGCAATCAAAATGGCTCCACTTGTCCTTGAACTTAATAAACATCCACAAATAAATTCAATTGTCACTGTAACAGCTCAGCATAGAGAAATGCTAGATCAAGTTCTTGAGGCATTTTCTATTACGCCAGACCATGATCTAAACATCATGAAGCAGCGCCAAACATTATCTGAAATTACATCAAATGCATTGTTGAAACTAGATCAATTATTCCAAGAAGAAAAACCTGATATTGTGCTTGTTCATGGCGACACAACGACAACCTTTGCAGGAAGTTTGGCTGCGTTCTATCACCAAATTTCTGTCGGCCACGTCGAAGCTGGCTTAAGAACTCACAATAAATACTCACCGTTCCCTGAGGAATTGAACCGCCAAATGACAGGCACTATTGCTGACATTCATTTTGCCCCTACGGCTGAGGCGAAGCAGAATCTTTTAGTAGAAAATAAAAAAGAAGAGACCATCTGTGTGACAGGGAATACGGCCATTGACGCCCTGCAAACAACAGTCACAGAACACTATCAACATCCAATTCTAGAGAAGATCGGTTCAGATAAAATGATCTTATTAACGGCTCATCGCAGAGAAAATCTTGGTCAGCCGATGAAGAACATGTTTAGAGCGATTCGCCGTGTTGTCGAAGAATTTGAAGATGTTCAAGTCGTATACCCTGTCCATTTAAATCCTGCTGTTCGTGATGCGGCTCAGACAGAATTCAGTGATCTTGATCGTGTGCACTTAATTGAGCCGCTTGAAGTGGTTGATTTCCATAACTTCGCTGCTGCGTCGAACTTTATTTTAACGGATTCAGGCGGTGTGCAGGAGGAAGCTCCCTCTTTAGGAAAGCCAGTATTAGTGCTGCGTGATACAACAGAACGTCCTGAAGGCGTGAAAGCTGGTACGCTTAAGCTTGCAGGAACCGATGAAGAAACCATTTATCAGATGGCAAAAGAGCTGTTAGAAGACAAGCAAGAGTACGATAACATGTCAAAGGCTTCTAACCCTTATGGTGATGGACAAGCGTCGAAACGAATTGTCCAAGAACTCCTTCATCGTTTTGGTTTAAGTGATGAAAAACCAGCCCCATTTCAATCATAAAAAAAGAAGACTACATTCCTGTAGTCTTCTCAGCGTGTAGACAAACCCTCGCATTCTTTGTCAGTCCTGCGTGCTGGTGCTCACGAATGTCAAATTCGCTCCGCTCCAGTTCTCGTCCTTCCTAGACTTCAAGGGCTTTCTATCACGCTGAAAAGAAGACAAAGGGCTAAAATCAAGTTCATTTTAGCCCTTTGTCAACAATCGGAGAAGACTACATTCCTGTAGTCTTTTTTTACTGCTCCAAACTATCCTTCAATTCCTTCTTCACTTTCGCTAAACTACTGTCATCAAGCTGATAGTAATAAATATTATTGATTCGTGTGCCTGTTCCCTTTAGCTCGTGCTGTTTCACTTTTTTCCTTGCATCACGATAATCATTCATCATCGTCCACATGTCGTCAAAGGACATATTCGTTTTCATGTTGTTTTCAACGACTTTAAACATATCGCCGAATTTCGTAATAGAGGAAATGTTAGCCCCTTTTGCAATAATACCTTCGATGACTTGGCGCTGTCTTTCCTGACGACCGAAGTCACCTTTAGGATCTTGCTTTCTCATTCTTGTATAGGCAAGGGCTTGATCACCGTTCAGGTTAATCTCTCCTGTACCAAATGAATGGCCATCATAGCTGAAAGCAAACGTGCTGTTCACCGTAATCCCGCCAAGTGTATCGACAATGTCTTTAAAACTTTCCATATTCACTTTCACAAAGTAATCCACAGGTACATCAAGCAGTTCCTCTACTGTATCTGCCGCCATTTGTGTACCGCCGAAAGCGTAGGAGTGGTTGATTTTATCCATTGTGCCTTTTCCGACAATCTTTGTATATGTATCGCGGGGGATACTCACCATCTCAGTTGTTTTCGTTTTCGGATTCACTGTCATGTATATTAATGTATCTGCACGGCCGCGGTCATTCTTTCTTTCATCAACACCCATGACTAAAATGGAGATCGGGTCTTTTTTACTTAAATCGACATCTTTGTCACGCTTATCTGACTTCTTTAAGTTCTCCTGAATGCCTGCGACAGTTGATGCGGCTGTATTCCAAAGATGATAGGCATAGCCGCCCGTTACTAATACAAACAAGCCAATAATAGATAAAATAATCCAAAGTGCTTTTTTCTTATTTCTTTTTCTCTCTGCTCTCATTCTGTCCCTCACCTTTTCTCTCATTCTCCCATGATTATAGGTTTACGAATCTTGATAAACAAGTTATTTTTTTACTCTGAACCTAGATATAGACGTTGTAACAAAAAAAAGGTTTCAAAAAACCTTAAATTTACCTTAAAATATTAAGTTATAAGACGATACAAAGACATGAGGTGAAAAAAATGAAGAAAATCGTCGTTTTACCGTTCTTAATACTACTACTAGGTATCGTGCTCACAGCATGTGGAACGGCTGAGCAATCCTCAGGAGAAAACAAGACAAGCAGTTCAACTCCTCAGGTGCTGGAAGAAAAAGCTGAATTTATTGGAATGGCTGATGCACATACAGTCGAAGTAAAAAAAGTGAATACGACCTTAAGCTATGAATTTACGGATAATTTTAAAGATGTATTAAATGAATTTAAACCAGGTGACAAAGTAGAAATCTCTTACTTTATCAATGACAATGGTCAAAAAGAAATTCAAAAGATTGAAAAACAGAAGTAAAAAAAGATGGGCGGGATGAACAAAATTGAAGAAAACAGGCATTACACTTATCGTTCTCATGACAATGACACTATTAATTGCACCTTTTCAGTCTGCCATGGCCAGCTCGACAATTTCAGTGAAATTGTCTAATTATATAGGAAACAAAACAAGCATGGATATTTCAACAACTGGGGAATACAAGCTGTCAGGATCCAATGTTGCTGTGACGAAAAGATATGAGGGGAATAATAGATACGAAGTAGCCAATAGTATTGCTGATTCTGGCTGGAAGAATCCATCAACTATCGTTGTCGTAAATAAGGATGCTTTCGATCATGCAATGACCGTTTCTCCATTGGCTTACAAATTAGATGCACCAATTCTTTATTCTGGTGCTGCGAAGCTAACAAAAGCAACTGAGAACCAAATTAAAAAAATGAAACCCGATAACATCTTAATCATTGGGGATACAAAAAGTATTTCGTCTACCACTGAGAAAACCTTAAAAAAGTACGGGAAGATTAGAAGAATAAGCGGAAAAGATAAATTTGAAATATCTCAAAAAGTAGCCAAAGAGATGGGGAGTTATAAGCAGGCAATTGTTGCTGGCGGGGCTTCCTTTATGAATGGGACATCCATGATCTCTTATGCAGCTAGAAATGGGTATCCAATCTTATTAACAAAGAAAAATTCAATTCCGACTTATAAGATTCCTAGTAAGGTAATTGTAGTTGGAAGTACAAAAAGCATTAGCGAAAAAGTAGAAAAACAATTAAAAAAGACATCACAAGTTACACGAATCAGTGGTGAAAATCGCTATGAACTTTCTGTTAACATCATCAAGAAATTAAAGTTAAATGTAGATAAAGTATATCTTGCTAAAGGTTCTAGCTCAAAATATGCAATTCCTATGTCACTTTTAGCAGCGAAAAACAATCGTACTATGATTTATGTCAAAAAAGATTCTTTCTCTTCTTCTTTAAAGAAACTTTTAAAAGAAAACGGCACACATACATATCATATAGCAGGCAGTTCAAGTGTGCTTTCAGATACGCTCAAAAACGCTTTAGCCAAACAAGTCTATCTGAAAAAAAATCAAAACTACCAATTGAATATTTCTAACGGAAAAATTTCATTGAAAGGCATTAAGACGTATAACACATTAAGAGTTGTTCCTGAGAAATATTCAACCAAAAATGCCCTTCAAATCGCAGGGAAGCCATACTTAGGTAACGTCAACTTTGCTATTGAATCAGGATATATTAGGCCGACTAATGAAAACATTCCATTTGAAGACTATCTAAAAGGTGTTGTGCCAAACGAAATGCCTGCAAGCTGGCATGTTGAGGCATTAAAAGCACAAGCAGTTGCCGCTAGAACGTATTCAGTGAAAAGTATTGGAAAAGTTGTACCTGATACAACAGCCTTCCAAGTATATGGAGGATATAACTGGTACACAAATTCAACAAAAGCTGTTGATGCCACAAAAGGCAAGGTTCTAAAATACAACAATCAACTTATTTCAGCCACCTATTATTCTAGTAATGGTGGATACACTGAGGCGAGTGAAGAAGTATGGGGAAATGCACTGCCATACTTAGTCGCCAAGCAGGACACAAAAGATCCTGTCAATGCGTGGACACTGAAGTTGTCTAAAAAGCAATTAGGCACTACGTTGACTGCAAGTACAGCAGCTTCTGAGTGGTCTAAGGCAAAAGAAGCCAATGCTGCCGACCTTGCTGGTCTAAAATCATGGCTGTTGAAAAATAAAGAAACAGCTGCATCTGACATGAGAATTGCATCTATTTCAAGCCTGACATTCTCAGGAAAAACAAAAGGTCAGCGTGCGAAGACCGTTTCAATCAAGCTGAATTACCATCTGAAAAACAAAACAGGTACGTATACAGTGAACAAAAGTACAACGGCAAGTATGAAAATGACAGAGTTTAGAACAGTCATGGGCGCAACAAAGGTGAAAAGTACGTTTGCGTCAGTAAAGAATAATACAAATGATTTCACGATTTCAGGAAAAGGTTATGGTCACGGTATTGGGATGAGTCAATACGGCGCCAAAGCTAGAGCTGAATCTGGAAACTCGTATTCTTCTATACTTTCGTTCTACTATCCAGGTACAAAACTAACAAATTATTAAAGTTAAGGGAGGACACAGAAGATGCGCTCAATGATCAAAACAGCCATCCTCAGCCTCATCGCCATTTTCATTATTGTTCCAACAGCTTCAGCGGACAATTCTGTATCACGAATAGATGGGGGAAATCGTTACTCTTTATCTGTCAATGTGGCGAAAAAAGGTTGGGGAACAGCGAATACCGTTGTGCTAGTAGGGAAAAAAGCTTACGCTGATGCAACAGCAGCTGTCCCTTTAGCGTATCAACATAATGCGCCAGTTCTTTTTACAAATAGTAAAAACCTTTCATCAGAAACGAAGAAAGGATTAACGTCATTAAAAGCGAAAAATGTGATTGCGATTGGAACAACGGCAAGTGTTTCAAATAATGTCATCAATCAAGTAAAAAAACTAGGGATTTCAACAAAACGAATTACGGGAAAGAACAGATATGAAATCTCTACGAATATTGCAAAGCAAATGAAAAAACCAGCTGGTGTAGTGGTTGTAGAAGGTCATTCGTATGCGCATGGGATTGCGATTGCGCCATATGCTGCACAAAAAGGTTTCCCAATTTTATATACAGATAAAAAGGGACTTCGTTCTGAAATTTCAACTTTCGCAAAAACTAGTAATATTAAGCAAACAATTGTGATTGGCGGCGAATCGTATGTTACCAAAGCAGCATACAACAAGCTAAAGTCGCCAACGAGAATAAAGGGTGCTAACCGCTATGATATTGCAGCAAAGATTGTGACTAAGTATAAACTAAGTACGAGCAATACGTATGTTGCGAGAGGATTTGGTTATGCCTCTGCACCAGCAGCTGCTGGCATTGCAGCGAAAGAAAAGAAAGCTCTTTTATTAACAAATGAGAAAACTTTGCCTGTCCATACTCGGTCAATTATCGGCAGTAAAAACATAACGAAATTCACAGTAGTCGGAAATTCAACGACAGTGACGAATACTGTAGCATCTCAATTAAAGAACCCGGTTGTAGGTAAAAAAGTATTCCTTGACCCTGGCCACGGTGCTCAAGATTCTGGTGCTGTAGGATATGGTCTTTATGAGAAAAATTTAAACTTAGACGTAGCGAAGAGAGTGAACACTAAACTGAAAAGTGCTGGTGCACTCACTACCATGTCAAGAACATCAGACACATTCGATAGTCTTCAAACACGGGTGAGCAAAGGTGCGTCAGCAAATGCAGATATCTTCATCAGTGTCCATGCGAACTCAAATGATAACAGCAGTGCAAATGGAACTGAAACGTATTATGACAAAACATATGCGGCAACAAACAGCTTGAAGCTCGCGCAAAATATTCAGCCTAAAATGGTCAGTGCATTAGGCACAAGAGACCGTGGTGTGAAGACAGCTGCCTTCTACGTCATTAAATATTCTAAGATGCCAAGCGTTCTCTTAGAAACTGGTTTTGTTTCCAGTCCAGTTGATTCAAATATTTTGAAATCCGCTACTTATAAAGATCGATTGGCGTCAGGTATTTCAAGCGGTGTTTCAGGCTATTTTAGATAAGAAAACATACAAATGAGGGGTGCCGAAGATACACCTCTTAGGCTGCTCGAGAAACGACTCTCGGCAGCCTTTTTTCAAAAGTACATGAAGTGTTTCCAGGGTTCCATGATGAAGGGTTCAAAACCAAGGAGGTTGACTTCATGCGTTCTTATATCAAATGTTTTGTTTTAATTGTGGTTTCACTATGTTTATATGCACCATCAGCATTTGCGCAGCACAATGTATCAAAGATTGTGGGAAGTAATCGATATGAGGTGGCAGTTAACGCTGCAAAACGTGGCTGGTCGACAGCACCTACAGTTGTTTTAGTAGGCGGTGAAGCTTATGCTGATGCGCTAAGTGCTGTGCCGTATGCCTTTCAGCAAGGAGCCCCAGTGCTGTTAACGAATACTAGCAGTCTTTCAGGTGCAACTAAGTCAGGTCTTCAGCAGTTGAAAACGAAGCGTGTTATCATTCTTGGTGGAACCGCAAGCATTTCTCAAAAAGTCGTAGCGCAGCTAAAAGCAATGAATCTATCCGTATCGCGAATACAAGGAAAGAATCGATATGAATTGGCGGCAAACGTTGCTAAGCAAATGAAGAGTGTTGATACAGCTGTGATTGTGAATGGTTCTGCTTATGCAGATGCTGTGGCGATTGCTCCATATGCTGCAAAACAGGGCCTTCCTATTTTATTAACCGATGCAAAAGGGCTGCGGCAGGAAACAGCCAATCTATTAAAAAGCAAAGCGGTGAAACGGACGATTGTGATTGGCGGGGAAACAAGTGTCAATCAAGCAGCCTATCAAAAGCTGCCATCACCCGCGAGAATCAGCGGAGCCAATCGGTATGAAGTGGCAGCCCGAATTGCGAAAACATACCCGATGAAGACAACCCAAACGTATATGAGTAACGGCTATGCATATGCCGATGCGGCAGCTGCGGCAAGTACGGCAGCCAAGCAAGGGCAAACCCTTCTTCTTACAGACGCTCAATCAGTGCCAGATGCGATTCGTCGTGTCATTGGGACTAAAAAGATTTCAACATTTACAGTGTTGGGCGGAACATCAACCATACGAACCAGTGTGATCACACAGCTGAAAAATCATGTGTTAGGTGAAACCATCTTTATTGATCCAGGTCATGGTGCACAGGATGCTGGAGCGGTAGGAAATGGGCTTTTTGAAAAAAATGTTAATCTGGATGTCGCGTTAAAACTGCAAGCAAGGCTCAAACAAGCGGGTGCGCTGACGGTCATGTCTAGAACATCTGATACATTTGATTCCTTGCAAACACGTGTAAGCAAAGGATCACAGGCTGGTGCGGATGTGTTCATCAGCATCCATGCCAATGCAAATGATAATAGCGGTGCAAATGGAACAGAAACGTATTATGATGCGACGTATGCTTCGGCCAATAGTTTAAAGCTGGCACAAAAGGTACAGCCCCAGATGGTGAAAGCCCTTGGCACAAGAGATCGCGGTGTGAAGACAGCAGGATTCTACGTGATCAAGTATTCAAAAATGCCCAGCATCTTGCTTGAAACGGGGTTTGTAACCAGCCCGATTGATGCCAGTATATTAAAATCAACGACTGCCAAGGAGCGGCTGGCTTCAGGAATCGCAGCAGGTGTATCTCAATATTTTGAATAAAATAGATCGAATGAATGATATGTCAAGTTAAAAATACATTTCATTTCAGGTTATTTTTGTTATAATCGAAACATAGAGGGTGGATTTTTCACGTATTTGCCTTCCAATGACAGCAAATCGACAAATCATGAAGAGGTGACGATCTTGAAAAAATTAATCACAATGCCGTTTTTAGTTTTACTTCTAGGTGTAATGCTCACAGCATGCGGCACATCAAATCAGTCAAACGATAACAATACGGATAACAGCAAAAAAGAAACAACTGAAGCAGCAGATCAAAAGAAAGAAAATGCAACAGATGAAAAGACGGAAGACAAGTCTGCAAGTGAAAAAGCAGATGATGAAAGCAAAGAAACAGCTGCTCAAACAGAAGACCAAGCAGGTCAATCTGATGAAGATGCAAAAGAAAGCTCAAGTAAGGAAATCACAAAAGAAGAAACGACAAACGATCAGTCAAAAGCTGAATCTAAAACAAAAAAAGAATCTACAACGAAGAAAAATGAAGTCACCAAAGAAGGCACATATGTCGGTTTGGCTGATGGACATACAATTGCTGTCAACATTGATGGAAAAGAAGTAGCCATTCAATTCGGAAATACATTTTCTAAACAAGTGAACAGCCTAAAAGAAGAGTCAAAAGTGAAAGTAACTTATACAAAAGATGCAAACGGAACGCTTAGACTGAAGACGATCGAATCCGTAAAGGCAAAATAAAAAAAAGACACGTAGACCCGCAGAAATGCGGGTCTTTTTTACGTTTAAAAGGGCATAACTTGATATAAGGGCACATTCTTAACACACTTTTACAAGACTTAACAGCCCATTTACATTTGCTTAATGTTGCTCTGCTAAACTGACTTTCATAGAACATCTCTTTACACAACAACTACTTTGAATGGTGAGGTGCAGGTCAGTGAGCGCAGAGAAAGCGATGAACCTTTACAGAGAATATGAAGTGAGACGAAACCACTCTTTTGCTTTAACAGAACATATGGTTCGATATTTATTTGCAAAACGTTTCATAGATGTCGTGTTCTCGTTCATCGGATTGATGTTGAGTACGCCAATCATTTTACTGTTTGCCCTTTTAATTAAGCTAGAAACACCAGGGCCAGCCTTTTATATGCAGGAAAGGGTCGGAAAAGACGGTGTCTACTTTAAATTATGGAAGCTCAGATCGATGAGAACCAACGCAGAAAGCGGAGGAGCGAAATGGGCGCAAAAAAATGACCCTCGTATCACCAAAGTGGGGGCATTCATCAGAAAAACAAGAATTGATGAACTGCCGCAATTTATCAACGTGTTAAAAGGAGAAATGAGTATTGTAGGTCCACGTCCTGAAAGACCAATGTTTACTGCCGAATTTAATCGGACGATTCCAGGCTTTACAAAAAGACTGACAGTGAAGCCGGGGCTGACAGGTCTTGCTCAAGTAAATGGGGGATATGAAATGAGTCCAAGTGAAAAATTATCACATGACTTACAGTATATTCAAAACTTGACATTTTCTCTCGACACGAAGATTATGGTAAAAACGTTAAAAGTCATCGTGACTGGTGACGGAGCCAGATAAGTAAAGTAGGGAAGAGAAATGGCAAGTATGAAAAATCGCCTGCTGGGCGGAGCAAAATGGACAAGCTTGTCCGCATTGATCATTACCATCATCCAAATTGCACAGTTCGCCTTTTTAGGAAACGTAATGTCACTGAAAGAATTTGGACTCGTTGGCATGATCACAACTGTCACAATATTTACACAGATTTTACTTGATCTAGGCATCGGTGCTGCGATCATTCAAAAGGAACAAACGACGGAACGTCAATTATCTACATTATATTGGATCAACTTGCTGACGGGAATTCTCTTGTTTTGTGTATTGATCCTCGCAAGTCCCTTGATTGCCGCCTTTTATGCCAGACCTGAGCTGGAAGGCTTGCTCAAGTTATTATCAATCATGTTTCTCATTGCACCAATTGGTCAGCAATACCAATACATGATGCAGAAAGATTTAGCCTTTAAAACCTTAAGTACGATTGAGACGATAGCGACGATCATTTCGCTGATTGTTCTACTTATCCTAGCCTTTTTTATCAATCCAATTGTGGCCTATGTGATCTCTCAAGTGCTGCTTCAATCAGGAAAAGGTCTCATGTATGCAGCGGCTTATTGGAAGAAGTGGCGCCCAGCACCCGTTTTCGCATTAGGGGAAGTGAAAGAGTTTTTCTCCTTCGGGGCTTTCCAGCTTGCGTCAAGACTCGTCAATCGGGCAGGCTCAAACATCGACATGATTTTAATAGGACGGTTTCTTGGAGCAGAGGCATTAGGGATTTACAGCCTGGCTTATCAAATCGTCACAATCCCGGTGCTGAAAATTAACCCGATTGTGACGAGAGTGGCTTTCCCAGTTTTCGCAAAAAGTCAGCGTGATCACTCTAGGCTGCGTGAGGGCTTCCTCAGCATGACGAATATGCTTGCACTCATTAGTTTTCCACTACTCATCGGTCTTGCTGCCGTATCAGATAGCTTTATAGAAGTGGTGTTTGGAGAGAAATGGCTAGTGGCGGTCCCGGTTTTGAATATTTTGTGCATTGTCGGTCTACTCCGTGTGCTGATGAATCCAAATGGTTCCATCCTTCTTGCAAAAGGGAGAGCTGACTTAGCATTTTATTGGGATACAGGCATGCTCATCGTATATGGATGCGCCTTATATGCAGGAGTCCATACTGGCAGTCTATTGACTGTAGCTTGGGTCTACTCAGGGGTCAGTCTGCTGAATTTCATTGTCGGCAGGTGGCTGATGGCTTATGTCATTCAGCTAGATATGAAGGTGTATGTAAAATCACTCGTAAAGCCTGCTGTCATGACGTTGTTAATGGCCGCCTGCGCAGTGACTATTCATCAAGGGATGAAGCTGACATCAGCGGATATACTGCTTCAATTACTACTGACGATTGTTTTAAGTGCGGCTTTATATAGCTTGCTACTTGTCAAAATGTATCCGCAAATGGCAGGAAAATTATGGAGAAGAGGTCGTTCGTCATGAAGGTGCTATGGCTGACAAGTGTATATCCTAGTGAAAAACATCCAAGTGAAGGCGTCTTCCATGAAACGCAAGTGCAGGAGCTGGTCAAACAGGGCGTAGAAGTGAGCGTGATTTGTCCTACTCCTGTCAATCCGCCCATCTTACGGATGCTTAAAACTTCCTATCGTCAGAGAAAAGATCTTCCCCAGCAGGAAGTGAGGTGCGGCGTGCCGGTTTACAGACCGCCTTATACAGCGCTGCCTGGACAGCTAAAATGGGCTCAGCCGAGTAAACGAATCGCAGCTTCTGTCCTGCGCACAATGGAGCGTTATGAACTGTCACCGGATTTCATCCATGCGCACTTTGCCATGCCGTCTGGCGGCGCAGCAGCTGTGATCAAAAAGGAAGCAAACATCCCTTATCTTCTGACCTTACACGGCAGTGATGTGAACGTCTATCCAACCTATAGTCAAGGGGCGCTTGCAGCCTTTAAAGCAGCAGTAAAACAGGCGTCTGCTGTTCTCACAGTGAGTGAAGAGCTGGCAAAGAAAACACATGACATGACAGAGGTGGATGCACAATGCCTCCCGCTTGGAATTCCGCTCAAGTCATTTGCTAGAACACTGGGGGATCAAACAGCCATCAGAAAGCAGATTGGTTTACCGCTTCACGACAAGCTCGTCGTTTATGTCGGCCGTTTAGTCAAAGAGAAAGGTTTGCTTGAATTAGCGGAAGCTGTCAGCGGGATGGAGGGTGTAAAAGTCGTCTTTGTCGGAAAAGGCCCCCTCGCAAAGGAGCTGACCGAACGGGCGGGAGAATCCATTATACTCCCGGGGCAGGTGCCGAATGAACAAGTCAAACATTATTTAATGGCAGCTGACCTGTTTGCCCTTCCTTCCTACAGTGAAGGAATGCCGACTGTCGTTCTTGAGGCGCTCGCTTTAAAAATGCCTGTCATCGCAACACGGGTTGGTGGTCTCCCATCACTATTTTCTACCTATCAACATCTGCTCATTGAACCGCGTTCAACGAGTCAGTTAAAAGAAGCGATTCACGCTTATCTTTATGAAAACAGATGGAACGAGCAAGTGAAGAACGATCTTCACCACATCGTCCATACAGATTATTCATCATCACATAATGCTAAGCTCCTGATTCAGCAATATGAAAAGGTGCTGAATCAATCAACATCCACCGTTTAAACAGGATGAAATGTGCAAAGACTGATAGATAAACAGTTTGGAACGACCAATATGCTTTTACTGAGAGGATGAAACATGTTGAAGAAAATTGCTGTGATTGGAACAGGATATGTCGGGTTAGTATCGGGTACTTGTTTTGCTGATATCGGAAATCGCGTCATTTGTTGTGACATCGACGAATCAAAAATCAACAGCTTAAAAAGCGGTCTCGTTCCAATTTATGAACCGGGCTTAAAGGAATTGATTGAGAAGAATACAGAAGAGGGAAGATTGTGTTTTACAACCAATATTCCCGCTGCAATTCGAGAATCAGAGATTATTTATATTGCTGTAGGAACACCAATGACATCTCAGGGGGAAGCGGATTTAACATTCGTGAAAGCTGTGGCTCAAACGGTTGGGGAACACCTGAATGGCTACAAAATCATCGTGAATAAGAGCACAGTGCCAGTTGGAACAGGACGTCTTGTTCAAGCCATTGTTCAAAAGGCTTCACGCAGTAAATATCCATTTGACGTCGTGTCCAATCCAGAGTTTCTACGGGAAGGTTCAGCTATTCAAGATACGATGAATATGGAGAGAGCGGTCATTGGCTCTACAAGCGCACATGCATCCACGATCATTAAAAAATTGCATGATCCGTTTCAAACAGAAGTGGTTGAGACCAATCTAGAAAGTGCAGAAATGATTAAGTATGCGGCAAATGCCATGCTCGCCACAAAAATCTCATTCATCAATGACATTGCGAACATTTGCGAGAGAGTTGGTGCTGATGTGGAAAAAGTCAGCGAAGGCGTTGGGTTAGACAGCCGGATCGGGCATAAATTTTTAAAAGCAGGCATTGGATTTGGTGGTTCCTGTTTCCCAAAAGATACGATGGCTCTTCTCAAAATTGCCGAAACAGCTGGCTACCGGTTCAAGCTGATCGAATCTGTCATTGAAACAAACAACCACCAAAGAGCCCATCTTGTCAGCAAACTGATGAGTGTGTTCGGTGATATTAAAGGAAAAACGATTTCCGTTTTAGGGCTCGCATTTAAACCAAATACAAACGATATGCGTTCAGCCCCAGCACTAGATATTATCCCAATGCTGAGAGAGCTCGGAGCTTTTGTCAAAGCCTATGATCCAATTGCTTATGTAGAAGCAGAAAGAGAGCTTGGCCCGCAGGCAGTCTTCAGCAATGATCTCTATGAAACAGTGAAAGATACAGATGCTTGTCTCATCTTAACGGAATGGGATGACGTACAGAAGATGGATAAGGATCAGATCAAGCAGCTGCTTCGTTCTCCCATTTTAATTGATGGAAGGAATTTGTTTGATCCAGCAGAAATGAAAGAGAGAGGATTTATTTACCAGTCCATCGGCCGCCCAGGCGTATGGGAAACAGAATTGGTATCGAAGGCACAATAATAGGGGGAACTTGGATGAAGAAAGTATTGGTAACTGGGGGAAGTGGATTTATAGGATCTCATACGGTAGAGGCTTTATTAGAGAAAGGTTATGAGCCCATCGTTCTTGACAACTTTTCAACTGGATCGAAGGAAAATATCGCTCATCTTTCCGTACAATGCATTGAAGCAGATGTCACAAAATCAGAAACGGTCGATTTGATCAAACACATTGCACCAGATTATATCATTCATCTTGCAGCGCAAGTGAGTGTAGCCGTTTCGGTTCAACATTTCGTCTATGACGAAGAGGTCAATATTAAAGGTTCGCTGCATGTGATCAAAGCAGCGGCTGAAGCCGGGGTTGAGAAAGTGGTGTTTGCCTCATCGGCAGCAGTCTATGGAGACCCAGTCTATCTGCCGGTCGACACAGCTCATCCACTGCAGCCTGGTTCACCTTATGGCTTGTCGAAACTGACAGTTGAACGATACTTACAGATGGCAAAATCACTCTATGATGTGGACTATTGTATTATGCGGTACAGCAATGTATATGGTCCGCGCCAAGATGCACTTGGTGAAGGCGGTGTTGTCTCTATTTTCTCTGATAAGTTTGCGAAAAATGAGGCGCCTTTCATCTTCGGAAACGGGGAACAAACAAGAGATTTCATCTATGTAGGCGATCTAGCCGCAGCGAATGTTGCAGCTTTAACAGCTCAATCAAACGTTTGTTTAAATATCTCAAGTGGTTATTCCATCACGGTGAATGAGCTGTTTCAAACGATGAAGCGAGTCACGAGATCAGATCTTGAACCGATTTATAAGCCTCAGCGTGCAGGAGATATTGTGCATAGTACATTGGAAAATGAGGAAACGAAACAAGTCTTAGCATGGGAGCCTGTTGTGAGTTTACAAGAAGGTTTGGCTCGTACCATTTCCTACTATGAACAGGAAGTAAAGGCTTAATCCCTCAAATCGGATGGGTTGCTTAGGAGGAACAAGGGTATGAGTGTGAAACAAACAGCATGGCAAATCATAATCGGATGTATTTTATTAGCAGCAGGTATTTGGCTTGTACAAATGGCATCCACGCAGCCTATCGGGTTAAAGAAGATGGTGGTCATTCCGGTTTTGATTGTGGTGCTCATAGCGGCTGCTATATGTATGAAGCTCTACATGAATGGTGAGCACATATTCATGTCAGCCATTTACCTTTTGATTGCATTAACATTTCTCAATAACGCTTTTTTCTCTATCAGTGCCGGATTCTTTAGTCTCTTTCTCTACCGCATCATGCTCTTGGCTGTCTTTGCTTTATTCATATGGCGGATGAGGGACAAAGGAACGTACATATCTCAGTGGCAGCAAATTCGCGTTAAAGGCATTCTTGGTTTTTTCGCTGCATGGTTTCTTTACGGACTCATCTCACTGCTTTGGGCTCATTCGGTCACAGATGGCCTGAAATATATGTCTCTTCTTGCGATGGGAATGGGTTTTGTCTTTCTTGTGGTCATGTACATTCAGCGAATGGATCAGATCGTGACTTTTTATAGTATTTGGCTAGTCATGACCGTATTTGTGATGGGAATCGGGTTCTATAATCACTTGACCTTGAACCATTTACCGAATACCTCATTGTATCTTGGACCAGCATACAAACAGCACTATCCTACAGCTGTCTTCTTTAACCAAAATGATTTTGCGACTTTTTTATCTATTAGCTTTTTCTTATATGTGGCGTGCATGCGCCAAATGAAAAATGGTTATATCAAAGCGTTCGGATTACTAGGAGCCATCTTAGCGCTGTATCTCATTTTGTTAACAGAATCGCGCGCCAGCTTGCTTGGCATATTAGCCGGAGCGGCAATCTATGTATGGCTGTTGATGCCTCGCTTTTTAAAAAAGTGGTCCATCATGGCAGCAGGCGGGCTTGTTATCATCTGTATCGCCATTTTTTCAGCCAAAATCTATTCTGTCTTTTATGACTTGTTTCTCGCTTCTCAGGTCGCTCATTCTTTTAGCGAACCACTTCCGTCCAACATTGCCCGGGCAAATTTAATCAAAAACGCTTGGTATTTCTTTACGAATTCATACGGTTTCGGAGTCGGAGCGGGCAATGTGTCTTATTACTTAGCTCACTTTTCTATCTTTGATACAGATCAGGTCGTGGAAGTTCACAATTGGCTGCTAGAGGTGATGACGAATTTTGGGTTTGCCGTCATGCTAGGTTATATCTCAGTGTATGCCTATCTCATGTTCTCACTGTACAAACAATACCAATTGGCTGACACGAGATCAGCCAAGATGATCATTGAAGGTCTATTTGCTGCCATGCTGAGCTTTCTCGTCTCAAGTATCAGTCCGAGTTCGGTCTCGAATTTATATTTCCACTGGGTGTTTCTAGGTCTAGTGATCGCAGCGGTCAATATCATGAGAAATAAACAGCGCTTCAAGCCGTGGGCAAACGTGTGATGCTGAGTTTGTGTGGCTACACTAGTGAAAAATTAAATACGTCAATGTTGGGAGAATGAGCATGTCTGGTTTTATGTTAAGAATAGGGAAGCGAATGAAAAAATATATCGTCTGGCTTGTGCTGCTGCCCGTTGTATTGGCTGCTTTTGGTTTCTTTTTTGCCAAGGGGACAGTAGAACAGTCTAGTTACACAGCTGCTGTGACCTTGACGCTTGGGAAATATGACGACGGTGTGTATAACAATATGGAAGAAGTGACATCTCTATTAAAAAGTGATGCATTTCTGAATCAAGCACTCCGTGATGTAAAGGAAGAAGAAAGGCAGGATGTGAAAAATCGTTTGATTCTCACGAACCAGTCCGATACACAATTGCAGTTGTCGTTTACAGATGCTGATCAAGCTCGAGCTTTGGCGGTAGTGAAACAAGTGTCAGATACATTTTTAAAGCAGGACAAAGCCTTATTTACGAAAAGACAGCAAGTCATTGAAAGGAGACTATCCGCTCTTGAAGATGAATCTGTCAGCAATGACTCCAAGGTCGATAAAGAACGATTTTTATATGAATTGGAATCGACAAAGCTCGGGATGAAGCAGGCAAAGATTGTCGATCCTGCCCAAGTGCTTGATGAAGCAGGCAAAGGCATGTCAGCGAAAAAACGAGCACTGCTTGGACTTGTCATTGGCCTTAGCATCTCGCTTATGTTTGTGGTGTTACCTGAAGTGTTCAAAGAATCTTAATGATGAACTGGAGATGAGTCTTAGGTGAACAATCAACCGTTAGTATCAATTATTACACCGGCGTATAATGCGGAACGTTATTTAACGGATACAGTTCATTCCGTCCTTGCCCAAACCTATTCCAACTGGGAGATGATCATTGCAGATGATTGCTCAATAGATGGCACAAGGAAGTTGTTAGGGGAATTAAGTCAGACGGACGACAGAATCAACGTCATTTATTTAGAGGAAAACGGGGGAGCCGCTATTGCTAGAAACACCGCCATCAAACAGGCGAAAGGCCGCTTTATCGCTTTTTTAGATAGCGATGATATGTGGAAACAGACAAAGCTCGAAAAGCAGGTCAAGTTTATGTTAGAAAATGATCATGCCTTTACTTTCACGGCATATGACATCATTTCAGAAAATGGAGAGCCGTTACAAAAAACCGTCACAGCGCCGGCTCAGTTGAACTACAATGAAGCTTTAAAAAATACGATTATCGGCTGTTTGACGGTGATGCTCGATCTTCAACAAGTAGGACACGTGGAAATGCCAAACATTCGAACAAGGCAGGACTTAGCCACATGGCTCTCTATTTTAAAAAAAGGATTTACTGCCTATGGAATGAGTGAGCCGCTCAGTGAATATCGCATCGTGGGAAACTCGATTTCTAGTAACAAGTGGAAAGCAGCGAAAAAAACATGGTTTGTCTACAGAGAAATTGAGCAGCTTCATTTTGTGAAAGCATCTTGGTGTTTTATGCACTATGCCACAAATGCTGTCAAAAAGCGCTTATAAACAGAAGGGAAAAAAGGTGATGAAGGTGAAAGCAGAGTCGATCATACATGTGATTGTCGCAACGGGAGAATGGGGACACGATGGCCTAAGGTACAGACGGCATCGACTGGCGGAATTTCTTGCATCTGATCCAGAAACGAAAGAGGTCATCTGGGTATGCCCATCTGCCACTCGTCATTCAGCTCCCTTTCAGCCTATAACGGATCGAATGAAGCAAATGACCATTCCTGATGTGCTCAAGAGCAAGTTTTTTCGCTTTGGCCGTTATCAAGATATGTTTTATTTTCATAAATTATCTCCTCTTCTTGAGCATTTGCGTCAAGAAGAAAAGCAGGGCATAGCCGTCTGTTTATGGTATACGTTTCCGGGATTTCCGCTCTTATCTTCTTTATTTGAATGGAAACATATTGTGTATGATTGCAGTGACCTGTGGGGAGAGCCCATCAGCGGAAAAAACAACATTCTCTCTTATATGAGACAGCGAGTCATTGTAAAAGCTGAAAACCGCATTATTAAATATGCACACAGCATTACATGCTCTTCACAATACTTACATGATCAAATCAAAAAAAGGCTCATGGGTGAACCGAAAGATGTCTTTACAGTGGAAAATGGCGTCGAGTATGATGTGTTTGCAAAAAGCAACCTTCCTAGCAGGGAAGACGTGCTAGAGGGAAGAGAGGGAACGGTTCTTGGCTTTATAGGTGGGATCAAGCCGAAACTCGATTTTGACATGATCGCTCAAGCTGCTCGCATGCAGCCAGATTGGACATTTTTATTTGTCGGTCCGGATGGAACGAATGGAGATCCATCTTTTCAGCATGCACTCAAACTGCCCAATGTCCTATGGACTGGAGCAGTCGCACCAGAAGAAGTGCCTGCTTATATGAAATTAATTGATGTAGGGATGATGCCATACAAACAGTCTCCTTACAATCAAGCGGTTTTTCCGCTCAAGCTGTATGAATTTTTAGCTGCCGGAATCCCTGTTGTTGGTTTAAATCTTCCATCAACGGAAAGACTAAAAGAGAATGATGTGTATGAATATGTAGAGGGCGAAGATCCAGCACTCTTCGTAGAAGCCTGCCAGAAAGTGATCAGTAAAAAAGATGACATGACATGCAGACATCTAAGACAAAGCCGGGCAAAGAAAAAAGATTGGCACGCACTGTTCACAAACATGGTGGAATTAACGAATATTAAAGAAAACGCATAATTCATTCAGGATTGTGCGTTTTTATTTGTTTCTTCTTCTTAGGGGGAGCTTGTGATCATCCTATATTCAATTGTATAATGGAAAGAGCGGCCAATATACAAAATACAGATTTCAATTTAGAAGGAGACTGACCTATGGATTACGAACGCGCCTTATTAGCGTTTTTTGTCTCTCTGGCTACAGTTTTAATTGTGACACCAATCGTCAAAAAGTTTGCAATTAAGATTGGTGCAGTGGACCAGCCGAATAAACGAAAAGTTCATGATAGAGTAATGCCTCGAATGGGCGGTTTGGCGATTTTTATTGGGGTAGCGGCTGGAGCACTAGCAGGCGGGCTGTTTCTACATAATAAAATTACAGCTATATCAGTTGGCGCTGTACTCATCGTCATTTTAGGTATATTTGATGATAAATATAATTTAAGTGCAAAATTTAAATTTCTTGTACAAGTTCTCGTTGCTTGCTTAATCGTGAGCACGGGCTTAAAAATGGACTTTTTCTCTGTTCCTTTCTTAACAGATCGACTGGAGTTAGGATGGATGGCGTATCCCCTGACTGTACTATGGATTGTTGGGATTACAAATGCGATCAATTTAATTGACGGATTAGATGGACTGGCTGCCGGAATTTCGGTTATCGGTTTAACCACGATTGCCGTCATGGCATTTTCTGCGGACAAGATCCTGATTCTTTCGTTATCTCTTGTCGTCATTGGCAGTACCATCGGTTTTCTTTTTTATAACTTCCATCCAGCAAAAATATTTATGGGTGATACAGGTTCGTTATTTTTAGGCTATATGATCTCGGTCCTGTCACTTTTAGGATTGTACAAAAGTGTTACTTTGTTTAGTGTTGTTGTCCCTGTAATTATTTTAGGTGTGCCTATTTTTGATACGACCTTTGCGATCATAAGACGAATATTGAATAAACAGCCTATCTCATCACCTGACAAATCACACATCCATCATCGACTGATGGCCTTTGGCTTATCACATCGAATGGCAGTGATTGTGATTTACATGATTGGCTTAGTCTTCAGCTTAAGCGCTATTTTGCTGACAAGTGCCACCATTTGGCTGTCATTGATCATCATCTTTTTACTGGTCATGTTTATGCAAGTTATCGCTGAAGTCACTGGTTTGGTGAACGAAGAGTTTAAACCATTTACGAAATTCTACAAACGAATGGTCAAAAGACAATAAAAAAACAGCCCGCTTCCAAGGAACGGGCTGTTTTCCTATTATTGTCCTGATGTGCTGGTCGAAGGGGCCTGTGTATCGGCTGACCCTGTTGTACCAGAAGATGAATCGGTTTGTGTATTTGTTTCAGTTGAGGACGATGACTCAGCAGGAAGCTTTAAATGTGTCCTTAACTCATTTTGCACCTCAGCCAAGTTGGTTTGATCTGGCTCAAAGAAGTACGTTCGATTTGGTCCTAAATAAAGGTCTGATCCTTTAATAGATAGTGTTTCAGTATCGTCTCCTTTAAAACCACTGTAAATTTGCTGTAGAGCAAGTCCTTCTGTGATGCGGAAGTTGGTTGTTATATGATCACTTACTTCTTTTGCAATATTATCCACGTTTGCAATGTTATGAGGTTTCGCCATTTGATCAATCATGGCACGTAAGATTTGTTTCTGACGATCGTTACGCCCGAAATCACCACGTGGATCTTGTTTTCTCATTCGCGCGTAAGCAAGTGCCTCTTCCCCGTTTAAATGCATATTCCCTTTTTTAAAGTAAATCTTTTTCGATTTTTTGACGTCACTTTTTTCATTGAAGTCAAATGGAACGTCTATATCGATTCCCCCAACTTCATCAATGACATCCTTAAAACCGTCAAAGTCCACTGTTGCATATTTGTCAATTGGGATATGCAAGAATTGTTCGACAGTTTCAATCGTTTCGTCTTTACCGCCTTTAGCAAATGCCGCATTGATCTTTACTTTATTTCCCGTTGTGTCACTAGCAAGCTGTACTCGTGTGTCACGGGGGATACTGACCATTTTCATCGTTTTATCCTGAGGATTAATCGTTGCGACGATGAGTGAATCTGAACGGCCGTGATCACCATTTGTGGCGTAATCCTCTATACCAACAAATAGGACAGAGAAAGGTTTTTTCTTTATATCAATGACAGCATCACGGAGTTTCGATTTCTCCCCACGCTCTAATTCATCATAAGTTTTGTCAGCAGCCTGGAGTGTATTCACAATCTTATAAACTGCAAATCCGCCCATGCAGATGAAGAGAAGCAAAAATAAGACCAGAATCCGTTTGAAAATCTTTTTCTTCTTACTCTTTTTCTTTCGTACACGCACTTTTACTCGTTGTGCCATTCATCTGTCTCCTTTATCGGACCAACGTCCTTTTCTAAATAAATCAATTCGCCTTCTTTAGTAACACTCTTTCCATTAGTTAACTCAGTCATCCATTCAATGAACTGCTCTGTTTGTGTTTCTTCTACATACGTTTCAAAAATCACATCTTCTGCATAATGGATGTCTTTTAGCTGAAAAGATGAGGCTCTAAGCTCATTCTCTACCTTTCCAAGCCATGTATAATCTATTGTTGTGTGCATCGTACGCATTAAACAGCGTTCTACCATACCAACATGATTAATAGCTTCAGACACAGATTTTCCGTACGCACGAATTAATCCACCGGCACCTAGCTTAATACCGCCGAAATAACGAGTGACGACAACAACTGTATCTTTCAGCTTGCGTTTTTTTAGCACTTCAAGCATGGGTACCCCTGCCGTACCGCTTGGTTCACCATCATCATTTGCTTTTTGAATCAGATCATGTTCACCGATCAAATAGGCGGAACAATTATGAGTGGCGTTCCAATGTTGTTTTTTTATGGATTGTATAAAGGCTTGTGCTTCTTCTTCTGAGACAGCACGTTGTATATGACAAATAAAACGTGATTTTTCAATGACGATCTCATGCTCGCCACGGCTTTTTACTGTGAGATAGCGGTTCAGCAAAAGACATACCCTCCTGACAAGCAAATTGTAAGGCTAGAGAAAATTTGCATTGGTTTTAGAATTTTACAGCGTATTTTGTTATGATGATAGGAGCGGAAAAAGGGTCGTCATAAAAATTTCATGATTTATACGCATTCTTTCATTATAATTCGACATAAAATGCAGATCAATGACATTTATAATAAAAAAAGATGACATCACTGTTACGGGAGGGAAAAGCCATGACAACACCTAAAATGGATCCGAAGTTATTGGATTCAATCATCATGAAAATGCTAAGTACAGTTGATGGCAGTAAGGACGAAGTATTTAGAATCGGCGAACAGTCCCGTCAACAATATGAAAGCCTAGTAGAAGAGCTCAAGCAAATTAAACAGCAAGTCAACGAAGTAATTGATTTTGGGGATAAACTAGAAGTACATACGAGACATGCTAGAAATCGATTATCTGAGGTCAGCAGAAACTTCAACAAATTCAGCGAAGAAGAAATACGAGAAGCCTATGAAAAAGCACATAACCTGCAAGTAGAATTGACCATGATCCAGCAGCGCGAAAAACAGCTGAGGGAAAGAAGAGATGATCTCGAAAGACGATTGTTAAGCTTACAAGATGTCATTGAACGTTCAGAAACGCTTGTGAGCCAGATCACGGTCGTTCTCAACTACTTGAACCAAGATTTACGTCAGGTCGGTGTTTTACTTGAAGATGCTCAGGCAAAACAAGATTTTGGACTAAGAATTATTGAAGCCCAGGAAGAAGAGCGCAAAAGGGTATCACGAGAAATCCATGATGGACCTGCTCAGATGCTGGCAAACGTGATGATGCGTTCAGAACTAATTGAACGAATTTTTAGAGACCGTGGAACAGAAGAAGGCTTTAAAGAAATTAGAAGTCTAAGACAGAATGTGCGAAATGCACTGTACGAAGTGAGAAGAATCATTTATGATTTAAGACCGATGGCTTTAGATGATTTGGGTCTCATTCCGACACTGCGAAAATACTTAAACACAATTGAAGAATATGATGGAAAAACCAAAATTACGTTCCAATGCCTAGGGGATACAGAAAATGAAAGAATTGCTTCTCAGTTCGAAGTGGCACTGTTTAGACTAGCTCAAGAAGCTGTCACAAATTCTTTAAAGCATTCTGAAGCTGAAGAAATCTCTGTGAAGGTTGAAGTGACGAAAGACTTTGTCACGTTAATTATCAAAGACGATGGAAAAGGCTTTGATATGAAAGATGTGAAAACAAATAAAAACAAATCCTTTGGGTTACTTGGTATGAAAGAGCGCGTAGACTTACTAGAAGGTAAAATGACCATAGACTCAAAAATAGGTCTAGGGACATTCATCATGATTAGAGTACCGTTAACATTACAAAATAAAATTGTAAAATAGAGACAAAAGACATATTGACCATAAAGTTCAGGTGTAGAACAATAAACATGGGGAGGCGTAGCTTGTGACTAAAGTAAATATTGTAATTATCGATGACCACCAATTATTCCGTGAAGGTGTCAAACGGATTTTAGATTTTGAACCTACTTTTGAAGTAGTTGCAGAAGGAGACGACGGTGACGAAGCTGCACGTATCGTAGAACACTATCATCCGGATGTTGTCATTATGGACATTAATATGCCGAATGTAAATGGTGTGGAGGCTACAAAACAGCTAGTAGAGCTTTATCCCGAATCAAAAGTCATTATCCTATCTATTCATGACGATGAAAACTATGTGACACATGCATTAAAAACAGGAGCAAGAGGCTACTTGTTAAAAGAAATGGATGCAGATACCCTCATTGAAGCAGTAAAAGTAGTAGCTGACGGAGGCTCTTATTTACATCCGAAAGTCACTCATAACTTAGTAAATGAATTCCGACGCTTAGCAACAAGCGGCGTTTCAGCACATCCACAGCACGAGGTATATCCTGAAATTCGCAGACCACTTCATATCTTAACAAGACGTGAATGTGAAGTTCTTCAAATGTTAGCTGACGGAAAGAGCAACAGAGGTATTGGTGAGTCGCTCTTTATTAGTGAGAAAACAGTCAAAAACCACGTGAGTAACATCTTGCAAAAAATGAATGTAAATGACCGTACTCAAGCTGTTGTTGTAGCAATTAAAAACGGCTGGGTAGAAATGAGATAATGTTCCGGACAAGTACTCCTTTTTCGCCTGTTTTTAGTTCTCTCACATTCAAGTTAGAGAGCAATGATAGGCAGGTAAGGAGTCTTTTTCGGATATAGCGGGCTTGCCTATTGATTAGGCAAGCTTTTTTGATTAGTATTATAAATCTAGTGAAAAACAATGATCATTCTTTTTTAAAAAGCAACTTAACGGATAAGGAAGGTATTTAAGAATGAAAATAGCCGTTGTAACAGACAGTACTGCTTATATACCACAAGAACTACGTGATAAACATCATATTCATATGATCCCTCTGAATGTCATCTTTGGTACTGAATCATACCGTGAAGAAGTAGAAATGGATTGGAAGACATATTATGAAGAAGTCAAGAAACATAAAGATCTTCCAACAACCTCTCAGCCTGCTTTCGGTGAACTTATAGAATTATATGAAAAACTTAGTGAAACATATGATGCTGTGATTAGTATACATCTGTCAAGCGGAATTAGTGGAACATACAATAGTGCGGCCTCAGCGAATGAACTAGTTGACGGAATCGACATTTATCCGTTTGATACAGAGACTAGCTGTATGGCGCAAGGTTTTTATGTGTTAGAAGCTGCTGAAAAAATCCAAGGTGGTGCTTCTCCAGAAGAAGTGATTTCCCATCTCAATTATCTGAAAGAAAATCAAAGAGCTTATTTTATGGTAGACGATTTAACTCATTTACAACGAGGCGGCAGATTAAATGGTGCTCAGGCTTTTATTGGAAGCCTCTTAAAGGTAAAGCCTATCTTGCATTTTGACAACAAGCTAATTGTCCCTTTTGAGAAGATTCGTACACGCAAAAAAGCCATTTCACGTATTTTTGAATTATTTGATGAAGATGCATCACGTGGTGTTCCAATGAGGGCAACTCTGATACATGGTAATAGAGAAGAAGAAGCAGATGAATTAATTGCGCACTTATTAGAAAAGTATCCTCATGTTGAATTTTATAAAAGCTACTTTGGTGCCGTGATTGGCACTCATCTAGGCGAAGGCTCTTTAGCACTTGGCTGGATCATCAGGTAGATATCAAAATCCCCTTTTCTCATGGAAAAGGGGATTTGTTTTTCTATTTTTACAATTAGACGAAAGGCCTTCTCTTTGTACATAATGGGTCAACATGAATTGAAAGGTAGTGCGTGAAATTGAATCTGGAAAAAGCAATGGAACTCAGTCACAAGCTACAATCAAGGCACCTTCTTCCTATTGAATGTCAATGTACACAGTCCGAATTGGAGTGGCTGGAGAATCAAGGATTCATCCATAGAACACCTGCTGTCGATAGGGTGTCGAGTGGTTTGATCTGCTGCCGGTGCGGTGTATCAAACAAGCGCTACTTTGCCCTCTCTCCGTGTGAAACATGTAAAAAAGACTGTGTATACTGTAGATCCTGCATCATGCTGGGAAAAGTAAGCGAATGTGGCTTTCTCTACGAATGGACGGGTCCACAAAAGAAAGAAACAAGACGAGTTGAATTAACATGGCAGGGAGAGCTTTCTAAAGGGCAAAAGAGAGCGTCCGATAGGCTAGTAGAAGCAATCCAAAACAAATTTGATCTGCTCGTTTGGGCTGTTTGTGGTGCGGGGAAAACGGAGGTGCTTTTTCATGGAATAAAATATGCGCTAAATAACGGAATGAGTGTTTGTATTGCGACGCCTAGAACCGATGTTGTACTGGAGCTCGAACCTCGAATGAGAAAGGCATTTCAAGGACTGAATATAGCTGCACTTTATGGCGGGAGTTCTCAAAGGTTTCAAATGGCACCGCTTATGATCGCTACAACCCATCAGCTAATGAGATATAAAAACGCCTTTGATGTCCTCATTGTAGACGAAGTCGATGCTTTTCCTTATTCAATGGATGAACGGCTTCAGTTTGCTGTTTCAAAATCAATGAAAAAAACAGGAGTTAGAATTTACTTAAGTGCCACACCATCTAAAAAAATGCAAAAGGATGTTGCTCATAGACAATTAGAAGCGATCAAAATTCCTCTGCGCTTCCACCAAAAACCGTTGCCTGTCCCAACATTTCAATGGGTTGGAGATTGGAAAAAGAAATTAAAAAGAAATCGGCTTCCAGCATCTACAATGAACTGGCTGCATGAACATATCACAAAGAAAAAAAGAGTGTTACTCTTTGTTCCTTCTATTTCTACTATGAAGAAGGTAACTCATATTCTTCAAGGTCAAGATGTAAATGTACAGGGTGTTTCTGCGGATGATCAAGAAAGGAAGCAAAAAGTCCAGCATTTCAGAGATCATAGATATGATGTATTGGTTACAACAACTATTCTAGAAAGAGGCGTTACCATTCAAGATGTTCAGGTGGGCGTATTAGGTGCGGAATCTCCTATTTTTTCAGAAAGTGCACTTGTCCAAATTTCTGGTAGAGCAGGGAGACATCCAGATTTTTTTAACGGAGACGTATACTTTTTTCATTTTGGTTTAACGAGAAGTATGAAACAAGCAAAGAAACATATCGTAAAAATGAATAATACAGCTGAAAAAGAGTTTTCTGAAAAATAGTGTGGGTTCAACTAAATCATGGTACATTATATTCACAAAACACAAATGGCAGGAGAGACAAAATATGCTACTCAACGCAAAAGAAATACTACTTAAAGAAATTCTCTATCAATATCTCAACCAATTAAACATGATTTGTCATTGTGAAAAATGTATAGAAGATGTATTAGCCATTTCTCTAAATCAAGTGAAACCGCAATATATAACAGATATCGATAAAATATCCTACAGTAAATCCGAGATGGTGGATAAACAGAAAAATACGGCGATGCTCGTCATTCTGACAGAAGCTGCTTCAACGGTCACTACATATCCAAGGTGCGAAAATCATTTGCCGTTGAACAAAGAAAAGCGTTGATTTGTCCAATTTGTGAGAGCCATTTTGTGGCTGCTTTTACATGGAAATCATTCCTACTATTAAATGAAGATCGTTTATGTGTAGCATGTAAGAACCACCTGATGAAGATTCAAGGTCCTACTTGTCCTAAATGCGGAAGAGCGCAATCAAATGATCAATTGTGTCAGGATTGTTCAAGGTGGGATAAACGACGGGATTTTGCTGAGATTCTTGTAATGAATCGGTCTGTTTATGCTTACAACGACTTTATGAAAGATATTCTAGCTCGATTTAAATTTCGAGGTGATACGGCTTTAGCTGATCTATTTAAAAAAGATGTACAGTCAGCGTTTAAACGTTCTTTTTCAATCAAAGAACCGGTCCTTGTCCCAATTCCTTTGAGTAAAGAGAGATTAAAGGAAAGAGGATTCAATCAGTCAATGATGCTTGCTTCCATGATTGGCGGACCTATATTGGAGCCACTTATAAAAGTACATCAAAGTAAGCAGTCTAAGAAAAGAAAAAATGAACGTTTACATCAACAGAATTTGTTCCAATTAAGGCAGTCAAACCCGATCGTTCTAAAGGATATCATATTAATCGATGATATTTATACAACTGGGGCGACAGTCTATCATGCAGCAAAAATTTTAAAAGACGCAGGCGCCAAAAGTGTTTCCTCTTTTACGTTGATTCGTAGTTAAAAATCATGACAATCAACCGATATTAAGAAAAGAAAATAACGTAAGGGGTTTTGGTTATGAATCAATTGGCAAACTGTCCACAATGTAATCAGTTATTTTTAAAAACCACCATCCAAACGGTTTGTAACAAATGCTTTGAAGAAGAAGAACGTTCTTTTGATATCGTTTATAAATTCTTGCGTAAGCAAAGTAATAGACAATCAACCATTGCTGAAATAGTAGACGCAACAGAAGTTGATGAAGAATTAATCCTGAAATTTATCCGTTTAAAAAGACTTCAAATTAGTCAATTCCCGAATATCAATTATCCTTGTGAAAGATGCGGCCAACCGATCAGAAAAAACAAGCTGTGTAGCCATTGTGAAAAGGATATAAAGACGCAAATCAGCCAAATGGACCAAGAAGAAGAGCGTAAAAGGGAGATTGAATCTAGGAAAAAAGACACCTATTATGCCATTAATCCTAAAAACGACTGATTCCCTAAACTAAGTTGCAGTTTGGTCGATAAAATGGATAGAATCAAGACAGACTGTAACGGAAAGCGAGAGGAATCCCGTGAAAATTAATCGATATGGAACACAACCAGTAAATCCTTACAAGAAAACATATGAGAAACAAACGTTGCAATCGAATCAAGCAAAATCAACTGACAAAGTCGAAATTTCTAAAAAGGCAATCGAAATGCAAAAGGTGCCGAATATCATGAAAGAACGTCAAGATAAAATAGACCAAATTAAAAAAAGCATTGAAGCCGGAACATATCAAGTAGATACAAAAGGCATTGCAGATAAAATGTTGAATTTTTATAAACAACAATAACAAAAGGGAGTAGCGTGAATGTCAGTAAAAATAATGATTGAAGAACTGCACCGTCTCTACGGATTACATGAACAGCTTCTAAAGCTGTCTAAGAATAAAACAGAAATGCTGAAAAATAATGAGATCGATGCTCTTTCAGAGGTTCTGAACCTTGAGCAAAAATATATTCAGGCCATTTCACAATTAGAAGAAAAGCGGATTGAAGCAGCAGTTCAATTTTTACAAAGTGATCAATCGCCGACAATCACCGCATGCATCGAAAAAGCTACAGGAACGGATCAAGAAGAGCTTATTTCGTTATATGAGAAGCTGAATGACATCATGGTGGAACTGAAAGATGTAAACGAACTGAACAAACAGCTTATTCAGCAGTCACTTCAATTTATTTCACTGACATTCGATCTTGTGAATCCTAACAAAGAAAATATGAATTACGGACAAAATGGTCTTGAGAGTTCAAAGCCTAAACAGCATAGGGCTTTGTTTGATTCAAAGGCGTAAACAAGGAGGATATCTATGGGTTCTACATTCATGGGACTAGAAACGGCAAAAAGAGGAATCACAGCCCAGCGTGCAGGGCTTTATGTCACATCAAACAACGTATCCAATGCAAATACTGATGGCTACTCAAGACAGAGAGTTACCTTTAAAGCAGAGAATCCTTACCCAGTGATTTCTGTTTATGATGGCAAGACATACGGCCAAATGGGGACAGGTGTCCAAGTTGGAACTGTTGAAAGAATTCGAGACAGCTTTTTAGATCTTCAGTATAGAGATCATAACAATAACTTGTCTTATTATGCGACGAAGTCTGATGCTCTTTCACAAATGGAAGGAGTGATGAATGATTTGACAGATGAAGGCTTGAATAGAGCCTTTGATAATCTCTGGAAATCATTACAAGTCTTATCAGAATCGAAAAATGCTGATACTGCTTCAGCCCGTACAGTTGTTAAGACAAGTGCTCAAGCTTTAGTAGATCAATTCCGCCTGCTAAATTCTTCTTTAACAACGATACAAAAGAATTTAAAAACTGAACTCGATTCAACGGCAAAAAATGTGAACACCCTATTAACTCAAATTGATGAAGTGAATAAACAGATTGCAACAGTTGAGCCAAATGGTTATCTTCCCAATGATCTTTATGATACGCGAGACGCTCTTATAGATCAGCTTTCCTCACTTGTTGATATTAAAGTGAGCTACAACCCTTCTGGAGGAAATGCTCTGGAAATTGCTGAAGGAACCGTTAACATCGATATTATCGGTGCAAATGGACAATCTGCTGGAACAATTTTAAATGGCATTACCAATGAAAAATCTGAATTGCAACTTTCCTATGATAATACGACGGGACTTGTTAACTCACTCCAATTTGGAACGACAACCATCGCAGCTGATCAATTACAAGTGAATGGTAAAGTAAAAGCACTTGTTGAGGCGTATGGCTACATGTCTAATGGAGATGAAAAAGGCATGTACCCGGATATGCTTGCTGAGCTGGATGAAGTAGCAAAAGTATTTATGGATGCTTTTAACGACGTCCATAAGCAAGGATACACGTTAAATGGCACAAGTGGACAAGACTTTTTCGATATTGAGAATAACAATGATTTGAATAAAGGCTTGGCAGCCCGTATCAAAGTGAGTGACGTGATTTTAGCATCGACAGATAACATTGCTGCATCTCTTAATCAAACGCAAGGTGATGGTTCGAATGCTACGAAATTAGCTAATATTCAAAACTTAAAGCTACCAATCGGCGGAAATACCACAACAATTCAGGATTACTATCAGAATGTCATTGCCGAAATGGGGATACAAGCTAAAAAGAACATGACCCTTGAAAGCAGTTCAGCAGCTCTTGTGAATTCAGCCAATGAACGCAGGATGTCAACTAGTGCTGTATCTATAGATGAAGAAATGACGAACATGATCCAATTTCAGCATGCGTATAATGCAGCAGCAAGAATTATGACGATGCAAGACGAAGTATTAGATAAAATAATAAACGGCATGGGAGTCGTAGGAAGGTAGGGTAACTGATGCGAGTCACGCAAAGTATGATTTCTCAAAATTCACTTCGAAATATTAGTAAAAGTTATGAAAAACTCTCTAAAATTAATGAGCAGGCACAGTCTGGAAAACGTTTCACAAAAACGTCTGATGATCCTGTTGCAGCAGTGAAAAGTCTTCAGTATAGTACAGCCATGTTTCGAAATGAGCAATACCAAACTAATTTAAATGAGGCACGAAACTGGATTGATACATCTGAAACAAGTGTCACTGAAATAATTGATATCATGTCAAATATACGAGATAAAGTACTCGATGCGGCCAATGGAACAAAACAGCCAGAAGATTTAGCTGCTATCGGAGTGGAAATTGGTCAGATGAAGAATCAAATCATTGATGCAATGAACACGCAGATGTTAGGTAAGTTTGTTTTTAATGGGACGAATACCAATGTTAAACCAGTTGTAGAGAATGCAGATGGTACGTTTACATTTAACTTTGAAAACTATACAGATGCAAACGTGGTTCAGTCGAACATTTCTGATGGAATCACATTAAATGTGAATTCAAATCCTCTTTCAGCTTTTGGTGGGCAATCTGCCAGTGGTCAAAATGTCATTGAAATGCTGACTGATTTAGAAAACTCATTAAAAAATGGAACGTTTACAAATTCAGATGATGCATTAGGAAATATCGATCAGTTTAAAGAAGTGATGAGTGCTGAGCGTTCAGATCTTGGGGCTAGATCCAATCGTATCGACTTAGTCGGGAGCCGTTTGACTTCGCAATTTGAAGTGCTGAAAAAGGCTAAATCAGATGCCGAAGATGTAGAAAGTGAAAAAGCCATTCTTGATCTTCTTCAACAAGAGACTGTGAATAGAGCTGCTTTAGCGACGACAGCTAAAGTGATTCAGCCATCCCTTGTCGATTTCTTAAGATAAGAAAAAGCATCCGTTGGGTGCTTTTTTGCATCATGGAGGTGAACCTATGCAAATCCCTAGATTGTTAATGGAGCAAACTTATGCAAAGCTGCAAATGTCGACAACCCCTTCCAAGCAAGAAGTAGAGCAGCCAAGAGCTGAGCTTGACATTCAGCAGCCAAGAGCTGTCATGAATATCACAAGGACACCGTCGAAATTAACCATAGATCAAACCGAGGCATTTGCCGATATGGATATTAAGTCGATTTTTAGGCGTTCAGAGGAATGGGCTGCTGAGGGGAAACGTGCGATTGGAGAAGGAATGGGACGTAGAGCGGAAGAAGGAAGTGAACTCGTCAAGATCGAGAATGGTGGGAATGCGATTGCTGAGTTTGCGAAAATCAACGGCAGTCCTCCAGCAAAACAATTCAACATCGGTGTGATTCCTTCATTTTTTAGTGTAAAAATTCACTATCAGCCATCTGAACTTAAAATTGATGTGGAGCCGCAAAAAGCTATTATAGAGGCAACACCTCATAAACCAATTGTTAACTACCAGCCAGGTAAAGTTCATATTGATATGTTACAATACCCAGAATTAAAAATAGAAGTTGACGAAACAGGTCAAAATGGTGATAAGGTATAGTTAAGAAAAATGAAAAAGGTCGTGAATTATGATCATTCAAACAAAATACCATGGCGAAGTGACGATTAAAGAGGAGCAAATCATTCACTTCTCTAATGGGATACCAGGATTTCTGGATCAAAAACAATTTGTCATTTTACCTTTATCAGAAGAATCCCCATTTTTAGTTCTTCAATCTTTGAAAAATGCAGAACTAGGCTTTATTGTCAGCAGCCCATTTTTGTTCTTCAATCAATATGAATTTGACTTAGAAGAATCGGTTGTAGACATTCTTGGGGTGGAAGATGCCAATGATGTGGAAGTCATGGTTATTTTAACAATGGGATCTTCTATTGAAAAAACGACAGCCAATTTAAGAGCGCCTATTATTGTGAATCGGAAAAACATGAAAGCCAAGCAGGTCATTTTGCATGATTCAGCCTATCATACAAAACATTTGCTAGAGGTGGCTTCCTCATGTTAGTTCTATCTCGTAAATTAAATCAATCGATTCAAATAGGCGACGATATTGAAGTTAAAATTATTGCGATTGAAGGCGACCAAGTAAAAGTCGGAATTGAGGCTCCTAAGCATATTGATATTCACAGGAAGGAAGTATACCTGTCTATTCAAGAAGAAAACAGCCGTGCTGCTAGCTTGTCCTTTGATCTACTTTCTCAATTATCCTCACAAAAAAAGTGAGGATTTTTTTATCCTATTTGTCTATCCTCCTCCGTGTGAAACCGTAGAAGTACACCATCTATATGAAACTTTAACAAATCGGTCCATCTATATTTAATTTAATAATTCAAAGCCGATATAAAAGATAGATTAAAGCACAGGAGCTGAATAACTATGTCTGTTGGTAAGTTGACTTCGCTAGAGCCACTGATTGATGCATTTCAAACCCGTGTTACGAATCATCAAAATGACAATGCAAACACTGATTTACAAGCAAATGGAAAAGTCGTTTCAAAAGAAGAAATTGAGAAAACGCTTCAAGGAGCAAATAAGCTGATTGAACCTACTCAATTTCATCTTCAATTTGAATTACATGAAAAACTCAATGAATATTATGTCAAAGTCGTAGATAACCAAACCGAAGAAGTCATTAGAGAGATTCCTTCCAAAGAATGGCTTGATTTCTATGCGGCAATGACAGAGATTGTCGGTTTATTTGTCGATAAAAGAATGTAATTGAAGGGAGAAAAACAATGGTTAATCGAATTACTGGATTTTCAAATGTATTTGATATTGATGAAATCGTCTCAAAGCTAATGAAAACTGAGCAAGCACCGCTAGATAAAATGACACGCCAGAAACAAACACTTGAATGGCAAAGAGACAGCTACCGCGAGATCAATTCAAAGGTCAAAGAATTAGATGATCTCATTGCCAAATTAAATTTAACATATCCGAGTACTTATGGCGCAAAAAAAATCACAAGCTCCAATGAATCTGCTGTCACAGCAACTGGATCAACAAATGCTACCTCTGGCTCGATTAATGTGACTCAACTAGCGACAGCTTCCGTATTCAAATCTTCTGGCACATCTGGATTTACTGCTGCAAACGGTACGTTCACGTTTGAGGTGACGACACCAGATTCTACGACACCCAAAACAGTGACCATTAATACGACTGATAAAGATACCCTTGATACAATCGTGTCAAAATTGAACAACGCTCAACTAGGTGTCACGGCTTATAAAGGTCAAATCTTTGATGGGACCAACTACGTGGATACAATCGCTCTGACTTCCCGTACGACTGGAGAAGGTGTCAGTATTAAGGCAGTGGATGGTAATTCTGCTTCATTTTTAACGCAATTAGGCTTCCAAGTGGATGGAGATAATAAATTAGTTGCGACTACTCAAGGTCAGAAAGCGCAATACGAAATTAATGGTCTCAAAATGGAAAATAACAATAATACCTTCACGCAGGCTGGTATCACATATGAACTTAAAGGAACAACAGATAAGCCTGTCAGTTTGAACGTTTCAACAGATGTCGATGCCATCTTTGATAAAATCAAACAATTCGTTGATAAATACAATGAACTTGTTGAAGAGATTAATGGTAAAGTCAATGAAAAAAGAAATAGAGACTACTATCCATTAACAGCAGAAGAGAAAAAAGCCATGTCTGACAAAGAAGTCGAGCTATGGGAAACGACTGCGAAGTCAGGCTTGCTGAGAAGTGATTCAATTTTACGATCTGGTGCATCTAAATTAAGAAGTGATTTTTATGTTGATATTACGACAAGTGATGGGAATAAAATTCACATGACACAAATCGGAATTGCCACTTCAGATAAATATAAAGATGGCGGAAAGCTTGTCATTGATGAACCGAAACTAAGAAAAGCCATTCAAGAAGACCCACAGAAGATTAGTCAAATATTTATGTCAGGTTCGCTAAATGTAGATTCAAAAGATAAAGATAAAGCGCAGCAGCAATATAAAGAACAAGGAATCATTCATCGTATCAAAAATTCCTTATCAGCCTTCTCAAAGAGCATTCAGACAAAGGCTGGTAGCACAACGATGGCATCAAAGGAATACGGACTTGGTAAGGACCTTGATTCTTTGACTCAACGAATGAGCACATTCCAAGACCGTTTAAAAATGGTGGAAGCTCGTTACTACAAAAAGTTTAACGCCATGGATAGTGCGATTCAAAAGCTAAACAACCAATCTGGCTATCTTTCTCAACTGCTTGGACAATAATTGGAGGTTTATAACATATGGCAATTCAGAACCCTTATGCCGCCTATCAGAAAAATTCTATTGAGACCGCAACACCGGCCGAGTTAACGCTTATGCTTTATGAAGGATGCTTAAAGTTTATTAGACTAGCAAAGCATGGCATTCAAAAAGAAGATGCTGAAATGAGAAACTTGAACCTGAAAAAGGCTCAAAACATCATCCAAGAATTAAATGTCACCTTAAATCGTACGTATGATGTATCAAAGAGCATGGCAAGTATGTATGACTACATCTATCGAAGACTGATTGAAGCCAATCTGCAAAATGACGAAGAGATCCTGAATGAAGTAGAGCAATATGTGACTGATTTCCGAGATGCTTGGAAGGAAGTCATTCAAACCGATCGAAAAGGGCGTCACCACTCTATTGGAGGATCTCTATGAGTATTGTGGACCAACTGCACGACCAAACGTTAAAAATGGCAGCGGAAATAGAGGCCAACCCGCAAAGTGAGACACTCGTTGAAGACTTTGATGCTTTTTTAGTTGAGAGAGACGAACTAATGAGAGACATTCAACATGAGCTTTCCGTTCAAGAAAAAGAGAAAATCAAAGAAATCATTCAAACAGATCAACTGATGGCCAAGCAATTAACAGAGATTCAAAATGGGATCAAGGCAGATATTCAAGCCATTCAACGTAAGAAAACAAAACAGCTGAATTATCAAAATCCGTATCAGCCCATGACAAGTGACGGCGTATACTACGATAAACGGAAATAAATAGGTGAGACCTGTGGCGTATCGTTCAGATGACTATATTTTATTAACCACATATTATGACCTTCTATATACGATAGAAGAGAGTCTAAAATATTTAGATGAAATTGAGAAGGATTTCGCTAAAACAGAAGGGGATCGGATCTTTAATGATCTGATCCATGCCTTCTTTCATTTAGAGACAACACATCCGCTTCTGCTTTCGATTATTGAAAATGAGCACTTTGCCAAGACGATTCGATCGTTTGACCAAATTTTTTTAAGTTTCGATATACTAGCTTTCTATACATTCCCTTCAAATCACTTCCAGTCATTCCTTACATCATATTTTATACCTGAATATAGAAAGTGGATGGATGAAATACATGCCTGTATGAGGCCGTATGTCATTCATTAATTTTTGTTCAATTCAGACCATTCGGAGGAATTTATGAGACTAAAAAATCAATTTTTATTTGGACTTATTGTCATATGTGTATTGTTTGTCAGTATTTTAGGATTTTCTAGCTTTATCTATTACAAAACAGATCAATCGTATAAAGCACTCCTCACCAAAGAAGTAAAGCTGTACCAGACCTCACTGGAATTAGAGGCACTGCTACAAAAGCAGGAAGCACAAATCAAAACGTATGTGGTTGTGCAGGATAGGAAAGTCTCACAAAATATTGAAGATACCTATGTTGATATTAATAAAAAAACAGGTGATGCTTTAAAACTGAGTACAGTCAAACAAGCAAAAAAATTGTTAGAAAAGATTTCTCAGAAGAATGAGCTTTATTATGAATCCACGAAAAGGCTATTTATCTCATTGAATACCAACAATCAAAAAGAATTCAACACCCGCCTCAGTCAAGAATTACAACCTATCGAACAAGAAATACATACCTTTACAAAAGAATTTGCTCAAACACAATTGAAACAGCGGGATCAAAAAATCAGTCAGCTCAATGAAGAAAGTAACCAATTATTGCTGACGCTCATTCTCGTTAGCGCAGCGATTATAGTCGGCTTTTTAGTCATTGGCACAAGATTTGTTCATCGTATGACAAAACCGATTGTCTCTGTCACACATGCAGCAAGAAGAATGGCAGATGGTGACCTCACACTTGAAGAGATTGAAGTAACCTCTAAAAATGAAATTGGCCAGCTCGGTACGGCTTTTAACCAAATGACAGCTCATTTGCGTCAGCTCATCTTACAGGTGCAAAACGGGTCAAGGCAATTAGCTGATTCTGCTGCTCAATTTGAAGAAACCATCAGTCAAACCATTTCGGCTAGTGAACAGACGTCTAGCTCGATTGAACAGGTCAGTGAAGCTTCACGTGAACAATCGGATGCAGTAGGAAAAGTAGCTTCGGCGATTCAAGAAGTCTCGACTGGTATGCATAATGCGGCTGAACATACGTCTGATGTTTCGGGTCACTCAATTTCAGTGACTGAAAAGGCTGAAGAGGGTGCATCCCTCATTCAACAATTTGTGAAACAAATGAGTTCTATTAAGGAATCTGTGAATGAACATCATTCTACAATGGCCAATGTACAAGTACAGTTTACCGGCATTCAAGACCTGCTGGGGAATATTCATGCCATTGCAGATCAAACAAATTTACTTGCTTTAAACGCAGCCATTGAAGCAGCAAGGGCTGGGGAACATGGACGAGGTTTTGCGGTTGTTGCAGATGAAGTCAGAAAGCTGGCGGAAGAATCAAGTCAGCTGACTGATCAAATTAGTCAGCTACTCGCCAACGTGAACAAAGATACTGAAAGATCGTCTCAATCTATGACGAAAGTGGAACGAGATGTAGCAGAAGGTGTGAAAGTATCGCAATTGTCTGAACAGAGTTTTCAAGAAATTCTGGAATCCATCCGTGATATCTCGATGAAAGCAGAGGAGCTTTCTGCCACGACAGAGCAAATCTCAGCTAGTACAGAAGAAATTTCTCAAACAATTGGTGTGATAGAAGAAGGAGCCAAGCGAAATTCTCAGGAAACAGAGTACATGTCGGCGGCTGTTGAAGAATCACTAGCGGCGAATGAGGAAATGAAAGCAGCTGCGGAAGATTTAAAATCTTTGTCTCAATCACTGAAAACATCTATTTCATCTTTCAAGATTTAACAGTGCGATGGTCTTTTTCAAGAATCAATCGAATATATATTCATCACCTATCAAGTAAAAGCTGAAGCACCGCAGGATTCGACAAATTTCAATAAAAATTCACATTTTTTTTACGTTTGAGCAGGAGAAAAGGAGGGAAAAGTAGAAATAAGTTTACATATCCTTAATTTTAAAGGAGGCGTTCTTTACATGAATTACAATGTCCGAGGAGAAAACATCGAAGTAACACCTGCACTAAGAGATCATGTCGAGAAAAAAATTGGAAAGCTGGAGCGTTATTTTGAGTCAGATGTTGATGCTTCAGTCAACGTGAACTTGAAATTTTACAACGATCAAGAATCTAAAGTTGAGGTTACCATTCCAATGACTGATCTAGCACTTCGAGCAGAGGTGCATAATGAGGATATGTACAATGCAGTAGACCTAGCAACCAGTAAATTAGAACGTCAAATTAGAAAACATAAAACGAAAGTGAACCGTAAATTCCGTGAGCAAGGTGCGAAAAAGCATTTATTTGCTGGAGGAAACGGTGCGTCCGAAGTAGCAGTTCAAGATGACGAAGAGATTGATGAAACAGAAATCGTCAGACAAAAACGCTTCAATTTAAAACCAATGGATAGCGAAGAGGCCATTCTCCAAATGAACATGTTAGGTCACAGTTTCTTTGTCTTCACAAATGCTGAGACAAATTTGACCAATGTGGTATACCGCCGAAATGACGGTAAATATGGACTCATTGAGCCGAACGCTTAATCATTCGTTCCTTTTGATCCGAAAATGACCTAAAAAAAGTAAACCCGCTCCCTTCATTAGGGGCGGGTTTTTTGTGCTAAATCATTGCAAATTCTTTGGAAATCAAGGAAGGTATGGTATGATAAATGCAGGTAAATATGGACCTGTCAAACTTTTGGACATGCCGAAAAATTGCATGAAATAGAGGAGCGTTATTATATGCTTGGAATCTTAAACAAAGTGTTTGATCCTACGAAACGTACGATCAGCCGATATGAAAAAAAGGCAAATGAAATCGAAGCTCTCGCTCAAGATTTTGAGAAATTATCTGACGAGGCTTTACGAAATAAAACGATCGAATTTAAAGAAAAACTTGAAAAAGGACAATCTGTAGACGACCTTTTGGTTGAAGCATTTGCAACGGTTCGTGAGGCTTCCCGCCGCGTGACAGGAATGTTCCCATTTAAGGTGCAGCTCATGGGGGGGATTGCCCTACATGAAGGGAATATCTCTGAGATGAAAACAGGTGAAGGTAAAACGTTGACATCAACGATGCCTGTTTATTTGAATGCTCTTTCTGGAAAAGGCGTCCACATTGTGACAGTCAACGAATATTTGGCAAGTCGTGATGCAGAGGAAATGGGCAAGATTTTTGAATTTCTTGGCTTAACGGTTGGCTTAAACTTAAACAGCTTAGACAAAGATGAAAAAAGAGAAGCGTACGCTGCTGATATCACGTATTCAACAAACAATGAGCTTGGCTTTGATTATTTACGAGATAACATGGTGCTGTATAAAGAGCAAATGGTTCAAAGACCACTTCATTATGCCGTCATCGATGAAGTTGACTCCATCTTAATTGATGAAGCGAGAACACCTCTTATTATTTCTGGACAAGCTGCAAAATCGACGAAACTTTACGTACAAGCAAATGCCTTTGTTCGTACGTTAAAAATAGAAGACGATTTCACTTATGATATTAAAACAAAAAGTGTACAGCTGACTGAAAGCGGAATGACGAAGGCGGAAAAAGCATTTGGCATCGAGAACTTGTTTGATGTCAAACATGTTGCTCTTAACCACCATATCGCGCAGGCTCTTAAGGCGCATGTTGCGATGCAAAAAGACGTTGATTATGTTGTGGAAGATGGTCAAGTCGTCATCGTAGACTCCTTCACAGGACGTTTAATGAAAGGACGTCGCTATAGTGAAGGTCTGCACCAAGCCATTGAAGCAAAAGAAGGTCTTGAAGTGCAGAATGAAAGCATGACACTTGCAACCATTACGTTCCAGAACTACTTCCGTATGTATGAAAAGCTATCTGGTATGACAGGTACAGCGAAAACGGAAGAAGAGGAATTCCGTAACATTTACAATATGCAGGTTGTCACAATCCCAACCAATAAACCGGTTGTGCGTGATGACAGACCTGATTTAATTTACCGTACAATGGATGGCAAATTTAAAGCAGTAGCTGAAGACGTCGCACAGCGTTATATGACAGGACAGCCGGTTCTTGTCGGAACTGTTGCGGTTGAGACATCTGAATTGATTTCAAAACTGCTTAAAAATAAAGGCATCCCTCATCAAGTGTTAAACGCGAAAAACCATGAGCGTGAAGCACAAATTATTGAGGAAGCTGGACAAAAAGGTGCCGTCACAATTGCGACAAACATGGCGGGACGTGGAACAGACATCAAGCTTGGCGAAGGTGTGAAAGAACTAGGCGGTCTTGCTGTTATTGGGACAGAGCGTCATGAATCACGCCGTATCGATAACCAGCTCCGTGGTCGTTCTGGTCGTCAAGGAGACCCAGGGATTACTCAATTCTATCTCTCAATGGAAGATGAATTGATGCGCCGATTTGGTGCAGAGCGGACAATGGCGATGCTTGATCGCTTCGGTATGGATGACTCTACTCCAATTCAAAGTAAAATGGTCTCAAAAGCTGTTGAATCTTCTCAAAAACGTGTTGAGGGGAATAACTTTGATTCCCGTAAGCAGCTTCTGCAATATGATGATGTTCTTCGTCAACAGCGTGAAGTCATTTACAAACAGCGTTTTGAAGTCATCGATTCTGATAACTTGAAATCGATTGTGATCAATATGATTCAATCGTCTATTGAGCGGGCTGTTGGATCTTATACGCCGAAAGATGAGCTTCCAGAAGAATGGAAACTAGATGGTCTTGTTGAATTAATCAACACGAACTATTTAGATGAAGGTGCCATTACGGTCAAAGATATCTTCGGTAAAGAAGCAGATGAGATCACCGAATTCATCATGGAGCGGATTAAAGAGAAATACGATGCAAAAGAAGAGACATTTGGCGATGAACAAATGCGTGAATTTGAAAAAGTCATCGTTCTTCGTGCAGTAGATTCGAAGTGGATGGATCATATCGATGCAATGGATCAGCTGCGTCAAGGAATCCATTTACGTGCATATGCACAAACCAATCCGCTTCGTGAGTATCAAATGGAAGGATTTGCGATGTTTGAGCATATGGTCGCTTCAATTGAAGATGACGTCGCTAAATATGTGCTGAAATCAGAAATCCAAAACAACCTAGAACGTGAAGAAGTCGTTCAAGGACAAACAACTGCTCATCAGCCTCAAGAAGGCGATGAGGAGAAAACAGTGAAGAAAAAGCCGGTGCGTAAAGTGGTGGATATCGGAAGAAACTCACCATGTCACTGCGGAAGCGGCAAGAAATATAAAAATTGTCATGGGAAGACAGAATAAGTAATGGAAAGAGGTGAAAACCTCTTTCTATTCATGTCAGCCCCCATACATCTATGAGGTGAAGGATATGGAATTAGTAGAAATTAGACAAGAGCTTGAAAATATGGCTAGCAGGCTAGCTGATTTTAGGGGGTCTCTTTGACCTAGAAACAAAAGAAGTCAAAATCGCAGAGCTTGAAGCGACGATGTCAGAGGCTGATTTTTGGAACGATCAGCAAAAGGCTCAAGGGGTAATCAATGAAGCCAATGCACTAAAGGATTCTGTGAACTCCTATCATGAACTCAGTGAATCGCATGAAGAACTACAAATGACACATGACTTATTAAAGGAAGATTATGACGAGGAGCTTCATGCAGAGCTTGAAAAAGAGCTGAAGAACTTAACGAAGCAGTTTAATGAATTTGAGCTACAGCTTCTTTTAAGCGAACCGTATGACAAAAACAATGCCATTCTTGAGCTTCACCCGGGTGCAGGTGGAACGGAATCACAGGACTGGGGATCGATGCTCCTCAGAATGTATACCCGCTGGGCAGAGCGCAGAGGCTTTAAGGTTGAAACCCTTGATTATCTTCCAGGGGATGAAGCCGGAATTAAGTCTGTGACATTACTGATTAAAGGACATAACGCTTATGGTTACTTAAAAGCAGAAAAAGGTGTTCATCGTTTAGTCCGTATTTCTCCATTTGATTCATCTGGCCGTAGACACACCTCTTTCGTTTCCTGTGATGTCATGCCAGAATTTAATGAAGAAATTGATATCGATATTCGTACAGAGGATATTAAGGTGGATACGTATCGTGCAAGTGGTGCAGGGGGTCAGCACGTCAATACGACGGACTCTGCGGTTCGTATCACACACATCCCAACAAATGTCGTCGTGACGTGCCAAACGGAAAGATCCCAAATCAAAAACAGAGAACGTGCAATGAAAATGCTGAAATCTAAGCTTTATCAAAAACGGATCGAAGAACAGCAGGCGGAATTGGATGAAATTAGAGGAGAACAGAAAGAAATTGGCTGGGGAAGCCAAATTCGCTCGTATGTTTTCCACCCATATTCTCTTGTGAAAGACCATCGTACCAACACGGAGATGGGAAATGTTCAAGCGGTGATGGATGGAGATTTAGATTCCTTTATCGATGCGTATTTACGTTCAAAATTATCATAAAAACTCGGCTTCTTGCCGGGTTTTTTTAATTGTGAGAAAATATAATGAATATAAAGGAATACATATGCCATACTGACTCTATATCCTTTGTATGATGAAATTAGCAATTAAAGGGGGAAATAATTTGGGATTAAAATCATTACAAGAGACGTGGGATTTAGATGCCTTTTTTAAAGGAGGCAGTTCTTCATCAGAATTTATCACATACTTAGAGCATATACAGCAGCTATTAGATGAGTTACGACAAAAGGTAGATGCCTTTTCAAAAGAAGATACACAAATTGAAAAAAAGTTAACAGCTGTCCTTGAAACGTATGAAATCACATATAAAAAACTAGCGCAAGCAGGTTCATTTGTATCCTGTCTACAATCTCAAAATACAAAGGATATGAAGGCGGGCAGTCTCCGGGGGTCTATTGCCAAGCTGGAAGCTGAATTAGGAACCATTCTAGCAGGGTTTGATCAATCACTTGCTGAGATTCCTACTAGCCAGTGGGAAGAATTAATGGATTCAGCCGCTTTCTCAGATGTTCGTTACATATTAAATGAACGAAGAGAACATGTGAAAGATCAACTGCCTGTTGAACAGGAAACACTCATTCAAAAACTAGCAGTAGATGGGTATCATGCGTGGGATGAACTTTATTCTAGCTTGGTGAACAAAATTACCATTCCATTTGAGCAAAATGGTGAAACACAAATGATTTCTGTAGGCCAAGCAGAAAATGCGATGGATGATTCAGACCGTGAAGTGAGAAAAGCCGTGTATCATAATTTAGAACATGCATGGACACAGGATGAACATTTGTTTGCAAGCACACTCAATCATCTCGCTGGTTTTCGTCTACAAGTATATGAAGCAAGGGGATGGGATCATATATTAAAAGAGCCCCTTGATATTTGCCGGATGAAACAAGAGACGCTCGATACAATGTGGTCTGTCATTGATGAACATAAACAGCCATTCATTGATTATTTACAACGTAAAGCTGACATGCTTGGGGTTGATAAACTAAGCTGGTTTGATGTGGGAGCGCCTATTGGAAGTGAGACAAAAACCTATTCTTATCAAGACGCAGCCGCTTTTATTATCAAGCATTTCGCAGGGTTTGGAAAAGAGCTTGCTGCTTTTACTGAAAAAGCTTTTAATGAACGCTGGGTAGAAGCTGAGAATCGCCCAAACAAACGAGTGGGCGGTTTCTGTACGAATTTCCCTGATAGCGGAGAATCACGTATTTTTATGACCTTCTCAGGGACTCCATCCAATGTAGCGACACTAGCACATGAGCTTGGTCATTCGTTCCATCAGGAAGTCATGCAGGATGTTCGGATGTTGAATCGTAAATATGCGATGAATGTAGCTGAAACTGCGTCGACATTCGCAGAAATGATTGTGGCAGATGCTTCATTAAAAGAGGCGGCCAATGAAGAAGAGCGTCTCAGTTTGTTAGAGGATAAGCTGCAGCGCAGTGTGGCATTCTTTATGAATATTCAATCACGCTTCTTATTTGAACAACGCTTTTATGAAGAGCGCAAACAAGGAGAAGTGCCAGCTGACCGCTTGAATGAGTTGATGGTAGAAGCACAGAGGGAAGCCTTTGGCGACTCTTTAGATGAATACCATCCGCATTTCTGGGCGTCTAAACTGCATTTCCATATTACAGGTGTCCCGTTTTATAACTTCCCTTACACCTTCGGATACATGTTCTCTCTAGGTATTTATGCAAAAGCATTGCAGGCTGGGGCATCATTTGAAGAGAAATATATTGCGCTATTAAAAGATACAGCGTCAATGACTGTAGAAGATTTGGCATATAAGCACCTAGGTGTCGACCTGACTCAAAAAGCATTTTGGGAAGAGGCCATTTCACTGGCTGTGGCAGATGCTGAAGAGTTTTTAGAAGCGACGAAGGCATAAAAAATGAAAAGCTCCCATTACGGGAGCTTCAGCGGTAGACAAACCCTCGCATTCTGTGTCAGTCCTGTGCGCTGGTACTCACGAATGTCAAATTCGCTCCGTAAAAGTAGCTGTCCTTCCTAGACTGCAAAGGTTTTCTATCACGCTGAAAAGAAGACAAAGGGCTAAAATCAAGTTCATTTTAGCCCTTTGTCATCAATCTTGCAGCTCCCATTACGGGAGCTTTTTTGCTGGTTTTAACCATCCCAGCATCGTCTGAACGATGTCTTTTTGTTGCGTGAGGACTGGAATGTCTGCAGGCTGATCCCCTTTTTGTTTGTCATACATGCCAAATTGAGCATGATTACCGCCTTTTATCTCATGGTACACCGTTTGAGAAGGTAGCTGCTTTTTCGATTTTTTGATTTTTTCTTGTGTCGCCAGCCCATCTTTTTCGCCTGAAATAGATAATACTTGCAAGGAAGCCTGTTTCAAATCATCTGATGCAGGATAGGAGGCAAGGAAAAAGAGGCCGTCCAGCTTGCTTTGATTTTTCTCTGCATACATAGCGGCAGCTGTCCCGCCTAGCGAATGCCCGCCAATGTACCAATGCTTGATGGCTGGATGACTTTTGAGGATATCCTCTGCCTTCTTCGTATTAAAAATCGCGAAGGAAAATGGCATGTCTGGGATAAAGACCGAATAGCCTTTCTTCATCAGCGCATTCCCTAGATAGGCATACGCAAGAGGTTCAACTTTTGCCCCAGGATATAGAATGATGCCAGTATCGCTTTTTGATGCTTCAAATGAATATATCCCATTTTTATGATCGACCTGCTCAATCTTCATCTGCTTTTTTAACGCTTCCGATGGTCCATATGTAAAGCGGCTCCATGTATAGAAAGCACCAAAAGCTAAGATGATGAGTGCAAGTAATGTAATACCGGTGATCTTCAGTATTTTCTTCATCGTATGTCCCTTCTTTCTCATGTACATATTAAATATACCATCATTTACTCTTCTGCCAAACGGCAAGTACGCTGATCCGGTTGTGTGATAAAGTATTAATCCATTAGCACTGCATTTGGCTGTTATTTACAATCTGAATGAGAGGGCTTAAAATAGGTGTGCATTCAGAAGTAACGGAGGAAGAAAGAAATGAAGCAGGAACATTCTCAACTTTGGATTGAAGTGAAAAATTATGTACTCATTTTAATAGGATCAGCCATCGTGGCGGTTGGCTTTAATACGTTATTATTACCAAATCAGATTGCTGCTGGCGGTGTGAGTGGAATCAGTACCATTATGCAGTCATTCGGTTTTGAAGCTGCATATGTACAATGGGGTCTCAATATTCCGCTCTTTATCGCAGGCTTTTATTTATTAGGTGGAACATTTGGGGTAAAAACGCTCGTTGGTTCTGTCTTTTTACCTTTAATGGTGTTCTTAACAAGACACATTGCTCCTGTCACCCATGAAGCACTGCTCGCCGCAATATTTGGCGGTGTAGTGATTGGGATCGGGATTGGGCTCGTTTTCCTCGGCAATGGTTCAACGGGAGGAACGGCACTTGCGGCCAAAATCATCAATAAATATACAGGGCTGACGTTAGGTACTTGTTTAGCGATGATGGACGGTTTGATTGTTTTGGCGGCCATGACTGTTTTTGGGATTGAAGAAGGACTGTACGCTGTGATCGGAGTGTTCATTTCTAGTAAGACGATTGATGTGGTACAGGCTGGCTTTAGTCACTCGAAGATGGCCATGATTATTACGGGCCATGAGGATGAGGTCAGACAGGCGGTGTTTGATCAAATTGATCGTGGTGTAACGAAGATTTCAGCAGTAGGTGGGTACACCGACCATGACCGGCCTATTTTAATGTGTGTGGTAGGGCAGTCACAATTCACAAAGTTGAAACAAGTGGTAAAAGCGATCGATGCATCAGCATTTGTCATCGTCATGGATGCAAAAGAGGTGCTTGGTGAGGGTTTTAAAAGGGCGTAAACAAGGATATAATAACGTTGACCAAATGATTGTAAGGGAGGGAAATACATGAAAAAGAGCGGATTAACGCTTCTTTTTGTCGCTATGCTTTTTGTACTTGCGGCCTGTGGAGGAAATTCAAGCAGCAGTGATAAAGAAGGCAGTAAAAGTGCTTCAAGTGTGAGCAGTGGTGAAGAGATTTATCAGCAAAACTGTATTGGCTGTCATGGAAAAGACTTATCTGGCGGAGGCGGCCCAAGCCTGAAAGAAGTCGGGAAGAAATATAATGAAAGCCAAATTGCAGATATTGCCCAGAACGGTAAAGGATCTATGCCAAGCGGAATGGTAGATGAAAAACAAGCAAAAGAAGTCGCCAAATGGCTTGCAGAGAAAAAATAAAACCTTTGTCTAATCGACAAGGTTTTTTTATTTTCTATTTGTAGAAAAAGACTTTTGGATAGTATGAAAACGTATTATATTAAATTTTATTTAAAAAATAAGGGTAAAAAGACACGTTTTTCGGTTTTGATTGCTCTATTTACCTTTTATTTATAAGTTTTGAAATATAAATGTAATACCATTGCGTCGATTCATGACGTATAATTGGAGTTGTTGAAATTTAGACGATTCAATTTTTTCATCTTTTTGGATGAAAAGGACATAAATTGCTTGTGCGTATCGAAGGGTATGTGCGTGACCATACATAACGTTTTTTGACGAGAAGTGTCAGAACATCATGATAAGCTGTTTGACAGCGAATAAGAAAAGATTAGGTGATTACATGATTGAAATGAAGGAAGTCTATAAGATCTATCCTAATGGTGTAAAGGCGATCAATGGAATCAATGTCTCTATCCATCCAGGAGAGTTTGTGTATGTTGTTGGTCCCAGTGGCGCTGGTAAATCCACGTTCATTAAAATGATGTATCGTGAAGAGAAGCCAACAAAAGGGAAAATCTTAATTAATAACAAAGATTTAGGCTCGATGAAGGAAAAAGAAATTCCTTATGTGAGAAGAGAAATTGGCGTAGTATTCCAAGATTTCAAACTGCTTCCAAGTCTCACGGTCTTTGAGAACGTGGCATTTGCTCTTGAAGTCATTGGTGAACAGCCAAGTATTATTAAGAAAAAAGTGCTTGAGGTACTTGATTTGGTGCAATTAAAGCACAAAGCTCGTCAATTTCCAGATCAGCTTTCCGGCGGTGAACAGCAGCGTGTATCGATCGCTCGTTCGATCGTCAATCATCCTGAGGTTGTCATTGCAGACGAACCGACAGGAAACCTTGATCCAGATACTTCATGGGAAATCATGAAGACACTCGAAGAGATTAATAACCGCGGAACAACAGTCGTCATGGCGACACACAACAAAGAGATTGTAAACAGCATGAAGAAACGCGTCATCGCAATCGAAGATGGAATGATTGTGCGTGACGAAGCAAGAGGGGAGTACGGAATTTATGATTAAAACTCTCTCGCGGCATTTACGTGAGAGCTTCCGTTCACTTGGAAGAAACACGTGGATGACATTTGCATCAATTAGTGCGGTCACTGTCACATTGATTTTAGTTGGGGTTTTTCTTGTTATTATGCTCAACTTGAATAACATGGCATCGAACGCTGAGAAAGAAGTAGAAGTAAAAGTTCTCATCGATTTAACGGCGAATCAAAAGCAGCAGGATGAATTAAAAGCAGAAATTGAGAAGATTCCTGAAATCAGTGATGTGAAATATTCATCCAAGGATGATGAACTAAAAGCACTGATTAAAAGCTTTGGTGAAAATGGACAATCTATGGGACTGGTTGATCAAGAAAATCCATTGAATGATGCGTTTATTGTGAAAACAACAGATCCCCACGATACACCAAAAGTAGCGAAGAAATTAGAAAACCTAAAAGGGACGTATAAAGTCACTTATGGAAAAGAAGAGGTCAGCCGACTCTTTAATGTTGTCGGAGTGGCGCGTAATGTCGGCATCGCACTTATTATTGGGCTTTTATTTACAGCGATGTTCTTGATTTCCAATACGATCAAAATTACGATTTTTGCTAGACGTAAAGAAATTGAGATTATGAAACTAGTAGGTGCAACGAACTGGTTTATCCGCTGGCCGTTCTTCATCGAAGGATTACTACTTGGTGTATTTGGCTCGATTATACCAATCGCTGTATTGCTTGGCACGTATCAATATGCTGTCGGCTGGGTGGCGCCAAGGGTACAAGGTTCATTTATTTCAATGCTTCCATACAATCCGTTTGTCTATCAAGTATCACTGATCCTTCTATTGATCGGTGCCATTATCGGTGTGTGGGGAAGTTTAACGTCCATCCGTAAATTCTTGAAAGTATAAATCTATTTATATTGATGGCAGCACTCGAAGATTCTATAGAAGATGTGACCGGTTGATCCAATTCATCCGGTCGACTCTTCATGCAGGCAGTTGTCATGGGAGGGGAATATCGTTTTGAAAAGAAAGCTGATAATGGCTGGAATGGCAGCGTTTATTGGAACAACGTGGCTATACATTCCAGGGAACGAAAATCGTGCATTCGCATACGAAGACCTAGATCAAAAACGTCAACAAATTGAAGAGAAAACATCGAAGACTGAATCAACCTTGAAGAAAAAGAAATCAGAACTGGCAAAGCTTGAAAAGAAAGAATCAAAGCTCAAGCAAGAAATTGAAAAAATTGACCAAAAAGTAAGTGCCGCAACTGAAAAAGTCGCTGAAAAAGAAAAAGAGGTCAAACAGACGAAACAAGAGATCAAAAAACTAAAAAAAGAGATTGAAGTCATCAACGAGCGAATTGAAAAGAGAAAAGCGATTTTCAAAGATCGAATTCGTTCTATGCAAAAAAGTGGCGGTACAATCAACTATTTAGATGTGCTGCTAGGTGCTCGTAGCTTTAGTGATTTTGTCAGTCGTGTGGGAGCTGTTACAACCATCGTCGAAGCAGATAAAGACATGATTACAGAACACGAAAATGATTTGGAGCTAGTAGAGCAAAAAGAAGCAGAGCTAAATAAACAGCTAAGTGGACTTGAAACATCTTTGAAAGAGCTTGAAACGTTGAAAAAGGACCTATCTAAACAGCAAAAAGAAAAAGGAAAAGTCCTTGGTCATGTAACGGAAGAAAAAGAACATGCACATGATGAACTAGGAAAGCTTGAAAATGAACAAGAAATTCTAGCGAATCAGAAAGCGGCGGTAAAGTCTGAAGAAGCACGCCGTCAAAAAGAAGAAGCGAAGAAAGCAGAACAAGCAGCTGCTGAAAAAAGTGCACCTGCACCAAGTGGAGGATCTGATCAAGTGTCAGATACACCAGCAAGTAGCTCAGGTTTCATTAAGCCAGCTGCAGGCCGTTTCTCATCAGGCTTTGGCGGACGTTCTGGCGGACAGCACTACGGATTAGATATCGCTGCAAAGGGCACTGTATCTGTCGTTGCAGCCGCATCTGGAACAGTCACGAACTCAAGCTACTCGTCGAGTTATGGAAACGTGGTGTTCATTACACATAACATCAATGGCCAAACGTATCAAACGGTATACGCTCACCTTTCAACAAGAAGTGTGTCAACAGGTCAAAGAGTCGAGCAAGGTCAATTCCTTGGATATATGGGCAACACAGGTCAGTCTTATGGCCAGCATCTTCATTTTGAAATTCATAAAGGATTATGGAATGGCGCGAAATCAAATGCAGTCAATCCAGCGCAATATATCCGCTGACAAAAAGCCGATAACAGCATGTTATCGGCTTTTTTCAAGTAGATGAAGTTAAAATAACAGCAGTAATCCGGCAATAATAGGTGTTAAAAGCACAGCGGATTTTAAGAGAGGTTTCGGCGCAAGGCGTGTAAATTTTGCCCCAATAAAAGCTCCTAATACGGTACCGATTAAGATCTGAACGAGCAGGATAAAGTCAACATAGCCTTCTGAAATATAACCAATTCCACCGCCAATAGAGATTGGAATAATCACTAGCATCGTTGTGCCAACAGCTTGTCTAATAGACAGCTTCAGCAAAATCAAAAGCCCCACTTGAATAAATGGTGCTGATCCGATACCGAACATCCCTGAAAGCATCCCTGATACAAGGCCTAATATAATGCCCCTGATCAGCAATTGGCGTGAAGAAAGCGGCTGCTGCTCAGCATCTTCTTTTAGGACAAACAATTTGATCATCATAAAAACAGCAGATAAAAAGAGCATACCAGCTGTTAAATAGTGCAGGCTATCCTCTGGAATAAAAGGAGCCACTTTTGCTCCGGCAAATGAAGCAATACAAGCTAGTGCACCGACAATCAAACCTGATTTGAGCTGGATATTTCCTTCCCGGTAGTGGCTGTATGCACCAGATAAAGTCGTAAATGCCATAGCAGCTAAAGATGTCCCAAGTGCAGTATGGATTGGTACATCAAAGATTAACGTCAGCAATGCGATGACAAAACCAGCCCCGCCAGCTCCTACAAACCCTAGTAAAATTCCTAATAAAAGCATCGTCAATATAATATACATAGCGAAGACTCCTTCTCGATCGTAACAAAATAAAAATTACACCTATTGAAATGATTAGTCAAGCCTCCTTAGGAGAATGTCTTTACATGAAATCCCTTCTTCTGGCATATAATAACTCAGGTCATCAGGAAGAGTTGAAGAAGGAGGCCAAATATGAAAAAACAAATCGCATCCATCATGGCAAGTGTCATTCTCATCATAAGTGCAGGGGTTATGACGCATAAAGAGGCGACTCAAGCGGAGTCACCGAAAGCGGCTGCAGTGGCTGGACAAGCTCAATCAAGTGATCGAGCGAAGGAAAACGGAATGGAGAAAATTGAGAAAGCCTATGACCTCATTTCGAATGAATATGTAGAGGAAGTGGATCGTCAAAAGCTGCTTGAAGGTGCCATACAAGGAATGCTTTCAACCTTAAATGATCCGTATTCAGTATACATGGACAAGCAAACCGCAAAGCAATTTTCGGATTCACTTGATTCCTCATTTGAAGGAATTGGGGCAGAAGTTGGAATGGATGAAGGAAAGATTATCATTGTCTCTGCCTTTAAAAAATCCCCTGCGGCAAAGGCGGGTCTGAAACCGAAAGATGAAATCATCAGCATTGACGGTGAGTCGATGAAAGAAAAAAGCCTAAACGATGCTGTACTGAAAATAAGAGGAAAAAAAGGAACGTCTGTCGCCTTGAAAATCAGACGAAATGGAATTGAAAAAGAGCTAACATTCCATATCAAACGAGAAGAAATACCGCTTGAAACCGTAACGGCTTCAATGAAAGAGGTCAATGGTCATAAAACAGGCTATATTGCGATCTCTAGCTTCTCTGAAGATACGGCGAAGGATTTCACGGCAAGTTTGAATAAGCTCGAGAAAAAGGGCATGGAAGGCCTTGTGCTGGACGTGAGAGGAAATCCTGGCGGCTATCTACAAAGTGTGGAAGACATTTTGAAACATTTTATCACAAAGGATCAGCCATATATTCAAATTGCAGAACGGAATGGCGATCGAAAACGATATTTTTCAAAACGAAAAGAACAAAAACCATACCCGGTCAATGTCTTAATTGATAAAGGAAGTGCATCCGCTTCTGAAATTCTGGCTGGTGCCATGAAAGAAGCAGGGAAGTATGAAGTGGTAGGTGACGTTTCCTTTGGTAAAGGAACTGTGCAGCAGGCGGTACCAATGGGAGATGGGAGTAACATTAAATTAACGCTGTATAAGTGGCTGACACCGAAAGGGAATTGGATTCACAAAAAAGGCGTTGTGCCGACCATTGCGATTCATCAACCAGATTACTTCACCGTTGGCCCGCTCCAGCTGAAAGAACCGCTTCAGCTTGATATGAACAATGAAGAAGTCAGACAAGCACAGACATTGTTAAAAGGGTTATCATTTGACCCTGGCAGAGTAGATGGATATTTTGACGAAGAAACGAAAAAGGCTGTACTCGCATTTCAAAGCACATACAATCTCGAAAAATCAGGTGTGATTGATTTAAAGACAGCGAAAATGATGAACAAGATGGTAGATGAAGTGAAATCTTATGAAAAGAATGATCTTCAGCTACAAACTGCACTAAAAGCACTATATCTCAAAAAATAAAGAGGCGAATAAATGCCTCTTTTTTTTGGTTCATTAGTGTTACGAACATGTAATAATTTATTCTTAAAAATATATTATATCGAGAAATATATTCATTTATTTTACAAAAAACATAACATTCCTTCGAATTTACCCGATAACATATTTATATAAGAGACTTTCTGTTGATTTAAACATGTCATGAAAATGAAACTTTTGAAAGTTGTATGTTACATAAATAATTCTTACAATAAAAAGTAGCACTCATTTTAAATATTTTATTTTTTGCGGATATTCAGCTTAAGCATTGAGCTGTACCGAGGTTTGCGCTTTTCTTAAAAGAACTAGTAAATGGGGGTACACAATTGAAAAGGGCAAGTATTGTGAGAGAGAAAAAATATTACGAGTTGGTAGAGGAGCTTAAGAGTCGTACGAAAGATGTGACGTTTTCGGCTACAAAGGCATTAAGTCTACTCATGCTGTTAAGCAGGTACTTGGTCAATTACACAACGGTAGAATCAGTCGACGAGATCGATGAAGACTGTGCTGAGATATACTTCAATTATTTAATGGATAATCATAAGAGACTTGGTATAAACTTAACCGACATCAAGAGGTCCATGCAGCTTCTCGGCGGCATACTAGATGTAGATGTAAATCACTATTTAAAAGATTTTTCACTGTCGAATGTCACACTTTGGATGAATCAGGAGAAATAAACCTGATGTCAAGCATCGATTTATTTGATAGAATAAGAGAAAATGCTTGACTTGGGCGGTGAACGATAATGAGCTCGGAGTGGATGGGAGCCGGATTAAAAGCGGTCGGTCTGTTTTTAATCCATCCTCTTTTTTATTTTATGATATTAATCAGCCTATTATATGGCTACATCCGCGTAAAGCGGGAGAGAAAAGCGTTTCAAACAAGAATAGAAGATGTTTACGATGAACTGAAATTTACATATTCAAAAGGATGGGTTCCAGGAATTTGTCTATCGATCATATCTGTAGGCTTAGGGATTTCCCTTCCGCCTGGATTCATCGTGCTGATTGCAGCGATGACCATCGTTTTCTCTTTATTCTTTAAGGCGAGTGCGCTTTCGTCTGCATACACACTCGGTTTCAGTTTTATTGCGGCATTTGGACTGATGTCTGTTCAAGTGAGCCATTCTTGGCTGCCGCAGCTTTCAATGATGAATGCATCAGCCGTTGTGATCCTGTTAGGGCTACTGTTAATGACCGAAGGCATCTTAGCCTATCGAACGGCGCATTTACGTACATCGCCTGCAATGGTGATGAGTGCGAGAGGACTTTTGATCGGCCAGCAGCGAGCAAACCGTCTGTGGCTTCTACCACTTGTTTTGCTGATGCCGGCAGGTGAATGGACTTCTTCTCTGCCATGGTGGCCTGTGCTTCAAGTGCACGATCAAAGCTTTTCATTTATTGTGATCCCGTACATCATCGGCTTTGGCCAGCGTATTCAAGGATCGCTGCCAATTGTGAGTATTCAAATTACGTCACGCCGAATAATGATGCTCGGTCTAGTTGTTGCTGCAGTAGGTGCGGCAAGTATTTGGTTTGAGCCGATTGCGTGGGGAGCTGTTGTTCTAGCGATTGCAGGAAGAGCCTTTTTATCATGGAAGCAGAGGGCGAATGACAACGCTGCACCATTCTTTTTCTCTAAGCGGAATCAAGGGCTTATGGTGCTTGGTATCATTCCGAATACCCCTGCGGCTGATTTAAAGCTTGAGATCGGAGAAATTATTACAAAGGTCAATGGAATCGAGATCAAAACCGTTTCAGAATTTTATGAAGCACTACAAACCAACCGTGCTCTGACAAAGCTCGAGATCATTGGTCTCAATGGTCAGACAAGGTTTGAGAAACGCGCCTCTTACGAAGGGGAGCATCACCAGCTTGGTATCTTGTTTGTGAAGGACGATCCACAGCAAGAGCCAACGGCGATTTCATCTTAAAAAAGCTGCTAGAGATGGCAGCTTTTTTCTTTTGGGCGCGTTTCTTTCCCATAGGATTCGCCCCATTCACGCATGGCAAAGATAATGGGCTTTAACGTATTTCCAAGAGAAGTCAGTGAATACTCGACACGAGGAGGAACTTCCTCATAGACTTCACGGTGAACAATCCCGTCTTGTTCAAGTTCTCGTAATTGCAACGTCAAGACACGCTGCGAAATTCTTGGCAGAAGCCGGCGTATTTCGTTGTAACGCTTTGGACCGCAAGTCAAATGATAAAGGATGACGCCTTTCCATTTCCCTCCGATGACATTTGTAGTGATAGACACGGGACAGCCATGATTCACAATACTGACTGGATTGGATGGTGCACTCATCTCAACATTCCTTTCTTAAACGAAAATGGTCATAAACGAACATGTTTGTACCTAACGAACAAAAATGTGCGTACTTGAATCAATGGAAGCTTTTCTTTTACCATAGAGATAGGACATCACACATTCGGGTTGTTTGTTTTCCTATCATAACAATTTCTATTAGGGAATGGAAAGAAATTGGATTGTGGGAACACACCTGTTCATTAGAAAGGATGAATAATATGCGAGACAAAGAGCTATTAAAAAAAGAAATCATTGAGGCGTATGAATTCCGTCATGCGACAAAAGAGTTTGACCCAGCGAAAAAGATTCCAGAGGATGATTTTGCATTTATTTTAGAAACAGGAAGACTTTCTCCAAGCTCTGTAGGGTTTGAGCCTTGGAAGTTCCTCGTTGTTCAAAATGAAGCATTCAGAGAAAAATTAAAAGAGTATACATGGGGGGCGCAAAAGCAGCTTCCAACTGCCAGCCATTTTGTAATCATCTTGGCAAGAACAGATGCCCGCTATGATTCAGCATATGCAGAATACATCAACAAGCAAATCAAAGGAATGACAGACGAAACGTTTGAAATGGTCAAGGGGCGCTACAGAGAATTCCAAGAGAACGATCTTCATCTACTAGAAAATGACCGTACATTATTTGATTGGGCTTCAAAACAAACGTATATTGCCTTAGGTAACATGATGACAGCTGCGGCACAGATCGGCATTGATTCATGCCCAGTTGAAGGATTTAGCTACGATCACATCCATCGTATCTTAGAAGAAGAAGGGTTACTGGAGGATGGTCAATACGACATCTCTGTCATGGCAGCCTTTGGTTATCGTGTCACTGAGCCAAAACGCGGCAAAACACGTCGCCCGATGGATGAAGTAGCTGTTTGGATTCGTTAATCGCTGTTTGTCTGAAAAAGGCTGTTGACAATTGCGTGGTTAGTCAGTATATTTAAAAAATAAAATCTTTGACGAATATACAAATTTGACTATAAACGCTTTGACTTGAGAATAGTAAATGAACATCCGTTTTTTAAGAGAGCTGCGGGTCGGTGCAACGCAGTAAAACGAATCATTGAACTCGCTCAAAGAGCGGTAAGACTGAATGAATAGTAAGTCTTTACGTGTGACCTCCGTTATCGGGTTTTAAGTTGGATTCAGCCATGGCTGAATCAATAAGAGTGGTAACGCGGTTGCAAGGTCAGTCGTCTCTTCCAGGAGATGGCTGGCCTTTTTATATGCTTTTATCTCATATTTGTCTGAAGATTCAAATTTAAAGGAGCTATAGAAAATGGAAAAGGAACATGTGCAGTTAAAACGAACAATGACATCAAGGCATATTATGATGCTTGCACTTGGCGGTGCCATCGGTGCTGGTCTGTTTAAAGGAAGCAGTTCTGCCATTGATATTGCGGGTCCTGCTGTCATTTTGGCATACATGATTGGTGGTCTTATTTTATTATTTATTATGCAAGGACTTGCCGAAATGACCGTTGCACGACCTGGAGCAAGAACATTTCGTGACTTGATTGAACCTGTGTTAGGAAAGTATCCGGCCTATTTCTTAGACTGGATCTATTGGAAGATGTGGGTGCTGAACATTGCAGCAGAAGCGATTGTGTCGGCCATCTTTATTCAGTACTGGTTCCCACAAGTGCCAATCTGGATGCTTGTGTTAATCATTTCACTTGTAGTCACAATCATTAATGTTTGCTCAGTCAAAATGTTTGCTGAGACAGAGTATTGGTTGGCTTCTATTAAAATTGCTGTCATCATCTTATTTATTATCATTGGATTTACCATGCTATTTGTCTCATTTGGACAGCATGCAGCACCTGGATTGTCTAACTTAACGGATCACGGTGGATTTTTCCCAAATGGTACTGGCGGATTAATTGCAGCAATGCTGGTTGTCGTGTATTCATATGGTGGGACGGAGATGATTGGGGTCACGTTAGCAGAAACAAAAAACCCTGAAAAAGTCATCCCAAAGGCCATTCAAAGTACGTTTGTACGCATCATCGGTTTTTATGTACTACCGTTCTTTATCATTGTCAGCTTAATCCCTTGGAATCAAGTAAACAATGAGCAAGTAAGTCCATTTGTGACAGTGTTTGCAACAATCGGAGTACCGTATGCTAGTGATATCATGAATGGTATTATCTTACTAGCGATTTTGTCTTCTATGAACTCTGGCTTGTATGCTTCATCACGGGTGCTTTATACACAGGCAATGGATGGCCGTGTATGGAAAGGATTCTCCAAGCTGTCAAAACAGCAGGTGCCTGTTCGAGCCATCCTTGTATGTACATCTACCTTGTATGCAGCTGTATTGATTTCTCTTTTTGTAGGAAGTCAAACGTTTAATTACTTAATGGGCTCTTTAAGTTACACAGTTCTATTCATCTGGTTTATCATTGCTGTCGGTCATTTGAAATCTCGAAGCGTCGCACAGCCAGGCGGATATCGCGTGAAGCTGTATCCTTTCACAACGTGGTTTTCAGTTATTGCGATCATGGCCATTTTTGTCGGCGTTGTATTCAATACACCAATTGTTCAAACGCTGGTCACCATGGGTATTTATTTAATCATTACACTATCTTTCTTTATTAACAGAAAACGGTTTGAAACAGCCGTCTAATTTATTAAAAAGCGTGCAGGACCTTCTGAAGGGTCTCGCACGCTTTTTTTAATGCTGTTTATATTGCTTGAAGTGGACAGGGGATTGAACGGGATGTGGCTTTGCCTGAAGGCCATAGCTATCCCTGACGATATAAAGCGGCCGGTCCTTGGCTTCATCGTAGATTCGGCCGATATACTCCCCAATCATGCCTAACATAAAGAGGATGATCCCGCTAAAGAATAGCTGAATGACAATTAATGAACTCCAGCCGGTGATGGTGCTGTTTGTAAAAAGCTTTAAATATAAAACTAGAAACATCGAAATGAAGCCAATAGCTGAAAGGGCAATACCTGCCACGCTGGCTAGCTTTAAAGGTTTGTAAGAAAAAGATGTGATCCCATCCATCGAGAGCTTGAGCATCTTTTTGAGAGGGTACTTTGTTTCTCCTGCCAACCGCTCATCCCGAACATATTCTACCGCAATCTGTTTGAAGCCAACCCAGCTCACTAATCCGCGGACAAATGGGTTTTTCTCGCGTATTTTTTTCATTTCATGACACACTTTACGATCCATCAATCTAAAGTCGCCGGTGTCGATAGGAATATCTACTTCGGTGATTTGACGTAGCACTCGGTAGAAAAGGGAAGCCGTGTACTTTTTGAAAGCTGTTTCGCCTTTTCGTTGCGTGCGGACCGCGTATACGACCTCATAGCCTTCCTTCCATTTTTCAATCATGTCTAAAATCAATTCAGGTGGATCTTGTAAATCCGCATCAATCACTACGACAGCTTCTCCCTTTGCATAATCCATTCCCGCTGTAATGGCAATTTGATGCCCAAAGTTACGAGAAAAATCAATAAGTCTCACATGCGGATCGGTCTGGCAGTACCCTTTAATCAGTTCAGCTGTTCGATCTATACTGCCGTCATTGACGAAGAGAAGCTCATATGCTTCTCCCGTCGAATCCATGACGGTCTTGAGGCGCTGATACGATTCATGGATCACAAGTTCTTCATTATACACTGGGACTACAACAGAGTATTGTATGTTCTTTTCCATCAGTCATCGTTCCTCCCTTTTAATAGATGAATTAATCAACGGATAGTTCATAAAGAGTACCGCTCTCCATTCCGCCCATTCGTCCATTTGACTGATCATTTTGTTTTGATTGTTGGCTGTCTGTTTGCTGATTCGTTTTGGATGTAGAGCTGTTCTGCCATTTAGAAGCAGATACTTTTTTGCCATTTTTTTGAATCCAAGTAAGAATGTCAGAGCTGCCGCCTCTCATACCAGAAAGATAGAAGTATTTGATTTTGCCGTCTTTAACGAGCTGTTTGAATTCATTAAGCGTGAGAATGTTATCAGATCCACTAAATCCACCTAATGCCATAACAGCTTTTCCTGTTTTAATAATGTAAGGCGAAGCAGTGGTTGCATCTGTTGTCCCGAATAGGAATTCTTCTCCCGTATTGTTTTTCTCCAGATAGCTGATCAGCTTTTCATTGACTTGTGAACTCATGCTCCCACTTGAAGTTGCAAGCTGAGGCCCAGCCTCTGGCAGCATACTGTTTCCTCCGTAAAGAAGAGGTGTGCTTGCCCAGTATAGGGGTGCGATCAGCATGCCAAGGATGGCAATGAGAGACATGAATTGTTTTAGTTTTTCTTTCCCTTTTATCAAAAGTAGAGAAAGGATCGTTCCAATACCAATGATACCGACTGCAATGCTTAATCCAAGACCGATTGTGCTTGTAAATGTGGATAGGATAAAGATTTCAAATGCGGTTGTGACGAATATCGCAATTGGCAGTAGCCATTTTTTAAAGCCAGTTCCTGTTTGAAACAATTGAGTCATAGACACCCATCCGGCTCCTGCTAATACAGCAATTGGCGGTGCCAGCATGATTAAATAATAGTGATGGAAAAATCCTGCTATACTGAAAAATGCAGCAACGGGTATAAGCCAAGCTAACCAAAATAGTGTTTCTTTTTGTTTTGTATTGAGCCGTCTTCTTTCAAAGGCTGTCGAGAAGAAGAGACCAATCGCACCAAAGAGCGCAAATGGAAGCAGCCAGCTGATTTGATCGGACAGTTCAGATTGGAACAGACGTAATGGTCCTTTTGTTCCTGTTCCAAACATGCCAGAACCACTTCCCATTTTTCCGCCCCCACCATTTGGCGGTCCATCACCATTACCGCCTGAAGGCATATCAGGTGGTGTTGTGCCGTTTGCATTGCTTGGTGGTCCTTGCATTGAAGGCTGTTCCTGACTGGATGATTGGTTTGAACTGTCTGAGTTGCTTTGATTTTCATTAGATGGTGGCTGAGGCATGGTGGATGAATCAGTGTCATTTTGCTGATCACCCTGCTGTGAAGGTGGCTGTCCCTCACCCTGATTTGTGCCGCCTCCTCCACCAGACTGTTGACCAGTCAACCGCTGAAGACCATTGTAACCAAAGGCTAATTCTAGTGCTGAGTTCGATTGACTTGATCCCATATAAGGACGATTGTCTTTGGAAGTGAGATCAACCGCTATAGACCATGAAGCAGATACACCTAAAAGAACAATCATTGAAATCATCAGTGATAACAACTTTTTCTTCCATGTCGTTCGATAGGCAATGATGTAAAACAGGACGAGAGCCGGTACAATCATATACGCTTGTAGCATTTTTGTATTAAAACCGACACCGATCATTGCAAAAGAAGCAATCGCCCAAAGCACTTTCTGCTGTTTCACAGCCTTGAACATCATGGCTGTTGCGAGTAAAAGAATAAAGACGAGTAAGCTGTCAATGTTATTTGTACGAGATACAGCAACTGCGATTGGTGTACACGCCATAATGAGCGCTGACAGTCTTGCAGCAGCCTGACCAAATGTAGGTTTGACTAGGCGGTAGATTAAATAAACAGATCCAATGCCAGCTAAAGCTTGGGGTAAGATCACACTCCAGCCATGCAGGCCAAAAATTTTGGCACTGATCGTTTGCAGCCAGAAGGCGAGCGGTGGTTTATCCACCGTGACATAACCTGAGGGATCGAACGAAGCAAAGAAGAAATTATGCCAGCTTTGCATCATACTTGTGACCGCCGCTGTATAATAAGCGTTCACCGTATCGTCGTTCCAAATGTTATAAATGTTTAAAATGGCAGATAAAATCAATATGAAAAATAAATAAAGATCAAATTTCTGAAAGCGTCTAATCAAAAGCTTGTCACTCCTTTTTCTTAACTTGAAAAAAGTGTAACAAGCAAATATGAATAAATTGTTAATAAAAAAAGGCCAATTCTTTATTTTTCTGTTGAATAAAAACAGCTCTAGGAAAGAGCTGTTTTGTTTAAGATGTCATCTTATTTTATGAGGAGACAGGCGGAGTTTCAGAGGTCTCTGCACTTGGTAATTGTATAATAGCGGTCGTACCTAGGCCTTGTTCAGATTGAAGAACGAACGTGCCACGATGTTTTTTTATAATTTGATAAACAATGGCTAGTCCAAGACCAGAGCCGCCATCTTTTCTTGTGCGGGCTTTATTCACTCGATAAAAACGCTCAGAGACATGAGGGAGATCTCCTTTTGGAATTCCGCTGCCTTCATCTGTAATTCTCAATTCAGCAGTTTGTTGGTGAACGAATAATTCAATCGAAATCGATTTTCCTGAAGGCGTGTAATGGATGGCATTGTCCAATAAATTACGAATGACTTGCTCAAGTCGATCGCTATCACCATAAATAATACAGTCCTCTTCAAGTTCTCGGTTGAACGAGATTCTCTTTTGACTAGCAATGAATGTCATTTGATCAAGAACATCATGAATAAGCTGCGCAAAGACGATCGGCTCCATCGTTAGTGGGTAAGATTCCCCCTCTAACTGTGCGAGATCAAGAAGGTCATGTACGAGCCGGCTTAATCGTGTGGATTCGTCTTGAATAATCTGCATGCCTTTCTTTTGATCAATAATGCCTTCTTCAATTCCTTCAGCATAGCCTTTCATATAACTTAAAGGCGTTCTCAGTTCGTGGGAGACATTGGCAAGGAACTCTCTGCGATGCTGTTCAACTTTTTCTAAGGTAGAGGACAGTTTATTAAAGGAACGGCTCAGCTGATTTAACTCATCCCCTTTTTTGGTCACAGCCATGCGTTTTGAAAAATCACCAGATTCCATTTCCATTGCAATTTCTTTCATTTGATTGATCGTCCTTACGACTTTATTAGAACTTTTATATCCAATAAAGAAAATCAAAAGCAGGATAATTAAAATAGAGATGCCAAGTGTTAATCGAATTTGAACAAACGGTTCATACACATCAGATAAAGGCATAGAGAGGAAAATGGTTCCTGATAAATCATTTTTGTTTGAGAACACAGGGATGGCAATTCCGAGAATATCTTGATGAAACTGGGGGTGTTCTCTAATTAACACAACTGTTTTCCCCTGAAGAAGCTTTTGGCGTTCTTTAAACGTAATGAGGTTATCGTTTGTATTCGTATCGAAAGGAATACCGCTTGAAAGCTCCATAGGATCATCAGTAAAAATAACACTTGCCTGACTTGAGTCATTTGCCCACTTCATTCTGTCAGTAAAATATGTGTCTTTCCCGTGTTTGTGATAGATTTCTGCCAGCTTCTTTCCTTGTAAACTTAAAGAGTCAATCTGTTTATCTATATATAAGTGCTGGTATAAGTAATAAGTCAGGGCAAGAGCTGAGGCAGCAACGATGCCTATAACGGAAAGGATTAAGAAAAGCACTTTCCTTTTAATAGATAATGGCTTCATTTGTCCTCCTCAAACTTATAGCCGACACCCCAAACGGTCTTAATATACCGTTCCGCTTCCTTTAATTTCAGTCTTAGTGTTTTAATATGTGTATCGACTGTTCTTAAAGAGCCACTAGGTGAGTGTGATTCCCACAATTTTTGATAGAGCTGTTCACGGGAAAAGACTTGGCCTTGATTGAGCAGAAGAAACATAAGTAAATCAAATTCTCTTCTTGTTAAATTGATGGGCTCTTGCTTGAGATAGACTTGTCTGCCATCTTGATCGATCTCCAAGTCACCAATCATGATTCGACTGCGCTTTAAAGAAAGACCTCTAATTCGTCTTAATGTCGTTTCAATTCTAGCTGCAAGCTCACGTAGACTAAAAGGCTTCATGATGTAGTCGTCTGCTCCAATTTCCAGCCCCTTAATGCGATCCTCTTCATAACTTCTAGCTGTTAAAAATAAAATGGGGATTTGAGAGGTTTGCCTAATGCGCTGGCAGACTTCGAATCCATCCATATCTGGCATCATAATATCCAATACAACAAGGTCAATGGCCTCTTTTTCAAGCTGATGTAAGGCGCCCGTGCCATTATTTGCAGTTATCACGTGAAAGCCTTGTCTCTGCAAAAAGGATCCGATTAACTCAAGCATATCTAATTCATCATCTACTATTAAAATATTCATCTGTTCTTTCATTTCTTTTCCTCCAACATGATAGCATAAGGTCCTGCTGGGATGTTCAGTCGGTTCTTCAACATAAATGTATGTTTGTCGATGACGGATACTGAATTGTCATCTAAGTTACTGACATATATAGATGAGGAATCAGCAGTGATATAATTCGGATTTTGACCGGTCTCAACAGAGGAAAGCAGTTTGTTTTTCTCGGTATTTACTTTATATAGTGTATGGTCTCCATGACATAATACATATAAAGTAGAAGAGTTTTTTTCTGAAAAAAATGCGACTGGCATAACACCTAGTTTGATTTCTCGCTGTTTTTTACCTGTTTTAGGGTCGTAAGCAAAAATGCTCTTATTTAATGTGCCCGGTTTACCGTGTCCTCCAACCCAAATGGAATGCCCATCAAAATGAATGCCAGATGGCCGTTCTAGGACGGAAATCGTTCGTATCTTTTTTTTCTTTTCAATATCAATGACTGAAACAGAATGACTTTTTGCATTTAAAACAAACAACGTTCCAGAAGAAGACAACGCCATAGAAGAGGGTAATGTCCCGGTCTTCACAGTTGCTTTAATTTTCTTGTGCACTGTATCGATAAAATAAACGACATTTTTCTCTGAATCGGTCACAAGTAAAGTGTTGGTATCCGCATCATACGCAAGTGAAGTCAGACCTTTATTCACATTCATATAGTCCGCTGCTGTTCCTTTTTTTAAATTGATTTCTATAAGAGATTGTCCTTCCTTACTTGATGCAATGATCACGTCTTTGTTGATGTGAACAAGATCAGTGAGAGGATGTTTTAAATCAACGGAAGAGACAATTTTATTTTTTTGTAAATCAACGATTGAAAAGGAGGCTTTTTTTAGTTGAGAAATGACAGCAATTGATTGAGAGCTGCCAGGGGGCGTAAATTGCTGGTCTTTTCCGCAGCCTGCTAGGAAAAATAGTAGAGCTGGCAAGCATATTAAAAAATATTTCACTCGTTTCATCCTTCTGCTCCTTTGGTGCTCTATTTTCAAAAAGCATAACACAAAAATTGTGAAAAAAAATCGAAGTTATGAATGCTGGAAGATATGAAAAGAAGTTTTTAGGTGGGGAAGTAGAGGTAAATGAAAGCTGAAATTTCTTTTTCGTCTATTTATATGACATTTTTTCATGAGTAAAAGATCATTTTCACAGTTTGATCATTGTATCCATAATCGGTTACAGTAACAAATAATCATAGCTCCCCCGCCCTAAATAGAGCGAAGGGAGTCATTAAGCAGAGTGTTCAGATGAATGAGAAGTGGGTTTCGTTTTTAGACGATGAGAGAGGAGGAAACCAAGAATACCTGCGCCCATTAATATGATAAATAAAGATTGAAAACCACTTAATATACCAATTAAAGTAGATGAAATGATACTTCCGAAATATCTAAAGGTAGAAAAAATCCCAGATGCAGAGCCGGATAAACTCTGATCAACAGATGTTAAAGAAGCCATCTGCATGCTAGTCATGCCAATACCTGATGAGATCCCCCCAGCGACTAATGTGATGATAAGGAGTGGTAAATTTGGGTAGCTGCTTAGTGTGATCAGCATAACACCTGATAAAGTAAGACAGAGAAATGAAAATCGAATCATTTTTTTGGCACCTTTTATTGGATGGAGCTTTGCCCCGAGTAATCCACTAATAGACATACAGAGTGAAAAGATCGAAAGGAAAATCCCGCTTTGTGTATGAGAAAGCGCGAGTTTTTGCTCCATAAACAGCGGCATAATGAGAAGAATCGCGTACATCACAAAATTACTAAGCATGATAGAAAGGTTAGCGTTCGTAAAGGTACTGTTTTTAAATAATGTTAAATCAATGATGGGATTTGTAACTTTCCGTACGTGTTTGAAAAATAAAGGAATGGAAATGACCGCTAGAACGCCATAGATCATGTATTCGTTTAATAATTGGCTTTTAGTAAACAAAATGAGTGTGGCGATCCCGATTGTTAAGTATAACGAACCGATGATATCTACATTGGCTTGTAAACGCGTATGTTTCATCTTCGGAATCATAAAAACGCCTGTCACAAGTGTGAGAATCAAAAATGGTATATTCACTAGGAAAATGGAATGCCAGTCAAAGCTCTGAATGAGAATAGAGCCGATAAAAGGTCCAAGTGCGGCACCAATTCCCGCTCCAAAACCGAAAAAACCCATAGTTTTAGAAAGCTTTTCATGTGATACTGTTGCTCGAATTAAAGCAATGCTGTTCGGTGTTAATATAGCTCCGCCTGCCGCTTGAATTGATCGGAAGCTAATAAGAAAAGCAAGATTAGGTGCGAAAGCACATCCAATGGAGCCAACCAAAAAGAGTATCACACCAGCTAAATACATGCTGCGGTGGCCGTATATATCTCCCAGCTTACCCGCAATAGGTTGAGTGACTGCCATGACAATTAGATAAATTGTGACCACCCAAGTAATGTTTGATATGGATTGCTCGTAATAAGTTGATATGGATGATAGAGCGACTGCGATCATGGTTGAATTGACTGGAACTAAAATAGCTCCAAGCAGCAAAGAATAAATGATCAAGTTCTCTTTTTTAAGATTCAATGTGTTTACCACCTTTGTAAAAAAGAAGAATTTCACCCAATTAAGTGGGAGAAATTCCTCTCATGAAAATGTGTGTGCATGTCTCAATAAAGTCTTCTTTTTGTGTTAAAACAAGCTGAATGTCTTGCTCTAGCTGTTGAATGAAAAAGCCAAAATACGTGCTAATAAATATATCAGCATAGATGTCTTCTTTTCCTTCTAATACACGATGCTGAGCACTCATTTTTTTGAAATAATGAATCAGCATGTCTCTCAATTCTTGAGGATAAATTTTTTCATGGTCTGTTAAATCTTTAAACATAGCGGGTTCTCTCATGCTGATATAGATAAATTCTTTTTTTGAAGTCAAATCTTCAAGGAAATAGCTACCGAGAAATTTTAAATCGGTGTATAAATCGTCTTTAAATTCAGCTTCAAGGGTTTTGGTCGGTGTTGATTTCATTTTCATAATGGCAGCAATCACGCCGCGTTTGTTTTTAAAGTTACGAAAAATTGTCGCTTCACTTACATTCGCTTTTGTCGCAATTTCTTTTGTCGTTGTTTTTTGATAGCCCTTTTCAGACAATAATTCCATTGTTGCGCGAATGATCCGCTGATTTGTTGATTTTAACAAGCATACTCACCTCAGGTTATGAATGTGTTTGCAACAAAGTAAGTATACCGATAAAATCTGTGACCGCCAATATGATCCAAACAGTGACGACTATGCCCGTGAATGCTGATTTAATAACTGGATACGCCCATTGGCTCCATCTACTGTCACGAGGTCACCAGATTTTAGTTTTTCAGTTGCGATCCGTGTACCTAAGACAGCAGGTATCATATATTCTCTAGCGATAATAGCGGAATGGGACAAAATGCCGCCAGAATCGGTGATGACTGCTTTTGCGTCTCTAAATAAGCTGGTCCATAAAGGTGTCGTTGTTTTACAAACTAAAATGTCATCTTTCTCAAATTGTGAAAATTCATCAGCAGATGTAATGACTCTGACTCTTCCGGAAGTAATGCCGCTAGATGCACCAATTCCATAGATTGCATCGTCTGTGTTGTTTTCATTTTCCCTTAGCGAACCGAGCATTCTTTCTACTTGCTGCAATTCAGCTTCAGAAGGCGTTCCTGTATAAGCTGGTGGTTGGATGGATTCATTTTCCTTCATTTCAATTTTTCTTTGCTGAATGATCGAATCGTATGTGGTCGAAGTTGTGAGCGCATTGAGTACTTCATCATCGTAAAGATACCAAAGGTCTTCTTGATGAGGGATCGCTCCTTTTTGAACAAGAAGTTCACCAATTTTTAAGAGATAGAGTCTCGCTTTTGCATCTAACATGGCATCAATGTAAAAGTGATGATCATCTCGAATATTGGCTGCATGGAGTGCAAAATGATAAAGTTCCTCAAATTTTGTTTTAAACGCTTCATCTGTCACTTGACTGATAAACTGTTCATACGTTTCTTGCCTTTTGATCACGGCTTGTGCAAATTCTTCATCAAAATCAGATTGATACCGAATGTTGTTTCTAATGATGTCCAAGACAAATTCAGGATTTTCCACCCATGTTTCCTCTGTGAAATCATGGCTTTTAACAGACCGCCAACCATAGACTTGGAGAAAAGCTTCTACGTCGGAAATGAAGTTTTTTCCTTTATCTGTGTGATTGAGGGCAAATAATAGTTCAGCATTCGTTGAATGATCTTTAAATGCCTGAAGAAGCTCGGAATCTTGAAGAACGTCTTTTGCCAAGTGAGATAGCTTTTGATCTGTTTCAAGAGACTTGTTCATCACACCTATCATCATTTCATGCAGCAGAACGACTTGTGTTTGATCCCCAGTATATGTGACAAGCATGTCTTCAATGATCGCTGATAGAATGACTTGAGGTATGACAATATCAAAATGGTCGTCATACGCTCTTAGATAAATCTCCTTTAATTCTTGAAAGCCATTAATGGCTTCCTCAATTGTTAGCGGTTGAGTGATTTGCTGATCAAGTTTTTCGTATAATGGGAACAAGTTTTGCTTTAAAATGCGATACATTCTTTCGCTTAAACGAGGAAACATTTCGAATAGGCTCTCGTCAAAAACTGGTTCCTCTGACGCTTCTGGCATGGACGGTGAAGAATACAAATGACCTCTATAAAGCTTGATATCTTTAATATTAAGGTCTGGTACTTGATACTTCTCTCCGTTTTTCTTCATCCCGTTTTTTAAAGCAGGTATGATCAAACTTGAAAAAAGAGGACTTGTGGGTCCAGGCATATGATCGTCCATTGAGATCCAGAAGTCTTGCAGCTCTTCAGGTTTCATTTGAAAGGCTGCACCTGAGGAGCCATTTGCTGTATTGGAAAAAGAAGCAGTAATCGGTCTTGCTTGAAGTAAATAAAAAGTACCATCTGACATGCCGAATTCGATATCTACTCCATGTCCATAAAGTTCTTCTACTTGTTTTGTCATTTTCGTGATTTGGATCAATTGATCATCTCGAAGACAAAATTGGCCAGCCATCTCCTCACCTACGGGTTGTTCAACGACGCCCTCTTGACAGGGGACAATTTGCACTTCTTTTGTTCCTAGTGATTTTTCAATAGAGTACGTTTCTTTGTTTACAATAAATGTATCTGGCGTCACAAGGCCGGAGACGATGGCTTCTCCTAGTCCATAGCTTGCAGTCATCATGACTTCGTTTGTTTTTCCTGATACAGGATTCTCACTAAAGATGACACCAGAGATGTCAGAATGGATCAAGCCTTGTACAACAACAGCCATGAGCGGCATCTCTTCCTCGTTCTCAATCATTTCTTCCTTATATTCTGTGACTCTTGCTGCGAAGTAAGACGACCAACATTCTTTGACGGCTTGCAAGAATTCTTCATTTGTTTTGATATTTAAATAGGTCTCGTATTGACCTGCAAAGGAGGCGCCTTCAAGATCTTCCGCAACAGAAGAGGATCGCACTGCAACGGATGGATATGTTTTCAACAATGATTGAAAGGATGAAAGTAATTCTGTCTCCATTTGTGAAGGAAACGAAGCTTCTGTGATTTTTCGGGCAAGATTTTGATCAGTTGGATGGAAATTGTGATATGAAAGAAAGCTTGCAAAGCTGTTCGTTTTAATAATAAATCCATCTGGAACTGGCAGTCCGTGATTGTTTAATTTAATTAAATTCACGCCTTTTGCCCCTGCGAGTGATGCGGATTCTTCAGCCGCATGAAATAATACTGAATACATGGGAATGCCCCCTTATCCAAATAGCCAATGGTTTCATTTGTCTCTTTTTGTTTTTTAAAATGATAGTGCGCACTATCATTTTCATCATAGAATTTATTGGATGTAACTGTCAAAGACGTAAAGACCTATCTTTAGAAAGGGGACGTTTTCACTAATTTTCCTCCTCATCTATATCAAAAGTCTTCAACCGAGAAGAAAAAAGCTGAAATTGAAAACTGTGAATTGTTCATTATGCCAATCTTTACTATAATCAAGGGAGTAGACCATGTAGAGGGAGGGTTTTTGTGATTACAAAAGCCATATTTGCACTTGTTTTTCCTTTCTTGCTCGTTATTTTATTTTCAAAGGTTACTTATAATCATTACGTTGGCATTGCATTAACAGCAGCGCTTTTATTTGCTTCGTATATGAAAGGCTATACAGAAACCTACTTTATCGTAGGATTAGATATTATTTCTTTAGTGGCCGGGGCATTGTTTATGGCCAAGAAAGAAGTCGAAAAAAGAGAGAAGGCTGAAAAACATCATTGATGTGATCCCTCTTGATGAAAAGAAAATGTTTTTGATTGCAGGAGCTGTGCTTACGATTCTAGTGAGTGCAGCTTTCTTTTTTGTGGTTTTTCTGCTGATCGAATATCTCGCTCCAAAATGTTCCATACTGAAAGGAAGGTTTCTTTAGAGGGTTATGAGCCACGGCAGAGAGGGTATGGTTGTATTGGAAATAAAAATCAAGTCAGACACGAACTTTAGTTCGTATTTTTGTGTTCTTTTATGATAATATATTCATTAGATAGATTTCGTAACGAAACGGAGGCTTTGATGTGAGTGACCGCTTTGAATTAGTTTCTAACTATCAGCCCCAAGGAGATCAGCCAAAAGCCATTGAAAAGCTTGTGGAGGGCATCCATCAGGGGAAACAGCATCAAACGCTATTAGGTGCTACAGGTACGGGAAAGACCTTTACTGTATCTAACCTGATCAAAGAAGTGAACAAACCAACACTTGTCATTGCGCATAATAAGACACTTGCCGGACAATTATACAGCGAGTTTAAGGAATTCTTTCCGAATAATGCTGTTGAATATTTTGTGAGTTATTATGATTATTACCAGCCTGAGGCGTACGTGCCTCAAACTGATACATTTATTGAAAAGGATGCCAGTATTAATGATGAGATCGATAAGCTAAGACACTCCGCCACATCCTCATTATTTGAGCGAAGAGATGTCATCATCATTGCCAGTGTGTCCTGTATTTATGGCTTAGGTTCTCCTGAAGAATACAGAGAGCTTGTGCTGTCTTTACGAACTGAAATGGAAATTGAACGCAATCAACTGCTGCGTAAGCTTGTGGATATTCAGTATTCTCGTAATGATATAGATTTTCAGCGCGGAACCTTCAGAGTTCGAGGAGACGTCGTTGAAATTTTTCCTGCTTCACGAGATGAGCATTGTATCAGAGTGGAGTTTTTCGGTGATGAAATTGAACGTATTCGTGAAGTAGATGCTCTCACTGGAGAAATTCTCGGTGATCGTGACCACGTTGCTATTTTCCCAGCATCTCACTTCGTCACAAGAGAAGAAAAGATGGAAAAAGCGATTATTAATATTGAAAAAGAGCTTGAGGAACAGTTGGAAAAGCTTCGTGAAAACGGAAAACTACTTGAAGCACAGCGTCTTGAGCAGCGGACAAGGTATGACCTTGAGATGATGAGAGAGATGGGCTTTTGTTCAGGGATTGAGAACTACTCAAGACATCTCACCTTACGTCCGCCCGGTTCAACACCTTACACATTGCTTGATTATTTTCCGGATGATTTTATGATTGTTGTCGATGAGTCACACGTGACCATCCCGCAAATTCGCGCCATGTACAATGGGGACCAGGCAAGAAAACAAGTGCTTGTTGATCACGGATTCCGTCTGCCGTCAGCACTTGATAATAGACCACTCACATTTGCTGAGTTTGAAAAACACATTAACCATATTGTGCATGTATCCGCAACACCTGGCCCATACGAGCTTGAGAAAACGCCAGAGGTTGTGGAACAAATTATTCGACCAACCGGTTTGCTTGATCCAATCATTGAAGTCCGTCCGATTGAAGGACAAATCGATGACTTAATTGGGGAAATTCATGCAAGGGTTGAGAAAAATGAGCGTGTGCTTGTGACGACTTTAACGAAGAAAATGTCTGAGGATCTGACAGATTATCTGAAAGAAATCGGAATCAAGGTCAATTATCTGCACTCAGAAATTAAGACACTAGAGCGGATTGAGATTATTCGTGATTTACGTCTCGGAAAATATGATGTGCTTGTTGGGATCAACCTTCTTCGAGAAGGTTTGGATATTCCAGAGGTGTCGCTCGTGGCGATTTTAGATGCGGATAAAGAAGGCTTTTTACGTTCAGAAAGATCCCTCATCCAGACGATTGGCCGTGCTGCAAGAAATGCAGAAGGCCGGGTTATTATGTATGCAGACAATATGACGAAATCAATGGACATTGCCATACAAGAAACAAAGCGGAGACGTGAGCAGCAAGAAGCGTATAATGAGAAATTTGGTATCACTCCGCAAACGATCCATAAGAAGATTCGAGATGTGATCAAGGCAACAAAAGTACATGAGGATTCGGAAGAATACGAAACAAAAGCAGCACCAAAGTTGTCAAAAATGAGCAAAAAAGAACGAGAAAAAGTGATCGAAAACGTCGAGATGGAAATGAAAGATGCAGCAAAAGCGCTTGATTTTGAAAAAGCAGCAGAATTAAGAGATCTATTGCTAGAGCTAAAAGCGGAAGGATGAATGCCAGATGGCTATGGAACGAATAGAGGTGAAAGGGGCAAGAGCCCACAACCTTAAAAATATTGATGTCAATATCCCGCGCGATCAGCTAGTGGTCATTACGGGTTTATCTGGTTCGGGAAAATCGTCGCTTGCCTTCGATACCATTTATGCAGAAGGTCAGCGCAGGTATGTTGAATCACTGTCAGCCTATGCACGTCAATTTCTCGGTCAAATGGACAAACCAGATGTAGATGCGATTGAAGGGCTTTCTCCAGCGATTAGTATTGACCAGAAAACGACAAGCAGAAACCCTCGATCAACCGTTGGGACTGTTACAGAAATTTATGATTACTTGCGTCTATTATATGCTCGAGTCGGAAAACCGATTTGTCCTATTCATGGGATCGAAATTACATCACAGACGATTGAGCAAATGACAGACCGTATTTTAGAGTATCCAGAACGAACGAAACTACAAGTGCTTGCGCCGATCGTATCTGGACGTAAGGGAACACACGTGAAAGTACTTGATCAAATTCGGAAGCAGGGCTACGTTCGAGTCAGAGTTGATGGCGAGATGGAGGACCTGTCAGAAGAGATCGAGCTTGAAAAGAATAAAAAGCATTCCATTGAAGTGGTGATTGATCGAATTGTCGTGAAAGAAGGCGTGGCTGCACGGTTGTCTGATTCTCTTGAAACGGCACTCCGACTTGGTGAAGGTCGTGTGATGATCGATGTGATTGGACAAGAGGAGCTGTTATTTAGTGAGCATCATGCTTGTCCGCACTGCGGATTCTCTATTGGGGAACTTGAGCCGAGAATGTTCTCGTTTAATAGCCCTTTCGGTGCCTGCTCAAGCTGTGATGGGCTTGGTTCTAAACTAGAAGTAGATCCAGAGCTTGTGATTCCGAATAAGGATTTGACTTTACGTCAGCATGCCATTGCCCCATGGGAGCCTCAAAGCTCACAATATTACCCGCAGCTTCTTGAGGCGGTATGTACACACTATGGAATTGACATGGATATTCCAGTAAAAGATATTCCGGCGCATTTATTTGATAAAATTTTATATGGTAGCGGCTCTGAGCTGATTTATTTTAAATATGAAAATGATTTTGGCCAGGTCCGTGAAAATGAAATCGAGTTTGAAGGTGTGCTTCGTAACATTGAACGGCGCTACAAGGAAACGAGCTCCGATTATATTCGGGAGCAGATGGAAAAATATATGGCCAATCAGCCATGTCCGACCTGTAAAGGATATCGCCTGAAAAAAGAAACACTTGCGGTTCTCATCAATGGCAAACATATCGGAGAAATGACCGATTTGTCTGTATCTGATGCCCTTGATTTCTATGAGAAAATTGAGTTATCTGAGAAAGATTTGCAGATTGCCCAGCTCATTTTACGTGAAATCAAAGAGCGCTTATCCTTCTTAAATAATGTCGGATTAGATTATTTGACATTAAGCCGGTCTGCTGGCACATTATCAGGCGGGGAGGCGCAGCGGATTCGTTTGGCGACACAAATTGGATCAAGACTGACAGGCGTTCTTTATATTTTAGATGAACCATCGATTGGTCTGCATCAACGGGATAATGACCGATTGATTGGAACATTGAAAAACATGCGTGATATCGGAAACACACTGATTGTCGTAGAACATGATGAAGATACGATGCTTGCCGCTGATTATCTCATTGATATTGGACCAGGTGCAGGGGTTCATGGAGGAGAAGTGATTTCAGCTGGAACACCAGAAGAAGTCATGAAAGACCCAAAATCGTTGACTGGACAATATTTATCTGGTGAGAAATTCATCCCGCTTCCGATTGAGAGACGAAAGCCTGACGGCCGATTCATTGAAATTAAAGGGGCAAAAGAAAACAACCTTAAAAACGTGAATGCGAAGTTTCCTTTAGGTGTCTTTACCGCTGTGACAGGTGTGTCAGGATCAGGGAAAAGTACACTTGTGAATGAAATTTTATTGAAATCCCTTGCCCAAAAACTGCACAGAGCAAAAGCGAAGCCAGGACAGCACAAAGAAATCAAAGGAATGGATCACTTAGACAAAGTCATTGATATTGATCAATCTCCAATTGGCCGTACACCAAGATCCAATCCTGCTACGTATACAGGTGTATTTGATGACGTGCGGGATGTCTTTGCGCAAACCAATGAAGCGAAGGTACGAGGCTATAAAAAAGGGCGATTCAGCTTTAACGTGAAAGGTGGACGCTGCGAAGCGTGTCGTGGAGATGGCATTATTAAAATTGAAATGCACTTTTTACCTGATGTATATGTGCCTTGTGAAGTGTGTCACGGGAAACGTTATAACCGCGAGACGTTAGAGGTCACGTATAAAGGGAAAAATATTTCCGATGTGCTTGAAATGACGGTAGAGGACGCACTTCAATTTTTCGAGAATATCCCGAAAATTAAGCGGAAGCTGCAAACGATCTTTGATGTTGGATTAGGATACATTACACTTGGGCAGCCTGCCACGACATTGTCTGGTGGAGAGGCGCAGCGCGTGAAATTGGCATCCGAGCTTCACCGCCGTTCAAACGGAAGATCCTTGTATATTTTAGACGAACCGACAACGGGTCTTCATGTGGATGATATTGCTAGGTTGTTAAAAGTGCTCCAGCGCTTGGTCGAAAACGGGGATACGGTATTGGTCATTGAGCACAACCTTGATATTATTAAGGCAGCCGATTACCTTGTTGATCTAGGACCAGAAGGCGGTGCTGGTGGAGGAACGATTATTGCTTCAGGAACACCTGAACACATTGCTAAAGAAGAAGCTTCTTACACCGGTCGATACTTAAAACCGATTTTAGAGCGTGATCGTGAGCGAATGAAACAGTTAGTCAAAGAAACAGAAAGTGTGACATCCTCATAAAGAAAAACCCCTCCGAAAGAGGGGTTTTCCTTTTATTGCACATCTTCCTTTGGCATTAAGTTACTGAGGTGCGTTAAATCCTTTAAAATATGAGTGCTGCTACTATCGAGCAGTACTTTTAAATAACGGATATCACCATACTTCGGATGAGACGGATGAATGGCCTCTAGCTCCTTGATCATATCGCTGTTCATGCTTTTCTGTTTCTGTATAAGGTCTAAAAGCGTTTGTGCCGTGTGGTTAGCATTATGATGATCTGTCAAAATAATTACCCCCTATAATGATAATCACCATCTTTTCAACATATTTTAAAGGGTAATCCATGAAGAATCTACACTTAGGTGCAAAAAGAAATAATTTGTGTCTAAGGTCATATGTAAATCGAATGAGTTTGAAACTTTTTATACGCCATAAACGTATGAGTTAGAAAGGAATTTTCATCATGAAGGAGCGAATATATATGAACAGAGATCAGTCGATCATTGCATCTATTTGTTATTTTAGTGTATTTTTCATGCCGTTTATTGTACCGATCGTGGCATATTTTGTAGTGGATCAAAAGGAAACGAAACGGCATTCGCTGCGTGCATTGTGGTCACATGTTTTGCCAGTCGCAGCGTGTGTGCTGCTGGTTTTTGGAGCTATCCCCTTTTTATTGACGACACAGGCAAGCGACTCACTCGTTCCAGTGTTCACCGTACTTATCTTGTCCTTTTTAGTCGCCATTGGCTTTTTGATCTCTGTCATTTGGAATATCATTCAAGGTATTAAAGTGCTTCAATCCATCAAATCGTAGGAGGGCTTTGTATGAATGAAAAAGAACGCATTTTAAAATTAGTAGAAGACGGGACATTATCTGCAAAAGAAGCGATTACGCTGCTTGAAAAACTAGAAGAAAATCAGTCCATTTCACTAGAAAAACCAACGGCTGATCATACCTTTCATGAAGAAAAAGCTGGCACAGAGAATAAAGGAACTGGTACTGAAAACCTCGGTGCAAAGCTGTTTGGATGGTTAGATTCGGCGGTGAAAAAGGTCAAAGATGTAGATCTTGATTTGAACTTTGGACAGTCCGTCGACGTTGAACACATTTTTCAATTCAAAGACGCGGCACTGTCTCATTTAGATATTCAATTGGCAAACGGCAGTCTCAATTTGATGCCTTGGGATGATGGGGATGCTCGGGCAGAGTGTCATGCGAAAATTTACCGTGCAGAGGATGGAGAGCAGGCAAGACAGCAATTTCTTCAACATCTGGATTGCGGGCTTGAAGGGGACAAATTTTTTATCCGAACTGAAAAGAAGACCATGAAGGTCAATGTCACCCTGTATGTACCACGTATCCAATACGATAAAATCAAAGTCAAACTGTTTAATGGACCGATTCGCGGGGAAAAGCTAAAGACAAAAGAACTGGCTGCAAAAACAACAAATGGCGTCGTCTCTTTTGCCTCTTTACAAGCAGAAAAAGTCGGAATTGAAACAGCAAATGGACAAATCAAACTGGCTGATCACGAGTGTGGTATGATTGAAGTAGAAACCATTAATGGGCTCATTGACCTGCGCGGGAAAAGTGAATCAATTGATGCACAGAGCTTCAATGGGAACATTGCTGTTCAGCTGTCAGATGAGAAATGCCGTTCGATCTATGCAAAAACGACAACAGGCAGTGTGGACGTTCAGATTCCGCGTGCTTGTGCAGTGACTGCAGAGCTGAAAAGCAATCTCGGATCGATCTCTCATGAGCTGCTTGATGCAAATATGATTAAAGAGAAAAATGAAACGCTGCAAAAAGAGAAAATGATCAAAGCCAATCAACAGGCGGAGCACAATATATCCATTTTTGCAGAAACAAAAACAGGCTCAATCCAAGTAAAGCACCAATCAGACAAGGAGTGATTCTACATGAAGAAGCTTTATCGTTCAGCGACAGATAAAAAAATAGCGGGAGTTGTCGGTGGACTTGCTGAATACTTAAGTGTCGATGCATCCCTGCTTCGTATTTTAACGGTGATCATCGGATTTATGACAGCATTTATGCCGATCTTCTTGATCTACTTCATCTGGTATTTTGTTGTTCCGGAAGAAGGCACTAACTAAATGCTTAGATGGATCGTTAGTATTTTCGTCAATGCATTACTTTTAATCGTCATTGCTGGATATTTTGATTCAGGCATTTTGCCAGGCCTTGGTAGTGTGTATATTGAAGGCTTTGGCGCAGCGATTGTAGCAAGTATTATTTTGTCCTTGCTCAATATTTTAGTGAAGCCGTTTTTGATCATTTTAACGCTGCCAGTGACAGTACTTTCACTAGGATTGTTCCTCTTTGTCATTAATGCCATCACACTGATGATGACCTCAAGCTTTATGGGAGATAGTTTTAACATTGATGGGTTTGGAACGGCCATTTGGATGGCTGTCATTTTATCCATTTTCCATCTGCTCATACAGAAAGGAATCGTGGAACCGTTAGCGAAAAAAAGCTAACGGTTTTTTTGTGTGAATTTATATCGTTTCCCCGTTCCATCTGTCATAAAAACCGTCTTCAGGAGACACAATATCCGAAGGGAGGCGGTGCACGATGGTGAATGTGAGCAGACAAATCATTCTTTTGCTTTTTTTGAGCATTCTTTTTTGTTTCAGTCAGCCTGCTTCAGCAGGATCTTTGACACAAACACAAGTGAACATACGAAATAAGCCCTTTTCACCTTTTATCTTTGATCAATTTCAAGTAGATGTCCGTCCGGTTCAAGGAAAAAAACGTGATCTTCAATTTAGGGCATCTATTAGTCAGTCAGAGCAAATTTTGTCTGCAAACTTGTACTATAAACAGAGTGATGAACTAGGATATCGATTGATCCCAATGGAACGATTACCGGGGATGAAACCAGAATTCACAGCGAAAATCCCGACAGATCAGTTGTGGAATCCAACAGTTCATTACTATACAGAATTCCTGACGCAGAAGTCTGTCATCAAAACAACCGAACAAGCAGTTCACTTAAACGGATTTGAAGAGGATCTCTCACAAATTCCTGAGCTATTGATGACAGAAATCGTCGTGAATTCAAAAAACCGCAAAGGCAAGGATGCTTTTGAATTCATCGAGGTGTATAACACAACACATGCACCCATTTCACTTCGACATTACCAGCTTCGCTATCGCAATCCAGCGCAAGGCGTGGAGATGGATGATATATATTCATTTCACACAAGTCCTATCACCATTTCTCCTGGAAAGCCGTACGTATTTTGGCTTAGAAAAAAAGGGCAGGAGCATTTAACGGTAGCGGACTTTAATGCGATGTACAAAAGCCATTTAAAAGAGGGCGAGCAACTATCGGTCATTGAGAGTAAAGGATTGTCCAATTCTAAATCCCGCCTTGTTTCTATCACAACAAATATAGGAGAAGAGGTATCGTCGGCATCCTATCGTTTAAAGCCTTCATTGTTTAGCGAGCACAGATCGTTACTGTTCAAGTATCCAATGGATGGTACGACACAAATGAAGCTGATCTCGAAAGTGGAGGAAGAGCCAACACCCGGAAAAGTGTTAAAAGCACAAATTCCAACTGAAAAAAAAGAAATATCACAAGATGTTCATAAACCTGTGATCGAAGATATGACAGACAATCAACCGATAAAACCAACTGAAGGCATTGAAATGAGGGCAGATGTGCAGGATGATCAGTCCGTCAAAACGGTCAAATTGCGATATCGAACCAATCGTCATGAAGATTTTAAAGAGGTGTTGCTTCAAAAGGATCATAATGATCGGCTGTTTCACTATATTATTTATTCACCTGAGCTCATCGGTAAAGATCGATTGGAATATCAGATTGAAGCGTCTGACGGCGAAAATCAAGTAATGACAATGAAAAAAACAATTGATGTGGAACAAGTAAGCAAAGCTCACGGCCTTCGATTGAATGTAGAAGAAGGAGATACGGTTTCTGGCGTATTTCACTTAAAAGCAACAGCAGATCAGAAAAAAAGCATAAAATTAATGATAGATGGAAAACCGATTCGACAAGTATTCCCTGCACTTGAAGCAGATCCATATCTTGCATTTGATGTCAAAGGGACAAATTTATATTTTAAGAATGGTGTGTCTATAGGTAAGCACTTACTTTCCATTTTTGATGATTCGACAAAAGTGTATCGCACCTATACGATACCAATACCAGAAAAACACTTAGAAAAGGCAGGTCCACAAACGATATCATTCCATGCTGGGACGAAGTCATCGCCGTTTGACCGATTTCCTGGAGAAAATCACGATGATTTTGAATTGAAAAATGTCCAGATGATTTTATCGAATGGAACTCAAATTCTGCCTCTAAATGCGAGCCAGCATGAGGAATGGAAAATGGGCGACGGTGGCAGCGCTAAGAAAGTAAGAGCATTTCAGTTTCAAATCCCGAAGCAAGCATATGCTTCAAGCTATATTCAGTGGGATACAAGAAGGCTGAAAGAAGGAGTACATGTTGTTCAGGCTAAAACCGCAGACGAATCTCAATCTGTACGTGTGAAAGTCGATAACACGGGTCCGAAAATCAAGAGTAATATACAGGCAAATGACCAATATAAAGGCGTCTTTACGTTAAAGGCAAAGGTGACGGATCGTTGGAGTGACATAGCGGAGATGAAGGCATATTTAGATGGAAAACCGATCTCTTTGCCTTATCAAACGTCCTCTAGCGAATTAGAACCTGGGGAGCACACATTGAAGATAAAAGCAAAAGATGCCGCTGGAAACAAATCAACTTTGAAAAAGGTTTTTAAGACGGTACATGAACACCCTGAAACGCCAGAGAGAGTGTCAGATAGGACAAAAAAGGAATCATCTAAGCAAACAGTGCTAACCAATGATCCTACTAATGATCAGTTAGATTACTCCTTTTACCGTGCCTATCAATATACATCGCTGCATCCGTCCATGAAGATTTTCAAATATGCAGCGGAAACAGAGCCGCCAAAACATTTAAATGAAACAGGGGAAATGATTTTTTCTGATCGAGAAAGAAATCGCATTGCATTTGCTGATGGTAAATCGGTGGAAACGAAAGATCTACAGCATTTTCCTTATCATCGCTTTCAAATCAAGGTTCATCACGATGTACGTGAAAAGGATGTTGTCGAGGCTGTATGGAAAGGAAGCTCATTATCAGGGAGAAAGGTAACGATGTACGCTTGGAATCATCAGCAAGAAAAGTGGGATAAAATCACTCATCACTTTGCCAAGGATGAAAAGGAATTTTACCTGAAAGGGCTGCTGTCAGTCAGACAGTATATGAAAAATCAAACGTTTGATTTGCTTGTACAAGATGAGATCAGTCAGACGTTAAAGCCTTATAAGATGGTGTGGATGTCTGATACTCAATATTATGCCAGAAGTTATCCTCATATCTTCAAAAAAATGGTCGAGTGGATCAGAGATCAAAGGGACCCATTAAATATTCAATATGTGTTCCATACAGGTGATATTGTGGATGATTCAAAGGATAAGCAATGGAATCGTGCCGATACATTTATGCGTGTGTTAGATCAGCATCAGATTCCTTACGGTGTATTAGCTGGTAATCATGATGTCAGACACAAAGACGGCCATTATAGGGAATATGGGAGATACTTTGGAGCGAAACGCTTTGAAGACAAGCCATATTACGGTGAATCTTATCAAAACAATCGAGGTCATTATGATCTTATCTCTGCTGGTGGCAATGATTATATGATGGTGTATATGGGCTGGGGGATCAAGCAAAATGAGATTGACTGGTTAAATCGAGTCATTTCTGAACATCCAGATCGCATTGTCATTTTAAATTTCCATGAGTATTTGTTAGTGAGCGGCAATCGAAGCCCAATTGGAGATTTGATCTTCCATCAAGTGGTAAAGCGTCACCCGAATATTGTCGCAGTATTTAGTGGCCACTACCACGGAGCCAGTCGAAAAGTAGATGAGATTGACGATGATCATGATGGAAAAGTAGACAGAAAAGTATATCAAATCCTTGCAGATTACCAGTCAGGTCCTGAAGGCGGTCAAGGTTTTATGCGGCTGATCACTGCGGATCAAGAAAAAAATAAGCTTCATTTCACCACATACTCACCTTACTTGAATCAAGAACATTTTTATGATCCAAAAACGTATGGAGATCAAGATGAATTCTCAATTGATGTCGATTTAACACCAAAAATGAAATCCGTTAAAACCAATTATTTTGAATTGAATGTCTACACAAACGTTCTTCTTGGAGAAGTCAAAGGTGTGAAAAGTGGTAAAAAAGCAACCTTTGAATGGAAAGGGTTAAAGCCAAATCAAGAATATTATTGGTACACTGTCGCAAAAGACCGTTTCGAAGGGAAAGCGATTTCGCCTATATGGAAAATTCATACAAAAAATGATGATCAATCAACATTTCTTAGGAAATAAAAAACTGTGCTTTCAGGAGCACAGTTTTATCTTTCCATTGTGTGAGTGAGCTTGTATCGATCCCCTCTATAAACGGACATGGCATACTCGAATGGAAGGTCATTTTGAAAATAAGTTGTTCTTGCAATGGAGAGAACAGGGTCCCCTAATGAAATAGACAGCACGTTAGCTTCTTCCTTTGAAGCAACATTGGCTTCAAGCTCCTGCTTGGCATGGGCAATGGTTAGACCTGTGTTCGCTTCTATATATTCATATAAAGATCCAGTTAAATGGTCCTTTGTGAGCTCGCCAGCAAATTTTTCAGGAATATAACTCGTTTCAATAGCCATTGGTTCATCGTTTGCAAGGCGGATTCGTTTTAATTCATAGACATCTTCACTGTTCGACAGCTGTAATGATTGCAGCAAGTGCTCTGGGCATGCGACTTTTTTGAAATCAATCAACTGACTTGAAGCTTTGAGCCCACGTTGACGCATATCTTCTGTAAAGCTTGTTAAGCCCTGAAGCGGTTGTTCAAACTTCTTTCGGCTAACAAATGTTCCTTTTCCTTTTTGCCGGTATAAATATCCTTCGTTCACAAGGTTCGATAAGGCTTGTCTGACAGTCATTCGGCTAATACCAAAGCGTTCGGCATATTCTCTTTCAGAAGGAATGAGTGTATCAGGTGCTAACGTTCCATCCTCAATCTGCTTTTTCAAGTTCTCCATAATCTGATGGTACATGGGGATAGGTGACTGCTTATCAATAAACATGTGAAAATCCTCTCGTGTTTAGCGTAGTGAACCAGCTTCTCGATCAATAAAAATCGTCACATCTTCATGAAGTTTCAGAGCAGATGCAGGGAAGTCTGGGTGAATCTCTGTTCGTTCTAAATATTGTATCACGTCCGCTTTTGATTTTCCTGATGCGAGAAGGAGAATTTTTTTACTTGAAAGAATGCTTGCAATTCCCATTGTAATGGCATGTGTAGGTACCTCATCTATAGAAGAAAAGTACCTTGCATTGGCTTGGCGAGTGTGTTCATCTAATTGGACGACATGCGTCTTTGAGTCAAAGGGAGTACCAGGTTCATTAAACCCGATATGTCCATTTTGTCCGATACCAAGTAGCTGAAGATCAATGCCCCCTAAATCTTCAATGAGCTGATCATACCTTAAGCACTCTTCTTCCAAGTGAGAAGCAGCACCATTGGGGAGGAAATATTGATCTGATGGGAGATCAATATGGTCAAATAAATGACGCTTCATGTAAGTCATATAACTATTTTCATGATTTTGATCAATTCCCACGTACTCATCCAGATTCACTGTTCTTGCTTGTTTGAAAGACAATTGTTCTGTTTGATGCAACTGAATTAACTCTTTATAAGTGTCAATTGGTGTACCGCCAGTTGCCAGACCGAGAACCGCATCTGTTTTTGATTTAATGGTACGTGCAATGAAAGCAGCAGCTGCTTTTCCTAATTGATCTTTATCAGCAAATTCGATGATGTTCATCAGTGTGTGGCCTCCTTTTTTTCATAAACGATTTGTCCATGGCAGATCGTCATCATGAGTTCGCCAGCTTCATCCCAAATGACCAAGTCTGCCAGTTTTCCAACTTCGATCGAACCGAGCTGATGATCGATCCCGAGCTGAGTGGCTGCATTTGTTGAGGTCATTTGAGCAATTTCTGTCCATCCACATTGTGTGATCTGTCTCATACGTTTGACCCCATCTTTCATTTGTAAAATCGATCCTGCAAGTGTACCATCTGCCAGCAATGCTTTTTTACCGCTGACTGTCACAGTCTGTCCGCCAAATTCGTAGGTTCCCTCTCCAAGTCCTTTTGCACGCATTGAGTCTGTAATCATGATCAAACGTTCACTACCCTTTGCCAAATACGCAAGCTTTACGGAAAGAGGATGAGAATGAATGCCATCTGTAATCAGCTCAGTCAAAAGCTTTTCGTTTGTAAGCGCAGCCCCTGCAACATTTGGCTCACGATGCTGAAATGAACTCATCGCATTATAAAGATGCGTGACATGACGCGCGCCGTGCTTTGCTGCTAGTTCAATCATGTCATGAGGGGCATTTGTATGTCCAATAGAAGGAATGATGTTTTTTTCTTTTAGCAGGGAAAGAAATGCAAAATCAGTATCTTCCTCAGGAGCAAAAGTGACAATTCGAATCAGCTGATCTGATGCACTCAGCCATTTCTCAAAAAGAGGAAGGCTAGCCTGTGTAATCCATTGAGCAGGCTGCGCTCCAGCTTTCTCTTTAGAAATAAAAGGACCTTCTAGATGAATGCCTAAACATTGTGCCTGACTTCCTGCCTGCTTTTCATTATAGGGTCTCCACTGTGCAACATTTTTAAGTGCTTGCTCAATCTCTTGATGATTTTGTGTAATGGTTGTTGCTAAAAAGCTTGTCGTTCCTTCTGCGGGTAAGTGATCAGCAAGTGTATTCATGGCTTCTGGTGTCGCATCCATCATATCTGCACCATATCCTCCATGGATGTGAATATCAATCATTCCGGGGAGTAAATAAAAGTTTTCCCGGGAAATATATACTTTTTCATAATTTCCTGTCGGCGGTGATGTTGAAATATAGTCGATCTTGCCATCGCGTAAACCGACAAAACCGTTTTCAATGATTTCTGTCTTTGTCACAATATGAATATTGGAGAGCAATAAAGAACTGCTCATGATTGTGCCCCCTTATTCTCGTCGTTAGATTCAGTTTACCTTTTTTAAGTATAGTTGTCTATACCAGCAAATGTGATGAAACAGGATCAGGATAAAATACTATTTTGGGTTCATCATTGAAAGTGATAAAATAGAGCTGTATTTCTGAAACGCCTGTGATAAAAGGAGGAAGAAGCGTGCCGAAAGTTCGTACGAAGGACATAATGGAACAATTTCATCTTGAACTGGTAAGTGGGGAAGAAGGGATTAATCGTCCCATTACAATCAGTGATCTTTCCAGACCAGGTATTGAAATGGCTGGATATTTTACATATTACCCAAAAGAAAGAGTTCAACTTTTAGGGAAGACAGAGCTTTCTTTTTTTGAACAGCTCCCAGAACGCGAACGAAAGCAGAGAATGATGTCTCTTTGTACAGATATTACCCCTGCCATCATTTTGTCACGAGATCGTGAAGTACCAAAGGAATTGATCGAAGCATCAAACGAAAATGGAGTGCCGGTTTTACGCTCAAGCTTAAAAACGACAAGACTTTCGAGTCGATTAACGAACTTCTTAGAAAGCAAGCTTGCACCAACGACTGCGATTCATGGCGTACTCGTAGATGTATATGGTGTAGGTGTGCTGTTAATTGGGAAAAGTGGCGTAGGTAAAAGTGAAACGGCTTTAGAATTAGTGAAGAGAGGACACAGGCTGGTTGCAGACGATTGCGTGGAAATTAGGCAAGAGGATCAGGATACGTTAGTTGGAAGCGCACCAGAGCTGATTGAGCACCTTCTAGAAATCCGTGGATTAGGCATTATTAATGTGATGACCTTATTTGGAGCGGGCGCTGTCAGAAGCTATAAGAGAATTACGATTGTTATGAACCTTGAGCTTTGGGAACAAGGCAAACAGTATGACCGTTTAGGACTTGAGGAAGAAAAAATGCGAATCATCGATACAGATGTACCAAAGCTGACCATCCCTGTACGTCCGGGACGAAATTTAGCGGTCATCATCGAGGTAGCTGCAATGAACTTCAGATTGAAACGAATGGGACATAATGCAGCGGAACAATTTACAAGTAAACTTGCCGATGTCATTGAAGACAATGGCCAGGATGAATAGGAGCTGTCTATATGAATGAAGCAATTCAACCAATTGATCCGATTGCTTTTCAGCTCGGACCTATTTCGGTTCATTGGTATGGTGTGATTATTGGGGTCGGAGCCCTGCTTGGACTCTGGCTCGCATTAAGGGAGTGTGAAAAAAGAGGCATCAATAAAGATATGTTTATTGATCTCATCTTATTTGCCATTCCTATCGCCATTATTTGTGCACGAATTTATTATGTATCCTTTGAATGGGATTATTATCAGCAGCACCCAAATGAAATCATCAAGATTTGGAATGGCGGAATTGCCATACATGGCGGACTGATAGGAGCGGTGCTGACAGCGATTGTCTTTACTAAAGTGAGGAAGGTGTCCTTTTGGAAAATCGCCGATGTCGCAGCGCCTAGTATTTTACTAGGGCAAGCCATCGGGCGCTGGGGGAACTTTATTAATCAGGAAGCGCATGGTGAGGCTGTTTCAAGAGCCTTTTTAGAAAATTTGCACCTGCCTGAGTTTATTATTAATCAGATGTACATTGACGGGACCTACTATCACCCTACGTTCTTATATGAATCATTATGGAATATCGCAGGCGTTTTGATATTAATCTTATTACGTAGAACATCATTGCGTCGAGGCGAAATGTTCTTGTCTTATTTAATCTGGTATTCAATCGGTCGTTTCTTCATTGAAGGAATGAGAACAGACAGCTTAATGCTGACTGAGCACCTTCGAATTGCACAGATGATTTCAATTGCCATATTTGCAGTGGCTGTTTTGCTGATTGTGTTTAGAAGAATCAAGGGATATGCATCTATACCGTATAAAGAGAACAACTCATCAAATTAAGAGCAAGGGGGATAAGAGATGGGGGAGACATGGAAAAACGGCTTGAAAGCAGGGTTATCGACAACTTGGACACTTGGAAAAGTCATTTTTCCGGTTACCATTCTCGTTAGTATCTTGCAGCATACACCTGTGATGGATTGGATTATACAATTCATCCGTCCATTTATGGGTCTGTTTGGTCTTTCAGGGGAAGCGGCCATTCCGCTTGTTTTAGGAAATATGCTGAACTTGTATGCGGGTATTGCAGCCATCTTGACATTAGAGCTGCCTGTGAAGGAAGTGTTCATTTTAGCGGTCATGCTCTCTTTTTGTCACAACTTGATCATCGAATCAACAGTGGCGGCGAAGGTTGGGCTGCGGGTGTCTGTCATTTTGCTAGTCAGAATCAGTCTTGCCGTCGTGTCAGCAATTGTCATTCACCTCGTTTGGCAGGGAGGCGAGGAACCGGCGCAATATGGTTTGCTGACAGCTGCTCAGTCGGCTGATGTGCCTTCTAGCTGGTTTATGATCGTACTTCTTGCTTTACAGAAAGCTGTTCTTGGTGTGCTGCAGCTGGCTTGTATTGTCATTCCTCTCATGATCATCATTCAATTCATGAGAGACTTAGGGTGGCTCCATACGCTGTCTAAATGGCTGTCTCCTTTTACGAGAATGCTTGGAATGAAAGAAAATACGTCTATGACGATGGTGGCTGGTTTGACCATTGGTCTTGCCTACGGGGCAGGCGTCATGATGAAAGCAGTGGAAGAGGACGGTGTCAGCAAAAAGGATTTAACGCTTGCTTTCATTTTCCTTGTGGCGTGTCATGCGGTGGTCGAAGATACACTCATTTTCATTCCTTTAGGTATTCCAGTCTGGCCGCTTCTTCTTATTCGCCTTATTTCTGCTATTTTATTGACAGCTGCCATCAGCTATATTTGGCGGAGGCGGGAACATGCAGCTGTTAGAAAGGAAGCTATATGAACCAATCAACTATTAACACAGTGCTATTTGATTTAGATGGCACATTAATTAATACAAATGAATTAATTATTGCTTCATTTCAGCATACGCTTGATCATTATTACCCTGGTCAATACAGCCGTGAGGATATCCTTCATTTCATTGGTCCATCATTATTTGATACATTCTCTGCAATGGATCCGAATCTGACAGATGACATGATTCAGATGTATCGAACGTTTAATCATGAACAGCATGACCTGCTTGTGACGGAGTACGAGACGGTGTTAGACACGTTGAAAATCCTCCAAGATCGAGGGTTTAAGCTTGGTATTGTGACAACAAAAATCCGTGATACGGTCTTAATGGGATTAAAGCTGACTGGATTGGAGCCATTTTTTGAGGTCATTGTCACACTTGATGATGTACAAAATGAAAAGCCGCATCCAGAACCAGTCCAGCTGGCATTATCCAAGCTCGGCAGTGATCCGCATGAGGCGATCATGGTTGGCGATAACTATCACGACATTTTATCTGGTCAAGCGGCAGGGACGAAAACAGCAGGTGTTGCTTGGTCTATTAAGGGAGAAGAAGCCCTGTTAAAGCATCGCCCAGATTATATGCTGCAGAAAATGAGTGATCTCTTGGCGATTGTTGGAGCTGATTAAGTTGAGAAAAACAGATCGTTATCCTGTCAAAGGGGTCAATTCGCTTAGACAAGTCTATCGAACGGTCCCCTTTCTCAAGGTTGTGAAAAACTTTATCTTTATTCAAATGGCAAGGTATACGCCTTTTATGGGAATGAAAAATTGGATTTATCGCACCTTCCTTCGAATGAAAGTCGGGGAGGATACGGCGTTTGCTTTAATGGTGATGGTCGATCTCATGTTTCCTGAGAAAATCACTGTCGGTCGAAATAGTGTGATTGGCTATAACACGACCATTTTGTCCCATGAGTATTTGATTAAAGAGTATAGGCTTGGGGAAGTCTATATTGGTGATGAAGTGTTAATCGGAGCAAATTCAACGATTCTACCTGGAGTGACAATTGGTGATGGTGCGATTGTATCGGCGGGAACTCTTGTGAACAAAGATGTTCCGGCAGGCTCCTTTGTTGGAGGAAATCCAATGCGGATGATTTATACGAAAGAGGAAATGGAAGCACGTCAATCTTCGTCTGCTGAGTAGCTCGGCAGACTTTTTTGTTGACATTCTAACTTGGTGTAACTATAATGATTACAACAGAGGTGAGAAAACATGAAAATCAGCAGCAGATTTACTGTCGCTGTCCATATTCTGGCCTTGCTATCACTTGAAAAAGGTTCTTTACAGACATCGGAGGATATCGCAGGAAGTGTCAATACAAATCCAGTGGTGATTCGCCGTATCATGAGTAAGCTCAAAAAAGCAGGCCTAATCTCAACGAGTCTTGGCAAAGGCGGTTCTCAATTGAATCGCAGTGAAGATGACATGACACTGCTCGATGTGTATAAAGCGGTTGAAGTTGTGGATGAGGGAGAGTTGTTTCAAATTCATGAAAGCCCAAACCCTGACTGTCCGATCGGTGCAAATATTCAAGCTGTACTAGAATTAATTTTGTGCCGTGCTCAAAGTGCGATGGAGCAAGTGCTTGCTGAGATCAAATTAAGTGAACTAACGCAGGTTTTAATCAAAAAAATTGGATGATCTATTCAATTTTTTTTACCTCTGTTGTAACTATCGTGGTTACATCTTAAGTGATCAAAATAACAATATATTGTAGGAGGAATTTACATGAACATTGGAATCATTGGCGCAACAGGTAAAGCAGGACAACACATTTTAAAAGAAGCTCAATCGAGAGGGCACGAAGTAACGGCAATCGTTCGAGATGCACAAAAAGTGACCAATTCATCAGCAGCTGTTTTAGAAAAGGATGTTTTTCACTTAGAGGCAGGAGACGTCAAAGGTTTTGATGTGATCGTAAACGCATTTGGTGCACCAGCAGGACAAGAGCACCTTCATGTAGAAGCAGGGAAAAAACTCATTCATCTCTTGAAAGAGACACCAGAAACGCGTTTAATCGTTGTGGGAGGTGCTGGAAGTTTATTTGTAGATGAGGCCAAAACAACTAGACTGATGGACACACCGGAGTTTCCAAAGGAATACTTTGCTACTGCTTCACACCAAGGAGAAAACTTAAAAGATCTTCAAAAGACCGAAGGATTAAAATGGACATTTTTAAGTCCAGCAGCCTTCTTTAATCCAGCAGGCAAACGGACAGGTGCTTATGTGAAAGGCAAAGACCATCTTATCGTCAATTCAAAGGGTGACAGCTATGTGAGTTATGCTGACTACGCCGTTGCGCTTGTCGATGAGATAGAACAAGCTGCTCATGTTGGAGAACGTTTTACTGTGGTTTCTGAAGCAGAATAAGAAAATAAAAACCCCGCTATTTAGCGGGGTTTTATGCTTTAATGATAATCGCCTGGCTGCCCATCTGTTTCCAAGAATCCTCAAACTGTTCACGATCTACTTTTTGATTCTTCTCTCCGTAAGGGTTATTTAAGTAGACATGATCTTTGTCATAGCCAGTGATGACGACGCTATGCATATTAAAGCTGATATCTATTTTCCCATTTGGTGTATTCCATGTTTCAATGTTATCTGTTTTGGCAAAGGTCGAAGTGGTAATGACCCAGACAGGATAACCTTTTTCAAGTGATTGATAGATGGCCTTTTTGACTGGCTTGCCGGTCAAGTCCACCGCTTGATTACCTGCATATTTTTTCGCAAGCTGATAAATGGGTTCGTGGTACACACCAAGACCTGGCCCATTCTCCATATCGCCTACAAACCCGTCATGAGGGTCTCCTTTTAAGCCATTCTCATAATTGAGCGGGACACGCTTAATCTCGTTTGCCAATGCGTTTTTCGTTATATGCTCATAGCCGCTGTAATGAAGAAGCATGGCTAAGCTCGTGACTTCGCATCCGTTATAAAGCTTTGGTGCATCCATTTGATTAAAGAGGATGACGTCCATGGCTTTTTTATTTCCTTTTAAACTAGAATGTGTTGTTTCTGTTTTTTTCGTAGAACGTGTTTCTTCTGCTGCTAGTGCGGTATCATTTTCTTTTTCTTTGGCTTCTTGCGGTGACGTTGTTTTCTTGACTTGGTCGAATTGTGAAATGTAAATAAAGCCGAAATAAACAAGACATGCGCACAACAAAGTTAAGATTAATGTCTGGATGAATTTCACTGTAATCTCCTGTGTTATTCAATATTTTTAAGTATTATAGCATGTTCCTAAAGCAAAGAGATCAAAAAGGATTAGGTGTCATTTGAATGTAATATATGAACAAATGATTAAGGAAAAAAAGGGGAAAATAAAAATGATTGATTTAATCACTTTATTTTGTTAGCATATTATCATATTAGCGAACTAAAGGATTCGGAATTTTTTGTTTTAATGTGTTGGAGGTGCGGAACATGTTCATGTTTGAAAAACCATATGGTATGCGAGATTCATTACCAGGATTGTATGAGACGAAGAAAAGAGTTAGGCATTCTTTAACAGAGGTCATGAATGGTTGGGGTTATCGTTTAATGGAAACGCCAACGCTTGAATTTTACGATACAGTCGGTGTTCAATCGGCGATTACAGATACGCAGCTGTTTAAGCTTCTTGATCAAAATGGTCAAACCCTTGTGCTTAGACCTGATATGACGGGACCAATTGCGAGAGTGGCGGCTTCAAAGCTTCACGAACAGGCGTATCCGCTTCGAGTCGGTTATGCAGCAAACGTGTTTCGGGCACAGGAAAGAGAAGGCGGAAGACCTTCTGAATTTGAGCAGGTTGGTATTGAATTGATCGGTGATGGTTCGATTAGTGCAGATGCTGAAGTCATAGCGCTTGTCGTGTTTGCATTAAAAAATGCTGGACTTCAATCCTTCAAAATTGCGATCGGGCATGTGGCTTTGGCTGAGACCTTGTTTTTAGATGTACTAGGGAATACAGAGCGGGCGAACGTATTGCGCCGATTTTTATATGAAAAGAATTATGTGGGATACAGGCAGCATGTTAAACAATTGCCGCTCTCATCCATCGATAAAACAAGGCTGCTCCAGCTTTTAGAGCTGCGCGGCGGTCAAGAAGTGACCCAGCAGGCTGAAGAAATTGTGGTGTCACAAGAGGGCAAAGAAGTGCTTGCGGAGTTAAAGGCGCTGTGGGAGACACTTGAAGATTACGGCTGTACAGAATATATCCGTTTGGATTTAAGCATGGTCAGTCATATGAGCTACTATACGGGGATTTTGTTTGAAGTATTTGCAGATCATGTTGGGTCTGTGATCGGAAGTGGAGGAAGGTATGATCAATTGCTTGCTCACTTTGATGCACCCGCACCCGCTACAGGCTTTGGACTTCGATTAGACCGTCTTCTTGAGGCGCTCGACGCAAAAGAAATAAATGAGCCCCAAGAGGCTGTGATTTTTAGTAAAGAACAGCGGCTTGAAGCATTTGATTTTGCAGAAAAAGAGCGGACAAAGGGCAAAAGGATTGTTCTCCAAGACTTAGCAGGTATTGAAAATATCGATGCCATGACCAAGGCATTTGAGCAAGTGACTTATTTTATCGGCGCTAGAAAGGAAGAGCAAAATGGGTAAAGTGTTGACAATGGCAATGCCAAAGGGGCGGATATTTGAAGAAGCAGCAGGGCTATTAAGACAGGCTGGATATCAGCTGCCGGAGGAATTCGAAGATTCAAGAAAATTAATCATTGATGTACCGGAAGAAAGTCTCCGCTTTATTTTAGCGAAGCCAATGGATGTGACGACATATGTAGAGCACGGTGTAGCAGATGTGGGCATTGCAGGCAAAGACGTCATGCTTGAAGAAGCAAGGGATGTGTACGAAGTGCTCGATTTAAACATTAGCAAATGTCATTTAGCTGTAGCGGGCTTGCCGGGAGCCAGCTGGGGCGGTGTCGCGCCGCGTGTGGCCACAAAGTACCCAAATGTCGCTTCTTCTTATTTTAGAGAACAAGGTGAGCAGGTGGAGATCATTAAGCTAAATGGTTCCATTGAATTAGCACCGCTCATCGGACTTGCCGATCGAATTGTTGACATTGTCTCCACCGGTCAAACACTTAAGGAAAATGGGCTTGTCGAAACGGAACATATTTGTGACATTACGTCACGTTTTATTGTCAATCCTGTGAGTTATCGAATGAAGGATGCGGTAATCGATGAAATGGCGCAGCGTCTGGCAAGAATCATCGAAGGAGAAGGGGAGGAAACATCATGAACATCACCTACATACAAGAAGGTGAGACAGACACTCTCTCACTCAAGCGTTCTCTAGATACAGGAACGGAAGAGCAGCGATTGGCTGTTCAGCGAATAATCGAAGAAGTGAGAAAAAATGGTGACGAAGCGGTACGGTCTTTCACGAAGCAATTTGACGGTGTCTCTATTGAACAGCCACTTGTGACGGAGGATGAAAAGACAAAAGCCTACGAACGTTTGGACCCGGAGATGATCCAAATCATCCAAACGGCGATCCGGAATATTCGAACATACCACGAGCGTCAGCTGACCTCCTCTTGGTTTTATCACCAAAAGGACGGTTCAATGCTAGGTCAGAAAGTAACACCGCTCGATGCGGTCGGTGTATATGTCCCAGGCGGAACGGCCGCCTATCCATCATCTGTTTTAATGAATGTGATCCCGGCACTTGTTGCCGGCGTTGAGCGAATTGTCCTTGTGACACCGCCAGGAAAAGACGGTCGTCTGTCTGACGCTGTACTAGTAGCAGCGAAGGAGCTGGGCATTTCAGAAATGTACAAAATGGGTGGTGCTCAGGCGATAGCTGCTCTTGCATATGGAACGGACAGTATCCAGCCTGTTGATAAAATCACCGGTCCAGGAAACATTTATGTAGCACTTGCCAAACGGGAAGTATTTGGTCAAGTAGACATTGATATGATTGCGGGCCCAAGTGAAATTGCTGTCTTAGCAGATGAAACGGCAACTGCACATGAGGTGGCAGCTGATTTGCTTTCACAGGCAGAGCATGATGCGTTGGCATCTAGTATTTTGGTGACACCATCCAAGGTACTGGCTGAAAGAGTGCAAGCAGAGGTGCAAGCGCAGTTGGACACTTTGCCAAGAAAATCAATCGCAGCACAATCTATTCAAGACCATGGTTATATTTACGTGACAGAATCTTTGGATCGTGCAGTTGATATCGTGAACCAGTTAGCCCCAGAGCATTTAGAAGTGCTGACGGCGTATCCAGCATCACTACTTGGTCAAATCAAGCATGCTGGAGCGATTTTCTTAGGGCGTTACAGCCCAGAGCCGGTAGGGGATTACTTCGCAGGACCGAACCATGTGCTGCCAACAAACGGGACAGCAAGATTCTCCAGTCCGCTTGGCGTCACGGATTTCCAAAAGAAAACGAGCATCATTTCATATAGCAAAGAAGCCTTTGAAACACATAGGGAAAGCATTGCGGCTTTTGCAAGATTAGAAGGGCTTGAAGCACATGCAAGATCGATTGAAGCGAGAAAGCGGGAGGAATCAAAATGAGACAGGCGGAAACAGCGAGACAGACAAATGAAACGAACATTTCGTTAGCGCTAGAGATTGATGGTGAAGGAAAAGCAGATATTCAAACAGATGTCCCTTTTATGACGCATATGCTCGACTTATTCACAAAGCACGGGCACTTTAACTTAACTGTAGATGCAAAAGGAGACACAGATGTCGATGATCACCACACAACAGAAGATATTGGCATCGTGCTTGGGCAGATGTTTAAAGAAGCGCTCGGTGATAAGAAAGGAATTAAGCGCTACGGCTCTAGTTTTGTTCCAATGGATGAAACACTCGCCCAAGTCGTCGTGGATTTAAGCAATCGTCCTCATTTGGAAATGAGAGCCGATTTCCCTAGTCAGAAGGTCGGCACCTTTGATACGGAGCTGGTTCATGAGTTTCTTTGGAAATTTGCCCTTGAAGCACGAATCAATCTTCATGTGATCGTTCACTACGGATCCAATACCCACCATATGATTGAAGCCATTTTTAAAGCGATGGCACGCGCCTTAGATGAAGCAACAACTATTGATCCGCGTGTGAAAGGGATTCCGTCGACAAAGGGGATGCTCTAATGATTGGCGTCATTGACTATGGAATGGGAAATTTGTTTAGCGTATCAAAAGCACTGGAACGAGCAGGAGCGTCTTATATCGTGTCTTCTGAAGTAGAGGAGCTGAAAAAGGCAGATGCGTACATTTTGCCAGGAGTCGGTTCGTTTCGTGATGCGATGCAGCTGTTAAGACAGACAGGACTTGAGGCGTTTATCCACCAAGTCGTGCAGGAAGGAAAGCTGTTATTTGGCATTTGCCTTGGTATGCAGCTGTTGTTTGAAGAAAGTGAAGAAGCAGGAAAAACAAAAGGGTTAGGCTTTTTAAAAGGACGTGTCGTTCTTTTGAAGGATCGTGATCAGGATGGACAAAGGCTGAAGGTGCCTCATATGGGCTGGAATGAGCTCACATTTCATCAGCCGTCACCATTATTTGACGGTGTGCCGGAAGGATTTGCATACTTTGTTCACTCTTATTATGTGAGCGGCATGAATCCAGAAGATCTATTGGCAAGTGCGCCCTATGGCGTTCAAGTACCTGCCGTTGTTGGGAAGGGGAATGTGTTTGGAACGCAGTTTCACCCTGAAAAAAGCAGTACAACAGGAATGGCACTGCTGAAACAGTTTATTCAATTAGCAAACGAACAGAGGGTGAGCAAATGAGTGATTTTACATTATATCCAGCAATTGATATGAGAAATGGCAAATGTGTACGACTTGTGCAAGGAGACTATGACCAAGAAACCATTTATGGAGATTCACCGTTAGACATGGCGAGACGGTTTGCAAATGAAGGAGCGAAATGGATACATCTTGTTGATTTAGATGGCGCAAAAGCAGGAAAACGCGTGAATCACGAGCATGTGCTGGCGATTGCTTCCTCATTAGATGTGAATGTCCAAATTGGCGGCGGCATTCGGACAGAAGAAGATGTTGCATTCTATCTAAACAATGGCGTATCGAGAGTCATTCTTGGCAGTTCAGCGGTGTCAAACCCGATTTTTGTGAAAAAAATGCTGGCGCAATATGGAGAGAAAATTGCCATTGGCATTGATGCACGAAACGGTTTTGTATCGACTGAAGGGTGGCTTGAAACGTCGGAAGTGAAGGCGGAGGAACTCGGTAAGGAACTGGCAAAGGAAGGCGCAGAGGTCTTTATTTTCACTGATATTCAAATGGATGGCATGCTGTCTGGTCCAAATGTGGAAAGTACGGTTCGATTAGCAGAAGCAACTGGCAAACAAGTCATTGCCTCAGGTGGTGTCAGTGCAGTAGGTGATCTGCAAAAGCTATCAGCACAAAAGCAGACAGGTGTGTCTGGTGCAATCATTGGCAAGGCGCTGTACACAAAGCAATTTACTTTAGCAGAAGCGTTTGAAGGGCTTGACAGCATATGATGACAAAACGAATCATTCCATGTCTTGATGTAAAGGAAGGGCGTGTGGTCAAAGGGATCCAATTTCTAGGGTTGAAGGATGCTGGTGATCCGGTCGAATTAGCGCAGATCTATGACGAGGAAGGTGCGGATGAACTCGTCTTTCTTGATATATCTGCCTCTCATGAAGGCCGAAAAACAATGGTGGATGTGGTGAAACAAGTTGCATCCACTCTCGCTATCCCATTCACGGTGGGCGGCGGGATTAACCACCTTGATGACATGAAGCGTATATTAAGAGCGGGGGCAGACAAGGTGTCTGTGAACACAGCGGCTGTTTTAAGACCGGAGCTAATAACAGAAGGAGCCGACTTTTTTGGTTCACAGTGCATAGTTGTTGCGATTGACGCGAAATACGATGAAGAGAAACAAGCATACATGGTCTATACGCACGGAGGACGTCGTCAAACGGATTTAGAAGTGAGTGACTGGGCGAAAGAAGCCGTGCGAAGAGGAGCAGGCGAGATCTTGCTGACTAGCATGGATGCCGATGGTGAGAAAACGGGATTTGAGCATCGTTTGACGAGGCTTGTATCAGAAGCAGTCACAGTGCCAGTTATTGCTTCAGGAGGTGCTGGCAATGCGCAGCATATGCTGGAGGCTTTTACAAAAGGTGAAGCTGATGCCGCACTCGCAGCCTCTATTTTCCATTATAAAGAAACCTCTATTCAAGAGGTGAAGACATATTTGAGAGAACACGGGGTGAAGGTAAGATGAAACAGGCAAACGAATTAACCTTTAATGATGCAGGTCTCATTCCTGCCATTGTACAGGATGCTCAAAGCAAGGAAGTTCTTACTTTGGCGTATATGAATCAAGAATCCTATGAAAAAACATTAGAGACAGGGGAAACATGGTTTTTTAGCAGATCGAGAAATGAGCTTTGGCACAAAGGAGCTACATCTGGACACACCCAGCGTGTTACATCTATTCGCTATGACTGTGATCAAGATGCCCTGCTTGTTCTAGTGACACCAAGCGGCCCAGCCTGCCATACAGGCAGCTATAGCTGTTTTTCAGAAGATGGCGTGAAACAGCCAAGGGGAGAACAAGACCGCTTTGCCATTTTAAATGAACTGGAACAGGTCATTGCGAAACGGCAGATGGAAATGCCAGAAGGAGCTTATACGACCTATCTTTTTGAAAAAGGAGTCGACAAAATCCTGAAAAAGGTAGGGGAAGAAGCTTCTGAAGTGATCATTGCGGCGAAGAACCGTGATCAAGAAGAATTGAAATGGGAAACAGCAGATCTCCTGTATCACCTTCTTGTGTTATTACGTGAACAGCAGCTGCCTCTTGATGATGTATTAAAGGTATTGAAAAAGCGCCATCAAGGGGAATGAAAAGCTGGGGGTATCCCCGGCTTTTTGCTTTTAAATGAAAAACAAATCCTTCCTTTCCTTTTGTTCTATGTGACGACTCATGAAGTATGTTATACTACACACGGTACACTGTTCGAAATGGAGGGTATCGGTGAGTAAATACACTTCTCAAAATAATCACACACAAGTCGTCCAGCTATTCCAAGATGGGCATTACTTTTTTCATAAAGGTCTAAAAGCATATAGAGAAAGAAATCTGTCTAGGGCAAGTAAGCTGATACAGCGGGCCATCGTACTTGAGCCTGAAAATGTAGAAATGCTGTCGCAGCTTGCCATTATTTATACTGAAATGGGTCATTACCAACAATCTAATGAACTGCTTGATTTTATCCTTGAACACTTGGATGAGAATATGTCAGAGTGTCACTACTTTAAAGCCAATAATTATGCGAATCTCGGTTTGTTTCAAGAGGCATATAGATGCGCCACTGCTTATGCTGCGCTGGAAGAAGACGGGGAATTTGCAGATGAAAATGACGATCTCCTCGATCTGCTTGATATGAGTGACGATGTTGATGAAGATTTTCCTTATGATCAGGATGATCTGATTGTAAAGCAGGATCAAGCCAACCATTTGCTAGAAAGCGGCAGGCTGGATGAAGCAATCGAGATGCTGGAACAGATGATTGTTGAGTATCCAGAGTTTTGGTCAGCGTATAATAATCTCGCTTTGGCCTATTTTTATTCTGGCCAAATCGATCAGGCAAAAGAAATGTTGAACCGGGTCCTTCATGAAAATCCCGGTAATCTGCATGCCCTTTGTAATCAGCTTGTTTTCTATCATTATGAAAAAGAAGAAGAAAAGGTCAATTTGTTAGCGAAGCAATTAACGCACGTGTATCCAATATTAAGTGAACAGCGTTATAAGCTTGGCGCGACATTTGCCCTTGTTGGAGAATTTGAATGGGCATTTAAATGGCTTTATTCTTTGTATAAAACAGGTTTCCAAGGTGATAGTACGTTTTTATACTGGCTGGCAAGTGCAGCCTATTATACGGGCCACAAAACGCTGGCGCAAACCGTCTGGGATAAGATGGTGGAAGAAGATATTGATGCAGATGAAATCAAGCCGTGGCAAGATAAACCAGAGGAGTCTGAGCCAATGGTTTCAATTGAGGAACGACTCACTGCCTACTATGTTAGCAAACAAAAAGGTGAACGTGACGTCTTGCAATCTGTTCTTGATTCCCGCGCTGCGAAAACGGCCTTTGAACAGCAGTTTATTGAGTTACTTTTATTTGAAGATCAAATGGAAGAACGATCGTTTTCAGAAGATGCGGTCTTCGCAAAACAGGCGGCATCTGCTTTGGAAGAAGCGGTGCAGCCTGATAGCCACATGCCATATTTTTGGTTATTCCATATTATTCAGCAAGCACGCGCTTCAGGCGTAGAGAAGAAAAATGCCATTGCATGGGCAGCAGCTTCTTATTATCTATGGATGAATGAACAAGAAGAATCAGCTGTCAGCAAAAAAGAGATCGCAGCTTCTTTTCAGATCAGCGTTCAAACGCTGTCAAAATATGAGAATATTATTTGTGCGTTCATGGTTTGAATAGGTAAATAGATTCAGATAACAGCAGCATGGCCGAAAAGGTCATGCTTTTTTCTTGGATAAAAAGGTGGGATTTGCTAGGATTTGGCGAAGTATGACAATCTCGACATCTATTTGAAACATAAATGTAATAAAAATATTAGCTCATTTTGTCGATGTGTCATGTATAATGAAACTCGTGGATTAAAACAAAGACATATATTTAAATATTTTACTATACATAATGCAACACCTAGTGATAGAAACAATCTGGTCAACATCTGACTGAATCATCAGGAAGAAAGACACAGGAAGCACAGATTGGTCGCAGAGAATTTGCTGCTTTCTCATGTCGCTTGGGAAATTGTCAAAGGAGGAACTATACGTGAAAAAGTTTATTACTTTCGGTTTAGCTTCGGTGATTGGAGCGAGCGGTTTATTTATTCCATTTACCCATGAAGCAAATGCACAGAACTTTGAACAAAAGAAACAAGAACTAGACAGCAAGCAGTCAGAGGTAAACAAGAATCTTCAAAAGAAAAAAGAAGAGCTTTCAAAGCTTGAGGCAAAACAAGAGGCACTTGCGCTAAAGCTAAAAGAAATTGACGAAAAAGCTTTAAAAACAAGTGATCAAATCGAAGAAAAACAAAAAGAAAACGAAAAAACAAAAAAAGAAATCAAAGCACTGAAAAAAGAAATTGCTGATACAGAAAAACGTATCGAAGAAAGAAACGAATTCTTGAAAAAGCGTGTACGTGCGCTTCAAGAAAGCGGTGGTTCTACGAAATACATAGATGTATTACTAGGAGCAAAAAGCTTTAGCGATTTTATCAGCCGTGCAGGTGCTGTATCTACATTAATCAACGCAGACAGCGAAATCATTAAAGAACAAGAAAGAGACAAAGCGGAATTACAAAAGTCTGAAAACGAATTAAACACAAAGCTTGAAGATGTTCAAAAGACGCTTGCAAAGCTTGAAACACTTCAAACAGACTTAAATAAACAGCTTGATGAGAAAGACAAGCTATTCAAGCAAGTGAAAAAGCAAAAAGGAAGTGCCTCTTCTCAAATCAGCGAGTTAAACACTGAGGCAAACAGCATTGCATCTGAAAAAGACGCAACAATCGCTGCTCAAAAACAAGCTGAAAAAGAAGCAAGAGAAGCTGCTCAAAAAGCAAAAGAAGAAAAAGCACAAAAACAACAGCAGCGTCAAGCTAGTGTTCAAGCAGAAGACAACAGCTCTAATAACGACAGCGGTTCTTCTTCAAATAACAGTGGATCTTCAAATAACAATAGCAGCAGTTCACCAAGCAAAAAGCCATCTTCTGGCGGTGGATCACCTGTCAGCAATAACGTAGGCGGAATCGAAGGTGCAATCAGCACAGGTTCTACGATTGTAGGACAATCTCCATATAAATGGGGCGGCGGCAGATCACAAGCCGATATTGACGCACGTCGTTTTGACTGTTCTTCATTCGTTCGCTGGGCATTTGCATCAGCAGGCATCAACCTTGGACCAGTTGGCGGTACAACAACAGATACGCTTGTAGGTAAAGGAAGAGCTGTAAGTGCATCTGACATGAAACGCGGAGACCTTGTGTTCTTTGATACGTATAAAGTAAATGGACACGTTGGTATTTACTTAGGAAACGGTACATTCTTGAACGATAATAGCTCTCGCGGTGTTTCAGTTGACTCTATGAGCAACGTTTACTGGAAAAAAGCATTCAATGGCGTTGTAAGAAGAGTCGTTGAATAAATCATTACTTACTATATAACCGTAAACAGGCTTCCTTAAACAGCAGTTTAAGGAAGCTTTTTCTTTTTTTGAAGATATGAGCAAATGATTCGCTTATTACCCGCAGATTTAATAGGATATGGGTAAGGAATAAAAGCTAAGAGTGGAAATGATGCTCTCTGTCATGAATGGAAGCATCACCCAAGGGCATTCTAATAAGAAATGCTAGCAGCAATTGAAGAGGGAGTGACAGTTGTGTCAGAAGAAAAAATCTACGATACGATCATCATTGGAGCGGGTCCTGCCGGAATGACAGCCGCTGTTTATACATCACGGGGAAATCTTTCAACACTGATGATTGAAAGAGGAATTCCAGGCGGCCAAATGGCGAATACGGAAGATGTTGAGAACTATCCGGGCTTTGAAAGCATCTTAGGGCCGGAACTTTCAAATAAAATGTTTGAGCATGCAAAGAAATTCGGTGCCGAGTATGCGTATGGCGATATTAAAGAAATTGTAGATGGTGAAGAGTACAAAATCGTCAAAGCTGGTTCCAAAGAATACAAAGGACGCTCTGTCATTATTGCGGCAGGTGCTGAATACAAAAAAATCGGTGCACCAGGCGAAAAAGAACTTGGCGGCCGCGGCGTATCATACTGCGCTGTATGTGACGGTGCCTTCTTTAAAAACAAAGAGCTTGTGGTGATTGGCGGAGGAGACTCAGCAGTAGAAGAGGGTGTTTACCTCACTCGCTTTGCGTCTAAAGTCACTATTGTCCATAGACGCGACAAACTTCGTGCCCAAAGCATCTTACAAGCACGTGCATTTGATAATGAAAAAATCGACTTTATGTGGAACAAAACCGTCAAAGAAATCAATGAAGAGAACGGGAAAGTCGGCAGTGTGACATTAATTGATACCGTGACAGGTGAGGAAGAAGACTTCAAAACAGATGGCGTCTTTATCTACATTGGTATGCTGCCGCTGTCTAAACCATTTGAAAATCTAGGGATTACAAATGCAGAGGGTTACATTGAGACGAACGAAAGAATGGAAACAAAAGTTGAAGGAATCTTCGCAGCTGGAGACATTCGTGAGAAAACACTTCGTCAAATCGTCACAGCAACAGGTGATGGAAGTATTGCAGCACAGAGTGCACAGCATTATGTAGAAGAGCTTGCTGAAAAGCTAAAAGCAATGAAATAAACAGCTGTCGTAAATCCTTAATATTGCGTCACGGGCTTTTAACTGGAATGTAACACGGGTGAAACAATTATCCGTTATGATGAAACTAGTAATTGACCCCCTTTTATAAGGAATACATGTTTGGCACGGATGTGAATCCGTGTCCTTTTTTTTGCTTAAAATCAGAAATTCACGAGATGTTCACAAATGACGCATGGAGAACCGTTAGATGTTGTAAAATAAAGAATAGAGAAAGTGCCCGTCACCATATTCATACGAAAACCTGTCTGTTTTCAGTGAAGAACGGGCATGTTCATTGTGGGAGCCATGATGAACCTGTATAATAAGAAAAAGACATAAAAGAGTAGGTGACAGCTGATGCAACGAGTAACCAATTGTGTGCTGCATCACGATGATCAAGTTCTCTTGCTGCAAAAGCCAAGACGAGGCTGGTGGGTAGCACCTGGCGGCAAAATGGAGAGCGGAGAATCGGTCAAGGATTCAGTCGTTCGAGAATTTAGAGAAGAAACAGGCATTTATATTTTAAATCCGCAGCTAAAAGGCGTGTTTACCTTTATCATAAAAGAAGGCGATCAAATCGTTCAAGAGTGGATGATGTTCACCTTTATGGCAGATTCCTTTACAGGAAAAAACGTATCAGAGTCGGAGGAAGGCATTTTAAAATGGCATGATGTAAAAGATGTGCCTAGCTTGCCGATGGCTCCAGGAGATTCCCATATTCTTGACTTCATGTTGAAAGGGAAAGGACTTCTCCACGGCACTTTTACGTATACACCAGATTTTGAGCTGATTGCTTATCGATTAGATCCTCAAGGAGACTAATAAATGAACCGTTTTCATAAAGAAGGAGAGGGAGCAGGCATGAATACGCACAAACAAGATGATATTCAGCTTGTGATTATTACAGGAATGTCAGGTGCGGGGAAAACCGTTGCCATCCAAAGCTTTGAAGACTTAGGTTACTTTTGTGTGGATAACTTACCGCCATCACTTTTACCGAAGTTTCTAGAGCTCATGAAGGAATCCAATTCAAAGATGAGCAAGGTGGCCCTTGTGATGGATTTGCGCGGACGCGAATTCTTTGATAGCTTAATTGCTGCCTTAGATGAGATGAGTGATATCGGCTGGATCACACCAAGGATTCTATTTTTAGATGCAAACGATAAGGTGCTTGTCTCAAGATATAAAGAAACAAGACGTTCTCATCCCCTTGCGACAACAGGTTTGCCGCTCGAAGGAATTGAGATGGAACGCGATCTGTTAGAAGAGTTAAAAGGCCGGGCTCAAATGATTTTTGATACATCGGATTTAAAACCCAAACAGCTTCGAGAAAAAATTGTCGCACACTTTGCCACGAGCCAAGGGCAGGTGTTTACAGTGAATGTGATGTCCTTCGGTTTTAAATACGGTCTGCCGATTGATGCTGATCTTGTATTTGATGTGAGATTTCTGCCGAATCCTTACTATATTGAGAGCATGCGTCCACAGACTGGAAACGATGAAGAAGTACGCTCCTATGTCATGAAGTGGAGTGAAACGCAAAAGTTCACAGAGAAATTAATCGACCTTCTCAGCTTTATGCTTCCGTCCTATAAACGAGAAGGGAAAAGTCAGCTGGTGATCGCTATTGGCTGTACAGGCGGACAGCACCGATCAGTGACGCTAGCGAACTACTTATCGGAGTATTTTAAAAATGACTACTATACTCATGTCACTCACCGGGACATTGAAAAGAGAAGCAGAAAATAGATGACGACACTACCAAAGGTTGTCATTCTTGGCGGAGGCACTGGCTTATCTGTTTTACTTAGAGGATTAAAGACAAAGCCAGTGGACATTACCGCCATTGTGACGGTAGCTGATGATGGAGGCAGCTCAGGCAGACTGCGGCATGATTTGAATATTCCGCCTCCAGGCGATATTCGGAATGTCCTTGCAGCTCTCTCTGATGTTGAACCGCTTGTAGAAGACTTATTTCAGCACCGTTTTAATAAAGGGAATGACTTAACAGGCCACTCTCTCGGCAATCTCATTCTTGCGGCTATGACGAATATAACCGGTGATTTTTTTCATGCCGTCACAGAAATGAGCAAGGTCTTAAATGTGAGAGGAAAAGTATTGCCAGCAGCGAATTCAAGTGTTGTTCTTCATGCGGAATTAGAAAACGGGCAAGTGGTAACGGGAGAATCAAAAATCCCAACCTATGGTGAGCGAATTAAACGAGTGTTTCTCACACCCGATACGATTGAGCCGCTCCCAGAATCGATTCAAGTCATTCGTGAAGCCGACTTGATCGTCCTTGGACCTGGCAGCTTGTATACAAGTATCTTGCCAAACTTGCTTGTACCGCATATTGGCGAAGAAGTGATTCGTTCTAAGGCGAAAAAAGTGTATATTTGCAATGTCATGACACAGCCGGGGGAAACGCTTTCCTACAGTGCAGCTGATCATGTGCAGGCACTAAACGATCATATGGACCGACCATTTATCGATACGATATTTGTGAACAATAAAGAAATTCCAGAAGAAATCAAAGCAAAATATGCAGAAGAACAGGCGCAGCCTGTACAATTCGACACAGATGTACTCAAAGCCATGGGACTAGAAGTCATCCCTGGAGAAATTATTACATATGACCAGCATGTGATTCGTCATGATACGCTGAAAGTAGCCGCGCTGCTCGTCGATCTGCTGCATCAGAAAAAATAGGAATGGGGGTGGCAAGGATGTCATTTGCATCCGAAACAAAAAAAGAGCTGACTAATCTGGAAGTGAAGGACTGCTGCACAAAAGCAGAGCTTTCTGCCCTCATCCGTATGAACGGTTCATTATCTTTTTCTAATCGAAAATTGATTTTAGATATACAGACAGAGAACGCAGCCATTGCAAGACGTATTTATACCCTTTTGAAAAAGAAATACGATGTGACTGTCGAGCTGCTCGTTCGTAAAAAAATGAGATTAAAAAAGAATAATGTGTATATTGTCAGACTGGTAGAACGAGCGAAAACCATTTTAGAGGACCTAAAGATATTAGGTGAACAATTTGTATTTGAACGCAACATTTCAGAAGAACTTGTGAAGAAAAGATGCTGCAAGCGTTCCTATATGAGAGGTGCTTTTTTAGCAGGAGGTTCTGTGAATAATCCAGAAACCTCTTCGTATCACCTTGAGATTTTTTCACTATACAAAGAACATAATGATGCCCTTTGTGAGCTCATGAATCAATTCCATCTTAACAGTAAAACACTTGAACGCAAAAAAGGCTTTATCACATACATGAAGGAAGCGGAGAAAATTACGGAATTCTTAAGTGTTGTGGGTGCTCATAACTCATTGCTTCGTTTTGAAGACGTGCGTATCGTCCGAGATATGAGGAATTCAGTGAACCGGCTCGTCAATTGTGAAACAGCAAACTTGAATAAAACGATCGGTGCCTCACTGCGCCAGGTTGAAAATATTCAATTCATTGACGAAAAGATTGGACTAGACGCCCTGCCAGATAAGCTGCGTGAAATTGCGCAACTGCGTATTGACTACCAAGAAGTCACATTAAAGGAACTTGGCGAAATGGTGGAAAGCGGCAAGATCAGCAAATCAGGCATTAATCACCGTTTAAGAAAGCTAGATCAAATTGCAGAACAACTAAGAAACGGACAAGCTGTTACACTCAAATAGGGAAATAAAAAAGGGAGGCAGATCATATGGTGGAAAAAACGGTCACAATTCAGCTGAAAACGGGTTTGCAGGCACGTCCGGCTGCTTTGTTCGTTCAAGAAGCCAATCGTTTTGGTGCTGATATTTTTCTAGAGAAAGATGGGAAAAAGGTCAATGCGAAGAGTATTATGGGACTGATGAGTCTTGCGATCAGCTCTGGGGTCACCGTCAAACTAATAGCTGATGGAGCAGATGAACAAGAAGCCATCGATGCGTTAACGGATTTTATCAATCAAGAAAACTGAGTCTCTTTCAAGGGCTCAGTTTTTTTAGGAGGGAAAGTTGTGATTCAATCAGCCTTTTTACAGAAAATTGGATATGAAGCCGCGTCCATTACGTTTGATCAATTACCGGATTTACTAAGGAAGATGGCTTATACCTTTCCTTTTGAAAATAGATCTGTGGTGGGTAAACACGCCTATGCTTTGGATCAAGAAGGTTTGAAGCATCATCTTCTGGAAGGCAGCAGAGGTGGGCTTTGCTATGACCTCAATCCGCTCTTATATTATGTCTTAAAAGAGGCAGGTCTCGCCGTAAAGCTCGTTCAAGGGACCGTATATAACAAAGAAGCAGAGAAGTGGGCACTGGATGGGACGCATGTAGCCATCGTCCTTCAACATCACCATGAGCGCTACCTCATTGATGCAGGATTTGGTGTGAATTTACCCCTTCAGCCCGTCCCTTTTACAGGTGAATGGGTGGAAGCACCGTCCCTTCGTTTTCGCGTGAACGCAGAGGAAACAGAAAAAGGAACCCATCTACTCCAATTGGATAGGGGAGCAGGTGCTGAAACAGGTTATGCTTTCACATTAAAAGAAGTCGGTGAAGATACACTTGTGCAATTGCGGCATGAGATTTATGAAAATGAAGCCTCTCCTTTTAACAAAAGGCTGCTTGCATCCAAACTGACACCAACAGGTCGTGTGATCGTGACAGAGGATCATGTCACGATACATGAACAGGAAGAAGTATCGAAAAACTTGCTTCCTCAACCTTTTGAAGTATATGTACAAACACATCTTGCACCTAAACCATAGAGACAGTTTGCTTGAATGGCTGTCTTTGCGGATAGACAAACTCTTGTACCTACTGTCGCACTCACGATTGTTAAATGTGCACCCCGGCTTGCCTAGCTGAATCGCTCATCCCCCTTTAGGCGTATGACTCACCGCTCATAATTGCTGTCAAAAAAGCCGGGGTTAGTATCGTACTTTATCAAGTGCTTTTCATCATTCTATTCCCCTAATATAATGAATCAATATAAGTGAACATGGAGGGATGCCAAATGGATGTATCGCAAAAATCGTTGAAAACAATGATAAGCAACACTAAACTAACAAAAAAGGAAGAAGAAATAGCGGAATACATTTTAAATAATGTAAGAGAAGCATGTCTTGTTACTTCAATAGAACTAGCTCATAGATTAAAAGTGAGTAATGCTACAGTTGTTCGATTCCCGAAAAAGTTAGGCTTTTCTGGATATAGTGACTTTCAAAAATATCTTAGAGAACAGTACTATGACAAAAGCTTAGCCATTTCTGATGATGTGACCATTCCCTCTGAAAGATTAAAATTAAGTTATGATAAAGTGATACAGTCAGATTTACTGAATGACAATTTAAAAATTCTTGAAAAAAATATATATTCTATTTCAGAGAAAAATTCATCTGAAGAGTTTAACAAGGCAATCAATTATATCATTGACGCTAGAAGAGTTTATATTTTAGGTAGTAGAGCTAGAACTGGGTTAACCGAAATAATGGGAGTTTTCCTAAATCAGATCATTGATCATGTAGTGATTAATAGTCAACAATCGTTTACTCCGTTTGATTCCTTAGCTTCATGTAGTCAGGATGATTGTGTCCTTATTTTTTCATTCCCAAGATACTCTGAAGTAGACTTTGCAGCAGCCAAAATGGCAAAAGAAATCAATGCGAAAGTTGTCATCATTACTGATAAAGCCACAGCACCTATAGCACATTTTGCTGATGTCCTACTTTTAGTTTCAGTGGATAGTAATGCATTCTTCAATTCTTACACACCTGTATTATTTTTAGCTGAGTTAATATGTACACATGTCAGTCGAGCGACAGTCGCTCATAGTGAGGAAAAATTAGAAAGAATTAATAAACATATTAGCCAGTTTGGTATGTATTAATAAAAAGTATAGTTGATATAAATATGATCTGACCTTTGCAGGTGTATTTGAATTCTTTAAGGGAGGTCAAGCTTGTATGACTACAATCATGTATGACTCCAATAAAGTAAATTCGCAAAAAACGACCCACCAGTTTTTCTAATTGGTGGGTTATTGTTTGTTTACTTTAAATGACTAATGGAGAAATTCTGAGAAACTTTGCATGTGTTGAGAAGATAAAAAATGGAACAGGACTAGGAAATGATAAACTTATATTTTTTGAAAATTTCAAAAAAATATTGTTATTAACAAAATGGTTATGATAAAATCAAAATGAAATAAATTCTTCATATTTTTTAAAAAAAGAATAAATGAAAACGCTTGCTTGTGTGACTGGTTCTTCATGCTGATTTCTATAAAGTGTATTAATTCAAGTGATTTGGAAGAAATATTTAGTATGAAAAACCCCCGTCATGTTTTTTAACAAGATAACTGACAGAAAAAGAAGCTTATATCATCATAATGATGAAGAAAATTATTCATTTATATTATTTTGAAGAATTTCAAAAAACATTTTCTGTGTTGTAGAGGAGGAAGTATGTTGAATGATTATAAAGTAGGGAAATTAATTGATCAGAAGCTATTAAAGGAATTACGTGAAAAATTTTCGTTTCTATCCTTTGACCCAGACTATGGGGAAAGACTTTTTTTTGATAATTCAGGAGGCTCTTTAAGGTTAAAGGAAGCCATCAAGGTGAAAGAAAAGATTGATTTATTACCGGATTGTCCAGAAAGGTACCATCAAAGAGCAACAGATCTGAATGATATGATGGACAAATGTAAGAATGATGTATTGAGTGTCATGTTCGGAGCTGAGTCAGGTTCTTTAATAACAGATTTAACAGCTTCTCAAGCCATGTTTAAAATGGTCTCAACTATTATTGAAAATGTTGAGGGAACGAATGCCGTCACGACTAATATTGAACATCCTTCTGCGTATGACTCATTAGAATTTTACTGTCAAAAGAACAATAAAGAATTTAGAGTTGCTAAAGCAAATGTGAATACAGGCTTTGTTGATCCCGAAGCGATCGCTGATAAAATTGACGAGAATACGATTTTGTTAAGCGTCATTGCTTCCAGTAATATTTCAGGAAATATCATGGATCTTGAAGGAATGATAAAAGCTGCTAGAAAGAAAAAACCAGATTTATATATTATTGTTGATGCAGTTCAGCATATGCCGCATGGGACTCTTCATGTAGAAAAGCTTGGTATAGACGGAGCAAACTTTGCACCATATAAGTTTATGGCGTCAAGAGGTATTGGGTTCGCTTATGTTTCAGACAGATTATCGAAACTTCCACATCAAAAATTACTAGCAAAGGATGATCGTGAATGGGAACTTGGTTCACCAACACCTTCGCTATTTGCATCTATGTCAGCTGTTATCGACTATGTATGTTGGCTGGGTTCGTACGACAGTATTGGAGAAATGTCTAGAAGAGAGAAGTATCTAAAGGGTATGAAAAAAATAGTTCTTCACGAAAGAGCACTACTCCATAGACTTCTTGAAGGCAGTGATCAGATCGAGGGATTGAGATATATGAAGAACGTAAAAGTTTTTGCGGATGCCCCTGATTTAACGAAAAGAGATCTCATCGTTGCGATGGGAATTCAAGGGATAGATGATGAACAACTAAGAAAGGATTATCAAGATCGAGGCATTACCGTTTATGAACGAGTGAATACTAGTGTCTACTCAAAACGTATACTCGAAGCCATTGGATTAACTGGTGCGATAAGGGTTTCACCGTTCCATTGTCATACAGAAGAGGACATCGATCAATTTTTATGTGTAACCAAAGAGTTATCTGAAATGAAGAGAATGAGCAAACTCATCAACTAGGGGGGAACTACTAATGAAGAAATTAGGTCTCGGTACAAAAGTATTTATTGGGTTTGTCATCGGTATATTGCTAGGTTTAATCTTTAAAGAAAAAATATTAATCATTAAACCTATTGGGGATATATTCTTAACACTCATTAAAATGATCGTGGTTCCGCTCATTTTTTTCTCCATCACTTCTGGAATCTTTAGTATTGGTGATGTTCAAAAATTAAAGAAAATCGGAACAAAGACGCTGATTTATTATATTGGAACGACTTTAATAGCAGGTGGAATCGGTCTTTTGGTTGCGCATATATTTAAACCGGGGAATGGAATCGATATTGATAGTATCAAGACATCGTCTGAATATAAAGCTGCCAATATTCCTACTTTTGGAGAGACGATATTAGGTCTATTTCCATCAAATCCTGTTCAGGCTCTAGCAGAAGGAAATCTCATGCAAATTATCATCTTTTCTATTTTCTTGGGGATATCCATCGTTTTCGTAGGAAATAAATCAGTCACCCTTAGACATTTTTTTGAAGAAGGTACACAGGTAATGTATAAAATGACAGGAATCATTATGGCATTTTCACCTATAGGTGTGGCTGCTTTAATGGCTTGTACGATTGGGGAATACGGTTTGAAAATATTTGGGCCTTTGGGCAAATTTATTTTGGTTGATTATATCGGTTTGATTTCTGTCATCATTTTGATGTACTTGTTTATGTTAAAATTCATAGCGAAAATTCCTTTATCCAAGTTCTTTAAGTCAATCGGTAAAATTTGGGTAGTGACTGCGAGTACGACAAGCAGTTCTGGAACATTACCTGTTACTATTTCTGTGACGAAAGAAGATTTTAAGGTGAAAGAGGAACTAGCGCAATTTACCCTTCCTATTGGAGCAACGATGAACATGAATGGTGCCGTTGTGTATTACTCTGCTGCCATCATATTTGTATCCCAAATATATGGGATTGACATGCCAATTAGCCAGCAACTACTAGTCATATTAATGACAACTTTAATATCAGTTGGATCGCCCGGGATTCCTGGAGGTGGTATCGTTATGACCATTATGCTGTTAACTACATTAGGACTCCCTATGGAGATAGTTGGAATGATTGCTGGGATCTATAGAATCATCGATATGGGACACACCTCACTTAACGTGACAGGTGACGTAGTCAGTACACTGTGTATTGCGCGTAGTGAAAATATGATTGAAGATGAACAACTAAATGTGAATAAAATAAACGATATAAAATATTAAACGAGTTGATGTAAAGGTATAATTAACTTAATATTCTGTCTATTGAAAATAACATGATTGCCTAGTGATAAATCTCATTGCGTAATATTAATTGAGAAAAATTATCCAGACCGCAAGCAAACATCATAAAAAAGACAGCTCATCAAAGGGCTGTCTTTTTCATTGATTAACGAATCCGCGTAAATGTCGCATAGTGATCGGTCGTTTTATAAATGAGCCAGTCACTTGAATACACAAGGCGGTCAGCATTACGGAAACCAGAGACGTAGTTGATGTCGGCTTCACGCCATGTACGGCCGCTAGCTGATGGAAGGCGTCCCTCCCGATTAGAGAATACGTCTCCACCGATGCTTTTGCCCGGCGCGACTTCAGCTAAATTTCCTTTTGATGCCACCCATCCGAGGGCGCTCGCTTGTGATTTGGTGATGTAATTATCAGGTAGTCGTTTATAGCGGATTAAGTAATCTGCTACACCATCAAAGGTATTAATGACGGCAAGGGTACGAAGGTCTGGTGCAAGCTGTACGGAAGCAGTCTCATTTGTGGCTGTGGGTGTAAGTGGTGTTTCTGCATGGACTTGCTGCGGGATAAATCCAGAAAATAGAATGGCAGCAATCAGAGCGAACAGAGTAAAAATCGAACTTATTTTTTTCATCTTGATCCTCCTCAAAAGGAAATGGGATGCCGTCCTCTTGATGCTTGTCTACCTCATATTATAGCACCGGCATATGAAGAGAATGTAAAGAATCAGGAGATTGGAAAAAATGAGGCTTTTTGACCTACTGTCTCTAGATGACGTAAACAAAAAGACGCAGTTCCCTGCGCCTTTTTTCAATTAAGATGAGGCAAGCTCCTTCACAATATCAACAGGGGCTTTGCCGTCAATTCCATGAAGCACATTATGAATGGCTCGTTTCAGCATAAGATCTCTTGTCGTTTCAGTAGCGGAACCGATATGCGGGGCAAGCGTGACATTGTCCATCTCTTTGAAAGGATGATCTTCCTGAAGCGGTTCTTGCTCATACACATCCAGACCAGCTCCTTTAATCCACCCTTCCTGCAGTGCTTGAATGAGGCTTTTCTCATCGACGGTTTTTCCTCGGGAGATGTTCACGAATAAAGCTGTCGGCTTCATTAATTTCAATTCCCGCTCTCCTATCATATGGTACGTCTCATCCGTCAGTGGTGTGATTAACACAATGATATCAGCTTGCTTCAGCAAGTCATCCAGTGCACAATATACAGCGCCATATGCCGATTCGGCTTTCTCGTTCCGACTCCGGTTGTGATAGAGGACGTTCATATCAAAACCATGAGCGGCTCGTTTGGCTACTTGCTCACCGATTCGTCCCATCCCAATGATCCCAAGCGTTTGATGATGGACATCAATGCCGAATATATCTTCCTCTTGAACAAATTTTGTCCATTTTCCCTCGCGGATAAAACGATCAAGCTCGGCAATTCTCCTTGCAGAAGAGAGAATGAGCGAAAAGGCAAGATCAGCAACGGTATGATCGAGTGTATAAGGCGTGTGCGTACCAATCACGCCTCTTTGTCTCATGGCTTCTAGATCAAAATTGTCATAGCCGACTGAATTATTGCTCACCACCTTGAGTTGGGGTGCGTGATCTAATAAATCTTGATCAATTTTCGTACCAGATGTTAAAAGGCCATCAGCCTTCTGCAGCTTCTCAAATAATAGATCTCTTGGGATCGGATCCTTTGACTGCCATACCTCATATGTACAATGTTCTTTTAACATGTCTTCAAAAGCGGCAGGTAAGGGTTTGGCGACAAAAATATGTGGTTTCATCATCAACTCGCTCCTTTCACATGGTCATCTTTCTCTTTTTATTATAAAGCAACCATTTTGGCAGTACACGTTTGAATATGAGCTGCTCAATATTTAATATACTGAAATAACGGAAAAGGAGAGATTTTTATAGTGAAAGAGTAAATGCTGATGTCTTTTTATGATGTAGAAAAACGAGTGATTAGTAGATGAGTCATAGAAAAATGTTAGATGTTTCGAGAGATAATCTGACAAACTGGAAAATAGATAGAGACTTTTTGATAGAAAATTTATTATATTTGCAGTGTATTAAACGGGATGGTCATTTTCTACTAAACCATTTCATCGTCTTTTGGTGAAATGAAAGCCATCGTTTGTAAGCAAAAGCCGCCTCTGCCCTGTGCTGAAGCGGAACAAAGAGCAAAATAGAGAAAATGATTACATATTCTCTCATCGTTTTCTCATTTTTTTCTTTTTTTTCTATCATTTTTCTTCTCTATGCTTGAGAACACACAAGGGAAAAGGAGGCCAGGTAAGGCGTTACAATCACTTAAAAAAGATAGGAGATGACAGGATGGATTCAACATTAGAACAGATTCTTCAGCACAATGCAGATTTTGTGAAAGAGAGACAGTATGAGCCTTTCAAGGCGGGAAAATTTCCTGAGAAGAAATTGGTTATATTAACTTGTATGGACACACGCCTGTTGGAATTATTACCCCAATCCATGGGGCTTCGTAACGGTGATGCGAAGATCATTAAAAATGCAGGAGCCATCGTCACACATCCATTTGGCAGTGTCATGCGGAGTATTTTACTAGCCATTTATGAGCTGAAAGCAGAGGAAGTATGCATTGTCGGACATCATGAATGCGGAATGGCAGGCCTTGCGGCAGACCCTTTACTTGAAAAGGCAAAAGCAAGGGGAATTGAGGAAAAGTGTTTGAGCATTGTGAAAAGCGCAGGTGTCGATTTAAAGGGCTGGCTGACAGGCTTTGATTCAGTGGAAGAGAGCGTATCCCAAAGTGTGAAATTAGTCAAAGAGCACCCGCTCATGCCAAGTGATGTAGCTGTTCATGGACTAGTGATTCATCCGGCAACAGGAAAGCTGGATGTCGTTATAAAAGATAAACAGATCGACCCGCAATATACCTAAATCATCTACACATACTTGAAGGAGGCCAACACATACCATGCGTTTTTATGGAAGATTTGAAGGTTATGATTCATCAAAGTTTAGACGCGATTTAATCGCTGGGCTTGTCGTGGGCGTTGTGGCAATTCCTTTAGGCATGGCTTTTGCCATTGCATCTGGTGTCGGACCAGAATACGGTTTATACACAGTCATCGTTGCCGGCATTTTGATTTCATTGTTTGGTGGTTCAAAGTATCAGATCGGCGGACCGACCGGGGCATTTGTTCCAATTTTATTCGGAATCGTCAGCCAGTACGGTATCGAAAACTTACTCATTGCTGGTTTTATGGCAGGCTGCATGCTTGTATTATTCGGAATATTCAAACTAGGAAAGCTCATGAAATTTATTCCTCGTCCGGTTATCATCGGCTTTACTGCTGGCATTGCTGTCATTATTTTTTCAGGACAGATTGCCAACTTCCTCGGATTAAAGGGTGTTGAAAAGCATGAAAGCTTTTTCCTCAATATGAGAGAGATCGTGGTCCATCTTGATACCGCAAACAGTCTCGCCATTCTCACAGCGATTGTTGGGCTCATCGTGATTTTGGCGGCACAAAAATACATTCCCAAAATACCTGGTGCTCTATTAGGTCTACTCGTTTCAACATTTATAGCTGTTCTCTTTTTTCAAGGACAAGTTGAAACCATCGGCTCTGCATATGGCGAAATCCCTCGTCAGCTGCCAACTTTCGCTTTTCCTGAATTGACGATTGAAAAAATGATGTATCTGCTGCCGCCGGCTATTGTCATTGCCCTTTTAGGAGGCGTGGAGTCCATCTTGTCAGCTATGGTTGCTGATAATATGAAAGGCTCAAAGCATGACAGCAACAAGGAGCTTGTCGGGCAAGGAATTGCCAATATGGCGGCACCGCTTTTTGGAGGAATCCCAGCGACTGGAGCGATTGCTCGTACGGCAACAAACATTAAAAATGGTGGAGCGAGCCCCATTTCAGGAGTCGTGCATGGTGTCGTCGTCTTGCTCATCTTAATGTTATTTGCACCATATGCATCGATGATTCCGCTTGCTGCCATGGCACCGATTTTGATGTTTGTAGCGTGGAATATGAGTGAGAAAAAAGAGTTTATCAATATTGTCAAAGTCAAAAATGCGGATTCCCTTGTGCTTGTCGTGACCTTCCTGCTGACGGTCATCGGTGATTTGATTATTGGGGTGACTGCAGGTCTCATTTTAGCGTTTATCGCCTTTATCAAAAAAATGAGCCAGACAACAAATATCCACACAAATGTCGCTGTTCCTCAAATCGAAACGGCGGCTGCCTTAGAAAGGGAGACCGATCAGAAAGGAATTAGTATGTATTCGATTGAAGGGCCACTTTTTTTCGGTACAACCGATTCATTGGAAAATTCGATTTTGGATCATGTTCAGACAAAGCCGAAAACACTCATTTTGCTTATGAACAAAGTGAATTATATGGACACCTCAGCAGAAGCGGTTCTGATGAACATTTCTAATCGTTTAAAGCATCACAATGGAAAATTGATGATTGTAGGGCTTCAATCACAGCCAAAAGAGCTTTTGCATCGTACCGGTCTTTTCCATCACATTGGAAAGCAGCATTTCTTTGAACGAACGGATGATATTTCACCACAGCAGCTATAAAAGGCTAAAAAAAGCACGTGACATGTCGGTCACGTGCTTTTTACCTGCTCTTTTTCACTAGAAAACCGTTGTGTGAGTTTCTGTTGATGGGAAGAGAAGACCTCTTCTACTGTTACATCATAGAGATCAGCTAGAACTAGTAGATTTCCTAAGACATCTCCCATTTCTTCAATAAGGTCCTTTCTTAACGCGGCGTTCTCCTGTGTTTTCTCATCAGGTCGATCGCGTCCAATTTCGACCGCCCTGACTGCACGAGCGAGTTCTCCTGTTTCTTCCATCAGGAAACCTAACCTGATAAACGGCCCGTATTCTGTCCAATTTCTCATTTTGTAGAAATCTTTGATCCATTTTTCCATTTCAGTTGTTTGCATTCTCTTTATACAGCTCCTTATATGGTGTTCACCTTCTGATTTTACACTATATATAGATGGAGCGGCTGTTTCTTTACAATGAATTATAGTAGAATGAGTGGGTGAAGAAATCATAGAGAGAGATGGAGCTGTTTTGATGAAAACGATTTGTGTGTTTGCTGGTTCGAATCCAGGTGTGAATGAAATCTACAAACAAAAAGCTGTCGAGCTAGGAGCTTATATGGCAGAGCAAGGAATCCGTCTTGTATACGGCGGCTCACGAATTGGCTTAATGGGAGCTATAGCGGATGAGGTGTTAAAAAACGGCGGGCAAGTGATCGGAGTCATGCCAAAAGGGCTTTTTAGAGGAGAGGTTGTGCATCAAGAGCTCACTGAACTCATTGAAGTCAAAGGAATGCATGAACGAAAAGCTAAAATGAGCGAGCTGGCCGATGGATTTATTGCCATGCCAGGTGGTTTTGGTACATATGAAGAATTATTTGAGGTGCTATGCTGGGCGCAAATTGGCATCCATCAAAAGCCAATCGGATTGTATCAAGTGAATCAGTATTTCAAACCGCTCCTCGACATGGTGACGTTCAGTGTACAGGAAGGTTTTTCGAATGAATCACATCTTCAGTTGCTGCATGCCTCTGGAGAACCAGAAGAATTGATTTCTCAGATGGCTTCCTATCAAACACCGTCTCTACAGCAGAAATGGACGGAGCTATCTTAAAACAAATGCATAACAAAAAACCGCCTGTTCAAAGAGCAGACGGTTTGTTTTGTGATTATTTTTGTTCTTCTGAATTACGGGTCAAGACTTTGTCAATGAGTCCGTATTGAAGTGCTTCTTCCGCTGTTTTGAAGTTGTCACGATCTGTATCGCGCTCAATGACTTCAATTGGCTGACCAGTACGTTCAGCAAGTACTTGGTTCAGTTTATCGCGTAAAGAAAGGATTCGTTTTGCCGCAATTTCAATTTCTGTTGCTTGACCTTGCGCACCACCTAGTGGTTGGTGAATCATCACTTCACTATTTGGAAGGGCATAACGCTTACCTTTTTCACCAGCAGCAAGCAGGAACGCACCCATAGATGCAGCCATACCAATACAAATAGTTGATACCTTTGGTTTAATAAATTGCATCGTATCGTAAATGGCCATACCAGCTGTGATCGAACCGCCAGGGCTGTTAATGTAGATAGAGATATCTTTTTCTGGATCCTCGGCTTCTAAGAAGAGAAGCTGTGATACGATGGAGTTGGCAACATTGTCATCGATCGCAGAACCAAGCATGATAATACGGTCTTTTAAAAGACGAGAATAAATGTCGTAAGCTCTTTCCCCACGATTTGTTTGCTCAATGACTGTAGGTATTAAATTCATAATGTTCCTCCTTCACCTTTTAGGTAAGTATGTAATTCAATGATACATTTTTGGTCAATAAAGGTCAAACAAAATGCTGACCTAAAATCAAATACCCCTATCCATTTTCCCCAAAACTCTTCCACTTCAAACCATCATATGAGTATATGTATGGAAATGAAGAAAATGCATCGAAAGGGATAGCGATTAATCATTGCTTTCTTGCAGCATTTCCCTTATAATTTGATATGCTGACGTTCAAAAAACATATCGTGCGCTCGTAGCTCAGTTGGATAGAGCGGTGGTTTCCGGTACCACGTCTGCCGGGGGTTCGAATCCCTCCGAGCGCGTCTTGAGTATCCGATGGATCATTTATGAAAGAACTTGAAAACCCTTTGAAATAAAGGGTTTTTTTGTTTTTTTATGAGTGGTATTGTGTGAATGAATTGAGAGGAATTTCACTATTTATTAGAGAGTTCATTTTGTATCGAAAAACACAGATTAATATTGTTAAAAAGACAAATTTTCTTGATGATAGGTAATCAAGTAAACTTAATCTATTATTGGAGTATAAAGTCAGTTCATCAATATTCTCAAAGCTTGTTCAACGAAAAGGGCAAAATTCATTCATAAGGAGGCACTAATGAATTGTGAAATTGTTTTACATCAAATTGAAGTAGCTGTTAAAACATTGATAAAAATAGTAAGTCAATTAGAAGAAGCTGATTTACAAAAAAGACCAACACCTCATAAGCAGTCTATCGGAGAGTTGCTGGAACACATTGCGATCATTTGTGAAGCTGACTGGCGTATTGCAAATGAGGCGACCCAAGAAGAGATGGAAACATTTTATGCTAATGTATCATATAAAACTATAAAATCGATAGAAAATGGTTTAATGACTAATTTCCATTCATTAAAAAATAATTATATGAAATTATCGGACACAGAACTACTGTCTCGTACCACTTCTTATTGGGGTGTGACATATACAAGGTATGAATGGTTGTTAGAGATATTAGCACATGTTTATCATCATAGAGGACAATTACATGCTATGCTTGTTCACTGTTACAATCAAGACCCCAAAATTTTAATGTTTGAATGATGTTTTTCGACTAAAGGGTGTTTTGCTTTCATAATATCCTGTAATAACATCTATCGTGTCGGGGTTTTATAGATTCTCAGCGTGTGCATTCAACCTAGTTCACAATTGAAAAAGGTTTCTCGAACCCTCTCCATCAGAAGAGGGTTTTTTGTATGTGGCGTTCACTGCTAAAACTTTACATCTAAACCACACTGCTTATGTTATAATTAATAATCATTCTCAATTAAAGGTGGTTTCGTAAGTGAAAAAAATGATTTGGCTTATGAGTCTGCTGGCAGTATTGTTGGTGGCTTGCGGGCAGAAAGACAATAAAGAACAAGAATCAAATACTCGTACATATACAACTGAAACGGGTGAAAAGATCACCATTCCAGACAAACCGAAACGAATTGTTGTGTTAACAGCACAGCTTGGAAATTTTAAAAAGTTAGGTGTGACACCTGTTGGCATGACAGATGTTTATCCTAAATCATCCTTTTTAGATGAAACAGGTGTGAAGAGGGTGCCGATAGAAAATGTGGAGGAAATCGCCAAACTGAAACCTGATCTCATTATTGCGTATTCACAAAATGATCAAGTTGAAAAATATAAAAAGATCGCAAAAACAATTACTTTCACAACAAGTGAACATAGCTTTAAAGAGATGCATATTGAAATCGGAAAGATTCTTGGAAAAGAATCGTTAGCCAAAAAACAAATACAAGAAATGGACGAGCAGCTGAAAAAAGACGGCAAAGAGGTCAAAGCAAAAATTGGTGAAGACAAGACGTTCTCCATTATGGATGTGCAGCCTAAGCAGGTGTACTTATTTGGTACAGACTTTGGTCGTGGAGGAGAGGTTATCTATCAAGGGTATGGATTCAGTTTGCCTGAAAAAGCAGAGAAAGCTCTACCAAAAGAAGGATATCTCGGTATTTCATTAGAAGAGATGAATGAGTATACAGGTGACTATTTACTTGTACCAACAAAGGATGGAAAAGCACCTAATCTAGATATCACAGGCAGCGGGGTATGGAAGAAGAATAAAGCAGTGAAACAAGGACATGTTTTATCCTATTCAATCAAAGAATTTATCTATGCTGATCCAATCTCAATTGAAAAACAGTCTGCTGCGTTTAAACAAATGCTGCTCAAAAATTAATAGAAAAAAGACAAAGTACTTAAAAAGGAGGCTTTGTCTTTTTTTCTGCTATCCTCTTAAAATACTAGCCATAAGACTCATTTCTGCCCTTTTCAGGCGTATTTGTTGAGCCTGATCACTGTATAAGATTAACATGGAAGGGAATTGACAATAAGGAGAGGATTCTTGTGGCGAAGGTTTTAATGATTACGTTCCCAGCTGAAGGACATGTGAACCCAATGTTAGGGATGATTAGAGCATTTGTTGATCGAGGTGATGAAGTGCATGTGGTCACAACTGAACATTATCAAAAACGGATCAAACGCTTAGGCGCTCACATACATATACATCCAGATTATATTCGGACATTAAGTGTGGAGGAAGACGATTTGGAGTCCATGCAGCCATTTTTTCATGCCATGCTACAAACGTCATTAGACATTTTAGAAGTGGTGGAAACTCTTTCTCAACAGCATTCATTTGATTTGGTCTATTTTGATATGTTTGGAGCAGGTGAGCTTGTGCGGGATTACTTACAGATTCCAGGCATCGGTTCGAATCCTTCTTTTGTGCTGCAGGAGGCGCATTTTGATACACCGCTATACAGAAAAGATGAGAAGGCGGCTCATCTGTTAGAAGAAATACATGAACGTTTTGGCGTTCAGCCAAAGCATTTGATGCAATTCATGAAAAACCGCGGCGAACTGAATATGGTGTATACAAGTGAATATTTTCAGCCGTCTGTTGATGCATTGGATGATTCGTTTGTTTTCATTGGACCGAGTTTTCTAAAACGTGCTGACCAGCACGATTTCCCATTAGAAGCGCTTGAGCGGGAGAAGGTTGTCTTTATTTCAATGGGAACGGTTCTTGGAGATACTGAAGCATTCTTTAATATGTGTATTGATGCCTTTGCCGACTTTGATGGAAAAGTGATTCTCGCAACTGGTGAAAAAATCGACATGTCTCTCCTAAAAGAAGCGCCATCTCATTTTCTCATCGAGCCTTATGTGCCGCAGCTTGAAGTCCTTGAACTGACAGATGTGTTTGTGACCCACGGCGGGATGAACAGTGTCAATGAAGGTATTCATTATCATGTTCCAATGGTTGTCATCCCGGTTGACAAAGATCAGCCGATGGTGGCAAAAAGACTGACGGATCTCTCTGCTGCTCGTGCACTCGATAAAGACCAGCTGACAGCAAAACAGTTGAGAGATACTGTAGAGAGTGTACTCGGAAGTGACACCTACCGTGCTGGGATTGAAAAGATTGAAGAAAGTTTCCAAACAGCAGGTGGAACAGAAAAAGCATTACGTGTCATTGATCAGTTTATTCAAGCGAAACAGATGCAATAGGTAAGGTGTTTACCCAAGTTGGCCAGCGTGTCTCAATAGGAAACCCACTTGACAAAAAATAACCAATCTTTTATCGTATACGTAACAAACGACGGAAGGGTGACCCAATGCAATGAAGTACTAATCCTATGACCTGTAAGCAAAATGAAAGAACGAAGGCAGTGAGCAAACGATATGTGTTGCTATGTTTGCTGCGTTTTCATTTTTTAGCTTCGGAATAGGATGGTACAGCTTGGGAATCAAAGATTGAAGTGATGGATACGGGGGATATGTGTGCTCATTTGTTGAACCGCATGTCATTCTGTATCGATCCGCTTATTTTTGTACACCATTTTGCCTCCTATTCTGAGAATGGGAGGCTTTTTCATGTCTCCTGATACGAAAGGAGAGGGTTGGATGTTACTGAGAGCCCACCAATTAAAAGTATTTCGAAAGGATCGTTTGTTATTTGATATAGAGGAGCTTGCCATTCATCAAGGGGACCGAATCGGCCTTGTAGGGACAAATGGCAGTGGGAAAACGACATTGCTCCATGTACTAGCGGGGAGGGAAAAACCAGACAGCGGCACATTTGCACATACTACAACTTGTACGCTGCTTCCTCAACTAAAGACAGGAGATGGCAGACAAAGTGGTGGAGAGATGACACAAGCTTATATTGAAAGAGCTTTAAGCCGGCCTTCTGCCCTTTTATTAGCCGATGAACCGACGACCCATTTAGATACGGAGCATATTGAGTGGCTAGAAGAAAAGCTTCGTCATCATCAAGGTGCTCTGATTGTCGTCTCGCATGACCGTGCTTTTTTAGATGCGTTATGTACAGACATTTGGGAATTGAAAGATGGGAAGCTCAAACCATACAAAGGCAACTACAGCGATTTTGCCCGACAAAAAGAACTCGAACATCGCCAGCACGTGGAGGCGTACGAGGTGTATACCCAAAAGAAAAAACAGTTAGAACATGCACTGCAAAAGAAAATGAAAAAAGCCGACAAAGCGACAAAGCCATCTCCAAAGCTGAAATCCTCGGGGCCTAAAATTGCGAAGCCTTATTATGCAAACAAGCAAAAAAAGCTTCAAAAAACAGCCAAATCTATTGAAACAAGAATGGAGAAATTAGAAAAGGTGGAGAAGGTAAAGGAAGTCCAGCCTCTTCAAATGACGCAGCACACCATGAAGGAAGTGGCAAGCCGCTCCATTTTTCGTGTCGAACATGTAGATGGCATGGCAGGAGATAAAGTCCTTTGGAAAAAGGCGAATGTTGAAGTGAAAGGCGGAGACAAAGTCGCGATCATTGGGAAGAATGGGAGCGGTAAAACGACATTTCTCCGAATGCTTGTAAACGGACATCCCGGGATTTTTTGTTCAGAAGCCGTGAAGATTGGTTATTTCAGCCAAGATCTTTCAGGACTGAATCTAGATGAATCGATCTTACAAAATGCACTGGAACAGGCGATTCAAGATGAGACGATCGTTCGCACCGTTTTAGCGAGACTTGGGTTTCGGGGAGACGATGTGTATAAGCTGACGAACGTATTAAGCGGCGGGGAACGGGTGAAGACGATGCTTGCAAAGTTGCTCGTCAGTGATGCCAATGTTCTGATGCTTGATGAACCGACGAACTTTTTAGACCTTGCGGCAGTAGAAGCGCTTGAAGGACTTTTAAAAGATTACCCGGGCACAGTTGTGTTTGTCTCCCACGACAGGAGGCTCATTGAGCAGGTGGCTACTCGTATTCTTCATGTGCACGAGGGTACCATTGAACGCTTTGATGGCACTTATGAAGAATATAAACAAAAGGAAGAAAAGCCAGCTGCTACAAAGAAAGAAGAAGAGCTCCTGCTGATTGATATGCAGCTGTCTGAAGTGCTCAGTCGTTTAAGCATCGAGCCTTCTCGTGAGCTTGAAGAGACGTTTCAAGCATTGTTAAAAAGAAAGAAGTTGTTAGAGTCATAAAAAAAAGCCCCTGTGTTTACTGCACAGGGGTCTGTTCGTTTCGTTCTTTTTTCAATTGTTCAAGTTCGCTGACTGTGACAAGCTGGTAGCCTTGTTTGGTGAGTTCATGTATGATCTTCACTGCTGCTCGAGCAGAGCTGTCATAAATATCGTGCATGAGTACGGTTTTGCCATCTGCTGCATGTGAGAGAACATGGTTTGTGATCTGCTGGCTGTTGCGAATTTTCCAGTCTTCAGGATCGACATCCCACAATGAAACGTTCATGCCCACCGCTTGATTGATGTCGGGATTTGTTCCTCCATATGGCGGTCTAAAGTGCGTAGGAGTATAACCGCTGGCCTTTTCAATCAGCTTCTGCGTGTCTTTTACTTGTTTGACCGCTTCTTTTAGAGGGAGTCTCGTTAATAAAGGATGGTTATATGAATGGTTTCCGATCTCATTTCCGCTCTTTAAAATGTCGGCAAGCATTCCAGGATAATACTGAACCCTGCTTCCTAATACGAAAAAGGTGGCGTGTCCTTTATTTTCTTTCAGCGCTGCTAAAATGGTTGAAGTTGTGGCTGGGTTTGGACCATCATCAAATGTGAGTGCGATGGCTTTTTTATTCGGATCAAGCTTTGGCTTTTGCGGCAGCTTGACGGCTTTTCTTTTTGGATTCGGTTCTTTGATTTCATTCTGATTTTTGGTCTTATTCATATATTCCGGCTTCAAGATATCTTTTAGCAGCGTCTTTTTGATCGCCAGCGTTTGCGGACCTAAGTCCTTTGCGGCTACTTGAGAAGCTGGGAAATAGAACTCTATATATTTCTCTTTTAAGGCGAATTGACTGAAGTTTTGATCAGTAGGGGCTGTTCCTTTTTGAAGGAGTGATAGATCCTTAGACAAGGTTTTATCTTTTTTAAGCTCCGTGTATGTAATATAGGATAATTTTTTCAAATAGTCCTTTTTTGGTTGAAATAAATCTTTTGTGTCAAGAAAGTCTTTTTTCTGAAAATCGAAATTGATTGTGACGTGATGAGTGGTCCCATTTTGCTGACCTGTATATGTGTAGGTCGTAAAATAAATGGCAGCAGATTGTTTTGCATAGTGCACCATGTCATAGTCAATATTCAGTTCAAACCGTTTGTTTTCATCAATGTCCTTTGCTTCACTAAATGTCTTTTTGAAATGCTCTAATGCTGAATTCGCATAGCTTTGAATCTTGTCATCTAGCTTTTTTTGATGAAAAAGAGGATAGTTCACCGCATATCTCATAAACTTCCCGTCATTTACAAGAGTAACAATTTCAACATTTTTATAATTCGTATCCTGCTTCACATTTTTCTTCTCTGTACCGCTTGCTTGCTGATTTTGAAAGAATGCAACTGCTCCAATGACGATGGCAAGCGCAAATAGGATGATACTCCATTTTCCCTTTACTGACACAACTTTCAATTCTCCTCTCATGACGGGTCATTCTTTATTCCTTTGACATCTGTTTGTAATATTTTTATAACATTTGACTTGCTTTTGTAATTTTAGGGGATTTTCATGCGGAATGTCAACTATTTTCCTATTAAAATACTGTAAAAATTGATAGGTCTTTCAGAACGAGAAAAAGCAGAAGGAAAGAATTCTCTTATTTGCCGTCTACCAATACCTTCAATAATTAAAAAAATGAGCCGTACATTGATTTTTCAGAGGCTGACGGCTATAATTTTGATGATTATGATTCTCATTTTCAAACTGACTTTTAATGAAGAAAAGGATGACACCGATTTTGCCTGATAAGCGAACATCTCAACAAAAACGATCATCACCTATTTTGTTCTTTTTATTGTTTTTTCTCGCTGTCATTGGTTTATTGGCGGCTATGTTTTTGGCTGTTTCCTACGGTGCAAAGTCATTGTCTTTGCAAACGGTCTGGACAGCTGTGTTTAACTATCAGTCTCATGTAACAGAGCAGCAGATCATTCATGAATTAAGGCTTCCTCGTGTGCTAGGAGCGGCGCTTGTTGGAGCGGCGTTTGCTGTGGCAGGTGCGCTCATGCAAGGCATTACAAGAAATCCGCTGGCAGATGCGGGGATATTAGGCATTAACGGCGGTGCGATGTTTGTAGTCGCTCTCTGTTTTGCTTTTTTTCCAGGAATGCCTTATTCGGCATTGATGTTATTTTCTTTTTTTGGTGCCGTTCTCAGTACACTGCTGATTTTTGCCATTGGGGCGGCTGGCGGCGTGCTGACCCCACTTCGGCTCACTGTAGCTGGAGCTGTTGTTGCCGCATTGCTGCATGCGCTAAGCTCAGGTATCGCCATTTACTTTGATCTCAGTCAGGATCTGGCTTTTTGGTATGCAGGGGGTGTGGCAGGTGTCAAATGGCCGCAGCTGATGATCCTTGCTCCAGTCATTCTCATTGTCATCGTTTGGGCGATGTTATTAGGACGGTCCCTCTCGTTATTATCACTTGGTGAAGATGTAGCTGCGAATTTAGGGGTGAAAACCCGGCAAGTGCGAATACTAGGTATGGCAGCTGCGGTTCTGCTGGCAGGCGTTTCTGTATCGGCGGTTGGGTCTATTGGGTTTGTCGGGCTTGTCATTCCGCATATTGCACGAAAGCTGGTTGGGGTCAATTATCGTTTCGTCATTCCGATGTCAGCGATTTTAGGCGCAATGCTTCTCGTCTTCGCTGATCTTGCCAGCCGGACAGTAAATCCGCCAAGAGAGCTTGCCATTGGCGTCATGGTGGCACTTGTTGGTGTTCCTTTCTTCTTATATATTGCCAGAAAAGAAGGGAGGAACCTGTCATGAAAGAGAAACGGCGTGCTCTTGTCGTGACAGCCGTTTTGCTTTGTCTGAGTGCGGCTGTCGTGCTGTATAGTTTAAATACCGGCACGCTGAAACTCAGTCCTCTCGTTGTCGTCAAAACGTTATTTGGCTTTGGAGATTTCCAAAGTGAGACGGTGCTGTTTGATTATCGTCTGCCTCGAATCGTCGTGACGATACTAGCTGGAATAGGTCTAGGCATCGCAGGTGGCATTTTGCAGAGTTTATCCCGCAATCCACTGGCTGACCCTGGGATTATTGGTCTGAATGCAGGAGCCGCATTCGGCTTAATCATCTTTGTGACGTATTTTCACGTACTAGAAGGAAATCCATCTTTACTCATTCCGCTCTTTACGTTTGGTGGAGGTCTGCTTGCGGCGGCAGTCATCGTTCTTCTTGCGTACGACAGGCATGAAGGGCTTGTGCCTATCCGGCTGATCCTTGTTGGAATTGCTGTAGCTGCGGGGTTTAGTGCATTGACTTTATATTTGTCATTGAAACTGGATGAAGATACATACACCTTCGCTTCAAGGTGGCTTGTGGGAAATGTATGGGGAAGAGACTGGATTCATGTACTTGCGCTCCTACCTTGGATCGTATGTCTTGTCCCGCTTACGCTCATGCAGTCCAGCACACTCAATGCGTTAACATTAGGTGATGCCGTCGCCTCAAGTGTCGGAGTACGTGTAGAGCGCAAACGACTTTTTCTTCTCACCTTAGCTGTTGGTCTAGCGAGTGCAAGTGTATCGATGACAGGCGGAATTGGTTTTATTGGCCTTGTTGCACCTCATTTGGCGAGGCGTCTTGTCGGCTCACTGCACCAATATTTTTTACCAGTGAGCGCCTTGCTTGGATTGTTGATTTTGGTCAGTGCTGATACACTCGGACGTTCCATATTTGCCCCAAATGCCATCCCAGCAGGTGTGGTTGTGGCTTTTATCGGAGCACCTTATTTTCTCTATTTACTAACAAAAACAAAATAAGAAAGAGGAACTCATCATGAAAAAAGTACTTGTGTTTGGTTTAACGCTCTGTTTCTTGATTCTGGCCGCTTGTGGTCAACAGGAAACAAAGAAGACAACAAATCAAGATGAAAACGGAACACCTAAGATTGCGTCCTTGTCGATTCATTTAACAAATGACTTATTAGCACTCGGGATAAAACCTGCTGGCTCTGTTGTAGGGGGAGACTTAAAAGATTTCCTTCCACATGCGAAAAAGCAGCTTAGCCAAACGAAAAAGCTGGGCATCGCAGCAGATCCTGATATGGAGTCATTGCTTGCTTTAAAACCAGATGTCATTTACGTCGATGAAGAACTGGCTGGACAAGACTTATCAAAATACAAGAAAATCGCCAAAACCGAAGTGTTTAATTTAAATGATGGCACATGGCGTGATCATTTGAAAAAAATCGGCAAGCTCGTCAATAAAGAAAAAGAAGCCGATCAATATATTAAGGACTACAATCAAGAAGCAAAAGAAGTCAAATCACTCATCCAGAAAAAGATTGGAAATGGAAAAGTAATGGCGATTCGTGTAACAGCAAAAGAGCTTCGAGTATTTAGTATGAAACGTCCGATGGGTCCAATTTTATACGATGATTTAGGACTGACACCTGTAGATGGTGTGAAAAAACTGGACAGCAAACGTCCATTTGAAGTCATTTCTCAAGAAGTGCTTCCTGACTTTGATGCAGATGCTATTTTTGTCGTCGTGAACCGTGATGATAAGGCGCAGCAGGCATTCAAACAGTTAGAGCAGACGCCGATTTGGAAAGGCCTAAAAGCCGTGAAGAAAAACCAAGTGTATCCGATTGCCGATCAGCCATGGTTAGATTATTCAGCTCTAGGCAACAAAATGGCAATGGATGAAGCAAAAAAGATGTTCTCTAAATAAACAGCACATAAATCAAGGCATCATTCCGCATCTAGGAATGATGTCTCTTTTTTTGATTCGTTCTTCTATTCATTCGCTTTTTGCATACATATGAGAGGGAACGAGCAGTATCGCCCGTATGAAAGGATAAGGGGAGGGGTTACAGTTGAAGGTTCAAAAAATTAGTGCAGGCACTATTGCGAGGCTTGTGCTGCTTTTATTGGCACTTGTGAACAGCGCTCTCACTGCTGCAGGAAAAAGCCCAATTCCAATTGATGAAGAAGGTGTGCAGCAATTCATTACGTTAGCCTTTCTTGGCATCACATCACTATGGGCCTATTGGAAGAACAATGATATTACGAAAAAAGCACGAACCAAAAAAGATGAATAATAGAAAACAGAGCCTTTTTATGCAAAAAGGCTCTCAGCATGTAGACAAACCCTCGCATTCGGTGTCAGTCCTGTGCGCTGGTGCTCGTCCTTACTAGGCTGCAAAGGTTTTCTATCACGCTGAAAAGAAGACAAAGGGCTAAAATAAGTTCATTTTAGCCCTTTGTCCATAAACTGAAAAGAGCCTTTTCATATAAAAAGGCTCTATTTCATCGAAGCGACAAGCGCCTCTCCCCGCAAATTGGTTTGATCTCAGTGGCTTACGCCCGGTGTTCTCCCATATTGGTAAGAAACGCTTTCACTTCCTCGATGGTTAAGCCAATGGCCTTTGCTTCACTCATGAGACGATTCCATTCTGACATATTTGAGTCGGTCAGCTTTCTCTGATGGACATGTAACGTCTTTCCTTCCTGCTCCTTTCTGTAGGTTTGGAGCAGCTGATACAGTTCTTCTTTAGGCATGCCGGATTGGACGGCATGAACGATATGATCCCGCCACTCCTGTTCACCGCCCTCAGCGTAATGAAACATCATCGTTTCTGCATCAAACAGCTCTTGTAAATCAATGTCTAGTGATGAGGATACCTTTTTTAAAAACTGGACAGATGGATTACGATGGACACCACGCTCAATTTTACTCAAATACGATTTAGAGACATGGGCATCTTCAGCCAGCTGCTGGATTGAGTATCCTTTCCTCTTTCGGTAAATGCGTATCACCTTTCCTATCATTCGATATATGATCTCCCTTCTCCCCGGCGAATCGTTCTGCGACCTTTTCGTTCATTATAAGAAATAAATTGTTCTTTATAAAATTCAAAAACGTAAGAAACAGGAAGTAAACAAAAGAAAACGAACGATTTCGTTCTTTAAAAAGAACTATAAGACCTATTATGACATTTTTCTTTGCGGGTATTATCTTTTATAATCCAATCATTAACAAAAAGAAACCATATATAACCTTTTTATGATGAAATCGGGAGGTATCTATGAATGAGAATATAGGTTTTAAGCAGCTGTTTTCTGTCATAAAAGAGAAAATGGCCCTTCTGATCCTGATTGTCCTGATCGTAACGGGCATTTCAGCCTACTATCAGTTCTATGTCTCGACTCCTGTATATCAGGCAACCACTCAAATTCTTGTTCATAAACGAAGCAGTGATGCACAAGCGAATTTAAACGATATTCAGATGAACCTTCAATATACACGTACCTTTCAAGTCCTATTAAAAAGTCCAATCGTTATTGAAAAAGTAAAAGAAACACTCAATCTTACAGAATCGGCGGAAGGATTAAAACACAAAATTGCCACAAGTACAGAAAATGAGTCAGAGGTCATAAATATTTCTGTACAAGATGAGGACCGCGCGAAGGCAGTAGCCATTGCGAATACAGCCACAGAGGTGCTGCAAGAAGAAATCAAAAAAACCATGAATATGGATCGCATTAATGTTTTGTCTGAAGCCAAGCTGTCCAACACGATACTGATGAACTCACGTAAATTCGTTCACATCGTTCTGGCACTAGGCGCCTCTGTATTAGGGGGAATGACACTCATTTTCTTAATGAATTTACTCGATGATACGGTGAAACGAACACATCAAATAAGAGAAGAGATCGGATTGCCATCCCTCGGCAGTGTCTATCAGATGCAGGCAGACAGGAGGGCAAAAAAAGACAAGCAGTCCGTCATAACGGGAGGACAGAACATTGATTTTTAAGAGGAAAAAACGAGAAAAAAGAGATTTATCCTGTATTTCTGTATTAAATCCTCACTCTGTCATTGCGGAACAATTCCGAACGATCCGAACGAACATCGAATTCACGTCGATTCAAACGAGGCTGAAGTCGATATTGGTCACATCCTCCTTGCCGAAGGAAGGAAAATCATTTACGGCTGCAAACTTGGCAGCTGTTTTTGCACAGCAGAAAAAACGGGTTTTGCTCATGGATGCTGATTTACGTAAACCAGCCATTCATGAATATTTTGATCTGAGTCCGCACACCGGATTGACCAATGTGCTATTAAATAATTGCAGTTTGGAAGAAGCCATTTTGCCTACACCGATTGAGCATTTAGAGCTGCTTCCGAGTGGGACCATTCCGCCAAATCCCGCTGAGCTGCTTTCCTCCTCTGTGATGAAGCAGCTATTTTACGAGATTGAGCAGCAGTATGACATGGTGATTGTTGATTCCACACCGCTTCTGCCTGTAGCCGATGCCAAAATATTAGCGAACCGGACGGATGGAAGCATTCTTGTGGTTTTAAGCGGTAAAACGAAGATTGCCGCTGTGAAGAAATCAAAAGAAGTATTAGAGGGTACGACAGGGAAACTGCTTGGGGCGATGCTAAATGGCAAGAAAGTTAAAAAGGGAAGGCACTATATGTATTAAAGAGATTGATAGGTGATGTCTCCTAATCTTTAACAACGGAGGCACTCGATCCTGCTGTGGGCATGATATATGCCTTAGATGCTCGTCATCGGTAGTGGGATGTGAGGACGGGTTTGATGCCCATTTTACGTAAGAATAGTGATGTTTTAAAAAGGGGGAGGAGCGTTGACTTACGCCCAAAGATTATCAATCATCGTGGCACTAGATTCATATCTCATCTTAGTTGCCGTCTTTTTTGGCTTTCAATTTGTCCAAGAGGCGGCGTTAACCGTATATACATTTGAAATGCTCGTCATTTCTTCGCTCAGTCTACTGATCGGGCACCATTTGTTTTCGTATATTTTTCACGTGTACAAGCAAGTATGGGCTTATACAGGGGTTAGAGAGCTATTTTCTTTAATGAAGACCTTTGCGTGTTCATTTTTATTTTCCATGACGATGCTGTACATTTTTGTGCAGACATGGCCATTTCGCTTTTTATTTATTGTCTGGCTTTTCCATGTGTTATTCATCGGTGCATCACGTATGGCATCTAGGCTGTTTCATGATGGTGCCAAGCGGTTTCAAGTTGAAAAGGAGCGGGCACTAATCATTGGCGCTGGATCAGCCGGGACCATTATCGTTCGTCAGCTTCAGCAGTCGAGTGATGTACATATTGAGCCGGTCGCTTTCATTGATGATGACAAAACAAAGCATAAGCTTGAAATTATGGGGCTGCCTGTTCTTGGGGGAAAAGAACATATTCAAACGGCTGTTGCGATGATGGATATTCAAAAAATCATTATCGCTATTCCATCCAAAAGCAGTCACACATTAAAAGGACTATATAAGGAATGTGTAGCGACTGGAATCAAAACACAGATTATGCCGGAAATGGAACAGATTTTAAAAGGAACCCATGCGCTGAATCAATTGCGGGATGTACAGCCAGAGGATTTGCTTGGAAGAGAGCCGATTCAATTAGATACAAGCCGTCTATCCGTTCACCTAAAAGGAAAAACGATTATGGTGACAGGAGCTGGCGGGTCTATCGGGTCAGAAATCTGTCGTCAAATTTGTGTATTTTCCCCTCGGGCGATTGTGCTTGTGGGACATGGAGAATTTAGCATTCATTCTATTTTACTAGAGCTGAAAGAATTGTATGGAGATAGCATTAGCCTATATCCACAAATTGCGGATATTCAAGATAAACAAAAAATGAGTGAAATCGTTGGTCATTTTCAGCCGGATATGATTTATCATGCCGCCGCACATAAACATGTCCCGCTCATGGAAATCAGCCCGAAAGAAGCGGTGAAAAACAATATCATCGGGACAAAAAATGTGGCAGAAGCTGCACATGAGCACGGAGTTGAAACATTTGTCCTCATCTCATCTGACAAAGCGGTCAACCCTGCCAATGTGATGGGAGCGACAAAGCGATTTGCTGAAATGGTGATTATGCAAATGGGGGCAAGCAGTGAAACGAAATTTGTCGCCGTCCGGTTTGGGAATGTACTCGGAAGCAGGGGCAGTGTCATTCCGATCTTTAAAAAACAAATTGAAAAAGGCGGGCCAGTGACTGTCACGCACCCAGCCATGACAAGATATTTTATGACGATACCAGAAGCATCAAGGCTTGTTATTCAAGCTGGTGCACTAGCAGAAGGAAGGCAGATTTTTGTTTTAGACATGGGGGAGCCAGTCAAAATTGTCGACCTCGCAGAAAACCTCATTCACCTCTCAGGCTACACCACAGATCAGATTCCAATCACATTTACGGGGATTCGTCCCGGAGAGAAAATGTACGAGGAGCTACTCAACCAGCATGAAAAAGCACAGGAGCAAATTTTCCCGAAAATCCATATTGGGCATGCCTTGGATGGAGATCCGTATGTGCTGAACCGCTTTATTCACGAATTTAATATGATGAGTGACGATCAATTAAGACAGGCCTTGTTTGCCGCCATTGAGTCGCATGATGTATTGCCTGAACCGATGCAACGAGAGGAGGAGCCACTTGCTAATGAAGAAAAAAGTCTTGTTTTGCGCAACGGTTGATTATCATTTTAAGGCGTTCCATCTCCCGTATTTCAGATGGTTTCAGGAACAAGGATGGGAAGTGCATACAGCGGCAAATGGCCAGCTGGAGCTACCGTATGTGGATCAAGCGCATTCCATTCCGATTCAGCGTTCCCCTTTTCATTTGCACAACCGGCTTGCTTATGTGGAGCTGAAAAAGCTGTTAGAAAAAGAGCATTATCAGTTCATCCATTGTCACACACCGATGGGAAGTGTCATTGGCAGGCTAGCGGCCAAAGGGACGCGCAAAAAAGGGACGAAAGTTCTTTACACAGCGCATGGGTTTCACTTTTGGAAGGGGGCACCGCTTCAAAATTGGCTGCTTTATTATCCAGTTGAGAGATGGCTCGTTCAATATACGGATGCACTCATCACCATTAATGGAGAAGACTATGAAAGAGCCGATCGTCTGTCAAAAGAGAAGGCGGCTGTGCATTATGTTCCCGGTATGGGTGTCGATATGAAGCGATTTGCACCAGTTGATGACAAAGAAAAAGACCGCCTTCGTAAAGCATATGGTTTTACCACGCAAGATTTTATCGTGCTGTGTGCTGGTGAATTAAATGACAATAAAAATCAAGGAATGCTCATCAAAGCTTGCGCGCAGGTGTATCGGAATATACCACATGTGAAAATTGTATTTGCTGGAGAAGGGACAAGTCGGTCGTCCTATGAAAAGCTGGTCTGTCAGCTGAATCTTGAGGAACATGTACAGTTTGCGGGATTTTGCAAACACATCGAAGATTGGATGCATATGAGCGATGTCTGTGTATCAACCAGCTTGAGAGAAGGACTTGGGATGAATCTTCTTGAAGCGATGTCTGCTGAAAAGCCGGTGATTGCAACAGAAAATAGAGGACATTGTGAGCTTGTCAAACATGGAGTGAACGGCTTTTTAGTCAAACCGCATGATGTGAATGGTTTAGCCGTTTATTTACAGCAGCTCTATCATAAAAAGGACCAGCTTCACCTAATGGGGAAAGCGGGACGTTCTATGGCTCACGCATTTGCACAGGAGCAGACGGTAAGTGCAATGGAGGAAATTTACACAACTTATATGGACCAAAAAGAGAAGGTGATGTGAGCATGCGTCAGCCGAAAGTATCGATTATCATGGGTGTTTACAATTGCCAAGAGACAGTAGAAGAAAGCATTGAATCGATTCTTCGTCAAACCTATGAAAACTGGGAGCTCATCATATGTGATGATGCATCAACAGATGGCACCTATGAAAAAGTGCTGAACTATACCATAAGTGATCCAGATAGAATTCGCCTCATTCAAAACGAACACAATCAAAGACTTGCCGCCAGTTTAAATCGTTGTCTCACTGAAGTGAATGGAGAATTGATTGCAAGACAGGATGGCGACGATATATCAGTGTCTACACGATTAGAAAAACAGGTTCATTTCCTTGAAGCACATCCAGAATATGATGTGGTTGGTACGGCGATGACGGTGTTTGATGAGTCAGGGGCGAAGGGCGTTCGAGCACTTGTCTCAGAGCCTGATCGAAGGGTGCTAGCAAGAGGAACGCCTTTTTGTCATGGGACGATTATGATGAGAGCGTCTGCCTACAAAGCTTTAAATGGCTATCGTTCTGTAAAAACAACTAGACGGATGGAAGATATCGATCTTTGGATTCGTTTTTTTGCTGCGGGGAGAAAAGGCTTTAATCTGCAAGAGCCCTTATACCTTGTAAGGGAGGATGAAGCGGCCTTTCAGCGCCGGAAATTCCGATATTCAATGGACAATGCCTGGCTTGTGTTACAAGCATGCAAGCAATTAAAATTGTCGCCGTTTGATTATCTCTTTGCGCTTAAGCCGGTCATCCGTGCCTGTATGTCACCAAAGATCATGAGGTTTTATCATCAGCGGAAACTTGGAGGATCTATGGTGAAAAGGAGGACGATTCGGGATGAGTGAGCCAAAGCGTGTACTTCATGTTGTGGGCGGAATGAACAGAGGCGGAGCAGAAACGATGATCATGAATATCTATCGTGCAATCGACCGGAATGTTCTTCAATTTGATTTCATTACCCACCGGGAGGATGTCTGTGATTACGATGAGGAAATTCGTCAGCTTGGCGGGCGGATTTTTTATGTCCCAAGTATTGGAGCGTCCTCTCCATGGACGTTTGTCAAAACGTTGACGAAGACGATCAAGCAAACGGGACCTTATCAGGCGGTGCATGCACATACAGATTTTCAAACGGGCTTTTCTGCCCTTGCTGCGAAACTGGCAGGTGTGAAGATACGCATTTGCCATTCACATAATACGGCTTGGAAACAGTCTCCTAGCCGGGTTGATCATTTGATGCTCAAAGGATTTCGTCAGCTGATCTTTGCCTTTTCTACGCAGCTCGTTGCATGCGGTGAAGATGCCGGTGCCTTTTTATTTGGACAAAAAAGAATGCACGATGGACGAGTGGACATTTTGCCAAATGGGATTGATTTGGACCTTTTTTTTCAGTTGGAGCCAGAAGCGAAGGTGAAGATGAAAAAAGACCTCTATCTTCACGAGAGAAAACTGATCATTGGACATATTGGCCGATTTCATGAGCAGAAAAACCATGTTTTTTTCATCGAATTAGCGCAGACACTGAAAAAACAAGGGGTCTCCTTTCAGCTAGTTCTCATAGGAGATGGGCCGCTCCGGCCAGTGGTTGAATCGTATGCAGTGAAAGCAGGATTAATGGAAGACATTGTGTTTACGGGCGTTGTCTCAGAGGTTCCGCAGTATATGAAAGCATTTGATGTGTTTGTGATGCCGTCTTTGTTTGAAGGTCTTCCGCTCGTATTAGTGGAAGCGCAGGCATCTGGACTCCCATGTGTGATTTCAGATCATATCACAAAGGAAGTCGATTTAGGTTGTGGGCTTGTGAAACGGAAATCCTTGCAAGATTCAGCACATGAGTGGATGAAAGCCATACTAGAAGCCTACCATGCAGACCCTCCTCTTCAGGAGACGATTATTTCTCAGCTTGGCCTTAGAGGCTTTGATGTAAAACAGAACATCACCCGTGTGATGAATGTGTATGGATTGTAAGGAAGGATTGGCAGATGGCGGTTTATTTGGTGAACATGATCATGGTCTATTTATGGTCGAGCTTTGCTGCATTTTATGGCAGACGTGATGATACCATACAAAGCGGCTGGCGGCCGAACAAGCTTCTGGTGTTTTTTCCATTTTTATTTCTTTGTATTGTGGCGGGCATACGCTACAAAGTAGGAACTGATTTTGTAACCTATGGACAAATGTATGAGTTCTCCGTCAACTATGACAAGCCTTGGCATATTTTCGGATTCGGTGTAGACAAGGCCGCCACTGATCCGGGCTTTACATTGATCTTATGGATGCTCAATCAACTATCACATGAGCCGCAAATCATGTATATCACAGTTGGGATCATCACCTATTTTTTTATTATCAAAACACTTGTGCGATATGGACGGCCATTTGAGCTTAGTATGCTACTATTTCTCGGCACATTTCATTATTACGCTTCGTTTAATGGCATGCGGCAGTATATGGTGGCAGCGATTCTTTTTTATGCCATCCAGTTTGTCATCAAAGGTCAGTGGAAATGGTATTTTCCGCTCGTGCTTGTATGCGCGCTATTTCATTCCTCGGCACTCATTATGATTCCAGTCTATTTCATCGTCAGAACAAAGGCATGGTCTTGGATGATGCTTGTGTTATGTATGATTTTTCTAGGCTTAACCGCTCTGTATGACCGCTTTGTCTCCGTGTTTGTGGTGATGCTACAAGGGAGTTCTTATGGTCATTACGAGGAGTGGCTGACAACGAATACGAATGGAATGAATGTGACGAAAATTGGTGTCTTGATTTTGCCGTTATTGCTTGCGTTCTTTTGTCGAAAACGACTTCGTGAGCTGACGCCAGAGAGTGATTATATTGTGAATTTTTGCTTGCTTGGATTTTTGTTTGGCATCCTTGCAACGAAGGATGTCATTTATGCAAGATTTCATATTTACTTTGGTCTGTATCAGCTCATTTTACTGCCTTATTTCACACGGATTTTTGATCAACGAACCAATTTCTTTATGTATATCGGAATTGCGGTTTGCTATATTTTGTACAGCATCATGCTGATGCCGTTTGATTCTTCTGTTTTACCGTACCGAACGATTTTTACAAAGTAGATTTGAAGAAAGGTGGGGCTTGCTGTCATGCCAGCTATCAGTCTATTGGTCGCAGTCTATAACACTAGTCAATATGTGGAGCAGTGTCTTCAATCGATTGCAGACCAAAGCTTTTCAGATATAGAGGTCATCCTCATTAACGATGGATCTACCGATCACAGTGGAGACATCCTTGAAGCGTTTGCTGAGCGTGATGAGCGATTTCGGGTGATTCACCAAACCAATCAAGGGCTGGGAGCGGTGAGGAACAGGGGCATAGAAGAAGCAACAGGAACGTATCTTGCCTTTGTTGATTCAGACGATGTTCTCGCTCCTCAATACTGTGAGGCTTTATATCAAGAAGCCGAAAACACCGGTGCCGATCTTGTTGTCAGTGAATATTGGATTCAGTTTGAACAGTCAAAACGGATCATACCGACGACGCTGTTAGCTCAGCAGGAAGCCGATAAGACAAGTTTAATAGAATCGTTATTACATGGTGAGATCACGGGATTCTCATGGAATAAGCTGTATCGGCGGGCGTTTATCGAAAAGCATCATATCCGTTTTCCGTTGAGAGGTGAGCTTGAGAATATTGAAGATCAATATGTCACGCTGCGCTGTTTTTCTTTATCACGTGTCATTGCCTTTGTTCATGAGCCGCTTTATTATTACCGGGTTCATTTGTCATCCATTGTCCAGCGATATCAAAAGCAGTATTTTCAGCATGGACTGGCGTTTTATGACGCGCAGCGTTTGTTTTTAAAAGAGCATGATGAGCTGACACCGTATGAGAAGGCTTTTTATTTTTTTATCGTGAATCATACGCTGCATTGTATGCTCAATGAATGGAAGAGCCAAAATTCCCTTTCCTTTCAAAAAAAGCTTGGTCATATGCGTGAAATGGTGACACATGAAGCTTTTCAGAAGGCTGTGAAACAAGTGGAACCATCGAAGCTGACTGTGCGAAAGCGAATGATCTTATTCCTTGCTAGGATGCAGTGGGTGTATCCGCTCTCTGCCGCAGCTTCAAGCTATCAAAAATGGATTGAATATCAAACGAGAAAATCGGGGTGATGAGTGTGACATTGCAGCAATTAAAAGCACATGCCGCAGAGTGGCTGCTCTTAAAGGTCAAGTATCCACTTCAATATAGGTTGAGCCTCCAAAGATTTCCAGAGCTGCGTCATCAGAAGAAAATCATTCTCACGCTGCTACCGGCACATGACAACTTAGGTGATCATGCGATTGCCTATGCCAGCTGCTGTTTTCTACAAAAGCACTTTCCAGACTATCAAATCATAGAAGTAGACATGCAGGAGATGTATCGTCTAGCACGTCCGCTGAAGCACGCGCGGCACCCAGAGGACATTGTCTGTATCATCGGCGGGGGCAACATGGGCGATTTATATCGATATGAAGAATGGACAAGACAATTTATCATGAACGCCTTTAAGTCCTATCCTGTTATTCAGCTGCCCGCTACTGCTCATTTTACAGAAACAAAGAGAGGGAGAAGAGAAGAACGCCGCGCTATTCAAGCATATCAGCAACACCCGAGGCTTCTCTTGATGGCAAGAGATCAAACCACCTATCAATGGATGAAGCAGCATTTTCCTAATAAAGAGGTGTGGAAACAGCCTGATATGGTCCTGACATTAGACGAAACATCAAAGAGTCAAACCCGTAAAGGAGTGCTGCTTTGTCTGCGTGAGGATAAGGAGGCATATCTCACGAAAGAGAAACGAAAACAACTGCAGGAGCATATCAAAGAAACGTATGATCAAGTTGGTTTTATCACAACGACCATTGGTAAGCGAGTGAATCGAACGACTCGTTTAGAGGAATTATCCACGTTATGGACGCAGTTGAGACAGGCGCAAGTCGTCGTGACAGATCGACTGCATGGCATGATCTTTTGTGCGATCACACATACACCGTGTGTTGTCATCAGGTCGTTTGATCATAAAGTCATGGAAGGATATGAATGGGTAGCGCACTTGCCGTTTATGACCCTTTTGAAGGAACCAACGGAGGAAGCGGTGAAAAAGGCCATTCATCAGCATATGAAAACAAGCAGACAAAAGGGAGAGGAAGTTGGATGAAGGCCCTTAAACACTGCGTGAAATCACCATGAACCGTGCGTTTCTTTACAATGTCAGTGCAAATGTGATGACGTTTTTCTTGATGATGCTGATGTCTGTTTGTTTAACGCCTTTCATTGTTCATACACTTGGAGTGGAAGCGTTTGGTCTGATTCATCTGACGCAAAATATGATCAATTATTTATCGGTCATTACGGCTTCATTAAGTGCTGTGGTGGTGCGTTTTTTTTCTGTTGCGGCTCATAAAGGAGAGATGGAACAAGCGCAGCGCTATCTCGCTTCCTATTTTGTCAGTTCTCTTTTTTTATCCATCTGTCTTTTTTTACTTTGTCTATTCATGTCTCAGCAACTGGTTGACTGGCTCCATGTGCCTGCTCATCTTGCAAAAGATACACAGATCGCCTTTGTGTTAGGGGGTCTTTTATTTATGCTCAATTTCGTCATGTCTGGTATTGGGGCGGCACCGTTTTATGCGAACAAATTATATGTATCGAGTGTTGGACAGGCCATTCAGATGTTTGGCAGGGCGCTTGTGATTGTGCTGTTATTTACCGTGACGACACCAGCCATTTGGCATATTCCGCTTGCAGCCGTTATGGGGAGTTTCGCCGCTTTGGGAATTGGTCTCTATTATTTTAAGAAACTCATTCCTTGGTTTTCGTTTAAGTGGCGGTACGTTTCTTTATCTTCAAGTTTCACGTTGGTTCGATCAGGGGTGTGGCATTCATTTGAGCAAATGGGGATTTTGTTGTTTTTACAAATCGATTTATTGATGACCAACTTACTGATTGGGGCAGAAGCGACTGGACAGTATGCTGCCATTTTACAATTTCCATTATTATTGCGCACCCTTGCAGGGACACTTGCGGTTGTGTTTGCGCCAACGATCACAAAATTATATTCAAATCAAGACGAGCAGGGGCTCATTCAATACGCCGCCAATGCCATGAAATGGAGCGGTTTATTTGTGGCATTCCCCGCGGCTCTGTTAGGAGGTCTTGCCGGTCCGCTCATGCTGTTATGGCTTGGACCAGCCTTTGAGGAGCTAAAATGGCTGCTGATGATTCATTCGGCTTATTTGTGTTTCACGTTGATGTTTTTACCGCTGACCTATGTACCGACTGCCTTTAACCGATTTAAAGTGCCGGCGGTTGTGACACTCATATTAGGCGGTTCCAATGTCCTGTTAGCCTATGGACTGACTCACCTACTTCAGCTTGGGTTATATGGCATTGCAACAGCAGGGGCCGTTGTTTTATTGATGAAAAATATCGTCTTTCTCCCATTGTATACAGCCAAGATCACGAAACAGAAAAGTACCATCTTTTACAAACATACAGTCGTTCCGCTGTTTGGGGCTCTGTTCATATGGGGGATCTGTGCCGGTATTCAGGCTGTGTATGATGTGACGAGATGGTGGGAGCTATTTTGTATTGGCGGAATATGTTTCGTTCTCTACTTAGGCTATTTGTATCAATTTGCAGGAACAAAACAAGAGCGGATACAGCTCATGCGTAAGGTGAAACAAGCTGCTATTGAACGATCTGTCTCTCGCTAGTGTGGAAAGGAGAAGCAATGATGAAAAGAATAATAGATGTGGTCGTGGCTTTGACCCTGCTCATCGCAGGCAGCCCCCTTTTCCTTCTCATCTATGGACTCATTCGGTGGAAAATCGGAGCGCCTGTGGTGTTTCGACAAGAACGGCCTGGTCTGTACGGACAGCCGTTTATGCTTTATAAATTTCGGACGATGACCGAGGAATGCGATGAACATGGCGTACTGCTTCCAGACCATCTTCGATTAACAAAAACCGGCGCCTTTATTCGTAAGCTCAGTCTTGATGAATTGCCGCAGCTTGTCAATGTACTCAAAGGGGAAATCAGTCTCGTTGGACCAAGACCGCTTTTAATGGAGTATTTACAAATGTACACAGAGGAGCAAGCGAAGCGTCATCTTGTCAAGCCTGGTATCACTGGATGGGCCCAGGTGAATGGGAGGAATACTCTCTCTTGGGAGGAGAAATTCACCTATGACCTCTGGTATGTAGAGCACCAATCGTTTTGGCTCGATATGAAAATCTTATGGATGACCTTGCTGAAAGTCATCAAAACAGAAGGGGTGCAGCAGCCAAATCATGCAACAGCTGAAAAATTCAAAGGAACCGATACGTAAAGAGCAGCCCATTGGCTTAATAGGGGCTGGCGGACACAGTAAGGTCATTCAGGAGTTGATTTTTTTGCATCCTGATTACTCATTGGGTGCTGTATTAGACGATCGATTTGAGGAGGCTGACACTCGAACCGGCATTCTGTATGGTCCGATTTCTATGAGTCAAAAGGTAAGATGTGAAATACCTGATATGCAATGGCTGATTGCCATTGGGCAAAATGAAATCAGACAGAGGATCAAAGAACGTCTCGCATTTGAAGAGAGGGCATTTGCCACACTGATTCATCCAGAGGCAGTTGTGAGCTCGTCAACGAAGATTGGCTGGGGAACGGTTGTGATGGCAAGGGCTGTTGTGCAAGCAGATGCAGTAATTGGTGAGCATGCCATTATCAACACCGGTTCTATCGTGGAGCATGATTGCTTTCTCGAATCCTTTACGCACCTATCCCCGGGAGCCGTGCTCACCGGTTGTGTCTCTGTGCGAGAGGGTGCTCATATTGGAGCTGGGGCTGCTGTCATACCTGGCAGAACCATTGGAAGCTGGGCAGTGATCGGCGCAGGAGCGGCAGTGACCCGAGATATACATGATCAGAAAGTCGCCGTAGGCGTTCCTGCAATTGAGATCAAAGATCGAAGAGAAGGTGGGAAATCATGAGAGACAGGAAACGAATCTACTTATCTCCTCCTCATATGAGTGGAAAAGAACAGAAGAAAATAGAGGAGGCATTTAAAAGCAATTGGATTGCACCATTAGGACCGCTTGTAAATGAATTTGAGCAAGTGGTCGCGGATTATGCAGGCGTGAAGAGTGGAGCGGCATTGTCTTCAGGTACAGCAGCCATTCACCTTGCCTTAAAACTCATTGGCGTTCAAAAGGGAGATATGGTCTTTTGTTCCACTCTCACATTTGTTGCCAGTGCAAATCCTATTTTATATGAACAAGCGACGCCTGTTTTTATTGATTCAGAAAAAGAGACATGGAATATGTGTCCGCTAGCGTTAGAGAAAGCCTTCGCTGAAACAAAACGACTTGGGAAAAGACCCCGTGCGGTTATTGTCGTTCATTTATACGGACAAAGTGCGAAAATGGATGAAATTATAGCGGTGTGTGAGGCATATGATGTGCCAATCATTGAAGATGCGGCTGAATCGTTAGGCAGTATATATAAAGGAAGAAAAAGCGGTTCAATGGGCAGGTTCGGTGTGTACTCTTTTAACGGAAATAAAATCATTACAACATCAGGAGGCGGAATGCTTGTCAGTGATGATGAAGAAGCCATCGACCGCTGCCGATTTCTCGCATCACAGGCAAGAGAACATGCCCTACACTATGAACATCAAGAGGAGGGATATAACTATCGGATGAGCAACCTGCTCGCAGGTGTAGGAATTGCACAAATGGAAGTGTTAGAGGAGCGTGTTCAGCAAAAACGCCGCATTTTCGAGCGTTATCAAGATGCTTTAGCCGATATTGAGGGCCTTCAATTTATGCCAGAATATCAAGAAACCACATCAAACCGCTGGCTGACAACATTCACCATTGATCATCATGTACAGATGTCTCCAGTAGAGATGATAGATGCTTTAGAACAAAAGCAGATCGAAGCAAGGCGTGTATGGAAGCCACTGCATCAGCAGCCGCTCTTTCATGGTTGTCCTTTTTATACAACAGCCGATGAAGTCCCTGCATCTGAGTTGTTATTTGAGACAGGTCTTTGCCTGCCATCTGGTACAAGCATGACAGACGCGGAACAGGAGCTTGTCATTGATACATTGTACAGCTCCCTGCAAAAGAAAGCATTATCCTCCACATAGGCTGCTCGTTCATCAGCAGCCTGCCTCTCTTTTTAACAAATCCCTTAATTTGTGGAATAATAAGGAATATATATTGTCATTTCGTATCAAATATGATATTGACAACAGAGTCCTTCCTCCTTAAAATGAAAATGATTATCAGCATCAATTAGGGGGAGCAACTTATGTCTATTTGGAATAAATTTCTGAAAATTAAAATAAATACAATATTACCTATCCTACTGATCTTCTTACTAGTAGGCTGTTCTCAAGCAAATAATGGAGCAGGTGGAGACAAGGATCATCCCGATATGATCACCATGGCATGGCCAAGAGATATTGGCGAAATGAATCCGCACATATACAATCCATCACAATTGTTTGCCCAATCCATGATTTACGAACCATTGGTGAGCTATCAAAAAAATGGAAAGCTTAAACCTGAATTAGCAAAATCATGGGATGTTTCCAAGGATGGCAAGGTGTATACGTTCCATCTTAGAGACAATGTCACGTTCTCAGATGGATCTAAATTTAATGCGAACATTGTGAAAAAGAATTTTGATACGATTTTAAAAAACAAAGAAGTACATAGCTGGTTAGGTGTCATAAAGAAAATCAAAAAGACAGAAGCAGTGGACAAGCAAACGTTTAAACTCACATTAACTGAGCCTTATTATCCAACTGTTCAAGAGTTAGCTGTTGTGCGCCCCGTTCGTTTCCTAGGCGAAGCAGGTTTTCCGAAAAACGGAGATACATCAAAAGGAATCGAAAAACCAGTGGGGACAGGTCCTTGGGTATTAAAGACGTACAAAAAAGATGATTACGCGATTTTTGAACGAAATGACCACTACTGGGGAGAGAAACCAAAGGTCAAAGAAATCAAAGTGAAGGTCATTCCAGATGCCGAAACAAGAGTGATGGCATTTGAAAAAGGCGATGTAGATTTACTTTATGGAGAAGGAACGATTAGCCTCGATGCTTTTAAACAATTAGAGGCGAGCGGCAAGTATGAAACGAAGATGTCAGAGCCCATAGCCACTAGACAGCTTGTCATGAACACAAAAGTCGATCAGCTGTCAGATGAGAAAGTGCGTCACGCGCTTCAGTATGCGATCAATAAAACATCATTGGTGGAAGGTGTGACATCTGGCTTAGAGGATGTAGCGGATCACATCTTGCCGACAAACATGCCATATACGTCAGGCATCCGGGTGAAATCTTTCCAATATGATGTGGACAAAGCGAAGGCTTTACTGGATGAAGCAGGCTGGACGCTTCCAAAAGGAAAAACCATACGCGAAAAAGACGGAAAAACGCTTGAGTTTAGTATGATGTATGACTCAGCAGAATCGATTCAAAAAACAATGGCTGAAACACTGCAGGCAGAATGGGCAGCCATTGGGGGCGGCGTCAAACTTGAAGGTGTCGAGCTGGCGACGCAGGTTCAGCGGTTTAAAGCGAATAAATTTGATATGAACTTCTTTAGCAATTATGGAGCGCCGTATGATCCGCATACATTTATGAACGTTGTCTCATCAGATGGTTTTGGATTCAAAGAGGCGATCTCAGCGTATCCGAATAAAGATAAGCTGATCAAAGAAATGACAGAGATTCCATCAACAACTAATGAAAACAAACGCAAAGCACTTTATTCGTCCGTCTTATCTTCCTTGCAAGATCAAGGGGCGATTGTGCCAATCTCTTATTTTAAAAAGACAGCTGTTTATCAAAAAGATGTGAAGGACTTTGATTTCCCTGCGAATCGAGATGAACATCCTTTCACAGGCATCAAGCTGAAGTAACAGAAGGAAGGTAAGCAAATGAGCCGCTATATCATCAAACGAATGTTATCCATCATTCCTGTATTTCTACTAGCCACACTGTTCACAACTGGCATGATTCATCTGTCACCAGTTGATCCAGCGGAGGCATATTTAGCAGCGGCTCATATTCAGCCTACTGATGAGGTATTAGCCCAAAAACGAAGTGAATTTGGTTTAGATGAACCTTTTTACATGCAGTACCTTCATACGATTGGAAAAGTCGTCCGTCTTGATTTTGGGCGGTCGTATATGACCAATCAGCCTGTGCTTGATGAGGTGATCTATCGAATACCTGCGACGATTCAATTGGCGTTCACTAGTCTGCTGATCGCAATTTGTGTCAGTATTCCACTGGGCTTTTTCAGTGGGTTGAGAAAAAATGGCGTTGTAGATCATGTGAGCCGGATGATTTCCTTCCTAGGAGCATCTATCCCGACCTTTGTTTTGGGGTATTTGCTCATCTTCTTTTTTTCAGTGAAACTCGATCTTTTACCTGTTGAAGGTGTTGGTACATGGGAACATCTTGTACTGCCATCCATTACCCTGGCTGTGCCGTTAATTGCGATGTATACGAGATTATTGCGAGCGAGTGTGAGTGAGACGCTTCACGAGCCTTTTGTTCAATATGCGAGAATGAGAGGGTTAAAGGAACAATCGATTATGTTCAAACATGTCTTCAGAATGGCAATATCACCAATGCTGACAGGACTTGGCGTGAATCTTGGCAAGCTGCTCACAGGGACTATTATTGTAGAGGCTGTTTTTTCATGGCCTGGATTTGGACGATTTTTTATAGAAGCGATCTTTAACCGGGATCTGCCGGTCATTCAATTTTATGTGTTGATGGCGGCGTGTATCTTTATCTTAAGTAGTTTGATGGTTGATCTCCTTCAGCTGCTCATTGACCCCCGTATTTCTAGAAAGGAAGGCCGCCAGCCATGATGACAAAAGTAAAACATCTCTTCTATCATCAAAAGATGATCTCGATCTGTGTGGTGCTGCTCGGTCTCCTGCTCATTGTGACGGTATGTGCACCATGGATCGCTCCGCATGACCCTTCGGCTGTTAATCTTGCAATGAAACTAAAGGGATCTTCATGGGAGTATCCTCTAGGCACCGACCAATTGGGAAGATGCAATTTATCTCGTATTCTATATGGTGCTCGTATTTCACTAGGCTGTGCGTTGTTAATCTTTGTTTCCTCTCTATCTATCGGTTTAATCGTAGGGCTGATATCTGGATATAAAGGCGGCTGGATCGATCACGTCTTGATGAGATTGTGCGACGGGGTCATGGCATTTCCGAATTTGGTACTGATCCTTGGATTAGTCGGTATTTTTGGACCGGGGCTTTCTCAAGTGGTGCTGGCTTTGATGCTTGTGCAGTGGGTGTATTATGCTCGCGTTTTTCGAGGGATGGTGCTTAGTTTAAAAGAACAAAACTTTATTGCAGCTGCGAAGATTAGTGGTACTTCCCATTGGAATATCATGAGAAAGCATATGATTCCGAATGTACTGCCGCCACTCGCAGTTGTGGGCACACTTGAAATGGGCTGGGCGATTATGGACATTTCCGCCATGTCTTTTCTAGGCTTAGGGGTTCAGCCACCTGCGCCTGAATGGGGAGCGATGATCCATGAAGGAAAATCTTATATTCAAACAAATCCTCAGCTGATGCTTTATCCGGGCCTTGTGATTATGGCTGTGGTCATTCTATTAAACTTACTGGGAGAAGCCCTTTCAGAGAAATATGGCATCAAACGTCGTGTGTAAAGGAATGAGTCAGTTGGAAGAGTCTATTTTAAACATAGAGAACCTGCATGTGCATACGAAAACGCCGCAAGGAACCATTTCTCTCGTTCAGGAAATTGCATTTGAGGTAAAGCGCGGTCAAATTGTTGGATTAATTGGTGAGAGCGGATGCGGAAAAACGGTGACAAGTATGTCGATCTTAAACATGCTTGATCGAAAAACAACGGAAGTGACAGGCAGTATCACTCTACAAGGTCGAGAATTGATCGGTTTGAGTGAACAGCATATGCGGTCTATTCGTGGCAAAGATCTCTCATATATTATGCAAAATCCAATGAATAGCTTTACGCCTGTATGGACGATTGGACATCAATTGATTGAAACAATCCGCCGGCATACAGCTGTCAGTAAAAGGCAGGCACGGGTCCAGGCAATTAAAGCTTTAGAGAAAATGAACCTGCCGCATCCAGATCAATTACTGAGTAAGTACCCTTTTGAATTAAGTGGGGGGATGCTCCAGCGTGTCATGATTGCTATGGCTGCCTGTATGCATCCGCCTCTGATCATCGCAGATGAACCGACAACCGCATTAGATGTACACAATCAGAAGCTGGTGCTTGAGCACTTGAATCAAATTCGTCATGAATACGGAACGGCGATTTTGCTCATTACCCACGATCTTAGTGTGATTGCAGAAATGGCAGACGAGGTCGTGGTGATGAAACAAGGAAAAATCGTTGAAAAGGCTGAAGTTCTTGAGCTTTTTGAACACCCGAAGCATGATTATACAAAGAAACTTTTAGCAGCTCGTCCATCCATGCCAGCTGTTTGCACGATTTGAGGTGAGAAGACCGTTGCATTTAATAGAAGTGAAAGCAGTTAGTCATTCATATGGCAGCCGATCGTTTCTGATGAGGACAAAAGGGAGAGCCCCTGTCCTGAAAAACGTCCATTTGACCATTGAAGAAGGCACTTGTCTTGGGTTATTAGGTCAAAGTGGTGCAGGGAAAAGTACACTCGGCCGCATCATCCTTGGACTAGAGAAGCCGTGTGCTGGACAAGTTCTGTTTGAAGGTCAGGATATCATTCGTGCAGATCAGCGGACACATCAGCATTTCCGCCGGCATGTACAAGCGGTATTTCAAGATTCATATTCAGCGGTGAATCCAAGGTGGACAGTGGAACAAATTCTATCTGAGCCGCTTGAAAACTATGAATCAATGACCCGTAAAAAACGTCAGCATAAACTGATTCACTGGTTAGAAAGAGTAGGGCTCAGTGAGCAGGATTTGTCCAAGTACCCATACCAATTTAGCGGCGGCCAGCTACAGCGGATCAACATCGCCAGAGCACTGGTGCTTCAGCCAAAGCTCATTGTGCTGGATGAATCAGTCAGTAGCTTAGATATGGTTACGCAGGCAGTCATTTTAGATTTGTTAGTCGAATTAAAGAAAGAGCTGAAGCTTGCATACTTATTTATCACACATGATTTGACAGCGGCCTATCATTTAAGTGATCAATTAGCGATTCTTGATCAGGGTGAGCTTGTGGCTCAGTTTCACTCGAAGGATGATTTCTTTATATCAGAGCACGAAGCTGTGCTGAAAATGAAGGAGGCAACGCTCGCCAGCCATCCTTTGTCTCGAACGATTGGCAGGCCGGTTCGTTAACTTTTTCATTCCCTCAATGTCTCTTTTAAAAGTGGCTATTTTCATGAAAGGCAGGTGGCAGCGTGAACCATCGAGCATATTTAGCTTTGGCGATCCCTTTAACCATTTCAACGATGACCACGCCATTACTTGGAGCTGTCGATACAGCAGTTGTCGGACAGCTTGCCAACCCCGCTTATATAGGAGGCGTCGCAGTCGGCAGTCTCATTTTTAGTACATTGTACTGGCTGTTTGGCTTTTTACGGGTAAGTACATCTGCTTTTGCCGCCCAAGCAAACGGAGCGCAGAACGAGGAGCAGGGTGTTCTTGCTTTTCTAAGGCCTTTTTTGCTGGCTATTATCGTCGGGCTTTGTTTTATTGCTCTTCAATGGCCCATTATTCAATCCGCATTATGGATCATCTCTCCTGCTGCTGATGTGCGCGAATATGCAGCGGACTATTTTCACATTCGGATCTGGGGAGCGCCATTTACCTTGATGAATTACGTCATACTCGGCTGGCTGATGGGGATGGCAAAAATGAAAGAAGCCCTTTCTTTACAAATTTTGATCAATGTCATGAATATGATCTTGGCATTGATCTTAGTTCATGCGTTTTCTTTTGCCGTTAAAGGTGTGGCAGCGGCGACATTGATCTCTGAACTCACTGCTTTTGTGTTAGGGGCCTGGATCATCTTGAAGCATACGTCAAACGGTTTTCGGATGCCGTCTATCCAGCAGGTGATGGACACACGTGCAGTAAAGAAAATGTTTCATGTGAATAAAGACTTGTTTATCCGAACGATCTGTCTGCTTGTTGTGATCAACATGTTTACAGCAAAGGGAGCTTCTTTCGGAACGGAGCAATTGGCGGCGAATGCCATTTTATTTCAAATTCACTACATCATGGCCTATTTGTTTGATGGATTTGCCAATGCGTCCAGCATCCTTGTCGGTAGATCAGTAGGTGCGAACGACCGAGCGCTTTATGATAAAACATTAACCCTTTCGAGACAATGGGCAGTTGTGATGGCATGTGTCATTGGGGCAGGTTACTTTTTCTTTAAAGTACCGATTTTGAGCCTGTTTACAAATTTGCCTCAGCTTCTTGATGTGACACTGCAATATGCCGATTGGCTCGTTCTTTATCCGTTTGCTGCTTGCTTTGGATTGGTGATTTACGGTGTATTCACAGGTGCGACAGAAATTGCTCCTGTTAGGAATTCAATGCTGTTTGCGATGATTTTGTTTGTGGCTGTTCAGGCGGCAGTCATTCCGATATGGCACAATCACGGACTATGGTTTGCCTTTATCATTTATACTGTAGGGCGGTCCGGCTTTTTGATGATGTACAAATCGAAGCTGGATCAAAAGCTTTTCCTGCATGAAAAACACCCTTTGCAATCATGAGAAAGGGTGTTGTTTTTCGTCCATTTATTCGCTTTCTTTTTTCACCTTTTGGTAAGCTTCATCGAGATGCTGAATTCGCTTCAAGACAACAGCATTTTTCGTCAATTGGTCCTGCACAAGTGTAGAAACCACCGAACGATAATAAGCGTTCATGGCATGAATCTTGTCTTCATGTTGATTCATGGCAATGTGCTGTTTTAAGTTATCAATAAAGTATGTAACGGAAAAAAGTTCAGACATGGAAATCACTCCTATTTCGTATATACGGTCCGTCAATCTTCATGTAAAATGATGAGAGGGAGGGGAGACAATGAGCCTTAAACTGCAACAAGAACTAGTATTAAAGCAGGTACTCACGCAAGAACTCAGGCAGGCGATTACGCTGCTGCAATTGAATTGTGCAGAGCTGGGTGAGTATCTTGATCAGTTAGCGCTTGAGAACCCTCTGATTGAGCGGAAAGACACGGACAGCTATCAACCAGTTTATCATAAAAGAACGCAAGATCGAATGACAGAGCCGTATCGTACGCATCAAAAAGAAAGCCTGCAAATGTATTTAAAGAGACAGGCCATTGATTTGAATTTAAGTGAAAAGAATCAAAGGATATTTCAATTCATGATTGAGTCCATTGATTCCAATGGCTATTTAAATGAACCGGTTGACCAAATGGCCGCTGTGTTACAGGCTTCGGCAGAAGAAGTAGAGGCCGTTCTTCATCAGCTTCAATCATTAGAGCCTGCCGGTATTGGCGCTAGATCATTGCAAGAATGCATCCTGCTCCAGCTTAGACGAAAAAAAGATCGCTGGTATGAAGCAGAGCTGATCATCGAAGGGCATTTCTTTCTTTTCGCAAGGAAGGCTTGGAAGGAAATCGCAGCTAAAACAGGTATGCCGTTGAAAACCCTGCAAGCCATACAAGATGAGGTGTCGCTTCTCGAACCAAGACCAGGCCTTCATTTCTCTTATGAAGACCAGGATGTGTATATAGAACCAGATGTGTTGATTACAGCTGCGGGAGGTCACATCACATTCGAGCTGAACCAGCGTGCTTTTCCGGACATTGAAATGAATGAAGGGTATTTCGCCATGATTCAAGATCAAAAGCGGCATGAAGCATATGCATATTTAAAGGAAAAGCATCAGCAGTACAATTGGCTTGTTCAAGCGCTGAAGCAGAGAAAACAAACGATGACAAATGTCGTTCGTGAGATTATCTTACAACAGACTGATTTTTTCCTGACAGGGAAGCATAAAATGAAACCGCTTACGATGAAGCGGGTTGCAGATATATTACAAGTGCATGAGTCGACAGTGAGTCGAACAGTCAAAGGGAAAATGGTGCAGACCCCTTATGGGTTAATGGAAATGAAACAGTTTTTCCAAGCGAAACTAGAAGGGCATTCGCTCGAAGAAGCATCCAGCTACACAGTGAAGACCCACATTGCAGAGCTGATTCAATCAGAAAATAAGAAAAAACCGTATTCGGATCAGCAAATCATGACGCAGCTTCAGCAAACCTTTGGTATTCGCGTCTCTCGCAGAACCATTGCCAAATATCGTGAACAAATGAACCTTCCGTCTTCCACGCTGCGGAAGCGATATGATTAAAAAGAAGCACATGCCAGAAACAATGGCACGTGCTTCTTTTTTGATGAGTGGAAGAGTGAGAGAAGATTTCTTGAGAATTGAAAAAAGGGAAGACGTGTGATCTGAATTTTGGGGTAAAGTATAAGATAGGGCATGAGCCGATAGGGTAGACAACAGTGATGAGGTGAGACCAATTGAAATATAAACAAATCAAAACGAAAAAAATATATGAAGAAATTGCGGACGCATTAGTCGAATCCATTCGAACGGGGGAGCTTCTTCCGGGCGAAAAATTAGACTCGGTTCAAGCACTTTCTGAAAACTTTCAAGTCAGCCGTTCCGCTGTGAGAGAGGCGCTGTCCGCTTTGAAAGCGATCGGATTAATAGAGATGAAGCAAGGAGAAGGCACATATGTGAAGCAGTTCGATCCTGAGCAGCTCACATTTTGTTTATCTCCTGCTTTTTTGATGAAGCAGCAGGATATCGTGCAGCTTCTTGAAGTGAGATCAATCATTGAATCAGGTGCTGTCAAAAAGGCAGCATTGCTGCGGACAGACGAGGACCTCCATCGACTGCATGAGGCACTAGAACAAATGAAGCGTGCAGAAGCGCATAAAGAAATTGGTGAAGAGGCAGACCTTACATTTCATCTTGCCATCGCTAAAGCCTCAAAGAATCATTTACTGGCGGCGTTAATGAATCAGGTCTCATCCTTATTAATTGAAACGATGCGGGAAACGAGAAAAATCGTGTTATTTTCAAGAAAAGCGTCCATACGTCAGCTTTACAAAGACCATGAACGTATTTATCAAGCTGTCATGGACAAGCAGCCAGAAGAAGCGGAGAGGGCGATGCTTACACATTTGGAAACAGTAGAACAACTTCTTGGTGATGTGCTGCAAGAACAGGAAGGAAAGCCAGATATTCAATAATAGAGCTGTGCCACATAAGGGCACAGCTCTATTATTGAAGAGAAATATGCAGCTTTTTCATTCGATATTGCAGACTTTGCCTGCTCATGCCCAATATCTTTGCAGTCTGTGAAATATTGTCGTCCATTTTATTTAAGTAATGGACGATGTATTGTTTTTCAAATCGTTCCATTTGGGTTTGGAAGTCAGTTGTATGATCTGAGCTCGTGTAGACAAACGTATCAGCTGCAGCTGCTAGATTAAGCGGACTCTTCTGCATGTGTTCACTAGGACGTCCTTCTCCTTGCTTGAAACGGAAATGGTAAGGAAGGTGATGCATGCTTAAGTATGTTTCGTCCATCATCATATTCATCCCAGCCTCAATCACATGCTCCAGTTCTCTTACATTGCCCGGCCAATGATACGCTTGGAACAGGGCAAGTACCTCTTCATCAGCCGCCTTCACATTCATTTGAAACAGTTCATTATATTTTTGAATAAAATGCATGACAAATGTGGGGATGTCTTCTTTTCGCTCAGAGAGTGGCGGGATAAACAAGGTGACAATGCCAAGCCGGTAAAATAAATCCTTTCGCATCCGTCCACCTGCGATCGCATCCACAGGGTCCTCATTCATATTAGCAATCACTCTCACATCAATGGCGATTTCCTTTGTACTGCCTAACCTTCTTACACGTTTCTCTTGCAAGACGCGCAATAGTTTTGCTTGAAGAGCTGGGTGTAATGAGTTGATCTCATCTAAAAGCAGTGTACCTCCTTGCGCTTGTTCGAATAGACCGGGCTGATCTGTTGCCCCTGTAAAAGCCCCTTTTTGTGTTCCAAAAAGCAGACTTTCAATGAGGTTATCAGGCAGTGCTGCGCAATTCTGCGTAATAAATGGTCCAGATGAACGGCTGCTGCCATTATGAATGCTTTGTGCAAATAGCTCTTTCCCCGTCCCTGTCTCACCAACAATCAGCACATAAGAAGAGGTACGTGTGGCTCGTTTCGCATGTTCAATCACTTCTAAAAAGGCAGGACTCTCCCCAATGATTGAATCAAATGTAAAGCGTGTGTTTCCTTTTTTCTTCATATTGTGATGAATGAGCCGTTCCAGTTTCGTGACATCATTCGAAATTTCAACCGCTCCTTGAATCAAACCGTCTCGAACGAGCGGGTATGTATGGTTAATCGTTGTGATTTCTTTTCCATTGTAGTTGTGATACGTCTGCTTTGCATGAACCGTCTGTTTCCCGGTTCGCAGCGCTTGGACAAGTGTACTGTGCATCTCATCCTGAAACACAAAGAGGTCTAAGACATTTTTATAAAGGACATCAGAACGTTTTAAAGATTCGATCTCCATCATTTTTTTGTTATAAACAATGGTATTACCATTTTCATCAATGGCGTGAACCCCAACATCAATTAAATCGAGCATTTGTTTATATAGATCAATCTCATTTTCGAGCTTTGCGGTATGCTGATCTTTTTTCACTTGCGCCACCTCCAGACATTACCTCTATTTTACATGAAAAATTTTGCGGTTTCCTCTAAAAAAATTTGCATATGCAAAATTATTTTGCGTTAAAGATGAGCACAATCCTAGATACAGAGCGATCACTAAGTTGGCATGATCCTTGCATAATATAAGAGTGAAGATGAACCCAATCAAAAGAGGCAAGCATATAGAAGGAGGAATACACGATGACACAGACAAAAGCATTGATTCATCAAACAGAACAATACGGTGCGGCGAACTATCATCCGTTGCCAATTGTGATTTCAGAGGCTGAGGGAGTGTGGGTGACTGATCCTGAGGGCAACCGCTACATGGATATGCTCAGTGCATATTCTGCAGTGAACCAAGGACATCGCCATCCCCGCATTATTGAAGCGCTTAAAACACAAGCTGACCGCGTGACACTCACATCAAGGGCCTTCCATAATGATCAGCTTGGCCCATGGTATGAGAAGATCTGCAAATTAACGAATAAAGAGATGGCATTGCCGATGAATACGGGTGCTGAGGCTGTGGAAACGGCTGTAAAGGCAGCGAGACGATGGGGCTATGATGTCAAGGGGATCGAAGAGAATCGCGCAGAAATCATTGCATGTACCGGGAATTTTCATGGTCGTACAATGACGGCTGTGTCACTTTCTTCGGAAGCAGAATATCAAAGAGGTTTCGGTCCGATGCTTCCAGGCATAAAGCTCATCCCTTATGGAGATATTGAGGCGTTACGCGAAGCGATCACTCCGCAAACAGCAGCTTTTCTCTTTGAACCGATTCAAGGAGAAGCGGGCATTGTCATGCCGCCTGAGGGCTTTATAAAAGAGGCAAAAGCGATCTGTGAGAAGGAACATGTGTTATTGATCGCAGATGAAATTCAAGTGGGATTAGCGCGGACCGGCAAGATGTTTGCATGCGACTGGGAAGACATTGAGCCGGATATGCTGATTCTTGGTAAAGCACTTGGCGGTGGGGTATTCCCGATCTCATGTGTTGTCGCAAACCGTGATATTTTAGGTGTATTTAATCCAGGGTCTCACGGGTCTACCTTCGGCGGGAATCCTCTTGCGTGCGCAGTATCACTTGCTGCACTAGATGTTTTAATCGACGAGAAGCTTGCCGAGCGCTCATTGGAGCTTGGGCAATATTTCAAAGACAAACTATCACGCATTCAAAGTCCTGTGATTAAGGAAGTACGCGGGCGTGGACTATTTATTGGGATGGAACTGACTGAGGCAGCTAGACCTTATTGTGAGAAGCTCAAGCAAGCAGGGCTGTTATGCAAAGAAACCCATGAGACAGTGATTCGATTTGCACCGCCGCTTACCATTTCAAAAGAAGACTTGGATTGGGCAATTGCTCATATCCAAGCGTTATTTCAAGCATAAATGATCAAGGGAGAAGCCTTCAAATTCTCCCTTTCTCTTTCAATGAACGGCGAATTTTGTCAAAGGTTGATGAATAGAAGAGTGAAAGTGGGGAAGCGGATTTGAAGCCAGAACAGCATAATGAACTAGAGCGTTCCATGAAAAGCAGACATCTTTTTATGATTGCCTTAGGCGGGGTTATCGGAACAGGCCTTTTCCTTGGGTCAGGACTCATTATTCATCAAGCAGGCCCAGGGGGAGCCATTCTTTCGTTTATCATTGGCGGGTTACTCATGTATTTGGTCATGCTCTGTCTCGGTGAATTAGCAGTGGCGATGCCGACAGCTGGTTCCTTTCAGGAGTATGCAACCAAATATATTGGTCCGTCCACAGGCTTTATGATCGGCTGGCTCTATTGGTTTAGCTGGGCATGTACGATCGGACTTGAATTTACATCAGCAGGGATTCTACTCCAAAGGTGGTTTCCTGATATCCCAGTTTGGCTTTGGTGTCTTGCCTTTAGCGTCATCTTATTTGCCATCAATGCCATCTCAGCTCGCAGCTTTGCTGAAACCGAGTTTTGGTTTTCAGCCATCAAGGTTGCTGCGATCTTATTGTTTATTATCATTGGAATTGGCGCAATTTTCGGAATGATTCATTTGAAAGGCGGGGAACCTGCCCCCCTATTTCGCCATTTGACGGATCATGGCGGACTTTTTCCTAATGGTGTTTTTGCGATTTTATTAACCATGGTTACAGTCAATTTCTCCTTTCAAGGAACAGAGCTTGTAGGGATTGCAGCAGGGGAGAGTGAAAGTCCAGAAAAAACACTCCCACGCTCTATTCGGAATATTATTTGGCGGACGATGGTCTTTTTTGTTTTATCGATTGCGGTTCTTGCAGCGCTTCTGCCATGGCAGACCGCCGGCGCGGTGGACAGTCCGTTTGTTGTGGTGTTGGACAAGGTCGGCATACCATACGCTGCAGATATCATGAATTTTATTATCATTACAGCCGTCTTATCTGTAGCGAACTCTGGATTATATGCATCATCACGTATGCTTTGGGCGCTTTCAAAAGACGGGAAAGGACCTGTTTTCACGAAAAAATTATCCAAACGTAAAATCCCGATCAATGCCTTATTGGTGACAATGGGTGTATCCGCTCTATCACTGCTCACGAGTGTTGTAGCACCAAAAACGGTATATGTCTGGCTCATATCCATTTCGGGTATGGTGCTTGTCGTGGTTTGGATGTCGATTTGTTTATCCCAATACTTCTTTAGGAGACAATTCATAAAAGAGGGCGGAGATGTAAAGGATCTTGTCTTCCGAACGCCTTTTTATCCATTTGTGCCATTAGCAGGCTTTATCGCATTTGGCATTGTTCTTATCAGTTTATTCTTTATTGAGGATCAGCGGATTGGTCTTTATTGCGGAGTTCCATTTATGGCCGCCTGCTATATCATTTACTACCTCAAGATTAAACCGAAGGAAGATGCGAAACGATTTAATGAAGAGAAAGAAACGATACCGAAAACATAAGCAGGCGGCTTTTGACCGCCTGCACCTTTTCAAAGACAAATGCATTCAATATAGAAGAAAATAAATAGTTTGAAAAAAATAAAATAGCGGAAAGCTAGATGACAAGCAGGTTATCGGTCAAAATGTGTCTATTTTTTGTCTAAATGTGTTTGTAAGAGTTGAAAATGCAAGATTATCCTGTTAAAATAATTAAAGAAAGCAGGGATTGATTTTTTTTGGCTGTGGCGGGACGTTTTTTGTCACAGTGGGACGTTTTTAGTCCAACGTGAAAAGAAAGGGTCGTTAGCCATGAATCGTTTATTGGAAGCTCAAAAAAAATTATTACCAGATCTTCTCACAGTTATGCAAAAGCGCTACGACATTTTGCAGTACATCAGATTAGCTGAACCAATTGGTCGCAGAAGTCTTGCGACAAGTCTTGGTCTCAGTGAACGTATCTTAAGAGCTGAAGTTCAGTTCTTAAAGGAACAAAATCTGCTGGATGTCAAAACGAGCGGTATGATGCTGACGACTGAAGGTCATGCTTTGCTTGAAATGCTTGAAGGAATGATGAAGGACGTTTTAGGTTTAACCTTTTTGGAAAATACATTAAAGAGGAAATTAGGCCTGGAAGAAGTCATCATTGTTTCTGGTGACAGCGATGAATCCCCGTGGGTGAAGCAAGAAATGGGAAGAGCTGCTGTCCAATGTATGAAAAAAAGGTTTACTGGAAATAATATCGTCGCCGTCACTGGCGGAACGACGATGGAAGCTGTTGCCGAAATGATGACCCCTGATGCCAAAAATCGCGACATGATGTTTGTCCCTGCGAGAGGCGGTCTTGGGGAGAATGTAAAAAATCAGGCAAACACCATTTGTGCCCACATGGCTGAAAAAGCTTCCGGTACTTACAAACTGCTGTTTGTTCCAGGACAGCTGTCAGAAGGTGCTTACTCTTCCATTATTGAAGAGCCGTCCGTCAAAGAAGTGCTTCAAACAATTAAATCATCCACGATGCTTATTCATGGAATCGGTGAAGCAAAAACAATGGCGATGAGACGAAACACACCCGCTGAAGATTTAAAAAAGATTGATGAGCATGACGCAGTGACAGAGGCTTTTGGCTATTACTTTAATCGTGATGGCGAGGTCGTCCACAAAGTGCACTCCGTCGGCATGCAGCTAGATGATTTAGAAAGCATTCCACACATCATTGCTGTTGCAGGTGGATCATCAAAGGCTGGGGCGATTGAAGCCTACTTCAAAAAACCCCGCCGAACGGTTCTCGTCACAGACGAAGGAGCCGCAAAAGAGTTATTAAGGGAGTCAATAGATCCCTCAATATAAAACATTGTGACCTATAAAAGGAGGAAACATCATGGCAGTAAAAGTCGGTATTAACGGATTTGGACGTATTGGACGTAACGTATTTCGTGCAGCATTAAACAATCCTGAAGTTGAGGTAGTAGCGGTTAACGATCTAACAGACGCTAACATGCTTGCACACCTTTTACAATATGACTCTGTTCACGGAAAACTAGATGCAGAGGTTTCTGTAGACGGTACGAACTTAGTAGTGAACGGTAAAACAATCGAAGTATCAGCTGAGCGTGACCCTGCGAAATTAAGCTGGGGTAAACAAGGCGTAGAAATCGTTGTTGAATCTACTGGATTCTTCACAAAACGTGCAGACGCTGCTAAACACTTAGAAGCTGGCGCTAAAAAAGTCATCATCTCTGCTCCTGCTAACGAAGAAGATATCACAATCGTTATGGGTGTAAACGAAGACAAATACGATGCAGCTAGCCACGATGTCATCTCTAATGCATCTTGTACAACAAACTGCTTAGCTCCATTTGCAAAAGTACTTAACGATAAATTTGGTATCAAACGCGGTATGATGACAACTGTTCACTCATACACAAATGACCAACAAATTCTTGATCTTCCGCACAAAGACTACCGTCGTGCTCGTGCAGCTGCGGAAAACATCATCCCAACTTCTACAGGTGCTGCGAAAGCTGTTTCACTTGTATTGCCTGAACTTAAAGGTAAATTAAACGGTGGCGCTATGCGTGTTCCAACACCTAACGTTTCTTTAGTTGATCTTGTTGCTGAATTAAATCAAGATGTGACAGCTGAAGACGTAAATGCAGCACTTAAAGAAGCGGCTGAAGGAGAACTTAAAGGAATCCTTGGCTACAGCGAAGAGCCATTAGTATCTGGTGACTACAATGGTAATGCAAACTCTTCAACAATCGATGCTCTTTCTACAATGGTAATGGAAGGCAGCATGGTGAAAGTCATTTCTTGGTACGATAACGAGAGTGGATATTCTCACCGCGTTGTTGACCTTGCAGCTTACATTGCAAAACAAGGTCTTTAATTTCTCACACTGAAGGAACTCACTTGGTTCTTTCCTAGAGACACGATATAATGAAGACGGACAAGGGAAGGGGAAGCATCCCTTTCCCTTTTTCTCTGTATTTATCCGTTCTGCACGATTTCTCGTTTTGATGAGGGCAAAATGGGAAAAGGATAAAGAGAGACTTGTCCAATGCGTAAGGAAACCAGAATAAAGGAGGATCTCCTGACGAGCATGAATAAGAAATCAGTAAAAGACATTGACGTAAAAGGTAAAGTTGTGTTCTGCCGCGTAGATTTTAACGTTCCAATGAAGGACGGAAAAGTGACGGATGATACTCGTATTCGCGCAGCATTACCAACGATTGAGTATTTAACAGGACAAGGCGCAAAGGTACTACTAGCTAGTCATTTGGGTCGTCCGAAAGGTCAAGTTACTGAAGAACTGCGTCTGACACCTGTAGCAAAACGTCTGCAAGAGCTTCTTGGACAAGAAGTGAAAAAAGCAGATGAAGCTTACGGCGACAACGTGAAAAAGCAAATCTCTGACTTAAAAGAAGGAGATGTGCTAGTGCTTGAAAACGTTCGTTTCTATCCTGGTGAAGAAAAGAACGATCCTGAATTATCAAAAGCGTTTGCTGATTTAGCCGATGTGTATGTCAATGATGCGTTCGGTGCTGCACACCGTGCACATGCATCCACAGCTGGTATTGCAGCGTATCTTCCGGCTGTTTCAGGCTTCCTCATGCAAAAAGAGCTTGAGGTTCTAGGAAAAGCCATTTCAAACCCTGATCGCCCATTTACAGCGATTATCGGTGGCGCAAAAGTAAAGGATAAGATCGGTGTGATTGAAAGTCTTCTTGATAAAGTGGACAACCTGATCATCGGCGGCGGACTTGCTTATACATTTGTCAAAGCACTTGGCCACGAAGTAGGGAAATCTCTATTAGAAGAAGACAAAGTAGATTTAGCGAAATCCTTTATGGACCGTGCAAAAGAAAAAGGCGTGAACTTCCTGATTCCAACAGATGTTCTGGTAGCCGACGACTTTTCAAATGATGCGAATACAAGCATTGTGCCAATCTCTGAAATTCCAAGTGATCTAGAAGCACTTGATATTGGAACAGAGACAAGAGAGAAGTATGCTGATGTCATTAAAAACAGCAAACTTGTTGTCTGGAACGGACCAATGGGTGTATTTGAAATCGATGCATTCGCTAAAGGAACAAAAGCAATCGCAGAAGCACTGGCAGAAGCAAAAGATACATATTCTGTCATTGGCGGTGGAGATTCAGCAGCAGCTGTTGAGAAATTTGGTCTTGCCGATCAGATGAGCCATATTTCTACAGGCGGCGGCGCTTCACTTGAATTTATGGAAGGCAAAGAACTTCCAGGTGTGACTGCATTAAACGATAAATAAGACCAAAACTGCTATAAGGAAGTGTCAATCATGAGAAAACCAATTATAGCTGGGAACTGGAAGATGAACAAAACACTTGGTGAAGCTGTAAGCTTCGTTGAAGAAGTCAAGTCATCTATTCCATCTCCTGACAAAGTGGAATCTATTGTCTGTGCACCAGCCCTTTTCCTTGAAAAGCTGAACAGCCTTTCTAACGGAACAGACCTTAAAATTGGTGCGCAAAACATGCACTTTGAAGAAAACGGTGCATTCACTGGTGAAATCAGCCCTGCTGCGCTTAAAGATCTTGGCATCGGCTACTCAGTGATCGGTCATTCAGAGCGCCGCGAATTTTTCGCTGAAACAGATGAAACAGTGAACAAAAAAGCACATGCTGCATTCAAGCATGGCATCGTTCCAATCATCTGTGTAGGTGAAACGCTTGAAGAGCGTGAAGCAGGCAAAACAAACGAACTTGTCGCTGATCAAGTGAAGAAAGCACTAGCTGGTTTAACGAAGCAGCAAGTCGCTGAATCTGTGATTGCCTATGAGCCAATCTGGGCGATCGGTACAGGTAAATCTTCTACAGCAAAAGATGCAAACGATGTTTGTGCGCACATTCGCCAAACGGTTGCAAGCGAATTTGGTCAAGAAGCGGCAGACAGCCTTCGCATTCAGTATGGCGGAAGCGTGAAACCTGCGAATATTAAAGAATATATGGCAGAATCCGATATTGACGGTGCTTTGGTAGGCGGCGCAAGCTTAGAACCTCAGTCTTTCGTTCAATTATTGGAGGAAGGTCAATATGAGTAAGAAACCAGCTGCATTAATCATCTTAGATGGATTCGGTTTAAGAGGCGAAACAGTCGGTAACGCTGTTGCCCAAGCAAAGAAACCGAACTTCGACCGCTACTGGAACGAATTCCCGCATCAAACCTTAACGGCTTCAGGTGAGGCAGTAGGTCTCCCAGAAGGTCAAATGGGGAACTCTGAAGTTGGGCATTTGAACATCGGTGCAGGACGCATCGTGTACCAAAGCTTAACAAGAGTGAATGTTGCCATTCGTGATGGGGAATTTGAGAAAAACGAAACGTTCCTAGATGCAATGACTTATGCAAAAGAAAATGACAAGGCCCTTCATCTATTCGGTCTCTTGTCAGACGGCGGTGTGCATAGCCACATCCAGCATCTTTTTGCCTTGCTGAAACTAGCGAAAAAAGAAGGCTTAACAAAAGTATACATTCACGGCTTCTTAGACGGACGTGATGTTGGTCAGAAGACAGCGAAAGTGTACTTAAAACAGCTTGAAGAACAAATCAAAGAAATCGGTGTCGGAGAAGTCGCAACACTTTCTGGACGCTATTACTCAATGGACCGTGACAAGCGCTGGGATCGTGTGGAGAAAGCATATCGCGCGATGGCGTATGGTGAAGGCCCAAGTTATCAAAACATCTATGATGTCGTTGATGACTCCTATGAAAATGGAATCTACGATGAGTTCGTTATTCCATCTGTCATTACGAGAGAAAATGGTGAGCCGGTAGCAAAAGTAAACGACGGCGACTCTGTGATTTTCTATAACTTCCGTCCAGACCGTGCGATTCAAATTTCAAACACATTCACAAATGAAGATTTCCGCTCGTTTGACCGCGGGGAAGCACATCCGAAGGATTTACACTTCGTCTGCTTCACACACTTCAGTGAAACGGTAGATGGCTATGTGGCTTTCAAACCAGTGAATTTGGATAACACAGTAGGAGAAGTACTTTCTCAAAATGGATTGAAGCAGCTGCGGATTGCTGAAACAGAGAAATATCCTCACGTGACGTTCTTTATGAGCGGTGGGCGTGAAGAAGAATTTCCTGGAGAAGACCGCATCTTAATCAATTCACCAGATGTCGCAACCTATGACCTCAAGCCAGAAATGAGCGCTTATGAGGTAAAGGATGCACTTGTTGCAGACATCAATGCGGACAAGCATGATGCGATCATTCTGAACTTTGCTAACCCAGATATGGTGGGTCATTCAGGTATGCTTGAGCCAACAATTAAAGCCATTGAAGCAGTAGATGAGTGCTTAGGAGCTGTAGTCGACGCAATCCTAGCAAAAGGCGGACATGCCATCATCACGGCAGACCACGGTAACGCAGACGTGCTCATTACCGAAGAAGGAAAGCCGCATACTGCACATACGACAAACCCTGTTCCAGTCATCGTAACGAAAAAAGGGGCGACGCTTAGAGAAGGCGGCATTTTAGCCGATCTATCTCCAACGCTTTTAGACTTACTTGGTCTTGAAAAACCAAAAGAGATGACAGGAACATCATTGATTCAAAAATAACAAATTGATTCAAAAGGAGAGAAATTAAACATGCCATACATTGTTGACGTATATGCACGCGAAGTATTAGACTCTCGCGGTAACCCAACAGTTGAAGTAGAAGTTTACACAGAATCTGGCGGCTTTGGCCGTGCGCTTGTTCCAAGTGGTGCTTCTACTGGTGAATATGAAGCAGTAGAACTACGTGACGGAGACAAAGACCGTTACCTTGGAAAAGGTGTTCTGACAGCTGTAAACAACGTAAACGAAATCATTGCACCAGAGCTTTTAGGCTTTGATGTCACTGAACAAGTAGCAATTGACAAAATGTTAATCGAGCTTGACGGAACTGAAAACAAAGGGAAATTAGGCGCAAACGCAATCCTTGGCGTATCTATCGCTGTAGCACGTGCGGCTGCTGATTTCTTACAAATTCCACTTTACCAATACCTTGGTGGATTCAACTCCAAAACGCTTCCAGTACCGATGATGAACATCGTCAACGGCGGAGAGCATGCGGATAACAACGTAGACATTCAAGAATTCATGATTATGCCTGTAGGTGCACCGAACTTCCGTGAAGCACTTCGCATGGGCGCTCAAATCTTCCATAGTCTGAAATCTGTATTAAGCGCGAAAGGCTTAAACACAGCTGTAGGTGACGAAGGTGGATTTGCTCCAAACCTTGGATCTAACGAAGAAGCACTTCAAACAATCGTAGAAGCGATTGAAAAAGCTGGTTTCAAACCAGGTGAAGAAGTGAAACTTGCGATGGATGCTGCATCTTCTGAGTTCTACAACAAAGAAGACGGTAAATATCATTTATCAGGCGAAGGTGTTGTGAAAACATCTGCTGAAATGGTTGACTGGTATGAAGATATGGTATCGAAATACCCAATCATCTCGATCGAAGACGGCCTTGATGAAAACGACTGGGAAGGTCACAAACTATTAACTGAGCGTCTTGGTAGCAAGGTTCAGCTAGTAGGAGACGACTTGTTCGTAACAAATACGAAGAAGCTTTCTGAAGGAATCAAAAACGGCGTTGGTAACTCAATCCTCATCAAAGTAAACCAAATCGGTACATTAACTGAAACATTTGATGCAATCGAAATGGCGAAACGTGCAGGCTATACAGCTGTTATCTCCCACCGTTCTGGTGAAACAGAAGACAGCACAATTGCAGACATTGCAGTTGCAACAAACGCTGGACAAATCAAAACAGGTGCTCCGTCTCGTACGGACCGTGTGGCGAAATACAACCAATTACTTCGCATCGAAGATCAATTGGCTGAAACAGCTCAATACCACGGCATTGCTACATTCTACAACTTGAATAAGTAATGTAAAGCAACGCGCTGCGTGCGCTCTTTTGAAAAGAGCGTATCGCAGCGCTTTTTTTATGTTGAAATAAAGATGCAAAGCTGGCTCAAGCGAATAGGCTCTGCTTCCTTTGTCATATCCTATTTTTGTAAAAAATCATCCTTCAGTCAGAGGCGAAACGATGAGCTTGACGATTTATAAGCAATAAATCATGAAAACTCTACTAAAAATATGATCTGAATTGAACTTATGCTATTTGCATGGGGGTGGTATCATTTTACATATATTAGGGGGTGATGAGATGCTGAATCCTTTTAGCCTTCGTTTTCCAGTAGGCGTGTACATGTATGTCCTTCACCTACTGGCGGCATATGATGAAAGGAAGCAACGAATTCTAACTTCTAAGAACGTACAGAAAAATGCATTTTGGATTTATGTCCTTGCCGCTATCTTAGGCATTGTGACAGTTGCCGCTTTGATTTGGGCATGCAAAACATTTGGAAAAGGCTCGAAATTTTTAGGAGAGTTCAAGTTTTTAGGCCTGTATATTAAAATCAAATGCGGCTTCTAACAAATGGTGAGAACAGATGCGGGGTCATCTGTTCTATCTGAAATAAATGGAGGGACATGATGCTGACATTACACTTAACAGAAAAAACGTATAGCCGCACCTTTTCTCTCCGCGATATTCAGTTAAATGTGGAGAAAGGACGTATGCTTCTGCTTTTGGGGCATAATGGTGCAGGAAAGACCACGATGATTCAGTCTATGTTTGGCCTGACACCATTTACGGGTTTTGTCTCTTTGCATGGTAAACAGCTGAATTTTCAATCCTCAGCACATATCTCCTTTTTGAAAGAACATGTTTCCTATATTCCTGATGATCATGCTTTGTTTGATTATTTAACGCCGAGAGAATATTTCCATTTACTCCAGCTTCCAGACAAACGAAATGGACCTCGAGAAGAGGCCTTCGTCGATCTTTTTGAGCTGAAACCTTATATGGATCAGCCAATTGCCCAGTTGTCTCATGGCAATCAAAAGAAAACACAAATCATTTCACAGCTCCTCAGGCCTTGTGATTATTATGTATTCGACGAGCCTACAAATGGACTTGATCCAGATATGATGATCATCTTAAAAAAGGTGCTCATGAAGCTGAGAGATCAAGGCGCAGGCATTCTCATTTCTACCCATCATTTGGGCTTTGGTGAGACATTGTATGATCACCTCATGATCTTAAGAAACGGTGATATCAAGCTGGATATGTCACGTCAAGAAACAAACAAAACATTCCCTCATCAAGCACTTGAGGATATTTATAAAGAAGTGAATCAAGATTACTATATGCAGGTGGAGAGGTTGCTCAATGACTTGGACACGACATGTTCTTCATAAAATAGAATGGGGCATGCTCACAACGAAAATCAAGCAGCTCGGCAAAAAATATCCTTTGCAGCTTCTCGCCGCAGCCGTTTTTATGTTGCTGATTTACTCCATATACGTTGTCATGAGCCTGCGTTTTTTTATGCAAGTAGGGGAGAACGAACCAGTTGCTTTATACCTTCAATTTGTGAAAATGACCCTGCTGCTTTTGGGAGCAGGTATTGTCTTTTCCCGTCATAAAATGAAGCGTCAAGAGTATCAGTTCTTCTTTTTGAATAGTGCGATGCAAAGTGTCTCATTTGTCCTTTGTGTGTATTTCTTTCCGGTGCTGTTTTGTTTCATCATGCTTGGTCTGCTTTTTTTACCCATCCTATTAGGGCTGATCATTAGCGGCGTTACACTATCTTTGTATTGGATCATTGTGGTAGGGATCACTTGCTGTGGATTGGCGCTCTATACGCTTGCTTCTTGGATGCTGATACGCATTGGTGTGAGCCATTTTATATCAAAAACAAAAGAGCATTTACTGCTGCAAACGCTCGGATTTGTGACGCTTGGTGCTTTCGTGTTTCTCCTTTTTCAAAAAGCGGTTGAGATGATTCACGTATGGCCGTCTATCTATCTTGTATTTCTGATGATCTTTCTATGTGCAGGGTGGATTTGGCTGAAGGGCTTGGCGGCTTGTTATGTCAATCGGATGTTTTTGCAGCTAAAGGTAGAGGTGAAGTCGTTTTCTTACCAAAAAATCAGATCGGATTCTTCATTTTTCACACATCTGCGGCAGGAGCTTGTTTATTTTAGCCGATCAGCTGTGTTTAAAGAACAAGGTATTTTGTTCCTGTTTCTTGTCTGTTTCACGATAGGTCTCCCATTGATCTTTACTCCGGCAGAGACTGGCTGGCTGTATGCTTTTATTGTGCAGTTTGCCTTAAAGGAGATCCTTATTATGCTCCCTCTGATGATTGGCAGGGAATATCATCTCCATCAGCGAGCCATTTTTATGTTAAATACATCAAAGGGTGCCTATTTATTATCAAGAATTTTATTTTATTACACAATGAATGTATTGATTTATTTTGTCTATATCGGGCTTGCTTATTTCATGATAGGGGTCGAAAGTGAAGGGCACGGTTTGGCGAATTTGTCCATTTTATTGATCACTGTCATGGCGGCATGTGTCGGGTTTGTCGTGAAGATTAGTGAATTTAATAAACTGTTTGTGATCGTGATGATGATTGCTGTGTTCAGTATGTTGGATATGCTTTTAGTCCAGTGGCTTTCAGCAAATATCCAGCTGCTCTCAACTGCCTATATGGCTTGTTCAGCCGCATTCTTCATCTTCATATATGCTGCCATGCTAAAGAGGCCGATTGTGCGATGATGACGCTTTTATTTTGCTTAATAGCAGTTGTACTCATTCATGAACTCGGTCATATCCTGATGGTGATGGTGTGCAACAAAATCGAAAAAAAACCCATCTTTGATTTTGTGGTGATGATCGATTGGAAGCACGTGTCGATTGTCCATGAGAAATTTTCACGGCCGGGTTTTAATGTGATGGTGGCACTTGCAGGTCCTGTGTTTCCAGTGATCTGCTCGGGTGTGCTTTTCTTCATGTGGGGGCATCCATTGACGCATCCATTGCTGCTTTTTTCTTTATTAAATACAGTGATGCTGCATCCAGCTTGCCCAGACGGGAAAAATATCATCACCAGTTTAAAAGAGATGAAAGGAGAGAACTAAATGGTTAAAGTATTTCATTCGTTTTCTAGCGGCTTAACGCTTGCGATGCTTTATGTGTTTGCTGTGTTTATGACGCCAGTATTTTTAATGCTGCTAGAGGTTCATCATGTTGAATCAAGTCCAACTCTCTTTGGTATGCCATTTTATATCATGAAAATTGAACAGTATCAATTCAGCTCAGAGGCAACGCTCTTTGGGTGCGTGGTCTGTTTTTTAGCGGGTGCCGCTCTCTACTTCTTGATTCAATATGTGATTCATGCAGTGAAAAAGAGCAGAACATAAAAAAAGCAGGCTGAATGAAGTCAGTCTGCTTGAAGAACGAGTGACAACCGCACCATATCCATACATTGAATACCGTTCTCATAAATCGGTTCATCATAGTGCTTCAGAAAGAAATCGTGATCGATAGACGCCATGCGAAAACCGCATTTTTGATACAGGGCGAGCTGCTGAATACTAGAGTTGCCTGTGCCAATTTCAATTGTATGAAAGCCAGCTGCCTGGGCTTCTGAAATAGCATGGCGGATCAGCTGCTTCCCAATTCCTCTACCTTGCCATGACTCCTTCACGGCGACATTCATGATTTCCACTGTCTGCTGAGACAGAGGCGTCAGAACATACACACCAATCATGTCCTGTTTATGAAAAGCAACATAACAAGAACCAGATTGTACATAGGCAAGGACTTTTTCAGTTGAAGGGTCAGCTAATAGTAAAAGATCCATAGGAACAGATTGATCATGAGACAATGGCCGAATCTGTATCAAATCATTTCATCCTCTCTATTCTTTGATATACCCTTGTTTAACACCCCAATCATATTGATCCTGCACCCATTGAGAAGGAGGATGATGGGTGACATTTGGGTCCTTTTTGACAGTTGCTTTCCTAGTCGTTTGTGCTGCCTGCTTATTCGCTTGAGCCGTTGCTTTCGCTGATGCCAGTTCTTTTTGAAGCTGGTCTATTTTCAATTCAAGTGCTTTACGTTGTTTGATTTCTTTTTGATGCGCCTTCTTTTCTTTCTTCAGCTTGTTTGTGACGGTGGACAATTCCTTTTTTTGACCATCCATTTCATCTTTCATATCCGTTCCTTCTGACTTTAATTGTGTCAGGTGCTCATTATTCTTTCTCATTTCTTGCTGGTGTTTATTCTCTGATGCGGTGAGCGACTGCTGCTGCCACACAATCCAGCCAGTTGCACCTAGGATGATCACAGACAAGACAATGATCGTGATGTTTTTTTTCATGTTCTATTCCCCTTTCGTTAAACCTCTATTATCATCGGTTAAAACAAACCAGGTTTTAACAGAACAAGGGAATATTCGCATCAGATTAGCAGACACTATGAAAAAAGGAGGGTGTCTGTTGATTTCCTTTATGATTCATGTCATTGTGTCACTATTTGCTGTCTCAAATCCCATTGGAAACGTGCCTCTTTTCATCACTTTAACAGAAGGCTACTCAGAAAAAGAACGATCCCAGACGGCCAAAAAAGCGATTGTTGTGTCTTTTATGATTTTGATTGCCTTTCTTTTGGCAGGCAGGCTCATTTTCAAATTGTTTGGCATTGATATCCATGCACTCCGTATCGCCGGAGGTATTTTTATTTTTGGTATCGCTTACAATTTGCTAAATGCAAAAGAATCACATGTTCAAAACCCTCATTCGGATGAAAAGGCAGAGAGCAAAGAGAAGGCTGATGTTTCGGTGACCCCACTCGCCATTCCGATCATTGCCGGACCTGGTACAATTGCAACCGTCATGAGCTTAACCCCAGGAAGCCACCAAGTAACGCTTCATCTGCTTGCGATTCTTATTGGCATTGTGGTCGTACTTGCCATGACCTATTATGCATTTCATTATTCGAGTTTCATTATGCGAAAAATGGGGAAAACAGAGATGAATGTCGTGACACGATTAATGGGATTGATTTTAGCTGTTGTGGCAGTAGAGATGATTGGCGCAGGGATCAAAGGGATGTTCCCAATGCTGATGTCATAAGTGTATATAAAAAAGCTGTTTTTTTCTACAAAATTGTAAAATAAAACAGCTTTTTTTAAGGTTTTGGCACATGTTGAAATACTTCTTCACTTTCAAAGAACTCAATTAAACGGCTAATCCAGTCATAATAATCGAGACTTTCCTTGATTTCTGAAAGAAGAAGATTGATTTTATCTACTGTTTCTTCTGGCAGGTCATCTTGTTCAAGCAGCTCCAGCAATTCCTTGCATGTCTTCTTATGTGCCTTGCGATTTTTGCTGACAACACGTGACCAATTGGCTGCAAACAATGAAATAAAGGTTTGATATTGATCTTGCTCAACGTCATATAAATCTTTGCGTATTCCTTTTTCATAAACCTTTTCAGCAATATTCAAATCAAGCATTTCTCGAACGACTTGACTCATTCTTGTTTTGCTCATGCCGGTCGCCTCTGAGAGCTCACCGAGCGTCATTGGTTTACGGTTCATATGAATGATACCAAGCACTCTACCCACTGTGGCAGAAAGACCAAAGGCATTCATGTTCTCGGCAGCTTTTTCAATATAATGATCCTGTGCTTTTTGAATGGCGCCTAACGCTTGCTTGTCCATTCCCCGCTTCATCCCTTCACGACTGACAATTTGTAACACAATATATCATATACCTGTTTGTTGATGAAAACAATAAATATTGAGTATTTGCTCGTAAGTTGGAGGAAAAAGGAGGGATTGGTACATATCAGACCGTTAACTGAAAATTTTAAATAAATCTTATGCAATACAAACACATTGTAAACTTTTTATTTTATAAAGTTTGCACTATAATAAATAAGGTGTAAATTTTCTGAAAATATATATCCGACTAATTGGAGGTGTCTCATTTGCTGAAACTAGAGAATGTATCTAAGACGTATAAAGGCGGAAAAAAAGCTGTCAAAAATATTGATTTAGAAATAGCAAAAGGAGAATTTATTTGTTTTATTGGACCGAGTGGCTGTGGAAAAACGACAACCATGAAGATGATTAACCGACTGATTGAACCTTCCTCAGGAAACATATTGATCGAGGGAGAAAACATTATGAAAAAAGATCCAGTCCAATTAAGAAGAGAAATTGGTTATGTGATTCAGCAAATTGGACTTTTCCCTCATATGACCATCGCACAAAACATTTCCCTTGTGCCGAAGCTGCTGAAGTGGCCGGAAGAAAAACGAAAAGAACGAGCGCGTGAATTGCTCAAACTCGTCGACATGGGGCCGGAATACTTAGAGCGTTACCCTCATGAACTCAGTGGAGGACAGCAGCAGCGTATCGGCGTTCTTCGCGCACTCGCAGCAGAACCCCCTTTAATCCTGATGGATGAACCATTTGGAGCACTTGACCCAATTACAAGAGATTCATTGCAGGAAGAATTTAAGAAACTGCAAAAAACGTTAAATAAAACAATCGTATTTGTCACACATGACATGGATGAAGCGATTAAACTTGCAGACCGCATTGTCATTTTAAAAGATGGAGAGATTGTCCAAGTGGGCACCCCAGATGACATTTTACGTAACCCTGCGAACGAATTCGTAGAAGAATTCATCGGGAAAGAACGTCTACTTCAGTCAAACCCGAATATGGAACGTGTGGAACAAATGATGAACACGTCCCCAGTCACCATTACCGTCGAAAAAACATTGACAGATGCCATCTTTATTATGAGAGAAAAGCGGGTTGATTCCCTGCTTGTCGTTGATGAAAATCATGTGCTGAAAGGCTATATCGACATTGAAACCATCGATGCAAACCGCAGAAAAGCAGCCTTCGTTGGCGATATTTTAAATACAGAATTTTATACAGTACAAGAAGGTGCACTTCTTAGAGATACTGTCCGAAAGATCTTAATACGCGGCATTAAATATGTACCGGTTGTCGATGCAAAAGGGCACTTAAAAGGCATCGTCACACGTGCAAGTCTTGTAGATGTCGTATATGACTCTATTTGGGGAGAAGATACCCCGGAGGCTGTCACTGAAATGAACTAAGGGAGGTGTACACATGGATCAAATCATCGATTTTCTTGAGAAAAATGGTGGGGAACTCCTCACAAAAATGTGGGAGCATTTATACATTTCTTTAATTGCCGTTGTGTTAGGCATTATCGTGGCCGTTCCTTTAGGCGTCATTCTTACACGAATGAAAAGAGGCGCCGGTTTTGTCATCGGCATCGTGAATATCTTTCAAACACTCCCTAGTTTAGCGATTCTTGCATTTTTTATTCCTATTTTGGGAGTTGGAAAAATACCTGCGATCGTTGCGCTATTTTTCTATTCCGTTTTGCCTATTTTAAGAAATACGTATGCCGGTGTTCAAGGTGTGAACAAAAACTTGCTTGAATCTGGTAAAGGGATTGGCATGACGACATGGGAACAAATTCGTCTTGTGGAACTGCCGCTTGCTGTTCCGGTCATTATGGCAGGTGTCAGAACCTCAACGATTTATTTAATTGGGTGGACAACACTTGCTGCTTTTATCGGTGGAGGCGGTCTTGGTGACTACATTTTAATTGGGCTTCAGCTTTACCAGCCGGAATACATTATTGCGGGTGCAATCCCTGTCACTATTTTAGCCGTCATTATTGACCTTATATTGATGAAGCTTGAGAAAAAAGTAACACCAGAAGGCTTAAAAGGTTTGAAGGAAGTTTCATAAGGAGTTGGCTCATGTGAAGAATCGAAAAACAAAATGGATCAGTGCACTGCTTGCCGGATGCTTGCTATTCATAAGTGGCTGTTCACTTCCTGGACTAGCCGGCTCTTCAGGGAGCACGCTGCGAATCGGTGCACAAAACTTTACAGAATCAGAAATTATGGCCTATATGGTGGGAGACATCATTGAGCATTACACAGATAAAAAGACAACCATTGTGAAGAATTTAGGCTCAAATACGGTCCAGCAGAAAGCAATGGAAAACGGTGATGTCGACATTTCAGCAACACGATATACAGGCACGGATTTAACAAGTACGCTAGGAATGGATGCAGAAAAAGATCCAAAGCGTGCAATGGAAATCGTCCAGAAAGAATTCAAAAAACGCTATGATTACAAATGGTTTGATTCCTATGGGTTTGATAATACGTATGCCTTTGCTGTGACGCAGAAGATGGCGAAGGAAAACAACCTAGAAACAGTCTCTGATTTAAAAAAGAATGCCAAAAATTATCGCTTCGGTGTGGATAATATTTGGCTGAAAAAGAAAGGTGACGGTTACGAAGGGTTTGTGAAAACATACGGAATTGAATTTGGAAGCACTTTTCCGATGCAGATCGGTCTAGTCTATGACGCATTGAAAAATGAAAAAATGGATATTGTGCTTGCCTATTCAACAGATGGCCGGATCAAAGCGTATAATCTCAAAATCTTAAAAGATGATAAACGATTCTTCCCACCATACGATGCATCACCAGTTGTCCCTGAGAAGGTATTAAAAGAAAATCCAGGACTGGACAAGGTGATCAACAGGTTGATTGGAAAAATCGATACCGAACAAATGCAAGAGCTCAATTATCAAGTCGATGGAGAACTAAAAGAACCAGCGACTGTTGCGAGAGATTTTCTAAAGAAACACAATTACTTTGAGTAAGATTGGGAGGTGTCAGAGCTGATGGACACACTACAGCAATTATGGGCGTATTATCAACAGAACGGTTCATATGTGTTAGAAGAATTTTACCGGCATTTCCTCATGTCAGCGTATGGGGTATTGTTTGCGGCAATTGTCGGAATACCAGTCGGCATCTTTGTGGCGCATTACCGCAAACTGAGCAATTGGGTGTTCGCGATAACCAATGTCATTCAAACCATTCCAGCGTTAGCGATGCTTTCTGTGTTGATGCTTGTATTAGGACTTGGTGCAAATACAGTCATCTTATCACTCTTTTTATATTCGCTTCTGCCAATTATCCGTAACACGTACACAGGTATTGTCAGCATTGAGCATGCCTATTTAGAATCGGGGAAAGCGATGGGCATGACGAAATGGCAAGTGCTGAGAATGGTTGAATTACCGCTTGCTTTATCTGTCATTATGGCTGGTTTAAGAACCGCACTTGTGATCGCAATCGGTATTACAGCGATTGGGACATTTGTTGGTGCTGGAGGACTTGGTGATATTATCATCAGAGGATCAAACGCGACAAACGGAACAGCCATTATTTTAGCAGGTGCTATTCCAACTGCGCTCATGGCCATTATTGCCGACCTTGTCATGGGCTGGCTTGAACGCTATTTAAGCCCAACCAACAAGAAAAAAGAAAGCAAGGCATTAGCTGAAAAAAACATGACGTCCGCATAAATGCTTGAAAAGACAAAACCTCCGCTACATCTGTAGGGGAGGTTTTTTTATCATGATTAGGCGGCTCACATCAGGAGACACTTATGATTCAAGTGTGATCCATTCAGAGGACCACTTCGCAATTTCCTCAAAAACGGGTGCAAGTGAGCGCCCCATATCAGTTAATGAATACTCAATACGCACGGGTGTTTCAGCAAAAACCTCCCGTTTTACAATGCCTGCTGCTTCCAGCTCTTTTAATCTCTCAGATAAAACCCTTCCGCTTAAATTGGTCAGAGCTGCTTCGATTTCACTAAAGCGCTGTGAACCTGAGAGAAGCTGAAAAACAATCAGTGCCACCCAGCGTTTACTTAATAACTCAACTGCTTTTTCAAACCGCGGGCACATATCAGATTGATTCATCTTTCTTCACTCCAATCTGAACCCATTATACCGTAATTCTGTCAAAAATCGGCGCAAAAAGCTTGTCAATGATCAAAACATTTTACGATGACGAACGGCTGTTTAGTAAAAATAACAAATAGCGATTTAAATCCTCTATTTCATGTTTAGAAAGGGTGGACCATATGTCCCCATTAAATATTTCAAGATCATCCAGTTCATATTGCTCTGCTGCTTCTTTTATTTGGGTAAAAGCCGTTTCTTCTTCCTTTATGACATAGGCAGAAGATGCTTCTTCAATATACCCTGCAGCCTGCATCATGTCCTCATAAGGTACTTTTAATGCACCTGCTAGTTTTTTAATTGTAGGAGGTTTCGGAATGCCGCGTTTCCCGTTTTCAATCCGAGAAATACCAGCAGCGCTGACCTCTGAATACATCGCTAATTGGTTCACCGATAGTTTCCTTTTCTCACGTAATGCTCTTAAATATGCACCGAAGTTCATCAACTCAAAACCTCACATGGTTAAAGATTAGTTATCTCTAGTGTACTCGATTTGTTGACTATTGGCAATAAGTGTACCATGAAAATATTGACATTAGTTAATGGTGGATGTATCTTAAGTTTATGCCCCGCTATTTGTTCGCCTTTTTTTGGTTAATGAGCGTGAGAAAGTATTGATTCAGCTGGCTGATGTCTTGTGCGGTGAGTGTTTCCCATTGGTCTCCATCGAAAATAGGGAGATGTTCTACATCCTTTTGAAGCGCCGTTTGATAGATTTTTAATATGGATTCATATTTCGGTTTCATTTCATGCACTTTTTCCTGTTCAATATAACCGGCAAGCAGCATTAAATCCTCATAAGGCACCTTCAAAGCGCGTGCTAATTTTTTTATGGTTAAAGGCTTTGGCACACCACGCTTTCCATTCTCAATCCGAGAAATACCGGCAGCGCTTACGCCTGAATACATGGCGAGTTGATTGACAGACATCTTTCTATTCTCTCTTAAAATGCGTAATTGTTCACCAAAGTGATTCATGTCATCGAACCTCACATTTCAGTATATGACTTATTTTAGTATGATCATTGACCAAAGGAAATAGAAAGGGCGTAAAAGTGTTGACATAAGTTAATGAATCCGGGAGATGTGAGAGTCCTACATGTTGTACATATTGATCCTATAGGAGGTTGTAATGATGGTCGAAAAGATTCAGATAAGGCGGGCTTTTGTGATGCAGTATATGATCGAAAACGATATGTCTTTAAATCAGCTCGCAGATGAAATTGGCATCTCTCCTGCCACACTCAGCAGGGTATTGAATGGTCACCGGAAGCCAGGACAGCTTGTCATTGGTAAAATGATTCATTACTTTGATAAAAAATTTGAAGATTTATTTTACTATGAAGATGTTGACAAAAGTCAATGAATGAAATCATTGTATGATCATTAAGGAGGCGGCTTCATTGAAAAGAACTGGAATGGTAAGACACATCGATTCGCTTGGCAGAATTGTTCTGCCTTCAGAAATGCGGAAGGTACTCAATATAAAAGAAGAGCAGCTGTTAGAAATTTTCATCGAAGATCAAACCATTATGCTGAAAAAATATGATGCAGATAAGAGCTGCTTATTAACTGGCCAAATAACGAAATACAACAAAAGCTATGGAAATGGTAACGTCGTGCTGAGTCCTGAAGGAGCTGAACGGTTGTTAGTAGAATTAAAACAGCTCTTAAAAGAAGAAGCAACTCGCTAAAAACGCTTTTTAACCTCAAAAATTGCATATAAAAAATGCTGCATACAATCCATTGGAGCGAAATTGAATCAAAATGACATATAAAGTCGACAATATATAGGAAATCTTTATTTTGATGTTTCGTGACATGCACCTTGTTTTCATGTAAAATAAAGTTATGTGTACCAGTTTGTCTGGAGGTGTTTTCATGCACGCATTTGTTATCACATTACTCGTAATTGTCAGTATCGCACTTATCATCGTTGTATTATTACAATCAAGTAAAAGTGCAGGACTGTCAGGCGCTATTTCAGGTGGAGCCGAGCAGCTTTTCGGTAAGCAAAAAGCGAGAGGTCTTGACTTGATTCTTCACCGATTAACTGTCATTTTGTCAGTGCTTTTCTTCATCTTAACACTTGCATTGGCATATTTAGGCGTGTAGGCGCGAGTAACAGAAGGTCTGATCTTTTTTCAGACCTTTTTTTATTATCAGCACTCTTTTGTGTTTGTTTCATACATACAAGTGGAAAATATAAACCATATCAGAAGGAAAGGAAGTCACATCATGAAAGTTGTTACACCAAAACCATTTACGTTTAAAGGTGGAGAAAAGGCGGTGCTTCTTCTTCACGGTTTTACTGGGAATACAGCCGATGTTCGTATGCTTGGACGCTATTTAAATGAAAGAGGCTATACATGCCATGCACCTCAATACAAAGGACACGGTGTGCCGCCAGAGGAGCTTGTTCATACAGGTCCTACAGATTGGTGGAAAGATGTAGAAGAAGGCTATCAATTTTTAAAAGACGAAGGTTATGAGGAAATTGCGGTCTGCGGACTATCCCTCGGAGGAGTTTTTTCATTGAAATTAGGTTACACTGTACCTGTAAAGGGAATTGTACCTATGTGTGCACCTATGTACATAAAAAGTGAAGAAGTCATGTACCAGGGTGTACTAGATTATGCCCGTAACTATAAAAAATTCGAGGGTAAGTCAGAGGATCAAATTGAGCAAGAGATGGAAGAGTTCAAGAAAACACCAATGGGTACACTCAAGGCTCTTCAAGAACTCATTGCAGATGTCAGAAACAATGTTGACATGATTTATTCACCTACTTTTGTTGTTCAGGCACGTCATGATCATATGATTAATACAGACAGTGCAAACATTATTTATAACGAAGTAGAGACAGATGAAAAACATTTAAAGTGGTATGAAGAATCGGGCCATGTTATCACGCTTGATAAAGAGCGGGAGAAGGTTCATCAGGATGTATATGCATTCTTAGAATCACTCGATTGGTCAATTTAAATATATAGGGGGTTAGAGTGTGCAAAAAGAAGAATTTATGGATGAATTACTTGCGTTTATGCAAGAAGAGGCGTACAAACCATTAACGGTACAGGAATTAGAAGTCATGATGGAAATTACCAATCCAGATGATTATAAAGAGCTCGTCAAAGCACTTGTGATATTAGAGGATCAGGGGCTTATCGTCCGTACCCGCAGCGACCGCTATGGTGTACCGGAAAAAATGAACTTGGTAAAAGGAAAGCTGTCTGCGCATGCAAAAGGATTTGCATTTGTGACACCAGAAGAGTTTGGACAGGATGATATTTTCATTCCGCCAAATGAGCTAGGCACAGCAATGAATGGCGACACCGTCATGGTTCGTGTCAGCCACAAATCAAATGGCACCAAAAAAGAAGGAACGGTCATCCGTATTCTGGAACGTAATACTCAGACGGTTGTCGGTACTTATACAGAAACGAAAAGCTTTGGTTTTGTCATTCCTGATGATAAAAAAATCACAAACGATATCTTCATTCCGAAATCCGCTAAAAACGGAGCGGTTGAAGGTCATAAAGTCGTTGTCACGCTGACAAGCTATCCAGAAGGTAGAATGAGCGCAGAAGGTGAAGTGACTGAAATCCTTGGTCACAAGAATGACCCTGGCATCGATATTTTGTCAATTATTCATAAACACGGGCTGCCAGGTGAGTTTCCGGAAGAAGCGCTCCAGCAGGCAGTAGACACACCTGAAACGATCGATGAAAAAGACTTAGAGGGCAGGCGTGATCTGCGCAACGAAACGATTGTGACCATTGATGGTGCAGATGCAAAGGACTTGGACGATGCGGTTACTGTGCAAAAGCTGGATGATGGTAAATACAAACTAGGTGTGCATATTGCGGATGTCTCTCATTATGTAACGGAAAACTCTCCAATTGATCAGGAAGCCTATGAGCGCGGAACGAGTGTGTATCTTGTAGACCGCGTTATTCCAATGATTCCTCATCGCCTGTCAAATGGCATTTGCTCATTGAATCCGAAGGTTGATCGTCTCACACTCTCTTGTGAAATGATCATTGATCGAAGTGGGAAAGTCGTCAAACACGAAATTTTCCAAAGTGTGATCAAAACGACGGAAAGAATGACCTATTCCGATGTGAATAAGATTTTAGTTGACCAAGATGAAGAGCTTTTAGACAAATACGAGCCGTTAGTACCAATGTTCCAAGAGATGGAGAAGCTTGCAGAAATTCTGCGTGACAAGCGAATGGAGCGTGGAGCAGTCGACTTTGACTTCAAGGAAGCAAAAGTGCTTGTAGATGATGAAGGCGCAGCAAAAGACGTAGTCATTCGTGAGCGTTCTGTTGCCGAAAAACTAATTGAAGAATTCATGCTGGTGGCAAACGAAACAGTTGCCGAGCATTTCCACTGGATGAATGTTCCGTTCATTTACCGAATTCACGAAGAACCAAATCCTGAGAAGCTTCAGCGCTTTTTAGAGTTCGTGACGACATTTGGCTACATAGTCAAAGGAACGTCAACGAATATTCACCCGCGTGCTCTTCAAAGTGTACTTGATGCCGTCCGTGATCAGCCGGAAGAAGTCGTGATTCAAACTGTGATGCTTCGCTCAATGAAACAGGCGAAGTATGATCCAGAAAGCATTGGACATTTTGGATTATCAACGGAATTCTATACACACTTCACATCACCGATCCGCCGTTACCCTGACTTAATCGTGCATAGGCTGATCAGAACCTATTTAATAGAGAAAAAGACAGACGAAGCGACCCTTGAAAAATGGGGTCAATTGCTGCCAGAAATCGCAGATCATGCATCTACAATGGAGCGCCGCTCTGTTGATGCTGAGCGCGAAACAGATGACCTGAAAAAGGCAGAGTATATGCTTGATAAAATCGGTGAAGAGTTTGATGGTATGATTAGTTCCGTCACGAATTTCGGACTATTCGTTGAACTGCCGAATACGATAGAAGGTCTTGTCCATGTGAGCTACATGACAGACGATTACTATCGTTTTGATGAACAGCACTTTGCCATGATCGGTGAGCGGACAGGGAATGTATATCGCATCGGTGACGAAATTACTGTCAAAGTGGTGAGTGTGAATAAAGATGAGCATTCCATTGATTTTGAAATCGTCGGGATGAAAGGCACTCGCCGTAAATCACCAAAAGACTTCAAGTTCAAAAAACGGACAGATCCACCAGCCAAAAAAGGACGCGGAGGTCAAAAGGCCTCTGGGGAAAAAGGCAAAGAGGATAAAGGCGGCGACTGGTTCACAGGTCGTAAAAAGAAGAAAAAGAAAAAACGCGTTTTTGATAACGCACCGAAACAAAAGCGCAAAAAGAAAAAGTAACGTGACAAAAAGCAAATAGGGCACCATGCTCTATTTGCTTTTTGACCACGTGGCAGCAGCATTGTCGAAAGCTGGATTGTTTGATAAAATAATCCGTACGATTTGGACCGTGTCTGTGTCAAAAGGAGGGTGTACGCCAATGCCAAAGGGAGAGGGAAAGGTTGTTTCCCAAAACAAAAAAGCAAATCATGATTATTTTATAGAAGAAACATACGAAGCCGGCCTTGTATTACAAGGAACTGAAATCAAATCCATTCGAGCAGGAAAAGTGAATTTAAAAGATTCCTTTGCCAAAATCGAACGGGGAGAAGTGTTTCTTCACAATATGCACGTGAGCCCATACGAGCAGGGGAACCGTTATAACCATGATCCGCTCAGAACGAGAAAGCTGCTACTTCACCGCAAACAAATCAGTAAATTGATTGGTGCGACAAAGGAAGAGGGCTACTCACTTGTTCCCATTAAACTCTATTTGAAAAATGGCTTTGCCAAAGTGCTAATTGGAGTCGGTAAAGGGAAGAAGAAATATGATAAACGTGAAGATCTGAAGAAAAAAGATGCGAAACGTGAAATCGAGCGTGCTTTCCGTGACCGGCAAAAGCAATTCTAGACGCATGCAGATGGCTTGCTGAGAGCGGAAGCATTATGCTACAATATGTTATGCAGTAAACAATCATCGTCGTTTTTTACAGAAACCACCAGTTGTTTCGAGCGATGAGATTGTTATAATAGTCATATACGGAAGCAGTTAAGCTAAAGAACGTTTCCATCCCGTATATCCCTTTTACAAGGGGACGTTACGGATTCGACAGGGATGGTTCGAGCTTAGGTTGCGAGCCGAGAGGCGATCTCGTTAACACGCACCTAAATGTAACTGGCAAAACTAAAAGTTTTAACCAAAACTTAGCACTAGCTGCCTAATAAGCGCAGCGAGCTCTTCCTGACATCGCCTATGTGTCTGTGAGGAGCCCAATGAAGTAGGCTACGCTTACGTTTTCGTCTGAGGACGTAAGAAGAGTTCCATCAGACTAGCTCTCCAAGCGCCCGTCAGCAGGCATGAGGATGAGTGAACACGTAAATATGTTGACTACGCTCGTAGACGCTTAAGTAATCGATGTCTCTGGACGTGGGTTCGACTCCCACCGTCTCCATCAAAACTTTTAGAATGTAGTCGTATCAAGGGTTTGAAAGCCCTTGGTGCGGGTCTGGCATCTTTAAAAAATGAATGGTTATATGAAATGACGCTATCACAGCGTCATTTTTCTTTGCTATTAGAAACTTAAACAATCTGAATTTTAAACAAAACTGGATGTTATCATACAGACAAAATACGTTCTTATTATTTTTATTTCAAGTCGGCTAGAACAGTGGTTTTTTTATGTTAAGTATGATAAATTGTTGTATCATAGAAGTATAGATGAAAACATTTTGGATAAACGAATTTCTAGTGAGTCGTCTTTTTAGACGAATCTTTTTTTTGAATAAAAACACGTTTTTGTTATAATATTTATTGTTTTTTAAATCATATTAAGTGATGAAAAGATCAAACATTGTTGTTTATATAAAATTTGGAAGAGGGATCTTATGTTATTTACTATTGTTATTCCTTATAAGGATACCAATAAAAAGTATACTGATAACTGCATGAAAAGTTTAGATGATCAAATTTTTAAAGATTTCGAAGTACTTTTGGTCCATCAAGATAGTCAACACCTAGAAGAAATTTTAGCGCCTTATACTTTTAATTATAGAACAATCAATATGGGACCTCATACAAATGCAGGCATTAGTAGAAATAAAGGCATAGAAGAAGCTCAAGGAGAGTACATCTTATTTTTAGATGCTGATGATTTCTTACATCCCAATGCGCTGATATATGCAAAGCAAATCATTGATCAAGAACAATTGAATGTTTTTAAGCTGAAAGTGAAAAAGACAATTGTAGACAGAAACACAACATTAAAGGAAAAGAAGCAGGCTTTGTATCAGCATGATACGTTGGATAACTTAAGTCATGTTTTGAAAAAATTAAATGTTGATGCAAATGAAAACGAAGTCATGCAGATGCTTTTTGAGGAGAATGTTGTATCAGCTCATTATCATGAAATTGCAAAAGAAAAGTTCTTTAAGAAGATTTCTTATCAATTAAAATCACATGGGTTCGTTGTTCAAAAGAAATATTTGTTGAACAATCAAATACAGTTTGATGAAAGCGCACCATTGTATAGTGATATTCCGTTCTTAATGAAAATTTATCAAGATGCATTCTCTATTTTGGAAACATCAATTTGTCTATACTATAAGCTGATCCATAACGATCCTATCAATTTCCCTTCACTTTCCCAGGAAGAACAGGATCATCGATTTGAAGAAATGTTCCGAACATTAAGCAAATCAATCGAACAATGTGACGATTTTGCTTTAGTGAAACAAGTGAAGCTTGAAGCGATCAGCCAATATTTATATAAGGTTGTAAAAAGCCCAGTGTTTAAAGAGGGCATTCAACGTTTAACGCCTATTTATCAGTCCTGTCAGACCATTTTGAATGCAGAGTCAAATCCAATCAAACTGAAGAGAAGACATTCAAAAGAAATTAATGCAATTAAGGTCGGGAATTATCATAAGGCATATCGTCTGAGTAAAAAGAGAGTTCTCTATTATAATCTGTATCAGGGCATAAAACCGAAAAAGAAGAGAGCGAGACAAAGAATCGTTCAACAATTGTTCTTCTCAAGATTGCCTATTAAACCTAACACCATTGTCTATGAAAGCTTTTTAGGAAGAAACTATTCGGATAGCCCTAAGGCGATATTTAAATATCTTCTTGAGCATGAGCCAAATCAATGGAAGCATGTTTGGATTCTGAATGATAAAGAAATGGTGGCAAATGAAGAAGAATTTCAGCACAAGAACGTTAAAGTAATTAAGCGATTTAGCTGGAGTTATTTTTACTATGTCACAGTGGCAAAATATTTTGTTTTAAACATGAGACAGCCCAAGTCACTTTATAAAAAAGATGAACAAATTATCTTATCTACATGGCATGGTACACCACTTAAGAAATTAGTATTTGATATGGATAATGTAGTATCTGCAAATCCAGATTACAAAAAAGAATTTTATTTACAATCTCGAAAATGGGATTACCTAATTGCAGCAAACCCATATTCTGAAAAAATCTTCGAAAGTGCATTTATGTATCCGAAAGAAAAAATATTAACATATGGCTATCCAAGAAATGATATTCTGAAAAACTTTACAGATGCAGATAAAGTGAAGATTAAATCGAAGCTTGGTATACCTGCTGATAAAAAAGTCATTTTATATGCTCCAACATGGAGAGATGATGAATTTCATAAAGCAGGGCAATACAAATTTAATCTCACTTTAGATTTAAATTTTTTAAAAGAAAAGTTAGGCGAAGAATATGTCATCATTTTACGAATGCATTATTTCATTTCGGATAATATTGATTTAACAGGATTTGAAGGGTTTGCCTTTGACTATTCTAAATATAATGATATCAATGATTTATATATTTCAAGTGATATCCTTATCACGGATTACTCGTCTGTATTCTTTGATTTTGCAAACCTACGGCAGCCGATTCTTTTCTTTACGTATGATATTGATAAATACAAAGATGTGCTGAGAGGTTTTTATATTGATGTCGAAAAAGATCTGCCAGGTCCGTTATTGTATACGTCTGAAGAAGTGCTTCATAGCATTCAGAACATTGAAAGCGTAAAAGATGCTTACAAGGAAAAATACGATGTATTCCATGAAAGGTTCTGTTCACTAGAAGATGGAAAAGCAAGTGAACGAGTGGTGAAGGAAGTATTTACTCGTAATCATTAAAGTTAAACCTCTACTTGCGATGGGGCAAGTAGAGGTTTTTTCTATTACTAAGTCAAGCGTTCCTCTGAAAAGACTGGATCATTCGAACAAACAAAGGACAAACCACAATCAACGCCATCATCATCAAAAGTCCATCCGACATGATCTCCACAAATGTTGTCTGAATCACATAAACCGCAATCAGCAGCAAATAACTCATTAAAAATAACAGCTCAGATCGTTTCTTCTGAAATGGCTTCTCTAAAAGAATCAGCATAAACAAACCTGCCATGATGATCAAAAAAGTCATTTCCTTTCAAGCCTCCTTTTCATTCATCTCCACATTGTACAGATATTTCACTTGCAACAATATGCTTTATCCTTAAATTAAGTAAGAAGTAATGAATAGATGGGGCGCCACGACTAGTAAAATGACGAACGCTTTCCAAAAAACCGCCAACCAATTCAAAATCACATCTTCCCATTTGAGACGTCCTCATATATAGTAAGATTAGACTAGTTCTAAATAACTGAAATTGGGGCGTTTACATGGATTCGATTGTTTTACATTTTATTGTGATCATGAGTGTTTCTGGCATTCTGTCCGTAATATTATCAATCATTGCTCATGCAAATCGCCATCGGTATATTGGCTGTCAATTGTTTATGTATATGTCTGGAGCAACTGCGATTTATATTTTTGGACATACATTTGAATTATTGGCGCGCACCCCTCAAGAAATTACATTCTGGGTTAGTTTTCAATACATAGGTCTTCCGTTTATTGCACCGTTCAGCCTAATGATTGTGCTGCAGTTTACTGGTTTCCATCAATATGTAACAAAGCGCCGCGTGCTTCTCTTCTTGTTGATTCCAATTTTAACCACCATTCTGGTGTTCACCAACTCTTTTCATTCACTCTTTTACCGAAGCATCACGATGAATACAGTAGACGGGTTTTTATTAGCTGATTTTACCATTGGTTATTGGTATATCATTCATGGGGTCTATACATTTGGCTGTTCCATGCTCGCTATTTTTATGCTGCTTTGGTTTTTACGTGTGAAGAAAGAATATTTGAAACAGGTTCTGATCTTGCTCGTTGGAATATTATTGCCGATCACGACCTCTTTTATCTATTTATTAGGTGTCACGCCTTTTCACATTGACCCAGTACCAGTGGTGATGTTTTTAACCAACGCACTCTACTTATGGGCGATTATGTCTTTTCATCTCTTTAAGCTCTCTCCCATTGCCATGGAGCGTGTGTTTGAACATATGTCAGAAGGTGTTCTTCTATTGGATCGATACCGAACACTGATTGATTATAACCCTGCGGCTGCATTGATCATTCCTGTGCTCGCTAAAAAGGGAATCGGCTATAAAATCGATGATATATTCTCAGGGATCATCAAAGAGCCAGCGTTTATACAGTGGCTGCGTTCTCCGCAGGACCATTCACAGTACGATTTAATGTGGGAAAAAGAGCAGCCCTTCTATTATCATCTCACTGCTTCTTCTCTTTTTAATAGAAGAGGCGAAGTCGAGGGCAGGCAAATTGTGATCAGCGATGTTACGGAGCAGCGACTATTGCAGGAAGAGCTGGAGCGCCGAGCATATATTGATGGTTTGACGAATATCTTCAATCGGTCTTCCTTTATTGAACGAACGCAGATGTTATTGGAAGAGGATGCGCAGGATACTGCGATATTGCTATTTGATATTGATTTCTTTAAACAAATCAATGATACGCATGGACATCATATTGGAGACGAGGCGTTGCGTCATGTTGTGTCCATTTGTCAGCAGCATTTGAAGATGGATGATTTATTTGGCCGATATGGTGGAGAAGAGTTCGCCATTTGTCTGCCGCATCATTCATTTGAAGAGGCATGTCATATTGCGGAACAGATGAGACATTCATTTGAAGTGAGTTTCTTTCAGACAGATGAGAAAAAAGTAAGAGTGACAGCAAGCTTTGGCGTCGCCCATACAGCGAATGATCCCTCTATATTAGAAACGCTTCTATTTGAGGCAGATCAAGCCTTGTATATGTCAAAACGCCAAGGACGTAATCGGATTTATGCATCAACTGGTTCGGACTATATGCTATACCAAAAGCAGGATCTTCCGCCTGCTTCTCATTGACTGTTGTCCTTCATTTAGATATGATAAACATAACATTTGAACGGTTTCCTAAAGGGGAGTAGCTTTTACGGTTTGGTCGTCATTACAGAAACATCCGTTGTTTCTCGGCCATTCCGGCATGAACATGTTAGCCAGACCTTTGCCTATCACACATGAGGCAAAGGTCTGGCTTTTTTTAAGGTCTTTTTGCATCTGTGTGGTTGGAAGCTGGACAAATGAGGGGTTTCAACATACAGATGAAAGGATGATGGATCTTGAAACAATATGTGATGGCGTTTCTATTTACCGGTACGTTTTTGTTAAGTGGATGTTCAGGACTGCTAGACCAAGTAAACGATACAACGACATATGTCACAGAGGCAAATGAGTATGTGACAGATATTCAGCAATTCACAGAGGATTTTCCACAGCTTGCGGAAGAAGCTGTACAAGATGCTGCCAAAAGAGCAGATTTGACGCAGCAACTGGAATCATTGAAAGCAGACATTCAAGAATTTAATGAACTCACAGCCCCATCAATAGCAGAAGACCTGCATGCACAAATCATAGAGAAAAATAAAGTGCTGTCAGAGGAGATTCAAGCCTATTTACAGCAATTGAAAATGGACAACTTCGATGCTGCAGCTATTTTAGAGGATCAGCAAGGGCTCATGAAGCAGCTTCAGCAATCGGTCAGCCTTTTGCAAGATATTGAACAACGAACAAACTAGGATAAGCAAACGGTGATCACAGCATATCTTTGCCTTTTCAGGTGAAGATATGCTTTAATTGAATGTAACACAAGTATGATAGAAAAAAGGTGATCAGATGACAGAACATGAAGAAAGACATATCGCTTCGCCTAGAGCTGAGAAGGAAAAAGAGCAATTAATCAATCGCTTAAAACGAGTGGAAGGTCAAGTGCGAGGGATTCAGCAAATGATTGAAAACGATCGTTACTGCATAGATGTCGTGAATCAAATTTCTGCTGTCAATGCAGCTTTAAAAAAAGTGAGTCTTCAATTAATGGAAAAGCATACACATCACTGCGTAGCGGATGCCATTAAGAGCGGTAATGGGGATGAAGCCATTGAGGAGTTAATGAATGTCTTCACGAAGCTGACAAAATCGTAGCAAAAAGCGGATCATTTATGTTTACAATTATACCCTACTAGGGTATAGTAAAATTAGAAAATGATTGATGGAGGCGATGAGAAGTGGAACAAGCAACACTACAAGTGCAAGGCATGTCTTGCGGACATTGTGTGAAAGCAGTCGAAGGAAATGTAGGAGAATTAGCAGGTGTTGAATCTGTGAAAGTCCATTTAGATAAGGGTCAGGTGGAGGTTTCCTTTCACCCAGATCAAATCACGTTACACCAGATCTCTGATGTCATTGAAGAACAGGGATATGATGTCGTATAAAATGAGCATACGTGCTGCATAAGACAGCACGTATTTTTTTAAAAATAACAATACCCCCATGGAGTATGTGGAGAGGTGAGATAAATGAAAAAAGAAATTGATTTTCAAATTACGGGAATGACTTGCGCCGCCTGTGCAGGCCGCATTGAAAAGGGCTTGAACAGGTTGGAAGGTGTGGACGACGCCAGTGTGAATTTTGCGCTTGAAACATCCCACATTGTGTATGAAACAGAACAACTCACAGCAGAGGATCTAAAACAAAAAATTCAATCTCTTGGCTATGATGTGGTGATGGAGCAAGCCGAATTTGATATAGAGGGAATGACATGTGCGGCTTGTGCAAACCGAATTGAGAAAAAAGTCAACCGGATGGATGGTATTGATCAAGGATCAGTGAACTTTGCGCTTGAGTCACTTCAGGTGACATATCATCCAGGGAAAATATCTCCAAGTGACATAAAAGAGGCTGTGAAATCCATTGGATATTCATTAATCGAACCAGCCGAAGAGCATGCAGAGGAAGGGAAAAAAGACCATCGCCAAGCAGCTATTGAGAAACAAACGGCACGCTTTTTGTTCTCGATGATTTTGTCATTGCCTCTTCTTTGGGCAATGGTCAGTCATTTTTCTTTCACATCGTTTATTTGGCTGCCAGAAGCGTTTATGAATCCATGGGTTCAGCTCGCATTAGCAGCGCCCGTCCAGTTCATTGTCGGCTGGCCTTTTTATGTAGGTGCTTATAAAGCGTTGAAAAATAAAAGTGCCAATATGGATGTCCTTGTGGCACTAGGGACATCGGCTGCTTTTTTCTATAGTTTATATGAAAGTATTCAGTCAGCGGTTCAAGGCACACATGAAGCGGCCCTTTATTATGAAACGAGTGCTGTGCTGATTACGTTGATTGTGCTCGGAAAGTTAATGGAAGCAAGAGCGAAAGGGAGATCATCAGAAGCGATTCAAAAACTGATGGGCTTACAAGCGAAAGAAGCTGTGATAGAGCGAGATGGGAAAGAAATGACCGTTCCTATTTCTGAAGTGAAAGTGAATGATCTTGTGTTCGTCAAGCCAGGTGAAAAAGTCCCGGTAGACGGAGAAATCATCGAAGGAACAACAGCGATCGACGAATCGATGATTACAGGAGAAAGTCTGCCAGTTGATAAAACCACAGGAGATACAGTCATCGGGGCAACCATCAATAAAAATGGATTTGTGAAAGTGAAAGCAACAAAAGTAGGAAAAGAAACGGCTCTTTCACAAATCATTCGAGTCGTCGAACAAGCGCAAGGCTCAAAAGCACCAATTCAAAGAATGGCAGATCAAATTTCAGGGATATTTGTCCCCATTGTTGTAGGAGTGGCTGTGCTCACTTTTCTGATTTGGTATATCTTTGTTGATCCAGGAAATGTGACAGCAGCCCTTGAAACCTTTATAGCGGTCATCGTCATCGCATGTCCTTGTGCGCTTGGTCTTGCTACACCGACCTCTATTATGGCAGGCAGCGGCCGGGCAGCTGAATCAGGGATTCTGTTTAAAGGCGGAGAGCATTTAGAGATAACGCAATCACTAGATACAGTAGTGCTAGATAAAACAGGGACTGTGACAAAAGGGGAGCCGAGTCTTACAGATGTGATTGCGACTGCCAATTGGACAGAAGATACGCTGCTTCAGTTAGTAGGATCGGCAGAACAGCAGTCAGAGCATCCACTTGCCAGAGCAATCACAGAAGGCATGAAGAACCGGGGTCTCCAAGCGGTCGAGGTAGAAGCCTTTCAAGCAGATCCTGGTCATGGAATTGAAGCAAGAGCTGCAGGACATGAGCTTTTGATTGGCACACGGAAACTCCTAAAGAAACATCATATCAGCTGCGAAGCACTAGAAGCAGTTGTGACTGAGCTTGAAAAACAAGGAAAAACGGCGATGCTCATCGCCATTGACGGCGAGCCAGCAGGTATTGTCGCCGTTGCTGATACAATCAAATCGTCTTCTTCTCAAGCGGTCGCTCGTCTCAAAGAGCAAGGGATTCACGTCGTGATGATGACAGGAGATAACAAACGCACAGCAGAAGCGATTGCGAGTGAGGCAGGCATAGATCATGTCATCGCTGAAGTTCTTCCAGAGGAAAAAGCGGCTCATATTGTAGCGCTTCAGAAACAAGGAAAAAAAGTGGCGATGGTTGGAGACGGCATCAATGATGCCCCTGCCCTTGCAACAGCAAATATCGGGATGGCTGTCGGAACAGGTACAGATGTTGCCATGGAAGCGGCAGATATTACGCTCATGACTGGAGATCTCCATGCCATTGCAGATGCACTTGAATTTAGCAGAAAAACGATGAGAAACATTAAACAGAATCTATTTTGGGCACTTGCTTACAATTGTATTGGCATACCAGTCGCCGCATTTGGGTTCCTGGCACCATGGCTTGCAGGAGCGGCAATGGCCTTTAGTTCTGTATCGGTTGTGCTGAACGCACTAAGATTACAGCGATTGAAACCTGTCAGAGAGGGTGTGGCAAAATGAAGCTGAATGTCAAATGGGTGTGGACGTTGAGTGCTGTGATTTATGTAGCCATTGTACTGATAGGCTATGCGGTTTATGTCGAACTTTCTCCTCTTCAAGAGCCGCCAGCTGATCATATGCAACATGAGACTTCATCAGAAGCGAAGTCCTCGCATTCGGTGTCAGTCCTGCGCTTCGGTGCTCGCCCTTTCTAGACTTCAATGGATTTCTATCACAAAGAGCTAACATAAAGTTCATTTTAGCTCTTTCTCAACAACCTGAGACTTCGCCAAAAGCGAAGTCTTTTTTTAACAATTTTGTGGAAAAACCCACCTTTTAAAAGATTTTTCATAAAAAATTCACTTCTTTTTGTTCCTTTTTGTCGTTTTTTGTAGGTTCATCGTTAAGATGCGATTAGGCAACAAAGAAAGCGTTATCAAAAAAAGGGGGTCCACGTATGAAAAAGTTAGGGTTAGCTTCTCAAATACTCATCGCACTTGTTTTGGGTGTTGTCGTAGGAGCACTATTTTATCAAAATGAAACCGTTATTAATGTGTTAACGCCGATTGGCGATATATTCATCCACTTAATTAAAATGATCGTTCTTCCAATTGTTATTGCTGCATTGATTGTAGCCGTTGCAGGTGTAGGCGATATGAAAACCATCGGAAGACTCGGTGGGAAAACGATTCTTTACTTCGAAATTGTGACAACGATTGCATTAGCAGTTGGACTGCTTGCAGCAAACGTTTTCCATCCTGGTACAGGAATTGATATGAGTAACATGGAGAAAGGCGATATCTCTAAATATGAAGAGACATCTAAGTCTTCTGCCGAAAAAGCTAGTTTCTCTGAAACGATTGTGCATCTTGTGCCAACAAACGTGTTCCAATCTATTGCAGAAGGTGATCTATTACCAACAATCTTCTTTACAGTGTTATTCGGATTAGGAATTGCAGCAGTTGGAGACAAAGGAAAACCAGTGTTAGGATTTTTTGAGGGCATCCTCGAAGCGATGTTCTGGGTGACCAATAAAGTGATGAAGTTTGCACCATTTGGTGTATTCGCGCTCATCAGTGTGACGGTGATCAAATTCGGGGTCGGAGCGCTTCTCCCGCTAGGTAAACTGGTACTTGTCGTTTACGGCACAATGGCATTCTTCGTTATTGTCGTACTTGGCATTATCGCAAAATTAGCTGGAACAAGCGTCTTTACACTATTTAGAGTGTTAAAAGAAGAAATCATTCTTGCATTCTCAACAGCAAGTTCAGAAGCTGTATTGCCTAGATTAATGGATAAAATGGAGAAGTTCGGATGCCCGAAAGCGATCACGTCGTTCGTTATCCCAACAGGCTATACCTTTAACTTAGATGGAAGTGCCATCTATCAATCCATTGCCGCCATATTTGTTGCACAAATGTACGGCATGCCTCTTTCCATCTATGAGCAAATTACGTTACTATTAATCTTAATGCTCACATCAAAAGGAATGGCTGGTGTACCAGGTGCATCGATCGTTGTTGTCATCACAACACTTGGAGCAATGGGACTTCCACTTGAAGGACTTGCCTTCATCGTTGGGATCGACCGTATCCTTGACATGGTTCGTACAACTGTTAACGTATTTGGTAACTCACTTGCAGCCATTGTCATGTCTAAGTGGGAAAAAGTGTTTGATCAAGAGAAATCGAAGAAGTATATTGAGGAATTAAAACAACAAACAAAAGCAGCGTAAAAGGAGATCTTTTCAAATGACGAAGCTACAGGACAAGCAAGTTCGTATCGAACGAGACTTTCTAGGTGAAAAGGAAGTAGACACTCAAGCGTATTATGGAATTCAAACATTACGTGCAGTAGAGAACTTTCCAATTACTGGCTACCATGTTCATGAGGAACTCATCAAAGCATTAGGGATTGTCAAAAAGGCAGCCGCACTTGCAAATATGGATACAAAGCGACTATATGCTGGTCTTGGAGAAAAAATTGTTCAAGCCGCAGATGAGGTTATTGAAGGAAAATGGAACAATCAATTTATTGTCGATCCAATTCAAGGCGGGGCTGGCACTTCAATGAATATGAATGCCAATGAAGTCATTGCAAACAGAGCGCTTGAACTACTAGGAAAGGAAAAAGGCGCTTATACTGAGCTAAGTCCAAACACGCATGTGAACATGTCGCAGTCAACAAACGACGTTTTCCCAACAGCGATTCATATTTCAACATTGAATATGATTGAAAAACTACTTTATACGATGGAAAACATGCATCAAGTCATGACAGAAAAAGCGCAAGAATTCGATCATGTCATCAAAATGGGACGTACGCATCTTCAGGACGCTGTTCCAATCAGACTTGGTCAAGAGTTTAGTGCATATGCAAAGGTTCTTGCTCGTGATATTAAACGAATCAAGCAGTCTAGACAGCATTTATATGAAGTCAATATGGGCGCAACAGCAGTTGGAACAGGACTGAATGCTGATCCTAAATATATTCGCCAGGTAGTTGGTTATCTAGCTGACATTAGCGGATTACCGTTAGTTGGAGCAGAAGATTTGGTCGATGCTACGCAAAATACAGATGCTTATACAGAAGTATCAGCTGCACTGAAAGTATGTATGATGAATATGTCCAAAATGGCAAACGATATTCGTTTGATGGCTTCAGGTCCTAGAGCAGGATTTGGTGAGTTGCACTTGCCGCCAAGACAGCCAGGTTCATCCATCATGCCAGGGAAAGTCAACCCAGTTATGCCTGAGGTCATGAACCAAGTGGCATTCCAAGTCATCGGAAATGACCACACGATCTGTCTTGCATCAGAGGCTGGTCAGCTTGAACTGAACGTCATGGAACCAGTTTTAATATTCAATTTACTACAGTCACTCAGCATGATGAAAAATGTATTTGAATCCTTTGTCGATAACTGCTTGCGTGACCTAAAAGCAGATGAATCGAGATTAAAAGAATATGTAGAAAAGAGTGCCGGTGTCATGACGGCGGTCAATCCGCATATTGGTTATGAAGCTGCTGCACGAATTGCGAGAGAAGCCATCCTTACAGGCGCATCTGTACGTGAGCTTTGTCTGCAAAATGATGTGTTAACAGAGGAAGAGCTTGATGTGATCTTAAATCCTTTTGAAATGACGAAACCAGGTATTGCTGGTGCATCACTTTTAGAAAAGGATCGTTTAGAAGATTAAGCGGCATCATGAGAAGCGCACACCGACAAATGTCCGGTGTGCGTTTTTTCATGGACTGTTTGTTTTTCTGAAGCTCACATAGTATACTATCGTCAATTATTAGGGATGTGACTGCGTTTGAATCTACTGAAAAAATGGTTGAATACAGAGCCTTATTTAATTATCATGCTCATTGTTCTGACTCCGATTGGTGGAGAGCTGAAATTTTATCCATTTGAGGATAGCTTTCGGGTGAGCTTTGGAACCGTTGTCTTTTTCTTTATCCTGCTTCAAATGAAAAAATTCCCGGCATGGGCAAGCGGCATCATTGCGGGGGGATCAGTGTTTGCATTCCGGGTGCTTCTTGATACCGCTGTGTCAGGCCACTTAGCGCTGGAAGAGGCCGTTTCTTTAAGATTTCCTTCCCTGCTGTATTACGTCGTCTATGGTACGCTTTTTTATGTATTACAGGTCAGACGTTTCCGTGATAAGCCTTGGCTGATTGGGGCGACAGGGATCATCATGGAACTATGCGCAAGTGTAGTTGAAATGATTGCACTCAGGGGAGCCATTGATGAAATTTTAACAGTGAGAACGCTGTTTCAACTATTTGTATTGGCGATTTTCAGAAGCTTTTTCGTATTGGCTTGTTATACGATGATTCGATTATACGAAGAACAGGCGAGAGAGCGCCAAATGAAGAAGGAAAAGGAACACCTGTTGATGCTGCTGTCGAATCTTTATACGGAATCTACATATTTTTATAAAACCCTTGCACATGCTGAGCACATTACAGCTACTTCATATCAATTGTATCAATCTCTGCATCATGCAAAGGATACGGAATCATTAGATTTGAAAAAGCTCGGAAAAACAGCCCTGCAAATTGCAGGTGAGGTACACGAAATCAAAAAGGACAATCAGCGGATTTTTTCTGCTTTATCCAAGCTGATTCATGAGGAAAAATTTCAGGAGTATGCAAGTCCTGCTCATATCGCTGGACTTGTGATCCGTATCCATGAAAATTACGCGGAATCTCTTAAAAAACACATCGTTTTTCATTATGATGAAGAAGGACAGCACCCTGCTTATCATGTGTATACCATTCTATCTTTATTAAATAACATTGTATCCAATGCCATTGAAGCCATTCCGGTGAATGGAGAGGTATCACTATCCATTTCACGGAAAGAGAATGATGTGATCTTTCAAGTCAGTGACAATGGGCCAGGCATTAAAGAGCGTAACCATCATGTGATCTTTAAACCGGGCTTCACTTTAAAATACGACCAGGCCGGGAACCCATCAAGCGGCATCGGTCTTTCCTATGTGAAAGACACAGCCGAGAAGCTTGGCGGAAGTGTTGAAATGAAGAGTATCCCAAATCAACAAACGAAGTTCACTTTAACGATACCAATTGATCAAGTCAGCAGAAAAGAGGGAAATGGGAGATGAGATTTTTTATTGTCGATGATGATGAAGCTGTTCGTTCTTCACTCGCACAGCTCATTGAAGATGAAGAGCTTGGCTTTGTGGCCGGGGAAGCAGAGGATGGTGCTGAAGTAACAGCGAGCTACTTAAATGATTTGCACATTGATATCTTGTGTATTGATCTATTGATGCCGGAAAGGGACGGGCTTGAGACGATTCGAGCGATCAAGGATGAATTTCATGGGAAATATTTAATGCTGTCACAGGTAGAAACAAAGGAACTCATCGGCCAGGCATATACGCTCGGTGTTGAGTATTATGTGACAAAGCCGATCAATCGGGTAGAGGTCTTAAGTGTGCTCCACCTCATGATTGAACGTCTGCATTTAGAGCACTCAATTGAAAATATTCAGCATTCGCTCAAATCGGTCATGCAGTTCCAGCAGCGCGGACAGACGAAAACGAAGCAGAGGGGGAAAAGTCTTGCAGAAGCAGGTCAGTTTTTGCTGGCGGAGCTTGGGATTGTCGGCGAAAAGGGGTCTAAGGATTTACTAGATATGATTCTTTTCACAGATCAGTATTTAGCGTTACATGCCGATCAGCACGACTCTTTTCCTTCATTAAAAGTAATTTTCACTGGCATCACAGAGGATAAATTAAACGAACCTTTTACATCAGCAGACATCGCAAGAGAAGCAAAAGCAGCGGAACAGCGGGTAAGACGTGCGATCAACCAATCATTGAAACACATCGCCTCGCTTGGGTTAACCGATTTTTCTCACCCAACCTTTGAAAACTATGCATCAAAATTTTTCGATTTTACCATTGTGCGTAAGAAAATGAGTGAACTCACAAAAGAGACAAGTGGAAGAGAAGAGCACACACGTATCAATGTGAAGAAATTTGTACAGGTGCTCTATTACGAGGCAAAACGCATTTTTATGGAAGATTAAAAAAGACAGGCTCTCTATAAGGAGGGCATGTCTTTTTTTGTGATGGATTGAAGATGCATCTGTAGCACGGAGCGCATGAGCTGAGGCGGTAAACGATGGGGCTGTACGATTCCATTCAATGCAAGCCCATTGATGACCGCATAAAGCCGCTCAGTTTCTAATAAAAGATCGACATGATCTAGCAGTAGCTCATCCTCTTTCAATTTCATTAAGCAAAATTGAACGGTTTGAAAAAGCTCGTCATACATCTTTGCATTGAGCGGCTGTAAATCTGGTTCAGTCAGTGCCTTGACTGTAAAAGCCTGCCACACCTCCATTTCAAATATTCGTTCTTCGTCTAGTGGAAGAACCTGCTCCAATAAAGTGAATACATTTTCCTCTGTTGAACCGTTTAATGGAAGCCTAGCAATTCGCTCCTTCACTCTTTCCTGAATTAAATTCATTGAGAATAGAAATAATTCTTGCTGTGTGGAAAAATAATGGCGCATAGAGCCGGCTGAAATGCCAGCTTCAACGGCTATTTTTCGTACAGAAGCACTTTCCAATCCCTCTTGTTTAATCACTCTCATAGCAGCTTGAGCGACCTTTTGTTTTTGTTTATGGTGATCGACGATTTTTGGCATACATTGATTTTAGCACAGCTATTGTTTTTTTAACACATTTGTGTTATTTTTTATTTAATACAATCGTATTAAAAAGGATGTGGGGAAATTGGTCGGTTTATTGATTGTGGCATGTGAAATTGGTTTTTGGCTGTTTATTCTAATGGGCTTAACACTGCGTTATGTGTTTAAACAGAAAAAATGGGGTGCTTTCTTTCTTGTCTGTACCCCGGTTTTAGATCTCATCCTTCTTGCGGCTACTTATATTGATTTAAAGCAAGGGGCTGTGGCGAGCGTCATTCACGGGCTTGCGGCTGTTTATATTGGTGTGAGTCTGGCCTTTGGACATCAAATGGTGAAATGGGCGGATGCTAAGTTTGCTTATCGTTTTGCAGGTGGTCCTAAGCCAAAGGGGAAACCAAAGTACGGGAAGGAGCGGTCTTTGTATGAAATGGTGGGCTGGACACGTCATTTCATCTCTTATGTCATCGGAGCGGGGCTGTTATATGGATTGACCTATCTCATCCAAGCACCAGAACGAACGGAATCTCTGATGCAGCTTGTCAGTGTGTGGGGGATGGTCTTAGCCATTGATTTCATCATTAGCATCAGCTACGTCATTTGGCCGAAAAAACACCCAGAAAATGTAGCAGGTTGACAAAAAAGACAGGCGGACTCATTCCACCTGTCTTTTTGCTATGAGGACAATCCTTTGTAAATGGTGTCGATATTCCATTTCATCATGTGATAGTAGCTGTCCCCATCTTCACCTTCTTTGCCGATAGAGTCCGTAAATACTTTCCCCTTAATCGGAACTCCTGTTTCCTCAGATAGGCTTTCAAGGCTGCGCTTATCTACACTTGTTTCAAGAAAAAGGGCAGGAACTTGATGGTCTTTGACAAAATGAATGATGCGCTTCATTTGTCCAGGTGTTCCTTCACTTTCTGTGTTGATCTCCCAAATGTAGCCGGCTTTCAGTCCATACGCATCCGCAAAATATTTGAATGCCCCTTCGCTTGTGACAAGGAGTTTTTTGTCTTTTGGCAGTTGATCAAACTTGTCTTTTGCTTCATCGTGAAGCGTTTGAAGCTTTTTGATATAGGTTTCAGCATTTTTCTCGTAATCCTCTTTATGCTCAGGATCTGCTTGAATGAGCGCATCTCTGGCATTTTGCGCATAAAGAATCCCATTCTCGACATTCAGCCATGCGTGTGGGTCCTGCTGGCTTTCAAGCCCTTTTGAAGATAAATGCTTCACTTTGACGCCTTTACTCAGCTCGGCTACAGGTGCATCATCCCCGTCCTTGCCGCTCGATTCAAGCAGTTTTTGAAACCAGCCATTCCCTGTTTCAAGGTTCAAGCCATTAGATAGAACAAGGTCTGCATCCGTCGTATACTGAACATCCTTTGGTAGTGGGTCAAATTCATGTGGGTCTGTACCAATGGGAACAATGCTGTGAATAGAGACATGCTGTCCTCCTACTTCCTTCACAATGTCATAAAGAATGGAGTAGGTTGTGACAACTTTTAATTTACCGTCATCTTTTCCGGAACTTTTTTGCTGAGTAGAACAGCCTGCGATGACCAAAAGGGCAATACATACTGCGGTCAAACGGATTGCTAATACCTTCTTCATATATGTCCTCCTTTTACATAGACGCTTCCTTTTTTAGCTGTGTTCGTTTTCGCTTCGATTTTAAGGATCTCCACAATATCCCTTGTTTCGGTGAAAAGATAAAGGCACTGCCGAATAATATGGTCGCGACCAGCACAATGGAAGCACCAGACGACAAGTTATACGTAAAGCTGAGCCCAAGTCCTACGACAGCTGAAACTGCTCCAAAAAAAGCAGATAAATAAATCATGATCCATAGCCGGTCTGTCAGTAAATAAGCGGTGGCAGCTGGTGTAATAAGCATTGCAACAACAAGAATAATACCTACAGTTTGCAGGGACGCCACGGTCACTAAGGTCAATAAGGTCATGAGGAAATAATGGATCATGCGATTCGGTAAACCGTAAACCGAAGAAATCACTGGATCAAATGAACTAATGAGCAGTTCTTTGTAGAAAACGATGACAGCCAGCAAAATGAAAATGCCGATGCCAAGCGTGATCCACATATCAGATGAACGAACGGCTAGTACGTTTCCAAACAAGATATGATATAAATCGCTGGAACTTTTCAAAAATGTAATCAAAATGATCCCAATGGAAAAAAAAGCAGTGAATACGATCCCGATGGCAGAATCATTTTTAATGCGGCTGTTTTGACTGACATATCCGATGCCGATGGCTGTCAGTACACCAGTTAGAACCGCACCAAAGAAAAAGTTAATGCCGAGCATATAAGAGATGGCGACACCTGGAAGTACAGCGTGTGAAATCGCATCTCCCATCAAAGCCATTCCCCGTAAAATGATGAAGCAGCCGATGACGCCGCAGATGATCCCTACCATAACGGATGTAAATAACGCTTTTTGTAAAAATGCATATTCAAAAAGTCCGGTTAAAAATTCCATTACGCGTCTCCTCCTGCTGATTTTAAAAATGGCAGCTGTGTTTCGTATGCTTGGAGCATGACCTCAGGACGAAGAATATCATGTACAGGGCCTGCTTTGACCAGCTTCTTATTTAAAAGAACGAGATGGCTGAAGTAATCATCGGCCTTACTTAAATCATGGTGGACGACCAGAATGGTTTTTCCTTCATCTCGTAATTCCTTCAAAATGCGGATCATCGTTTCTTCACTTGCCATATCAATTCCGACAAATGGTTCATCTAAACAAAAGAGCTGTGCGTTTTGAGCGAGTGCTCGCGCAAGGAAGACACGCTGCTGCTGACCGCCAGATAATTCCCCAATCTGTCTTTTGGCAAAGTCCTGCATCCCAACCTTTTCTAAGCAATGGTACGCATAGGCACGGTCTTCTTTTTTCGGTCGTTTGATCAATCCGAGCTTTGGGTATGTGCCAAGCAGTACAGTATCTAGCACATGGATAGGAAACGTCCAGTCTAGATCATTTCTTTGCGGGACATAGGCGATCTGTTTTCTCACTTGTTTAAAAGGTTGTTCAAAAAAGCGAATGTCCCCTTGATCCTTTTCAATTAAATCCAAACATGCTTTCAATAAAGTCGATTTACCAGCACCATTTGGACCAATGATTCCAGTCATCGTACCTTCCTGTATGGAAAGAGAGACGTTTTCTAGTGCATCCTGTCCGTGGTATGAGACATACAGGCGGTCGATTGTTAAAGCATATGACATCTCTTAAGACCCCTTTCGATCATCAATTGCGTTTCCTAAAAATATATGCATATATTTAATAATTTTGACTAAAGGATGAAATGATTCTCTAACGCTAATTTGTTTCCTTGAGGAAACTTTTATCTTATTCTAAGCGTATGTCCTTCTTTTGTAAAGAGAAATGCTGAATATTCCCATCAAACGATCGTTTCTATGTTATGCAACGAAGAGGGGACACGAGCATGGATTATTGAAAATTCACATGACATCCTGAATACGAAAAATCTCAAAAATTTGTTTATAAATGATTGACAGTTTGTAAGAACTCCTCATATAATAAGGGTAATTCAATATATGAATATGTGCTCATATATAATATCTACAGCAGCTGATAGGTTTGATTGAATCAGGGAAGGCTACTTATATAGAAAAAGGTGAGAACATGAAAAAGATGAAGGATGAATACGTATTAAGCGGTCTCGATTGTGGAAACTGTGCCCGTAAAATTGAAACAGGTGTCAGCAAACTTGAAGGAGTGGAAGCCTGCTCAATTAATTTTGCGACGGGTACATTAACTGTGACACATGCTGATGCACAAGAAACGATGTCAAAGCGTATTGAAAAAACCGTTCAGTCCATTGAACCTCATGTGAGTGTATCACCAAAAGAAGAAGGACATCACCACGATCACGATCATGGAACAAAGAATTTAAAAACGATTGTACTGAAATTAATTGGTGGTGCAGTCATTGGAACGGCGGCTTATTTTATACCTGACAATGGCTTACTGAAGTTCATCATGTTTTTCGCCGCGTATTTACTAGTTGGCGGAGATGTTGTCTTGAAAGCGCTGAAAAATATTGTGCGCGGTCAAGTATTTGATGAGAACTTCTTAATGACCATAGCCACAGTTGGTGCTTTTGTGATTCAGCAGTATCCTGAGGCACTGGCAGTCATGCTGTTTTACCAAATTGGAGAACTGTTCCAAGGGGCAGCTGTGAACCGCTCTAGAAAATCAATTAGCGAATTAATGAATATCCGTCCAGAATACGCAAACCTCAAAGTGGGGCAAGAAACAAAAAAGGTAAAGCCGGAAGAAGTCAAAGCGGGTGACCGTATTGTCGTCAAACCAGGTGAAAAAATTCCTTTGGATGGACGCGTGATAGACGGTTATTCTCTTGTGGATACCTCTGCACTAACTGGTGAGTCTGTTCCAAGAGATGTGGAAGCAGGAAAAGAAGTGCTTGCTGGATTTGTGAACCAAAACGGCATTCTTGAAATTGAAGTGCAAAAAGAGCTCAGTGAGTCAGCGGTTACGAAGATTTTGGATTTAGTCGAAAATGCAAGCAGCCGTAAAGCGCAGACAGAAAACTTTATCACAAAGTTCGCTAAATATTATACACCTGCTGTGGTCGTGCTAGCTTTATTGCTTGCCTTTGTACCACCGCTTCTCATCCCATCAGCTCAATTGTCTGATTGGGTGTACCGGGCACTTGTCTTCCTTGTCATTTCGTGTCCATGTGCTCTCGTTGTATCCATTCCATTAGGTTTCTTTGGCGGGATTGGTGCCGCATCAAAACGAGGCATTTTAGTGAAAGGCAGTAACTACTTAGAAGCCTTAAACTCTGTGCGCTATGCGGTGTTTGATAAAACAGGTACTTTGACAAAAGGAAACTTTACAGTCACTCATATCGAAGCAGCGAATGAGAAATGGTCAGAAGAGGAATTGCTTTCTTTTGCGGCACTGGCAGAAGCACATTCTTCGCATCCGATTGCAGAATCGATTAAAGCGGCTTACGGAGCGTCTCTTGATGAGAGTCAAATCGAATCTTACGAGGATATTGCGGGTCATGGGATCAAAGCGACAATTCACGGAGCCCATGTATTGGCAGGTAACCATCGCCTGATGGAACGAGAGGGCATTTCTTTTGAAAAAGAAAAACGAAGCGGAACGGTTGTGTATTTAGCAATAGACGGTGAGTTTGCGGGATCGATCTTGATTGCAGATGAAGTAAAAGACGATGCAGTTGAAGCGATATCTTCTCTAAAAGCTGCGGGCATTCAAACCGTGATGCTTACAGGGGATGCTGCGCAAGTAGGAAATGCAGTCGCGCAGCAGATCGGCATTGACGAAGTTCACACTGAATTATTGCCACAGGATAAAGTCGCCAAAATCGAAGACATGTATGAGAAAAAAGCATCTCAAGACAAATTATTGTTTGTTGGTGATGGCATAAACGATACGCCGGTTTTGGCAAGAGCGGATATTGGTATTGCCATGGGTGGACTTGGTTCAGATGCAGCAGTTGAAGCGGCTGATATTGTGATTATGACAGATCAGCCATCGAAGGTAGCGGAAGCTATTGCTGTCGCTAAAAGAACGAGAGCCATCGTATGGCAGAATATTGCGTTTGCTCTTGGGGTGAAAGCCGTCTTTCTCATACTTGGTGCATTCGGTATTGCAACGATGTGGGAAGCCGTCTTCTCGGATGTTGGTGTCACTGTTCTGGCTGTTTTAAATGCGATGAGGGTTATGAAATAAAATTGTAAGGAAAAATTCATGAATAGCGTCTTTCATAATAGACCCCCTCTTGTTAAAATAGAAGAAGTTGGATAATGGCATTTTCTTGAGCTGTTATCCTTTTTCTTTGTGAAGGAATGAATGAAAAAGATAAGGTAGGTGCTTTTGTGAGTAAAAAAAATAATCAATCTTCATCCATCAAGTTTGCAGTTATATTAACCATCATTGCAGCTCTTCTCATCGGTATTTTCGTTGTGATCGGTAACAACAACAGCCAAGAAGCACAAACAGTCGACAGTAAGCCGTCTATTAAAGGACAGCCTGTCATGGGAGATCAAAAGGCAAAAGTGCAAGTTGTCGAGTTTGGGGATTACAAATGTCCATCATGTAAATCATTTGAGACTGACATTTTCCCAAAATTGAAAGCAGACTACATAGATAATGGCGATGTATCCTTCTCATTTATTAACTTACCACTGCCTGTTCATGGGGACGGTGCGGTATTAGCAGCACTGGCTTCTGAAGAAGTGTGGAAAGAAGATCCGAAAAACTTCTGGGCATTTCATGAAGCGGTCTACAACGCACAACCAGATAGTGAAGCAGAATGGGTAACGCCAGCAAAGCTCACCGAATTGGCGAAGAAGACAACGAAAATTGATACGGACAAGCTGAAAGATAACCTATCGAAGAAAACATATCAGCCACAGCTGAACACAGATGATCAGCTGGTGAATCAATACAAAGTAAATGCAACACCAACTATTTTCATTAACAATAAACAAGTCCAAAACTTTTATGACTATGATGAAATCAAAGAATTAATTGATCAAGAGCTGAAAGGGAAAAAATCATGAAGAATAAACTGATTTACTTATACAGCGCTTGGATCGTCTCGATTGTGGCGACGATGAGCAGCCTGTATTTAAGCGAAGTAAAGAAGTTTATTCCATGTGATATGTGCTGGTTTCAGCGCATTTTCATGTATCCGCTTGTGCTTTTACTTGGAATTGCTACATTCCGTGGCGATGTCAAAGTGAAGTACTACGTTCTCCCTTTGGCTGGGATTGGTGCTTGCTTTTCCATCTATCATTATATGGAACAAAAGATTCCAGGCTTTGCATCGATTCGTCCTTGTCTAAGCGGTATTCCTTGTTCCGTTGATTATCTGAACTGGTTTGGTTTTATCACCATTCCACTCTTAGCTCTCATTGCATTTATTCTGATCATCATTAGTATGCTGCTTTTAAATGCAAAAGAAGATTGAGGAGATAGCCTGCTTAAAAGCAGGCTATTTTTTATTTTTGCAAAAAGATAAAATTTAAAGAAAATTTGTATTGCTTTTCATTTGTGTCAGATATACATTAAGGGGAGAGTGTTAGATGATCAGACAATGGTAAGGAGATAAGCGGAAAATGGCATGGGAAGTGTTAAGTATTATTGGTATTGTGGCATTCGCCATTAGTGGTGCGATTGTCGCAATGGAAGAAGAGTACGATATTCTTGGTGTGTACATTTTAGGGATTGTCACAGCATTTGGCGGGGGAGCGATTCGGAATCTATTAATTGGTCTTCCGGTGTCTGCTTTATGGTCACAGGGCAAAATGTTTACCATTGCCCTTGTATCCATTACGATCGTGTTCCTATTTCCAAAGCTTTTGCTCAAGCACTGGAGCACGTGGGGGAATTTCTCGGATGCGATCGGTTTAGCAGCCTTTGCGATTCAAGGCGCATTATTTGCTGTACAAAGAGAGCTCCCGCTCAGTGCGGTCATTGTGGCAGCCATTTTGACTGGAAGCGGCGGCGGCATTGTGCGTGATTTATTAGCAGGACGAAAGCCACTTGTGCTAAAAGCAGAGATTTACGCAGTATGGGCAGCCCTTGGCGGTTTACTCGTCGGACTCGGCTTAGCGCAAGGAGAGCTTGCTTTATATCTGCTGTTTGTCATCCTCGTCATATGCAGGGTTTGTTCCTACTTATTCAAATGGCGGCTTCCCGCTAGGTCTTATTTTTTAAATAAAGGGTAAAGAAAAGGGCGATGTCGCTCTTTTTTTTATGTGTTATTCGAGCTTGATGTCAGCAGGTCAAGCTGTTTTCGTGTAAAATAAAAGTAGGTTCTTTATTCATCATTGGAACAATACACGAGATGAAAATGTTGTCATTTGACTGAATATGTAGATTCAGTCTTTTTTTGCCTAGATGGATTGTTATGTGTTGGTTTCGCTTTTTGCGGGATACTAAAGAAACGCTCATGACCGAACGAATGGACCTGAAAGAAATGAACACATCTTTGCATGTAAGCAAAACATGACGGAAAAAATGAAATGGGAGGGACATGTACTAGTGGAGATTTTTTTGGCAGTGCTCGTACTACTAGCACTCATTGCATCATCTAATATTATCAATCGTTTTCTGCCCTTTATTCCAGTTCCATTAATCCAAGTGGGTTTAGGGATATTGGTCGCAGCTTTTCCTTCAGGTTTACATATTTCTTTAAATCCTGAGCTATTCTTCGTTTTATTCATTGCACCGCTGTTATTTAATGATGGGAAGCGTACCCCAAGGGACGAGCTGTGGAAATTAAGAGCGCCCATTCTTCTATTAGCTTTAGGGCTCGTATTTGCGACGGTCATTGTCGCAGGATATACCATCCATTGGATGATTCCAAGCATACCACTTCCAGCTGCATTTGCGCTTGCAGCGATTTTATCACCGACAGATGTAGTGGCTGTAAGTGCCCTTTCCAGCCGTGTGAATATGCCGAAGGGGATCATGAGACTGCTGGAAGGCGAAGGGCTGATGAACGATGCGTCAGGACTTGTTGCTTTTAAATTTGCTATTGCAGCAACGGTTACAGGGGCATTTTCCATTGCAGAGGCATCCTTTAGCTTTGTTCTGATTGCTGCTGGCGGATTATTGACCGGATTTATTCTGTCGTTTTTTATCATTCGTTTCCGCTATTTTCTCCGCCGTTTAGGCATGGACGATGTCACAATGCACATCATCCTGCAAATCCTCACGCCGTTTGTGATTTATTTAGCAGCGGAAGAAATTGGCGTATCCGGCATTTTAGCCGTTGTTGCCGGTGGTGTGACACATGCCATCGAGCAAGACCGAATGGAAGCGAATTTAGCAAAACTGCAAATTGCTTCTTCAAACACGTGGAATATTATTTTATTTATTTTAAATGGCCTTGTTTTCGTTTTACTTGGATTACAAATTCCTGATGTATCGACCGTCATTTTCCAAGATGAAGCCTTTAATAATATGCAGGTCATCAGTTACATTTTAATCATTACATTCTGTCTGATGATTCTCAGATTCCTATGGGTATGGCTGTTCTGGGCAGGGAACTGGAGTGTATCGAAAAAGAAGAACGCGAAAAAACCGAAGCTGCGTGCTTCCATGCTGATGACATTCTCTGGTGTTCGTGGTGCTGTTACATTAGCGGGTGCTTTCTCCATCCCGTTTACGCTTGCAGACGGATCACCATTTCCTGAGCGTCATTTAATTATTTTCCTCGCAGCAGGCGTCATTTTATGTACACTCATTTTAGCGAGTGTGCTACTGCCTATTTTATCGGAGAAAAAAGATAAGCAAGTGGATGTGGACTTAGATACAAAGATTCAGCACGCAAAACGGAAGCTGCTGAGAAGTGCCATTAAAACGTTAAAAGAAGGAATGAATGAGGACAATCGAGAAGTCTCCCTTGCACTCATCAATGATTTCCGAATGAAGCTACGAAATATTCAGCGGGAACCGTACCAGTTTGGTATGAGAAAACAAGAGAGAAAAATCAGACTGCATGGTATTAAAGCAGAACAGATGAAACTTCAGCAGTTGATTGAGGAAGAGAAAATCGACAAAGAAGAAGCATATGAGCTGCAAGAGAGATTTCATGAGCTGGAAATGCTCTATTCCAACTCTTTTAAAATTCGTTTCTCAAAAGTGAAGTTTCTGCGCTTACTACAATGGCTTCAATTGTGGCGTCCGCATCAGCGTATTTCGAGCGGCATATTAGAAAACGAGGAATCGTATAAACAAATCCGTAAGAAAACGGCTGAAGCTGCGGTGGATTCTATTAAGCACCATATGACCGAAGACAATCAACAAACGTGTCATCAAGTCATTGGGTTTTACAATCAAGTGATTTTCCGCTGTGAACATGGTCCTTCTTTCTTCCAGCAAAAGGATCGTACGTTTGACCGGAAGAAGAAAGAGCTTAACTTCCAAGCCGTACAGACGATTCGTAATGAAATCCAAACTTTATATGAAAATGGCGAAATCAATCGTGATATTGCCCATCATTTAAGGGAATATATCAATGACATGGAAGCAGTCTTACTGACCAATACATGATGTTGTCATCTTCTCCCCTTTGTTTTATGATGAAAAAAAGAGACGAGCAGGGGGAGAGGCAGGATGACATATTACGGAGCGATTGAAGCTGGGGGGACAAAGTTCTGCTGTGCCATTGGTAATGAGCATGGGGATATCATAGAGGAATTAACCATTCCAACAGCGCACCCGGAAAAAACCATCCAATCACTTATTCCATTTTTTCAGCAACATGAAATTGCAGCATTAGGGGTTGGTTCCTTTGGACCGATTTGTGTCCAGAAAGACGATCCTTCTTACGGTTACATCATGAATACGCCGAAAGTTGAATGGAAGCATTACCCGTTGATACCTGAGCTGGAGAAACAATTAGGTGTACCGGTGTCCTTTACGACAGATGTCAATGCCGCAGCATTAGGTGAACTGACAAAAGGGGCCGCCAAAGGGCTAAGCAGCTGTCTGTATATCACGGTCGGTACGGGGATTGGTGCCGGGGCTGTTGTGAAAAATGAGCTTCTCCACGGTCACTCACATCCAGAAATGGGACACATCCTGGTCAGGCAGCATGAATCAGATCAGTTCGCAGGTGTCTGCCCGGCGCATGGTACTTGCTTAGAAGGACTTGCGGCAGGACCATCTATTGAGGCAAGGTGGGGAAAGCCGGCTAAAGAGCTTACCGAAGAAGATGAAGTTTGGTCTCTTGAAGCAGATTATTTAGCACAGGCATTAATGCAATACACGCTGATATTAAGCCCAGAACGCATCATCATGGGTGGAGGCGTCATGAAGCAAAAACAGCTATTTCCGCTCATTCGAGAGAAGCTGGCAGCGTATGTCAATGATTATGTCGACATGCCGCCGCTTGATACATACATTGTCTCTCCTGGACTTGAGGACAAGGCAGGTATGACAGGTGCTTTGCTGCTAGCGATTGAAGCGAAGAGAAACGCCTGATAATAGAGTTTTCAAACGCAACATGAGATAATGAAAAAGATGGAATCTATGAAAAGGTGGTTGTTAACATGGTCAAAAGCTTGAATGATACCGTAACACTAAATAACGGAGTAGAAATGCCATGGTTTGGTTTAGGTGTATTCAAAGTGGAGGACGGCAACCAAGTGGTTGATGCCGTAAAAGCAGCCATACGAAACGGTTATCGCAGCATTGATACGGCTGCCGTTTATAAAAACGAGACAGGCGTAGGGAAAGCCATTAAAGAATCTGGCGTAAAAAGAGAAGAATTGTTCATTACGTCAAAAGTATGGAACACAGATCAAGGATATGACAAAGCACTCGCTGCATTCGACGCAAGCTTAAACCGGCTCGGTCTTGATTACTTAGACCTCTATTTGATTCATTGGCCTGGACCAAAAGCAGATACATTTAAAGAGACATGGCGTGCGCTTGAGAAGCTTTATAAAGATGGAAAAGTAAGAGCGATTGGTGTCAGCAACTTCTACGTGCAGCATTTAGAAGAGCTGTTAAAAGATGCGGAGGTTGTTCCAGCGGTGAACCAAGTGGAGTTTCATCCAAAACTGACACTTGTAGAATTACGACAATATGCGAAAGAAAAAGGCATTCAAATTGAAGCATGGTCTCCGCTGATGCAAGGAAAGCTTTTGGATCATGACGTATTAAAGGAAATTGCAGCACAATACAACAAATCTGTGGCTCAAGTGATCTTGCGTTGGGATCTGCAAAGCGGCGTTGTCACCATTCCAAAATCAATCAATGAAGATCGCATTAAACAAAATGCCGACATTTTTGACTTCAAGCTTTCACAAGAAGACATGGAAAAAATCAATGCACTTAATAATAACGAACGTGTCGGGTCTAATCCAGAAACGATGACGGTTGGGTTTGAATAAATAAAAAATCCCCTCAGCGTGTAGACTCGCATATTTTGTCAGGGCGTGCTGGTGCTCACGAATGTCAAATTTACTCCGTGCCAGTACTCGTCCTTCCTACACTAGCAAAGGTTTTCTATCACGCTGAAAAGAAGACAAAGGGCTAAAATCAAGTTCATTTTAGCCCTTTGTCAACAATCTGAATCCCTTTCTCTTTTTGAGAAGGGGATTTTTTAATTCCTGCTTCGGCGCACAGCCAACAGCATGAGGAAAGACAGGATCACAATACAAATGGTCCAAGCCCATGCAAGTTCCATTCGTCCAGAATCAATCGCCACATAGATGGCTGTTGGGAGGGTTTGCGTTTTCCCAGGAATGTTGCCAGCGAACATTAAAGTCGCTCCAAATTCTCCTAACGCCCTTGCAAAACTTAGAACCGCACCAGAGAGAAGAGATGGCAGTGCGAGTGGGACGGTAATATAGGCAAAGACCTGGAAAGAATGCGCACCATCAACTTTTGCAGCACCTTCAATGTCTGACTCAATCGTAGAAAAACCAGCTTTCGCTGATTGATACATGAGCGGGAATGCGACAACTGTCGATGCAATGACCGCTGCCCAATAAGTGAAGATGACAGGCTGATGGAAGATCCATTCAATCGCTTGTCCAATCACGCTGTTCTTCCCGAACGCAACGAGCAGCAGAAATCCTACGACAGTTGGCGGAAGGACAAGCGGCATCATGAGGAGCGTTTCCACGATCATTTTCCCTTTGAAAGATGTACGGGCCATCCAAAAACCAATGGACGTTCCTAAAACGACAGCCAATAACCCGCTGAAAGCAGCCACTTGTACGGACAGCCAGATAGGTGAAAGAAAATCTTCGGTCAGCATCGGCATTATTTCACTTGAAAGCCGTACTTTTTAAAAATCGCTGCGGCTGGATCTGATTGGATATATTGAAAAAATGCTTTCGCCTCTTTCATGTGATCGGTCTGTTTAACAATGCCAACAGGATAAATGATGGGGGAATGCATGTCTTGATTTGCCTCATCTACTATCTTTACTTTGCGAGAAACGAGCGCGTCCGTCTTATACACGACACCAGCTTCCACATTTCCTGTTTCGACATAGTTTAATACTTGACGAACATCCTTGCCATAGACAGCATTCTGTTTCACTTGATCCCATATATTCAGTTTTGTGAAAATCTCTTTTGCATATGTACCAGCAGGAACAGATTCAGGTGTGCCAAGCGCTATCTTTCCTTTTATGTGATCAACATCGCGAAAGGTTTTGATAGAAGAGGAACCTTCTTTTGGCACGATGAGGACAAGCTCATTTTGTATGACATCCTTTGTATGATCCTGATCAATGTCGCCAGATTGAAAAAGGTCATCAAAAGGCTCTTCAGCTGCTGAGAAGAAGAGATCCGCTTTTGCTCCTTGAGCGATTTGCTGTTTCAATGCGCCGGATGATCCGAAATTATTCGTGAGTGCCACGTTTGGATGATCATCTTCATAGGCAGATTCAATCTCTTTCAAAGCATCCTGCAGGCTTGCCGCCGCTGAAATCACAAGTTCTGTCTTTTTGCTTTGATCTGATGACGTCGACTCCGTTTGACACCCAGTCAGGAGCAAACAGATGGTGACGTAGGTTAAGAATAAATATTTCATGATCACACCTCTTTATCATTCAACATCATGTGTATCCTTTATTATAATCAAACTTATTTGACCATTCATAGGCTTTCAGGAAAAGAGAAAAGAAAAAGCCGCCAGAGGGCAGCTTTTAATGCTGATAAAAACGTAGTAAGTTCCCGTTGATCACTTTATCTGATAGAGACAGCTCTTTATTGGCTTTTTCTATATAAGGCTGGCATACTTCATCTTCTTCAACAGGTTGTTTTGTTTTTTGATCATAGCACGTGTTCTTTGTATAAAGATAATCATCCGTAATAAAGTTTCCATTTCTCAGCACAGCGAACGGTGTCCGTTCATTGGAGAAAAGATCATTCCCAAATTGAATAGAATCTTTTGATTCAATGCCGAGTAAATGAAGAAGTGTCGGTTTGACATCCATTTGACCGGCTGTTTCAGAAATGGTTTGAGGGGCCTCGTCTGTCACTCCAGGAATGTAAATCAAAAAAGGGACCCGCTGCAGTTTAACCGCATCAAACGGTGTGATTTCATCCTGCTTCAGCAGCTCTGCCATTGCCTCATGATGTGCTTCTGAAATGCCATAGTGGTCTCCCATCAGGACAAACATTGTATTTTCATATAGTCCTACTTCTTTCACTCGTTCAAAGAACCTTTTGATGGCTTCATCTTGATAGCGGACGGTGGTCACATAGCGGTTTAAAATGGTGCTAGTTGAATCGTATTCATCAATGAACTGATCCTTTGGATCAATTTCAAATGGGAAGTGATTGGTTAAGGTAATAAACGTGCTGTAATAAGGCGTCTTCAGCTTTTTTAAATAATCGATGGATTGGTCAAAAAAGTCGATATCCTTTAAGCCCCAGCCAGTCGAATTCTGTTCATTGACATCAAATGAATCGACATCATAAAAGCGGTCAATCCCAAGAGATTCATACATCACATCACGATTCCAGAACGTTTTATTATTCGCATGAAATTGGACGGATTGATAATTCTCTTTTTTCAATTGCTTGTACAGTGTGTCATATTCGTTGTCACTCGCTGTGAAAAAGACAGCGCCACTGCTAGATGGATAGAGGGAGTTTGCGACGATAAACTCTGAGTCTGACGTTTTGCCTTGTTCTGTCTGCTGATAAAATTCATCAAAATAGAAGCTTTTTTTGGCAAGTTCATTTAAAAATGGCGTGATGTATTGTCCATTCACCTTTTGATTCATGACAAATTGCTGCGTTGATTCAAGTGAAATGAACACGACATTTTTGCCTTTAGCAAGTCCAAAGTAGTCTTCATTCGGTGCACTGTAATCAGCTTTTGTGTAGTTTGCCACTGTTGAAAGTGTATCTTCGTCAGCAAAGGCTTTTTGTCCAATTCGTGCTGTTTGAGCGGCACCGTCATACAAATGGAATTGAAACAGCCCAAGGTTTCGTACAATGACTTCTCGATCATATGAGCTTGTCAAAAATCGAGGGTGGTCCATCAAAGCTGAGCTGACATGGAACAATAGCAAGCTGCAGCAAACCACATAGTATGTTTTGATTGTCTTAAAAGACGCTTTAGGTGATAACGGTTTCCGTTTTAAAAGCCATGCCAGCACCACAAAATCAATCAGCATGAGTATAAATAGCGGATGAAACAATTCAGTCATACTGCTGCCCATATCTCCCATGTTCTTTGCTTGAAATAAGACAGGAATGGTAATGAAATCAATATAAAAACCGTAAAAGATCGTATTCGATATCAAAATGGCTGTCAAAATAAAATTTGTGGTCAATAAAAAGACCTTTTGTTTCGTTTCATTTAAGAAAAGAGCAATCCCAAACAAAGGGAGCAAAAAGCTAAGTGGATTGATCAAAAGCAGCCATTCGTGAAACAGATTGGCCGTTCGTATATGAAATCCGAATTGATAAATGATGTATGTTTTCATCCACATAAAGAGGATGGAGTACACTAAAAACCAGTGATTTTTGAAAAACGCTTTCATTTATGTAACTCCTCACCATTCTGTATTCAGCTGCAAGGCAAAAACACTTATCTTAAAACTACTAAAAAAATGAGGAATGATCAATTCATATCCTGCTTTTTTGCAAAACTCTTTTTCTTTTTCTAAAACGGCAATGGGATGGATATTCCGCAAATGACAGCCATGTAATAGCAGGTGACAATGGTCAGAGCAGCTAGTACGACTTGTTCTCCTGTGCTGCCTGTTTTGACATAAAAGGGGAGACGTACTTTCATGGTTGCAGGGAACAAAAATTTAATACCGTTCACTGTGCCTGCATCAAGGATGAGGTGGCTTGCCATCCCAACTAGTAACCCGGTACTGAGGCTGTCATTTGGAATGTATGTTGTCGCAATAAAATAAATGATCAGCAGAAATAATAAACTATGTGTAAAGGTGCGGTGACCGAACACACTACTGATCAGTGTGGAAAGGAGCGGGAATTTCCTGCCGATTTTGCTTTTCGTATGACATAGATCTGGGATGAGGGCACCTACTGATCCAGCAGCAGCCATCGTCACTGGTTCGAATCCGTAATAATAGGCGACGGCTGTGGAGGCGGCAATTCCGCCCATAATATGTGTTTTTCCTGTCATGATGCGTACTCCTGTTCTGTTTTTTGTTCAAGTACTCACTATATCAAGGGTGAATCCATTCAGCAAGGCTTATTTCTAAAGAAAATGGGATAAAATAGTTGGCTGTTTGGAAAAACATTCTATAATAAGAAGGAAGTCATGTTGACACTAACGATAAGGATGCGATTCGGATGAGTAATGCAGACATTTTAAAAGAAATTGTTCTTGTACATTATGAAGTCAGCCGTAAATTAAACCGCAAGTTACTTGAGTTAGAAAAAGACATCACGCCTCCACAGATATATGCTCTTTCTATATTGATACAAGGAAAAGTATCACATGCTGAAGAGCTCAAACAAAGACTCTCTCTCAACCCAGGTGCCGCTTCCATTGCCCTCAATAAATTATGTGAGCAAGGCTACATTCAGAGAGAACGGGACAAGGACGATCATTCCCTTGTCCGGCTAGAAGCCACGGAAAAAGGGCTGGCTATTTACGAAAAGCATACACGTCTTTTTGGAAAGGTGATTCAGCATATGATGTCAGACTTCACAGAGGAAGACTTAAAGACCTTTCTAACGTATTTGCAAAAAATGAGACAGACCTTTCACGATGAATGAACCGCTCCTCTTTGTATAATGCTGAGCGCTGTAGCACAAATTAAACAGGCAAAGGCATTTTATGAAAAGGGGGGAAATAGCGATGTCATTTTTCCAAAAGGATAAAAAGGCGAAAAGCGAGAAAGACCATCAGCAGGTTGATCAGCTGTTAGAAGAAGCAAGTAAAGAACTAGCAGGCGATCCGCTTCAAGAAGCTGTCCAAAAGAAGAAAAACAACCATCAATAAGCTGACAAAAAGGCGGAGAATCATTTCTCTGCCTTTTTTCTATGTTTTTCCCTTTGACAGATATGAGAATGTTTGATAACCTTCGTGTAGTAAAAATGAATAGAAATCCTCACGCTATGTCTCAGTGAGGTAGAGGTTGCGCGGATGATGAGTCACTCATGGGAGAGATGGAATCGTTGATCATGAGAAAAAAGGCATCAGCGCCGAAGTGTAGAGAGAGCTCCAACTTTCTTTATGCTGGGTCTGCATTGAACAAATGCAGGACTGCCACGTCTTTGAAGCGTGGAGGGCTATCCGGAGATCAAGGTGTATGTTTTGAAAAGCATGGACTTTTGTTCAGGCTTTTTTTTATGTTCTGATTGCCTAAGAAAAGGGTATGCTGGTAAGAAAGTGACCCAACATGAACATAAAGAATGCAAGTCATTGCTTCACAAATATATCAATGAAGATACTGCCGGGTCTGGTCCAAAGTGAATATAACGGAGGTACGAAAATGGAACAGACAAAAAAATGGGGTTTTTGGTTATTGACGGCTTTTGTCGTCGGAAATATGGTAGGTTCAGGCATCTTTATGCTGCCTAGTACACTTGCCCAGCATGCAAGTCCTTTAGGTGTGACGATGGCATGGCTTGTCACAGGTGGCGGCGTACTGATGATTGCCTTTGTGTTTGGACATTTGTCCATTCATAAACCGCAGCTGACAGCTGGACCACAAAGCTATGCAAGAGCGCTTTTTAAAGATCCGAAAAAAGGAAAAGCAGCCGGTTTTACAATGGTTTGGGGATATTGGGTGGCAAGTTGGATTAGTAATGTCGCCATTATCACAAGCCTAGCTGGTTATTTAACAACCTTTTTCCCAATTTTAACCGTGAAAACGGAGATCTTTACTTTTGGAAAAGAAGCGATCACACTTGGTCAGCTCACAACGTTTATCGTATGTACAATCCTTCTATGGGGAACTCATACGATTTTAATTACAAGCTTAAGCGCAGCAAGTAAGCTGAACTTTATTACGACCTTTTCAAAGGTGCTTGGATTCGTCCTTTTTATTGTCGCAGGCTTATTTGCATTCCAAACCGCATTATTTGAACATTATTACTTTCCTGTTGAAGCAGCAAGTGGTGAAGGAGTGCTCGGACTTGGAGGCCAAATTCATCATGCGGCCATTTCCACACTATGGGCATTTATCGGCATCGAATCTGCTGTCATTTTATCAGGAAGAGCTTCCTCGCAGCGTGATGTCAAACGTGCGACGATTACAGGACTTTTAATTGCACTGTCTATTTATATGATTATTACCTTGATTACAATGGGCGTTCTGCCGCATGATCAATTGCAAGGTTCTGATAAACCATTCGTAGACGTGCTTCAGCTCATTATCGGGCCGGCTGGCGGAATTGTCATGGCACTTCTTGCGATCATTTGTTTATTTGGTTCGATGCTTGGCTGGATTTTGCTTGGTTCTGAAGTCCCTTATCAAGCAGCAAAAGCTGGCGATTTCCCAGCAGTGTTTGCAAAAACAAACAAAAAAGGTAGTCCTGTTTTTGCTTTGACTGTCACAAATATCATGTCACAGCTGTTTATTTTCTCAGTCATGTCCCGTACGATTAATGAAGCCTTTACTTTCTTAACAACATCAGCGACACTTGCGTATCTCATTCCGTATATCGTGTCGTCGATCTACAGCTTTAAGGTCATCATGCAAGGTGACACATATGAGCTCCAAAAAGGAAACCGGACAAGAGACGGGATCATTGCGCTTGTGGCCATGGGGTATTCCGCTTGGGTCATTATTTCAGGCACAGCTGATTTAAAAACATTTGGTCTTGGTATTGGATTGTTCTTAGTTGGCATTTTACTGTACCCATTCATGTCCAAAAAATTTGCCAAAGGTACAGTTTAAAAAATACGTTTCTCCAGCATTGGAGAAACGTATTTTTTTATGAGGCAGATGTTAATCGATCCACAATAAATTCGAGCTGACCTTCTAGTGACACAGGGTCATTAAAGAAGTAACCGACTGTATCTGTTTCAAATACGCGTTTGTTTTGGACAGCAGGAAGTGATGCCCAGATGCTGCTTTTATACACTTGATCGCCATTACTTTTTGAACCACTCCATGGGCTTGTGAAAATATAATCACCTGCAAATTCTGGAAGCTTTTCAAGAGAAATGTTTGCATAACCGACACCACTGTCGATGGCTTCTTTTTGGACGGCCTTCGGAGCTTTTAATTTCAGCTCGTCATAAATGATTTCACCACCGCGTGCAAAAGTGTTACCGAAAATGTAAATGCCCTTATCGAATGGTGATACGATCGAAACGGTTTTGTTTCCTACAGCTTTTGTTACTTTTGGTTTCACTTCAGCAATTTTGGCATTCCATTTTGTGATCCAATCCGTTGCTTTTTTTGATGTACCTGTCATTTTACCGAATTCTTTTAGCTGGTCTTTAAACGAATATTGATTGTATTGAATGGCAACTGTAGGTGCAATTTTTTTGTATTGATCAAATTTCTCATCTTCTCCCCAAGCAATGATCATATCCGGCTTCAAAGAGGCTACTTTCTCAACAGAGGGAGATTTTCCAATATTTTTCACTCCATCTGTTTTTCCTTTATAGAAAGGGTTTTTAAAGATGGGCGCAGTGGCAGCAATTGGGGTTTTGCCGAGTGTGACGAGATCCCCGTAATAGCTTTCCGCCAGAAGCACAATACGTTTTGGGTTTTGAGGCAGTTTCACTTCACCCTTTACATCTTGATAGGTGATCGTGTCATTTTTTTTGGCTCCCGATTCTTTATTGGAAGTGCTGCCGCAAGCAGCAGTAAAAATCATAAGGGTCATGAAGGAAATCAAAAGAAGTCCAGTTCGTTTTTTCACTAAAGTTCGCTCCTATTCAATTGTTTATGATAATGATTCTCATTCGCGATTATATCTTAACATGATAGAAGAAAAAATGCATCGGCTATTTTATGACCAAAATGAAAATGGTGAAATTCTCCCGGTTTTTTGATGAAAATAAAGAAATTTATCAGAACAAGGATTTCAAAACGTGAAGAAAGTGATATACTAGACTCCGAGATTGATAATCATTATCATTAATAACGAATAGATATGAACGGAAAGGAAGAGACTGGTTTTGGGCTCACAATCGAATAAACAGCTGTCAGCTAAAGATGATGCGATAGATATTGTGACAAAGCCTTTTGGTACAGCAGCTGTTGTCATCATAGGAATCATTGCTTTAGCATTTGGTCTTTTTTTATCAGTATCGCTAGGAGCGGCAAACATTCATTTACACACGGTATGGGAAGCCGTCTTTCATTTTGACTCACAACAAACCTCACATCAAATCATTAGGGAACTAAGGCTGCCGCGTACAGTTGGTGCCGCACTTGTCGGTGCCTTTTTAGCAGTATCGGGTGCCATCATGCAAGGCATGACAAGAAATGCGCTTGCATCTCCTGAAATCATGGGTGTGACAAATGGCTCTGCATTTGCGATTGCCATTGCGTTTGCTTTTTTCCCAGGCCAATCTTCTTTTACATTAATTCTTTGGTCATTTTTGGGTGCAGCACTTGGCGCCTCTATTGTATTTGGGGTTGGAACCCTTTCAAAAGGGGGACTTACTCCTGTGAAGCTCGCATTAGCCGGTACGGCTGTTGGCGCACTTTTAAGCTCAATTTCCTCAGCGATTGCCATTCGATTTGACGTCGCGCAAGATATGAGTTTTTGGTACGCAGGCGGTGTGGCTGGTGTGAATTGGAGCAATATTAAGATCATCATTCCAGTTGCGGCTGTAGGACTGATCATCGCAATGATTCTTGCCCGCTCCATCACGGTTTTAAGCTTAGGTGATGAATTAGCAAAAGGGCTTGGACAATATACACGAACAGTCAAGGTACTTGGCATATTGGTCGTGATCCTTTTAACAGGTGCAGCCGTGTCAGTTGCAGGTTCTATTGGCTTTATCGGGCTTGTGATTCCTCATGTTACGCGTTTCTTGGTCGGCGTTGACTATCGCTGGATTATCCCTTGCTCAGCTATTTTAGGGGCTATTTTGCTCATTTATGCAGACATTGCGGCAAGGCTTGTCAATGCGCCGTTTGAAACGCCAGTTGGTGCCATTACAGCCATTATAGGCGTTCCTTTCTTCTTATATTTAGCGAGACGTGAAAGGAGCGGAATTTAAATGGAAATGGTACAGCAGGCAAAGAAAAAGAAATACAAACGAACGATGGTCATGATCTTTTTAGCCATCGTGGCTGTGTTCCTAATAAGTTTAAATACCGGAGAGATAAGGATTTCTCCGATGGATACATTCAAAACATTTTTTGGACTCGGAAGTGAAATGGATGAGCTTGTATTATTCGAGTTCAGACTTCCGAGGATGGTCATCGCTTTACTTGTTGGCGCTTCTATCGCTGTATCAGGAGCCATTTGGCAAGGTGTTTCTCAAAATGGTTTAGCTGATCCCGGCATTCTAGGTGTAAATGCGGGTGCAGGTTTTGCGGTTGTTTTGTTTATCTTTGCCTTTCAGGGCTCGATGTCGAACTTAGGTGATTTTACGATATTTGTACTGCCGCTTTTCGCTTTCGCAGGGGCAGCCTTTGCTGCATTTCTCATTTATGTGCTAGCGTGGAAAAAGGGCATTACGCCTGTTCGATTGATTTTAACTGGTATTGGGATCAATGCTGCATTTTCGGCAGCAATTGTGGTCATTCAATTAAAGATGAGCCCAAATGATTTTAACCAAGCCATTGTGTGGCTGTCAGGAAGTATTTGGGGCTCAAGTTGGACATATGTCTTATCAGTCGTGCCGTGGATGCTGATTTTTCTTGTATTAGCGATGGTGAGGGCACGCTACTTAAATATCATGAATTTGGGTGATCAGATATCTTATGGCTTAGGGATTTCAGTTCATAAAGAAAGAAGTTTTCTCATGCTGATTGCAGTTGCATTAGCCGGTGCAAGTGTCGCTGTTGCAGGGAGTATATCGTTCCTAGGGTTAGCGGCACCACACCTCGCAAGAAAGCTAGTTGGACCGAAACATCAAGGAATGATACCGGCGTCCGCTATGATTGGTGCACTGCTGTTATTACTTGCAGATACACTTGGGCGTGTCATACTTGCTCCATCAGAGGTGCCCGTTGGACTTGTCGTTTCTGCCTTAGGCGCACCTTACTTCATTTACTTATTGATGAAAACGAACTAATGAGGAAGGAGAGTACAACAGATGAAATCACTTGAAACAGAAAAGCTTTGTATTGGCTATCATGACCGTTTGATTGTAGACGATTTAAATATCAGCATCCCAAAAGGCAAGGTGACGACATTAATTGGGCCGAATGGGTGCGGGAAGTCAACGATTTTAAAAACAATGTCTCGTATTATGAAGTCCCATCAAGGTGCTGTTTATTTAAATGGCCAGGCTATCCATCAAACACCAACAAAAGAAATTTCAAAACAAATGGCCATCTTACCGCAGACGCCTGAAGCACCAAGTGGTCTGACCGTTTATGAGCTTGTGTCATATGGACGTTTCCCGCATCAAAATGGATTTGGCCGTTTATCAAATGAGGACAAACGAATCATCAGATGGGCACTTGAGGAGACGGGAATGATTGCATTTCATGACCGGCCAATTGAAGCACTCTCCGGTGGACAGCGTCAGCGGGTATGGATTGCGATGGCACTCGCTCAGGAAACAGAGCTGCTTTTATTAGACGAACCAACGACGTATTTAGATCTTGCTCATCAGCTGGAGATCCTTCAGCTATTAGAACGCTTAAACAGAGAGCAGGGCAGAACGGTGCTGATGGTGATTCATGACCTGAATCATGCTGCACGCTTTTCACATTACATGATTGCCCTCAATCAAGGGAAAGTCATTAAAGATGGTACGCCTCATGAGGTCATGACAAAAGAGGTGCTCAGTCAGGTGTTCCACATCGATGCAGAAATTGTTCTTGATCCGAGAACGAATAAGCCGATCTGTTTAACATATGACTTAATGAATCATGAAAGAAAGCTTGAAGCTGTGAACGGATAATAGATGGACAAAAAACTCGGTATGTATGACCGGGTTTTTTTTGCATTTTTTGATATTACCTTGTTATGCCATTTTCTCCAGTTGATCTTTTTTCGCTTTTATGCAGAAAAGAGGTACTTTTTTACTTTGGACAATGGTAATATACGGTTAGAGATCATAGCTAGAAAGGAAAGAGATGCGTGGAAACAGCAAAAATATTGATTGCAGATGACGAAGAAGCAATTGTAAAAATGGTTGAACGCGTATTAAAAAAAGAAGGGTTTCAACATATTTATAAAGCCTATCATGCAGATGAAGCATTAGATATTGTCAAAAACGAGGACATCCACCTCTTACTTCTAGATGTGATGATGCCCGGTAAGTCAGGCTTTGATGTTCTGCCTGAAATCAGGAAAATGACGAAGGCACCGATTTTCTATTTAACAGCAAGAACGTCTGATGTAGACAAATTGACTGGATTTGCACAAGGTGCAGACGATTACATCACAAAGCCATTTAATCCGTTAGAGCTAGTAGCTAGAATTAAGGCGCACTTAAACCGAACTTATATCTCCTTACAGGAGGAGCAGGAAGAAGCGCACAGTCAATATGAATATGCTCATTTCTCGTACCATCCTCATGCAGCCGAGTTGAAAGTAAGGGGAAAGGTGACGGCTTGCTCAGCTCAGCTTTTGTCCTTGCTGAAGTATTTTTGTGACCATCCGAATGTGGTACTTTCAAAAGATCAAATCTATGAGAAAGTATGGGGTGTTCCGTCATATGGTGACAACAACACTGTCATGGTTCATATCCGAAAGCTGAGAGAAAAAATAGAGTTAGATCCAAGTCAGCCTGAATATATTGTGACGATCCGTGGTATGGGCTATAAGTTCATTCCGCAACCTGTGAAGGTTCTTCAATAGTTTATGAATTTACGAACAAAACTTTTCTTTCACTTTGTCGGACAAATGTTTATTGTCATCGTCATTCTAACGATCGGGCAAACATTCTCTGAAAATCTTTATTTTCAAAAACGCTATGAGAATATGACTGAAACTGGTTTAACGAAGGCAGATGGAGATACACTCATGAGCTGGCTTTATTTTAACGAGGATGGAAAAATGGAAGCCGATGATCAGCTCAAACAAGCAGTGGAAAAACGTGATGGCTGGCTGCAAGTGATTGATTCCAAAAAACGCAATGTCTATAGCTATCAACTCCCTAAAAACATTCCAACATCCTATCAAAAGGATGAAATGATCAAGATCTTTGAAAAAAGACAATTTAAAGATTACAAGATGTACTTCTGGCCAATTGAGATTGATCAAGAAAGCTTTATCGTCTTATATGGATTTAAAACGAACAGCACAAAGGTAGCCAATTATCTCAAGCAGCATGAAAAAAATCTGGCTGCATTGTCTCAATATTCAGTTGAAACAAAAGAATTTTTGAAAAGAATGAATGGATCGGTGCATCTGTTTAATGAAGAAGGAAAATACTTAAAAGGTATCCGAGCCAAAAATAATTTGAAAAATAACGTAACGGATGTTGAACTGCTCAAGTATCAATCAAAGCCTTGGGAGTTTAGAAGTGACCTGTCTTATATCAGAGTGAATAAAGATCTGTATATGATTGTTTCGGTGCCAAACAAAGTATACAGCCCAGACGAGCTTTATGATAAAGAGACAGAGGCTTTAAACCAATATACAACGCTTTTGATTGCAGGTCTTGCGCTTACGATTATTATCGTTATGACATTATGGTACTCGTATCGCTATGGGCTACCGATCTATCACATTATCCGCTGGCTGATTTTCTTATCAAGAAATAAATTGCAGGAGCCAACAAATAGAAAAGGTATTCCAGTAAGTAAAAATAAAAAGGGCCGTATTAAGCGGGAGTACCGGCTGTTTGAGGATATCCTTAAAACAATGGATCAGCTCACCAATACGTTAAAAGAGAATGAAGCAAACCGAAGAAAAATTCAAACCACAAGGGAAGAATGGATCGCAGGGCTGTCTCATGATCTAAAAACGCCTCTTAGCACGATTTACGGCTATGGATTAATGCTAGAATCAGATCAATACCAATGGTCCAAGGAAGAAGTCATGGAAATGGGACAAGTCATTCGTGAGAAATCAGAATACATGTCGACCTTGATTGAGGATTTAAACCTCACGTATCGATTGAAAAATGGTGCATTGCCTATTAATCGAAAACCTGTTGAGCTTGGTGAATTTTTAGCCTCCATTATGGACGAGTTTTCAAGAAGCACGCTTTCTGAAGATTATATGTCATCCTTTGAAGATCAAACAGAGGGTGTCATATTTGAGATTGATAAAGCCTGGTTTAGACGAGTCATTGAGAACCTGCTGGCAAATGCAGTGAAGCATAACCAGAAAGGTACTCTTATTCAAGCTGTTCTATCTGAAACAAATGATGAAGTTCGGATCGAAATGAAAGATAACGGACGCGGAATGGCGCAAGAAACGGTGGATCATTTATTTAATCGTTACTATAGAGGGACAAATACGAATGATCCAACAAATGGAACAGGATTAGGACTGGCGATTGCAAAAGAGCTTGTCTTGCTACACGATGGCGATATTCAAGTAGAAAGTGAATTAGGTCAAGGAACAACTATTGCGATTATCCTAAAGAAAACACCATCTGTAAAATAGCCAAAAAACGATTTTCTTTTCTAAAGGAGATCGTTTTTTCTTGTTTTAGGATTGAAATCGATTTTGTAAACGATTACAATAAAATTGTTAACGTGAACAAAATCATTTTTATCATTATAAGAGATGGGGGAGTTTGATGAAAGCTTTTTTAGATGAGCAGTTTTTATTAAACAGTCAAACGGCGGAAAAGCTATACCATGAGTTTGCAAAGAACCTTCCGATTATTGATTACCATTGTCACTTAAGTCCAAAAGAAATCTATGAAAATAAAACGTTCCAAAATATAACCGAAGCATGGCTTTACGGAGATCATTACAAATGGCGCGCCATGAGAGCAAATGGGATACCTGAAACACATATCACAGGAGATGCCTCAGATTATGAGAAATTTTTAGCATGGGCGAAAACCGTTCCGATGACGATTGGAAATCCTCTCTATCACTGGACCCATCTAGAGCTAAGACGATATTTTGATGTCGAAGAACTTTTGAATGAAGAAAGCGCAGACATCATCTGGAAAAAAGTAAATGAAAAGTTGCAAGGAGACGGATTTGGTGCGAGAGATTTCATTGTGAAATCAAATGTTGAAACGGTTGTGACGACAGACGATCCGGTAGATTCGTTGATTTATCACCAACAACTGCGGGAAGAAGGCTTTTCTGTGCAAGTGCTGCCAGGGTTTCGGCCAGATAAGGCATTAGATATCACAAATGACTTGTTTATCGAGTATGTTCATCAGCTGGCGGAGGTTTCATCTATCCAGATCGAATCCTATCAAGACTTCATAAAAGCACTTCATATGCGAATCGATTTCTTTCATGAACAGGGCTGTTTGATTTCAGATCATGCCATCAACGAAATGACGTACGAAGACACGACGGAAGAAGAAGCTACGATCATTTTTCATAAAAGAATGTCTGGACATCCATTGACGGAAAAGGAGAAGGTTCAATTTAAAACGCACACATTCATTGAACTAGGTCAGGCATATGCTCAGCGGGGATGGGCGATGCAACTTCATATCAATGCGCTCAGAAACAACAATTCAAAAATGTTTGAGCGGCTTGGACCAGATACCGGATATGATGCAATGAATGATGAAGACATTGCAAAACCTCTTTGCCGCGTATTAGATCGGTTAGAACAAGCACATGCATTGCCAAAAACCATCCTCTATTCCTTGAATCCAAGGGACAATGTGGTGATTTCAACAATAGCTGGAAGTTTTCAAGATGGAAAGACTCCTGGGAAAATGCAGCATGGAACAGCTTGGTGGTTTAATGATACAAAGCAGGGAATGACAGAGCAGATGATGGCACTTTCCAGTATCGGACTGATCAGCCGATTTATAGGGATGCTGACAGATTCACGAAGCTTCCTGTCTTACACAAGACATGAATATTTCCGTAGACTGTTATGTGACATCATTGGAGATTGGGTGGAAAAAGGTGAAGCGCCTAATGATCTCAATTTGCTAGGGGGAATGGTAAAAGGAATCAGCTATGAAAATGCAAAGCAGTATTTTCAATTTGAACGGGCAAATGAGCTTCCGCATAAAAGCAAGATGATATGAACAAAAAGCAGGAATATGAAAGCGTTTTTATGATAAGATGATAAAAAATCATAAAAGGCGGAATAGCATGACAGTCACAATCAAAGATATAGCAAAATTGGCAAACGTTTCTCATACCACAGTATCAAGGGCTTTGAATAATAGTCCTTTTATTAAAGAGAAAACAAAACAAAACATCTTGTCGATTGCAAAACAGCTGAATTACTCACCGAATGTCCATGCCAGAGGCCTTGTCTCGCAAAAATCATTTACAATTGGTCTGTTTTTTACGAGTTTAACAGAAGGCACATCCTCAAGTTTCTTTGTTGATGCATTAAAAGGCGTCAACAGTGTGATAACAGAAAACTATCATTTGGTTGTAAGAGGAATTGACGATTTTCACGATTACACAACCATTCATAAACAGCGGTATGATGGTATTTTGCTCATGAGTCAAAGCGAGCATGATGAAGCGTTTATCCATCATGTGAAAAAGCAGGGCATTCCCATTATTGTACTGAATCGCCGTGTAGAAAGTAATCAAGTGATGAATATATTAGCAGATGATGGTGAAGGTGCATACCAAGCTGCACACTATTTCATTCAGCAAGGGCATAAACAAATTGCCATTATTGAAGGGAAAGAAGGGTTTAAATCCACACAGGAAAGAAAAGCTGGTTTTTTGCAAGCGCTCATTGACCATCATGTACCCATGAAGAAAGAATACATGATCACAGGCGACTATCATATGAAGAGCGGCTATGAATCAATGGAAGCCTTACTCACTCTTGATGATCCGCCAACTGCCCTTTTTTGCTCAAACGATGACATGGCGATTGGTGCGATGAATGCATTGTTTGCAAAAGGTAAAAGGTGTCCTGATGATCTCTCTATTATCGGTTTTGATGATATTTCATTTTCATCTTATACAACGCCTGCCCTCACAACAGTCAAAAAGCCAATTGAAAAAATGTGTGCGCTTGGAGCAGAAGCCATTCTTTCAGTCATCAACGGTGAAAAACAAGAAGACGATCATCTGGAAAAAGTGTATGTCCACACAGAGCTGATGATTAGAGATTCAGTAAAAAAGGTGCAGTAATCAGCATCTTTTAAATAAAAATGTTCACGTGTGCAAAAAATGCGGGGAGGAAAAGCGTTTGAGACGATTATCCAAAGATGTGTACCCAGTGGCTGAATATCCTGAAACCATTCTCCAAATTGGCGAAGGGAACTTTATGCGGGGATTTATGAATTGGCAGATCCAGAAGCTAAATGACTGTACAGATTTTAAAGGAAGAGCAGTGGTTGTTCCTCCTCGAAAAGGATCAGTGACCGCTCTAAATGAACAAGATGGTTTGTACACTTTATGTATTCAAGGATTTCATGACCAAAAAGAAATGAACGAACGGATCGTCATTCAATCCATCAGCAGGGGAATCAGCACATATACAGATTATGAAGCCTTTTTACATGTAGCGGAAAGTCCTGATGTGCGCTTTGTCTTTTCTAATACAACAGAGGCAGGACTTGTGTTAAGAAAAGAGGACCGATTAGAAGATCGGCCGCAAGCAAGTTTTCCAGGAAAGCTGACAGCCTTCTTGTATCACCGCTTTAAAGCTTTTTCAGGAGATGAGAAAAAGGGCTTGATCATTTTACCTTGTGAATTGATTGAACAAAACGGTGATCGATTAAGAGAATATGTGATCACAATGGCAGCTGAGTGGAATCTTCCGCCTGATTTTGTGGCTTGGGTGAAGGAAGCCAACACGTTCTGTAATACGTTAGTTGATCGGATTGTCCCAGGATTTTCTCAGAAAGCAGCGGAGACTGTTCAAAAAGAAGAGGGGTATATCGATGAATTGCTTGTCACGGCAGAATATTATCACCTGTTTGTCATTGAAGCACCTCCGTTTGTTCAAAAAGAGCTTCCTTTTCAAGAAGGAGGGTTAAACGTGCTTTTTGTGGAAGATATCGCTCCCTATCGTATGAGCAAGGTTCGCATTTTAAACGGTGCGCATACAGCGATGGTGCCAATTGCATATGCATGTGGCTTGGATACTGTCAAAAAAGCGGTGAATGATGAGCATGTTGGTGTGTTCATTCGCCGCATGCTTGAGGAGGAAGTGCTGCCAAGTTTGCCACTTCCTGAAGAAGAGCTGCTTCTTTATACACAATCCGTTTGGGATCGATTCTGCAACCCTTTTGTCAAACATCAATTACTCGATATTGCCTTAAATGGTGTATCGAAATTTCGGGCGCGTATTCTCCCGTCTCTTCTAGATTATATAGAGCTAAAAAAACAGTTGCCTACGAAGCTTATGTTCTCACTGAGCAGTTTGATTTATTTTTATCAAGTCCATGCAGATCAAATAAAGGATGATGAGTCTGTGATGACATTCATGAAGGAAGCATGGGAGGAAGTGGACCATTCCTATGAATTAATGGTCGATCAACTTCTTTCAAACGAAGTTTTATGGGGGATGGATTTGACGAGGATCGCAGGGCTGAAGGATGAAGTAGCCGAGCAGCTCACCTGCATACATGAAAATGGCATGAGAGCTGCTGTTCACCAAATACTTCAATATGAAAGTCAGGGGGAGAAGGCATGAGGGACTTTGTTGTGATTCATCCTTCAGATAATGTTGGCATCGCTTTAAAAGTGCTTGAGCAAGGCGAAGAGCTTCAGCACCAAGGTCATACAATCATTTTAAAAGAAACCGTTGCTAAAGGTCATAAATTTGCATTGGCTGAGATCAAAGAAAAAGAGAATATCATCAAATATGGCTACCCCATTGGTCATGCATCCACTGCGATTTCGACTGGAGAATGGGTGCATACGCACAATATCAAAACGAATCTATCAGGTAAGCTCGATTACGAATACCGCCCTTCTTTAACAGAAAACCCCTATGAAAAAACGAATCTGACATTCAAAGGGTATAAACGAAAAAATGGCGCAAGTGGTATACGAAATGAGCTTTGGATTGTCCCAACAGTTGGGTGTGTCAATGGCATTGCCGATCAAATCATTCAAATATTTACCGCTGAAATGGGGGGGAGCATCCATCCTTTTGAAACGGCGTTAGTATTAAAGCACAATTATGGATGCTCACAACTTGGGGATGATCATGAAAACACAAAAACAATACTTCAAAATGCCGTAAAGCACCCAAATGCTGGAGGGGTTCTTGTTCTAGGGCTTGGCTGTGAAAACAATGATATTGAGGATTTTAAAGCTACATTAGGGGAGTATGACCAGACGAGGGTGAAATTTTTAAGAAGCCAAGAAGTAGGGGATGAGATTGAGAAAGGTGTCGCTTTACTCAAGGAAATTTATGACGCAGCGAAAGAAGATCAGCGTGAAGACATTCCGTTATCTGAGCTGAAAATTGGCTTGAAATGCGGAGGATCAGATGGGTTTTCAGGCATTACCGCAAATCCACTTTTAGGTAGACTGTCCGATTTCATTGTGGCTCAAGGCGGAACCACCGTCTTAACAGAAGTGCCGGAAATGTTCGGGGCTGAAGAGATCTTAATGGAGAGAGCGGAATCAAAAGCGACATTCGACAATATTGTGCAGATGATCAATGATTTTAAACAATACTTTATGGATCATCGACAGCCAGTATATGAAAATCCTTCCCCGGGAAATAAAGCAGGAGGAATTTCGACATTAGAAGATAAATCTCTCGGCTGCACACAAAAAGCGGGTACTTCCGTTATAAAGGATGTTTTAACATACGGGGAGCTGCTAAAACGAAAAGGATTGAATTTATTAAGTGCGCCTGGGAATGATTTGGTTGCTTCATCTGCTCTCGCAGCGTCTGGCTGTCAGCTCGTCCTCTTTACAACAGGCAGAGGCACACCGTTTGGCACATTTGTTCCAACGATGAAGGTATCGACCAATACCGCTTTATATGAAACAAAAAAACATTGGATCGACTTTAATGCGGGGGAATTGCTTGAAGATGTACCAGAAGATGTGGTGCTAGAGAAATTCATTGCCACGGTGATTGATGTGGCGAGTGGAAAGCTGTTAAATCATGAAAAAAACAATTTTAGAGAGCTGGCCATTTTTAAAACAGGTGTGACACTTTAAGACGTCTGGGGGATAAGGAAATGTCTAAAAAACGGAATTTGATGTATGTGACAGCAGGAACAGTACTAACAGGAATTGGACTCGCACGTTTAGCAAAGCAAGGGAAAAAAGACAAAGAAACAAATGGCATAGATCAGGTGTTAAAGCAGATAAAAGCGCCAAAGTTCCCAGATCGTGAATTCAATGTCATTCATTATGGTGCAGATAACAAAGGGATAGAGCTTTCGACAAATGCTATTCAGTCTGCCATCGATGATGCACATCGTTTGAAAGGAGGGCGTGTGCTGATTCCTGAAGGGACATTTTTGACAGGCGCTCTAGAATTGAAAAGCAATGTAGAGCTTCATCTTCATGAAAACGCCTATGTGACCTTCAGCCAAGATACACGTGATTATCTCCCGCTTGTTCTAACAAGATATGAAGGAATTGAGCTTTATAATTATTCACCACTTATTTATGCCCATCATGCAGAAAATATCGCGATTACAGGAGCAGGCACGCTGGACGGGAGGGGGGATGAACACCACTGGTGGCCTTGGAAGTATGGAACAAATGGTCAACCCTCTCAAGATCGGGATCGTCAGCTTCTTTTTGAAATGGCTGAAAAAAGAATACCAGTGGAAGAAAGAGTGTTTGGCGAAGGACATTATTTAAGATCAAGCTTTATCCAGCCATACAATTGCCAAAACATTCTCATTGAAGGAGTAACAGTAAAGGATTCACCGATGTGGCAAGTCCATCCGGTGTTAAGTGAAAACGTCATCGTCCGTGGGGTGAATATCATCGGTCATGGCCCAAATACAGATGGTGTGAATCCAGAGTCGTGCCGACATGTGCTCATTGAAGATTGTTATTTTGATAATGGCGATGATTGTATTGCCATTAAATCGGGCAGAAATGAGGACGGCCGGAGAATCGGTGTTCCATCTGAAAACATCGTCATTCGTAGAAATACGATGCGTGATGGTCATGGCGGAGTAACGATCGGGAGTGAAATCTCTGGAGGCGTCAAGTATGTATATGCAGAGGATAATGTCATGGACAGTCCGAACCTCGACAGGGCATTGCGCATTAAGACCAACTCTGTCAGGGGCGGTACCATTGAACACATCTATTTTAAAAACAATCTAGTGAAAAGCTTAAAGCATGAGGTGGTCTGTATCGACATGATGTATGAGGAAGGGGATGCCGGTCCGCATAGACCTGTAGTCCGTCATATTGAAGTAGAAGGGTTAAAAAGTAGCGGAGGGCGATATGGCGTGAAGATCGCCGCATACTCACATTCCCCGGTCACACACTTTAAAATGAAAGACTGTGTCATTGACGATGTCACGTACCCTCTTTCATTGGAACATGCAGTATCTCCTTCATTTCAGAAAGTTGTCATTAATGGTGAACATATCAACCAATAGCGGAAGTGAAAACAGCCACGTCAAAGGCTGTTTTTCTTTTAAAAGGACAGACAAGACGTATTCGGAATCACATATACAACCTATCTGCACTGTAGTATAATATTCCCGAAATTAGAAAAGAATTGACGAAAGAGATGACGTCAAGCAGTACATAAAGCAGGGGGTTTATTGATGAAGAAGTTAACTGGTATTTGGCTATCATTGTTACTTGTGATCGGTGTTTTAGCAGGGTGTGCAGGTGCGGAAACGGACCAAAAAACAAACAGTTCAAAGCCTAAAGAGACAGCGGCTGCGGCATTTCCTGTATCCATCAAAGATGCAGCTGGTAAAACCGTTGAAATCAAAGAACAGCCTAAACGAATTGTTTCGTTAATTCCAAGTAATACAGAGGTTGCCTATGCCCTTGGTCTTGGAGATAAAATCGTTGGTAGATCAGACTTTGACAACTATCCAAAGGAAGTAGAAAAGGTGGAGAAGATTGGCGGTCTTGATTTCAATGTAGAGAAGGTTATTTCCTTAAAACCTGATCTTGTCTTAGCACATGCATCACAAATGAGTTCAAAAGACGGATTTAAACAGCTTGAAGATGCAGGTATTCAAGTGCTGACTGTTAATGATGCAGCTTCCTTCAAAGATGTGTATAAGTCTATTAATATGATTGGTGAAGCAGCTGGCGTAAAAAAGGCATCAACGAAGCTTGTAGACGAGATGAAATCAAAACTGAATGACATCAAAAAACAAGCAGAATCCATCTCCAAAGACAAACAAAAAACAGTTTTTGTCGAAGTATCAGGTGCGCCTGAAATTTATACAACAGGTAAACAAACGTTTATGGACGAAATGTTGTCTGTCATTCATGCAAAAAATGCTGCTGGCGACCAAACAGGCTGGGTGCAAATGACGGAAGAATCAATTATTAAACGAAATCCTGATGCCATCGTTACGATTGATGGCGCAAGTTTAGCTGATCTGAAAAAAAGAGACGGCTGGAAGGCGATCAAAGCAGTCAAAGAAAAACAAGTCTTTCAATTGAATACGGATCTGGCATCAAGACCGGGACCGCGATTGGTTGAAGGAGTGGAGGCTCTTGCGAAAAGCATCTATCCTGACACGTTCAAATAAAATCATCATCGCATACACAGCAAGTGTCTTACTTCTTGTGGTGAGCATTGGAATGGGAATCTCATTTGGCAGTTTAGGGATTCCCATTCCTTCTATACTTCGGATTTTTGTTCATGAAGTATTTGGAATTCAGGCCGGAACCATTGATGCGATTGACCGCAATATTATGATGAATATCCGGCTGCCGAGAGTGATATTAGCGGCGTTAGTCGGAGCAGCTCTGGCGTTATCTGGTGCAGCCTTTCAAGGTTTATTAAAAAATCCCCTCGCTGACCCTTATACACTTGGGGTATCTCAAGGGGCATCTGTGGGGGCTGTAGCCACATTGTTTTTCAGTTTGCAGTTTCCTTTTCTTGGCAGTTTTACACTGCCTTTTTTGAGTATGACAACAGCGCTTGTCACACTATGTCTCGTCCTCTTTTTTGCCCGTATGGTTCACCGAGGAATGAGCATTTCTTCTTTAATTTTGACGGGGGTCATCTTTAGCTCTTTTTTAGGAGCCCTCATTTCATTAATGATTGCGTTAACAGGTGATGATTTAAAAGAGATTATTCATTGGCTTCTAGGCAGTGTGTCTATGAGAGGCTGGCGATATATTGCTCTTTTCCTTCCTTTTTTCCTCATTGGTACATTTGCATTGATCTTGATGGGAAGAGATTTAAATGTGATGACATATGGCGAAGAAAAGGCAAAACTGTTAGGGGTTCATGTGAAACGGAGCAAATATGTGGTGCTGCTTGCTGGTTCGATTCTGACTGGAAGTGCGGTGGCTGTGTCAGGAACGATCGGATTTGTAGGATTGGTGATTCCACATTTTATCCGTCTTTTATCCATTACGGATCATCGTCATTTGCTGCCTTTGTCGATGCTGAATGGTGCTTCTTTTCTCGTTTTAGCAGATGTGCTCTCCCGTACGATCATTGAACCGACTGAATTGTCTATTGGCATCATTACGGCGTTAATTGGTGCTCCTGTCTTTGGCATCATCCTCATCCGCAGATATAGAGGAGGGACGCATCTATGATTCAAGTGAAGGAAGTTAGAGGAGGATATGGTGTAAAAGAGGTCATTCACGGCGTGAGTTTTGAAGTGGAGCGAGGGGAATTCCTCGGCATCCTTGGTCCGAATGGGAGCGGTAAGACGACGCTGCTTAAAATGATCGCAGGTATTTTAGCACCTGAGAGCGGCCAAGTAACACTAAGTGGCCATCCAGTTCAATCCTACCGGCCAAAAGCACTTGCACAAAAATTGGCGGTTCTTCCACAGAAGACCGATCAGGCCTTTTCATTTACAGTGGAAGAAACGGTTCAGTTTGGGCGTTATCCTTATCAGAAAGGGTGGCTGCAATCTGTTACGAAAGAAGATATCGAGATTGTCAGCAAGGTGATGGACCAAACAGATATTGCTCAATTTAAGAATCAATCCATCCATGAGTTAAGCGGTGGAGAACAGCAGCGGGTTTACTTAGCCCAAGCGCTGGCTCAGTGCCCTGACTATTTATTGCTGGATGAACCAACCAGTTTTCTTGATTTAGCCTATCAAAAAGAGTTACTCGATTTGATTAAACAAGAGACGGTTTCCTCTAACTTAACGGTGATCGGTGTGTTTCATGATGTGAACATTGCCAGTTTGTATTGTGACCGTCTGCTTTTGCTGAATGAAGGAAAGACGGACATGCTGGGAGAACCGCATCATGTGTTAACCACCGAACGGGTGAACCGGGTGTATGAAACAGATGTAACACCTCTCCAACATCCACTGCGGGCAAACCCTCAGCTGGTAATTGAACCTGCGTCCATCTATGAACACTCTAGGCTGAACTTAGCGGATGGGTGGAAAACATATGGCGCAAACGGAATGACATTTTCTACTCATCAGCCATTGCGCATCCTTTCATCACATGAGAAAAGCGGGGGTTTCTTTTGGACACGGTCCCTTGGAACGGGAACTGAAGCACTCCATGACATGCTGGATGATGAGGAAGGGAACTTATTTCTTAGTCAATCTGATGGGCCGAAGCAATACGCCGCTGAAGATGACGAGGAAGATGTCCTTCTTTACGGGATGCATCAAGAAGGAGAGCTGTCCGTTTGGCTTGTGCTGAAAGGAACGATATCAGATGGTGCGTCTGTCCAGCTGATGGGCGAGCTGATGCACTTCATTAAACAAGAGACAAGTATCCAGGTACATCATCTTTGTATCGCTGCTGCCAATGCAGAAGAAAAGGAGCATACTGCTCATTTACATGAAAGAGTCAGACTGAAAGTGAAGCATCTTCTTCATACGTTAAATGTAATGAAAAAGTGAACCGGCTGGTTCACTTTTTTTAGGGATTCAGATTTTATATATAAATCACAGTGGTTTTAGTAAAACAAATACATCCTGTTCACTTCAGGGTATACTAAAAGGAACAAGCAATGGATAAGGGGGAACCTCAATGAAACTTTATACAAAAACCGGAGATCAAGGTCAAACAGGCTTGATAGGCGGACGGGCTGATAAAGATGACGCAAGAGTAGAAGCGTACGGTACATTAGATGAGGCGAATAGTTTGATTGGACTTGCCCAGGCAAACTTAAGGCAGCATGGCGAATTGTTTCAAGATGTTCTGTCAGAGCTGATGGTCATTCAGCATGAACTGTTTGACTGCGGTGGTGATTTGGCAGCGGTGAAACCACCGAAAGAAGGCAAGTTAACAGAAGAATCTGTGACAACCCTTGAAAAGCGAATGGACGTGTATGTAGAAGAAGCCGCACCGCTGACTAAATTTATTTTACCTGGCGGCCAGGAAGGCGCTGCCCTCTTACATGTGGCGCGAACAGTCGTCAGGAGAGCTGAGCGGCATATTGTGACACTCGCAAAGCAGGAGGAGATTCCAGCAGTTACGCTCACATATGTGAACCGTCTATCCGACTATTTATTTGCTGCAGCCCGTATTGTGAATCATCGGCTTGGTGAAGCAGATGTTGAATATGAACGAAGTGCCAACGTGTTTCGTTCTAAATGAGGAAAAGCACTCTTCAAATGGAAGAGTGCTAAACGTCCTCCTTCTGTAAGTAGAGAAGGAATTCTAAGTCACTTTTGTTCAATGAACACTTTATTTCGTATACAAATGCTTCATCAGCTCTTTATTTTTTTGAATAAATATGTCATTGTGCGAAGATACCATCCCATGAGCACCTGCATCGGGCATTACGTATTGTTTGGCTTGGTTTACCGCATTTGCGGCATCCTGAAAAGCCCCAGCAATCAAATGCAATTTTCCTTCATGATGCAAAATATCGCCTGCTGCATAAATGCCCTGAACTGACGTCTCACTCAGTGGAGTTCCTGCAATCCAATAATCCTTCTGTTCTAGCTTAATGGTACTATTCGCAAGTAATTCTTTGTCTCGCTCGTATCCATGATTGATAATGACTTCATCTGTTGCTAGCTCAAATAAGGCCTCGTCTTGATGATCTTTGAGGACAACCGTTTCAATCCGCTCATGATCGTCTGCTGCAATGAGCTTTTCAATCGAGGTATGAAGCAGACATTGGACAGAGCTGTTTTTCAGGCGCGATATTTCAGCTTCATGTCCTTTCAAGGCATCTTTCCGATAGGTCAAATACACTTGTTTGGCAATTGGCTCCAGCTCATTTGCCCAATCAATGGCTGAATTACCACCTCCTGAGATCAACACGGTTTTATCTTTAAAGCGTTCAAGGGATTTGACCGTATAATGCAAATTTTGAACCTCGAATCGTTCTGCACCCTCAATATCTAATTTAATCGGCTTGAGGATACCTCCTCCAACAGCTAAAATGACAGTTTTGGAGTAATGTTTTTGATTGGAGGCGGTGTGGAGAACAAAGTGACCTGTTTCGTCTTGAGAAATAGAGGTAACCTTTTCTCCGAGTACGACCTTTGGTTCAAAGGTCAGCCCTTGAGCAATAATCTGTTCAATGAGCTGTGAGCCTGGAACAGGCGTTAATCCTCCTATATCCCAGATCATCTTTTCTGGATAAACATGAACCTTTCCCCCGAGGACTGGCTGGAATTCAATCAACTTCGTTTTCATTTCACGCAATCCACTATAAAAGGCGGAAAACAATCCAGCAGGTCCACCGCCAATAATTGTTACATCATATACTTCCATGTCTTTCATCGTACACGTCGCCTCGCTTCTTTTGCTTTAAAAATGACGATGGGGCATCGTTTTGGAACAGCCACATGATTTCATAGCTGACTATACGCAGTCTCATTTATTTTCTAATTGCTGCTGCAAGACTTCTAAAAAATGGATGCGGCTATAAGCAGGTCCTCCTTCAAGAAGTGGATTCACTACATTGGTATAAACCTGATCCTTTTTAAAGGCGGTCATGTTTTGAATAACAGGATTCTTTTTCATGTCATCAAATGCATGTTGTGCTTCTTGATTTTCATCCGTAGAAAATTGTACAAATAGATAATCCGGATTCATTTCCCCTAGTTGCTCGACAGAGATTGCTTCTTGCGTCTTTGCCAACCTAATCGGTTGAGGAACGGCAAGACCCAATTCGTTATACAAGACAGGATTGAAATACACATCTTCTGGATATACGAAGGCTTGTGCTCCCCGAATTCGAATGATGGCTACTTTTTTATTCTTGAGCTTCTCCTTTAACGAGGCTTTTGCGTCTTTGACATCTGTTTTGTATTGAGTGAGGATTTTGTCTGCTTTCGTCTGTTTCCCTGTTAAATCGGCCATTAGCTCTAAATTAGCCTCCCAATTTGTCGCGATATGGGATATTGGAATGGTCGGAGCAATTTTCTCTAACTTGTTTAGTACGACTTGTTGAAATTTAGAGGAACCTAAAATAACGTCAGGTTTCAATTTTAATATTTTCTCAAAATTCGGCTGCTGTTTTTCACCAATTGATTCGGAATCGCCTGTGATCGAAGCAAATATTTTTGGAAACTTTCCTCCTACTGATATTGCCCCTGTTGGATGAACATCAAGTACAAGTGCATCTTCCATCGCTTCCATCGCCCCAGTAATGACGATTTTTTCGGTTTTTTTCGGGATGGTATACGTTTTCCCAAGATACTCTATTGTTTTCGTAGCAGCATCTCCTGAATCTTCAATTCCGATATTTTTGCTTCCGGAGGCCGTAGTTGATTGCTTAGGTTTGTCTCCGCCACCGCAAGCCGCCATGATCAGCATCAATAAGGAAATGAAGCCGATGATCATTAATTTTTTATTCATCTTTTCAAAACTCCTCTCAAACTGTCTATTGTGGTCGTGCTTTATTTCATCCCCATATGTTCACGCAAGGTGGATCCTGTATATTCACTCCTAAACAAGCCATGTTGGACAAGTAAAGGGACCAATTCGTTAAAAAATAGTTCTAGTGATTGTACTGAGCCCGGAAGTGCAATGAATCCGTCTAAAGCACCTGTTTCAAACCATCTGGTTATTTCTCTCTGTGCATCCTCAGTTGTTCCCACGATTACCCAGTGTGCCGATCCAATGACCTCAGGCCTAGAGAGTAGTTCTCTTACGGTAGGCTGCGTTTGTACAATCAACCTGCGCAGCAAATCAGCATGGGTCTGACTGCGTACCTGCTCATCCAATCCTTGCAGCATATCGGCAGGAACGGGTTGATCTAAAGGGAGATGGCGAATATCGAGACCTAGAATCGATTGAATTGCTGCATAACCTTGTGCAGTGCTTAGATGGGAATGTGCCTCTCTATACATTTCATGCGCCTCGTCACGTGTTTTTCCTAAAAAAAAGTACAAGCCAGGCAGCACACGGATGTCATCCGGCTGGCGGCCATGCTTGCATGCTCTTCTCCTCATGTCTTTCCGTAATTGAATAGCTGAGGCCATATCAGGGGTGGATGCAAACATCGCATCTGCAGTTGAAGCGGCAAAATCACGCCCCTTTTCCGAAGCACCTGCCTGAAACAAAGGAATGGTTCCTGACGGATGGGCCGGCACATTGAGCGGACCCTTAACATGAAAGAAATGCCCCTCATGTTGAATAGAAGAAATTCTCTTCTTGTCAGCAAATTGTCCTGTCGTCCGATTGATGAGTAGCGCCTCGTTTGGATAGCTCTCCCAAAGCTTGCGTACAACATCCGTAAATTCCATCGCCTTCTTATATCGTTCTTCTGATGATGGCATGGGTGAATGGCTAAAATGATCGGCTCCGTCGATCGAAGTGACAATATTCCAGCCGGCACGTCCATTGCTGATCGAGTGCAAGGATTGAATCTGTCTTGCCACTACATATGGAGGATTGAACGTAGTCGAAGCGGTTGAAACAAGTCCAATTTGATTCGTCTCATGTGCAATCGAAGCAAGTAGAACCGTTGGATCAAGACCTCCAAAGCCAGGGGAGTGATCCAAAGACTCTATGTGGAGGACCAGCGCATCCGGCTTAAAAAGAAAGTCAAGCTTGGCCATCTCTGCTCTCTTTGCAAGCTCGACGTAGAAGTTGGTTGAGAATAAGTGTTCTACCATGCTGTTTGGATGCTGCCAGCCTTTTCCCTTCAGCCAGGTCGCTGACAAGGACAATCCGATACAAAGCTGCCTTTTTTTGTTCACATCATCTGCCTCCCTGTCGTTGCTGAATATCACTCAGCAATAATTGATATTGATAATCATTATCATCGAATAGTATAGCAAGGACCTCGTGAATTGCGAATGCACAAATAACGAATATCACATGCATTATTATCTAATCAGGGCTGACAGAAGAGAGATGATCTATTTCTGAGGCAGTTAGGCTGGTTGTTTCATAGAGAGCTGTAGAAACCCTCTAAGGAATGAGGCTGACATCCATCGTTTTGAGAAGAAATACGACAGATTTATTTAACGGTATATGCGCTAGGTGGCACTCCGAATTTCTTTTTAAATACTCTGCTAAAATAGAGCGGATTAGGGTAACCGACAGTCATAGCAACATCACTTATCGGAATATTGCCTGTCTTAAGTATTTCACGCGCTCTTTCCATACGATACTGGATCACATAGTCAATTGGGTGAAGTCCGGTATATTTGTGAAAAAAATATGAGAAGCTTTTGGGATTCATATCGCACAATTCAGCGAGATCCTGAAGTGTTAATGGATTCATATATTGTCCTCTAATATAAGCGACAGCTTCCTCGATGACCCTTTCATTAGGAGAGCTATCTTTCTGCTTACAGCCCATTAGAATTTGATATAGGAGACGCAAAAATAATTCTTTGACTCGAAGTTTTCCCATCCCACCAGGTGTATGGATATTTTGATGGAGCATGGTGAGTATTTCTATGATTCTCGGATTTGCTCCCGTTTCCAGCTTGAAAGTATTGTCAAAGTCAGATTCTTTATCACAATTCAAATGATAAAAAAGTGAATGGTATTCGTATTCTGATTGACTGATTACCTGCAAGGCAAGCTGGCATCCCGGTGTTACATGCATGACAGATCCTGGCTGCAAATTGTAGCTTTTTCCATTGATATTCAGTCTAGCTTCTCCGCGAATGCTGAAAAGAAAGCCAGCACTTTCTGTCTTAAATTCACTTAATGTACTATGGGGCTGGATGACTAAACGATAGATTTCTTGTATGTGAAAAGAATGACTAGCAAATAGATCAGCTAGTTGATCTCTATTGATCAATGTACGACACCTGCCTATTTATTTAATCTATATACTACTTATTTTGTGATTTTACCATACGTTTAGCACCCACAAGAGCTAGAAATGGTAAATAAGTGAGCGGCTTTGTCTTCATATTGATGTTCTTCTTTTCGAAGAGTGTTTTTTGTTTGATTCAATTGTTTAGTCTGAGCCATGTTACGACTCTGGTCGCAACCAAAGATCAATCTACGACACGTTTTGCCGGCTTCCTTTTTTGACTATAGTTAAAGCAAGGAGCAAGAAAGGAGGCATGAAGATGAAAATAACAAGTAAAACCATCATCGGTTCAATCCTGATGTTTATCGGTTTATCCATCTTCTTTGGTGGTTCATTGGGCGGGCTGATCCCGACTTTGATTGGGGCGTGGCTCATTTATGTAGGTGTCAAAAAATATGATAAAGGCAGTAAGACAACAGGGGTCATTCTCTCTATTATCGGTGTATTGCTCGTCGTGCAGTCGCTGCCATTTTTACTCGGAATCGCATTTGCTGGAGTACTTCTCTACTTTGGCTGGAAGATGATCAATGGTGAATCTGCAAAGGAATCATCAGGCAGATCATCCTATATGGAGCCAAACACGGCACCGAACATGGAAGAACCGATGCACACGTCATTTGATCAAGAATGGGAAGACTTTTTAAAGAAAAAATAAAGGGAGGAATATGAAATGGTATTAAGAAGAGTACGTGATATGTTTGTTGCAACAGTCAATGAAGGTTTAGATAAATTGGAGAATCCGCGTGTCATGCTGAATCAATATGTTCGTGATATGGAGGACGATATTGCCAAAGCGAAGCATGCGATTATCAAACAGCAAACCATTCAGCAAGGTTTCTTGAGAAAAGCAGAAGAAACAGAAGAATTTGCTGATAAGCGAAAGAAACAGGCGGAGCTGGCGTTTCATGCAGGAGAAGAAGAACTTGCACGGAAAGCACTGACTGAAATGAAGTATTTTGAAGAAAAGCACAACGAATATCAAGAAGCCTACCAGCAATCTGTTAAACAGTTGAAAGAGCTGAAAGAACAGTTGCAGCATCTAGAAACAAAGCTGCGTGATGTTAAAGACAAGAAGCAAGCGCTGATTGCAAGAGCCAATGCCGCACAGGCAAAGCAGCATATGAATGAATCTATGAATAAGGTTGATAGTGAAAGTGCTTATAAAGAATTTCTACGCATGGAGAACCGTATAGAGGAAATGGAGACAAAAGCGGGTAGCTATGCACAATTTGCCGATCAGGGTGCTTATGCTCATCTTGATTACGCTGATGAGGTTGAAAAGGAATGGCAAAAGCTTAAGCGATCAAAGCAGCTTGAGAAACAGCCGGCAAACTAATGGAAATGTGTCAAAACGGAAGAAAAACAGGATTTTTCTTCCGTTATTTGATTTCTTTCTGTTTCGCTTTTCCTTATAATAAAAAGGTCAAAGGATAAAGGGATGATATAAATGAAACGGTTCATTGGTCTAATTTGTATACTTGTTGGTGTTTTTTTGATGATTGGGATGCTTTTCAAAAATGGAGATCTCTTTCATTTGAGCTTTTCTCGTGATAAAGCGGTCACAACAGCTTCAGCGAAAAAGGATGAGGTTGAACAATTAGATATCTCTCTTTCTGGATTTCGCATCAAGGTGAAGCCGGAAGATCGTTCGGATATTTCTGTGATGGTTGTGAATGGAAAAGGGAAAATGTATGCGGAACAAACAGGCGGAACATTCAAAGTCCGTGCTGAAAATAAAGGATTTTTGTTTTTCTCTGCATTTGAAAAAGGAGAACTCTTAGTCAAAATTCCAACAGATTATCATAAAGATGTGAAAATAACAGGTGGAATCGGCGTGAGCGAAGTAAATGGCGAAGGAAAGCTGTCTCTTCAAGATGTGACGCTCAAATCAACGAGCGGAAACCTCACAGCTGAGAACTTCTCAGCAAATCGTGTGGAAATCAAAGCGACTTCTGGCAGACTTTCAGTGTCTCATATTGATGCGAAGGAAAGTGATATTGGTGCCACTTCTGGTCGTGCTGATATTCAAGATGTAAAAGGAAAGCTGCAATTAGGCATGACAAGCGGCAGGCTGACAGCAAGCTTTGATACAATTGATTCACCAGTCGACTTTCACATGACATCAGGCAGTGCGAAATTGAACTTGCCAGATAAGGGAGATTTCAAAGTTCAAGTGAAAAAAACGAGTGGAAGTATTGATCATTCGTATGATTTTGACCAAGCGGATAGTGAAGGCCGAGGTTTTACAGGCACGCATGGGAAAGGGACACACTTAGTCGATATTGAGATGACAAGCGGAAACTTAAAATTGCGGTAAACAAACGTAAAAAGGAAGGAGGCGAGTCAACTGCGTTTTTCTAGAAATCAAATTTTAGGCATCATTGTGGTGATTTTTGGTATTAATCTTTTTCTCAAAATTATTGGGATTGGGGCAGACCTATTTTGGCCAGTGTTTTTTGCTCTATTTGGTTATTGGCTGCACTCTCGATCTAAACGTTGGCTCGGTTCGGTTTCCTATATTTTTGCAGGCTTTCTCTTCTTGAAGTTTCTACTAAATATCACGTTTAGTTTGACTGGGTATTTATTTGCTGCCTTTTTGATCTATGCGGGCTATCGTTTATTGAAAAACAAACCTGTTTTTGATGTCGATAAAAAGGAATCATCAGACGATGGGAAGCCTTCACTGAAAGTCAATCTTGAAAAAGAGGGCGATCAGAAGAAAACAAAAAGCCAGGCAAAGCCGCGCAAAGAACATGATTTCTTTATCGGTGAAGTCAGGCTGATGAAAAAACCATTTCAATTAAGCGATTTGACCATTTCAGGTTTTATTGGCGATGTCAAAATCGATTTATCAAAGGCGATTATTGCTGAGGAAGAGAGTACGATCGTCATTAGTGGACTCATTGGAGATGTCGATATTTATGTACCTCAGGATATTGAAGTATGTGTGAGTGCTTCTGCTGCGATTGGTGATATGAAAATCATTGATGAAAAAAGAAGCGGGTTCGGCAGTAAAGTGTATGTCATGACAAATGATTATGACGAAAGCAAGCGAAAAGTGAAAATCTCCATTTCTCTATTGATTGGGGATGTGGATGTGAGGTACTTATGAGAAAACTGCATTTAGGCATCCAGTGGCAATCTGTTCGTCTGGCAGTCGGTATCTCGCTTGGTGTTGTCATCATGACGACACTCCCGATGTTTTTTTATTACCAGCTTGATCCCATGATTTTGCTGTCTACGCGTTGGTTCGGCATCCCGTTTTTTTGTATTTTACTCATTATTAGTCTCGCCATTGGTGTATCAGCTGGGCATGTGTTTGGCTATCAGCATAAGAAGCGGCTGGATCAGCTTGTAGAGTCGATTTTGAAGTTTGAAAATGGGAATTTTGCCTATAGACTGCCTTCTCTAGGTGATGATGAAATTGGTTTGGCGGCAGATCAATTAAATGAAATGGCGAAACGAGTGGAAGGGCAAGTAGCCTCCTTACAAAAGCTCTCAAATGAGCGAGCTGAATGGCAGGTTCAAATGAAAAAATCGGTTGTCTCTGAAGAGCGTCAGCGTCTAGCGCGTGAGCTGCATGATGCAGTCAGCCAGCAGCTATTCGCCATTTCGATGATGACGTCTGCGATTCTTGAAGGGATGAAGGAAAAGGATGAAAAGATTTTAAAGCAAATGCGACTTGTGGAACGAATGGCTGGCGATGCACAAAATGAGATGCGTGCACTTCTTCTGCATTTAAGACCGATCACCCTTGAAGGAAAAGACTTGAAAAAAGGCTTGATTGAGCTGCTCAATGAATTTCAGGCAAAGCAGCCAATTGATATTGATTGGGAAATAGAAGATGATGCTCCGCTGTCTAAAGGGGTGGAGGACCATCTGTTCCGAATTGTGCAAGAAGCCCTTTCCAATGTGTTTAGGCATGCAAAGGCGACAAAGGTGACAGTGCGTCTGCTCATTCGAAATCGTCAAGTTCAGCTGAAAATTATCGACAACGGGATCGGTTTTCAAACAGATCATGTGAAGACTGCTTCCTACGGACTTGAATCGATACGAGAAAGAACAAGTGAAGTAGGCGGTGTCGCAGAGATTATGTCATTTGAGGGAAAAGGCACACAAATTGATGTGAAAGTTCCCATTTTTGATGAAGGAAAAGGAGAGAACGTTCGATGATTCGAGTGCTTTTAATTGACGATCACGAAATGGTGAGAATGGGTCTTGCTGCTTTTTTAGAGGCACAGGCGGATATTGAAGTCATCGGTGAAGCGTCAGATGGACAAAAAGGTGTAGAACTAGCGGTTGAATTAAAGCCAGACGTGATTTTAATGGACCTTGTCATGGAAGGCATGGATGGCATCGAAGCAACGAAAAGAATTTGTCAGGAAATAGAGGATGCCCGGATTATTGTACTGACGAGCTTTATTGATGATGATAAAGTGTATCCAGTTATTGAGGCTGGCGCTTTAAGCTATCTTTTAAAAACATCGAAAGCAGGAGAAATTGCTGATGCCATCAGGTCTGCGAGTATCGGCGAACCAAGGCTTGAATCAAAAGTAGCTGGAAAGGTCATGAACAAACTCCGCCATTCATCAAATGGGTCCATTCTGCACGATTCGTTAACCGCAAGAGAAATGGAAATATTAAAGCTGATTGCAGATGGGAAATCGAATAAGGTCATTGCTGAGGAATTGTTTATTACCATCAAAACAGTCAAGACGCATATTACCAACATTCTTTCCAAGCTTGATGTAGAAGACCGCACACAAGCGGCCGTGTATGCACATCGCCATAAGCTGATTCAATAAAAAAACAGCTTTCAAATGAAAGCTGCTGGAACATGCGCAAAATTAGTCCTTCTGTCCTGTGATTGGACGTTCGGATAGTTGATGGAGCTCAGGAACTGGAAAAGCCTCCTGCTCCTCGGCCGATTTGTCTTCCAGGGTTTTCTTCATCTCGGAAAGCAGCTTGACGCTTTCCTTTGCCACTGCCGCTTTTTTCTCTTGCAAATCAATGATCTGTGAAAGTCCAACAAATAAACCGCCTCCAATCAGAAGGAGCGCAGGGGTTTGTCCATAATAAATCACGATCAAAAATGTGCTTGAAAAGCTGTCGGCTTCAATGAAGAAATCTTCTTTTGATTGCATGAATACCACGACTAACAGAAGTATTCCTAGAATCAAAAATAGAATGCCGGCCGAAAGTAAAGCTCGTTTCATGATTGACACCCTTTTTTTCTTACCATTTTAACATACTCTATAAGGATTGTGTTGCGCCCTTAGTCCCGAAGTCACGGATTTTCACATTTACCTTGTAACGAATATCCGATTCACTAAAAATGTCATCCCAATGTTTTGCTTCTTTTCGGAATTCCTTCGGATAGGCAATACTCGCTTTTTGATAAAATCCACAAAAATCTGCTTTGATCTCATGCTGTAATTCCCCGATAAAATCTTTCACATTTTCCTCCAGTCGATGTGCCACGACTTTTTCAATTTCTTGGAGGTATTTTTCGTTAAATGAATTTTCCCGTTCATTCCAATCCTCAGACAATCTTCCATCAAGCTCCACTGATACATCAAATTGATATCTTCCGCTGGCTGTTTTATTTGTTTCAATGTTGTGTTTCAGTTTAAATATCTCAAAAGAATAGATGCTGTGATTATATTTAAATTCAACGACTCCGCCTTTTCCGTCCCCAGTCAATAGGTTGTATGACTGCAAGGCTAACGGAGAGATGTTGGTGAGAAATCGTTTGTTTTTAATAATAGAGGCACCGTCGAGTATTAATTTCCCTTGATCTACACTGACTTTCGGAACAGCAAAAGATACATTGTTTTGCATAGCAGAAGAAATATCTCCTAATGAAACGGGCTTTAACATACGTATGGTCGATTTTGTATTCCCAGAAATATCATATAGTGTAGAAGAAGCTGGCTGTCCATCGTCATTGATTTTCAGCAAGTCCCCTGGCTTCTCAGAGGTCATAAAGACGAGGCTTCCTCTCCGCGTTTCATTGTCTCGAATAAATTGATTAATGACCAAGTCGAAATTATTCTCACTGATGAGCTCCTCAGAAAATAAATACACCCTCAACTGCTGGGCGAAAATACGGTGACTTTTCAGTGTCGTTGTTCGGAAAATTTGATGCACGGAATCTCCACTAGTTTCAATAATCTTTGTTGGGTCTTTCACGCTGGATTCCTGTTCAATTTTTTGTGGAACAAGGACTTGCATAGATATTTTAAGCTTATGACCGTCATCGCCTTTATCTAAGCCGTAACCAATCGCCATGTTGAGCTCCTCAATATTGGTACTATCCCAGCATCCACTTAATAGAACAAGGGTCAGGATTGCAAAGGTTGCGTTCTTTTTCATACAGTTTTCCGCCTCCTTTTCAAAAACACGATGATAAATAAGAGAAACGGGAGAATACCGAATAAAAGGAAAAATAAATGGTTCACATAGGTTAAATAATCACGCACTGTATCAACATCCTTTGGGAAACTGGCGGCAAAGTAGATGACAATTCCCATCAACGCGAGCACGACCTTTTTAGGGAATTTAGTCAGTTTGGATACGCCCATTGCAGCAAAAAATGTATATCCTACAAAGCTCGTATAAAGCTGGACAAGCCAAACGATGAGCAAAAAGGATTCAATCCGTTCAATAAAAATCCCTTGTATATCAAACGATTGAAATAAGGCAATCGTCGGCCAAGTCAAAGTCGCTGTTTCTTTCACCGTGAACGCACCAACCACAAAAATATAGGTGAAAATATAGATGATCGCAGGAACCAAAAAGCCGATTGAGCCATAAGCAAAAGTGTGTTTTTGCGTTTTCATGTAGGTAGGCATAAACAGCATCATTTCAATACCTACAAATGAAATGGCTGATGCGTTCAAGGATTTGAAGACAGGAGAGAATCCCTCTCCTAATACAGGCCTTAGGTTATCTAATTTAAATTCTTGCACACTGAGTCCGTATGCAATAAATAAGATAATTAAGGTGACAATGAGGAAAAATGGGCACAGTCTGGCAAAATCACCAATTCCGCCAACTACGAGATAAAAACCAACCAAAATAAAGCTGATCATTGTCACCGCTACAGGTGTGTTTTGAAGTAGAAAGAATTTCACCATCTCAGACATAGCCCGTACTTCATAGCTGGCAACGCCGAGAAAGTAAATAATAATCAACAGATTGGCAAGTGAGCCAATCCATTTCCCAAGCCCTTCTTTTGTATAGTCATAGTAGGAAGAAAAGGAGACCTTTTTCATCATGAGCACATTGACAAAAATGAACACAATGTATATCACACTCATGAGTAAGAGTGCAATCCAGCCGTCAGGTGTTTGCGCAGCTTGAGCCATTGATCTTGGCAGAATCATCATACTTGCACCTAGCGTGGTATTGGCGATAATGGCACTTGCCTGATAGCTTGTGATCGACTCTTTATGATTGACCATATCGTTCTCCTTTCTTTTGATTCTTCAAAGGCAATCTGATGATGGAATTGTCCTCATTTTTATAACTAAACACAAAATCTGGTGAAAAATATGGGGTGCCAAAGCTTTTTTGTCTTGTCAAATGAGTGAGTAAGACGAGCATAAACAGGACAAGTCCATATAAACCGAATGCAGCTGCAGCAAACATGGACACAAAGCGAAGGACACGAAATGATATCCCCATTCCATATTGAGGAAAGGTAAAGGATGCAAGTGCAATGACGCTGACAATAATGACCATAATGGAGCTGACGATATGTGCTTGTACGGCTGCTTGCCCAATGACAACTCCGCCCACAAGTCCGATTGTTTGTCCAAGTGGATTAGGCAGTCTTAACCCAGCTTCACGCAGCAGCTCAATGGTCATTTCCATGATGAGTGCTTCTACAATAGGCGAAAAGGGGACATTCTCTCTTGTGCTTGAGATGGAAATGGCTAAAGTTGTGGGCAAAAGACCTTGATGGAAGGACACAAGGGCAATATAGATGGCCGATAAAAACAATGTGAGAAAGATGGACGTAAAACGCAGCAAACGAATCAGAGAGGCGGCGATCCATCTTTCATAATAATCATCAGGTGACTGCATAATCGTTGCGAGGGAAGCAGGCACAATTAAGATAAAAGGCGAATGATCGACAAAGATGGCAACGCGCCCATTGTTTAAAGCAGATGCCACTTTATCAGGCCGTTCTGTGTTTTGAATTTGCGGAAAAGGAGAATACACATTGTCTTCAATGAGCTCCTCAAGAATGCCAGAGTCTTGAATATCATCAATCGTGACTTGTTTGAGCCGCTTTTTTACCTCTTTTAAAACAGAGGGCTCAACGATACCATCAATGTACATGATCGATACTTGGGTGTATTTCTTTTCGCCGATTTTCATGTCTACTGTTTTGAGATCAGGGTTTTTCAAACGCTGTCTGACGAGAGCTAAGTTCGTGTTGATATCTTCAATGAAACCAATTTTTGGTCCTCTTACGACGGTTTCAGACGTAGCATCTCCTAAATTGCGTTTCTTCGTTCCGTGTGTTTCTAAAATATAAGCATGTTGAAATCCGTTAATCAGTACGACACAATGTCCTTGGAAAATAGCATCTACTAGTTCTTCAGAAGTTTTTACCGTACGGGTAGTCATCATCGATAAATTGGATTCTAGCTTCTCTTTTGTTAGAGAGGCATGATCTTGCAATAGCAGCTTTAAGAAGGATTGAATCTGCATCGCTTCGTTCATTTCTTTAATGTATAAATAGTAGACAACCTGTCCATGAGGCAATGTTTTTTTCTCATGGATCAAATCATCCATGTCCTTTAACTGAGGGAGAATGACAGAGAGATTATCGTATAAGTGCTCTTTCAATGGAGTTTGATTCAAAAGGATCACCCGCCTCAATTTCTTTTTCTTAGCATTACCTGCTTGAAAAAACAATATTCTGTGTTACATTATTTTGTGGTATATGAAAGAATCACGGTGTTGGAGGAAAGAAGATGGCGCAAATTCGTTTAGCAGGAACAAAAGAGGAGATCGACCGTATTCTACAGTCGTTTGACAAGCATTATGAGGTGATCTATACGTCAAAAGATTACGGAAAAACCAATCCGAAATACAAATATTCCAAAGATGTTCGTGTTTATATTGAACTAAAATTAAAATAAAGATAAAATTTTAATTGAAAACGCTTAAAGGATTTTCGTTTTTTGTATAGAATAGAGTTGAGTGATGAAGCTATGGAGGGATACATAATGACAGAATTTAGAATCGAAAAAGATACAATGGGCGAAATCAAGGTGCCAAAGGACAAGTTCTGGGGTGCACAAACACAACGAAGCAAAGAAAATTTCAAAATCGGTTCTGAGAAAATGCCAAAGGAAGTTGTGAATGCGTTTGCAATTTTGAAACGTAGCACAGCGATTGCCAACGAACGTCTTGGCAACTTAGAAAGTGAAAAAGCAGAAGCGATTGCTGCTGTATGTGATGACATCATCAGTGGAAAATATGACGAGCATTTCCCGCTTGTTGTATGGCAAACAGGAAGTGGAACACAAAGTAACATGAACATGAACGAAGTCGTTGCAAATAGAGCAACTGCTTACTTGAAAGATAAAAATAGTGAATTCAGCATTCACCCGAATGACGATGTCAACCGCAGCCAAAGTTCAAATGATACATTCCCAACGGCTATGCACGTGGCAGCTGTTTTAGCTGTGTACAAAAAGCTATTGCCTGCGATTGACCAGTTAAGAGCGACGCTTGATGAGAAAGCAAAAGCATACCAAGAAATCGTGAAAATTGGCCGTACGCATTTGCAAGATGCAACACCTCTTACAGTTGGCCAAGAGATTAGCGGCTGGGTGTACATGCTTGACCGTTCAAAAGAAATGATTTTAGAATCTACTGAAAAAATGAGAGAACTTGCGATTGGCGGAACAGCTGTTGGGACAGGAATTAACGCACATCCTGAGTTTGGCAAATACGTGGCAGAAGAAATCAGCCAGTTAACAGGTCAAACGTTCAATTCTTCACCAAACAAATTCCATGCGCTCACAAGCCATGATGAAATCACATATGCACACGGTGCGCTTAAAGCTCTTGCAGCTGACTTAATGAAAATTGCCAATGATGTGAGATGGCTTGCAAGTGGTCCTCGCTGCGGAATTGGTGAATTGATCATTCCTGAAAATGAGCCAGGCAGCTCCATTATGCCAGGAAAAGTCAACCCAACTCAAAGTGAAGCTTTAACAATGGTTGCCGCACAAATCATGGGGAATGATGCAACGATCGGTTTTGCCGCAAGCCAAGGAAACTTCGAGCTGAACGTATTTAAGCCGGTCATCATCTATAACTTCTTGCAGTCAGTTGAATTGCTTGCTGACGGCATGAACTCATTCCATGACAAGTGTGCCGTTGGAATTGAACCAAACCTAGAAACAATCGAGAAAAACCTGAATAATTCATTGATGCTTGTGACGGCACTGAACCCGCACATCGGATATGAAAATGCAGCGAAAATTGCGAAGCTTGCGCACAAAGAAGGTTTAACGTTAAAAGAAGCTGCACTTCAATTAGAGCTATTAACAGAAGAGCAGTTTGAAGAGTTTGTGAAACCAGAAGAAATGGTGACACCGAAAGCAAAATAAAAACCAGAGGCCTCTGTGCCTCTGGTTTTTTTAATGGAAACTCCCTGAAATCACAGAAAAGAAGTTTGATTGTTTGTTTTTGTCACAATCATAAACCCAGGGCAAGCAAGCCCTGGGTTTTATAAATGATCTTCTTTTAGAATGCGTAATAAGGAGCCGGAGACCGGCTGAAGCGGTGTGTATAATTTCAATTGATAAAGCATGCCTTTGACGATGACTTGTCTTGGTTTTTGTTTGTTTAACTCGTTTTCTAAAATGCCAAGCGCTTCAAATAAATCTGGCTCGTCTTTTACTTCATAATGTGCTTCTGCCAGTTCTCTTAATTCTTTTAATAGAGATTCTGTGAGCGGATCAAATGATCGTTCATAAATAGGGCCGAACCAGTCGCTTGCTTGGTCCACAGAAATGAGCGGATGGTCATTGCGCTTCATCATACCGCCCATTAGATCATCGATACGGTGAATCATTGTTGAGGCAAGCTCCTCTGCTTCGAGCTGAAAATCATATAAAATGGCAAGCTCAAAGTAAACGTGACTCATGCCCTCGATCGTTAAACAAAGATCAGCCATATAAGGAATGGCTGCATCTCCATACATTTGCTTCATGTTATCAATGTGCAACTGAATCGTCGCAAGCCGAATTTGCTTTGCAAGCTGCTGCGTTTCTTCGTTCAATGGGAGCGCCCTGTCGCTTAGCTGCATTTTAATAAAATCCTTTTGCTGCAAAATATTATCGTAATAGACAGTGAGCTGTTTCCGGTAGGCTTCTTTTGGTGTGCCGCCCTCTGTTTGAACCTCATGAATCCGGGTAAATACCTTATCGTAATAGTAATGCAAGATCGAAATAAGCAGTGCTTCCTTCGATTTGAAATAAAGGTAAAACGCACCCTTTGACATGTGGCATTCATCCGCAATTTCCTGAACAGACGTTGTATTATAGCCTTTGCTGGCAAATAACTTCATACCAGCCTCAATGATCATTTTTTCTTTCTTTTTCAATATGAATGTCATCCTTTCTTACCGAGAGACAAATGTCTTAGGAAACGTGCGCAAAGAGATGTGACTTATCGGTCATAAACGACAAAACTTTTCAAAAATTAATCAGATTGTAACTTGTTTTTTACAGTGTAATTCTTTATATTATAAAGTAAGGTGACCAACTGGTCAAAATATGTGAAAGGATGATGTTCCATGAGAGAAATCGATGATATGATTAGACGCTTGAAAGCAAAAGGAATTCAAGTAGAAAAAGTCAAAATGCCGAAAGAGACAACAATTGAAAAGAAATGGATGTATCAAGCTGGCAAGAAGATCAAAGCCACATACCGGGATTTCAATGGGTATTCATTCATCTAAAAAAGACTGCGGTTTAAAACCTACAGCCTCTTCTTTGGAACAGTGATCGTATAGCGTACACCTAGTTCATCATTTTCAATTGATATGGACGCTTGATGCATTGAAAGAATTCGTTTGACAATGCTTAATCCAATGCCGAATTCGCCCTTTTTTCCCTTACTAAAAGGTTCGTATAGGCTGGATAGCATGTGTTCTTCAATTGGAGGGCCATCATTACGAATAACGATGCGGATTTGATCCTCTCCCTGCTTCATATGAATGTCAATTTTACTTTTTGCGTAGCGAAGTTGATTTTCTAAGACATTTTCAAATAATTTGCTCCATTGTTCTGGATCGCCTTCAAGTGCAGCCTCATCATCTAAGTCCACGTTCCACTGCAATTCATTTTTCGACCAGCGTAAACGGTCAACCACTTCCAGCATTGTATTACTAACAAGGAAGGGAGAATGCGCCGGATGTTGTTTTGATAAATAATCAAGCTTTGTTAAATACAGCAAATCTTTGATTTTCTTCTCAAGCTTTTCCGCTTCGCCTTCAATCACTTCCACCGTTTGTTCAAGATCTCCTTTAGGAAAAATTCCATCTTTAATAGACTGCGTATAACCGCGGATGACCATTACAGGTGTTTTTAAGTCGTGTGATATATTTTGCAAAAGTGTTCGTTCTGTTTCATCCTTTTGAATGAGCTTTTGTCTCATTTCTTCAATCGTATGCCCCAGTTTGCCAATTTCATCTTGCCGGTCAACAATCACAGGATCGTCCCAGTCTTCTTGTGCAATGCGCTTGACGTGCTTTTCAAACGCGACGATTGGACGTGATAAGTAGCGGGCGAGCCAAATCGATGGAATCCAGCTTAGTAAAATAACCGTTCCTAAGATGAATATCAGCTGTTTAAACAGCGTAAAGGACAAGTCATCTCGATAAGAATCTGGTGCATATGACAAGAGAATATATTGTGTATTGCCTGTTGAGACTTTTTTAATCACAAAAAAGATATGCTGACCATTCACTTCTTCAGAATAGCGTTTTGTTGCGCTTTTTTGTTTTTTAACAAAGGACTGTACTTTTTCAATAAAAGCATGCGGGAAAAACTGAGCCATTTGATTTAATTCATCTGACGGAATCAGAATGTGCTGAACCGAGCGGTTTTCTGGTGTCGACTTTGGTGAGCCGTCTCGATTCAGAGGGTATTCTGTTAACACTTGCTGCTCGTTTTCGATGTTTTTATAAATTTCATTCGTAAAGAAGCTGCGTAATGTATTTGAAAATAAAATGATCAGGACAATCGAAATGGTGAGTAAAATGCCAGAGATGACAACCCAAATTTGAAAAGCGAGCGGTTTGTTCTTCATCCTTTTAGCATCCTATAGCCAAATCCATAAATGGTCTCGACTTTTAAGTCAGGCATTTTTTTGCGCAGCCGTCTGACAAGATCATCGACCACACGATCTGTCCCGAAGTAATCGTGCCCCCAGATCTTAACGAGGATATCTTCCCGGGAAAAGGCATGTCCTTGATGATGGGTAAATAAGAGCAGCAAATCAAATTCCTTAGACGTTAAGTTAATCAGCTGATCTCCTTCATACACCTCTCTTACGTCCTCATGAATGATATAGGAAGAAACGGGTGTGACGCTTTGCTGCGGTGTGTTACTGTTTTTATATACAAGCTCCAGCAGCTTTTGCACGCGGATGATCAGCTCGCGCGGAAGAAAGGGTTTTGCAATATAATCACTGCTCCCGAGTTCTAAGCCAAGCACACGATCAATATCTGCATCACGTGCCGAAATAAAAATGACCGGTACGTCAGGCGAGGCTGCTTTGATTTCTTTAATAAGTGTGTAGCCGTCTGTATCAGGCAGCATAATATCTAAAATCCATAGATGCGGGGGCTTGTTCATTGCTTTGCGTGCCGCTTCTCCGGTTAAAAAAGAGGACACATTCCAATTTTCACTCTCTAAATATTTGGTCAACAGTTCATTTAAATTCTGCTCATCTTCAACTAAATAAATGGTGTACGACAAAGTCTTCCACATCCTCTCAACGTCATTATAACGGGATACAAAGGCGGCATGTCAACAATCACACGCTTTTTTCACAATTTCACATATTCTTCTCATCATTATCCCATAATGTTTGTTTATGATAAGCTCAAGGGAAAAAAGGGCATAGACAAAAGGCTAATGAATAGGTGCTTTTCACCAATGTGCGCACCTTGCTTTTTTTCTATGAATAAGTATTATATAATTTGACATATTGTCATAAAGAATTTTTCAATGATATTGCCATTAAGAGGACATGAGTCCTGTCTAGACATATGAATGAAGCATTTGATGAAAATGATGCAAAGGAGTGCAAGCGATGGATTTCCGAAGAGAAGATGAAGAGAAAAAGATGAATGATCAAGAACACGCACATCAAGAGAATGAGAAACAAATAGAAGAACCAGAAAAAGAGAAAGAACTCGTTTTTCACCATCATGAAAACGAAGCATCTGCCTCTCAGGAGAGGGTGACAAACGAATCTCCTCAAGTGATTGATGACCGTTCGTCTAAAAAGGAGAAAAAACGGAAGGCTGCATGGCTGAGTCCTATTCTTGGAGGGATTATTGGAGGCGGTCTTGTGCTTGGCATTACACCGCTTTTACCGCAGTCACAAGATACAGCGGCAAACACTCAAACCCAAACAGCATCAAGCGAACCGGCTTCATCTGAAAATTTCTCAACAAAACAAATCACCAATGCGACGAATGTTGCTGATATGGTAGAAGATTTAGAGCCGACGATTGTAGGGGTCTCAAACTATCAATCTACACAAAACTCGTTCGGTCTTAGCGGTGATTCAACTGAAGCAGAAGCTGGAACGGGTTCTGGTGTCATCTTCAAAAAAGATGGCAAAAAAGCATACATTATCACAAATAACCATGTAGTCGAGGGTGCCAATAAATTAAAGGTCACACTATACGATGGAAAAACAAAAGATGCGAAGCTTGTCGGCAGTGACGTAATGACAGATTTAGCTGTCGTGGAAATAAATGCTGACGGCATTGATAAAGTTGCAAGCTTTGGAGATTCTTCTAAGCTTCGGGCTGGAGACAAAGTCATCGCAATCGGGAACCCGCTCGGTGCGCAGTTCTCTGGTACAGTAACAGAAGGGATTATTAGTGGTCTCGATCGTACCGTTGAAGCCAATACATCATCTGGAACCGTTGAGATGAATGTGCTTCAAACAGATGCAGCCATTAACCCTGGAAACAGTGGCGGTCCGCTGATCAATACAGACGGTCAAGTCATCGGCATCAACAGCTTGAAAATTAGCGAAAGCGGAGTAGAATCACTCGGATTTGCGATCCCAAGTAACGATGTCAAACCGATCGTAGATCAGCTGTTGAAAAATGGAAAAGTCGAACGTCCTTACCTTGGCGTACAAATGATTGACCTTGAGCAAGTGCCTGAAACGTATCAGGAAAATACACTTGGCCTATTTGATAAACAAATCGGTAAAGGCATCTATGTAAAAGATGTTTCAAAAGGATCTCCTGCACAAAAAGCAGGCTTGAAGTCTGGAGATGTCATCATCAAGTTCAAAGGAAAAGATGTAGCGAATAGCTCACAACTGAAAGAAATCCTTTATAAAGAAACAAAAATTGGCGATAAAACGACAATGACTGTCATCCGTGATGGAAAGAACAAAAATCTTGATATTACCCTTGGGCAGTCTGATAACGAATAAAAGAAAACAGGTGGATAAAAGATCCACCTGTTAGATTGTTGACAAAGGGCTAAAATGAACTTTATTTTAGCCCTTTGTCTTCTTTTTTTCAGCGTGATAGAAAGCCTTTGCAGTCTAGGAAGGACGAGTACTGGCACGGAGCGAATTTGACATTCGTGAGTACCAGCGCGCAGGACTGACAACGAATGCGAGGGTTTGTCTACACGCTGACAGGTGGATAATCGATCCACCTGTTTTTTTGTGTCTATTTTTTTGAGGATAGTGTCCGTAAAATAATGTTTTCCCATACATTCCAAGGCAGGAGCTGCTTTGCTATGAATGAAAGCCGAACACCTTTCCCCACAAGATACCTTAGCTTCTTTAGTCGCTTCTTCTCTGCAAGCGAAACCACAAGCTCTGCAACTTCACCGGGATCTCCATAGTTGTTTTTTTGCGCCTCTATATAGGACATCATCTTTTGATAAATAGCTGTGTATTTAGAACCTTCTGCAGGCGGCGTCATTTGCTCATTCATGGAGGTGTTCCAAATGTTCGTTTGGAAAGAACCCGGCTCAATCAAAGCGGCCTGAATGCCAAACGAAGCCAGCTCAATTCGCAAACTCTCTGTATAGCCCTCTAGCGCAAACTTTGACGATACATATGGAGAGAGTGCGGGCATTCCCATGAGTCCGCTGATACTGCTCATATTGAATATCTTTGCACCGCTCGTCATCAACGGAAGGACTGCTTGTGTCATTTCCACCACACCAAAGACATTGACTTCGAATTGCTCTCGGTACTGATCAACAGGCACCTCTTCAGCAAAACCAGCATAGGCCGTTCCCGCATTGTTCACAAGCAAGTGAATTGGAGCATAGGCATTAAGCCTTTTCTGAAATGCTTGAATGGACTGTGTATCTGTCACATCTAATGCTTCAATATGTATTGATTCGGATAAAGCGGCGTTCTTTACTTCTTCGGCAAGATTTTTCGCATTGGTCTCCTGTCTTACGCCAGCAATCACAGTGTACCCTTGCTGAGCGAGACGCAGTGTGATGAGTTTTCCAAAACCGCTGTTGGCACCAGTCACAATGGCTGTTTTATTCATCTTCCGGTTCTCCTTTTTGTTTTAATCTACCATAGTCTGCTGTTTTATTGAATAACGAAAAGGGGCTTGGAGAAGAATAAAAAACGATGCTATGAAATAGGAGGAAACACATGATGTGCTGGAAGAAGGCGGGACTGCTAGGAGTGCTGTTCTTTATGCTGTCTGGCTGTCGTTCAATCGAACCAATACAACATCCACATGAAGCAGAAGCTGAAAGTCTGTCAGCTGTTCAAATGAAGGAATTGCCATTTCAGCATTTGCAATTGCACGTACAATATGGACAAAAAAGCGAATTATATGAAGCTACCTATCGTCAAGCTGGTGGAAGAGAAGAAGCACTAATTCGAGATCATATGAATGGTGTCCGCTATGAAGGAGAAGAAGCTTTACGTGAAATGAAGATGAAGCTCAATGATATGTCGATTCCTAGTGCAAAGCTGAACGAAACATATGTCAATGAATTATTATCTGCTTTTAATTTAGATGATGATTATCAGCGGATACGAGTCGATATCAAGCTCGAAGATGGGACAAAACGCGCATTCGAAAAGAAAAAGTAAACGAGACTTTCTCATTTTTTAATTGAAAATGATTTTCAAGATCACTTAAATCTGATACACTAAATTGAGATAAGTGATCTTTGACGTCTACATAGACGATATTCAATATAAAAAATTTGGATGAGAAAAGGAGCGTTTGAGCGGAATGAGTGCCATTTCTACTGAAGGTTTAAGCTTAGGTTACGGAGAAACAATGATCATAGACGAACTAAATGTGTCAATCCCTAAGGGTGAAATCACAGTATTTATTGGCAGCAATGGATGCGGTAAATCCACGCTACTTCGCTCTTTGGCCCGTCTCATGAAGCCAATGGGTGGTTCTGTCCTTCTTGAAGGTCATTCCATTGCAAAATTACCAACAAAGGAAGTGGCGAAACAGCTCGCCATTCTTCCGCAAGGACCAGAAGCGCCAGAAGGATTAACGGTGCATCAGCTCGTCAAGCAAGGGCGATATCCTTATCAAAATTGGCTGAAGCAATGGTCAAAGCAAGATGAAGAAGCGGTAAATCGTGCACTGAAGTCAACGAAGATGGAAGACCTTGCTGATCGAACGGTTGATTCATTATCAGGTGGACAAAGGCAGCGTGCATGGATTGCGATGACACTGGCTCAGGAGACGGATATTATTCTATTAGATGAGCCAACAACGTATTTAGACATGACGCACCAAATTGAAATCCTGGATCTTCTTTTTGATTTAAATGAAAAAGAGCAGCGCACGATTGTCATGGTTCTGCATGACCTCAATCTCGCTTGCAGATATGCGCATCACCTTGTGGCCATTAAAGACAAGTCGATTTATGCAGAAGGAAGACCGGAAACTGTCATTAACTGTGATCTTGTGAAAAATGTCTTTGATATGAACTGCCAAGTCACAACAGATCCTTTATTCGGAACACCGTTATGTATTCCGCACGGCAGAGGACGCTGTATTGTCCAACAGGCACAAGCTGAGACATTTCTTGCTGCAAGATAATCGTATGTGAAAAGCCTGACATCTGTTACACGCAGAGTCAGGCTTTTTTCTGAAAAAAGGAGCGGAATACCAATGGGAAATGAATTAGATGAAAAGCTCGAAGGCCTGCTTGATAAATATACAGAGCTGCTGCTTGGTGAAACGAATGAGGAACTGAAAAGAGATGTCACGCAGTGGATCATCTATTCTCATATTGCCAAAAGCATGCCGCCTTTAGCCAAGCATTTTAATGACACGTATCCAGAGGCAAAAGAAGACATCAAAGAAACCATTCAGCGGATCAAGCAATTAAATGAAGCTCATCGTGCGAATAAAGACCGTTAAAAAACTGCCAGCTCAAACTGGCAGTTTTTCTTTATGACATGGGTGATGATCCGTACGGTGATTGATCAGTCAGTGTTTGCTGGAATTTCTGGTGTGCCTGCTGGAGCTTTTGCTGTTCAGCAGCTTCGACAGAGTACCAGCCATATTTGAACATGACATCATATAAATGTCTTTGCGTTTTTTGTGTTTCTAGCGCAATTCGCTGAATATCTTGGTAAAGAGATTCATGGCTGAATTCATTGAGCGCTGTGTTATATCCGTTTGTCATATATTTTTCAGTCGACAACAGGTCTGTGACAAAGTCGCGATCGTTCATGTTCGTAGTGGTTGGAACCGACGTTTGTGGATTCCCGATTTTTTGTTGGTTTTGCTGTTCCATGTCTGTTACCTCCTATTGCATAAAGCCAGAAGACTGGCCTTGCTCTGAGCTGCCTAAATGCTGAAGAATTTGTGTGTAATGCTGATGATGCATTTGACCAACTTGATTGAGTTCTTGTTTCAATGTTTGATCCTGACAATGCTCGGCCATAAAGTGGGCCTTTTTCATCGCAATCAAATTCCAGTTCAGCATATCCTCTAGGTACAAGGAATCCTTTACTGAAATCACCTGTGGGGGCATATTCATTTGCTGGTTGTTCAAGATGTGTTCCTCCTTACGATTTCTTTTTATATTGCTGATTTTGACTGGTCTTTTTACCGCCTAGGTCTGCTTCTTGTGATGGACCTGCGTTTCCTTTCACACTTGCAGCACTTACGCCTGCTTTTGATGGGTTCTTTTGCAAACGAGACATGTGGACATCACCTCCATTCTTACAATTCCCCCTCGTCTTTAATTCATACGCTGTAAAGAAAGGCGCATGAGAATGTGTAAATTTTTGAAATCTGCTATTGAACTGTTTCGGAAAATCTTTTAAGATAAAGAAAGAGGCATTGCTTTTTTTTGGACAAAAAATGAATGACTGTTCATTCAAAATGTTTAGGGGGATATTTATGGGCAAACATATTCGCAAGGCGGCTGTCATTGGTTCAGGTGTCATGGGCTCAGGCATTGCTGCACATCTAGCCAATATCGGGATACCAGTAACATTGCTAGATATTGTGCCAAATGAACTGACAAAGGAAGAAACGGCAAAAAAGCTAACGCTTGATCACCCTAGTGTTCGAAATAGATTAAGCCAAGACGCAATGAAAAAATTGTTAAAGCAAAAGCCAGCACCTCTTACTTCAGCCAAAAACCTATCATACATCACACCCGGAAATCTCACAGATCACCTTTCCTTATTACACGATGCTGACTGGATCATTGAAGTCGTCACTGAAAAGCTCAGCATTAAACAACACGTATTCTCTCTCATCGACGAACACCGCAAAGAAGGCAGCATCGTATCCAGCAATACATCCGGTATTTCTGTTGAAAAAATGGCAGAAGGCCGATCAGCTGATTTTAAACGCCACTTTTTAGGCACTCATTTTTTTAACCCAGCTCGTTATTTAAAGCTTTTAGAAGTAATTCCTATTCAAGAAACAGATCCAGAAGTACTCTCATATATGAAAACATTTGGTGAAGATGTACTTGGCAAGGGTGTGGTCGAAGCAAAAGATACACCGAACTTTATTGCCAACCGCATTGGCACTTATGGGCTTCTTGTCACAGTGCGTGAAATGCTTGAGAACAAATACACGATCGGAGAGGTCGATTCTGTCACAGGTCCTCTTATTGGCAGACCGAAAAGTGCGACCTTCCGCACACTTGATGTGGTGGGGCTCGACACATTTTCTCATGTAGCCCGCAATGTGTATGAACAGGTAGAAGGAAAGGAAAAAGATATTTTTCAGCTGCCTGAGTTTATGGAAAGAATGCTTGAAAAAGGGTGGATCGGCAGCAAAGCAGGGCAAGGATTTTATCAAAAAAATGGGAAGACCATTTTAGAGCTTGATCCTGTCACACTCACATACGGAGAACGGACAAAGCTAAAGGATCCGGGCATTGACATTGCCAAGCAGCAAAAGGGGACAAAAGCGAAATTGAAAGCGCTTATTTATCAAGATGGCCGTGCTGGGCAATTGCTTTGGAATATGACCGCACCTGTTCTTCTTTATTCAGCTCATCTAAAAGGCGACATTTCGGATGATATTCAGTCCATCGATAACGCCATGAAATGGGGATTTGGCTGGCAGCATGGCCCGTTCGAGCTGTGGGATGCGATTGGTGTGAAAAAAGCCGTCAGTCGAATGGAAGCGGAAGGGCACAGCATCCCGACCTGGGTGCAAGATATGCTTTCAGAAGGACATGACACGTTCTATCAAGAAAATGCCGAAGGAGACCGTGCATTTTATCAGAATGGTGCTTATGAACAGGAAAAGGGAAACGACAAGAATATTTCATTAGCTAGATTGAAAAAGAAACACGATGTCATTTTTAAAAATACGGGTGCAAGCTTGATCGATATCGGGGATGATGTTGCCTTGCTTGAATTTCATTCGAAAAGCAATGCCATTGGGCTTGATGTCATTGATATGATCAACCGTGCTGTAGATGAAACAGAAAAGAATTATAAAGGGCTGGTCATCGGCAACCAAGGAAAGAACTTCTGTGTTGGTGCGAATCTCGCCTTAATTTTAATGGAAGCACAGGACGACAACTTCTTTGAAATTGATTTTGTCATTCGCAGGTTCCAGCAGGCGATGATGAAGGTGAAGTATAGTGACCGTCCAGTTGTGGCTGCACCGTTTGGTATGACACTTGGCGGAGGGACGGAGCTTTGTCTACCAGCAGCCGCTATCCAAGCGTCCAGTGAAACGTATATGGGACTTGTTGAAGCGGGGGTCGGACTCATACCGGGCGGAGGCGGAAACAAAGAACTCTATATTCGCCATCTGCAAGGAGCGGAAAAGCCATCAGCAACTGCGATCCAAGATGCTGCGCTACAAACCTTTGAAGCCATTGCGATGGCAAAGGTATCTACATCAGCAGAGGAAGCGCGTGATATGAAGATGCTCCGAGTAAATGACCGGATCAGCATGAATGGTGATCATTTAATCCATGATGCGAAACAACTCGTTCTTTATCTTGATGAAGCGGGTTATCGTGCACCGCTGAAGCAAAAGGTGCCCGTGATGGGGGAAACAGGCTACGCAGCAATGGTGCTGGCTGCTGAAAATATGAGATTGTCTGGATACATTTCAGACCATGACATGACCATTGCGAAAAAACTAGCGCATGTCATTTCTGGCGGCAAATTGCCATTTGGTACAGAGGTGGATGAACAATACTTATTAGAGCTTGAAAGAGAAGCCTTTTTAAGTCTTGTAGGGGAAGTCAAATCTCAGGCACGCATGCAGCACATGCTCGTTAAAGGAAAACCTTTACGTAACTAGGGGGGAGTCAAAATGAGAGAAGCAGTGATTGTAGCTGGCGCAAGAACACCAGTAGGGAAAGCCAAAAAAGGATCATTAAAACATGTCAGACCTGATGATATGGGCGCATTGTGTGTAAAAGAAACGCTAAAGCGTGCCGGTGATTATGATGGAACAATCGATGATTTAATCATCGGATGTGCGACACCAGAAGCAGAGCAAGGGCTGAATGTAGCCAGGAATATTGGGGCGTTAGCAGGTTTGCCATATACAGTACCTGCTATTACCATTAACCGCTATTGCTCTTCAGGTCTGCAGTCAATTGCTTATGCGGGTGAACGAATTATGCTTGGGCAGGCAGAAACCATTTTAGCTGGAGGCGTCGAATCGATGTCGCAAGTCCCAATGATGGGTCACTCCATTCGTCCAAACGCTCTTTTGGCAGAGCAAGCGCCTGAATACTATATGAGCATGGGCCACACAGCGGAGCAAGTGGCGCAAAAGTATCAGGTCACACGACAAGATCAAGATGCTTTTGCGGTGAGGAGCCATCAAAAGGCAGCAAAGGCACTTCAAGAAGGGAAATTTTCAGATGAAATTGTTCCCGTTGATGTGACAGAAAGACGGGTAGGAGAGCAGTATCAACTAGAAGAACGCCAATTTACGTTCTCACAAGATGAAGGTGTCAGAGCGGGCACAACAGAGGAGGTTCTCTCAACGTTACGACCTGCCTTCTCAACAAAAGGCACAGTGACTGCAGGAAACTCTTCGCAGACGAGTGATGGAGCGGCATGTGTCATGATGATGGATCGCGAAAAAGCATCTTCTCTTTCTCTTCAGCCGCTTGCCAAGTTCAGGGCGTTTGCTGTTGGCGGTGTACCACCTGAAGTCATGGGAATTGGGCCGGTTGAAGCCATTCCGCGTGCACTGAAAATCGCTGGTCTAGAGCTGAAGGACATCGGGCTGTTTGAATTGAATGAAGCATTTGCTTCTCAGGCGATTCAAGTCATTCGTCATTTAGGGATCGATGAAGAGAAGGTAAATGTCAACGGCGGCGCCATTGCCTTAGGACATCCGCTAGGCTGTACAGGAACGAAACTCACGCTGTCCCTCATTCATGAAATGAAACGGCGAAATGAACAATTTGGTATTGTGACGATGTGTATCGGCGGGGGCATGGGAGCGGCAGGCATTTTTGAATTGATCTAAAGGGGGAAAACAGGATGAAAGCAATGGAAGATGTAAAAAAGGGTGGCAGTTTCTTAATTGATGAGACGAATTATGAGCATATCTTTACACCAGAGGATTTCTCTGATGAACATCAAATGATCGGGAAAACAACAGAAGATTACATTTTACAAGATGTCGTTCCGCATATAGATCAAATTGAAAATCATGAATTCGAGCATTCTGTTCGTCTCTTGAAAAAGGCTGGAGAGCTTGGCCTGCTTGGTGCGGATGTTCCTGAGGAATTTGGCGGGCTGGGGCTAGATAAAATCAGCTCAGCCATCATTACTGAAAAATTTGCAAGAGCAGGCAGCTTCTCTCTTTCTTACGGCGCCCATGTCGGGATCGGTTCTTTGCCGATCGTGCTGTTCGGCAATCAATCGCAAAAGGAAAAGTACCTGCCAGGACTCGCCTCTGGAGAAACAATTGCGGCATATGCCCTAACAGAGCCAGGGTCAGGTTCTGATGCGCTAGGTGCGAAAACAACGGCAGTCCTGAATGAAGCTGGAACACATTATGTCCTCAATGGGGAAAAACAATGGATCACAAACTCCGCATTTGCCGATGTGTTTGTCGTGTATGCGAAGATTGATGGTGAACACTTCTCTGCTTTCATCGTAGAAAAGGATTTTCCTGGAGTCAAAACAGGACCTGAAGAGAAAAAGATGGGCATTAAAGGGTCCTCGACGAGAACGTTAATCCTTGAAGATGCCGAAGTGCCAAAGGAGAATTTGCTTGGTGAAGCAGGCAGAGGTCATGTCATTGCCTTTAACATTTTAAACATTGGACGCTATAAGCTGGCTGTAGGGACAATCGGTGCATCAAAACGAGTCATTCAATTATCGGCAGAGTATGCCAATCAGCGTAAGCAGTTTAAAACACCAATTTCTCAATTTAGCTTAATTGGCGAAAAAGCAGCCAACATGTCGGCAAAGCTCTATGCCATGGAAAGTGCTGTATACCGCACAGTCGGGTTATTTGAACAAAGAATGGGTCTGTTAAGTGACGAGGAGCAAAAGGATGGGAAACAAATTGCGCAATCCATCGCAGAATATGCGATTGAATGCTCTCTTTGTAAAGTGCTTGGCTCTGAAACGCTCGATTACATTGTGGATGAAGGTGTGCAGATTCACGGCGGATATGGTTTCATGCAAGAATACGAAGTCGAAAGAGCCTATCGCGACTCACGAATTAACCGTATTTTTGAAGGAACGAACGAAATTAACCGATTGCTTGTGCCAGGCACATTCTTGAAGAAAGCGATGAAAGGAGAGCTTCCGCTTCTTCAAAAAGCGCAAACCCTGCAGGAAGAGCTGATGATGATGATGCCGGAAGAGCCGGGTGATCAGCCGCTTGATCAAGAGAAATACTTACTTTCCCATGCGAAAAAGATCGCCTTAATGGTATCTGGAATGGCGGCGATGAAGTATGGAAAAGCATTAGATAAAGAGCAAGAAATCCTTGTGAATATAGCAGATATCGTCAATGAACTCTTTGCTGCTGAGTCGGCGGTCTTGCGTACGGAAAAAGCAATTGCTGCATCAGGCGCAGAAAAAAATGCACAAAAGCTTGCGTATACACAAATTTTCACACAGGAAGCCTTTTTAAAGATTGAAGCTCATGCGAAAGAATCATTGATTGCCATGGAAGAAGGAGATTCACTCCGTATGAGTCTGTCAGCCCTTCGCAAGCTGACAAGATTCACACCAATGAATGTCATTGCGAAAAAGCGTGAGGTGGCGAAACGAATCTTTGAAGCAGAGAAATATATCGTATAAGACGGCTTAAAAGGTGCGGATATCATGTCGCACCTTTTTGTAAGCATACATTTAGGTTTTTAACATGTTTTGTGATAAAATGTTGTCACTATTTGCAGGAGGTGAAAATGGTGGCTTTAGATTTTTACGAATACCCATCTTGCGGTACATGCCGAAAAGCAAAGAAATGGCTGGAAGAACACAATAAAGACATCAACAGCATACATATCGTCGAAGAGACGCCTGATAAAGACACATTAAAAGCCCTTTACGAAAAAAGCGGTTTAGAGCTGAAGAAATTCTTTAATACGAGCGGTCAGAAATACAGAGAGCTGCAGCTGAAAGATAAACTTCCTGCAATGTCAGAGGACGAGCAGCTTGAATTACTTGCGTCTAATGGAATGCTGATCAAGCGTCCAATTACAACAGACGGCAAACGAGTGACAGTTGGATTTAATGAAGATACATTTAAAAGCGTCTGGAAATGATGTAACTTTCATTCAGATTGTGGTATCTTCAATATAGATTGTAAGAAAAGACTGGAGGGGTATGAAATGAGCACACCAAAAGATTTACGTTATTCAGAAGAACACGAATGGGTCAAAGTAGAAGGAGATAAGGTGCGTATCGGTATTACGCATTTTGCTCAATCTGAGCTAGGGGATATCGTGTTCGTTGAGCTTCCTGAAGTAGGAGACAAAATCACAGCGGACGAGCCTTTCGGAAGTGTAGAATCAGTCAAAACAGTTTCTGAACTATACGCACCGATTAACGGCACAATCGTTGAAGTAAACGACGAGCTTGATGACAGCCCAGAGTTCGTCAACGACTCTCCATACGAAAAAGCTTGGATGATCGTAGTAGAGCCAGCGGATGCATCTGAAATCGAGAACTTAATGACTGCTGAGCAATATGAAGAAATGACAAAAGAAGACTAATTCATGTGAAATTGGACACTCTACCTTTATGGGGGGTGTCCAATTTGTCTTTTCAAAAAGAACAGGTGGATATAACAGAGCATGTCACTGGACGATTCAAAGAGAGCGGCATGGTGCTTTACCATCAAAACGAAGAGATTGGCACGATGATTAGTGAAAATCAATATGAATTAAAATCAGGTTATTCCTATGATCAAAACCGTTTTTATCGTCTGTCAGATACGTTGACCCATGGGACTGAAAAATATGTAGACTGTGACGATGAAAATGGCTGGTGCTAATCACAGATAAGGCTGTAGTGAGTGAATGCTACAGCCTTTTTGTTGATCAAGTGCCCAATCTTTACAACCCGAATGAAAGATTGTAATCTAAGGAAGAAGTGAATCAACGTCAAAAGGGCCGGGTGATCGTGATGAATGTCGAGATAGAAAAGGTCATCATTGTAGAAGGTAAATCAGATAAACAGAAGCTAAAAGAAGTCATAAGTGAACCTGTTACCATCATTTGCACCAATGGCACGATCAGTACATCGAAGCTGGATCAGCTTGTGGACGATTTATTCGGGAAAGACGTTTACATATTAGCAGACAGTGACGATGCTGGCGACAAACTGCGGAAGCAATTCCGAAAAGAATTCCCTGAAGCACTGCATCTTTTTGTCGACAGAACGTACCGCGAAGTGGCCGCTTCACCGTCAGCCCACATTGCATCTATTCTATTAGCTGCAAACATTGATGTTCATTCGAAATATTTATAAGGGTGACGTATATGAAAGAGATTGAAGAGCATGAATTCAAGGAGATAGAGGACGATTTATTTCTTTTGTACTTATATACACCATTTTGCGGAACATGCCAGCTGGCAAAGAAGATGCTGGCAGTGGTTGATGCCATGCAGCCGGAAGTTCCTTTTTATGAAAATAACTTAAATTACTCGCCAAGTTTTGCAAAAGCATTTGAGATCGAAAGTGTCCCTTGCTTTCTCCTGTTTAAAAAGGGTGAAATCGTGCAAAAAGGCTATGCCTTTCACTCCGTTCCATATCTTCACGAAATGATTGAAACCGCTAAATAAAGCGGTTTTTTGTCATATTTCAAGCAATTCATTTGAAAATTTGTCGAGCTATTTATAAAGGACAAGCCGATGTTTGTAGAGAAATGTTATGTATAACCAAATGACAGGGAGGTTATACATGTGGAAAATGTGAAAGCCCATGGAAGTGCAGGGCAGCGATTATTGTTAAAGCCGTTGCTCTCATCATCATCCTTGAAGATTACATTTGAGGCGGAAACGGACTCTTGTACATTGATTGTGGATGAACGTGGTGAAGTGAAGAAACTACCTGCAATTGAGTTATCGGATCTCATCTTTTATGGTGAGCGAAAAGAGATTTTGCAATTATTAGATGGAGACATGTCCTTACAGCAGCTGATCAGCAGAGGACAAGTGAAAGTGAAAGGCTCATTTCGAGCACTTCTTAGACTAGAAGCGGTACTTTGGCTGACGAACGGTTTTTTTCGAAAAATGATAACGTAGTCGTTTACTTGGAAATTAGCGATTTACAGCGTTGACATATCTCAGATAGCATGATATTCTACGTTAGTAAAAACATGAACATCACATAAAACAACATATTTTCTCTTATTAAGAGAGGTGGAGGGACGTGCCCTATGAAACCCGGCAACCGTCAGCATAGCTGAAATTGGTGCCAATTCACTCAAAGCCGCAACGCTTTGAAAGATGAGAGAAAGGCGTATTTGATATAAAAGGCCTTTCTGCTTGCGTTGCAGTTAGGTCTTTTTTACTGACCTTGCGTCAGGCTAGAGTCATAACAGTCGGAAGAATAAATGAACGTATGTGATGGCAACCTATAGATTCAGCAAGAAAGCAGGTGAACAGACTGTGATCCATTTACAGAATGTATCAAAAACGTATCATTCAAAAAGCGGAAATGTTGATGCCGTGAAAGACGTCAACTTGGATATCGATAAAGGTGAAATATTCGGAATTATCGGGTATAGCGGCGCTGGGAAAAGCTCCCTGATTCGCCTATTAAACGGTCTGGAGCTGCCAACAGAAGGAATCGTTGAAGTGGCAGGCAACCGAATCAATGAAGTATCGAATACGAAACTTCGGAAAGCAAGACAAGAAATCAGCATGATTTTCCAGCACTTTAACTTGCTCTGGTCAAGAACAGTGAGACAAAATATTATGTTCCCGCTCGAGATCGCAGGTGTACCAACATCAAAACGGAGAGCTCGTGCAAACGAACTGATTAAATTGGTCGGTTTAGAAGGAAAAGAAAATGCCTATCCTTCTCAGCTCAGCGGCGGACAAAAGCAGCGTGTAGGGATTGCGAGAGCATTAGCGAATGATCCAAAAGTTCTGCTATGTGATGAAGCCACATCTGCGCTTGATCCACAAACAACAGATTCCATCCTTGAGCTTTTAGCCGATATTAATAAACGACTAGGACTTACCATTGTATTGATCACACACGAAATGCACGTCATTCGCAAAATTTGTCACCGTGTGGCGGTGATGGAGAATGGCCGTATTGTCGAAGAAGGCGAAGTATTACGTGTCTTCAGACAGCCGAAAGAAGAAATGACGAAACGATTCGTGAAACAGCTTGCTGAACCAGAAGAAGCAAAAGAAACGATCGAGCACGTCCTAGAGAGAGTAAAAGAAGGTCAGGTCGTCCGGTTGTCCTTTATCGGAGATTCTGCCGAACAGCCGCTGATCACGGAAATCATTCGATCCTTCAAGGTCGATGTGAACATCCTGCAAGGAAAGATTTCTCAAACGCAGGAAGGCGCGTTTGGAACACTCTTTATCCATATTAATGGAGACGAGAACGAAGTTGAAAAAGCCATCGCCTATATCCAAAGCAAACAGGTTGAAATCGAGGTGATGACACATGTTTGAGAAATGGTTTCCGAACGTTGATCTAGAGGTTATTTGGAACGCGACGGGTGAAACGGTCTATATGACACTCATTTCATTGGCATTTGCCTTTGTGATCGGCATTATTCTTGGCCTGCTGCTCTTCCTTACAGGAAAAGGCGGTCTTTGGGAAAATAAACCGATCAATGCTGTCATCGGCGGAGTCGTCAACATTTTCAGATCGATTCCTTTTATCATTTTAATTATTCTTTTACTAGGGTTTACGAAATTTTTAATGCATACAATTTTAGGCCCAAATGCAGCATTACCAGCCCTTGTCATTGGCTCAGCCCCTTTCTACGCACGTCTTGTTGAAATTGCACTGCGTGAAGTAGACAAAGGAGTCATTGAAGCAGCACGATCTATGGGAGCAAAAACGTCGACAATTATTTTCAAAGTATTGCTGCCAGAATCACTGCCAGCCCTTATTTCAGGAATTACTGTAACAGCGATTGCTCTTATTGGCTCTACTGCGATTGCAGGAGCAATTGGAGCAGGCGGACTGGGTGACCTTGCTTATGTAGAAGGATACCAATCTGGTAATACAGATGTCACACTTGTAGCCACTGTGTTTATTCTGATCATCGTCTTTATCATTCAAATAATCGGTGATTTGATTACAAATAAAATTGATAAACGTTAAGGGAGGAATTATTCATGAAGAAATTGATTTTAAGTGCACTATTTCTAGCATTTGCAGGCATTTTAGCTGCTTGCGGTTCATCAAATAACGCAAGCGATAACAAAACCATCACGGTTGCCGCTTCAAAAACACCACATGCCGAGATTCTTGAAGAAGCAAAACCACTTCTAAAAGAAAAAGGCTACGATCTAAAAGTGAAAGTACTGAGCGATTATAAAATGTACAACAAAGCATTAGCTGAAAAAGAAGTGGATGCGAACTTTTTCCAACATATCCCTTACTTAAACGAAGAAAATAAATCAAACAAAGATTACAACCTAGTAAGTGCTGGTGCTGTTCACCTTGAGCCTTTCGGTATCTACTCTAAGAAATACAAATCAGTAAAAGATATTCCAAACGGCGGCACGATCATCATGACAAACAACGTAGCTGAGCAAGGACGTATGCTTGCTCTATTACAAAATGCTGGTGTGATCAAGCTTGATCCAAAAGTAGATACAATCAACGCAACAGTCAAAAACATCAAAGAAAACCCGAAGAACCTAAAATTCAAAAAAATCGCTCCTGAACTAACAGCGAAAGCTTATGAAAACAGTGAAGGCGATGCAGTATTTATTAACGTTAACTATGCGATCCAAAATAAATTGAATCCGAAAAAAGATTCAATTGAACTTGAGCAAACGAAAAACAACCCGTATGCAAACATCGTCGCTGTTCGCAAAGGTGACGAAAAATCAGAGAAGATCAAGGTATTAATGGAAGTTCTTCACTCTGATAAAATCAAAGAATTCATCGACAAAAAGTATGATGGTGCAGTATTGCCTGTATCTGAATAACAACTTGTAAACCTCGCTTTCATGAAAGCGAGGTTTCAACGTGTAGACAAACCCTTGCATTCGTTGTCAGGTCTGCGCTCCGGTGCTCACGAATGTCAAATTCGCTCTGCTCCGGTACTCGCCCTTCCTAGACTGCAAAGGTTTTCTATCACGCTGAAAAAAGAAGACAAAGGGCTAAAATAAAGATCATTTTAGCCCTTTGTCAATCATCTGCAACCTCGCTTTCATCAAAGCGAGGTTTTTTTGTGTATTTTTTCAAATCTCGCTCATAATAAAAACGAACAAATGACCTGAAGGGATGGAATGAAGATGAATGAACAACATATGAGCGGATCGATGCAGCAATCACTGACGGATTATAAAACGGCAATGGGTGAATTTCAGAAGAAAATGCCGGTGTTTGGCAAGAAATTCAATGAATTTACGGAGCAGTGCTTTCAGAGCGATTCATTAACACAAAAAGAAAAACAAATGATTGCCCTCGGCATCAGCATTCATGCACAGGATGAATATTGCATGATCTATCATACAAAGGGAGCGCTCGATCAAGGCGCAACAGAAGAGAATTTGCTAGAGGTCGTCAGTGTGGCGACAGCGTTTGGCGGCGGTGCTGCGCTAAGTCAAGGCATCACAGTTGTTCAGCAATGTATTGACGAATTTGGAGGACAGACGCATTAAGGGAAGGATAAGATGGTATTTTTCCATATCAGGGAGTTGAGTCGTTCTCAGCCGGTTGTGTGAGAAAATATGCCAGCATAGCGTGTTATATCCCTTTTGAGTGAAGCCGCATGTCTTTGATACAATAAAGCTACACTCAAAGAAGGGAATGGTTTATTATTTGTTCGGACCATAGTACACTGGGATTGGATTATACCGCCGAGATGGAAAAGGCCATGCATAAAGCTCATGGCATGAGCTATGCAGAGTACGAAAGAGACCATGACTTAAGGATGAAAGTGGAATATAAACGAGAGCAGTCCTATCGAGATGAGAAAAGGCAGCTCGCAAAAATGAATATACAAGGCTATTAAATAGCTAAGGGACGGGGAGAATAGTTTCCCGTCCTTTCTTTATGAAAACTGTCTTTTCGACATAAATCCTTTTATCTACCTGTATTTTTTGTTAGAATTTTGAGAGCATCCTCTCACGCTTGTCGTGAATGTGTTGTATTCACTTTTAATTTGTTATAAAATTAGAATGAGAATAAATTGAGAATAATGATTATTTTGGAGGTATCGATATATGACTGCTTCGACATTAACAATTAAGGACTTGCACGTTGAGATTGAAGGGAAAGAAATCTTAAAAGGTGTAAACCTAGAAATAAAAGGTGGAGAATTCCACGCAGTAATGGGACCAAACGGAACAGGTAAATCTACTTTATCTGCTGCTATCATGGGCCACCCTAAGTATGAAGTGACAAAAGGCAGCATCTTGCTTGATGGCGAAGATGTTCTTGAAATGGAAGTAGATGAGCGCGCTCAAGCGGGTCTTTTCCTTGCAATGCAATATCCATCTGAAATTAGTGGTGTGACAAATGCAGACTTCCTTCGTTCGGCTATTAACGCACGCAGAGAAGAAGGCGATGAAATCTCTCTCATGAAATTCATCCGCAAAATGGACGAAAACATGGAATTCCTTGAAATGGACCCAGATATGGCACAGCGCTACCTAAACGAAGGTTTCTCAGGCGGGGAGAAAAAACGCAACGAAATTCTTCAATTAATGATGATTGAACCAAAAATCGCCATTCTTGACGAAATCGATTCTGGTCTTGATATCGATGCGCTGAAAGTTGTTTCTAAAGGAATTAATAAAATGCGCGGCGAAAGCTTCGGCTGCTTAATGATCACTCACTATCAGCGTTTATTGAACTACATCACACCAGATCACGTTCATGTCATGATGCAAGGACGTATTGTGAAATCTGGCGGACCAGAACTCGCGCAGCGTCTAGAAGCAGAAGGTTATGACTGGATTAAAAAAGAGTTAGGAATTGAAGACGAAACTGTTGGTCAAGAAGCGTAAGCGTTAGGAGGATTATTGATGACATTAGAAACGAAATTATCAGTAGATCAAGATTATGTCAAAAGCTTCTCCGAGAAGCATCAGGAACCGGCATGGATGAGTTCCCTTCGCTTACAGGCTCTTGAAAAAGCAGAAGACCTTCCAATGCCAAAGCCTGACAAAACGAATATTTCTAAATGGAATTTAACCAATTTCAAACAGCATACAGTCGAAAGTGCGCCATTTGGATCTTTAGAAGAGCTTCCTGAAGAAGTGAAGTCTCTTATTGATTTAGAGGACACAGATAAGACAGTCTACATTCAGCGTGATCAAACGCCAGCATACTTGTCTCTTTCTACGGAAGCAAAAGACAAAGGCGTGATCTTCACTGATATCCATACAGCGATTCGCGAACATGGAGACCTAGTGAAGAAATATTTCATGACAAATGCAGTGAAAGTGGATGAGCACAAACTAACAGCTCTACATGCTGCATTAGTGAATGGCGGAGCTTTCCTCTATGTACCGAAAAACGTAGAGCTTGACGCACCCATTCAAGCCGTTTATCTTCATGAAAATGACGAAACAACGTTGTTCAACCATGTCATCGTTGTAGCAGACGATCATAGTGCTGTGACATATGTCGAAAACTACATCAGTACGGCAACACCAGAAGAAGCGATCTTCAATATCGTGTCTGAAGTCTTCACAGGTGCAAATGCCCGCGTCACTTACGGTGCAGTGGATAACCTTGCAGAAGGTGTGACAGTCTATGTGAATAGACGTGGTATGGCAAATGGTCGTGACAGTAAAATCGAATGGGCGCTTGGTCTGATGAATGATGGAGATGTCGTGTCTGAAAACATCACGAAGCTTATGGGCGACGGTACATTCGGTGATACAAAATCAGTTGTTGTTGGCCGCGGGAATCAAACGGAAAACTTCACAACAAGCATCATCCACTTCGGTAAAAACTCTGAAGGGTATATCTTGAAGCATGGTGTCATGAAGGATCAAGCATCTTCTATCTTTAACGGGATTGGTAAAATCGAGCATGGCGCAACGAAGTCAAATGCAGAGCAAGAATCTCGTGTTCTCATGCTGAGTGAGAAAGCACGCGGTGACGCTAACCCAATTCTTTTAATCGATGAAGATGATGTAACAGCAGGGCACGCTGCTTCTGTTGGGCGTGTTGATCCAATTCAACTTTATTACCTCATGAGCCGTGGGATTTCCAAAGAAGATGCAGAAAGACTTGTCATTTATGGCTTCTTAAATCCAGTCGTCAAAGAACTGCCGATTGAAGGAGTTAAAAAGCAGCTCGTTTCTGTGATTGAAAGGAAAGTAAAATAATGAATATCAAAGACGTTCGTGAGCAGTTTCCAATCCTTCATCAGCAAGTGAACGGACATGATTTGGTGTATTTGGACAGTGCAGCGACATCTCAAAAACCACGAGTTGTCATTGATGCAATGAATGAGTATTACCGGTCTTACAACTCGAACGTCCACCGGGGTGTTCATACCCTTGGCACAAGAGCAACGGACGCATACGAGGGTGCAAGAGAGAAAGTTCGAGCATTCATTGGCGCTTCTTCTGTCCAGGAGATTATTTTTACTAGAGGTACAACAACAGCACTGAACACAGTGGCAATCAGCTATGCTAGAGCAAACCTTAAAGAAGGCGATGAGATCGTCATTACGCATATGGAACATCATGCGAATATCATCCCTTGGCAGCAGGCAGCAAAAGCAACTGGCGCCACATTGAAATATATTCCGTTACAGGAAGACGGCACGCTGTCGCTTGAAGATGTGAAGCAAACCATCACACATCAAACGAAAATCGTTGCTGTCACACATGTCTCAAACGTATTAGGAACCATCAACCCAATTAAAGACATCGCAAAGATTGCTCACGATCACGGTGCAATTATCGTCGTCGATGGTGCCCAGAGCACCCCGCACATGCAAATTGATGTTCAGGACTTGGATTGCGACTTTTTCGCCTTCTCTGGGCATAAAATGTGTGGACCGACTGGCATTGGTGTTCTTTACGGGAAGAAGGACCTTTTGAATAATATGGAGCCTGCTGAGTTTGGCGGTGAAATGATCGACTTTGTGGATCTATATGATTCTACATGGAAAGAGCTGCCGTGGAAATTTGAAGCGGGAACACCGATTATTGCAGGAGCAATTGGGCTCGGAAAAGCGATTGATTTCTTAAATGACATCGGAATGGAGGAAGTCAGCCGTTACGAGCATCAGCTTGCGACTTATGCACTTGAGCGCTTTAAGGAGCTTGAAGGTGCCACGGTTTACGGACCGCAGCACCGAGCTGGACTTGTGACGTTTAACTTAGACGACGTCCATCCTCATGATGCCTCAACTGTTCTAGATACGGAAGGTGTCGCCATTCGTGCTGGACATCACTGTGCACAGCCGCTCATGAAATGGCTTGGTGTATCAGCGACTGCAAGAGCAAGCTTCTATCTGTACAATACAGAAGAGGAGATTGACGAGCTCATGGCAGCGCTCCGTAAGACAAAGGAGTATTTTACGAATGTCTTTTAATGTAAACTTAGACACACTGTACAGACAAGTGATTATGGATCATTATAAAAATCCGAGAAACAAAGGTGTGTTAAACGACAGCATTGTCGTCGATATGAACAACCCTACGTGTGGTGACCGCATTCGTCTCACGATGAAAATCGAAGACGAAAAAGTCATCGATGCGAAATTTGAAGGAGAAGGATGCTCGATTTCGATGGCATCTGCCTCTATGATGACGCAGGCGATTAAAGGGAAAGATATTGAAACAGCTTTGAAAATGTCTCAGATTTTCTCCGATATGATGCTAGGAAAAGAATACGACGATTCCATTGATCTTGGTGACATTGAGGCGCTGCAGGGAGTCGCAAAATTCCCAGCGCGCATCAAATGTGCAACATTATCCTGGAAGGCGCTTGAAAAAGGCGCATCTGCCGAAGATAACGGCAAATCATAAGATTGGAGTGAAAATGGATGGCTAAAAAAATGCCAGATGTTGGTGAATATAAATACGGCTTTTCTGATAAAGACGTTTCCATTTTCCGTTCAGAGCGCGGACTGACAAAAGAGATCGTTGAAGAAATTTCTCGTATGAAAGAAGAGCCTCAGTGGATGCTCGACTTCCGTTTGAAATCTCTTGAGCACTTTTACAACATGCCGATGCCACAATGGGGCGGAGATTTAAATGCATTAAACTTTGATGAAATTACGTACTACGTAAAACCATCAGAACGCTCTGAGCGTTCTTGGGATGAAGTACCAGAAGAAATCAAACAAACCTTTGATAAGCTTGGAATCCCTGAAGCAGAGCAAAAGTACTTAGCAGGTGTATCTGCTCAGTATGAATCTGAAGTTGTGTATCACAACATGAAGCAAGATCTTGAAGATCTAGGCATTGTGTTTAAAGATACAGACAGTGCATTAAAAGAGAACGAAGACATCTTCCGTGAGCACTGGGCAAAAGTCATTCCTCCGACTGACAACAAATTTGCTGCGCTTAACTCGGCTGTATGGTCTGGTGGTTCATTCATCTACGTACCAAAAGGCGTAAAAGTAGATACACCACTTCAAGCATACTTCCGAATCAACTCTGAGAACATGGGTCAGTTCGAACGTACACTGATCATCGTTGATGAAGGCGCACACGTGCATTACGTAGAAGGTTGTACAGCTCCAGTTTACACAACAAACTCACTTCATAGTGCGGTTGTTGAAATCATCGTGAAAAAAGGCGGCTACTGCCGTTATACGACGATTCAAAACTGGGCAAACAACGTCTTCAACCTTGTGACAAAACGTACAGTATGTGAAGAGAATGCAACAATGGAATGGATTGATGGAAACATCGGTTCTAAGCTGACAATGAAATACCCAGCGGTTATCCTAAAAGGTGAAGGCGCTCGTGGTATGACATTAAGTATTGCCCTAGCAGGTAAAGGTCAGCACCAAGATGCAGGTGCAAAAATGATTCACCTTGCACCAAACACATCTTCAACGATCGTATCGAAATCGATTTCCAAACAAGGCGGTAAAGTCACATACCGCGGAATCGTTCACTTCGGACGCAAAGCAGAGGGTGCACGCTCAAACATCGAGTGTGATACACTCATCATGGATAACAAATCAACATCTGATACGATCCCTTACAATGAAATCTTAAACGACAACATTTCATTAGAGCACGAAGCGAAGGTATCAAAAGTATCAGAAGAGCAGCTATTCTACTTGATGAGCCGCGGAATTTCTGAAGAAGAAGCAACAGAAATGATCGTCATGGGCTTCATCGAACCATTCACAAAAGAACTGCCAATGGAATACGCCGTTGAAATGAACCGTTTGATTAAGTTCGAGATGGAAGGTTCGATTGGTTAACCGTTGATATAGAGGGGATTAAAGGTGTTTAGACGTTATATTTATATTAAGCACCCACAAAGCGCCCACAAAATTTAATTATTGAACATACCGCAGATACAATTCCTTTGGTCCTCAATTTTTGGGTGACATGGAGATACGTGTCTGCGGTTGTTTTTTATACTAGAATGTCTTAACCTTTCCCATACATAGTTCTTATTCAAAACGTTTACAGCATGGCTATGCTCAATGCATGTCTTTTATAAACTTCTCTGAAATACTTTCTCACAACATTTGTTTTGAACCTTTTAAAGGAGAAATGATTTTACCTTTAAGGCCGCTAACAACTTCGAGGTTCAGATCAACTTTATTCAAAATAAATACTTGCCACATTCAAATTAGTACTGTATAGTTCTAAATATGACAAAGGTAAAATTAATGAATCAAAAACGTGTGCTTGAAGTAGCTGCAACTTTATTTTTAGAAAAAGGGTTTGCTTATACGAGTATGGACGAATTAGTTCGTGTTAGCAAAGTGTCAAAGTCTAATGTGTATTATCACTTTTCTAATAAGGAGGAATTATTAGAAGGGGTCGTTGATTATTGGATTGATATGTATCAAGCTGCAATAGACGACGTAATTTCTCAGTCCCAATTTTCAGTTGAAGATCGTATTCAACTGTTTTTAAAGCAATTATCACAAGGAGTTCAGTCGAGAGAGTATAAGGGCGGCTGTCCATTTATTACTCTTTATATTCAAAGTCCTGCACAGGCCACACATATAAAAGAAAAAATAGGTCTTTTTTTCACAGGATTACAAAAGAAAGTTTCTCTATTACTGAAACAAGGGGTAGAGAACGGGGAATTCAGAGATTCGATTCAGATTGATGAGGTGGCATCACTTTTTATGACAAATCTTGAAGGAGCGTTATTTATATCAGAAACATTGAAGGATGCCACTGTTATCACAAAAACAGCAGATCATTTATTTAACTTGCTTCGATAAAGAAGCATTTTTTTTACATCAAATTAGTACTGTTTAGTACTAAAAAGGAGACCTCATATGAAAACAGTATTTTTAATTGGTGGAACAGGGTTTATCGGAAAGCAATTAGTCGAAGAATTAGCGAAAGAGGATGTGAACATTTTTCTTTTAGTAAGGTCGAAAAGTAAAGCAACACGCATTTTTCAAGAAAGAGGCATTTTAAAAAAGGGAGTGATGCACTTTGTTGAAGGTGATTTGACGAAAGTTGATTTGGGTCTAAGTCCTGAAGATCAGGAGAGGGTATTGAAAACGGATGTGATCATTCACGCAGGAGGACCCATGGATATTCAAGCAACCAGTAAAGAGGCAGCTTCCGTCTTTTTAAATGGTGCCAAATATATTGGTGAATTAGCTAAAAGTATTCATCAATTGAAGGGCTTGCAGCAATTTATCCATGTTGTCGGTTATATGAGTCCCTTTGATGATCAAAATAGCAAGATTGCCATCGACGTGTTTGAAGAAGGAAACGATTACTTGAAAATAAAAAATCCTTATGAGAGAACAAAGTTTTTAGCAGATCTTTATATTCGTCAACAGGCATCTTCAGTAGGTTATCCTCTTTCTGTCATTAATCCGCCAACTGTCGTTGGTAGTAGTCAAACAGGGAGTACAGAGCAAATTGCAGGATTGGGTTTGCTTGTAAAGAGTATGCGAAGAGGGCTCATGCCGGTGATTCCTGGAGGTAAGGACTATCGGTTACCACTTATTTCAAACGATGAGTTTGCGAAGTTTATTGTACAGGTTTTCAAGTTGGAGCAGCCGGCTATTCAAACATATACACTTGTTGAAGACAAAGAGCACGATCAGAACGTTGCTGGACTATTAAGTATTATGTCAGAAAATATGAATATGAAGGCACCTAGCATCTCTGTCCCACTGCCACTGATGAAAGCTATCATGAAGAGTGGTGTAAGTAAACTCACAAACATTCCTTCTGACGGATTGAATTTTATGACAAAACGAACGTTCTCAAATGTTTCAGTGAAAAAAATAATGGGAGAAGATTGGTTTAAGAAGACGAGTGTCATGACATTTTTCCCTGCTGTAGTAGCTGATCTAGATTATCGAATGATGGCTCAAAATGGTGAGCACCAACATTTATTTAAACGAACATTATGCGATAATAACACCCTTTACCAATTACAAGGAGAAGGGAAGCCGTTTATTTTATTACATGGTTTATTGAGTGATGGAGAAGATTTATTTCCTTTAGCACAAGAGCTTCATGAGAAAACAGGTCAACCTGTATGGATTTTGGACCTTCCTGGTTTGGGGCGTTCTCCATTTAAACGAGAGAAACATCTTCTAGATATCTATTTAAATGTAGTGAAAAAAGTAATAGAGAAAGCGACGAATGGTGCACATCTAATCGGTCATTCATTCGGTGCGTATATTCTTCTAGAAGCTTTGGCACAAAAGTACATAGATAAGAAGTATTCCATCACTTTACTTCAGCCGCCTGTTGCTAAACAAAAGGCAAAATCACTACATGTTCCTCAATTTCTGAACAAATGGACATTAAGATTGGCAACGACTCATTTGATAGAGCGTTATGTGTTAAGAAATGGTTTGTTTGAAAGCACGGAGAGCATCCCTAAACATTATATTGAAAAAATCAGAAACAGCTTTACTTCTCCTAGAATTTTAAATACGACGGTTCAGCTTAACCATTTACTACTGAAAACCGATCAAGGTGACTTTAAAGAAGTCACAAAGGATAACCTACACATTATTTGGGGGGAGTATGACAGAGGCTATTCTGCGCCATCGCATCTTGGGAAGGTTGATTTTGTTCCGTATGGCCACCATTTCCCTCTTAGCCATCCGAGTGAAACGGCAGCATTAGTCACCAATAATATTTGTACTAGCAGATAGGAGTCACCCCAAAACGAAAAAATAAGATTGATGACAAGTGAGCAAAATTTTTCGTTCTGGGTCTTGAAAAAATAGAGGTTAACGAGGTGCATAAAACGCATCTAAGGTTTTCGTCATATCATCAGATGCAGATTGTAAGATAGTCCTTTGATCTAAAATCGCTGTTCCTTGTGCCCGGACTATATGAAATTGATGAAACCCCATCAAGTTTTGAAATATTTCTTTTAGGTAATGATGTGAAAATTCCAGTGGTGTGTATCGATCGTTATTTGTGAAAATTGAGCCACTTGCTTGAAGCAAAAGTACACGATAATCGTCAGTCATCAGACCAACTGAACCATTTTCTGTATATTTGAACGTTTCTCTAGCAATGAAGATATTATCTATATAATCTTTCATACGTGATGTCACATTGAAATTATGAACAGGTGATACAATCACGATTCGATGGTGTGCTTTGAATTGAGCCAATAAAGCAGCAGAAGAAGCGGCGATTTTTTCCTCCGCAGCTGTTAATGATTTTTCAGATGCTTGCTTATCCCAAATACGTAGCAGCTGGTCTTTTTCGATACGAGGAATTTCAGTTCCATATAAATGTAAAATGGTAGGCTCCTCATGAGGGAATCTTTTTTTAAACTGTTCTAAAAATAGTGTTTGCAGTTTGTTTGAATAACTTTCTTGATGAGTGAAATCAGGGTGTGCGTTAATAATGAATGTTTTCATATGCATGCTCCTTTTCTTTTGATAAACTGAGTATAAAATATAAAGGTGACAAAACATGTCACCTTTTTCAGAAGGAAAATCAAATGAAAAAATCAGAACGCTTAAACCAAGAGCTTATTTTTTTAAGTGATAAATATTCATTTCAATTAAAAGATTTAGAAACTGAATTTGGCATTTCTAAACGTACGGCTTTAAGAGATATGGAAGAGCTAGAGTCCATGGGCTTAGCTTTTTATGTTGAAAATGGCAGACATGGAGGATATCGGCTCGTGAATCAATCTCCATTGGTTCCGATCTATTTTCAAATAGATGAAGTTCAAGCCATTTTTTTCGCTCTTAAAGCCTTAGATCTGTTGTCAGCAACACCATTTAAAAAGTCTTACTCACAGATTCGCCAAAAACTGTTTGCTACAATGCCTGATGAGAGAAAACATCGGATCACGGAGATTTTGGATGTGATTCATTACTATCATGTCGCGCCAGTGAGTGAACAAAATCATTTGGATTTGATATTGCAGGCAATGATGGAAGATCAAATCGTGAAGATGACATACACTCAATATGAACATAAAAGGACCAGGCTACAATTTCTTGAGTTGTTTTATCGAAATGGGATTTGGTTTACCGAAGCATATGATGTTCAGAATAAAAAGTGGGGCATCTACAGATGTGATTGTATGACGGACATGATGATCGAAGAAGAAACGAAAGACACTTTTACGAAGGAAGAATTAAAAGCACTGCAGCTCGAGTACGAAAAAACTTATCATGATATCTCTTTTAAATGTCGATTAACGGAACAAGGGAAAGAGAAGTTTTTGAAGAATCATTATCCGAATATGAGACTGGAGACCATTGATGATACGCCTTATATTGTAGGGGGATACAACCAAGAAGAATTATCGTATATGACTCACTATTTGATCTCATTTGGGAAACATGTGAAAATTGAATACCCCGATGAATTAAAAGAAAGTTATCTGACTCAATTGCAAGAAATGATGGATCAATATATAAAATGAACGGATTGTATCTGAATCACAAAAACTCAACACATGAAAAAAGGCGAACTGTCGTAATTCGCCCTTTTTCTATTACTTCTACTTCGCTGCCTGAAATGTATTTGTTTTCGATTGGTCATTGACCTTCCCATACGTCAGCTGACGCCAGATAAATTCCATCGGTCCAGACTTAAATCGCTTTAACCATAACGTACTGAAAAGGACAAGGAAGGCATACACGCCAATTGCCATGAAGAACGTGCCAGCCGGTGAAAGATGATCGGCAAGTCCAGCTCCGTACTTGAGAAATAGCATTGTTCCAATAATGGAGTGAAGCAAATAACAGGTCAGGGACATTCGGCCGACTTTGGTGAACACCATTAAAGCACCTCGCAGCTGAGGAATGTGCAGAAACAGCATCGCAAGTGAACTCATATAAAACATACTGCCAGTCAATCCCCCATTTTGCTCAAGTGCAGAGACAATGTTCATCCATGGCGTATGTTCAAAAGGGGTGACCGCTGTCATAATCGTACTGGCTAGTGTGATAAGAAAAGCAATTGTACAAATCATCCAAATACGATTCCAAATCGCTTTTTTCGTCTCCATGTTTTTGAAAAACGACATTTTCACAAAATACACACCAAGTAAAAACATGAAGAACATGGAATAGACGGTGGAAAATGAGCTCGAAGCCATCGTGACCATATCCGTCCACCGGTCACCTATCGATGCTAAATAAGTCAGACTGTTGTGACTGGTCAATTCAAAATCGGCAAAATACGGCTTGCCTGATGATCCTGTACTGATGGTATTGAGCAGCATGGTGAAAAGAGGCGTGAGCAATTGAATCACAAAGAGTGTGATGAGCCAGTACTGGATGGTTTTGGCTGTGCGTTTGTAAAAGAAAAGCAGTAAAAAGCCCGCGACAGCATAATAGGTTAAAATATCTCCAATCCATACAAACGTGACATGCAGAAGACCAATCCCTAAGAGAATGGTTAATCTGCGAGCAAACAACTTGTTCGGGCTGTCCACCTTTTGAGCGGCTCGATCCATAAATATCATAAAACCAACCCCGAATAGAAAAGAAAATAACGTAATGAATTTCCCCGAGGCAAACCAATTCACAATGTGGTGAAAACCATCATTAGACTCCATCTCAAATCCCTTGACCGAATCCACAATCAAAAAATAGTTGACCAAAATAATCCCCATTAAGGCGAATCCTCGTACGATGTCCAAGAAATGCACCCGTTCTTTGAGACTCATTGGTTGTCCGTGTTCTACCTTGTTTACATTCATATCTATGCTCCTTTTCGTGTATTGGATCTAAAGATAAATCCTTCAATGAATCAATATACAGGTCAATTCTTAATCATTTATGAAGATCCAATTTTTTGAAAATAAATGTGACAACTTGATGGCAATTGATCATATTCATAAACACTTAAGATTTATGGTGTATCTTTTCACATAGCTAGATGATATATAGTAATAACATATAAGAATGAACATCATGAAGGATGAGGTGATTGAGACATGACCCATCGAATATTAGTTGTAGAGGATGATCAGGAGATCGGTGATCTTTTGCAGGAATCTCTGACACGTGCAGGGTATGAGGTGCTGAGAGCCATGAATGGCAAGCAGGCATTGTATGTTGTAGATGATTCGCTTGATTTGGTGATTTTGGATGTTATGATGCCGGGTATCTCTGGGATCGAAACGTGCCAGCAAATAAGAGCCACCTCAAATGTGCCAATTTTATTTTTGACCGCCAGATCTAGTACATGGGATAAAACCGAAGGACTACTCGCTGGCGGAGATGATTATATGACAAAACCTTTTTCAGAAGAGGAGCTTCACGCTAGGGTCATGGCGCAATTGCGCAGATATACCATCTATCAGGAAAAAAAGGAACAGGAAGAAACCTATTTAGTTGGCGGTAGCCTGAAGGTGAGTGAAGAATTTAATGAAGTGTGGAAAAATGGGCAGCAAATCAAGTTATCTGATTTAGAATATCGGATATTAAAACTGCTCATGAACAAACGAAACAAAATATTCTCTGCTCAAAATATTTATGAAAGCGTGTGGGGCCAGCCTTATTTTTATTGTTCAAACAATACGGTCATGGTGCATATCCGAAAGCTGCGTGCCAAAATTGAAGATGACCCGGCTCGTCCCGTGTATATCAAAACAGAATGGGGGAGAGGATACCGGTTTGGCACATCGTAAATATACGCTGACCAAAAAGCTGTCACTGCTCATTTTGGTCGCTGCTATCGTAAGTGGTGTTGTCTTTTTGACACTGCAAAAGATCACCGATCACCTGATCGAAGGATATTTGAGTTCAGATGAGTATGATCAGGCAGAGTCAGCCAGATACATTCAAACATTCAGCCGCTACGTTTCAGAACATGAGCTGACTTCAACGGATCGAAAAGCATTCGGTGAGTGGGTGAAAAAAGAAGATTATATTAATCTCACTGTTTACAAGGATGAAGTGCTTCAATATGACTCGATTTACTCTGCCGCTGACGAATCGGCCTATGGGAAAGAAAAGGTGACCGACTACGCAAAGCGTCATTCTTACCCGGTTCAATTTAGCGATGGAGAAGGTAGGGTTATGGTAGACGGGTTTTACTCCTCTCGATATCACGATCTCGCCTTTACACTAGAACTGCTTGGTGCAACACTCATTTTTCTCCTGATTGTGCTTGTTGGCATTCGCCGAAGCCTACGTTACTTGCAAACGATCCGTGAAGAGATTCATATTCTTGAAGGCGGTGAGCTCGATTATGAGATGACAGTGAAGGGGCATGATGAGTTGGCCATGATTGCAAAGAGCATTGAGGATTTAAGAACAGCCTTTTTGGACAAGCTTCAGGCCATTGATGATCTGCAGGAAGAGAGCCGCAGTTTAGTGACCGAAATGTCGCATGATATGAGGACCCCGCTGACATCACTCATCATGAATCTGGAATTTGCGAAAAAAGAGGAGGCTCTAGCGGATACCCGCAAGGAGCAATATATAGCGAGTGCGTATGGAAAAGCCCTGCAATTAAAGAATCTGTCTGACAATCTATTTGCCTATTTCCTGCTGGATAAAGAGCACGAGTCAGAGCTTGAAACCGTTGCAGTGAAAGAAGTGATTTATGATCTTCTATCAGATCAGGTCGCCCTGCTGCATCAGGAGAATTTCACGGTCCTTATTGTAGGCGAAATGCCGGATAGCTATTTTAACGTAAACGTCGAGGAACTTGGCAGAGTGTTTGATAATGTGATGTCAAATTTACGTAAATACGCAGATCCTGAAAAGGACATTCAGATCACTTTTTTATCCGACCAAAATGTCTTTGAAATCCATGTGAGCAATGCGATAAAAAAGACAGACATCATACCGGAAAGCAATGGACTCGGGGAACGAAGCATCAAGCGGATGATGTCCCGAATGCATGGACAGTTTGAAAGTGTAGAAAAGAACGATACCTACTACATCGTGCTGCGATTTTGGAATACCAAAATGTAGAGAGCAAAAACAACATCATGGAATGGGGAAACAATCTGATGAAACGATTCAACAATTTCCAAAAGGTACCTGATCTTCTGCAAGCCCTTCTGAATATCTGCCTGTTCTTTCTAGCGATTGCGCTAAGCGTACTCTTAATTAGTGAAACATGGTACATCGTGCAATTCGTCTATAAAACATTGTTTAACAAAGGAGAAAGCTATTATGGAATGCTTGGCGAGCTGCTGATCTTCTTTATGTATTTTGAGTTTATTGCCTTAATTATTAAATACTTTAAATCCAACTTTCATTTTCCGCTACGTTATTTTATTTATATTGGCATCACAGCTGTCATCCGTTTGATTATCATTGATCATGAACAGGCCGTATCGACATTCTGGTGGGCACTGGCCATTCTTGCGATGACCTGTGCACTCTTTATCGCGAGCAAAAGAGATACTGCTCATGAGCATGAGGAAGTGAAGTGAGGAAGAAGAAGGACGAGTGGTCAACACTCGTCTTTTTTGTGTTTAAATGAACAGTTTTTGAATATGTGTTGATTAATGAACAATGATTGAAAGATTGACAATTGATGATGATGGATCTAGAAAATATAATATAAATAGACAGGTGTTCATAAATGAATAGATGTATAGAAAAAGTATTCTGTCCAAAGCAGTTAACGGATTCACAAGTTCTTATGTTATGCTTTAGAAAAAGAGAAACCATTCTTTTCCTAGACATTGATTGTCATCATTCTATCTATAGGGGTCGATCGTATGCGAAGTATTCAAAGTTTGTTTGTTGAATGGTTACTTGTACTTACAAAGAAGAAACTAAATGTTGAGGGGTATTTAGAAGAACGAAGAATGGCGAATCAATTACCTTATGTGCTGCCTGAGAAGTTGAAAAAGAAATATCACATCACCAAAAGCAGCACGTTTTCAGTCGATACGTACATGTTGAAATCAGATGTGCAGCCAGATGATCATCAGGTGCTATTTTTACATGGAGGAGGCTATATTGAGCAGCCGCTCGTATGGCATTGGCGTTTCTTGGATCGATTGACGAAGCAATTAAATAGTACGGTGTATGTGCCAGTTTATCCTAAAGCACCGAATCATCAGTATATGGATGCAATCGAGAGTGTTCTCCCAGTTTACCAAGCTCTTTTAGAAAAAGGAACACCAGAAGAAATCGTCATCATGGGTGATTCTGCTGGCGGCGGTTTATCGTTGGCCTTTGCTCAATACTTAGCAAAAAAAGGTCTTCCGCAGCCTGGAAACTTGATTCTATTATCACCATGGCTTGATGTGACATTAAGTAATCCTGATATCGCTAAAATGGTTCCAAAAGAGCCAATGCTCAACCTAGATTTACTAATCGAATCGGGCAAAGCCTATGCAGGTAATACAGATGAAACACATCATTTGATCAGTCCAATCTATGGAGAAATCAAATCGTTAGGACGAATTTCTGTTTTTATTGGCACTCATGAATTCTTTCTCCCAGATGCCCGGAAATTCAAAGAGATGGCGGACAAGCAGGGTGTTCCCATCAACTATATCGAATACCCAAAAATGAATCACGTCTTTCCTGTCTTCCCTATTCCCGAAGCGAACCAAGCGTTAAAACAAATTGTCGCTATTATTGAGAGTAAGACGTTCCCTTTGAGGGATATGACAAAATAGGATGCGAACATGAGGATGGCCAGCAATGCTCTAGCCATTCTCGTTTCTAATTGGAGGATCAAAAGTTAATTATGAACGAAACAGAACCGTTTTCATTTACAAGTATGCAGGAAGTAGCTCCTGTAGCTATTCCAGAAAGACAGTTCATTCAATCACATGACGGCATACGTCTTGCTTATTATCCGTTTTTATCAGAAACAAACACGCAGACCAATGTGATCATCATTCATGGCGGAGGCGCTCACAGCTTGGCTGGTTATGAGCATATCGCCTATACATTGCAACATGATTTTCACGTGAATGTGTTTTTGCTGGATTTGAGAGGCCACGGATATTCTGAAGGAAAGAAGGAGGATACACCCAAAGTCACTGACGTGTGGCAAGATATTTCGCAAGTTGTGGATGTCATCAAACAGCAGCACGAAGGAGCACTTTATCTTTGTGGTCATTCCTCTGGAGCTGGATTGCTGCTTCAATATCTATCTTGGGATGAAAAAAGAAAAGTAGACGGTTACTTTTTTATTGCTCCTGAATTTGGCTACAAATCTGACACAGCGAAGTCTAATCAAGTCCCTTTTGCCACAGTTCAAGTTTGGAAATTCGTGCTATCTGCGATGACAAAAGGAAGGCTGATGGGGCATTCAGAAGCTGTACGATTTCACTACCCAGCATGGGTGATTGCACAAGATCCACTTCTTTTAACAGGCATTACCATCAATATGTCTCTTGCCTTAACGCCATCTGCACCTCAAAAACAATTTGCAAGGCTGGACCAGCCTTATGGCATGTTTGTTGGAAGCGAGGATGAGTTATACGACGTAGACAAATTTCATCCATATCTGGCGCTTCCAAATCAGCAGGTGAAAAATCAATCTGTTTACCAAGTGATAGAAAACCATACTCATTTGTCCATTTTACTAGAATCGGGAAAAAAGATTGGGCGTACCATCCAAATGTGGAAAAGTTCCATTTAACCTGAACAACTAGTCAACACTCTACCTTTTTCTTAAAAATTTACATTGACACCATCCTTTTCTATGATAAAATCATAGTGTGATAATGAGAATCGTTATCAAATGATATGACTACATATAGAATGGATAGGTGAGGTACATGTTCAAAAAATCTTTTTGGTCGCTACTAGTTGTGCTCTCCATCGTATTACTTGCGGCTTGTGGCAGTAATAGCAGCGAAGGCAAGTCAGATAGTAATGAGAAAACAAGAACCGTTGAAAGCGCTATCGGTTCAACTGAAATTAAAGGATCGCCTAAACGTGTAGTGACGTTGTATCAAGGAGCAACTGATGCAGCCGTCGCTATGGGCATTAAACCAGTGGGTGTTGTAGAATCTTGGCTTGAAGCACCTACGTATAAATATTTAAGAGATGATTTAAAGGGTGTCAAAATTGTTGGGCAGGAAACACAACCAAACTTAGAAGAAATTGAAAAGCTGAAGCCAGATTTGATCATTGCATCAAAAATCCGTCACGAGCAAATTTTTGATCAGCTGAAAGAAATCGCTCCAACTGTTGCAACAGAAACAGTGTTCACTTTTAAAGACACAGTGAATTTAATGGGTGAAGCGTTAAACAAGCAAGACAAATCGAAAGAATTGCTGACGAAGTGGGATGACCGTGTCGCTGACTTCAAAGAAAAAGCAAAGAAAGACATTAAAAACTGGCCAATGAGTGTGTCTGTGGTGAACTTCCGTGCAGATCATGCAAGAATCTATCAAACTGGGTTTGCAGGTTCAATTTTAACAGAGCTAGGCTTTGAAGGTCCTAAAAATGTCAAAGATAAAAAGCAAGATATCATTACACTTACAGACAAAGAGAGCATTCCACAAATGGATGCAGATGTGATCTATTACTTCATGGATGATCAGGATAAAGCAGTTGAAAAAGCATATAAAGAGTGGACAAGTCATCCTTTATGGAAGCAGCTTGACGCAGTGAAAGCGAAACAAGTGCATAAAGTCGATGAAATCACTTGGAACATGGCTGGCGGTATCACCGCTGCAAACATGATGCTTGATGATATTTATGATCGTCTAGGGCTTGATAAATAAGTGTAGCAGAGGAGAAAATGTGAAAAACCATTTTCTCCTTTTTCCATAACAGATTGAAAGCGGGAATCAGATGAGAAGTTTATTAAAAAAGGATTCGAGCAAGGCACTGCTATTTGCTGGATTCATCGTGTTGATGTTGGTCTTTTTTATGCTCAGTATTTCTCTTGGGCAAACCTCAATTTCCCTCAAAGCCACCATCCATGCGTTTCTTCAGTTTGATGAGTCAGATCCAAACAGTGTGATTGTCATGACATCCAGATTATCAAGAGCTTTAATTGCGACGGTTGTTGGATCAAGTCTAGCAATTTCAGGTGCACTCATGCAGGCATTGACGAGAAATCCGCTGGCTGCACCAGATCTTTTAGGTATTAATGCAGGTGGACTCTTTTTTATTGTGATTTCGATTGTTTTCTTTTCTACCGAGTCGTTAACAGGTTATATGTGGACGGCCTTTTTAGGCGCTGCCATTGCAGGTATGCTCGTCTTTCTTCTAGGCTCCATTGGAAGAGACGGACTGACACCGGTCAAAATTGTACTCGCAGGTGCGGCGATATCTGCCCTATTTGCGTCCTTTACACAAGGTCTTTTAATCGTGAATGAACAGTCGATTCAAAGTATCCTGTTTTGGATGGCTGGTTCAGTGTCTGGAAGAAGCATTGATATGTTAATTCCTGTTTTGCCTTATATTCTAGGTGCGACTATTGTGGCGCTGCTTCTTGGCCGCTCGATCAATGTCCTTTTATCGGGTGATGATATTGCAAAAGGGCTTGGCCAGCGTACACTGCTGCTGAAAATCACGATGGGGGTACTTGTCGTCTTTTTAGCAGGAGGTTCCGTCGCTGTCGCAGGATCCATTGGATTTGTTGGTTTTCTTGTGCCGCATATTGTGAAAAAGCTTGTTGGACCTGACCACCGCTGGGTACTGCCGTATTGTGCCGTTGTAGGGGCGTCGCTTTTACTTGTCGCAGATCTTGCCGCTCGTTTTCTGATCATGCCGCAGGAAGTACCGATTGGTGTCATGACGGCGGTAGCTGGAGCGCCTCTATTTGTTTATCTCGTGCGCAAGGGGTTGAAGACAGGTGGCTAAAACATATACAGTGCGTTCAAAGGGCGGGCGCATTTCATTTCAATTTTCAAAGCGGACGTTTTTGATTTTACTATTATTGACAGGCGTTGCCTTTGGTTTATTTATTCTGAGCCTTTGTATGGGCAGCCGCTTTATTCCGCCTGCTGATGTGCTGCTGCATATCTTCGGACAAGGCGAGGGAAATACGTTTGTATTAAATACGTTGAGGATTCCAAGGACCCTGCTTGCGGTTTTAGTGGGAGCGGCACTTGCGGTATCGGGGCTTATTTTACAAGGTCTCATTCGAAATCCGCTTGCATCGCCTGACATCATAGGAATTACGAGCGGTGCGTCGTTTGGCGCTATTATGTTCATCGTCTTTTGGATGGGCACTGTGCCTATTGCTTATCAGTCGTTGTGGGCCATTGCAGGCGCTTTTGCGGTATCATGCCTGATTTATTTGCTTTCATGGAAAAAAGGCGTCAAGCCGATCACGCTCGTCTTGATGGGGATTGGGATTTCCGCCATTATGAAGGCGTGTGTGACGTTTACTCTTGTGCTCAGCGATACGATGACCACGACCAAGTCATACATCTGGCTGACGGGCAGTTTATATGGTTCTACAATGAAGGACGTCATCGCAATGCTTCCTTGGGTATTGATTATTTTACCGATTGTCATGGTGCTGGCAAGAACGATGAATGTAAAGGAGCTTGGAGATGATCTTGCAACAGGTCTCGGGGTGAAAGTACAGGCAAAAAGGTTATTCTTTCTACTGATGAGTGTGACATTAGCCGGTATTGCCGTTGCATTCGCAGGTGGTATTGAATTTGTCGGACTGATGGCGCCACATGTGGCAAGGATGATCATCGGTCGTTCCTTTATTGCGCTTGTTCCAGCATCTGCGCTTGTTGGAAGTATTCTCGTGATGCTGGCAGACTTAGTTGCGAGAACGGCTTTTCTCCCGTTAGATGTCCCGGCAGGTGTTTTTACGGCGGCAATTGGTGCACCGTTCTTTATTTATTTGTTATATCAACAGCGAAATCGTTAAACGAAAGATGGGGGTTTTGATATGAAGCCAGAGTGGGTTGAGAGAGAATTACTTGATTTCGGGGTACACATCACAAATGGACCAATGACATCTGATCGCACACTGGCTGCGCTTTTTTCAGAAGCATCTATCAGACGTTTATTAGAAGCTGAAAAGGAAGCGATGCATGCACCGAATATAGCAGTGGCGGCGTCCATGTTTTCAAAACGCTATGCCTATTTAGCTGTTAGTTCTACTTTGTACTTGATGACAATGTATGATGCTGTCTACCGGTTTTCACCAGAGGCGTGTGTCTTTAGAGAAGATCGTAAAATTGAGCTAGATGAAACGCTCTGTTCATTTGTTCAGTTAGAAGGAGATCGTCATGAGTGGAGAGAACAGGTCGTCCGCATGCTATTTACGCAGTGTGTCACACCTCTTTTAGATGTATTGAAACGTACTTCAAGACTTCCGTATTCGATTTTATGGGAAAATGTAGCGGTACGTATCAATTCTCTTTACCGTAGCATGATGCGAGAAACGGAAGAGCCTAAAATGAAAGAGCGCGTACGGGAGGATTATTTGTTTCTGAAGAAGGCATCGGGTGATCTTTTCGGAGCGAAGCAAAATCCTTTTCAGCACAGCTTAAATTTAGATGAAAGTTTGCTAGACACATCAAATCGAAAGACTTGCTGTATGTATTATAAGCTTGAGAAAAAATCAGAGAGCCTTGATTATTGTCTCGTCTGTCCGCTAAAGTAAAAAAACACCTTATGCAAGGTGTTTTTTTATTAGATTCGATTTTTCTTAAATATTTATGTATAAATTTAAATATGATATTTATGTTATATTGTTTCATTATATAATCATTTATGGAAGGAACTGATATGAAAAAAATTATCATATATATCATCTTTATTTTCATCATCATCATTGGCTTGTTCTTCATTCAACCACTTAAAAACCACATCTCTTTTCTTAAAGTAAAAAGTACAAATCTTACTGAATTAAAGGTGGGAGAATTGAAGTTGGGATTAATAAAGAGAAACTATAGTGAAAACGAGTGGATTAAAACTTCAAATTCAAATTATTTTAAAGTGAATAATAGAAAAGAAATAGTGGCAATCTCTTTAGAAAATAATCAAAGTAATATAAACAACACAATAAATATTCATTCAACTAAAAAAGATATCTATGATTATCTAGGTGAAAATTATTATCGTAGAAATGACGATCAGGGATATGAAATTTTAGGCTATAAGGATTCAAAGCATGATATCAAAATAGAATTTTTCTGTTTAGATCGCAATGTAGAAAGAATTATTATTAGTAAATTGGGGGAATAAACATAACATAATGATCAGAATCTTTATAAGATGAGAAGTGTGTTTGATGTTGTATGATCATCTTTTATAGAGATAGTAATGGAAAGAGGCACTGCTTGTTCATAGCAGTGCCTCTCTTTTTTATTCCCAAATATCGCTTACCCATTCAGGGTGATCAATAAAAGGATTGCGATTGTGCTGGTACGTTTGATAGATGATTTCGTTACGATTCCGTTCGATTTGATCGACTGGATCTTGCTTGTGCCATTTCAATAGGACAGACATTTTGCCGTGAAGAGGGGCGCTTCCATTATTCACTTTGTTGTTCAATTCTAAATCTGGGAAGCGGTCATCGCCTTCATATCGGACGGCCATATAAAAGAGCATTCTTGCTACATCTCCTTTCACCCGGCTATGAGGTTCAAATGAGTCGCTGTCGTAGAAGTTGCCCGGCGCTCCCTTGTATTCATTTCCACCTATATCAAAATCTAAATTTCCTCGTGTGCTATTCGTTTGTACGTCTGTTGCCCGAAGGTGATGGAGATCTGTACCAGGTCCCTGGCTCGTCCCAAAATTGCCGTGAGATTTAGCCCACACATGCTCCCGGTTCCACTGTCCCACGTTTCCTCCATTTGCTTGCTTTGACCTGGAGATACCGCTATAGAGCAAAAGCACATTGCTTGGATTTTTTGGATCTTCATCCGTTTTCTTTAATGCATCCCAAACCTGGCTGTAGGATAGCTGCGTATGATCATCAATAATATCGTGTAATGCTTTCTTAAGAGCAGGCCCAGATTTGCCAGCAGCAGATTGGTAATAGGAATCAATTTGACTTGAAGCGGTTGTTTTCGCATGTTGAGCAGATGTTTCGGTTTGTAGCTGTAACGGGGAAAAGGTGATGGTTTGACTCGGTTCATTCAGAGTAAAGCCTTGAGCATTTGCAGCGGGAGGCAGCGGAGCGGCAAATGTACCGAAAATCATGATTCCGGCAGCCACAGTTCCAAATAAAGATCTTTTCATTCTATTTCCTCCTTCATAGTGAATGTATACTCTTTAGTTCTATCATATTGCCATAAAGAAATAAATGGATGTATCGTAAATTTTATGTAACCAATTCGTAAGAAAAGAGATTGCTATTTTATCAGCATTGCTGTATAAGTGGGCATATAAGGATGGACACAGCAAGGGAGAGGATGGATAACGTGAAAGAACTACACACACCTACTAGAACCATTATGACACCAGGACCTGTCGAAGTAGATCCGAGAGTCCTTCGAGTGATGAGTACACCAATTCTTGGTCAATTTGACCCTGCATTTACAGAGATCATGAATGAAACGATGACCTTATTACGATCACTTTTTCAAACAGAAAATGAATGGGCTTATCCAATTGATGGGACGTCCCGCTCAGGACTTGAAGCTGTGCTTGCCAGTGTGATCGAGCCCGGAGATGTGATGCTTGTTCCGGTCTTTGGACGCTTCGGTCATTTGCTGATTGAAATTGGACAGCGCTATGGTGCTGAGGTACATACAATGGAATGTGAATGGGGAACGGTTTTTAAGCAAGACGACATCATCGCAGAGATGCATCAAGTCAAGCCGAAAATTGTTGCGATGGTTCATGGTGAAACATCTACCGGAAGAATACAGCCGCTTGAGAAAATTGGTGAAGCATGCCGAGCGCTTGATGCGCTTTTTATTGTAGACGCTGTGGCGACAATTGGTGGTGTCGAGGTCAAGGTAGACGAATGGAAAATCGATGCGGCAATTGGGGGCTCGCAGAAATGCTTGTCTGTTCCATCAGGGATGTCACCGATCACATATAATGAACGAGTGGCAGACGTCGTACAATCGAGAAAGAAAGTAGAAAAAGGGATTGCAACACAGGACGAACTGCAAAAACAGGTAGACATTTCTCCAATCAAAAGCAATTACTTTGATCTAAGCCAGCTGCAAGATTATTGGAGCCCGAGGCGGTTAAATCATCATACAGAAGCGACAACGATGCTTTATGCACTGAGAGAAGGGGTTCGACTTGTGCTAGAGGAAGGTCTGGAGGAACGTTTTCAGCGCCACTTGTTTCATGAAAAGGCTTTAATGGCAGGACTTGAAGCGATGGGGCTTGAATTATTTGGTGATCCAGACTGCAAAATGCCGGTCGTGACGTGTATCGTCATTCCAAGTGATATCGACGGAGAAACGGTCCGGGCTGATCTTCTTCATCATTTTGGAATTGAAATTGCGAGTTCATTTGGGCCTCTTGCAGGACGGATATGGAGAATTGGCTCAATGGGCTATAGCTGCCGAAAGGAAAATATTCTATTTGTTTTAGCAGGCCTTGAAGCCATCTTGATGAAATACGGCGCAGCCATCAATTGTGGCGCTGGGTTACAGGCGGCTCTTTCCATCTATGAACAAGCTGAATAAAAAAGGGATTCTCAAAATACTCGCCACCAGCGGGTATTTTTTATTTGGGAAAAAACGCTGTTTTTTGAAAAACTAGACTTATAGAGAGCGATATCGCTATACTGAAGAAGTTCTTATCATTTTTGTCATCATTTTCATTTATTTTGAAGAAAGAGGTTTTAATATGAAAAAAATGGGCAGATTGTACATTTTGATGCTCAATATTTTTATTGCCATGCTTGGATTTGGTCTGATCGTTCCTGTCATGCCAAGTTATATTGAAGCCTTTGGCGCAACTGGGAAAACACTTGGTTTCCTCGTTGCTGCAACTGGCCTCACACAATTTGCTTTATCACCCGTCGCTGGAGCGCTGACTGATCGATTTGGACGCAGAAAATTGATTATTGCCGGGATTGCCGGCTTTACGATTGCCCAGTTTATTTTTGCATTTGCTGATCAGCTTTGGATGCTGTTTGTGTCTCGGTTTTTTGGTGGTGCTGCCGGAGCTTTACTCATGCCCGCCATGTTTGCATACATCGCTGATATCACAAGTGAGAAGGATCGAGGGAAAGGAATGGGGCTATTTAGTGCAGCAATGACGTTAGGCTTTGTCATTGGACCAGGCGTAGGCGGCTATTTGGTTGAGTTTGGGATTGCTTTTCCTTTCCTCATCGCTGGTTCCTTTGCAGCCCTGTCGACGCTGTTGTCTTTCTTGTTCTTACCTGAAACTTTAACAAAGGAAAAGCAGGAAGAAGCACGATTGAATAAAGAGCTTCATTTCAATCCTTTTACGCAGATGATTCAGGCTTTAAAAACACCATACGGTTTTTTGTTTATCTTGGCCTTTGTTTTGAATTTCGGAATCATTCATTTTGAATCGATCTTTGGCTTATATGTGGACCAAAAACATGGCTTTACACCGAAGGATATTGCATTTGTCATTACGGTAGCTGGACTTGCGGGTGTCATCGTTCAAGGTGCTTTAGTGAATACCTTTGTGAAACGATTTGGCGAAATGCGTGTCGTCCGGTATGCCCTTTTAGCTGCGGCGTTTATGCTGATCGCCTGCCGCTTTGCCCCTTCCTTTTGGCTAATTTTTACGGGCTCCATTTTATTTTTATCGGCCACCTCGTTTGTTCGTCCAGCTCTCAATACATTACTTTCTAAAATGGCAGGGAATCAGCAGGGGGTAGCAGGCGGCCTCAATACCTCCTTTATGAGCCTTGCGAATATCGTCGGGCCAAGTCTTGCGGGTATTTTATTTGATGTGAATATTGAGCTGCCATTTATGTTTGGAACGCTGGTGCTTTGTATGAGTTTCATTGCTTCTATTTTATGGGCGAAAAAAGCGCAGCAACATTCCCATGCCGTATCGTAAAGACAGCATAGAAAAAACCGATCAGCACAAATGGATCGGTTTTTTTCGTCATCGCTCATACTTCACGACTGGTGATTTTTCTTTATGCAGCGCATGAATCAATGCATCGTCTACATGCAAATGCTCCTTCACTAATTGAGGAGGGGTTAAGGCCATCCATTGGTTCAATGAAATATCAGCAAATCGATCGCTTTTAAACATTTCTAGAAACCAAAGGCTCGTTTGCCCGATATTTTGTATGTAATGCCCCATCCCGAAAGGAACATAACCAACATCACCTGCTCTGTAATTAAAGGTGCGAGCTGTCCCGCCTGCTCCAAAAACCGTCATTTTGGCTGTACCGGTTAAATAGTATTGCCACTCATCATTATTCGGGTGCCAGTGCATTTCTCTCATCCCGCCAGGTTTTACCTCCACAAGTGCAGCAGCAATGGTTTTAGATACTGGAAAATTGCGTGAGTCGACGATTCGCACTGTTCCCCCAGAGGTCACGATTGGTTTTTGACGAAGGAGCTGGTGGGTAAATGGCGGTTTGATGCCGCCGTATGGATCAGAGACGGTTTGGCTTTCAATGGATGCCGGTGAAGAGCCTTGAAACATATAGCGCTGTTTATGTGGAATGTGATCAAACAGCTTGATTGACACGCCGAAATTAGCAGAAAGAATGTCTTTTGGTGTATGAGCAAACCAGTCTGTGATGGTGAACGTATCAAATTCAGAAAAAGCACCATCATCAAACACAAGGAGAAACTCACAGCCATCCTCAAGACCTTGAATGGAGTGCGGAATACCGGGCGGGAAATACCACAAGTCTCCTTCTTCTACATCAGCGATCATATTCCGTCCTTCTGCATCTACAGATGTGATCCGGGCTTTGCCTAAAATCATATATGCCCATTCCGCCTGCTTATGCCAATGAAGCTCACGAACACCTCCGCGCGTAAGCCGCATGTTTACACCAGCAATCGTTGTTGAAACAGGCAGCTCTCGCTCGGTAATTTCCCTCGACCAGCCGCCATGATTCAAGTGCATATGTGTATCAGAATATGAAAATTTTAAATTAGGAATCGTCCCCGCATCCGTTTTAGGGGGAACGAACATATCTGGGTTCTCCATATCGCGCAGAACGTCTCGCGGGCCTAAATCGGTTGCGCCGGCCCCATCGTCTCGAATCGGTTGCGGGATGTGACGAATCTCCTCATCCATTTGACACCACTCCTTGTCATTCACATTTCTCCTCCAAAATATATGAGGCGTAAGAAAAAAAGATTCAATTGGAATCGGATGAAAGGTGCTTTTGAATCCGCAAAGCTAATCGCAAGCGCAATGTTGCATCAGGATCTTTTAGGCTGATCTGGAGCAGTTCTTCACATTTCTCCAGTCGATATATCACGGTGTTGCGATGAACAGATAAACGTTTGGCTGTTTCTGAAATATGGCAATGTGTTTCGACATAAACAGATAAGGTGTGGAGAAGGTTTGGATCGACTTGTGATTGTTCATATAATGGGTGGAGATACCGCTCATAGAATGTTGTTAAATCTTTTGGTGGGATGAGCTTCAGTAAATCTGACACATCTTTTGCTTGATAGAACTGAATATATTCAGCTCGTAATGAGAGCTGGCCTGATTGCAGAGCATGGGCAGCTTCACTGAATCCTTTTGGCAGATCGGTGATGAGATAACCGCTTAAGCTTACACCAAAGGAAATGGTGGTATTCACATGCTGTTTAATAAGGATCTGCATTTGTTTTAAAAAAGAGCAGATCGATTTGTTCATTGCCTGCCAGCCGCCAGTCTCTTCTATAAGGAAGATGCCGATATCTCCTTTGACAAAAAGAAAGGCGGGAAATGGACAGTGCGAAAGGGTGCTTTCAAGTAAAGCAAACACATCATCTACAAGGGTTTGCTGCTTAAGGAAACAAGAGAAATGACTGCTCTGATCAAGTTGACAGACGATACATAGATAGGGAATCGTTGTGTTTACTCCAAACATGCGTGCCAGACGGGTGACATCTTGCTCTGAGGAAATCATCCCCTCCATCCATTTGCGAAACCATTCATTTTTGGCTCGCTCTGTGGATTGCTTGATGGCATGTTGTTTGATGCGCAAAATGGACATGGCATTTACAGCTTGTACAATTGTCAAATGTAGCCCCATGTCGTCTTGAGGGTGAATGAAGGCTGGAACGACTAAATAATCATAAGCTTGTTCGTTTATATAGATAGGAAAAACAGAAACGCTTTCTTTTGAATGAACCATAGAAAAATAATGCTGCTGCGTACTGTGAAACAAGCGGAGCATTTGTATCCAATCTGGATTTGTCATACCTTGGGGTGAGGTGAAAAGAATACGTCCATACTGATTGATCAAATAGACAGGCTGATGAATTCTTTGGGCCACTTTTTGCAATGCTTCAACATAATGATCGACAATGTTCATATCCACTCATTCTCCTTTTTTTAGAGCTGAAGCCTTTGGTGAAGATGAATAAAAAAATGGACAATCGCTGTCAAAGTCTCTGATATCAATTTTATGTTATCAGCTCCATTCAATTTAGATAGAAAGTTGTGATGTAATATCACAAAAAAGATGGCAGGGCAAAATCACGTCACATCAGTCATCTTCATTCAGAAAAATGGGTAAATATGATATGTTGTAGACAGAAGAATTTCTTTCAGAAAGATGGGTATCCCAAGAAACAAAGACTTTCAATGGGAAAATCCGTTTAGACAAGCAAGTGGCAAGAGGTGAGATAGATGATTTATATCGGATTAACTGGCTGGGGCGATCATGACAGTCTGTACCCGCCGAGAATCGGCAGCTCTCAAAAGCTGTTTCACTACGCATCAACGTTTCCCATTGTGGAACTGGATGCAAGCTTTTATGCTGTTCAGCCTGAGCGGAACCATGAAAAATGGATAAAAGATACGCCAGACGCCTTTCAATTTGTTGTGAAAGCATATCAAGGAATGACCGGGCATCAAAGAGGCGAGATCCCGTTTGCTTCAAAGGAAGAAATGTTTGACGCCTTTATTCTTTCACTGACTCCTCTCATTCGAGCAGGGAAACTGGCGATGGTTCTGTTTCAATTTCCACCATGGTTTGATTGCAAAAAGGAGCACGTCCACTATTTAAGATGGTGTAAGGAGAAGATGGGGAACATTCCTTGTGCACTCGAATTCCGAAATCGAACTTGGTTTTCAGACGAGTTTTATGAACAAACCTTATCCTTTATGGAGAAAGAAGGGTGGATTCATTCCGTCTGTGATGAACCGCAAGTCGGAGAAGGGTCTATACCGCCAGTCATAAAAGCCACACACCGTGACAAAACATTGGTCCGTTTCCACGGAAGAAATAAACAAGGCTGGCTTCACCCGGCAGATCATGAGAACTGGCGTGAAGTTCGTTACTTATATTTATATAATGAAGCTGAACTAAAGGAATGGAAAAAGAACATCGACATCCTGCATCAACAATCGAAAGATGTATATGTCGTATTTAATAATAACTCAGGCGGAGATGCGGCAGCGAATGGCCAGCAAATGATTGATTTGCTGGATTTGACGTATTCAAGCTTATCCCCGAAGCAGTTAGATTTATTTAGTTAAACGAGAGCTGTGGCTTTCAATTTGAACGATACGGTTCAGTGACAACTTGAGGGAGAGATCAACATGCTGCAGAAGCTATGGTTATATCATACAAACGACTTGCACAGCCACTTTGAAAACTGGCCAAAAATCGCAGCTTATATTGAAGAAAAGCGTCAAGTTCACGATCAGATGCTCTTATTTGATATTGGCGATCATATGGATCGAGTAAACCTTGTATCAGAAGCGGATTATGGAAAAGTGAATGTCAAACTTCTCAATCAGCTTGGCTATGATGGAGTCACAATTGGTAATAATGAAGGCATTACGTTGCCTCATGAGCAGCTCGACCAATTGTACAAAGACGCGCAATTCCCGGTGATTTTATCTAATTTATTTGAAAAAGGCAAAAGACCATCGTGGGCAAAGCCTTATGAAGTGATCACGTTGAACAATGGACTGAAGATCGCCGTCTTAGGGGTGACCATTGCGTATACACCTGTCTATGAAAAGCTGGGCTGGGACATTACAGACCCATTTGAGAGCATACGGGAGATGCTACAAGAAGTGAAAGGACAAGCCGATGTCATTGTTCTTCTTTCCCATCTAGGCATCATCCATGATCGAGAGGTAGCCCATGACTTCCCGGAAATCGACATCATCTTAGGCTCACATACGCATCATCTTTTAGAACAGGGCGAGATGGATAATGGCGTTCTTCTTGCATGTGCTGAAAAGTATGGGCATTATATTGGCTGTGTCGAGCTGACCATTGACACAGCGAGTAGCGAGCTCATCGAGAAAAAAGCGACGGTGCAATCAGTGGACCAGCTGATCAGTGAATCCGATGAAGCGATCACGACTTTACAGAAAGCAGAAAGACGAGCGAAGTCACTCATGCAGGAAAAAGTGACATCCATTAAATCAAAGCTCGAAACAAAGTGGTTTGATGATTCCCAGCTTCCGCAACTTTTAACAGATGCCATTAAAGAATGGTGCGAGGCAGATATCGGCATGATGAATGCTGGGATGGTGCTTGATTCATTAGAGGCTGGCATCGTCACAAGAGAAGACATTCACCGGATATGCCCGCATCCCATTAATCCAATCAGGGTGACACTTACTGGGAAGCAATTGGTCGAAACAGTGTCTCGTGGCTGTGAAGAAAAAATGGAACAGCTACGCATCAAAGGCTTTGGGTTCAGAGGAGAATTAATGGGGAAAATGCTATACAGCGGTTTGACTTATTCATTAGAAGAGGGCGAAGCCAAACGAGTAAAAGAGGTTTATGTAAACGGCGAGCTGATCCAAGAGGACGTGTCCTATACAGTTGGCACAGTAGATATGTATACACTTGGTTCTCTTTTTCCTCATATACGTGACCATGAACACATTGAATATTTCATGCCGGAATTTTTACGTGATGTCCTGAGCTGGCGATTGAAGGACGCAAAGTGAAATCCGCTCCAGCCTAACAACACTTGCCCTCCCTTCACATAGATTGTGTTGAAGGGAGTGAAGGGATATGGTGAATTTAACACCTATTACAATTGATGGCCATTCCTTTACAGCCGTCACCGTCAAACTGCCAAAGACCAATTTCATGGCAGTGACAAATGAGCATGGTTATATTATGTGCGGTGCACTTGATGTCGGGCTCCTAAATGAAAAGCTTGCAGATAGAGGAATCATCGCAGGAAGAGCAGTCGGTGTAAGAACCATCGAGCAATTGCTGGATGCACCTTTAGAATCTGTGACATATGCCGCTGAGTCGCTCGGCATTCATGCTGGCACAATTGGAAGAGATGCATTATTAAAAATGGTGAAATAAAATGAACAGATGATTCCTATCCCCCCGCCTGTCTGCATACACTTGTAATGGAGAAGGGGGGATTTTTTATTGAGATTGAACCGCCGTTATCGCCCCTATAAAAAGGGCCCTCTGCCATTTCGTTATGTCATGCTGCTTGCCATATTATTTTTTGTGCTCTCAACTGTCATTAGCCTATTCTTCATCAATCGTTCCATTAAACCAACGTTGATTCACATTGCTGAACTAGAAACAGAACGAATCGCCAATCATCTCATCCAATATTCTGTTCAGGATTTTGCAGATGATCAGGAGAATATGAAGGATATGGTTGTGATGAATACAAGTGAGAACGGAAAAGTGACAACTATCGACTTCAATGCGCAAGCAACATCGAAAGCAATGGCTGACCTGTCACGTCACCTTCAAAAAAATCTAGAGGACATTGAAAAGGGGAATTTTCAAAAAGAGGCAAAAGAAGCATTAAAGGATCAAACAGATGGACATGACGGCATTATATATAACATTCCGCTTGGGCAAGCGTCCGGAAATGCACTTATCGCCAACCTAGGACCAAAAGTGCCTGTACGATTCAGTGTCATTGGTGACCCGCATACGGACGTTGAAAAAAACATTAAGCCTTATGGCATCAACAATGCCTTGATTGATATTAGTGTACTCATTGAGGTGAAGGTGAGAGTCATCATCCCATTCGCCTCAGAAACCATCGTCGTCAAAAACTCCGTGCCTGTCTCCATTCAAGCCGTTCAAGGAGATGTCCCAGATTATTATAATGGCAGCGGAACAAATTCAGGCGCTCCATCGATTGTTCTGCCAGAAAAAAAGGAGAAGAAAGAATAACAGCCCAATGGACGGATTGGGCTGTTTTTTTCATACACTGTGATTGCATATAGTGTTTTTGTGATGAACGTTTTGTTGTTACGAAACAGACAGTCTTGTCCTTGCATCATTTTCATCGGTGATATAGGTCACGTCTTCAAATCCACATTCAACTGCATTCTTGTATAGCCATTCGAGTGTTCCCTTATTTTTGCAATAGATCGTGACATAGGAGCAATCGGCCACTAAAAGAACAAGCTCGCATTGGCTTTCAATAAATTCTTCATAGGTCTTAATATGAGACAATGTCCCTTTTGGATATGCTTGTAAATCGGCGAAAATCATATAATACGTCTTGTTTTCAATGAGGTGTTTGAGTTCTATACCGTCCATTTCTGTTTTACCTTCAGGAAAAAGTTCTTCATCTTTTTGGCCATCAACTAGTATATTCGAGTCTTCGGTATTGATTCGCCAGCTGAATTTGGTGATGTCGATCGGTTTTAGCACTTCTCCAAGGAAGACTCCGTATTCATTTGGAATGGTAAAAGTCATTCCTCTTTTCAAAAAACAACCTCCTAACTCTTTGTGAAGTAATCTTTCATTGGCTGTGATGCTTAGACTTTTTTTTATGTGATCTGTTCATCTTATCCTAATTAACCACTTGATTCCATACGGATCACGTGCCATGATAAATGTTCATTGTTTTCCTTTTCTGAATAGTGTAGCTATCCTGAAGGCTGTTTTTCACGATCGTCTGTTATGAAGGTGAGAGGAGGATTTGATTGATATGAAGAAAATTCATGTAAGCGGGTTTTGTTTTTTAGTATTTGCCATTGTATTTAGTGCTAAGTATATGTCAGCATCGATATTATTAGCTGGGAGTGACAGTTTGAGTGTCGACTTATTTAGAGGGATGTTTGACATGATTCCACTCGAAGTAACAGTTGTGTATCTCCTTTTTTTCATCATGGGTATTCTTTTTTTAGTTTTAGGATTGAAAGAAAAGCATAAGCAGTAACAGTAGACAAGTGATGACCGGGGAAATGTTGATACATATCAAAAGGAGAAGCAAGCGGTATCGCTAAACTTCTCCTTTTATTTATCGACGTTTCCGCTCGGCTCTTTCCCATGCCCTTAAATGAGGGTAAGGATCAAACGACCATTCAGTTCGTCCATTGTCTTTATACATGCCATAATGAAGGTGTGGCGGGAATTTTCCTGCTGTGCCAGGTGGACCGTAACCGGAGCTTCCGACTGATCCGATGACTTGACCAGGTTCTACAATCTGCCCAGCTTTGAGTCCTTTTGCAAAGCCATTTAAGTGGGCAAAATAATGATAATGATTATGAATATCTCGAATGCCGATCCGCCAGCCGCCAAAGCGGTTCCAGCCTTTCATTTCAATTACGCCGTACGATGTCGCACGAACAGGAAGACCGTAATGAGCAAAAAGATCAGTGCCCTCATGAATTCTTCTGCCTCCAAAGCCTCTCGCATCACCCCATGTACTCCTGTAGCTGTAGTCAGCGCCAACCGGAAGAGGAAATGCATGCTTTCCGAGGTCAAGATGGCCGTAATGCTTATAGAGCTTCATAAAAGATGAAATGATTCCAACGGTTTGATCACGTCCGTAATAATCCCACAGCGCGATTTTTAATTGATCGATGCTGCTGCCGTAATGGAGCAAGTATTGAGCAAACGTGAACAGGACATCTTCATCGTTATCGATTTCCGCTTTTCCATCCCCATTGCCATCAAGTCCAATACCGTCGAACACTTTAATGCTTAATGGAGAGGTATCCTGCTTATTGGGATTTTCTGGTCCCATCCACATTTCCCGGGGAATGTAGATGCCAATCACACCCGTTTGTTTTGGTAAATCTCTTCTGCTTTTGCGTATATTGTGTTCATACTGGTCAACCGCAGCAAGTACATACCACGGGACCTGTGTGGTGATGGCGATCTTTTCATACAGTGCCATTCGCTGTTTTAATTCATCGGGCTGTTTGTTTGCCCCTTGTGCATGGACTGATGCGGGAATCATTGAAAGAGCGATGATGATCGCTAAAACCACTTTCACAAACGTTCATCTCCTTTCTTCGAACATACCTTCTACCGTTTAGTGTGGTTTGATCACGTTATTTCATAAGAAGAAAATGTTAGTAATTTTCTTCTGTTATTTTAGGAGTCTTTTGGGTATTTTTGCAGCTCATTCCCTTGTTGTTCAATCTGTACTATGTTAAAGTGTCTAAAGAAAAGGCCTTAGGCCGAAGATTCAATTTTTTGCGGCAACAGCTGCATCCATCGTATATAGCAGGAAGATGATTGTATATGCACCTTTAACGAATTCATATGGAGATGATGGAATTGGCAAAGAAGGAAGAGCACGTAAGAAAACCGGACTGGCTTAAAATTAAGCTGAATACGAATGAAAACTATACCGGTTTGAAAAAAATGATGCGGGAAAACAACCTGCATACCGTTTGTGAGGAAGCGAAATGTCCGAATATTCACGAATGCTGGGCAGTGAGAAGAACTGCTACATTTATGATCCTCGGATCTGTTTGTACGCGCGCATGCCGTTTCTGTGCGGTGAAAACCGGACTTCCTACTGAGTTAGACTTGCAAGAGCCAGAACGCGTGGCAGATTCAGTGGCTTTGATGAATTTAAAGCACGCTGTTATAACAGCGGTTGCAAGGGATGACCAAAAAGATGGCGGAGCAGGCGTATTTGCTGAAACTGTTCGTGCCATTAGAAGAAAAAGTCCATTCACAACAATTGAAGTTCTCCCTTCAGACATGGGTGGCAATTATGATAATTTGAAAACGTTAATGGATACACGCCCTGATATTTTAAATCACAATATTGAAACAGTACGCAGATTAACACCAAGAGTTCGTGCACGAGCTACATACGATCGTTCATTGGAATTCTTGCGTCGTGCAAAAGAAATGCAGCCTGACATTCCAACGAAATCAAGCATTATGATTGGACTCGGTGAAACGAAGGAAGAAATCATTGAAGTCATGGATGATCTTCTTGCCAATAACGTCGACATCATGGCAATTGGTCAGTATTTACAACCTTCGAAAAAGCATTTGAAAGTGCAAAAATACTACCATCCAGATGAGTTTGCAGAGCTGAAGGAAATTGCCATGTCAAAAGGCTTTAGCCACTGTGAAGCTGGACCGCTTGTCCGTTCTTCTTATCATGCAGACGAACAAGTAAACGAAGCGTCTAAGAAGCGTCAGGCGCAAGCATAACAAAGAAAACGCCAGAGCTCTCTGGCGTTTTTTCTCGTATTAATTTTGGCCGTAAGGTGCGTTTCGTCTCATGGTCCGATCGGAATTCGTCATGCCATTGGCATCTTCTTTCGTTGAAATATCTCCGCCTTGAGGAGAGTATTTCATTTGTTGAATCGTTTTCGTTAAAATTTGATCAAAATCACGTGAATTGGTTTGAAGACGTGAAAAATTGGCAATGGATTGAAAGTGCTCTGGGTTATCAGAGACGTACACATGATAATAACGAGGGAGAACAGAAACCGCTGTTTTTTTCACTTGATCGGCTGATTCATCTCGGTTTTTGTTGCCTGTTCGATACACAATGAGGGCATCCTCGTCTGTGACAAGTGTTGCTGCATCCTTTATATTTGGCAGCTGAATGGCTAAACTTGTAATCACGTGGGCAAGGTGCTCACGATTTAAAGCAGGGGTTTTTTCCTTCTGATCGGTTACTTGCTGGCGCTGATAACGAACATAGCCTGCTCGATTCGTATCTGCTTCTGGCATGTTGGAATTATTTCCTTCATGACGATCAGACAGGCGAATTGTCTTACTGGAAGAATCTTCATCCACTTGCCGGTTCATGCCGGATTGAAAGCCGCACCCGCCTAAAAGCATGCATAGGAGAATAGTGGCTGTCAGTTGTTTCATCATAAATGTGACCTCCTTTTTTCTTTAGCTTCGGCTAAATCGGAAAAAACATGCTTTAGCAATTGATGGAGTTGTTCCAATGAATTATCATTAAAGGTGGATCGTTTAAAAAGAGGTGAGAAGATGATCGTCATTCAGAATGCTACCTTTGATCTTGTCAGAGAAATCAAAGACGGCTTTGATGAGGAAGCGTTTAAAGCAAGGTACTCAGATATTTTAAATAAGTATGATTATATTGTGGGGGATTGGGGCTATAACCAGCTTAGGCTGAAGGGGTTCTTTGATGACCAAAACCAAAAGGCCACATTCGATACAAAAATCAGTACACTCGATGAATACATTTATGAATACTGTAATTTTGGCTGTGCCTATTTTGTCTTAAAGCGGATTAGAAAATAACGCAAAGGGGAGCGTCATGATGTATTTCGTAGACAGAAAGAAGATTGAAGAGACATTACGTTTTTTTGAGGAGCAATATAATTTGATGCGCAGTCATCAAACATGGTCAAGCCCTTTAGAAAAAAAAGCGCTGGAACGAATTGTTCATTTGCTCGTCGAATGTATTCTTGATACAGGAAATGATATGATTGACGGCTTTATCATGCGGGACCCAGGAAGCTATGACGACATCATGGATATTCTTGTGGACGAAAAGGTTGTACCAACAGAAGAAGGCACTCACCTGAAAAAACTGGTCTCGTGCCGTAAAACACTTGTTCAGCAATACCAAGAAGTGGTTCATCACGATTTGTTGCAGGTCATCAGTGAGGTAGAACAGGCGCTGCAAGTCTTCCCGAATCGAATTCGCACTTACTTGGAGCAGGAGCTTGGACCAGTATCAGCGTTTAAATAAACCATTGGAGTTGTAAGCAGCATGAAATACAAAGGCTATTTAATTGATTTAGACGGGACGATGTATAAAGGAACAGAAAAGATCGAAGAGGCGGGGCAATTTGTTCACAAGTTAAATGAGTTGAACATCCCTTATTTGTTTGTCACGAATAACTCTTCACGCACGCCGAAGCAAGTAGCAGAGAAACTGGTTTCATTCGATATTCCAGCAACGGAAGACCAAGTCTTTACAACAAGTATGGCGACGGCAAACTATATCGCAGAACAAAAGAAAGATGCCTCGGTGTATGTGATCGGAGAAGAAGGAATTCAGCAGGCCATCGAAGAAAAAGGCTTGTCGTTTGGTCAAGAAGACGCTGATTTCGTTGTCGTTGGAATAGACCGCGGTATTACATATGAAAAACTAGCGGTAGGAGCCATTGCGATCCGTCAAGGTGCACAATTTGTTTCAACAAATGGAGATATTGCCATTCCGACAGAAAGAGGGCTGTTACCTGGAAATGGATCGTTAACATCTGTGCTGACGGTTACGACAACAGTGCAGCCAACATTTATCGGGAAGCCAGAGTCTATCATTATGGAACAGGCCATGCGGGTGCTCGGGACAGATGTGTCAGAGACGCTCATGGTGGGCGATAACTATGATACCGATATTATGGCAGGGATGAATGCAGGGATGGATACACTGCTTGTCCATACAGGCGTCACGACAAAAGAGCTGCTTCAGAAATATGACAAACAGCCAACCTATGTCATTGATTCATTATCTGAGTGGATTGAACGATTATCTTAATGAAAAGAGGACAAGCGTCAGACGCACGTCCTCTTTTGTGTTTTATTCTGCATTTCTCGCACTATGTGCCAGTCTGCTTGATGCTGCCGCAGCAATAGCACCGACAATGTCATCTAAAAAGGTGTGGCATTCGCCTGAGGATTTATCGTTGAGTTTCCCAAGAATCCCTGGTTTTTCTTTATCGATATATCCGTAATTCGTAAAGCCGATGGAGCCATAAATATTAACGATGGCAAAGGATAAAATTTCATCCACACCATATAGACTTTCATCTGTTTCAAGAATGGATTGCAGCGGTTCTGTCAGCTTTTTTTGCTCAGCGAGAACATCTAGTTCAACGCCTGTTAAGATGGCATTTTGGACTTCACGTTTTGCGATGACACGTTCCACATTGTGGATGCACTCTGTCATGTCTAAGCCAGGATGATATTTTTCCTGTAAAAAGAAGACAAGGTCTGCTATATCTTGAATGGTTACGCCTCGTTCTTGTAAACGGCGTCTTGCTGTTTTTTCTACTTCGTTCATCTCATGATGATGCGGCATGTTCCTCACCCAATCCTCGTAATTTGTCCACAACGTGTGAAATAGCTTCGGATAGTAAATAGTATTCATAAATCCCTCAACCTGCGACTACGATATGATAAGAGACTGATTTTATGAACGCAGGTGAAATCATGAAAGAAACCATTTATCACACATTTGGTATTGATGTGCGTCAATTTATGCCATATGGCAGTTATCAGAGCTTTCAAACGGCGAAAGCTCTCTTCATCATTGTTCCCGTGTCTCATTTGCGAGAAGAAGAACTCACAGAGCTTTATCATATCAGTCAGTATTTACTGAATGACGGTGACCCATACGTTGCCGTGTTTGAATTAACAAACGAAGAGAAACCGACTTTTACCCATGGAAAAGAACTGTACGCTCTATTAAAGGCAGCACCGCGGGTTACAAGCCGTTCATTTCAGCACGCATCAGAGCTGGCGGCCTTTCATGTCAGGGGGAGAGGGTTTCCTTATGAGGTGTCTGAAACAAAACGTGTCGGAGCTTGGAAGGAATTATGGGCAAAACGGTTAGACCAGCTGGAAGGCTTTTGGATGCAGCAAATGCATCAAAAACCACTTGAACGATTTGAAAAGAAATTCATTGAATCCTTTCCGTATTATCTCGGATTAACGGAAAATGCCATACAATATTTAGTGGATACAGAGCTTGATGATGAACCAAAAGAATGTGATTCAGGTACTGTTTGTCATCAGCGCTTTTCACGTATGACCTGGCCACATGAGCAGCCGCTTCGTTTACCTGTTGACTGGGTATTTGACCATCCAACAAGAGATATCGCAGAATATTTAAGAGAAACCTTTGTCCAGCATAAGGAGGATTTAATTGAAGAGGGATTTTCCTTTTTGCAGCAATATGAGCAGGTTACGCCTCTTTCATCATTTTCAAAGCGTCTGCTGTACAGCCGTCTTCTGTTTCCGCTTCATTATTTTGAAATTGTCGAAGGTTATTATATGTCAGGAGAAAATGAAAAATCTTATTATGAAGAACGATTAGATTACGTTTTAAATGATGCGAACCGCTACGAATATTTTCTCAAGGTGTTTCAAGAATTGAGTGCTATGCGCAGCGGTGGGCATCTCATTCCTCCTGTTGGATGGATTCATCAATCCGCTGATTTGAAGTTTCAGTGAACAGACGAAACGTCTCTTTTCTCTTGAGGCGTTTTTCGTTATGCTTAAAGAAATCAACCAAAGGAGTGTTCTTCTTGACGAAACCTTATGTTTATATCACAAGAAAGCTTGATGAAACAACACTTACACCATTAAAAGAAGTCGCTCATATTGATATGTGGACGAGCGAGGATGAGCCGTGTCCAAGAGAAGAGTTAGAAAAAAAAGCGGCTCAAGCAGATGGGCTGCTCACGATGCTGTCAGATCAAGTAGATGAGGCACTTTTATCAAATGCTCCAAATCTAAAAGTGGTCGCGAATCTCGCGGTCGGCTATGACAATATTGATCTAAAGGCAGCTAAAAAGCACGGGATCACGGTATGTCATACACCGGACGTCTTAACAGAATCGACGGCTGATTTAGCCTTTGCGCTTTTGATGGCGTCAGCAAGACGAATTGTCGAAGCGAGTGATTGGATTAAGGATGGGAACTGGACAGGCTGGGGACCGCTTCTTCTAGCTGGTGCTGATGTGCATCATAAAACGTTAGGGATTGTCGGAATGGGCAGTATTGGAACCGCACTGGCCAAGCGGGCAAAAGGTTTTGAGATGAATGTTCTGTATCATAATCGTTCAAGAAAGCCAGAAGCAGAAGCGCAACTAGGTGTGACCTATGCCGCATTTGATGAGCTGCTTACGCAGTCTGATTTCATCGTTTGTTTGACGCCTTTAACGCCTGAAACGAAAGAAATGTTTAATAAGAAAGCATTTGAGCAGATGAAGAATACGGCTTACTTCATCAACGTTTCCAGAGGGCAGACGGTAGACGAAGATGCTTTATATGATGCTGTCACGACAGGAAAAATTGCAGGAGCAGGTCTGGATGTATTTAGCAAGGAGCCAGTCAGCCCAGATCACCCGTTAACGACATTACCAAATGTGACAGTGCTTCCTCATATCGGAAGTGCAAGTGTTGAAACGAGAAAAAACATGATGCATTTATGTGCTGAAAATATTGCGCTTGTCCTGCAAAATCAGCAAGCCAAAACGCCAGTTCAGGCGTAATCTCAAGCTTCCCGGCTTCGGGAGCTTTTCTCACAAAAATATTTTGAAAATATAGAATCTTGATATAAATAGCTGTTAAGCGGTTTCATTCTCATATTCTCTTATTTTATTACCTTGTCAAAATGAGGATACCCCTTTATAATGTGTGTACATTGAATGTCTGTGTTAGGTTAACAAATGTCTTTTTAGAGAGGACATTTACGGAGAAAGGTGGAATTTCAGGTGAAGGCAATTCGAGTTGGACTACTAGGATTAGGAACAGTGGGGAGCGGTGTCGTTAAGATTATTCAAGATCATCAGGATAAATTAATGCACCAGATCGGCTGTCCGGTATTAATACAAAAAGTGCTTGTGAGCAATCCCGATAAAAAAAGAGATGTGGATGTGGCAAGAGAGGTCTTCACAACTGAAGTATACGATGTGATTCGAGATCCAGAGATCGACGTCATTATTGAAGTGATGGGCGGCATTGAAGAGACAAAACAATATTTAATAGATGCACTAAATGAGAAGAAGCATGTCATTACAGCCAATAAGGATTTAATGGCGCTATATGGCACAGAGCTTTTACATGTAGCAAAAGAAAACGGCTGTGACCTTTACTATGAAGCAAGTGTCGCAGGTGGGATTCCAATTTTGCGTACACTAGAGGAAGGTTTAGCCTCTGACCGCATCACAAAAATGATGGGAATCGTGAACGGGACAACGAACTTTATTTTAACAAAAATGAATGTCGATAAAAGCGCGTATGAAGATGTATTAAAAGAAGCGCAGGATCTTGGCTTTGCAGAAGCAGATCCGACGGCGGATGTAGAAGGACTGGATGCGGCAAGAAAGATGGCCATCCTGGCAAGACTCGGCTTTTCCATGAATGTAGACTTAGAGGATGTGAAAGTGAAAGGCATCTCTGACATCTCGGACGAGGACATTAATTTCAGTAAACGTTTTGGCTATACAATGAAGTTGATTGGAATTGCCCAGCGGGACGGAGAGAAAGTAGAGGTCAGCGTACAGCCAACTTTACTTCCTGATCATCACCCGTTATCTTCCGTCAACAATGAATTTAATGCTGTCTATGTTTACGGAAGTGCTGTCGGAGAAACGATGTTTTACGGACCTGGAGCAGGCAGCCTGCCAACGGCAACAGCTGTAGTCTCAGATTTAGTCGCTGTTATGAAAAACATGCGTCTTGGTGTGAATGGCAGTGGATTTATTGCACCGCAATTTGAGAAGAAAATCAAATCATCATCCGAAGTATTTGCTCAGCAATTTTTAAGAATACATGTTAGAGATCAAGTCGGAGCTTTCTCCCGCATTACATCGATTTTTTCTGAAAGAGGCATCAGCTTTGAAAAGATCCTTCAGCTTCCTGTCAAAGGGCATGATGAGCTTGCTGAAATTGTGATTATTACACATCAGACATCAGAAGAAGATTTCTCAAATATCCTGCAAACATTAAACGATCTCGACGTGGTGGTTCAAGTGAAGAGCACGTACCGAGTAGAAGGGAACGGTTTAAGCTGATGAAGTGGAATGGACTCATTGAAGAATTTCAAGAATTTTTACCAGTAAACGAACACACACCTAAACTAACATTAAATGAAGGAAACACACCGCTGATTCATCTCGCAAAGCTATCTGAAAAGCTTGGGATTGAACTTCATGTGAAAACAGAAGGCGTCAACCCTACAGGTTCTTTTAAGGATCGCGGTATGGTCATGGCCGTCGCAAAGGCAAAAGAAGAAGGCAATGATACGATCATGTGTGCATCGACAGGGAATACGTCTGCAGCAGCAGCAGCTTATGCGGCGCGCGCTGATATGAAATGTATTGTCATCATTCCAGATGGAAAAATTGCCTTCGGTAAGCTGGCGCAGGCTGTCATGTACGGAGCAGAGATCATTGCCATTGACGGCAACTTTGATGATGCGCTGAAAATTGTCCGCAGCATCTGTGAAAAAGCTCCGATTGCACTTGTTAACTCCGTCAATCCATACCGAATTGAAGGACAAAAAACAGCGGCATTTGAAATCTGTGAGCAGCTAGGCGGCGCTGCGCCGGACGTACTGGCGATTCCTGTTGGAAATGCGGGGAATATTACAGCGTACTGGAAAGGCTTCAAAGAATATCATGAGAAAAAAGGCACGGGACTGCCAGTCATGCGTGGTTTTGAAGCAGAAGGAGCTGCAGCCATCGTTAGAAATGAAGTCATTGAGCAGCCAGAAACAGTCGCAACAGCCATTCGCATCGGAAACCCTGCAAGCTGGAAGCAAGCTGTAGCAGCGGCAGATGAATCAAACGGGAAAATTGATGAAGTGACAGATGAAGAAATTCTTCATGCCTATCAATTGATCGCACGTGAAGAAGGTGTGTTTGCAGAGCCAGGCTCTTGTGCATCAATTGCAGGTGTACTCAAACAAGTGAAATCTGGAGAAATTAAGCCAGGCAGTAAAGTCGTCGCTGTACTAACAGGAAACGGATTAAAAGATCCGAATACGGCGATTGATATTTCACACATCAAACCGGTCACGCTGGATGCAGATGAAGATCAAATTCTGGAACATTTAGAAAAGGCCGCACGCGTATGAGTAACGCCTCCATGCTTTTTTCAATCACAGTACCGGGAAGCACTGCCAACTTAGGACCAGGCTTTGACTCAGTCGGAATGGCGCTCAGCCGCTATTTAAAGCTATCGGTCTATGACCATGATAGCTGGCTGTTTGAAGCAGAAACAGATGTCGTGTCTGGTATTCCATCAGGCACCGATAACCTGATCTACCAAACAGCTAAAAAGGTCGCAGATGACTTTGGAAAAACACTCCCGCCTGTTCATGTCAAAGTGTGGAGTGATATTCCATTAGCAAGGGGGCTGGGCAGCAGCGCTGCTGCCATTGTCGCCGCTATTGAGCTCGCCAATCAGTTGCTTGAATTAAAGATGACCGATGATCAGAAGCTCTTTTTTGCAAGTGAGGTAGAAGGTCATCCAGATAATGCGGGTGCCTCTTTATTCGGTGGTTTACTCATCGGTCTTCATGAAGAAGACAAGACACATGCCGTTAAAGTGCAGCATGTGGATGTAGATGTCGTCGTCGTGATTCCTTTTTATGAAGTGCTCACAAAGGATGCCCGTGATGTCCTGCCAGAGGATTTTTCCTATAAACAGGCAGTGAGTGCGAGTGCAGTGAGTAACGTCCTTGTCGCCGCCTTAATGACGCAGAACTGGCCGCTTGTAGGGGAAATGATGAATAAAGATTTATTTCATCAGCCATACCGCACGATGCTTGTCCCAGAGCTGTCCAAGGTGGAGCACGTTGCTTCATTAAAAGGCGCGTATGGAACGGCATTAAGTGGTGCTGGGCCGACTATTTTGACCTTAGTGGAAAAAGGGAAGGGAGAAGCGCTGAAAAAGCAGCTTGCCCAAAATTTCCCGCATTGTGAAGTGGATGTACTGACGGTGCCGGTAGAAGGTGTCGTCGTCGAGCATCATTCTGTGAATCAAATGAAGAACGTGCTGTGAAGACGCACGTTCTTTTTTTATCCTTGTTTTTCATAACAAAAGCAGGGATTATTATTTAGAGAAGCGAACTATTTTTTGATACATAAAAGGGGGCGATCTATTGATGAAGAAATTGATAACAGCAGAGGATTTAACACAAATCGTGTCTGTTTCTCATCCAGTTTATTCACCAGATGGAAAAAAGGCTGTTTTTACAAAAGTAACGGTGAATGAAAAAAAGGATGATTACAATATTCATTTATGGGTTCGAGATGAAGAGACAGGGGAGCTGTCTCGATGGACATTTGATGATGGGAAGCATCATCAGCCAGCATGGTCAAAAGACGGAAAGCAGCTTGCGTTTATTTTGCAGAAGCCAAAGGAAGTCCCTCAGCTCGCACTCATTCAGAGCGATGGCGGCGGAATTCGTACCTTAACGAATATTCCTTACGGCGTCTCTCATCCTGTATTTTCACCGGATGGAGCTTTTATTTATGCAGCGGTCTCATTAAAACAAGAAGAATCTGTTCATGATGAAAAAAAGGAAGAGTGCGATGACTTTGCTCCGGCCGTATATGATGATTTGACTTATAAAGCAGATGGCAGAGGCTTTTTAGACGGGCGTCTGACGCAAATTGTAAAAATCGATGTCCGTTCCGGCGAGGTAGAGATGGTTACGAGTGAGCCGCATCATCATGTGAATCATGTCATCTCTCCTTGCGGGAAGTGGCTTGCGTATATTCAATCAAATCCTCAGACGTTTTACATAAGTGATATTTGTCTCCTTTCCTTAGAGGACGGTACATCCAAGAAAATCACCCAATCAACAGGCGCTTACACGACTGTATCATTTTCTCCAAATGGAGAAAGCCTTTTGTACATTGGACACGAACGTGAATTTGAAAATGCGACCTTCCTGTCATTGTGGCTGCATGACCTGAAGGAGAAAAAGACCGTTCAATTGTCAGAAATGCTCGATATGTATGTAGGAAACTGTATGGCAGGGGATAGTGCTATGGGTGAGGCCAATCAGCTTCCACAATGGACAAAGGATAGTCAGGGGTTTTATGCGCTTGTTTCTGATCAAGGGAGTACCGGAATTTATTATTTCTCTATTGAAGGCTTAGCCTATCCCGTTCGTTTAGAGGCAGAACATGTGACGAATTTCAGTCTTCATCCAGACGAATCAAAAATGCTGATCAGCCGTCTTTCACCTGTCTCGCCTAGTGAGCTGTATGAGCTGACTTTAGGGGAATCCTCACTCAAGCAAATCACGTTTGAGCATGATGACTTTTTAAAGGAACATGTCATATCCGAACCTGAACCAATTTCTTTCCAGTCAAAAGAAGAAGACGTTGTACATGGCTGGTTGATGAAGCCTGCTCAGATGGAAGAGGGGAAGACATATCCACTAATCTTAGAAATTCATGGCGGGCCGCATGCGATGTACGGTCATACGTATTTTCATGAATTTCAAATGCTTGCCGCTGAAGGGTATGCGATTGTGTACATCAATCCTCATGGCAGTCATGGATACGGACAGATGTTTACAGACCGGGTAAGAGGCAGCTATGGTGATGTTGATTATGAGGATGTCATGCTGGCTGTTGATCATGTGCTCGAAGCCTATGACTTTCTTGATGAAACAAGGCTTGGCGTAACAGGCGGCAGCTATGGCGGTTTTATGACCAACTGGATTGTCGGACAGACAGACCGTTTCCGTGCAGCTGTTACACAGCGTTCCATCTCGAACTGGATTAGCTTTTATGGCATCAGTGATATCGGTTATTTCTTTACAAAATGGCAGATTGATGGGGATATTTATGACTCTGTTGATAAGCTATGGGATCGTTCGCCGCTAAAGTATGTAAAACAGGTGAATACACCGCTTCTCATCCTGCACAGTGATGAAGACTACCGCTGTCCAGTTGATCAAGGAGAACAGCTTTTTGTGGCATTAAAGGAGCTTGGAAAAGACACGAGATTAGTCAAATTCCCGAAGGCCTCTCATGATTTATCGAGAAGCGGCCACCCTGGGCAGCGTATTCAAAGACTGACCTTTATTCAAGAATGGTTTAGAGAGAAGTTATCCTAATTAAAAAACGACCCAGTAAGGGTCGTTTTCATGTCATATATGAATTAGAAAACCTGTTCAACTTCTACAACGCCAGGTACTTCTTCTAATAATGCGCGCTCAATACCGGCTTTCAATGTAATGGTTGAACTTGGGCAGCTGCCGCATGCACCAAGAAGGCGTAATTTCACAATGCCATCTTCAATGTCTACAAGCTCACAGTCTCCACCATCACGTAATAGAAATGGACGAAGTTTGTCCAGTACTTCCTGTACTTGGTCTTTCATTTCGACTTCAGTCATTAGATATAATCGCTCCTTTCACAACATATCACCATTATATTCATCTGGACGATAAAAATCTATTGATTGGTTTCAAAGTTTCCTTCTCATTATAGCACAATCTCATCTTGAAACAAAAAGTGATTTTGACTTTTTTCATACAGAAAATTCAGCTAAAATAAAGAAAGAATGGGGGGCTTGTCAAATGAACAAAACCGTTGACCTTTATGTATATGGAAGAGATGTCCTGTGCGCTAGTTGCGTGAATCTGCCTTCTTCAAAAGATACATTTGAGTGGTTAGATGCAGCATTAAAACGAAAATATCCAAATCAGCCGTTTCGCATCACATATATCGATATTGAGCACCCGCCTGAAAACGAACGCCAAAAAGAATTATCTGAACGAATTCTTGATGATGAATTCTTTTATCCGCTTGTCCTTGTTGAGGATCAAATTGTAGGAGAGGGCAATCCGAAATTAAAAGATATTTATCAAGAAATGGAGAAATACGGGTACGAAGAGAGCAGTGAATGAGCTGTTCTTTTTTTTAGAAAAACAAATCGAACAAACGTTCCTTTTTTAGGTTGATTTAGAACATTTGTTCGTATATAATGAGATAAAAGGAGCGTGAGCATCATGAATTATTTACTAAAACAATCTCTTCATCAACAAATACCGATTGATATGATTTATATGAAGAAAAATGGAGAGTGCTCGAAACGAAAAATCATTGTACATCGTCAAACTGAACAGTTCATACAAGCGTATTGTTTATCGAAGAAGACGATCAGAACGTTTCGTAAAGACTGCATCCTTGCGCTTGCTCCTATCAAAGTGAACCATCCATCGGCACATGCCGTTTCATAATAAAAGCTCCTTCATTAGAAGGAGCTTTGAGAAAAAATTCACATCATTTTATCCATTGTGATGCTTGTACATCCAAAGAAGTCCAGATTTTAAGAGTCTTGGAACACGACCAACAAGCGGGCGATCCGCTACTAAGCCAAAGCCGGCTTTTTTCCCTAAAGAGCCGAGTACGCCTTTTAACTTAAACTGCGGGTAAGTCTCAGGAAGCGGCTCGTTCTTCCAGCGTTTCTGTAGAGATTGCACAATTTGCTCTGCCTGTGCCTCGGCAAGCTGTGCACTTGGTGCGTGCGGCAAGCTTGCGCAGTCACCTACGACATAGACATGCTCATCTCCAGGGAGATTGTGATGAGGAGTTAAGACGACACGGCCTTGGGCGTCTTTTTCAACATCCATATCTCGCACGACTTTACTTGGCTGAATTCCTGCTGTCCACACGATGACATCTGCTTCAATGGCATCGTCATGGTTGTACACAACTCCTTCTTCAACCTTCGTAATATTGGCGCAATTAATGATCTTTACATCATTTTCTTCAAACCATTTTTGTACATATAAACTTAATCTTTTTGGGAAACTGGAAAGAATCAGTTCTCCGCGGTCAAAAAGAATGATGTTTAAATCAGAACGGCTTTCACGCAGTTCACTGGCCAGCTCTACCCCGCTAAGTCCAGCACCGACGATACCAACCGTTGCACCTGCACTCAAATTGTTTAATTTGTTATACGTATGTCTTGACTGATCAATGGTTTGAATGCTGTATGTATGTTCTTTCGCACCAGGGACATTGTGATACTTGTCCTCACAGCCGAGTCCGATTACCGTATCATCATATGGAATCGGTTCACGGTCGCTAAATAAGATCTGTTTGTTTTCAATATCAATTTTTTCTACTTCCCCGTATTGAATATCCAGCTTTGGATGCTCTGGAAAAGATACTCGAATGTGATGATCAGAGATCGTTCCAGCAGCAAGTGCATAATATTCTGTTTTTAAACAGTGGTAAGGATTTCGATCAATTAATGTGATAGTAACATCATCAGGTAATTGATTTGGCAATAAGCGGTGGAGAACCCGCATATTCCCGTAACCTCCGCCGATCAAGACTAAATTTTTCATGACGATTCTCCTTTTCCCCCTAGACATTGAAAAACACTTATACTAAAAAACTTTAAGTTAAAATACCAAATAAAATTATATCGAATTTACTGTGAAACCACAATAATTGTTTCAAAATAACCTACATATTCATTACTTAGTCCTAAATAGTAAAACATTTTACGGGGAATAGGCGTAACGAGCTCATGTTTTGACTAATAGAAGGAATTTCGGTAGGATAGTAAGGCAAATGTGAGGTGAAGCACAGTGTTTCCGCTGATCGAATTTTGTGTAAGTAATCTTGCACAAGGGTCTCAAGAAGCAAAAGAGAAACTTGAAAAAGACCCAAACTTAGATGTAATGGAATACGGTTGTTTAAGCTACTGCGGCAAATGTATGGACTCCCCATTTGCCCTTGTGAATGGAGAATTTGTTTCTGGAGAAAATGCAGAGCAGCTAGTCGAGCGTATTTATGCTTTTATAGAGGAAAACGACATGTTTTAAATGCACCACATGGGTCATGAGGTGCATTTTTTTCATATATTCAGTTTCCGTTTTTTAGGGGAAAATGTAGAAAGCGCATCCAATATGTTATGCTAATAAAATATCATCAAAATGAAGCATCACACGAGAGAAAAAGAGGCATATGCATAATAAAAGCCCTTTGCCATGGCAGCAAAGAGCTTCTATGTATGAAAAACGGGGGATGATAAGATTGTCTCCTGAATCGACTCCTTTTATACTATAAAGAAACAACATTTTTGGAGGACGCTCATGACATCATTTCAATTCACGAAAATGCACGGACTAGGAAATAATTATATATACGTCAATCAGATGAAGGAACAGCTTCCAGAAGAGCAGCTGTCAGAGATAGCGATCCGCGTTTCTTCTGTTTATACAGGTATCGGTTCAGACGGAATGATTCTCATTTGCCCATCAGATGTTGCGCCTGTGAAGATGCGCATTTTCAACAATGATGGATCAGAGGGGAAAAACTGCGGTAACGGTCTGCGTTGCGTTGCTAAATATGTATATGAGCATCAAATCGTAACAGACACAACGTTTAAGATTGAGACATTGTCAGGACTTGTTGAGGCGACTGTTCATGTGCAGGATGGTCACGTTCAGTTAGTGACAGTAGATATGGGTAAACCTCGTTTTGAAAAAGAAGCGATGCCAATGCTTGGTGAACCGGCCAGTACAACGATTAATGAACCGCTTGATTTTGGAACGACGACCTTAAATGGAACAGCTGTTTCAATGGGGAATCCCCATATCGTTTTCTATTTAGAAGACATTGAACAGGCGCCGCTTGATTCACTTGGGCCAATTATTGAAAAGCATGACATGTTTCCAGAAGGCGTCAATGTAGAATTTGTGGAACGTGTCAGTGAAACGGAACTGCATTTCCGCGTGTGGGAAAGAGGATCAGGGATTACGCAAGCGTGCGGAACAGGAGCATGTGCTGCGGCTGTATCAACGATTGTCAATGGACATGCGAAAAAAGAAACGGATATGACCGTTCATCTAGCTGGCGGAGACCTCATCATTCGCTGGAAAGACAATGACCATGTGCTGATGACAGGACCTGCTGAAACAATTTGTGACGGCACATTCTATCTCTAAACCATTTATTTGAGAAAAGGCAACATCACGTTTATAATTGAAAAGAAACATCCAGTCAAAAGGAGGGATGATCGTGAGTACACCAGTAACGATTACAGAAGCTGCTGCATTGCAGATTAAAGATATGATGAAAGAACATGAAGAAGAAAATGCGTTCCTACGAGTGGGCGTAAAAGGCGGCGGCTGCAGCGGTCTTTCATACGGAATGGGCTTTGACCATGAAGTTTCTGAGAAAGACACGCAGTTCGAACAGCAGGGCATCAAGGTCCTTGTCGACTCCGAAAGCCTTGACATCATGAACGGCACCATCATTGATTTCAAACAATCACTAATGGGCGGCGGTTTCACGATTGACAATCCGAACGCAATTGCGTCATGCGGATGCGGTTCTTCGTTCAGAACAGCTACGAATACCGGTACGCCGGAAGAGTGTTAATATCTGACCATGGATAAAGATAAGCCTTCTTGTTTGTTTGCTTTATGAACAAGAAGGCTTTTTTTGTTTTATTAAGAAAGACAAATATAAAAGAGATGCTCGGTCAGCATCTCTTATTCCATTGCTTCTTCTATTTTCAATAGTTCTTTATCCAAGATATCCACCAACTCTTCCGTGCTAAACAAATAGATTACCATTTCTTTATTGCCATCTTCCACATGGACTTCAACCTCAATTTTTATATTGGCCGGTTCTCCAAGATACACCACTTCAAAAGTGCCCATTTTTTTCGTTTCATTGTTTTTATTCATTTTTTGAACGTTGGTGAGTATCTGTTTGATTTCTTGTTCACTCAAACCAGAATCCAAAACCGAAGTGGATACACGCTTTAAAAAAGGTTCTAGCTGATCAACATCCATATTCAATCCTGCAGCGAATTGAGCATAATGTTTGTTATAATCTTTTGCAAACACTTCTACTGAGCCGCCAATTATCAGTAACAAGCTCAAACTAATCATGAAACGCTTTATCATCTTTCCACCTATCCTTCATGACGATCTTCTCCTTCTTATATCGGTTGAACAGATCAAATCTTCATTGATTCGATTTCTTCTCAAACAATTCATAAATCGCTCAATTTTGTTACAGCTTGTCCTCACAACTGGCTATTTCCATTCGAAAAGAGTATCATGAGAACCAAACATAAACTGTCATCAGAAAAGAGGTTGCTGAGGTTTGAGTGAACAAATCAATTGCAGGAACTGTCATGAACTGATTCCGTATCGTTCGAAAACATGTCCATCTTGCGGGATAGACAAGCCGCTTCCGAAAAAGGAACGTGTGAAGGATCGGGTGATTTTGGTTGTGGCAGGAATTGTTGTGGTGTTACTCGCTGCAATGGTACTTGGAATGGCGAATGCCTATATTGGGATTTTTAAATAAACAAAAAAGGAGTTCCGCAGATGGAACTCCTTTTTTTGATCCGTTCTTATTTGTTTTCAAATAAGCTTGTGGAATGAAGCGGCTGTACACGAGCTTTCGGGTCCATGTAAGCTTTGGCGTTGTTCACAGCAGTTGGTGCTTCACCAAATCCGCTTGCGATTAATTTGACTTTTCCTTCATACGTACAGATGTCTCCTGCCGCATAGAAGCCTTCGATGTTTGTTTCCATCGTGGATTTGACCACGATAGAGTTCTTTTCGATTTCAAGGCCCCATTGTTTGATTGGTCCAAGGGAGGAAACAAAACCGAAGTTGACGATCACGTCATCCACATCTAGTACTTGCTTTTTATCGCCTTTCACTTCTTCAAGCACAATTTGTTCAATGCGGTCTTCTCCAATGAGCTCAGTTGGAACAAATGGTGTCAGCACATTGACTTTCGAGTTGTGCAAGTTTTCTACACTGTGCTCATGTGCACGGAATTTATCACGACGGTGAATAATCGATACTTCTTTTGCGATTGGCTCAAGCATCAGTGCCCAGTCAACCGCAGAGTCTCCGCCGCCAAGAACAGCAACACGTCTGCCAGCGAATTGGTTCAAGTCATTGATGAAGTAATGCAGGTTGCTTCCTTCAAATGATTCTGCTGTATCTAGCTCAAGCTTTCTCGGTTGGAATGCACCGTTACCAGCTGTAATGATGATCGTTTTTGAATAATGAACCTCTTGATTCGTAACGAGTTTGAAGATACCGTCTGCTTGTTTTTCAACCGTTTCCACAGCTTGCTCTAAGCAAATGGTTTGATCAAATTTATCCATTTGTTCCTTTAAATTATCAACTAATTCTTGTGCGCGGATTTTTGGGAAACCAGCCACATCATAAATGTATTTTTCAGGGTAAAGAGCGGATAGTTGACCGCCGAGCTGAGGAAGGCTTTCAATGATTTTCACACTTGCCTGTCTCATGCCTCCGTAAAACGCAGTAAACAATCCGACTGGGCCGCCCCCGATAACGGTAATGTCATATACCTTAGAATCTTCTTGCATTCCTTAATCCTCCCAAATGAAAATTGTTATCACTATATCATATCATACCACATATCGTCGTTTGACTTGTTTTGAAAAACTTGTCGTTTTTTGATGCCGATGCTGTGAAAAGGGGAAAAAAGAGAGAAAGACCGTTTATCCTAAGGATTTTCAGTTTAAAGCCTTGAAAAAAGGAGCAGAACTCGCTATTATTGTTAAGGGAACTAAATATTAATTTTTTATGAATTTTTGTCGGATACGGTCAAATGCTTTCGTTTTTTGTAGGTGAAAGTTCAGATTTTCACATACTTATTTTTTTGTTTAAATTTCATAAAATGCCGCAAAGCGGTTGAGAATAACGATATGTAATTCTTTATCCGTTTTACAGCAAATTTAAAAAAGGTGGATGTGATTCCAGTGAATAAACCGAAAATCGTTGTATTAGGTGCAGGTTATGGCGGATTAATGACTGTAACAAGATTAACAAAACAGCTTGGCACAAATGATGCGGACATTACTCTTGTGAACAAGCATAATTATCATTACGAAACAACATGGTTACATGAAGCAAGTGCAGGTACTCTTCATCATGACCGTTGTCGTTATCAAATCAAAGATGTGATTAACAGTTCCCGTGTCAACTTTGTACAAGCAACAGTTGAAAGCATTAATAAGGAAGAGAAGAAAGTTGTGACATCAGATGGCGAACTTTCTTATGACTACCTTGTTGTTGCGCTTGGTGCTGTTCCTGAAACATTTGGTATTGCAGGACTGAAAGAATATGCATTCTCAATCTCTAACATCAACTCTGCTCGTCAGCTTCGTGAGCACATTGAACTTCAATTTGCGACATATAATACGGAAGCTGAAAAGCGTCCAGAGCGTCTGACAATCGTTGTCGGCGGTGCAGGCTTCACAGGTATTGAGTTCCTTGGTGAGCTTGGAAACCGTGTACCTGAGCTTTGCAAAGAGTATGATATTGATCAAAAAGACGTGCGTATTATCTGTGTAGAAGCTGCACCAACAGCTCTTCCAGGATTTGATCCTGAATTGATCGACTATGCGATGAACTACCTTCAAGGTAAAGGTGTTGAGTTCAAAATCGGTACAGCGATCAAAGAATGTACGCCTGAAGGCATCATTGTTGGAAAAGACGATGATACAGAAGAAATCAAAGCAGAAACAGTTGTTTGGGCTGCTGGTGTACGTGGTAACCCAATCGTTGAAGAAGCTGGATTTGAAAACATGCGCGGCCGCGTAAAAGTGTCTCCAGATCTTCGTGTACCAGAAAATGAAGATGTATTCATCATCGGTGACTGCTCATTAATCATCAATGAAGAAATTAATCGTCCATACCCACCTACTGCACAAATTGCGATGCAGCAAGGTGAAACAGTAGCGAAAAACCTTGCAGCACTAGTAAAAGGTGGCACGCTTGAAAGCTTTAAGCCAGACATCAAAGGAACAGTTGCTTCTCTTGGTGAACACGACGCTGTAGGTGTTGCGTTTGGTAAAAAACTTCAAGGAACAAAAGCTTCTGCAATGAAAAAAATCATCGACAACCGTTCATTATTCATGGTTGGCGGACCAGGACTTGTTCTGAAAAAAGGAAAATTCAAGTTCTTCTAAACCGATATAGACAAAAACGTGTATCCCTGTGGTACACGTTTTTTAATGTTTTACGGAATATTTTCTCACTTGGTACTGGACAGAAAAATATGTTATGATGAATTATCAGAAAATTTAGATTAAGGAGTGAGCAATATGAATGCACAAACGAAAGAAAAAAAGTCAACTTGTCAGTATTGTTCAGGAAAAGGATACTTTCAGTTATTGCTCGGCGGATCAGAAACGTGTGAGGAATGTAAAGGGACAGGAAAGAAGCATTAATTTTACGGCTTTTTCCATTGATTGACTTCATCTCTATTTCCAAGTTAAACTAATGATGGGATATTTGGGGGTGGAGATGAAGTGATCAGTTTACCAGTCGTTATCATTTCAGTTATTTTATTTTTCGTGTTATTCTTCGGCATTGGCTTTTTGCTGAATATGCTGCTGAGAATGTCATGGATTATGGCAATTTTATATCCAATTGTATGCCTTTTCATTATCAATAATCAAAAGATGATCGCTTATGTAAGAGAACCAGGCATTGCTTTTTCCGGGATAGGAGACCGCATCGTTTCTCTTGCTGCGGCAGATATCATTATTTTATTAAGTGGTCTGATTGGTGCCATTGCCTCAGGTTTTGTCATCAATGCTCTTCGTAAAAGAGGCTATCAAATGTTTTAACTCACTTGTCTACACGCAAGTGGGTTTTTTTGTTTCTCCTTTGCATAGTTTCCATTTTGTTTGGAAACAAATAGATGGGTAGAGGAGTGACAAATAGAAATGAAAACATGGATGAAACGATTGTTCATGACAGTTCTGTTTATGCTTGCCTTGATGACAAGCTTTACGGGCATATCTGGCGTAGAACCAAGTGATTTAGCTGCATGGGTGAAAGAGACCGATGCCGGTAAGCACGTATCTTCTTTTTTAAAGCATCCAAAAAGGCAGACGATGGCGGTGAAAAGTGACGATTTGCGTGCTGTTTCTCTCGAAGAAGCATTTAATTGGAACGATTATCCGAAGCAAAAGGTTGTCGCCACAGGTTATACAGCAGGTGTAGAATCAACAGGTAAGACGAAAGAACATCATGCATATGGCATTACATATTCAGGCGTCAAAGTAAAACGTGATTTATATTCAACCGTGGCAGCGGACCCATCTGTCTTTCCGATTGGAACTGTCCTGTTTATCCCCAATTATGGCTATGGTGTAGTCGCAGATACTGGGAAAGCGATTAAAGGTCATAAGCTTGATTTATATTATGAAACGGTTGATGATGTGTATAGAGAATGGGGTAAAAAAGTGCTGGACGTTTATGTGATTAAAAAGGGTGAAGGAACGCTGACAGAAAAAGACTTAAATCAGTTGAATGAAGCAGAATCGATGCAAGTGTTCCGGCAGCAGTTTCAAGCCAATAAAGAATAAAAAAGCTTTGGATCTCAAAAGGTCCAAAGCTTTTTCGTTTCTACATGAAGTAATAATCTAAGATGAGTGTGAGCAAAATTCCTGTTAAGCCGCCGAAGAAGACTTCAATCGGCTTATGCCCAAGAAGCTCTTTCAATTTCTTTTGCTTCTCTTTTTCTTCCGCACTTGGGAAGTTCTTTGCCTCGGCAACAAACCGGTTAAAATCTGTGACCAGTTTGTTCAGGACAGTTGCCTGTTCTCCTGCCTGTCTGCGAACACCTGTCGCATCAAACATCGTAATAATGGCAAAGATGGCGGAAATGGCAAAAATAGATGTTCCTAGCCCGTGCTCTAAAGCAACTGCTGTTGAGAGTGCTGTTACTGCTGCGGAGTGTGAACTTGGCATTCCGCCTGTGCTTGTAATGAGCGACCAATCTAGTCGTCTAGAAATGATAAATTGAATCGGTACTTTTACAAATTGTGCAAAAAAGATGGCTGCAAGGCTAGCAAGCAGCGGAAAATTCGTCAGTACGCTCATGAACAAGAAACATCCTCTCTTTAAGAAAAAATAACGTGCGAAATGATAAAGTATTTACCCTAGTAAGATAAAAAAATGATGGCAGTAAGAACTGTTGCCAAGTCCATGTTCATTATAACATTAAAGAAAGTAGATGTGGAACGAGGAGACCATGGACAGGCTGCTATGGATCGCTGCCGCTTTTTCATGATGCCCTTCCGCGTGCCAAAATATAAATGTTCTTCAAGGGAAGACAGGCTGGCAATGATCGTATCAGCACATAAATTTTGATATAATAGAAGTTCCAATGTGAAATATGGAGTTCATTGAAGGAGCGTGTGATAAATATGTTTTTCTCGACAAATGAGTTGCAACATAAAGATACACTGGCCATCGGACTTTTTCAAAAGAGCCAATTATCAGGAAAAGCAAAAGAAATGGATGAGTTACATGGAGGAAGAATCACTGAATTATTAAAAGAAGGCGATATTTCGTCTAAGCGAAATCAGCTTTCGAAATTTTTCCCATCCCCTGAAACCGGCATTAAACGCATTTATTTTGTCGGGCTTGGGAAGGAGTCAGATTACACGTTTGAAGAGGCAAAGGAAGTGTTTGCGCATTTATTTAAAAAGCTTCATCAAGATAAAAAGCAAGCAGTTTCGGTTTTGCTTGATACATTCACAGGAAAGGATCTGCCTGTTCAAGATGCAGCCCATGCCCTTTCTGAAAGCTGCCTTTTAGCTACATATGAATTACAAGATTTTAAACATAAAACGAATGAACCGGATCGCTTTATCGAATTTGTTTATGCAACAACGGATCATGATGCTGCCGAAATTCAGGCAAGTTTGAAAGTGGGCGAAGTCTACGGACAATCGGTCAATTCGGCTCGTACACTTGTGAATATGCCGCCGAACATGCTTACGTCCTCTGATCTTGCATCCTATGCGGCAGAGCTTGCTTATAAATATGAATTCGAGATTGAAATTTTAGATAAAGAACAAATGGAAGAGCTCGGAATGGGCGGTATTCTAGCCGTTAATAGAGGCTCAACAGAACCACCGAAGCTGATTGTATTGAAATATCAAGGCAAGGAAGAATGGACAGACGTCATCGGCCTTGTCGGTAAAGGCATTACGTATGATACAGGTGGGTATTCCTTAAAGCCAAGAGCAAGTATGGTAGGGATGAAAACTGATATGGGTGGCTCAGCCTCTGTTTTAGGCGCAATGGAAATCATCGGTGAACTTCGTCCAGAGCAGAATGTCATTGCGGTCATCGCCTCAACAGATAATATGGTCTCAGCAGATGCGATGAAGCCAGATGACGTCATTGTCTCACTAAGCGGCAAAACAATTGAAGTGCTTAACACGGATGCAGAAGGTCGGCTTGTTTTAGCAGATGGTGTGACCTATGCGAAGCAGCATGGTGCCTCTGTGCTTGTGGATGTTGCGACATTAACAGGCGGTGTCATTGTGGCACTTGGGAATGAGACAACAGGCGTGATGACAAATAACGATGAACTGTATGCCCAGTTTAAAGAGGCATCAGAAGAATGTGGGGAAATGATTTGGCAGCTGCCAATCACCGAAAAAGATAAAAAACGAGTAAGAAACAGCAAAATGGCTGATCTGAATAACTCACCAGGCCGTGATGGTCATGCGATCATGGCAGGTGCATTCATTGGGGAATTCGCTGAAGACACCCCTTGGGTGCACTTAGATATTGCAGGAACAGCCACGACAGAAAAACCTTCATGCTTCGGGCCAACAGGAGCAACAGGTGTGATGGTCAGATCATTAGCAACATTTGTGGAACGATTTGAACCGAAGAAATAAAGACAGAAGCTCTGCCAGTTGGCAGAGCTTTTTATGTAGGACATACGCCATTTGACGAAGTAAATTTTCTATGGTAACATACGTTGGTACTTTAATTATCTACTACATTAGTAAACTAAAGGATTTCGGAGGTTTCACCATGAATGCAGTTGTTTTAGCGGTTGTTTTAATGTTGATATTAAGCTTGCTGCGGGTCAATGTCGTGATTGCGCTGGCACTTGGCGCTTTAGCGGGCGGACTTGCAGGTGGATTAGGTCTAGGGGGAACAGTTCAAGCGTTCACTGACGGTCTTGGCGGAAATGCGACAGTGGCGATTAGTTACGCACTATTAGGTGCATTCGCAGCCGCCCTGACGAAAACGGGTCTTCCTGATGCCATGGTCGAAGGAGCTGTGAAGCTTCTTGGAAAAGAAGGCGATTCAAGAAGAAAAACATTATCAAAAGTGCTCATTATTCTGGTCATTTTGATTGTATCTTGTTTTTCTCAAAACGTTGTTCCTGTTCATATTGCCTTTATTCCGGTCTTAATCCCGCCATTATTAAAGGTGTTTAACGAGCTTCAAATTGACCGCAGACTGCTAGCATGTGTGATGACTTTCGGACTTACTGCACCATATATTTTACTTCCGGTCGGTTTTGGACAGATTTTTCACGGAATGCTTCGTGACAACATGAAAGATGCAGGTTTAACAGTGAATTTAGCAGACATTCCGTATGCGATGCTGATTCCTGTAGGCGGCATGGTTGTTGGCTTGATCGTTTCACTTTTTGTCTATCGTAAGCCAAAAACATATGAGAATCGTGACATTACGGATGTAGAAAAATCAGCATATACAAAAAAGAGCTTATTCTTTGCTGGACTTGCGATCCTTGTATCACTTATTGTTCAGTTATATCTCTCTCAAAGCCTTGGAGTCGAAGGGATGATCTTCGGTGCGCTTGCAGGCTTGCTTGTCTTGTTTGTAACTGGAATGATGAAACGTGATGAAGCAGATGCGCTGATTACATCTGGCATGAACATGATGGCATTTATCGGATTTGTCATGCTTGTTGCAGCTGGATTTGCCAATGTTTTAACGAAAACAGGAGATATTGAATCTCTCGTCAAGGCGTCTTCTCAATTTATCGGAAACAGCCAAAGCTTAGCGGCTATTTTAATGCTATTGGTGGGTCTGCTAGTGACAATGGGCATTGGCTCATCATTTGCAACGATTCCGATTATTACGACGATCTTTGTCCCGCTTTGTTTACACTTAGGATTCAGCCCGATGGCGACTATTGCGATTATTGGTTCAGCTGCGGCGGTAGGAGATGCAGGTTCACCTGCAAGCGACAGTACACTCGGACCAACATCTGGACTGAATATGGATGGACAGCATCACCACATTTGGGGTACATGTGTCCCAACATTCGCCTTTTATAATATCCCGCTCGTCTTGTTCGGCTGGCTTGCGGCAATTATGCTATAAATGAAAAAAGGTTCCTTACTCATAGAGTAAAGGAACCTTTTCTGATATTAGGAAGCTGTTTGTTCTTTTCGAAAGGATGTGGCTTTTGAAACCGATCGATAAATTTTAGGTGCCAGCATCGCAAGGAGGATGGTCAGCGCGTAGTCTTTTACCATAAACCACATCATGAAGAACCATGTGGTTTGATAAGAGATTGGTGCGTTCAGCCATACATTTAATGCGATGTACGTATAAGTTGTCCCGATCACATACATCACGGTCGTTCCTGCAATGGCTGCAAATAAAAAGCGGCTAAAACCAGGGTTTTGTCTTTTTTCAAGAATGAATCCGGCAAGCCATGCAGCAGGAATGTATGATAACACAAAGCCACCGCTTTTTCCTAAAATAACGCCTAGACCCGCCGAGAACTGTGCGAATACAGGTGCACCAGCGATCCCAACAAGAGCATAGACAATCATGGCCAATGCGCCAAGTCGTCTGCCCAGCAAAAGACCAGCAAGCACACAAAAAAACGGCTGCATCGTAAGTGGGATTCCGCCGACCTGTAAAAATGGCACAATGGATGTGATATTGGCTCCGATAGCCATGAGTGCAGCAAACATCCCGACGAGCACAAAGTCAGCTGTTCTTGTCTTCTTTTGCATGATATTTCCCCCTGTCTTATCTGTACAAATAGATTAAGGGGAAGAGATTCTTTTGTCAACTCATTTTTATTTTAGGTTAACAATAAAACCCGCCCCTGAAAAGGGCGGGCTAAATATTAAGCTTCGGTCATGGAAGAGGTTTCAAGGGCTTTACTAACAGGCACATAATCATAGCCGAGATCACGAGCGACAGCTTCATAGGTGATATATCCGTTCATCACATTGACGCCTTCAGCAATCGCCTTGTTTTCTTTGATCGCTTTTGCAGCGCCTTTATTTGCAATCTGCAGTGCGTATGGGACCGTGACATTTGTTAAAGCAACTGTCGATGTTCTCGGAACCGCTCCTGGCATATTGGCAACAGCATAATGTAAAATGCCGTGCTTTTCATAAGTAGGCTGATCATGTGTTGTGATATGATCGATTGTTTCCACAATCCCGCCTTGGTCAATGGCTACATCGACAATGACAGAACCAGGCTTCATTTGTTTCACCATTTCTTCTGTGACAAGGGTTGGAGCTTTAGCACCTGGGATGAGAACCGCACAAATGAGCAGGTCTGCCTCGCTCACTGAATCTGCAATGTTAACAGGATTAGACATTAACGTTTTCATTTGATGACCAAACTGATCGTCCAGCTGACGTAATCGTTCCGCATTTACATCAATAAGGGTGACATCTGCGCCAAGTCCGATCGCCATTTTCGCTGCATTTGTTCCAACGACGCCGCCGCCAATAATGGTGACTTTCCCTCTCGATACTCCTGGCACGCCGGCGAGCAAAATGCCTTTTCCGCCTTTTGGCTTTTCTAAAAATTGAGCACCAATCTGAGCAGCCATTCTACCTGCTACTTCAGACATTGGCGTTAATAGAGGGAGTGATTTTCCGTCCGTTACCGTTTCATAAGCAATGGCTGTTACACCTTTTTGTTTTAATGCTTCAGCCAAGGAGGGCTCTGCTGCAAGGTGCAAGTACGTAAATAAGATCAGACCTTCTCTGAAATAAGCATATTCTTCAGGTAATGGTTCTTTTACCTTCATAATCATATCAGAAGATGCCCACACATCTTTCGCTTGATCAAGAATCTCTGCACCAACAGATACATAATCGTCATCAGTGAAACCGCTTCCAAAACCAGCGTTCGTTTCAATTAAAATCTGGTGTCCAGCTGAAAGCAATTGAGATGCTGCTCCTGGTGTTAATGCGACCCGGTTTTCATTGTTCTTAATCTCTTTCGGAATGCCGATGATCATATCAATTCCTCCTATGCTTATCTATTGATATTGTATGTCTAGTGTATCCTGAAAGTTTAGAAAATTCTTCGGTTGAATGAAAAAATTAAAAAACGCCTCTTTGTGAAATTTCACAAAGGGACGTTTTTTAGCTTCATATCAAGATAAATGGTCATTTTCTCATTCATGTTTTTTAAATCAATTTCTGCAATGTCCGTAATCCGCTTCAGTCTGTAATTCAATGTGTTGATATGAATATTTAACTGCTTTGCGGCGATATTGGCGTTGCTGTCACAATCAATAAACCGTTCAAGGGTCTCGACGAGGTTGGAATGATGCCTGAGATCGTAATCCTCAAGCTTTGATAAAGAGTAACTGGAATAAGACGATCCCTTTCGTTTTTCAGCAAGCACATCTAAGTATTGATAAATACCCAGTTCAGAAAAGCTGTTTAATTGTTCTGTTTCCACAGGAAAGCGTTCTTTTGTTTTTAAGACGGCCAGTGCTTCTTTATAGGATGGCTGAATATGAGTAATGTGATCGTAAATTCCACCAATGGCCGCTTGAACGTCATGGAGCTGATACCGATCAGACAACTGCTTTAGCATGCCGCTTGTGAATTGTTTAATATCTTGAAGCGGATGTTCTGTTTTTGGCGAGACAAGAATAATGAATTCGTTAAAATCAACAGTCGTTAACAGCACCTGCACTTGCTGCGTTGTTTCAAGCAGATAGGAGAGCTTCTTTTCCGTATCTTCAGTGAGTTCATCACGAAGGCGAAAAATAATAATCGCATACGTGTCTGGACACCTCATTCCAAGTCTCAAGAAGAGATCAAGCATCTCATCCTTTTCATGAATATGTCCTGTGAGCATCTTCCAAAATAGCTCCTGATTGCGTTCTTCTGTTTTCGTTTTTCGAATTTGTAAATTGAGTAATTTGTTTTTCACGGCATGTGCTGCCATCTTGAGAAGGTCCATTTCTTCATCTGAAAAAGGCTGCGTGGATTCAATTGCCCAGATAAAGCCGAGCACCTCTTTGTCTTTCCATATGGAAATGGCAACCCTGCTGGATAGACCGACTTCTGCAATTTGAGGTACGCGAAGCGGTTCATCTGTTTTAAGGAGTGTAGGAATGATACCGTCTTTCCAAAGCCGATTAATGACTTTTTCCGGTACACGGCGGGAGATAATGGTTGAAGTTCTGGCGGGATCAGTGAAATCATTATGTGTGCTATAGGCTAATAATCGATGATGAGTATCTTCTATAGTAATAGGGCAATTGAGCACATCACTAATTTGGTCTGCCACATCCTCTAAACGATCAAGGCTATACTTAAATGGATCTGTCTTTTTTGTCATAAAAAACCCCTGCTTTTTCGAATATTTCACGTACTTACATTATGAAGAGAATCAGGTACGTAAATCAACAAAAAAATGCCATAATCATTAAAAAAACAAAAAGCTTGAGAAATGAGCACATTGGTCATGCGTTGATCACAAAAAGAAATAGTACAATAATAATGTAGTAAAAAATCAATAGGCGGAAAGATTCATGGAAGTGCACGCCCTTTTATTAAGAATATATGACCAAAAAACTGTTAAATAATAGATAAAGAGCGAAAAAACAGTAATTCCATAGACTCATTTTGTAAAATAAAAACAGATTTGTTTGACTGTGTATCATTTCTGTTTTTATAATAATAACGTCAAAAAATAAGTGGATTAGCCCATTATATGGCGGCTATGCACGGGAGGTAATGAGGAATATGTCAGGAATTATTCGCGTAACCCCAGAAGAACTAAGAGCGACCGCTAAGCAATATGGTGTTGAAAGTCAAGAAGTGTTAAACCAAGTTGATCGTCTAAATAGAATGATCTCTGACCTAAAAGGAATGTGGGAAGGTGCTTCTAGTGAAGCATTCGCTGATCAATACGAACAGCTTAAACCTTCATTCATCAAAATGTCTGATCTATTAACAGATGTCAGCAATCAGCTTGATCAAACTGCAAATACACTTGAAAGCACTGACCAAGACATCGCTAGCCAAATCCGCGGCTAATCAAAGGGATTTCCTTTCTAAGTGTGAAAAGCAGAAAAAGCGCCGAGTCTGTCAGTTGATGCCGGCGCTCTTTCTATTTTGTGAGGTGGAAATTTGTGTATATCGATATTACCATCGACTTAAAAAACTATGATGGCAGTGTGTTTGATTTGAGACTATCAAATTATTTACATATTAAACAAGTCATCCATATCGCCTGGCAGGCAAAACAAATCTCACTACCTAAACGAGATGGCGGATGGGTGCGTGTAGTCAATAAGAAAGCTGTGTTTTCAGGCGAATATAAGCTGTCAGACTGTGGAATCACCACAGGAGACAGGCTGGAAATACTATGAAAGGACTTTTGTAAATGGCAGATAAAAAGAGTTCCTATTTAGAAGAACAATTAGAAGCAGTCATGAAAAAAGAGGAAGGCACTTACACCTTCATTTTTCAAAGAGAGACAATTAAACTCTTAGACGGTTTAGAAGCGGCACCGATTAAAGACATCAATCCTTCATTTAAAAAAGAGATCCAATTAACCGAAGGTGAGGTCATCATTTCGATTCAACCGCCTCCTGCCTATCAGGAATTTCGTTTCATCCATGCAAAGGATGAAAAAAGCAAATGGATTTTTTCATACCAGCTTGTCGATGCAGTGTGCAAACACGACGTGAAGCGGCTGCATCCTATTGTTTCTCCTGAAAACATTGTTTTTCATCAAGGCTTAGCGCCTGCATTTTTGCATTACGGGGTTAAAGAAAGCATCCCGCCATATGAAACCGACCAACATCGTCTGTTAAAAGAGGTCAAAGCCGTCATTCTTCGAGTGGTGGACCATGAATATCAGTTTCAAGAATATTTGGCTTATCATGATACGTTGAAATTATCTGAGCTGGCAAAGGAAATAAGTGATACACAGTCACTGGAAGAATTGTCTGCTTTGATTCAACAAAACATAGAAGCCATCGAAGCAAAAGAAAAGACGCTCTTAACCATTCCAAAAAAGAAATGGAAGATCGAACGATACATTGGACTTGGTCTCCTTGTTCTTTTGATTCCTGCATTGGTGTATACCATTTACACGTTCTTTTTCGCCATGCCGAAACAAGAAGCGTATGTGGAAGCGAACAAATATTATCTCAACAAACAGTACAGCCAAGTGGTGGATACGCTCGAAAAATACAAAGCCGATCAAATGCCAGTCTCTCTTCAATATGAACTGGCCATTTCGTATGTGCAAACGAATCAAGGGAATCTATTGCTTGACCAGCACAAAAAAGAAATCACGGATACGTACACATTGCAGACAGACCCGCAATACTTCCTGTTCTGGATTCATATTGGACAAGGCAATAGCAAGGAAGCTCTGGATATTGCAAGGGTGCTCGGGGACGACCGATACATATTCACAGCACTCGTCGCCTACCGCAATGAAATTCAAAATGACGACAGCCTATCTGCTGAAGAAAAACAAAAACAGCTAGATCCAATCATTAAGGAAATGGCGAAGTATGAAGAAAAAGAAACAACGGAGACGAGCACCAATGACTCCTCAGATGCAAGCCAAACAGATGAAACAGCTGAACAAAAAGAGCAGTCAAAAGCCGATCAGGAGAAAAAAGAGAAAGAATCTGATGCAAAAAAGAAAACCTCTCAGACGAAAAAAGATGAGAAAAAATAATTCTTTCGATACAACTGACAGTTGGTGCTGTCCGATGAGGAGGTGGAGCGTTTGAGTCTTCTATGGGTTTTTTATGAGGAAGATTATCAAACTGTCCGTTTAGATGAGCAGTTCAACCGAGAAGCTGTGATTGGACCTGAAATAGAGCATACAGTAACGATTCCTTCCCTTTCGTTTGATGAAGGGTTGATTCGTTTATCTCCAGATGAAACGAATGACGGCTTTTCTCTTTATCAGGGCGAAAAAAAGAAAGGTCACTTACTTCCACATGAACCATATCAGGTTGGTTCACTCACACTCATGTTGATGGATTCACATCATGATCAATCCATTTATTACCTAGGAAATAGAGTCGAAGTGACTATTTCAAGTGAAGAAATAGATGAAGCGGATGTGTGGAAAGAACAAGCTCATTCAATGTTTCAAGATGCCAAATCCTTCACGTTGGAAAAAATAGAAGGCACTTGGTATGTCATTCCCCAAGATGAGACGATCTATGTGAACGGGAAACAGTTGCACGGTCCACAGCAGCTTCTTGCTGGAGATGAGCTGTTTTGGAACTTTTTGACGCTGTCATTGAAAGATGATGATTTATTGCAAGTAACAGCATTTGAACCATTTCAAACACGTTTAGAAAAAACAAGGCCGCCGAGTACCGAAACGAAACAAAAATATCCTTTATATAGACGAACACCACGTTTGATTTACGATCTGCCAGATGACCGGGTGTCTTTCAGCTTTCCTTCACAGGAGAGTGAAAATAATGGCAGAGGACTTTGGCTCGTGGTTCTTCCACCGCTTGTCATGCTGATTGTCATGGGGATCGTGGCCCTTGTACAGCCGCGAGGCATCTTTATTGTCGTGTCAATGGCGATGTTTATTATGACGTTAATTACTTCGTCCGTTCAATATTTTAAAGAGAAATCACAGCGCAAAAGACGAGAAGAGAAGCGGCAACGCGTTTACTCGCTTTACTTAGAAAATAAGCGGAAAGAGCTGCAAGAACTGTATGACCGTCAACAATTTATTTTAACGTATCATTATCCGTCCTTTGAACAAATGAAATATTTGACGTCAGAAATCAGCGGGCGTATTTGGGAAAAGACACTTGTCAGTGATGATTTTTTACAGCTGCGTCTAGGGACAGGTGCAGTTCCTTCAAGTTATGAATTATCGACGAGCGGCGGCGATATGGCCAATCGTGACATCGATGACTTAATGGAACAAACACAGCATATGCAAAACGTCTATCGCGAGGTAAAAGATGTACCGATTACGTTCGGTCTTGCGGACGGTCCAACCGGATTAATAGGAAAACCGGCAATTGTCAAAAATGAGCTTCACCAGCTTGTCGGCCAGCTTGCTTTCTCGCACAGCTATCATGATTTGAGATTTGTTTTTATCTTTAATGAACAGGAGTATGAGAACTGGGAATGGATGAAATGGCTGCCGCACTTCCAACTTCCTCATACATACGGGAAAGGGTTTATATATAACGAACAAACACGTGATCAGCTCTTGTCTTCTATTTATGAAATTTTGCGAGAGCGTGATCTGGAAGAGGAAAAAGAGAAAAAAATCTTTACGCCTCACTTTGTGTTTATCGTGACAAACCATGAACTTATTGCGGAACATGTGATTTTAGAATACCTAGAAGGCAGCCGGACGGATTTAGGCATCTCAATTATCTTTGCGGCAGAAACAAAGGAAAGCTTGGCTGAAAATATTTCAACGCTTGTTCGTTACATTAACGAAGAAGAAGGAGATATTCTCATTCAGCATAAGAAGGCCGTACGAATTCCATTTCAGCTGGATGCACATGAGCGAGCGGACAATGAGCTGTTTGCCAGAACCTTAAGAACATTAGATCATCAAGTCGGGATGACCAACTCAATTCCAGAAACGGTTTCCTTCCTTGACCTGTTTCATGCCAAACAGGTAGATGACATTGGCATTCGTGAAAAATGGCTGACATCTGAAACAGCAAAGTCATTATCTGTGCCTATCGGTTATAAAGGAAAAAACGATATTGTCGATCTGAATCTGCATGAAAAAGCACATGGCCCACATGGTCTGTTAGCGGGAACAACGGGATCAGGAAAAAGTGAGTTTTTACAGACGTATATTTTATCCTTGGCTGTACACTTTCACCCGCATGAAGTGGCGTTCCTGCTCATTGATTACAAAGGAGGCGGAATGGCGCAGCCGTTCCGAAATATTCCGCACTTACTTGGTACGATCACAAACATTGAAGGCAGCAAAAACTTTAGTGAAAGAGCGCTTGCCTCTATTAAAAGTGAACTGAAGAAAAGGCAGCGCTTGTTTGATCAGTATCATGTGAATCATATCAATGACTATACGAAACTCTATAAAGAGAAAAAGGCGGAACAGGCGATGCCTCATTTGTTCTTAATCTCTGATGAGTTTGCTGAATTAAAAAGTGAAGAGCCAGATTTTATTAGAGAGCTTGTCAGTGCTGCGCGGATTGGACGAAGTCTCGGTGTCCATCTCATTTTAGCGACACAAAAGCCTGGCGGGGTCATTGATGATCAAATTTGGAGTAACTCCCGCTTTAAAGTCGCATTAAAGGTACAAGATGCATCAGACAGTAAGGAAATTTTGAAAAATAGTGATGCAGCGTCGATTACCGTGACAGGTCGTGGATATTTACAAGTGGGGAACAATGAAATCTATGAATTATTCCAATCGGCGTGGAGCGGTGCACCGTATATGGAAGATGGCTACGGATCAGAAGATGACATTGCCATTGTAACAGACACTGGACTGATCCCATTATCAGGGGTAAGTACAGAGCCGGCTGTGAAAAAAGAGACAGTGACGGAAATTTCCGCTGTTGTGGATGAAATTGAACGTATGCAGCAGGAGCTTGGAATTGAAAAGCTTCCGAGTCCATGGCTTCCACCGCTTGAAGAACGGATTCCGAAAACACGTTATGCATCAAGTGAAGAGCACGTCTTCCATTTCGCTCTTGTCGATGAGCCAGATCAGCAAAGCCAGCATCCACTTTCTTATCAAATGATGGAGGATGGAAATATTGGCATCTTCGGTTCATCCGGCTACGGCAAATCACTTGCTGCAACCACACTGCTTATGAGCTTCGCAGAAAGATATTCACCTGAAGAATGGCATGCATATATTTATGACTTCGGTAACGGCACCTTGCTACCGCTTGCCAAACTTCCGCATACGGCTGATTATTTCTTAATGGATCAAATGAGAAAGATTCAAAAGTCGATGAAGCGTCTTCGTGAAGAGGTTGAATATCGCAAGCGTTTATTTAGACAGCAGGAAATGAGTCATATCAAAATGTACAATGCGCTGAATGAGAAAAAGCTTCCATTCATATTTATCGTGATTGACAACTTTGACATTGTGAAAGACGAAATGCATGAACTCGAATCTGAATTTATTCAGTTAAGCCGTGATGGACAATCGTTAGGCATTTATTTCTTAATCACAGCGACTCGTGTCAACGCAGTCCGTCAATCTCTTATGAACAACTTGAAAACAAAGATTGTCCATTACTTAATGGATCAAGGAGAGGCATACTCCATTATTGGCAGACCGAAATTCAGCTTAGAGCCGATTCCAGGACGAGTCATTATCAACAAAGAAGAGCTTTACTTTGCCCAAATGTTCCTGCCAGTTGAAGGAGAGAATGATCTCGAATTGTTTGAGCATTTAAAACAAGAGATCCAGCTTCTTCATGATCGCTTTGAATCAGCTGAAAAACCAAAACCTGTACCAATGCTTCCTGATAAACTGACCATTTGGGAGCTAGAGAGTCGCTTAGAAGAACAAAAACAGCCGTATGACATTCCAGTCGGACTAGATGAGGAATCTGTTGCACCTGTTTACTTTGACTTGAAGAAGAATAAACACTGCCTCATCATCGGTCAAACGCAGCGAGGGAAAACAAATGTGACAAAGCTGATGCTTGATCAGCTATTAGTAGCAAAACCTGAGAAGCTGGCTGTCTTTGATTCGATTGATCGGGGGCTCTCTCATTATGCAAAAGAAGAGAACATTGATTACCTTGAAACAAAGGATGATATCACAGAATGGGCAGAGGAAATAGATCGTTTATTCAAGGTGCGTGAAGAGATGTACGTCGAAGCTGTGCGCCGAGGAGAGACTGATCAGTTGTCGTTCTCTCAAATTGTGCTTGTGATTGATGGCATTACGCGTTTTCAGCAGACAATCGACCCGCGTCTTCAAGATCAATTGGCTGATTTCATGAAGTCATATACACACTTAGGCTTCAGCCTGATCGCGTCAGGAAATCATACCGAATTCAGTAAAGGCTATGATGCACTCACAAACGAAATCAAACAGGTTCGTCATGCCATGTTACTGATGAAAAAATCAGAGCAAAACATCATACCGCTTCCGTATGCAAGACAAGAACCAGAGATTCAGCCAGGCTTCGGATATTTGGTTGAAAACGGGAAAGAGAAGAAAATCCAGGTTCCTTTATGTGCGGTAGAAAGGAAGAGTGTTCAATGACAGACCAGCAAAAAAGCTCCATCAAAATCGTGTCGACCATGATACTGATTCTCGTCTTGCCGGTTCTATTTTTCCATCTCATTGGGGATGATCCGGCAAAACAGAAAAAGAATGCCACACGTAACATTGCCGTGGTCAATGAGGATATGGGGGCGAGCGAAAGTGAAAATACCGCTCGTTTCGGACAGGATGTGGTGGCGGCATTATCAGAGCGTCCAGATTACACATGGACAGTCGTCAATCGAAGTGCGGCAGAAAATGGCCTGAAAAATAGAAAGTACGATGCAGTTCTCTATATTCCATCTGACTTCTCTAAAAATGTGCTGAGCTATGATAAGGATCATCCTGAGAAGGCATCTATCCAATTCTCAATCCAAGATCAGCTCAATGCAGTGAATAAAGAAAAAGTACAAAGAGAGCTAGAAAATGCTCAAAAGAAAATGAATGAACAAATGTCGACTTTATATTGGAGTTTTGTATCACAGGAAATCGGCAATGTCAGAGAAGAGTTTGAGCATATTGTTGGCAAAGAGGTCGAATTCCAAAACACGATGTACAACTTCTATAAGCCAAATTCAAACAAACTATCTGATGCCGTCCAGCAGCAGAAGAAACAAATAGAAGAACTAAAAAATGCGATGGCCGATTCACAAAAACAGTATAAAGACGGTTTAAGTACAACAGAAGAAGCGAAAAGCCAGCTGAAGGATTTCGTAAAAGTAGTCGATCAATATCAGCAGTATCAAGACAAACAAAAGGATCTCTTGATCAAAGCGCAATCGACAAGTAAAAAACAAATCCAGCAAGGACTCAAACAGCTTGCGGAGATTCAAAACCAAAATGCCCGCAGCTTTAGCGATCAAATGGGCGGACTCAAAACCGATATCAATGGGGTCCAAAGTCAGCTTAAAACAACGGACAGCGCAATTCAATCCGTTCAAAAGGCAAGAGAAGACGCAATCCCTAAGCAATCGTCGGGATTAACGGACCTTGTGAAGGCGTCTCAAGAAGAGCTGTTGAAGAATTATGAAGGTCAATACTTAGAGGCCTATAAAAGTAAGATCATCGCCTTGCAGAATAAGCTAGAGACAAAAAGGCAAGAGCTAATCAACGCACCCGAGCAGCCAGCTGATCCTGATGATGACGGGCAATCAGATCAAGATAATGAGAACCCAGAAGAGATTGGCATTAACTTAGATGATGAAACAAATGAACTCTCGCAAATTTCATCGGAAATGAACGATCTAGCTGATCAATTAGAAGATCAGACTGCACCTCCTACTAATGAAGATGATAAAGAGGGGGAAAATGGTCAGGATGCTGTTCAGCCAGATAACAGCGGCACGAATCAATCAAAAGATGACCTAAAAGCACTGTCTAATCGTTTAGAAGAAGTGAAAAAGAAGATTCAAGAAAAAGCGGCCGCTCATAACGACCAATTGAAAGACAAAGTAAGTCAAATGAGTAAGGAGCTTGAAAGCCTCACGAAAAAAGTAGAGAAGCTTGAAAAGATGATTCTGAGGTTACAAGATCGATATAACGTCATTCCGAATGAAATCAAAAATCAGGAATCCTCTATTTTAAACAAAGTGCAAGAGCTGAAACGAGTAAACTCGCCGATTGGCAACACTGTGAATACGAAAATATTTGATCAAGAGTTTAAAACAAATTCAACAAGCACCAAAAAGTTAATGGAATACTCCAATCAACTGTCTCAGCTAGAGATGATGCTTGGGAATCTATATCAACCAACAAACAACTCATCTCTACTAGACACAAAAGGAGATGAAATCCAGTCCATCCTTTCCATCAAAAAAGAAGAAACGGAAAACTGGGATACACTCAAAAATCAGATGCTGACGTCAAATGATGATGTGTCTACCTTTATTGATGAGATGCAAAAATTCTCAGATGGCTACGCAGAATACATTTCGACTCAGCAGGCAAGTATGGAACAGGAGTTAAATGCCATTTCTGAAAGTGCGGACACAGTAGCTGAACAAATGGCTGATCAAGGAGATGCGGTGTATACAGCAGACCTTGCGGGCAGTTCGATTGTTGTGAGTGCACAGGATTCAATTGGTCAGGAAGTGCTTCGTCTTTCTGAAAATATGAGCTCGTTAACCGACCGCCAAAAAGGGGTGGCCGATTATACGAATAATATTGAAGAAAGTGTCACAACCGTTCAAGAAAAAGCAGACACGTTGAACGAAAACTGGAGTAAGAATGTCAATTCTACGAAGCTTGTTCAACAAGATTTAAAGGGTATTTTAGGCAACACTTTAGACGATCAAGGCAACAGCAACTATGTGTATAACCATTTAGCTAATCCGCTGAAAATTAGCGGCGATGTGCCAGAAGAAAAAACGCAGACTGTACCGCCAGTAGTCATTTTGGTTATTGTGATGATCAGCAGTTTGTTGATTGGCTTTTTTAGCTCGTACTATGCGTCAGCGCCAATGCTGGTCAAAGGTGCACTCTTTGGTATTTTAAATCTGCTAGTCGGGCTCATGATCAGCCTGTTTGGACTCAACATTTACAAACTAGCTGATGACCAAGCCATTCAATGGTCGATCTTTACGATTTTGCTACTAGTGGCATGCTCTGCCTTTATTCGCACAGCTTTCCTTTTCGGTTCAATTGCCGGATGGATGGCAGCAACGACGCTTATTTTCTTCTTTGTTGCACCGTTAATTGATTTGGTCATGCCAAACTTCCATTTTACAAATCCAGTGACAGACGTGTATTTGTCCATCCAATATGGAAATGGAGACAACTTCGGTATGGGCATCACAGGGCTACTGATTTTAACGATATTGTTCATGGTCATTCCACTAGTGAAGAAGCTATGGAAAGACAAAACAGAGGAACGTGATGTCACTCATGAGGCTTAATCTATTCGTCAAAGGGATGGCACTTGGTGTCATATCCCTTTTTCTCCTCAGTCCTGCTGCTTTTGCTGCTACAGGTGAAGATACGGATACGAATGTCAAGCCGAATGAATATCAAGAAAAGAACCTCAATATTAATTCGAGTATATTGAGGGATCAAACGAAATACGAACAAAGCAAAACAACATCTAAAGTCAAAACGGACATTCACTTTGCTGACCCGCCTAAGACCTCTGGTGGTCAACTTTCGCCGCAAATTTTTAGTGATCTGAAAGAAAATCCGCCTAAAACGCCAGCTCGTATGATGAAAGAGATGGATATCTCTTTCAGCGATTCGGCTGTATCAACGCCTTCTGGCGATGATCATGAAAAGCAGAGATCGGCGCTTCTGCCAATCATTTTTGGCATCTTGATCGCCTTTGGCATCATTGTCATGATCATTCTCATTCCAAAGGTGAATGTGAAGACGGAAAAGAAATAGCCTGCCTTATGAAAAGGGCAGGCTTTTCTTTATGCAGATTGCTTGATGTGAGACCGATTCACTATTTAAAATAGTGTTATCAAGGGAGGAGATTGTCATTCGAATTTCAATCGTCACAGGCGGATCAAAAGGATTTGGTTTAGCACTTGTCAAACAGCTACTTTCACGCGGGGATAACGTGTATACCGCTGCAAGAAGTGAGTCGCCACTATCCCATCCACACCTCACGCATTCACAGGTCGATCTCACTGATGAGGAATCGGCTGCAAAGTGGCTTCAGGGCATCTTGTCCTCGCAAACTCTCGCAGACGCTGATGACGTCTTGCTTGTCAATAATGCAGGAATGGTCACTCCTATCAAGCGTGCAGGGCAAGGCGGAGAAGATACGCTTCATCAGCATTATACGCTGAACCTTGTCATCCCTGTTTTGCTCAGTCATGTGTTTGTGAGAGAGACACAATCTCTTGAAGGGAAGAAAACCATCGTGCATCTTTCTTCTGGAGCAGCTAAAAATCCGTACAAAGGATGGAGTGCCTATTGTAGCTCAAAAGCAGGGCTTGATATGTTTATGAGGACTTTACATGAGGAACAACAGGACGAAGCATATCCTGTCACCACGTTTTCCTTTTCACCCGGTACGATTGATACGGATATGCAGAGAGAGATTCGGAAATCCTCCAAACAGGACTTTGAACAAATTGAGCGGTTTCAGCAATTACATGAAACAGGTACGCTAAAGAGCCCAGATGAAGTGGCCGGTATTTTACTCGACCTTCTAGCAGATGACCCAGCTGGCGGTTGTGTATACGATGCCCGTGAGTATGGAAAAAAGCAGTCATAACGGCTGCTTTTTTCGTATTGTACAAGCAAAGACAGCTTATTAAGCATAAGCTAATCTTGAGACTCATCGGAAATATGACAGAACATTTGAGTTTCTTTTCAGAATATGTTAGGATGCTAAAAATATAGATAAGGAGGGGTTTCCATGAGAAAGGTTACATTAATGGATGTTTACACCCATCCAGTCGCTCAAAAATATTTAAATCGTTCAGGAAAAGCCCACGCCATTGCTTGTGCTTATCACGCATTCAAACTGGCGATGCAGGCGGGGATTAACCCGGATCTTGCTGTGAAAGCAGCACTCTTGCATGACATCGGCCACTATGAATGGTATACAGCAGGCGGAGAATGGGATTATGAGACATATAGACGGAATGATATTCATGCCATTAAAGGGGCAGAGCGGGCACATAAACTGCTCATACGGCTAGGCGAGGAACCAAAAGCAGCCAAAGAGATTGCCCTTGCGATTTTGCTTCACACAGATTCATATTTGCCAGAGGGCGACCTGCATAAGGACACACTCCAGCAAATTGTGAAGAAAGCAGATGAAATGGACGAAGAGCCTGGTGGACACCATCATTACAGACAAATAGATGAATCACTTGCGCTCAAAAAAATTGCTGATTTGGATGAGAAGGTGCAGCAGGCGCTTCAGCCCATGAAACGCTCTGTTTAATATGGAATATCTCCATGAATCGTTCCGTGCTGATCCACATACAATGTGCGAATCACAGTACGGTTAAATGCCGATGTCCCTGACGCAGTGAGACCTGTGTAATGAACCGTGACGGAATAAGCACCTTCTTTTTTCAATTGAACGGCTGATGAAGAGCTCGTTTTCAGTGGATGATCCTTCTCGGCATCTTTAAAATAAATGGTCTCTACAGTTTTGCTTAATCGTTTAATCAGCTTGCTTGAATGTGTCGATGCATCTCCTGATTTCGCTGCAGCGATTTTGATTTCTTCATTTAATGGTGAATCAAAGGATACAAGTAGCAAATAAGGATCCTTTTTTCCTGAATTTGATCGAATCGTCCATTTTCCTGGAACGGGTTTATTGATTTGCAAATGGTGTGAATAGGCGCCTTCATATGGGAATGATGCTTCCGATGTCGTCAAATTGGTTAAGACATCGCCATTTGGCGCAACGATTTCCGGATTGGCTTCCTGTCTTTCATTTAACCACTGAATCGATAGGCCATTCGTTCCTTCCTCTACATAGAACGCTTCTGTTTTATCCTTTTCACTTTCTCCACCTTTCACATAAACGTTTGTATTTAGCTCCGAAGAAACTGGTTCTTGCTCTTGTTCGTCTTCGCTTTCAGCGCTTGCGGTACTTGCACGCAGCTGTGTCTGAAATACGGGGAACATGCTTGTGCCGTTTTTGATCGAAAAGTGATCCCACTTTCCTGTTAAAATATTGTTTGCATATGCTAGCTTTGTGCTGCTGACCGTCACAGCGCCATCGTTTGCACCAAAGCTTTTTAAATACATGCCGCCTAAATAAAGCACTCCGCCAAAGGTTCCCCATTCTGAACCAGAATAGGTCACATATTTATGAGGAAACGTCTCCAGCCGGTCGGTTTCACTTCGAAAAGCTGCCATCATCCCGGTTTGCAGAGAATAGAGCGCATCGCTCTTTTGTCCAAGGATTTGCGCAAGCCAGCTTCCGCCTTTACTATAGGCTAAATCCGCAAGCGGCGTCCCATAATGTGGAGAGCCCAGTGTGATGACTTTCTCAACATATGGATGAGCGTTGTAATACACGAGTGCAGCCTGCGTATCCACTCCGCCTTTACTATGACCGATTATGATCAGTTTTCTGCCGAAAAATTCATAGATTTCTTTTAACTTTTCTGCTAATAGTTTCCCATTCTTTTTCATGTCCTGATCTGGATATAAATCTATGAACGCGCTTTCGTATCCGTTCAGAACAGCTTGTTTTGCCATATCGTTTCGATCAGACCATGTGGAGGAAGAACTGTTTATGCCATGAACAAAAACAAGTGGGGGTTTTGACAGGTCTTTTTGTACCGGTTCTTCTCCTTTAAACCACTTCCCTGGTGTACCAGGTGCATCTCCAATTGTGCCTGCGTGCGCATAACTTGCAGAGGATAGTAAGAGCATGACAGCAACGATACAGATTAATTTTTTCAAGATCATTCACCTCTTCAAATAATTTAAGATGTTGGCAGCACCAATCTATTATACTTCTAAAAATTGTAAAAAAATATGAAATGTAAAAATACGGTAATAATGTTGTGGGTTTGCTGAGTGACACTCACATGGGTCATTGCATACGCTGTGGGTAAATACACAAGTAAAGGGGCAGGTAGCATGGCACAACAAGGAAGTCCACAGCTTGTTTCATTAGTTGATCCATATGTTTATCAAACATTGCAGAAAGTAGTCGGTATGAGATTGATTGTTCAAACAGTGAAAGATACAGTACGTGGAAAGTTGAAGGAAGTGATGCCGGATCATATTGTGATTGAGGCGGGGGCAAAATCAGTGTTTTATGTGCGGATCCAGCAAATCGTGTCGGTGATGCCTGATCACAGTGAAAGAGTGTAACAAGCAGACGCACAGATGTCTGCTTTTTTCAATGCTTACAGAATGTATATCTGGAAAAAGTGCATGATATACCAATTGTTCTTTTTTTTTCAAAAAATATGGTTCTAAAACAAGAAGCAGTTGACAGAAGGTGGGTTGAATAGTAGTTTTTTAATAAGGTCAATACGTAACAGGAGGAGCATCTTTGTTAAAATCTAAAGTTCATTTTTGGACATTCCAAATATTACTGGTTTTACTGATTGTGTACGTATCAACAAAAGTTTCGTTTTTATTTCAGCCGATCATTTTATTTGCTTCAACGTTGTTTGTTCCTATTTTACTGGCAGGTATTCTCTTTTTCATCTTTAATCCGATTGTTCGATTTTTGTCGAAGAAGATACCTAGGACGCTCGCCATTCTGATTATTTATCTTCTATTCATCGGGCTTATCACGTTTATTGTCAATGCTGCTGGACCTGTCATTGTCACGCAGGTGGGTGGACTTGTCAAAAGCTTCCCGGGGTATGTCACGGACATGCAGAAATTTATCAACGATTTCTCGCATTCTAAAACATTTACGTGGATGATGAACCAAGATTATGTGTCTGTTTCGAAGTTTGAACAGTCGATCGTTTCGACATTAAAAGATTTACCGGAAAATATTGCTTCCAGTATGTCGGCGGTGTTTGGCGTGATTGCGAATATTGCCCTCGCTGTCATTACCGTTCCATTCATTTTATTTTACATGCTAAAAGACGGGCATAAGTTTCCGGACAAGCTCGTTCAATTTTTGCCAATGCCTTACCGTAAGGAAGGATTGAAGATTTTTAAAGAATTAAACGATACGCTTGCTGCTTACATACAAGGGCAAATCGTTGTTTGTTTATTTGTCGGAGTTGCTTGTTTTATCGGATACTTATTAATTGGTGTGAAATATGCGCTCATTCTCGGCATCATTATTGCGGTGACAAACGTCATTCCATATCTTGGGCCATATCTTGGTGCGGCACCAGCTGTGCTCATTGCTTTTCTTGATTCACCTGGAAAAGCGGTTGTGACTGTTATTGTCATTCTTGTTGTTCAGCAGATCGATGGAAACGTCATTTCTCCATTGATCATTGGAAAACGTCTCAACACACATCCGTTAACAATTATCTTGCTATTAATTGGGGCAGGAAGTTTTGGCGGAATCCTTGGCATGATTTTTGCCGTCCCTGTCTATGCGCTGCTGAAAGCCATCACACTCAATATTGTCAGGTTGGTTCAGCTGCGTCAGCGCTCTCGAAAAGAACAGCATTTAAACGTTTAGGGCAGATGCACAACTTTTCCCTTTTTGCATAACATAACTCACATAAGCGAATAGGGAGGAGAAGGAAGATGCCTGCGATTGTTGGACCCATCCATATTGAGTCTTTAGGCGGAAACGGCTCGGCTACTTTTGGTGACGTTCTCGCCATTGCCCCTTTGGCTGTAGATCACTCGACCGGTGGAGCGGGAGCTTTTAATTCAGGTGATTATATGTCCCTTACAAGCGATCCGAATGCCACCATGCTTTGGGACTTTACACTGTTTGGCCAGCCCCAATCATTTAATGCATAAAAGACAGCTGATCATATGACATATCAGCTGTCTTTTTTATGTTGGATAGACACGTATTGTTCCGCTAGGCATATGATGAGGGTAGTAAAGGTGGTGGAAAGATGCCAGCAATTGTTGGACCCATTCATATTGACCGTGTCATAGGAAACGGCTCTGCACATTTCGGCGATGTGTTTGCCATTTCGCCAAAAAGTGTGGATCATTCCGCTGGTGGTTCAGGTACCTATAATGCAGGAGACTTTGTTCAATTTTTCAACAATCCGAACGTCACATTTGTTTGGGATTCAAACCTGATCAGCCAGCAAAAGAGCTTTAACGCATAGCCAGCTTTGAAAGGGTCTCCTTTTCAGAAGCTGTCTTTTTTTATGGTACAATGGATAGAAGAAGGAAGAAGAAAAAGGGGGGTAAAACAAATCAAATGAAAATAAGAAAAGCGCATCTGACAAGCGGGCAACCAACAACCTACAATGTATATTTACATGAAAATAAAAAAGAATATAAAACGCTTGTCGCTGTACCTGACATAGAATGGAGTATTTCTATTGCATATGAAGACGAAAAAACGCAGCTTGAGCAAGCACTTGAACAATCTTTAAACAAAAGAGTAGAAATAGACGAAGCCCGTGAACTTGCACAAAAAATTGTGCACTGGGTCACAGAAATGTAAATTCAGAAACCAGGAGTGAACACAGCAATGAAAGAAGAATCCGTAGACTTTTATTTGCAGCAAGGGATATTTGGACATGCTGAAACAAAACCCGATGAACGAAGAATGTTTCTCGGCTCATTAAGAGAACGTGCTCTTCTCGCTCTGACAAAAGGGCAAGTATCGAGACATAAACCGTATCAAGAGGTAGAGCAAGTATTGAAGGCAAACCGAGAGGCCACTGTTCTTTTAAATGGTGAATTGTCATATGCTTCTTATTCTCCATATGTCAAAATGGCAAATGCCGCTGGTTGTTCTTTTAAAGTGGTCAACCATCATGAGTCACATTCACCTTTTGGGCTTGTGATAGAGGTGCCGCATGCGATCAATCAAGAGCACATCTATATAGAAGATGAGCTTTTTCAAAAAGCTTTTTCTCGTGAATCTGTTGAATAGGTTTCCCTAGTGAAATGAATAAGCTATAATGATTCAAAAGAGCATATGGGAGAGATGCGGATGGGCAAAGCATTGATTTGTATTGATTATACAGTTGATTTTGTTGCAGACGATGGAAAACTGACGTGCGGAAAGCCTGGACAGGCGATTGAGTCGAAGATCACAGAGATCACTTCTTCATTTATTGATGAAGGACACTTTGTTGTTTTTGCCGTCGATCATCATGAAGAGCAAGATCCATATCATCCAGAGACAAAGTTATTTCCGCCCCATAATATTCGCGGGACAGAAGGAATTGAACTTTACGGAAAACTAAGTTCACTATTTCACACGTCAACACATTTAAAACATGTCTATTATATGGAAAAAACAAGATACTCTGCTTTTGCAGGCACTCAATTAGAAATGAAACTGCGCGAGCGTGGCATCACTGAACTTCACCTAGCCGGAGTGTGTACCGATATTTGTGTACTTCATACAGCTGTTGATGCGTACAATAAAGGCTTTGAACTTGTGATTCATGAGAATGCCGTGGCGAGTTTTAATGAAGCGGGGCACGAGTGGGCACTTTCTCACTTTGAGCATACGCTTGGTGCGAAAGTGGTTAAGTAAGGGAAGGAGAATGGAAGTTGGAGCATCGGTTTATTGACGACAGTTTATCACTACATACAGATCTTTATCAAATTAACATGGCAGAAACGTATTGGAGAGACGGCATTCATGAGAAGAAGGCAGTCTTCGAACTCTTCTTTAGAAAGCTTCCATTTGACAACGGCTTCGCTGTATTTGCTGGTTTAGAGAAAGCGATTGAATATTTATCGGACTTCTCCTTCACCGAGAGCGACCTTGCATATTTAAAAGATGAACTCGGTTATAAAAGCGATTTCATTGAATACTTAAGCGGATTGTCATTTACAGGGACACTTCATTCAATGCGAGAAGGAGAAATTGTCTTTGCGAATGAACCTATTATGCGCATCGAGGCAACACTTGTTGAAGCGCAGCTAATTGAAACGGCACTGCTCAACATCGTGAACTTCCAGACGCTAATTGCAACAAAGGCGGCTCGTATTAAAGGAATCATTGAAGATGAGACAGCATTAGAATTCGGAACAAGACGTGCGCATGAAATGGATGCAGCCATGTGGGGAGCAAGAGCAGCACTGATCGGCGGATTTCAGGCAACAAGTAATGTCCGTGCAGGGAAACGCTTCAATATTCCCGTATCAGGCACACATGCCCATGCCCTTGTACAAGCATATCGCGACGAATATACTGCATTTAGAAAATATGCCGAAACACATACAGACTGTGTCTTTTTAGTGGATACATATGATACGGTCAGATCAGGCATTCCAAATGCGATTAAGGTAGCGAAAGAATTCGGTGATAAAATCAACTTTATTGGGGTCAGACTTGATAGCGGAGACCTTGCCTACTTGTCTAAAAAGGCGAGAACGATGCTGGATGAAGCTGGATTCCATGACGCCAAAGTCATTGCATCAAGCGATCTTGATGAACACACCATTATGAACTTAAAAGCACAAGGTGCAAAAATTGATGTATGGGGTGTTGGAACGAAACTGATTACCGCATTCGATCAGCCAGCTCTTGGTGCTGTATATAAGCTTGTATCGATTGAAGAAAACGGTCAGATGAATGACACGATCAAAATTTCTTCTAACCCAGAGAAAGTGACAACACCAGGCCGTAAACGAGTGTATCGCATTATCAATCAATTGAATCATCACTCTGAGGGAGACTACATTGCCCTTGAAGAAGAAGATGTTCAAAGTGAAGATAAGCTGAAAATGTTCCATCCAGTTCATACATTTATCAGTAAATTTGTGACAAATTTTGTGGCAAAGGACCTTCATGTCCCAATTTTTGAACAAGGGAAGCTGGTGTATGATAATCCAGATATCCAAACGATTCAAGCATATGTGCAGGACAGTCTCGGACTCTTCTGGGAGGAATACAAACGAATCAGCAAACCAGAAGAATACCCAGTCGATTTGAGTCAAAAATGCTGGGATAATAAGATGCAGTTTATCCATGATGTGAAAAATAAAATCAAAAAAGAGCTTTATGAAAGCTGATTACCCCGGGAAAGGAGATCATCAAGCCAGATGGTCTCTTTTTTTTCATGTTGGACGATTCAAAATGAACCTTATGGGCAATCATTTGGTATACTGAAAGCACATCTTGTTTGTCATTGCATAAAGGAGGAATGGAGCAGTTGAGGGTGTTTGTTGCAAGGCAGCCTATTTTTAACAGAAAAGAACAAGTCGTATCATACGAGCTGCTTTATAGAGATAGTGAAACCAATACATATAGCGCTGAAGATGGTGATCAAGCGACAACGGACCTCATTATCAATAGTTTTTTAAACATTGGCATCGAAACACTGACAGAAGGAAAACGATGCTACATCAATTTCACCGAAAGCTTGCTTTCGTCTGATCTGCTCACTTATTTTGATCCACATCAGCTTGTGATCGAAATATTAGAAAATGTACCGATTACCCCGGCACTTATTATGAGATGTAAGCAATTAAAAAAGTGGGGATACACGATTGCGCTCGATGATTTCTTTCTGAGCGGAATACATTTTCATGACAAGTTACTTGATGAACTCCTCTATTGCATTGATATTTTGAAAATTGATTTTCTGAAAACAACATGTGAAGAACGAAGAGACATTTTACATACATATAAAAAGTATCGACTTCGATTCCTTGCTGAAAAGGTAGAAACGCGAAAAGAATATGAAGAAGCGTTAGAAGCTGGCTTCCATTTGTTTCAAGGATATTTCTTTAGTGAGCCGCACGTCATTTCGGGACGAGCCTTATCGACTAGCTTCCACGCATACCATCAGCTATTGAATGAGCTGAGCAAGGAGCAGCCGAATATTCAGACCGTGACGCACTTTATAGAAAGTGATCTTTCCCTTTCATATCAATTATTAAAAATGCTGAATTCTGGTGGCATGAGACGTCTTTATCAAATCAAGAGTATTCGTCAGGCGATTATCCTGCTTGGGTTTAATGAAATACGGCGATGGATCTTTATCCTTTCATTTAAAGAACTGAATGTCCAAGCCAACTCAAGCCAAAAGGAAATCATCAAAATGTCGTTCATTCGTGCCAAAACGTGTGAACTCATTGCTAGTCGGACTGAACGAGAGCATCCCGCTTCTTATATGCTAACAGGTATGTTTTCACTCATTGATACGCTTGTCAGGGCGGACATTACTGAACTTGTGAAAGAACTGCCTCTTTCGGATGAAGTAGGTGAGGCACTGCTTGGCTATGAAAATGACTATTTCCTTGTGTTAGACGTTGCCAAACGTATTGAACGAAATGAATGGGATGATGAGATGTTAGGTGGAAGTCTCCCTAAGCAGGAAGCCTACGGCTGTTATATAGAAGCCATTGAATGGTGTCATAAAATGTTTGAATCTTAAGAAAAGCCGCTCACACTAGAGCGGCTTCTTTCTTTGTTATCCCCACTGTAAAAGTAGAAAAAGCCTGCTGGAAGTGAGGGATAAGTAGATACGGATGCCTTCTGGACTAAAGCGGATATCGATATTGCTTTTCACCCCAATCTGCTTCAGCATTCGAATCACACTTGCGGTGTCAGCACGTTCAGCAGCTTCCATGATTCGCTGTCCAAACGAAAGCGAACCGGAAATCTGCTGTGTAATGAGGGATGCATCAGCCACGAGACGGGTTGATTCCTTTGCAGCCTTTTGAAACGCATGAGCATCTACTGGAGGAAAAGTCATAGGTGTTCGCGGGTATGCGTTCCCTATTGCGGGAACCTGCAAAGGCGGATAAGGAACATAGTAAAACACATGGTCACCTCTTCTCTCATTGAAGTGAATTTGGACGGATATCTGTTCTAAATGTATGAAGAAAATCCGAATAAAGAATCAAAATGATCTTTCTACCTTTGCATATTCATCATAAAAATAGGTACTTTTGCGGTCAATTTCGGTGAATGTCGCCAAAAAATTGCGGTGTCTACAGTAGAGCCTGTCGTCTGACCTATAACATGAAAAACCGAGGAAACAGAGGGGATCGTACGTTCTGCATCATGAGAATTGTGACGAATGATGCCTGTTCATGTCGCAAAAATGACGTATTTCCTTTGAAATTGAGATAAAAGTATCATTTGAAAAGTCTGAAAATGATGAAAAAAGACCTATTGAATTTTGCGGTATCACGCACACATTTTGTGCATACTTTTCGGTGAAAAAATACTCAATAGCATTTACACTGTTAGTAACAGATCAAATACTTATGACCCAATCAACATACACAAATACATTGATCTTCCAAAAAAGGAGAGTGGAATCGATGGAAAAGTATGAAATCGAAGAACTTAAACAACTATTATGGAAACTTGAAAACGAAATTAGAGAAACAACGGCTTCTCTTCATAACATTAACAAAAGCATTGATCAATACGACAAATATGAATATGTGAAAATTTCTTAAAGACTTGATAACCATCAAGTCTTTTTTTTATCCAAATACATACAAAAAAAGGATATATTATTATATAATTGTTAAATAGTGATGTCAGTGGACATTTGCTTATTTCTTTTTAGTAAAATAAGAGGCGAGAGGGTGAGGATCAAGATCGAGTATGCTAAACTATCTAGAGAATACAAAAATCAAGCAGAAAATGTCTGATTTTATTCAACATGCAGTCAGGCAAAATGATTTACAAAAGCTGCTTCTCGAATTTACAGATATAAAGAATGAATTTCCTTTTGGGCAATTGGCTTACCAACATTATGAGGCATTTGGCGGACAAGACAAGCAAGCGATTACAAAACTGGCAGCAGGGATTGAACTTCTCATCTTATCTGCCGATATATTAGATGATATTGAAGATCAGGATAATGATTCGTATCCTTGGATGAAATGTCAGAGCGGAATTGCGATTAATGCGGCGAATGTTCTCTTTGCATTGAGTTTTGATGTGTTTTCAAAGCTTGATCATGGAGCGAAGCTTTTAAACAATGTATATTCTTATTCCATTCAGTCAATGCAAGGGCAGCATATAGATATGACACTGGAGCCAGAGAATGAGCAGGATTGTTTAAATATCATGAAGTTAAAAGCAGGGTCACTGTTTGTATTACCTTGTGTGTTAGGTGTTGTTTTGGCAACAGGTTCTTTTGAAAAGAAGGTAGAAGAATATGCTTATTACCTAGGAATGGCGGAACAGCTTGAAAATGACTATCTAGGTCTTTTTAATAAAGATAATATTGACTTTAAAAGAATGCAAACATTACCGCTAGTTTACTTGAAAAATGAGTTTAATCCATCTAGTTCAGACTTGCTCAGTTATTTTCAATCAAAGGATAAGAGTGCCGGCTCTGAAGAATTAAAGGATAAATTAAAAAAATCTGGTGCTCAACAATATGTATTTATTATGAGAAACCTTCTCAGAAATAAGTTTAAAGAAGCATTCAAGAAACTACATTTAGAGGCTTCAAAAAAGAAAAAACTGATACTTTTTTTAAATGGAGATGGAGAAGATGAAAATTCAGGAATTGGTTAGTTATTTAGTGGAGAATCCTTCAACATTAAATCAAATCGTTAATGGGAACGCATCATTGCTTCACGTTGATCAAGAAACTGCAAGTATTATTGTTGACGGATTCCAGAAAGAAGACGTTATTAAAGCAATCATATGGGCAACTGCTTGAGTAGATAAATATTATGAGAAAGTTTTACTCTAAGTTAACAGTTATATTAGTTATCCTTAGCTTCATCTATGTGATTTACATCTCTTATATCAACGTATTTAATATTTTTGTTGGAGCAGCTGTTAAGGAAAATAGTCACGGTCAACTTGAGGTAGTGGATGTCGATAATTTTACAGATAGCTATCTAGCTGGAGTTAGGAAAGGCGATATCATACTTGAAGTGAATGGGAATAACAAACCAGTTGAAGAAGTTAAAAGAGGTTTTTTAGCTAATGTTAAAAGTTTAGTCGTTGATAGACATGGTGATAAAATTGATTTAGAGAATGTAAGGTTATTGAGTCAAGCGAATCTGTTTATTTATCTAATACCAGTCATTCTTTATTCCATCTGTCTATTTTGTATATTTATGATTTTAAAAATGAATAAAGCAAACCAAAAAGAGTCAGCATATATTTTAGCTTTATTTCTTTTGGCGGTGTCTATAGGTTATGTAAGTTCTGGTGGTTCTGGAAAAGGAGAGGCTATCAGTCGTATTCTTGTAATCGTTACAATGAATATTGTACCTCCACTATATATGCACTTTATGTATCAATATTTAAAAGAATTAGGAACAGAGATTATTCGTCGTCGAGTTCTTTTTTATTTGTATCTAGTTCCAGTTACTAACGTTTTATTAGTTTTATTCTATAAAAATAAAGCAGGACCAGTAGATCTATTAGCATATGTCAATTTACTTTCATTTTTTGTTCTGGCTTTCCTTTCGATTATTATCACTATAAGGGCTGCTAAAAAATTGAAAGACAATGAAGTCAGCAATGTACTTCGAGCATTTGCACTCATTTTAATCTCAGCATTCAGTCCATTCATGCTATTTTTTATCATTCCTTATTTTTTTGGTATATATTTTATTTCACCTTATGTTGTTGCATCGTTTGTTCTTTTAATTCCTTTTTTCTTAGTATACCAATTTATGTCAAATAAACTGTATAATGTTGATTTCTTTATGGGGAGGATTAAATACTACGGCTTTTTAGCGATTACACCAACAATACTAGTGGTTGTTATTTTTGATTTTATTCAAAAGCCAAATGCAAATTTCTATACAGTGAAATTTACGATTATCACGTACATTCTTATGCTCACCGTCTTCTACTTCAAAGAAATCATCGATTTCCGTTTTCGCCTGAAGCGTTTTTCGGAAAAGCATAATTATCAGGACAGCGTTTTTAAATTTACACAGCTTATTCGTGAGGCGTCATCACTTCATCAAGTATTGTATCATTTAAAATACACCATCTTAGAAGTACTTGTTGTGAACAAAGCCTTTGTGCTTGAAGTGAAGGCAGATGGACAAATTGTTGAAATTGATGAATCAATAGAAGAAAGCCAGCTATGGAAAGAGTATGTAGATCAATTTCAAGATATTTTAGGTGAAGTTGGTAAAATCATCGGGTTGGATAAAGGATTCATGATGAAAATTGGTGAGCGGGGCGGTCACTCGTTTGTGATTTGCTGTTTATCTAATTTACGGACACCTAAGCTAACCCGCGATGAAATTTCATGGCTGAAAACATTGGCATTTTACACAAGTGTCAGTTTAGAAAATGTCGTCAAGATTGAAGAATTGATGGAGCATCTTGAGGATTTGAAACAGCGGGAAGCCAATCCCGCCTGGCTGAAGAAAGTCATGTTCGCCATGGAAGAGAAGCAGCGCTCAGATTTAGCGAGGGATCTTCATGATTCTGTGCTGCAGGATTTGATTTCACTGAAGAGACAGTCCGAGATGTTCTTAACCAATTTCCAAAACAACCAATGCCCAACATCTATTGAAAATTCATTGATCTCATGGAATGAACAAATGTCTAAGGTGATTCAAACTACGAGAGAAACATGTCATGAACTTCGGCCGCAGCTCCTCTATGATTTGGGGTTAGTGAAGGCAATTTCGAAGCTGACTTCGCAAATTCAAGAGGAAGCGCCATTTCATATTAGGCTGAATACAACCCGCTTTGATAAAGAATTGGACATTGATATTGACTCACAGCTGAATATTTACCGGATAGTGCAGGAGCTGCTATCCAATGCGTTGAAGCATTCTAAGGCCAGCCAAGTCTTAGTGATGCTCATTTGTATTAAAGATCAAGTTGTTCTCCATTATGAGGACGATGGAGTCGGATTTGATGCAAGCCAGCTTGATCAGCACACGATGAGCATGGGTCTTTCTGGCATAAGGGAACGAGTCAAAGCTCTAAATGGAAAGCTTCAAATTCACACAGCACCTGAAAAAGGGCTCAAGGTGAAAATTGAAATGGAATTGTAACGATTTCTTAAGGAATAAGACTTGGCATCTGCCAAGTCTTTTATATAAAATGGAAGTGAGTGATTTAAAGGGAGGAAGACATGAAGAAGATATTGGTCATTGATGATCATCCGGCTGTCATGGAAGGGACAAAAAGCATATTAGAATCAGATCAGCAGCTATCAGTCGATTGTTTAAGTCCTGATGCAGAAGGCGCCTTTTTAAAGACGCATGACTTTTCCATCTATGATGTGATCTTGATGGATTTAAATCTCGGGGATATCAATGGAATGGACATTGCCAAACAAATTCTAGAAACGAATCAACAAGTGAAAATTATCATTTATACAGGATATGAAGTAGATGATTATTTCGAAGAGGCCATTCGAGCTGGATTGCATGGTGCAATAAGTAAAACAGAGACAAAAGACAAAATCATTGAATACATACACCGCACATTGCAAGGAGAAGTTGTCATTCAGCTATCCTATTTAAAGAAATTAATTTCACAGCAGCAAGAGAAGCCAGAACAGGCGCAGCAGACGGATCATGAGCTGCTAACAGAGCGTGAATGTTTAATCTTAAGAGAAGTGGAAAAAGGGTACACAAACCAAGAGATCGCCGATGTGCTTCATTTGAGCAAACGCTCGATTGAATACAGTTTGACCTCCATCTTTAATAAGCTGAATGTTGGATCTCGAACAGAAGCGGTGTTAATTGCAAAATCGGAAAGTGTGCTGTAAACGTGTGAAGGGAGAGGGCCTTGATGGATGTGAGTGGTTCAAATACACTGCTTGAGGCACTGGGGATTGAGATTGTGGAATGCAATACGTCACGATGCGTGGCGACAATGCCAGTCGATCACCGAACAAAACAGCCATTTGGATTACTGCACGGAGGAGCATCAGCTGCTCTAGCAGAAACAGTGGCAAGCATGGGTGCCGCTGCTCATTTGGATTTAACGAAGCAGGTTTGTTCAGGTATTGAAATCAATGCCAATCATTTAAAATCTGTACGTGATGGAGTGGTGACAGCTACAGCTGTTCCTGTACATGTTGGACGGCGTACAATGGTATTCCAAATCGATATAAAAGATGATCGAGACCGTCATATCTGTACGTCAAGATGTACACTCGCTGTCATTGATCGCATATAAAAAAGCTCCCGGTGCAGCGGAAGCTTTTTTTAATACCCTTTTATGAACATGCAGGTAAAGTGAATAGGACCTGAATATCAGGTTCTTCATTTATAAATAAGAGTCTTCTTTTCGTTTAATGACGAAGTTACGGAAACCGCCATAATCATCTTGGACACTTCGTTTGTCCATTTTCACACCAGTGTTATAAGCGGCTCTTCCGATCAAATGAGCGCCGACTGGTGCGGTCAGAAAGATAAAGACAATCCCAAGCAGGATTTTCGCAGAGATGATCCCTGCAAGAAACCATTCATGAAAGAATACACCAACTAAAATGAGAACAACACCAAGTGTCGATGCTTTTGATGCAGCATGCATACGTGTGTAAACATCCGGCAGGCGAAGGACACCAATGGCTGAAATCAAACAGAGGATGGCGCCAAGCAGAATAAAGAAAATCACGATCGCTTTAGCGATGACGATCATTTTCAATCACTTCCCCTTTCTCAAGGAATTTGGAAAAAGCGACAGTGCCGATAAAGGCAAGAATACCGAGCAGTAAAATAATTTCAAAGAACGTAGTGGTTTTCAGTAAGATAGACACGATGGCTGTCATCCCAATTAAATTGATTCCTATCGCATCAAGCGCACTAACGCGATCAGGGATAGAAGGTCCTTTGATGACCCGTATGACAAAAAGCAAAGTAGACAGCGCAAGAATTCCAAGTGACATTTGCAAGATCAGTTCCATTACTTACCGCTCACCTCCTGAATCGCTTTTTCAAATGATACCCGAATATCGTGGATGGCTTTTTCAGCATCTTCAATATCCATCGCATGAATATATAAAATCGAACGATCATCCGAAATATCGATGACCAGTGTACCAGGTGTTAATGTAATCATATTGGCCAGTATGGTGATTTCCCAATCTGTTTTTAAATCTGTACGAAAGGCGAAAATACCAGGCTTGATTTTCAGCTTTGGAGATAACACCGTCTTGAGTACACTCAAATTGGCAAGAAGCAGCTCTCTGATAAAAATGATGACGAGCTTGAAAATCGCATAAAGGGCATAACCGTAAAAACGTTGCGGGAAGAATCGCCGTAGCATAAAAATGGCGATCATCCCTAGTGCAAAGCCTGATACAAAGTCTGCAGCTCTGTATGTATCATTCATAAACATCCATGTAAAGGCGAGGAGAGCGTTTAATAATATTTGAAAGGCCATGTTCATCTACTCCTTCAGCACAGCTTGAATATATTTTTCTGGTGTTGAAAGCATTTCCGCAGCTTGATTGATATAAGGTGCAATGAATTCTGTGCCTAATCCAATCGCAAGCGATAAGATAACAAGCAGTACCCCAGGATACACCATTCCTCTAATGGATGGCTTTCTTCTTCGCATATCCTGATCCTCTCCCCAAAACGCGAGCATGAAAATCCTCATAACAGAATAAAGGACAAGAAGACTGGACAGTAAAATAAGGATAGAGAACGTCATGTACCCAGCAGAAAACCCACCTTCAACAATTTTCAGCTTGCCAACAAATCCACTAAGCGGAGGAATACCCGCAAGTGATAAAGCCGATATGAAGAACATCCAGCCGAGTAGAGGCTGGGATTGAATCAGCCCACCCATTTTTTTCAGATGATTGGTTCCAGCATACACAAACAGTGCCCCTGCGAGCATAAATAGAGCTCCTTTGATCACCATATCGTGAATGAGGTAATAAATGGCGCCTTGAAGTGATGCCGGTGTATTGGCCGCAATCCCAAACAAAATGACACCAACAGCTGTGACAATGTTATAAATCACAATTTTTTGCACATCAGAATAGGCGATAGAGCCAATGACACCGAATATAACCGTTAGAGCGGCTAGCCAAGCCATAATTGTATGTGTAAAACCTGTATCATGTATAAAGATGAGCGTAAAGACTCTGGCAATCGCATATAGCCCGACCTTTGTCAGCAGTGCGCCAAACAAAGCTGAAATCGCTGCCGGCGGTGCATGATAAGAACCTGGCAGCCAGAAATAAAGCGGGAAGACCCCAGCTTTTAAGCCAAATACAATCAGGAACAGAATGGCAATCACGGTGATTAACCCTGTTTGCCCAGATTCAGCTATTTTCACACTTAAATCAGCCATGTTCAGTGTGCCTGTGACTGCATATAAACACGCTACGCCAACAATAAATAATGCCGATGAGATAATATTAAACACAATGTATTTCAGTGATTCACGAAGCTGAGGCTTTGAACCACCCAGAACAATGAGCATATAAGATGCCATCAGCAACAATTCAAAGAAGACAAACAGGTTGAAAATATCTCCCGTTAAAAAGGCACCACTGACGCCAGCTAACAAGAATTGGACACCAGAATAATAGAACAGCCGCTCTCTTTCTTTCCCAATCGTTTGAAAGGAAAAAAGAACCGTGACAAGTCCAACAATGGAAGCGGTCAAAACAAGAAGTGCAGCAAACTGATCGGCCACAAGGGCAATGCCAAACGGTGCTTTCCAGCCGCCTAGGTAAAGGGTTTGTATGCCGTTTGTGAAAATCGTTTGGACCAAATAGACATTACAGATAATGGCTAAAAGAGATGCAAACACACTAAAGCCTCTCGACAGCATGGTGTTTTTATTCATAAAAATCAATAATGTAGCAGCTAGTAATGGTATTAATATAGGCAGGATCACGAGATTATTCATGCTGATCATTTCCTCTCATTTGATCCATGTCATCTGTTCTCAGCTCTTGGAAGGCACGGAAGGCCATCACGAGCAAAAAGGATGTTACACCAAAAGCAATGACAATGGCTGTTAAAATTAATGCTTGTGGCAATGGATCTACATAGGATGTGAGCCCCTCTTTCAAAATAGGAGGTGCTCCCTTTTTTAAGCCGCCCATTGTTAATAGAAGCAAATGGACGCCGTGACTTAAAACGGCAGTACCGACGATGACCCGCAGAAGGCTTTTTGAAAGCATTAAATAGGTCGCTGCCATAAAAATGATTCCGACGATAATAGACATTAGAAATTCCATTATTCCTTCTCTCCAATCGTTTGAATAATGGTCATGGTGACACCAACAACAACTAAATACACACCGATATCAAACAGGACCGCTGTCGCCAGTTCTGTTTTCCCTAGAAACGGCAGTTGGAAATAATCAAATGCATGGGATAGGAAAGGTGCTCCGAACAGAAAAGATCCCATACCTGTTAGGATGGCAACGAGCAAACCGACACCAGCCACATAAATAAAGTCAAATGGTAAAATGCGTCTGACTGTTTTAAGGTCATAGGCTAAAAGCAGAAGGACGACAGCACCAGCACTCATCAAACCGCCAATGAATCCTCCGCCAGGATTGTTATGTCCTGCAAGAAATAGGTGAAGTGAGAAAAGCAAGATGATGAATGCTGTAATTTTAGTAGTGACTTGTAAGAGCATATCATTCGTATCAATCTTTCTCATCGCCGTACGCCTCTCTTCCGTTTTCCTTGTGCTTTTACCTTCAATAATCCATAAATACCGAGTGCCGCAATGGCCAGCACTGTAATCTCAAAGAGTGTATCAAAGCCCCTGAAATCGACAAGAATGACATTGACAATATTGTCTCCGCCAGCCAGTTTGTAGCTGTTTTCAATGAAGTACGTGGAAATCGTGTCAAGAGACTGCTGGCTTGTGGAAGCGAAAGCAAGACAGGTGACAACGACTCCAACACCTAATGAGATGATCAAATTTGTTAATTTAAATCTTCGTGTTTTTTGCTTCAGACTCAGCTTTGGCAAATGATAGAAGCAAAGTAAAAACAGCGCGACAGAAATGGTTTCAATAATGAGCTGTGTCAGCGCAAGGTCAGGTGCTCTGAAAATCACGAAGAACAATGACAGCGTGTAGCCCATAACACCTAGCGCAATAATAGCTGTTAAGCGTGAACGAGCAAATACAGTCGTGACTGTCGCTGCGACCATCACAAGTGAAAGGATGGCTTCGTACGTGCCGATTGATGCAGCGTGCTCAGTTTGAAATGAGAAGGCTTGCTTGTAGAACATCACGCTGCCCAGCACGATAATCATAAAACCAAATACATAGACAAGATAGTCACGAAGGAATCCTGTCATATAGCTGTTTGTTAGGCGGTATGACCCTTTTTCTACACCTATAAGCGACCGATCATACAAAGCGTTAAATGACCATTTTTCTTTAAATATGTTGTACATTGGGCGCCATTTTGACAGCGTTAAATAGCCAATGGTACCGAGCGCAACTACACCAATTGTCATGTAAAGCTCTGGCTGGAATCCATGCCACGCTTCAATTTTTACGGCAAAGCGGCTTCCTGTTTGAATGGCTTCAGGAATGATCGCTTGAATGGCAGGTTCAATGACAGAATAGGCAAGAATATTAGGGAAAAAGAAAAACGTGACCACAAGTGCAGCTAAAATAATTGGCGGGATCAGCATACCAATCGGTGCTTCATGCGGTTTTTTCTCCAATTGGTCGACATTCAGACGGCCTCTAAATGTTTTGAAGACGATCATCATACTGTAGATGAACGTAAACACACTAGCGAGCCAAGCGATAGCAGGGAAGACAGCCCCCCATGTTGAAACATCCGTAAAGCTGATATCAGAAATCCGAATCATACTTGTGAAAAATAGCTCTTTACTTAAAAATCCATTAAAAGGCGGGAGTCCAGCCATCGAGAATGTACCAATTAACGTAATTGTAAAGGTAATTGGCATAATGGTCATTAATCCACCTAATTTGCGAATATCACGTGTACCTGTTTCGTGATCGATAATCCCTGCTGCCATAAAGAGACTTCCTTTAAAAGTCGCGTGGTTAATGAGATGAAAAATAGCAGCAAGAACGGCTGCGCCAAAAAAGGCAGGGTTGTTTTCATGAATGGCAGCTGCGCCTACTCCTAGCATGAGCATAATCATACCGAGTTGACTCACTGTCGAGAAGGCCAGAATGGCTTTCAAATCATTTTGCCGAACGGCGTGGAAAGATCCCCAGAATAGTGTGATAAGTCCGACAATCGAAATGGTCCAAAACCACACCTCTGATATAGCAAAAATCGGACTAAAGCGGGCAACCAGATAAATACCGGCTTTGACCATAGTAGCAGAATGCAGATAACTGCTTACAGGGGTTGGTGCTTCCATAGCATCAGGCAGCCAAATATAAAATGGGAACTGCGCTGATTTCGTGAAGGCCCCTAGTAAAATGAGAACCATCGCAGGGATGAAATAAGGTGATGCCATAATGAGCTGAAGCTGATTGACTGCTTCGCGAATACTGAATGAATCAGTGATCAGGTAAATGAGGATGAAGCCGCCAAGCATAGCTAATCCGCCAAACACAGTAATAAGCAGTGATTTGGTTGCTCCGTAACGAGAACGCTCACGCTTATACCAATACCCAATTAAGAGGAAGGAAGAGATACTTGTTAGCTCCCAGAACAAATAAAGTACGACCATGTTATCAGAGAGGACAACACCGAGCATAGCGGTCATAAACATTAATAAATACGTATAGAAAGAGCCAAGCTGTTCTTTTTCCTTTGATAAGTAGAAAATACTGTACAGTACCACAAGTGCACCAATACCTGTGATGAGTAAAGCAAATAACAGGCTGAGACCATCTACATATACAGTGAAATTCATCCCTAGAGAGGGAATCCATTCAGCTTGTGAGAACAACGTTCGTCCATTCGAGGTGATCTGGAGCATTTGGATGAAATAGGTAAATAAAAGAATAGGCAAGATGAGAACAAACCATCCTGTATGTATACGCCTTACGTATTTAAAAAGAAAAGGGACGACAAAGGCAAGTAAAAAAGGTGATAGGATGGCGAAGTGAATAAGCTGCAAGAAAATGAACCTCCTTTGATCAATATAAATTCACGTTCTAAAGAACTGGTAATTAAAATTATAGCGTAAATACAGACATAGTGCATTGGTTTGAACTGATTTACGACAAATTGAATTTGTTTTGAGTTCTTTTGACCACAAAAAATATTTTATCAAAAATGAAACTCGTTGTATATTGTTTTGTATTTCGTACATGCTTTTCTTAAAGGAGCTGATCAAATGAAACGAAAGATCGCCATCAGCTTAAGCATATTCTGCACGATTTTAGGAGGAGCATTCTTGATTGAACGAAATGATCAAAAAAGGTGGCAGGCCGGGAGTGAATGGCCGCTATTTTCTGAACAACTCCTCCATATGACCTATCCGCAGGCGAAACAGTATCCTTTTCAGCCTCGGGAGTATATACGAATTGTATTAGCTGATGAATGAGGATGTATGGGAGAAAAGAAATATAAAAAAAGCATGTCCCTTACGAAAAGGACATGCTCAGCGTGTAGACAAACCCTCGCATTCTTTGTCAGTCCTGCGCTCCGGTGCTCACGAATGTCAGGTTCTTCCTAGACTGCAAAGGTTTTCTATCACGCTGAAAAGAAGACAAAGGGCTAAAATAAAGTACATTTTAGCCCTTTGTCAATTATCTGAGCATGTCCCTTACGAAAAGGACATGCTTTTTGTTTCTTTTTTAAGTAAACATTCTAAGTAAGATTGTTGCGCAAATAACGGTTGCTGCTCCGCCAAGACGTGTAGAGACTTGAGCGAAAGGCATAAGGCCCATTCTTCCAGAAGCTGAAAGAATCGCAACATCACCAGTACCGCCTAATCCACTGTGACAACCAGTCACAATGGCAGATTCAACTGGATACATGTTCATGAATTTACCAACAAAGTAACCAGAACCAACCATGCCTAGAACAACAGCAATACATACACATACGAAAGGAATCGAAATAACAGTGGCCACATCATCAAGTGGAATGTATAGAATTCCTAAACCAACCATTAGAGGCCATGTAAAGCTTTTCGATACAAACTTGTAGAACTGCTGTGAGCCGTTTTGCAAATGCTGAGGCATCACGTTTAAGTATTTGATTAATGCAGCAAGAACAATCATTAAGATTGGACCTGGAATATGAACAAAACTTTCTAATAAGCCGCCAAAGATAAAGGTTGTACAAGCAACAAGTACACCTGCACCCATTAAGCTGAAGTCAACTTTAGTATCCATGTCAGGCTGTTCAAAGATTTCATTTGCTTCTTTTGATTTAACAAGTCGTCCATTCCCGTTTAGTTCAGGACGTTTTTCACCAAGCTTTTTCATTGCGCCAGCACAAATGATGGCAATGACGTTCCCAATGACAGCAGCCGGAATCAATTGAGAAATTAATGACTCTGCTGATACACCAAGAATTTGTGAATAAGCAATTGATAATGGCAATATCCCTTCACCGACACCACCGGCAATAATCGGTACAATGATAAAGAAGAACGAATGATGCGGTGTGTAACCAACTAGAAGACCCACTAGAATTCCAGCAGCTACAGCTGTAATTGTACCTGCAACAAGAGGAACAAACATACGAATAAGGCCTTGCACTAAAACAGTTCGTTGCATTCCAAGAATACTACCTACTACAAGAGCAGATATATAGAAGTATAGGAAGTTCGACGTTTTCATCAGAGACGTAACCGCTTCCAACGAGTTTGGATTCAGAACATGAAAAAAGACCAGGAACGATGGTACGAATAAAGAAAGAATCGCCGGTCCACCAATATCTTTTAAGATTGGAATACGTTGTCCTACATCTCCTAGGAAAATCCCCAAAATCATAATAACAGCGAAACCACCAAGCATATTTGCTGGAATTTTATTAAAATAAGCGGCAGTTAAAATAATCGCTGCAAGCACTATATACACAGGTAGATCAATAACACCAATTTTCCAAGAAAGAATTTTTCGGAAAACGCTTTTATTATTGTCAGAATCGTTTGTAATCGATTTCAATTGTTGTGTATTAGCCACATAAACACCCCCAAATGCTATTTGTCTCAATTGTAGAAGATTCTGTGACACTCATCTATTTATTAAACTAAATTAAGTGTAATAAAAGTAAAATAAACGGGGGTTTTGTCGTTTTTATCATACAAAAATCCCCTGAAGATAGTTTGTCCTTCAGGGGATTGATCATACATGGTATTTATTTATCGTTTTCCTTTTAAATAAGGGGTACCAAGTGCTTTTGGTGCGTCTGCTCGTCCAATGAAGCCAGTAAGAGCTAGGATCGTCAGCACATATGGTGCAATGAGCATGTACACGTTCGGGATATCTTGAAACAGCGGAAGCAGAGAGCCAATGATGCTTAAGCTTTGTGCAAATCCAAAGAATAAAGCAGCGCCCATAGCGCCAAATGGGTGCCATTTCCCGAAAACAAGGGCGGCTAGCGCAATGAAGCCTTGTCCTGTAATGGTGGCGTGTGAGAAATCAAGAGCGATGGTCGATGCATACACAGCTCCGCCAAGACCGCCAAATAGACCACTAATGAAGACGCCGATATAGCGCATCCGGTATACCTTGATTCCCATTGTATCAGCTGCCATTGGATGCTCTCCGACTGCACGAAGTCGCAAGCCAAACGGCATTTTAAATAAAACAAACCAAGCGACAACCGCAAGAACTAATGCGAGAATGGACGTATAATACACATCTTTAAAGAAAATATCACCAATGATCGGAATGTCACTTAAAAGGGGAATATCTCCTTTATAGAAAGGTTCTGTAATTTTATCCGTTTGTGCTTTGCCATAAATCAGTTTGACAACAAACAGCGTAGCACCAAGGGCAAGCATGTTAATCGCAACACCACTGACCGTTTGATCTGCTCTGAACGTAATAGTGGCAACAGCGTGAATGAGTGAGAACACGCCGCCAATGGCCATACCAACAAGAAGACCGAGCCACGGGGTCAAGGCACCAAACGTATCAGCAAACATTAAGTTAAAGATAATACTAGAAAATGCTCCGACGACCATCAAACCTTCAAGACCGATATTGACGACACCTGATCTTTCTGAAAAGACGCCTCCAAGAGCGGTTAAAATAAGTGGTGCAGCATATACAAGTGTAGCCGGGACGATGATTTCAAGAATTTGCAGAAATCCCACTTATTTTCCCCCCTTTTTCTTCAATTGTTGAATGACAAGACGGATGATATAGCTTGAGGCAACGAAAAGAATAATGATCGCAATCACAATATCAACGACCTCAGTCGGTACGCCAGATTCAAGCGGCATGTTTAAAGCACCGACTTTCAATCCACCAAGCAATAATGCCGCTAAGACGACACCAATAGCTGTATTTCCGCCTAATAAGGCAACAGCGATTCCATCAAAACCAACGCCAGTGAAGGCATCTTTTATTGATGCATATTCAAAGGTTCCGAGCCCTTCCATCGCACCTGCAAGCCCTGCAAAGGCACCAGAAATGAGCATGGAATATATAATGTTTTTTCTCACATTCATTCCAGCATATTGGGATGCGTGTTGATTCATACCAACAGCACGCAATTCAAACCCTTTAGAGGTTTTTTGGATAATGATCCACATAATAACGGCAGATAGGACAGCTACAATGATTCCGTTATGCATGCTTGAAAAATCAGTGATTTTTTCAAAAAAATCAGAGTGTAATGAGGCAGTCGAATTAATATTATCTGTTTTATCTTTATGATCTGTAAGAACATTTGTAATAATAAAATTAGTCACATGAAGTGCAATGTAGTTCATCATAATAGTGACAATCACTTCATGAACATAAAAACGTGCTTTTAAAAACCCAGGAATAAAGCCCCATAATGCACCAGCAGCAGCTGCAGTGATCAGTGCAAGAGGCAGGTGGATATACGCAGGTGCATGGACGGTTGTTCCTATCCATACAGATGCAATCCAGCCAATGAGAAGTTGACCTTCTACCCCGATATTAAAGAGGCCTGTCCGAAATGCAAAGGCAACAGCAAGTCCTGATAAAATATAAGGCGTGACTTGTCGGATGGTTTCTCCCATATAATACGTTTCACCGAATACGCCATTCCAAAGGGCGCTATAACCTTCGATGACACTATAACCGCTTGCCAGCATAATGATGGCCCCAACGAAAAGACCAAGTACAATGGCTATAAGCGGAATCAGCAGATTTGTTAAGCGATTAGACATTTGCTTCTTTCCCCACTTCCTGTTGCGTACTTCCAGCCATTAACAGACCAAGTTCTTGCTCTGTTGTTTCTTTTGGATCAACAATGGCAATAATGCTGCCTTCGAAAATAACGGCAATCTTATCACTGACATTGATAATTTCATCAAGCTCAAAGGAGATGAGCAGAACGGCTTTGCCTGCATCCCTTTGTTCAATCAGACGCTTATGAACAAACTCAATGGCTCCGACGTCAAGTCCGCGTGTCGGCTGTGCGGCAATTAATAAATCAGGATTTCGGTCCACTTCACGGCCAATAATGGCTTTTTGCTGGTTACCCCCTGATAGCGCACGTGCTTCTGTATATTCACTAGGTGTCCGTACGTCGTATTCAGCAATGATTTGTTTTGCTTTTTGATAAATATTTTTCATATTCATCAAGCCAAACTTCGAATATGGACGCTGATAATACGTTTGTAAGGAAATATTTTCTCCAATTGAAAAATCAAGGACAAGTCCGTGCTTATGACGGTCTTGAGGAATGTGTCCGATACCAGATTCTGTGACCTTACGAGGCGGGAGATTTTGAATGGCTTTCCCGTTTAGCATGATCGTGCCAGATTCGGATTTTTTCAGACCTGTAATGGCTTCAATTAATTCAGATTGACCATTTCCGTCTACACCCGCAATTCCGACAATCTCACCGGCTTTCACTGATAAATTGAGTTGTTTCACGGCTTCAATTCCTCGCGTATCTTTGACAGTGAGATCTTGAATTTGCAAGACTTCTTCAGCAGGGGAGGCTGCTTTTTTGTCTGTTTTAAATGAGACTTCGCGGCCGACCATTAAGCTGGCAAGCTCGTCTTTGTTTGTGTGTTCCACATCAAGTGTACGAATACCTTGCCCTTTTCGGATAATGGTCACGCGATGACAGGCATCCATAATTTCTTTTAGCTTGTGGGTAATTAAAATAATGGATTTGCCTTCATTGATTAAGTTTTTCATAATTTGTATGAGTTCTTTTATTTCTTGAGGTGTTAAGACGGCTGTTGGTTCGTCGAAGATCAAGATGTCAGCGCCGCGGTATAGTGTTTTTAAGATTTCTGCTCGCTGCTGCATACCGACTGAGATGTCAGATACTTTAGCGGCAGGATCTATTTTCAGTCCATAACGGTCAGAAAGTTCCTGCACTTGCTGAATGGCTTGTTCTTTGTCAATCTTTCCAAATTTCTTTGGCTCTTTTCCTAAAATGATGTTTTCAGCCACAGTAAATGTATCAACTAGCATAAAATGCTGATGGACCATTCCAATGCCTAAATCACTTGCATCATTTGGACTTGAGATTGTAACCGTTTTTCCGTGTACCTTGATTTCACCTTTTTCAGGCTGATACAGTCCGAAAAGCACGTTCATAAGCGTTGATTTTCCAGCGCCGTTTTCACCAAGCAGCGCATGAATTTCGCCCTTTTTTAGCTGTAGCGTAATGTTATCATTTGCTACAATGCCAGGGAATTCTTTGCGTATATTCAACATTTCAATGACATAATCCACAGGTTTAACCGCTCCTTTTTTAGGGTGCTGATGAAGATAAAAACTAGCAAAAGAAAAGCTGCAAAACAAGGCTGCAGCTTTTCTTTTACCACCTTTTACGGATAAAGAGGAGGTAAAGGAGAGGCAAGGGGATAAGACGCGCTTATCCCGATGCACAAATTAAGCTTTAAAATCTTTTAGTTCATCACGTGTTGCAGGGATTTTCACTTCACCCTTGATGATTTTTTGTTTCCATTCTTCGATTTTCTTCAATACATCTTTATCAAGATTCTCTTGAGATGGAGAGATGTCAACGCCGCCTTCTTTCAGACCGTACGTGATGACTTCGCCACCAGGGAATTTACCTTCTTTTGCTTTTGTTGTTAAGTCTTGTACCGCTGTGTCTACTTTCTTAATCATAGAAGTAAGAGTGACACTTTGTTTTGTTCCAGGTACTTTACCTTCGTCATACTGGTCTTTATCAACACCAATGACCCAAACATTTCGATTTGGATCTGCCTTTTTTAAATTGGTTGCTTCTGTAAAGACACCCGTTCCAGTACCTCCAGCTGCATGATAAATAATGTCAACGCCAGATTTGTACATACTTTCAGCTGTTGCTTTACCGATGTCTGCTTTATCAAATGCACCAGCATATTTCACTTCAACTTTTGCTTTTGGATTAGCTGCTTCAACGCCTGCACGGAAACCAACTTCGAATTTTCTGATTAATTCAGAATCAACGCCGCCAACAAAACCAATTTTGTTTGATTTTGTAGAAAGAGCCGCTGCAACACCTACAAGGAATGACCCTTCGTTTTCGTTAAATGTAATACTAGCTACGTTCTTCTTATCAACAACTGCATCCACAATTGCAAATTTGGAATCTTTTCGCTGATCAGCTATTTTAGAAATGGCACTCTCCATTTTATAGCCGATACCATAAATCAGGTTAAATTTTTGTCTAACAAGTGTATTTAAATTTGTTGGATAATCTGCATCCGTTTTTGATTGTAAGTAATCAAAGCCGTTTTTACCTTTTGTTAAATTGTTGTCTTTCCCAAATGCTTGTAAACCTTCCCAAGCAGATTGGTTAAACGATTTGTCATCGACACCACCGACATCAGTTACCATTGCAACAGTGAATTGATCTTTATCTTTTTTGTTTTCACCGCTGTTTGAGCCAGAGTTGCCGCATGCTCCAAGGATGGTTCCTGCTGCTACGACTAAGGACAATGCAAGTCCAATTTTGCGCTTCTTCAAAACATAACCCCCTATAAAATTTAAAAGTTTCAGAAAAGTCTCGCGAAAAAAGACCGACTCTTGCCTTCTCCTATCCTTGTGAAAAGGGTATTTTATCCTGCATTCTTTTGAAATTGATGGAAACAGGAGAGAAGATGTAAGACATCAGACTTATATCTCGTTGAACTAATCAATCATAATTTATCATTTCCCATCGAATAAATAAATAGAAATTTGTTTTATTTTTAAAAAAATGTTAAAAGGCTAAATTCGATGTCTTTTTATGTGCTCAAATATGATATAATGCCGCTTTTATGATGTGCTCTACTACAGTGGAACCACTGATATCAAGGGGTTTGTGACATCGTATGCCATAAAAAAACATCTGGCCTTTGTGAAAGGTCAGATGTGTCAAATTAAAGATATTGCTGAATCAAATTCATGTTGCTTGTATTCAGTTTATATTGGAAAACAGGGCGGCCGATTGTCCCGTATGCCATTTCCACATCAACCACTTCGATATCCTCAAGAAATTTCAAATATTTTCTAATCGAAACTTGGGAGATTTCAGTATGATTGGCTAGGTCTTCGGTCGTGAAAGCCTGCTGACCGAATGATTGAATGCTTGTCCAGATGAGTTTGAGTGTGCTCTTCGTCAGGCCTTTTGGCAGCAGGACTTTTTCCGCCTCTGCTTTTTTATGAAAAAGCTTGGCGTCTAAATCATTTTGAGAGATGCTGTTCATCGTTTGGTATAGGGCATGTTTTCTTTTATATTCTGCCAGTGCTGATTGGAAGCGTTCAAACTCAAAAGGTTTGATTAAATAGTCGACAGCTCCGTTTCGCATCGTTTGCTGTACGACATCCACTTCATTTGCAGCTGAAATGACGATGACGTCAACGGAATGATTTTTCTCACGAATTTCTGATAATAGGGCGAGCCCATTTTGTCCAGGCATATAAATATCAAGCAATACAAGGTGAATGATTTCTGATTTTAAGATGTCTAGTGCCTTCTGAAATGAGGTGGCAATCCCTTTTAATTCAAATCCTTCTATTTGGGTCAAGTAGCGTTTATTCAGCTCCCCGACCATTGGGTCATCTTCTACGATCAACACATTAATCATGTGAATCCTCCTTTTGTTTATATGGAATACGGAGACTAAAGGTCGTTCCTTCTCCTTTTTCGCTTGTGACGATCATATGTCCGTTCAGTTTTTTGATGCTTTGGTCAACAAAGTAAAGGCCAAATCCTCTGTCTTCTCCTTTTGTTGAAAAGCCTTGATCAAACATAATGTCCTGTTCTTCTTTTGTCAGACCGACCCCTGTGTCTGTAATTTCAATATGAAGCTGCTCTTGGACATATCTGAATGAGATGGAGATATTTTTGTTCTCTGTATGGGAAACGGCATCGAGTGCGTTATTTAACAGATTACCGATGACCGTAATAAGGTCATGTGTGACTGCTGGGTCCTCCGAGTTTGGTACCTGTGTACTGCAATTGACTTCTAAAGCTGCGCCTTGTTCTCTGATGTAGCTTTGTTTTCCTAGTAAAAACCCGGCTAAGACTGAGTTTTTCACATGGTTGATGATTTCATTTGTTTCTGTCTGCTGATAAATCGCAATATCTTTAATATAGGTGCCAAGGTCATCATAGTTCTTTAGCTGGACCAATCCTAAAATGACATGAAGCTTGTTCATAAATTCGTGTGACTGGGCACGAAGTGCATTGGCATACATCTTCACCCCGCTCAGCTGCTCAGCCAGGTGTTTGACTTCTGTTTTGTCACGGAAGGTTGCGATCGCTCCGACAATTTCCCCTTTTACCGTAATCGGCACCTCATTAAAGACCAGCTCCAGTCCGTTCATTCTGACATCGCGATCAAGCAGCGGTTTCCGTGTTTCGATTACTTGCTTTAAGCCGCTTGAAGGAAGAAGGGCCTGTACATCTTGTTCTCTAGGGTCAACCATAATGCCCATATTATGAAAAAGACGTTTAGCTTCTGCATTTGCCAGCTTTATTTTACCGTGCTGATCGACGGCAAGAATGCCTTCTTTTGTTGATTCTAGCATAGCGCTTCGTTCTTTTAATAATGTGGCAATTTCATCTGGCTCTAGTCCAAACATAATCTTCTTTACTTTACGTGCCACAATGAGTGCACCGATAATGCCAGATAAAAGGCTTAGCGATGTGACAAAGTAGAGCGGGAGCAGGCTTTGATGAATAATTAAATCAATTTCCTTTAATGTAATCCCAACTGCCACAGCCCCGAGCTGCTTGCCATCTTGGTTATAAACAGGAACAAAGGCACGCATGGACTTGCCAAGTGTTCCAGATGCGGTACTAATATGTTCTTTACCCTGTAATGCCGGTTTTTCATCACCGCCAGCAAACCGCTTCCCAATCTTTTGCGGATTCGGATGTGTTTTGCGGATACCGTTCATATCCATGACGACAACGAATTCGGTTTTGGTAATACGCTGAACACTTGTTGTATATTTTCGCAGTGCTGTATATGATTGATCTTTTTCCAATGATTTTGCTGTGATCGGAGCCTCTGCGACCATTTTGGCAGTGGAGAGGGCGATATCACGTTCCTGCTGATGAATATTTTTGGCTGTTTCTGACCAGATCGTAAAGAATGTGATACAGAGGGAGATCAGGACAACAATACAGACAAAGATCGTGAGCCGTGTTTGCAGTCTTAAAGTTTTTTTCACGAGTATACCCCTAACGCGCAATTTTTTCGTAATAGTAATACTTTAACGGGAAAATGTAAGTTTGTGAAGGAATGTACGTGCAAAATCACAAATTTGATTTAGATTCCAGTTTACTTGGAAAGCATCTTGTCAATCCGTTTTAAGTGAGCCATAATAAAAATGAGCTTATGAGAAAGGATCTATTTATGAAAAATACATATTTGACTGGATATTTTCCGCTGATTTCGATTTTGCTATTCAGCTCTGCCTTTTCTATTTTTACAGTAGGTATCACGACTGACTTCTTGACCCAAGCAGGAATTTTAAAAGGAATGCTGGAATTTTTCTCTGAACAGGGCATTCGTCTTGCTTTATTTGCCGCATTTGCACTTGTTTATTTTATGATTTTATCTGCTTTAAAACTCATTGCAGATACGGTGTTAGAGTTGGCACTGCTCTTTTTTGCAAAGGACCCTGAAGGGGAGAACTTAAAGAAAATTCGGATTGCATCGGTTGTCTATTTGTTTGCCAGCTTACTTGCATTTCTATTGACGCAGCAGCTCATTTTGCTTGTTGGACTTTTTGTTTTAGCAAGTCTCGTCTATTTTATCTGGGTTGTGGTACGCATTTATCAATCACTTTCCATGCTGAATTTAATTGGGTTTATGATGTTTAATCTGCTGTTTTGGGCCACGTTTTTGATCGGCATTTTGTACTTATTTATTAAGCTTTATAACAGTGTGATGGCGAGTCTGCCAGCTTAATCAGACGAAAGAAAGCATCCTCCGATGATGGAGGATGCTTTTTTTATGGAAGAAACCGCTTCTGAATATCAGGTGTAGGCATCATACAGGATGTTTTTTGACCAAACCATTTGTAGCGATTCTTTGCAATGAGTTGATAAAACCAGTCACGGATTGGACGAGGGATCGCGAGGAGTAAATAGCTCCATCTGTATATCCCTTTTAAATGCCGCGCCGCTTTTAAGATGCCTGTTGACTTCATATAAAGGGTCCCATTTTCAATATAAATGAATGAATTGAACTCATCTAAAGGCAAGCCGTTTTCTTTTAAAATACGCTGCCCTGTATCTGATTGTAAAGAAGCAAACATCATCCGCTCATTCGGGTCGCGCTTGATGATAAACTGAACAGCACCACTGCACACGTTGCAGACACCGTCAAATAAAATGAAGTGAGAGGGTTGTGTTGAATGCATCGCAATCAAACCTCCTGTTTATCTAGCGTATTGCATAGTTTGTTTCCAAATACGTAAGTGCGGGCTTGAACTATAAATAGATTCAACGGTTCCTCTATCTCTTCCTACCCATACACCCATTGTGTATTGATCTGTCAGGCCAACAAACCAAATGTCTTTGTAGTCATTGGATGTCCCTGTTTTTCCCCCAATGTAAGGAGAATTGAAATTCGCCTTTTTCCCTGTTCCACTTTTCACAACAGAGGCAAGCAGCTTGCGCATTGTTTCATTTGTACGCTGAGAATAGATTTGCTTCGGCGACTCTTTCCACTTGTAAAGGGTTTTGCCGTTTAAGTCTGTGACCTTTGTAATGGAGTGATTTCGCGTATAGGCACCTTGATTGCCAAACACGGTATATGCATCGGTTATTTCTAGCGGCGAGAAGCCTTTTGTAAATCCTCCAAGTGCAGAAGGGAGGCGGTAATCATCTGCGACAATATGTTCGAATGAAAACTTTTCTAAATAGCTGAAGCCTTTTTTGACACCGACTGTATCAAGCATACGAATCGCTGGTGTATTGTAAGAGTTCTTAAAGGCTGTTTCAAGTGTTACAGTTCCATACGTTTTATGATTATAGTTTTGCGGGCAATATCCGCTACTGCAAAACTTGCCGGCACTGATTTTGCTTGATGCCGTGGCACCGGTTTGATCAATATAAGGGCCATAATCTAACAGCGGCTTAATGGCGGAACCTGGTTGTCTTTGCGCTTGATAGGCGTAGTTGAAATCAAACTTTTTATAATTCTTCCCGCCAGCAAGTGCGACGATTTGATGGGTTTGGTGGTTAATGACTGCTGAACCGCCTTCCACACCTTGATAAGGCAATTGTGCATTGAGCTGATAAACCGCTCTTTGTTGTAAGGAAGGGTCTAGTGCTGTATAAATCTTCACACCATCTTGAAGCAATGCACTGACCTTTTCTGATAATTCTTTTTGAATTGCTTTTTTTGCGCCAGCTGTTTTGGCTTTTTTCAATCGTTTTGTAAAGCCTTCCTGATCAGACACCAGATCGGTAAATTCTTCATTGGCGTATGTCACATAGTCAGGGTAAAGATTTTTCTTTTCACTTAAGGACAAGCTGATTTTTTCTTTCACTGCTTTTTTGTATTGCTTCTTTGTAATGACACCATCTTTTTCTAAAATACCAAGCAGCCGTTCCTGGCGTTTCTTTGTATGTTTGAATTGTTTCAATGGGTCATACAGCGTAGGGTTGTTAGGAATCGCAGAAATAAATGCCATCTGTGCAAGCGTCAAAGAACTAAGCGGCTTATCAAAATAGTAATTAGCCGCAGAACCGACACCGTAAACCCCGTTACTGAAATAAATCGTATTTAAATAGCTTTCGAGAATTTCCTCTTTTGTAAATTTTCGCTCGAGCTCATAGGAATAGAGCAGTTCTGTAAACTTTCGGCTGAATGAACGTTCATGACTTAAATATAAATTACGGGATAACTGTTGTGTGATGGTGCTAGCGCCTTGGCTAATGCCATGGTTTTTCACATTTGCGGCAAGGGCACGAATCACGCCCATAAAGTCAATGCCTTTATGGTCATAAAAGTTGCGGTCCTCTGATCGGAGGAACAGCTCCTTGACGGAATCAGGAATTTTATCGTACTTCACGAAAACACGGTTCTCATCGTTTGATACGATCTCAGAGATAAGAGAACCATCTCGATCATACATATAACTGTTTTGGGAAAAGTCTACCTTTTCCAGCTTGATTTTTTGATCAAGCACTTCGTTAACAGGTTTTACACTTGCGGCTTCTTCCTTTGATAGATAAAAAGTCAGAACAAATAATGGAATGAGGGCAACAAGTAATAACCATCCAATGATTGCACGAAACATGAGGTCACTCACTTTCTTCGGATTTCTAGCCATATCGTACCATTCTTTTGCGATTACGAGAAGGTTATTTTTAGAAAAGAATAGACGTGAAGTCTAGTAAACAAGGCATTTAGACAGAAGAAAAGAGTATCTGATGATGGATCAGACACTCCTCTCTTTTGTCTTTGATTGTGAGCGGACCGCCCATAAAAATAATGCCCCGAAAAGGAAAATGCCTGCGGTAACATAAAAGACAGCTGGAATTCCGTAATGACTCGCCACAATGCCGCCTATGACGGGTCCGACGACATTTCCAAGAAAGCGGAAGCTGACATTGTAACCAAGCACTTCCCCTTGCATAGAGGCAGGCGCTTTGATGCGAATGTAGGCCGTCGTACAAGGAATGATGCCACCTAGTGCCATCCCGTATAAGAAACGGAAGATGACTAACATCCCGTAGGAATCTGCCATCGCTTGCGGGATAAATAAAATGGAGGAGAGGATGAGAAGGGCAAGCAGCACCTTATCGTGACCAATACGATCTCCAAGGTCTCCCCATTTCCGTGTAAATAGCAAATTGCCAAGCCCGGTTGCAGAAAACGCCAGTCCTGCATAAAAGGCAAGGTTGACTGGGCCGTGTAAATCATGAATGTACAAGGCTAAAAGCGGCTGAATACTAAAGTTCCCGACTTGCGTAATGAATGTGAGAAGCATGGTGACGACAAGTAAAGGCTGTTTGAAAATATGGACAAGGACGTCCTTCCGTGAGTAAGAAACCCGTTTTGCTTCTTTTGAACGGATCGGCTGTTCTTTCACACCGAAGATAATGACAATCGCTGACACATATATGACAGCGGCTGTTAAGAAAAATGTATAAATGAATCCGACACTGTCTGCCATAAATCCACCCATTAATGGACCGAATAACCCTCCGGCGACATTACTCATCTGCATTGTACCAAGGGTCTTACCGGCTGTTGCCTTTTCGGTCTGTGCAGAAATCAGTGCCATCGAAGTCGAAATAAAGCCTGTCACAAGCCCCATGAAAAGCCTTAACGCAAATAGTTGATAAACGGTTTGAACAAGCCCCATTAATAAAATGCTTGTTGCAATCCCAATGCCGTTAATGAGCAAAATCTTTTTATAGCCATGCCGGTCACCAATCCGTCCCCAAATTGGAGAAATGAGAAAGGCTGTTAAAAACGTAACCCCAAAGACATAGCCGCTCCATCTTTGAACAAATTCATTCGAATAACTGCTATCAAGAGACTCTATGTAAAGTGATAAAAAAGGGACGATCATTGTAATGCTGGCAGATACAAAAAAGTTCACAAACCACATGATGTACAAGTTTTTCTTCCTGTTTGTGATAAAGACCACCTTCTTTATTTATTTCGTGTTCCTTAATAATTATAAAGGAAAATAAACGATCTTTCATCTGATGAATAGGTTGGGCATAGTGAATCTGCATTATTTTCACGAAAATGAAGTGATTTCAAAGTCCGTCTTAATATAATAGTAGCAGGATGGAAAACAGACGAGAAAGTGGGGTGAGACTGATGGAACAGAAGACGCTGCTTGTGGTCGATTTTGAATTTACGATGCCTGATGGGAAATATCATCCGCAAAATTTTTTCCCGGAAATCATTGAAGCCGGTGTCGTCAAAGCATCAAATGAAACGATCATAGACACATTCTCAAGCTATGTCAAACCGAAAAAGTTCCCGAAGCTGACAAAGCGCTGTAAATCGTTCCTTGGCATTACGCAGCAGGATGTAGAAAGCGGGATTTCTTTTGAGGCGTTTATCGAGAAGCTCGTGTCACTCGATGGGGGAGAAGACTGTGAGATTATCACATGGGGAAATATGGACATGAAGGTACTGAAGCAAAACTGTATGCTCAATCATATTGGTTTTCCTTTTAAGGGGAATCAAAGGGATCTGGCTTTTGAATATAAAACCTTTTTTGGGGATAGAACACTCACAGGACTTCGGAAAGCAGCTAAGGAGTACGGCAGTGAAGGAGCTGGTAAGCATCATAAAGCACTTGATGATGCCATGACCACTTATCAGCTGTTCACCCTTTTTGAAAAAGATCGATCCTATGTGGAAAATCCGCAAACAACCAAAATTGGTGAACTCATTGACTTCTCTCACTTTTTTGATTCGGCAGATTAGCGGGCGTCTTCTGGAAAATAATCTTTTTCAAGAGAAGAGAGGCACGCTCTTGATTTTTCAGCCCACTTGGAATCATCCGAACTGAGCCCTTTTTTCAATTTGTCTACGGCGTCTTTCAGTGATACTTGATAATCAGGGATGTCGCCATCATAAGGCTTGACCATATGATGAGGGATGTTCGTCTGTTCCCTAAAGGCCAAAGCCCGTCTTTCCTGAAAAAAAGGTACGTCCGCTTCTTTTGGATGATGCAGGTCACCTTGAGTGGGGTGTGTTAAAACCGCTTTTACTTGAACGAGATAAGTAGATGGTTTAACGGCTGTCACTTCCCCAATGTAAACACCTGTTTTGTAAAAACCTTTCACGATTTGTCCAATCTGAATGTCTGTCATATGAAATTCCTCCATTTCCTTCGCATAAGAAGGTATTTCCTTTCTTTTAGCCAATATAGTGAAGTAAACGAGCAAAAGGGGGAAGAGCGGAACATGTCGTTCATCATATTCTTTCTACTGTATTTTCCTGAAGATAAAAGGGAGTATATCCCTGCGGCAATCACGACGGTGCTTTTCTTTGCTGCTGCATTTATTTGCTTTCGTCTGATCGTTCGTGCTTCTAAAAAGCAGGAGCAGATCGATGAAAAAAGGACAAAAAAAATGGATTGATCATTTTCTTCTTGTATCTTCAGGAAACTTCACGGTGACTGTTGTACCAGACTGCAATGAGCTTTTGAAACGAATGGTTCCATGATGATTTTCAATGATGGAAAATGTCACTGTCAACCCAAGCCCTGTTCCTTTATTTTTCAATGTGTAATAGGGTTCACCAAGCTTTTTCATTTGACTTTCTGACATGCCTACACCGTTATCAACGAAATAAAGGCAGATTCGATGATTTTCTTTTGAAGCAAATAGTTCGATTTTACCTTCGTGTTCGGGCGCTGCTTCGATTGCATTTTTGATTAAATTAATCATGACTTGTTTGATTTTCGTTTCATCACCTTGTATGTATAAGTCTGGTTCAATCGATTGATGAATCGTGACCGACTTAAAATTCGCATAGGATGTCATCAGCGATGCACACTCTTCAAGTAATTTAGATAAATTGAGAGACTCAATTTGATAATAATTTTGTTTCGCAATATCAAGATAGCTCGTAATAATATCCTGCGCACGGTCAAGTTCAGATAAAACGAGATTTTTATAATCTTTATTGGTTGACGGCTCTTTCGTATTGTCACTTGAAAAGAGCAGTTGGATAAATCCTCTCACCACCGTCAGTGGATTGCGGACTTCATGGGCGACACTTGCTGCAAGTTCACTCACAATCGTCAGTTTCTCTGATTGGACAAGCTGTGTTCTCATTTGCGCATTCTCTTTCACAAACTCAATGGAATAAATACTCAGCACAAGAAAGAATATGTAGTAAAGAGTTGAGAAAAATAATTCGAGCAGCTTTTGTTGCATAATGAATGCAGGGCTGTACTCAATTAAGCTGACCACAAGCAGTCCAATGTAAATAAACATCCCTTTTGATAACGCAATTAGGACTCCGTATAACAGCTTTCTCTGCTTAGAATATTGGCGCCATTTCCGGTAAAGCAGGAAAGGAATGAAAAAGTAAATCGGTACAACAATCAATCCAACCCATAAAAAAGAGCCATACATCACGAACTTTACGGTTGAACTAACTAAGATAGCGACGATTCCGGCGGTATATCCCCCGTATAAAATAGCCAGTACAAGGGGAATCGATTGAAGCCCAGTCTGCAAATCTAAAATCGAACCAACTGGATACATAATACATAGTGCTGATGAAATGGATGCAAATATGGTGATGAGCAGTTTATTCGTTTTAGGGAAATGAGCAGGGGTCCGGCTTAGCCATAGTGCATGATATAAAAAAATTGGAAATAGAATAAAAGATACATGGAGCAGAAAATCCTTGAACATTTCCATTTAAATGCTCTCCTCGTAAATAATTGTAATTCCTCTCATTATATCATTTCATGTACAAAGTAGATATGATAATAGGAGGGTTTTTTTCTTTAAAAAGAACACCCGTTAGGATGTTCTTTTGATAGAAATGGTTTTATTCGGATGATAGAGTGAATGCTTGATGAAGGCGCTTCATACCTTCTTTTACTGTTCCGGCAGGACAGCCTAGATTCATTCGAATAAAGCCGTCTCCTTCGTGCCCATATACGTTTCCGAGCTCTAGTATGACCTTGCCCTTTTTCAGCAGATTACGTTTCAATTCTGCTTGAGTGAGCTCATAATCACGAATATCCAGCCATAATAGATAAGAAGCATCTGGTTTCATATAACGCATGCTCGGCAGATATTCATCAATATAATCCATTGCGATCTTCATATTATTTTCGAGGTAAAGAACAAGTGAATCAAGCCACTCATCTCCGTGGCGATAGGCCGCCTCCATGGCAGGAATCGCAAAGGCATTCAGTTTAGACAATCCATTTCTTTGCAATTCATTGGTGAAAAGGGTTCTTTTTTCTTCATCAGAAATGATAATGGCAGATGCCTGAAGACCAGCTAAATTAAATGTTTTACTCGGTGCAATACACGTTACCGTGATGTTAGCTATCTCATCAGAAAGGCTGGCAAAAGGCACATGCGGCTGTCCGTAAAGCATCAGATCCGAATGAATTTCATCTGACACGACGGTGACACCGTACTGTACACATAGGTCTCCTACACGCTTTAATTCCTCTTTTGACCAAGCTCTCCCTGAAGGATTATGCGGATGACAAAGAAACATCAGCTTTGCTTCTGGTCTGCTTAATTTTTTCTCTAAATCATCAAAATCCATCATGTAACGGTTGTTTTCTATTTTTAAAGGATTGGTTGAGACGATACGTCCATTTCTTTCAATCATTTGATAGAAGGGCGTATACACCGGTGACTGAATGACCACTTCATCATTCGGAGCTGTAAAGGCTTGTACCGCAAAACTAAGTGCTGTCACGATACCTGGTGTGAAGGTGACGGCATCTGTTTGTATCGTCCAACCGTGTCTTCTTTTGAGCCAGTCAGCTACTGTTTGCTGCGTTTCCTGATCCTGAAATGCATAGCCGAATACGCCGTGATCTAATCGTTCTTTTAAAGCATCAAGCACGACTTGGGGCGCTTTAAAATCCATATCTGCTACCCACATTGGCAGCGCATCTGTTGTCAGGAACAAAGACTCTGCTTGATCCCATTTGACTGATTTTGAACCTTTACGTATGATCTGTTCGTCGAAATTCATGAAACCCACCTCTAGCCGTTTTTCAACCACTCTTGGTTGTGCTAAAATAAACATCACAAAATTTATTATAAGCGGTGATCCCCATGAAAGATAGTCAAGCTGTAGAAGAGATGATTCAAATCATTAAGGCATGGGACCCTTTTCAGTATGGAGAGGACTTTTACGAAACGGAGCCTGCTGACGTCATCAGTGCCTTATACGACGCAGAAGACCCGTTATCTTTCGCGAAAGACATTCAAGCCATTTACCATCACTCATTTGATCAGCTTCTTCCGATGGAAAGCTGTCAGCATATCGCAAATCAGCTTTTTGTCATAAGAGAAGGTAGCTCCTGCTCGTTTTAAGACAGGCTGAAATGACCAATTTGATCAGACACAAAGACCGGATTTTCCTCAGGGATGAGGTGCCCGGTTTTTTTTAATGCGTGAAAGGTTGAATGCGGCAGATCCTTGTGCAGTCTTTCGCCAATTTGAATAGGAACGATCCGGTCTTCCTCCCCCCAAATCAGCAGGACAGGTGTCTCCATTTTCTTTAAGACATCCGACGCTAAATCGCCTTCCCTGTGCCGAATCAAACGAAAAATACCTCTGAAAATTTGGTCATCTGAAAAAGGCTTTAAATATCCGTCCACCATTTCTTGATCAATAATCGAATGATCATGCACAACAGCGGTTAAATTTTTCATAATACCTTGCTTGAACAACTTTCTTTTTAAATAGAGATAAAAATAAGGAATATAAGTGCTGTAAACAAGCGACTTTTTGGACTTATTCATATACCCTGAACTGCATAAAAGAACGGCTTTTTCAAATAGGTCGGGACGCTCAGAGGCAGCATATAAAGCAATTTGTCCCCCCATGGAATGCCCCACGAGGATCGCATGCTGAATCTGCAAATAACCAGCTAGTTCAATGATGATTTTTGCCATGTTGCGATAGCTGTAAATGAACGTATTCGATTTTTCGGACTGCCCGAATGGAGGCAGATCAATCGCAATTAAATTGAAGTCTTGTTTCAGAAGCGGGATGAGCTTTCGATAGCTGAAGGTAGATGAGAAAAGGCCGTGAATCAAAATCAATGTCTTCTTACCTTCATTTGGATAGTGTTCGTAATAGATATCTAAACCGAATTTACTTTTCATATAGGATGGCTGTACAATGTCCACACTCATCAACTCCGATATTTGATACTCACTCTCTGTTAGGTGACTGTATTGTACCCTAAAAAGTGGATTTTAAGCTACGATTAGAATCTTTTCCCTGCTTAGCATAATGGGAAAAACGTGCTATAATGTTCAGAAGATTTTTTAAAACTAGCTTTTTACAATCAGAGGTGTGAAATCAATGAAACTAACCGAAAAAGAAACTGAAATATTAGAGATTTTAGATGAAAACAGCCGCGCCGATTTAAATACAATTGCAAAAATGGCAGGTGTGACATCAGAAGAAGCAGAAGCCATTATTCAAAAGCTGGAAGATCAAAAAGTCATTATTGATTATTCGACCATGATTGACTGGCGAAAAGTAGACGGACACGAAGGCGTTACAGCGATGATTGATGTGAAAGTGACCCCAAAAAGAGGCGTCGGTTTTGATGAAATTGCTGAACGCATTTACAGGTTCCAAGAAGTGGAGTCCGTGTATTTAATGTCAGGCGTGTATGATTTATCTGTTGTGATCAGAGGAAGATCCATGTCTGATATCGCCCGCTTCGTATCTGAAAAATTATCGACACTTGATTCTGTTGTTTCAACCACTACCCACTTTATTTTGAAAAGATATAAGCATGATGGGAAAGTCTTTGAAACAGGGGACGATGACAAAAGAATCGTGGTGTCTCCTTAAATGAAAAAGTCTTATTTATCTGAAACGGTACAAAGCATTCAGCCGTCAGGTATTCGGAAATTCTTTGATTTGGCAGCCACAATGGAAGGGGTTATCTCCCTCGGGGTCGGCGAACCGGATTTCGTGACAGCTTGGAATGTGAGAGAAGCCAGTATTATGTCTTTAGAGCAAGGACTGACCTCTTATACAGCAAATGCTGGGCTGCTCTCTTTGCGAAAAGAATTGAGCCATTATTTATATAAGCGGTTTCACATTGAGTACAGTCCTGAAGAAGAACTCATTATTACCGTTGGCGGCAGCCAGGCGCTTGATTTGGCCTTTCGCGCCATTTTAAACAATGGGGACGAAGTAATCATCCCAGAGCCTTGTTTCGTCGCATATGGGGCTCTGACGACACTTGCGGGCGGTGTACCGGTTTATTTAAGTACATCGGCTGAAAAAGATTTTAAAGCCGATTCTGCTGATCTTCGTACGAAGCTGACGCCGAAAACAAAAGCCATCTTGCTATGCTCTCCATCAAACCCAACAGGGTCTGTTTACTCGAAAGAAGAGCTTGAAGATATTGCTCAGTTTGCAAAGGAGCATGATCTTTTAATCATCACGGATGAGATTTATGCAGAGCTGACGTACGATGAAGCTTTTACGAGTGTGGCGGCGATTCAAGATATGAAGGAAAGAACGATTTTGATTTCCGGTTTTTCCAAAGGGTTCGCTATGACAGGCTGGCGCTTAGGCTATGTGGCAGCACCGCCAGTCCTCCGTGATGCCATGCTGAAAATACATCAATATTCTATGATGTGTGCACCAGCTATGGCACAATATGCCGCAGAAGAAGCATTAAAAAATGGACTTGAAGATGTGGAGAAAATGAAGAAAAGCTACAGAAGGCGCCGTAATTTGTTTGTCGGCTCTCTTAATGAACTTGGACTCACTTGCCACCAGCCAAACGGAGCGTTTTACGCTTTCCCGTCCATTAAAAGCACAGGCATGACTTCAGAACAATTTGCTGAGGAGCTGCTGCTTAGCGAGAAAGTAGCGGTTGTCCCTGGAAATGTATTCGGTCCAAGTGGTGAAGGCCATATTCGTTGTTCATATGCGTCGTCACTCGATCACTTGCAAGAATCACTTTCAAGAATCCAGCGTTTTTTACAGAATAGACAAGTGAAAGAAGAAGCACCTGCTATCTTAAAATAAAAAAAGGCATCAATCCATCTGGACTCATGCCTCTCAAATTAGGGGGGAATACTAGAAAGCATTCTTGTTTTCAGGTATTCCCCCTTTTAAACTGATCTAAACCCAATTAAAAAATATTTTGCGTAAAAGAGCGTTCTGTGATATAGTTTTTAATTGCGTATAAACGAATATTAAAACATTTATTTAGGAGTTGTTATCATGGCGACAAAGTTTGAAGTAGGCAGTGTTTACACTGGTAAAGTAACAGGATTACAAGCGTATGGTGCGTTTGTTGCATTAGATGAAGAAACTCAAGGACTTGTGCATATTTCTGAAGTAACACATGGCTTTGTAAAAGACATCAACGAGCACCTTTCAATTGGTGACGAAGTACAAGTAAAAGTTCTTTCTGTTGATGAAAATGCAGGTAAAATCAGCCTTTCTATCCGTGCGACACAAGATGCACCAGAAAGAAAAGAAAGCAAGCCAAAGAAACAAAGACCACAGCAAGCGAAAGAAGAAGCTGCTGCACCACAAGGTTTCAATACACTGAAAGATAAACTTGAAGAGTGGATTGAGCAATCTAACCGTAAAGACCTTATCAAGAAATAAAAAAAGCACCGCTTCAAACGGTGCCTTAGGCTGCCTCATAGGCAGTCTTTTTTTATGTCTTTTTCATTAGCGGACCTCTGGATTTGGCTCGTCACGGCGGACAGCTTCTTCACTAGGTTTGAACAACAGACCAAGATTGACAAGACCTGCAATTCCAACAAGACCATAAATAATACGTGATAATGCAGCACCTTGACCGCCAAAGATCGCTGCTACTAAGTCAAATTGAAAAAAGCCGATTAGTCCCCAGTTAATAGCACCGATAATCGTGAGCACGAGGGCAATACGCTGAATAGCACTCATCGTGATTCCTCCTTTCGCTACAGTATCAATACATTTATATTTTGCAGATTTTTAGCCAAACTATGCGTAAGAAAATGGATGAAAGCAAATTACTTTACTTTTGGAATGAAAGAGGCGCATAATGTAGCGCGAGGAGGAGATCACATGGATCGATTTACTTATTGGAACCCAACGAAATTAATTTTTGGAAAGGGAGAAGTATCAGCCCTTTCAGATGAACTAAAACACTACGGAAAAAACGTATTGCTTGTATATGGTGGAGGCAGCATTAAACGAAATGGCCTTTATGACCAAGTTGTCAGCATCTTAAAAGAATCAGGAGCTGCAATTACTGAGCTTGCTGGTGTTGAGCCAAACCCGCGCTTAACAACGGTCAGAAAAGGGGTTGAGCTTTGCAAAGAGAACCAAATTGACTTTATATTGGCAGTCGGCGGCGGTAGCGTGATTGACGCAACAAAAGCGATCGCAGCTGGTGCGAAATACGATGGAGATGCTTGGGATATCGTCACTCGTAAGCATGTCCCAATGGAAGCCATCCCATTTGGTACAGTATTAACACTTGCCGCGACAGGTTCTGAAATGAACTCTGGTTCCGTCATCACAAACTGGGAAACAAATGAGAAATACGGATGGGGCAGTCCAGCTGTCTTCCCTAAATTCTCTATTCTTGACCCAGTCAATACATTTACTGTGCCAAAAAACCATACGATTTATGGCATGGTCGACATGATGTCTCACGTATTTGAACAATATTTCCATCACACGGAGAATACACCTTACCAAGATCGTATGTGTGAAGGACTTCTTCGTACGGTCATTGAAACAGCACCGAAGCTGATCAATGATTTGGAAAACTATGAGCTTCGTGAAACGATTTTATTCACAGGCACCATTGCACTGAATGGAATGCTTTCAATGGGTGCACGCGGAGACTGGGCATCTCACAATATTGAGCATGCGGTATCCGCTGTGTATGACATCCCGCATGCAGGCGGTCTTGCGATCTTGTTCCCGAACTGGATGAAGCATGTCATTCAAGAAAACCCAGGTCGCTTCAAGCAATTAGCAGTGCGTGTATTCGATGTAGACCCTGCGGGCAAAACAGACGAAGAAGTTGGCTTAGAAGGAATCGAAAAACTTTCTGCTTTCTGGACAAGTCTAGGCGCACCAAATCGTTTAGCTGACTATGACATCAACGATGAGAAAATTGATCTGATTGCAGACCGTGCAATGGCACGTGGTGAATTTGGCCAATTTAAAAAGCTGAACAAAGAAGATGTTCTAGCTATTTTAAACGCTTCTTTATAATCGAACATGGAAAAGATAGCTGCTTTTAAGCAGTTATCTTTTTTGAGTTCTGCATGTACATATGTTACAGTAGTCTTTCATGTTTTTGGATATAAATGTTTTAAGGAGATGTAGAACAGATGGAAAACTTTATTTACTATAATCCAACGAAATTGATGTTTGGAAAAGGACAACTAGACGGACTAAAAAGCGAACTCGCTCGTTATGGAAAGCGAGTGCTTCTTGTATATGGTGGAGGCAGTATTAAGAAAAATGGTCTTTATGATAAGGTCATCAGCGCTTTAAATGAAGCAGAGGCTGACGTATTTGAACTGTCAGGAGTTGAACCGAACCCTCGTCTCACTACAGTGCAAAAAGGGATCGACATTTGCCAAAATGAGAACATTGATTTCTTATTAGCAGTTGGTGGGGGAAGTGTCATCGACTGTACAAAAGCCATTGCAGCTGGAGCTGAATATGACGGGAATGTTTGGGATATTATTTCAAAGAAAACGACCGCTCAAAAAGCACTGCCATTTGGCACAGTATTGACACTTGCAGCGACAGGCTCAGAAATGAACCCGGATTCTGTGATCACGAACTGGGAAACAAATGAAAAGTACGTGTGGGGCAGTTCAGTCACGCACCCTGCTTTTTCAATTTTAGATCCTGAGCACACATATTCTGTGCCAGAGAATCAAACGGTGTATGGCATGGTTGATATGATGAGCCATGTATTTGAACAATACTTCCATAACGTCAAAAACACGCCTCTACAAGATCGGATGTGTTTTGCTGTTCTTCAAACAGTCATTGAGACAGCACCAAAACTACTTGAAGACTTACAAAACTATGAGCACCGTGAAACCATCCTTTATGCAGGAACAATTGCTTTAAATGGCACGCTGCAAATGGGCTATTTTGGCGACTGGGCATCACATACGATTGAGCATGCAGTATCAGCAGTCTATGACATTCCGCATGCAGGTGGACTTGCGATCCTCTTCCCAAACTGGATGCGTCATACACTTGATCATAATGTCGAACGTTTTAAAAACCTCATGTTGAACATGTTTGACATTGAGACAGAAGGAAAATCGGATCGTGACATCGCATTAGAAGGAATCGACAAGCTGTCAGCCTTCTGGACAAGCCTCGGTGCACCGAGCCGTTTAGCGGATTATGATATTGGTGAAGATCAACTGGACAAAATTGCTGACATCGCAGCAAAAGAAATGGAATATGGTGGTTTTGGTAACTTTATGAAACTTGGCCGTGATGACATTTTAGCGATTTTGAAAGCTTCTCTATAATTTGGATGGCCGCTTCTCTTCATGAGGAGCGGCTTTTTGCTGCACCAATGACGATCACTTGATTTCAATAGCTAGTTCCGCTAAAGTGAAAGGGACAGAACTAACGTAATGGAGGGCTTACAAGCGATGACACATATTCAATTTGACTACTCGAAAGCGTTACCTTTCTTTCAAGAACATGAGCTTACATATTTAAAAGATTTTGTGAAGGTGGCCCATCATAATATTCATGAACAAACGGGTACTGGCAGTGATTATTTAGGCTGGGTTGACTTACCGAAGCAATATGATCGCGAAGAATTTGCCCGCATTAAAAAAAGTGCAGAAAAGATTAAATCTGATTCTGATGTATTACTCGTTGTTGGAATTGGTGGTTCTTATCTTGGCGCACGTGCGGCCATTGAGTTTTTAAACCATTCTTTCTATAATAGTTTGCCAAAAGGCAAACGCAAAACACCGCAAATCATCTTTATTGGAAACAACATCAGTTCTTCTTATTTAACAGATGTAATGGATCTGCTAGAAGATGCCGATTTCTCCATTAATGTGATTTCAAAATCTGGTACAACAACAGAGCCAGCCGTTGCGTTCCGTATCTTTAAAAAGCTCCTTATCGAAAAATATGGTGCTGAAGAAGCGAAAAAACGCATCTATGCAACAACTGACAAGGCACGCGGGGCACTCAAAACATTAGCAACTGAAGAAGGCTATGAATCATTTATCATCCCTGATGACGTTGGCGGACGCTATTCCGTCTTAACAGCAGTTGGTCTATTGCCAATCGCTGTAAGCGGTGCAGACATTGATCAAATGATGGAAGGTGCTGCCAAAGCAAGTGAAGACTTCGCTTCATCTGAGCTCTCAGAAAATGCGGCTTATCAATATGCGGTTGTCCGTAATGTTCTTTACAATAAAGGACGGACAATTGAAATGCTGATTAACTATGAGCCAGGCTTACAGTACTTTGCGGAGTGGTGGAAGCAGTTATTCGGCGAAAGTGAAGGGAAAGATGAAAAAGGAATCTATCCTTCATCTGCCAACTTCTCAACGGATCTTCATTCACTTGGTCAATATGTACAAGAAGGAAGAAGAGACTTGTTTGAAACCATCGTGAATGTAGACAAGCCACGACATGAACTTGTCATCGAAATAGAAGAACAAGACCTTGATGGGTTAAACTATCTTGCAGGAAAAACGGTTGATTTCGTCAATAAAAAAGCATTTGAAGGCACAATGCTTGCTCATACGGATGGAAAAGTACCGAACCTGATTGTGACAATTCCTGAAATGGATGCTTATACATTCGGATATCTCGTGTACTTCTTTGAAAAAGCATGTGCGATGTCTGGGTATTTACTAGGCGTCAATCCATTCGACCAGCCTGGAGTAGAAGCGTATAAAGTGAACATGTTTGCTTTATTAGGAAAACCGGGCTTCGAAGAGAAAAAGGCAGAACTTGAGAGCCGTCTCAAACAATCATAAGAATAAAAGGCACATCTTTGCATAAGGTGTGCCCCAGATTGTTGACAAAGGGCTAAAATGAACTGTATTTTAGCCCTTTGTCTTCTTTTTAGCGTGATAGAAAACCTTTGAAGTCTAGGAAGGACGAGTACTGGAGCGGAGCGAATTTGACATTCGTGAGCACCAGTGCGCAGGACTGACAACGAATGCGAGGGTTTGTCTACACGCTAAGGCACATCTTTTCATAAGGTGTGCCTTTTTTTATGTTCTCATGGTGTCAGTGCAAGCCTCCCTAAGCTCTGTACATAGAATAATCAATGGAGGAGGTTGATGAAGCGATGAGAACAAATCATATTTATATCCATGACATTTCCGGGCAGGCCATCGTTAACTTTGGGAATGTTGGGCGGATTTGTCCAATGAGTGCTACGAAAGAAACATCAGGAGCGGGCAGTGTGAACGAGACAAATGCATCATCCAGCCAAAGCTTATTTGATGCTGCTTTTACAAACGATGTGCAAATCACGAAAGGCAAATGTATGAATTCCTCTCTTTAACGAACCCTATACAAAAAGGAGGGTTCTGTATGATTCATGTACCATCTAGGCTGACTGGTGAAAGCTTTTCACTGTACCATTTAGAAGAAAACATGAAGCCGCTCGGATATGTCATTAATGGGAATTGGGATTATGATCATGGATATTTTGATTATAAAATTGACAACCGTGACGGCTATACCTTTCTCAGAGTTCCGTTTACAGCCGAGAAAGGACAGCTGGATCAGCCAGGCGTTGTGGTGAAAATGGGACATCCATTTCTCTTAAAGCATGTCTATCAAGATAAATTAGATGACCATGCGATGGTTGGAAATGTAGGGGCATCTTTTAACCAATTCCAAGAACCGAAAGAGAAAGACGGGGATGTGTCAAAGGCTTACGCTGAAATTGGCTTTTCACTCGTCAAAGAATTAGAAGATGCACTGCTTTAAAAGCTGATCAGCTCATCCTCTGGATGAAGCTCATATCCAAAAGGAGGATTCATCATGGGTCCTTCTTTTTTTTGTACGCCTACAATGATCACATGGTGCTCTAGAAAGTGATGAAGTGCCGTTAAGAATGTCTCTCCAGCTAATGAAGCTGGTACTGGAATGATAGTGATCTGTTTATGGAGGGTCATGTTTCTTTTTATTTTTAACGCCATGAGCTGTTCTTTTAAAAGAAAATGCTCCACCATTAAATGATTCACGGCATCAGAAGTATGGATGACTTGATTGGCTCCAGCCCGCTCAGCATTTTTCACATAGCGATCGGTTAAAATTTCAATTAAACAATATAACGAAGGATTTAATCCTTTTGCGGCAAGCAAGGTTAAGACACTCTGCATATCAGCCGTCACTTCATTTTCATGCTGGTCTGCGGTAATCATCAATGTATCAGCACTCATAATATTTGCTCTGCGAAGTGTGGCATCCTCTGTACCATGGCCTTTAATAAAATGGACATTCTCTAAAAGAGGTCCTTCCTTTAAGGAATCATCAATGAGTACAATCGGCATGGCGGGATCAATGGTTTGAAACGATTGAAGCAGTTTGTTCGTTTTCTCATTCCAGCCGACAATGATGAGATGTCCCTTCCCCTTGAAAGCCACCTTCCCCTCTACATAATGGTGCTGTTTGCTAAATACAGCGGCAGCAAGCGTGGCAAAATATGCAGTGACAAAGCTGGCGCCGATCAAAATAAGCGCCATCCCTGCTACTTGCCCAGGCATGGTTTGCGGCACAAAATCACCATAGCCTACCGTCGCGACTGTAATGAGAGCCCACCAGATCCCATCAAAGATCGTATGATACTGCTTTGGTTCAAGTATGACGATTAATTGTCCAAAAAAGAGAAGCAAGAAACAGATGATGATCGCAATGCGAACATAAAGAGGCCATCTTAGCCAGGCAATGAAGATACGGTTTGATTTCATCGAACTCGTCCTTTCAGGGAGACTGCTAATGTCAGTATGCCCGATTAGGAAACAATTTTTCATCATCGTCATGTATTGAAACAGAACCCATATCTTAAAATAAGAGAGAAGAAGGAGGGAATGCGAATGTCGTTTGTTCAAAAGACCGTACTTCTTTTTATCGGCGCACACTTTTTATCATCTGCGGTGATTTTACTCGTGTTTGATTTAAATGCGGTGAACCATTTTATGAATGATTTTTCGTGGCTTCGTTTTTTTCAAGACCTATATGGAACGGTGACATTTTATACAGCATGCATCGGAATGTTCTTCTTTTTCATTGGTGTAGTGATTCCCCTTAAAAAGACCTAGTGCTTTTTGCTGTACACGTTACATAAAAGTCATTAAAATTGTAAATAAATATATAAAATAAAAAGGAAGCTGATGAGCATGCTGTTTTTTTATTTTTTAACATTTGCCGCATTGGGATTGTCTTTTTGGGCACAATTTAAAGTAAAGAATAATTTTGAAAAGTATTCAAAGGTTGAAGCTGCCAGTATGAAAACAGGTGCTGAAACCGCTCGATATATTTTAGATCGCAACGGGTTATACGATGTACCCGTTGAACCGGTAAGAGGAACTTTGACTGATCATTACGACCCGACGCAGCGTGTGGTTCGTTTATCTGAACCAGTGTATTATGGCCATTCCATTTCGGCCATTTCAGTCGCATCACACGAGGTTGGACATGCCTTGCAGCATCAGGAATCCTATGGTGCGCTTGTCTTGAGACATAAGATCTTCCCTGTCGTGAACTTTGCATCTGGTGTTGCCCCGCTTCTTTTCCTAGGTGGATTATTGCTCGGCAGCCTTAACTTAATCGGGCTTGGGATCGTTCTGTTCTCAGCTGCTGTGTTCTTTCAGCTAGTGACATTGCCTGTTGAGTTTAACGCAAGTTCTCGTGCAAAGAATATCATTGTTTCAGAAGGAATCATTAGAAGCAGTGAAGAAAGAGGCGTGAACAAGGTGTTAAATGCCGCAGCTCTTACGTACGTAGCAGCGGCCCTTGTCTCCCTGTTTGAATTGCTCCGTTTTGTAATGATCTTCCTAAATGGCCGTAATGATTAATTGACGCCAGAGGAGGTGAGCCCTTACCCGTGTTAGGTAAGGGTTTTTTTGTATATTTTAAACGTATTTTTAGTCCTATTACTCATTGCTGCGACAGCATTTTTTGTTGTCACTGAATTTGCGATTGTGAAAATTAGAGGTTCAAAAATCAATCAGCTGATTGAAAGCGGTGATAAGAGAGCCATTCATGTTCAAAAACTGACAACCAACCTTGATGAATATTTATCTGCCTGTCAGCTTGGCATTACCATCACGGCATTAGGCTTAGGGTGGTTAGGGGAGCCAACAGTGGAACATTTCCTGCATCCGCTTTTTGAAAAGGCAGGGCTTCATTCCGCTTTGACAGACATCATATCGTTTATCATTGCCTTTGTGATCATTACGTTTTTGCATGTTGTCGTTGGGGAACTTGCTCCCAAAACGATTGCCATTCAAAAGGCAGAAGCCGTCAGTCTTGTGACGGCAAAACCTCTTATTTTTTTCTATAAAGTCATGTACCCGTTTATTAAAGCATTAAATGGGGCTGCACGAGGCATTGTGAAATTATTTGGTTTTCATTCTGTCAAAGAACATGAAGTGGCGATCAGTGAGGAAGAATTGCGTCTCATCCTGTCTGAAAGCTACGAAAAGGGCGAGATCAACCAATCTGAATACAAATATGTCAATAAAATATTTGAATTTGATAACCGAGTGGCGAGAGAGATCATGATCCCGCGCACAGAAATCTCTGCCATTGAAATTGAACAGAGCCTGGAAGACGTGACGCATTATATGCTGAACGAAAGGTATACACGTTATCCTGTCATTAAAGAAGACAAAGATCATGTCATTGGTGTGATCAATAGCAAAGACGTATTTAAAGCAAGTTTTCTCAATCAAGAGGTGTCCATTGAAGACTTAATGCGCCCTGTCATTCGTGTCATTGAAAGTACACCGATTCAAGAACTGTTGATTTTGATGCAAAAGGAACGGATTCATATGTCGGTGCTTGTAGATGAATACGGCGGAACAGCAGGTCTCGTCACAGTTGAAGACATATTAGAAGAAATTGTGGGCGAGATTCGAGATGAATATGATCAAGATGAAACCCCGCATATTGTGAAAAAAGGTGACTTCCACTATGTCATGGATGGGAAAGCCTTGATCGATGAAGTAAATGATTTATTGGATTTAGCGATTGAAAATGATGATGTTGATACAATTGCCGGCTGGATGATGACGCATAAAATTGATTTTGACATTGGAGATATCATTGAAGCAGAAGGCTGTGAATTTAAAATTGTCGATGCAGAAGATCATCATATTCGAACCATAGAAGTAAAAAAGGTTCACTTTTCCTAAAAACCTCGGAGCTATTGACGAGGTTTTTTTGCTTGGTAAACTTTAGGTAAGAAGATTTGTTTCTGCCAACCGGCAGTGATTGGTTTCACATAAAAAGGGTATGGTTTTATAGACATGATCAAAAGGAGCCAGTGAAATGAAAAAAATCAACGTACAAACAGACAAACACGATGACATGATAGACATTACCCATGAAGTTCAGCAATATGTCCGGGAAACTGGGATTCAAAACGGAACGGTTATGGTCTATTGTCCACATACGACGGCTGGAATCACCATTAATGAAAATGCCGACCCAGACGTCAAACGTGATATGCTGCGCCGGCTTGACGAAGTCTTTCCGTGGGAACATTCAAAAGATCGTCATATGGAAGGCAATACAGCAGCGCATATGAAAGCTAGTTATATGGGAGCATCTCAGCACGTTCTTGTCCATCATGGTGATCTTGTGCTTGGAACGTGGCAGGGAATCTATTTTTGTGAGTTTGACGGACCGAGACATCGTCACTTTTATGTACAGGTGTCATCTAACGAGTAAGGGCGGGGGAGAAGATGGGAGAATTCACAGCGTTACTTCAAATTGAACATGGCATCATTCAAGCACCAATGGCAGGAGGAGCGGTGACGCCGCAGCTTGTCGCCGCTGTTTCACAATATGGGGGTCTCGGCAGCTTAGCAAGTGGTTATGTACAGCCTGAAAAGATGAGGCAGCAAATCAGACAGGTCAAACAGCTGACATCTCGTCCATTTCAAGTGAATGTGTTTGTCCCTGAACCCATTTCAGAAACGAAAACAGAAGATGTATCATTTTGGACAGATCGGCTGCCTGTCATACCAGAAGCACAGATAATCCCTAGCGAAGAAGAATTATGGAAGGACTATGAACAAAAAATCAACATTCTTCAAGAAGAAGAAGTCCCAGCTGTGTCGTTTACATTTGCCTGTCCAAACGAACAAACCATTCATCACCTGAAACAAAAGGGGATCTTTCTCATCGGAACAGCTACAACAAAAAAAGAAGCACTGCTTTTAGAAGAAAAAGGCATGGATGCCATTGTTCTGCAAGGAAGCGAAGCAGGAGGGCACCGAGGCACCTTTTTACATTCAAAGGGAGATGCTCTGCAGGGACTTTTCTGCCTGATCAGTGATGTCAGGTCTGTCTGTCATATCCCATTGATTGCCGCTGGAGGTATCACAGACAGGACCACTATGAAAGCTGCACTAGCACTTGGAGCAGATGTGGTTCAAATAGGGACACGATTTTTAGCGAGTCAAGAAAGTGCTGCGGCAGATGTGTACAAAAAGGCGCTGTTACAGGCAGAAGGCAGTGAAACAGCGATGACACGGCTTTTCTCTGGAAAAAAGGCCAGAGGTATTGTCAATCAGTGGATGGAGGAAGAAAGACGAAATGAAGACCGGGTTCTTCCCTATCCTATACAGCATGTATGGACAACACCGATGCGAAAAGCGGCAGCTGCTGCAGGAAACCCAGAACAAATGGCTCTTTGGGCAGGTCAGGGGGTTGGCCGTATTCATTCCATTTTAACCGTTGAAGAGATCATGCATGAACTCACGCAGATATAATTTGATGATGGGTGGTGTGACAGGATGGAAATCTTAAAACATTCATATCGGAAAAAAGGACAAATTGAATTTCTATTTGATGATTTTCCGCACTCCCCTGCCGTTCTTACCCCCATTCGTCATTACTATTTCGTTCGTTATGTGAAATGGAATCAGCACGACCCTCCAGTCACAAGAAACGATCTAGAAGAAATGGAAATCCTAGCAAACGCAATGCTTGGCACGCTCCATGATTACCGAAAACGCAAGGCATACAAAGGCCCCTTGTCATAACCTATAGACAAGAGGCCTTTTTTAGCTGCCAAACATTTGCCTGAGATAAATAACATCCATCCTAGTAGTCTGCGGCAGTAAATAAGCGGACTGAACCGCCCCTGGCCGTCTTCTGGCATTTAATTTATCGATAATCTCTGCAGCTGTTAAGATCCCAAGCCCATGCCCATAATATTGATCTTCCCCTAAGTAAATCACATTTTCTCCGCGCCATTGAGACTGTTGATAGCTAAACTCTGGATTCTCGAAATATAGGCAATCCCCATAAATAAAATCATTTCCGCGCTCTGTATAAATGGACAATGTATCATAGTGCCAGTCATACAGTGTTAAACTTCTAAGTCTTCGATTGAACTTCTCGTCTCCTACCGTTTGCAAGACTCCCATATAAAACACAATGACAATCGCTGTGGCACATTCAAAGGCATATTTTGAGCCATTTTCAAAGATGTCTTTAATCCCCGTAGATGGCTCGACTTGATAGCGCAGTTCTAACGCTCCGGCCTCTGATACACGCCAATAGGCGTCATTCGCACGGGACCTTTGAAAGATAGCAAATGAGGCACCGCTCTTATTCAAATCTCTTGCTGCATTCATGATATTCGATCTTAAAGTCACCTCAAATAACAAATCAGATGCCTGCCTATAACGGAACGTATCATTTGAGGCTTGTAACTGCATCAAAATGATCCGCTTTTGTCCTTCTAGCTGAAACGATGCCAGCTGCTCATTTGTCACTGGCTGTCCTGAAAGGATAATCATATGAAAAGCGCCCCCTTTTGTATTAGCGTATGCGGGATGCTTGGGTAAGGAATCAATTTGTGGAAATAAACAAAAAGACATCCTTTTTATTTGAAAAACATGAAAATAATATGAAGCTGTCCGATATAAAACATAACGTTTAAAAGGAGGAAAAACATGAAAAGTATCATAAAATGGTTGAAAAAACCATCGATTTCTAAAAGGCTGATTATTTCATTCACACTTGTTCTCGTCTTGCCTATCATTACACTCAGTACGATTTCATATCAGATTGCCAAAGAAGAATTAGATCATGAAATCATGTACGGAGCAAACGCAAGAGTCAATGAGCTGAATGACATGATCGAGCAAAAGCTTTTGAATAAGGAGAACGCAGTCAAACTGTTTACCGAAACATCCAGTGCTGCAGACTTTAAAAAGAAAAACCAGGACGAACTGTATGAGCATTTTGAGATATACAGTAAAATCAATGAAGACGATGTGGTTGGATTTTATGCAGCAAGTAAAAATCGTGACTTTATTCAGTTCCCTAAAGTAGACATGCCAAAAGGCTATGATCCAACAACTCGTGATTGGTATAAAGCGGCGATGCAGGACGAAAAAGGTGAACCTGTGGTCACCAATCCATACATCTCTGCCACAACAAACGGCATGGTTGTCACAATCGCTCAGCGTCTGAAGGACGGATCGGGAGCCATTGGGATTGATATTGATGTTCAGGATATCGTCGATAAAATCAAAGATATTAAAATTGGACGAGAAGGATATCCAATTATTGCGAATAAAAATAAACAGATTGTCGCTCATCCAGAAGAAAAATCAGGATCTGCAGTGACTGAAAATATTTCATCAATCCTTTACAGCAGCAAAGAAGGAACATCAACTTATGAGAATAAAGGAGAGCAAAAACGTCTCGTTTTTGTAACAAATGATTTAACAGGTTGGAAAATTGCTGGAACGATGTTTGTATCAGAAACAGAAGAAGCAGCACAGCCAGTTTGGAATTCTGCCATTATTCTTTTAATTTCTTCTTTTATCCTTGGCGGTATTGCGATCTTCTTTATCGTTCGCTCCATCACAATTGGACTTAGAAGGCTTGTTGATTTCTCAGAAAAGGTGAGTGAAGGGGATCTAACGGAAACCCTCGAAACCAAATCGAAGGATGAAATAGGAGACCTCACAAGAAGCTTTAGTAAGATGAGTGAATCTTTGCGTGAAGTTATCCGAGCGGTCCAGCAATCTGTCGACAATGTAGCTTCAGCTTCAGAAGAGCTGACTGCTAGTGCCAGCCAAACAAGTCAGGCGACAGAGCATATCACCATGTCGATTGAACAATTCTCAAATGGGAATGAAGCACAAAATGAGAAAGTCGAATCTAGCACGAATCAGCTTGTCGCAATGAATGAAGGATTACAAGGTATGTCACAAACTTCATCAGAAGTGACTGCTGTCTCCATTCAATCGACAGAAGCGGCTGGACAAGGCGGACGTATCGTTGAAAGCACAGCGAATCAAATGAAACATATCGATACATCTGTACAAGAAGCCGAACAAGTCATGAAAGAATTAGAATACAAATCTAAAGATATTACGAGCATTTTAAATGTCATTAATGGCATCGCAGATCAAACGAATTTACTTGCACTCAATGCAGCCATAGAAGCAGCAAGAGCAGGTGAATCAGGGCGCGGTTTCTCTGTCGTAGCAGAGGAAGTCAGAAAACTAGCGGTCCAATCTGCAGATTCAGCGAAAGAAATTGAAAAGCTGATCCAAGAAATTGTGTTGGAAATTTCCAAATCTCAAGAGATGTTCAAAGCTGTTAACCGAGAAGTAAATGCAGGACTTGGGATGACAGAAGAAGCAAAAGAAAGCTTCCAAAACATCTATGAGGCGGCAGAAGGTATGTCGAAAAAGCTCACTCAATTAAATGATACAGCGGTTGACCTATCAAGCGGGTCAAAACTTGTATCACAAGCCATGCAAGAGATGCGTCAAGTTTCAAGAGAAAGTGCGGCGAACATTCAAGATATTGCGGCATCTGCTGAAGAACAATTGGCATCTATGGAAGAAATTTCGTCCTCTTCTGTCACACTTGCCAATATGGCTGAGGAACTAAAAGAGCTGACAAGTCAATTTAAAATTGATTAAAAAACGATGAAAAAATATCCAGAATTGTCTGGGTATTTTTTTTATTTTTAAACGTCATTTCCAGCCCTCTAAAAATAAACCTTTCATCCGATAATAACTTTAGAGAAGTAAAGGGGGAAAGAGAAAATGGGAAAAATGATCCAATGGTTCAAAAAACCATCCATTTCTAAAAAATTAGTTATTGCCTTTTTGGTAGTCCTCATACTGCCAACCGTCGCACTCACAATCAGTGCATTTTTCACATCAAAAACAGAGTTAGACAAGCAGATTATGGGCAGTGCAATGAGTCAGGTCAATGCATTTGATACCTTAATCGATGAGAATATTGGGAACAAGGCAGAGGCTGTGACTCTGTTTACAGATGATCTCAAAGCGGTTAATCTTCAAGAAAAAAATAGAAAAGCTACCATTAAAGAATTGCAGCAATATGGAAAAATTAATGAAAAAGATGTCTCAGCCATTTATGCAGGTTCAGAAAAGGGTTTGTTCATGCAATACCCAGTTCAAAAAATGCCTGAAGGCTATGACCCGCGAGAGCGTCCATGGTATCAAGAGGCCATGAGTGCTGATGGTAAACAAGTCATCACGAAGCCATATGTCGCAGCATCTACAGGTAAAATGGTCATCACCATTGCCCAAAAAACGAAAGATGGCTCAGGGGTGATTGGTCTTGATATGGAAATTGACAGCCTCATTCAAAAGCTAAAAGAAATCAAAATAGGTCAAAAAGGATATGCTTTCATCATGGAGAAGGATAAAACTGTGTTAGCAGATCCAACCCAAAAGCCAGGAAGCAAAGTCAATGAGAATTTGGCGAACATTATTTTTAAAAACAAACAAGGAAACGGCAGCTATACACTCAATGGAACAGATAAAAAGGTAGCTTATGTTACCAATGAACTAACCGGCTGGAAAATCGGCGGCACGATGCTCGTATCAGAAGTAGAGGATGCAGCTAAACCCGTTTTCAATACAGCCATTATTGTGTTCAGTGTGACACTGATTGTAGCAGGAACCCTCATCTTCTTTATTGTCCGCTCTATTTCAAATAGATTATCCAATCTGGCCCGTTTCTCGAAAAAGGTCAGCGATGGTGATTTACGTGATAAACTTCAGATTCAATCAGATGATGAAATAGGACAAGTTGGTAAAGGCTTTAATACGATGATTGACTCATTAAGATCCCTCATTGGTGCCGTCCAAACCTCCGTTGAAAATGTCGCTTCTTCATCAGAAGAACTGACCGCAAGCGCAGGACAAACAAGTAAAGCAACAGAGCATATTACATTAGCCATTGAACAATTCTCTACTGGTAACGAAAGCCAGAATGATAAAGTGGAATCAAGCTCAGAAGAGTTAGAAGAAATGAACAGAGGCCTTCAGCACATGAATGAATCGGCTGAATCGATTACCGCTTCATCCATCAAATCAACAGAGATTGCAGGAGAAGGCGGACAGCTAGTAGAAAAAACCGCTTCTCAAATGAACGTGATTGATCAATCAGTGAAAAAAGCAGAGAATGTCATCAGTGCGCTAGAAAGCAAATCAAAAGATATTACCCAGATTCTTGGTGTCATTAATGGCATCGCAGATCAAACGAATTTACTTGCGCTGAATGCAGCAATTGAGGCAGCAAGAGCTGGAGAATCTGGTCGAGGTTTCTCCGTTGTAGCAGAAGAAGTAAGAAAACTTGCTGTTCAATCTGCCAACTCAGCGAAAGAAATTGAAAACTTAATCAAAGAAATCGTTCAAGATATTGATGTATCACAAGAAGTATTCACAGCAGTAAATCAAGAAGTTCAATCAGGCTTAAGCTTTACTGAACAAACGAAAGTCAGCTTCCACAATATTTTCGACATGACCAAAGAAATCTCAGATCAGCTCCAAACAATGAATCGAACAGTTGTCCAGTTGTCAAAAGGATCTGCACATGTTTCTGAGGCTGTCCGTGAGATTGCAGACGTATCACGTGAAAGCTCCGCCAATATTCAAGACATTGCCGCTTCAGCTGAAGAACAGCTGGCATCAATGGAAGAGATCAGCTCATCCTCTGCCACCCTTTCTTCAATGGCAGAAGAATTACGTGATTTGATTAGCAAATTTAAAGTCGAATAAACCAAATGAAAAGAACCTCCAGCTCGGGGGTTCTTTTTTTGAAGTGAATAAATCGAAAGAAATAGGTAAATATGCTTATTTTGGTGGTTTTTTGAACATTACACCTTGAAAAATAATCCGTATTACCTAAGAATAGAGGGGGATGATCCTAAATCATAAACCAAAAGGAGTAGAGTCATGAAAAAAATCAACTTTTTTAAGCACTTTACGATGTCAAAGAAATTAATTACTGCATTCTTAGCGATTCTCCTAGTGCCCATTCTTGTGTTGGCCGCATTTTCCTATGAAGTGGCGTCTAAGTCTCTCAATGATGAAATTATGTCTAGCGCTGCAAATGGTGTGAATCAATTAAATGAACTGATCAATAAAGATGTACAGCCTAAAATTGATATTGTTTCATATTTATCTAAATCGGTGAAAAAAAAGGAACTGGCCTCTAAAAATAAGGATTTACTTAAGGTGAAATTAGAGCAACTATCGGAAACAGACGACGATGTCGTAGAAGTATTTGTTGCAGATCAGAATGGTAAACTAACTGAATATTCCGAGATTCATAAAGGCAGTGCCAAAAGCGCAAAAAATGAACCATGGTTTCAACAATCAATGGGAGATGACAAACTCATCATTTCAGATCCTTTTACAGACAAGTCATCAGATGACCTGCTCATCACAATATCAGAACAGTTAGCAGATGGTTCTGGTGTTATCGGCATAAATGTACGATTGAACACAATTGTGAAAGACACAAACAGCATCAAAATTGGTCAAGAAGGTTATGCGTTTGTTGCTACCTCAGACCAACGTTACATTGCTCATAAAACGGAAAAGGCCGGGACGAAACTGACAGGCGATTTCATCGAAAAAATGTATCACAATAAAAAAGGCAGTTTCGAATATGAATTCAACGGACAGCCGAAGCAAATGTTTTATGACACAAATGAAGCGACAGGCTGGAAGCTCGCGGGGACCATGTATGTCAACGAAGTGAAGGAAGCTGCACAGCCAGTGCTTGACTTAACCATGATCATCCTAGCTGCTGCGATTGTCATCGGTGGAATCGCGATTTATTTTATTATTAAATCGATCCGAAAACCACTCATAGAGCTCTCTGAATCGGCTGAGAAAATCAGTCAGGGGGATCTTACCCAGCATATTGAGGTGCGCACACATGATGAAATCGGCAAACTTGCACAGAGCTTTAACGATATGTCGGCAAAGCTGAAACAAGTCATTCAAGCCGTCCAGAATTCAATTGAAAATGTTGCTGCCTCATCTGAAGAATTAACGGCTAGCGCAGGACAGACAGCCCAAGCAACTGAGCATATTACCTCATCTATTGAACAGTTCTCAAACAGCACTGAACATCAAAATGAGATGATTGAAAAAAGCTCTGTCCAGCTAAACGACATGGATCGCAGTTTATCACATATGGTCAACACGACTTCTCACATGATGGAATCATCTATCGAGTCTAGCAAAACCGCTCAGGCTGGTGGAGAGCTCGTTCAAAAAACAGCAGGTCAAATGCAAACGATTGAACAAGCAGTGAAAGAAGCAGAGCTTGTGATTGCAGGGCTAGAACAGAAATCTAAGGACATTACAAGCATTCTTGGAGTCATCAACGGCATTGCAGATCAGACGAACCTCCTCGCTTTAAATGCAGCGATAGAAGCCGCGCGTGCAGGTGAGGCAGGAAGAGGCTTCTCTGTGGTCGCAGAAGAAGTCCGCAAGCTGGCAGAGCAATCAGGCAGCTCTTCAAAAGAAATTGAAAGCCTAACGAACGAAATTGTAGATGAAATTGAAAAGTCGCAGAAGATGTTTAGACAAGTAGCAGGTGAAGTTCAATCTGGATTAAACATTACAGATGAAACGAAAGTGAGTTTTGAGAAAATCACCCATAAGACATCAGAAATGACAGAACAAATGAAACAAATGAACGGATCAGCCCAAGAACTTTCTCATGGCTCAAACGATATTTCACAAGCAGTCAATCAAATCAAAGAGCTTTCACGTGAAAGTTCCGCAGGTTTCCAAGATATTGCGGCTTCAGCAGAAGAACAGCTGGCATCAATGGAAGAGATCAGCTCATCTTCCGCCACTTTATCTCAAATGGCAGAAGAACTGAGAGAGCTCATCAAACAATTTAAAATATAAGAGTCATAGTGGAACACCTGACGTTTTGACGCCAGGTGTTTCAGCGTGTAGACAAACCCTCGCATTCGGTGTCAGTCCTGCGTGCTGGTGCTCACGAATTCAAATTCGCTCCGCGCCAGTACTCGTCCTTCCTAGGGCTGCAAAGGTTTTCTATCACGCTGAAAAGAAGACAAAGGGCTAAAATAAAGTTCATTTTAGCCCTTTGTCAATAATCTGGAACCCCTGACGTTTTGACGTCAGGGGTTTTTCCGTTATTTGCACATAATTTGGGTATTTTGGACTTATTTAGACTTTAATAAGTTAAAAAAGTAAAGAACCTAGTAGTACTTCCGATATATATACTATCTTACTAAAAGGAGTTTTCTTTTTTATGAATTTCATACAGTATTTCAAAAAACCATCTATATCAAAAAAGCTCGTTTTCTCTTTCTTATTTATTCTTTTATGCCCAATTATCGTATTGGCATTCTCTTCATATCATACGGCGAGCACCTCTTTAAATGATCAAATCATGCAAAGTGCAAAGGAAAATGTAGAACAGCTGGACAAAAACATTACGAAGGTTGTGAAAGTAAAAACAGACGCAGCCGATTTCTTTAGCAAATGGATTACGAAGAAAAAGCTGGGACAAAAAGGAACGACTGATATTCAAGGACGCTTTGAGCAGTTCATGAGCATGAATGATGACACAGAAGGCATCTTTGTTGCTTCAAGTGATGGAAAAGTGTTCTCAAGATATCCAAATCAAAAAATGCCTGCTGATTATGTCGCAACTGAGCGCGATTGGTACAAAGATGGCTGGGCGAAAAACGGTGAGCTGTCTGTTTCCGCTCCATATCCAACCGCATCAACTGGTACGCTTGTTGTGACGATTTCTAAAAAACTAGAGGATGGTTCTGGTGTTATTGCCATGAACCTGGACATTGCGAATCTAGTAAAAGAGTCTAATAGTATCAATATTGGTAAAGAAGGTCATGCTTTTATCGGCAGCCCAGATCGAACATACGTGGCACATCCAACGAAAAAAGCAGGAACAAAATTAACAGGTGATTGGGTAGACAAGCTTTATACACAAGACAAAGGTTCAATGAGTTATATGTTTGAAGGGAAAGAAAAGCAAATGGAGTTCACAACAAACAAAGCGACTGGTTGGAAAATTGCCGGTACAATGTTTGTCAATGAAGTAGAAGAAGCGGCGCAGCCAGTCTTCAATATGGCGGCCATTATATTAGCTGGTGCGCTCATCATTGGCGGTATTCTCATCTTCTTTATCATCCGTTCTATTACAAAACCACTTTCCATGCTTGTCTCCTCTTCTAAGAAGATTAGCGAAGGAGATTTAACAGAAAAAATTGATGTTAAATCAAAGGATGAAATTGGTCAGCTCGGTACAAGTTTTAATGAAATGAGTGAGTCACTCAGAGACGTCATCCAAGCTGTACAGACATCTGTTGAGAACGTGGCGTCATCGTCTGAAGAATTGACGGCAAGTGCAGGTCAAACGACAAAAGCAACCGAACATATAACATCATCCATTGAAACATTCTCGAATGGAAACGAAAATCAAAGCGAAATGGTGGAACAAAGTGCAGCCCACTTGAAACAAATGAACGAAGGGCTAAATGAAGTTGCACAAACATCTGATGTCATTACAGAATCATCGGTTCAATCAAAAACAGTCGCAGAAACAGGTGGACAGCTTGTTGAACAGACAGTTGGCCAAATGAAAACGATTGATCATTCAGTGAAAGAAGCTGAAAGTGTGATCAACGGATTAGAGCATAAATCAAAAGATATCACCAACATTTTAGGTGTCATTAACGGTATAGCAGATCAAACGAATTTACTGGCTCTGAATGCAGCCATTGAAGCAGCACGTGCGGGTGAGTCAGGCAGAGGCTTCTCGGTTGTAGCAGAAGAAGTCCGTAAACTGGCAGTTCAATCATCAGATTCTGCAAAAGAGATTGAAAAACTCGTCAAAGAAATTGTCTCTGAAATTGAAACGTCTCAAAATATGTTCAAATCTGTGAATGAAGAAGTAAAAAATGGTCTATCAATTACAGACCAAACAAAAGAAAGCTTCTCACAAATCAATCAGCAAACGGCAGAAATTGCGACAAGAATCAATGAAATGAATACGACAGTTCGTGAGCTTTCAAAAGGATCTGAGCAAATTTCTAAAGCAGTGAATGAAATTGCAGATGTATCGAGAGAGAGTTCAGCAAGTATTCAAGATATCGCAGCATCAGCAGAAGAACAGCTGGCATCAATGGAAGAGATTAGTTCTTCTTCGACGACGCTTTCCCAAATGGCGGAAGAATTGCGTGACTTAATTAAAAAATTCAAGATCAGTGAATAATGGAAAGTGGTTCTCCTCAAGGGGAACCGCTTTTCTTTTTAAGAGATGATCTCGTACAATAGAGGAAATCCGAAGAAAAGGAGAGATGTTATGCGTTTATCAAATAAGAAGGTCATTGCGTTAGTCAGTGATGATTTTGAAGATTTAGAGCTATGGTATCCCGTTTTGCGATTAAGAGAAGAGGGGGCAACTGTCCATCTCGTAGGCGAAAAAGCAGATCATGAATATATCGGGAAGTACGGAGTGCCAGCTGTATCAGATGCAGACTTCTATTCCATTCAAGCAGATGATTATGATGCGGTTCTCGTTCCTGGGGGATGGGCACCGGATAAACTGCGCCGATATCCAGAAGTATTAGACATCGTTCGTACGTTTGATGCAAAGGGCAAACCGATCGGACAAATCTGTCATGCCGGCTGGGTGCTCATTTCTGCTGGTATCCTGAAAGGTAAAAAAGTAACGAGTACACCTGGTATTAAAGATGATATGACGAATGCTGGAGCGGAATGGTTTGATGAAGCCGTTGTGACAGATGGTCATATTGTATCAAGCAGACGCCCGCCGGACCTTCCGCCATATGTGAAAGCATTTGCCGATGTATTAGCGGCAAACTAGATTCACACGAACAAACAAAGGGCTGTAAAACGCCCTTTGTTCATTCAATGCCTCATTACATTTGTCTGTCGGCTGGATAGATAATGCCCATTTGTCTTCTCGCCTCGTCCATGACGGACATGGTTTGAACGGATAAGGCAAATGTATTGACTGGCGACTGTCCCTTTTTTTGCTTGATGCATTGAATGAAGTGATCGATTTCATAATACATAGCCGGTTGATCATCTTTGAGAGAAATATCGGTTTGCTTTCCATTTCGATCATGGATGGTGATACGAGAAGGACGGTGAAATTGATCAATCACCATTGTGGCATCCTCCCCTTGAATTTCAGCAGATACATGAGACGTTGAGATTTTTGAATGAAAAAGCAGTGCTTGATGCCCTTCATATTGTAAAAGTAATGAACCGCTCCCATCAACTCCAGAAGAAAGTGTATAGCCTCTCGCGGTGATTTGATGTGGCAGCCCGAATAAATAAATGATGGGAAAGACAAGATACACGCCGATGTCCATTAAGGAGCCATTGGATAATTCCGGCTTAAAAGCATTTGGAATCTCACCGTTTCGGTAGGCATCGTATCTTGAGGAATATTTACAGTAATGAGCGATCACTTGCCGAATGGGGCCTAGTTGATCAAGATGCTGTTTGATTTGAAGAAAATTCGGCAGAAATGTGGTCTTCATCGCTTCCATTAAGCACACCTGATATTTTTTCGCAGCAGCAATCATTTCTTCAGCCTCTTTCCGGTGAGAGGCCAATGGTTTTTCACATAATACATGTTTTTGATGCGCCATTATCAGCATCGCTTGCTCTTTGTGAAGGGCGTTTGGACTTGCGATATACACAGCATCAAACGCATCACTTGCCGCCATTTGCTGTAAATTAGTAAAGACGGTATCAATGCCATACTTGTCTGCAAATGCCTGTCCTTTTTCAGCAGACCGAGAATAGACGGCCGTACATGTAAAATCCGCCACTCCTTCACCAGCCTGTAAGAATCGATCTGTAATCCAATTCGTTCCGATGACAGCAAATCGAATCATCACATTCCCTCCTTCTGCTTTTCTCTGATTATACATGCTTTGAAAGCGTTTGTATGAAAGAATCTTCTTTTTTATTGAAAAGCGGATGAAACCTTTACCTTAGCTGATGCGTCTTACATAAAGAATATAAATGTACGAAAAGTGGATAGTTTCCTCCTTCATTCGGGTAATACTTGAGAAGGAGGGAGGAGGAAACGAACATGAAGCGCATCCTACATATAGGAAGTACATACGCATTCGCGCTTTTATTTATAGCAGCCGGTGTTTTTCATGTGATAGAGCCAAGCGGCTTTGCCCGCATGATGTCTGGATGGCCATTTCCCTATGGCATCATTTATGCCACCGCATGCTTGGAATGGCTGCTGGCCGTTTTACTGCTTCTTCCAAACGTAAGGAGTGTGGCAGCAAAAATGATCGCTGTCTATCTGGTGCTCATTTTCCCTGCGAACCTATTTGCTGCGAGAGAAGGGATTCCATTTCCAGGGCAAGAGAGCACAGAACAAGCCTTGTTATGGATGAGATTAATCGGACAACCGATTTTGATTGGATGGGCCCTGTCCATTGCGAAACTGGAAGAAAAGCTGAAACAATGATCACAAATGATGATCAAGTAGTGTACAATTTACTAATAAAATAGCCCGTGTTTGGAGGAAAGATATGAATTCTATGCAAATGTGGAGCAGTCGATTTAGAAAATTTTTTCTTGATAACAAGTTTGTTCTCTTTTTACTCATCCTGCTATTAATAGGGTTGAATATCCTTGTTTTCATGAAAGCATCTTTTATTTTCACACCGCTCATTGTACTCATCAAAACCATTGCCTTACCGATTATTTTAACGGGGGTTGTGTATTATTTATTAAATCCAATTGTGAATTTATTAGAGAGATTTAAGGTCAAACGGATCTTTTCGATTTTGCTTTTATATATCGTCATTATTGGGATCATTACAGTGACCATTGTATCTATTATTCCTTTTTTACAAGCACAAACGATGAGTCTGTTTCATAATCTGCCAAAATACGTTGATACGGTAGAAGAACAGATTCGACAACTAACAGGAAGCAACTTCATTAATCAGGCGCAGAAAACGATGAATTTTAACGTCTCTGAATTGGTGAGTAAAGCGTCAAGTCAAGCAACGAAGATTTTGGAAAGTACTTTTACCGGAGTCGGCACTTTCTTAGGGGCGCTTACTGAAATTATCATCTCGATCGTGACGGTTCCGTTCATTCTGTTTTATCTATTAAAAGACGGCAAAAAACTGCCTGACTATTTCTTGAAATTTATTCCGAATAAGTTTAGAGAGCATACACATATCGTGCTTCACGAAATGAACCATCGCTTAAGCTCTTATATTCTTGGACAGATCATTGTCAGCTTCTGTATCGGTGTTCTTCTTTTAATCGGTTATCTGATTATTGGACTTGACTATGCGCTGCTTCTGGCGATTATTGCGGCATGTACAAGTGTAGTGCCTTACCTTGGGCCAACAATTGCCATTACACCAGCGATTGTGATTGCACTTGTCACATCACCTATTATGCTACTGAAACTGATCATTGTCTGGACAGTGGTTCAACTTATTGAAGGGAAATTCATTTCTCCTCAGGTCATGGGGAAAAACCTTCATATCCATCCGATCACGATTATCTTTGTTCTATTAACAGCAGGTAAATTGTTCAGCGTAGTCGGCATCATTGTCGCGATTCCGACATATGCCGTTCTGAAAGTGATCACGACCCACCTGTTTGATTGGTTCAAAATGCGATCCAATTTGTATAAAGAAGAAAAGGTTTGATGTCATAATCTTTTTTAGAAAAAAATATAGTATCATAAAGACGAGCTTTCGAAAAAGAAAGCTTGTCTTTATGTGGACATAGATGTTTGCCTTCAAAAGATCAGAATTGAAAGGAAAGAAAATCATGAATCTATGGGATTTATTCGTGGCACTGGTTTTAGGAATTGTCGAAGGATTAACAGAGTATGCACCTGTCTCGTCTACAGGGCATATGATCATTGTTGATGATCTTTGGCTAAAATCAAAAGACATCATTACGCCAGAGGCTGCAAACACATTTAAAGTCGTGATTCAGTTAGGTTCTATTTTAGCTGTCATGATCGTGTTTAAAGATCGTATTTTGAACTTGTTAGGCTTAAAGAAAAATATCACAGAAGAACAAAAACGCAGCGGACATAAGCTGACCATTGCTCAAATTGCTGTTGGACTCGTCCCAGCCGTCATTTTAGGATTCTTATTTGAAGATTATATTGATAAATATTTGTTTGATGTGAGAACGGTCGCTGTCGGTTTGATTTTAGGGGCTGTGCTGATGCTTGTCGCTGATTGGATCAATAAACGTAAAACAGAAACAAGCTCTGTGGATAATATGACGTACAGACAAGCGCTGTATATCGGGTTATTTCAATGTTTAGCACTATGGCCAGGCTTCTCGCGTTCGGGTTCTACAATAGCAGGTGGTGTTATTCTTGGTCTGAATCACCGCGCGGCGGCTGACTTTACGTTTATTATGGCCATGCCGATTATGGCGGGAGCAAGCCTTTTAACACTTGTAAAAAATGCCGAATATTTAACAACAGACATGCTTCCATTCTTTATTGTGGGCTTTGTGAGTGCGTTTATTGTGGCTCTCTTTGTTGTTCGATTCTTCCTAAAACTGATTAATAAAATCAAACTTGTGCCTTTTGCGATCTACCGAATCATCCTAGGTCTGATTTTATTTATCCTGTTTATGTAATGATGGAAAACTACTCTTTTAAAAGAGTAGTTTTTTTGTTGTTTTGCCCTTTTAAACAGTAAAAACAGCCTCTTAATTGGTAGAAAATGAAGTTTTTTCTTAAATTAGTGTTTAAGTGACAAAGAAAAGGGTAGTACATAAACATACCAATTAAAGGAGGAGTTAGAAATAATGAGGAAAACAAGTAAATTTTTTGTTAGCTCTATGATTGCTACGTCAATGGTTGCTGTCCCTTTATCTCTTACGACTTTTGGTCAAAAGGCTGAAGCTGCTACGACAACAGGTGTCGATGGAAGTGTCTCGATTGATCCAGTAGCCATTGCCGATAAAATTGAACAAGCAGTCAAATCATCTCAAAATCGTGATGGATTTGTAAAAAATGCGGCATACAGTGCATTCTATGAAGCAGGTCAAAATTACAACGTAGTTGTTCAAAACTTAAGCCAAGATCATGACTTTAGCGGACTGAACAATGTTGTTTATTATGATAGTGTTGAATATGACGGCATTACGTTTGGTATTTGAAGATGGTACGTTTGTCAACAATGGTGACGGCGGCTATATTAACTGGACTTTTGTTGGTAGCTTTGACCGCGAAGAAGGAAGCGGTACTGTCGATTTCCATAAAAGATTCTAATCTCAACGTCAAAAGTCTGCCGATCCATCGGCAGACTTTTTTAAAGCGCACATTCTTCTATTTCAAAACCTAAATCTTCAATGATGTGATGATCGGTTTGAACTTGCTGTCCTTTTGTCGTTAAATAATCGCCTACGAAAATAGAGTTCGCTGCATATAATGCGAGAGGCTGAAGCGTTCGCAAATTAAACTCTCTTCCCCCAGATACTCGAATTTCCTTAGCCGGGTTGATAAATCGCATCAGTGCCAAAACCTTCAACGCTTTGATCGGATGTGTGCGTTCTTGATGTTCAAGAGGCGTTCCTTCAATTGCGTGGAGAAAGTTGACGGGAATCGAATCCGCATCAAGGGCTCTCAGCGCAAAAGCCATTTCGACAATTTGTTGATTGGTTTCGCCCATTCCAATAATAACCCCTGAACATGGTGACATCCCTGACTGTTTGACCTTATCAATGGTCGATACGCGGTCATCATACGTATGGGTCGTTGTAATTTGAGCATGATGATCTTGATGTGTATTGAGATTATGATTATACCGATGAACACCCGCTTCCTTCAGCCGCTTCGCTTTTTCTTCATTTAATAACCCAAGGCATGCACAAACTTTCAAAGGCATTGTCTCGGTAATTTCCTTTACTGCTGCGGTGACTTCATCTAATTCACGGTGCGAAGGTGCTCTCCCACTTGCTACAATACAATAAGTCCCTGCTTTTCTTTTTAACGCCTCACGCGCACCGGCCACAATGGTTTTTTGGTCAAGCATTGTATACCTCTCAACAGGAGCTGTTGAAATCACCGATTGTGAACAATACCCGCAGTTTTCAGGACAATATCCGCTTTTGGCGTTAAAGATCATATTTAACTTCACCTTTTTTTGAAAAAAATGAAATCTCACCTGATAAGCTGCATGCATAATAGGCAGCAACTCTGCGTCGTCTGCTCCAAGAATATTTAGACCTTCTTCCATCGTAATCTGTTCATGATTGATGGCTTTCTTCACGATCGTTTCCCAAGACAAAGACGTTATTTTTCCCATCATAAGCCCCTCTCAATATGTAAACTTATTTTTATTAAAAGTTAACATAATAGATAGAGATTGGCAAGCACTGGTAAGCAGCTTAAAAGTAAAAACACAAAAAGGCGATGAACATATAGTCATCGCCTTTTCATATGAAAAAAATCGCTTAACGAACAGTAATATAGTTAATAACAAGCTCACCTAGTGAATTATAGTAAGACACTGTAACAGAACCGCGTTGTACAGCACGGATCCATGTGAAGTTTGGAGCAGTTTGGTCTAATTGAATGGCATACGTTGCGCCTGAGACAGAAATTTGACTTGCTGGAAGTGAAACAGCGATTGAAGAACCTACAGTAAGTGTGCGGTTCACCGTAATCACTTTATTCATAATAGGAGCTTTTGCTATAACTGGTTCTTTAGGCTGTGCAGCTGCATGAGCACCTTCTGTTTGGAAGAACGTAAGAGCACCTAAAGCAGCTAAAGACAATGTACAAGCTTTCATTAATTTTTTCATCGGTAACACTCCTTTTTTTGGTATATACATATATTAATAATAATAGAATTATATGTCAATCAAAATAAGTGGAAAAATGAGTATTTTTGGTGAAAATTGTCACATATTATGTAGGGGAAGACGATTTTACCAAAAAAACACATGATTTTTTATTCATATGTCATTCTTGTTTAGGGGGAAAAAGAGACATAAAAAAAGCTGGGTATCTACCCAGCTATGTGATGCTTTATGAAAAGAGATCTTTTATTTGTCGTCTGTCTGTTTTGGCTGACGGCCTTTTTGTTTCTCTTTCTCTCTAATGTAGTTAATAAAGTCGATGGTTTGTCTTCGTGCTTCTTCAGAAAAATCGGAGGCAGCTTTAAACGCAATTTGCAAATCAGGATCATCTGCAAGATCGTCATCAGAGGCGTTTTTGTCTTTACCTGTGAGAAGATAATCTGTTGAGACCCCGTATAACTCGGCGATTTTCACAATCATTTCACCATCTGGCTTTCTCAATCCATACTCCCAGTTAGCATAGGTCGACATCGCCTTTAAACCGAGTTTTTTGGCAACGGTAGACTTACTCCATCCATGTTTCTCTCTTAATTCAGTTAGAATCTTTCCAGTCAAATTATCCATCGGAAACACCTTTTTTCATATTATGTGTAAATTTTATCATGAATTACACGGAAAAGATAAATAAATACACAAAAAGAATAAAAATATGATTGACTTACCCGTTTTGTGTATATTATCATAATGAATATAACTTACACATAATGAGTAAGAGGTGGAAACATGAAACTTGAAAATTTACGAGAAGAACGAATATTACAAGGAAAAACACAAACGTATATGGCGAAAAAACTTGGATATAAGTACACGAGTGGCTATGCAAATATAGAAATGGGCCGAACAAAGCCCAGCTTAGAAATAGCCAAGCATATTGCAGATTTGCTAAATATCGGTGTTCAAGAGCTTTTTTTTGGTCAAAAGTTACACAAAAAGAGTAATAGTCTTGAGGAAGACCGTTCTTAAAAAGGGGAGACAAACAGAATGAATATCGAACATCCGATGGTGACACAAATGAATGATTTCGGCTATCCAAAACGTTACTGGCCATATGAAATGTCCCGAAATGGTTATCGATTAGAGGACGAGGACCGTGAGAAAGGATTTGATGATGATGAGACATCAGATGACATTTGATGCCCGAAAAGAAGCACAGCATTGCCTAGTACAAGCTGGCGGCTGGATCACTTTTCATCAAAAAGAGCCGATTTTTGCTTTCCCCACGGCAGAAGAAAAACGCACATACATGACCCTCATGGCAGAAAAAGCCGTTGATGACAAGAAGAAGGAAAGGATGAATGCGACATGAATCGATTGAAGCAAATCATGACATTCCTGAAATGTTTGCTCAATGCGGGTCAAAACGAACAAGACATTCGGCAGTGGGCGAAGGATGACGGGAGATCGTAGCATGGTCCTTCATTTTATCATTGAAAAAGAACATTTATGCACAAAAGAGACATTGATAAACAGAATTCAAACAGCCGCTAAAGCGCAATGCTCAAGCAAAATAAAAGGCGCATTATCACTCGACATTCGCTCATTTTACAATATGCCCATTGATCTAGCGAACAGCCAAGACACGCGTACATCTGCAGAAAAAGGCTTGTTACGCCCGGTTCACATCAGCATTCTTCAACCAAATTTGCAGTATATACAAGAAGCACTTCATGCCGTTACCGATGACGTCTCTTTACAGATTGTAGAATTAAGAGTTTCACAGTTTTATAGCATGCGTCCTCGAATGGAAATCATTTTAAATACGATGGGTGATGATATGAGATCCTCACCACCAAATAAGGAGACAAGCATATGAACGAGCCAAAACAACTCATGATTCAAGAAAACCAGACATTTGTCGGTGAAATGGAAAAAGGAAAGATTCAAGTCATTGTGTTAGATGGAAACGTAGGAACGGCTTATATGATGGATGTACCTGAGCATGGAAAAACGATTATTCAAACAGCAAAAGGACATTTTGCAAGAGTCGATCATGAGATTGGTTTTAAAATCAGCTAGTCTGATGAACAAGAACAACTGAATAAGTCCAAGACGGAAAGCCTGCGGACACTGATCAAGACCCTATAAAAAGGGGCTGATTGGTGTCCGTTTTTTATTTTCTTAAAAAAGGGAGAGAGCATAGATGCAAGATTTATTGATTGAATATAAAAGAAGTTTAAAAGATGCCAGAAAACGATATGAACAATTGAAAGACAAAGAAGAGAAACAGATGTCAGATCAGGACAAACATGATCAAAAAATGATCGCCAGTATGGTCAGTGATTTAGAATACGTGGTGGAATGGCTTCAAATCGGTAGAGAGCCAGGCGCACGCAGAGGATTAGATAGACGGTCTGTGTATCAGCGCACCATTCTTGCTAATCAAGAGGTATTAGAGGCTTTATCACATGAATACACCCTCATTCAAGAGAAAGAAAGAGAGGTAAGTGAGCGGGATAAAAGGCGAATCGATGAAGCTTTGTCTGTTTTAACAGATCGAGAGAAGGACGTATTTTTTATGCACACAACGCAGGGTCTGTCATTTAGCGAGATTGCGATCATGCTAGATGTAAAAAAAGGAACAGTCCAAAAACATATGGAAAGAGCTCGGATCAAAATGTCCAAAAAAGTACAAGAACGCCTATTCAGAGCTGCTGAATAGGCGTTTTTTCTTTCATCACATCAATCTTCAAAAGCTTGTCTTACAGTTGCCACCTATAGTTAGAAAGACCAAACGAATGTTTGCTAGCCCGGCACAAATGATTTCTCTTCAGGGAATCATTCGAACTAAAAGGAGGCGGCAGGTGAATGTAAATGAAAGATAAACGAATAGAGGCTAAGCAGGATTATATGAAAGGGATGACGTACCAGCAACTAGCCGATCATTACAACGTCTCCATCCATACCGTTAAATCATGGAAAAGACGATACGGCTGGCAAAGACAAAAAACACCGTCAAAGCAGGCGCACTCGATCTTTCATCAATTTCTTTCAGATGAAACGATTGAAATCATGGAAAAAATGGATGGGCGCACATCTCTTGATATCATCTGGGATCAAATTCAAATTCAATACGCAGCCATTATTCGAGCGCAGCGCATCATGCATGTAGCAGATCAAGATGACATGATCAAAGAACTGAAAAAGGCGACGTACTTGCCTTCTTCATTAGAGGAAGAAACAGGCGAAGGCATTCATCCAGAGCCAGAGATCACGGCAGAGGAATTTTCGTTTCAATTTTCATGGGATCGGCATGCTACTTTTTTAAATGCCCAATCTCGTGCAATGGGAGAACTAAGACGGCTGATTAAACAGTTTGAAGAGCTCGCTCATGCGAAGGATGAACGAAGATTAAAGCTGAAGCAAATTGAGCTGACAATCGAAAAAACAAAAAAAGCAGTTCGTGAGGAAAAAGAAGAAGATCTTCATATCATGATCAAAAGAAAAGAGGACGATTCATGACGCCGTTGATTGAAAAAGAAGTCAATCCTCACTTTGAACACTTTTTGTTCGATTGGAATCAAAAGTTTCAGTTTTTAGTAGGCGGTTATGGCTCCTCCAAAAGCTATCACATTGCTTTAAAGCTGATTTTAAAACTGCTTGAGGAAAAACGGACAGCACTTGTCATTCGAGAAGTGTATGATACGCACCGGGAGTCGACCTACTCTCTTTTACAAGAAATCGTCAGCGATCTTGGCATCGATCATCTAGTAAAATGCCGCAGTTCACCGCTTGCTCTCACTTTTCGCAATGGGAGCAGCATTTTATTTAAAGGACTGGACAAGCCTGAGAAATTGAAGTCGATTAACAACATCTCAATTATTTGGATTGAGGAGTGTTCCGAGGTTTCATATGAAGGGTTTAAAGAACTGCTTGGAAGGCTGAGACATCCGGTTTTACCTCTTTATATGATGTTATCGACGAATCCCGTTGGTCAGGATAATTGGACGTACAGACATTTCTTTCGAGATGAACAGCTGAAACGTTTTGTCCTTGATGACGAAACCTTATACAAACAGCGAACCATCGTGATAAAAGATACGTACTATCACCACTCAACAGCAGAAGACAATCTATTTCTTCCTAAAAGCTATGTCAAGCAGCTGGATGAGCTGAAAGAATACGATCCAGATCTTTATCGAATTGCAAGGAAGGGATACTTCGGTATCAATGGCACAAAAGTGTTTCCGCAATTTGAGGTCAGACAGCATGCTGACGTATTAGAAGCGATCGGGCAGATTGAAAGACCGCTGAAACGAGCGGGGATGGATTTTGGATTTGTCGAATCCTACAATGCGCTCATTCGGTTAGCTGTCGATCATGAAAAAAAGTACTTATATATTTATTGGGAATATTACGACCGCGGGAAAACGGATGATGAAACAGCTGTTGATCTGAAAGAATTTGTTGAATCAAAGGAACTCATTAAGGCAGACTCAGCAGAACCTAAAACGATTCACTATTTTCGGCAGCGCGGATTTCAAATGGTCGCTGCGCATAAGTTCCAAGGGTCACGTTTGCAATATACAAAGAAAATCAAACGATTTAAGAAAATCATTTGTTCTGATGCTTGCCCTTATACCATCTATGAACTTCAATCACTAACCTATAAGGCAGATAAGAACGGCCGCTTAGAGGAAGATGAATTTCAAATCGACCCACACACATTATCCGCCATTTGGTATGCGCTAGATGATTATGAGGTGACCGATTTGAAACAGACTGCTTCAGAGCGTGTCCGTCCAAACCGAGAGAGGAGGTCCATACAATGAAACAATTAAAAGCAACGATTATGAAGGCCAACATGTCTGATCATACAAAACAAATGTATGAGGATGAATTTTCATACGAAAAAGATGACATTGTCCCGCCGCCCTACCATATCAATGAATTAAAAAGCATGGCAGAATACTCAACGATTCTTCAGCAATGTATAGATGCGTATCGAACAAACATTTTAGGCTTTGGCTTTGGGGTGGAATACGCCTTTGATTTTAATGCGGAAGATGTAAAACCGGTCAAAAAGAAGACAGCCGAGAAGGAATGGACAAGACTCGAAGAGTTTACGAAATACATGAACTATGATGAGTCTGCTGACGTGATTCTTGGTTATGTCCTAGAAGACCGGGAGAAAACAGGAAATGGCTTTTTAGAGGTGCTGCGGGATGGACAAGGAAAGCCGGCAGGAATCGAGTATTTGGATGCACTCCATATTCGCATTTGCAAGCTGAGTGAGCCAGTCGACGTCGAATTCCGCTACACAGAAAACGGCGAATTAAAGACGATGAATCGCAAGAAACGATTCCGAAAATATGTGCAGGTCATCAATGAGAAGAAAGTCTTTTTCAAGGAGTATGGTGATCCGCGCATATTAAATTATGAAACAGGCAAGTACGATGATGCTACACCAGAACCACTTCAAGCAACAGAAGTCATTCATTTTAAAATTGGCAGTGGGACGTATGGGATTCCCCGCTGGATTGGCAACATCGTCAATATGTATGGCGCACGAAAAGCAGAAGAGCTGAATTATCTTTATTTTAAGCAAGGAAGGCATGTACCTGGTGCCATCATTGTTGAAAACGGCATGCTGTCAGAGACTTCTTATCAGCAGCTACAAGATTATATGGATGATATTGAAGGGTCTGATCATGCGCATAAGTTTTTATTGCTTGAAGTAGAAGGGCTTCCGACAGAAAAAGGATTAACAGGTGAAGAAGATGTATCAAATGTCAAAGTGAACTTTAAATCCTTGGCGGAAATCCTGCAAGAGGATGCGCTCTTTTTAGAATACGATGAAAAGACGAGAAACAAAATCCGCTCCGCTTTTCGTCTGCCGCCTATTTACACAGGAGAGTCACAAGATTATAACAAGGCTACAGCAGATACCGCGCGAAAAACAACGGAGGAGCAAGTGTTTCAGCCAGAGCGGCATCTTATTACAGGGAAACTCAATACTCTTTTTCTCCCGGATTTAGATATATGGCATGTCCGCTTTCTATTAAATGGTCCTGACTTTAGAGATCCATTAGAGATAGCGAAGGTTCTGACACCATTTATTCAGGCTGGGGCAGTATCGCCAAATGATTTGCGAGATCTTGCGGGGCGTATTCTTGGTAAGACGTTAGAGGAATGGCCGGAAGAATTCTACCACCGACCTTTAGAAAGCCGCATAAAAACAGCTGATGGTCTGTCTCCATCCGAGTCAAACCAGCTGAAGAAATAGAAGGACGTGAGCTTTTTTTGAAAGGGGGTGAACATATGCCAAGGGAATTAAAAAACGCAAAAATTACACATGTTTCCTATGTGGACAAGGCCGCCAACCAAAAGAAATTTTTCTTGATGAAAGCAAAGAAAAAGCAGCCTGACTTTCAAAAAGAAGTCAGTGTCCTGACGAAGGCAGAGGATGCGCATCGCCTCGTATATGGCGTCGTGTATGAACCCAATACACCTGATGCACATCAAGACTTTATGTCGGCCAAAGAAATTGAAAGAGCAGCACACGGTTTTATGAAAGATGCCCGTCACATTGATAAACAGCATGATTTTCAAGATGGTGTTGGCGAAGTCGTCGAATCATACATTGCCCCAGCGGATTTTGAAGTAGGCGGGGAGCTGATTCAAAAAGGATCTTGGGTACTTGTGACAAAGGCATCACAAGATATTTGGGACCAAATTCAGCAAGGCCATATTACAGGCTACTCAATGGCTGGAACAGCAGACATCATCGCAATAGAGGAACACGATCAGCTCCTATCTCAAGAAACGAACGAGAGAGGGCTTTTTTCTTTGCTGAAAAATTTCTTTTTGAAAGAGGAAGGTGCAAATATGCCACAACAATTTTGGAGCGTTTTAGATCATCTGCTGGAAACGTTGCAGTCAAGTGATGGTGATGAGTCTAGCGTAAGAGCGGCACTTGAACAATTGATTCCAATCGTGCAGGATGTGTTGAAAACAAATGATGTCCTCCAAACGATTGGTGAAAGACCAGCATCCGTTCAAAAGCAAGATGCCGGATTAACGACTGATCAAGTACGCGAACTAGAAAAAGCAAAAATGGCCATCGACAACGTTTTACAAGCGGATAAACAAGGGACAGATCAAACAGGTGAAGAAGAACCTGTACAAAAAGTGCTGGAGCAAGTGGTTGCGCCAATTCGTCATCAGCTCTCTTCCTTAGAGAAATCAGCAGGCAGAGAAAAAGCAGCGATTCAGGAAGTGCTTCAGCAACAGCTACTGCCTATTTCAGAGCGGATACACATGCTTGAAAAAGCGCGGGGCATTTCTAAACAAACAAATCACGATACACAAAATGATATGACAAAGCCCATATGGGATGGCTTACTATAAGCCTAAATAAGGAGGAAAAAGTGTGAGAAATCAAGAGTTGATTCGCAAGGCTGAAATGACACTTGCCAGCTTAAAAACAGGCGGTCTCATGAACGCAGCCCAATCCAACACATTCATTAGAATGATGCAAAATACACCAACCGTTTTAAATGATGCACGTATCATTCCAATGGAAAGTGATTCACAAAAAATCGAAAAAATCGGCTTCGGTCAGCGCATTTTACGCCCAGCAGAAGAAGGCAAAGCGCTTGATGCAAAAGACCGTGTTGTCCCAGCGACAAGCACTGTCCAGCTCAATGCAAAAGAAGTCATTGCTGAGATCCATATGACGTACGACAGCATTGAAAACAACATTGAAAAAGACGGGATTCAGCAGACCATTATGCAAATGCTGGCGGAACGAGCAGCAGTCGATATTGAAGAACTGATCGTCAACGGTGATACAACATCACAAGATCCATTTTTAGCTCAAATGGATGGCGTACGAAAACAGGCAGTTTCTCATATTGTCGATGCGAATGGAGCGGAAATTAGCCGTCAAATGTTCAAACAAGCCTATAAAGCGATGCCGTCAAAATATTTACGTGTACCTCAGGATTTCCGTTTTTATACATCCCCAAGTTTAGAGGTCGAGTGGAAAGACCAAGTAGCAAACCGTCAGACAGGTCTCGGAGATGCGGCGATTCAAGGCGGACTTTCTTCTGCATTCGGTGTTCCGGTCAAAGGTCTTGCCAATATGCAGCCATATGATGAAGAAGGAACAGACGTATCAGATATTTTACTGACACATCCGAAAAACATTATCGTAGGGTTTTCTCGCAATATTCGTATTGAAGTAGAAAAAGATATTCGCAGCCGTAAGTTTATCATTGTTCTGACAGCGAAGCTCGACAGCAAATTTGAGGAAGAGGATGCTGTAGCCAAAGTAATGAAAGTGAAAGAGTAGGTGACAGCAGGCTATGATCATTTCTGCTGAGGAACTACAAGCCTATTCTGTATTTGATCGCGTGAAAAATCGTTCTGTAGAGAGACTAGCGGCAGATATTATTGAAGCAGAAGCAGCGGTATTTCAAATTGTCGGGCACGATTTTACGCATAAAAAATATCAGCCCATTCCTGAAAAAGCAAGGATCGCCTTATTAAAAATGGCCCAGTATTTTGCCATGCTGAATGATGATGAATCCATGATGAAAGGCTTGACTTCAGAAAAAATGGGTGATTATTCATATGCAAAGGCAGCGGACAAAGTAAAAGGCAGACCTTATGTGTATGCCCTTCTTGTTGATTATATTGAACCTTCATTAACTGGCGGCAGCGCCAATTTAAAGGTGAGATCATTATGAGCTATGATTCTCTATTAACGGATCGCTGTGATCTTTTTCACTTAGAGAATGAGGAGGCAGTCCGCGGCAAATTTGGTATACCAGCAGGGGATCTGCAGACGGACCTCACTTATCCTGATACACCAAGTATGAGAGATGTGGCTTGCTATGTTGTAGAAAAAAGCCAGTCACTCGTACAAGAAGAACCGAATACAGTCATCTATCAGTCCTATCTCGTCCATTTCCCTTTAGCAAGCGACATTCGCTTGCATGACAAAATGGTGTGGAACGGCATCTCACTTAAGTTGCAGCAGCCAAAAAGAGTGAAAAATCATCACATGGAAGTGATGGCCGTCAGAAAGGAAAACCTATGAAAATTGATGGACTTGACCGGCTGCTATCCCAGCTCCAACAGGCAAATAGTGGCGGCTTAATGGCGCAATATCAAGAGTGGTTACAGGAAATGGGCTTACAGTTTTTAGACATCATTCAAGATGAAATCATCAAAGAAAAGGCTGTTGATACAGGCCGTCTCCTCAATTCCTTTCAAAAAGGTGACAAGGAGAATCACTTTCTCACTTCCCGAGGCGGGCTCACGCTAGAAGTAGGGACACAGCTCGATTATGCCTCTTACGTGAATGATGGACATGCCATTTCTTCAAATGGAGAACGAAGATGGGTGCCTGGCAGATGGAACGGCAGCCGCTTTGAATATGATCCGAATGCCAGTACTGGCATGATGCTTTCATCTCAATGGATTGAAGGAAATGGGTACTGGGATCATGCCGTCATGCTCTATGAACAAATGTTTGAACACTCGCTGGATCGAAAGCTTCAAAGCTGGATCGATCGACATTTTGGGAGGTGATGGAATGAATCAAGAAGTCGGGGCAATCATGCATTATATATACACACGCTATCCAGTGAAAATGTATGATCGTCTTCTGCCAGAGCGTTTTCAAGTGCCATCTGTTTATGTGCCGCCAGTGACTGTCATTAGTGGTCCAGATACAGTGTCTACTTTTATGAAATCTTATTCGCTGCAAGTGAAAGTGTTTCATATGAATACAGAAAAAGCGCATGATGCGGCGGAAACAGTCGTCGATGCATTGCTTGCTGATCGTCAAATCATTCAGATGATCAATGAAGATGGAGAGGTGCTTGATGATTATGTCCGCATAAAAAGAGTGGAAACTAGAATCATAGATCAAGGTGTAGCAGCGATTGTCCTGACGTGGGATAGCAGCTATTGGTACAACCGAGATAAACAGCCAAGCCTAGAAGATATCAATTTTTCAGATGGGGTGATCAAACGTGAGCAAGACTAAAAAAACACAGCTCGATCAAACAGCGGGCGAAGAAAAAGAATTTGGCTTTTCATTTGAAGCCTTAAAAGAGCACAGTAAGGATCTTTTTGGGGTAAAACCAGAAATCCTTGAAGGTGCTCTTTTTTATATCAAACATCAACCAATTACAAAAACAGAAGCAAAGAAGCACATCGATGCTTTTTTGTCCAAGGAGGTTTAAAGGATGAACGGAGGCACTTTTACACCAGGTACAGAGAAAAAGCGTCCTGGCATTTACTTTAATTTTAAAACAACAGCAGAGCAGCGAATTACTTTAGGCGAGCGAGGAACAGTTGCACTTCCTCTTGTCATGAGCTGGGGAGAACCAAAAACCTTTATTTCCGTTTCCGATATGGAAGACTTAAATAAAAAGGTCGGGCTCAACATTGATGATAAGTCACTTCTTCTTTTCCGTGAAGCGAAGAAAAAAGCGCAAACGGTCTTGCTTTACCGCCTAAACGAAGGAGAGCCAGCCAAAGCGGAAATCGCAGAAAACTTTGTGGTCACAGCCAATTATGGTGGTCAAAAAGGAAATGAGATTACCATTCAAGTGGCAGAAAATGTACTCGACAGCACAAAACGTGACGTCATTACCTATCTTGGAACAGATATTGTCGATAAACAGGTGGTCACAGATGTCAAAGATCTTGTGAAAAACAAATACGTTCAATTTTCTGGTGAAGGCGAAGCGGTCATTACTGCTGGAGCGGCTTTAAGCGGCGGGAAAAACGGTGTGGCAAGTGTCGCAGATTATACAGCTTTCCTAGAAGCAGCTGAAACGGAATACTTTGATGTCATTGCACTCCCAGTCGATAATAGTGAGCAATTAAAAGCAACATTCGCGTCATTTATTGAGCGTTTACGTAATAAGCAAGGACGTAAGGTACAAGGCGTTGTGGCTAACTATGCAGCTGATCAAGAAGGAATCATCAATGTCACAAGCGGTGTTGTTTTAGAAGACGGAACAGAACTCGCGCCTGCTCAAACAACAGCTTGGGTCGCAGGAGCAAGTGCAGGAGCGACTTTTAATCAGTCACTGACCTTTGTTGAATACGAAGGCGCAGTCGATACATTAGAGCGTCTTGATAATGATCAAGTAGAATACCGTTTATCACAAGGAGAGTTTCTTTTCACTTTTGATGCAAGAGACCGCACGGTGAGCGTTGAAAAAGATATTAACTCTTTGACAAGCTTCACGGTTGAAAAGAACCAGCAAATGGCGAAAAACAAAATCATCCGTGTGCTAGATGCAATCAACAATGATTTAACATTTGAACTGAAAAATTTGATTAAATTACGCAAAGCCAATGGCAATGACATTCCAGCATCTGATGATGGAGTGCAGCTTGTGAAAACACTGATTACACAGTATCTCACACAACTTCAAGATGGCAGCGGTATTACAGGCTTTAACTCAGAAACAGATATCGTCATTGGCCTCAATGAAGATCGTGATGGATTTATCATCGATTTAGCAGTACAGCCAGTAGACGCAGCAGAAAAATTCTATTTCAATGTGGAGGTGAAGTAAGATGGCTTTTAAAGCGCAAAATACAATCTCAGGTAAAGAAGGTCGTCTTTTCTTAGAAGGTGAGGAACTTGCCTTTATCAAAACGTTTGAAGCAAACGTGGAGAAAAATAAATCAGAAGTGAACGTAATGGGCCGCCGAATGACTGGCCATAAAACAACTGGGGCAAACGGAACAGGAACGGCAACATTCTATAAAGTTACGTCACGTTTCGTTCAACTCATGCTCAACTATGTGAAAAAAGGGGAAGATCCTTATTTCACTCTTCAAGCGGTAATTGATGATAAATCATCAGGCCGAGGCACAGAGCGTGTGACATTATTCGATGTCAACTTTGATTCAGCTAAAATTGCTGGACTAGATGTCGATTCAGAGGCACTTGAAGAAGAAGTTCCATTTACATTTGAAGACTTTGATCTGCCTGAAAAGCTGAAGAATTCTTTCTAAGAAATGCGGAGGAAATTAGCTAATTAATTAGCTAAATAAAAACCAAATATGCTATAATGCAAATGTAATGAAAAATGAATGCATTTGTAATGCACATTGCAATAAATGACACACAACATTATGTTTACATGCAAAGCGATTTGCATACAATAAAAAGAAGCTAGGATGCGCTAACATCCCGGCAATGTACAATGAGGCCCTTCAAGGGGCTGGCTAATCGAATAGGATGTTCAGGATAGACTTTCCCTTTCACCTACCAAAGCTCAAGGGGGAGTCTATTTTTTGTCTATATATGTCAACAGGGCAATGATAAATGACCCGAAAGCAAGCATTAACATCAGTGCTTGGAATGTTGACATGAGCATCACCCCCTTCCTATCGGGGATGAGCCAGACGCCCTTGAGCAAGCCGTTCAATTGTACGTTCTCAATTATACATGAAAAGATTGGAAAGCACATTCAAAAATGGATGTGCTTTTTTGTATTCAAAAAAAACAAACAAAAGGGAGTTTTTAAACATGAGCGAAAAACAAACATTTGATCTTTCATTTTTTATGCCAGGACAAACAGTAGAAGCAGAAGAGGTCAAAGTACCAATTTCTAAGCGTTTTGTTGATAAAAAAGGGAATGTCATTCCTTTTGTCTTCAAAGCGATTACCACGGAACGTATTGATGAACTGGAAAAAGAAAACACCACGTTCAAAAATGTCAAAGGCAGAGGTCGTGTGAAAGACTTAGACAGCCAGCGCTTCTACGCACGAATTGCCATTGAATCGACGATTTATCCAGATTTCCGCTCAAAGGAATTAAGAGAAGCCTACAGCACACAAGATCCAGTTGAAGTTGCAAAACGTGTTTTATCTGTCGGCGGTGAATATGCAAACTGGTTAAACAAAGCGATTGAAATCAATGGATTTGAAGACGAAATTGAAGATTTAGAAGAAGCAGCAAAAAACTAATAAAAGATGGGGATAAGGAAGCGGTGTTTTTATATTACGCCATGCACGAGCTTCACTATTCCCCATCAGAACTCCTCGATTTATACGAAGCACCAAGACAATTTAAGGCATTCTTATTCGGACTCATTAGCTACAAACTCGACATGCTAGAAAAAGAAGCAAAGAAAGGAGGGAAATAAACTGGCGAAGCTCACTGCACGATTTGAATTAGAAGACAAAGTATCAAAGAAGCTGTTGCGCATTCAAAAACGATTTCAAACGTTTGAGAAGCAGCTCAAACCATTTAGAAAACCGGTGAAAATAAGCCTGGAAATGGATGAAAAGAAGCTAAGGAACCTCAATTTATCGATTAGAAGGTTTTCTGTATTATCCATGAAGCTAGATCAAGGAATCTATCGTGATCTCAAATCATTAACAAACCAGCTGAACATGATACCGAAACAAATGGTCATATCCATTCAAGCAAAAGGACTAGATGTCATTAAATCCAGTATAGATCGCTTAAAACAATCACAAGCAAGTCCAATCCTGCTGACGTTCAAACTGAATGATCAGTTGTCAGGAAAAATGTCATCAATCAAAAAATCAATCCTTCAGCTCATGAACAGAACGTACTATATGAGATTAAACATGGTTGACCAAGCCACCGCTGCCATTCAACGAATCAAAAAGACACTCAAAAGCTTGACAATGGCTAAACACGAAATCAGAGTATCTGTTCAAGACAATGCAAAGAGTAAGTTGAAAAAACGAGATCAGGCAGAGTCAGTTGTGAAAGAACAAAACATAAAAAAAGAACCTGAGGCTGTTAGTCCGTCGGTTAAAACGGATGAACCTAAACAGGGTTGGCTCCAGAGCCTTGCTAATAAAGGATTAAGTGAAATTGAAAAATATGCAGGTGATGTTGCAGACAAGGTGAAAGAAAAATTAAGTCCTAGAAAGTTTTGGGACGAAAAGGCACTTCCTTGGGTTGAAAATAAAATGGAAGAGTACAAGCAAGATGTAATCGGAAGAATAAAAGAGAAGATTAAGTTTAATCCTGAAAAAAAACTAGATGAATTGGTGAAAACTGGATTAGATAGACTCTTAGGTGCAAGTGATCAATCAAGTGAAAATAACAGTACCACTCCGGCGCCAACAACAGCGCCAACAACGGCGCCAACAACAGCACCAACAAATGCAGCTCCCAACAATAAACCTCAGCCGCGAGGTGGTAAAGGTTTGTTTCGCAATAGTTGTTGTCCCTGTTGTGCAAGAGGTTTAAGCAGGGGAGGATCTACTAAAACCAAAAATAGAAATGGTCAATCACCAAGACAACCTAGAAATCCAAATGCCACAACAAGAACCGAAATGAATAGAAGACCTCCAAGTAAATTAGGGGATGCGTTGAAAAATATCGGTAAAGGGAGCGGCAAATTATTAAAGAAAGTACCTATTCTAGGCAGTGTACTTAGTGCAACAAATCTAATCGGTATGAAAAAAGAGAATGCTGGTGAAAAGATCGGTGCGACTGGAGGCGGCATCGCCGGAGGGATGGCAGGTGCAGCAGCAGGTGCAGCTATTGGAAGTGTAGTACCAGGAGTAGGCACAGCCATCGGCGGCCTAGTAGGCGGCATCGCTGGCAGTATGGGCGGAGAATCTATCGGTGAAACAATTGGAAAATGGTTTGATGGCGGCGGATTTGAGAAGATTGGCCAAAAAGCCATTGAAATCAAAGATCAAATTGTTGAAGTGTGGTCTACAGTCGCAGACTGGTTTATCCAAAATGTGTGGACGCCATTAAGCAGCACGGTTGGCACGGTAGCAACCACGATCTGGACAAGTCTAGTCAATGCCTGGACATGGATACAAGAAACATTCAGTGCAGTTGCAGGCTGGTTTATCGAAAACGTCTGGACACCACTAAGTGGTACAGTCGTTACAGTAGCAACCACGATTTGGACAAGTCTAGTCAATGCCTGGACATGGATACAAGAAACATTCAGTGCAGTAGCGGGCTGGTTTATCGAAAACGTCTGGACACCGCTAAGCGACACAGTCGTTACAGTAGCAACCACGATCTGGTCAAGTCTAGTCAATGCCTGGACGTGGATACAAGAAACATTCAGTGCAGTAGCAGGCTGGTTTATTGAGAATGTGTGGACACCGCTAAGCAGCACAGTTGTTACAGTCGCTACTGGGATTTGGACAGCATTATCAAATGCGTGGAAAACCATTCAATCAATTTTTGGAGCAGTATCCTCTTGGTTTATGAACAATGTATGGAATCCGCTTGTAGAAACGGTTGGAACCATCAAAGATAGCATTGGTAAGAAGTTTGAAGAAGCGTATAAAGTGGTGACAGATATATGGAATGGATTATCCAAATGGTTTAAAGATAATATTCAGACACCGATCGTAAAAGTGGCTGGTGCCATAAGTGATGGTTTTTCTAAAGCATTTAACTGGGTTAAAAAGATTTTTGACAAAGCGGGCGATGGCATTAATTTTGTAGTAAAACATTTATTTGGAGATCCTGATAAAAAAGCCACAGGCGGCTATATCACCCAACCTACCTTATCATGGATTGGTGAAGCAGGTAACGAATTTGTCATTCCAACTCAAAATAACCGGGGACGCGGGAAGATGCTGCTTGCACAGGCTGCTTCTCATCTTGGAATGTCTGTTGTGCCAAGCAGCAGCGGAGCAGCAAGTCCAGTTTCTAGCTCTTCAGCTCCAATAACGCCTAATGCTCCAGCAGCTCCAAATACTTCTGCCGGTTCGATTGGTGGAACGGTTTCAATGAATGGAAACATCCAATCTGCCAGCATAGGCGAGCAATTTAATCATGATTTTGAACAAGGGCTGAATCAAAAGGTGGTTTCACTTGATCAATGGAAGCAAAAAAACATTCAGCAGCCATTTAATCAAATGACATCAGATTCAGGAAAGTACGGACAACAAACGGTATCGGCATTTGCTACTGGCCAGCAAATGACACCAACAGGAACTGACAGCTTTTTGCAAAGTCGTGTAAAAGCACCATACCAACAAGTGATGACAGCATCACCAACTTGGGGTTCTGGAACTGTTAGTGGCTTTGCAACAGGTCAAAATGCCACATCAATTGGCACAAGCCAATACGTAGACCAACACGTCAAACAACCATTCCTGCAAGCCAAACAAGAATCACCAGGATGGGGTTCAGGAATGATCGACGCCTTCAATAGCGGCATGCGTTCAAAAGCAAGTGAAGTCACACAAGCTGCCAAAGAAATGGCGAAGAAAGTGGAACAGGCGTTTAGAGAAGAACTAGACATTCATTCTCCTTCGCGTGTCATGATGAGTCTAGGGAAATTCGCATCGATCGGTGTCGTCAAAGGGCTCGATTCAGTTGATGTGAAAAAGTTTGCTGAAAATCAAGCGGGTTCATTAATCGGAGCGTTCAGCGGTATGGGTGCTTCAGGTCTTAGTGTTCAGCAATGGCTCATGGCAGCTCTGATGGCGACTGGCACATCGATGAGCTGGCTTCCAGGTCTTATGACAATCGCTCAGCACGAATCAAATGGTAACCCGAAAGCCATCAACTTGTGGGATTCCAACGCCAAGAAGGGAACGCCTTCTAAAGGGTTAATGCAAACCATTGGAACGACCTTCCATTCCAATAAAGGCAAGGGCATGAATGATATTTGGAACCCAATTCATAATGCCGTAGCAGCCATTAACTACATTAAGGGCAGATATGGAACAGTCTTCAATACACCGGGATTACGGAGTATGAGAAGAGGCGGTCCTTATAAAGGCTACGCCAATGGCGGTCTGATTACTCAGGAGCAGGTAGCTAGAGTCGGTGAAGGAAACAAACGCGAATGGATTATTCCAGAAGAAAGAGGCATTCGCGGGAGATATTTATTGACGCAGGCAGCAAAGGCACTTGGGATGCAAGTCTATGATCCATCAAATGCATCTGCTCCTTTACCAGAATCACAGATGCAGCAAGTCACCTCAGCACAGTCAGCTGGGACTGCAACAACGTCTGGTAATAAACAAATCACCATCCAGTTCAATGGTGATCAGCATTTCCATAATGGACAGGATCAGCAATCGCTTGTCGAAAAAATTAGACAAATGCTTGTAGACGAACTGGAAGTAGAGCTTCAGACAGGAACGAAAGGGGTCGTGATCGATGGGTAAATCAGTGTATCAATTGTGGATTTCCCAAGGCAAGGAGAAGTTGCGATTCCCTGTGCTTCCATCCGAACTTGAGATTACAAATAACGTACAAAATGAAACAGTGAAGGTCTCCTCCTTTGGAGAACTGACTTTTATTGATGTACCATCGGCTAAACAAGTATCATTCACCTCATTATTTCCTAAGAAATATTCGCCAATTGCTGAATATAAAAGCATTCCATCACCAGAGAATGCAATAGCGAAAATTGAACGAATGATGCGTTCAAAGAAGTCTGTGCGACTGATTGTGACAGGGACTAAAATCAATATGACGTGCAGCATTGAGAGTTTCACTCACAAGGAAGGGTCTTATGACATAGGTGATCGTGAATTTACGATCGAGTTAAAGGAATATAAAACCGCATCGCCTAGGAAAATCAAACGGAAGAAAAAAGCGAAACAAACCAAAAAGAAAAGACCCTCAAAAACACCACCAAAATTGTACACTGTCAAAAAAGGAGATACTCTTTGGGCCATTTCAGGCCGTTTTTATGGCGATAGTACAAAATGGCGGCGTATTTGGAATGCCAATAAAGCAGCGATGATCAAACGAAGTAAACGGAATATTAAACAGCCGGGACATTGGATTTTTCCAGGGCAAAAATTGAAAATACCACAATAGGGGGGCTGACATTGATTGAGCTTTTTGCCATTAGAAGCGGCACGATGTATGAGCTTGTCACAGAGAGTGTGACACTTCAGGGGCAAAGGTATCAGGCCCCTCGCTCTATTCAGGCGAACATTATCACAAAGCAAGGCAGTCAAACATATTACCGTGTCTCAGAAGGAGACACGGTTCTTTTTAAATGGAAAGGAAAAGAGCTGTTCAGAGGCATCGTGTTTTCTAGGACGCCTGTTGAAGGAAAGCTGACCTTTACCGCATACGATATGCTCCAATATTTAGTGAAAAACCAAGATGTATATGTTTTTTCAAATCAACGGGCAGATCAAATTTTGAGGCGGATCGGGGCAGACTTTCAAATTCCTATGACATCCATCGCAAATACAGGACATGTCATGAAGTCTCTCGTTTTTAAAAATGACACGAGTTTATATGACATCATTTTAAAAGCATTGAAGGAAACGAAGCGGCAAACCGGTAGAAATTATCAAATTTATTCTGCTAAAGGCAAGATGGGACTGAGAGCTTGGCCCGATCCAGAGGACGTGTGGGTCATTGAATCAGGCGTCAACCTCATCGGTTATCAGTACAGCACCTCCATTGAAGAGACAGCAACACGTGTGAAGATGCGCACGTCTGTAGACGAACAGGGGAAGAATAAGAAAAAAGGTAGCAAATCAGATATTGTGGTGATCGAACAGGACAAAGCGGGTCAGAGTCAGTACGGCATTTTACAGCATGTGGAGACGGTCACAGGTCAAATCAACCAGCCGCAGCTTCAAAAAAGAGCGAAAGTACGCCTAGCTGAAAAAAAAGGCGTCAAACAAGAAGTGAAAAGCATACAAGCACTAGGAATCCCTGAACTGCAAAGCGGTCTGCCAATCTATTTGAAAATCCCTGAAATCAACATCAAAAAAACCTACTGGATCGATCAAGACAAGCATGAATTCAATGGAGTGAAGCACACCATGACAATTGACGTCGTTGAGAAAAATTCCATGCCAAAGGGTGATCAAGCATGAGATTAAGTGAAGCGATTAAACGACTCGCTGTCAATGCAGTAGATGCAGCTTCTCCAATTGATCTGGTGATTGGAGAGGTCACAATGGCTTCGCCTCTTCACATCCGATTAAATGAAAATAGTAAGCTGATCATTCCAGAAGAACTGCTTATTTGGCCTAAACGCTTAAATAAGGGTGAGGATGATGAGTTGAAAAAGGGAGACAGCATTATGGTACTTGCAATGGCAGGAGGGCAGTCCTTTTACATCATCGACAAATTGTAAGGGAGGTGATGAATGTGGCACTTTCACCAGAGGAAGAAATCGAGGAAACAGAAGAAGACGAAGAGGTAGAAACCTCGACGACGTATCGCATAGATTTTGAAAATGGTAGGCTGACAAATGAAGCCATTACAGGCATTGAATCGATCCGTCAATTTATTTATATGACATTGAGAACAGAGCGCTATGCACACCCCATTTACAGTCACGACATTGGTACTGAAATTCAGGAGCTATTGACCGATACAGAAGCAACAGATGAATACAAAGAAATGGAGATTCCAAGATTGCTAGAAGAAGCATTGGTCGTTGATGAGCGGATTGATCATATTGAAGAGATAGAGGTCACGAAGCAAAATGATGCCTTTCAAGTCAAACTAGCCATTGTCACAGATGAAGGCACATTAGAAATAGAGGAGGTGATGGAGGGAGATGTTTGAGGAGCAAACGTATGAGGCGTTGATGGAAAGAATGCTGGACAGGCTGCCAGATGACATAGATAAAAGAGAAAACAGCGTCATTTGGAATGCCTTGGCACCTGCTGCTGCTGAACTGGCTCAGTCGTATATTTGGCTTGATCAAGTATTTGAGCTTGTCTTTGCTGATACAGCACAGGGGGAATTTTTAGATCGACGAGCAGCAGAAGTGGGGATTGAACGAAAGCCAGCCACCAAAGCGGTCTGGTCCGTAACCATTCAACCAGAGAACGTAAATATTCCAGCAGGATCAAGATTCTTTATTGAAGATGTTTATTTTCAATTTTCAAAGGACGGTACACTAGAATGCGAGACAACAGGTACAGTCGGCAATGGGCAATTAACAGGTCAGCCGCTGCTATCGCTTGATACCATTCCGGGTCTAGAGTCGATGATCATGAAGGAATTGGTGATACCAGGGCAAGAGGAAGAAGATGATGCGTCATTATACGATCGGTATTTAATACGCGCAAGGCGAGAGGCTGTCAGTGCCAACAGAGCACATTACAAAAAGTGGGCCGAGGAAGTGGTTGGTGTCGGCAGAGCGAAAGTATTCCCGCTATGGAATGGAGAGGGAACGGTCAAAATTGTCATCACAGATGGCAATCTAGATGTAGCATCTGAGCTTCTTGTCAAAAGGGTCCAGGAGTATATCGATCCTGTACCGGGAGAAGGAGAAGGACAAGCTCCTATTGGCTCAAAAGCAACTGTGGAAAGCGCCAAGTGGCTGGATATTGACGTAGAAGTGTCCGTCGAACTTCAGATGGACTGGACACTTGAGGGTGCGCAAAAAGAAATAGAAGAAAAGGTCAAAGCACTGTTAAAATCAATCGCATTTGAAAAAAGTACGATTCGAATGTCCGCTTTAAATGATATTTTGTACCATTCAGAGAGTGTGTCCGATTATGCAAACGTCTTATTGAATGGGGAGTCAAAAAACTTAGTATTACAGGACATTGAGATACCACGTCTGAGGCAGGTGAAGGTTATTGAGCAAACTTGATGAAATGAAAAACTACTTGCCGCCTTATTTCACAGAGATTTATGATGTGGATCATTTACTAAAAACGGAGGCGCCAGAGTTTGAACAATTGGATGAATCCATTTTTGATGTAACGGATCAATTTTTCCCTTTAACAGCGACGTGGGGATTGAATCGGTGGGAAAGAATGCTCAAGGTGCAGCGAGAGTCAGATGATTCGATTGAGCTGCGCAGAGCGCGATTACTTAATATGATGTCGAACATCCCACCAATTACGTATCTGTCATTAGAGAAATCTGTGAATCGATTTCTTAAAAATCCGAGTGCGATCATCCGACTTACAACCAATCGTTATCATTTTGCATTGCGTGTCAACCTGGATGACCTGCAAAACACAAGATATATCGTCGAAATACTCGAAACGTTAAAGCCAGCACATTTGGCGTATACGTTCACCGCCATTCATCATACCGATGTTCATGAAACAAATGATCATCACCAGCGGCTCACACTGCGAAGCAGAGTGGGCTTTTTCGATCATATTCCAATTTTACTCAATGGTGAATTCGTATTAAATGGAACGTTCTATCTCAGCGGGATACGAGGTACTACGGAGGTCCCTGCTCGCTTTCGGCATTCATTAAAGATGAGAATGCCGCTTCAACAAGAGAAAGAAACAGCATATCGTCTGAATTATGTCATGACTGGAGCATCGCATGAAACGAAGCAAGCAACTACGCTGACTTTGCGCGCAAAGAACCAGCTTTCACATCAAACGAAAAAGAGGATGACGTTCCGCTTACCGGTACATGTTCAAAATGAACAAGGCGGCAGTTTACTGATCAAGGAGCATTATTGGATTCTCGATGGATCCATTCCGCTTGATGGATCAAAAATGCTAGCAGCAACTTCTAAAAAAATAGACCTATAAGGAGGATCACAATGGCTGATCAATTAACCGTAACCACACTCTATGCACGTCAACAAATGGCAAAGGCACGAGCAGAAGGAACAAAACTCACAAAAGTCGTCAAAATGGCATTCGGAAATGGAGGAACAAAGGATGGAAAACCGATCTCTCTTGACGGAACCGAACAAGCACTCAAAAAAGAACTGATTCAAAAAAATATTGACTCGTTTACCTTCATGGAACCGGCAAAAATCCGCTACACCTGCACCATCGCTGAAGGAGAACTCGCAGGCGAAGTCATCAATGAACTAGCCCTTGTCGACGAGGCCGGCAAATTCACCGCCATCCGCACCATGACAGACAAACAAAAAGACGGCGACATCGAATTTGTTTTTGAGATTGATGATATTTATTAATGGAGGGGAAAAGAAGTGGACATAAAATCACCTTTACCGTTTGAAACCTCTGACAAAGCCCATGCCAACTTATTTAACAGGATGGTCAACACACTTGTGGAGAATGACAATGCGCTCAGTCAACAAATAGCAGGGATCACGAATGAAAGCTTGTTTATTTTAACAGGCGACCAAGCCATTCAAGATGCATCAGTCAGCGGTGAGGAATATCCAATTGGCATTACGTTGATGGCTATTACTGAATCGAATGATACTGGATACCCTACAAGATATGGTTTTGTGAAGAACGAAAAAATAAACGAGTATCGTTTTGTACAATATTATTATGGCAATGGTAATGAAGCAGGTAGTTATTTTACTAGTACAGGTATTTGGTTTAGACAGTGGTATATTGCCTCTGGTTGGACCGAGTGGCACAAAATATCGGGTTTTCTTCATACGAATATTGGTACAACTGGTAAGCAGCTGTTAACCAAGGGAGAGTACCAAAAAGTCCTTTTTAATCGAAAAATAAAAGATAGTCATAACAATTTTGATATCAATAATAATCGCTTCATCTGCCCTGAAAATGGAATGTATTTAGTAAATGCAGGTGTTTATATTGAAAGCTTTCAACGATACGCGAACTTTGAATTATCGATCTATTTGAATGGAAAAAGATATAAAAATATTGCACAACAAAGGCAAAGTCCGGTAAGCCCATCTGATACGTTGAGCTTTAGTATGGGACTTTATGGTGCTGCAAATGTACCGGCTAATAAGGGGGACTATTTAGAAATGTACCTATATGTAGGGTATGACGGAGACGTTAGTCGTTATGTATCTGATAATTCAGGTTGGTACAACTATTTCGATATTACGGAAATAGGCGGACGAAATTTCCCGAGAGTGTAGGAGGATTCTGATGATTTTATATGAAGCCATTAAGTATAAATACCCCGAAGCGGACCCCCAAAAAGATTTTGAACTAAGAAATGATGGTGACGGTTCGTATATAAACGAGTGGCATTTAAATGTGCCAAAGCCAACGGCAGAAGAATTGAAAAAATGGTGGGAGGAATCCCAACCCAACCCGAGGTATCAACCACCTCTTCCACTAGATTATCTAGCACAAGAAGTAGCCAAAGAAAAGCTGATGAGAAAACAACTTGAACACCAATGTGATCTTCTAACAAACGAACTAAAAGCGCTGAAAAATGAGATCCTCTTCATTAAAGGAGGGAGTGAAACATGAATTATTGGGTCATGGCATTATATTTTCAATGGGTGACACCTGAGTTGGTCAAACAAGCCATTGAATTAGGGGATTGTTCAATGGAAGAGATGAAAGAGGGATATCACCAGCACATACTGACTTTAGAGCAATTAAAAGAAATTGACCCAAACTTTCTAAAAGAAGGAGTAGATCGAAATGGAGATAAAAAAACCAAAGTCATTTGAAGTTAGCGACAAAGCCCATGCTGATTTATTCAATGACATGGTAAAGGTTTTACTTGAGAATGATCAGGGGCTACTTGAGCAACTTTTAACTCATAAAAGTGATGTCAATTTACATTCCTCAGATGTGGAAAAGAAAAAGTGGAATGAATCACAAATTTATAAAATAACAGCAGATAACGGTATGCAGCTTATCAATGTCTCTGCTGATTCAAAAATATTTGATGCGATTAAGGATAAAGGGACATGTACATTTTATGCAGCTTCTGGAGTCGAAGATTCTCCATCACCGTCAAATATATCACTAAGAGGTATGCAAATAGTTGGCCAAAATAATATAGGAGCAGGCTTTGCAGTAGACATAGCGGGGAATGCATATAGTTTTTACTACAATTCTGGTCACACTACGATTACGTGGACACCTCTACCAAATTTATCAGATTTAAATAAATGGAATGGCAGCCAATTAATTAAAATTACAAATGACACGGGGGGCGTACGTGTATCTGTAGGAACTACAGAGAGTTTACTCGATAAAATTACACAGGCGGGAAAAACATTTGGCACATTTTATTCTCCAGCTGGTGTACAGGACAATCCTTCAGCTTTATCTGCACGCGGTTTTTATCACTTTACATCTGCGGACAGTAATAACAAGGGGACGTTTGGATGGGTGATTGCTGTAGATTATCGCAATAACGTCTTTACGAACTATCTTGATTTAAATTTAGGCTGGCAGGGCTGGCGTAGATTACTGACTGCTGCGGATGAAGAGGTGAAGTGGAACAAGGTAGAACTTCCGCAGCTCGATAATGGTTGGAAAATATATAATTCTGTCGATGGTATTCCCCACACCGTGCAATATAGTAAAGATGCATTAGGTGTGGTTGAAATTATTGGGTCAATTACCGGTGGTAAGGTTGGTTTTGACTCTGTTGCTTTTACCTTAAAAGAAGGATTTAGACCAATACAATCGACTCACTTTATTGGAGTAGCGTCAAGCATAGGTAAGAGTAGTACACCACAAATTCATAGGACATCAATCGGGACAGATGGAAAAGTTTGTGTCCAATATTGTTCTAATGATCTGAATCCTAATGAATTTATCACGTTTGGTTTCCGATTTAGAACGAAGTGAACTAGCTGCTGTTATCATAATATCGCTTAAATAATATAGTTTTTTTGAAAGGAGAAACAATCATAAAAACACCTCAACCTTTTAAGACGAGTGATAAAGCTCATGCAGATCTCTTTAACGATTTAGTGAAAATTTTGATTGAAAATGATCAGGAACTACTAGAACAATTCAACCTTCATAAGGGAGATCCAATTCCTCACGTATCTGGTTCAGAAAAGAAAAAATGGAATGAATCACAGCTATATAAACTGACAAATGGTAACGGGTCCCAATTGATTAATATCCCTGCTGGTGGCAGTATCTACGAGGGAATTAAAGCGCTAGGGGCTTGCTCATTTTATGCGCCAGGTGGTTCTGGAGTAGTCGATTCTCCAGCTATAGGAAATGCTGCATTAAGAGGCTTTCAGCTAGTAGGTCAAAATAATATCGGTGTAGGAATCGCAATCGACACTTCAGGTAATGCATTTTGTTTTTACTATCATGTGAATGACATTGCGATCAATTGGCTGCAAATGCCTACTCAAAACGAAAAAAATAAATGGGATGCAGGACAATTATCTAAAATTACTGCTGACGATGGAAAAGCTTTTGAAAGAATTAATGCGGATGATCCTAGTATTTTAGATAAGCTGATAAAATTGCCGGGAGTTCATTCATGGTACATTCATGAAGCACATCCAGATCTTCCGACAAGAAGTTCCATGAGGGCTTTGTCTGTTTTTAGTGAAAATACCTATGGATGGGTCATCGGTGCAAACAATACAGGAGATGTTTATATTAACCGTTCAACAACTGATGTAACGGGTACACAACAAGAGTGGAGCGGTTGGAAACGTCTCAATGACCATAACCTATTAAATTCAAAGGGATTAAGACTTTCAATGTCAATAGGAACTGATATTTTAACGCTGCCATCCGGCTTTTACTTTGCTGTAGGATCTAATATTGTAAATATGCCTGTCGATAATGATTCTTCTTGGTTTAATATCGATATCTTAGAAACTGTAAATGGTAGAAAGACCATTCATGTCTGCAGAAGTTACGACAACACTCATTGGTTCGGAACAGTCCATACTGATGGTGTTTTTAAAGGATGGAAAAAACTAGTGACTGATGCTGATTTTGAAAATGTTAAGTGGCTAAATGTAACCTTAGGTAATGGTTCTTCTATTGGAGAAAGACCAGTTGAATATACTAGATGGGGAAATTTATTATTGTTGAGAGGTCACCTAAAAGCAAATAGAGAAGTTATCTGTGGAAGTATTCCAATTACAGGCTTACCAGATAAAGGACTAGTAGTATCAGTTCCCGTATCAGGTACAACGGGTCATAGTAAATTACTTATATACAAAACAGGAGAGCTAAAGCTAACTGGTTTATTATCAGCAAATGATAGTGCGGTAACTGGCTACTATTTAGACACGGTCATCCCATTAAATTAAGGAAGTGATAGTATGATACAAGTCTATGAATACAATCATCGATACGAATTGGTCAGACCTATAGAAGTGTCTCAGGTGGATGACGAAGGAAATTATGTAGTGCCAGATCAATGTACAACAATTGCTCCACCTAATAATCCATCCTTCTATAAAGCAGCATTTGATGTAAAAAAACAACAATGGTATGAATCAGCGACCCAAGAGTATATAGACAGCTTAAAACCGGCCCCACTCCCGCCAAGTGATATCGAACTTTTAAAGAAACAAAATGCTTTGTTATCAAAACAATTAACGCAGCTATTAGCTATGCAAAAAGTAGGTGCTTCAGAATGATGTTTCCAACTGTAGCGGATATCAAACAATTCTGGGACTGGAAGTGTTACGGCCCAGAGGACATTGCATTTTATGTAAGCATTGGCTGGATCTCGGCAGAAGACTATCAAAATATAACTGGAGAAATATACAAAGCCTAATGGCTTTATTTTTTTGCCGGAAAGAAGGTGATTCAAATGGAAGTAGATGTCGTTCAAAACTTAATGACACAAGGCCCATTCGCCGTTCTTTTTTGCTGGATTCTGTTTTATGTTCTCAACACTACAAAAGAACGAGAAAACAAACTCAATGAGCAAATCGAGGCGCAAAATGATGTGTTAGCAAAGTTTAGTGAGAAGTATGACGTCGTGATCGACAAGCTCGATAAAATTGAACGGAATTTAAAATAGGAGGAAAACATCATGAAAACATTCGACAAAGGCACTGTGATTCGCACAGTGCTTCTTTTTATTGCGCTTATCAACCAAACGCTTGTCATGTTTGGACAAACAGTGCTGCCGATTAGCGAGGAGCAAGTGCAAACCGCAGGAGAGGCACTATATGTGGCAGGTTCCACAATTTTCACTATGGTCACTGCCGTGATCGCTTGGTTTAAAAATAATTATGTGACCTATAAAGGTCAATTGCAAAAAGATGCCCTGAAACAAAGAGGGTTAACAAAATAATTTTTGAAGGAGAAACAATATGGTGAAGATCATTCAAGCACTCATCCCAAAACAAAATCGCAACAGACCAGGAAACAGGATGAAGCCGCTCTATATTACGGTGCATAATACATCGAACACTGGACGGGGGGCTGATGCGGCAAATCATGCAGCATTTGTTGCTCGGGCAAGTACCGGGGTTAGCTGGCACTACACGGTCGATGATCAGGTCATTTATCAGCATTTACCTTTAAACGAAAATGGCTGGCACGCAGGAGATGGCAGGGGAACCGGCAATATGAAATCAATTGGAATTGAAATTTGTGAAAATGCAGGCGGTAACTTTGAACAAGCCGTTGAAAACGCCCAATGGCTCATTCGAAAACTGATGGGGGATTTAGGAATTCCTTTATCAAACGTGGTGCCGCATAAGCATTGGAGCGGGAAAGAGTGTCCGCGTAAGCTGTTAAATCGGTGGGATGGCTTCAAAGCTGGTATTGCATCAGCATCAAGTCAAATGACAACAGCTAAACCTGTGAAAGAAACATCTATCAAAACCATATCAACGAGATCAACATCTAAAACCAACAAGGTCAAAAAAACATACAGTTTGCCTGCAGGTATTTTAAAAGTGACGAAGCCTCTTACAAAAGGGTCAGCTGTAAAAGCTGTACAACAAGCCTTAGCATCGATTTATTTTTATCCTGATAAGGGAGCGATCAATAATGGAATCGATGGGTACTACGGACCCAAGACTGCGAATGCAGTGTCTCGATTTCAAATGATGCATGGGTTAACCCCAGATGGCATATATGGTCCAAAGACCAAAGAAACATTAAGAAAGGTCATAGAAAGTTAACACATATGGAATGAATCAACCCTTTTCTATTATAAAAAGTAAAATAAAACCATTTTTGGAGTTATTTGTTGTATAATGGTAAAAATGAATGGAGGGGTTGTATGAAGCGGATAAGTGTAATGATGTCTCTTTGTTTCATTGTCATGTTCCATTTTAATATGGAAAAGGTTGCAGCTAAGACCATTTATCGAGAAGTAGAAGTTGATTTCATCATGACGGAACAGGAAAAAGATCTGTGGGTACCAGGAGGTCAAAATAATCCTGAACAATATCCATCTACTTATGGCTACCAATTTTCTATACTAAATGCAGAGGGTTGTACTCTAGAGGTGACACTCTACAGAACATCCTTATCAGGAACGGATTTTCCGTCATCAGTCAAAGAGTATACAGGTAACCAATATGATCTAAGTGCAACAGACCGAATTTTATCAAGTGGGCGTTACATTTATAGACCCCATGGTATTAAACTGACCAAAAAAGAAGGCTGTGGGGATGTTGAGATAAAAGGAGTCTTTGGTTATCAAATTCAAGAACCAGACAAATAATCTCTTATGAGTAAAATCAAATGAAAAAGCCTATCCATCATTGGATAGGCTTTTGATAATGGAGCATAGCGGGATCGAACCGCTGACCTCTACGCTGCCAGCGTAGCGCTCTCCCAGCTGAGCTAATGCCCCGAAGTATTACGACATAACTTATTATAATCAATCCTCCTGTAAAATTCAAGCTGTAAAACACAAACACCCCGGCTATTTTTCTTTCTGATCAATCGGAATATAGTCAAAGATTTCTCCCGAATGAACCGAGTGGGCTAATCGTCTAAGCCAATCATAATAGGCTTTTGAGCTTTCAAGCTGTTCAATGAGCTGTTTCGCTTCCTCTCTTTCATGTTCCGCCGCCTGCTCATCACGAGCTACATCTTGAAGGCGTTCTTGCGCTTCTTCAATCGCTGCTAGATTGACCTCAACCTCTCGTTCCCATTTTTGCGGGAAGAAGTTCATGAAAAACTTAAAAAAGTCTTTCTCAGCAACAAAGCTATGTTTTCTTCGGCCACGGTGAAAGGTCTTTTTGACAATATTCATGTCTTGCAGTTTTTTCACACCCGTACTCATACTAGGCTTACTCATTTGCAGCTCTTCACGCATTTCATCCAGCGTCATTTCCTCATTTAAATACATCGTCCCATATAGAATACCCGCACTTCTAGTAATGCCATAGAGATCCATTGTTTCAGCGATGGAATCAATGACGAGATCTTTAGCAGCTAAAATGCGTTCTTCTGCTTGTGGCTGTTCCTGCTTTTTCATCTTGTCCCTGCTTTCTATTAAGTGAATTCAATACGTTCAAAAAAATCTTTATGGACTATATGTTAACGAAAGAATGCAAAATGTCAAAATAAAAGAAGCATATCCACCCTTTGACAGAAAAATTTGAACATGTTAAGTTAATTATGTTCAAAACGTTAAATTTTTATTTAACAAACTTACCAAAGAGAATCAGAGGAGGTTCCTTCTATGAGTCAAACACTATTTATCGATGGACAATGGGTTGGCGCTAAGAGTGGCGACACAAGAGATATCATCAATCCATTTAATCAAGAAGTGATCGCGACAGTCAGTGAAGGATCAAGAAATGACGCGCAGTTAGCCATTAAGGCAGCAAGAAAAACCTTCGATCAAGGTGATTGGGCAAACATGCCTGGACTTGAAAGAGGAAATATTGTGTTCAAAATTGCGGAATTGATTAGGCGAGACCTAGATGAATTAGCCAAATTAGAATCACTTGATACGGGCAAAACATTAGAGGAAAGCAAAGCAGATATGGACGATATTGCGAATGTATTTCAATATTATGCAGGTCTTGCTGATAAGGATGGCGGGGAAATCATTGCATCGCCTATTCCAAACTCAAAAAGCGAATTAGTCCGAGAACCTGTCGGTGTATGCGGTCAAATCACTCCTTGGAACTATCCATTGCTTCAAGCGAGCTGGAAAATCGCTCCTGCCCTTGCAGCTGGAAATACAATCGTACTAAAGCCAAGTGAAATTACACCATTAACCACGATCAAAGTTTTCAAACTTATGGAAGAAGCGGGTGTTCCAGCAGGCGTTGCCAACTTAGTGCTTGGACCTGGAGCAACTGTTGGAGATGAGCTGGCTGTCAATGACCAAGTCGATTTAATTTCATTCACAGGCGGTATTGAAACAGGTAAGAAAATCATGCAGGGAGCCAGCGGGAATGTGAAGAAAATCGCCCTTGAGCTCGGCGGGAAAAACCCGAATATCGTCTTTCAAGATGCTGATTTAGACGTAGCGGTTGACCAGGCAATGAATGCTGTGTTTTTCCATGCAGGGCAAGTGTGTTCAGCAGGTTCACGCTTGTTAGTGGAAGAATCCATTCACGATGAATTTTTAGAAGAACTGGTGAAGCGTACGAAAAAAATCAAGCTAGGCAACGGCTTTGATGAAGGAACCCAGAGCGGACCGCTCATCTCAGCTGAGCATCGAGAAAAAGTAGAAAAATACGTCAGCATCGGTTTAGACGAAGGCGCAACATTAGAAACAGGTGGGAAACGACCTGATGCAGAGGAGCTTCAAAAAGGATTCTTCTACTTGCCGACGATTTTCTCAGGCTGTACATCAGACATGCGAATTGTTCAGGAAGAAGTGTTTGGACCAGTCCTCACTGTCGAATCCTTCCGATCAGAGGAAGAAGTCATCGAGCTGGCAAATGACACGATTTATGGTTTAGCAGGAGCGGTGTGGTCTTCTGATATCGGCAAAGCCGAACGAGTGGCTCGTCAATTAAGATTAGGCACGGTATGGATCAACGACTTCCATCCTTATTTTGCCCAAGCACCGTGGGGCGGATATAAACAATCAGGTCTTGGACGTGAATTAGGACGTACGGGCCTTGAAGAATATACGGAACTAAAACATTTATATCGAAATACAAAACCAGAAGCGGTTCATTGGTTTAAATAAATATCACTTATCTGGAGGAGATTCTATATGACGTTAAATATGAAAATTGAAAGCATGCAAAAATTCCATACGTTTGAAATTCCGACTGTCATCAAGCATGGCATTGGGGCAGTGAAACATGTTGGGGAAGAAGTGAAAGCATACGGCGTTTCAAAGGTATTGCTTGTCACAGATCCTGGTATTTATCAAGCAGGTGTTGTAGATCCAGTGATTGCTTCATTAAAAGAAGCGCAAGTTGATGTGGTTCTATTTAATAAAGTAGAACCAAACCCGCCAGTCCGTTTAGTGAGTGAAGGATCTGCGTTATATGAAAAAGAAGGCTGTAATGGTTTAGTCGCAGTAGGCGGCGGAAGCTCAATGGATACAGCGAAGGCTATCGGTGTGGAAGCGACTCATGAAGGATCAGTTCTTGATTACGAAGCGGCTGAGGGGAAAAAACCGCTTGAAAATAGAATCCCTCCGTTAACCACAATTCCGACAACGGCTGGTACAGGTTCAGAGGTCACGCAGTGGGCAGTGATCACTGACGAAGAAAGGGAATTCAAATTCAACACAGGTGGACCGCTCATTGCAGCTCACCTAACAGTGATTGATCCTGAGCTTCATGTATCTATGCCGCCGCATGTGACGGCAATGACGGGTATCGATGCGCTTGCGCACGCGATCGAATGCTATACGATGAAGTTTGCTCAGCCAATTACAGATGCGGTAGCGCTCATGGCCATTGAATATGCTGCTCATTATATTCGCCGTGCCTTTGCCGATGGAGAGGATTTGGAAGCAAGATATGGCATGGCACAAGCTGCGATGCTTGCCGGACTTTCCTATGGCAGTGAATCAGCTGGCGCAGCCCATGCGATGAGCCAAACGCTTGGAGGCATTATTCCAGTCGCACATGGTCAATGTGTAGCGGCAATGATGGGACCTGTCATGGAATATAACTGGAAAGGGTACCCAGAGAAATTCGCTCGAATTGCGCAAGCATTCGGGATTGATACAAGCAGAATGACAACAGAGGAAGCTGCAAAAGCAGCAGTGAATTGGATGTATGATTTAGTGGAAGACCTAGAAGTTCCTTCATTAGAAGAACAAGGTGTACCAAAAGATATGATCGACCGTTTATCTAAAGAAGCAATGAAAGATCCGCAAACAGTTGGAAACCCAAGAGACCTCAACGAAAAAGCATACAACTGGATTTACGCTCGCTGCTTTGATTTAACACCTAAAACAGTGTAACAATGAAAAAAGGCTCCCAAAAGGGAGTCTTTTTTACATCTTATAGCTGTTCTTTAATTTCTTTAATTTGATGAATATGGCGCTTTTCATGTGCGCCGATAAAATCAAGGTATTGCTTTAATGAAAGTTCTTCAAACACAGGATGTGCAATCACGCGTTTGAAATCTTCCTCTGTAAACGTTGATAAAATTTGATTTAATTTCTCACGAGCTGTATCAAGCTCATCTTTTAAATGTGTAGGTGTCACATGCTTGCGCTCTGGTTCAACAATACTAGGCGCGGTGGCTTTTCTTGAACGATCCTCTGCCATTTCCACCGGCTTTGGCTCATATTCTTTAATCGGTGCTTTTTTCCCCTCGGCAGCTAGATGTTTTGCTGCAACTAGGTCCATCTTCTTTAAATGATCTGCAACTTCTTGAATACTCCAAGTATCATCAGATAATTTTTGATTTAATTGTTCTTCGCTCAATCCTTGCAGCTCTTGCCACAATTCTTGTCTTGCTTCATGTAATAAACTCATTTCTCTCACCTCAAGATCAAATTTTATCATACTGGTACAAGACAATCATTCTTTAGCTATCCGAGAAATCCTTTAATGAATTGTGATGAAAAATGAAACCTTTACAAAAGTGGTTCGTATTACCTGTTAGAAGGAATACACTTGGATGTGAGCATGGTCTAAATGAATGAAAGGCTGCTCATTTCATAAAGAAAGGGTGAGGAAGATGGATGTGTTTGGGCTGCCTCTTCAGACGCTGTACTTATACATATTGATGGTATCAGGAATCCTGACGCTTGTTTTCGTCTTTTTTGGCGATGTATTTGATGGATTGTTTGAAGCGATTCCTGTCCCGTTCCTTCAACCAACATTGATCCTCGCATTTCTTACCTTTTTCTCGGCTGGAGGATTTATCTCTGAAAAAACAGCAATTGTAGGAAGTGGACTTGGCGCCGTATTATCTGCCATCCTCGCAGTGGTTCTCGTTACTTGTTTACATGTATTTGTCTTAGTCCCGCTTTCCTCTGCTGAAGAATCTCTTTCATATACGGAGGCCGACCTAAAAGGAAGAACTGGGGAGATCATTGTATCTGTACCAAAAGATGGGTTTGGAGAAGTGCTGTTAATTAGTAACAGCGGAAAAATCTCAAAGCCTGCCGTCAGTTTCGACGAAGAGGAGATTCCATATGGAACCCTGGTGCTGGTCGTCGAAGTGAACAAAGGCGTGTTATCTGTTATACCAAATGAAGAAATCTAGGAGGGAATGCTATGCCAGGAACAACCATATTAATTATTATTGGAATTGTGCTTGTGATTCTCATTGCACTTATTGGTGTATTTGTTTCGAAATACCGGACAGCTGGTCCAGATGAAGCATTAATCGTCACAGGAAGTTACCTCGGAAGTAAAAATGTCCACGTGGATGAAGGTGGAAACAAGATTAAGATTGTAAGAGGTGGAGGTACCTTTGTACTCCCTGTTTTTCAACAAGCAGAGCCGCTCAGCTTACTATCTAGCAAGCTAGATGTTTCAACGCCTGAAGTCTATACTGAACAGGGTGTACCGGTCATGGCGGATGGAACGGCCATCATTAAAATTGGCGGATCAATTGAAGAAATCGCCACTGCTGCAGAGCAGTTTTTAGGGAAAACAAAAGAAGATCGTGAAAATGAAGCAAGAGAAGTACTAGAAGGACACCTTCGCTCCATTTTAGGGTCAATGACAGTTGAAGAGATTTATAAAAACAGAGAGAAATTTTCTCAAGAAGTACAGCGTGTCGCTTCTCAAGATCTAGCGAAAATGGGTCTTGTCATTGTATCGTTTACAATCAAAGATGTCCGTGATAAAAATGGCTATTTAGAATCACTAGGTAAACCTAGAATTGCTCAAGTGAAACGCGATGCAGATATTGCGACAGCAGAAGCAGATAAAGAAACACGTATCAAACGTGCAGAAGCAGATAAAGATGCGAAGAAATCTGAGCTTGAGCGTGCCACTGAAATCGCTGAAGCAGAAAAAATCAATGAGCTGAAAAGAGCAGAATTCAGACGTGAACAAGATACAGCAAAAGCAAGCGCTGACCAAGCGTACGATCTTGAAACAGCTCGTAATCGTCAGCACGTAACTGAACAAGAAATGCAAGTCAAAATCATTGAACGTCAGAAGCAAATTGAATTAGAAGAAAAAGAGATCCAGCGTCGTGAGCGTCAATACGATTCTGAAGTGAAAAAGAAAGCAGATGCGGACCGTTATGCTGTTGAGCAGTCGGCTGCGGCGGAAAAAGCGAAGCGTCTTGCAGAAGCAGATGCGAAGAAATACAGCATTGAAGCAATGGCAAAAGCAGAAGCAGAGAAAGTTCGGATTGACGGGCTTGCCAAAGCGGAAGCCGATCGTGCAAAAGGGGAAACAGAAGCAGAAGTCATTAGGTTGAAAGGACTTGCGGAAGCAGAAGCGAAAGAGAAAATTGCAGAAGCATTCGAACAGTATGGCCAAGCGGCGATTCTTGATATGATTGTGAAAATGCTACCTGAATATGCGAAACAAGTATCTGCTCCACTTTCTAACATTGATAAAATTACAGTTGTTGATACAGGTGGTAACGGGGAAGGCAGCGGCGCCAACAAAGTGACCGGCTATGCGACAAACCTTATGTCCAGTCTTCAAGAAAGTCTGAAAGCTTCCTCTGGAATTGATGTTAAAGAAATTATTGAGAATTTCTCTGGCAAAGGCAATGTGAAACAAAGCATCCAAGAACTGACGAATGAAATCAAACAGCCAAGAAAAAAAGAAATCGCTGATCGTCAAATAGAAGAATAAAAATCAAAAGACACCTTCTGATAGAGGGTGTCTATTTTACTTGGGGCACATGCCGGTGTCTTTTGATAGATGAAGAGAGATTCACAAGAATGCCTGCAGATATCATCATGAACACCAATGAAGATCCGCCGTAGCTAATAAAGGGAAGAGGAATGCCTGTAATGGGGAGAAGCCCAAAGACAGCTCCTAGATTAAAGGCTGCTTGAATCATAATTTGAAAAGTAAGCCCGATCGTTAATAGCTTTCCAAATGGATCTTGTAAACCTTGAACGATTCGAACGGCGCGATACATGATGAGTAGGTAGGCACCCATCACAAACAACAGCCCCATGATTCCCAGCTCTTCACTAATGATAGCCATAATAAAATCTGTATGGGCTTCAGGAAGAAATCCTAGTTTTTGTATGCTTCCGCCTAAACCATTCCCGGTCAGTCCTCCTGAATCCATGGCGAGATAAGAATGAATCAGCTGATAACCATCTCCATCTTCATACATGAAAGGATCACGAAAAGAAGTGATCCGTTTCAAACGATAAGGAGCGGTCACAGCAAAAAAAGTGATCCCTGCCACAGCCGTCGAACCTAGTAGAATGAGGTGGCGTGTTTTAAGTCCAGCACATAATAAGACGATACCGCAGCTCAATAAAATAGAAACTGCTGTACCTAAATCTGGCTGTTTTAAAATCAATAAAAAAGCTAGACTTAAAAGAAGAAGTGGAGGCAGGACTCCTTTTTTAAAGGATGTAATGTACGCTTGTTTCCTTGCATATACATAGGCAAAATAGATGATCATCACTAATTTCACAGCCTCAGACGGCTGGATGATCAGAGAGCCCAATTGAATCCATCGCTGTGAATTGTTTTTGACAACACCGATTCCAGGAAGCAGGACAAGGAGAAGACATAACAATGACAGCATCACAAGACACCGAATCCATTTACGGTAAACTTGATATGGAACCAGGGCCGCAGCGATGAAAAAGAAGAACCCAATCAAAAGCCATTGCCACTGTTTCATGAAGAAGTAGCTGCCCTGTCCATATTTTATTTCGCCTAAAGGATAACTCGCACTGTACACCATCAGTAATCCAAAGAAACAAAGACAAACAATCGTCCCAGCAAGAATGTAGTCGATTTTTTTTAGGTGAGAAAGAATCAATGACATCACCTTCAATCCCAGTTACGTCCAAACATGTAGGATGAGGACCTCAGATTGACACTAAACACAAGGCCAATGGCGATCATATTGGTTAAAAGCGCACTGCCCCCATAGCTGATAAAAGGAAGGGCAAGACCAGTCACAGGCATTAGCCCTACTGTCATCCCAACGTTTTGGAAGACTTGAAAAACGATCAGCCCAACCACTCCAGCACATATATAAAGCCCATAAAGGGTATTCGCATGCATAGCCACATGAATCATTCGATAGACCATCATAAGATATAAACAGATCAATAGGGAGGCGCCGATAAAACCAAACTCCTCGCCAATGACTGCAAATATAAAATCTGTATGGGCTTCAGGGATATTTCCCCCTTGTACTTGATTTCCTTTTGTATACCCGCTTCCTGATAATTGTCCTGACCCAATGCCAAGCATTGCTTGTTTCAGTTGATACCCATATGTCGAATCAAATTCATCTGGGGAGAGCCACCCATAAATGCGATCAAGCTGATGAGGTTTAATCACTTTTGTAAAGTGCTCAAAATGTTCATTGTGCAAGTAGGTCAAAAATGCAAGAAGCGCGAGAAAAGAAGCGATTAATGCAGCGATCATCTTACTTGAAATGCCTGACACAAGCATCAGTGTAAAAGCAATAGACAAGATCACAAGTGCCGTCCCCAAATCTGGCTGAATTAAAATCAGGAAAAAAGGAACAGCGGTCCAGCATATGATGTTCATTGTAGGAATCATGCTTTCTTTAAACGAAAAGCGCTGATGTTTGTATCGATTTAAAATAGCCGCTAACAGAAGAATGACAAAAATTTTCATAAATTCTGATGGTTGCACTTTCATGGGCCCCAAGCTGATCCATCTTTGGGAGCCATTTTGATTCGTGCCAAAAAAATGAACGAGAATGATGAGGAAGAGACCACCTGCAAATAATCGAAAAGATAACCGCTCAAGCAGTTCATAATCAAAGTAAGCAACTGCCGCCATAAGGCAAAAGCCGACGATATACCAGAAAACTTGTCTTTTGACGAAATAAAACATATCTTGCGTTTCATACTGTCCCGATCCGCTATACACAGCCAGCAGGCTGATCACAAAGAAGCAAATGACAGTGAATAATAATGCGAAGTCAATGCTGTTCTGTTTTTTCATGTCTCCGTCACCTGCTATGACCTATTTGTCAGCTGGTTTAATACGACCTGCACCGCTGCAGCGTCATCAATATAGCCGATCGGAAAAATATAATCTGGTATTAAATCAACGGGCATAATGAAGTAAAGTAATGCGCCTCCCATCAACATCAATTCTCGAGAAGTCCCCCGTCCGCTCATGAACGAGCAGTACATGCTTTTCAATTGATCAAGAAATGGTCCAACACCACTTATCGTATCTATCTTTTTTTCAAAATTTGCTGAGATTGTTTCTTTTCCCTCATCTGATTGACTATAGGTTTCATATTCATTTAACTTCTGTTTCAATTCATTCTCGCTGAACGTCCCGTCATAGACATCATGATCTTTCAGCGTTCGCTCAATCTCTTCTACGGCTTGAATGAACGTATTACCGTGAACTCTTTCGTTTTTAATTGAAAATCCAGCCGTGGCCAATAGATCATCTAAAGAAATGTGTAGAGCATCTGAAAGCCGCTGTAAATGGTTCAAAGTTGGTTTTCTTTTTCCGTTCATGATTCTAGACAGTGTGGCTTTATCAATTTCTGTTTGTGTACTGAGTTCTCTTAATGAAAGAGAACGTATTTGCAGTTGTTCTTTTAAAAACTGCCGAAGCTCAGTTGTTTTAAATTCCATCTCTTTCTTCCCCCTTTTCATAAAGTTCAACTCTTCAATAGAAGAAGTCGTACCCAATATATAGGGGTGTTGACGAAATGTCAACGAATATCCATTAAGGATTGAATTTTATGAAATAGCAACTTATCATATGAAACATAGACTATAAAATGGCTAAAAGGGGTGTGCAGATGAAGGTTAGACATGCAGTACATAATGATATTCCTAAAATTGCCGAAATTCATGTGAAGAGCTGGCAAACGACTTATCACGGCATTATTTCACAAGAGTATTTAGATGCTTTGAATGTAGAGGAGCGGGAAGAGAGCTGGAGAAGCAGGTCGCTTGAAGGCACGTTTGTCGCAGAGGATGCTGACGGAGTATTTGGTTTTGCTTCCTTCGGAAAACAGCGTGATGAGAAATATTCAATATATGATGGCGAGCTTTATGCCATCTATTTGTTGCAGAGAAAACAGAAATCAGGAGCGGGTATGGCTTTGATTGCAAAAGGAGTGGATTATTTAATAGAGAAAGGCTATCAGAATATGCTGCTCTGGGTATTTGAGCAAAATTCAGCGAAGCAATTTTATCAAAAACTTCAACCTAGTTTTGCCGTCACCAGCCAGTTTGAGCTGGCTGGTGAGAACCATGAAGAAATAGGGTATGGATGGGAGCTGTCTGTACTAAGTGCTCAGATTCAACAGATTATATCGTCAGCTTCCAGTAATAATGAGAGAAAAAAGTAAAAAGGGTGGCGAGTAAAATATAAGATATAAAAGGAGAAGCTTCTACTTTTCCTTTCACACCTGCTATTTTTAATGCCTCATAGAAACTGGCCAAAAAGTAGGCGAGACTGAGGATGTAACAGCACAGCATAATGGAGTAAGGATTCATTGTCGTACCTCCAGCATGAAATCTTCTACTATTAATAGATTCAATAGAGCAGCAAATTATGCATAAAAAAATAACCCGCTGAAACAGCTGGGTTATTTTTGTCGAGGAAAAACCAAACGAGACGCACTAGGGATGAGTAAACAAAGAACAATACTACAAATGATAAATGAAGGAATCATATATGTGCTGTTATAAACTAATGAATACACCCATCCTGGTGTTCCTTTTGGTGCATAATGAGAAAAGAAAACTACACCTGAAATAAAGAACGTCAGCAGTCTGAAGAAACTGGCGACAAATACAGCTAGGATAATATAGAAGAATTGTTTCTTTCGCTTTTTATCCTGAATGGCTTTTTTAATTGATCCTGAGAATAGCCCGCTTAAACAAATCACAACAGATGCGACAAAGTAATCGAGAAATCCTTGTACAGGTGTAGCAATAATAGGATTGTTCATCAGCTGTAGTCCTGCGATTAACACACCGATGATAAATCCAGCAGACACGCCCCATCTAATGGACATGAGAATGACAGGAATCATGATCAGTGCAATTGACCCGCCGTTTGGCATTCTTAAAAAGAGACCTGATAAATAATCTAAAACAAGTGCAAGAGAAGTCATGATGGCGATCTCCATCAGTCGTACTAATTGATTTGATTGTTGCATAAAAAAATCCCCTTTTCACGAATTGTGCAAGGAGAGACCATGTCAGGATGAGTATGTGATTCATAGAAAAACATATCGGCTTGCATACATGCATGTATGCAAGTGATTCCACATTCCTACTTCAGTATTAACTGACAGGTTCAAAGGGTCAGAACAACGAATTGTTCACTCTCAGCACGAGGCTCCCCCTGCGGTTATTAAATTTCAATCTATTATAAATATACTAAAGACCTACAGGATCAACAATAGTGAATTACGGAGTTAAGCCCTTTTTGTACGAATATATAGGAAGAGATCAGGAAAAATAAATTATTTAGAAAAAATACTTGTTTCTTCTTTTAAAAGGTGTTATATTTGTATTCGCCGCTGAAACAGCGCGGTTGAGAAATAACATTCAAGAAAAAAGTTGTTGACTTCATCTTGATAGAATGTTATATTAATAAAGTCGCCTCTGAGCGATAACGAAGATGATCTTTGAAAACTAAACAAGACAAAACGTACCTGTTAATTCGAGTTTTTATAAAAAATCCTATGATACATCATAGGTAGTCAGTCAAACTGGCGAGGCAGGAAATGATCACATGCTAAGTTCGCTACATCGTGTAGCAACGCATGTGTGATATGCATCCTGCATACCTCGGAGAGTTTGATCCTGGCTCAGGACGAACGCTGGCGGCGTGCCTAATACATGCAAGTCGAGCGGACAGAAGGGAGCTTGCTCCCGGATGTTAGCGGCGGACGGGTGAGTAACACGTGGGTAACCTGCCTGTAAGACTGGGATAACTCCGGGAAACCGGAGCTAATACCGGATAGTTCCTTGAACCGCATGGTTCAAGGATGAAAGACGGTTTCGGCTGTCACTTACAGATGGACCCGCGGCGCATTAGCTAGTTGGTGAGGTAACGGCTCACCAAGGCGACGATGCGTAGCCGACCTGAGAGGGTGATCGGCCACACTGGGACTGAGACACGGCCCAGACTCCTACGGGAGGCAGCAGTAGGGAATCTTCCGCAATGGACGAAAGTCTGACGGAGCAACGCCGCGTGAGTGATGAAGGTTTTCGGATCGTAAAGCTCTGTTGTTAGGGAAGAACAAGTGCAAGAGTAACTGCTTGCACCTTGACGGTACCTAACCAGAAAGCCACGGCTAACTACGTGCCAGCAGCCGCGGTAATACGTAGGTGGCAAGCGTTGTCCGGAATTATTGGGCGTAAAGGGCTCGCAGGCGGTTTCTTAAGTCTGATGTGAAAGCCCCCGGCTCAACCGGGGAGGGTCATTGGAAACTGGGAAACTTGAGTGCAGAAGAGGAGAGTGGAATTCCACGTGTAGCGGTGAAATGCGTAGAGATGTGGAGGAACACCAGTGGCGAAGGCGACTCTCTGGTCTGTAACTGACGCTGAGGAGCGAAAGCGTGGGGAGCGAACAGGATTAGATACCCTGGTAGTCCACGCCGTAAACGATGAGTGCTAAGTGTTAGGGGGTTTCCGCCCCTTAGTGCTGCAGCTAACGCATTAAGCACTCCGCCTGGGGAGTACGGTCGCAAGACTGAAACTCAAAGGAATTGACGGGGGCCCGCACAAGCGGTGGAGCATGTGGTTTAATTCGAAGCAACGCGAAGAACCTTACCAGGTCTTGACATCCTCTGACAACCCTAGAGATAGGGCTTTCCCTTCGGGGACAGAGTGACAGGTGGTGCATGGTTGTCGTCAGCTCGTGTCGTGAGATGTTGGGTTAAGTCCCGCAACGAGCGCAACCCTTGATCTTAGTTGCCAGCATTCAGTTGGGCACTCTAAGGTGACTGCCGGTGACAAACCGGAGGAAGGTGGGGATGACGTCAAATCATCATGCCCCTTATGACCTGGGCTACACACGTGCTACAATGGACAGAACAAAGGGCTGCGAGACCGCAAGGTTTAGCCAATCCCACAAATCTGTTCTCAGTTCGGATCGCAGTCTGCAACTCGACTGCGTGAAGCTGGAATCGCTAGTAATCGCGGATCAGCATGCCGCGGTGAATACGTTCCCGGGCCTTGTACACACCGCCCGTCACACCACGAGAGTTTGCAACACCCGAAGTCGGTGAGGTAACCTTTATGGAGCCAGCCGCCGAAGGTGGGGCAGATGATTGGGGTGAAGTCGTAACAAGGTAGCCGTATCGGAAGGTGCGGCTGGATCACCTCCTTTCTAAGGATATATGGAGCAGCGTACGTTTTTCGTCTTGTTTAGTTTTGAAGGATCATTCCTTCAAACATGTCTCTAGCGAGACAGGATTGTTCTTTGAAAACTAGATAACAATAAGTAATACATTCACATTGAATGCAATGCAAAGTTCATCACACATAGTGATTCTTTCTAAAGTAAGAAATGGTTAAGTTAGAAAGGGCGCACGGTGGATGCCTTGGCACTAGGAGCCGATGAAGGACGGGACGAACACCGATATGCTTCGGGGAGCTGTAAGCAAGCTTTGATCCGGAGATTTCCGAATGGGGAAACCCACTGCTCGTAATGGAGTAGTATCCATACTTGAATACATAGAGTATGAGAAGGCATACCCGGGGAACTGAAACATCTAAGTACCCGGAGGAAGAGAAAGCAAATGCGATTCCCTGAGTAGCGGCGAGCGAAACGGGAACAGCCCAAACCAAGAGGCTTGCCTCTTGGGGTTGTAGGACACTCTATACGGAGTTACAAAGGAACGATATAAGCGAAGAGGTCTGGAAAGGCCCGCCAAAGAAGGTAACAGCCCTGTAACTGAAATGTTGTTCTCTCCAGAGTGGATCCTGAGTACGGCGGAACACGTGAAATTCCGTCGGAATCCGGGAGGACCATCTCCCAAGGCTAAATACTCCCTAGTGACCGATAGTGAACCAGTACCGTGAGGGAAAGGTGAAAAGCACCCCGGAAGGGGAGTGAAATAGATCCTGAAACCGTGTGCCTACAAGTAGTCAGAGCCCGTTAACGGGTGATGGCGTGCCTTTTGTAGAATGAACCGGCGAGTTACGATCCCGTGCAAGGTTAAGCAGAAGATGCGGAGCCGCAGCGAAAGCGAGTCTGAATAGGGCGCATGAGTACGTGGTCGTAGACCCGAAACCAGGTGATCTACCCATGTCCAGGGTGAAGTTCAGGTAACACTGAATGGAGGCCCGAACCCACGCACGTTGAAAAGTGCGGGGATGAGGTGTGGGTAGGGGTGAAATGCCAATCGAACCTGGAGATAGCTGGTTCTCTCCGAAATAGCTTTAGGGCTAGCCTCAAGGTAAGAGTCTCGGAGGTAGAGCACTGATTGGACTAGGGGCCCCTACCGGGTTACCGAATTCAGTCAAACTCCGAATGCCGATGACTTATCCTTGGGAGTCAGACTGCGAGTGATAAGATCCGTAGTCGAAAGGGAAACAGCCCAGACCGCCAGCTAAGGTCCCAAAGTATACGTTAAGTGGAAAAGGATGTGGAGTTGCTTAGACAACCAGGATGTTGGCTTAGAAGCAGCCACCATTTAAAGAGTGCGTAATAGCTCACTGGTCGAGTGACTCTGCGCCGAAAATGTACCGGGGCTAAACGTATCACCGAAGCTGCGGACTGTTCTTACGAACAGTGGTAGGAGAGCGTTCTAAGTGCAGTGAAGTCAGACCGGAAGGACTGGTGGAGCGCTTAGAAGTGAGAATGCCGGTATGAGTAGCGAAAGACGGGTGAGAATCCCGTCCACCGAATGCCTAAGGTTTCCTGAGGAAGGCTCGTCCGCTCAGGGTTAGTCGGGACCTAAGCCGAGGCCGAAAGGCGTAGGCGATGGACAACAGGTTGATATTCCTGTACCACCTCCTCACCATTTGAGCAATGGGGGGACGCAGGAGGATAGGGTAAGCGCGGTATTGGATATCCGCGTCCAAGCAGTTAGGCTGGGAAATAGGCAAATCCGTTTCCCGTGAAGGCTGAGCTGTGATGGCGAGCGAAATTTAGTAGCGAAGTTCCTGATTCCACACTGCCAAGAAAAGCCTCTAGCGAGGTGAGAGGTGCCCGTACCGCAAACCGACACAGGTAGGCGAGGAGAGAATCCTAAGGTGATCGAGAGAACTCTCGTTAAGGAACTCGGCAAAATGACCCCGTAACTTCGGGAGAAGGGGTGCTTCTTAGGGTGTTAAAGCCCCGAGAAGCCGCAGTGAATAGGCCCAGGCGACTGTTTAGCAAAAACACAGGTCTCTGCGAAGCCGTAAGGCGAAGTATAGGGGCTGACGCCTGCCCGGTGCTGGAAGGTTAAGAGGAGCGCTTAGCGTAAGCGAAGGTGCGAATTGAAGCCCCAGTAAACGGCGGCCGTAACTATAACGGTCCTAAGGTAGCGAAATTCCTTGTCGGGTAAGTTCCGACCCGCACGAAAGGCGCAACGATCTGGGCACTGTCTCAACGAGAGACTCGGTGAAATTATAGTACCTGTGAAGATGCAGGTTACCCGCGACAGGACGGAAAGACCCCGTGGAGCTTTACTGCAGCCTGATATTGAATGTTGGTACAGCTTGTACAGGATAGGTAGGAGCCTTGGAAACCGGAGCGCTAGCTTCGGTGGAGGCATCGGTGGGATACTACCCTGGCTGTATTGACCTTCTAACCCGCTGCCCTTATCGGGCAGGGAGACAGTGTCAGGTGGGCAGTTTGACTGGGGCGGTCGCCTCCTAAAATGTAACGGAGGCGCCCAAAGGTTCCCTCAGAATGGTTGGAAATCATTCGCAGAGTGTAAAGGCACAAGGGAGCTTGACTGCGAGACCTACAAGTCGAGCAGGGACGAAAGTCGGGCTTAGTGATCCGGTGGTTCCGCATGGAAGGGCCATCGCTCAACGGATAAAAGCTACCCCGGGGATAACAGGCTTATCTCCCCCAAGAGTCCACATCGACGGGGAGGTTTGGCACCTCGATGTCGGCTCATCGCATCCTGGGGCTGTAGTCGGTCCCAAGGGTTGGGCTGTTCGCCCATTAAAGCGGTACGCGAGCTGGGTTCAGAACGTCGTGAGACAGTTCGGTCCCTATCCGTCGCGGGCGCAGGAAATTTGAGAGGAGCTGTCCTTAGTACGAGAGGACCGGGATGGACGCACCGCTGGTGTACCAGTTGTTCTGCCAAGGGCATCGCTGGGTAGCTATGTGCGGACGGGATAAGTGCTGAAAGCATCTAAGCATGAAGCCCCCCTCAAGATGAGATTTCCCATTCCGCAAGGAAGTAAGATCCCTGAAAGATGATCAGGTTGATAGGTCTGAGGTGGAAGCGTGGTGACACGTGGAGCTGACAGATACTAATAGATCGAGGACTTAACCTATATTCTAATGTGAAAAATGAACATTGTTATCTAGTTTTGAGAGAACATTCTCTCCATCAGGTTTGGTGGCGATAGCGAAGAGGTCACACCCGTTCCCATACCGAACACGGAAGTTAAGCTCTTCAGCGCCGATGGTAGTTGGGGGTTTCCCCCTGTGAGAGTAGGACGCCGCCAAGCTTTTCAAAGGATCAGTTCCAATTGGAACTGGTCTTTTTTGTGCTGTTTGAAAGAAGATCACCTTGATTCATATGTGGTATAAATCAGGTTGTTTTAATTTACTACAAGCGTGGAGATGCTCTAAATCAACGTGAAAGTCTGTGAAGCATGTTCACTTTTAAGTATGGAGAAAAGTAATAGAGAGAAAGAATAGCAGGTGTATAGATGCCTGATACAAATTCATTCATTTAAATGGAGTTGTATAAGTCTATTTTATTGAAATCAAAACATTCATTGCGTTTAACAGTTGAAATAAAGAAATATCTATATCATTAAAGTATAAAAATTGAAAGGCTGCTGATATTTTTAAAGGATTTACTCGTTTTTAAAGAGAATATAGAGAAGAGAAATACAGCTGTTAATCGCTGAATTGAAGCTGTTTTGACTGGTAACATCAACATCAACTGTTAAAAGAAATACGTCATGAAAAATGAAATAAAATTTTTTTAATATAGCCTTTACAAATGAGTAAAACCTGTATATAATAATCTTTGTCGGATCGAGAGATTCCTACATAGTGGAGGATTAGCTCAGCTGGGAGAGCATCTGCCTTACAAGCAGAGGGTCGGCGGTTCGAGCCCGTCATCCTCCACCATATTTATTCTTACATAATGTTAGGATAGATAAAGCCGGTGTAGCTCAACTGGTAGAGCAACTGACTTGTAATCAGTAGGTTGGGGGTTCAAGTCCTCTTGCCGGCACCACTTTCATATGGTAAGATAGACAAGTCGCTTTAAAAGCGAGCCATTAGCTCAGTTGGTAGAGCATCTGACTTTTAATCAGAGGGTCGAAGGTTCGAGTCCTTCATGGCTCACCATTTTCATGCGGGTGTGGCGGAATTGGCAGACGCGCTAGACTTAGGATCTAGTGTCTTTATGACGTGGGGGTTCAAGTCCCTTCACCCGCATTGCCAAACAACATAAAGAAATCCTGTAATGCGGAAGTAGTTCAGTGGTAGAACACCACCTTGCCAAGGTGGGGGTCGCGGGTTCGAATCCCGTCTTCCGCTTATACCATCCACGCCGGGGTGGTGGAATTGGCAGACACACAGGACTTAAAATCCTGCGGTAGGTGACTACCGTGCCGGTTCAAGTCCGGCCCTCGGCATTATAAAATAAGCGCCCGTAGCTCAATTGGATAGAGCGTTTGACTACGGATCAAAAGGTTAGGGGTTCGACTCCTCTCGGGCGCGCCATTAAGATCGGGAAGTAGCTCAGCTTGGTAGAGCACTTGGTTTGGGACCAAGGGGTCGCAGGTTCGAATCCTGTCTTCCCGACCATCTTTTATGGGGCCTTAGCTCAGCTGGGAGAGCGCCTGCCTTGCACGCAGGAGGTCAGCGGTTCGATCCCGCTAGGCTCCACTTTTTAAAAGATTATTTTATATCATGGCGGTGTAGCTCAGCTGGCTAGAGCGTACGGTTCATACCCGTGAGGTCGGGGGTTCGATCCCCTCCGCCGCTATAAAGGACCTTTAGCTCAGTTGGTTAGAGCAGACGGCTCATAACCGTCCGGTCGTAGGTTCGAGTCCTACAAGGTCCACCATCTATACGGAGGAATACCCAAGTCCGGCTGAAGGGATCGGTCTTGAAAACCGACAGGGGTGTCAAAGCCCGCGGGGGTTCGAATCCCTCTTCCTCCGCCATATTTTTAAAAAATGATATCATCGCGGGGTGGAGCAGTTCGGTAGCTCGTCGGGCTCATAACCCGAAGGTCGCAGGTTCAAATCCTGCCCCCGCAACCAAATTTTTTCTCTAATGGTCCGGTAGTTCAGTTGGTTAGAATGCCTGCCTGTCACGCAGGAGGTCGCGGGTTCGAGTCCCGTCCGGACCGCCATTTTCAAATGAATACATGGCTCGGTAGCTCAGTTGGTAGAGCAACGGACTGAAAATCCGTGTGTCGGCGGTTCGATTCCGTCCCGAGCCACTTTTACAAATAAATATCAGTATGGCGGTTGTGGCGAAGTGGTTAACGCACCAGATTGTGGCTCTGGCACTCGTGGGTTCGATTCCCATCAATCGCCCCATACATATTTTTGCGGGTGTAGTTTAGTGGTAAAACCTCAGCCTTCCAAGCTGATGTCGTGGGTTCGATTCCCATCACCCGCTCCATTTGCATATCGTTCATGGGCCTGTAGCTCAGCTGGTTAGAGCGCACGCCTGATAAGCGTGAGGTCGGTGGTTCGAGTCCACTCAGGCCCACCATGACTTTCCGCAGTAGCTCAGTGGTAGAGCTATCGGCTGTTAACCGATCGGTCGTAGGTTCGAATCCTACCTGCGGAGCCAAATGGAGAAGTACTCAAGTGGCTGAAGAGGCGCCCCTGCTAAGGGTGTAGGTCGCGCAAGCGGCGCGAGGGTTCAAATCCCTCCTTCTCCGCCATTTTTCTGGCCCGTTGGTCAAGCGGTTAAGACACCGCCCTTTCACGGCGGTAACACGGGTTCGAATCCCGTACGGGTCATTTTTTAAAGAGGTCTAATAAAGACCTCTTTTTTATTTTCCACAAAACGAAAGACCGCCATCATAGCGGTCTTTTCTTACATATTCATGGAATAGATCGTATAAGACAAGTATGTCGCAAAGAATCCCCATAAAACATAAGGAATCAATAAAATTGGGACAACATTGCTTAGTTTACGTGAGACGATGACAAGTGCGAGTGCTGTCAGTGCTACAAGCAGGCAGTCGATCGTAGCTGCAAATAGATCTTTTTGTGTAAATTGAAAAAAGCTAAAGGCTTGATTGAATACATAATTTAAAAGAAACAGAATCCAAAATGGTAATGTGATTTTTTGAAAACCATACTTTGCATAAATGATGGCGGCAGATAACGAAATGAGGGCGAATAAGACAGCCCAGACCGCACCGATGACACCACCACTAGGTGTCCATTCAGGTTTATTTAGTGCGTCATACCATTCTCTGTCGATAGGGAACAGGAACCCTGCAATAGAAAATAATGCGTATGTAATAAAGAAGACGATAACCGCCCAAATGATACTTTTTTTAGCCATCCAGAAATCTCCTCCCAATCAATTCACTCTTCAACTTATTTCCCAATTATTACATGATATAAACATCAAGCCCCCAATATGTGGGGACTAATGATTTTTTTTAGTATAAGGATCTTCTTCGTAAGGCTTCAAGTCACCAAACACTGTCATGACGCCTTCTTCATCTAATGCTTCTTCATAAGCTTCGTGTGCTTTATTTGGATAGACCTTGCTTGCTTTTCCTTCAATATCAGCAGCTGCAAACTCTTCATAGTCTTCCACATAATCTTCATCTTCTGATTGTGTATACACATCATCGTATGTCAATGGAGGAAATTCCATATCGGATGGGGTATCAGAGTTCCCATAGCGTTCTACGTCTTGGTAGGCATCTTCTCCGTCATATGCAGCACTTTCTTCATTTTCAAATTGCCCTGAGGGCGGACTTATTAAGTCCTCTTCAATGGGACGGTTTTGTGAAACGGTCTGTTCTTTTGAATGCTCTGTGCATGTGACGGCGGTGGGAAGGGCTTCTAAGCGTTCTTTAGGAATAGGGGCTTTACACACTTTACACAAACCATAAGAGCCGTCTGCCATTGCTTGGAGTGCTTCATTGATATCGGAAAGATGCTCATGTTCCAAACTGTTTAAGGCAATGTCTTTTCCGCGTTCGAATAGTTCTGTCCCTTGGTCGCCAGGGTGGTTATCATAGGCTGACAGTTCGCCCACTGAATCATAAGGAAATGATACTTTCTGTTCATCATCATGGCTTTTGGCTTCAATTTCTTGTTTTTCATCGAGAAGTCGCTGCTTCAACTGATGTAATTCGTTTTTAGACAACAAAGCGATCACCCTTTCATATCAAACATATTGTTAGTATGAGCAAATTTTTATGTAAGACTTGTGCCAATTTGAAGCAATTCTTCAATAAAAAACGCCTGCGGCTGCAGGCGTTTCGTGTTATGCGAGATAATATTGTAAGATCAATGCGATCGTTAACAGGAAACCAAAAAACGTATTGGTTTGTGCTGTCGACTTCATGGCATTCATTAATTCAATTGGTTTTTCTTTTTGCTTAAATTCTTTAATGGCTGTATAAGCTTTTGGCACACTGAGTAAGACAAGAAGACTCCAAAGACCCACGATATCCATAAAGATATAAACAAAAATGAGTACATATGAGATCACAAACATGGAAAGTAGGATGTTGACTGCCGCTTTACGTCCAGCTAGGATAGCAAGTGTCTTTCGTCCATTCTCTTTATCACCGTCTAAATCACGGATATTGTTCGACAGTAAGATGGCACCAACTAAAATAGAGATAGGTAATGAAATGAGCACAGCTTTTGATGTCAATGTTCCTGTTTGGATATAGAAACTAATTAAAATGATGCCTAGTCCCATAAAAGCACCTGATACAAGTTCTCCAAATGGTGTATAAGCAATTGGTACAGGGCCACCGGTATAAAAATAGCCTGCTGCCATACAAATTAGTCCTATGAGTGCAATCCACCAGCTAGACATCATGCAAATATAGATCCCAAGTAATAAAGAAAGCGCGAATAAGGCATAAGCGAGGCCTAAAACTGTTTTTGGTTTTACACCGTTTCTCACGATCGCTCCGCCGATACCGACAGATTTCTCATTGTCCAATCCGCGAACATAATCAAAGTACTCATTAAACATGTTCGTTGCAATTTGGATAAACATCGATGCAAATAGCATAGCTAAAAATAGCCCAACATGTATTTGATCACTCGGAAGTGCTAGGACAGTTCCTAAAGTAACGGGAATAAATGCCGCTGTTAATGTATGCGGTCGTAGTAAATTCCACCAAATCCGCCAGTTTTTATCAGGCTTAATTGGTGAAAGCTGATCTGATATCGATTGATGCTGCATAAAATATACTCCTTTAAATAAAAAAATACGTACACGTCCAAATTCCAGTTTAGCAAAGTTCAAAAAGGTGTCAATATATTGATGCGATGAAACAAGAAAAAGATGTTTGCTAATCGTTCCCATCTAGAGAGAAAGCTTGATCTTCGAACAGGTCTTACCATTTTTTAAGGGATGTTCTCATTTCAATAAGCGGGAGCGAAAAAATCTTGAAAGCGTGATATAATAAGGATTCGAGGTTTTAAAAGCTGTTTTCTTTACTAAGTTCATCTGTTAAGGTTTATAATAGAAAAGCAGGTCATTCGACATACTCGAATGTTCATGTATTTTTTTACATGATGGTTTTATTTTTATATGTTATTTCATGGATTTTGGAGGAATGTATCATGGTGACAACAGTGCAAAGTACTTTCCGGCAGGAAGCGCTTGCGACATTAGAAGAAGCGAATAACGTCAACCATGCTGTTTTGATAAGCTACTCCAGAAGAGTTGACGATCTGGATCCTCTTGCCTTTTTCCAAAGCGGCGAAGCGGATTTTTTAGGCGAGCGGTTTTTTTGGTCTGATCCAGAAAGCCAAATGATATTTTCTGGACTTGGCAGAGCGGCCGTGATTAAATCATCAGAGCAAGGCAAAGAACGATTCAATATCGTCCATCAAGAATGGGAGCAGCTGAAACAGCATATGTTCCATTTTCATGATGAGAAGGAGTTAAAGCAAGCGGCAGTTGGTCCGCTTTTATTTGGAGGATTTTCATTTGATCCATACGAAGAAAAGGCGCGTCACTGGGAAGCATTTGGCGAGGCTCATTTTTTTGTGCCATCGATGATGCTGACTGTTTCAAAAGAAGGCACGTTTCTAACGATCAATGAATGGAACGAGGTGGACGGGAATGTTCATCAGCTCATTCAAGAGTTAGAACAGAAAGCTTCTAATTTTGATGCATTGCCTGTCAGAAATCATGGACAAGCTGAGCTTGTTCATATGGAAGAGTTAGATGTCCAGGAATGGATGAAAGCAATCCATGAAGCGACAGAACACATTCGTGTGAACGAATATGAAAAGGTTGTTTTAGCAAGAGAAGTCTTGCTTCACTATAAAAATCAAATAGAACTCGCTCCACTATTAGCAGAATTACTAAAACATCAAACAACGAGTTATGTATTTGCTATAGAGCAGGGAAGACAAGCATTTGTCGGGGCGACGCCTGAACGTTTAGTGAAAAAAAGCGGTGGTGAAGTGTTTTCATCGTGTTTGGCAGGTTCCATTGTACGTGGTCAAGATGAAGTAGAAGATCAGGCACTAGGTGAGGAACTGCTTCATGATGAGAAAAATTTGATTGAACATCAAATTGTCGTGAATATGATTGAGCAGGCATTTGAAGCAAACTGCCATCATGTGCATAAGCCAAATCAACCAAGTCTTTATAAAACGAAAAACATTCAGCATTTATTTACACCCATTGTGGGAGAAATTAAAAGCAGCTGTTCACTCTTTTCATTAATTGAACAGCTTCATCCAACACCAGCGCTTGGAGGATATCCTAAGGAAAAAGCGGTAGAGGTGATTCGTGAAATCGAACCGTTGAAACGTGGTTGGTATGCGGCGCCAGTGGGATGGATTGATTCTAAGGACAATGGAGAATTTGCTGTCGCCATTCGATCAGGTCTTATTGAGGAAGACCAAGTTCGTTTGTTTGCTGGATGTGGAATTGTAGAGGATTCCCTTGCAAAACAAGAGTATGAAGAAACGCAAGTGAAATTAAGACCAATGCTGTCTGCTCTTGGAGGTCGTCCTATTGAATAATCAAATCATGACAAGATATATTGGCAGATTAATGGATGAATTTGTGCAAAGTGGTGTGAATGAGGCAGTTGTTTGTCCTGGCTCCCGTTCAACACCGCTTGCGATGCTCGCTCTTGCTCATCAAGAAATCAATGTCCATGTGTTAGTGGATGAACGGTCTGCTGCTTTTTATGCACTGGGTCTTGCGAAAGCGAGCCAAACACCAGTGCTACTCATTTGTACATCAGGTACGGCAGCAGCTAACTTTTACCCAGCCGTTGTCGAGGCACATTATTCTCGGGTACCATTGATTGTTTTAACTGCTGATCGGCCGCACGAATTGAGGGAGGTTGGGGCACCTCAAGCGATTGATCAGCAATTCTTATTCGGTAAGTTTGTTAAATGGTTCACAGACTTAGCCTTGCCAGAAGAAAGCCAAACGATGCTGCGGTATGTCCAAACTACTGCTGCTAGGGCAAGTCATGTGTCTATGCAGGAGCCAAAGGGACCAGTTCAGGTTAATGTGCCGCTGAGAGAACCATTGCTACCTGACTTGTCTATTGATCCTTTTGATAGAGAAGAAGGAGTTGCGAACAAAGTTTTAGCAGCAGGTCAAGCTCGTCCGGATGATCGGGTTATGTCAGAATTAGTGTCTATCATGAACAAAGCGGCAAAAGGAATCATTGTTGCTGGTGAACTTCACTCGCCGGAAGAGCAGGCGTCAGTGTTACGTCTTGCAAAAGCTTTGCATCTGCCTATTTTAGCTGACCCGCTTTCTCTTTTGCGAAATGGACATGAAAGTGAAGAATACATCATAGATGCATACGATTCTTTGTTAAAAGATGAGGCATTGCAGCAGCATCTCTTGCCTGAAATGGTCATTCGTTTTGGACCGATGCCTGTGTCTAAGCCATTATTTAAGTGGCTAGAAAAGCATGCGGAAGTGAAGCAGATTGTCGTCGATGCTGCGGGTGGTTATCGAGATCCTGGTTTAAGCGCATCATACATGATTGAAAGTCATGTAGCCTCTTTTGTAGAAGAAGTCTTGATGAGAGCGGAAAAGCGTCAGGATACATCTTATTTACGACGCTGGCAGAGTGTCAATTCTTCATTTAGAATGCATGTAAATCAATACAATGATGAGGACCTGACATTTGAGGGAAATGTCTATCGTCAGCTGCAGCACCTTTTGCCAAAAGAGAGTGTGCTCTTTATCGGAAATAGTATGCCTATTCGAGATGTCGATACCTTTTTTGAAACGCAGTCAAAACCGTTTCGGATGATGGCGAATCGCGGAGCAAATGGTATTGATGGTGTTGTGTCCACAGCTCTTGGAACATATGCAGCCTTGAAACAACCCATCACTTTAGTCATCGGCGATTTATCTTTTTACCATGATATGAACGGTCTTCTTGCAGCTAAGCTAATGGACATTCCGCTCACGGTTGTATTGTTAAACAATGATGGTGGAGGAATCTTTTCTTTCCTTCCGCAGGCATCCGATGAACCGTATTATGAAAAGCTCTTTGGTACGCCGACTGGGTTGAATTTTGAGTATGCATCAAAGCTATATGGGGGAACCTATTCGAAGCCAACAACGAAAGAAGAGTTAAAAGATGTGTACTTGGCGCATATCCAAGAACCAGGGCTTCATTTAATTGAGATTGAAACTGACCGGCATTCTCGCGTTGGCAAACATCGCCAAATGATGGACGAGATATTGAGGGAAGTGAAAAAAGAATGCCTTCACTCATAATACGAATGCACGATGGTGTGGCGTATGAGGTGATAGACCATAACCCATCTGCTGAAAATGCCACGTTATGTTTACATGGCTTTACAGGGAGTGCAGCTTCTTGGGCTTTTTTGAATACTTATACACAAACACATACGAGATTGATTCAGGTCAGCTTGCTTGGACATGGCCGCACAGACTCACCAAAGAGTATAAGAAGATATGCAATGTCCCAGCAGCTGGCAGATCTTGCTGAGATTTTAGATCAATTAAAGCTTCACAAAGTGAACATTCTCGGATATTCTATGGGAGGGCGTATTGCTTTATCATTTGCCTCCCGTTACCCAGAACGTGTAAACAAACTGATTCTTGAGAGTACATCTCCAGGGCTGAACTCTTTTAAAGAGCGGATGGAGAGGCTGAATCATGATCATCAGCTAGCTCAAAAGATCAGACATGAAGGATTAGCGCAGTTTGTGGATTTTTGGGAGAACATTCCGCTGTTTGCTTCGCAGAAATCCTTGCCAGCGGACAGGCTAACGCAACTGAGAGAGGGAAGGCTAAAAGCCGATCCTAACGGGCTGGCTCGCAGCTTAGAAGGTATAGGAACCGGTTCACAGCCGTCTATGTGGCAAGCATTAAAGCAGATAAAACAGCCTGTTTTACTCATTTGCGGAACACTTGATAAAAAGTTTTGTCACATCGCCAAACGTATGCAGCAGGCGCTTGAATACAGTCAATTCACAGTAGCAGAGCATGCCGGGCATACAGTTCATGTGGAACAACCACATTTTTTTGGTAAAATAGTAAGTGAGTTTATTTTATCGCAAGATTAGAGGAGGAAATATTGATGGCTATTGAATGGCAAACTGAGCGTCAGTATGACGAAATTTTATATGAAACATATAATGGGATTGCAAAAATCACCATTAACCGTCCGCACGTACATAATGCCTTTACACCAAAGACCGTAAGTGAATTAATTGATGCATTCTCACGTGCTCGTGACAATTCAGAAGTTGGTGTCATTGTCCTTGCAGGTGCTGGAGGTAAAGCATTCTGTTCTGGTGGAGACCAAAAAGTACGCGGTCATGGCGGCTATGTAGGAGACGATCAAATTCCGCGTCTAAACGTACTAGACTTACAGCGTTTAATTCGTGTCATTCCAAAACCAGTTATTGCGATGGTTGCGGGCTATGCGATTGGCGGCGGACATGTGCTTCATGTCGTGTGTGACCTCACGATTGCAGCAGACAATGCGATTTTTGGACAAACAGGACCAAAAGTGGGCAGCTTTGATGCTGGTTATGGGTCTGGCTATCTTGCACGTATTGTGGGCCATAAGAAAGCAAGAGAGATCTGGTACTTATGTCGTCAATACAATGCACAAGAAGCGCTTGATATGGGACTTGTCAACACAGTTGTACCATTAGAGCAGCTGGAAGAAGAAACAGTGAAGTGGTGTGAGGACATGCTAGAAAAGAGCCCGACCGCTTTACGATTCTTGAAAGCTGCATTTAATGCTGACACAGATGGATTAGCTGGTATTCAGCAATTTGCAGGAGATGCGACCCTTCTTTATTACACAACAGATGAAGCAAAAGAAGGACGCGATTCCTTTAAGGAAAAACGGAAGCCAGACTTCGGTCAGTTCCCTCGTTTCCCTTGATTCAATGATATGGATGAAAACAGCTTAGTGCATCAGACTGAGCTGTTTTCTTTTATGAAAAGGAGGTGTCATGATGAAGCAACCCAATTGGCTACTGCACCGTGCGTATTTAACGCCAGACCGGGTCGCACTCATTTATCAAGACAAAGAGTGGACATTTCGTGATTTAGCGAATGATGTAGACCAACTTGCGAATCGACTGACACGTGTCTCTTTTAAAAAAGGGGATACGGTTGCGATTTTAATGAACAACCATCCTCATATGGTCATGCTTGTTCACGCTTGTTTTTTATTAGGCTTCAAGATTGTGTTATTGAACAATAAGTTAACAAAAGCAGAGAGACGTTTTCAGCTGGAAGATGCGAAAGTCATGGCTTTATTAACAGAGCCTGCATATGCAAATGAGCATCATGGTGATTTACCTGTTTATACAATAGAGACTTTACCTGATGCAGATCATGATATGGAAAAGAAGGTCGTACATGATATTGATTTAAATGAGACGGCGACGATTATGTATACATCTGGAACGACAGGACGCCCTAAAGGGGTGGAGCAAACGTTTGGCAATCATTTTCATAGTGCTGTTTCCTCGGCATTGAATTTAGGGATCAGGGAGGACGACCGCTGGCTCATTGCCTTGCCTCTTTTTCATATAAGCGGTTTATCCGCTATATTTAAATCGGTCATATACGGTATGACTGTCGTGCTTCATCAAAAGTTTGATGTCGATGAAGTCAAGAATGCTATTGAACAGCATCGAGTGACGATGTTGTCAGTTGTTCAAACCATGCTGTCCCGTTTATTAAGTGGACTTGAAGAATGTCCGTCTTCTTTGCGCTGCCTGCTGTTAGGCGGAGGCCCTGCGCCTTATGCGATGCTTCAAGAGAGTAAGGAGAAAGGATTTCCTGTGTTTCAATCGTACGGTATGACGGAGACCTGCTCGCAAATTGTGACCCTTGCGCCCGAATTTAGTGTGGAAAAGCTTGGATCAGCGGGAAAGCCCCTTTTTGGGTGTGAATTAAAGATTCAAGATGAGGATCGTCCGTGTCGTCCTTTTGAGCATGGTGAAATCATGGTAAAAGGTGCAAATGTCATGAAAGGCTACCTTTATCGTCAAGAGGCAACAGCTGCTGCATTTGAGCAGGGCTGGCTGAAAACGGGTGATATTGGCTATGTAGATGAGGACGGATTCTTATTTGTGCTTGATCGGCGGTCAGACTTAATTATTTCTGGCGGAGAAAATATTTATCCAGCAGAAATTGAAGCAGTTCTTTTAACACATCCAAATGTAAAGGAAGCCGGAGTGACGGGTATGTATGATAAAAAATGGGGAGAGGTACCTGCTGCCTTCCTTGTGACAGATGAGCAGATTCCGGAGAATGAGCTCTATGCTTTATGTCAGTCGCAATTAGCCAAGTATAAATGGCCCGCCGCTTTTCACTTTGTGGATGAGCTGCCAAGGAATGCGTCGAATAAATTGCAGAGGCACAGACTCAAATCAAAGGGGTTTTTAGATGATTCAAATTGAACGTGTGATCTTATATCATGTCACGATGAAACTCAAACAGCCATTTACAACGAGCCTTGGGACCATTTCAGAGCGTGAGTTTATTATTGTCGAGGTCAAAGATCAAACAGGATTAACTGGATGGGGAGAGGTATCTGCCTTCTCTTCTCCGTGGTATACAGAAGAAACCATCGAGACCTGCTATCACATGCTCAGGGCTTTCTTTATCCCGAACGTGCTGACCCGATCTTTTACACATCCTTCGGACATACCAGACAGCTTGTACCATTTTAAAGGCAATAGAATGGCCAAAGCGGGAATTGAGGCAGCTGTGTGGGATATTTATGCGAAGCGAGAAAATAAGTCCTTACGTGACGTCTTAGGCGGTACTAGAGATAGAATTCCATCTGGTGTCGTTGCGGGGTTAGGACCAATAGATGATATGATTCAGCAAATCGAGCAATTTGTTGATCAAGGCTATCAGCGTGTGAAAGTGAAAATTAAGCCGGGACAAGATATTGGACTTCTACAAAAGATAAGGGAGTCTTTCCCTCACCTTCCGTTAATGGCGGATGCAAACTCTGCTTATGAATTAAAAGATATTAGCAAACTGAAGCAGCTCGACGATATTCGTTTATTAATGATTGAACAGCCTTTAGCCGCAGATGACATTGTCGATCATCGGCATTTGCAAAAGCATTTAAAAACACCAATCTGTTTGGATGAAAGTATTTGTTCTTTAGATGATGCGAGAAAAGCTGTAGAACTTGGAAGCTGTCAGATTATTAATGTGAAGCCTTCACGAGTTGGAGGGCTGACTGAAGCTCTTAAAATTCATGCGTTCTGCAAGGAGCAGCAGATTCCGTTATGGTGCGGTGGAATGATTGAAACAGGCATTTCTCGCGCGCAAAACGTGGCCCTTGCATCACTTCCGCAATTTACGATTCCTGGGGATATTTCAGCATCGTCGAAATATTGGGAGCAGGATATCATTTTTCCTGAAATTAAAGTTGAAAATGGGTTTATTGAAGTACCGCGTTCTCCAGGTATGGGTGTAGAAGTTGATTATCAAGCGCTTCGTTCTTTCTCAGATAAAATTGATGTGTTTACAAAACATGATTTTGTGAAATGAAAACGAATGAATCGCCATTTGCACCATCAATAGAACCACTGTATAGTTGAGGAAAGTTTTTCCTTCCTGTCTGAACAAAAAGAAAGAGCGGTCATCCGCTCTTTCTTACTCTTCTACAAGCTCGCTGTCGTAAGCAAGCTGGCCAATATACTGATGCATGTCATTGGGCATGTCGGAAACATGTCCGTATTCATAATCCCAAAGATTTAAAAAGGAGTGAGCTGCTTGATAAAATGCAGCCTCGTCCGCGTCCTGAATTTCTTCAAGAAACGTTTGAGTAAGCCGATCGTTTTTCAAAGCGAAGCGCCTCCTTTAATGAGACTTAAAGATCTTGAGGTTTAAACGTTTTACAGTCAGTTTCTTCACTTTTCTCAGCCGTATTTCCTGTATGGCTGACGACATAAATTGCATCTGCACCACAACGATTTCCAGCATTCCAGTAGGAACAGTTGTTTACTTCACAAAGGATTTTTTGACTCATACAGATGACCTCCTTTTGAGTATGTCTTTCATCTATAATGTAACCGAAGTAAGGGTCGTTCATTCATGTTAATCTTCCTGACGAATATAACGCTTATCTTTCATAAACAATTTCCAGAAGAAGTAGAACCCAGGGAATAGGATGATAAACCCTACAATATACGTAATAAATAATGCCCTAAATGTGACGGGATCTGTAAACCCAGACATGATGGTAATATCAGGATAGGCCATATAGGGCAAATGCGCATGTCCATACACATAGCTTGCTAAGAAATATTGAATTGTAATGGCGATAACCGCTAAACGTGGTCTCCCTTTCCGATGTTTAAAGCGGCTGTTTGGTAAAAATAGAGCCAAACCTGCAAGCAAAAACATGAGTAGAGAAACAAGCAGGATCGGGATGTTCTGCATCATTTTTGTGAACAGCCAATTGGCCTCACTTCTCAGTGTGAGCATGATAAAGAAAGCCATCATGAGAGAAAGTGGACCTGTAATCAGTGCTCCTCTTCTATAAATGTTATAAGCCTCATCTTCGTTTGCAACATTAGAAAAATCAGCTAAAAGCAAAGATGAGAGGAAAAGGGTACTGAAAATCGCAAAACCTACGAAAGAATAGACATTTGCGCTTGTAAAGACCAATCCTAAATCTAATGAGTAGACATTATTCTCCTGAAAAATGAATCCACCATGTGTAATGGGGAGAACCATGATGAGGATGGACGGAATAATAAAGCCGCTAATTCCTGAAATATATGTCACGGCTTTTCTATATTTTTTAGGCAGTGAATGAGAGAAGACGAGAAATCCGCTTCGCAGTGCAAGGAGTAACAAAATAATGCTGCCAGGTATTAATAGAACAGTGCCTAGCACAAATGTTGCACCTGGAAACAGGCTAAACAAGGCAACGACGATGGCCACAATGAAGACGTTTGTTACTTCCCAAGTTGGAGAAAGATACTTATTTGCGATATTTGCGGCCTTTGTCTGCTCTTTGTTCATGTAAATCATTGACCAAAATCCTGCACCGAAATCCATTGATGCCATCACTGCATAGATAAACACGAATCCCCATAAGATGGTGATTGCAATGAGTGCATCAGTTGTTACATCCATTTGCATCAAGATCGCTCCCTTTTTAAGATTCTGTTAACCGTAAGTCTTCTTCAATTGAATGTTTTCTAAAGTAGTACGTCAGTACAATCACAGTTGCGATGCCTAAAATGAGATAGACAATGGCAAAAAGGATGAAAAGTGTACCGATAGACCCTGATGATGTGACGACTTCAGAGGTTTTGAGCATTCGATAAATCACCCATGGCTGACGGCCTGTACAGGCAAAGATCCAGCCAAATTCAATCGCCAAAAGACTAAGAGGCCCGCCAAATAAATAAAGGACAAGCAGCCATTTTGGATAATGATCGCGTTTTAAAATTTTGCGGTAAAACAGTGCTAACACAGCAAAGAAAATGAGCAATGAGCCGATAATGACCATTCCGTTAAATAATGTGTGAATAAATAAAGGCGGCCACTCGTCCCTAGGAAAATCATTTAACCCTTTAACCACAGTATCAAAGCTATTTCCTGCAAGAAAACTAAGTGCCCAAGGGATTTCGATAGCTCCTTTGATTTCTTGCGTATTGGCATCAGTAAAACCGCCAATGGCTAGAGGCGCATGTGATTGCGTTTCAAATAATCCTTCAGCACCCGCTAATTTTTCAGGCTGATATTCATATAGAAGCTGAGCTGATTCGTGACCGTTTAAGGCTGTGAGAAAAGAGAAAAGTCCACCAACAATCAGTCCAAGAAAAAGGGCTTTTCGATGAAAGGTATAGAGCTTTTCGTTTTTTCTTGTTTTCAACATTTTAAATGCAGCGACAGAAGCAATGACAAAAGCGCCTGTTGTAAAAGCAGACAGTACTACGTGAGTAGCAGTTACAACAAAACTAGGATTGAAAAATGCCTTCCAAGGTTCGATATTCGTTATTTCTCCATTGACCATTTGAAAGCCAGCGGGTGTTCCTTCAAAAGCATGTACGTTTGTAATGAGAATCGCTGAAGCTGCTGCACCAATGACAACGAAAATAACGGTAATGATGCGCATGGCTGGTGATAATCGATCTGCTGCGTACACATAAATAGACATAAATAATGCTTCAATAAAGAAAGCATAAATTTCTATTTGAAATGGCAGTGACATGACTTTTCCGATGACCTCCATAAAACCAGGCCATAGAAGGGCAAGCTGCGTACCAGCAATGGTACCGGTTGGAATGGCAACACCTAACAGAACAGCCTGCGCTTTTGTCCATCGTTTGGCCATGATGGCATAATGCGGGTCTTTCGTTTTTTGAAAGATGAGTTCAGCTAACAAAATCATTAGCGGGATGCCTACGCCAAGCGAGGCATAAATAATATGGAAGCCCATTGTTGTGCCGAACAGACTTCTAGCTAAAACGAGATCAGTCAATTTTTTCTCCGCCTTTCTTATCGCATCTCTTTTGATGGTGTTTATTATTCTCCACCATTTTTAGATTATTCTTCCTGACTAAGAAAGCTTGTTTTTTGACAAGTTGTAAAAGGGGGAGTAGAATATAACTATAAAGCGTAATCATTACGTTTTAATGATGAAGGGAGTTTTGACATTGAAAAGAGATATTCATCCAATCTCACATGAAGTTGTATTTTTGGACGTAAACAGCGGTTACCGCTTCTTAAGTAGATCAACAAAGACATCACATGAGACCGTAGAGTGGGAAGATGGGAAGACTTATCCTGTCATTAAAGTAGAGACAAGCTCTGATACGCATCCATTTTATACAGGACGCCAGAAATTCGGAGAAAAAGGCGGCAGAGCGGAGCAGTTTAAGAAAAAATATCAAATGTAAACAAAGAAACACACCTGATCATGGTGTGTTTTTTTGTGCAGTAAAAAACCCCGGCTGATCGCACGGGGTTCATGAATTCATTTAACATTTAAAGCTGTTTTTAATGTGTTTAAATTTTGTTTCATTAAGCTGACATAGCTTTCGCCATTTTTAGCATCATCTTCTGTAATGGATTCTAGATTTTTCAGTGTAAGGCTTTTTGCCCCAATTTCACTGCGAATCGTATCTGATACTTTACTGCTGACGTTATTTTCAAAAATGACATACTTGATGTGATGCTTTTCTGCTTGTTGTACGATATTTTCAAGCTGTTTTTGGGAAGGCTCTTCAGAAGCAGAGAGTCCTAGTACACTGATTTGCTTAATGCCATAGCGTTTTTCCCAGTAGCCGTATGCAGCGTGAGAAACGAGAATTTCTTTATGTTTTGCTTTAGATAACGTTGTTTTGAATTCCTGATCTAACGATTGTAATTCTTTTTTTAGTGATTCATAGTTTTTTGTGTATTCGTCTTTATGATCTGGATCTAGTGAAACGAGTGTGTCTTTAATGTTTTTTGCCATTTGCTGTGCATAAACAGGGTCTAGCCATGCATGGGGATCTTTATCTCCGTGGTCGTGTCCATCATGGTCATGATCTTCACCTTCATGATCGTGATCATGGTCCTCACCTTCTTCATGAGCATGTTCTTCTTGTGTTGATAATAGCTTGATGCCTTCGGCTGCTTTCACTGTTTTCACGCCTTGGTCTTTTAATGTAGAAGCCGTTTTATCAGCAAATGCTTCAGCACCTGTTCCGCTGTAAATAAAGGCATCTCCTTCAGCCATTTCAACCATCGTTTTTGAACTTGGTTCAAAGCTGTGTGCATCTGCATTGGCAGGGTACACACTTTGAGCGTTCACGTGAGAGCTGCCAATTTTTTCAGTGAAATCTTGAATAGGGAAGATCGTCGTGTAAATGGTTAATTTCCCGTCTGCTTTTCCTTTTGAAGCATTTGTCCCCGCACTGCTTGAGCAAGCGGCAAGACCGACCGCTAATAAAGCAGCTGTTAAAATAAAAAAGATTTTTTTCATCTAAGAATGTCTCCTCTCAACCTATTAGATAGAAATGATTACGATTTAATGTCCTGAGTTATTGTATCGTAATAATTACGATTTGAAAAGAGGAAAATAAAAAATTTTCATCAGAAGATGTTTCCTCTAAAAAAATAGACGTCAAAACGTGACGAAATTTAAAACATTGTGCTATATTTATTTTTAAAAAAAGAAAAAGGAATGGACAAACTTATGAAACTTTTAGACGAAATCATCGAATATAACCAACAATTTATTGAAGAGAAGCGATATGAAGAGTTTACAACAACGAAGTTTCCACAGAAAAAAGCTGTCATTCTATCATGTATGGATACAAGACTTGTTGAACTGCTTCCGCGTGCCATGAACATGAAAAATGGCGATATTAAAATTGTCAAAAGTGCTGGCGCTCTTGTTTCTCACCCATTTGGAAGTATTATGCGAAGCATTTTAGTGGCTGTTTATGAATTGAATGCTGACGAGGTGTACGTCATTGGGCATCACGATTGTGGTATGAGTAAAATAGACAGCGAAACACTCTTAAATAAAGCCATTGAGCGTGGTATTCCAGAAAAACGAATTGAAGTACTGGAATACTCAGGAATCGATTTTCAACAGTGGCTCAAAAGCTTTAGCTCAGTTGAAGAAAGTGTGAAAGACAGTGTATCTGTCGTTAAAAATCATCCGCTTCTTCCATCTGATGTGCCTGTACATGGTCTTGTCATTGATCCTGGAACAGGTAAGCTTGACTTAGTTGTCAACGGTTATGAAGAAAAGTAAGTTATTTTTCCTTTTTAGGCGGGACCGGATCCATGCCTCCAGGATGCAGCGGGTGACATTTTAAAATTCGCTTAATCGTGAGCCAGCCGCCTTTTAAAGCGCCATGCGTTTTGATCGCCTCTAGCCCGTAGTTTGAGCAAGTGGGGTAAAACCTGCAGCTCGGCGGTGTTAGAGGGGAAATGCATTTTTGATAAAAGCGAATGATGCCGATAAAAATTTGTTTCATAGAGGTTCCTCCTTGTCTGTCTTTTCACAGTATAAGAAAAAAGGACAAGGAAGGGAAGTTTTATAAACTAAACTGGTCGGAACAATATGTTATAATATAGGAAATTGCAATTATAGGAGTGGTGATTAATGCCTTCAGTTGAAAGCTTTGAACTTGACCATAATGCTGTAAAAGCACCTTACGTTCGTCATTGCGGCGTTCATAAAGTGGGATCAGATGGGGAAGTGAACAAATTTGATATCCGTTTTTGTCAACCAAACAAGCAGGCAATGAAACCTGATACGATTCATACATTAGAGCATTTACTTGCGTTTAATATTAGAACACACTCAGAGAAATACGATCATTTTGATATCATTGATATTTCTCCGATGGGCTGCCAGACTGGCTACTATTTAGTTGTCAGCGGTGCACCGACACCAAGAGAGATCGTTGAACTGCTTGATGCAACATTCAAAGATGCAGTGGAAGTAACAGAAATTCCTGCTGCAAATGAAGAGCAGTGCGGTCAAGCGAAGCTTCATGATCTTGAAGGAGCAAAACGTTTAATGCGTTTCTGGCTGTCTCAGGATCAAGAAGAGCTATTAAAAGTATTTGGATAATCAGTAAGATGATGAACCGGACATATTGAATGTCCGGTTTTTTATATGAAATGAAACGAGAGCTGTTAAAATAGGGGATATTTGTTAAAATGGACATGTCAGTAAAAAAAGGGGGATACACGAATGTGGAAAATGGTAGGAATCATTTTGATGCTCGCATTACTTAGTGCATGTGGAAACTCGGCAGCGAGCAATGACAAGGGAGAAGTGCCTGAGCTATTAGAAGTCAAACTAACAGGGCCGGAGCAAGTAGAGAAAAATGAAAACGTTATCGTAAAAGCAGCTGTCACATATGGTGATACGCCTGTTGATGATGCAGATGATGTTGAATTTGAAGTGTGGAAAGATGGCGACAAGGATAACAGCAAGATGATTCAGCCAAAGAAAAAGGAGAAAGGTGTATATGAATTGCATACAGCTTTCAAACAAGATGGCCTTTATATCATACAAGTCCATGTGACAGCTAAACAGCAGCATAATATGCCGAAGACAAACATCCATGTAGGTGATGTGAAAAAAGAGAGTTCATCTACTGAAGAAGAAGATACCTCACATCATTGAAAGCGGTTTTATTTTGGGTTAGGACGTTGGTTTGGTTCAGCATCCTGTGGTGAATCGACTTTATGCTTGTAATCATAAGCCTTTGATGTCGTCCACAGTGATAAAAAGACAACGATTGAGATAATGATAAAGCTGATAATCCCAAGTAACAGCATCTAACTCCCTCCTTATTTCCATATTAACATATATTTCATGCGGTCAAAATAGAAGAAAATGATGGCAGGTTTCAGTATAATAAAAAAAGGGTAATCCCATACTAAACGCAACTACATAAGGAGGAATCAACATGTCTGAAAAATTATTAAACGTCGTCAATAAACAAGTAGCAGATTGGACTGTGCTTTACGTAAAATTACATAACTATCACTGGTATGTAAAGGGAAAAGATTTCTTTACACTCCATGAAAAATTCGAAGAATTATATACAGAAACAGCCACTTATATCGATGATTTGGCTGAGCGTATGCTCGCATTAAATGGACAACCTGTTGCGACAATGAAAGAGTGCTTAGAAATTTCTAGCATTCAAGAAGCGGAAGGCAATGAATCAGCCGAGCAAATGGTGAAAAATCTGTATGATGATTTCTCTAATATTGCAGAAGAACTTAAGCGAGGCATGGAGCTGGCTGCAGAAGTTGGCGATGAAACAACAGGCGATATGCTGCTTGCGATTCATCAATCCATTGAAAAACACAACTGGATGCTCAAAGCATACTTAGGATAAGCGAATGTGAAAGGAATGTCGATCATCAAACAGATCGGCATTCTTTTTTTGTGGATTTGTGACAGACAGCCCATTGAATTGATGGGGCTTTCAGCCGAAGAGAAAAGGGAAGGGAGGGGAGAAGATGTCCTCAATTGCAGGAATGATGAGCCAGCAAGTGGCGAGTATTCAAAAAACACTTAATATCAGTTTATTGAATTCACAGCTTGCCACGAACACAGCCCAAGCCATGGTGATGCTCGATCAAGTGCAGCAGCAGCCTCAAGCTGTTCAGCCCAAAGATTCAGATGCTACGTTTATTGATGTCAGAGTTTAACCAAGAAAGCCGCCGTCACAGGCGGCTCTTTTTATGCGCTTCACGAATTTTTTGAACAGCTAACCATGCCTTTATTTTTTGTCGTCCAAGCTATTCATCAAATGCGGCATATACTATTGAGGTAAGAAGTTCCACTATGAAAGGATGTTGATGCCAAGTGAGCAAGGATTTAGGCATCTTTTCGTTGTTTACAGTCAGTTTGTCGGCAATGGGCTTTCTGTTTGGTGGAGCAGGATATTTACTCATGATATTAGTGACACTCATGGCTATAGAATTAATTTGTTCAAGCCTAAGAGAATCTGTGACTGGACAACTTACGATGAAGCGTTTTTTGACCAGGCTTGTTCGAAAGGTTGTGACGATCTCTTTAATATCCATGGCACATTTCTTCGATGTCATGCTGAAGACTGGGGGGACAATTAAGGATTTAGCGCTCATCTTTTATATTATTTATGAATCGTACCAGATTGTTTCAACAGCCAGAGCTCTCGGAATTCCCATTCCACAGTTGTTTATTGATGTGTTAGACATGATTAAAAATAAATTGCGCAAAAAGCCGTAATTTCTTCATATCTGGTCATACTAAAGGAAAAAGGATGAATCAGATGGCGAGACACACATACTATGTATCCGTTCAAGACGGATCAATCTCACAGCACAGAGACGCGGCTGCTTGGCAATTTCAGATAGAAGCAGATGATGACCAAATCTTGCAGTTAAGAGAGTATTTTGATGAACAGTATATGACAGATTGGAAAGGTTTCTTTCGGGCGCATGTTCCATTTCTTGAATATTATTATGATAGTCCAAACGACGAAATGGATAGGAAAAGAAAAGAAATTTACTCGATGATTCATGATCTCGGTAACGAAGAGACAAAGAACTTTATTGAGACCAATGGACTGATGAATTGAAAAAGCATGTAGACAAACCCTCGCATTCTTTGTCAGGTGCTCATGAATGTCAAATTCGCTCTGCGCCAGTACTCGTCCTTCCTAAACTGCAAAGGTTTTCTATCACGCTGAAAAGAAGACAAAAGGCTAAAAGAAAGTTCATTTTAGCCTTTTGTCAACGATCTGAAAGTATGTAGAGACATTCTACATGCTTTTATTTTCGAGGCTGTAAGATACCGCCGATTAGATCACTGATTCCGCCTCTATTTTCCTGCTGTGAGTTGGTGATTTCGTGTGAGGTACTCTGACTCTGGGGTTTGTACCGGTTATCATCTATCCCGATCCGCATTCCAGATGTTCGTTCAGATGGCTGGATAATCACAATTTGGTCCTGTTCATGAAATTCAAACAAGTAGGATTCGCCTGATGTTTGTCCAATGAACGTTTTCCAGTTCACATCTAATTTGACTTTCGGTGCTTTGCCCGTCCAAGCGACAATGGCGTCAGGATCTACACGGCAAGGTGCTTTTAAAATCAGCGGGTTTCCATTTGTTTTGATGGCAACCTGCGCCCCGTGACCTTGATACGAGAGCTTTGAAGTAAATAGCCCTTTCTGTGATATAATCCCAACGCCTACTGGTGTCACGCCATAGTGACATTCTTCAGTAAAGGCAAGTAAATCTTCACTTTCCACGCTAACATGTTGCCAAGGACCGTTCGGCTCAAGATTGATGACGGTCACATGCTCGCTAGAATCAGCCAAGTAGCAAGTGCCTTGTCCACTCACTTCCATCATCTCAAGGTTTTCACCTGTTAATTTTCTGCTAATATGATTAAATACTTGGCTGACCATATTTCCTTTATTCGTCCCAAGTAATCGTTTACGGTATTGAAATGTGCCTTGATCGGCAATCATCGCGCCTTTTTTGGCAAAAAAGATCCCGTTGCCTTCTGCTTGTAAGGTCAGTTCTTCGATCGTGTTGAAATGAAATCCCATTTGTGCCAGCTCCTTTCCTTTGTCAAGATGTGAATCCGTAGATGCGGAATAGGTCGTTTAAATCAAGGGGCGTACCTTGTCCGGTAGCGGTGATTTTCCATTCGTTCTCAACTCTCGTTAGTTCAGCACAAATGATGGAGGTACAAAATGAATAATCCTCTGTTAACTGAAAGGTACAAATCTCCTGTTGTGTGATTTGATCTGAAAGGCGCAAGTAGGCATTGGTCACCTGTCCGAAATGATGTGCCCGCTCGTGTGCATCATGTATGGTGGCAGTTACGACGATTTTATGAATATCGGGTGAGACTCTGCTTAGCTGCATAATGATGATCTCATTGTCCCGATGGCCTCCGCCGACCTGATGATCACCTAGATGGCGAACAGCTCCATCTAAGCTTTGCTGCTGATGATAATAGATCAGGTGTTTTGGAGACAGAAGCTTGTCCTCTTCATTTAAGAGAAACACTTGCGTATCTAAATCAATTGGCTGACCAGATAAGTCCCAGCCAAGTCCGATATGAATTTGATCTACATTTGGATTGTCTTTTGTTAAATCTAACTTTTGTCCTTTCATGAGGTGTTTCTTCACTGCCTCAAGAGAAGCGTCTTCTTTCTCATGTTGCCTCATTGGCCATGCTTTGTTATTTTCTTGTTTTGATCCATTTGTGATGCTCATGCTGGTTTCCTCCTCGTCTGTGTAGGACAAACACTTATTGATTTACGTCATCATGGGCAAAAGGTTTCATGATTAAAATGGGATGAGGATGGAGATGATAAAAAGGTTTTAGCAAGAATACTTATTTTACATACAGACGAGATAGAAGCACTCGTTTGTTTCACTTTTTATAAAAATTCTTCAGAGAAATGTGATCTGTGGTATGATGTTTTACAAGAAGCAAGGACAGGATATGAGGGATTTCACATGCATGTATTTAAAGACTATTATCATAATACGGTCAAGCTCTCTTTTGAAGAGCAGCCTTTTTCAAGTCATCCTAAGCATGTTTGGGCCATTTGCCGCTATCAAGGAAAATGGCTGCTTACTGAACATGAGGATCGTGGCTACGAATTTCCAGGAGGGAAAGTAGAGCCAAATGAAGAAGCAGATCAAGCCGCTATACGAGAGATTCACGAAGAGACGGGTGCTGTTGTTCGTGAATTAACGTATATTGGTCAATATCAGGTGCTTGGCAGAGAGAAAGTCATTGTCAAAAATATTTATTTCGCTGATATTGAAAGGCTCGTCAAGCAGGACACGTATTTTGAAACGAAAGGACCCGTTCTTTTCGCAGACTTACCAAGATCCATCGCAAAAAATAAAAATTTCAGTTTTATTATGAAAGATGATGTTTTAAGACAAAGTCTGGCTTATTTAGAAAAGAACGGTTTGATTCGTTAAAAAAAGCGCAGGGAAATGACCCTGCGCTTTTTATTTTTGCAGAAAACGGCGCTCCAGCCATTCAACAAGCTGATACATGATGGTGGCGAAGACAGCGATAATGAAAAGACTTAAGAACACGAGTGTAAAGTTGAAGACTTGAAAGCCATAGATGATCATATAGCCGAGTCCTTTTGAGGAAACAAGGAATTCTCCCACAATGACCCCAACCCAAGAAAGACCAACATTGACCTTAATGGCAGAGATCATCGTTGGAATACTTGCTGGCAAAATGACCTCACGGAAGACCGTTCTTTTTTTCGCGCCAAAGGTTTTCATGACTTTTAAATAATTCTCATCGACTTCTTGAAAGGCTGTATAAATGACGATGGTGGTAATGATCACACTGATAATGGCACCCATCGCGACAATGCTGATCATGCCTGGTCCAAGGGCAACAATTAGAATGGGGGCGAGAGCGACTTTCGGCATCGCATTTAAAATAACCAAATAAGGATCAAGTACATTTGCAAGACGGGTGGACCACCATAAGGCGGCGGCTAATAAAATGCCGCAAAAAGTACCAAGTAGAAAGCCGAGCACTGTTTCAAATAGCGTAATGCTCATATGATTAATTAATGAACCATCTGATAATTTTTGTACAAACAATTGGCAGACGGCAGATGGTGAACTGAAAATGAGCGGGTCAATCAGTCTGAAATGGCTCGCAAGCTCCCAAAGTGAAAAGAAACTGGCGAAAATGATCAACTGGTAGACTCGCGTCATGCGTTTTTCCATTCGAACTTTTTTTCGATAGGCTTCATGTAAAAGATCACTGTGTTTCAACTGTCTTCAGCTCCTTCCAAATCGTTTGAAAGAGCTCTTGGAAACTTGCTGTCTGTCTCGCTTCAAAAGGAGAGAGTGCCCTCAGATCATCGGGGACGGTAAACATTCGCTGGATAGAGCCGGGATGCTTTGAGAATAAGAAAATGCGATCACTCATCGCAATGGCTTCGCCGATGTCATGCGTGACAAGAACAGCCGTTTTTTGGTAGTTTTTTAATGTGTGAAAGACGAGGTCTTCTAATGTCAGTTTCGTCTGGTAATCTAGTGCTGAAAATGGCTCATCTAGCAGAAGCAGGCCGGGATCAACTGCAAGCGTTCGGGCGAGAGCCGCACGCTGCCTCATCCCGCCTGACAGCTCTTTCGGGTATTTTTCTTCGACATCATTGAGTCCAAGCTTTGGCAGTAAGCTAAGGGCAGCTGAGGTGGCTTCATGTGAATCTTGTTTTGCAATTTTTAACCCGAGAATGACATTTTCCTTGATCGTTTTCCATGGGAACAAATAATCTTGCTGGAGCATATAACCGATTTGATGCTCCTGTTGATTCGGTTCTTTTCCTTCGATTAAAATTCGACCTTCAGAGGGTGGCGTAATGCCTGCGATGATGGAAAGCAAGGTTGTTTTCCCGCAGCCGCTAGGACCAATAAATGAGATGAATTCACCTTGAGTGATCTCCATATTGATGTGCTGTATGGCCGTTGTTTTTTCTTTTAAAGAGAAGTACGTGTGGGTCACATGGTCAATTTGAAGGAAAGACATGTGCTACCTCCTGTTCTATTTGTGATCTGTGACCTTCTTGGCAATGGATGAATCGACAAGTTGTTTGTACGGGATAAATTCCGGCAGTTCACCACTTGCCTTCATGATTTCCTGTAATTTGTTCCATTCCTCTTCATTTAGAAGGGGATCTGTTGCATAGGAGTTCTGCTGTTTGTAGCGTTTGATAGCTGTTGATAAGACATCAAGGTCTGTATCAGGAAATTGAGATTGGATTGTCTTGGCAATCTCCTCAGGGCTCTTTGCTTTGACCCATTTTTGCGCTTTGTAAATGGCACGAGTAAAGGCTTCAGCTGTCTCTTTGTTTTCTTCTAAGTAACTCTTCTTTGCCATAAAGGTGGTATAAGGCACCTTGCCGGAAGCCTCACCAAAGGAGGCGGTAATGTACCCTTTGCCTTCTTTTTCAATTAAGGAAGCTGTCGGTTCGAATAACTGTACAAAATCGCCAGTTCCAGAGGAAAAAGCACCTGAAATGTTGGCAAAATCAATATTTTGAATCATGCGAAGATCTTGTTTCAAATCAATGCCTTCTTTTTTCAGGACATATTCACCGACCATTTGCGGCATGCCGCCTTTCCGTTGTCCGAGAAAGTCTTTTCCTTTCAATTGATCCCAAGAAAATTGATTGATTTTTTCCCTTGAAACAAGAAATGTACCGTCTGTTTGTGTCAGCTGTGCAAAGTTCATGACAGAGTCTTTCGTGTCTTGTGCTTCCACATAAATAGAAGATTCAGATCCGGTCAGAGCGATATCAGCGCCGCCAGATAAGAGAGCTGTCATTGTTTTATCGCCGCCCCAAGTGGTTTTTAATTCAACCTCTAAGCCTTCATCTTTGAAAAATCCTTCGGATAGGGCGACATAAAGTGGTGCATAAAAGACCGAATGGGTCACCTCGGCTACTTGTACGGTCTGCTCTTGGTCTTTTTTACAGGCGACAAATGGAATAAAGAGCAGGACAACGAATATGAATGCCAGTCTGACTTTAATGGAACGATTCAAGAGTAATTCGCCTCCTTTGTTCTAGATCACTAATTAAAGTATGTCAAAAGGGATTTTTGGTGAGTGCCTAGATGAAATAAGAAGCGCATTGTTTATTTATAGAACGTGTCTTTTTTTCTATACTAGAAGCATGAATGCTTTCTTGAATTTGGCAGAAATAAAGGAGCGGTTTCGTGTATAGATTGAGTTGGGTATTTGTTGGTTGGTATGTAGTAGGTCTTATTTTAATGGTCTTTTTTGAAGTGCCGGCATGGCTTCAGTTTGCGAATGGTATCTTTCTTGTGCTTTATGCCTGCTGCGTCATTGAGATTGGCCGAAATATTTACGGGGCATGGAGCTTTGTGATCGTAAGAGCAGCCATTGTGGGTGTGTTGACGTTTACAGTTGAATGGGTGGGGATCACAACTGATTTTCCATTTGGGGCCTATGATTATTATCCGACACTTGGATTTCTTGTGGCGGGAGTGCCTTTGACGATCGCTTTTGCATGGGTTGGTGTGTTTTTAAATAGTCTTTTTTTATCAAGACAACAATCGAAGTGGAAACGAGCCGTCGAAACGGGTATATGGATTGTACTGCTTGATCTCATATTAGATCCGGTAGCGGCTGAACGAAAGTTTTGGGTGTGGTATGACGGCGGAGGTTTCTTTGGTATCCCTTTTGAGAATTTTGTCAGCTGGGGTATCATTGGAGCAGGACTTTCATTTCTGTTCCCGCTCGTATCAATTGATCAGCAGGCATTGCGCTGGAATGGGTGTATTTATCAGGCCATGGTGTTCTTCTTTGGTCTTTTAGCATTAAAGGGCGGGCTGGATGTCATTTTTTATTTAGCACTGATCATTGTCATCTTGTGTGAAGGAAGGGTTCGATTTGAAAGAAAGCGACAAAAACCGATCGTTTAGACGACTCTTTTATTTTTATCTTGAACGATATTTACTGAACAAACATTTTCGCTGTGTCATGATGAAAGGTACGGTTGACCCAAAGGAGAAGCATCCTGTTCTTTATCTTGCTAATCACAGTTCATGGTGGGATGGACTGATCATTTTTCTTTTAATAGAACAAATGTCTGAGCTGGATCATGCCATGATGATGGAAGAGAAGCAGTTGAAGCAATATGCTTTTTTTCAAAAACTTGGTGCATTTCCAGTTCATAAAGAGAAGCTGAAAAGTGTCAAGCAGGCATTAATGACCGCAAAGGAGAAGATGGAGGCTGGCGGGGCTGTGTGGCTCTTCCCGCAGGGGAAAATTATGCACCAAGACATAAGGCCGCTTGAACTGGAAGGCGGAGCTTCTTTTTTAGTCAGGCAATTTGAGCAGGTCGTCATCAAACCTGTGACACTGCATTATACATTTAATCAATTTCAAAAACCGACGGTATCGGTTGAATTTGGAGAAGATGTCCTGGTAGCTGGCGGATCACTTCGGAGTAAGGAAGTAACAAGTTTACTCGGAGACCTGCTTGAAACACAGTTAAACGCACATCAAGCACAGGTTATTGCTAATCCAGATTTTTCAACAAACGAACATTTTAGGCAGGTGACAAGGACAAGCCGGTCAACTAGTGATGCGTTTGATTCCTTTAAAAAGTGGGTGAAAACATGGCGATCTTCTTAATTGTCATCAGTGTTTTGCTGCTCTGCCAATTGATGTTTACGATTTGGAATATGAAGCAATTTCCTGTACTCAAGCCGGCATCTCTTTCACCTGATGAACGCATTTCATTATCGATCCTCATTCCAGCGAGAAATGAAGAAAAACGGCTGGAAGCCTGCCTTCAGTCGATTGTTGATCAGCGTCTCCATCCGAAAGAGTTGATCGTGCTGGATGATCACTCGACAGATCAGACGAGAATGATTGCAGAGGGCTTCGCAGAGAAATATCCATGGATTCGCGTTCAGTCAGGTCAAGTATTGAAGCGCGGCTGGCTTGGAAAATCATATGCTTGTTCCCAGCTTGCTGAGGCAGCATCTTCTGATTGGCTGTTATTTTTAGATGCAGATGTCCGCTTAAAACAAGGAGCTATTGAAGCGGTGTACAAACAGTTATGCATACAAAAAACGGGCATGCTTTCAGGTTTCCCAGAGCAAAAAACGGGAACGCCTTTTGAGCATCTTGTCGTTCCTATGATGATGTTTACGATTGGCTGTCATCTGCCAGTGAAGTGGGTCAGAACATCTCAACATCCTGCTTTTGCCGCAGCACATGGCGGCTTTATTGCCATTGAAAAGAACTGTTATCACGAAATAGGTGGTCATGAAGCGATCAAGGATTCTCTTGTGGATGATATGGCTTTGGCTAAACGAGTGAAAGAGAAGGGCTTTCCGTTCACACTGGCAAGTATTCATTCTTTTGTCTACATGAGAATGTATGAGAGTGGACAGGAAGTATGGGAAGGATATCGGAAAAATTTGTTCCCGGGAGTGAATCGAAACATTGCTTTGTTAAGCAGTGTCTTTTGTTTATACTCCGTCCTTTATGTAGTTCCTGTTATTTGCTTTATGATCGCACTGATTCATTTTGATGTGGTCAATCTCTGTTTAGCCCTTCTTTGCTACGGGCTGGGTGTATCCATTAAAGCGGTCATTGATATCGAAAATGGAAGAACGTCTACGATGGCCTTTTTATTGCCTGTCAGTATCATGAGCCTGATTGCCATTGGTTTTGCTTCTATGAAAATTGGGCTGAAAAAAGAAGGCTATGAATGGAAAGGAAGAAGGTACGAATGAAAAAAGTGATCATTATTGGCGGCGGACTTGGCGGGTTATCGGCTGCGATTCGCTTACAGTCACGCGGTTTCCAGGTCACCATTTTAGAAAAAGAAGCTTCTTTAGGCGGGAAATTACAACGCCATCAAGCGTCTGGCTACTCTTTTGATTTAGGACCGAGTACCATTACAATCAAGGCGTATTTTGAGGAAGTATTTACCTCCTGTCATAGACGAATGGAGGATTATGTGACGTTTTATCCGATTTTCCCCCTTACTAAAAACGTTTTTTCAGATGGACATACGGTCGAGTTTACGCCAGATATTGAGCAAATGGAATCACAAATTGCAGTTTTTAGTCCAGAGGATGCACAGCAATACCGGGCATTTTTACAGGAATCGAAGAAGCTTTTTCAAATGGCAGAGGATCAGTTTTTAAATCGTTTATTATTGACCTGGAAGGATAAAGCGGATGTCAAGCTAATGAAAGCCCTTCTTGCTGTCAAACCTTTTACATCTGTTCAGCGCTTGCTGCGTCAATATTTTCGTCATCCTCATACATTGGCGATGTTTGGCCGGTATGCGACTTACATTGGCTCTTCTCCATACGAGGCACCTGCTATTTTTAATATGATGGCTTATTTAGAAGGAGAAAAAGGCATTTATGGTATTAAGGGCGGTACGTATCGTTTAGTTGAGGCATTTGAGACACTGGCAAAGGAATTGGGTGTCCAAATTCATCTCAATGAACCAGTCAAAAAGATTCATGTAAAGAATAAGCGAATCCAAGGAGTTGAAACGGATCAGCAGTTATATGAGGCAGATCAAGTCATTGCGGGGGCAGATGCACTGACTGTTTATCGCCAATTAATTGATGAAGAAGACCGCCCGAGCTTTGGAAATCAAAAACTGGCAAACATTGAGCCATCGTTATCAGGTTTTGTTCTTTTGTTGGGCGTCTCTAAAGTCTATGAACAACTGTCTCATCACAACGTGTTTTTTCCAGAGAATTATGAACAAGAATTCAAGGATATTTTTCAGAAAAAACAGCTTCCTCATGATCCGACGCTTTACATCTGTTATTCAGGTCATTCAGAGCCAGCTTTAAGCGGAGGGCCAGGAAGAAGCAACTTGTTTGTATTGGCCAATGCGCCATATGTGACAAAAGAGCAAAATTGGGACATGCTAAAGGAGACATATGGCCAGCATATGAAAACAAAACTAAAGGAAAAGGGTCTCTTTGATCTTGACCAGCTTGTAGAATTTGAAGCGGTACAAACCCCGCTTGATTTGCAGCAAAAAACGGGAGCGTATCATGGGGCCATTTATGGCATGTCGTCAAACTCATTCAAGCAGGCATTTTTTCGCATCAATAATCAATCAAAGGATATTGAAGGACTTTGGTTTGTTGGTGGCACAAGTCATCCAGGCGGCGGCACTCCGATGGTGACAAAATCAGGCCAGCTCGTCGCAGAGGCCATTATCAAGCATTTAACGTAACACCGAATGAAAAGGAGAGAATTCAAGTGATTGTGGAAAAGAGAAGGTTCCCGGCGCCACATCCGCATATTCACTTATATACAGTGACATATGAGGCCGATGGACTTCGGGTGAAGGGGCTGCTCGCTGAACCGGCCGGAGAAGGTCTCTATGACGGTTTTTTATATTTACGGGGCGGCATTAAAAATGTGGGAATGGTTAGACCTGGCCGAATTGTGCAATTTGCTGCGCAAGGGTTTGTCGTCTTTGCGCCCTTCTACCGAGGGAATCAAGGAGGCGAAGGGAACGAGGATTTTGCCGGAGAAGACAGGAAAGATGCATTTGCTGCATTTCAGCTGTTGAAACATCATCAAAAGGTGAAGCAGGAGCGCATTCATATCTTTGGTTTTTCCCGCGGCGGAATTATGGGCATATGGACCGCTGTTGAAATGAAGCATGAGGCCGCTTCCTTTGTGACATGGGGAGGCGTAAGTGATATGAAGCTCACCTATGAAGAACGTGTGGATATGAGAAGAATGATGAAGCGTGTGATAGGAGGTCCTCCGCATAAGGTACCAGAAGCATATGAGGCTAGAACGCCTTTGAATCATGTGCACCAAATTGAAGCACCTGTCCTAATCATTCATGGGGAGCTGGATGAGAATGTATCCATTGAGCATGCGTATTTATTAGAAGATGCCCTGCGTCAGCATGGCAAGTCTGTGGAAACATGGTATTTTCGCGGATATCATCATTATTTCCCGCCACAGCATAACCGGGAGATTGTCAGACGGTTGACGACATGGATGCACAGCCGAAAAGGCGGAAATGTGGTAAAATAAACGGTAGAAAGAAATATAGAAAGTAGGGGGATTTTCATTATGGGAATGCCTGTTGAATTTAATACAATGATTGTCACAAAAGGAAAAGAGACAAGAATTGAAGAAAATGTGTTTGAGCTCATGAAGGAAGGGTACCGCATTTATCCATTAAATATTCCGCTTGAGGTGCGTAAAACGAAAGACGGAGAAAAAACGGGAACAGCACATGTTGAAAAGCTGGAGCTCACAGACAATATCACGAAGGTGACGTACCGTCTTGTGTCATTACATTCAACGAACTAAAAAAGCTGAGGGATTCATTCCCTCAGCTTTTTCCTTTTGATTAGACGAGTGGTCCGCCTTTTGCTTCAATATCACTTGCTGCATGGCTGAATTTTTTGAAGTTCTTTTTAAATTCATTTGCAAGGAAGTTTGCTTTTTCTTTGTAAGCCTCTTGATCGTCCCATGTTTTAGCAGGCTGAAGCACTTCATCTGGCACTCCTGGAATATGAAGCGGGATGTGTAATCCGAAGATGTCGTCAGTGATCATTTCAGCGTTGTCAAGATCGCCTTCGATCGCTGCCTGCACCATTGCTCTTGTATGAGCAAGATTCATTCGTTTGCCCGTACCGTAGCCGCCGCCAGTCCAGCCTGTATTCACAAGGAATACTTTTGCGCCGTGCTCATCGATTTTTTTACCAAGCATTTCAGCATAGACATGAGCAGGAAGTGGCAAGAATGGTGAACCAAAGCAAGTAGAGAACGTTGTTTCTGGTGACGTCACACCACGCTCAGTTCCCGCTAATTTACTTGTGTAACCGCTCAAGAAGTGGTACATCGCCTGTTCTTTCGTTAAACGGCTGATTGGAGGTAAAACGCCGAATGCATCAGCTGTTAAAAAGACGATGGCAGATGGGTGACCTGCAATACTTGGTTTCACGATGTTATCAATCATTTCGATTGGGTAAGCCGCACGTGTATTTTCAGTAAAGAATGTGTCATCATAATCTGCTTCACGTGTTTCTTCATCAAGTACTACATTTTCAAGCACTGATCCGAAGCTGATGGCTTTGTAAATTTGTGGTTCTTTTTCTTCACTTAAGTTCACACATTTTGCATAGCATCCGCCTTCAATATTGAAGACACCTGTGTTAGACCAACCGTGCTCATCGTCTCCAATCAGCTTGCGGCTTGCACTTGCAGAAAGCGTCGTTTTTCCAGTACCTGAAAGGCCGAAAAATAAAGCAACATCGCCTTCTTGACCGACGTTAGCAGAGCAGTGCATTGATAAAATATCTTGTTCAGGAAGCAGGTAGTTCATAACAGAGAAAATGGATTTTTTCATCTCTCCTGCATATTCTGTTCCACCGATCAGAATCGTCCGTTTTTCAAAAGAAACGATAATAAACGTTTCAGAGTTTGTGCCATCTGTTTCAGGATCTGCTTTAAAGTGAGGTGCAGATAAGATGGTGAAAGGTTTTTCGTTTGATGATGGTGTTGATCCATCAGGTCTGATGAATAGCTGCTTTGCAAAGAGATTGTGCCAAGCGAATTCATTTACAACTGTAATTGGCATACGGTATTTTTCGTCAGCACCGGCAAAGCCATCAAAGACAAATAGTTCATCACGTTCTTTTAAGTATGACACAACCTTTGTATATAAACGATCAAATGCCTCTTTCGAGATCGGTTGATTCACTTGACCCCAATCAATTTTATGTTCAGAGTTTTCTTCTTTTACGATGAATTTATCTTTAGGCGAACGTCCAGTGTAGGCACCCGTTGTGGCGCGCACAGCACCAGTTGAAGTTAAAACGCCTTCATTACGTGCCAAAATCTTTTCAACAAGTTTCGGAACAGATAAATTTTGGTGCGTATTTTCTAATGAGAGCAATGACTGCAAATCTTCTTTTAAATCCACTGAGTTCATAAAAAAACCCTTCCTTTACCGTTGAATTTGTTTGTTTTGATTAGTATAACACATTGATAATAATAGTCTATACTATTTAAACATTTTTGTGTGTGTTTTTTCATTTCTGCTATGAAAATATGCTTTTTGGTGATGCTAATGATGAGGTGAAAAAAAGGGGAGATAATTCCTATGAACCATTGACATGACGCAAGGGTTTAAGATAAGATATCTTATTGAACGGATACTCTTATCCCGAGTTGGTGGAGGGACAGGCCCGATGAAGCCCAGCAACCGGTTTCTTATGAAAAAGGCATGAACATGCTGAGAAACCAAGGTGCTAACCTGATGCAAGGTACAAGAACACCTTGAGCGATAAGAGTGAAAGGCATGCGATCTCAGACCCTTTCCTCGCAATGAAGGAAATGGTTTTTTTATTTTTGGGATATCATATGAACAAATTGCCAATAACATCTCTAATATAAACATGTTGAAATATAAGAGGGAACGAGTTCCGTATCATATTGGAGGCCTCATCTTGGGATGATGTGGTCTTGTACAGGAGGAAATAGCCATTATGAGTCAAAATCGTCGTTTATTTACTTCAGAATCAGTGACCGAAGGACATCCAGATAAAATCTGTGATCAAATTTCAGACAGCATTTTGGATGAAATTTTAAAGAAAGATCCAAATGCACGTGTTGCCTGTGAAACTTCTGTAACAACCGGTCTCGTATTAGTAAGCGGTGAGATTACAACGTCTACTTATGTCGACATTCCAAAGACGGTGCGTGACACGATTAAGGAAATTGGCTACACACGTGCGAAATATGGTTTTGATGCGGAAACATGTGCGGTTCTTACATCAATTGATGAACAGTCTGCTGATATTGCGCAAGGTGTAGACAAAGCGCTTGAAGCACGTGAAGGAACAATGACTGAAGAAGAAATTGATGCGATCGGTGCAGGTGACCAAGGTCTGATGTTTGGTTTTGCAAACAACGAAACTGAAGAGCTTATGCCACTGCCGATTTCTCTTGCACATAAATTATCTCGCCGTTTAACAGAAGTACGCAAGAATGGAACACTTGCATACCTTCGTCCAGACGGAAAAACTCAAGTAACAGTTGAATATGATGAACAAAACAAACCAGTTCGTATTGATACGGTGGTTATTTCTACACAGCATGCACCAGAAGTGACGCTTGAACAAATTCAAAGCGACTTAAAAGAGCATGTCATCCGCCCTGTCGTTCCAAGTGAACTGATCGATGAAGAAACAAAATACTTCATCAACCCAACAGGCCGCTTTGTTATCGGTGGACCTCAAGGGGATGCTGGTTTAACTGGACGTAAAATCATTGTTGATACTTATGGTGGGTATGCTCGTCACGGTGGTGGTGCTTTCTCTGGTAAGGATGCAACGAAGGTTGACCGTTCGGCAGCATATGCGGCTCGCTATGTAGCGAAAAATATCGTAGCAGCTGGTCTTGCAGATTCATGTGAAGTACAGCTTGCTTATGCAATTGGTGTTGCACAGCCTGTCTCCATTTCAATTGATACATTTGGAACAGGAAAAGCCTCTGAAGAGAAATTAATTGAAGTGGTACGTGCAAACTTTGATCTTCGTCCAGCCGGCATTATTAAAATGCTTGACTTACGTCGTCCGATCTATAAACAAACCGCTGCATACGGACATTTTGGCCGTCATGACTTGGATCTTCCATGGGAAAAAACGGATAAAGCCGACACGCTTCGCAAGGAAGCATTAGGAGAATAACAACATACAAAACCGCTTATTTTAAGCGGTTTTCCTTTTGATTAAAAAAAATTCTACAAAAAGCGTAAAAATGTGAAACAAAATTGGACAAAATACTGTCTAATTATAGGTCTACTTTTAAGAAATAACATAACGTGGAGGCAATAATATGTGTGGGTTTGTTGGTGTATTTAATCACCGTCCATTGTCCGAAACTACTGAGCAGGAAGAGTTAATTAAGCAAATGAATCGTCTCATCGTTCATCGAGGTCCGGATGATGAGGGGTACTTTCATGATGAGCATGTAGGATTTGGATTTAGACGTTTAAGTATTATAGATGTTGAACACGGAAAGCAGCCGCTTTCTTATGAAGATGAAAAATATTGGATTATTTTCAACGGAGAAATTTATAACTATGTGGAGCTGAAAGAAGAGCTTGTGAAAAAAGGCTATACGTTCAGCACAGATTCTGATACGGAAGTCCTTCTTGCCACATATCGCCACTATAAAGAAGAAGCGGCATCGAAGCTTCGCGGGATGTTTGCATTTTTAATTTGGGATAAAGAAGCGCAGTTATTATATGGCGCAAGAGATCCTTTCGGCATTAAACCGCTCTATTTTACACAAATGGATGACCAAGTGTACTTTGCTTCTGAACGCAAAAGCTTAATGGCTGTGAATGAGAACATTTTATTTGATGAGACTGCTTTGCAGCAGTACATGTCTTTTCAGTTCGTTCCTGAGCCAAATACACTTGATCAAAAAGTGCACAAAGTCGAGCCAGGTCATCAGTTTACACTGCGTCCAGGCCAAGACATTGCATTTAAGACTTACTGGAAAGTTCAATTCAAACCTGAACAAACACAAGAGCAGAAATTAGTAGAAGAAGTACGTGATGCTATCTATGATTCTGTAAAAGTCCATATGAGAAGTGATGTGCCTGTTGGTTCATTCCTATCAGGCGGGATCGATTCTTCTTTCATCGTGTCAGTCGCAAAGGAATTTCACCCTGAACTGAAGACATTCTCTGTTGGTTTCCAGCAGGATGGATTCAGTGAGGTAGATGTAGCAAAAGAAACAGCTGATAAGCTGGGATTGCAAAACTTTAGTGCTGTGATTTCTCCTGAGGAATATATGAATGAGCTTCCAAAGATCGTCTGGCATTTAGATGATCCTTTGGCTGATCCAGCGGCGATTCCATTGTATTTCGTAGCAAAAGAAGCGAAAAAACAAGTCACAGTTGTTCTTTCAGGTGAGGGAGCAGACGAGCTATTCGGTGGATATAATATTTACCGTGAGCCGCTGTCTCTAAAGCCTTTTGAATCTGTACCATCCATGCTGAAAAAGCTTCTTCTTCGTCTGGCTCGTTTAATGCCAGAAGGAATGAAAGGGAAAAGCTTTATCGTTCGCGGCTGTACGCCATTAGAGGAACGTTATATCGGCAATGCGAAAATCTTTGAAGAGCCAGTAAAGAAAAACCTCTTAAAGCAGTATGATCCGAACATCACGTATCGAGACGTGACGAAAACATACTTCGAGGAAAGTGCAGGCTACAGCGATATTAACAAAATGCAATATGTTGATATCCATACGTGGATGCGCGGGGATATCTTGCTGAAAGCAGATAAGATGACAATGGCGAATTCTCTTGAGCTTCGTGTTCCATTCCTTGATAAGGTCGTATTTGAAGCAGCTTCTAAAATTCCAGAAGAGTTGAAAACGAAAGACGGTACAACGAAATATTTATTGCGTAAAGCAGCAGAAGGCATTGTACCGGACCATGTGTTAAACCGTAAAAAACTAGGTTTCCCTGTGCCAATTCGTCATTGGCTGAAAAATGAGATGAACGCTTGGGCGAAAGATATCATTAAAAACAGTCAGACAGATGAATACATTAACAAGGCATATGTTCTTGATTTATTAAATGATCATTGTGCTGGAAAAGCAGATCATAGCCGTAAGATTTGGACTGTCCTGATCTTTATGATCTGGCATAGCATCTATGTAGAGCGCAGCATTGATCCAGAGCAGTTGAATCACCAGCCGAAAGAAGTTATTTTTAGCTAATGAAAAAGGTTTTCAGCTTTGTGCTGAAAACCTTTTTTGTCATGATAGAAAGTAGTGGAAAAGGGTAAAATAACAAGCGGTACACAGTTATTGCTTAATATCCTGAAAAAAACATGATAAAGTGAAGATACATGTATGATGTTAACGCGATAAAAGGGAACGATAGTATTGTCCTTTTTCTACATATTCTCTGCGGATACGATCCATGTCTTGGATATCTTCATCTGTTAACTGGCGAACGACTTTGGCTGGACGGCCAAAAGCGAGTGAACCTTTTGGGATGACTTTTCCTTGCGGGACAAGGCTACCTGCACCAATAAAGGCTCCTTCGCCAATTTCCGCACCATCGAGAATGATGGATCCCATGCCAATGAGGGCATTTTTTCGAATGATAGAGCTATGTAATGTGACTTGGTGTCCAATGGTAGCACCATCTTCAATAAGAAGTGTTTTTCCAGGACTTTGATGCAGACAGGATAAGTCTTGAATGTTGACGTTTTTTCCAATTCTCACAGGAGCTACATCGCCTCTAATGACCGTTTGGAACCAAACGCTTGAATATTCTCCAATTGTGACATCACCTGTAATGGTGGCGTTTTCTGCAACAAAGACAGATTCATGAATCTCAGGTGTAAACTGATGATATGGATAAATCACTTTTTCGACTTCCTTTCTTAATACAACATTTGTGAGGTGTTTACTTTGTGGACTTGGCATGCTGAAAGACCGGTTGGTACAATTGTCATTGTACATGGTGCTAGTGAATATCATGGCCGATATAAATGGCTGATCGAAATGTGGCGAAATGCAGGCTATCACGTCGTCATGGGTGACCTGCCTGGGCAAGGGACATCGACACGTGCGAGAGGCCACATTCGTTCTTTTCAAGAATACATTGATACAGTGGATGAATGGATTGAACATGCGAAGTCGTTCAGACTTCCGACATTTTTACTTGGACATAGTATGGGGGGACTGATTTCGATTGAATGGTTCAAGCAGTATACCCATACGAAGATTGATGGCCTTATTTTATCATCACCTTGTTTAGGTCTGCAATTTAAACCAAAGAAGCTGATGGATTTTGCGTCAAAAGGGCTAAATGTGCTGGCGCCGTCTTTTAAAGTCGAATCTGGGCTGTCGATCGAACTTGCCACACGGAATCAAGATGTGATAGAGGCAGATTCGAATGATTCGCTTTATGTGACGAAGGTGTCGGTTCGCTGGTATCGAGAACTGGTGAAAAATATCGATGCGGCGATGCAGCCTACGAATGTTTTTCGGTCGATTCCACTCCTGCTCATGCAGGCAGGCGATGACAAGATTGTAGATAAAACAAGAGTGATGAAATGGTTCAATGGCATTGAATCAACCAATAAATCATACCGTGAATGGGAAGGGCTTTATCATGAAATTTTTAATGAGCCCGAGCGAGAAGATGTGTTTAAGGCGGCAAGAGCCTTTACTGATCAATATATTTGATTGTGAGCTTAAGTTGGGGGTGGATTGATTTGTCAGTACCAGAACGTCCTTTTGCACTGATGACGAAGGTGTATAAAGATATTTTTCCGCTAGTTCATCAGGAGCTAAAAAAGTGGCGGGCTCATGCAGAAATGATTGAAAACGAAGAACTGAGAACGCAGGCACTAGCGAGCATATCCAGTAAAACCTTTCACTGTGAAGGCGGGGGAATTTTATCTCTGCTTGCAGGTGAAGCGAAGGAAACGTGTATTGAATTCATTGTGGCGTACCAAACGATTAGCGATTATTTAGATAACTTGTGTGACCGCAGTACATCACTTGATCCAAAGGATTTTCATATGCTGCATCAGGCAATGAGAGATGCACTCGATATTCATGCGGAGCTTAAGCCGTATTATCAATTCCGTGATGATCAAGAGGATCATGGGTACCTGCATGCGCTAGTCAGGACGTGCCAAGATGTGCTGTCACGTCTAGCACATTATCCGATCATTCAGCCCTATTTACATACGCTGTGTGATTATTATAGTGATTTACAAGTACATAAGCATGTGGTTCCTCATGAGCGTGAACCTCGATTAGAGTCATGGTTCCGCCAGTATGAAAAGGATTTACCGAAGATGGAGTGGTATGAGTTTTCCGCATGTGCAGGATCAACGCTGGGTATTTTCTGTCTTGTGGCTTATGCACTGCAGCCTGATTTTACAGAGAAGCAGGCGAAGCAAATTTACGAAAGCTATTTCCCTTATATTCAAGGTCTGCACATCTTACTGGACTATTTAATCGACCAAGAAGAGGACAGGCTGGAAGGCGATTTGAATTTTTGCTCGTACTACAACTCTCATCATGAGATGATGGATAGACTACAGCATTTTATTGAAAAAGCGGATGAACAGCTGAAAGGCATTCCACACGAGAATTTTCACAAACTAATCAATAGAGGGTTACTTGCGGTCTATTTGTCTGATGAAAAAGTGACAGCTCAAAAAGAGATGAACAAGTTGGCAAAGCGGTTGATCAAATCAAGCGGGAAAACATCGTTCTTTTTCTATATCAATGGCAGAGCCTATCGAACCTATCAGAAAATGCCTTGGATGAAATCTTCTTAACGTATAAAATAAGCTCATCAGCTTGTAGAAAATGTTTTTCTACAAGCTTTTTTGTTTTGAACTGTTTCGCTTTGGAACATGTACAGTTCTTTTATGATTACAATCCTCTTATTTGCTGCCGATATTATTCTTAGTGTACGAAAAATAGGAGAAAAGTATGAATTGAATGAATCGTATCTACTCCTTATGACGTATATTTGTTGAAAAACTTAAAAAAGGGGAAGGTCGAATATGTCGTTTTTTAAAAAGTTTGTAGCAAGTGTAGGAATCGGTGCAGCAAAAGTGGATACAATTTTGGAGAAAGATGCGTATGAACCGGGAGAAGAAGTAAAGGGAACAGTCCATGTGAAGGGCGGAAAAGTGCCTCAAGATATTCGCTATATTGATTTAAAGTTGAAAACATGGTACACCATTGTAAAAGATGATGAAGAGCAACGAAAACACACAACCATCCATTCTGTCCGAGTGACTGAATCATTCACGATTCAGCCTGCGGAAGCTCATCAGTTTACATTCTCGTTTCACCTTCCTCTTGATACACCAATGACTGTAGGTAAAGTAGAGGTGGCTGTTGTGACAGACCTTGATATTCAAGGTGGTATTGATAAATCTGATCATGACCGCATTTTTGTAAGCGCGCACCCGTGGGTGAAACGTGTGCTTGAAGCTGTTGGAAACTTAGGCTTTCACCTTCATGAAGCAGACTGTGAAGAAGCACCTTATTTCAGGCGCCGCCTTCCCTTTGTTCAAGAGTTTGAGTTCATACCGACTTCCGACTATTATCGTCAAATGCTTGATGAGTTAGAGGTGATTTTCTTCATTGATGAAGAGGGGCTAGATCTCATTTTTGAAGTTGACCGCAGAGCAAGGGGGCTGCGTGGCTGGCTGGAAGAAATGTATAATGACGGAGAACAGCTTGTACGTGTCCGCTTTACTCAATCAGAGCTTGCAGATGCAGAAGAGCTAGAAGTAGTGCTTGAAGAAATCATTGACCAATACGCTTATTAAATAATAAAACTCAAATCCATTAAGAGGATTTGAGTTTTTTTTCGATGGCTACCACAAAGGGCGGATCGTTTTGAATATTCATGTATTGATAAGATATTACCTGTACTTCTTCGTGATGGAGGGTTTTGCAATAATCAAGAAGGATGTCCTTCTCTTTTTTTCCTTCGGGGTGCCCGTGGTAAATCACAAGAACGATCAGACCTCCAGGCTTAAGCCAATCCATGAGCTGTTTGATCGCTTCAATGGTTGTATGGGCCTGAGTTGTGACGGTTTTATCGCCTCCTGGTAAGTATCCAAGATTGAACACTGCACCAGATATGTGACCATAAGCATCCGCTGGCAGATGCTCAGCAAGTTGTTCATGTCCGTCATGGATCAGGTGAACGTTTGGATAGTGCTCACCAAGTCTTTTGCTTGTTTGCTCAATGGCTTCCTTCTGTACATCGAATGCGAAAACTTGTCCATCTCTCCCGACAAGGTCAGCTAAATAGCGTGTATCATGGCCATTTCCCATCGTTGCATCAATGACAATATCGCCTTTTTGACAAGCACGTTCTAACAGTTCTTTACTAAAAGGGAGCATCCGTTTTAAAATCATTTTGCCGCTTCTTCCAATCTGACGAAGCGTTTGCCTTGGTAGCTGTTACGTCTTTCAAGCTCAGCATTAATGGCATTGAGCACTTCCCATTTATTCACACTCCACATTGGACCTACCATTAATTCAATGGGACCATCGCCTGTAATACGATGAATAATCATTTCTGGGGGCAGGATCTCCAGCTGATCACAGACAAGCTGGACATATTCCTCTTGGCTGAGAAACTCTAGTTTGCCTTTCTCATATTGCTTTACCATCGGTGTTCCTTTTAACAGGTGAAGTAGATGAATTTTAATTCCTTGCACATCTAAATCAGCGACAGCTTTTGCTGTCTCCATCATCATATCTCGGTTTTCAAGAGGAAGACCGTTGATGATATGTGAACAGACTCGAATGCCATGTTTTCGCAGTTTTTCTACACCTTCTACGTAGCATTCATAATCATGGGCACGGTTGATGAGCATCGCTGTCCGCTCATGTACAGTTTGTAGACCAAGTTCAACCCATAGATATGTCCGTTCGTTTAACTCAGCTAAATATTCCACGACGTCATCTGGCAGACAATCAGGTCTTGTGGCAATCGATAAACCAACCACTCCATCCAGATTCATGACGGTTTCGTATTTTTCTTTTAAAACAGGAAGCGGCGCATGTGTGTTTGTGTAAGCTTGGAAATACGCCATGTATTTTCCATCTTTCCATTTTGTATGCATCCGGTCCTTGATTTCATTAAATTGAGTGATGAGATCATCCGCCCGGTTCCCTGCAAAATCACCAGATCCTGCTGCGCTGCAAAATGTGCAGCCTCCATGTGCGACAGTACCATCACGGTTTGGACAATCAAAGCCGCCGTCTAATGCGACTTTAAATACTTTATGACCAAAGTGCTCACGCAAATGATAATTCCATGTGTGATAACGTTTCTCGCTGTTTGAATATAAAAAAGGGTTATGCTGATCCAAGTCAGTAACCTCCTTGCATAATAATAGGCATCCTTAAAGTTTAACAAAAATCACGAAAGAGGACAATTGAATCTGTCCAACATTTTCTTTAGTGAAAAAGCTTTACGTGGGCAAAATAGGCGAGAGCAATGATGAAATGGAGGGATGGCTAGATGGCAACTAGAAAATCAATCGATGAATTTGTCCAAAAAAGCACTGAGACTCTTGAGTTTGCAAGCGAACAGTTTGATTTGAGCTCTCGCCAAGAACATTATAACGTAGAAGAATTTTCAAAAGCGCAGCTCATGCTTGAGGATGCGGTGAATGAATTAGAAAAGTTAAAAGATGTCGCCAATGATCAGCAAAGAGAACGTTTAGACAGAACGCGTGTACAAATTCAAAGTCTGCAAAACCAAATGATTTTAGGTATTTCATACGAGAACGAATGATGAACAGATCCTTCTTTTAAGGGTCTGTTTTTATTTTTTGGCTGTTTTCGCAAAGTTGTTTTTGGATAAATAGGTTTTTATTCTGTTAAAGTATGTTATATATAGAAATTGCAAATATCTTCAAGGGGGTAGAAGAAATGTTGGAGACTCTTCCTGATTGGTTTTGGGCATTATATTACTTGTTTTTCTTAGCAACATTAGGAACCGCAATATTCAGTGTTGTGAAAAATAAACATAGGGGATTGTCCATTCTAACCATTGTATTTACTGTTACAATTCCGATTATTAGCCTGATAAATAGCATTGGTAGAGTAGAAGGAATGAATGAATTTGAACACTTATTTAGTCAATTGCGACAGGGTGCAGTTTGGACTATCTTTACAGTTATAGGCTATATATTTTTATTAGTATGGTGGGTGCTAATCCTGTTCAAAAGCAAGTCCAAAAACAAAGTAATAGTATCTAATTAAAACATTGTAGAGACCTCAATATTCGGGGTCTTTTATTATGCACTTTTTCAGGCGATTATGAAAGTTATTAACGTGTTGAACACCCTAAACCAGAAGCAAACCTGGCTTCCGAAAGCTTTTAAGTAGCTTCGTCATTTTATCTGGTTCGTCTGCCTATTTTTTTCTAGAGTCTCTTGACTTTTCAATTAAGTGTCTATATTGTATTAAGTGTACTACATCAACTAATACACTACAGACACTTAAACGTGAAGAAAGGTGTTTAACCATGAAAAAAGAAAAAAAACCAATCAATTTAAAGTGGATGGTGCTGGCTGTTGCGTTAGCATGTACATTTTTTTTCGTTCTCGTTTTCATTGGTTTTGAAGTTCAAAAAGATTTTATTCCAAATTCGGTCCCTTTAATGCAAGGACATGATCAAGCGATAGGACTGCAAAAGCATGAATGAGAAAAGAGGGAGCCATCATGATTCAAATAGATCCAAGAAGCGCTGCACCAATATATGAACAAATCATTGAGCAGTTAAAAATTTTGTGCTTAAAAGGCGTGATGAAACCAGGTGACAAACTGCCTTCTGTGAGAGAGCTTGCCACCATTATTATTGCGAATCCAAACACCGTCAGCAAAGCGTATAAAGAGCTTGAACGGGAAGGAATTATTGAAACATTAAGAGGCCGTGGAACGTATGTGACAGAAGGTGCACAGTTAAAGCTGAATGAAGGGAAGGTGTTAGAGATGAAGGAGCAATTAAGGCAACTCATTATTGAAGCTCATTATGCCGGTATTGATATTCATCAACTCAAAGAGTGGCTGGAGGAGATCAGCTCAAGTCTAAAAGGAGGAAAACAAGTTGATTGAGGTCAGAAATGTATCAAAGAAATTAAATGGACGTGAAGTACTCAGCAACGTTTCCTTCAAGATAGGCGAAGGAGAGATCTTTGGTCTGCTTGGCCGGAATGGCTCTGGTAAAACAACACTTCTTCGCTTGATTCAGCAAATCCTTCTTCCAGATGAAGGAGAGATTTATTTTAAAGATGTACTCGTAAAAGACCACCCGTTAGTGAAGCAAAATATTGTGTATATGCCAGTCGTAAATCCCTACTTTGACCGGTACAATTATGGACAGCTTGTGAAGTTGTTAAAACAACTGTATCCAAAGTTTGACGTGACATATGCCAATGAGCTTGTGAACCGGTATGAGATTCCGGAAAAAGTGAAATACCGTGAATTGTCGACAGGTTTAAAGAAGCAGCTGTCCCTCATTTTAAGTTTTGCCATCAAACCAGCAGTCATTTTGTTAGATGAGCCGACAGACGGGATTGATGCAGTCACAAGAAATGACGTTCTTCAGCTGATGATTGACGAGGTGGCAGAACGACAAACAACGATTTTAATTACATCTCACCGTTTAGAGGATATTGAGCGTATGTGTAACCGAATCGGGTTTTTGGAAGGAAATCAGCTCACAAGTGTTATGGATTTAGATGAATTAAAGAATGACTACGTTAAAATCCAGATGGCATTTGAAGAGGATATGAACTTAAGTATTAGAAAAAAAGGCGTTGCCATTTTAGATCAAGCGGGTGTGTTCTATACAGCACTTGTACTCAAAACAGATGAAGAAGCAAAAGAGTATTTGAAATCGCTTGAACCAAAAGTGTGGCATGAACTGCCTGTAAATTTAGAAGAAGTATTCATTGCGAAGTTTGGAGGGAAACGCAGATGGTAAAGCGGCAATTGTTATATAAGGAATGGAAGCAGTCTGAGCTGACATTCATTTTAGTGATGCTTGTTGCGATCTTTGCGACGCCATTATCCCTCTTAATGGAGTACTCAACCTTTCAAGATTGTTTGAATAACCGAGACTGTCTAATGGATACAACAACATTCACTTATATTTTTAAGACGGACGCATTTCTCTCACTTTCATGGGTCATGGGAATATTTTTTGCTGTGATTCAGCTAGGATTTGAAAGAAATAAAGGGCAGATGGACTTTACCGTATCCTTGCCGTTTAGTAGAAGTTCCATCTTTCACACAAAGTTTTTCTTAGGTGCTGGAATTATTGCAAGTGTTCATGCTGTTTCATACCTTCTCATTTATTTATTAAAATTAGGTCTTGGGCCAATAGAGACACCTGGATTTAACAGTCTTTATGTTTCTGCACTGTTGTCAGCCTTGATGATCTATAGTTTGTTTTTTGCAGCAGGTGCTTTAACAGGGAGTGCTATTTCTCAAGCAATCGTTGGATTTAGTACAGCTATTTTACCTTACTTAGTGATTGGTTTACCAATCCTTCATTTAGATTTTATCTTTAAAACAAGCGGGATGTGGCTGGATAAAATCTTTAATTTTTTGATCACGCCCATTTCCCCCATTACTTATATTACAGCTAACAGTTTTTATCAGGAATATCCGCTTTGGTTCAATGGTGAAGAATACATCGTTCCAATTGTCATGATGTTGCTATTTTACCTTATAGGCTTGTTTAGCTTTATTAAACATCCAATTGAACGAAATGGCCGATTCTTCCTTTATTCAATAATGGATCGCCCAATTCAAATTATGGTGATCGTGTTTGGCGTCTTAGGGTTTGGCTGGGTTGGTTTCTCTTCAGATTCATTAATTGGATATTTTGTTGGGATGTGCATCGGTGGAGCTGTAGGCGCACTGACGAGTTATTTCTTAATCTATCGAAAAAGATAAACAGAGAGCAGGGGAGTAGAGATGATTCAAATTCAATCGTTAGATCATGTGTTTAAAATTGGGAAAAAGGGCAGGGAGAACGAGATTCCTGTGCTCAAAGACATTGACTTGTCTATTAAAAGAGGCGAAATTGCATGTATCGTCGGACGAAGCGGTTCGGGGAAATCAACTTTACTGAATTTAATATCGGGATATATTACGCCAACAAGCGGACAAATTATCGTTGATGGCACCAATGTGACCGGCTTTAATGAGAAAGAATGGGCAGACTTTCGGTTAGATCATTTTGGCTTTATCTTTCAAAGCTTTCAATTGATCGGGAGTTTAACAACATATGAGAACGTTGAACTTCCGCTCACTTTAAAAGGTGTGAAGCCGTCTGAGCGAAAAGTGAAAGTAAAGGAAATGCTGAAACGAGTTGGTCTTGAACATCACGCAGGACATTATCCTAATGAACTGTCAGGTGGACAGCAGCAGCGTGTGAGTATTGCAAGAGCCTTGATCCTTAATCCGTCTATTATTTTAGCGGATGAACCAACAGGCAGTCTGGATTCAGAAACTGAAGGCGAAATTCTGGCCTTTATCCAGCAGCTCAATCGTGAAAAAGGAATTACATTTGTCATCATTACACATGACGATGAAGTCGCTTCAATCGCAGACACAACGTTCCAGCTTCATGATGGTGTATTAAAGAAAGGGGATCAGTCCATTGAAATTTAGAGATCAGGTCAAATTCATCAGAAGAAATATGAAGAAAAATAGATTGCGTGTGTTTATGACCATACTTGCAACGACAATGGCATGCTCTTTCTTAATCGTTCTAGCGTCAGTTGGTTTTGGTCTGCAAAAATCGGCTCAAGATGAAATCATGAAACAACAAATTATCACAGAAATTAAAGTGTTAGGCAAAGAAAAAGGTGACGTCAAGGTTAACGATTTAAAGAAATATGATCATGCGAAATCTGTCGTTGCAAGAACGTCAATCATTCCATCGGTTCACGTCGAGCTCGATAATCGCTCAAGTGATACGCAGGCTGTACTGACAGATATGAAAGAAGAAAAAGAGGCAGGCCTTGAACTAGACCGTGGAAAAGTCCCAACATCGGCGAATGAAATTGTAGTTGGGTATCAAATGGCAGAACAACTTTGGACGGAAAAAGAACGAAAAGACTATGAAAAAGAAATGAATCAGACATCAAATGGTGAAGATACACCGGAAGAGCCAAAAGGCTATACGAAGGAAATTTTAAACAAAGTCATTCAAATCAAGGTGCCAAAACTGAATGAAGAAAATGAAGTGGTGAAAGAAAAGACGTTCGATTTCCGTGTCGTCGGTGTATTGAAGAAACCGAATTTGGAGTGGCAGCAGGATCATAAAATTCTTATTCCGAATGCTTATGAAAAAGAATTTAGTCAAGTGCTCGATCTGTCTCCTGATGCAGGAAATGTCGAAAAAATGACGTCTGTCTATGCTGATAAGTTCGACAATGTCGGTGCGCTCACAGATAAGCTGACAGATGACGGCTATCAAGTCATCTCTGTGACGAATCAGCTTGAAGGAATGGATATGTTCTTTACAGTCTTTAAAATTGGACTCATCTTTGTTGGATGTATTGCGGTAATTATTTCGGCGATCGGCATTTTCAATACGATGACAATGGCCGTAACAGAGCGGACACAAGAGATTGGGATCATGAAAGCCATCGGTGCGAATCCTTCCATTATTAAGCGAATGTTCCTCATGGAAAGTGCTTATATTGGGGTGATTGGATCGATCATCGGGATCATCATCTCGTACATCGTTAGTTTTGCAGTGAATTTAATCATTCCAGCAATTTTGTCTTCCATGTCTGAAGGGGGATCAAGTGATCAATTCTCGATCACCTTCTCCTATATTCCGCTAAGCCTTGTGATCACAGCAACAGTGATTAGTGCAGGAGTTGCCATTATTTCTGGACTCAATCCAGCACGTAAGGCGACAAAAACGAATGTATTAACAGCATTAAGAAGAGAAATTTAAAGAAGAACCTCCTGTACCTATATTGGGCTGACAGGAGGTTTTTTTATCGTCAAAAGATGTTTATTGCTTTGGTGCCCGGTACCCTGCACGCTCAGCTTCTTCTACGGAGCAGAACATTTTGGTCACGTTTTTTGTCCGTGAGTAGTATCTGCTGCTCGGTGTGTGATATATGCCGTTGACACTTCCTTTAATATTACAGGCGGCAGATTCTTTTTTTGTTTCTTTTTGTGACTCATGACCGCCAGTATTCGACCCATCATCTTTAGGAGCAGATCGCTGGGCCGATGACGTGGTGTCTTTGTTTACTTTCTGGTGTTCTTTTTTGAGTGTTTCGTTTGTAGAGGTGAGCTTGTCTATTTTCTCTTCAAGCTCATGGATGGTTTTTTCTTGCTGTTTGACTGTCTTCTTTTCGGAGGTGATGGTTTCTAATTTCTTGGATAGCTTTTCTTTTTCTTTGGTCACGTCTTCTAAAGAGGCCGTCAGCGTTTCTTTGTCTTCCTTTAGACGAGAAATGTCAGATGCTAATTGTTTTTGCTCTTTCAGCAGCTGTTCAGAAGATGGATCTGCTTGTGCTTTCGGAGCACCTGTGCCGGCAAACGGTAATGACATAATAGAAAAAACAAGACCAATGGTCAAAAAAGGATAGAAGAGTTTTTTTGAAAAGATTTGTTGATTTTGGTGTTTAAGTAATAAGAAATTGACGGCATATCCTATGGCGAAACAAATACATAAAAGACCTATGATGAGTAACATCATCATCTGGCAGCCCCCCTATATCACTATTTACACCTATCATACCTCATTTTTCCATTTTGGGGAGCGGTTCAATTAAAAAAACCCTGTTTATACAGGGTTTTCAGCTAATGGCAATCCTTTGATTGCTTCTTTTACCGTTAAATAAGTGATCGTATTCTGAAAGTCTGCATCTAAGTCTTTCATTTTCATCGCAAGCTGTGGTTTGATCCCAGTGATGATGAGTTCAGTTCCAGTTAAGTTCAGCAGGTGATGCAGTTTGAAAATTCGCGCTGCAACGGAATCATCGACATCAATTAAACCAGAAAGATCGACAATTAAATAATCATCCTTTGAATCTTCTAATATACAAGTTAACTTCGCGACGATGGCATCAAAGCGTTCTTCTGATAATTTTCCGATGAGTGGAAGAGCGGAAACACCATTTTTGATTGGGACAATTGGCGTCGACAGAGAGGTGACTTCCTGTAAGGAATCTTCTAGGAGTTGTTCATATTCTTTCTGCTTTGTAATATCCTTTTGAAAGCCAATAAAAAATGTTTTGTCATCTTGTTCAATGTATAGAGGATCTATATTGAGTTCATTCCAAAAAAAAGTACCGTCTTTTTTATAATTTTTGAGCTGTGTGGTAATAGGTGTTTTGTTTTGAATTCCGTGACGTATTAAGGCAAGTTGCTCTTGATTTGTGTCTTTTCCTTGGAGGAATCGACAATTACGTCCAAGAATCTCATCTGGTTTATATCCAGTCATTTGTGTAAAGCCATGATTCACATAAACGATAGGGTTATCCTCTAAAGAAGGGTCTGTAATGACAACACCAATCCGCGCATGATCCAGCGCTTTTTTTATGAGTTCAAGCTGTTTTTGCAAGCCGAAGATGTTCGAGCTGACCATATTACCCTCCTTTGCTGCTACTATCAGACATTTAAGATGGTTTTTTTTAAAACCAAATGAATTCTTTTTAAACGTAACATAACATATGTTCTGTTTCAATGATTGCAATCGCTTTGTTAAATTTGTCATCATAGTTTGTCCTCCATTAGAATAGAGTAAGTAAGGAGACTTTTCATTAGAAAAAGAAGGGATCATTTGAGGATAATTCATAAAATGACAAAAATAGTTAATATGGATTAGGTGAAAATGATTCCAATGCATCAAGATTGTTTTTGGGTCATTCACATATAATGGAAGAAACAAGCTTTTTTTCTTCGTTAGAGAGAATAGACCTTTTACATGGATTATGACGGAACAGCAGAATGGCATTACAGGGGGCTGGACAGCCTGAAGTCGCTTTACTATTCTAAGGGCTTTAGGAAGGTGATGAAAATGCTGCAACAAGTCATTATTGCTTGCGCCATTGGAGGGGTCATGGGCATTCTCGGTCACGTAAAGAAAAAAGGCAGGCTAGAGAAGCCCAGAATGACAAAGAAGTTTATTTATCTAGGGTTTATTGAAGATTGGCTCGTTGGGATGATTGCTGCTACACTGCTTGTCTTATCCTCAAATCCCGAATCTAGTCTGCACTTAATCATCTTATCCATTATTTCAGGTTACGGAGGAGAAGCAGTTCTGCGAAGCTTCGATTTTGTGAGAGAAGAACGTTCACAGGATGCAGGCTCCAACCGTCATAACCGATCTCCACACGAATAATATCCTCACTTTACCCTAGTCTAGGGTACATTCCCATTGTATACAAACCTGCTTGCACTTATGATCATAATTCTATAAAATACTACTTAGATGACGGTTACGATAAGAACAGTGAAGAGGAGTAGTAGGAAAGCAGCATTTGTCTTTAGAGAATTGACGGCTGGTGAAAGTCAATCAAATCTGCTTCTGAACTCGCCTCAGAGTTGCAGTTGCGTTAAAGCTTCTGTCGCATGTCTGCGTTAAAGATATTAAGTGAGCGTATGAACAGTTCATGACGCTAACAAGGGTGGTACCGCGGGAACCAAAAAATCTCTCGTCCCTTTCCAGGGATGAGGGTTTTTTGTTGATTTTAGAAAAATCTGAATTCTTGCAGTGGTCATCTGAGCAGATAAAGCCGTACATATTAAAGGAGGTTTTCACATTGAGTTTTCAGCATCGGGAAATTGAAAAAAAGTGGCAGGATTATTGGCTGACACATAAAACATTCGCCACATCTGACTCGGAAGATAAGCCAAAGTTTTATGCGCTAGATATGTTTCCTTATCCATCAGGAGCAGGGCTTCATGTAGGGCATCCTGAAGGATACACAGCAACGGATATTTTATCACGTATGAAACGTATGCAGGGTTACGATGTTCTTCATCCAATGGGATGGGACGCATTTGGTCTTCCAGCGGAACAATATGCGCTGGATACAGGAAATGATCCAGCTGCATTTACAGAAGAGAACATTAATAATTTCCGCCGTCAAATTCAATCATTGGGCTTCTCGTATGATTGGGATCGAGAAATTAACACGACAGATCCGAATTATTATAAATGGACCCAGTGGATTTTCTTGAAATTGTACGAAAAAGGATTGGCGTATATTGATGAAGTACCTGTAAACTGGTGCCCAGCACTCGGTACAGTCCTTGCAAATGAAGAAGTCATTGATGGGAAAAGTGAGCGCGGAGGGCATCCTGTTGAAAGACGTCCAATGAAGCAATGGATGCTAAAAATTACAGCATATGCGGACAGGCTATTAGAAGATTTAGAAGACATTGATTGGCCTGAAAGCATCAAAGACATGCAGCGCAACTGGATTGGACGTTCTGAAGGTGCACATGTTCACTTCGAAGTAGAAGGACATGACGAACAGTTTACTGTGTTTACAACACGTCCTGATACACTATTTGGTGCAACATATGCCGTTCTTGCACCAGAGCATGCGCTAGTTGAAAAAATTACAACAGCTGCTCAAAAAGAAGCAGTTGAAGCATATATCAAAGAAATTCAGTCTAAGAGTGACTTAGAGCGAACAGATCTTGCTAAAACGAAAACGGGCATTTTCACAGGTGCTTATGCCATCAATCCATTGAATGGGGAAAAGATGCCGATCTGGATTGCAGATTATGTGTTAGCCACATATGGCACTGGAGCGATCATGGCAGTTCCTGCTCATGATGAGCGTGATTATGAATTCGCCAAAACATTCGATCTTCCAATCAAAGAGGTTGTCGAAGGTGGAGACATTGACAAAGAAGCCTACACAGGTGATGGAAAGCACATCAACTCTGATTTCTTAAACGGCTTAGGGAAAGAAGAAGCAATTGAAAAAGCGATTGCATGGCTGGAAGAACATCAAAAAGGTGAAAAGAAAGTCACTTATCGTTTAAGAGACTGGCTGTTCAGCCGTCAGCGTTACTGGGGAGAGCCAATTCCAATTATTCATTGGGAGGACGGAACATCTTCAGCTGTTTCAGAAGAAGAGCTTCCACTGATTTTGCCTAAGACGACTGAGATTAAGCCAAGCGGAACAGGTGAATCACCTTTAGCGAATATTAAAGATTGGGTAGAGGTTGTCGATCCAGTGACAGGTAAAAAAGGACGCCGTGAAACCAATACGATGCCACAATGGGCAGGTAGCTGCTGGTACTTCTTACGTTATATTGATCCACATAACACAGAAGAACTTGCATCTCCTGAAAAGCTGAAGAAATGGCTTCCGGTTGATGTGTATATTGGTGGAGCAGAACATGCTGTGCTTCATCTGCTATATGCACGATTCTGGCATAAATTCTTGTATGATATTGGTGTTGTTCCAACAAAAGAACCGTTCATGAAATTGTTCAACCAAGGAATGATTCTTGGTGAAAATAATGAAAAAATGAGTAAATCAAAAGGGAATGTTGTCAACCCAGATGATATCGTAGAATCTCATGGTGCAGATACATTAAGACTGTACGAAATGTTCATGGGACCTTTAGATGCGTCGATTGCTTGGTCTGAAACAGGTCTTGATGGTGCTCGTCGTTTCCTAGATCGTGTATGGCGTCTGTTTACAAATGAAGATGGCTCCATCAGTGATAAAGTGACAGAGCAATCTGGCGGCGCATTAGAGCGCAGCTACCATGAAACCGTCATGAAGGTAACGGATCATTATGAAGGCTTACGTTTCAATACTGGGATTTCACAATTAATGGTGTTCATCAACGATGCATACAAGGCTGACACACTGCCGAAAGAATATGCAGAAGGATTTGTGAAACTTCTTTCTCCGATTGCACCGCATGTAGCGGAAGAGCTTTGGAATAAACTTGGTCATGAAGGGTCTATTTCTTATGAAGCATGGCCGCAATATGATGAGTCAAAACTTGTCGATGATGAAGTGGAAATTGTCGTACAGCTAAATGGAAAAGTGAAAGCAAAATTAACGGTTCCTGCTGATGCAACAAAAGAGCAGCTAGAAGAGCTTGCGAAAAATGATGCACGGATAAAAGAACAGCTTGAAGGGAAAACAATCCGTAAAGTGATTGCGGTTCCTGGAAAACTTGTCAATATTGTCGCGAACTAATGAACGCACCCATCGGTATCAGCCGATGGGTGTTGTTTATTTCCCGGGACATAATTTTGTCGAAAACAAGGTAATTCCTCCATCAATCTCGTATTTAACAAGTTGATCAAGAAAATGAGGAGTGACGTCAATGGAAAAGGAAAGCAAACGTGAACAACTGCTCAGTTTATTAGGGGAAATGCCGGAGCGCCATCGTGTGGAGGCGTATACGTTAAAGATTGAGGAACGTGAATCGTACTTAGTAGAAACACTCATTCTCTCTATTCATGGAGTGGAGGAAGTTCCGGCTTATTTTGTGAAGCCGAAAGATACAGTGAAAAAAAGACCTGTTGTCTTGTTTCAGCATTCTCATGGTGGGAATTATGTGGATGGGAAAGAAGAGTTATTGAAGGGGGCTCATTATTTGCAAGCGCCTTCATACGCGAAAGAATTCACTTCAAAAGGCTATAGTGTGTTGGCGATTGATCACGCGGGATTTGGTGAAAGAAGGGGAAGAACAGAAAGTGAAATTTTCAAAGAAATGCTGTTAACAGGAAAAGTGATGTGGGGCATGATGCTGTATGAGAGCATGTGTGCAATTGATTATTTGCTGTCCCGCTCTGATGTGCTTCCAGAGCGTTTAGCTGTTTTTGGGATGTCAATGGGCGGCCTTCTTTCATGGTGGACGGCAGCACTTGATGAGAGGGTCAGTGTGTGTGTGGATCTTTGCGCACAGGTTGATCATCACACATTGATTGAAACAAATCATTTAGATAGACACGGTTTTTACTATTATGTACCGAGCTTAGCTAAGCACTTTACAGCAGCTGACATCCAAGAAATGATTTTCCCAAGACCGCATTTAAGCTTAGTTGGAAAGCATGATCAGCTTACACCTGCTGAAGGTGTTGGACGAATTCAACAGACATTAAGTCAAGCCTATCAAGCTGCTTCCTTAAAGGAACGTTATCAGCTTGTAGGTTTACATGCAGGTCATTTTGAAACGGCTGCTATGCGCCACGAGGCTACACGTTTTTTGAAAAAGTGGCTGTAATCAATAGACGGCATGGACATACTACTCCGATAGAGATGAAGGAGGAAACAGATGAAAAAAATCACCATGATTGGCGGATGTGGTGTCATCGGACGTTTATTAACTAAAGAGCTCTCTTCGGAGTATGACCTGACCATCATTGATCAAACAAGATGTGTAGAAGAAGTCATTTTTGCAAATGCGGCGAATGATGAGGAGTTGTTTCAAGCCATTCCAAGAGATACAGATGTGATCATTCATCTTTTAAACATAGACATGACGCATGATGTGATGAATGAAAAGGAGTTTGCAAAAATGAATGATGTGTTTTGGATAAGCACGTATAATATGTTTCGTTCAGCGGCCAGGTTAAGCATTCCAAAAGTCATTTTTGCAAGCAGTAACCATGTGACAGATCGCTATGAAAAAGATGGTCACTCCTTACTAGGGCGAGAAATTACGACTGATGATGTACCAGCAACGAAAAATGTGTATGGCATTTTAAAATTTGCTTCCGAACAGCTTGGGCGTTTGTTTCACGATCAAACAGGTATGTCTGTCATCAATTTGAGAATTGGAACCGTCGTGACAGACGAGATAGAAGGATTGCACACCAAAAAAAGAACGAAACGAACGCTTCTTTCACATGAAGACCTTTTCGGCATGATCAAGGCTGCCATCGAAACGGATGTTCCATTCGGGACTTATTATGCCGTATCAGAAAACGAAGGAAAACCTTGGTCTACTGAGAAAACGAAGCAGGAGTTAGGCTACAGGCCAGATGTCAATACGGCAGAAATTCTGAAAGAAAACGATCAGGCATAGGGCATAATCATGACATTAGCTCATGATCTTTTTCTTTTCATTGATGAGGCTAAAAGCACGAATGGCATGATCATCTCTGTGGTCTGTCATGATGATTATAGACGCTTTCTTCCCCCGTTTGTTACATTTTAATCACGATATCGTCAAAGGCTGCAGCTTATGTTCAGACGAAATGATAACGCTTACAAAGAAAGGGCGTGATGAACATAGATCGTTCTATTAAAGGCCGATTGTTCAATGTATTTAATTACTCTTTTCTACTCATGTTCGCATTAATATGTGTGCTCCCGTTCATCCATGTCATTGCCGCCTCTTTTGCGACAGTAGAAGAGGTCATCTCAAAGAAGTTTATTTTGTTTCCAACGACGTTTTCTCTAGAGGCCTATCGCTATATCTTTTCTACAGATATTGTGTATCGCAGCCTGATTGTATCCATTCTTGTGACACTCGTTGGAACAGCGGTCAGCATGTTTTTATCCTCACTCATGGCGTATGGGCTGTCTCGTCAGGAGCTAAAGGGCCGAAGAACCCTCATGTTTCTCGTTGTCTTCACGATGCTGTTTAGCGGAGGGATGATTCCGACGTTTATCGTCGTGAAAACACTTGGGCTGCTTGATACTTACTGGTCACTCATTCTGCCAGTGGCCATCAATGCATTCAATTTGATCATTTTGAAAAACTTCTTTCAAAACATACCAGCAAGCCTTGAAGAATCAGCGAAGATGGACGGCTGTAACGATTTAGGGATCTTCTTTAAAATCGTACTGCCACTTTCTTTGCCAGCTATTGCGACGATTTCACTTTTTTATGCCGTGACGTATTGGAATACGTACATGACAGCCATTTTATATTTAAACGATTCGGTGAAATGGCCAATTCAGGTCCTGTTAAGACAAATCGTCATTGTATCAAGCGGTATGCAGGGAGATATGTCAGATATGGGCTCATCAACACCGCCGCCAGACCAAACTATTAAAATGGCGGTCATCGTCGTGGCGACCATTCCCGTTCTGCTTGTCTATCCATTTATTCAAAAGCATTTCAACAAAGGGGCATTACTAGGTTCTGTAAAGGGTTAAAAAGATGGAATAACGGAGGGATCTTATGGGGAGAAAGAAATTATGGCTGATTGCCTTTGTTTTGTTATTTGCCGCAAGTGGTATTCTGTCAGCTTGTTCAAGTAAAGGGGCAAGTTCATCAGATGAAAAGGTTGATTTAGACAAAAAGGTGAAGCTGACATGGATGGCGATTTTATATCATCAGCAGCCGCCGAAAGATTCAGTGCTAGAAGAGATTGAGAAGCTCACAAATACAGAGCTTGATATTACGTGGGTGCCTGATGCGGTGAAAGAAGACCGTTTAAATTCAGCACTTGCCGCAGGGAACCTCCCGCAAATTGTGACGATTCAAGACATTAAGAATTCATCTGCTATCAATGCGTTCAGATCAGGCATGTTCTGGGAAATCGGTCCATACTTAAAGGATTATCCAAATTTAAGTAAGATGAACGAACTGATTAATAAAAATGCCTCTATCGATGGGAAGCTTTATGGCATTTATAGAGAGAGACCACTTTCAAGACAAGGGATTGTCATTCGAAAGGATTGGCTTGAAAATTTAAATTTGGATACACCTAAAACGCTGGATGACCTTTATGAAGTAGCCAAGGCATTTACTGAAAAAGATCCGAACAAAAATGGTAAGGACGATACAATTGGTTTTACAGACCGTAACGATTTGATTTACGGTGCATTTAAAACGCTCGGTTCTTATGAAGGAATGCCAACAGATTGGAAAGAAGAAAACGGCAAATTTACGCCAGACTTTATGACAGATGAGTATATGAATACAATGAAATATATGAAAAAGTTGCGTGACAATGGCTATATAAACAAAGACTTCCCAGTCACAAGCAAAACGCAGCAGCAAGAATTGTTCTCACAAGGAAAAGCGGGTATCTATGTTGGAAATATGGTAGATGCAGTGAACTTAAGAGATGATGCAACAGATAAGAATATGGAAGTGGATATTATCAACCGAATCAAAGGCCCAGATGGCAAAGAACGTGTATGGGCATCAGGCGGCCATAATGGCATCTTCGCCTTCCCTAAAACAAGCGTCAAATCAGAAGCAGAGTTAAAGAGAATTTTGGCTTTCTTTGACCGCATTGCAGAAGAAGACGTGTATGGTCTCATGACGTATGGGATTGATGGAAAGCATTATAACAAACAAGATGGAAATACATTTGTGAGGGAAGAAAGCCAAATAAAAAGCTGGCAGACAGATGTACAGCCGCTTGTCAGCCTCGTAGGGATTGATAAACGTTACTTGAAAAATAAAGGCGATGCAGTTCGTACAAAATATGAAGAGCTAGAAGAAGACAATAAAAACATCATTGTCGCTAACCCTGCTGAAAGCCTGTATTCAGAAACAGCATCAGCGCGAGGAAATGAATTGAAGAAAATCATCGATGATGCGACCTATAAGTTCATTCTTGGTGATATCAACGAAGAACAATTTAAGAAAGATGTAGAGAAGTGGAAATCAAATGGTGGAAATAAAATCATAGAAGAATATGAAGCTTCATTTAAAAAATCAAAATGATGAACATGAAGACCCCTGCTTAGTAAAAAGCGGGGGTGTTTTCATTAAAAGTCGAAGTTGTCTGGATCAGGACCAATTCGTTTATTTTCATTTAAGGCAGACAGGCGCTTCATATCCTCATCAGATAGGACAAAATCGAAAATATCGGCATTTTCTTTTAAACGATGGGCTTTCGTTGATTTAGGAATCGTAATGACGCCTTTTTGCACATCCCAGCGCAAAATAATTTGAGCAGATGTTTTGCTGTATGTGCCCGCAAGCTCTGTGATCAGCGGGTGCTTTAGCAGTTCTCCCTGCATAAGTGGTGACCAGGCTTCCATTTGGATACCATGTGTTTTCAAATACGTAAACAGCGTTTCCTGCGTGAGTTTTGGATGAAACTCGACTTGATTAATCGCTGGAATGATGTCCGCATCTTTCAATAATTCATCTAGATGATGCGGCTGGAAGTTACTCACACCGATTGCTCTGACTTTTCCTTCACGGTACAGCGTTTCAAGCGCGCGCCAGGCTTCCTTGTATTTCCCTTCAACTGGCCAGTGAATTAAATACAGATCAAGGTAATCAAGCTGAAGTTTTTTCAGGCTGTCTTCGTATGCTTTTAGTGTCGCTTCATATCCTAAATCGGCATTCCACACTTTGGATGTCACAAAGATGTCTTCGCGGCGAAGGCCTGTTTCTGCTAGACCAAGTTGTATGCCTCGTCCAACACCTTCTTCATTGCCGTAAATAGAAGCTGTATCAATACTGCGATATCCTAATTGAATGGCTGTTTTAACAGCTTCAATTAATTCCGTTCCCTCTTCAACCTGAAAGACCCCAAGACCAAATCCTGGCATGCGGACGCCGTTGTTTAATGTTTTTGTACTTTGTAAATCGTTCATATGAAAGACTCCTTTAAATGGTTTGTTTGTATTCTTTTTGTTCGATTTGATGACTCACCATCGTGAGTATGGCCGCCATGAGCACCATGATGCCGCCAACCCAGCCGGTATGCACAAGCCCAAGGGTATCTGTCACGATGCCACCTAAAAATGAACCAATGGCGATACCTGCATTAAAGGCAGCGATATTCAGAGCGGAAGCAACATCGACAGCTCCAGGTGTATACCTTTCTGCAAAATCAACGACGGCAACTTGAAGGCCGGGTACATTCATGAAAGCAAACAGTCCCATCAGCATCACAGTTCCAATCCCGAGTGTCATAAATCCAGCAGTAAAGCTAAGGATAAACAAGATGAGACTTTGAATGATAAACATATAAATCAGTGCCTTCATTGGCTGTTTATTCGCTACTTTTCCGCCAATGACATTCCCAGCGGCGATGGTCATCCCGTATAACAGCAGGATCAAGGCAACTATTCCAGGCGCAAGACCTGTCACATGCTGCAAGAGAGGGGATAAATAGGTGAAGACGACAAAAGTTCCTCCATACCCTGTAGCAGTAATGACAAATAAAAGCAAAATTCTTTTCGTCTTTAATAAGGCTGCTTGATCCTTAAACGTTGTTTTTACGCCCTGTTTCAATTGAGACGGAACAAGGAAATAGTTAGAAATCAGTGCGATTAGGCCAATCATGACAATCACACCAAATGACGTCCGCCAGCCGAGCTCATGACCAAGAAACGTACCGAATGGCACACCGGTCACAGTAGCGACTGTTAAACCAGTGAACATAAAGGCAATAGCGCTTGCCCGCTTTTCTTTCACCACAAGGCTTGCGGCAATGGTCGAACCAATCGACATAAATACGCCATGTGATAGGGCTGAAATCACTCGTCCGATTAAGAGTACAGAAAAGGTCGGGGCAATCGTGGCGAGTGTATTTCCGATCAAAAAGACGAGCATAATGAGCAAAAGCAATGTCTTTTTGTTCATAGCGGAAGTCAGGGAGGTTAGAATTGGTGCGCCAAAGGTAACACCGAGCGCATATAAAGAAACGGTCCAGCCGGCCTGACTGACACTCACGCCAAAGTCCTCTGAGATCATCGGTAGGAGACCTACAGAGATAAATTCAGTTGTACCTATAGCAAATGCACTAATCGCTAGTGCGAGAAGGGCAAAGTGATTTTGTTTGTTTTGCATAGTGATTCACATCCTTCTTTCATGACATTTTAATAGACGAAGCCGATCGGCAAGAGTTATTATCTAACATAGATGACAGAAAAAAAAGTACGTACTTTTTTGTAATATAGGTACTAAAAAGTGCCTGTACAGCATCAAAAGGAGTGAAGAGACGTTGGAAAAGAAGAAATATAATATCTCTGTGGAGGCAACGCTTGAAGTGATCGGCGGGAAATGGAAGTGTGTCATCTTATGTCATTTAACACATGGGAAAAAGCGGACGAGTGAACTGAAGCGCCTCATGCCAAATATCACGCAAAAAATGCTCACACAGCAGCTGAGAGAGCTTGAAAATGACGGTGTGATTAACCGCATTGTATATGAACAAGTGCCGCCTAAAGTGGAGTATGAATTAAGTGAATACGGACAGTCACTTGAGCGAATTTTGAATGCGTTATGTGATTGGGGGGCAGCCCATATTGAACGAGTGTATGGCGAGCCGCTTTCAGTGCTGGAAGACAGTATTCTAAATGAACAGTTTAAATAAAAAAGTCCCGCTTCTTGTGAGAGCGGGACTTTGCTTTATGTGCCTTTTTTCTGATCGCGGTATTTCCCAGGTGTTGTGCCTTCCAGCTTTTTAAAGGAGCGGATGAAATTTTGCGGATTTTTATATTTTAGCTTTTCCGAAATTTCTTTCACCGACATATCCGTCTCCACCAACCAGTTTTTGGCGACATGATGTCTGTAAGACGAGAGATATTCACTAAAGGAGATATCCATTTCCTTTCTGAAAATACTGCTTAAATAATTTGGATTGTAGTGCAGGCGTGTAGCGATTTCGTCTAATGTCAGATCTGAGTCAAATTCTTGATGAATGATATGAATGATTTTCTCTGAGATATTTTTATATTGAGAGTCTTCACGCGCGCCGAGCTGATCAATGATGGGTCGAATGATCTCGTGTTTCAGCCACGCTTCTGTATCTTCAAACGTTTTAAACTCAAAGATCGTATCATAGAGCATTTTATTATCTTCGACTTCAAACAATTCAATGCCTAGCAAATGCATCAGCTCGATGAGATTGTTTAAAAAACGAGCGAGAGCAATCTGGTACTCATGTGGTCCAGCATTTTTAGAAAAAATGGATTGCAGAAGCACATGTAAATAGTGATCTGCCTTGCCTTGATCGCCTGCTTTAATGGCATCAAATAAATCATGCTGCAGCTGTTTTGGGAAATGAGTCTTAAACGTCTTTCCTTGCTGAATGTGCTCGTATAAAAGAATGGATTTTTTCTCTGCTTTGAGCCTGTATTTTAGGGCTTCTTTCCCTTCAATATAAGCATGTTTGGCCATAGGTAACTCTTTAAATGGGCGGCTGATCCCAATGCTGATCGATAAGCCCAGCTCTTCCTCAATCCGCTGCTGAATTGTTTCGGCTAATTGATTTAAATATTCAGTAAATTCCTCTTTTGACTTCGATTGATTGAGAACAATCGTCGTTTGATGCTGATTGACAACGGTCGGCTGAAGGTGCTCCTCTAGCGGAATAATCTGCTCAATCAGTCCGTTTATCGCAAATAAAAGCAAGTCTGCATCCTTTTTTTCATACGGCGTTCCTTTTAGTGTATCGATTTGGGTCACAAGCATGGACAAATGGGACCAGTCACGAGGAAAGCCTAGACTTTGAAATCGGTTGTGAATCTCTTCTTCCGTCAGTTTGCCAAGCAGCAGCCGCACCATAAAGTATTGCTGTAAGTGGGTCACTTGCTGCTCAATCCGTTCCTCTAGATCATTGTTTTGATCTTTCATTTGTTTAATGCTCGATTCGATGAGCTCAAATTCATTTTGGAAAGGCTGTTTATGCAAAAACGACTCATTACGTGCAAAGGATTCGTATAATAAGCGAATCGGTTTATAAAAGTGTCTAGAGCCAAACCATGAAAATAATAATGAAAGCGCTAACAAAATAAAGCAAATAATAAAGGTGATCCACCCGATTGATTTCGTTTGCTGCTTTAGTTCTGGAATGGAGACAAAGGATAAGTATGTCCATTCGTTATAATCTGATTTTTGAAACGTAATTTGATAGTTTAGTTCATCGATTTTCATATCAAATTGTCCGGATCGTTCTTCAAGTGACAGGACATGTTTGACGAAATCTTGATTTTTTAACGAGTCACCAATTTGTTCTTTTCGATTATGTAGCAGCACTTTTCCGTTTGTATCAATGACAAACATACTATCAGATTGAGAGAAGTCAGGCATGTTGTCAGCAATCATGCAGCTTGGAATGCTGGCGACGGCGATCCCCTTCTTTTGGACACTGTTCATCGGAAGCTGCTTGATTAAATTCACATTGTATTTGCAAAAGGATGTCTTTCCTTCTTTTGTTGAGACAAGTGGATTATTTTCTTCAAGTGCCCAGCTGGAATGACTCGGAATATTGAGGTAAGAGGTTAACGCTTTCTCTTGATCTCCGTTTGAGACATGATAAAGACCAGAATTGTTCATATACCAATCTTCCATTTTACTAACAAGTGTAATATTGGAGAGATCGGTGTCGAAGGTTTGCAGGTAATTCAGTTCTTGCTGGACTTGATTATAAAGTTGGAATTGGTCTGGATTTAAAGGTTCTGCCAGTGTTTGAAGGAGAGGCGGCGAACTGACATAGTGAGTGAGAGAATGATCTACTGTCTTTAGAATATGCTCAATATTGGATTGCGTTTGTTTGACGCTGTCCAGCTTTTCATTTGAAATATTTTCGAGTGCAGTTTTTTGCGAATGCTGATAAGAAAAAATACCGACAATAATAACAGGAATTGTACTAAGCACGAAAAAAAACGTCACCAGCTTGTAATAAAATTTATACTGCTTTCTTTTCATAAAACCCCCCATTTCAAACGAAACAATCTTTTCCCCTTAATTTATTAATCCAAAAATCTGGTAGGTTTGTCAATAATCATTTTCTGAGATTAGGATCATTTTCTTATGTTTTATGTAACGTTTTGAGTAGCTTCCCCTGAGTAAATATGATCTGATGATATGATTGTAGACGGATTTTTCATCCTTAAGATACAGTTAACACATGCATCAGCATGAGGGGAGGCTTTATCTGTGAAAACACAGGATGTCACTGCCAAGGGTGTGCCTGCGGCAGCTTTGAAAAAAGAAAAGAGAAAGCGCTTACTTAACCAATTACTTAGTCAAAAATTTCTGTATTTAATGATTTTGCCAGGGCTCCTTTATTTTCTTGTCTTTAAATATGTCCCTATGTGGGGGCTGATCATTGCCTTTCAAGATTACCAGCCGTTTCTCGGAATTCTTGGCAGTGAGTGGGTTGGCTTCAAACACTTTATTCGCTTATTTACAGAACCAACATTTTTCATCTTATTAAAAAATACGCTCATTTTATTTGCCATGAATGTCGTGATTTTCTTTCCGATTCCAATCTTATTAGCCCTTCTTTTAAACGAGGTCAGATTGGCACTGTTTAAGAAATTTGTTCAGACAATGATTTATATTCCTCACTTCATGTCATGGGTGATTGTCGTGTCCTTATCTTTTGTTTTGTTAACGGTAGATGGCGGGTTAATCAATGAATTGATTGCTTTCTTCGGAGGAGAAAAGATTAACTTCCTTCTTAGTCAAGAATGGTTTAGACCCATGTACATTTTGCAGGTAATCTGGAGAGAAGCGGGTTGGTCAACCATTATTTATCTTGCAGCGATTACAGCAGTAGATCCGCAGCTATATGAAGCAGCAAAAATGGATGGAGCCGGCAGACTCAGACAAATGTGGCACATCACCCTTCCTGCGATTAAAAGTGTCATTGTTGTACTACTCATTTTAAAAATCGGTGATACATTAGAGCTTGGATTTGAACATGTCTATTTATTACTCAATGCGACCAACAGGGAAGTTGCAGAGATTTTTGATACGTATGTGTATACAGCTGGTCTGAAGCAAGGACAATTCAGCTATAGTACCGCTGTTGGTTTATTTAAAGCAGCCGTTGGACTTATTTTGGTCATGATGGCGAACCGTTTAGCGAAGAAGTTTGGAGAAGAAGGGATTTATTAAAAGGGGAGATGAAGACCAATGACATTATCGATTGAAAAGGGATCACCGCTTGAGCATGCAGAGAAATTAGCACAAACAATAATGAAAGCGTATACACCGATTGAACTTCCGCCAGCTGGAAGGTGGCACTATCATCAAGGGGTTTTCCTTTGCGGAGTGATGAAGCTTTACGAAGCAACAGAAAACGAGGCGTACTTTGATTATGTGAAAAATTATGCTGACTCACTCATTGATGACCATGGGAATCTGTTATTCCGCAGAGACGAGCTTGATGCCATTCAAGCAGGGCTCATTTTATTCCCGCTGATTGAAAGAACGGGAGAGAAGCGGTATGGGAAGGCAGCAGAAAAGCTTCGGGGGCTTTACCGGACGCTGAATCGCACGTCTGAGGGCGGTTTCTGGCATAAAGACAATTATGCCTATCAAATGTGGCTAGATGGTCTTTATATGGGTGGGCCTTTTGCTTTAAAGTATGCCCAGTTGACAGGAGAATCGGAGCTGGTGGACATGGTCATCCATCAAGAGCATCTCATGAGAAAGCATACCAAAGATGAAAAAACGGGCCTTTACTATCACGCATGGGATGAACGGAAAGTGATGCCATGGGCTGATCAACAGACGGGTTGTTCCCCAGAATTTTGGGCAAGATCCTTTGGCTGGTATGTCCTTGCGTTAGCCGATATGATCGAAGATTTACCAGAAGGACATGAAGGACGAAAAGTGTGGAAGGACACACTGACAGATATGCTGGAAAGTGTGGCAAAATATCAGGACGACGAAACGGGTCTATGGCATCAAATCATTGATAAAGGAAGTCATAGCGACAATTGGCTTGAAAGCTCAGGGTCATGTCTATTCATATATGCGATGGCAAAAGCCATGAATGAAGGATATGTCAGTCTTCGATATGTTGATCATGTGGTCAAAGCGTATCAAGGATTGATTCAATATAAAACGAAGGAAAAAGACAACGGCGATTTTACGGTGAACGATATTTGTATTGGAACATCTGCGGGATTTTATGACTATTACGTTGGCAGAGAGCGGAGCACGAATGATTTGCATGGAGCAGGCGCTTTTATTATGGCGTTAACTGAACTAGAAAAGCTGTCTGTGTTTCAAAAGGTATGAGGCGGTATCAAAGGGCTGCGGCATGGCTCCTCAGCTTCATCGCTGCCTTTTATTTGTCCGCCTGTCAGGGGAAAACAGAGGGGATTGATGTCCTTATTTTTTCTGACATGTCAAAAGCAATGAAAGACCAATTAGTGGAGAAAGCTTTTCAACCAAATCAGGAGACATACGACGTTCACATCTTCCCTGCAATTCCTGAAAAACTTCTTGTTGAAATAACTGCAAAAGAGGGGGACGTGATGTTTGTCCCGGAAGAAATGTTTAGAACATATGATGACCCTGAAAGCTTTCAGCTGCTTGAAGAGATGCGGATAGATGGCGAAGGGGCAGGACCATATACGGTGGAAGATGCAAAGACGGGAAATACAGTCGATTATGCGGTCCAAATCAAGAAAGGAACAAAGCAGCTAAATGGCTATACCTTTCGATTACACCGAGATATGGTCGCCTTCATACCTGTGTATGCGGAGAAATCTAAAGAGGCACTGTCTCTCATGAAGCAGCTTCGTGAAAACCAATAGAAAAAGGGGTGGGGGAATGTGAAAAGGGTCGCTGTTTGCGGGCTCAGTCACCGTGCTTTCAATATGTTTATCAAACCGCTCACCGAGGATTTCAATGAGCATTACAGGATTACAGGGCTCTTAGATGTAGATGAGAAGCGGTATACACTTTGTCAGGAGCGTTTTCCATCACTAGGGGGCGTCTCATTTTTTCATGAGGATGCATTTGGTCAGATGGTGAAGGAAGCAAGACCAGATATCGTCATTGTGGCGGGGCGAGATGATACACATGTCACATATATCCTGCAGGCACTGGATCATGATCTGGATGTCATAACGGAAAAGCCGATGGTCACAACAGCAAAAGACGCCAAACAGGTGATGGAAAAAGAGGCAGAAAGCAAAGGGAAGGTCACCGTCACCTTTAATTATCGCTACAATCCATTCCACCGAAAGATAAAAGAGCTCATTTTAGATGGAAAGATTGGAAGGGTCACGTCTGTTGAGTTAAGCTGGCTCATTGATACGTATCACGGAGCCAGTTATTTTAAAAGGTGGAACCGCTCGCGTCAATATTCAGGCGGTCTGTCTATTCATAAATCGACCCATCACTTTGACTTGGTCAACTGGTGGATTGATCAAAAGCCGAAGCAAGTATTTGCCTATGGCGCACTGAATTATTATGGGGATGAAAGTCCTTGGAATCCTTTGCAGGGTGAAGAGAATCGATATTGTGGAACCTGTCATGTAAGAGATACCTGTCATTATGAAGCAAGGTGGAATCCGCGGGTAGAGCGCACAAAGGTGGAGGATGACCATATTGAATCGGGTGAGCAGCAGTCAAAGCAATACTCAAATTATCGCCCGGATGCTTGTATTTTTGATCGGGAAATTGATATTGAGGATACATATGTGGCGTCAGTGGCTTATGATCAGGGGGCTTTGTTAAGTTATTCGATTCAATTTTCAGCGCCATATGAAGGCTACCGGCTTGCGATTAACGGGACGAAGGGACGGATTGAAACAAATGAGTTTCATGTGCCATCGAGAATCCCTTTTCAATTCCCTGAACAGACAATTGCATACTACCCGATGTTTGGTGGAAAAGAAACGATTGAAGTTGTGAAACAATCAGGTGGTCATGGAGGCGGAGATCCGCTATTATTAGCAGATTTATTTTTAGGAAAAGATCCGCTCATTCCTTATGACATTTCGGCAGGAGCAGAGGCGGGGGCTTATTCCATTGCACTTGGCGAAGGCATGTGGCGCTCAGTTGCAGAAAAACGTCCGATTGAAATAGAAGAATTGTTTCAAAAAGAGACGGTGTAACGAGAAAGAGAGGAGGGAAGAGAGATGGATCATGATGGATCAATGAGCAGAATGTTGCGCATGTGTGAGTGGGTGATGAGACTTGCCTATACGAATTTGTTATGGCTTTTGTTCACTTTACTTGGGCTTGGAATCTTTGGCTTCATGCCTGCAACAACAGCGTTATTTTCTGTGATGAGAAAGTGGATACAAGGGCATGAGCAAGTCAGCGTCTTTCAAACCTTTTGGAAAGTATACCGCGAAGAATTTGTACGCTCTAATGTCATTGGAGTGGTGCTGGTCATCATCGGGACAATTATTTATGTAGACCTTGCTTATATTTATCCAACGAGTTGGTTTTTACACGTGCTTCGCTTTGCGATCTATATCTTTGGTTTTCTGTTTATTGTCAGCTTGTTTTATATCTTTCCGCTGCTGGCTCATTATGATTGGAAAAAGCGTCTTTATTTGAAATTTTCCCTTCTGCTTGGTATCTCGTATTTGCAATATACGCTCTCTATGCTCGTTTTCTCGGCTATTCTCTTTATCCTATTTGCTTATTTGCCAGGGATCGTGCCGTTTTTTAGCATCAGCATTCTCGCATATGGCCACATGTGGCTAGCCTATCAAGTGTTTAAAAAGATAGAGTTTGAAAGCGAACAGCCGGCAGTTGATGTGAAGAAACGATTCCCGTCTTTCCTTCAATCCAAGCGGGTGAATACGCAGTGATGTGTATGATTTGCTATAATGGTGTCACCGTGAATAAAAGGAGAGATGAGAGTCGTGTCAGTAAAAGAAATTTCAATAGAAGAATTAAAGCAAAAGCTAGAGCAAGAAGAAGCCATTCAACTCGTCGATGTGCGTGAGGATGAAGAGGTAGCAGAAGGCATGATTCCAGAGGCAGTCCATATTCGAATGGGCGATATTCCTGAGAAGCTAGATGCGTTTGATAAGACGCAAGAGTATTATATTATTTGCCGTTCTGGTAAACGCAGTGAGAATGTCTGCTATTTCTTAGAAGACCAAGGCTATCAAGCAACCAATGTCGTTGGCGGCATGCTTGCATGGACAGGAGAAACAAAACCGAAGCTGTAAAAAGAAGTCCTTTCATCGACAAGATGGAAGGCTTTTTTTTGTTCATATGTCCGTCTCTATTTGCATAAAAATAGAGTAGCAAGAGAAGGGAGAGTGGCATATGTGCTGAAGGTAGCTGTATTTGATGAAGAACACGAGAAAGATCTGCAAAGCGAAATCAATCTTTTTTTAAAAGGAATGGACGACGACCAAATTATTGACATCAAATACAATGTGGCGGTGATCTGTGAGCAAGGAGGAGAGCAGCTCTACTGTTTTTCAGCGCTCATTTTATATAAAAAATAAAAGGACCTGCTGAAAGGTCCTTTCAGCGTGTAGACAAACCCTCGCATTCGTTGTCAGTCCTGCGTGCTGGTGCTCACGAATGTGAAATTCGCTCCGCGCCAGTACTCGTCCTTCCTAGTCTGCAAAGGTTTTCTATCACGCTGAAAAGAAGAAAAAGGGCTCAAATAAAGGTCCTTTTGATATGATCAACTAGCATCAATATGTAAACGATGCTTTTTGCAGTGAACGCACTGAAAGAGGTAGCCTTGCAAGTCTCCTCCGTTCACGAGCCATTGTTTCAGGTTCTCTTTTGTGAAATGTCCACCGCTGCAAATCTCTTCAATATCCTCTGAGAGTTCTTCTTCTAAATGCTCAATCTCTTTCCAACCAACATACTGCACAATCGCGCAAAAATCCCCGCAATGGCTTAACCAATATTCCTGCTGCCATCCGCGGTAACCCGGCGTTCTGAAGATCAGTTCATCTATATATTCTTCATGATCGACGTCATCACAACTCACATCGTCTTGAAACATTCCATTATATGTTTGAGCAGCTGATCCATCTTTAATGCACCAAGGACAAATGCCAGAAACGTCTTCAACAGAATAAAAAGGACCATGATATACATAATCTCGTTCTTTCTCACAAACGGGGCATATCGTCTGCTCTTTTTTAATCACATGTAATGAAACTGGGTCTGGGTTGTACTTGAACGTAGGTAACGTCATATAAACCTCCATTATGTAGAAAAGTGATGATTCAACACTATTTTATCGGAATACGCGATGTCATGACAATCTTCAATTATTTCAACGAGAAAAAAAGCCGTTCGGATGAGGAACGGCTTTTCTCTTGTGATGATTATGCTTTTTTTACTCTTGGACTTCTTGGTTTATTGTACTTATTTGCTTGTTTAATCGCTCTTCGTTCTTCATTTAATGACTTGTACAGTGAAACAATCATTAAAATGATGACAACAGAGAACGGCAAAGCAGCAAGTTTGGCTGTGTTTTGCAAGGCTTCAAGACCGCCTGAAAATAAGAGCACTGCCGCAACTGCTGACTGGATAATACCCCAGCTGATCTTTACACTATTCGCTGGATTTAATGATCCATAGGTTGTCTGCATTCCGAGAACGAATGTAGCTGAGTCTGCTGATGTGATAAAGAATACCGCAATTAAGATCAGTGCCAGAATAGAAGTAATCATGGCAAGTGGATATTCATTTAAAACACCAAACAGCATCGTTTCAGTAGACATGTTTGCAACATCGACGATATTGTTCTGTTGTAAGTCCATTGCAGATACACCAAAGATCGAGAACCAAAGGAACACGAGGATGGAAGGAGCCACTAAGACACCAATTAAAAATTCTCGAATGGTTCTCCCGCGTGAAACCCTTGCAATAAAAATACCGACAAATGGCGACCAAGAGATCCACCATGCCCAATAGAAGATGGTCCATCCATTAATCCATTCTCTCTTTTCAGCATCATTTGGTGATAATCTAAAGCTCATCTGTACAATATTTGATAAGTATTGTCCGATTGAATCAGTAAATGAATTTAAAATATACACAGTTGGTCCAACAATAAGTAAAAAGATCATGAGTAATGCAGCAAGAATCATGTTTGTGTTACTTAAATATTTAATCCCTTTACCAATACCGCTCCAAGCAGAGAGAAGGAACAGGACCGTGACGATTGCAATAATGATGAGCTGAGTCAGGAAGTTATTTGGAATTCCAAATAAATAGTTTAATCCGCCATTAATTTGTGCGGCACCTAGTCCTAAACTAGTAGCTACACCGACCACCGTTGCAAATACTGCGATGCAATCAATGGTTTTTCCAATCCATCCATGAATTCTGTTTCCGAATACTGGGTATAAGGTGGAACTGATTAATCCAGGTGCATCTTTTCTAAATTTAAAGTATGCAATGCAAAGGGCGACAATTGCATAAATGGCCCATGCATGAAGTCCCCAGTGGAAAAAGGTATAACGAAGGGAATCACGGAAGGCTTGTGCATTTTCCGTCTCGCCTGTTGGGGATTGAATGGCAAAGTGGCTGATCGGTTCAGCGGCTCCGTAAAAAACAAGCCCAATGCCCATTCCAGCACTAAACAGCATCGCAAACCAAGAAAAAAGACCAAATTCAGGCTCTTCACCTGGCTTACCTAATGTAATTTTTCCGATAGGGCTAAAGATAAAGAATAGACAAAAGCCGACAAGCAGTGATACGACTAATAAATAATACCAGCCAAAGTCATTTGTAATGTATGTTTGAATTTGATCTGTCACATTTTGCAGTGATTCTGGAGAAAAGGCTCCCCATAGAACGGCAATAAATGTGATAGCAATCACAATCCAAAATACACTTGATACGTTTTTCACACCATCTCACTCTCCTGTTGTTCTACACGTTTAAGCAGAGGATTTTGTTTAATATCCCCTGTCTCAACTATTTTCAAACAAAAAGAGGCGAGTTTCTCACTCGACCTCTATTTTACCGTAACATGTTTTGCTTCCATTTATCAACCATCGATATGTGAAGATGACTTTTCTTCAATTCGTTTGCGCAGACGGTAGACATATTCTTTTAAACAAACTGCGAAAATCGTAAACGCTAAAATAATGGCGACTTTTAACGGGGTAATGGACAGCTTCATAAAGAAAGCGGCTGTCAAACTAATGACAACTGCAAGGACAATCGGAAGTGCGCGTCTAATCATTGAAATCTCTCCTTTACTTCTAGTGCGGCATTCATGCCAGCTAACCTGCCTGTCACAAGTGCTGACGTAATATTGTAACCACCTGTGTAACCGTGAATATCTAAAATTTCTCCGCAGAAATAAAGACCGGCCATTTTTTTGGATGCCATTTTCTTCGGTTCAATTTCTTTGACAGAAACGCCGCCACCTGTAACAAAGGCTTTATCTAAAGAAAGCGTCCCATTTGCATGGACGATGAAATGTTTACAATCATGAGCAAAAGCGCGCAGTTTATCTTTAGCGAGACCAGAAAATGTCTCCTGTGGATCAATGCCATTTCGTTCTAAAAGGAACAATAAATAGCGCTCTTGCATCCAAGATTTCAGGACATTTTTAATGGCTTTTTTTGGTTCATCTTTTAGATCGCGATGAAGCTTTTGGAAAAGTTCCTCGTCATTGAGCTTTGGGTATAAGTCAATTTGAAGGCGGACGGCCGGCTGCTTTTTCAGTTCCTTCACAACAAATCCGCTGCATCTCAGAACGGCAGGACCTGATAAGCCAAAGTGTGTAAAGATCATATCCATGACATGAGTGACGACGGGTTTTCCTTTTTTATTTAAAACACTCACGGCAACACTTCTTAATGAAAGACCTTGAAGCACTTTGTCCTTAATAAAACGCTCGTCTGACGTGACGGGTACTTCGGTTGGGAAGAGCTCTGTAATGGTATGACCAGCGGCTTCTGCCCATGCATAGCCATCGCCAGTAGAGCCTGTATGCGGCACACTTTTCCCGCCAACAGCAATGACAACGGCATGACTTGAAATTTTTTCATCATTATTTGTAACAATTCCAGCTGCTTGTCCGTCTTGATACAGAACGGTTTTAATCTTTTCATTCGTTCGAATGGTCACATTGAGCACGCGGAGCCTATCTAATAGGGCATCCACAACAGATTGTGCTTTGTTTGAGACAGGGAACATACGTCCATGGTCTTCTTCTTTTAGTTCAATACCTAGATTTTCAAAGAACGAAATAATATCCTCGTTATTGAACTCAGAAAATGCACTATATAGAAAACGGCCGTTTCCGGGAATATGCTTGATGATTTCTTCTACTGGAAGGCGATTGGTCACATTGCAGCGTCCACCGCCAGAAATGGCGAGCTTTCTGCCAAGTTTGTTTCCTTTGTCAATTAACAGAACCGATGCACCGTGTTCTGCCGATGCAATCGCGGCCATCAGTCCAGAAGGTCCACCGCCAATGACAATGACATCATAATGTTTCATGTTACATTCCTCTTTCTACTTTCAGTCATTTCTCTATTATAACGAAGATTGGGGAAGGCTGAAATATGAATTGATTGGTTTTGTGACTTCTGTATTGGATTTGTTACCTGTGCGATGAAATGATGTGTTAAAATAGTTAAGTTGAATATTCATTAGAAAAATGGTGGTTAAGCGCATGTCTAATAAACTGCTTCGTGGTACGTTGGTTTTAACGATAGGGACTTATCTCTCTCGTATTCTTGGTATGATTTACTTAATTCCATTTAGCGCAATGGTCGGAGCGACTGGTGGTGCGCTATTCCAATATGGATACAATCAGTATACGATCTTTTTAAGTATTGCTACGCTCGGTTTTCCAACAGCGGTATCGAAATTCGTCTCTAAATATAATGCAATCGGCGATTATGAGACAACAAGAAAAATGTTCAGGGCGGGTATGTCGGTCATGCTTGTCACCGGTATTATCGCCTTTTCTATTTTATATTTGACCGCACCGATCTTTGCCAAGATTCAGCTTGGAGGATCGAATGAAACGGGCGGTTTGACGGTCGATCAAGTGGTTTATGTGATTCGGATGGTCAGTTTGGGTCTATTGGTTGTACCCATTATGAGTCTTGTGCGAGGGTTTTTCCAAGGGCACTCGATGATGGGCCCGACAGCTGTTTCCCAAGTCATCGAACAACTTGTCAGAATCATCTTCCTATTAACAGCGACGTTTATCATTTTAAAAGTGCTTGACGGCGGTCTTGTTATTGCGGTTGGTTATGCCACATTTGCCGCACTCATTGGTGCGTTTGGCGGTCTATTTACGCTTTATTTATATTGGCTGAAGCGGAAAGATCGGCTTTTGGCAATGCAGCCGAATACAGGGGACTATTCTGGATTATCTTATAAGCAAATGTTTACAGAGCTGTTCAGTTATGCAGCACCCTATGTGTTTGTTGGGCTTGCCATTCCGATTTATTCTTATATTGATACAAATACAATTAACAGAGCGATGATTGCATCAGGACATCAGGATATTAGTACAGCGGTTCTGTCTATTGTGACGTTATATTTACCGAAGCTTGTCATGATTCCTGTGTCACTTGCAACTGCATTTGGTTTAACATTGATTCCTACCATAACGGAATCCTTTACAGCGCGAAATTACAAGCTGCTGAATCGACAAATTGATCAAACGATGCAGGTCATTTTATTCTTCGTTCTGCCTGCTTCATTTGGTATTTCGGCATTGGCTGGACCAGTTTATTGGTTTTTCTATCCGTCTGTGCATCCTGAGATTGGGACTTCTATTTTGTTTTGGTATGCACCTGTTGCGTTACTGTTTTCTTTATTCACCATTAACGCAGCGATTTTACAAGGGATTAACAAACAAAAATTTGCGATCGTCAGTCTTTTGTTAGGGATTATCATTAAAACGGTTCTCAATATCCCGCTGATTAGCTGGCTGCAAGGAAACGGTTCTGTGCTTGCAACGGCATTAGGCTACAGTGCCTCGATTTTGTATATGTTCATCATGATCAAGCGCCATGCAGGCTATTCGTTCCGCAGGATTTTCAAACGGTTTATTTTAATTGGTATTTTAACGGCAATCATGGCTGTAGTGGCTTATGTGACATGTCAGCTTGTGAGTCAAGTCATTTCATATGAAGGCGGAATCATACAAGCGGGTATTGTTATTTTGATTTCAATGATCACTGGCGGCGGTGTGTATATGTTCTTATCTTATAAAGTTGGATTGTTAGAGCGTGTACTTGGCAGCCGGATGCCATCATTTTTAAGAAAAAAGAGTTAAGAAGAGGTGGAGAAGCATGAGGCTTGATAAATTGCTGGCCAATACCGGCTTTGGTTCAAGGAAAGATGTAAAGAAGCTGGTCAAGGCCCGGGCTGTCACAGTGAATGGAGAAGTGGCGAAGCAGGTGAAAGATCATGTCGATCCAACAAATGATGAAGTGCTCGTGCATGGAGAGCGTGTAGAGTATAAAGAATTCATTTATCTCATGATGAACAAGCCAGACGGTGTCATTTCAGCAACGGAGGATCTGCGAGATGAGACGGTTGTTGATTTACTAGAGCCAGAGGATATTGCAAGGGAGCCATTCCCTGTGGGGAGACTGGATAAGGATACAGTCGGTCTCCTCCTCCTTACAAATGACGGCCAGCTTGCTCATCAATTGTTATCTCCGAAAAAGCATGTCCCGAAAACGTATGAAGTTCATCTAAAATACCCGCTTGGAGATCAAGACATCACTCGTCTTGAAGAGGGAGTTGTGATTTTAGACGACTACCGAACGAAGCCAGCGAAGGTTGAAGTAGATGCCAACCAAGAGGCAGATACACGAATCCGTTTAACGATTACTGAAGGGAAGTACCATCAAGTGAAGCTGATGGCACAAGCCGTGGGCAATGAAGTGATCTTTTTAAAACGGCTCTCGATGGGGGCTGTTTCATTAGACGAAGATTTGGCGCCAGGAGAATACCGTGAATTGACGGAGGAAGAGTTAGACAGTTTAATCAATCGTGATTAATATAGAGCAAATGAAAAGAAGACAAAGAGCTAAAATCAAGTTCATTTTAGCCCTTTGTCAGCAAAATGAAAAGAACCGGCATATCGCCGGTTCTTTTTGTTATATGGAAGTTCATTATTCGCTTATGATGATATTTTTACTTTTTTTCTCGTTGTTTCCCATTTGCCTCTGCTTGGACTATGAACAAGATCGTTATAGGCAAGCACGTTTAAGTCTCTTTGGATGGTTCTAGGTGTGATCCCGAATTCATCAACCAGCTCTTGTGTCGTCACAAGACCTTTCTCTTGAATGAACATATAAACTGATTTTATTCGAGTCATCATACGGTTTGTTGAAGGTTTCAAAAAACCACTCCCTATCAATAAGATCGGATGGACTTGACTAACCACAACTTACTACACTAAAACTGCGACATAAGGACATGCAACAATGGTAAATGTTCGTGTTTCTTAATGTTTTATTCTATTATACACGTTATTATGCATCTAGTTCCACCAAAAAGTCAACTTTACGTGTTTTTAAACTTGTCTTCATGAATGAAATTATGGTATATATCATGATTTGAATCCGGTTACAACCCAATAAACACAAGGTGTATAAAGAAAATTGCCACTTAAGAAAGAGTAAAAAATAAACACAGAAAATTTACAAAATAAAAAATCATTCATACAAAAAAGACACATTCAAATGAGAAATGTGTCTTTTTATTTTGGTTATCCTTCTAAGAAAAAGAGCTGCACGAAAAATAAGACGGCAAAAATGAGCACAAGAATATGCACTTCTTTCCATTTTCCTTTTGCCAGCTTCACAAGTGGATATGAAATAAATCCTAGTGAAATTCCTGTAGAGATGCTTGATGTCAGCGGCATGGAAAGAATCACAAGAAAAGCAGGAAATGCTTCGTCAAGCTCATTCCAGCGAATACGTGACACTGAATTCATCATCAAACAGCCGACAATGATTAAGACAGGTGAAGTGATGGACGGCAAAGACGAAATGGCTTGAACGAGCGGACCAAAAAACAAAGCCACAATAAACAATGCAGCAACGGTTAAAGAGGTCAGTCCAGTTCTTCCGCCAGCAGCCACTCCTGATGAAGATTCAATGTAAGCTGTGGTTGGGCTTGTTCCAAACATTGAGCCAATTGTCGTCGCAGCAGAGTCAGCAAGTAAGGCTCTGCGTACTTTTGGGAGCTGACCATTTTTCATTAAACCTGCTTGTTCCGCAACCCCGATCATTGTTCCTGTTGTGTCAAAAATCGTCACAAGTAAAAAGGAGAAGACAACAGCATACAAGTGATGGGAAAATACATCGCCAAACGCAGCGAATGGATTTGTAATCAGCATTCCTTCAGGCAGTGCTGGGGTATCCACTAGCATTTTAGGAAAATGAAGCTGACCTGTTGCAAGTGCAATTAACGTGGTTGCTAACATGCCGATAAACAGCGCTCCATTCACTTGAAGAACCATTAATATGACAGAAATCATTAAACCAACGAGTGTCAAAATGACAACAGGTGAGCTTAAATTGCCAAGCTTCACAAGATTTTGTGGATCAGCAGTGATGATTCCAGACTGTCTTAGCCCAATGAATGCAATAAATAGTCCGATACCTGCTGTAATCCCGTACTTTAAATTATCTGGAATCGCCTCAATGAGTTGTTTTCTAAGGGATGTTAACGATAAAATGATAAAGAGTATTCCAGCAACAAATACCGCACTAAATGCTGTTTGATAGCTGAGACCCCCACCACCGACAACAGTGACGGTGAAATAGACATTCAGCCCCATACCTGGTGCAATGGCAATCGGATAGTTTGCAAAGAGTGCCATCCAGAGTGTACCGACAACAGCAGCGATAATGGTTGCAGTAAAGACTTGGTCAAAAGGAATGCCTGCATCTGAAAGGATTCCTGGATTGACGGCTACAATATATACCATCGTAAAGAATGTCGTCATACCAGCGAGTAATTCTTTCTTTATGTTGGTTTGGTTCTCTTTTAACTGAAACATAAAATCCTCCATTTACGAACATTATTACAAAACACTTAATATAATATTCGTTTTAAGGGTGGATTGCAACCTTTTTTCAAGGAGGAATGGAAAAATGAATTGGGAAGCAGAAGTCATACGAAAAAAAGACAGTTTGATTCAGGATACACAATCTTTTTTACAAATTGAAAGTGTCTTGGATGAAGAAGGCGGCACAGCAGGAAAACCGTTTGGTGAAAAAGTGGATGAGGCTCTTCAGTATATGCTCAAAAAAGGGCAGGACGAGGGCTTCAAAGTGAAAAATGTTGATGGTTATGCTGGTCATATTGAATATGGAGAAGGCGAAGATATCGTCGGTGTGCTATGCCATGTGGATGTCGTGCCTGCGGGAGACGACTGGACAACCCCGCCATTTTCAGCGGACATAAGAGAAAATAAAATCTTTGCAAGAGGAGCCATTGATGATAAAGGGCCGACCATGGCGGCGTTTTACGCATTGAAAATGTTAAAAGATGCCGGTCTGCCGCTGTCGAAAAAGATTCGAATCATCATCGGCACAGATGAAGAAAGCGATTGGAGATGCGTCGATCACTATTTCAAGCATGAGGCGATGCCGCAAATTGGGTTTGCGCCAGATGCTGATTTTCCAATTATTCATGCTGAAAAAGGAATCATTGATGCTGTCGTATCCTTTACATACGAACAATCGGAAGAAAACAAGCGCTACATCCTTAAGCAATTCACATCAGGCATGCGTCTCAATATGGTTCCAGATGAGGCTCGCGCAATTGTGGCAGCAGCAAATGATCACGATGCTGAAGCCTTAAAAACGGCTTTTGCAGCCTATCTTGCGGAAAATCAGTTAACCGGTGAGACAAACCATACAGCAGATGGACTGACATTCACATTAAAAGGTGTTTCAGTTCATGCAATGGAGCCGGCGAATGGCACAAATGCGGGCATTCATATGGCGAATTTCTTATGTGCGCATGAATTAGATGAAAGAGGGCTCGCTTTTACATCACAAATAAATGCTTTATTTGATCAAGACACAAGAGGACAAAAACTCGGCATCGCTTGTAAAGATGATATTAGTGGTGACTTGACCTTGAATGTTGGCACAATCCGCTATTCGCAAAACGAAGAAGCGAAGCTTGGGCTGAATGTCCGCTATCCCGTAACAGCGGACGGTGAGGAAGTCAAAAAAGGGATTGAACGAATAAAAGGGGCAGCGATTGAGAAATTTGATGACAGTCCTCCTCATCACGTCTCAAAAGACCATCCACTTGTGAAAACATTACAGCGTGTCTACGAAGAACAAACAGGAGATCCTGCCCATCTGATTGCGATTGGGGGAGGAACGTATGCAAGGTCATTAGAAGCAGGCGTTGCCTTTGGCCCTCTATTCCCAGGAAGACCTGATTGTGCACATCAAAAGGATGAATATATCGAAATCGATGATTTACTACGAGCAACTGCGCTATATGCACAAGCCATGTATGAATTGGCGAAATAAAAAAGAAGGAAAGAGAAGAGGGGTTTCACCGTGAAAAAAATGTTCTTATGCTCTTCATTCAAAGACAGCTATTCTCTCTTGTCTGACTTTGCAGGCGACACCTTAAAAGGAAAAAGTGTGACATTCATTCCGGCAGCCAGTGAAGTGGAAGAAGTCACGCACTATGTCGATGCAGCAAAAGAAGCCTTTCATCAATTAGAAATGCGTGTAGAGACTGTTCAGCTGACCGGGCAAACGGTTCAGGAAATCACACAGATCATTGGAAAGAATGATGTCATGTATGTATCTGGCGGCAATACCTTTTATTTGCTGCAAGAATTAAGAAAGCACGGGCTCGATCGTGTATTGAAAGAAGAGATCGGTAAAGGCAAGCTGTATATCGGAGAATCCGCGGGGAGTATTATCATGGCGCCAAGCATTGAATACATCTCACTGATGGATGATCAAGAGAAAGCGCTAGAATTATCTTCCTTTGAAGGATTCAATGAGATCAACAGCTATCCGGTACCGCATATAAACAATCCTTATTTAGGTGAAGCAGCGCAGCATATCATAGAGAAAGATCAAAATACGCTCTCTTTATGCCCGCTCACTGATGAACAAGTTTTACTTGTGACAGGCGAACAGACTGAGGTCAAGACGGTCTGAGTTGTTCCTTTCAGCGTGTAGACAAACCCTCGCATTCGGTGTCAGTCCTGCGCTTCGGTGCTCACGAATGTGAAATTCGCTCCGCGCCAGTACTCGTCCTTCCTAGGGCTGCAAAGGTTTTCTATCACGCTGAAAAGAAGACAAAGGGCTAAAATAAAGTTCATTTTAGCCCTTTGTCAACAATCTGAAAGGAACAGGAGCATACGCCCTGTTCCTTTTTTAATCTTGAAACACATCACTTGATAAATAACGTTCACCCGTGTCTGCTGTCATACAAATGACAATGTGATCCTTTGGCATTTGCTTGGCTGCTTCAATGGCTGCATAGCATGCCGCGCCAGATGATGGACCGACTAAAATACCTTCAAGACGGGCGAGCTTTCGTGTGATGTCGTAAGCATCTTCATCACTCACTTGCACAATCTCATCATACACCTGTTCGTTTAAAATATGTGGGATAAATCCTGGACTTGTGCCAACAAGCTTATGTTTGCCAGGTTTCCCGCCTGATAAAACAGGTGACCCCTTTGGCTCTGCCACATGTATCGTCAATTCCGGGAATGCTTTTTTGAGTTCCTCTCCAGTGCCTGTAATGGTTCCGCCCGTTCCAGCAGTTGCGACAAAAGCGGCAAGCGGCTGTCCAATCTGTTGCACTGCATCAATAATTTCTACAGCCGTTGTCCCTCTATGAGCATCGGGGTTCGCATCATTGTCAAATTGCATGGGAATAAAGCTGTTAGGAATTTGAGCAGCTAATTCTTCTGCCTTGCGAATACAGCCTGGCATTTTTTCCTCCCCCGGGGTTAAGACGACCTGTGCGCCGTATGCCTTTAAAATATTGATTCTTTCTTGGGTCATCGTATCAGGCATGATCAGAATGGCTTTGTAGCCTCTTGCAGCAGCGTTCATCGCTAAGCCAATTCCTGTATTCCCGCTTGTTGGTTCAATAATCGTTGCCCCTTTTGTGAGCTTTCCTTGTTTTTCTGCCTCAAGGATCATATTGTAAGCAGCCCGATCTTTTACACTTCCGCTAGGATTAAATGATTCCAGTTTTAAATAAACAGCAGCGCCATGTTCTGGCTGAAGGCGCTGTAATTTTACAAGTGGTGTATGACCTATTAATTCAGCTATATTTTGTGCAACCTTCATCATGTGACACCCTTTCTTCTCATTCCGCATTACTTTAGTTATACTATCATCAATGGGGATTCGTAAAGTTTGTTAAAAAGGACAGGTGAAAATATGGCCGAAAGCCGTCATTATTTTATCGGGATTCCAATCCCTGAACAACTCGCGTATCAAATAAAAGCGGATATAGACAAGAGGAGCGGACTTTCCTTTCAAAAATGGACAGCACCCATTGATTATCATGTCACCCTTGTGTTTTTAGGTGCGATTCCAGAGGACCGTTTAAATAAGATTTCTGAGCTACTTGCACAGCTGTCTCCTGAGGTGTCTGCTTTCCCGCTGAAGCTGAATGAAGTAGGGATATTTGGCCAAAAGGAGCGGCCGAGAGTCTTTTTTGCAAAGCCTAGTGAAAGTAAACCTTTGATGGATCTAAGAGAAAAAGTGAAAGCAGCCGTTTTGACAGCAGGTCATCCTGTCGAAAAGAGACCCTTTCATCCACATATGACGATTGCGCGCAAATGGAATAGGGAACAGTCCTATATAGAACAAGCACCCTTACGGAAAGAACCATATTCGATGGAGGTTTCTAGTATCGCTTTATTTGAAATCCGTCTAAAAGAAACCCCGCGTTATCACGCGATCAAACAATTTACACTACATAAATGATTCTAGAGGTTGGAGTGAGCAGCAGATGGCGCAAATTATTAAAATCCAAGATTATATATCACGATATGAACAAGACCCGCATCATTACATCAATCAGTTCATTCGGTTGAAAAAACAAAGATGGGACGAGTTAAAAAAGGCTTCCAAAGAGCAGATGCAAAAGCAGGCTGACCAAGCCATCGAGCAAGCACCTGAACAAGAGGAAGAAAAGAGAAAGAAATTCTCCTTAAAAAGAAAGCAAAAAGAAGCCGATATGAAAAAGGAACGGGACCTGAGTCTTTTTAACGAGCCAACAGATATAGAACAAGGTGTCTTTACAAACGTTCCTACCGATGAAACGAAGCTGATTCACTTTTTTAAAGATCATCTTTACGATGTTCAGTTAAAATGGGCCAGCTCGACGATCTCTCATATTTCAACTGTCTCCCATCACATTCGCTATGATGAAAAGCTGCGGATGCTTGCAAGGCAGCTGCCAGATTCTTATTTTGTGATGTACAAGCCGGTGCTGCTCATTCAAAAAGCTGAAATGGAATTGTGTCCAGTGCTCATTACACCGCTTGAAGTCATCTGTTTATCTTTCTTAGAAGCAGAGCCAGACAGCGTATATATTGGATCGAAGGAACGTTTTTGGGAAAAGCGGGCGACGGGAAAAGCTGTTCAATCCGTCTTGAACCCTTGCGCAAGCCTTCTGCGCTCTGGAACTGTTGTGTCAAAAATTTTACAGCAAAGTGGTGTAGAGCTTCCTGTGAAAAAAATCCTCATCAGCCGCACCTCGTATATTGATTTGCCCGAAGTTCCATTCGGGATGGAGGTTGTCGATAAGAAGAAAGCGGAGGATTGGTTTGACAAGCAGCGGAAAAACACGGCGCCGACAAAGCACCAGCAATTCAAAGCGACAAAGGCATTGCTCGCTTATGGTGAATCAGACAGCAAGAGAAGGCAGGAATGGCTCGATTAAAGGCATATCAAGGTCACCAAAAAATGAGACCTGAGTGGAGCTAATATATGAATGAATGGTACTTTATCGTCAATCCAGCAGCAGGACAAGGAAAAGGACTCCGCACTTGGAGAAGCATAGAGAAAGAATTACAAAAGGTAGAGATCTCATACAGATCGTTTCTTACCCAGCATGAAGGACATGCCGAAGTTTTGGCGAGACAGATTAGCGCTATGCAAGACGACAGATTGAAACGGCTGATCGTCATTGGCGGTGACGGCACATTTCATGAAGTACTGAATGGTTTAAAAGAAATTGATCATGTGCAGCTAAGCTTTGTCCCAGCAGGTCATTGGAATGATGCTGCGAAGGGGCTGGGCATCCAGCGTCATGATGTGATCAAAGAAGTGAGAAAACAAAAGAGGATGCTGACGAAAACAATTTCTCTCGGCTCCTTTCAAGATCATGCAGAAAGTCCGCAATCTGTTCTTTTTCTCAATCATATTGGTGTTGGTTTTGATGCGCATGTCTTGAAGAGAACGGTCCATTTTAGAGGGAAAAAGTGGCTCAACCGACTCAAACTCGGGTTTATCATCTACCCGCTGTCCTTTCTACATTCGTTATGGTCTTTCAAACCGTTTGACCTTGCTCTTTTTATTGAAAATGAGAGAAAAGTTTTTCGCCAAGTGTGGTTTGTGATCGTATGTAATCACCCATATTATGGAGGTGGGCTGGAAGCAGCGCCGGAAGCAAGTGCGAGGCAATCAGGATTTCAAACAATCGTTGTCACGGATTTGAATCCATTGAAAGTCATCTTATTTTTAAGTGCAATGGTTTTTAAAAAGCACCTTGTAATGGAGGGAGTCACCCTTTTTCAGCATGAAGAAGCCTACTTGGAGGCAGATGAAAAAATCCTATTTCACGCTGATGGAGAAGTGATTGGCGCCACTCCAGTGTTTGTTAAGGCTAGTGAGCGATCGTTAAAATTACGTGGCTAAGAAGCAGCCAGTGTGCGCACGAGCAAAAGAAACATGAAAAAAGACTTCCTTTTTCATAAGGTTCTTGTCCTGATTTTCTAGTTTTGCTTGACGAGTATAAGAAGGTAGCGATAAAATCTATAGGACGGCTATTGTTTAGCATCTCATTCTCAATAGCTGTCCTTTTTGTTTTTATGATCATATAAATAAAAAATAAACAGCCAATTGATCTCAATCGGCTGAATTTTGTCGACTAAAAAAGCATGATTTAAAATATTTTAAGAAATGATGGGTTGAAAATTGATATGAACTGGTTGGGACAAATATTAGGTAGCGAATGGCACATCTCTCCTGCTGGAGGCGCTACGGGAGATGCGTACTTCGCAACACACAATGACCAAAAGCTATTTTTAAAACGCAATACGTCACCGTTTCTTGCGGTTTTGTCAGCTGAAGGCATTGTGCCGAAGCTTGTCTGGACAAAACGGATGGAAAATGGGGATGTCATCACTGCGCAGCACTGGCTGAGCGGCAGAGAGCTGAAGCCAAAGGACATGAATGACCGTCCTGTAGCGGAGCAGCTAAGAAAAATTCATACATCAAAAGAGCTGCTCGATATGCTGAAACGATTAGAAAAGCACTCGCTTGACCCGGCATCGATCTTGATGCATCTCAAGGCATCGATCTTAAAAGAGCAGATTGACTCACATGATATCACGCGCGCCATCCAGTATTTAGAGAAACATGTGGAGGCAGTTCATTTCGAGGATAAGGTCGTATGCCATTGTGACCTCAACCATAATAATTGGCTGCTGACAGATGAAAACCAGCTCTATTTAATTGATTGGGACGGGGCAATGATTGCGGATCCAGCGATTGATCTTGGACCGCTCTTATACCATTATGTTGAAGAAGAGAACTGGGAAAGCTGGCTCTCTATGTATGGTGCTCCGCTGACCGACAACTTGCGAAAACGCATGGCATGGTATGTGCTGGCTGAAACCGTCTCGTTTGTCGTTTGGCATAAAAGAAAAGGAAATGAAAAGGCGCAAAAAGAAGTGCAAGCCGAGCTACATGCACTCTTAAAACGGTTAAACATCCATTAAGACAGTGGAATGTTCTCGACCCAGTCAGATAGATGCGATTGATGCGCTTCGATATGTGCATCAATTGAACTGACAGAGGTACCTTTTTGGCTGTAATCATAAATATCTGTTAGTAGCTGACGAACGTCAGCATCCAAATCTTCTTTTGCCAGCATTAATTGAATCACGCGTCCCACCTGTTCATATTCTGCAACAGTCCCACAGCAATCCAGCTGGTGATCAGTTAAAATATCTTTGATTAATTGAAGCTGATGTTGGCGGTTTAATCCCATACGTATGCTCCTTTCAGGGCGTGTCATTTATGTGGTTAAACTGTGCATTCAGCTTTGATTTTATACATGAAGCAGACCAGCCCAATTAGCAGCTGGTCTTTTTCATATGTGCGGATAAGATGCTGTCTTGCGGCTCTTTATGTTTCATGGTATCTTGATAAAATGTAAAGAAAATAGAGGTGTATCAAATTGAGAATGCGACATAAACCATGGGCAGATGATTACTTAGCTGAAAATGCTCATATCGCTTTAGCTAACCCTGAACAATACAAAGGGAAATGGCATGAGCTGTTTGGAAATGATCATCCAATCCATATCGAAGTCGGTACAGGAAAAGGGAGTTTTATTGCCGGAATGGGCAAGCTTCATCCTGAGATAAACTATATCGGCATTGAATTATTTAAAAGTGTCATTGTGACGGCAGTCGATAAAATCAAAGAAACAGATGTAGAAAACGTAAAGCTTCTAAACATCAACGCAGAGACACTGACAGATGTCTTTGCGGAAAATGAGATTGACCGGGTGTATTTGAACTTCTCTGATCCGTGGCCAAAATCAAGGCATGAAAAACGTAGGTTGACGTTTAAAGCCTTTTTAAAGCGATATGAACAGATCCTCCGTCCAGGCGGTGAATTACATTTCAAAACCGATAACCGCGGACTATTTGAATATTCCTTGAAAAGCTTTTCGTCTTACGGACTCCTTTTAACATATGTGAGCCTTGATTTACATGAGGATGGTCTCGAAGGAAATGTCATGACAGAATATGAAGAGAAATTCTCTTCCATGGGACAACCGATCTATCGATCAGAAGTAAAATTCCCTGAATAACAAGCGAACAAAGCTGGCTGCAACGAACGATTGCGGTCAGCTTTTTTTGATAAAAAGATTAGCACATGCGATTTTCCTTTGTATTTGCTACGATAGAAAAAGGAGGGATGACAGCAATGGAGACAATGAAAATAGGTGAAATGGAACTGTTCTGGTTAAATGGGGGAGATACACACATGGATGGCGGTGCCATGTTTGGCGTGGTGCCAAAGCCATTATGGTCAAAAAAATACCCTGTGAATGATCGAAATCAAATTGAATTACGGTGTGATCCAATGCTCATACGGTGGAACGGTCTTCATCTGTTAGTAGATTCCGGCATCGGGTCAGGGAAGCTGACAGAGAAACAAAAACGCAATTATGGCGTCACAGAGGAAACGAAAATAGAAGAATCACTTGCAGCTCTCGGTTTGCGCCCATCTGATATAAATTACGTCTTAATGACTCATTTGCATTTTGATCATGCAAGCGGGCTGACAAAATGTGAAGGCGATGAGCTCGTGTCTGTTTTTCAGCAGGCAAAAATCATCACGTCCAAAATTGAATGGGACGAAATGAGAGCACCGAACATCCGCTCAAGAAATACATATTGGAAAGAAAATTGGGAGCCTGTTGCCGATCAAGTCATGACATTTGAAGATAGCATCGAAGTAACAGAAGGCATTCGCCTGCATCATACAGGTGGACATAGCAATGGGCATAGCATCTTAACGCTCACAAGTCAGGGAGAAACAGCTATTCATTTAGCGGATATCATGCCGACACACGCTCATAAAAACCCGCTTTGGGTGTTGGCATACGATGATTATCCAATGACCTCGATCCCGGCGAAGCAAAAATGGCAGGCATTTGCCGAAGAAAACAATGCATGGTACTTGTTTTATCATGATGCCATCTACCGTGCTGTAAAGTGGGATGAAGACGGGGCAATGACCCATGAGGTCAAAAGAGAAACCGGAAGATAAAAGATCATCTGTATGTTTTTTCACCTTTCACACAAAATAACGACAAAATGAACTTGTGAAAGGAAGAGTGCAGGTGAATCAATTTTATCGTGTACATGGTGATGTCATCGAGACACCGTTAAGAGGGATGGAAGTCATGTCTGTCCCTTATTTAAACAAAGGGGTCGCATTTACAAAGGAAGAGCGGGAAGAGCTTGGGTTAAAGGGATTTCTGCCGCCGAAGGTGTTAACACTAGAAGATCAAGCAAAGCGTGCATATGAACAGTTCAAAGCACAGCCAGACGCACTTGGGAAAAATGTCTATTTAACTGCGCTTCATGACAGAAATGAAGTGCTCTTTTATAAATTATTAAATGAGCATTTGGCAGAAATGCTGCCGATTGTTTACACACCGACCGTAGGAACAGCGATTCAGCGTTACAGCCACGAGTATAGAAAGCCAAGAGGAATTTATTTATCCATTGATGACCTAGAAGGAATGGAAGAAATTTTTGCATCTTACGGAGTGGATGAATCAATTGATCTCATTGTCGCAACAGATGCAGAAGGAATTTTAGGCATCGGTGACTGGGGTGTAGGCGGAATCGCCATTTCAGTCGGGAAGCTGGCTGTTTATACAGCCGCAGCAGGTATTGATCCTAGCCGTGTACTGGCAGTGGTGCTTGATGCTGGAACCAACCAAGAAAGCCTTTTAAATGATCCGCTTTATGTGGGAAATCAGCACTCCCGCGTTCGAGGAGAGCGCTATGATCAGTTTATTGATCAATATGTTGAGCTTGCCCGTGCGACTTTTCCAAATGCACTTCTTCACTGGGAAGACTTCGGTACAAAAAATGCCCGCGCCATTTTGGAAAAATATAAGGACCGTATTTGTACGTTTAATGATGATATTCAAGGAACTGGAGCCGTTTCACTTGCTGCCGTTCTGGCTTGTGCAAAAGCATCGAAGGTTCCGCTGAAAGATCACCGAATCGTGATCTTTGGAGCAGGTACAGCAGGGATTGGTATAGCCGAGCAAATTCGTGATGCCATCGTGAGAGATGGTGTCAAAGAAGAGGAATCATATGATCATTTCTGGTGTATTGATAAAACGGGATTGCTCACAGATGATTCACCCGACATTCAGCCATTCCAAAAGCCGTATGCAAGACGTTCTGATGAAGTGAAGGATTATGCACGTAATGGTCCAAAGCATTCAATTGATTTGTTAGAGGTCGTGAAGCAGGCGAAACCTACGATCTTAATTGGTACCTCAACTGTAGGTGGGGCATTTACAGAGGAAATAGTGAAAGAAATGGCGTCACATGTAGAGCGGCCAGCGATTTTACCGATGTCTAACCCGACACCTCTTTCAGAGGCAAAGCCGGAAGATCTCATTGAATGGACAGAAGGACGTGCGCTTGTCACAACGGGAAGCCCGTTTGATCCCGTTGAATATGGCGGTGTGACATATGAAATTGGGCAGGCAAATAATGCCCTTGTGTTTCCAGGGCTTGGTCTTGGAACGATTGTGTGTAAAGCCCGGCTCATGACAGACAGCATGTTTGTTGCGAGTGCTGAAGCGATTGCGAGCATGGTCAATGTCGGAAAACCGGGTGCTGCGATGCTTCCAAGTGTTGATCAGCTCAGAACGGTTTCAGCGACAGTGGCTGTCCGTGTGGCACAAGCAGCGATTGACGAAGGAATTGCGGAAGAAACCCCTGATGACCTCATTCAGGCTGTGCAAGACGCCATGTGGCACCCTGTATACAAAAAAATCAAAGCCATCTAAAAAAAGCTTCGCAAGGACTTGTCTTTGCGAAGCTTTCTTATTAAGCAACAGAATCAATGACATCAACGATCATGCCTGTTTTTGCATCAATCATGACTTCATACTGTTCCAGCTCGCCAAAGGCGGAGCGTGTAATGCCAGATTTGTACACATCAATCGTTTCACCATTTACGGTATACGGTTCTGGTACAGTATAAATCCAAGAGCCATCAATCGGACCGCGCTGTTTAAAAGCGGATTTCACAATTTTTAACGCTTTTTCAGACGAGATATACGTCGGGAAAAAGACTTTCTTTGCAACAATTGCAGCGGCTACGCCAATACTCGCACCAATCAGAACATGTTTTAACTTCAACGTGCTGCACCTCCGTATTGCTGTTTTTTCCATTATACAAAACTTGTCCAGCGATGTTAAGAAATCCGAATACTTGAAAGCATATTCAAAATTTCTGGAGAGATACTTGGAAAACCGAAAGAATTCTTATAGTATAAAGTGAGTGTTATTTTTATAGGAATTTATATGGTCATTACATAGAAATGAGGGTAACTGTCAAATGAACGAAGAAACAATGTCGCTTTTCCGAAATTTAACAGAACTACAAGGAACTCCAGGTAATGAGCACCATGTGCGTGCTTTTATGAAAAAGGAACTTGAGAAATATTCCGATGAACTCATACAGGATCGTCTTGGCGGAGTGTTTGGTGTCCGCAAAGGCCCAGAGAACGCGCCGAAGATTATGGTGGCTGGTCATATGGATGAAGTCGGCTTTATGGTGTCATCCATTACGAAAAACGGAATGATTCGTTTTCAAACACTTGGCGGCTGGTGGAGTCAAGTGATGCTTGCGCAGCGTGTGGATGTTCATACGGATCACGGGCCAATTCCGGGCGTTGTATCGAGCACACCTCCTCACCTTCTGACACCAGAACAAAAAAGCAAACCAGTAAAACCGTCAGATATGCTGATTGATATTGGTGCAGACAGTGAAGAAGAAGCGAAAGAGCTTGGCGTTCGCCCAGGGCAGCAAATCGTTCCTGCAACGGTCTTTACCCCAATGGCCAATCCAAAAAAGATTTTAGCCAAAGCTTGGGATAACCGTTATGGGTGCGGACTTGCCATTGAATTATTGAAAGAATTAAAAGACGAAGCTCTTTCATGTCAGCTATATTCAGGCGCAACCGTCCAAGAGGAAGTAGGGCTCAGAGGGGCTGAGGTAGCTGCGAATATGATTCAGCCTGATCTGTTCTTTGCTCTAGATGCGAGTCCCGCAAATGATGTGACGGGAGACAAATCACAATTTGGCCAGCTTGGAAAAGGTGCACTTCTTCGTATTTATGATCGCACGATGATTACGCACCGAGGCATGAGAGAATTTGTCCTCGATACAGCCGAAACAAACAATATTCCATATCAATATTTCGTATCGCCAGGCGGTACGGATGCTGGACGTGTCCATATCTCAAATCAAGGTGTACCGTCTGCTGTTATTGGTGTATGTGCGCGTTACATTCATACAAGTCACTCTGTCTTGCATGTGGATGATTATGCAGCGGCAAAAGAATTAATTGTTCGTCTTGTGAAAAATTGTGATCAAAGCACGGTGGATTCGATTTATCAACAAGTGTAAACGATAAGAAAAAGGCTGCCTCTTTTAAGAGCACAGCCTTCAGCGTGTAGACAAACCCTCGCATTCTTTGTCAGTCCTGCGTGCCGGTGCTCACGAATGTCAAATTCGCTCCGCGCCGGTACTCGACCTTCCTAGGGCTGCAAAGGTTTTCTATCACGCTGTAAATAAGAAAAAGGGCTAAAATCAAGTTCATTTTAGCCCTTTTTCTTATTCTTGTTCAAACACGTATGACAACGCCTTAATTGCTTGATTCACTGTTTCGACAGTGATATTTGCTTTGTTTGATAGTTCCTTTAGTGGATGATGTAATTCTTTAGGACGAATCAAAATAAGGGGTTTTCCTTTGGCGATGGCAGAAGAAGCATCCATTGCCGTGTTCCACTGTTTATATTTCTCACCAAAGCGGGCGATGACAACGTCTGCCTTATTTAATAATAGTTCGGTGCGGAAATTGTTCAAATCAGAAGCCGCATCGTCTTTCAAGATGGCATTTGGCTGCCCGCCTAAAATATCTTCTCCGATGTTATCTGATCGGTCATGATTCTCCATTGGACCAACAAACGTCACTGGTAGTTTCAAAGACTGGCTTTTTTCCTTAATCTCATCGCGCCACTGGCTATGAATTTCTCCAGCTAAATAAACCGTTAATTGCATAACAATCTCCTCCTTGTGCACAAACTTAGTAAAGGTTTGCCCTGTTTCTTTTCATGTTACACAAGAAGTGCTTGATAAAGCAAAAAAAATATGATTATGATATTCATGGTAGAGACTATTTTTCATCGTAAGAAGACTACATATAATGGGAAGGACAGGCCTCTTCGTCTTTCCTATGAGAAAGCAGGAAGACGACGTTGATGACTTATTTAAAAAGAAAGGGTATTTCCCTTTCGCCAAAGGTCTATTTTATTGATGCACTCTCTTATATGGCTTTAGGTCTATTTGCTACATTAGTGGTAGGGCTGATTTTAAAAACAGCAGGCGGCCTGTTATCATTTCCTCTCATCGTGGAAATGGGAACGCTCGCAATGGGGCTGATGGGACCAGCAATTGGCGTAGCGGTTGCTTATCGCTTAAACGCTTCTCCTTTAATTATTTTCGCAAGTGTTGTTTCAGGTGCCGCCGGAGCAGAGCTTGGGGGACCTGCTGGAAGCTTCGTGGCTGCTCTCATTGGTGTGGAATTAGGCAAACTGATCAGTGGTGAGACAAGAATTGATATTATTTTAACGCCGCTTGTGACCATTATCACAGGTTTTCTCACTGCTGCTTTCATCGGCCCTGGGATTCAGGCGGTGATGACAGGGCTCGGCAGGCTGATCGTATGGGGGACTGACCAAAGTCCACTCATCATGGGCATGCTGGTTGCAACCATTGTTGGACTTGCTCTTAGCTCACCGATTTCAAGCGCTGCGCTTGCGCTGATGCTTGATTTAAGCGGTCTTGCTGCTGGTGCGGCAACGATTGGCTGCTGCGCGCAGATGGTCGGCTTTGCTGCTGCAGGATTTAGGGAAAATCGTTTTGGCGGTCTTGCTGCGGTAGGCATTGGAACATCAAAACTACAGCTGCCGAACATTGTGAAAAATCCGCTCATTCTCATTCCGCCGACGATTGCAGGACTGATTCTTGCGCCAATTGGTATCATTGGCTTTGGGATGGTCAATAATGCGGCAGGAGCGGGTATGGGAACGAGCGGTCTTGTCGGCCAGCTCATGACTCTCACAGTCATGGGATTTCATCCTTCCATTTTCCTCGCTATTGCTCTCTTGCATATCGTTGGCCCGGCAGTGATTAGTTTGGTAGTATCAGAATGGATGAGAAAGAAAGGCTATATACAATTCGGAGATTTAAGTATACAAACTGGAGGAATCAAACATGAAAAAAATTGAATCAAACGAAGAATTACAAAAAGTGATTCAAGAAGACTTAACCGTATTACTATTTTCAGCTGACTGGTGCCCGGACTGCACATTTATTGAGCCGTTTTTGCCAGAGCTTGAAGCAAACTATCCAGAATTTGAATACTTCTATGTGGATAGAGATCAGTTCATCGACACTTGTGCAGAGTGGGAAATTTACGGAATTCCAAGCTTTTTAGTCTTTAAAAACGGACAAGAGATCAACCGTTTTGTTAGCAAAGATCGTAAGACAAAGGAAGAGATTGAAGCATTTTTAACAGATTCTCTTTCTAAATAACGAAAGGAGAGTCTTATCATGGCGAAAATGACATCAAGACAGCTTGCCAATCAATTGAAAAGCCGTCTGACGAACGACAGCTGGACCCACCAGTTTGACAGGGAAAAAGATACGCTTCGTGTGGAAGATAAACATACAGGAAAGGGCATCACGCTTGAGCTCCCGCCGATTATTGCAAAGTGGGAAGTAAAGCCTGATGAAACACTGGATGAGATTGTTTATTATGTGAAAGAGGCGCTCAGCGCTATGAAAGGTGAAGCGCAGCACATCTCAGGCAAAGAGAAGCACATTTATCCGGTCATTCGTTCAACATCCTTTCCAGAAACATCAAGTGATGAGATTCCGCTCGTTTTTGATGAGCATACAGCAGAGACAAGAATCTACTATGCACTTGATCTTGGAAGCACCTACAGATTAATTGACGAGAAGATGCTGCAAAAGGAAAACTGGACAAAAGAACGAATCAGAGAAACCGCAAGTTTTAACGTCCGTTCACTAAAGACTGTGGTGAAAATGGATGAAGTGGCGGGCAACCGTTTTTATTTCTTCCGTGCAAACGACGGGTACGATGCAAGCAGAATTTTAAATGAATCGATTTTACAAGAATACGCGCAAAAAGTAGAGGGGCAAATGGCCATTTCCGTTCCCCATCAAGATGTGTTCATCATTGCAGATGTACGCAATGAATCAGGCTATGATATTTTAGGGCAAATGTCGATGAGCTTCTTCGCCAGCGGCACGGTTCCGATTACGGCCTTGTCATTTTTATATGACGAAGGCAAGCTTGAACCGATCTTTATTCTTGCAAAAAGCAGACCAAAACAGCAGTAGAAGGGAATTTTGAAGAATGAACGTTTTTTATAATGCAGAAGGTGTCGGCGACACACTCCTTATTTCATTGAAAGATGTAACAAGAGAAGAAGTAGGTCATGAAACGTTTGGAGATGTCGTAAGAATCTTCAATCAAGACACAAAAGAAACAACAGGTTTTAATATTTTCAATGCATCTACTTACATGAAAATTGAAGAAAACGGATCTGTACCGCTTTCTGAAACGCTTGTTCAAGATATCAATGAAATTTTAAACCGCAACGGTGTCAGTGAAACATTAACAGTTGATCTATCACCTAAGTTTGTGGTCGGTTATGTGAAGGAAAAAGAAAAACATCCGAATGCAGATAAACTGAACATTTGCCAAGTAGATGTTGGCGATGAAACCTTACAAATCGTGTGCGGTGCACCAAACGTTGATCAAGGTCAATATGTTGTGGTTGCAAAGGTCGGTGCTGTGATGCCGAGCGGTTTGGTGATCAAAGATGCTGAACTAAGAGGTGTTCCTTCAAGCGGAATGATTTGTTCTGCAAAAGAATTAGATCTTCCGAATGCGCCTGCTGAAAAAGGAATCCTTGTTCTAGAAGGAAGCCGCCAAGCTGGCGAACCATTTGAAGCGTAACCTCCCATAAACGGGTACAAATGAGCGAAGAATGTGTTATACCAAAAGTCACTAAGTACGTACTTAGTGACTTTTTTTCATCTACAGACAGCATGAACAGCAAAGCGTAGCACTTTTCTCGCTTTTCTGCATGAAAAAGCAATGGTATACTAAAAATCGCCCAAGAAAACGTAAGGGGAGTTAAAGTGAGTGATAAATGATGAGTTGGTTAGATAAATTTTTTAGTGTATTTTTAGGAGAAGAAAAAAAAGAAGAAAAAGCTGAGAGGCCTGAAACAGGTCCGATTGCACCAAAGCAGCCAGCTGTTGAACAGCATAAAGAATATAAAAAAGTTGAAGATACGAAAGTGTATTATGAATATCCAAAAGGCAATTTCCGCTTTCCTCTCGTTCCAGATGAACCTGCACGTGAGGCAGCAAAGCAACAAGAAAGAAGGCGCACGCGGCCAAGTCAGCCAAAGGCAAAGCAGACGACCTATCAGCCAAAACAAACGGTGCAGCCTGATCTCAATAAAAAGCCTTTTAAACCAGAGCAAATCCCTTCACCCATCTATGGCTACCACCAGGATATGCGTCCAAAACATGCAGCAGCCAAAGAAGACACATCTTCTGTCAAAATGAAATCGTCAGAAGAAACGTCACAGCGTGTCACACTGTTATCAGAAGAAGCAGAGCGTGAACGGAATGTAAGACAGCAAATGAACATCCCGTCTATACGAAAAGAACAACGTATGGAAGACATGATGTCAGCCCAAAGAGCAGAACAAGCAGAGAAGCAATCTGTCACGACGCCGCTTACTTTGCAAGAGGAACTCGCTTATCAAGATCACGTTCAATCAACGATGGAACGTTTATATGACGAGCCTTTCAGTGAGACAGAGGATCAAGATCAAGCTTTGTCACAGACCAAAGACGATCGAGAAGCATCCTTACATATGGAGCAAGCTGAAGCATCTAACGAGCCTCTAGAGATGGAGCAAGAACAGGCAGTCACCGTTGAACAAGAAGAGCCGATGATTCCGCTTGAAGATGATACTGAGAAAAAAGAGAGCTTTACATTTGAAACAGCTTTAAGCGCATCACCAGCACTCGACATGGTGATAGAAAGCCCAGTAGAAGAAACTGCGGTGCTGGAAGAGAATGAAGTAGAGGCTATGGAAACAACAGAGGCTACATGGATAGAAGAAAGTCAAGCAGACGTGTCAGCGGCCGCATTTGAACAAGAAGAACCGGTGATCATACAGGATTCGCAAGATGATGATTCTCTGCCGGTAGAAAAATTAACAGATGATGAAGTCATGCCAGTTGAAGAAGCATCAGATGAATTTGCTGACTCTGGACAAGTAGAGATCGCCGCGGATATGGCAGAAGAGCTTGAGGAAACACCTGAAGAAACGCCTGAAATAAAACGTGAAGAACCAAAACCGTCTTCTCCACAGCCAAAGCGCTCAAGCGGTCAAACCTCCACCGTTCCTTTTAACGTCATGATGTTAAAAAGTGATCAGCGCGTGCAAGGACAGAAGAAAACGGCAGATGCACAAGGATATGTATTTCCGAGTTTAGCCCTTCTAGACGTTCCGCCAGCACAAAAAGAAGAGGACGGAACATGGGTGAAAGAACGGGCAGAACTGCTCAATGCCACACTGAAAAATTTCAATGTCAGAGCAAGTGTTGTTCATGTGACGCAAGGTCCTTCTGTTACAAGATTTGAAGTGCATCCTGAACCAGGCGTGAAAGTGAACAAAATTACAAACCTGTCAGATGATATCAAACTCAGTTTGTCTGCAAAAGATATTCGAATCGAAGCGCCGATTCCTGGGAAGAACACGATTGGAATCGAAGTGCCGAACCTTCACAGTAAAATGGTTTTCTTGAGAGAAATGATCAGAAGCAGTGCCTTTAGAGACAACCCATCTCCATTAACGGCAGCGCTCGGATTGGATATTTCCGGTCAGCCCGTTGTGGTTGATTTGCAAAAAATGCCGCACGGCTTAATTGCCGGAGCAACAGGTTCAGGGAAAAGTGTCTGTATTAATACCATTCTCGTGAGCCTAATGTTTAAAGCCTCACCTGATGAAGTGAAAATGCTGTTAATCGACCCTAAAATGGTCGAACTGGCGCCGTATAATCACATTCCGCATCTTGTGAGCCCAGTTATTACTGATGCCAAGACAGCAACAGCTGCCCTGAAATGGGTAGTAGATGAAATGGAAAGACGCTATGAACTGTTTGCACACTCTGGTGTGAGAGAAATCAAACGATTTAACGAACTGGTGAAAGAAAAACAAATGGGTGAAAAACTACCATATCTCGTCGTTGTCATTGATGAGTTGGCTGATTTAATGATGGTCGCACCAAATGAAGTCGAAGAAAGCATTTGCCGAATTGCCCAAAAAGCAAGAGCATGCGGGATTCACTTACTCATTGCGACGCAAAGACCTTCTGTTGATGTCATTACAGGCCTCATTAAAGCAAACATCCCAACAAGAATTGCATTCTCTGTTTCAAGCCAAGTGGATTCAAGAACCATTATTGATATGGCAGGTGCTGAAAAGCTTCTCGGAAAAGGAGACATGCTGTTCTTAGAAAATGGCTCTGGCAAACCGACAAGGCTGCAAGGGAACTTTGTATCAGATCGAGAGATTGATGAAGTGGTAGCGCATGTGAGAAAACAGAGCAAACCTGTGTTCCTTTTTGAACAGGAAGAATTGATGCTCCAAGGCTCTGCCATTACAGACGAAGATGAATTGTTTATGGACGCATGCCGATTCGCCATCGAGCAAAATAGTGCAAGTACATCCAGTTTGCAAAGAAGATTTAGAATTGGCTACAATCGAGCAGCGAGATTGATTGATATGATGGAACGTGAAGGGATGATCTCTGGGGCAAAAGGCAGTAAACCAAGAGAGGTCCTCATGACACTGAGTGACTTAGAACAATTGATCTAAACAAACCACTTCATTTTTTTGATAAACATGGTATGATAGCACATAGGTGCAATTTTTGAATTGGACGCTTTTCGCATGCCTGTCTGAACGCTTTTTAACGAAAATGAGCGAAAGCAGGTGTTAGAAATGGGAAAGTTGTCGGATACTAATCATAGTTAATATTGATTAGAATAGGAAGATCGGAAAAAAATCTTTATTTGGAGCTGCGATTTGTGATCAGCTAGAGACAAAAATCACAAGTTGCAAATTGAAATGAGCGTCATATACTGTAAGTCAGATAGACGTTTGTTGGAGGTACAATTATGACTGTTTATCATTTTGTTGGAATAAAAGGGACAGGTATGAGTCCACTGGCCCAAATTCTTCATGATACTGGGTATACTGTCCAAGGATCGGATATCGAAAAACATATCTTTACACAGAAAGCATTAGAAGAACGAAATATTAAAATTCTTCCATTTGACCCAGATAATATTCAGCCAGGGATGACGGTGATTGCAGGAAATGCATTCCCAGATACACACCCTGAGATTGAGCGTGCTCTTTCTGAAGGGATTCCTGTCATTCGTTATCATAAATTTCTTGGAGAATACATGGATTCATTCACAAACGTTGCAATTACTGGTGCTCATGGTAAAACATCGACAACAGGTCTGCTTGCACATGTGATGCAAGCGGCAAAACCAACTTCCTACTTAATCGGTGATGGATCTGGAATGGGGAAAGAAAACAGCGAGTATTTTGTATTTGAAGCGTGCGAATACCGCAGACATTTCCTCAGCTACCATCCAGACTATGCGATCATGACCAATATTGATTTTGATCACCCTGATTATTTCACGGATATTGATGACGTGTTCGATGCGTTTCAAAACATGGCACTTCAAGTGAAAAAAGCCATTATCGCCTGCGGTGATGACGAGCATCTGCTCAAGATCCAAGCAAAAGTACCTGTTGTGTACTACGGATTCAATGAAGAAAATGATTTCCAAGCACGAAATGTTGTGAAAAACACAGAAGGCACCACATTTGATGTATTTGTACGTAATACGTTTTATGATACCTTCTACATTCCTGCTTACGGAAACCACAATGTCCTTAACTCATTAGCGGTTATTGCATTATGCCACTATGAGGCCATTGATGTAGAGCTCATCAAAGGTGCTTTAACGACATTTGGCGGTGTGAAACGACGCTTTAATGAAAAAGTAGTCGGTGAACAAGTCTTAATTGACGACTATGCGCACCATCCGACTGAAATTGAAGTCACGATCGAAGCAGCTCGCCAAAAGTATCCAGACCGTGATATTGTGGCAGTCTTCCAGCCGCACACTTTCACTCGTACACAGCAATTTTTAAGTGAATTTGCGGACAGTCTGAAAAAAGCAGACTATGTATACCTCTGTGATATTTTCGGCTCAGCTCGTGAAAACATTGGGAAACTAAGCATTGAAGATTTGCGGGAAAAAATTCCGCAAGCCCAATTGATTGAAGAAGAAGAGACATCTGTGCTGAAAGCACATGAAAATGCGATCTTGGTCTTTATGGGAGCAGGAGATATTCAAAAGTATCTTCGTGCTTATGAGAAAGTCGCAGTATAATTGTCTGTCAAAAAGTGCCGATTCAATCGGCGCTTTTTTATTTTGAATAAAATGTGACAAAGGGGCTAAATGTGACAAGATGTGCCGCTTTTTTTCGTTCGCTGTGGACAGGAATTGGCGAATAAGTGTAGAATTATTATTCAATCGGTCATTCTAGGCGATGTTTGAATGATACAACGAGAGGGTATTGAATTGAATATGCCCGCAGCAAAGGAGGTATCAGATGATTATTATTCTCTATTTAAGCGTTGCACTCATCGCAATCGCTTTCCTCATTCTTGTCATCTACTTGTCCAAAACATTGAAATCCTTACAGCTGACATTAAAGAATGTCGCATCAACTTTAGAAGGTCTTGAAGGACAGATGCAAGGCATCACCACAGAGACAGCACAGTTGCTACATAAGACCAATCAGCTTGCTGAAGATATTCAAGACAAATCGGCAAAACTTAACACAGTTGTGGATGCGGTGCAGGGAATTGGTGGCTCGATCAACCAATTTAATACAAGCATAAAGCAGGCAGCTGGTGCGGTTTCTTCATCCGTTGAACGAAATCAAGAGAAAGTCACGGATGTGGTAAGCTGGAGTAACGCAGCACTTGAAATCTATAAAAAATGGAAACAGCGTAAACAACAATAAACAACCATTTTCGCATAGGAGGAATAATCATGAGCAAAGACGGAATCAATAGCAAAGACTTTTTGATCGGAACACTTATCGGTGGCATTATCGGTGCAACAACGGCACTATTTTTAGCACCAAAGTCAGGGAAAGAGCTTCGCGATGATTTGAACACCCAAGCGAATGCCCTAAAAGAAAAAACAGATCGTCTTACAACAGATGCAAAGGAAAAAGGCACTGAATATGTGACGATTGCGAAAGACAAAACATCTGAATTGTCTCAGCTTGTAGCAGAGCAGTCAAACCAGATTTTAGACAAAGTAAAAGACATAAAAGATCGTACAGCTGGAAAAGCTAAACAAGTAAAAAGCGAAGCAGAAGATGCTGCAGCAAATATTGCAAATGAAGCTTCAGATGTAGCAGATGAAGCAAAAGTAAGAGCACAAGAAGCAAAAGCAGACATTGAAGACGGCATCAAAGATGTCAAAGAAAAAGTAGAACAATCTACGAAAGGCTAACTCGCTGCTTAAGTTAGGAAGGAGCACATCATGTCTAAACAACTCATAGAAACAGAAGAACAGTTTGATCAACTAACGAATCAAGACGGAACCTTTGTCTTTTTTAAGCACAGTTTGACATGTCCAATCAGCCAAGCTGCTTTTCAAGAGTTTGAAGCGTTTGCGTCAGAACATGAGGATGTCCCTGCTTATTTCTTGCAAATTCAAAACACAAGAGAGCTTTCATCCTATGTGACTGAAAAGTCAGGGATCAAGCACGAAAGCCCGCAGGCACTCATCTTTAGCGGTGGCAAAGTAAAGTGGCATGCTTCTCACTCAAGCATTACAAAAGAAGCGCTTGAACATAACATGTAGAAAAACGTCAGCGATTGCTGACGTTTTTTTTATAAAAAAGGTTTACTTGCATCAAAAGTATGCTATAATCTTACACATAATACTTTATCACTTAAAAGCGTTTGGGTAATAAAGAATTTTTTCGTGACAATTCCGAAATCTTTGTTTATAATAAACCCTATTATAAGAGATCAAAAATAAAAAGCGAGAGCGGGCAGAGGAAAGGATGACAAAAATGAGCAACAATGAATTGGAACAATTGAGACAGCAAGCAGATGAACTAAATCTTCAAATCTTAAAACTGATCAATGAAAGAGGAAACATTGTAAAAGAAATTGGAAAGGCTAAAGAAGCGCAAGGTGTCAACCGTTATGACCCTGTCAGAGAGCGCACAATGCTTAATCAAATTCTTGAAGAAAATGATGGCCCATTTGAAAATTCAACGATTCAACATATTTTCAAAGAAATTTTCAAAGCTGGTTTAGAGCTTCAAGAAGATGACCACAGCAAAGCACTTCTTGTTTCTCGTAAGAAAAAACCTGAAAATACAATTGTAAATATCAATGGAGAAGCGATCGGTGACGGAAAACAACGTTTCATCGTTGGGCCATGTGCCGTTGAAAGCTACGAGCAAGTTGCAGAAGTAGCGGCAGCAGCGAAACAGCAGGGACTAAAACTTCTTCGTGGTGGCGCATTTAAGCCTCGCACAAGTCCATACGACTTCCAAGGACTTGGCGTAGACGGTCTAAAAATTCTAAAACGTGTAGCAGATGAATACGGTCTTGCAGTTATTAGTGAAATCGTGAATCCTGCTCATATTGAAGAAGCGATTGAGCATATCGATGTCATCCAAATTGGAGCACGTAACATGCAGAACTTCGAGCTTTTAAAAGAAGCTGGATCAGTGAACAAACCAGTTCTTTTAAAACGCGGTTTAGCAGCAACAATTTCAGAATTCATCAATGCAGCTGAATACATCATCGCACAAGGAAATGACCAAATCATCCTTTGCGAGCGAGGCATCCGCACATACGAAACAGCCACAAGAAATACACTAGATATCTCGGCTGTGCCAATCTTGAAACAAGAGACACATTTACCAGTCTTTGTTGACGTGACACACTCAACTGGACGCAGAGATCTACTTCTTCCAACAGCTAAAGCAGCTCTTGCGATTGGAGCAGACGGTGTGATGGCAGAAGTGCATCCAGATCCATCTGTTGCCCTATCTGATTCAGCGCAGCAAATGGACATTCCACAATTCGAAAAATGGTTAGATGCGTTAAGACCACTTGTCAACATTCACGCATAATCATAAATAGAAAAGCCGCCGGATGACAGCCCGGCGGTTTTTTCATGAAAAAATACGATCAAAATTGGCAATGAAAGGAAAAGAGCACATTGCAAGCTAAAAATACGCTTGTTCACAATGTTTTCATTTTTAAAATTCGATAGAATCTGCTAAGATCATTGTCATAGCTGACGTTTGCGACGATTTTTGGTGAAATATGATTCAATTTACAGGTAACAAGCTCATTAAAGTTTGTTTAATTTAGTTATAAAAAGAAAGGGAACGTTTTCATATGAAGAAAAAACGTGTATAATTTCATAAAAGAATGTCATTTTGATGTAGATTGAAAAATTATGTGTCTCTTTTCATCGTTTTAATGACAAATAGGATATTATTTTCCTCGTATCTGACATGTCTCTATCCAATTGGTGAATGCTATAGATATGAAGTGTATTTGAAGGAGTGATTTATGTGAATAATGTTACAATATATGATGTAGCAAGAGAAGCAAACGTAAGTATGGCAACGGTATCACGCGTTGTTAATGGTAATCCAAACGTAAAACCAACAACAAGAAAAAAGGTGCTTGAAGCAATTGATCGCCTCGGCTACCGTCCAAACGCAGTCGCACGAGGCCTTGCAAGTAAAAAGACCACAACAGTTGGGGTCATCATCCCTGATATTTCAAGTATCTTCTATTCAGAGCTTGCACGAGGAATTGAAGATATTGCGACGATGTACAAGTACAACATTATTTTGAGCAACTCAGACCAAAATACTGATAAAGAACTTCATTTGTTAAACACAATGCTTGGCAAACAAGTAGATGGAATCGTTTTTATGGGCGGAAACATTACAGATGTGCATGTGGAAGAATTTAAGCGCTCTCCTGTACCCATTGTACTTGCAGCATCTGTTGAAGAGCAGGCACAAACACCATCAGTCAACATTAACTATGAACAAGCCATTTATGATTCAGTTCAGCTATTAGTTGAAAAAGGACATAAACGAATTGCGTTTGTATCTGGACCAATGTCAGAACCAATTAACTCTATGAGAAAGCTTGCTGGTTATAAGCGTGCGCTTGAAGAAGCTGGTATCGCATTTGACGAAGCGCTTGTTGCTGAAGGAGACTACTCATATGACTCTGGTATTGAAGCGCTCGCTAATCTGCTTGAGCAATCTGACAAGCCGACGGCTGTGATTGCAGCTACTGACGAAATGGCGCTAGGTGTCATTCATGGAGCGCAGGATAGAGGCGTATCAATTCCTGAAGATTTAGAAGTGATTGGTTTTGATAACACAAGACTATCCCTCATGGTGCGCCCTCAATTGACAACAGTTGTTCAGCCGACTTATGATATTGGCGCTGTTGCGATGAGACTTTTGACAAAGCTCATGAACAAAGAACAAGTAGAAGATCAAATTGTTGAATTGCCACATAGAATCGAAGAAAGACAATCGACGAAATAAAAAAGAAAGCAGGCTCACTTGATCAGTGGACGCCTGCTTTTTTTTATGCCTTTTTCTTTTCTCGTCGCACAGGCATGAGTGCTTTTTCTACCGTTTGTGCATTTTTTTCTGTAATTTCTGCTCTTCTTGGAATCGGTGGATATAAATCGTCAGGATCTAGCCATGTGGATGGAAGCGGAACAGGCGATTGTTTTTCCCATGCCCGAATCCATTCCTGAGGAAGCGCATCTGGTGGTGTGATGCCTTTCATCTCAAGCCAAATGCGGCTCCATGCTCTTGGGACGACACGCCAAATATCATAGCCGCCTCCGCCCACAGCGATCCATTTTCCATCACAATATTGATGCGCCAGCTCATGGGCAATTCTAGGAATTTCCTCATATATTTTCATGGTAGCAGATAAATGCGTCAAAGGGTCATAATAGTGGGCATCTGCTCCATTTTGCGTCAAAATGACATCTGGTTTAAAAAAAGCAGCAATCTCTGTCACTGCTGTTCGATAGGCTTCTAAAAATGATTCGTCTTCTGTAAATGCGTCAAGCGGGATATTATATGCATAGCCATAGCCTTTATCATGACCCCTTTCCTGTACTTGTCCAGTTCCAGGGAACAAATAGCGCCCTGTTTCATGAATGGAAACAGTACATACCTCTGGATCATCATAGAAGCTAAACTGTACACCATCGCCATGATGAGCATCTGTATCAATATATAAAATTCTAGCGCCATATGTCTTTTGAATATACTGAATGGCTACAGAGCTGTCATTATAAATACAAAAGCCAGAAGCACGCCCTTTAAATCCATGGTGAAGCCCGCCGCCAAGATTGAGCGCATGCTGCGAATGTCCAAGCATCACTTGATCAACCGCTGTTAATGTCCCGCCAACTAGGAGAGAAGCTGCCTCATGCATCCCTGCAAACATCGGGGTATCCTCAGTGCCAAGACCATAACGTTCCCCCTCTGTGGTGGACAGTTTTCCTTCACTTGCCCGCTGTACTGCTTGAATGTAGTCTGCTGTATGGACAAGCTTTAATTCCTCCAGCGTCGCCATACGAGGTGCGACAATCTCATCATCCGTTAATGCCTTCATTTTTTGAAGAAGATCATAAGTTAAGTAGACGCGAAGCTGATTGAAGGGATGATCTTGGTGAAACTGGTACGTTTGAAAAGATGGTGAAAAAACAAAGGTCGCTTCCTTCATTTGATCGTCTGCTCCATAGGCCAGAGCACTTTATAACCTTTTGCACGAATCAGCTTCATCACATGATCTGCATGCATCGTTTGAAGGCGGAAGACGAGCACTTTAGAGGCTTCATTGGCATGTGGGTACACGAGTACACTCAGCATTTGAATATGCTGTTCTTTTAAAATGGACGTAATGTCTGCAAGACCCTCTGTCACTTGCGCTACTTCAACCTCTAAATGTGATCCAGGCTGATCTGCACCTGTTAGTCTTACAAACGTACGAAGTAAATCTGTTTTTGTGATGATCCCTACAAGCTTGCCACGTCTCACAACGGGAAGACAGCCAATTCCGTGTTCAAAAAAGACACTTGAAATCTCCTCAACGAAATCAAGCGGATGAGCGGTAATCGTCTCTAGCACCATGATGTCTTCAACCGGCCGCTGAATAAAAAGCTGCCTTTTCTCTGTTTCAAAAATACTTGGACTGGCATTTTTAATATCCCGATCTGTCACCATCCCAATGACAGATCCCTGCTCAGATACGATGGGAATATGCCGAATGTGATGTGCACTCATTTTTTGAATGGCTTCTTCAATCGTATCGGTTTTGCGCAGCGTGATCACATCACGCTCCATAATTTGTTCAATCATCATGTTTACCAATCCCCTTTGCCAAAAAAACGAATTGAACGTTAATACATAAAGCGCTGATGGAAGCGAAGACGATCGAAACGCTCGATCGAATCAGGACTCACATGTTTCCCAATTCTGGCCATTAAACAATTGGCTGGATGTGAGCTAATCTCTGGCTCGTCTGTTGCAAACCAGACAAGACCGCCGGCGTTCATCATTTTCTCCATCATTTTGCGGTACTCCCACACGTTTTTCTTTGTCCCCTTTAAATCCCAATGCCAGTAATATTCAGTTGTAATGATAATGTAATTCTCCATTTGCTCATCCATCATGCTCACATCCAGTAAATGCTTGCCAAGTGAGCAGCCTCTGAATGGAGGAGCGACTTCAATGGCACCGAGCTCAATTAAATTGTCCATGTTGCCTTCTGACCAGCGTTCAAGCGGATCAGGATACAAATACGTGACATAGCCTACGACAAGCTCATCCACCCTAGCAATGATAATACGTCCTTCAGGAAGACCTGCTATTTCAACAAGTGCTTGTTTCTGTTCCTCAGGCGTGCGAAATGCCGTTAGTCCTTCATGAAAACTATATTTCGCCAGCTCTGATGCAGGTACCGGGCCTTCAATCAGGATGGTGCCTGTTTCTCTCGTAATTGTTTTTGAATAATAAGTTTTAGGATGCTCCACGTATCCACCGCCTCAAATTCTAGTGAGTCGTCTCTATTTTATCTTAAATCTTGCAATAATTAAAACGGTTTCATCAGAAGTTTTTTAAAAATTGAGAAAAAAAGTCATCTATACTATAATGGTCATTGTAAACGTATGCAAAGGGGGACTGTTTGATGAAAGTGGAAACGCTACCATCAGTAAAAGGGGACTATCATTTAAATGATTATGAGCAAGCATACAAAGAATTTTCATGGGAGGAAGCGAGAAAAAATTTCTCTTGGTATGAAACAGGAAAAGTAAATGCAGCTTATGAAGCGATTGACAGACATGCGGACTCGTTTCGTAAAAACAAGGTGGCGCTTCACTACAAAGATTCAGAGCGGGATGAAAAGTATACGTTCAGGGATATGAAAATCAAGACAAACAAAGCAGGAAATCTATTAAGAGAACAGGCACATGTGCAAAAAGGGGATCGCGTGTTTATCTTTATGCCAAGATCACCTGAGCTCTATTTTCTACTGCTTGGTGCTGTCAAAATTGGTGCGATCGTCGGTCCGTTATTTGAGGCATTTATGGAAGGTGCCGTCAAAGATCGTTTAGAAAATAGTGAGGCAAAAGTGATTGTGACAACGCCTGATCTGCTTGAGCGGATTCCGTTTGCAGAACTTCCAAAGCTTGAATCCGTCATCATTGTCGGCGGTGAAAAAGAGGATGCAGGTGGTGTGCGGACGATTCACTTTGAAGAAGCATTTGAGCAGTCAGCGAAGGAACTTGAAATCGAGTGGATGGATGAAAAAGATGGATACCTGCTTCATTACACGTCAGGGTCCACTGGTACGCCAAAAGGTGTGCTCCATGTTCATGGCGCAATGGTGCAGCAAGGCCAGACGGGTAAATGGGTACTTGATTTGAAAGAAGAAGATGTCTACTGGTGTACAGCTGATCCAGGCTGGGTAACAGGGACGGTGTACGGTATTTTTTCTCCGTGGTTGAATGGAGCGACGAATGTCATTTTAGGCGGCAGGTTCAATCCTGATACGTGGTACGAAACCATTGAATCGCTTGGTGTGACCGTTTGGTACAGTGCACCGACAGCCTTCAGAATGCTGATGGGAGCAGGAGACGATCTCATTCAAAAATATGATCTCAGCTCACTCCGTCATGTGTTAAGTGTAGGAGAGCCACTTAATCCAGAAGTGATTCGCTGGGGAGACGCTGTATTCGGTAAACGAATTCATGACACTTGGTGGATGACAGAAACAGGTGCACAGCTGATTTGTAACTATCCATGCATGGATATCAAACCAGGTTCGATGGGGAAACCAATTCCAGGCGTTGAAGCTGCGATTGTAGATAATGCCGGAAATGAACTTCCGCCATACCGGATGGGGAACCTTGCCATCAAAAAGGGCTGGCCGTCTATGATGCATACGATCTGGAACAATCCTGAAAAATATGAATCTTACTTTATGCCGGGAGATTGGTATGTTTCAGGAGATTCAGCTTATATGGATGAAGATGGATACTTCTGGTTCCAGGGACGTGTCGACGATGTCATTATGACGTCAGGAGAGCGGGTCGGTCCATTTGAGGTAGAAAGTAAATTGGTGGAACATCCGGCCATTGCAGAGGCTGGTGTCATCGGAAAACCAGATCCTGTGCGCGGTGAAATTATTAAAGCATTTATAGCGCTTAGAAGCGGATACGAACCGACAGATGAGCTGAAAGAAGAGATTCGTACGTTTGTGAAAAAAGGACTCGCTGCACATGCAGCACCGAGAGAAATTGAGTTTAAAGACAAACTGCCAAAAACACGAAGCGGTAAAATTATGAGACGTGTGCTAAAAGCGTGGGAACTGAATTTACCTGCTGGCGATCTCTCGACAATGGAAGATTAATCGCTTCCGTCAGTTGACTTGATATCAAAAGTATGTTAAAAATGACTTTAGTTGAATATGAAAAGGTTTTGACTGAGATTCAGTAGAATCATCTTTCCCTGTCCAAGAGAGCTGACGGCTGGTGCGAGTCAGTACAAAGAGATATTCGAATTACCCTCACGAACCGCTTTTACGAAAAGGAGCATGCATGTTGCCTGATTAGTGAAAGAACGGATCTGTCCGTTATCAGTGTAAGTGAAAAGACGTGTTGTTTTGTCTTTTAAGCAGGGTGGTACCGCGATATATATCGTCCCTTCGTTCATTCGAAGGGGCGTTTTTTATGTTGAATTGTAAAAAAAGGAGATTTGGATATGAGTCAATTGATGGAAGAATTATCGTTCAGAGGATTAATTCAGCAGCAAACAGATGAAGAAGGTTTAACAAAATTATTAGCAGAAGAAAAAATCAAGCTATACTCCGGCTTTGATCCAACAGCTGACAGCTTGCACATTGGTCACTTACTGCCAATTTTAACATTGCGCAGATTCCAAGAAGCAGGCCATCATCCGATTGCACTTGTTGGCGGCGCAACTGGACTGATTGGTGACCCAAGTTTCAAAAAAGCAGAACGTTCACTAAACCCAGCAGAAATCGTCGAACAGTGGTCAGAGAAAATCAAAGGCCAGCTCTCTCAATTTCTTGATTTTGAAGCAGGCGAGAATCCAGCCGTTATCGTGAATAACTACGACTGGATCAGCCAAATGAATGTCATCACGTTCCTTCGTGATATTGGGAAGAACTTCGGTGTGAACTTCATGCTGGCAAAAGATATCGTCAGCTCACGGATTGAGACAGGTATTTCGTACACAGAATTCAGCTACGTCATCCTGCAATCGTTAGACTTCTTGAACCTTTACAGAAATGAAAACTGTAAGCTGCAAATCGGCGGAAGTGACCAGTGGGGAAATATCACATCTGGACTTGAGTTGATCCGTAAGTCTGAAGCAGAAGGCGCAAAAGCATTTGGTCTCACAATGCCGCTTGTGACAAAAGCAGACGGCACGAAATTTGGGAAAACGGAAGGCGGCGCCATCTGGTTAGATAAAGAAAAAACATCACCATATGAATTCTACCAATTCTGGATTAACACAGATGACCGTGATGTCGTGAAATACTTAAAATACTTTACGTTCCTATCAAAAGAAGAGATCGCATCGTACGAAGAAAAAGTGCAAACAGCCCCTGAAAAGCGTGAAGCACAGCGCCGTTTGGCAGAAGAAGTCACAACACTTGTGCATGGCCGTGAATCACTAGAACAGGCTGTCAACATCTCAAATGCGCTATTTAAAGGCGAGATCAAATCTCTTACAGCAGAAGAAGTGAAAGTAGGCTTTAAAGATGTGCCATCAATGGAGAAAGACAGTGCAGAAGAATTAACACTTGTTGATGTTCTTGTCGAATCAAAACTGTCTCCATCAAAACGCCAAGCACGTGAAGATATCACGAATGGCGCAGTTTCCATCAACGGAGAGAGACAAACCGACAAAGAATACGTCCTTTCAGCTGAAGATAGAATTGAAAACCAATTTACCGTCTTAAGAAGAGGGAAAAAGAAATATTTCCTTGTGACGTATAAATAAATCCTTATGAAACAGTAAGTATCATGAAAAGCACCTCAATTGTTCATATACATTGAGGTGCTTTTCTTTTTTATTCAGAAGTAGGAATTAAGCTTTTACAGAGCGGTTTTCTCTCATTTGTCTGTTTCTTATTCAAGAAGTGAATCTTCGTTTGTATAAGCATGTTCTACCTTACAAATTCGGGTTGTATAGGATTCATACCAATCTTTTTTTCCTTTTTTTTGAACACGCTGATGTGCTGTATGTGCTTTCCATTCTTTGATGGCTGCTAATGAATCCCAGTAAGAGACAGTGATTCCAACACCATGTTCATCTCGTACACTTTCTATTCCAAGAAACCCGTCTAGTTCTTTCGCTAATTCTTCCATTTTTTGAGCAGCCACGGCGTATTCTTTCTGCTCGACATTTGTTCGTTTTGATGTGAAAATCACGGCATAATAGGGTAGTGCAGGTGTTTGAGTAAACAGCATCTAGCAGAACCTCCTTTTGTCTATTCACATTATATATGAAAGATAGAGGGGCTCGTAGTCTTTTTGTTTTAATTTAAAAAAGTCCAAGGTGCTTTATGATTATTTATATTTCTGTAAAATCATCTTATAAACATTACCTTGTTCACTTTTCTGACATATTTTTCTTGTATAAAATAGAGTCGAATAAGATGAATAAGGGGGAATGAAAGTGATTCGATTTAAGAAAAAGAGTTTGCAAATTCTTGTTGCCCTTGCCTTAGTGCTAGGTTCAATAGCCTTCATCCAGCCGAAAGAAGCCAAAGCGGCTGAGCATAATCCGGTTGTAATGGTACACGGCATGGGTGGTGCGTCTTATAACTTTGCTTCGATCAAACGATACTTGGTATCACAGGGATGGGATCAAAACCAACTTTTTGCAATCGATTTCATAGACAAAACGGGCAATAACCTGAACAATGGCCCGAGGCTCTCTAGATTCGTCAAAGATGTACTAGCCAAAACGGGCGCCAAAAAAGTAGATATTGTGGCTCATAGTATGGGCGGTGCGAACACGTTATACTATATTAAGAACCTAGACGGCGGAGATAAAATTGAAAACGTCGTCACACTTGGTGGAGCGAATGGACTCGTTTCACTCAGAGCATTACCAGGCACCGATCCAAATCAAAAAATTCTTTACACATCCGTCTATAGCTCAGCCGATCTCATTGTCGTCAACAGCCTCTCTCGCTTGATTGGTGCGAGAAACGTCCTCATCCACGGTGTTGGACATATCGGTCTATTAACCTCAAGCCAAGTCAAAGGCTATGTGAAAGAAGGATTGAATGGCGGAGGACAGAATACGAATTAAAAAATCAAAAAGACAGCGATTTGTGCTGTCTTTTTTGATGTCATGGTTATATGGGTGCTGCTAGGTGTTGAAGAAGATTTTTAGGAGGATAAAAGATGACGCAAAAACTCAAATATGCTTTCTTGGGCTACTTTCTCTATTTCCCATGTTCATTTCTGATCATCTATATGATCTGGATGGCAATCGTCAAATCAGTGCAATGGGCAGAAGTCATATCTAATTGTACATCCATCATTGGTATCTATTACTTAATAGCCAGTGTGTGGTTTGTCTTTTTACTGCAAAAACAGACAAAACATCGTACATAGCCAAATAAAAACATGTACAAATCAACCGCCATTCCTTACACTACATATAATGAACGAGAATCTTCGGAGGTGGGTATTTGTGCAACAACATCAAAAGGCTTTGATTATGGTCGATGTACAGAAAGCATTCGAGCACGAAAAATGGGGAGAACGGAATAACCTAGATGCAGAGAAGAATATCAGTCGTCTATTGACGTTTTGGAGAGAAAAAGGATGGACAGTCATTCATATTCAGCATACATCGGATCAGCCGCACTCCTTATTTTATCCAGCAAATGAAGGGCACTCCTTCAAAGAGATCGCCAAACCGCTAGATGAAGAAACGGTCATACAAAAGAAAGTCAACAGCAGCTTTATAGGCACAAACTTAGAGGAACAACTAAGATCAAACGAGATCGACACTGTTGTGATTGCTGGACTCACAACACCACACTGCGTATCTACCACAACAAGAATGAGTGGAAACCTAGGCTTTGAGACATACCTCATGTCAGATGCAACAGCCGCTTTTGGTTTAACAGATCAAACCGGTACATACTATGACCCAGAAACGATCCATCGCCTTTCACTTGCAACACTGCATGACGAATTTGCGACTGTCCTGACAACTGAGCAGCTGATCACAAATTGGGCAAGCAAAAGCTCCTAGAAATCATCTCTAGGAGCTTTTTGCTTGTTCATCCAGCGGCTGTTTTCGTTGTTCAATACTTGAGTAGATAAGATCAATTCCAATAAATAAGAAGCTGACAAAGAAAGATAAAATGAGTGTGCCGTGCTCCCAAATGGAGACATTGACTATGTTCATATTAAGTACAAACTTAATTGAGAAATGCACAACGATCCATGAGAGTAAAAATTCAAAGATAAACGTGAACCATTGAGGAAATCTTAGCAAAGAGGAAATTCCTTTACCAATGAATACTAAAAAGATCGACCAAAAAAGAACAATCCCACTGACGAATAGACAGAAGGTCAATAATGAAAGAAATGATGCATAGGTAATATATTCTCCAAAAAGAAAATTCACTCCTAATGAAACAACATAAAGTACAGAACTTGGAATGATGATGACAAAACTAATCGAAAAAAAGATGAGTAAAATGAGGAGAATTTCAGCGATAGCTCCAGGCGCTTCATCGACAACTTTTGTCTTTCTCAAAACCGCATAGATAACAATTGAAATGAGCATAAGTGCTAACATAAATGAAATGATCGACAAATTGCTTTCCTCCTTAACGTTCCTTACATTATTGTTTTAAGTTGTGAGTTATCCAGTAAATGTAATTGTAAGAGGAAAACGAAAAAGAGTAAAGAGTAATCGGTGTTCTAATTTTCTTGTGTGCAAATAAGTTATTTGTAGCTAGAGAGTATCATACAAAAGACCAAACAAAAAACCAAACAAAAAACCCTAGAAATCCTTGAACAATCAAGGTCTCTAGGGTTTGTTTGATCACTCTCTGAGAGAGTCATGAAATTAACGAGAGTAGAACTCAACGATTAGTTGTTCGCTGATTTCAGGCGCTAATTCAGAACGCTCTGGAAGACGAGTGAAAGTTCCTTCAAGCTTTTCAGCATCGAAAGTAAGGTATTCAGGTACGAAGTTGTTCACTTCAACTGATTCTTTCACAACTGCAAGGTTTTGAGATTTCTCACGAAGAGCAATCGTTTGACCTGGTTTCACAGAGAAAGATGGGATGTCTACACGGCTTCCATCAACAAGGATGTGACCATGGTTTACTAGCTGACGAGCTTGGCGGCGCGTACGAGCAAGGCCAAGACGGTATACTAGGTTGTCAAGGCGAGTTTCAAGAAGGATCATGAAGTTTTCACCTTGTTTACCAGGAAGTTTAGCAGCTCTGTCAAATAGTGTACGGAATTGACGTTCGTTGACACCGTACATGTGACGAAGCTTTTGCTTCTCTTGTAATTGTAAACCGTATTCAGATAGTTTTTTGCGTTGTCCTGGACCATGTGGGCCTGGAGCGTAAGGGCGTTTTTCAAGTTCCTTACCTGTTCCGCTTAATGAAATGCCTAAACGGCGGGAAATCTTCCAACTTGGACCTGTATAGCGAGCCATAATGTGACTCCTCCTTATTGTTTTTATTTGTGAAAAATAAAAACCGTCTGTTCTTTGTCTTTTCCGTCATTATGTTTTCATGCATCCTCGCTCCAGCAGCAGGGAGTTACAAGATGCACCTCCATATAGAAGGAACAAAATGATACAAAAAAGCCGAACAAAAAGGCTGCCATATTTCACACAAACTCTATTATATGACGCCAGATAGGAGAAGTCAACCTATTTAAAGAGGAGAATGTCAAACGTGGTCGCATTCATCCGGGAAGAAAGCAAAACAAAAAAGCAGACATATTGTCTGCTTTTCAAGCATCATGACGCATCAGTAGAGGCTGATAACGCATTTTGGAGAACCTCTGTAAATTGAACTAAGTACGTTTCATCCACTTCATTGAAACGATCTTTCACTGGACTGTCAATATCGAGTACCCCAATGATTTGTCCATTTACTTTAAGTGGGATCACAATTTCAGATTGCGATGCTGCATCACATGCAATATGACCAGGGAATGCATGGACATCAGCGATACGCTGTACATCACCTGTCGCAAATGCTGTACCGCAAACCCCTTTTCCAGAAGGAATGCGTACACATGCGGGCAGTCCGTTGAATGGACCAAGCACAAGCTCTCCGCCTTTTGCTAAATAAAATCCTGCCCAATTGACTTCAGGAAGCGAGTGATAAAGCAGCGCCGCAGCATTGGCTAGGTTGGCAATGAGATCAGGTTCACCATCCGTAATCGCTTCTACTTGTTTGATGAGTAATTGATAGTCTTTCGATGGATCACCAGACTGTTTTTCGACATGAAACATGAAAATCTCCTACTTTCTATCTCAAAAATACATAACTTGCGCTTCGCATGTGGGATTTGTCGAGCAATGATTAAAGGAACTTCCGCCTTCACCTTGAAGTATGTACACATGAAGAGGGGTGAGCGGATGAAAACATCAACAACCGTGCAAACAAAAGATCGTATTATTGAAGCTGCCATCAGACTTTTTAACCAAAAAGGATTTTCTGGAACCTCTGTCCGTGAGATTGCGAAGGAAGCAAACGTCAACGTTGCCCATATATCTTATTACTTTCAAGGAAAAGGAGGGCTACTTGAGCAACTCGTATCCGATTTTTATGAAGGGTACATTCAAATGATTGAATCACACATCCAGCACATGGAAACCCGTCATGCAAAAGAATGTTTACTTCATGTGGTTTTTGATATTTTATCTTATCAGCATGAAAATCGTCAATTAACCCGTTTCGTTTATCGAGAGGTGACCATTGATTCAACGCTGATCAGGGAAATCATGTCCACCTATTTAACAAAGGAAAAATACTTGTTTCAGCTCATCATTGAAAAAGGAAAAAGCACCCATGTGATTTGTAAGCAGCTGTCACTCTCATCATTTATGATCCAGCTAAAATCACTTCTGATGATGCCATATTTACAGCCGCAATATTTAACAGAGGTGCTTTATATCAACCCAAACGAGCCTTACTTTTATCAAACGTACTATAAGGAACTGAGCCGGTCGCTTCATCATCTGTTAGAACCAAATGAACCCGCACTTGTTCCTCACCTGAAACTCATGATGTCTTCAAATTGATCATACGCATACCCGAGATCTTCCGCTTGATGGGCATCAGACCCGAATATGAGCGGAATTTTTTTCTGTTTTGCTAGATCAATCATCCATTGATCTAAATAGATACTTCTGGCATATGTTTTACGAAGACCTGATGTATTAAAATCTAAGGACATGCCTTTTTTTGCCGTTTCTTCAAGACAAAGGGTGACCCTTTGACATAGTTCTGGCGACATTTCGTATGGGAAAAGTTGTTTGAATTTCTGGACAAGGGTGATATGACCGATTCTCTTTGGCTTATATGGACCTAAAGATGATAGAATAGAAGAATGAATTTGGTCATAGTAGCTTTGATAGACGTGTTCGGTGCTGCCATAGATGCTGATCAGCTGCTTGAAGGCGTGCTCATCAAAATCAAGACAAATATAATCATTGCCAGCAGGAAGAAAGTGAACAGATAAAATGCTATCGTCTAGTTCAGGGCCGTAACAGTCTAAAAAGGCACTTGTTTCCTCTTCATACTCTTTGATATAGTCGACCTCAAGCCCAGTTTTTACTATTAACTGTCCTTTGTATTCCTGTTTCAGCTGATCCAGCTTCGTCAAATAGGCTTCAAGGTCTCGAAGCTTCATGGCGCTATCCTGCTCAGGCGTTGGATCTCGAAACGAAGGAGGCAGCGGGGCATGCTCGGTAAAGGTGATGGAATCAAATCCCTTTTTCATTGCTTTTTCAATATAAGAATGAAAAGGATCAAGCGTACCGTGCGGGCAAAATGGCGTATGTAAATGTGCATCTTGTTTCAACATGTCGTCACCTCTTGTCGATATTTTGAAAAACGTCATGTTTATCAGCGAAAATAATGAAAAATCATGACCAAAAATGCTGGTTACATGGTATCATAATAACAATGAAAACGACAGCTTCCGCATACATAAAAACAGGTCACATCAATACATGTGATCAAATGATAGAAAGCCTGAATGACTTTCTTGAAAAAACATACATAAAACCGTGAATGGATCGTATTGGGAAAAATACAATCCTGCTTATAAAAAACAAATGCAAAGCGGACACGAAAGGGTTCTCAGGTCTACTCGGGACACTACCCTGACATCACTTAGATCACAACAAGGGGGCTCATTATGGAGTTTATCATCGGTTTAATTGTCATTTTGCTTGCTTTGTTTTCAGTCGGTTATTTCCTCAGAAAAAATATATATAAAGAGATTGACCGATTGGAAGCATGGAAAATTGAAATTTTAAACAGATCAATTGTAGAAGAAATTTCAAAAATCAAACATTTAAAAATGACCGGAGAAACAGAGCAGTTTTTTGAAAGATGGCGTGCAGAGTGGGACGATATCGTCACAGCCCATCTTCCAAAGGTAGAGGAGCTATTATATGATGCAGAGGAGTATTCTGATAAATATCGATTCTCCAAAGCGAAGCAAGTTCTTGCACATATAGGAGATCTGCTCACCGCTGCTGATTCAAACATCGAAGACATTTTAAAAGAGATTGCAGACCTTGTCACAAGTGAAGAGCAAAACCGAAAAGACATCGAGAAGGTCAAAGAGCAATATCAAACGGTACGAAAAAATCTACTTGCTTACAGCCATTTATACGGCACCCTTTATGACAAAATGGAGCAGGACTTGGACGAGGCCTGGGAAGGGATCAAGCAGTATGAGGAAGAGACAGAAAACGGAAACTACATGACAGCAAGGAAAATTTTGCTTGAGCAAGACCGCAGACTCGATCAGCTGCAATTATATATCAATGATGTACCGAAGCTCATCGCAGACTGCAAACAAACGGTGCCAGGTCAGCTGACGAAGCTGAAAGACGGTTATAAAGAAATGACAGACAAAGGCTACAAGCTAGAGCACATCCAGATCACAAAAGAGCTGGAGAACTTGAATAAACAGCTGACCCGGGCGGAGAAACTGCTGATTGATGAACTCAACTTAGATGAAGCATCAAGCATTCTGCAAATGATTGATGATGCGATTCAGACGCTGTATGATCAGTTAGAAGCAGAAGTAGAAGCAGGTCAGGAAATCAAGAGCAAAATGCCTGAGCTGACCGAAGCATTTGAAAAACTTGAACAAGACCACACGCAGACAAAGGCAGAAACGACTCTTGTGAAAGAAAGCTACAAGCTGACAGCGGGAGAGCTGGATCAGCAGAAAGCCTTCGAAAAACGATTAGAAGAAATTGAAAAGCTCATGAAGCAAATACGAGAGAAGCTTGATCGTGACCATGTCGCATACACATTATTAATGGATGAAATCAATCAGCTTGAGACCTTTATTGAGGAAGCCAAAACGCTTCATGAAGCGTTTAAAGATCACCTTCAATCGTTACGAAAAGAAGAATTACAGGCAAGAGAAACATTGGCTGAACTTAAAACCATGCTGACAGATACAGTGCGCCAGCTGCACAAAAGCAACATTCCAGGTGTGCCTGCTGACATCAAAGACCGTGCTGAAAAAGCGCAGGAGATGATTCAGCAAGTGCAGGAGCAGCTAGAGAATTTGCCGCTGAATATGCTAGCAGTGAACCAGCAATTAAAAGAAGCCTCTGAAACAGTCAGACAAGTGGTTGATGAAACACATGACATGCTTCGTAAAGTGGATCAAATTGAACGGATTATACAATACGGCAACCGGTTTAGAAGTCAAAACCACATTCTTTCAGAGCAATTAAAAGAGGCAGAACGAAGATTTTATGCCTATGATTATAACGATTCATTTGATGTGGCAGCAGCAGCTGTCGAAAAAGCATCACCTGGAGCCGTCCAGAAGCTTTTAACTCAGCAAGAAAAAGAATATCAGCATCAATAAAAAAGCTGAAGTCCATTTTAGGACTTCAGCTTTTTCCATGTTATGAAGCTTGCTTTTGGCGTTCTTCTGAAGCAGAAGAAGTGAATAGAGAGATCACAAATCCAATTACGATTCCGAGTATGGCAGGTACAATCCAGCCAATGCCAAGGTCATATAGCGGCAAGATCGTTTGAAAGAGATCTTTCACAGGACCAATCGGCAGTTTCGCCGCTGCTAAGCCGTCAAACAGACTGACGCAGCCAGTTAAAATCAAAGTAAGGACATACACAGGTCTTCTATGACCAAGCCATTTGTCAGCAAGTGATAAGACGATAATCACAATCGCTAACGGGTAAATCGCAGTTAACACAGGTACTGAAAAAGCGATAATATGAGCAAGTCCAAAATTTGAAATGATAAAACTGAATAATGTGACGAGTGTAACGACCATTTTATAAGAAAGTTTAGGTAATAAATTTGAGAAATACTCTCCGCACGATGTCACGAGACCGATACTTGTGGTTAAACAGGCAACCGTAATCGCCGCGCCTAACACAATATTACCTAAACTGCCAAAAAGAAATTGAGAAGACTGAGCCAAGATTTTACTACCATCTCCAACAAAACCAATCGCGTGTGTACTTGAAGCGCCTAAATAAGCAAGTGATAGATAAACAAATGTTAATCCGCAAGCTGCAATGAGGCCTGCTTTGATACAAGCAGATGTGAGTGCTTTTTTACTTGTTACACCACGTCCTTTAATGGCGTTGATGACAACAACCCCAAACACAATAGATGCAAGAGCGTCCATGGTTTTATAGCCTTCTAAAAACCCTTTGAAAAATGATCCATTGCTATAGGACACATCAGGTGTGCCAATGACGCCCATTGGTGTCAAAATGGCTTTGACGATAATAATCAAAATGATCGTAAATTTAATCGGTGTTAACACTTTCCCTACACGATCCACAATTTTCGTTGGATTTAGTGCAAGATAATACGTAATACCAAAAAAGGCCAGTGTAAATAAAAGAAGTGAGAGCCAAGCTGGTACACCAGCTAAAAAGGGTAGTGCACCAATTTCATATGAAACCGTTCCTGTACGAGGAATAGCGAAAAGTGGCCCAATAGATAAATATAAAATGACGGTAAACGCTGTTCCAAAAGCTGGGTGAGCTTTATCAGCTAATCCTTTCGCATCTCGACCTGTCAAAGCGATTGCAATAATCCCTAGAAGAGGTAAACCTACACCTGTTAATAAAAATCCGCCCATTGCTTTCCACACATTTTGCCCAGCATATTGCCCAAGCTCTGGTGGATAAATCATATTACCGGCGCCGAAGAATAGAGCAAACAGCATAAAACCTATGATAACCGTATCTTTCGTCGACAAAGTTGCCTTCATTGCATTTAAAGCCTCCATTATTATGTTGAAATATTCTGTTAATTAGTTGCTAGGTAACCGTTCATCATTAACAATCACTAATTATAAAGGATGTACGCCTGATGTCAACATGTGTTTTCGTACAAAAGTCATGAATTTTTCTATTTTAGTATATGAAGAACAATAAAAAAACATCCCCTTCTTCTTTGGAAGGGGATGTTTTGGTTTGTGATGTTATGAGGCAAGTTGCTTTGGTGGGCTGGTAAACATGGAAATAAGTACACCAATCAAAGCACCGATAATAGCTGGTATGATCCAGCCAATGCCTAAATCGTAAAACGGAACAATTGATTTCAAGATGCCAGGCAATCCGCCTAGATTCACTTCGGCAGCTAATAATCCATCAATGATGGCAAAGAAACCAGTAAAGATGAGAGAAGTGATATAAATGATTCTTCTGCCGTTAATCCAGCGGTCAAGGAACGATAATAAAATAATGACAATGGCCAGTGGATAGATCGCTACGAGTACAGGCACCGACAGAGATATGATTTGTGCCAGTCCGAGGTTTGCAACGAATGTGCTAAATAAAGAAACAATTAGAACGACGGTACGATAAGAAAGTGCTGGGAAGAGCTTTGAAAAGTATTCTCCACAAGATGAAATAAGTCCAACACTCGTCGTTAAACAAGCGAATAAAATGGCTGCGCCAAGAACAATGTTACCAGCAGAACCGAATAAAAAGTTGGCAGAAAGTGAAAGCAGTTTGCCGCCATCATTTGCTCCAACCATTCCCGTGGCATCGGGACTTGAAGCACCCACATAAGCAAGTGAAATGTACACGAGTGCCAGTCCAACAGCTGCTACGAGTCCTGCCTTAATACAAGCTGCTGCAAGAGATTTTCGCTCTGTGATGCCTCTGTCCTTAACAGCTGTCACCACGACGATTCCAAATACGATAGAAGCAAGTGCATCCATTGTTTTATAGCCTTCTAAAAATCCAGTGAAAAGCGGATTTGCCTCATATGTTTTATCTGGAGCACCGATCATTCCCATTGGCGTAGCAATGGCTTTAATGACAATAATAGCAATAACAGTTAATAAGATCGGTGTCAAAATTTTACCAATACGATCAACCAGCTTTGAAGGATTTAACGCAAGCAAGTATGAAATAGTGAAAAACACTACGGTAAAGATGAATAGTGGTACCCATGAAGTGGCTTGGGCACCTGAGAGAAATGGAGCTAATCCTATCTCATACGAAACCGTACCAGTTCGTGGAATGGCGAAAAATGGTCCAATGGATAAATACAGAATAACGGTAAAGATAGTCCCGAATTTAGGGTGTGCTTTATCGGCAAGACCTTTGGCTCCGGTACCTGTAAGGGCGACAGCAATAACCCCTAATAGTGGAAGACCTACGCCTGTAAGTAGGAATCCCCCGATGGCAAGCCATACGTTTTCACCAGCATATTGTCCAAGAACAGGCGGGAAAATCATATTTCCTGCACCAAAGAATAATGCAAAAAGCATTAGTCCAATAGCAAATGTTTCTTTTATACTTAAACTATTATTCAAAATAGTCCCTCCTCAATCAGTGTATTGTGTCAAATTTAAATATTCTGACAATTTAGGTGTTTATATGACAATTGCACTATGGATGATATAGTGAAAATAAAAAGTTGTCAACTGCCATTTTCAGAAAATTCTCTGTCTGACTTCATTATGGTAACATATAAATGCATTTATTTTTTAAGTTTTTTTGTAAGGAGTTTAAGATATGATTTATCTTGATAATAGTGCTACAACAAAGCCTTATCCAGAGGTTTTACAAGTACATCAGCAAGTGAGTGAGCGTTTTTTTGGGAATCCGTCTTCGCTGCATCAACTTGGAATTGATGCGAGCCGTCTATTAAGTGAAACGCGAAAACAAATCCTTCACTATACAGGTTTTACACAATATGAGATTATTTTTACTTCAGGTGCAACAGAAGCAAATAACATTGCCATCAAAGGGGCTGCTCTTGCCAAGATGAACCGAGGCAGACATATTGTCACAACAGCGATTGAGCATCCATCTGTCATTGAATCGTTTGAACAGCTGAAAACATTATTTGGCTTTGATATTTCCTATATTCAAGTAAATGAGCATGGCCGTGCAGATATGACGCATTTAAAAGAAGTGCTTCGCCCTGATACAGTGCTTGTCAGTCTCATGCATGTAAACAATGAAACAGGCGCGATTCAGCCGATAGAGGAAGCGGCCAGCATCATTCGGAAGTATGCCAAAGAAGCGATTTTTCATGTCGACGGCGTACAAGGAATTGGCAAGGTTCCGCTGCCTAAAGAGATGGATATTGATCTTTTAACGATGTCTGGCCACAAGATTCACGGCCTGAAGGGAACAGGTGCCCTCTTTTTAAAGAAAGAGATCGTACTTGCACCTTTTATCACAGGAGGAGAGCAAGAACTTGGCCTTCGCTCAGGGACTGAGAACCCTGCTGGAGCTGTCAGCTTAGCAAAAGCCATAAAGCAATCATTTGAACATTTAAACAAGCATCATGATGAGATGATCGCTTTAAAAAAGGAGCTAGAGCAGCAGCTTGGAAAGATAGAAGGCGTCGTCATAAACACACCGCTGACGCATAGTGCACCGCACATTGTGAATTTTTCAGTGCCAGGTATTCAAATTGAAGTCCTGCTGCATATGCTCGAAAAAGAAGGCATTTACGTTTCAACAACGTCTGCTTGTTCTGCTAAGAAAAAGGAACCAAGCCGTGTCCTGCTGGCGATGGGAAAATCAGAAGAAGCAGCCAAAAGCAGCATGAGAATCAGTTTGACATATGGACAAGGACCAGAGCTAGCGCCGCAAATCATCACATCGATCGCACAAAGTGTGAAAAAATTAAAAGGAATGAGATAACAACATGAAGTATGACCATATTTTAGTCCGTTTTGGTGAGATTTCAACAAAAGGGAAAAATAGAAAGAAATTTATCGAAAAACTAAGACAGCATATCCGGTTTGTATTAAAAGACTTTGAAGCATTAAAGTATGCATCTGATAGAGACCGCATTACGATCATGCTAAACGGAGAAGACCCTGAACCGATTTCAGAACAGCTTAAAGGTGTATTTGGCATTCAAAGCTTTAGCCTGGCTGTAAAATGTGAGACAAATCTTGATGCCATCAAAGAAGCGGCACTCTCAGCGGTTCAGGAAGTGTATGAACAAGGAAATACATTTAAGGTCTCAACGAAACGCTCTTATAAACAATTTGAGCTTGATTCAAATGAAATGAACCGAGAAATTGGTGGACATGTTCTAAGGAATACAGACAACTTAACCGTTAATGTGAAACAGCCAGATGTTCACTTGCGAATTGAAATAAGAGAACATGCGACGTACATTACATTTAAAGATGTAAAAGGTGCAGGCGGACTGCCAGTGGGTTCAAGCGGAAGAGCGATGCTGATGCTCTCTGGCGGCTTTGACAGCCCAGTGGCCGGCTATCAGGCAATGAAGCGAGGCATTCAAATTGAAGCTGTTCATTTCTTTAGCCCACCTTATACAAGTGAACGTGCCAAGCAAAAGGTCATTGATCTAGCGGAATGCTTAGCTGCCTATGGAGGCGAAGTCAAGCTTCACATCGTTCCTTTTACAAAAATCCAAGAGCTCATTCACAAACAAGTACCAGAAAACTATACGATGACTTCAACGAGAAGAATGATGCTCAAAATTGCAGATAAAATAAGAGCCAAGCGTGATGCGCTTGCCATTATTACAGGTGAAAGCCTTGGTCAAGTGGCAAGTCAGACACTTGAAAGCATGTATGCCATTAATCATGTCACAAACACACCGATCATTCGCCCGCTAATTGCCGTGGATAAGAATGACATTATCGAAGAAGCGAGAAGAATTGGCACATATGAGACAAGCATTCAGCCATTTGAGGATTGTTGCACGATCTTTACGCCGCCATCTCCAAAAACAAAACCAAAGCTTGAAAAAGTAGAACGCTACGAAAGCTTTGCTGAATTCGAGCCAATGCTTGACGAGGCAGTGGAGCAGATCGAAACAATCGTTGTCACAAATGAAAAGAAAGCAGCTGACAAATTCGCTGATTTATTCTAAATAAAAAATTTCATAATAATTACCATAAAATCAATCGCATGAAGTCATGTGTTTCTACACATTCTATATTCACAAGGAGGTGAGAACACATGGCTCAACAAAACAGACAAAGCAGTTCTAATCAATTAGTCGTTCCAGGCGCTGCACAAGCGATCGACCAAATGAAGTACGAAATCGCTTCAGAATTTGGCGTAAACCTTGGACCAGAAACAACAGCTCGCGCTAACGGATCAGTTGGTGGAGAAATCACTAAGCGTCTTGTATCTTACGCTCAACAACATATGGGTGGCGGATCTTTCTAAGACACACAATTAAAAAGCTATGGCTTATGAGCGGGTTCATTCCCGCTCTTTTTTTGTACATAAATTGTTAGAATATTTTTAAAAAAGAAGACGAAATGAAAAAATTATGGCATAATACTAGGAGTAGGTCCTAATTCAAGCATTTTTCAGTTATGAGTGTTAGAATAGGTAAATTGAAACATGATTCGTTTCATAGAAAGAGGCTAAAAGGAGCTGTACCATGAAAAGAGAAGACTTAATTGCACCAGAACAATATAACTTAGTCAGTGAGATTGAAGCGTTCAGTCATGACCAGGAGAAAATCGCCCTGCACTGGCAGGACGGTAATGGCCATGAAGCGCATGTGACATATGCAGCATTAGTGGAAGAGGCGAATAAAATTGGTCATGTTCTATTAAATGCAGGCTTTAAAAAAGGCGATAAAATCATTGTGATGGTGCCTCGTATGCTAGAGGCATACAGCATTTATTTAGCCATTTTAAAAACAGGAATGGTTGTGATTCCTTGTTCAGAAATGCTTCGCGCTAAAGATATAGATTACCGAATTGAGCATGCAGAAGCAAAAGGAGCGATTGTTTACGCATCATTCATTCAATCGTTTGAAGGAACCAACCAGCCAAAAGATTTCAAAACATTCTCGATTGGTGAGAATGATCATGGCTGGACAAACATTGTTGCGCAAAAGGAAGAGCAGTCAAGCGAGTTGAAATTGGCAGACACAACACGTACAGACATGGCGTTTCTCTCTTATACATCAGGCACAACAGGTAACCCAAAAGGGGTTGTTCATACACATGGCTGGGCGTATGCACATTTACGTACTGCGGCCAAAGCATGGCTCTCCATTAATGAAGGGGATAAAGTATGGGCAACAGCAGGACCAGGCTGGCAAAAATGGGTGTGGAGTCCTCTCTTATCTGTTTTAGGAAGCGGAGCAGAAGGTTTTGTTTATGGAGGTAAATTTAATCCGAATACGTACTTAGAGCTGCTTCAAAAAAATGAAATCAATGTTCTATGCTGTACACCAACAGAATATCGATTTATGGCAAAAGTGGATGACCTCAGTCAGTACGAGCTACCAACATTGCATAGTGCTGTTTCTGCGGGAGAGCCGCTCAACCGTGAAGTTATCGATACGTTCAAAAAGCATTTCGATATCGAAGTGCGAGATGGTTACGGGCAAACAGAAAGCACGCTGCTAGTCGGGGTGCTGAAAGGAATGGACATCAAGCCAGGCAGCATGGGCAAACCAACACCTGGCAATGAAGTAGAGATCATTGATGAGAATGGCCAGATCTGTGCTCCAGGAGAAATAGGTGACATTGCCGTTCATCTTGAAACGCCGGCTTTATTCAAGGAATACTACAAAGATGCAGAGCGTACAAAGGCGCAGCGCCGCGGGGATTACTTTATTACCGGTGACCGTGCGAAAAAAGATGAGGACGGGTATTTTTGGTTTGAAAGCCGCAGGGATGACATCATTGTCAGCTCAGGTTATACAATTGGTCCATTTGAAGTCGAAGATGCGCTGATTAAACACCCAGCAGTGAAAGAATGTGCGGTTGTGGCAAGTCCAGATGAAATCAGAGGATCAATCGTGAAAGCATACGTCGTCCTGCGTGATGCATCTGCACAAAGCGATGAGCTGATTAAAGAGCTGCAAACACACGTGAAAAATACAACAGCACCGTACAAATATCCAAGAGAAATCGAATTCATTGACGAGCTACCAAAAACTCCGTCAGCGAAAATTCGACGTGTCGAGCTGAGAGAAAGAGAGCTTGCACGAAAATCATCATAACAGTAGAAACAATAAGCGTCTGGATGGAAAATCATCCAGCGCTTTTTTTATTGGACAAATCAAATATGTAAAATTCGTTCATGATGTTTTATGTTAAAATGTGTAAGGATGACTTGAAAAGGAGAATGTTCTGAAAATGTCGATTGCGATAATTCATGGGATTGTGCTTGCCTTTGGTCTTATTTTACCTTTGGGCGCACAAAATGTATTTGTATTTCAGCAAGGAGCCCTTCAGCCGCGATTATATCGTGTACTGCCTGTGGTCATTACAGCTGCTCTCTGCGACACACTTTTAATTACTTTAGCTGTCATTGGGGTTTCGGTTGTTGTACTCACCATTCCTATCTTGCAAATGGGTCTTTTTATCATTGGATTTTTCTTTTTACTTTATATGGGGTGGTCAGTTTGGAACACGAGCTCCGCAACAGGTAATCAAGAAAAGATAGACCTGATGCCTGTGAGAAAACAAATCATATTTGCTTGTTCCGTCTCACTTTTAAATCCTCACGCGATTCTCGATACAATAGGAGTGATAGGAACGAACTCTCTTCAATATCATGGGGCGGAAAAGGTGGCATTTACCGCAGCCTGTATCATTGTCTCGTGGTTATGGTTTATGGGTCTTGCCTTTCTCGGAAAAATGTTAGGAAAGCTAGATACAAACGGCAAGTGGATGAACCGGATCAATAAAGCCTCTGCGGTCATGATCTGGCTAGTTGCGTTATATATCGCCTATCAGCTTATTGGATAAAGGATACATAGAGCAAAAGAGACGTGATGCATGAAAATGAGTGCTGAACATGTCATGGGAAAAAGCGTTGGATGGAAAACATCTGGCGCTTTTTTATTGTCTACTATCTCGGGAGAAGCTTCAGTTACATCCTGTTCATTTTTATCAGACCTGCTGACGATTCAATTACCTGGAGGAAATGATCAAAATAGAATGTATGCTACACTATAAAAATGTATTTTATTGGATGTGGAGGTTTTCAAATGGCTCATAAAGAACAGCGTAAAGGGGCAGTGCTTGCTGTCTTTGATACATTGACGTTTTGTGTACCAGTCTTGTTGTGGAATTTATATAAGAATACGAATAAAACATTGAAGCTGATGATCCCGATTATTCCAATAGTAGGTTTCATCACGTATCTTTTAGCATCTCTTTACTAATGTGTTCAAAAATCATTTGCATGAGCGATACGCTCATGCTTTTTTCATTCGATCATTTTTTGAAGATGGTTTGATTTAATAGACGGAGAGCTTGTACGATATCATCCATTTGATTTTGGTCAGAGGAAGAAAGGCTGTCCATGAGCATGGATTCAATTTGTTGAAATGCTTTGTCCATACACGCACGGCCTTTTTTAGATAGCATAATGACATGTTTTCGCTTGTCATCTTTATCTTCTTGTCTATCAATGAATTGTTTTTCGTGAAGCTTTTTCAATTCTCTGCTGACATTCGGAAGAGACATGTGCTGACAATCGGCGATTTCACTAGGTGTTAGCGGCTCACTGACGGCTAACTGCTCCAGAATCAAATATTGTAGAGTGGTTAGATCAGATGGTTTGATCTTGCTCATCATAGCATGTTTCAGCTCAGAAAAAGTAGAAGCAAATGTGACAAACTCTTTGAAAAAATGGGGGTTTTTCATCATTTTTCACCTCCTACGTACCATACCAAATTTGTTATCGAAAAACAATTATCATTTGACAACTAAATGAGAGGGGTGTATGCTTTTTATTATCAAATGATAACTAAAGGAGCCAAGCCATGAATGTACTCATTATTTATACTCACCCCCATCACAATAGTTTAAATGGTGCTTTTTTAAAAGAAATCCTAAAGGGCAGTGAAGAAAATCCAAACGTTCAAGAAGTGAGAATCATAGATTTATACCAAGACAAATTTGACCCTGTACTTATTTTTAATGAAGAGAAAAAAAGACGTGATATGCATAAGGACCCTGAGATTCAAGAATATCAAGAGAAAATCAAATGGGCAGACAACATCGTGTTTGTTTATCCGATTTGGTGGGGGCGGCCGCCAGCCATGCTACTTGGTTTTATTGATCGCATGTTTGCAGCGAATTTTGCTTACCGTCAAACAGGCGGGCTGCTTCCAGAAGGCTTGTTAAAAGGAAAGAGGGCTGTATGTGTATCGACAATGCAAGGACCGACCCACTACCCTTTCTTCTTTTTGCAAAATGCCCACAAGGTGTTAATGAAACGAGCTCTTTTACAATATGTCGGGATTAAACCGGTGAAGTTCTTTGAATTTGGCATGATGGAAAGTCCGAAAGGGAAGCATGACGTGAAATTAAAACGGATATACAACTATTTTCGGAATATCAGCTCATAAAACCACATTCCTTGAGTCACTTTTCTTCTAATTTGAACCTGTTATGTCTTAAAATGACAGAGAGAGTGAGTGACTCATTCTCTTTATTTGAAAAGGGGGATATGGATGAAGAAAACATTGTTTAAAGATGCGGCTCTTATCACACTTGATCCATCTTTAGGTTTTCTGGAGAAGGGAGATCTATTAATTGAAGGGGCACATATTTTAGAAGTCGGACCTTCGATTGAAGTAAGCGGTGCTGATGTTGTTGATGCGTCTGACATGGTCATCATGCCAGGGCTTGTGGATACCCATCGTCATGTGTGGCAGTCTGTCATACGGGGAATCGGAACAGATTGGTCTTTGCAAACGTATTTGAGCAAAATTTATTATGGCAACTATGGGGCGATGAGACGTCCATCAGATGATCGAATTGCTAATTATTTAGGCGCATTAGAGGCATTAGATGCAGGAGTAACCACGTTTTTCGACTGGACGATGATCAATTCTATGGATCATACAGAAGAACTCATTGGAGGTTTAAAAGATGCGGGTATTCGAGCGGTCTTTGGTTTTGGTACCTCTGGAGATGCAGCGTATTGGGACAGAGAGAGTACGCTCACGAATATGGAAGACGCAGCCCGCGTGAAACAAAAACATTTTCAATCATCGGATCAGCTGTTGACGATGGGACTTGCCATTCGTGGACCTGAATTTTCTTCATGGGAGACGACCGTCTTTGAAATTGAAACAGCGAGATCACTAGATGCATTATGCAGTATGCACATTGGCTTTGGAAATTGGGGAGCGGCGGATCGATCGATTGAGCGGCTTCATCAAGCAGGGCTGCTCGGGCCTGATTTGAATATGGTGCATATCAATGCAATTGATGCAGATCAAATGAAGATGTTAGCTGACAGCGGAAGCTCTATCTCAATTACACCTGAGATTGAAATGATGATGGGACACGGATATCCTGTCACAGGGCTCGCCATTGAAAATGGCGTTCTGCCAACGCTTGGTGTAGATGTGGTGACAGCGACAGGCGGAGATTTATTTACCCAAATGAAATTCGGACTACAGGCGGAGCGGGCGATTCAAAATCAATCTTTATTGATGGAAGGGACGATGCCAGGACCTGAACTTGGATTGTCTGCACAGCAAATGCTTGAAGCAGCCACAATAAACGGGGCTCGTGCCTTGAAGCTTGATGACAAAATCGGCTCACTCACACCTGGAAAAGAAGCTGATTTTATCTTGATCGATCGGACAAGCATGAATCTTCTTCCGATGACAGATCCAGCTGGGGCAGTTGTGCAAACGGCACACCCTTCAAATGTTGATTCTGTCTATGTGGCTGGAAAAGCAGTGAAACAAAATGGGAAGCTAGTTGGAGTGAACGTAGAAGAGATCAAACAAAAAGCTTATGCGGCAAGAGATCATATTTTATCGCATCAGTTTGAATCAACAAAATGACGTGCAATATCCCCATAGGCCACTGCCTATGGGGAATACTTTACAACGATTCTTTAATGACTTTTTTATAATATTGGACAGATAGGAATCCGAAGACGGAGTATAAAACGGTATAAATCGCCATGACAATCAGCATAGGTGTCCACAGTTCGCTGCCAAATAAAAACCAGCCAGATTGTACAGCAAAGTAGCTGTGCAAGAGCCCGACGAGAAGCGGAATGCCAAAGTTGAAAAGCTGTTTGAGCCGAATGCCTTTTAAGAGATCTGTCTCCGTAAAACCAAGCTTACGCAGAATCGTGTATGAGCTTTGTTCCTCTTCGCTCTCATTCATCTGTTTGAAGTATAAAATACAGCCTGATGTCACAAGGAAGCTGAGGCCTAAAAATCCAACTACAAACATCATCAGTCCGATGGTTTGTTTTTGCTGCTGAGTGGTAGCAAATCTAGACATACTTTCATCACTCAATTTCGCAGACATAAAGACGTCATTGGCTTGTTCAACTTTTCCTTCATCTTTTATATTGATCGCAATATATTGGTTATTCTCACGCTGCAGCTTAGGGTCTTTGTTTTGATCAAGCTGCTCAAAGACGTTTTGACTGACGACAGCAACAGGTAGGCCGCCAAAAGTAAACTGGTAAGAGATTAAATGATCCTTTTTCATATCAATTACTTTTAAATCAATTGGTTTTTTTATTAAAAGTTTCACATCACCAGAGCTTTTAATCGGCATGAATTTTTTCAATAAATCATTGTAGCCGCTTAGCATGACTTCGTTGTTCTCCACATGAATATTTGGTACGTTTTTCTCGCTGATTACAGGTAGTGTCAGAACTCCTGGAGCTTTATTCACACTGCTTAACTTTGTATCCATGATCTGATTTGCATCAAAATCGGCTTGAATGACCTCGAACTGCTTTTTCTCATAGGCAATATGCTGATCAGAAAGTGCGCGAGTGAATGTGCCAGCATCTTTCTCTGATCCCATGACAAAATGTGCTGGAATTTGCTGTTCAGCTGTTTTTTCTGCTGAGTAGTAGGAGATATAGCTGAGTGATAACAAACCGATGGCAAGTGCAGATACGGTAGTAATAATCGTTAACAGCAATGCATTTGATTTTAAACGGAACATGATCGACGATAAAGACAAGACTTCATGAATGGCAAGATAGCCATTTTTTCTTTTTCGTACGATATTGGCAATAAATGAAACAGAGCCTTTATAGAACAGGAAAGTACCAATAATGACAGAAGCTAAAATATAGATCATGGCTAAAGATAACGAAAACATCGATGTGTATGAGCCACTAAAAAGCTGAGAAGAAATGTAATAGCCTGAGCTGATAAAGGCAATGCCTAGAACCCCGATGATGATTTCAAAGACAGAGATTTTTTTAATACGCTGCTCTGTAGAAGAGGTTGTTCTAAACAAAGCTAAGATCGTTTGCTTTTGAATAAAACGTCTATTTCTTAGCATGATGACAACATAAATCAAGAGAAACACGATGATTGTTTGCAGAAGAGCCGTGCCAGAAAAATGAAGATTGGCAATTGCATGAACACCTGTCACTTTAAATAGAACCATCAGCATCAGCTTTGAACCGATAAATCCGGCCAATATTCCAATAGCCATCGAAATCATATAGAGGATAAAATTTTCTGCATGGAGCAGCTTGGAAATTTTTTGTTTCGTCATTCCAATGAGCTGCAAGAGACCGATTTCTTTTCCTCTACGTTTGATGAAAATGCTATTTGCATATAAAAGGAAGATGCCGACGATGGCGATCAGCAGAATAGAAGCGGCTTTAATGGATGCACCGCCTTTAATAGACCCTTTCACATCATCAAGTGCTGGTGAATACTGCAAGGTGACAAAGGAAAAATAGAGCGCCACACTAAATACAAGTGCAAACACGTATAAATAGTAATTTTTTAAGTTTTTCTTCAGATTGCGGAAGACGAGCTGATTAATGTTCATGCTTCACACCGCCTAAAACACCTTGCGTTTTCATAATATCCTCGAAAAACATCTTTCTCTCTAGTGCGCCTTTATTCAATTGTGTATAGATCTGTCCATCTTTGATAAAAATCACTCGTCTTGAATAACTGGCTGCAACAGGGTCATGCGTCACCATGACAATGGTTGCTTTGCGCTTGTGATTGAATTCTTGCAGCTTGTTCAGTAAGTCAGACGCAGATTTGGAATCAAGTGCTCCGGTTGGTTCATCGGCAAAAATAAGGCTTGGTTCGTGAATAAAGGCACGTACCGCAGATGTCCGTTGCTTTTGTCCACCAGACAGTTCATTTGGATATTTGTCTCTTAGTTCATAAATCCCCATATCCTCTGCAAGCTGTTGAAAGCGTTCAAAAGCTTCTTTTTTAGGCGTTTTGGAGATGGATAATGGCAAGAGGATGTTCTCTTTAACCGTGAGTGTATCAAGTAAGTTATAATCCTGAAAAACAAAGCCAAGCTGTTTCTTTCTAAATTCAGCGAGCTGCTGATCTTTCATTTGCGTCATTTCTGCATCTGCGATCCGAATCGATCCGCTGGACACATGATCAATCGATGACAATACGTTCAAAAGGGTCGTTTTCCCCGAGCCTGATGGCCCCATGATGCTGACAAATTCTCCAGCTTCTATCGTCAAATCAATGCCTTTCAGCACCTCTTGTTTATTGAATTTATTTCCATAGCTTTTATATAACTTGCGAGCTTCTAAAATGTTCATCTGTCGAACCCCTTTTTTATTTAATTGATATCTCTAGTATAAAAAGAAGCTGACCAGACTTCCTGCGATTTGGCGAACAAAACAGACGTGCATGTGACATTGTTGTCACATGCTTGTTTTATATGTCAAAGCCTTATGTAGAATTCAGATTGTTATTCAATTATTTTATCTGTTTTTCGCGATGATGTATCAAATTTCTTGTTTTTTTCTGATGAACCTTTACAGAGTATGTGATTTCATGTAAGATATGCATATCAAATATATGCATAGTAAATCTATGTATTAGAGGTGACAATGGATGAAAGTGAGTAAAGAGCTTCTAAAGGGGAGTACTGCTACCCTTATTTTAAGCTTGTTAAGTGAAAAACCAATGTATGGATATGAAATGATTAAGCAATTAGAGTCGAAATCCGAAGGGATTTTTAGCTTCAAAGAGGGAACCATTTATCCTATTTTGCACACTTTGGAGGGGAAAGGATTCATTGTGTCTTACTGGGGCGAAGGGAATGGCAATCGAAAAAGGAAGTATTACAAGATTAATGAACAGGGCAAAGCGTTTATGAAAGAAAAGAAAGAAGAATGGAATGTCTTCAAAGATGCAGTAGATGGCGTTTTGAATGGGGAGAAAGTCGTATGGGACTAGAGAAAAAATTTGAACAATATATCAAAAATGTGTGTAAACGAATCAAAAATAAAGACGTACATGCAAGTATAAAGCTTGAGCTTCGTGATCATTTATACACACTGAAAGAGGAAGCGGTCAGTGCGGGCATGTCAGAAGAAGAGGCGGTAAATCAAGCGCTCGATCAAATTGGAGATGCAGCCATACTCGGAATGCAGCTCCATGAAACACACAAAACTCAAGTGGACTTTAAAACGATACTTCTTGTACTAGCTACTTGTTCATTTGGGCTGTTTGTGATGTATTATTTTCAGTTTCATTCTCATTTACTTCATTTTCAAGACACGAATATCTTTTATAAAAGTCTCATTTACTATGTATTTGGTCTTGCGTTGATGTTTGGGCTGTTTGCTTTTGATTATCGGCGCTTTTTACCCTATTCATGGCATTTATATATAGGAACGATTGGAATGCTGATTCTTACAATGATGATTGGGACAAGAGTGAACGGTATTCTCTTTTTAAGCTTAAATAATGGATCGATCAATCTGACTGAAATTTTTCCATTTCTGATGATTATTTCGTTAGCGGGCATTTACCAATCTTGGAATTGGAAGAATGGTTTCAAGTCCTGGCTAGGGTTAGCGATTGTCACTTTACCCATTATTTTATTACATATAGTCGGATCTCTTTCTGCAACCATCACCTTTATGGTCATATGCATAACGATGATGTATGTATCTCATGCAAGAATGAGACAGCTTATTCCGTTTGCAGCAGCAGGTATTGTCTATCTCATTGTTCAATTATTTTCTCTTTATCAAGCTGATATGGCCCACTTTTACCAATACTCACTTCATGAATTTAGCTCAAATGGTTTTCAGATAAATCCGTACGCATTGTATGATGTTCACACTGATTGGATGTTGACGTATATCATTTATTCATTCGGATGGTTCGCAGGATTGGCCGTTTTTATGTTGTTTGTGACTTTGATTTATAGAGTAGTTCATACAGCGAAACGAGTTCAATCTGCTTATGGCAAGATGTTAATGATTGGTTTGGCAACCACATTTGCAGCAAAATTTATCTTAAGTATTTTCACAAACTTTGGATTATTGCCTATATCAGGAGTTTCCATGCCTTTTATGAGCTATGGGGGATCTCATATTCTTCTAGAAATGATGTCAGTCGGGCTGCTAATGAGTATTTATAGAAGGAAACAGCTAGGAGAAATGTGCCGTGAAGTAGCGTGATATGGCTGTATAAAATAACCCAATCTCTTCAATGCATCGTTGGATGAAGAGATTGGGTTTCTTGAACTGCATGTTCACATGCTCGCAATATGCACAAAATCATTCTTTTTCGGAAAGATAAAGGTGAAAGTTGTCCCTTGATCTAATGTGGAGTTGACCTCGATCGTGATATGAAGAGCGTCAGCTCCCTTTTTTGTTAAATAGAGCCCCATGCCTGTGGAGGCCGTGTCATTGTGATGTCTTGTGGAGGTAAAGCCTTTTTCAAAAATACGGGACACGTCTCTTGGGTCAATTCCTCTGCCTTGATCTGTGATGGTGAGCACCACTTGTTCGTTCATTTGTTTGCTTTCGATGAAAATGTCAGATGATTGGCTGTACTTGACGGCGTTTGTCAGCACTTGTCTGATCATAAAGGATAACCATTTTGTATCACTTAATACGTCTCGCTCTTCTAATAAAAGGTCAAAGCCAATTCCTTTTTGCATACACCACGATTGGAGCGCTTTGATTTCTTTCGTTAGCATGTTTTGGAGATCCAGTTTTTCAATAAATAAATCATTTTCAATATGTTGGATCCTGCTTTGATGCAGCTGTGCATCAAGGAGTAAATGTATTCTAAGCCATTCATATGTCATATTTGATTTGAGCGGCTGTTCTGTTATGCGGTCAATCATTAAGTGCATCGCCGTGAGCGGCGTTTTCACCTCGTGTATCCATGAGAGCAGTTCATCTTTTTCTTCTTCCAGCGCAGTCTTTTGCTTAGCCGTCATCTGGCGGTATCGGTCGATTTGCTCTGACGTTGCCTCCTGTACAATTTGTTCAAAGGGGGAAGAGGGTTTGAGACGTATTTGATGGTCTATGTTTTCATCCCATTCTTTCAGTTGCATGTAATAAGCAGTTTCTTTCCGATAACGAAAAAAAAGAAAAACAATGAAGAGTAATGTAGACAAAAGCACGATATAAAAAAGAGAAGCGAGTGGAATCGTTGTATCCAAATATGCAACAAAGAGAATGAGAAGCTGCAAACTAAGAAAGAACAAGATCCAGCTTCGTCGTTCTTTTAGAAATGCTTGCAGCATCATTGATCATCCTTTTCTTTTGCAAGATAACCTTGACCCACCTTTGTTTCAATGAAGGCGCCAAGGGAGATTTCGTCTAGTTTTTTTCTAAGGCGGTTGACGTTTACAGTGAGTGTATTGTCACTCACGAATCGTTCATCGTCCCATAAAGCTTGGATGAGAGATTCCCTTTTGACGATATGGTTTTTATGTTGAATCAATTCTTTGAGAATAAAAAACTCATTTTTTGTTAATTCAACCTCACCGTTTTCATTTGTCACTGTATTATTTTCGAGATCAAGGGTAGCGCCGCACCAGACTTTTAAGTTGGCTGGTTCCGCATTATAATCATGGACTCGGCGAAGAACAGCACTTACTTTGGCGATGAGAACGTCAAAGTGAAAGGGCTTTTGTACAAAATCATCAGCTCCAAGCTGCATCGACATGACCATATCAGCAGGATGATCACGAGAGGAAAGAAAGATGATGGGCACATTAGAATGATGCCGAATCATCCGGCACCAATGAAATCCATCGTACTTTGGCAGCTGAATATCAATAATGACTAAATCAGGCTGGATGGAAGTGAACTCCTGCATGACCTGTTGAAAATTGTTGATCCCATACACATCATAAGACCAGTTGACTAAACGTTCTTTGATTTCTTGGAAGAGGGTTGTATCATCCTCAATCAGCAAAATTTTAAACAAAACGAGCACCACACTTTTTGAATTACTTGTACATCATTGTAGCGGAAAACAGGCACTCCCGCTAGAAGCAGACAGCAAAAAAGCAAGGGAAGAGATCCCTTGCTTCGGTTTATTTACCTAAAAAGTGCTTTTTAAAGAATGATAATTGATATTCAAGTGTGAGTGGGTCATTAAAGTAAAACTCTTCCGCATTTGCTTCATACACACGATGTTTTTTCACAGCAGGAATGGACTTATAGATTTCACTGTTTTGATAGGAATTGTCCATCTCGCTGTTTTTGCTAATGATCATATAGTCTCCTGCAAATTCAGGGATGACCTCTTGTGATACCGCATAATAACCAGCTTTTAATGCTTTTTCTTTTACTTTTTCAGGCATTTTTAGTTTCATTGCTTGGTAGAGGATTTCTGTTCCGCGACCCCATGCATCTCCAAAGACGTAAAGATCTTTTGTGCCGCTCTCAAAGACAGATACGGTTGCATCTTCACCGATTTTTGCTTTGATTTCTTTGCCAGCTTCAGCTGCACGCTGTTTGAAATCCTTGACCCATGCTTTTGCTTCTTTTTCTTTGTTTAAGACTTTTCCAATTTCAATATGCTGCTGAAGGTAATCGACTTTGTTATACGTGAATAAAACAGTAGGGGCGATTTTTTTCAGTTTTTCTACATTTTTTGCACCGCTTAAACCGATGATGACATCAGGCTTTAGCTTCATGATTTTTTCTACATTTTCATCGGATACTTCTTCCACATTTTTTAATTTCTTTTTGAAACGTGGATTCTTTTTTGACCAAGAGTCAACGCCCACAAGGTTCACACCAAGTGACAAGACATTTCCTGTATAAGAGGCGAGAACAACAACACGTTTTGGATTTGCTGGCAGCTTCACAGGTCCATTTTCAGATTGATATGTAATCGTGTCCGATGACGTTGATTGCTTTCCTTTATTTGAGGAAGAGTTGCTGCTATTGCCACATGCGCTCAACGCAAGTACGAAGATGAGCATCAGAGGGAACAATATTTTCTTCATGAATGTAAACTCCTTTGAAATCGGCACATCAGCCGTGTATTTGGTTGTATGAGTGATAATGATAATTATTATCACTCAGATATCATACCATAGAAGTGAGGTTTGTTGTCAATGATATTTTAGCAGTGGATAGAGGAATTCTGATAAAAAGAAAAAAAGATCAAGGCAGTGTCTGACCTGATCTTTTTTCTTATTTAAACCAGCCTTTTTCTTTGGAACGAGTGATGGCTTCAATTCGGTTTTTGACTTCTAGTTTATCTAAAATAACGGATATGTAGTTTCGGACAGTGCCGCTTTTTATGCTGAGTTCCTTGGCGATTTCTTTTGTGTTTTTTCCGTCTGCGACGAGTTCTAGAACAGACTTTTCTCGTTCAGTTAAAGGATTTTCGTCGCTGTACAAGTCTTCCATTAATTCAGGGGCGTACACCTTTTTCCCTTTCATCACGTTGCGGATGGCACTTGCCAAATCTTCGCTTGGGCTGTCTTTTAACATGTAGCCGCTAACGCCAGCTTTCAGTGCTCTTTGAAAATAGCCAGAACGGGCAAAGGTTGTTAAAATGATGATCTTCACATCAGACTTTTTGAGTTCTTCAGCGGCATCGAGACCAGATTTTCCTGGCATTTCAATATCCATTAAACAAATATCGACCGGATGTTTTTGAGCAAAATCAATGGCGTCCTGGCCGTTTGTCCCTTTTCCAACAACGGTCATATCGTCTTCTAAATCGAGAAGCGACCCAAGAGCACCAAGCAGCATTTGCTGATCCTCTGCGATAAAGATGTTAATCATTTTATTTCCTCCTTATCTTTCGCTGCTGAATCATTTGGAATACTCATGATCAGCTTCGTCCCGTCTTTTGTTTCAATGTGCAGGCGTCCATTTGCAAATTCCAATCTTTCTCTAATCCCTAAAAGGCCATGTCCCTTCGTTTGAGAGGATGGATCACCGCCTTTAAATGTGCCGTTATCCTCAACTGTAATGACAACTTCCTTTGACTTTTGATGAATGGTGATTTGACAGACAGTGGCATCGCTATGTTTGACGACATTCGTTACGGCTTCTTTGATGCACATGCTCACAATGTTTTCGTTCAGAAGAGAGATGTGTTTCGGCGCTTCCTTTTCATCATAAATCATGTCAATATCGGCGGCTTCAAGGATTTGCTTGATGTTCAATATCTCATCTTTGATCCGAATACCTTTCATGGAAGAAACAATTTTCCGCACTTCATTTAGAGACGTTCTAGCTGTCTGCTGAACACTCTTTAGTTCGGCACGAGCCTGTTCAGGATCTTTATACACGAGCTTACGGGCAAGGTCACTCTTTAAACCAATAAGAGAGAGTTTTTGTCCAAGTGTATCATGCAGGTCACGAGCAATGCGCTGTCTTTCTTCAAGTTTGACAAGATCGGCGATCCGTTCATTGGCATTTTCTAATTTCTCTTCAAGGCGTTCACGTTCTTTTCGGCTTCGAATGCTGAGAGGGAGCAGAATGGCACTAATAAGTGTGATCACAACAAAAGGAATTTGTGTGAGAAACCATCCCTTTTTTAAAATCAAGCTAAAGTTCACTGCTACGGCGGCGCTCCCTAGATGAATATAGTATAAGATATAAAAAGGGACTTTTCTTTTGATATGCCCGTTGAAATAGGCGATACAAAAAGCGAAATAAATATAGCTGTAGAGCATCACATAGCCTGTAGAAATCGCAATCAATAAAAGACCGAAGACATATAAAGACCAGCCTTTTGCGACAAAGGCAAAACGATACACTCCGAAAAAAACCACGTTCAAAATAATGCCAATGACAATACCTAAAGTCGTAGGCGTCTTTAAGATGAAATAGAAGGGCAGGATGAAAAAAATGGCCCATATATAGGGGGAAATCCCATGCAATTTTTGAATTTTAAACTGTTTTTTCATCCGTGTGCCACCTTTTCCGTTTTCGTTCTTTTCCTTACTTTATCAAATTCAACTTACGGTTGCATCCTGTAAATGGCAACAAGCTCCTTCTAGAGTAAGAAAGAGCTTGCACCAATTATGCATTTTTCTTCAGAATGTCTCCTTTAATGACAGGTGCGGGCATCTTCTTAGATTGCCGTGCTTCTTTAAAGGTAACGAATGCTTTCGTTTCTTCATCCCAAAGTCTAAATTTCATTGATTCGATACTTGTTTTTAAAGTGATGGTTGGAACATTTTGAAGCGGCTCACTATGATCATGTGCATGCTCCAAGTGATAATTCGGTACCCTCGGACTTAAATGATGAACATGGTGATAGCCGATATTGCCTGTTAACCATTGAAGAAGCTTTGGCAATTTGTAAAAAGAACTGCCTTCTACTGCCGCCTGCACATAATTCCAATGTTCATCTGCTTCAAAGTAAGAATCTTCAAATGTATGCTGCACATAAAACAGCCATACGCCGATTGATCCTGAGATCAGGAAGATTGGACCTTGGACAAGCAGGAACTCCTGCCAGCCAAAAAGAAGACACGTTGCAGTTGCTAGCGCAATGATGCTCACGTTTGTGAAATACGTGTTCCAGCGCTCTTTTTTACGAGCATTTTTGACGTTGAAACGGTTTTTTAAGAGAAAAACAAAGATCGGTCCTAAAATAAACATCACAAAAGGATTACGATAAAATCTGTAGCGAAATTTCGTCCAAGCTGATGCTTCTTGATATTCTTTGACTGTCAGGAGCCAAATGTCGCCAGTACCTCGTTTATCTAGATTACTGCTTGTGGCATGGTGAATTGAATGATCTCTTTGCCATTGAAGATAAGGGAAGAGGGTGAGTACGCCCGTTACAAAACCGAACAGGTGATTCAGCGGCTTCTGTTTAAAAAAGGATTGATGGCAGCAGTCGTGAAAAATAATAAAGACACGTACTAAAAAACCAGCTGCAATCACCGCAAAGAAGAGGGTTAAAAGGTAGGAGATGTTCAGGCTATAATAGGCAAGAAACCAAAGCCCCAAAAATGGAATGAATGTATTAAAGAGTTGAATGATACTTTTTTTCGAATTAGCACCAGAGAATTGGCCAACTTGTTTTCTTAAAGTGGCTTGCTGCTGTGTGTTTGTTGAAGTCGTCATGAACGTTCAAGTCCTTTCCGTTTCTTTCTACTTCAAAGTATAGAAGGAAAGGTGTCATGCTCATAGTAGCACCCATCATGTATTCAATATGACATTTGTCATGTTGGATGCGGGGAAGGCTGATGGTTCAAGGGTTGTAAGCTTATTTTATTTTAAATAAAAAAAGTAAAGGCGCTTAGCCTTCACTTTTTATGCACGTGCTTCATGTACTTTTAACTGCTTGCCTTTAATCGTTGTGTGGCGCATGGCGTTCAGCACAAGAGGGCCTTTGCCGTTTAAAATATCGACGTATGTTTTCGTATCTTGAATGGTAATAATCCCAATGTCATCAAAGGCAACGCCTTCTATTTTGGCAATGGTCCCAACGAAATCAACAGCCCGCAGCTTCTTTTTCTTCCCACCGTTAAAATAAAGCTTCATAATATCCTTTTCAACGCCAGCTTGTTTATTTTCCTTTTGAATCGGCGTTTCAATCTTTTCTTCAAAGCTTTCTACATGCTGTTCTGCGTCTTCTTTTGTAGGATAAGGCTGAGTCTGAAAATGAATGCCAGCTTCCTGCTTTAATTCTTCAATGAGCTGCTGCCCGTGCCTTGTCATAAACGCAATCGTTTTCCCGCTTTTACCCGCTCTGCCAGTTCTTCCGGTCCGATGAATATAGCGTTCTTTTTCATAAGGTAGGTCGTAATGAATGACATGTGTCATATCACTGACATCAATTCCTCGGGCTGCTATATCGGTTGCGATCAAATAACGGAATTCCCCGTTTTTGAATTCATCCATGACAGCAAAGCGGTCTTCCTGCCTCATGCCTCCGTGAATTTTGTCACAAGGCACATCCCATTCATCCAGCTTCATTGTGAGTTCGTTCACTCGGTCCTGTGTATTACAGAAAATAATGCAGCTATCTGGGTTTTCAATCACGATCGTACGCTGAAGAAGAGAGAATTTCGCTTCTTCCTCCGTTTCAATCACGGTGTGAGTGATTTGTGGTACAGACGTTTCTTCCCGTGCAATTTCAATTACTTTTGGTGAATATAAAAACTGTTCACTTAATTTCTTCATCTCATCAGACATGGTCGCTGAAAACAGCATTGACATGCGCTTTGGCGGCAGATACTGAATAATAGAAGAGACTTGATCAATAAAACCCATGTTCAGCATTTCATCCGCTTCATCTAATACAAAAAATTTAAGGTTTTCTAAGGAAAGAGTACCTTTCTCAAGGTGATCCAAGACTCGTCCCGGTGTTCCGCACACAATGTGGTTTTTTTGTGCAAGCTCTACTTTTTGAGCTTGAAAAGGGGCTTTTCCATAAATGGCTGCGGCTTTAATTCGTTTCAATCGTCCAAGACTTGTGAGATCCTGTTTGACCTGCATGGCAAGTTCTCGCGTTGGAACGAGGATGAGGGCTTGAGGTTTATTTTCAGCCCAATCGACCATTTCACAAATCGGCAGACCATAGGCTGCCGTCTTGCCGCTGCCAGTTTGAGATTTGACGATCAGATCCTGTTTTGAAAAAGCAACGGATAAGGTCTCGTGCTGAACAGGTGTAGGTGTATGGAAGTGAAGTGCTTTTAGCGCTTGTTTTAAATCATCGCTTAATGGATATTGATCAAATTGTTGTAATGTCATCGTGTTCTCCTTTTCGTACATTCATACTTGTGACATCATACCATAATCATGACCGTGAATGAAAAGACATGAAAAAAAGCCCCGTAAAGGAGCTTTCAGCGTGTAGACAAACCCTCGCATTCGGTGTCAGATTTGCGCTCCGGTACTCACGAATGTCAAATTCGCTCCGTTCCGGTGCTCACTCTTCCTAGACTTCAAAGGTTTTCTATCACGCTGAAAAGAAAACAAAAGCCCCGTAAAGGAGCTTTTTGATTAAAGGAATCTGCGTTTTACTTTTTCCCAATAGGAGTTATCTTTTAATTTGACCGTTTTGATCACTTTACCAGAAAGGCCAATATCAATTTGTTTGACATGTTTTGTACCTAGCGCTTCGTTATCAAGACCGATAATCGGATGGTCGTTACCGTCCTGAACAACCTTTAGTGTCAGCTTGCGGTCACTGCTTAAAATGAAAGGAGCTCCAAGTGTACGGTATGAGTTGTTATTCAGCGATGCCAGCTCGGTTACTTGCATACACGGAAGCATCGGATCCACCACGGCGCCGTTGACAGATTTATTGTAGGCCGTTGAACCGGTTGGAGTGGAAATAATCATCCCGTCGCCTCTAAAGGTTTCAAAATGGAAATCATCTATATACACATCGATGACAAATGTTTTAATGATGCTAGAGCGGATCGACAGTTCGTTTAAGCAATGGAACTGGTTTGTACTGTCAACGCTTACATCGATGATCGGATATTTTCTCACTTCAATCTGTTCAGTGTTCATGGCATCAATCATTTTATCAAAATGTTCTAACGAAAAATCGCAGTATAGGTGCGAATTCTCTGTTTTTGATACCCCTACATACAAGCAGTCATCCCGGAAGTTCGTTTTGCGAACCGCTTGAAGAAATGTACCATCTCCACCAATTGAAGCAATGATATGGGCATCTTCTGCACGCTTTACGACGTGAAAGCCTTGATCAGTAGCGAGCTTCTCCAGAGAAGAAATGTGTCCATCCAATTCATGATCTTTTTTGTAAAAGAAAAATACATTGCGACGATTGTCTGTCATTGACGTTCTCCCCTTTGTTGTCAAAAATAGATTTCGAGTAGTAAAGGGCTTACATAGAAAACCCTTGCTCACATTTTACACTTTTTTCATATGAAAGTAAAAATATTAGAAAGACGCTTCATCATGATAGAGGCTTCCATTTGAGAAATGAGTCATTGTAAGTGATTAGAAAACGCTGACTTTGAGCATAATTTAATAGCTCATTTTGGAGGCTAGAGAGGTCTGGGCGTTTCGTTGTGGAAATGATCTGATCTATTAGATGTAGGAAGAGGATAAAATAACCAATTTTTCGTCATGATGAGCAAATGATAGAAGATGTAAAGTTGATCGTCATTTCACATCGGTGCTATCATATGTTGAAATGAAATGTAAAAAAACCACAGTTCCTGTGAAACATTTCATGTGTGTATTCGTATGAACGAAGTGAGACAAAAAGGAGGAGAAAGAAATGAATGCGAAAAGATGGGTAGCCTTAATCATTGCACTTGGTGTTTTCGGCTTTTCGATTGTGATTAGTATCACGACGGCCTTGTATGAAAGCTTCAATGATAATAAGATGAGCTATCAATTCGGGGACGAAATCGAAGAAAAGGTACTAGAAGATGGAAGCGGTGCGAGTAAAATTGCTGTACTTGAGATTAATGGTACGATTCAAGATAACGGCGGTGCATCCAGCCTTCTAGGCGGGGAAGCATATGATCATCGTGCGTTCTTAAAAGAATTAGATAAAGCAAAAGACGATGCGTCTGTGAAAGGTGTCTTGCTGCGCGTCAACTCTCCTGGCGGCGGTGTCTATGAAAGTGCTGAAATACATAAAAAATTAGAAGAAGTAAAGAAAGCGAAGAAGCCAATTTATGTTTCTATGGGTTCAATGGCGGCTTCTGGCGGCTATTATGTATCCACTCCAGCGAAAAAAATCTTTGCTTCACCTGAAACGTTAACAGGGTCTCTAGGGGTCATCATGCAAAGTTTGAATTATGCAAAGCTGGCAGATAATTTAGGCATCAAATATGAAACCATTAAAAGTGGAAAATTCAAAGACATCATGTCACCAAATCGTGATATGACAAAAGATGAGCGAGACATCATGCAAAGCATGGTTGACAACTCTTATGAAGGCTTTGTGAAAGTCATCTCAGAAGGACGTGGCATGTCTAAGCAGGACGTCAAGAAGATTGCTGACGGCCGAATCTATGACGGAACACAGGCGAAATCGAACGGATTAGTGGATGAGCTTGGGTACTATGAAGATGCTCTAAAAGCAATGAAGAAAAATGAAAAAGGGTTAAAAGGAGCGACAGTGATCAGCTATTCTCAAAGCTTCGGCTGGAACTCTCTTTTCAATATGAGTGCAAGCAAGCTCTTTAAAAGCGAAATTGATTTTCTGAACTTAAAAGAAACACTGGCTGGCTCAAATGGGTCTAAACCGATGTATCTCTATTCAAAATAAAGGAGGGATCATAGATGGATTCTACATTCGATGAAGTAACGGAAAGTCGCAGCCAAGAGGGAGAATCAAGGCCGACTCTTGCGAAGCGCACTTCAATTGAAGCGCAGGCCTTTGCAGGTTTCTGGATTAGATTCTGGGCATTTATCCTAGATTGGCTCGTCGTATGGGGTGTTAACCATTTGACGGTTTCTCCAATCTTTAGTCTCTTTGGCTGGTCAAAAGGTGGAGGCTGGTTTTCCCCATTTTCCGTCACAACCACAATTGTCTTTCTGCTTTATTTTGCGATCATGACGAAGATTTTCCAACAAACACTTGGAAAGATGGTGTTTGGAATCAAAGTCGTCTCACTTCAGCCGGAGAAGAAGCTGCCATGGGATGTCATTTTCTTTAGAGAAATTGTGGGGCGATATATTAATACGCTTTTTGTTCTCTATGCTGTGGTTGGGTTCACGCCGAAAAAGCAAGGGGTTCATGACTACTTTGCAGATACAGTGGTTGTTCATGAACATTTATATGAAAAAACAGAAGCAAACGCATAATCAAAGAGAGTTTGGCCGGGTACCGGTCAAACTCTTTTTTTGGGTGATTGGGTATAAAATCCAGAAGGAGAGCCATAATCGTAGAGGAAGCATCATTTGTTATGGAGGAAGTGAGCACAGTGCTGTACGTTTGGATCGCCGCTTTTTTGTTCCTTGTGATCTTATTGATCTTTATGAAAGTGACCATTTCACTGGACTATTCACATGCAAATGACAATGACCATATTGCGGTGAAGATCATCACGTTATATGGAATCGTCAGATTGAAGAAAGACATTCCGATGGTGAAAGTGAATACGGAAGATCAAACGATTGATATTCGTGAAAAGAAAATGGCCAGCACCAAAACGCCTAATCAAGAAAAAGAAACCATGCATAAAAAAGTGGGAAAACGTGATGTGAAGGAAATCCTTCATCAAATGGAGCGTATTACAAAAGAAATTGTCGATCTAAACCGGATCATGCGAAAGTTTTTCATTCATATAAAAATCGTCTCATTTCACTGGTCCACATGGATTGGTTTTCATGACGCAGCTTTAACAGGTGTAGCAGCCGGTGGTGTGTGGTCAGTCAAAGGAGCACTTCTTGCCTTTATGCAGGAGCATCTCACCTTTAAGCACAAACCCGTCTATGAAGTGATTCCCGCTTTTCAGCACAATGTGTCACAGACACACTTTGCATGTATAGCTTATTTTCGGATTGGACATGCTATGCTTGCAGCCATTCGATTACTTGTCCATTGGTTAAAAGGGAGAAAGGCGAGAAAAAATGCCTCTCTTCAAGCAACGAAGAATGAATCATCTGTTTAAGGAGGAACCCGAAAATGGCAGATCATCCAATCCAAGGTCTGATGAAGACAGCGATGGAAAACTTAAAAGAAATGATTGATGTGAACACGATCATCGGCGATCCAGTCGAAACCCCTGACGGCAGTGTCATTCTCACTGTGTCAAAGGTTGGTTTTGGATTTGCAGCCGGCGGCAGTGAATTCAACGGTAACCAAAAGAAAGAAAAACGGTCTGATGAACAAGAACGAAAAGAACCGAGACTCCCATTTGGAGGCGGAAGCGGTGGGGGAGTATCGATTACACCAATCGCCTTTTTAATTGTGGGAACAAATGGCGTACGAATGCTTCATTTGGATGAACACACACATCTGCTTGATAAAATATTGGATTCTGCTCCTCAAGCAATTGAACGTCTTCAGCACATGTTTAAAAAGGATGAACGGGAGCATCGTCACAAAGAACGAAAACTAGATGACATAGACCTTTAAAAAGTTAGCTGCCCTGCAGTTAACTTTTTTTTCAAAATGGACGATTAGGCTTTGCAGTTTTTTGCTTTCTCTACTATGATAGAACCATACATTTGATAAGGGAGGAATTGTTTTGGCATCGATCACATTTAAAGGGAGCCCAGTAACGCTTGTAGGAAATGAAGTGAAAGTAGGCGAGCAGGCTCCAGATTTCACGGTATTAACGAACTCACTAGGGGAAGTTTCACTTTCTGATTTAACAGGAAAAGTGACGATTATCTCAGTGATTCCTTCTATTGATACAGGTGTGTGTGACGCACAAACAAGACGTTTCAATGAAGAGGCAGCCGGTTTAGGTCCGGTCAATATCTATACCATTAGTGCAGACCTACCATTTGCACAAGCACGCTGGTGCGGAGCAAACGGAATTGAAAATGTTGAAACATTATCTGATCATAGAGATATGTCATTTGGTGAAGCGTTTGGTTTATATATGAAAGAATTGCGTTTATTGGCGCGTGCGGTCTTCGTATTAGACCCAAGCGGAAAAGTGGTTTACACTGAGTACGTAAGCGAAGCAACCAATCATCCAAATTATGAAAAAGCCATTGAGGCTGCGAAATCACTGTTATAAAAGCAGCATCGACAAGAGCTCCGGCTTCATACTGGGGCTCTTTTCAATGAGAACATATAGCTTTTAACAAAGCGAGGAGAGAAAAGCATTGCAGAAAGATCAAGTGAGTACGATTTTTGAGCTGCTCGATACAGCTTCAATTCGTTTAAAAAAGGAACAGAACATTTCCTATATTGAAGCATTGGCAGAAGCAGGAGAAGCCTTTTTCCAGGCAAATGATCGAAACGGTTTACTAAAAGATTTAATAGAGAAAGCAGATTTCGCCTCTTATGATCATGAGCAGATTCGTAAAGCGTTTCAGCTCGCCGTATTAAAAGGACAAAAGGATATTTCACATCCAAACCGGCAGATGACACCTGATACAATTGGTCTGTTTGTCAGCTATTTGGTCAATAAATTTTTAGAAGGACAAAAAGAGCTGGTTGTCTTTGATCCAGCAGCGGGAACAGGGAATTTACTGCTTGCGGTCCTCAACAATGTAACAGCAGAAACAACACGCGGTTTTGCCTCTGAAATTGATGACGTGCTCATTAAAATTGCGTGGGCACAAGCGAACTTAGAAGAAAAAGAAGTAGAGCTATTCCACCAGGACAGCCTTGAGCCGCTTCTTATCTCACCAGCAGATGTTGCTGTATGTAGTCTTCCTGTCGGGTTTTATCCAAATGATGAGCGCGCTAAAGACTATGAATTAAAGGCAAAAGAAGGTCATTCCTTTGCGCATTATTTATTCATTGAGCAAAGTCTGCGTTACACGAAAGAAGGCGGCTTCTTATTCTTCATCATTCCAAACGATTTGTTTGAAGGAAAAGAAAGCGTACAATTAAAGGATTTCATCAAAGAACATGCATATATGAATGCGTTAATTCAGCTGCCAGTCTCTATGTTCAAAGACAAAAAGCATGCCAAAAGCTTATTTGTGATGCAAAAGAAAAAAGAGGGGCTCGAAGCACCGAAACGTATGCTATTTGCCAATCTGCCATCTTTCTCACAGAAAGAAGCAATGGTTGGCGTCATGAGAAAATTAGACCAATGGTTTATAGAAGAAAAAGAAACGAAAGAATAGCCAGAGTGATGTCTGGCTATTTTATTATTCAGAAAATAACGACTTATTGATGTAAGCGGTAACAGTTCGAAGGTGTACTTGAAATGCAAAGTTTTCAATGTTTAAATGAAAAAGTCAGATATTTTTCGGACTTATCGTTAAACTATAAAAGACCCGTTCAAACAGGTTGAATATAGCACCGAAAAAACGTGAAACCTTATATAACAACTGAGTAAAAGGAGCGACAGTAATGTCCAAAATTATTGCAATCAACGCAGGAAGCTCATCTCTTAAATTCCAATTGTTCGACATGCCAGAAGAAACCGTTTTAACAAAAGGTCTTGTTGAAAGAATCGGAATGGACAACAGTATCTTCACGATTTCTGTAGATGGAGAAAAGAAAACAGAAGTCACAGATATTCCAGATCATGCAGTAGCGGTTAAAATGCTGCTTGAAAAACTAATTGAATTTAACATCATCAAAGACTTTAATGAAATTGATGGCGTAGGACACCGCGTCGTTCACGGCGGAGAAAAATTCAGCGATTCTGTTGTTTTAACAGATGAAGTCATCAAAGACATTGATCAGCTTTCAGAGCTTGCACCACTTCACAACCCTGCAAACGTTGTAGGAATCAAAGCATTCAAACAAATTCTGCCTGACGTACCAGCGATTGCTGTGTTCGATACAGCGTTCCACCAAACAATGCCAGAGCAGTCTTACCTATACAGCCTTCCGTACGACTACTACAAAAACTTTGGTATTCGTAAATACGGATTCCACGGGACAAGCCATAAGTTCGTAACAGAGCGTGCAGCAGAGCTATTAGGCCGTCCTCTTGAAGAGCTTCGTTTGATTTCTTGCCACCTTGGAAATGGTGCAAGTATCGCAGCAGTTGAAGGCGGAAAATCAATCGATACGTCAATGGGCTTCACACCACTTGCGGGTGTTGCAATGGGAACACGTTCAGGTAACATTGACCCTGCCCTTATTCCATTTATTATGGAGAAAACAGGACATACAGCGGAAGAAGTACTTTCTACTTTGAATAAGAAGAGTGGTCTTTTAGGTGTGTCTGGTCTTTCAAGTGACCTTCGTGATATCGAAGAAGCGACAGAAGAAGGAAACGACCGTGCTGAAGTAGCACTAGATATTTTTGCAAGCCGTATTCATAAATACATCGGTTCTTATGCAGCGAGAATGAATGGTGTAGATGCCATCATCTTCACAGCTGGAATCGGTGAAAACAGCTCAGAAGTGAGAGCACGTGTACTTCGTGGTCTAGAATTCATGGGCGTATATTGGGATCCATCTCTTAACAACATGAGAGGCGAAGAAGCATTCATAAGCTACCCTCACTCTCCTGTAAAAGTCATCGTGATTCCAACGAACGAAGAAGTTATGATTGCAAGAGACGTTATGCGTTTAGCGTAACATCCTTTTGAAGCTCTTTTCCTCAGCGGAAAAGGGCTTTTTTCTATTGAAATCACCATGCTATAATGTGAGGCAATATGAAAGGAGCGGTGTGAAGATATGAGCGTCGAAGAACATAAACGCGAAGCGAAAACGAGGCTTCATGTAAAAGTCATTACCGTCAGTGATACAAGGACAAAAGAAACAGATAAAAGCGGCCGTCTGATGATTGATTTGCTCAAAGAACAAGGGCACCTTATTCTTGCATACGATATTGTGAAAGATCACATTGGAGCGATTCAAGACGCCGTTTTAGAAGGAACAAGTGAAGCGAAGATTGATGCCGTCTTGTTAAACGGGGGAACTGGTATTGCAGCAAGGGACGTCACGATTGAATCCATTACACCTCTTTTCTCAAAAGAGCTGCCGGGCTTTGGAGAAATTTTTCGCAAGCTGAGCTATACAGAAGATATTGGATCAGCCGCTATCTTATCTAGAGCGACGGCAGGGGTGATTAACCAAAAAGCCGTTTTTGCCACACCAGGCTCTACCGGAGCAGTTCGGTTAGCCATGACCAAACTCATTATTCCAGAGCTTCCTCATGTCTTGCGAGAGCTTGAAAAAGATCAAAAATAGCCCAAAATGACTCTGCCAAGAAAATTTGGCAGAGTTTTTTTCATAAAGGGGTTGAAAAAACAATTTTTCCTTGTTACAGTGTATACATACTAAATGCATGTTTATAAATTAAAACTTATTTTTATGCAAAAAACATTCACAGAATCAAAACAAGCGAGAGGAGCTTTTCAAACATGTCACAAAATAAAAAAGTCGTATTAGCATATTCCGGAGGTCTTGATACCTCTGTTGCAGTTAAATGGTTACAGGAGCAAGGATACGAAGTTGTTGCTTGCTGCCTGGACGTAGGTGAAGGAAAAGATTTAGCATTCGTTCAACAAAAAGCACTTCAAGTCGGAGCTGTTCAATCTTACATGATCGACGCAAAAGAAGAGTTTGCTGAAGAATTTGCACTTGCTGCACTGCAAGCACACACGATGTACGAAGGGAAATACCCACTTGTGTCTGCACTATCTCGTCCGCTCATTGCCAAAAAGTTAGTGGAAGTCGCAGAGAAAGAAAATGCCGTAGCCGTTGCACACGGATGTACAGGTAAAGGAAACGACCAAGTTCGTTTTGAAGTATCAATCAAAGCATTGAATCCAGACCTAGAAGTTCTTGCACCAGTGCGTGAATGGAAATGGTCTCGTGATGAAGAAATCGACTATGCACAAAAGCACGGGATTCCAATTCCGATAAACTTAGACAGCCCATATTCAATTGACCAAAACCTTTGGGGCAGAAGTAACGAATGTGGTATTTTAGAAGATCCTTGGGCAGCGCCGCCAGAAGGTGCTTATGATCTGACAAATCCACTTGAAAAAACACCTGACACACCTGAAATCATTGAAATCACGTTTGAAAAAGGAAAACCAACAGCTATTGACGGAATCCAGTATTCATTATCCGATCTGATCCTTCATTTAAATGAAGTTGCTGGCCAGCATGGTGTAGGCAGAATCGATCATGTTGAAAACCGTCTTGTTGGAATCAAATCTCGTGAAGTGTATGAGTGCCCAGGTGCAGTTACCCTATTAAAAGCACACAAAGAACTTGAAGACTTAACGCTTGTTAAAGAAGTAGCACACTTTAAGCCAATCGTTGAACAAAAAATGGCTGAATTAATATACAACGGCTTATGGTTCTCACCACTTAAATCAGCACTAGATGCATTCTTACAAGAAACGCAAAAGAACGTAACAGGTGTTGTGCGTGTGAAACTATTTAAAGGCCATGCCATTGTAGAAGGACGTAAATCACCATATTCACTTTATGATGAAAATCTAGCAACTTACACAAAAGCAGATGAATTCGATCATGATGCAGCTGTAGGATTTATTAACCTTTGGGGTTTACCAACAAAAGTAAACAGCATCGTGAACAAAAAGGAGCAGGTTAAAGCATGAAAAAGCTTTGGGGAGGCCGATTTCAAAAAACACCAGAAAAATGGGTCGATGAGTTTGGTGCATCCATTCATTTCGACAAACAATTAGTCAAAGAAGATCTGACCGGCTCCCTTGCCCATGCAAGTATGCTGAATAAATGCGGTATCATCGGCGATGAGGAGGCCGCTGCAATCAAAGACGGACTGAATACGCTCATGAAAAAGGCAGAGGCGGATGAACTCGATTTCTCAGTAGATTATGAGGATATTCATTTAAACCTTGAAAAAATGCTCATTGATGAGATTGGTCCGCTTGGCGGCAAATTGCACACAGCGAGAAGCCGGAATGATCAGGTCGCAACCGATATGCATTTATATTTGAATAACCAAGTAGAGCATATCATTGAGCTGATCTCTTCTTTTCAAACAGTGCTTGTAGAAAAAGCTGAACAGCACGTTGAAACGATTTTTCCAGGATATACGCACTTACAGCGTGCACAGCCTATCTCCTTTGCTCATCATATGCTCGCCTACTTTTGGATGCTTGAGCGGGACAAAGCGCGTTTTCAAGATTCATTGAAGCGGATTAATGTGTCACCACTTGGATGCGGAGCGTTAGCAGGAACGACATTCCCGATTGATCGTGAATATACAGCAGAGCTTCTGGGCTTTGACCATATTTACGAGAACAGCCTTGATGGTGTGAGTGATCGTGATTTCATTTTAGAGTTCTTGTCTAATAGCAGTCTTGTGATGATGCACCTGTCACGTCTTTGTGAAGAAATCATTTTATGGTGCTCTCAAGAATTCAAATTCATTGAGCTTGATGACACGTACGCAACAGGTAGCAGCATGATGCCGCAAAAGAAAAACCCGGATATGGCTGAATTGATCCGCGGAAAAACAGGCAGAGTATATGGCAACCTGATGGGACTGCTCACGATTATGAAAGGCTTGCCGCTTACGTATAACAAAGACTTGCAAGAAGATAAAGAAGGCATGTTTGATACGGTGAAAACGATCGCTGGCAGCCTGCAAATCTTCACAGGCATGATTCAAACGATGACAGTGAACGAAGATGTCATGAAAAAAGCAACAAAAGAAGATTTCTCAAATGCGACCGAAGTGGCAGACTACCTTGCGAAAAAAGGTATGCCATTCCGTGAAGCACACGAAATCGTTGGGAAGCTTGTGTATACATGCATTCAAAAAGGCATCTATTTAAGTGACCTTCCATTTGAAACATTTACAGAAGCAAGCGGCCTCTTTGAACAAGATATTTACACTGTTCTTGATCCGTATGTTGCTGTTGAAAAAAGAACAAGTGCAGGTGGAACTGGATTCAAACAAATTCAGCTCGCTTTAGAAAAAGCAAAAGCCTGCCTAGCGTAATTCGCCAAAACCATTCGTTTATACGGATGGTTTTTTGTCATGGGAAAAAGGAGATTGATCTTCACTGGAGAAAATGAAACCATACCAGTGTCAAGCTGAATAAGGAGTGACAACAGTTCATGAAGAAAACGCTTCAGGCTTTGTTTGATCAGCCTATCGTATCAGTGAAAACGTTAGGAGAACCATACGACGGCCGGGCTAATGATGTGTGGCTGATTTCCTTGCAAGATCAGACGGAATATGTAGTGAAATCTCCTAAAACTGCAAGAGAAGAAAGTGAATTTGTGTATGGGATTAACATGATTTATGGAGTAGATGCCCGTACTGTACAGGAGCATCTTGATGAAATCAATGAAAAGCTGTCTCATACGAATTCCTTTCATATTCCGAAAGTTGTTCGTAAAGTGAAGAAGGCGGGGAAACACTTTTATGTCATGGAAAAAGTAGAAGGAATCCCTTTAACATCTTTTGAGGGCCGTTCAGCACAATTCTATAGGGATTACGGGAGGAAACTAGCGCATCTTCATTCATATCAAACAAACTTTTTCGGTGCAGTATATGGGGGAGAAAAGAGACATTTGAGAGAATTCCATGCGCTGTTAAAAAAGGCAGTTTCCAAACTCATCAGCCACTATTACGCTGATCAGCCTGAATATCAGAATTATGCAGAAAAGGTGCAGCAAAAGCTTGAAAAGCTAAGTCCTCCTGATGCAGCCAGTCTCATTTTAATTGATTTAGACCCATCGCAATATATTGAAGACGATGATCAAGTGACGAGTCTAGTTGATACGGAATATGTTGTATTTGGACCAGCTGCGTTTGATTTGATTGCACTCGAATACCTTTTGACGAAAGAAGCTGCACAAGCGGTTCAATTAGGGTATGAAGAGATTTACCCGCTTCCTCGTCAGCTTCATGAGGTGAGAGAATGCTATCGGTTTGTTTCGCTGCTTCTCGATATCCATGGTTCATGGGATATGAAAAAGTGGATGAATCACCCTATACGTTTTTCCCCTCACTGTTAAAGGGTTCAAAAGTGCGAAGGGAGCCGGTTTATAGTAAAGTAAAGATAACAAAAGAAACACATGAACTTGCAACCTTTGTTTTAGGAGGAGATTGTGTGCGACACGCATTAATAACAGCGGGTTCTAAAGGACTTGGCAGGAAAGTCACCGAGTCTTTACTGAATATGGGGTATTCTGTGACAGTCAATTATCGAAGTGATGATGAAGCTGTCTGGCAGATGAAAGAAGAACTGCAAGAATACGAAGAAAAGCTTCAATTTGTCCAAGGCGATGTGACAAACAAAGAAGATTTAAAAAACATGGTCGAGCTGGCAGTAGAGCGATTTGGGCGGATTGACGCCTTGATCAATAATGCTGGACCTTATATTTTTGAACGAAAAAAACTCGCGGATTACTCTGAAGACGAATGGTATCAAATGATGGAAGGCAACCTATCCGCAGTGTTCCATTTGTTCCGAATGGTGATCCCTATGATGAGAAAACAAGGCTTTGGCCGCATTATCACGTATGGCTTCCAAGGAGCAGACCATGCGCCAGGCTGGATGCACAGATCAGCTTTCGGAGCGGCAAAAGTGGGCCTTGCGTCATTGACGAAAACCATTGCGATTGAAGAAGCCGAAAACGGCATCACCGCTAATATGGTGTGTCCAGGCAAAATCGTTGGAGACATGAAAGAATCAACGATAGAGGAAGCACGTCAGATAAAAGACGATGAAACACCGATTGGTCGGTCTGGGACAGGTGAGGATATCGGTCGTATCATTTCATTTCTATGTGATGACCGTTCAGACCTCATTACAGGAACCGTCATTGAAGCAACAGGTGGTCTTAATGTAATTCACAGGCACTAAGTTTTTCAGCTTTTTATAGAGGGAATAGACAAAATGAGATCAAATTCGAAAGGTGGATATATTTACATGAAAGCTACATATCATGGACATTCAGTCGTACACATTGAAACAAACGGATACCATATTTGGATTGATCCATTTTTAAATGGAAATAAGCATACAGAGATCAAACCGCAAGATGTGAAAGCCGATGTGATTTTGCTCACGCACGGGCATGGAGATCACGTCGGAGACACGATTGAAATCGCTAAAAACAATGACGCACTCGTGATTGCGCCATTCGAACTTGCCACTTATTTAGGCTGGCAAGGGGTGAAAACACACCCGCTTTCTATTGGTGGCGGACGTGAATTTGAATTTGGTAAAGTCAAGCTGACGCAAGCGTTCCATGGCTCAGCGGTCATTGATGAAGAATCCAAAACGATTACGTATACAGGGATGCCATCCGGTATTTTATTTACTGCTGAAGGCAAAACAATTTATCATGCTGGAGACACGGCTCTCTTCTCGGATATGAAACTCATTGGGGAGCTGAATCATATTGAGCTCGCCTTCCTGCCAATAGGTGATAACTTCACAATGGGACCAGACGATGCAAGAATCGCAGCAGAGTGGCTTCGTGCGAAACAAGTCGTACCGATTCATTACAGTACATTCCCGCCGATTGAGCAAGATCCTCACGCGTTTGCAGACAGCTTGCATGGCGGCGTGGGTCACGTATTAAACAGCGGAGAATCCATCGATATTTAATCAAGATGCAGAAAAATCGGCACACAAATATTGGCTTCAGTGTGTAGATAAACCCACGCATTCGTTGTCAGGTCTGCGCGCCGGTGCTCACGAATGTCAAATTCGCTCCGCTCCTGAGCTAGACCTTCCTAGACTGCAAAGGTTTTCTATCACGCTAAAAAGAAGGCAAAGGGCTAAAATAGAGTACATTTTAGCCCTTTGCCAATAATCTAGGGGTAAGTCCGAGATAAGGTCCAAAAAGCGCCATGCAGATGCAAGAAAATGTAAATAAAAGTACATAAGCCCTTATTATGCTTTTAGCTTTCCGTATAAGCCCTCCTGTAATATGGCAATAAAGTTATTTAATTTTAAAGTCTCAAACATGCATAGCCCCGTTCTAAATTTAGGACGGGGTTAAAACTGTAGTTATTTAATTTTTGATGTAAGATACTTCACTACACTAAAAATTTAACAATAAAGTCGTTTGAAAATCTAAGTTTTATTCAACAATAGTGCCCGATTGTTAAATTACGATGACTGGAGTTTTTAACTTATTATCATAAAACAGTTAATACCAAAAGTTTATCGCTACTTTTTATAATTAACATAAGTTTCTTTAAAAGAAATATTTACTCATGCCATTTCTAAAGATAGGCAGGGTCTTAGTCACTAGCTCTTCTGATGAAATAAGTCTTCCATCCTTATTCCATGTGTATGCAGCTCCGTATATCCCCCAACTTAGCATAGTAGATAGGGTTGTTACCATTTGTTTATCCTCTAATTCTATGATGTTGTTAGTTCCTTTTAGCATAAGATCAGCTATTAGCTTCTGTAACTCCTCTTTAATTTTACTTTCGATAATAGTTCCTAAAGATTGATAACCTTTAGGACATAGGTCGCTTATCTCTTTATGGTGATCACACATGGCTAGAAAAATATTTGCAATGACTTTTTCATTGAATCCATCGTGATCATTGAGTCTTTTTTTCAATTTGTCTGTAAATGTATTGGTGATTGTAGAATGTAACAAATCAAATTTATCGTCAAAGTGCGCATAAAATGTAGCCCGGTTAATAGTAGCCTTTTCTGTGATATCACGTACCGTTATATGGTTGAAATCTTTTTCACTAGCTAACGAAAGAAAAGAGTCTACAATCAATTGTCTTGTACGAAGTATTCTCGGATCTTTTTTTGGCATAATCATTTTTTCTTCTCCTTTTAGGGTTCATCATCTTGTCTAAAAACGACAATACATTAGAAGTGTTGGGTAAACAACATGTTAGCCATTTTGGTGGTTGTTGATAGTTCTTTTTCATCTTATCATCAATTATACAACGTATGTTGCTTAAATAACACATGTTTTTTTGGGAGGGTTTTATCAAGCTAATTATTGTGATCATTCAGAATCATACCCAAAAATTGAAAAGACAATTGGTTGTTAATAAATAAAATAGTACCTATCATAACACAAGGAGGCAGAAGACCATGAACATCACTATTTTTGAGGCAAGCGGTCACACAGGATTTACGGATGAAAATGTACCTGACCAATCGGGCAAATGCATCATCGTCACCGGGGCCAATACTGGAATTGGCTTCGAAGTATCGCAAGTGCTTGCAGCACGAGGTGCACGTGTGCTGCTGGCCTGCCGCAACCATGCGAAGGCGAAAGAAGCCATGGATCGGATTCGGAGGAAGACCCCGGGAGCGGACCTAGCTTTCCTGCCCCTCGACTTGGCGGATATGGAGAGTGTGCGGAGTGCAGCTGAATTGGCCGCCAAGGAACCACGCATCGATGTATTGATCAACAATGCCGGCGTGCAAGGTTCGAAACTGAGGCACACTGTGCAAGGCTTCGAGCTGACGTTCGGCGTCAATCACCTTGGCTGTTTCGCGTTCACCACGCTGTTGCTGCCCAAGCTCATGGAAACGCCTGGGTCGCGCATCGTCGTCACGAGTAGCGGTCAACACAAAGACGCGAAAATCGAGTGGGAAGACCTTAATGCAGAAAAGAGCTACAAATGGCTCCCGCGCTATGGCGCCAGTAAGCTCGCGAATATGCTCTTCGTCTTCGAGCTGGACCGGCGGTTGCGGGCGGCGGGATCACCAGTAACAGTCGTGGCTTGTCACCCGGGCCTTGTGGGAACGGACCTTGGACGCGATAACATGGCTGGCAAAGTAATGATGCCGTTGATCGGCCTGTTCTTTGCCAAACCGGCCATGGGTGCCTGGGGCGCGTTGCACGCAGCCACAGGGAAGATAAAGCCAGGCGGCTATTACGGGCCGTCAGGATTAGGCGAGTTGCGGGGACCTTCCCGTGAATGTTCCCGCTCAGAGGAGGCGAAAGATCCGAAGCTTGCCAAGCGACTGTGGGATGTATCCGTTGATATGACAGGGATCGATCCCGGCTTGCCTCCTGTAATTTGAAACTGTATAACAAGAGAAAGGGTGTAGTGAACAAGATATCTCCATTGGGGTATAATCCGGCATCAATCACCAAAAATGAAGAAGATGGAAGGAATAATTAAACAATCGAACCTAGATAGGACGGTTGTACGAATGAATAATCCTAATGTCAAACACAAAGGGCAATCTTATGATTATTCATTCGGCGATTGGTAGGCTAAACTGTCCGTCACTAGGGAAAATGTGGTGAAATTCATATATGCCGCTACTCAGCAAAGCCAATTGAACAGAAAAATGCCCATTGTCTATAATAATTAAATCAGCTTAAAAGGGAGCATTCAAAATGAAAATTGAGATATGGTCGGATTATGTTTGTCCTTTTTGTTATATTGGCAAACGTAAATTTGAAATAGGGTTAGAACAGTTTGAACATAAAGAAGAGGTAGAAGTCGTATTTCGTAGTTTTCAATTAGATCCATATGCGAAAAAAAATACAGGGATGGATATCCATCAAGTATTATCTTCAAAACATGGTATCCCATATGAAAAAGCAAAAGCGTTAAATGATCACATGGTGCAACAAGCGAAAGCAGTTGGATTAGATTATCAAATGGATAAAATGATTCCTACAAATTCATATGATGCACATCGTCTTTCTTATTATGCAAAAGAGAAAGGTAAAATGAAGGAGTTCATAGAGCGTATTATGAAAGCTCACTTCACGGATTCACTAGACATCGGTGACCATGCAACACTTGTTCAACTTGCAAGTGAGATAGGTCTTGATGTCAACGAAGCTTTGGATGTTTTAGTAAATGATAAATATAACGAGAATATTGCAGCTGATAAAGCCGAGGGATCAAATATTGGGATTCAAGGTGTGCCCTTTTTCGTAGTGAATGACAAATATGCCATCTCAGGAGCGCAACCTAGCCAAGTATTTTTAGAAACATTACAAAATGTTTGGCAAGAAGATTACGCGAAGGCTAAGGCTGAAGAGCATAAATTAGAGCCGTCGCTCGATGATTATTGTTCAGATGGAACATGTAAATTTTAATGACTTTTCAAAAAGGTTTTGATTTGTTTAGATGGAACTTTGTTTTGGGGAATAAGTTTTGGAACTAACATAGACCCGGATGACCTAAGTGTATTTAGTCCTTATCTTATGGAACGATTACGTCATTGATTTAGAAGAACTGCCTGAACCTTTAGATGGAAGGCTGGGGTTAGGGTTTAAAACAGCTTAATGGAGGGCCTTTGTGTTCTTTTTTCATTTTTTTACATTTGTATGGCGCTTTTTGGACTTATCTCGGATTTCCCCCATCTAAAACCGGCACAAAAAAGCCGGTTTTTTTGTTTGCCTTTATTGTGCTCGTGTAAAAGACAAATTGCTATTAAAAGCCTCCTGCCTTTATAATGAAATATAGATGAAAACGCTGAAAACAAAAAGGGTGAACGGGATTGGCGACAAAGCATGAGCAAATTTTATCGTATATTGATTCATTGGATGTCGGAGAGAAAATTTCTGTCCGGCGTATAGCGAAAGAAATGAAAGTCAGTGAAGGCACGGCTTACCGGGCTATTAAGGATGCTGAAAATAAAGGGTTCGTGAGCACCATTGAACGAGTCGGTACCATTCGAATTGAACAGAAGAAAAAAGAGAATATTGAAAAGCTGACATATGCGGAAGTCGTCAATGTCATTGATGGTCAGGTACTTGGCGGACGAGCCGGCTTACATAAAACGTTAAATAAATTTGTCATCGGTGCAATGGAACTGGATGCGATGATGCGATACACAGCAGCAGGCAACCTGTTAATCGTCGGAAACCGAATCAATGCTCACCGGCAAGCATTAGAGGCGGGAGCGGCTGTGCTGGTCACGGGCGGATTCTCAACAGATGATGAAATTATTCAGCTCGCAGATGAGCTTGAGCTGCCCATTTTATCAACAAGCTACGATACATTTACCGTAGCGGCTCTCATTAACCGGGCCATTTATGACCAGTTGATTAAAAAAGAAATTGTGCTTGTGGAGGATATTTTAACGCCGATAGAACGGACCGTCTATTTATCGCCAGAAGACAAACTTGAGAAATGGTATGAAAAGAATTATGAAACCGGGCACGGCCGGTTCCCGGTAGCAGACGATCAAATGAAAATTCACGGCATTTTGACCTCAAAGGATATTGCAGGCCATGACCGTTCTACACCGATTGAAAAGGTGATGACAAAAAATCCGCTGACCGTTATTGGCAAAACATCTGTCGCTTCAGCTGCACAAATGATGGTGTGGGAAGGTATTGAGGTGCTGCCAGTTGTAAATGATCATGCGAAGCTGATTGGGATGATTAGCCGTCAGGACGTGCTGAAGGCGCTGCAAATGATTCAAAAGCAGCCGCAGGTCGGTGAAAAGCTGGATGATGTCGTTTCTAGAGGGTTTAAGGAAGCCGATACAGAAAAACCAAAAACAGATGCGGTGTACCAATATGAAGTCTCACCACAAATGACAAATCAGCTCGGCAATATTTCGTACGGTGTGTTTACACAAATTTTAATCGAATCAGCCAACCGCTTCTTAAAGTCTCATAAAAAAGGTGAACTAATTGTAGAAAGTCTTTCTGTCTATTTCTTAAAACCGGTTCAAATGGAATCCACGATACAGATCAAACCGAATATTTTAGAAGTTGGGCGCAAGTTTGGAAAGCTGGAAGTGGAAGTTTACCATCAGTCAAATATTGTAGGCAAAGCGATGTTGATGGTGCAGCTGATGGAGAGAGGATAAATGGCAAAAAAGGGCGGCATGAATGCGCCCTTTCAGCGTGTAAACAAACCCTCGCATTCTTTGTCAGTCCTGCGTGCTGGTGCTCACGAATGACAAATTCGCTCCGTAAAAGTAGCTGTCCTTCCTAGACTGCAAAGGTTTTCTAACACGCTGAAAAGAAGAGAAAGGGCTAAAATCAAGTTCATTTTAGCCCTTTCTCTATTATGCGTGGTCTTTTTCGCCTTCCTTTAAAAAGAGCGGAAGATAGTGCTTATAGGCTTTATATCCGGCCCATGTACTGCCGATACCAACTGCAACAAAAACAAACCCAATGACAAATGCGAGTGACGAGCGGTTTAAAAATAATTGATTCACACCGAAGAGCAGGACAAAGCAGCCAAGTGCCATACTTGATTTAGCAGACCAGAATTTCTTTTCGACCGGCCGGTTCGTACGGACATTCTTTGCTTTGTAGTATAAATAAAACATGGCAGAACAAATAATAAACACAATCAAAACAAGCATGTGCCAAGCCTCCATTGTAAGTGGTTACAACCCTATTTTAAACGTAAATAGGCTTGCTTACTAGAATAAATTGTCTATTCCTCACTTTTCTGTCTGGGTAGATTATGATTTAATAATAAAAAGAGTATCGCATAAGAAGGAGTATTTATGAAAAAAGAACTGATTAGAACCATATCATTATATGACACCATCATCATTCATAGACATGTAAGACCTGATCCAGACGCATATGGATCACAGTGCGGCCTTACGGAAATCTTGCGTGCCACCTATCCAGAAAAAAATATTTATGCAACAGGAACCCCAGAGCCATCTCTTTCATTTTTATATGAATTAGATGACGTGCCGGATGAAGTGTACAAAGGTGCCCTTGTCATTGTCTGTGACACTGCGAATCAAGCAAGAATTGATGATCAGCGCTATTCAATGGGCGATAAACTGATGAAAATTGATCATCATCCGAATGAAGATCCGTATGGTGATTTGCTTTGGGTTGATACAGAAGCAAGCTCTGTCAGTGAAATGATTTATGAGCTGTATTTAGAGGGGAAAGAAGAAGGATATCAGCTGAATACAAAGGCGGCAGAACTCATTTATGCCGGCATTGTAGGAGACACAGGCCGTTTCCTTTTCCCAAACACAACGAAAAAGACACTCAAATATGCGGGTGAACTCATCGAATATCCGTTTTCATCATCAGACCTTTTCAATCAATTGTATGAGACAGATTTGAATGTCGTGAAATTAAATGGCTATATTTTTCAACATATCTCTTTATCAGAGAATGGCGTAGCTTCTGTTTTTATTAAACGTGACATTTTGGAGTCGTTCCAAACAACAGCGCAGCAAGCCTCACAGCTTGTTGGGACACTTGGAAATATTGCAGGGATTAAGGCATGGGTCTTTTTTGTGGAAGAGAACGATCAGATTCGTGTGAGATTCCGCTCAAAAGGCGTCGTCATTAACACCATTGCTAAAAAATATCATGGCGGAGGTCACCCGCTTGCAGCCGGTGCGTCCATATATGATTGGGCAGTTGCAGATGAGATTTTGAGTGATTTAGAAGAAGTATGTAAATCACCATCGTGAGAGAGGGGCTTCAAGTCCCCCTCTCTTTTTTTGAGCTTTGAGAAAAGGGTTACTTGGATACAGGGATAAACCAGCAGCCGATGTCAGTTGAATCTTCATAGGCTTGGAGATTTTGATGCTTTAATTCTTTTTTAATTAAATGGGCCATCATTTCTGTCTCAGCATAAGCACACATGCCGTCTTTAATCCGGCTTGCTTTGTCTCGTGCCATTTGACGATAGCTGTAAACCTCCATTGTTCTCACCTCTTTCTTATGATCATCTCGTTCTTCTTTTAGTGTATAAAAATAACAAGTGAAAAGCGATCATTGAGTGCAGAAATTCATAAAAATTCCACATCATCTATTATTCAGCAAAGGAAATACGTACTTCAAGCGAAAGCTTTGTATAGATGGTCAGTTCGGTGACTTTGGCGCGGTATGCCTTTTCTCTAATCGTATATTCTTTATTTTCCACAGTCCGTTTTAAGAGCTCTTTTGTTTTATACACACTTTCAATATCCTTTGTGATCACCTCTGAGATATCCTCTTTCACCTGATCTTCAAATTTCAAGGTATCTGGCTCCGGGATTTTGTACTGCTCACGGTTGACGAGGTGAACGTCTACGCTCTGAATAAGCAGACGCTGCTTATTGTCTTCATTTAATTTATGCAAATCTTCCCGATAGAGTGTGATTTGTTCTTTCAGACTGTCCATATGGTGCTGCTGGCTTCTGAGCAGTGTCACCTGCTTCTCCTGAAAGGTGCCATAAGTAAAGAGAAAAATCAGCCAGCTGATAATTGCGCCGAACATCATCCCAGCAAAAAAACGCTGCCAGCCTGGACGTTTATACAGCTCAGGCACCCTCATGATGATACATGCTCCTGTGTGAGCCACGTAATCAGGAGATACCCCGTTTGCGCACCGCCCATAGCAGAGATAATGAGCAAGATCTGCTTGAAAATATCACGTGTGTTCCCTTCGAAAATCCCTCTTTCAAAACTATAGACCGCATCAAAAGTTCCACCGATTGCCGCAACAAGTGCCCAAATTTTTAAGCGGTTGGCAAGACTTGAAATAATTGATAGCGGCGGCTGACCAGATAAATATGCACCTACCCCGCCTATAATGGCACCGCCCAAAATAACCCCTAGTGCGATAAAATAACAGCTAATAAAGTTTGGAATAAAGGCTTCCTTCACATCCATTTTTCCCACCTCACTCTATTCAATATATGGCGAATGCTGGACAAGTATGAACGAGCGGAAAAGAAAGAACATTTGTTTCTCACCGCATCGCGTTTTATAATGAAAGAATGAATTTAGACGAAAGGAGTGGATTAAGCATGTCCTATGTTCATCTTCAGGTCCACAGTGGATACAGCTTGTTGAGCAGTGCAGCGAAGGTCAAGGAGCTCGTATTAAAGGCGAAAGAACTTGGCTATCAAGCGCTCGCTCTTACCGATGACCATGTGATGTATGGAACGGTTGAATTTTATAAGGAATGTAAAACACATGGCATCAAACCGATTATCGGTTTAACAGCTTCTGTCTTCATAGATGAACAAGAGACAGAGGCTTATCCTTTGATCCTCCTTGCCAAAAACAATGAAGGCTATCAAAACTTGATCAAAATTAGCAGTGTCTTGAAATCAAAATCAAAAACCGGCCTGAAAGAGAAATGGCTGAAAGCCTATCATCATGGCCTTATTGCCATCACACCAGGCGTATCCGGCTATATTGAAACGCTGCTGCAACATGATCAGCTAGATGAAGCAAGGGATGCGGCCAGCCATTTAAAAGATCTTTTTGGTGAGGAACATGTGTATTTAGCCGTTCAGCCGTTTCAGCAGGACGAAGAGCTGTCTCATAAGCTCAGGGAACTCTCAAAAAGGGCGAACATCCCGCTTGTGGCAACAGGTGACGTCCACTATATCCATCAAGAGGACAAAACCGCATATACATGTTTAAAAGCCATTAAAGCAGGCCAGCAGCTATCAGAAATTGAGGAAGACCAAGGAGACAAGCATTTCAGATCGATCGAAGAAATGATGAAGTGGTATGGTGATGATCCAGAATTGCTGGCAAGAACGGTTGAGATTGCAAACCGCTGCGAGGTCGATTTAAATCTTGGCCAGACGAAACTGCCAACCTATCCGACGCCTGATCAATCAACAGCTGATCAATTTTTACGAAGAGTGTGCCAAGAAGGCATGAAACGAAGACAGATTGCTTCAAATGACACATATATCAAAAGGCTTGAGTATGAGCTGAGCATCATTCAAAAAATGAATTTCAGTGATTATTTCCTCATTGTGTGGGATTTTATGAAGTATGCTCATGATCATGGCATTGTCACAGGTCCTGGCCGGGGATCAGCAGCAGGCTCTTTAGTTGCGTATGTTCTGTTTATTACAGATGTCGATCCGATCCGTCACGGGCTTTTATTTGAGCGTTTTTTAAATCCTGAACGCATCAGCATGCCAGATATAGATATCGATTTTCCTGACACGAGAAGAGATGAAATCATTTCATATGTAAAAGACAAATATGGGGATATGCATGTGGCGCAAATTGTCACGTTTGGAACACTTGCCGCAAAGGCAGCTTTAAGAGATGTCGGACGTGTGATGGGAATTGATTCAAAAGCAGCAGACCGCCTTGCAAAGCTCATCCCATCAAAGCCAGGGACGACACTGAAAGAAGCGGTTACAGTCTCCTCAGAATTAAAAACACTGCTCCAGCAATCTGAAGAGCTGCAAAGAGTGTTTCAAACCGCTTTAAAGGTAGAAGGATTACCAAGACATACGTCAACACATGCAGCCGGCGTTGTCCTAAGTGAGGAGCCGCTCACACAAGTCGTGCCTATTCAAGAAGGGCATGATGGAGTGTATTTGACGCAATATGCGATGAATTATTTAGAAGATCTCGGTCTTTTGAAAATGGATTTTTTAGGTTTGAGAAACTTAACATTAATTGAATCCATTAAAAACCAGATTGAAAGACAGGAAAACGTCCACATTAACTTTAGTGACATTTCATATGAAGATCAGAAAACGTTTGATTTGTTATCAGCGGGAGATACAACGGGGATTTTCCAGCTGGAGTCACAAGGTATGCGTCAGGTGCTGAGACGACTGAAACCTTCTAGTCTAGAAGATATCGTGGCTGTCAATGCCTTATACCGCCCGGGGCCGATGGAGAATATCCCGCTCTTTATCGACCGAAAGCATGGCAGAGTGAAAGTCTCCTACCCGCATCCAGATTTGTATGACATCTTAAAGGATACATATGGGGTCATCGTCTATCAGGAGCAAATCATGCTGATTGCAGCAAAGATGGCAGGCTTTCAGCTGGGCGAGGCCGATCTACTAAGAAGAGCCGTTTCAAAGAAAGATAAAAAGGTGCTTGATGAAGAGCGAAGCCATTTTGTTGAAGGATGCCTAAAAAAGGAGTATCCTGTTAACATTGCAAATGACGTTTATGACCTAATCGTCAAATTTGCAAACTATGGTTTTAATAGAAGCCATGCTGTTGCATATAGCATGATCGGCTTTCAGCTTGCTTATTTAAAAGCGCATTATCCGTTATATTTTATGTGCGGTCTTTTAACGAGTGTGATTGGAAATGAAGACAAAGTGGCTCAATATTTCTATGAGGCAAAGGAAAAAGGGATATCGGTGTTGAAGCCTTCTATTAATAAGAGCGAATTTCCATTCACGGTTGAAAAAGGGGAGATCCGCTACAGCTTAAGAGCGATCAAAAATGTCGGAGTGTCAGCTGTAAAGGATATATACAGAGCAAGACAGGAAAAGCCATTTGAAGATTTATTTGATTTTTGCGCAAGGGTATCAACAAAGAGTGTCAACCGAAAAACGATTGAAGCCCTCATTTTCTCAGGGGCAATGGATGAGCTTCATCCAAATCGTGCTTCGTTATTAGCATCGATAGATATTGCGTTAGACCATGTGTCATTTTTAACACCTGAGGATCAGCTGGACTTTCTTGGGGATACAACCTTCCCACTTGAGTTAAAATATGCGGAGATAGAAGAAATGCCGCTTGTCGATCTTTTGCAATTTGAGAAAGAAGCACTCGGGTTATATTTATCAAATCACCCAGTACAAGCGTATCGAGATCGCTTAAGAGAGAATGGTGCAGTGGAAATCATCAGACTTTCTTCCTATATAAAGCGAAAGATCTCAATGGGTGGTCTTTTGACAAAGGTGAAATCGATTCGGACAAAAAATGGACAATCGATGGCATTTGTCACATTCGGGGATGAAACGGGAGAAATGGAAGGTGTCGTCTTTCCAGAGCAATTTAGAAAGCTGTCCCCCTTACTTGAGGAGGGCGCAATGCTTTATGTTGAAGGCAGAATAGATGTCAGAAATGAGAGCAGTCAAATCATCGTGCAAGAAGCTGTTCTACTGGAAGAGATGGGCTCTAAAAGAAAAGAATCTGTCTACATTCGAGTCAAAGAAGAGAACCATACGCAGGAGCTGCTAGAACAAGTGAAGCGAGTGATCTCCATGCACAGGGGAGAAGCAGATGTCTATTTGTATTATGAAAAGCAAAAAAAGACGATGAGACTTCCAGATGCATACAAAGTTCATGCAGATCATGCGGTCATTTTCCAGTTAAAAGAGCTGCTAGGTGAACAAAACGTTGTGATTAAATGATGACAAATCGTCTGAATATGTTTTACAATTTCACCTATTGTGTTATCATTTTAAAGATTCTGTGTATTTAAACTGCCAAGTATGTGCTTATCAACTTAGCAATTCATTAAATCATTTTCCACTTGAAGGAGTGTTCATCACATGTCATTAAGAGAAGAAGCATTACATATGCACAAAGAGAATCAAGGCAAACTCGAATCAAAATCAAAGGTACAAGTGAAAAATGCGAAAGACTTGAGCTTGGCTTACTCACCAGGTGTGGCAGAGCCATGTAAAGATATTTATGACGACACAAGCAAAGTGTATGATTATACAATGAAAGGCAATATGGTCGCTGTTGTCACAGACGGAAGTGCTGTGTTAGGGCTTGGAAACATTGGGGCAGAAGCATCTCTTCCAGTAATGGAAGGAAAAGCTGTCTTATTCAAAAGCTTTGCAGGTGTTGATGCATTCCCAATCGCACTTGCAACAAACGATGTAGACAAAATCGTTGAAACAGTGAAGCTTCTTGAGCCGACGTTTGGCGGCGTGAACCTTGAAGATATTGCAGCACCAAACTGCTTTATCATTGAAGAGCGTTTGAAAAAAGAGACAAACATTCCTGTTTTCCACGATGATCAGCACGGGACAGCGATTGTAACAGTGGCAGGACTTGTGAATGCACTGAAGCTGTCTGGAAAATCAATGTCTTCAATTAAAGTGGTTGCAAACGGCGCTGGAGCAGCAGGAATTGCGATTATCAAACTTCTTTATCATTTCGGTGTACGTGATATCATCATGTGTGATACAAAAGGCGCTATTTATGAAGGCCGTCCGAATGGTATGAATGCAGTGAAAAATGAAGTAGCTAAATTCACGAACCAAGATCGTAAAGAAGGTTCTTTAGAAGAAGTGATTGAAGGCGCAGATGTCTTTATCGGCGTTTCAGTAGCAGGTGCTTTAACTAAAGAAATGGTTGGAAAAATGGCAAAAGATCCTGTCATCTTCGCAATGGCGAATCCAAACCCAGAGATCATGCCAGAAGATGCACATGCAGCAGGTGCAAGTGTTGTAGGAACTGGTCGTTCTGACTTCCCGAACCAAGTGAACAACGTCCTTGCATTCCCTGGTATTTTCCGTGGAGCGCTTGATGTACGTGCGACACACATTAACGAAGAAATGAAAATTGCAGCTGTTGAAGCGATTGCTTCCCTTGTATCAGATGAAGAATTGTCAGCGGAATACGTTATCCCTGCGCCATTTGATGCACGAGTAGCGCCAGCGGTAGCCAAAGCAGTGGCAAAAGCAGCAATGGAAACGGGCGTTTCAAGAATCAAAGTAGACCCAGAAGCTGTTGCAGAAAAAACAAGAAAATTAACGATTATCGGCGAGTAATCGAATTGGAAAAGTGTGCACGTTCTTTCTGAATTTGGAGGAAAAACGTGCACCATTTCCTCTCTTACACGAAATTTTTTTCATCCTAAATGAGATTTTTTTGTAGACGTTCACAATTCACATATACCAACTACTCAGCGCCCCAAACCTATACTCATTTCTCATCAATTCCCCACTGAAAAAATTGAATGAAGGATGACAGCGTTTGACAAAAAAAGTACAATAGTTTCGGTACAGTTATGACATGTCCTATAATAGTGGATGTGCGTGTAAAGAAAAAACCCTTCAAAAAGGGAGGTAGTCATTTGTCAATCAAGAATATTTTCAGTAAAAAGAAAAAATATGCATCTGTACCCTCTGAACAGGCAAGTCAAGATGTGCCTGAAGGCATCATGACCAAATGTCCGCAATGTAAAAAAATAATGCTCACCAAAGAACTAGATAAAAATTTACGTGTTTGCATGAATTGCGGCAGACATTTGCAAATGAATGCAAAACAACGTATTGAAAGCCTTGTAGACGAAGGCACATTTGAAGAATTTAACGGTCACCTCATTTCTGAGAACCCGCTCGGTTTCCCGGGCTACGAAGAAAAGCTTCAGAAAGACAGAGAAAAAACATCTTTGAATGAAGCCATCGTAACAGGAAAAGGTGAAATTAAAGGTCAAAGTGCTGTCATTGCTGTCATGGATGCCACGTTCCGTATGGGCAGCATGGGCTCAGTCGTTGGTGAAAAGATTACATTAGCTATTGAGAAAGCAAAAGCGGACAAGGTGCCATTTATCATCTTCACTGCATCTGGAGGAGCAAGAATGCAAGAGGGGATTCTTAGTCTGATGCAGATGGCAAAAACAAGTTCAGCATTAAAGCTGTTCAGCGAGGATCAAGGTCTGATTATCTCTGTGATGACCAATCCGACAACTGGCGGTGTATCAGCTAGTTTTGCGTCTCTCGGTGATTACAACTTTGCAGAGCCTGGTGCATTAATTGGTTTTGCTGGTCGCAGAATCATTGAACAAACCATTCGTGAAGACCTACCAGAGGACTTCCAAACGGCTGAATTTTTAATGAAGCATGGTCAGCTAGATGCTGTGATTCACCGTGCAGAAATGAAAGAAACATTAGGCCAAATCTTAGCACTACACAGCACAGGAGGTGAACGAGAGTGGCTGGAGAACTAGAATTTGAAAAACCTGTCATTGAACTTCGAGCGAAAATTGATGAATTGAAAAAGTTCACACAAAACTCAGAGATGGATTTAAGTGCGGAAATTGAGCGCCTTGAAACGCGTCTGAGTAAGCTTGAAACAGACATTTATACAAATTTAAAGCCGTGGGACAGAGTACAAATTGCTCGTCATGCGATGCGCCCAACAACTCTCGATTACATTCAAGAGCTGTTTGATAACTTTTTCGAATGTCACGGTGACCGTTTTTATGGCGACGATGAAGCCATCGTTGGAGGAATTGCTACGTTTAAAGGACTTCCTGTCACAGTCATTGGTCATCAGCGCGGAAAAGACACAAAAGAAAACTTGCGCCGTAATTTCGGGATGCCGCATCCAGAAGGTTACCGTAAAGCATTGCGCTTGATGAAACAAGCAGATAAATTTAATCGTCCAATCATTTGCTTTATTGATACAAAAGGAGCTTATCCTGGTAAAGCAGCTGAAGAACGTGGGCAAAGTGAAGCAATTGCGAAAAACCTTTTCGAAATGGCAGGACTTCGTGTACCGGTTGTCTGTATTGTCATTGGAGAAGGCGGAAGTGGCGGAGCACTAGGCTTAGGCGTAGGAAACCACCTATTTATGCTAGAGAACTCAACATATTCAGTGATTTCACCTGAAGGTGCAGCAGCACTGCTCTGGAAGGACTCATCACTTGCGAAAAAAGCTGCAGAATCAATGAAAATTACCGCTCCAGACCTAAAAGAATTAGATATTATAGATGATGTTATTAAAGAAGTGCAAGGTGGAGCACACCGAGACGTGAAACAACAAGCAGCCTACATTGAAAAAACATTAAAACAGTCACTTACATCTTTGCTCAAACAATCGCCTGAAGAATTAGTCGAACAAAGATATCAAAAATACAAAGCAATCGGTAAAGTATCGATTGAAAATCAATATATTGGGGTAAACTAAATAAACGTACAGCCTTTTGGCTGGCGTTTATTTTTTTCGTCTTTTTTCATCAAAACGATCTGATGTAAGCGCTATTTGAAAATAATTTTCTTTTGTTTTCATAAAATTTGAAACGTCTGAAAACGTTGATTTGACAAGGTTTATAGCACTTGAATCAACTGTTTTTTGAACAAAGTGCTTTCATGACTTTCTTAACTTTTGTTTAAAAACATTTTATTTAATTGTATAATAAGTACGGTTTTAGAAATTCGTATTGAAAACATCCGGTTTTGCTCATGATTGTTTTCAAGCAGTGGAAATGGTATGTTTAATTCATATATGGTCTCTGAGGTGAAAAAGATGAAGCGTATAGGAGTTTTAACGAGCGGTGGGGATTCCCCAGGAATGAATGCAGCTGTGCGCGCAGTTGTAAGGAAAGCAATTTACCATAATGTAGAAGTTTACGGTATTTATAATGGATATTCAGGTCTAATTAACGGTAAAATTGAGAAACTCGAAATAGGTTCAGTAGGCGATATCATTCATCGTGGAGGAACAAAACTTTACACGGCAAGATGTCCTGAATTCAAGACAGTTGAAGGTCGTGAAAAAGGGATTGAGAACTTAAAAAAATTCGGTATTGAAGGACTTGTTGTCATCGGTGGAGATGGCTCATTCATGGGAGCGAAGAAATTAACAGAGCTCGGTTTTCCATGTGTAGGTGTCCCTGGCACGATTGACAATGACATTCCTGGTACTGATTTCACTATTGGCTTTGATACAGCACTAAATACAGTCATTGATGCCATTGATAAAATTCGTGATACAGCCACATCTCATGAACGTACATACGTAGTGGAAGTAATGGGAAGACATGCTGGGGATATTGCCCTTTGGTCAGGTCTTGCAGGCGGAGCTGAATCGATTTTGATTCCTGAAGCAGACTATGACATGGACGAAATTATTGCGAGATTAAGAAGAGGACATGAGCGCGGCAAGAAGCACAGTATCATCATCGTCGCAGAAGGCGTAGGCAGCGGTGTCGAATTTGGTAAGAGAATTGAAGAGGAGACAAGCCTTGAAACGCGTGTATCTGTCTTAGGACATATTCAACGTGGAGGTTCTCCAAGTGCGTTTGACCGAGTGCTCGCAAGTCGCCTAGGAGCGTATGCAGTAGAACTTCTTCTTGAAGGAAGAGGCGGACGCTGTGTAGGTATTCAAAGCAACGAACTCGTTCATCACGATATTTTAGACATCTTAGATAAAAAGCATACAGTCGATCAAAATATGTACCGACTTTCACAAGAGCTCTCTATATAAAACGAGAAGACCTTAGGAGGAACAGTAATGAGAAAGACAAAAATCGTTTGTACAATCGGTCCAGCAAGTGAAAGCATTGAAAAGCTGACTGAATTGATTGAAGCAGGAATGAATGTAGCCAGACTAAACTTCTCTCATGGAGATTTTGAAGAGCATGGTGCACGTATTGAAAACATTCGCAAAGCAGGTAAAACTTTAGGCAAGGACATTGCGATCCTTCTTGATACAAAAGGTCCAGAGATCCGTACACGCACAGTTGAAAACGGCTCAATTGAGTTAGTTGCTGGTGCTGATCTTATCGTGAGTATGGAAGACATTGTGGGAAACACTGAAAAAATCAGTGTGACGTACGAAGATTTAATTCATGATGTAGAAGTGGGCTCAACTATTTTATTAGATGATGGTCTGATTGGTCTAGAAGTAAAAGAGTTAAATAAGGACCGAAAAGAAATCGTCACAAAAGTAATGAATACAGGCACACTGAAAAACAAAAAAGGTGTCAACGTACCAGGTGTGAGTGTGAACTTGCCGGGTATTACAGAAAAGGATGCCAATGATATTCTGTTTGGAATTGAACAAGGTGTCGATTTCATCGCAGCTTCTTTTGTGAGACGAGCTTCTGATGTTCTTGAAATTCGTGAGCTACTTGAAAAGAACAACGCAGCTGACATTCAAATCATTCCGAAGATTGAAAACCAAGAGGGCGTTGATAACATCGATGAAATCCTTGAGGTATCAGATGGACTGATGGTCGCGCGTGGAGATCTTGGTGTAGAGATTCCGGCAGAAGAAGTACCACTTGTTCAAAAAATGCTGATCAAAAAATGCAACCGTTTAGGCAAGCCTGTCATCACAGCAACTCAAATGCTGGACAGCATGCAGCGTAACCCTCGTCCAACTCGTGCGGAAGCAAGTGACGTGGCAAATGCTATTTTTGACGGTACAGATGCGATCATGCTATCTGGTGAAACAGCAGCAGGAACATATCCAGTTGAAGCTGTGCAAACGATGCACAACATTGCCTCACGTTCAGAGGAAGCACTTAACTATAAAGCAATCCTTTCTCGCAGAAGCGAAGAAGTAGAGGTCAGCATTACAGATGCGATCGGTCAATCTGTTGCGCACACAGCAATGAAGCTTGATGTGGCGGCAATTGTGACACCTACTGAGAGCGGTCATACAGCGAGAATGATTTCAAAATATAGACCTAAAGCACCAATCGTTGCAGTCACAGCAAACGAATCAGTAGCAAGAAAGCTATCTCTCGTATTCGGTGTATTTGCGAAGAGTGGATCAAATACGTCATCTACTGATGAAATGCTAGAGAATGCAGTAGAAAAATCTATTGAATCTGGTTATGTAAGACATGGCGACTTGATTGTCATTACAGCTGGTGTGCCGGTTGGGGAAGCTGGTACAACGAACTTAATGAAAGTGTATGTTGTCGGTGACATCATTGCGAAGGGTCAAGGAATTGGCCGTAAATCTGCATTTGGACCGGTTGTTATTGCACAAAGCGGAAAAGAAGCAGAGGAAAAAATGTACGATGGTGCGATTCTTGTCGCAAACTGCACAGATCGTGATATGATGGGTGCTTTAGAAAAAGCGTCTGCCCTTATCACGGAAGAAGGCGGTCTAACAAGCCATGCAGCAGTCGTTGGGCTTAGTCTTGGCATTCCAGTCATTGTCGGTCTTGACAGTGCCACAACACTTCTAAAAGAAGGCGAAGAGATTACAGTAGATCCAGCACGCGGAGCGATCTACAAAGGCCGTGCAAGCGTCCTTTAAATCACACACGAGGGGAGTTATCTGACTCCTCTTTTTTTTTATGTTACACTAAAAAAAGTAAACAGCTTTCGATGAAAGAGACCCCATGAGGTGATATGGTTGAAAAAATATTTTCTACTATTATTGATTCTGTTCCCGGCAGTGGAAATTAGTTTATTTTTAATCTCAAGTAACATCATTGGTATTTTACCAACGATGCTAGTTATTGTGCTGACAAGTGCACTAGGTGCTTACTTTGCAAGGAAACAAGGAATAGAAGCATTTCAGAAAGTGCAGCGAGATTTACAGTATGGCAAAATGCCAGGGGCCACCATTGTCGATGGTTTCTGCATTCTGATCGGTGGTTTGCTGCTGCTCATACCTGGATTCCTTTCTGATCTGATTGGGGCTGTGCTGCTCATTCCCATGACAAGAAAACGGATCAAACCGCTCTTTGAGCGCTGGCTTAGAAACATGTCCAATCGCAAACGCTATACGATTATACGATAAAGAGACCTTCGCATCAGGTCTCTTTTACTTTTGCGCACCATACCGAATGTACTGATAAAGGTCTCTGAAAACCCCTGCATTACGAAACGCCTGCCAAACGACAAGAGAAGCGGGACCGAGTGCAAGTCCAAGAAAACCAAAGCATTTTAACCCGACAAACAGCGCCACAAGTGTTGCTAAAGGATTAAGACCGATTGATTTACTTAAGACTTTTGGCTCTGATATTTGTCTTTGAATGAGCACCACAATATACAAAATGCCTAGTCCAATGGCGAGTGAAAGATTTCCTGTCATGGCGGAGTAAATGATCCACGGAAGAAAAACGGTGCCACTCCCGATGTAAGGAAGTAAATCAACTAGACCAATACATAGAGCAATCACAATCGCATGCTCGACCTTTAAGATGAAAAGTCCAATCAGCACGATCCCAATGGTCATGGCAACAAGGAGAAGCTGGGCCTTCATAAAGCCAGAAATGGCTTTTTTGATTTCAGATAAAATGGCACGTGTATGAAGCATCCATTTGGCGGGAAAGATACGAGAACCATATTTTTTTAACGTAAACCAATCTTTTGTGATAAAAAAAGTCGCTAGTGCGGAAAATAAAAGCGTCGCTGCTGCGTCAGGCAAAAGACCTAAAAAAGCTGGAATGAATTCAAGAGTTTTTGAAAGGAAAGTCCCGATTTTTGCCGCTGCTTCGTCACCAAGTGCTTGGATTTGTCCTAAAATCGATTCCTTTTGACCTGCTTGAAGTGTATTAAATTGAGCAGTCAAATCATGATATAAAGGCAAAATCTGATCTGTGAAAAAACGTTCCACGATCCCAATCAGTTGATCAAGATGACCTGGCAGGACCTTTGCTAAATAAGCACTTCCTGAAATGATTTCCGCCACTAAAAGTGTCATGAATCCAGCTGCTGCCACTAAAAAGAGTAATAACACAATGATGACAACAAAACCTCTTGGCATCCCGGTCATGTTTTCAATTTTGCATACGGCTGGATGAATCAAACACGACACGGCAAATGCAATCCAAAATGGATATAAAAACGGAAAAGACTGATATAAAAAAACAACCGCACAAACGGCGATGCTGAAAATCATCAAACTTCGCAAAAAAATGCCCACATAAGTGTGATTCACACAATCCCCTCCAAAAAACAAGCATGTCCGATACTTCATTTTATTCAAAAAGATTAGTAATATGAAAAGGTCGCAATAAAAAGAAAGAAAGGAGCGGCGTATGTTTACTCAAGCAAATTTGTTTTTGGTTCTTTTACTCGTTATTGCACTTATTGCAAAAAACAATTCGTTAATTTTAGCGGTCTCTGTGCTGATTGCCATTAAGCTGATTGGCCTGGATCAAAAAATATTCCCGGTTCTGCAATCAAAAGGTATCAATTGGGGTGTGACGGTCATCACGATCGCTGTGCTTGTACCGATCGCAACAGGGGACATTGGATTTAAACAACTTGGAGAAGCGATGAAATCTTCCTATGCTTGGATAGCTCTTGGAGCGGGTATATTAGTAGCATTAATTGCAAAAAACGGCATTGTGCTACTCGAAAACGATCCGCATATCACAGCAGCACTTGTATTCGGTACGATTTTGGCAGTCAGCTTATTCAAAGGTGTGGCTGTTGGCCCGCTGATTGGTGCTGGAATTGCCTATTTAGCGATGCAAGCAGTGAAATTTTTCAGCGGTTAAAAAGAGAGTGGCTCATGCCACTTTCTTTTGATTTTTTTCTGGCGTGAGCTTTTGCAAAAAAACATAATTAAATATATTAAAAGAAGCAAAATCCCTTTATTCCATGCCCGAACCGGAAGGCTGGAAAAAAAAATATCAAAAAAAATTATAGTTAAACATTTAACAAATGTCTGATTATTGTTTATAATGGGAATAGGCTTAATTTTGAACTCATTGATCAAACACGAGATATGAGGCTAAAAGCGCTCTAACCGTATAGGTAAATGTAAGCATTTTCTTTTCTAAACCTGCCAGCCTATTTTGGTTGGATAGCGCTTTCAAAAAGCGAGAATTTTGCAACGAAGGGGAATCTTTTTAAAAAGGGGAGATTGAACATGACAGCAACAAGAGGTCTTGAAGGTATCGTGGCAACAACTTCATCCGTAAGCTCAATTATTGATGATACTCTTACTTATGTAGGGTACAATATCGATGATTTAACTGAAAAAGCGACTTTCGAAGAAATTGTCTACCTGTTATGGCACTTAAAGCTGCCGAATGAGCAGGAGCTAAGCGAGTTAAAGCAGCAGCTCAATGAAAATGCTCATATTCCGCAAGAGATCATTGAGCACTTTAAATCTTATTCGCTGGATGGGGTTCATCCAATGTCTGCGATTCGTACAGCGGTATCCTTATTAGGTTTACTTGATGACGAATCAGAGATTATGGACAAAGAAGCGAATTACAGAAAAGCCATTCGCTTACAAGCGAAAATTTCTGGACTTGTCGCTGCATTCTCACGTATTCGAAAGGGACTTGAGCCTGTACAGCCAAAAGAAGAATACAGCTATGCTGCAAACTTCTTATATATGCTAAACGGCGAAGAGCCTTCACCAGTAGAAATTGAAGCGATTGATAAAGCGCTCATTCTACATGCGGATCACGAATTAAACGCATCGACATTTACAGCACGCGTATGTGTTGCTACACTATCAGATATCTACTCTGGTGTAACAGCGGCTATCGGCGCATTGAAAGGACCACTTCATGGCGGCGCGAATGAAGGCGTAATGAAGATGCTCTCAGAAATTGGCGAAGTTGAAAACGTAGATTCCTATATTCATGGTAAGCTAGAGAAGAAAGAGAAAATTATGGGCTTTGGCCACCGCGTTTACCGCCAGGGTGACCCGCGTGCAAAACATTTAAAAGAAATGAGCCAGCGCTTAACAAATCTCACAGGCGAGCCAAAATGGTATGAAATGTCTGTACGCGCAGAGGAAATCGTGACATCAGAGAAAAATCTTCCACCAAATGTTGATTTTTATTCTGCTTCTGTCTATCACAGTCTTGGAATTGATCATGACTTGTTTACACCAATTTTCGTGATCAGCCGATTCTCTGGATGGATTGCTCACATTTTAGAGCAATATGACAACAACCGTCTGATCCGTCCAAGAGCTGACTATATTGGACCTGATCTTCAAACGTTTGTTCCGATCAGTGAAAGAGACTAATGTTTATAGAATAGCGGAGGCTGATCCATCTAAACCAATCAGCCTCCATATCAACAAAAAACGAATCACGTGAAAAACTTCTTGGCTTGCAGACATCAAGCTTGGAAGTTTCAAATATTCACTACATAACCTGGGAGGTAATATCATTGTCACAAGGCGAAAAAATTACAGTTACTGGCGGCGTATTGAATGTACCAAATAATCCAATTATCCCGTTTATCGAAGGGGACGGAATCGGTCCTGACATTTGGAAAGCAGCATCAAGAGTTCTTGAAGCAGCTGTAGAAAAAGCATATAAAGGTGAAAAGCAAATCACTTGGAAAGAAGTATATGCAGGTGAAAAAGCTTACAATAAAACTGGCGAGTGGCTTCCAGAGCAAACACTTGAAGACATTCGTGAATATTTAATCGCGATCAAAGGACCACTGACAACACCAATTGGCGGAGGAATCCGTTCATTGAACGTGGCACTAAGACAAGAGCTTGATTTATTCACATGCTTACGTCCAGTTCGCTGGTTCAAAGGTGTACCATCTCCTGTGAAACGTCCAGAAGACACAGACATGGTCATCTTCCGTGAAAACACTGAAGATATCTATGCAGGAATCGAGTATGCAAAAGGATCAGACGAAGTGAAGAAGTTAATCGACTTCTTGAAAAACGAATTAGGTGTGAATAAAATCCGTTTCCCAGAAACATCAGGTATCGGAATCAAACCAGTTTCTGAAGAAGGAACATCTCGTCTTGTCAGAGCAGCGATCCAATATGCGATTGACCAAGGCCGTAAATCTGTGACGCTTGTTCACAAAGGAAACATCATGAAATTTACAGAAGGAGCCTTCAAAAACTGGGGCTACGAAGTGGCTGAAAAAGAGTTTGGCGACAAAGTCTTTACATGGGCACAATATGATCGTATTGTAGAACAAGATGGAAAAGATGCGGCAAACAAAGCGCAAAGTGAAGCAGAAGCTGCTGGCAAAATCATTGTCAAAGACAGCATTGCAGATATTTTCCTTCAACAAATTTTAACTCGTCCAGCTGAGTTCGATGTTGTCGCAACAATGAACTTAAACGGAGACTACATCTCTGATGCACTTGCAGCACAAGTTGGTGGAATTGGTATCGCACCTGGTGCAAATATCAACTACGAAACAGGACACGCTATTTTTGAAGCGACTCACGGAACAGCACCGAAATACGCTGGTCTTGATAAAGTGAATCCATCTTCTGTTCTTCTATCAGGCGTGCTTTTACTTGAGCACCTTGGATGGCAAGAAGCTGCTGATCTAGTGATTCAATCTGTTGAAAAAACAATTGCATCTAAAGTCGTCACGTACGATTTTGCTAGATTAATGGACGGTGCAACAGAAGTGAAATGTTCTGAGTTTGCTGACGAGCTCATCAAAAACTTGTCTTGATTCTTAAACTTTAAAGTTAAAGGGGAAAAAGGAAATGGCAAACAAGCGTAAAAAAGTATCTGTCATCGGAGCAGGCTTTACTGGAGCAACTACAGCATTTCTAACAGCTCAAAAAGAATTAGCGGATGTCGTATTAGTGGATATCCCTCAGCTTGAGAACCCGACAAAAGGGAAAGCACTTGACATGCTGGAAGCAAGCCCTGTTCAAGGCTTCGATGCGAATATTACAGGAACTTCTAACTACGAAGATACAGCCGGTTCTGATGTCGTGGTCATTACGGCAGGAATTGCAAGAAAGCCGGGAATGAGCCGTGACGACCTCGTGTCAACAAATGAAAAAATCATGCGCAGTGTGACACGTGAAATCGTTAAATATTCTCCAGAAGCGATCATTGTTGTGTTAACAAACCCTGTTGATGCAATGACATATGCAGTTTATAAAGAATCAGGATTACCAAAAGAAAAAGTCATCGGACAATCAGGAATTCTTGATACAGCACGTTTCCGTACGTTCGTTGCTCAAGAATTAAACCTATCTGTGAAAGATGTGACGGGCTTTGTTCTTGGCGGACATGGGGACGACATGGTTCCTCTTGTACGTTACTCTTATGCAGGCGGTATCCCGCTGGAAACATTAATTCCTAAAGAGCGAATTGATGCAATTGTTGAAAGAACAAGAAAAGGTGGCGGTGAAATCGTCAACCTATTAGGTAACGGTAGTGCGTATTATGCACCTGCTGCTTCACTCGTTGAAATGGTTGAGGCGATCTTAAAAGATCAACGCCGCGTCATGCCGACGATTGCATACCTTGAAGGTGAATATGGCTACGAAGGCATTTACCTTGGAGTTCCAACAATCGTAGGTGGAAACGGCCTTGAGCAGATCATCGAGCTTGAGCTGACAGAAGAAGAAAGAAGTCAGCTTGACCGTTCTGTTGAATCTGTAAAGAACGTCATGAAAGTATTGTCTTAATATGAATAAAAAAGAAGGCTTCTCTTATGAGGAGTCTTCTTTTTGTTTACAAAGCCAATCTTGTCGAAATTTTAAATTGTTCTCTTGTTAAGCTTTCGTTAAAATGAAAGAGAAAGCATGACTTCTCGCTTTTCACATAAGATACAAAAAACCGGATGCAGGGGAAATCACTAATTGGAGGCACAACATGAATAAAAAAATATTAGTTGTGGATGATGAAGAATCAATTGTAACACTTCTAAGCTATAACCTTGAAAGGGCGGGCTACGATGTCGTCACAGCAAGAGACGGAGAAGAAGCGCTTGAAAAAGCAGCAAGTGAACAGCCTGATCTGATTGTGCTTGATTTAATGCTTCCGAAAATGGACGGCATTGAAGTGTGCAAACAACTGAGAATTCAAAAAATGATGTTCCCTATTTTAATGCTGACAGCAAAGGACGATGAATTTGATAAGGTGCTCGGTCTTGAACTTGGAGCCGATGATTACATGACAAAACCTTTCAGTCCTAGAGAAGTGGGTGCTCGGGTAAAAGCCATTTTGAGAAGAGCACAGCAATCTCAGCCGGCTCCCGTGCAAGAAGAGAAGGAAGAGATCATTGCAGACCAAATCAAAATTGGAGACCTGCGCATTTTACCTGAACATTACGAAGTCTATTTCCAAGAAGAACGTCTAGAGCTCACGCCAAAGGAATTTGAACTGCTTCTTTATTTGGCTAAGCATAAAGGCCGTGTCCTTACGCGTGATCTATTGTTAAGTGCGGTTTGGAATTATGACTTTGCAGGTGATACTCGTATTGTGGATGTGCATATCAGCCACTTGCGGGACAAAATTGAAAAGAACACGAAAAAACCAACATATATTAAAACCATTCGAGGCTTAGGCTACAAATTGGAGGAGCCAAAGCCAAATGAGTAAAGTGAGAACCCGCCTTTTTTCTGGGCTCATTTTTCTCTTGTTTATTGTGTTTGTTGCGCTTGGTCTTTTCTTGGATCATATGTTTCATATTTTCTATGAAACAAAATTAACCGAACGAATGGAAAAGGAATCGAGTTTTCTCCTTTCTTCTATGAATGTTGAAGATTTGAATGCGGAGCAAAACAAGAAGATTCTCAATCAAGCAAAGCAGCATCTCGATATGAATGCGTCGATTGTGGACGTGAAGGGGAATATCATACATACAACGGGTCAAGCAGAACAAAGGGCTGTCATTTTAAACACACTGAAAAGTGAGCAGCTCCAAACAAAAGGAACGTTCATTGAGGATGAGAAGGATGCGCTGTTTCATTATGCAGTCCCAATGATGAAACAAAACGAACCGGCGGGATATTTATTTCTTCATGCTTCATTCCAGCCTTTGAATGAGATTGACGGCCAGCTCTGGCTTGCATTAGCCTTTTGTCTTGGTTCGGCCATCATTATCATCGTCTTCTTTGGCTATCGCATGTCGATGAAGTATGTAAAGCCGATTGATTATGCCACAAAGGTGGCCAAACAGCTTGAACGAGGGAACTATGATACAAATAACTATGAAGAGCTGATCATTGAAACAAGTGAACTCAATACATCAATGAAGCGTCTGGCAGAAAGTCTTCAAGACATGACAAGCGCTGGCGAAATGCAGCGAGATCGTCTGCAAACAGTCATTGAAAACATTGGAGCGGGGATTATTTTGATTGATAAAATGGGCTATATCCACTTAGTCAATCGAACATTCCGCAAGCAATTCAAAGTGCAAAAACATATTTACATGCACAAGCTGTATCATGAAGCCTTTACCCATGAAGAGATTATTGAGTTAATAGACGAAATTTTCATGACAGAAACCAAGGTCCGAAAGTTTTTACGTCTCGCTGTTGACATCGAGCGCCGTTATTTCCAAGTCGATGGTGTCCCGATCTTAAGTACAGACGATGAATGGAAAGGGATTGTTCTTGTCTTTCATGATGTGACAGAAACAAAGCAGCTAGAACAGATGCGAAAAGACTTTGTCGCTAACGTGTCACATGAATTAAAGACACCGATCACGTCAATTAAAGGCTTTTCTGAAACACTTCTGGATGGTGCCATTGACGATAAAGAAGCGCTGACACAATTTTTGTCCATCATCCTAAAAGAGAGTATTCGTTTAGAAACGCTCATCCAAGACTTGCTTGATCTCTCGAAAATTGAACAGCAGCATTTTAAGCTGAATATTCAAGAAGCCAATGCGACAGAAATCATTCAAGAGATTGAAGTGCTGCTAAAACAAAAGGCTGCTGAAAAAGGCATTGACCTGCAAGTGCGTGTCCCGAAAGAGCCGGTCTATGTCATGGCAGATCCGTTGAGATTAAAACAAATTTTCCTCAACCTGATCAATAATGCCCTCACCTATACTCCAGAGGGAGGAAGTGTCACGATCACAGCAAGACAGAGGAAAGACAGCTATGAATTTGATGTAGCAGATACAGGGATCGGTATGAAAAAGAGTGAGATTCCAAGAATATTCGAGAGATTTTATCGAATTGATAAAGATAGAAGTAGAAACTCAGGCGGTACAGGGCTTGGTCTTGCCATTGTCAAACACCTTGTCGAAGCACATGAAGGAACGATTTCTGTTCATAGCAAACAAGGCAAAGGGACGACGTTTACTGTGAGTTTAAAGTCAAAATAGAGAAGAATGGAAAGTGGCGTTAAAATTTACATGATCTTTACAATGAATTCATGTTTTGTTAATCAATCATTGGTAGGATGAATAGGAACCCCTTCATCCAAGGAGCCAATTTTGGAAGGACGAAAACACTTGTTGTTTTCGTCCCTTTTTTATGCAGGCTCGTCTATTTTCTTTTCAAAATAAACTTTGATAAAATGAACATACAATGTGCGAAAGAGACGGCTGAGCCGGCTCAGTCGATGGAGGATTAAAAGATGACAGATCAAAAGAAATTAGTACTTGTGGATGGAAACAGTCTCGCTTATCGAGCCTTTTTTGCTTTGCCGCTATTATCCAATGATAAAGGCGTACATACAAATGCCATTTATGGCTTTGCGATGATCTTAATGAAGATGCTGGAAGACGAGAAGCCGACTCATATGCTCGTAGCATTTGATGCGGGTAAAACCACCTTCCGTCACGAGACCTTTAAGGAATATAAAGGCGGAAGACAAAAAACTCCGCCAGAACTATCAGAACAAATGCCGTTCATCCGTGAGCTATTAGATGCTTATCAAGTGAAAAGGTACGAGCTTCCGCAATACGAGGCGGATGACATTATCGGCACACTGGCTGTAGAGGCAGAAAAGGACGGCTTTGAGGTCAAAATCTTCTCAGGAGATAAAGACTTAACGCAGCTTTCAACAGACCATACAACAGTAGCCATTACGAAAAAAGGCATCACAGAAGTAGAATATTACACACCGGCCCATATTGAAGAGAAATACGGCCTCAGACCAGATCAAATCATCGACATGAAAGGGCTGATGGGAGACTCATCAGACAATATCCCTGGCGTGCCTGGTGTCGGTGAAAAAACAGCGATTAAATTACTAAAGCAGTTTGAAACGGTTGAAAATCTGCTTGATCATATTGACGAAGTCAGCGGGAAAAAGCTAAAAGAAAAGCTTGAAGAATATAAAGAACAAGCGGTGATGAGTAAAAAGCTGGCGACGATTCTCGTAGAAGCACCAATAGATGTGTCAAGCAAAGAGCTCGCCTATGAAGGTCCTCACATGGAGCAGGTCATCTCGCTTTATAAAGAACTGGGCTTTCAAACGCTGCTAGAGCGTTTAGGAGAAGCGCCAGAATCAGATGAACCAGTAGAAATAGACGAACTAGACGTAAAGAAAATGACAGATGTCACAGAGGACATGCTGACAGGTCACGCTGCACTTGTGGTAGAACAGCTAGGAGACAATTATCACGAAGCCGATTTGATAGGGTTTGCGATCCATAATGAGAACGGTGCATTTTTTATGACAAAAGAAGATGCTCTGCAATCTGAAGCGTTTAAACAATGGGTACAGGATGAAACGAAGAAGAAATGGGTCTTTGATTCCAAAAGAGCGGTTGTTGCGCTCAGATGGCATGATGTTGATCTAAAAGGTGTCGATAACGATGTCCTGCTCGCTTCCTATGTGGTCAATCCGCAGAAATCCTATGAGGACGTTGCAAGTGTGGCGAAGGAATATGGCCTGAATATTGCCCTTTCCGATGAAAAAGTTTACGGAAAAGGAGCGAAACAGGCGATTCCACCTGAAGAAGAGCTAAAAGACCATCTTGGAAGAAAAGCAGCAGCGATCTCTGCGCTGCATGATTTGACCCTTGAAGCGTTAGAAAAGAATGATCAGCATGAGCTGTATGAAGATTTAGAGTTGCCACTTGCCCTCATCTTAGGTGAAATGGAATCTCTTGGGGTAAAAGTGGATGTTGAACGTCTTCAGAAAATGGGTGAAGAACTCACGAAGAAGCTGAAGGAATATGAAGAAACCATTCATCGGTTAGCAGGAGAAACATTTAACATCAATTCACCGAAGCAACTTGGTGTGATTTTATTTGAAAAATTAGGACTGCCGGTTATCAAAAAGACCAAAACAGGCTACTCTACGTCTGCGGATGTCCTTGAAAAGCTTGAAGACAAGCACGAAATTATTCGTTCCATTCTGCATTACCGTCAAATAGGAAAGCTGCAATCCACTTATGTGGAAGGCTTAATGAAAGTGACGCGCAAAGATACGCATAAAGTGCACACAAGATTTAATCAGGCACTTACACAAACAGGAAGACTAAGCTCAACAGACCCAAACCTTCAAAACATCCCGATTCGTTTAGAAGAAGGCCGAAAAATTCGTCAAGCGTTCGTTCCGTCAAAAGAAGGCTGGCTCATGTTTGCAGCTGACTATTCTCAAATTGAGCTACGTGTCCTTGCGCACATTTCTCAAGATGAGAACTTGATTGAAGCCTTTACGCAAGATATGGATATTCACACGAAAACAGCCATGGATGTGTTCCATGTCTCAGAAGAAGAAGTGACTTCCTCTATGAGAAGACAGGCCAAAGCTGTCAACTTCGGAATCGTATATGGAATTAGTGATTATGGACTGTCTCAAAACCTTGGGATTACAAGAAAAGAAGCAGCGGCCTTCATTGAACGTTATTTAACAAGCTTTAAAGGCGTGAAAACCTATATGGAGGACATCGTGCAGGAAGCAAAACAAAAAGGGTATGTGACCACGCTTCTTAAACGCAGACGATATATCCCAGATATCACAAGCCGTAATTTTAATGTGAAAAGCTTTGCGGAAAGAACGGCAATGAACACACCGATCCAAGGCAGTGCCGCCGATATCATCAAAAAAGCGATGATTGATATGGCACGAAAGTTAAAAGAAGAGAATCTGCAGGCAAATCTGTTATTGCAAGTACACGATGAACTGATCTTTGAAGCGCCAAAAGAAGAAATCGCCATATTAGAAAAAATCGTCCCTGAAGTCATGGAAAGCGCACTTCAGCTCGATGTGCCACTAAAAGTCGATTTCGCTTCAGGTCCATCTTGGTACGACGCAAAATAAAGAGAGAGAAAAAGGAGCGAGGAGCATGCCGGAATTACCAGAGGTTGAGACCGTCCGGCGCACTCTTCAGCGGTTAGTCAAAGGAAAAACGATTGAAACGGTCGATATCAAATGGCCAAATATCATCAAACGTCCTGGGGAACCGGAAGAGTTCGCTAGAAGGATGGTAGGAGAAACCATTCAAACCATTGAAAGAAGAGGGAAGTTTCTACTCTTTCATTTAGACCACTATGTGATGGTCTCCCATTTAAGAATGGAAGGGAAATACCGTGTACATGAAACTGGTGAGCCTTATGATAAACATGTACACGTCGTCTTTACGTTCACAGACGGTACCGAACTTCGGTACCATGATGTTCGTAAATTTGGGACGATGCATCTATTTCTGCCAGGCGAAGAAGAAAAAGAACTTCCGCTATCACAGCTGGGATATGAACCTTTTTCAGACTCATTTACACCAGAATATTTATGGGAGCAATTAAAGAAAACCTCCCGCGTGGTCAAAACGGCTTTACTTGATCAAAAAATCGTGGTTGGTCTCGGTAATATTTATGTAGATGAAGTGCTGTTTAAATCAGGCATTCATCCAGAAACAAAAGCGAATCAGCTAAGTCTTGCATCTTGCAAGGTGCTCCACAAACATATTATTGACACGCTTCAAGTGGCTGTTGATGCAGGAGGCAGCACCATTCGCTCCTACATCAATTCACAAGGTGATATTGGGACTTTTCAATTACAGCTTCTTGTATATGACCGGCGGGGAGAACCTTGCCAGACGTGCGGCAGTATCATAGAGAAAACAGTGGTGGGAGGGCGCGGCACTCATTTTTGTGTGACCTGCCAAAAACGCCCTTCATAAAGGTAAGCCGTCAGCATGCTTCCTTTTTGCCATGCATACGATAAAAAACATTCTTTTTTCAGCAAGGTGTAGACTGACACACAGCCCACCTGCTCTTCATATAGTGAAGAAGAGTCTAAGGACGCCTAGAGACTCTTGATCATCGTTGCATGAACAGAAAGGAAGAGTACAGGTATGATTTCGTTTTCGCTTCTGTTTTTAGCTATTGCCGTCAGCATTGACAGCTTTTCTGTAGGTTTTACGTATGGTCTTCGCAAGATGAGGATTCCATTTAAAGCCATCGTTATTATTGCTTGCTGTTCAGGAATTGTGTTGCTCATTTCCATGCTGATTGGCAGCCTGCTCACGACATTCCTCCCTGTCTCAGTGACAGATAAACTGGGTGGAGGCATTTTAATTGCCATCGGACTTTGGGTTCTGTATCAATTTTATAAACCAGCGAAAGAGCGTGATTTGCTCCTTCATGAAAAAACACTTCTCAATGTAGAAGTGCAGTCTCTTGGGCTTGTCATTCATATTTTGCGAAAGCCTACAAGTGCAGATATTGACCGCTCTGGCACCATTAATGGAATGGAAGCGGTGCTTCTTGGAATTGCTTTATCCATCGATGCATTTGGTGCAGGGATTGGTGCAGCGATTCTTGGTTTTTCTCCAATTGTCATGAGCATCACGGTCGCTGTGATGAGTTCTCTTTTTGTATGCATCGGCCTGCGTGCAGGTCATTATTTGGCCAATTGGCGCTGGATCGATAAACTCGCATGCTTACCAGGGCTGTTGCTCATTTTAATTGGGGTGTGGAAGCTGTAAAGGAGGAAACGAATTGACGCTCGTCATTGGATTAACAGGCGGGATTGCTAGCGGAAAAAGCACAGTCTCGCAGATGATAAAAGAGAAAGGCATTCGGGTGGTGGATGCTGATATCATTGCAAAAGAAGCGGTTTCTAAAGGATCGGCTGCCCTTCATCAAATCGTTCAAACTTTTGGTGAAGAGGTTCTTCTGCCAAATGGTGAACTGAACCGGCAGCAGCTTGGAGCGATCATTTTTTCTGATGAAGAGAAAAGAAAAAAGCTCAACGCCATCGTTCATCCTGAAGTCAGAAAGGAAATGCTCGAGCAGCGTGATGAAGGGGTGAGCAACAATGAAACATTTGTTGTGCTTGATATCCCGCTCCTATTCGAGAGCAAGCTGGAAGGGCTAGTCGACCGCATCATCGTTGTGTACACGACGCCTGAATTGCAGCTGTCGCGGCTCATGAATCGAAACGACCTGAGCGAGGAAGAAGCACTGAATCGCATTCACTCCCAGCAGCCTCTTGAGGAAAAATGCCAAAAAGCAGACCGCGTGATAGAAAACACAAAAGATCTTGCTTTTATTAGAAAGCAATTAGAGAACATATTAAACGAATGGGAACATACAGATAAGTAAGAGTACATACAGTACTCTTCTTTTTTTATGCTTTTTTCGTCAATTTCATTGCAAAGAACAGCCCTTTTTTGAAAATATACGTTTATATACTGGCAATTACATTCTAATGTGATATACTAATTTCATAAATAAATTTATTGAGTATAACACATAATAGAGGAGTGACCTGTTCATGAAGGTAAAAGCAGCGATCAATGGGTTTGGCAGAATTGGACGCATGGTCTTCAGAAAAGCAATGCTTGATGATCAAATTCAAATTGTAGCGGTGAACGCAAGCTATCCTGCCGAAACGCTAGCACATTTAATTAAATATGACACAAATCATGGACGTTACGAATGCGATGTGACAGCAGAAGATGACGCGTTGATTGTCAATGGCAAAAGAGTGCTTTTGCTCAATAATAGAGACCCAAAGCAGCTTCCATGGGGAGAGCTTGGGATTGATATCGTGATCGAAGCAACAGGGAAATTTAATTCAAAAGATCAAGCGATGGGCCATATAGATGCCGGAGCGAAAAAGGTCGTACTTACAGCTCCAGGTAAAAATGAAGACATTACAATTGTGATGGGTGTCAATGAGGATGATCTTGATCCTGAAAAGCATGTCGTTATTTCAAATGCATCTTGTACAACAAACTGTTTAGCACCAGTTGTCAAGCTGTTAGATGATGAATTTGGCATCGACAACGGTTTAATGACAACGGTTCATGCTTATACAAATGATCAAAAAAATATCGACAACCCCCACAAGGATTTGCGCCGGGCAAGAGCATGTGCCCAGTCCATCATTCCAACGACGACGGGTGCCGCTAAAGCGCTTTCTTTAGTGCTGCCGCACATGAAAGGGAAATTACATGGACTTGCACTTCGAGTGCCAGTTTCTAATGTATCGATGGTTGATCTTGTGGTCGACTTGAAAAAAGATGTCACAGCAGAAGAGGTCAATGCTGCCTTTGCAACGGCTTCAAAAACATCTCTTGCTGGCATATTAGATTACACCGATGAACCACTTGTCTCCACAGACTTTAACACAAACCCTTATTCTGCTGTCGTTGATGGACTTACAACGATGGTGATGGAAGGCAGAAAAGTAAAAGTTCTTGCATGGTATGACAATGAATGGGGCTATTCTTGCAGAGTGGTTGATCTTGTAAAGTTTGTTGGTTCCCAGATGAAAGAGCTTTCAGCTGTTTGAAATGAAGAAGACTGAACGTCCCTTTTCAAGAAATGAGAGAAAATCCCACTAAAAACACAGCTTGCAAAATGGGTCTAAACAAAGTATACTATTTTTCGTGAACTTCTTGTTCGCAGACTCATTCGGGTATACTTAAAGGGTTAGGACCTCTTTGGACTAACTTTCCCCCGTGGTATATGTCCGGTCCGGCTGCTTAGAACTTCACTCTTTCATTCTTGTTTAAGGGGGGTCCATGATGGAAACAATCGGACGTCACGTTATCTCCGAGTTATGGGGATGCGACTGTGATAAACTGAACGACATGGATTTTATTGAAAAAACGTTTGTAAATGCAGCTTTGAAATCAGGAGCTGAAGTAAGAGAGGTTGCTTTTCACAAATTTGCACCTCAAGGAGTAAGTGGAGTTGTCATTATTTCTGAATCTCATCTGACAATTCACAGCTTTCCTGAACATGGTTATGCGAGCATAGATGTTTATACTTGCGGCGATCTAGATCCGAATATTGCAGCAGATCATATCGGAGATGAACTAGGTGCTGAAACAAGAGAAAACATCGAAATTCCTCGAGGCATGGGACCTGTACAAGTGAAACAGGCGCAAGCCAAAGCACTGTAAACATAAAAAAGATTGCAATGGGAGCTGGCCAAAAGCATTAAATGCCTTTGTGTTATGCTCCTTTTTATATTTGTTCCATACACGACATCCAGCATGATCCAACCTGTCTATACTTTTGTTCTAGGAAAACAAAGGTTTTTTTTATAAAATAAAGAAGAGGGTTTATGACAAAGGGGATACGTGTATGACTTTAGGACAAAAGCTCAAACGATTCATTTCAAATCATACAGAAACATCTGACCATCATCCAGTGTCAGAGCTGAAAAGCCATTACTACAAATCGACACAAACTCAAGTTTTCCAAGCGGTAGAAGCCGTTCTTTCAAGAAACGATTCCTATCAAGTGACATCTGTTTCAGCAGAACGAGGTGAAATCAGCGCAAACATACGAACGCCGAAAAAAGCTTTTCTCGTGGCGACTGTCATTTCAATTCGTCCTTTTGAAACAGCTGTCGATTTTAATGTGACAACAGAAACAGCACTGCCCACAGACTTTGGCTACAGTCAAAAGGCTGTTTTGTCCCTTTATAAAGAACTAGACAAACAACTTCCAAGAAGAGATCGGAGCTGATGAAATGAAATGTCCCACATGTCAGCACCTTGGCACAAGGGTGCTTGATTCAAGACCAGTAGATGAAGGGAAGTCCATCCGTCGGAGAAGAGAGTGTGAAAGCTGTCAATATCGCTTCACGACGTTTGAAAAATTAGAAGAATTGCCATTGATTGTGGTGAAAAAAGAAGGAATTCGAGAAGAATTCAGCCGGGAAAAGATGCTGAGAGGCCTCATCAAAGCATGTGAAAAACGTCCTGTCGCTTTAAAACAGCTCGAGGATGTCTGCTTTAACATCGAGAAGGAATTGCGTAACCAAGGCATGTCAGAGGTGAAAAGCGAGCTTGTAGGGGAAATGGTGATGGACGAGCTGGCGAAAATTGATGAAGTGTCTTACGTCAGGTTTGCCTCGGTATACCGTCAATTTAAAGATATCAATGTATTTATTGATGAATTAAAAGATTTATTAAAGAAAGAACGCTAAAAAAGAGCTGAAGATTCTTCATGCTCTTTTTCCTGCGTAAAGCGTAAAACGCAAAAAGAGTGTACAATGAAGACAACCGTATTAAGGGAGGATCAGCATATGACAGAGCATTGGAAGGAAGTGCTAGCCGTCGATCCGTATGTCGTCAAAAGCGCTTCATTGCTCGGTGACATCGATAGACAGCTTATAACTCTTTTATATCAGCCGCTTATTGGCATGTCCGCTTTCAGTTTATACATGACGCTGTGGGGAGAGCTGGAACAAAATCGAATGTGGGGGAAACCCGCACCTCACCGTCAGCTGATGGTGATGCTGCAAACGAATTTAAATGATATTTTTGAGGAGCGCTTAAAGCTTGAAGCGATCGGATTACTCCGCACATATGAACAGGAAACGGAAGAAGGCAGACTGTTTACATATGAGCTCGTGCCGCCGCTGAGACCGGATGAATTTTTCCAAGACGGTATGCTGAATGTCCTTTTGTATCATCGGGTAGAGAAAGCAAAATATATGCAGCTTCGTGATTATTTTTCTTATCCAGGAGTTCCTGCTGATGCAAAGAACATCTCCCGATCGTTTGAAGAAGTGTTTCACGTCTTGCAGCCAGGAGAGCGCAAGATGACAGAGGAAATCAATCAGGCGTCATCGCTTGACGAGGGTTACGAATATGTGACAGTTGGCTCAAGTCAGCCTGCACCGCTTTCAGATGAATCTTTTGATTTTGATCTATTGTTAGCAGGCATGTCGGACATGATGATTCCAAGAAAAGCTTTGACAAAGCAAGTGAAAGAGACAATTAAGAAGTTAGCGGTCGTCTATGGCATCACCCCGCTGCAAATGCAAAATATTGTCGCAGGTGCCTGTGGTTCAGATCAGATGATATCAACTGAGGATCTGCGAAAAGCAGCGAGAGACTGGTATCAAATTGAATACAGAGGTGAACAGCCGAAGCTGATTGATCAAAAACAGCCAAGGCATTTACGTCACAATGTCACGCAGAATTCAGGTGCAGATGCGCCTGATGCGAAATTGATTGAAAAGCTTGATCATATTTCGCCTAGAGAGCTTCTAAAAGATATGGCAGATGGCATTGAGCCGACGTATGCAGACTTAAGAATTGTTGAAGATATTATGCTTGAGCAGCAGCTAGAGCCTGGGGTCATGAATGTCCTGATCTACTATACACTGCTAAAAACGGATATGAAGCTGTCCAAAACATATATGCAGAAAATCGCCGCCCACTGGGTGCGAAAGAAAATCAAAACAGTGGCAGCTGCTATGAAAATTGCCAAAGAAGAGAACAGGCAAATGACAGAATGGGCACAGCAAAAAAATAAGCGTCAATCATATGGATCAGGAAAAGTGATCCGCGAGGAGAAACTGCCTGACTGGATGAAAGAAGCTGAAACGAAAGAACAGCCAAAAGAACAGACAGATGACTTGTCTACAGAGGACCTCGAACGAGAAAAAGAAAAATTGTTAGATCAGTTTAATAATATGAAAAAGTACAATGCACATTAATGTGAGGTGAGATGGAGATGAAACCGATCGGTCGTTCATTTGATCAGCTAAAAGGGCGGGTAGATTTTCGCGTGAGATACAATCAGATTAAAGAAAGTGTCCTAGCTGATGAAGATGTAAAAGCTTTTTTAAAGGAGCATCAAGAGGACATCCAAGAAGACATGATCAATCGCAGCTTGAACAGGCTCTTTGAATATGTACAACAATCAAAGGGCTGTTCTTACTGCTTAGAGGAAGAGAATGTAAATGTCATTTTAGACGGGTATCACCCGAAGCTTGTGATCAAAGGTCAGAGCATTGATATTGAATATTCCCCTTGTCCTGTCAAACTGCGACTTGATAGACAGAAAAAACAGCAAGAACTTATGAAAAGTATGTACATTCCACAGAATGTTCTTCAAGCGACGTTTGCTGATTTAAATGTGGTTGGAAGACAAGAAGTCATTCAAAAAGTAGGTCAATTCCTGCAAAGTTATGATGAAACAGGTAAGGGAAAAGGCCTCTATTTACATGGAAAGTTTGGGGTCGGAAAAACATTTATTCTGGCAGCGATTGCGCAGCAGCTAGCGGTAAAAGAGTATCCATCTCTCCTTGTATACGTGCCTGAATTTGTGAGAGAGTTAAAAAATTCGTTAGCTGATCATACACTCGAAGAGAAGCTGAATATGGTCAAATCAACACCAATTTTAATGCTTGATGATATTGGAGCAGAGTCGATGACAAGCTGGGTACGAGATGAACTTTTAGGAACAATCTTGCAATACCGCATGGCAGAGCAGCTGCCGACTTTTTTCTCTTCTAATTTCTCACCGAATGAGTTAAAGCATCACTTTACGTACTCACAGCGCGGGGAAAAAGAAGAGGTGAAGGCAGCTCGATTAATGGAACGTATTCTCTACCTAGCTGAACCAGTTCTGCTTGAAGGGGAAAATCGCCGTCATTTATAAAAAGATAGGTCACGTGAAGGGGAGCGGATGAAATGAATAAAAGAAAATGGCTGCTTTTCCTCGTGATTGGCGTCCTAGCTGCTGTGCTATGGTGGCTCAACAAACAGCATTTTCAACTGTCGCCGAAAGATGTGAAGAATTGGATTCTTCAATTTGGGATGCTAGCTCCCTTTGTCTTTCTTTTCTTATCACTTTTTCGTCCATTTGTGCTTGTCCCTCTCACCGTCTTTTCGCTAGCAGCAGGTTTGGCATTCGGCAGTGTCCTTGGGACCATTTATGCCTTAGCTGGTGCGACAGCAGGTGCAACAGGATCTTTCCTGCTTGCCTCAACCTTCCGTTCAAACAAGCAGGAAACCGAATCAAGCAATCGGAAGCTAAAAGCGGTGACGTCCCGTATTCAAGAGCATGGATTTCTTTATATCCTCTTATTACGCATTGCGCCCATTCACTTTGATTTTGTCAGTTATGCCGCAGCAGCTTCACGTGCGAATTATCGTGCATTTGCGGCGGCGACTTTTTTAGGGTTAATACCTGGTACTGTGGCGTTAAATGTCCTTGGATCAAGCTTTGTGAGCGGAAATTATGCCGCCTTAGCGATTGTTTGTTTGATTTATTTGATCTTTATCTCAGTGCCACTGATTTTAAAAAGAAAGATGCCTGATTTATTTTAGGCGTCTATTTTTTATGTTCCCCCCATATATATGTAACAGATGTCGTTAGGGGGGACAAACATGCTTGAAATAATCTTTGAAGATGAATATGATACCGCCGCTTTTTTACATCTTGCTGAACACTTGGACAGTCGGCATCACATTTCGATTCAACAAGGGAAAGACCGGCTTCTCATAGAAGCGAAGAAATCAGGAGAAGCCATAGAGCACATTGTGCGGACATTACTGATTCACTTTTTTTTGGAATGCAAAGAAAATGAACGCATGCGCAGCATCCTTGAAAACACATACTTATTTAAAGATCCAGAAGAGCAGCACCAAATTCTTTCAATCGCCCATAGCATCATGAAAGGGGATCTAGATGATATTCCTGGAATTCATCAAGACCCACCGAGGGAGGATCTGTTAAAAAAAGAGCTTGAGACGATTTCTTTACAGAAAGGTGTTTTTTCCATTGGTTCATTTATGACATTTAGGCTCTCAGCGTATGACAGAAGGCTGAAGAACTATGTTGAAGTATCCATTGAAGAATATAAAATGGAACAAGAATATCAAAACTTTATTCAATCCCTTCGAGACTATGTGATGTCAAGAGAACCTAAGCTTGAAAAAGTACATGTTGTGCATCAGGACCGCCTGATGATTTGGGAATTTCGGTACGCTTCTGAGCGTGATCAAAAACAATACATAGACAGACAGTTTGTAAGAGAGCATCCAATGTATATTGATTCGCAGTTGATTGCACCGCTTGTATCCATTGCGCCACAAAAGATTGACCTATTTACAGATGATACAGGTCACTCGATGGTGCAAACCATTCAAAATATTTTTCAAGAAAGAGTTGAGGTATTCCCTTCTCATTCGTTTCAGGAACAGCATGTTCAATTTGTTCCTAGTCATTTGGAAAAGAAAAGTGAAAAGCTTTCTTGATTTTCACGAAAAAACGTTTTATAATACGGTGTAACTTCATACAGAGACCGTATTGATAAGGACATGAACAAATGAACACCCGCTTAAAGAGAGGGAAGCCGTGGCTGAAAGCTTCCTAGCAGAGGACCATTTGCTTTACCACCTTTGAACATCAGCTGTGAACTGTTTAGTAATAGCTGACGGGAATTCCCGTTATTGAACCACAAGCCGTATTTGCTTTTGACAAAGCAAGCTGCAAATACGGGAAAAAGGGTGGAACCACGATTCCGTTTATTCAACCTCGTCCCTTTCCAGGGGGCGGGGTTTTTATATTGCCAAAAAAAGGAGTGACTAGAGATGTCAGAACAAATTCAACTTACATTTCCAGATGGAGCAGTCAAGGAGTTTGATAAAACAGCTACAACAGAAGACATCGCGGCATCAATTAGCCCAGGCCTAAAGAAAAAAGCGCTTGCCGGTAAATTGAACGGCAAAGAAATAGATCTGCGTACGCCGCTGTTAGAAAGTGGAACAATCGAGATCATCACAGATAAGAGTGAAGAAGCGCTCGATATTATGCGACACAGCACAGCGCATTTGCTTGCACAGGCAATCAAACGCATTTATGGAAAGGAGCATCACGTCCAGTTTGGCGTAGGCCCTGTCATCGAAAATGGCTTTTACTATGATGTCGATATCGATGTAGCGATTACACCTGAAGATTTACCAAAGATTGAAAAAGAAATGAAAAAAATCATTAACAGCAATTTGCCGATTGAGCGCATTGAAGTTTCAAGAGAAGAAGCGAAAGCACGCTTTGAAGCAATTGGTGATGAATTGAAGCTAGAGCTGTTAGAAGCAATCCCAGAAGGCGAAGCCGTCACAATTTATGAGCAAGGTGAATTCTTCGATCTATGCCGTGGTATTCACTTGCCGTCTACAGGGAAAATCAAAGAATTCAAGCTGTTAAGCCTTGCAGGTGCTTACTGGAGAGGCGACAGTAACAACCAAATGCTTCAGCGTATTTACGGAACAGCTTTCTTCAGCAAAGAGGAATTAAACGAGCATTTACGTCTGCTTGAAGAAGCAAAAGAGCGTGATCACCGTAAACTAGGCAAAGAATTGAAACTGTTTGCGAACTCTCAAAAGGTGGGCCAAGGTCTTCCGCTCTGGCTGCCAAAAGGGGCCACAATTCGCCGCGTCATTGAGCGTTATATTGTTGATAAAGAAGTACGCCTTGGTTATGAGCATGTGTATACACCCGTTCTTGCGAGTGTAGAATTGTATAAAACATCAGGCCACTGGGCGCATTATCAAGAAGACATGTTCCCTGTGATGGAAATGGACAATGAAGATCTTGTTCTCCGTCCAATGAACTGTCCGCACCATATGATGATTTATAAAAATGAACCGCATAGCTATCGTGAACTACCAATTCGGATTGCAGAGCTTGGTACAATGCACCGTTATGAAATGTCAGGTGCTTTATCCGGCCTTCAACGTGTTCGTGGGATGACATTAAACGATGCCCATATCTTTGTTCGTCCAGATCAAATCAAAGACGAATTCATTCGTACAGTTCGCCTAATTGAAGAAGTGTATCAAGACTTCGGCTTAAATGATTATACGTTCCGCTTATCTTACCGTGATCCAGAAGATACTGAGAAGTATTTTGACGATGATGCAATGTGGAATAAAGCACAGTCTATGCTGAAAGATGCAATGGACGAGCTTGGACATGACTACTATGAAGCAGAAGGCGAAGCGGCATTTTATGGTCCTAAGCTTGACGTCCAAGTAAAGACAGCTCTTGGAAAAGAAGAGACTTTGTCTACTGTACAGCTAGACTTCTTACTTCCAGAGCGTTTCGATCTCACATATATCGGAGAAGATGGAAAACACCATCGTCCAGTTGTCATTCATAGAGGAGTTGTGTCCACAATGGAACGCTTCGTTGCCTTCTTAATTGAAGAATACAAAGGAGCTCTTCCAACATGGCTAGCACCTGTACAATTCCAAGTCATCCCGGTTTCACCATCTGTCCATCTAGATTACGCGAAAAAAGTGCAAGAACGTTTGCAGCTTGAAGGACTGCGTGTAGAACTAGACAGTCGTGATGAAAAAATAGGATACAAAATTAGAGAAGCGCAAATGCAAAAGATTCCGTACATGCTGGTTGTCGGTGATCAAGAAGCAGAAAATGGCGCGGTCAATGTAAGAAAATATGGGGAACAAGATTCAGAAACAATGGACCTCGAAGCTTTTGTGAAACATGCAGTCGCAGAAGCAAAAAAATAATGAAGGCGAACGAAACAGTCAGTGATCTTATCTATTGAGGTTGCTGGCTTTTTTCTTATGGAAAAAAATTCTCCACTAGTGATCCAATTGCGCAAATGATACGTTTAGATAGTACGAAAGTATGGGTAAGTATGTACTATTAGAGAGAGGCAAATGGGGGGAATGAAAGCAATGATTCAAACAACAAATACTTTATCAACACAAGTATTGGAGCAATCAGCTGTGCTTCGTGCGCTAGAGCACTCACTGGCGATGATTGAATTTGATGTCACAGGTAAGGTCCTATGGGTCAATGATATTTTTGCAAAAGCCATGAAATATTCAAAGGAAGAAATGATTGGTTTAAAGCATAGACAGTTTTGTCCTCCGCATATTGCAGAAGACGCAAGTTATCAAATGTTTTGGAAGCGTTTGAAGAATGGTCAAGTGTTTCAGGAAAAGGTGCAGCGGATCACGAAGTACGGTGACACCTTATGGCTTGAAGCGACGTATACACCAGTGCTCAATGAAGAGGGGAATGTAGTGGCTGTCGTGAAAGTGGCAACAGATATTACGGAGAGAGAAAACACAATGAAGCAGGTAGTAGAAGACCTAAAGGATATGTCTGCAAAATTAATGGAGCGAGCGGAAATCGGCATCCAGCATAGTCAAAGTGTAAATGCTTCTTTTGAACATATTGCGAATGAAACTAATCAAAACATGAGTTTGCTAGAAGGGTTAACAGAGCAGGTGGAGTCGATCAGCTCAATTGCTACAACGATTAACAGTATCGCTTCCCAAACGCAGCTGCTCGCATTGAACGCGGCCATAGAAGCTGCGCATGCGGGTTCCTATGGAAATGGCTTTAGTGTCGTCGCGGCAGAAATCCGTAAGCTTGCGACAGATTCAAAGGAAGCGATCGTAAAGGTGGATCGTTATGTGAAGGCGATCCATTTAGAAGTTGAAAAGGTCAGCAACGGAACAAGCCGTGCAAAGACAAGCGTGTTTACAAACCGGGATCTTGTCAAGCAGGCAAGCGAGGAATTCATGAATGTAGGAGAAGCAGCACGCGGCTTAGATCGTCAAGCACAAAGTTTAGCAGCAATTGTATAGCCGAAAACGAAAAAACACCCAATCTCGATCAGGAGAAGGGTGTTTTTCCTATGGTTTATTTTAAAATATCAAACAATTCGTGTAAGTCTTTAATTTCATAATCTGGAGTCACATCTGTTTCATTTTTCTTGCCATGACGATTGATCCAAACGGTTTGGATGCCAGCGCGAGAAGCGCCGAGAATATCTGTTTTTGGATTATCTCCTACCATGATGACGTCATCTTTTGTGAGATTTAACAGCTGAAGGCAGTGCTCAAAGATGCCAGGATCAGGCTTTCCTTTTCCATAATCTCCAGAAATCACAATTTCATTAAAGTAAGGGGCAAGTTCCGGAACACCTGCAAGTTTTTCTTTTTGCAGACTAGGATCTCCATTTGTTAAAAGGAGTAATTCATAGGTGCCCTTCAGGCGCTCTAAAACAGGATACGTTTCTTCATAGACATACGGGCGTTTTCTGCGCTCTGCTGCAAAGAAATCTGCTAAGTATTGACCAAATGCTTCATCGTCAATTCCTGCCTCTTTTAAGCCGTTCGTCCATGCGTTTTTGCGATACTCTGGTGCAAGGGCGTTCAGCTTTTGAAAGCCTTCGCTAATCGGCTCACTAAAATTAGACCACAGTCCTTCAAAAGGATTAATGCCAATCATAACAGTATAATCATATGTTTCATAAGAAGAGTACAGCTTTCTTGCTTCTTCACGCACGATCTGTTCAAACGATTCTGGATCAAGTCCATATTTCTTTTCCGCTTCCCTGCATGTTTCCTGAAAAGTGGTATGAATGCTTTTTTCATCCCAAAGCAAAGTATCATCTAAATCGAAAAATACGGCTTTCATGATCTTCTCCCTTGTTATGTATGTAGTTACCCTCAATTGCATGTGACAGGCTCATGTTCATTTTACAATAGAAGCAGAGGGCAATAAAGAAAAGATTTGAGAGATTTTTGAGCATTGACCGTGCATGATAGAATAGATAGACAGTAGATATCACATACATCAATTGAGGTGGCCGGTTTGCTTCATTTAATTATTATGATGATTGAGCGTGTAGGAATCATCGTTATTTTGGGATTTGTGCTTGCCCATGTCAAGGGCTTTCGCAATCTCTTACTACATAATCAAGGATTTCGAAAAAAGGCAATCCTTGTCTTTATCTTTGCTTCTTTTAGTATCATCAGCAATTACACTGGAATTGAAATCCAGCAGCAGATTGTGATGAACCACGAATTTTCATATCACTTAGGCTCATCAAGTTCTATCGCCAATACGAGAATTATGGGGATCGAAATGGGCGGCTTAATAGGGGGGCCGTTTGTTGGGATTGGTGCTGGGCTTTTAGCTGGCATTCATCGCTATTCACTAGGAGGGAGCACCGCGCTTAGCTGTGCAATTTCTTCCATTTTAGCCGGTGTGATTGCAGGCTATGTCGGCAGGCGATTTAAGCGGAAGAATCGAATGGTCACACCGCGGCAAGCAGCGATTTTTGGTGTAGCGATGGAATCTTTACAAATGGTCATTATCCTTCTGTTTACGAAGCCATTTGCTGATGCTTGGGGCCTTGTGAGTATTATTGCGCTGCCGATGATCTTTGTGAATGGAATCGGGAGTTTTATCTTTTTATCTATTTTACAGTCAGTAATTCGCCAAGAAGAGCAGGCGAAAGCAATGCAGACGCATCGAGTATTTTCTATCGCAGATCAAACACTTCCTTATTTCCGGCAAGGGCTAAACGAACAATCATGTAAAAGTGTGGCAGAAATCATTCATCGTTTAACAGAAACAGATGCTGTCTCCTTAACAGATACGGAAAAGATTTTAGCGCATGTCGGTGATGGAACAGATCATCATATTCCATCGAAAAGCCTGATTACAGGACTGTCTAAGCAAGTGTTGATAAGTGGGAAGATTATGAAGGCGCACTCAAAAGATGAAATCAATTGTTCAGTCGCCCACTGCCCGCTTGAAGCAGCCATAGTGCTTCCACTCACGTCTAATGGTCAAACAATTGGAACATTAAAAATGTATTTCAATTCTCCAGTCGGATTAAGCAGAGTAGAAGAAGAGCTTGCAGAAGGTTTGGCGATGCTCTTTTCCACACAGCTTGAGCTTGGGGAGGCTGAGACCCAAAGCCGTCTGCTGAAAGATGCAGAGATCAAGGCGCTTCAGGCCCAGGTGAATCCGCACTTTTTATTTAACGCCATTAACACCATCTCCGTTTTGTGTAGAACGAATGTAGAGATGGCAAGGAAGTTGCTACTACAGCTGAGTATTTATTTTCGATCGAATTTACAAGGTGCTCGCCAGCTGCTTATTCCAATGCATAAAGAAATTCAGCATGTGGAGGCTTATTTATCACTGGAGCAAGCGAGATTTCCAAATAAATATCTAGTGACCTTTCAAATTGAAAAAGAGCTGGAACAGGTCATGATCCCTCCCTTTGTGCTTCAAGTGCTTGTTGAAAATGCAGTGAGACATGCTTTTCCTAAACATCAAACAAATTGTGAAGTCATCGTATCCGCTTTGATAAAAGATGGGCATGTCTATATGAAAGTCACAGATAATGGCCAGGGGATTGAAGACGACAAGATGGCTCAATTATTAAAATCGCCAGTTGAATCAAAAGAAGGAACAGGTACAGCACTTTATAATTTAGACCAGCGGCTAAGAGGAATTTTTGGCCAGCCAGCTGCTTTATCCATTCATAGCGGCAATGGCACTGACATCTCATTTCGCATTCCAATGGATTATGTAAAAAAGGATGATTCTCGTTGATAAAGGTATTGATTGTAGATGATGAAGTTTTAGCAAGAGACGAATTAAAATATTTGTTACAAAGAACAAAAGAGAATGTTCAAATGGAGGAAGCGGAAAATATAGAATCTGCTTTTGACCGGATGGTCGATCATAAGCCCGATTTGCTCTTTTTAGATATCGATTTATCAGGTGAGAATGGATTTGATATTGCCAAAAGACTCAACCGAATGTCTGATCCGCCGGCGATTGTATTTGCTACAGCATTTGATCAATATGCGCTGAAGGCGTTTGAGGTGAGTGCACTAGATTACTTAACAAAGCCTTTTGATGAAGAGCGGCTGTTGCAAACGATGCAAAAGTTTAAGAAGTGGAAAGCTATTGAGACGCAGGAGCCGTCTCTTTCAGAAGACAAATTTTCTCACAACCAAAAATTAGCGATCTCTGTCGATGAGTCTATTGTGATCTTGCAGGTTGACGAGATTATGTATATAGGGCTTAGTGAAGGAAAAAAGGTTGTGAAAACAAGAGATCAAATGTATGAGGTGACAGAACCGCTTGTGGTCATTGAAAAGAAATTACCTGAGGCTTATTTTATGAGAGTTCACCGAAGCTATATCGTCAACACGTCTCATATGAAAGAAGTGCAGCCTTGGTTTAATTCAACGTATAATCTTCATATGATAGACGGGTCTATCGTCCCTGTCAGCCGAACATATGCGAAAGAACTAAAGAAGTCGCTCCTATTAGAATAGGGCGGCTTTTTTCATTTGCATTTCAATCCTCATTTTTTGCATTTCAGTCAGGATATTAGGTGAGTTTTATTGTAAACGCTTCATTTGTTTGTTTCATGCCATATACTGAGGGCAGTCGAAGAAAGAGGTGAAAGGGCATGAGTGCCACAAAAGTATATGGATTTCTATCTCAAGCATTTATCTTTGCAACGGTAATGTTCGTTTCTAATCTCATTTCAATGTATTTACCGATTCCGATGCCAGCATCTGTTATTGGTTTGGTTCTTTTATTTATTTTATTAACAACAAAGATTGTGAAACTAGAGCAAGTAGAGCAATTAGGTAGCTCATTGACAGGTCTTATTAGTTTTCTATTTGTTCCTTCTGGTATCTCGGTCATTCAATCATTAGGTGTCATGCAAGAAGTAGGGGTACAGGTAGTGGGTGTGATTATCATTGCAACCATTATGTTACTTGCCGCCACTGGGCTGTTCTCTCAGCTTCTGATGCAGTTATCAGAAAGACCACAGCAGCGACAAAAGACAAAGGAGAGCAAATCCACTCCTTCTCATTCAAATAAACCAGCTTCAACTACGCATTAAAGGAGAGGTGTAAGATGGGTACAAGTACTATGAGTCCTTATTTTGGCATTGTCGTCTCATTAGTGGCCTTTGGGATTGGCACATTTTTATTTAAAAAGTCTAAAGGTTTCTTCTTATTCACCCCGCTATTTGTTGCCATGGTGTTAGGCATTTTGTTTTTGAAAATTGGCGGTTTTTCCTATGCAGATTATAATGAAGGCGGTAAGATTATCAAGTTTTTCTTAGAGCCTGCGACCATCGCGTTTGCGATTCCTCTTTATAAACAGCGAGCACTGCTGAAGAAATACTGGTGGCAAATTCTATCCGCTATTTTTGTCGGCTCACTTTGTTCTATTACGATTGTTTATATAGTAGCAAAAGGGATTCATCTTGATGCTGCTGTTATGAAAAGCATGCTCCCACAAGCAGCGACAACAGCGATTGCTTTGCCAATTGCAAAAGATATTGGCGGAATTGCAGATATTACAGCCTTTGCAGTCATTTTTAATGCGGTGATTGTCTATGCGCTAGGTGCCTTCTTCTTAAAATTGTTTCGGATTAAAAACCCAGTGGCCAAAGGCCTTGCACTTGGTACATCTGGACATGCGCTTGGCGTTTCTGTTGGGATTGAGATGGGGGAAGTGGAAGCGGCAATGGCGAGTATCGCTGTGGTGGTAGTAGGGGTTGTCACCGTAATTGTCATCCCAATCTTCTTGCAATTGATTCTTTAATCGCAGCATTGTTTGAAAAAAGCTTGCCCAAAACGTTTCGTCATGCTAAAATGAAAAAGTTGTTTCAAGAGTTCGGTTACTTGACGGACAAATGAAAATTGTGTAGAATAGTTAACGAATTGAATAGATATCACAAGCAGAAGCACCCGCTTCTCACCTGATTGACACATGTTTGTAGTTGACAGGTTGACCGTACATTTATTTTTTCATGCAAATGTTCGCAGTGTGGGTGTTTTATATGCCCACACTTTTTGTTTGCCTGTAAAACATACAACGAAATGGTCAAAATGAATTGTGAACTCAATTCAAAATCTCATGGAGGTGGCTCACTATTAGCAAAGATCAATTAGTTAATGAAGGTATTCGTGCGCGTGAAGTTCGTTTGATCGGACAAAATGGCGATCAGCTGGGGATTAAAACCCGCCAGGAAGCTCTGGAAATTGCTACGAAAGCCAATCTTGACCTTGTGTTAGTTGCTGCAAACGCAAAACCACCTGTTTGCCGAATCATGGACTACGGTAAGTTCCGATTCGAACAACAGAAGAAGGAAAAAGAGGCACGTAAGAATCAAAAAATCATTAGCTTAAAAGAAGTTCGGTTGAGCCCGACAATCGATGAACATGATTTTAACACGAAGCTCCGTAATGCAATCAAATTCCTTGAAAAGGGAGATAAAGTGAAAGCTTCTATCCGCTTTAAAGGCCGTGCGATTACGCATAAAGAAATCGGACAGCGCGTGTTAGACCGTTTCTCTGAAGCTTGCGCTGAAGTAGCAACAGTAGAAACAAAACCTAAGATGGACGGACGCAGCATGTTCCTCATGCTTGCACCAAAAGTCGAAAAGTAAAAGTAACAGAGGGAGGAAACATCCAATGCCAAAAATGAAAACTCACCGCGGATCTGCTAAACGTTTCAAAAAAACAGGTTCTGGTAAACTTAAACGTTCTCATGCGTACACAAGTCACTTGTTCGCTAACAAATCTACAAAGCAAAAACGTAAATTGCGTAAGAGCGCAATCGTAAGTGCTGGAGATTTCAAACGTATCAAACAACAACTTGCAAACATCAAGTAATCTGGAATAGGAAACATAGGAGGGAATTACAATGCCAAGAGTAAAAGGCGGAACTGTGTCGCGTCAGCGTCGTAAAAAGGTTCTTAAATTAGCAAAAGGTTATTTCGGTTCAAAACATAGATTATATAAAGTAGCAAACCAACAGGTGATGAAATCTGGAAACTACGCTTTCCGTGACCGTCGTCAGAAAAAACGTGACTTCCGTAAACTATGGATCACTCGTATTAATGCTGCAGCTCGTATGAACGGTCTTTCTTACAGCCGTTTAATGCATGGCTTAAAGCTTTCTGGTATCGAAGTAAACCGCAAAATGCTTGCTGATCTTGCTGTGAATGACCTAAACGCATTCAACCAGCTTGCTGATGCTGCAAAAGCACAACTAGACAAGTAAGTCATATAAAAGATCATTCCGCCAAGGAGTGATCTTTTTTTCTCATCATGTGAGGTGAAATCAATGAATATCGCTCTGATCGTGCTGCTCATCTTGGTCAATGTCTATGGGTTTTGTCTCATGGGAGAGGATAAACGCCGGGCGAAAGCACACAAATGGAGAATATCAGAAGCGCACTTATGGAGTGCCGCAGTACTTTTTGGTGCTGCTGGGTCATTTCTTGGCATGCAGTATTTCCGTCATAAAACAAAGCATCCTGCCTTTCAAATGGGTATGCCTGCTTTAATTGTTGTCCAATTGGTGATATTGGTCTATCTCAATCTCATCTGAAAAGGGAGCAGACGCCGTTAAGTCGGCGTGTCTGCTCCCTTTTTTTGTTTGATTTTTTTGATGGGCTGATCCCAATCAATTTTTGTTTGAGGATACCGTTCGATGATGTTTTCCTCAAGTTTTTCAAAGTCTTCTAATGTGAATTCATTTAGCTTCTCAGGTGACTCCGTCCAAACGTAAATGGAGTGGACAAACAGAGGATGATCCTTAGAAGGAACATGCTTCTCCCCTTCAAACAAGACACCTTTATAGACGAAATTAAAATTTTTACGGGCATTTTGCTGTTCGTCCATAAAATAAAAGCCTTCTTTTAATTGTGCTTGTTTCAGCTTTCTTCTCGGGTTTGAGAAGAATTTTACCGCCATGTAGAATATATAGACAAGCAATGCAACAAGAGCAAGTCTAATGAGGATGACAAACATGACAGGATGCACCTCCAATACCGTTATCTGATGTACTACGAATGAGAAAGACAAAAGGTTTCAACTTTTTTTAAAAAAATATTTCGATTAACGAAAAAATATTCATAAAAAGATCGTATTGAACGAAAGAGGTTTTGTATAATAAGAATGCACCATGAAGAAAAAGGAGGATACACAGAATGACAAAACTAGATCAAACATTAACTATGCTGAAAGACCTAACGGATGCAAAAGGGATTCCAGGAAATGAACGTGATGTAAAAAAAGTCATGCAGTCATACATAGAAACATATGCGGATGAAGTCTCTACAGACCGCCTTGGCAGCTTAATTGCTAAGAAGGAAGGAAATGCAAATGGGCCTAAAGTGATGCTTGCTGGTCACTTAGATGAAGTAGGATTCATGGTGACAAAAATCGATGACAAAGGCTATATTCGTTTTCAAACGGTCGGTGGCTGGTGGTCACAAGTTATGTTGGCGCAGCGTGTCACCATTGTGACGAAAAAAGGAGACATTACAGGTGTGATTGGTTCTAAACCGCCACATGTCTTATCACCAGAAGCACGAAAGAAATCAATCGAAATCACAGATATGTTCATTGATATTGGGGCTTCGAGCAAAGAACAGGCAATGGAATGGGGCGTCCTCCCTGGAGATCAAATCGTACCTTACTTTGAGTTTACGGTAATGAATGACGAAAAAATGCTTCTTGCAAAAGCCTGGGACAACCGTATCGGCTGTGCAGTAGCGATTGATGTCATGAAGAATTTAAAGGATACTCAGCATGAAAATATTGCATACAGTGTAGCAACTGTCCAAGAGGAAGTTGGCTTGCGAGGAGCTAAAACAGCTGCAGCTACCATCCAGCCTGATATTGGATTTGCTATTGATGTTGGAGTAGCAGGTGATACACCAGGTATTACTGAAAAAGAAGCAACAAGCAAACTTGGCAAAGGACCAACGATTGTTGTATTCGACGCTTCCATGGTTTCTCATAAAGGGCTTCGCGATTTTGTTGTCCAAACTGCAGATGAATTAAACATTCCTTATCAATATGATTCCATGCCAGGTGGAGGAACAGATGCTGGAGGTATTCACTTAACAGGTCATGGCGTTCCATCACTATCCATCGGGATTCCAAGCAGATATATTCATACCCATGCAGCCATGATTCATCGAGATGATTATGAAAATGCGGTGAAGCTTTTAACAGAAGTCATCAAAAGACTTGATCAAAAAACGGTCGAACAAATTACGTACGGTTCTTAATGATGAAACCTTTCCTCAGTATGGGGAAAGGTTTTTTAATTGCGTTGAATTTCCCAGGAAATGAACTTTGGAATGTAAGTTGTGTCAAAAGAACTGTTTTCAGTAAATGAAGTGATATTTTTCTAGTGAGGAAGGCACATGTGATCCATCTTGTATTTATGTAAGATGAAATCAATAAAAAGGACAGAGCCAATTGAGGCTCTGTCAAAAGAGAGTTTATGGAAGTAGGTGAAGCTTATTTTATATTAAATCAATTATTCCTATTTGTCAACTTGGTTTTAAAAGAAAGAAAAATCACTCAATTTATGTTATATTTGTAACAAATTGTTTATAAAAAGGGGATGGTTAAATGAATGCGGTTTCAATTGTGATAGGATCGATGTGTATTTTAGCGATTGCCTATCGCCTCTATGGCACGTTTATGATGGTGAAGGTATTAAAGGTCACAGATGATCATCCTACACCGGCTCATGCACTCGAGGATGGGAAAGATTATGTGCCAACAAACAAATGGGTCACATTTGGGCATCACTTTGCTGCAATTGCCGCTGCTGGTCCATTAGTTGGTCCGATTTTAGCCGCACAATTTGGGTATTTACCTGGTCTCCTTTGGCTCTTAATTGGAGCGGTGATTGGCGGAGCTGTTCATGATCTTGTGGTCTTGTTTGCTTCGATGCGAAAAAAGGGGAAATCACTATCCGAGGTAGCGAAAGAGGAGCTTGGTCCTGTGGCAGGATTTTGCACAGGGCTCGCCATGTTATTTATTATTACAATTACAATGGCAGGACTGTCCATGGTTGTGCTTCATGCTTTAGAACGAAATCCTTGGGGAACCTTTGCAGTTGGTATTACCATTCCAATAGCGATGGGAGTCGGCCTTTATTATAAAAAGACAGGCAATTTAAAGCTGGCGACATCTGCGGGATTCATATTACTGATGTTGGGGGTATTCCTTGGACCGAATATTCAAGGAACAGCACTTGGAGATTTGTTAACACTTGATACAAAAACGCTTGCTCTTGCCCTGCCAATCTATGCGTTCTTTGCTGCGGCCCTGCCGGTTTGGTTGCTTTTGGCACCAAGAGACTATTTAAGCAGTTTTATGAAAATTGGTGTTTTCATCGCGCTGATTGCGGGAATCTTTGTGGTTAATCCAACCATCCAATTTCCGGCGTTTACGGAGTTTGTAAATGGAGGAGGGCCTGTCTTAGCTGGACCTGTATGGCCTTTTATTTCGATTACCATTGCTTGTGGTGCGATTTCTGGTTTTCATGCATTTGTTGGCTCTGGCACAACGCCAAAAATGCTAGATCGTTGGAGTGATATGAAGCCGGTGGCGTTTGGCGCGATGCTCGTAGAATGTTTAGTGGGAATCATGGCGTTAATTGCCGCTACTGCGCTTCATCCGGGAGATTATTTTGCAATTAATAGTACACCTGAAGTGTTCCGTACGCTTGGTATGAGTGTCGAGAATCTTCCTCAACTAAGCAAAGAAATCGGTCTTGACTTAGAAGGAAGAACAGGTGGAGCTGTTACATTAGCTGTAGGGATGGCTTACATCTTTACGGGTATTCCGTTCTTTAGTCATTTGGCCTCTTATTTCTTCCAATTCGTGATTATGTTTGAAGCCGTCTTTATTTTAACGGCGATTGACGCAGGAACCCGTGTCGCACGATATTTGATCCAAGACTTCTTTGGAGAAGCATATAAACCGCTGAAACGAAATGACTGGGTACCAGGGTCAGTCTTTGCAAGTGCACTTGCTTGTTTTATGTGGGGATACTTGCTTTACTCTGGAGACATTGGATCCATTTGGGCACTCTTTGGCGTGTCAAACCAGCTAATGGCCTCGGTCGGATTAATCATTGGAGCGACGGTTGTGTTGAAAATTGCGGATAAAAGGCGGTATATGTTGACTTGTTTAATTCCACTTGCTTACTTATATGTGACGGTGAATTATGCTGGTTATTGGATGGTTGCGAATGTCTATCTCAATCCTGAAGCATCTGGCTACAGTGTACTGAATGCCGTGCTTTCGATGATTATGCTGATTTTAGGTTTTGTCATTATCGTGTTCGCTATTAAAAAATGGATCGAGATTTGGCGCGATCCAGCTCTTCGAATGGAGACGCCAATCACTGGCTAAATGAACAAAGCCGGCTTGCTCATAGATAAGCAAACCGGCTTCTTGTTATTGCTGATGCTCAGGCTTTAAGCCCTGCTCTAATGTTTCAAGAATTTCATTTTTTTCATCTTCTGATGCCTCTTGCCATAACACCTCAAACAAAACGCCAAGCCCTGGCAGCATTTTTTCCTCGCCACTTTGAATCGCATCTAAAATCGTATGCTCAAGCTGCTCTTGATTATGGCCAGTGATGTTTTGAATCACTGCGCCTCTTAAATTAAAATCCATTGCCCACACTCCTTTTTTGATGGTGATAGTCCTATTCTGTCTCAAAGACAGGTTTATTATGTAGTGTGCTTGAGATATAATAAATTCATGATATTTAAAGGAGTTAAAGTCGCTTGAAATATATAGAATCAGCTAAAAACGCACACATTAAACAATGGAAAAAGCTCCATACAAAAAAAGAACGAACGAAAACAGGGCTATTCCTTGTTGAAGGAAAACACTTAGTAGAAGAAGCATTAAAAAGCGGGGTTGTGAAAGAGTTAATGGTCGCAACGCCTGATATGCTCCCTGCTGACATCGAGCCTGACATTGAGTTGTATGAATTAAGTGAAGAGGCTTTTACTGCGATGACGGAAACGGAAACACCTCAGCAAATCGCAGCGGTTTGTACAATTCCTGTATTTGAGGAGAATAAGTATGAACGAATGCTTCTGTTAGATGCAGTGCAGGATCCGGGGAATTTAGGCACACTCATTCGGACAGCAGATGCAGCGGGGCTTGATGCTGTGATTCTAGGGGATGGAACCGTTGATGCGTTTAACGGAAAAACGCTCCGTTCAGCACAAGGGTCTCATTTTCACCTGCCTATCTTAAAACAAACGCTACAACAGACAATTCCAGCATTAAAGGCGCAAGGCATACCTGTATATGGCAGTGCTTTGAAAGATGCGAAAGAGTATAGACACATAGCATCAGAAGGTCCATTTGCGTTAATTGTAGGCAACGAGGGAGCAGGTATTGATCCAGAGATTCTTCAAATGACAGATCAAAATTTATATGTTCCAATGTACGGACAAGCGGAATCATTAAATGTGGCTGTGGCAGCAGCGGTTCTTGTCTATCATTTGCGCGGATAGTGTTGCATCACGTCCTATTTTTCACTATAATGAAACTAATATTTTAAAAACCATGATAGAGGAAGATTGTTTCACGGAGCGTCCTAATAGGGAGAATGCATCGTAGACTGAAAGTGCATTTAAGGAATGCTGAAACAGGAATTCACCTCTGGAGTTGTCACCGGGACCGCAGGTTTTGCGTAAAGGTGAACCGGATTCGTTTGATTCCGTTATGTCAATGAAGCTTATTCGCACATATATTTGTGCTTAACAAGGGTGGTACCGCGACCACAACTCGTCCCTTCTTTTTTGGAGGGGCGGGTTTTTTTATTGTCTTCAAACAATCAAACACCCGTTTATTCAGACGGTTTTGTATATTAAAAGGAGGATAACACTCATGCAAGAAACGTTAAAACAGCTTGAAACAGAAGCGATAGCGAAGGTAGAAGCAGCCAGCTCGCTCAAAGAAGTCAATGATATTCGTGTTCAATATTTAGGGAAAAAAGGTCCGATTACAGAAGTGCTGCGCGGAATGGGCAAGCTTTCCGCTGAAGAAAGACCAAAAATGGGCGCACTTGCAAATGAAGTGAGAGAGCAGATTGCTGGTGCCATTGCTGAAAAAAATGAGCAGCTAGAAGCAGAAGAAGTGAAAAAGAAACTGGCTTCTCAAACCATTGATGTCACATTACCAGCAAGTCCGATCAAAATCGGGGCAAGACATCCATTAACGATTGTCGTAGAAGATATTGAAGATTTATTTATCGGCATGGGCTATACCGTTGAAGAGGGCCCAGAGGTAGAAACAGATTACTATAACTTTGAAGCGCTCAATCTTCCAAAAGAACATCCGGCACGTGATATGCAGGACAGCTTCTATATTACTGAAGACACACTCATGAGAACGCAAACATCACCCGTTCAAGCACGTACACTTGAGAAATATAAAGGCCAAGGCCCTGTGAAAATCATCTGCCCTGGTAAGGTATATAGACGTGACAGCGATGATGCCACTCACTCCCATCAATTCATGCAAATTGAAGGACTTGTGGTCGATCACAATATTAGCATGAGTGACCTCAAAGGAACGCTTGAGACAGTCGCAAGAAAAATGTTTGGTGAAGATCGTGAAATTAGACTGCGCCCAAGCTTTTTCCCATTCACAGAACCTTCCGTTGAAGTTGATGTGTCATGCTTTAAATGCGGCGGGAAAGGCTGTTCTGTATGTAAAGGAACAGGCTGGATTGAAATTTTAGGTGCAGGAATGGTACACCCGAATGTATTGAAAATGAGCGGATTTGATCCAGATAGTTATCAAGGCTTTGCTTTTGGAATGGGTGTTGAACGTATTGCCATGCTGAAATACGGCATAGATGACATTCGTCATTTCTACACAAATGATATTAGATTCACGAAGCAATTTAAGCAGGACTAAGAGGAGGAAATCAACATGTTTGTTTCATATAAATGGTTAGAGGACTATGTCGATTTAGAAGGCATTCAGCCGGATGAATTAGCAGAGAAAATCACAAGAAGCGGAATTGAAGTGGAAGCCGTTGAGTATAAAGGCGAAGGCATCAAAGGTGTTGTCGTTGGACACGTCATTGAACGTGAACAGCATCCGAATGCGGATAAATTAAACAAATGTCTTGTTGATATCGGCGAAGACGCACCGGTGCAAATTATATGTGGGGCTCCAAATGTGGATAAAGGACAGCATGTGGCTGTCGCAACGGTTGGTGCAGTCCTTCCTGGAAACTTTAAAATTAAAAAAGCAAAACTGCGCGGTGAAGAGTCTCATGGCATGATTTGTTCTCTGCAAGAATTAGGCGTAGAGAGCAAGCTCGTACCAAAAGAATATGCAGAAGGTATCTTTGTTTTCCCGAATGACGTGAAACCAGGAGATGATGCCCTTCAAGCGCTTCAATTAGATGACGCGGTACTTGAACTTGGCTTAACACCAAACCGTGCCGATGCTCTTAATATGCTAGGAGTGGCTTATGAGGTTGCCGCCATTTTAGGGAGAGACATCAAGCTTCCTGATACAGCGCATGACACTTCTTCTGAAAAAGCAGCAGACTATATTTCTGTTAAAATTGAGGATCAAGAAGCGAATCCACTTTATGCAGCGAAGATCATTAAAAACGTAAAGATTGGACCAGCACCGCTTTGGATGCAAACAAGATTGATGAATGCAGGTATCCGCCCAATTAACAACGTCGTGGATATTACGAATTTTGTCTTACTTGAATACGGTCAACCTCTACATGCCTTTGATTATGACCGGTTTGGTTCAAAGCAGGTGGTCGTACGTAAAGCGGCTGAAAATGAAATGATTCAAACTCTGGATGAACAAGAACGTACATTGTCTTCGAAGCATCTTGTCATTACAAATGGCACAAAAGCGCATGCTGTTGCAGGTGTCATGGGCGGTTTTGAATCAGAGGTGCGTGATGAGACGACAACGATTCTTTTAGAAGCGGCATATTTCAACGGTCAAACCGTCCGTCAAGCATCTAGAGACTTAGGGCTTCGCAGTGAATCAAGCACACGATTTGAAAAAGGGCTCGATCCGCAGCGGACGACATCAGCAGCCGAAAGAGCAGCGCAATTGATCAGCACCTATGCAGGCGGTGAAGTGCTAAGCGGTACAGTTGAGGAAAACCACCTTGAAACAAGTATGAATGTCATCCACGTATCAACTGAGCGTGTGAACAAGGTGCTTGGCATGAGCATTTCAAAAGAAGATATGATTCAGATTTTCAACAAACTAGGCTTTACTGTGGGTGAATCAAATGATGTGCTTGTCGTAACGGTTCCTTCCCGTAGAATGGATATTACGATTGAAGAGGACCTCATTGAAGAAGTCGCGAGATTATACGGATACGACAATATTCCATCTACACTGCCTGCGACAGCTGGTACCGTTGGCGGTCTCACGCCATACCAAGTGAAGCGCAGAAAGGTGAGACGTTTCTTAGAGGGCGCAGGGCTTTCTCAAGCGATTACGTATTCATTAACGAATCAGCATAAGTCCACAGCCTTTGCTTTAAATCCAGCTTATCAAACAAGACTTTCCCTGCCAATGAGTGAGGAACGCAGTGTGCTGAGACAAAGCCTTCTGCCGAACTTACTTGATTCTGTCGCATATAACTTAGCAAGACAAGCTGATTCTTTCGCCTTTTACGAAACGGGTTCTGTTTTCTTAGCGGAAACGGAAGGCGCAAAACCAGTTGAGAAAGAGCATGTGGCAGGTGCGTTAACAGGTCTTTGGCATAAAAATCTTTGGCAGGGCGAGAAAAAAGCTGTCGATTTTTATGTAGCGAAGGGTATTGCAGAAGGGCTGTTTGAAAAGCTTGGTGTATCAGAAGAGATCACGTATGTTCAAGCAGAGCGTGAGGGCCTTCACCCAGGACGTACAGCCGATGTTCATTTAAATGGAAAAGTGATTGGCTTTGTAGCTGCACTTCATCCAGTAGTGGAAAAAGAATTAGATTTAAAAGAAACGTATGTATTTGAATTTGATTTAACAGATGTGATGACGTCTGAAACAGAGGATATGAAATATACGGCTATTCCGAGATTCCCAGCAGTGACAAGAGACATCGCACTTGTCGTCGATCAGCATATTTCAAGCGGACAGCTGGAGCAAGTCATTTATGAAGCTGGCGGCCAATTGCTCACAGACCTTTCCGTCTTTGATGTGTATGAGGGTGAGCATATGGAAGAAGGCAAGAAATCTGTTGCATTCTCTCTGCAATATTTAAACCCAGAACAAACGTTGACCGAGGAAGAAGTCACGGCTGTTCATACAAACGTATTGAAAGCATTAGAAGATACGTATCAAGCCGTCTTGCGCGGATAATAAAAAGAGCTATCGCTTTATGGGCGATAGCTCTTTTTTGATTATAACCATTTTTTCGCTTTTTGGGTGTTGGCAAAATGAAGTTTTGTAAATTGGCGTAAAGCCTCTTCGCCGTGATGTTTCATCAGCTTTGCTGCCGCTTTGTCAACATGCGGACCGGCCCCTTTTGGAATGTCAAAGCCCGCTGCTTTTGATAATTTATCCATTTCAATTAAAAAAGCATACCTTGCAATAATAGAAGCTGCAGCAACCGATAAGTGGATGCCTTCTGCTTTCGTACTAAAATATGTACGCTCCCGAATGATCTTTTTCCCCGCAAGGTGCCTGAAATAAATGCCTGGTTCGGCAAATTGGTCAATGAGAATGGCTTCTGGTTTCTTGCCATCCAGTTTTTCTAGCACGGAGGTGATGACTTGGTTATGAAGCAGTGCCTTCATTTTCCCTTGGCTCATGCCCTTTTCCTGCATCGCATTGTATTTTTCATTCCGAAGCACGAGAAGGCTGAACGGGATGGTTTTGATCAAGTCTTTGGCAATGTTGATAATCTGCGGATCTTTTAGTCCTTTTGAGTCTTTCACCCCGAGCTCTTTCATGAGAGCAAGCTGACTGGAATCAACATAAGCCGCACAGACCGTAATGGGTCCAAAATAATCGCCAGTACCGACCTCATCTGAGCCAATAACCGACATGGAAGCAATGCCGGGTGGTGGGCTGTACTGTGTGATGGATGGCGTTTTTTTGCTTTTTGTTTCAGCTGTTTGTAAATGGTTGAACTGACTCGCTTCAGCTTCTGCCTTTTGTCCTTGGAACAGTACTTTTCCAGATTTGTAGGCTGTAATCGTACAGCCGGGAACCTTTGCTTGAAAAAGAGCGCCTGGCGGCAAAGTGTCAGTTAAATGCTGAGCGTACACGCTCTTCATTTTTTTCATGTCTTCTGATGTTGCTTTTAAGACGGATTGGGGCACAGTGGATAACTCCTTTTTACCTTGATATCATTGATTTCTAAAGTGTACCATAACAGGGAAGGGCTCGTCTTTCCATTCAATGTCTAAACATGTTATGATAGAGACTAGGATTCTCGTGGAATGGAGGAGAAACGTTGTCTGACGGCGGTAAAACGAAAACAACAGTTGAGATTTACGGACAGTCCTATACGATCATCGGCCAAGAAACGAAGATGCATATGCGACATGTTGCTTCAATTGTTGATGATAAAATGAGAGAAATCAATGAAAAAAATCCATACCTTGATATAAACAAATTAGCTGTACTGACAGCAGTCAATGTCGTCCACGACTACTTGAAATTAAAAGAGCAATACGAAAAACTAGAGCTTCATCTAAAAGAAAAGGAATGAAATTACCGTGATCGATATCATCATTTTGTTTTTGCTTCTTATGGGAACGCTTGTCGGTCTAAAACGCGGGTTTATTCTTCAATTTATTAAATTGATTAGCTTTGTTGTTTCTATTTTAGTGGCTTCTATGTTTTATCAGTCACTTGCACCACAGCTTACGTGGATTCCAGCACCTAATTTTAGCGGCGGTCAAGCGCAGCTCGCTTTCTTTAGTGGGAATCTAGAAACAGCTTATTATAATACCATTGCGTTTATCATTCTGTTTATCTTGACCAAAATCCTGCTCGCTATCATCGGCGGATTGCTCACAACCATTGCAAGTATCCCTGTGATTAAACAGGTCAACAAACTGCTTGGCGCTGTTTTAGGATTTCTTGAAACCTATCTATTTGTGTTTATTCTATTGTTTGTGGCTGCATTACTTCCAGTCGATGCGCTTCAAACCATGATGAGCAAATCAATGTTAGCAGATGTGATCGTAAATAGCACCCCTTACCTGTCCGGTCTTGTCAAAGACCTCTGGTCGACGTATGGAGTTTAAGAACTTCTCCTTTCTTGGAGAAGTTTTTTCTCATTCCATGACAGAAAGTTGTAGGATGAAGGGAAAGTTTGTATATTTATATAGGAAGATGCCAAAGTGGCTGGAGGATGAGAGATGAATAAAAAAGATATTATCAAACTTCTTGAAACAATTGCAGTCTATATGGAGCTAAAAGGAGATAATCCTTTTAAAATTTCTGCCTTTCGTAAAGCAGCTGCGGCACTGGAACAAGATGACCGCAGTCTTTCTCAAATAGATGACCTATTAGCATTACCCGGCATTGGAAAAGGAACCTTTGCTGTGATCACAGAGTATATCGAAAAAGGACAGTCTGAAACACTCGAACAATTAAAAAAAGAAGTGCCTGAAGGACTTGTCCCGCTCTTAAAATTGCAAGGACTCGGTGGGAAGAAGATTGCTAAGCTCTACCAAGAGCTTGGTGTTCACGATGCACAGTCTTTAAAAGAAGCATGTGAAGCGGAAAAAGTACAAACGCTTGCTGGGTTTGGCAAAAAAACAGAAGAAAAGATTCTTGCCGCTCTTGAGGAGGCAGGAAAGCAGCCAGAACGACTGCCAATTGGTTTTGCATTAGATGTGGCAGAACGAATTGATGATGCGCTGGAACAGATGGAGGGAATCATCCGCTTTTCAAGAGCGGGTAGTTTAAGACGTGCGCGTGAAACGGTCAAAGATTTAGATTACATCATTGCGACTGATAATCCTGAACAAGTGAGAGAACAACTTGTTGCTCTTGATGATGTCAAAGATGTCATTGCGAGCGGTGATACGAAGGTATCGGTCATGCTTGCACTTGATTTTGAAATCAGTGTAGATTTCCGGCTTGTGACAACAGACCAATTTGCAACAACACTGCACCATTTCACTGGCTCAAAAGATCATAACATTCGTATGCGCCAGCTTGCGAAGGAGCGCGGTGAGCGTATTAGTGAATATGGGGTTGAAACGATCGAAACTGGGGATGTGAAAACATTTGAAGACGAAAGCGCTTTTTATGCACATTTCCAACTTCCGCTCATTCCGCCAGAAATTCGTGAAACCGGAGTAGAGATTGATTCGTATAAAGAAAGTATGCAATTTGTAGAACGAAAAGATATCAAAGGCGATCTTCATATGCACTCGACATGGAGTGATGGCGCTTTTTCTATTCGCGAAATGGCAGAGGCATGTATCGCAAAAGGCTATGAATACATGGCCATTACAGACCACTCACAATATTTAAAAGTAGCAAACGGTTTAACAAAAGAACGTTTGCGTTTGCAAGCAAAAGAAATTGACAAGCTGAATCAAGAATTCGAGCATTTTCACATTTTCAAAGGGGTCGAAATGGATATTCTGCCGGATGGATCGTTAGATTATGATGATGACTTTCTAGCAGACATGGATTTTGTCATTGCTTCTATTCATTCTAGCTTCTCTCAGCCGGAGGAAGTCATTATGGAGCGCCTAGAAAATGCCTTGAATAATCAGCATGTGGATTTAATTGCTCATCCAACTGGCCGTTTGATCGGTAGACGAGACGGCTATGCCTTAAATATTGATCAGCTCATAGAGCTTGCGAAAAAAACGGGCACTGCACTGGAACTCAACAGCAACCCGTCAAGACTGGATTTAAAAACAGAGCATTTAATGAAAGCAAACGAAGCGGGTGTGAACATCATGATCAACACAGATGCACACAACATCGCCATGCTCGATCATATGGACGTCGGTGTCACAGCTGCAAGAAAGGGCTGGACACCAAAAGCAAATGTCGTGAATACATTTTCACTCAATGAGATGAAAAAGTTTTTAACGCGTGACAGGTAGTCGTTAGGAGGCTGGACCATGCTGCAACAAAAAGTGTTAGCATCATTAGAATTTCATAAAGTAAAAGAAAAAGTCATGTCCTATACTGCTTCGACTTTAGGGAAAGAAAAAGCGCAGGACTTAATACCACTCACAGATATCGAGAGCATTCAGCATCTGCTAGAAGAGGTAGCAGAAGCGCAAGATGTGATTCGTTTAAAAGGATCTGCGCCGTTTGGCGGGTTAACGGATATTAGACGAGGAGTCAAACGAGCAGAAATAGGCAGTATATTAAGCCCTTCTGAGCTGATGGAAATTGCGGCGCTGTTATATACCACAAAAAACATGAAGCACTTTCTCGCCTCTATGTATGAGGACGGAGTAGAGATACCCCGTCTTCATACATATGCAGAATCGCTGATTTTACTGCCAGACGTGAGAAAAGAAATCGAAAGCTGTATTGGTGATAATGGAGAAGTGCTTGATCACGCAACGCCAGCCCTCCGCACCATACGAACGCAGTTACGATCACTAGAATCAAAAGTGCGAGATAAATTAGAATCAATGATTCGTTCACAATCTGCCTCGAAAATGCTGTCAGACACCATTGTGACGATTCGTAATGATCGGTTTGTCATTCCCGTAAAACAAGAGTACCGCTCGAATTATGGAGGGATTGTTCACGATCAATCTTCTTCAGGCGCAACTCTTTTTATTGAGCCGCAAGTGGTCGTAGATTTAAATAACACCTTGCAGCAAACTCGCCTAAAAGAAAAGCAAGAGATTGAAAAGATTTTGCAAATGCTGACAGCGAGTGTGTCAGAGCACATTGATGAATTGCTTCATAATGTGAATGAACTTCAGACATTAGATTTTATTTTCGCCAAAGCCAAATATGCAAAAGCAGAAAAAGCCACAAAACCTACTGTGAATAACCAAGGGGAGATTTATTTAAAACGGGCAAGACATCCCCTATTGCCCCGAGATCAGGTTGTGGCAAATGATATTGAGCTGGGCAAAGATTTTTCTACGATCGTCATCACAGGTCCAAATACAGGCGGTAAGACCGTCACTTTAAAAACACTCGGACTTCTTACGCTGATGACGCAGGCAGGTCTTCATATTCCAGTCGAAGAAGGATCAGAAGTGGCTGTATTCGATCAAGTCTTTGCTGATATTGGAGACGAGCAGTCTATTGAACAGAGCTTGAGTACTTTCTCATCTCATATGGTCAATATTGTGGATATCTTAAAGCATTTGACGTCTAATTCACTCGTGTTATTTGATGAATTAGGTGCAGGAACAGATCCTGCTGAAGGTGCAGCACTTGCGATGAGCATCTTAGATGAAGTTCATCAAACAAATGCGCGCGTCATCGCAACGACTCACTATCCTGAGCTGAAGGCATACGGGTATAACCGAGAAGGCGTCACAAATGCGAGTGTAGAGTTTGATATTGAAACCTTATCCCCTACATATCGCTTGCTCATCGGGGTGCCGGGACGAAGTAATGCATTTGAAATTTCCAAGCGTCTAGGACTGCCTCATCATTTAATTGACCGTGCAAAAGCAGATATGCACGCAGAACATAATGAAGTCGATCAGATGATTGCTTCATTAGAAGACAGCAAAAAACAAGCAGAAGAAGAACTGCATGAGACGGAATTCTATAGAAAAGAAGCAGAGAAGCTCCATAAAGAACTGCAAAAACAAATCCTTGAATGGAATGAACAAAAGGACAAACTGCTGGAAGAAGCTGAACAAAAAGCGGCAGAAAAAATTGAACAAGCAACAAAAGAAGCAGAAGAGATTATTCAAGAGCTTCGGTCCATTAAAAGTGAGCATCGTTCATTCAAAGAACATGAACTCATTGATGCGAGAAAGCGTCTTGAAGAAGCTGTCCCTGAGTTTGACCGTAAGAAAAAACCAGAGCCAGTGAAAAAAGCAGCAAGACAGCTAAAGCCAGGCGATGAAGTCAAAGTGCTGACGTTTGGCCAAAAAGGAACGCTCATCGAACAAACGGGTAACAAAGAATGGAGTGTCCAAATGGGCATTCTAAAAATGAAAGTAAAAGAAAAAGATATGGAATTTATCAAATCAGCACCGGAATTTAAACAAGAGAAAGCCATCACGGCGGTCAAAGGAAAAGACTATCATGTATCACTTGAGCTTGATTTAAGAGGAGAGCGTTATGAGAATGCCTTAAGCAGAGTCGAGAAATACTTAGATGATGCCGTCTTAGCTGGCTATCCGCGCGTGTCGATCATTCACGGTAAAGGCACTGGCGCCTTGAGAAAAGGGGTCCAGGAATTATTAAAACAGCACCGTAGTGTAAAAAATGCTCGTTTTGGAGAACAAGGCGAGGGAGGATCAGGCGTCACCATCGTCGAATTAAAGTAAAAAGGAGAAAACGCATGAAAGCCTTTTGGGAAAATGAACTTGTGGAAATTGCCGCCTATTACAGCGTGGCCGTCCTATGTCTTGTCTTATTTCTTACCATATTTGAACTCGTGACCTCCTATAAAAACTGGGAAGAGATTCAGCGGGGGAACTTAGCTGTTGCTATGGCAACCGGCGGGAAGATTTTTGGGATTGCCAATGTCTTTCAGCATTCCATCGCCCAGCACAACTCGCTTCTTCAAATGGTCGGATGGGGCGTATACGGCTTTGTGATGCTGCTCGTCAGCTATTTCATTTTTGAATTTTTAACACCACGATTTAAAGTAGACAAAGAGATTGAGAATGATAATAGAGCGGTCGGGTTTATTTCACTCATTATTTCTGTTGGGCTGTCTTATGTAGTAGCAGCCGGCATTTAAGGAGACGACATGGAAAAACTAGCCAAAGTATTAATTGTAGTTGCCTGCACTTTTGCGGTTATTGGTGCTGTTTACATGTTCCTGTAAAATGAAGAATACATTATAGAAAGCTGTCAGGGAAAACCTTGACAGCTTTTCACTCATCAAAGGCGGCGAATCAGAATGAATCAAATCTTGCAAAAAGACGAACTCATAAAGCGCATTGACAGTTGTCTCAAAAAGACATCTCTTCCCCAAGACATATATGAACCGTATATTGCACGTCCTTTTCAAACGACTGGTTTTTTTGATGATTTGAGCCCCTATATTGAAATTGATCCAGCCGGCTATATTCTTATTCAATATGAACGAGGGATTAAAGTGCTTCATAAAAGAACAAAAGAGGCGGATGAAGTCGTTTATTGGATTTTAGAAGACACCATCTTTCTAACTGTGTATCTAGACATGATGAGACAATATCAAGTGGACAACATCCACACACATTTACCTAATGACCCTAGTATCCATAAACAGATTGTGGAGAGAGTCCATGAGTCATTTCGTGCGATCGGTGGATTATACGAAAAGTGGCATCATGAAGGGAAAAGAGCCTCTATAGAAACACCGGCGAAAAAATGAAGATGTGTCATGGAACGAGCTCGATTTGAAAAAAGCAAACAGCCATAAGGAAAAGTTTGCTATAATAAAATAGTACGAAAGTTCAGGAAGGAGGGTTTTTATGCAGTCAGATAAACGTTGGCTTCTGCATTACCCGAATCAAATTCCCCACGAACTCACCATCCCAAATGAAACGTTGCAATCTTACTTATTCAGCTCCGCAGAGGCAGCACCTGAGCATACAGCCATTCATTTTTTAGGAAAAAACATCACCTACCAGCAGTTACAAGAAGATGCACTGAAATTAGCCAGTCACTTGATTGACATCGGTGTCAAAAAAGGCGACAGAGTAGCGATTATGCTGCCAAACTGCCCGCAATCGGTGATTTCTTATTATGCGGTTTTAATAGCAGGCGGCATTGTCGTTCAAACCAATCCGCTTTATACGGAGAAAGAATTGGAATATCAAATGGAGGACAGCGGCTCTAAGGTGCTGATCACTCTCGATCTACTGTATCCAAAGGCCTATAAAATGAAAGCGCTGACAAGTATGGAACATTTGATCATCACAAAATTACAAGATTACTTGCCATTTCCGAAAAACATATTGTTTCCGATTGTCCAGCGAAGGAAAAACAACATGGTCATCCAAGTGGAGAAGAGTGAGACCATTCATCATTTCTCACAGATCATGAAAGAATCGTCAGGAGAACGGATTCCGCAAATATCCTTTCAACCGAAAGAGGATGTCGCAGTTTTGCAATATACAGGCGGAACGACCGGTTTACCAAAAGGAGTCATGCTCACACACGAAAATATAGTAGCCAATACAGAAATGTGTACATCCTGGATGTATAAAACGAACCGTGGAAAAGAGCGGATTCTTGGGATCATTCCGTTCTTTCATGTATACGGCATGACGACCGTGCTAAACCTTGCAGTCAAAGAAGGTCATCAAATGATTCTTCTTCCGCGTTTTGATGCAGCGGATGCCTTGAAGACCATTGAAAAACAGAAACCGACGCTGTTCCCAGGAGCGCCAACGATGTATATTGCCCTGCTTCATCATCCGAATATTGAAAAGTATGACCTATCATCCATCACCGCATGCTTAAGCGGATCGGCTGCTCTTCCTGTTGAAGTCAAACAGAGTTTTGAAAAACTAACAGGAGGAAGGCTGGTGGAAGGGTATGGACTTTCAGAAACTTCTCCTGTCACTCATGCCAATTTCTTATGGGGAGCGAACAAAATAGGAAGTATCGGGTGCCCTTGGCCGAATACAGATGCCGGTATTTATTGTGAAGAAACGGGTGGACTCAAAGCGCCATATGAGCACGGAGAGATTATCGTCAAAGGTCCTCAAATCATGAAAGGATACTGGAATCAGCCGGAGGAGACTGCGGCAGTGTTAAGAGACGGCTGGTTTTTCACAGGAGATATTGGGTATATGGATGAGGATGGTTTTTTCTATATCGTAGACCGGAAAAAGGATGTCATCATCGCGAGCGGCTATAATATTTACCCAAGAGAGGTTGAAGAAGCCCTTTATGAGCATGAGCTTGTACAAGAAGTGGTTGTGGCGGGTATTCCAGATCCGTATAGAGGGGAAACAGTAAAAGCCTTTGTTGTCCCGAAAAAGGATGCCTATGTAACAGAGGATGAACTGGATCGTTTTGTTAGAACAAGAATTGCCTCATTTAAAGTGCCGCGTGTCTACGAATTTAAGGAATCACTGCCTAAAACGGCTGTAGGGAAAATCTTGCGCAGAGTGTTAATTGAAGAAGAAAAAAGAAAGCAATCATCTTCAACAGAAGAACCAGTCGATCAATGAGAGAATGAACCAGCATCATCCGGTCAAGCGGCCGGATGATTTGAATTGTACGTGTCTGCTCTGGTATGCTAAAGGTTGAAAAGAAAGAAGAACATCACTTGACAAATCACTCGTTTCTTTTTAACATAAAGTTATGAATGAATGCTCATTCAATTTAGAAAGGGACGAAGCACATTGAAGCAGAAAAGACCGAAGTACATGCAAATTATTGATGCAGCCGTTGTGGTGATTGCAGAGAACGGCTACCATCAATCACAAGTTTCAAAGATTGCCAAACAAGCAGGGGTAGCAGACGGAACCATTTATCTCTATTTCAAAAACAAAGAGGACATTTTGATCTCGTTGTTCAAAGAAAAAATGGGACAATTCATCGAACGGATGGAAAACGATATTCAAAAGAAACCGTCTGCCAAAGAAAAGCTTCTTCTCCTCATTCGAGAACACTTTCGCCTGCTATCGCAAGACCATCATTTGGCCCTTGTGACACAGCTTGAACTCAGGCAGTCAAACCTTGAACTGCGCCAAAAAATCAATGAGGTGCTGAAAGGGTATTTAAATATGCTAGACTCCATTTTAACCGAAGGAAAGAAGACAGGAGAATTTAGACAAAATCTAGATGTCCGCTTAGCGAGACAAATGGTATTTGGGACGATTGACGAAACCGCTACAACATGGGTCATGAATGATCAAAAGTATGACCTGCCTGCACTCGCAGAAAGTGTACATGATCTTCTCTTAAACGGAATACATCAATCTTAAAGACAATTGAAAAAGGATGATTGACATGGAAAAAATACTTAGCTTACACCAAGACGAACAGACAGCACTCATCACGATTCAACACCCACCTGCAAATGCCTTATCCTCTCAGCTTCTCAATGAACTCAACGACATGTTTGATCAGCTTGAACAAAACAGTGAAGTGAGAGCTATTGTCATTCATGGAGAAGGTAGATTTTTCTCAGCAGGTGCTGATATTAAAGAATTTACGACCTTGCAGGAAGAATCTGATTATGCCAGCCTTGCAGACAGAGGACAGCAAGTGTTTGAACGAATTGAACAATGTCCAAAGCCGGTGATTGCTTCCATTCACGGGGCAGCATTAGGCGGCGGGCTTGAGTTGGCGATGTCATGTGATATTCGAATCGCAACAAAAGATGCAAAGCTGGGACTGCCGGAATTAAATCTCGGTATTATCCCAGGATTCGGCGGAACGCAGCGCCTGCCTCGCTATGTTGGATCAGCTAAAGCACTTGAAATGATGGGAACAGCTGAGCCGATTACAGGGGAAGAAGCATTTGCTTGCGGACTTGTTTCAAAACTTGCGGAAACAGAAGAAGAAGCGCTGGAAACAGCCAAAACATTGGCGGCGAAATTTGCAGCGAAAAGCCCTAAAACGCTTGAGTATGTGCTTGAGTTATTGAATGCGACAAAAGTGTACTCATATGATGGCGGAATGAAGCTGGAAGCCAAAAAGTTTGCTGAGGTGTTCCAGTCGAATGATGCCAAAGAAGGCATCCAGGCTTTTATCGAAAAGCGCAAACCGAATTTTAAAGGGGAATAAGGGATTAGTACGACACAAGGGGGAGAAATGAATGAATATTTTTGTTTTAATGAAGCGTACGTTTGACACGGAAGAGAAAATCTCTATTCAGTCTGGTGCTATTCAAGAAGATGGGGCAGAGTTCATTATTAATCCTTATGATGAGTACGCAATTGAAGAAGCGATTCAGCTTCGGGATGAGCACGGGGGAGAAGTAACGGTCGTGACAGTTGGCAATGAAGATGCGGAGAAACAGCTTAGAACAGCACTTGCAATGGGCTGCGATCAAGCCGTTTTATTAAATGTTGAAGATGATTTGGAGGAGTGGGATCAGTTTTCCGCTTCTACGATTCTATATCACTATTTCAAAGATAAAGAAGCTTCCTTAATTTTAGCAGGGAATGTAGCGATTGACGGCGGGTCTGGACAGGTAGCCCCGCGTCTTGCTGAATTACTCGGCTTTCCATATGTCACAACCATTACAAGTATTCAAATCGACGGCGGCACTGCTTCAATTGAGCGAGATGCAGAGGGGGATGTGGAAGTGATTTCTGCCGAGCTCCCGCTAGTGGTCACTGCGCAGCAAGGTCTCAATGAGCCTCGTTATCCATCGTTACCAGGGATCATGAAGGCAAAGAAAAAGCCTTTAGAAGAATTAGAATTAGACGATTTAGATCTAGATGAAGACGATGTGCCATATAAAATCAAAACAATCGAACGTTTCTTACCGGAGAAAAAAGAGGGTGGCAAGGTGCTGAGCGGCGAGCTTGAGGATCAGGTCAAGGAATTGACAGACCTGCTAAGAAATGAAGCAAAAGTCATCTAAACATCCACTTTACGATATCACGAGAACAAGGGGGAGCTTAAAGGATGAGTAAAAAAGTTGTTGTACTTGGAGAAAGTCGTGACGGTAAATTAAGAAATGTGACGTTTGAAGCGATTGCTGCCGCTCACGAGATGGCTGATGGCGGTGAAGTGATTGGCGTTTTAATAGGGGATCACGTCAAAGACCAAGCGGATGAACTGCTTTATTATGGAGCGGATCATGTGATGATCGTCGAGCACCCGCATCTTTCTTATTATACGTCTGATGGTTTTGCGCAGGCGCTTCAGGCAATATTAGATCATGTCAATCCTGATGCAGTGCTCTTCGGTCATACATCGATCGGAAAAGACTTGTCACCTAAAATAGCTGCACGCCTGCAAACAGGCTTAATTTCAGATGCAATAGATGTAAGCGTTACCGGTGAACATCTTGTTTTCACTAGACCGATTTATTCAGGAAAAGCTTTTGAAAAAGTCATTTCAACAGATCGTCTGCTTTTGGCTACTATCCGTCCAAACAACGTGGCACCGCTGGAGCGTGATGCGTCACGCAGCGGAGAAGTGACGCCAGTTTCTGTCGATATTCAAAACCTAAGAACAATCGTGAAGGAAGTCATTAAAAAAACATCAGAAGGTGTAGATTTATCTGAAGCGAAGGTCATTGTCGCAGGAGGCAGGGGGGTCAAGAGCAAAGAAGGCTTTGAACCGCTGAAAGAACTTGCCCAAACGCTTGGCGCAGCAGTCGGTGCCTCGCGTGGTGCATGTGACGCTGACTATTGCGATTATGCCCTGCAAATTGGTCAAACCGGTAAAGTCGTCACACCTGACCTTTACATTGCCTGCGGGATTTCAGGAGCTATTCAGCATTTAGCCGGTATGTCCAACAGTAAAGTCATTGTTGCGATCAACAAAGACCCAGAAGCTGAAATCTTCAAAATTGCCGATTACGGAATTGTCGGTGACTTATTCGAAGTCGTTCCGCTTTTAAATGAAGAGTTAAAAAAGATGAATATCCATTCTTAACGCTCATACACTCAGAATGCCTAGGTATTCTGGGTTTTTTTGTATGTCATCACGAAACAAAGGAGCGGTTTACAAGTGAATGGGACAGTAAAAGTGAATGAAGTGATTGGACGCATTTCTAAACACATCTATGGACACTTTCAAGAGCATTTAGGAAGAGGAATTTATGACGGCATTTGGGTAGGGAAAGACTCATCGATTGACCATATTGAGGGGATACGTACCGATGTACTAAAGGCACTTCAAGCCTTACATATCCCGGTGCTGAGGTGGCCGGGCGGCTGTTTTGCAGACGAGTATCATTGGGCAAACGGCGTCGGTGATCTGAGTGAACGAAAGCCGATGGTGAATACTCATTGGGGTGGTACCGTTGAATCAAATGCGTTTGGTACACATGAATTTATGAGACTGTGTGAATTACTTGAATGTGAGCCTTATATTTGTGGAAACGTTGGAAGCGGCTCTGTTCAAGAATTAGCAGAATGGATTGAATATATCACATTTCCTAAAGGGACACCTATGTCGGATTGGCGGATTCAAAATGGAAAACAAGAACCGTGGGAGCTGACGTATGTTGGTGTAGGCAATGAAAGCTGGGGATGTGGTGGAAATATGACGCCAGAGTATTATGCAGACTTATATAAACGCTACCAAACGTATGTGAGAGAATTTGCTGGTCAGCGCATTTACAAAATTGCATGCGGTGCGAATTCAAATGATGTGAATTGGACAAAAGTATTAATGGAGCGTGCAGCGCCTTGGATGGATGGGCTCAGTTTGCATTACTATACGGTCCCAGGAACATGGGAGAAAAAAGGGTCTGCGACCGATTTTGATGAGGATGAGTGGTTTACAACGCTGAAAAAGGCGTCTGAAATGGAGCGGCTTGTCGTGGAACACGGAAAAATCATGGATCGTTATGATCCAGACAAGCGAATCGGGATGATTATTGATGAATGGGGGACATGGTATGATCCAGAACCGGGGACAAATCCAGGGTTTTTGTATCAGCAAAACACATTAAGAGATGCTCTAGTCTGTGCCTTGCATTTTCATATTTTTCATCGCCATTGCCAGCGGATTCATATGGCGAATATTGCCCAGACCGTCAATGTGCTGCAAGCGATGGTGTTAACGCAGGACGAAAAGATGCTCCTGACACCTACCTATCACGTATTTCATATGTTTCAAGTGCATCAAGAAGAAGAAGCGCTTGAAGTAGAATTGAATGCTCCTTCGTATGAACGCCGGGGTGAAAAAATCCCTCAAGTCAGTGTGTCAGCCTCGCGGTCATCTGACAAGATGCATATTAGTTTCTGTCATGTGGATCCCCATGAAAAAAAAGACGTATCTCTTGCGATAGAGGGAATCGATGCAAAAACGAAGGTCACTGGCCGTGTGCTGACTGCTGATCGGATGAATGCGCACAACACGTTCGATGATCCTCATTCCGTTCAGCCTGCGGACTTTCGGCAATTTGCTGTTAAGCACGGCGAGCTGACTATTGATCTGCCGCCTATGTCGGTTGTAATGTTGACCGTCGATCTGGCTTGATCGCATATTTCAATGTTTGATGAGAAGAATGTTGGGGCATCATACATTGTAAATGAAGCGGAAAGGGAGTTATGTCATATGCTTAGAACCATTCTGATGATCATCGGTGCGATTGTTGTTATTGGTGCGATTATACGGTTTGTTTTTTAATTCATTTCATAAAAAATGATTCGTAAGCATTTCATTCGCAAGTCACATTGGTAGATGCTATACTAAAAAGCATAATTTACATTGGAGGAATGAATAATGGCAATCGTAAAAGCTACTGACGCAACATTTTCACAAGAAACTGCAGAAGGTGTTGTTCTTGCAGACTTTTGGGCACCTTGGTGTGGACCTTGTAAAATGATTGCTCCAGTTCTTGAAGAACTTGATCAAGAAATGGGCGATAAAATGAAAATTGTAAAAATTGATGTGGATGATAACCAAGAAACTGCTGGTAAATACGGCGTTATGAGTATCCCAACACTTCTTGTTTTAAAAGACGGTGAAGTCGTCGAAACGTCTGTTGGTTTCAAACCAAAAGAAGCACTAGCTGAGCTTGTAAACAAACATCTATAAACCGATCTATGCCCGCGTGGCATGATCTCAAAAGCGGTTCTCGTATAGTCGAGAGCCGCTTTTCTTTCATCGTGGTATAAAACAAATGTTCGTGATACACTAGAAGGAGTGAAAGAGGAAAACAAGGACGGATGAAAATATGAACAAATTGATCAAAGAAAAGCTGTCAGTCTTACCTGATCAACCAGGCTGTTACTTAATGAAAGATAGACAAAATACGATCATTTATGTGGGAAAGGCAAAGGTATTAAAAAATAGGGTCCGCTCTTATTTTACAGGATCTCATGATGCCAAAACGCAGCGGCTTGTCAGTGAAATCGAAGACTTTGAATACATTGTCACCTCTTCAAATATTGAGGCACTTATTTTAGAGCTGAATTTAATCAAAAAATATGACCCGAAATACAATGTCATGCTCAAGGATGACAAAACGTATCCTTTTATTAAAATTACGAATGAACGTCATCCTAAGCTGATTGTCACCCGCAATGTGAAAAAGGATAAAGGGAAATACTTCGGTCCATATCCAAACGTACAAGCAGCAAGAGAAACGAAAAAGCTGCTCGACCGTTTATATCCACTTAGAAAATGTGCGACACTCCCTGACCGAGTCTGCCTTTATTATCATCTTGGACAATGTCTTGCTCCGTGTGTGTATGACATTTCTGAAGAAACGAATAAACAGCTCGTCGACGAAATCACAAGATTTCTAAACGGAGGACATCAGCAAATCAAGAAAGAATTAACAGAAAAGATGCAAGAAGCGGCCGAACAATTAGAGTTTGAGCGGGCAAAAGAACTGAGAGATCAAATCGCATATATTGACTCAACGATGGAAAAGCAAAAGATGACGATGAGTGACTTATCTGATCGTGATGTGTTTGCCTATGCTTATGATAAGGGCTGGATGTGTGTCCAAGTCTTCTTCATCAGACAGGGGAAATTAATTGAACGTGATGTCAGCCTATTTCCGATGTATCAAGACCCTGAGGAAGAATTTCTCACGTTTATGGGGCAGTTTTATGAGAAGAACAACCATTTTCTGCCGAAGGAAATTTTGGTGCCAGACAGCGTCGATCAAGAGATGATTGAGCAATTGCTTGAAACGAATGTTCATCAGCCGAAAAAAGGAAAGAAGAAGGATTTGCTTTTACTTGCCCACCAAAACGCCAAAATTGCTCTCAAAGAAAAGTTCTCGCTTATAGAGCGTGATGAAGAACGGACAATTGGTGCAGTGGAGCAGCTTGGCGATGCACTCAATATTTATATGCCATACCGGATTGAGGCTTTTGATAACTCCAATATCCAAGGAGCAGACCCCGTATCCGCTATGGTTGTCTTCCAAGACGGGAAGCCGTATAAAAAGGAATACCGAAAATACAAAATTAAAACCGTTGAGGGGCCCGATGATTATGCTTCCATGCGTGAAGTCATTAGAAGGCGGTATACCCGTGTGTTAAAGGATGAACTGCCGCTTCCTGACTTGATTTTAATCGACGGAGGAAAAGGACAAATCAACGCAGCCATAGATGTGCTCGAAAATGAATTAAATCTGTCTGTTCCTGTGGCAGGTCTAGTGAAAGATGAAAAACACAGGACATCGAATCTTATGATGGGTGATACGCTTGAAATTGTTGTGCTCGAACGGAATAGTCAGGCCTTTTATTTATTGCAGCGTATTCAAGATGAAGTGCACCGATTTGCGATTAGTTTTCATCGGCAGCTGCGCGGGAAGAATGCATTCCAGTCTATTCTAGACGATGTCCCAGGTATCGGGGAAAAGCGCAAAAAGCAGTTGCTGAAACATTTTGGCTCTGTGAAAAAGATGAAAGAAGCCTCTATCCAGGATTTTCAGGACGCTGGTATTCCGAAACAAACGGCTGAACTTTTAATGGAGGCATTAAAAAAATAGATTGTACTTTTTCCAAAAGTCTGTTAAGATGTGACTAATTTAATAAATGAACGTGTTGTTTGTTGAAGATAGAGGTGCGAACTTCAAGAGTAAGCCTTCAGAGATCGAGGGGATCTAGGAAGAGGGCTGAAAGGGGAGCGTCGCCGAAGTGAATAAAATCCACTCATTTTATTCGCTGGCTGTACATTGAAGAAATGTAGGGCTGTCAAGAATTCATTTCTTGGAGGGCTATCTCATTGTTTGCATCGTTTGATGATGATTTTAAAGCAATGGGAGATTTGTTCTCTCATTGCTTTTTTATTTGCAGTGAACAGAGCAGTCTCCGCAGCCTCTTCTCTCACACGTGATCTTTTGAAAAAGGGTGGTAGACATGGGACTAATTGTACAAAAATTTGGTGGAACATCTGTTGGATCGACAGAAAAAATTCGCAATGTCGCAGAGAGAGTCATCGCTGAACGCGAGGCAGGAAATGATGTGGTCGTGGTTGTGTCTGCGATGGGCAAATCAACGGATGTTCTAGTAGACCTAGCGAAAGAACTCACAGATGATCCAAGCAAAAGAGAAATGGATATGCTACTGACAACTGGTGAGCAGGTGACCATTTCATTATTAGCAATGGCACTCCAAGCAAAAGGTTATGATGCCATTTCCTTTACAGGCTGGCAAGCTGGGATGAAAACAGAGAAGGTGCACGGAAATGCAAGAATCGTGGACATCGATGAAGCAAGAATCAAAGAAGAACTGAGTGCGGGAAAAGTCGTCGTTGTAGCAGGTTTCCAAGGAATTGCGGATGATCTACATATTACAACACTTGGGCGTGGTGGATCAGACACGACTGCTGTGGCACTAGCTGCGGCACTCAAAGCGGACAAATGTGATATTTATACGGACGTACCAGGTGTGTTTACAACAGATCCTCGTTATGTGCCATCTGCGCGAAAACTTGCAGGAATTTCATACGATGAAATGCTTGAGTTAGCCAATTTAGGAGCAGGTGTGCTGCATCCGAGAGCGGTCGAATTTGCGAAAAATTATCAAATCCCACTAGAAGTCCGTTCTAGTATTGAAAATGAATCGGGTACGTTAATTGAGGAGGAATCATCCATGGAACAAAATTTAGTTGTAAGAGGCATTGCATTTGAAGATCAGATGACACGCGTGACGGTATGCGGCCTTTCAAGCGGTTTAACAACGCTATCGACGATTTTTACGACACTTGCAAAGCAAAATATCAATGTCGATATTATCATTCAGTCTGTCACAAGCACCAATCAGACCTCTATCTCTTTCTCTGTGAAAACGGATGATTTGTCTAAAACAGTTGAAGTATTAGAAGAATACAAAGGTGCGCTTGGTTATGAGCAGATTGAGACAGAAAGCAAATTAGCCAAAGTATCTATCGTTGGCTCTGGTATGGTCTCAAACCCAGGTGTTGCGGCTGAAATGTTCGCTGTGTTAGCTCAAAAAGACATTCAAGTGAAAATGGTCAGTACGTCTGAGATTAAAGTCTCCACAGTCGTTGATCGTGAAGATATGGTGAAAGCGGTAGAAGCCCTTCATGATGCGTTTGAATTATCAAAGGTGAGCGCCGCTGCTCATTCTTAAACAACAAAAGAGGTGTACCCATTGTAGCGGGTACACCTCTTTTTTATTGTGCTGTTGGAATGGCAACCCAGTGATCTTTTGATATTTCTACTAGCTCTGCATTCTGTAAATGATAAGGATCTTCGTCCATCTGTTCTGCCGAAACGAACCTTTCCTTCTTTGCTTCCACTTTAGGATCAGGTATAGGGATAGCTGAAAGTAACGATTTTGTGTAGGGGTGCTGCGGATTGTTGTAAAGCTCCTCACTTTCGGCTAATTCAACAATTTTACCAGCATACATCACAGCCACTCGGTCACTAATATGTTTCACCATCGACAAATCGTGTGCAATGAATAAATAAGTCAACCCAAGCTTTTTCTGAAGATCCTCTAATAAGCGTACGATTTGCGCTTGGATAGAAACATCAAGTGCAGACAGAGGTTCATCACATACAATCAATTGTGGTTCGACGGCAAGCGCCCTTGCGATTCCAATTCTCTGGCGCTGTCCTCCGGAGAATTCATGAGGGTACCGATCGGCATGTGACGGCTTGAGGCCAACCATCTCAAGCAGTGCTTCCACCCTTTTTCTTCTTTCGGTGTTGTTTGTGCTTAACCTGTGGAGATCAAGCGCCTGTCCGATAATATCCAGCACTTTAAAGCGAGGATTTAGAGATGAATAAGGGTCTTGAAAAATCATCTGCATATGCCGCCGCATCGTTTTCATTTCTTTTTTCGACAGACGGTGGACTGGAATGCCTTGAAATAAGATATCTCCATCTGTTGGTTCGTTTAAGCGCAGGATCGCTCGGCCAGTGGTTGATTTCCCTGAACCTGATTCGCCAACAAGCCCCAGTGTCTCTCCGCGTTTAATCAAAAAATCAATCTGATCAACCGCTTTTAGCACATGCCCTTTACCGATTTGAAAGTGCTGAGATAATGATTTAACTTTCAGTAAAGGCGGATGATGTTTGATATGTATGGCATCAAAATCTTTCTTGTTTTTTTTCTTTTCATGTAAACGAGGCAAAGAATTGAGAAGCTGTTTTGTATATTCATGCTGAGGGTTCTCAAACAATTCTTCTGTTGTATTGGATTCGACAATTTTTCCTTCTTTCATCACAACCACCCGATCACACATTCCGGCAACAACGCCTAGGTCGTGTGTGATGAAAATAATCGATGTCCCAAACCGTTCTTGAATATCCTTCATCACATGTAAAATTTGGGCTTGTATCGTCACATCGAGTGCAGTCGTTGGTTCATCTGCGATAAGCAAGGCTGGCTGAGAGGCTAAAGCGATGGCAATGACGATCCGTTGACGCATACCGCCAGAGAATTCATGAGGATATTGCTGATAGCGCTCCTTACTATGCTGAATCCCTACAAGTTTCATCAGGTCAATGGCCTGTCGTCTGGCTTCTTCTTTTGAAAGCTTCTTGCGTTTGATTAAGCTTTCAGCGATTTGGGGTCCGATCCGTATCGTTGGATTGAGAGACGTCATAGGGTCTTGAAAAATCATGCCAATATCCCGCCCTCTTACAGCCTGCATTTCTTTTTCTGTTTTTGTTGTGAGTTCTTCCCCCTGAAAGGTGATGCGTCCTGATTTTAAAAAAGAAGGAGGTGATGGAAGGAGTTGTAAAATACTCCGGGCTGTTACGCTTTTCCCGCTTCCTGATTCCCCGACAATACCAAGTGTTTCTCCTTTGTTTACTTCAAAGCTAATGCCACGGACAGCTTCTAATTCGCCATCTCGTGTGTGAAAAGATATATGTAAATCCTTCACTGTTAGAAGAGGTGCTAAATCCTTCAATTTTTTCCACCACCTGTATGATATGGATATTGACTTTCAAATGAAGCTAGCATAAACTTTACTATACAGATCGGAATAATGCAATTAACTTTTTGGAACGAACATTCATGTGAAAGGGGGAACGATGGGTTGTCGAGAATGGTAGCTGTAAAACATGATGAGATTGGCTGCGTATCTCATCCATCCTGGGTTAGTCGAATATTTCAAGACATTCAATCGCGCCGCGCATATCAATTAGTGCTGTGGATTGTTGGTTTACCCGTGCATTTGTTTGTGTTTTTTTATTATTTACATAAGAGTAAACAAGATACATATATTCATGTATTAGAAGAAGTGAAGGCTCGTTTAGATGTTTCCGGTGTTAAAGAGAAAATGAGAGCGGATATTCAGCAGCAAGTGTTGAGGAAAAAAGAATTCTTCCATGAAAAAATAGATCCACATGAGATCGACAGCCTCACTCACCAGTGGACAGAAGAAGCCTTTCAAAAAACAGTGAAATTGAAGGTTGAGGAAGAGCTCAAAAAACAAGGTCAGTCGAAAGTCACGTTTCACACGGTTTTTGCTTCACTATTATCTAAACGGCTTTTTCTTATGGTGACATTGATTCCAGGCTTACCAATGTACATTCTGCTTTTTTTATACCGGCATGCATTCTTGAAATATGTTGTTGAACGGCTGCTTATGAGTGTATTGGTGATTATCGGTGTAGTCATTCTTGTCTTTACCATTCTCTATTTCTCTCCATTTGATCCAGCAGTAAATATTCTTGGAGAATCCGCAACAAAGGAGCAAATCGCAGCTTTTAATCACCTATATGGTCTAGATCAACCATATATCCAACAGCTTTGGAATGCTTTAAAAGGACTTTTCACATTTGATCTAGGAAAATCGTTTACCGGAAATGAAGAAGTGGCAACAAGCATAGCGAGTAAATTTCCTATCACGCTCACATTAGCTGTTTGGTCACTCGTCATGGCGATTGTGATTGCCATTCCAATAGGGGTTATTTCTGCAACAAGACCGTATTCATTTTTTGATTATTCGTTCATGTTTATCGCATTACTTGGGTTGTCTATTCCAAATTTTTGGCAAGGACTCATTTTCATTTTGAACTTTTCGATTAAATGGAAATGGCTTCCCGCCACGTATTCCCCAGAAAATTGGTTATCGTTACTCATGCCAGTCATTGTCCTTGGTACGGGGTTAACTGCCTCGATTGCTCGGATGACCAGGTCATCTATGCTCGAAGTTATTCATGAAGATTACATGATTACAGCAAAAGCAAAGGGGCTAAGTCAGCAGTATATTCTATGGCGACATGGAATTGGCAATGCCATGATTCCGATTATTACCGTCATTGGACTGCTTTTCGGCGGCATGCTTGGAGGAGCGGCTGTTACAGAAAAGGTATTCAACATTAGTGGGATTGGAAGCTATATTGTTGATAAGCAGTTTATTCCTGATATTCCGAGTATTTTGGGAGGGGTTGTATATGTGGCGATTACCATCTCCGTCGTGAATGTCATCATTGATATTTTATATGCATTTTTTGATCCTCGTATTAGATCAAAGATGAAACAATATTGAAGTAGGTGTAGGAATGTCAGCAACGATGAAGTCGATTCACTCTCATGAGCAGCATCACGTGAAAAAGCGGTCTATCGAGTATATTGGCGCAAAATTCACATCTGTTGCATCAATTGTCATGACCATTCTTTTCTTTATAAACAGCGTTGATATTGCGAATCAAACCGTGAAGCCACTGATGTTCAGTGTATCTTTTATTTACCTTTTCTTTTCGCTTATTCAAGTCAGTATTTCATGGAAAATGAAGAATGATCTAGAAAAGACAGGTGTAATTCAAACCTTCACGAGGCGTCTAGGTTATGTGCAGCTGTTGAGTCTTTTGGCCGGTCATCTCATCATCACCGTTTTTGCCTTTAGTCTCATAAAAGAAAGAAAATCTCTGGCATATATATTTGCTTTTTACATGCTGATCAATCATATCGTGATCATGGCTTTGTCCGCTCTTAATTTATTCAAACCCTATGTAACGGATTCCTTTCCACTTGCTATGCTGATTCTGCTTGTCATCGGTCTCTTTTATACGGCAGTATTTGTGTTTGTCATCAAGCAGGAGGATAGAAAGGTATCACCGGTAGCAGGAACATATTTTGCTATTGCCCTTGTGTTTTCATCTGTGATGGGCAACGTATTTGCTCTTCTTCTTGCGATACAGCTTGCGGTGAAAACAGGACATATCAAAAAATATCGTTTTGAAAAATGGCGTTCCATCTGGGAGAAAATAACGAGAAACCAAGCAGCGATGCTAGGACTGTTGTTCATTGTTTTTGTTTTTTCTCTGTCAATGTGGAGTGTGTTTACCTTCGATTATGACTTGGCGGTTGAAAATCAATATGGTGCTATTTTGCAAACACCAAGTCTTGCTTATCCACTTGGAACTGATCAATTTGGCCGTGATGTATTTTCGCAAATTGTCTTTGGGGCAAGAATTTCCTTACTCGTTGGCTGCATTTCAACCCTTATTCCAGCTGTCATTGGAGGTTTTTTGGGGGCGATTGCAGGATACTACACGCCAAAAATAGATCATGTCATTATGCGGCTGCTGGATGTTCTTTATGCCATCCCTGGCATATTGCTGGCGATCGCGATCATTGCAGCATTTGGAGCCAATATTGTGAACTTGATCATTGCTCTTAGTGTAGGAGCGATTCCGACCTATGCCAGAACAATGCGTGCCAATGTCATGATGATTTCTAATCTCGAATATGTTCACTCAGCCCGTGCATTAGGTGCTAGTGATTGGTCTATTATTTTTAAAGAAATTGTCCCTAATGCACTCGCGCCGATGATTGTGAAAGCCACTTTGACAATTGGGTCGGCAGTGATTGCGACAAGTAGTTTGAGTTACTTGGGCCTTGGTGTTGAACCTCATATTCCGGAATGGGGAAATATATTAAAAGCGGGGAGTACCTATCTAGAATCTCATGCCTATCTAGCAATTTTTCCAGGGCTCGCCATTATCATGCTTGTCTTATCATTTAACTTTTTAGGTGACGCATTACGGGATGCGTTAGATCCAAAATTAGATGAAATGTAAAAACACAAGGGGGAAATATTATGAAAAAAAGTGTATTACCATTGCTCATCATATTGCTTCTCGTATTAGCAGGCTGTGTCAATACGAAGTCAAGTGTAGGAAATGAAGAAGGTAGTCAAGCGTCGAAAGAAACCATTGAATTACTTGGAATGAGTAGCAGTGAAGATGACCTGAATATTGTTCGAGATCAATTGGTCAAGAGTGGATTTAAAGTAAAACTCAATATTCAGCCTGATTATGGCAGCTATACAGCTCAAAAGGATGCCGGGAATTATGACATTGTTCTTTCGAGTTGGACGACTGTGACGGGGAACCCTGATTATGCGGTTCGTGGCCTGTTTAAAACCGGTGCTGATAACAGCATCATGTCAGATAAACAAATCGATCAATTGATTGACAAAGCAGCAACAGAAACGCCTGTCGAATACATTCAAACGTATCAAGAATTAGAAAAGCGTCTCGTCTTTGATAAGGCCTATATTGCGCCGCTTTACAATTCATTGAAAGCTCAAGGTGTGAACAAAGGTGTGATCAATGAGAAGACCGTTCGTCTAGCTAAATCTCGGGCAGTTGCATGGGAATCAATTGATTTTAACGATTCATCCAAAAGAAATAAAGATCCGCTCATCACGCAGCAGGCACTGGCTTCCCTTACATCGCTTGATCCGATCAAAGGCAATGATGGATCAATTAATACACTGAATACAAATATGTATGTAAGACTTGTGAATTTGACAGATGATGATAAAGTCACATCAAAAGGTTCACTTTCTTGGAATCATGCCGCAGCAAAAGATAAAACACATTATTACTTCTTATTAAGAGACGATATCCGTTTTGCAAAGGTGGAGAATAAAAAAGCGATGGATTCGGGTGAACGCGTAGGTGCAGATGATGTGGTTTTTTCACTGAACAGAGCCAAGGATAAAAACGCAGTACCAGACCATCGTACATACTCATTGCATGAGCATATTCAAAGCGCAGAGGTTGTTACCGATCTATCTGAACTGAAAGCAACATCTGGTAATGGCGGTACGATCAAAGAAGAATTAGAAAAAGATGTGCAACAGAAGGTGCAAAAGCTCGTAAAAGATAAAGAAGATGCAGACAATCAAGCAGGTGCGTATCAAGTGGTCAAGATCACGACAACAGAGCCATTCCCGCAAGTATTAAATTATTTAGCCCATCAATCAGCAGGAATTGTTTCTAAGAAACAGATAGAGCGTGTAAACACATATGATATGGATGCCTTTGATCCAGCAAAGGATATCCCATATGGTGATCAGCGTACAATCACGGAAGGAAAAATGTATAACAATCAATTGTTTGCGAGTGGTCCATACATTTTATCGTATAAAAACGATTATGAAGCCGTTTTTTATAAAAACCCTGCATATATGAAAGGCACAGAGAACGAGCCAAACATTTCTCAAGTCACCGTTCGATTTATTGAAAATCCTGATAGTGCACTGTCTGCACTTCGAAATGGTGAAATTCATATTTTTAATGGTATTCCTGAAACAAAATATGATGTGGTCGAGAAAGACAGCAAGCTCGCCTTGCAAAAAAATCAGAGCAATGCGGTTGCTTATCTATTATTTAACACATCTAAACGCGAAGTGGCAAAAAGTGAAGAATTACGAAAAGCCATCCTTTACTCAATCAATCAAGAGGAATTCGTCAACTTCTATCAAGGTCATAAAAACAAGGCTTCATCCACAGTCAGTCCGCTTGTCGAAACAAAAAATGAGTTAAAGCCAGACGCAGAAAAGGTGAAGGGATACTTAACGACATATCAAAAAAGTAAAAAATGAAAAAGGAGCATCTACTCCGAATGGGGGTAGATGTTTTTCTGATGAAAGGAAATCCAGCTTCTGTGTGTATGCTATGATAGAAGGGTATATAAAAAAGGCGTGACACGAAGTCCTCGCCTTTCATAAGCAGTGTTAGCTAGGGTCTCTTAAATCCCATTTAACGGTTAAAATGACTTTATCAGCACGCTTTTTTACTTGTTCATAGGATTCAGCCACGTGCTCATTGAGAAGCTGAATCTGTTCAGCGATAAAACCTGCTTCCATTTGAAAGCATGGCTCCTTTTGATAGCTGAGTCGATTCGATACAAGTGGACCTTCGAGCTCAAACTCAATTTCCTGTTTTTTAGAATGGACCATCGTGAGAGTTCCCCATCCGGCATCATGGAAAAATTCGGGGATCTTTTCCCATGACTCTTGAGGAAATTTACGAGCAAGCAGTTTACCCGCAAAATACATCATAGATGAATGATCCTGACCAAGAATGTCAGGCAGCAGAACTTCGCGTATCAGCTCGTAGGCAAATCCATTGACTTCAATTTCTTTTAGCTGTTCTAAGTTAGATTCGAATTTATTCATTGTATGGCTCCCCTCTTTCAACAATTTATTATAGCTTATGTGGGCATATGATGACAGAGTTTTCCCTGAAGTCTAAGAAATTCTTATTGTAGTAAAACGAATTTTGATTTAAAACTTTTAAATTTCGGAAAATTTTAATTTATGTACGCGGTTTCTTGACGCTTTTTTGACATAGGAGTAAAATGAAATTGTCAATAAATTTGAATAAAGTGCTTACAATTGAAAGAAGCGGGGGTAAGACAATTTTCAAGCAATTGCACTTTTTTTACTAGGGGGTAAAGTAATGTCGGGGAACAAAGAATTTTTTTATCGGAGATTGCATTCTTTGCTTGGCGTCATTCCGGTCGGTCTATTTTTAGTACAGCACTTAGTGATTAACCACTTTGCGACGAATGGACCAGAGGCGTTTAACAAAGCTGCACACTTTATGGAACAGCTTCCATTCAGATATGCACTTGAGCTGTTCGTGATTTTCTTACCACTGATCTATCATGCTGTTTATGGGGTGTACATAGCCTTTACGGCACAAAACAACACGTCTCGCTTCAGTTACTTAAGAAACTGGTTGTTCAGACTGCAACGGATTACAGGTATCATCACATTGATTTTTGTCACTTGGCACGTATGGGAAACACGCATACAAGCGCAGCTTGGAGCTGAAGTAAACTATGACATGATGGCGAATATTTTAAGCTCTCCATTTATGCTAGGTTTCTATATTGTCGGCGTTTTATCTACTATTTTCCACTTTGCTAATGGCTTGTGGTCATTTGCTGTCAGCTGGGGAATTACAGTTTCACCACGCTCACAAAGAATCTCCACATATGTGACATTAGGTATATTTATAGCGCTTTCATATGTAGGGCTAAGAGCAATTTTCGCTTTTGTTTAAGAGGAAATAGATTAGTAGAAGAGGGAGAGGGGCTACAATGAGTAATTCTAGCATCATCGTTGTCGGAGGCGGCTTAGCTGGTCTCATGGCAACTATCAAAGCAGCAGAAGCGGGAACAGCTGTTAAACTATTTTCAATCGTACCTGTGAAACGTTCGCATTCTGTTTGTGCACAGGGCGGAATTAACGGAGCGGTCAATACAAAAGGTGAAGGAGATTCACCTTATGAGCATTTTGATGACACGGTATATGGCGGAGACTTTTTAGCTAACCAGCCGCCAGTAAAGGCAATGTGTGAAGCAGCGCCGTCCATTATCCACTTACTTGATCGTATGGGTGTAATGTTTAACAGAACACCAGAAGGATTACTGGACTTCCGCCGTTTCGGGGGAACACAGCACCACCGTACAGCATTTGCTGGTGCGACAACAGGTCAGCAGTTATTATACGCACTAGATGAGCAGGTTCGCCGCTATGAAGTAGCGGGTCTTGTGACGAAATATGAAGGCTGGGAATTCCTTGGTGCTGTCTTAGATGACGAGGAAGTATGCCGAGGCATTGTCGCGCAGAACTTGACGACAATGGAAATCGAATCCTTCCGTTCAGATGCTGTCATCATGGCAACTGGCGGTCCTGGTATCGTATTTGGTAAATCAACGAACTCCATGATTAATACCGGATCAGCTGCATCGATCGTTTATCAGCAAGGTGCTCATTATGCTAATGGAGAATTCATTCAAATTCACCCAACAGCGATCCCAGGAGATGACAAGCTGCGTCTCATGAGTGAATCAGCTCGTGGTGAAGGTGGACGTGTTTGGACATATAAAGACGGAAAACCTTGGTACTTCCTTGAAGAAAAGTACCCAGCATACGGGAACCTTGTACCGCGTGACATTGCAACGCGTGAAATTTTCGACGTATGTGTTGAGCAAAAGCTTGGGATCAACGGAGAGAACATGGTATACCTTGATCTTTCTCACAAAGATCCGAAAGAGCTAGATATTAAGCTTGGCGGAATCATTGAAATCTATGAGAAATTCATGGGTGATGACCCGCGTAAGCTTCCGATGAAAATTTTCCCGGCTGTTCATTATTCAATGGGCGGATTATGGGTTGATTATGATCAAATGACGAATATCAAGGGCTTGTTTGCTGCAGGAGAATGTGATTACTCTATGCACGGCGGAAACAGACTTGGTGCAAACTCATTGCTTTCTGCGATTTACGGCGGAATGGTTGCTGGACCAAATGCTGTGAAATACATTAGCGGTCTTGAAAAGTCTGCAGAAGATTTATCATCTGCAACATTCGACAGTGCCGTGAAGAAAGAGCAGGAGAAATGGGACAACATCCTTAGCATGGATGGCACAGAAAATGCATATGTGCTTCATAAAGAGCTTGGAGAATGGATGACGGATAACGTTACAGTGGTTCGTTACAACGAGAAGCTCTTAAAAACAGACCAGAAGATCGAAGAACTAATGGAGCGCTATAAGCATATTAACATCAACGATACAGCTTCATGGAGCAACCAAGGCGCTGCCTTCACGCGTCAGCTTGACAACATGCTTCAGCTGGCACGCGTCATTACGATTGGGGCTTACAACCGGAATGAAAGCCGAGGCGCACACTATAAACCGGAATTCCCAGAAAGAAACGATGAAGAATTCCTAAAAACAACGATGGCTACGTTCAAAGGGAAAAACCAAAAACCTGCATTCCACTATGAGGACGTCGATGTATCGTTAATTGCACCTCGTAAACGAGATTACTCGAAGAAAAAGGTGGAGAAATAAGATGAGTGAAAAAAACACGATTCAATTTATTATCACACGTCAAGATACAGCAGATGGCAAGCCTTATGATGAGGAATTCGAAATCCCTTACCGTCCAAATATGAACGTCATTTCCGCACTCATGGAAATCAGACGTAACCCGGTCAATAAAAAAGGTGAAAAAACAACGGCTATTAACTGGGACATGAACTGTCTTGAAGAAGTATGCGGCGCTTGTTCCATGGTCATTAATGGAACGCCTCGCCAGTCATGTACAGCACTGATCGACAAATTAGAGCAACCGATCCGTCTTCAGCCGATGAAAACTTTCCCGGTTGTGAGAGACTTGCAGGTTGATCGAAGTCGTATGTTCAATTCATTGAAAAAAGTCAAAGCATGGGTGCCGATTGATGGCACATATGATCTTGGACCTGGACCGAGAATGCCTGAGAAAAAGCGTCAATGGGCGTATGAGCTTTCGAAGTGTATGACATGTGGTGTCTGCCTTGAAGCTTGTCCAAACGTGAATGATAAGTCTTCCTTTATGGGCCCTGCACCGCTTTCACAAGTTCGTCTATTTAACGCACATCCGACAGGTGCAATGAATAAGTCTGACCGTTTAGAAGAAATTATGGGTGATGGCGGTCTTGCAAACTGCGGGAACTCTCAAAACTGTGTGCAGGCTTGTCCGAAAGGAATCCCGCTCACAACATCAATTGCAGCACTTAACCGAGATACAACATTACAAGCTTTCCGTAACTTCTTCGGAAGCGATCACGCAGAATAACATCACATTCAGTCCTCCTTGCCAATCATGATGAGTGTTTACAAGAGGCTGGATGCAATAACATAACAAACGCCTCTTCCAATTCGGGAGAGGCGTTTTGTTTGCGAATAAGGAGTGGATCAAATGAGGCTGCCGTCATATATTGAAGAACCGTTTGAAGAGTGGAGGGCATCGTTTCGATTTTATGTGGAAACAACCGTCCGTTTTTCAGAAACGGATATGTTTGGTCACATGAACAATGTCACCCCGTTTGTGTATTTTGAAGAGGCGCGGATTGCCTTCTTTCAAAAAACGGGAATTGTAGATAAACGAATGAAGCGAGCGCGAGAGACGATTACGGTCGTGGCAAACCTTCAATGTGATTACATCAAGCAAGTGGAAATCGGTGAGAGGCTGCGTGTGTATGTAAAGCCAGAAAAGGTTGGATCAAGCTCTCTCATCCTTCATTATTTAGGAGAAAATGAACAGCAAGAACCGTGTTTTACAGGCTCAGTCACGATGGTGCAAATAAGTAAAGACACCGGTGCCCCTGTACCGTTTACAGAAGAGGAAAAAGAGACTTTTCAGGCCCAGCGACATTAAAGAATCACGGTCACTTGTTTCATTTTGTTATAATAAAAGAATCATATTGAAGAAGAAACAAAGGAGAGCACATGAAGATCTTTCAATACGACACCATTGATAGTACAAATAATGAAGCGAAGAGGCTCATTCAGCAAGGAGAAGCCCCTTCATTTGCCGTATATGCCCGGCAGCAGACAGCAGGGAGAGGCAGGCTTGGCAGACCGTGGGAAACACCTACAGGGAATGTGGCTGTCACGATGACAGTAAAACCGCCAGTAGATATCTCCACCCAATCAACGATTGCCCCGCTGACGGCACTCGCCATTTATGATGTACTCAAACCACTCATGAGAAAAGATGATCAGCTGGCAATCAAATGGCCAAATGATCTATTGATTAATGAAGCGAAAGTATCTGGCACATTAATTGAAGCAGACCGCAGCGCCATTTACATCGGTGTGGGCATCAATGTAGAGACAAAGCCGGAGCACGTTCCGTATAAAACCGTTTGCCTATCAGAACTGACTGAGGTGAAAGCGGACCAGCTAGTGAAAGATTTGGCAGCGGCCTTTGAAAAATACCATGCACGCTGGCAAATGGAAGGATTTGAAGCCCTCACTGCCCTCTACAACAAACGATTATATCGGCTGAATCAACCGCTTCGTATTTCATTAGATCGTGAAAAGCAAACATGGCAGGAAGGGATTTGCTGTGGTGTGAACCGTTATGGTCATATTCAGTTAAAAGATGATCAAGGACATATAAAAGCCCATTCAGCAGGAGATATTGATGCACCGCCCAAGTAGACAATTTCTTGTTCGATGAGTGTGTAGACAAACCGTTGTATTCGATGTTAGAACGGATTGCTTTAAGATCTTCACACTGAAAAAAAGACAAAGAGCTAAAATCAGTTCATTTTAGCTCTTTGTCGACAAGATGACGTCTCATTTATGCTTCTCTTTTTATTTGAGGTTGAACCATGTAGTCTTTTTTTGTAAAGACCACTCCATCTAGGATTTCTCTTGCGGTTCGAATGACTTTCACTCTGTTTTGTGAGATATCAATTTCAGTTTGCATAATACCAGCAGGATGACCAATTCGAAGTGTATCATCTTGACCTTCAAACAGCTGTGCCGGAAGCGTTTGATCCATGAAACAGCTGGCTGACACACAGACAGATCCGGTAATGGCAAGTGCTTGGTGCGGTCTTTGCATCGATAGCATCCGAACGATGATGTCCATATCTGCTGCTCTTCTCAATATTCCATTTGTATCTACATAATCAGCAGGCTCGCTAATAATTGCAAGCTTAGGAACAGCTGGAGACTGTAATGTGGCCAGTTCTTTTGGTGCAAAGTGGCACATTTCAGCAGCGATGGAACGAATCTCTTCTAAATCATCCAGCAATTCGTCTGTAAACTCTTCAGGTAATTCAGTTCCTTTTAATTGAATATCTTTGGCACGGACAAAGGCGATTGGATTTGCAATGTCAACGATTGAGATCGGAATCTCTCCAAACTTTGTCTGGATCGTATCCATTTTGTTTCCAGTCGGAAAGGTTTTACCTGTGACAGCGCCTTCAGGTTTCTCAAAGGATAAATAAATGGGAGAACCTGTTCCTTTCACTCCTGGAATTTCTGCCTGTCCTTCAAATTTCACTTCTCCGTTCTCGACTTCTACCTCTGCCACAATGATTTTATTCGTGTTGGTATTCAAAATACGTACCGTTGTGACAGGCTCAACTGCTTGGACAAGTCCTTTAATGATGGCATACGGCCCAACTGCTGATGAGATATTCCCGCAGTTTCCTTTAAAGTCCACAAATCTTTCATTGATGCTGACTTGTGCAAACGTATAGTTCACATCCACATCTGGACGAGTAGCTTTGTCGATAATGGCCACCTTACTTGTTAAAGAATTACCGCCCCCGATTCCATCAACCTGTAGCCTGTCAGGGCTGCCCATAATGTCTAATAGAAATGCTTCGAGCTCATCGTGTTCGTAAGGTGCATCATTGGCTTGAATGAAGACCCCTTTGCTTGTACCGCCTCGCATGATTGTGATTGGAACTTTTCTCATTGCTCTCACCCTCAATTGTTTAGTTACTATTTATCTAATCAAAATGGTAAAGTATAATAAGAAATAAGTTAAATACATTATTTTAAGAGAAACCGATAAATTATTTTTATAACAAGGTTAAAAGGAGGGCACACAATGGATGAGAAAGATTGGCGGTTTTTAAAGGTGCTATATGAAGAGAAGAACATCACAAAAGCGGCAGAAAAATTATTTGTCTCGCAGCCTGCCTTAAGTTATCGATTGAAACAGCTTGAAGAGGAATTTGACATGAAGCTTTTCTTTAAAAGAAAACGAGGCATTGAATTTACATCAGAGGGCGAATACTTGGCTAAATACGCAAATGACATGCTCAAGCAGCTCCAGCAAACGAAAGATGGCATGCTCAATATGCAAAAAAAGGTCAAAGGAACGATCCGACTAGGGGTGTCGAGTAACTTTGCTCAATATAAACTGCCGGAAATTTTAAGAGAGTTTTCTAAGCAGTATCCACATGTTCAATTTATGGTGAACACAGGATGGAGCACAAAAGTCATGGATTTATTAGGGACATCAAGTGTACATTTAGGGATTTTAAGAGGAGATTACGACTGGAATGGAGAGCGATTTTTGCTTGATAAAGAACGCCTTTGTATCATTTCAAAATCAGAAATACAGCTAAAGGACCTACCAAAACTGCCGCTCATTGACTATCACACGGATAGTTCATTAAAACGATTGATTAACAGATGGTGGCAGGAGACGTTCACGATGCCTCCGCTTGTGACAATGGAGACAGACAGGCAAGATACATCAAAAGAGATGGTGAAGCATGGTTTAGGTTATGCCATTGTCCCGGAAATTTGCCTCAGACCAAGTGATGAGCTATTTGTAAAAGGTCTTTCGTATAAAGATGGACAGCCTGTTTTAAGAGATACATGGCTCATGTACCAGCCAGATTCCCTTCATTTGTCTGTTGTGAAAGCATTCATTGAGTTTTTAAGAAGTCAGCAAGGCTAATTATAAAAAAAATTTATTGAATAGACGAAAAAATCGATATTTTCATTATAAAAAAAGCTATTATATCCTTGAAATAGAAAGCGCTAACATTTCGGGCCGCAAGTGCAAAAGGGGTGCTTGTGGATCGTGTAAAGAAGAGGATGGAGGGATATGAAGTGCTAGCTATTTTAGGGATCTTGATGGTCGTGACTTTTACATTTCTTATTATGACAAAACGTATGCATCCGGTGGTGGCTCTCACCGTTGTGCCAATCATCTTTGCATTAATCGGTGGATTTTACAGCGGATTAGGGGACATGATGCTTGATGGACTCAAGACCGTTGCACCATCTGCTGCTTTATTGTTATTTGCCATCTTATTTTTCGGTGTCATGCTGGATGCTGGATTGTTTGACCCATTGATCAAACTGATTTTACGTCTTGTGAAAGGCGATCCGGTCAAAATTGCTTTTGGGGTAGCGATTTTGTCTATGCTTGTTGCATTAGATGGTGATGGGACGACAACGTACATGATTACCGTATCAGCTATGTTGCCACTTTTCTTAAGAATTGGGATGAACCCACTGATTTTAGGGACGATTTCATTATTATCACTAGGCATTATGAGTGGAATGACGCCTTGGGGCGGTCCAGCTACTCGTGCGATTGCTGCACTTGGTTTAGATGCAGCGGAATTCTTCATTCCATTACTCCCGACGATGATAGGGGGCGGTCTTTTTATCCTTTTTACAGCGTATGTTCTTGGAAAAAAAGAACGGAAGCGCATTGGGGTTGCCGAGATTCAGTATAAAGAAGAGGTCTCGATCTCTCCAGAATTGGCGGCATCAATTGAAGATGGCGTTGCAGATATGAAGAGACCAAACCTGATTTGGGTCAACTTCTTCCTGACGATTGCTGTCATGGCCACACTTGTATTGGATATCGTACCGATTCCTGTACTCTTTCTCATTGGCTTTGTCATTGCGCTTATGATCAACTATCCAAAAGTTGAAGATCAGCGCGAGCGGATTTTATCGCATGCAGGAAATGCCTTAACGGTCATTACCCTTGTGTTTGCAGCAGGAATTTTCACAGGCATTTTTTCGGGAACAAAAATGGTGGAGTCCATTGCTAACTTGGTCATTTACATGATTCCGGATTCATATAGCTCATTTTTTCCACTCATTGTCGCTTTGACGAGTATGCCATTTACATTTGTTCTTTCAAATGATGCTTATTATTTCGGGGTGCTGCCAATCTTAGCTGAAGCCGGCGCAGCTTACGGAATTGATCCAGTGGAAATTGCGCGCGCCTCTATTATCGGACAGCCTGTCCATTTACTGAGTCCGCTTGTCGCTTCCACATTACTGCTTGTGAGTATGCTGAATAAAGATATTGGTGATTTGCAAAAGTACGCACTGCTATGGACCGTACTCACAGCCCTGTTTACAACACTTATTGCTCTTTTAACAGGAGCCATTTCGATATTTTAAAAGCTTGTTTGATAAAGGACGATGTCTCTATAGAGCACTCGTCCTTTTTTGTGCGGTTTGAAGGCGAGGAAATTGGACGCTGATCTGCGGGAATTCTCGATTTTAACGTCACCTACCTCAAGTACCCGGCATATGATATCTCGACTATACAGAATCCCATTCTATAGAGACTAGAGCTCTCACCTTAGCAAGGAGGGTTACAATACTTGAAGGAGAAAGAGTTTCAATCCAAGCCGCTATTAACCAAAAGAGAAAGAGAAGTATTCGAATTGCTCGTCCAAGATAAAACAACAAAAGAAATTGCAAGCGAGCTTTTTATTAGCGAAAAGACTGTTCGAAATCATATTTCGAATGCCATGCAAAAGCTAGGAGTTAAAGGTCGTTCACAGGCCGTAGTCGAGCTTCTGCGTATGGGTGAGCTAGAGCTCTAACGTCAGCCGGTTTTCCTTCCGCACCAGGGAGGAGCCGGTTATTTCTATATCGTTTCCATGAGTCTCTTCTTGCAATTTCTTTGAAAAACGAGGAAAATAGGAATGTACGTTTTAATCAAAGTGAGATGCTATAGTGAGGTATCAATGAAATGGAAACGAATGAGTCAGGCCATGTTGCAGAAATTGAAAAATCATTGCGCCATATTGCTGCAATCATTAAGCAAAAAGGTAGAGAAATTCTGAATCAATATACGATTACACCTCCTCAATTTGTAGGGCTTCAGTGGCTTTATGAATTCGGAGATATGACAATAGGTGAGCTATCACAAAAGATGTATTTGGCTTGCAGCACGACAACCGATTTAATTGATCGAATGGAAAAAAGTGAACTTGTTGAACGGGTGAAAGATCCGTCTGACCGCCGCGTGGTTCGCATTCATTTATTGCCTGAAGGTGAGCGGATCATTCAAGAAGTGATTGTCAAACGCCAAGAATACGTCAGTGAACTTCTAGGGGCTTTCTCAGAAGAAGAAGCCATCGTTTTCAACCAATCTTTAACGAAACTACAGCAGCAAATGAAAAGAAAATGAGGCGATTTTGTTGGATCAACCCATCGGCGTGATTGATTCCGGCGTAGGCGGTTTAACCGTTGCGAAGGAAATCATGAGACAACTGCCAAAAGAAAAAATTATTTATGTAGGCGACACAAAACGATGTCCATACGGCCCTCGAGCAGAAGAAGAGGTTCTTCAGTATACATGGGAAATGACGCACTACCTATTAAGACATCACCATATTAAAATGCTAGTCATTGCGTGTAACACTGCGACGGCGATAGCACTTGATGAAATTAAAGCAACACTTGATATCCCGGTCATTGGCGTGATCCAGCCCGGAGCCCGCACAGCGATCAAGGTCACAAACAATCAGCATATTGGCGTCATCGGCACAGCCAATACGATCAAAAGTGAAGCCTATAAAGAAGCACTGCTTTCTTTAAAAGCAGGACTAACTGTTCAAAGTCTGGCATGTCCAATGCTTGTGCCGTTTGTGGAAAGTGGTACGTTTTTAGATCATACAGCAGATGAAGTCGTAAAAGCTTCTCTTGAACCGATGAAAGAAACAGGCATTGATACGCTTATTCTTGGCTGCACACACTACCCGATTTTAAAAGAACCGATTCAGCGCTTTATGGGCAGTGGCGTCAACATCATTTCTTCAGGAGACGAGACTGCGAGAGAAGCGAGCACCATTCTTTCATATAAAGGGCTGTTAAATGATTCGAAGGAAGAGCCTGTTCATACTTTTTATACAACAGGGCAGCAGCAAAACTTTCAAAACATCGCTCAAGACTGGTTCGGCTACCTGCCAGGAAAGGTCGAAACGGTTTCGCTTGAACACGTATATCAGCAATAACCTACTTCTCATGGAAGTGGGTTATTTTTTTATGAAAAGGGTCTAATCCTCTGAGGGAGCTCGTATACATACTAGTACAAACCACTAGAGGAGGGTGAAGTATGCTGAAAAAAGGAACTACAGCAGCTGTTACGTGTATTGCGTCAGCCATGCTTTTATCAGGATGCGGATTGTTTCAAACAGACCAAGCGAAAACAGAGATTGATCCACCACAAAATGTCACGTTTGTGAAAGAAAATAAAGAAGAGAAACAAACAGCGAAAGAAGGAAAAGAAGAGAAGCAAGCAGATACCGTCATGAGAGAATTATATTTAATTGATAAAAATGGGTATGTTGTGTCTCAATCCATTCCGCTACCGAAAAACGAAGGAAGTGCGAAACAAACACTTGAATACCTCGTAGACGGGGGACCGATTTCTAACTTGATGCCAAATGGATTCAGAGCCGTGCTGCCGGCGGACACGAGCGTATCTGTCGATATTAAAGATGGCACTGCGGTTGTGGATTTCTCAAATGAATTCAAAAATTATAAAAAAGAAGATGAACAGCGCATTTTGCAATCGGTCACTTGGACATTAACGCAGTTTGATTCAGTAGCGAAAGTCAAATTAAAGATGAATGGCCATGAATTAAAAGAGATGCCTGTGAATGGGACGCCGATTTCAGATGATTTAAGCAGAGAGGACGGCATTAATATTCAGCACGAGGCTGCGGCTGATATGACATCAACAAAGCCTGTGACCGTCTACTATTTAGCTGAATCTGACAAACAGACGTACTATGTCCCGGTGACCAAAAGAGCGCCAAAAGACGATGATGATCCAATTACAGCAGCCATTGATGAGCTCGTCTCTGGGCCAAGCAAAACAAGCCAATTGCTGACAGACTTTGATCAAGATGTGAAGCTGAATGATGTCCCGAAAGTAAAAGACGGTCATGTGACACTTGATTTCAATGAATCCATTTTTGGCAGTGCAGATGAAAAGAAAAAAGTCATTTCACAAAAAGTTCTTGATAGCATTGTGCTGACATTAACAGAGCTGCCAGATGTGAAAAGCGTGTCTGTGAAGGTAAACGGAAAGGCAGAGCTTGTGAACGAAAAAGGAACAGAACTCACAAAGCCAGTTTCAAGACCAGAACAAGTGAATACAGGTAGTTTTTAACGTCACACATTGATATAATGGAGAAAAAGAGGCATGCACATTCGCTGCCTCTTTTTTATTCCAAGCGATTAGAACGGATCGAGGTTGTCAAAGTTAATAGGAGAACCCCGCTGACACCCGCGCGGAATGTATATTGTAACGGAGGTAAAACATGAGATTAGATGAAAGACAATACGACGAATTAAGAAAAATTGAAATACAGGCAGGCTACATCACGCACCCAGAAGGCTCTGTCTTAATCTCAGCGGGAAATACGAAGGTGATTTGTAACGCATCTATCGAGGACCGCGTACCTCCTTTTTTAAGAGGAGAAGGAAAAGGCTGGATTACAGCAGAATATAGCATGCTTCCTAGAGCAACGGCTCAAAGAACGATAAGAGAATCATCTAAAGGAAAAGTCACAGGACGTACAATGGAGATCCAGCGTTTAATTGGACGAGCTCTGCGCGCAGTCGTTGACTTAGAAAAGCTTGGTGAGCGCACCATTTGGATTGATTGTGATGTTATTCAAGCAGACGGTGGAACACGCACAGCATCTATCACAGGTGCATTTGTGGCCATGACACTAGCGATTCAAAAGCTTCAATCAGAAGGCGTTTTGAAAGAAAATCCGATCACTGATTATTTAGCCGCAATATCCGTCGGAATTGATTCTAAACAGGGACTTCTGTTAGATTTAAATTATGAAGAAGATTCTTCAGCTGAAGTGGATATGAATGTCATCATGACAGGCGCTGGACGCTTTGTTGAACTTCAAGGTACTGGCGAAGAAGCGACATTCTCAAGAGAACAACTAAACGGACTGCTTGATTTAGCCGAAAAAGGCATCAAAGAATTAATTGAAAAGCAAAAAGCAGTGACAGGAGAAGTTATCGAATAAAGAGAAGGGTTTGATCAGGATGAAAACTGCCATCATCGCAACGCACAATGCGGGCAAAGCGAAAGAATTCAAAGCCATTCTTGAGCCAAAAGGATTCACGGTCAAAACACTAGCGGACATCGGATTTACGGAAGAGATTGAAGAAACAGGACATACCTTTGAAGAAAATGCGATCATCAAAGCTGAGGCCATTCTAGCCAAAGCAGGTGAAATGGTGATTGCAGACGACTCGGGTCTGTCGATTGATTACCTTGGCGGAAAACCTGGCGTCTATTCAGCGAGGTACGCGGGCGAGCATAAAGACGATGCAGAGAACGTGGAAAAGGTGCTGAATGAGCTGCAAGGCATCGAAAAAGAAGACCGCACTGCTAGATTCAGATGTGCCCTGGCTGTCAGTATACCGGGGAAAGAGACCAAAACGGTAGAAGGATCAGTAGAAGGCTTTATCGCAGAAGAACCGATCGGCGAAAACGGCTTCGGATACGACCCAATTTTCATCGTCAAAGACAAAGACCAGACGATGGCCGAGTTATCACCAGAGGAAAAAAACAAGATCAGCCATCGAGCGGTCGCGCTTCAAAAGCTTTCATCACTGCTAGACGCAAATGAATAAGGGGGAATGAAGCCATGAAGATACTCATCATTAGTGACAGTCATGGACTCACAGACGAACTTCAAACCATTGCCAAGAGGCATGCGGCTGAAGTGGACATGATGATTCACTGCGGAGATTCAGAACTCGAAACGAACCACCCAGCACTCGAAGGATACAAAGTCGTCAAAGGAAATTGTGACTTTATGGGCGATTTTGAAGAAGAACTCCTGCTCCCACTGGATGGAGGCGGAAAACTATTTCTCACTCACGGACATCTGCATGGCATCAAACAATCCTTGCTTCAAGTCTACTACCGTGCAGAAGAGCTAGGCGCAGACATTATCTGCTTTGGCCACTCGCACATCCCAGGCAGTGAACTGCTAAGAGGAAAACTCCTCATTAACCCAGGCAGCGTGCACCTGCCAAGAGTGCGCAAAGAGCGCAGCTATGCTATACTGACACTAGATGGAAGCGAAGCAAACGTACAGTTTTTCACGGACGAAGGTCACGTCATACAAGACCTCGAAAACACTGTCACATTGGAAGGTATTTCATAAGGGTGCAGCATTTGCCCCTTATGAAAAAACTTTCGAAAAACCGTTGACTTTAAAGAACAATAGTAATATAATAAATCTTGTCGCTGAGGTAATACGCCAAAGCACACTACATAACAACATGTCCCAGTAGCTCAGCAGGATAGAGCAACGGCCTTCTAAGCCGTCGGTCGGGAGTTCGAATCTCTCCTGGGACGTACTAAATCGGGTAAGAAAGCCCGTTAAATCAACCTCTTATATCGTATAGTGAAACGGTCAGTATAACGGTCACGTAAGAAATTACACCTGTTATTGGCTTATATCACTTTCGGTATAGGAGGTTTTTTGTTGTGATCAAAAGTAAAGGACGATTAGATGTAAAAATTGATGTAGATGGGCTACTCGAAGGGCGGTCAGTTATCATTACACAACGATTAATAAAACTGTGATTTTAATAAGAATAAACAATGTTCTATTCTGTTTGTCACAATGAGCTATATTGGATTGTGAAAGAATGTACTTAAACTAATGAGGCAGTTTAGTGCAAGAAAGCTATGATACAATTAAAAGGGTAAAAAGAGAAAAAAGATAGGTTTCATTTGAGAAAGAATTTTTTATTTTTTTATGACATCACTTATAGAACAAGGAGTAAGGAAAATGGGAATGAAAACAACGAGAAAAAATTATACTGAATGGGAATTGAAACATTTAAATAAACCGTTATCGTTTGATGATGTGTGGGAGTTAGGAAAAGAAAAATATAGATTCGATACTCAAGATTTAATAGGTATATATGTATTTCAGAACATTAAAACTAACCGATTTTATGTAGGTAGCTCACATCATATTTTTGGCAGGTTGAAATCCCATGCTTCCTCTATAAAATCAGGAAAGCATAGTTATGCAGAAATAAATGAAGATTTTAAAAAATACGGAAAGGATAGCCTTGTATTTAAAATATTAACATATTGTAATAAATCACAATTACATAGGTTTGAAAAAAGTTGGCTCCAAACTTATAACGAAAAAGAAAAGCTATATAATAAAGCTGAACTTGATAATTGGGATACGGCAAAAGGAAGATGGGCTAGAAATAGGTAGTGAAAAAATAAATGAAAAGTTAATGCAGTGCAAATTAAGCTATAACAAAGATGAAATTGACCTTTCAACTATGTTGATTAATTACGTAAAAACGGAAAAAGAAGCGGATGGCTCTGAAGCACCTTAAATGGTTGCCAGAGCTTTTTTAAATTATTCACAGGTTTAGAATGAGGTGTAGTAATATTGATTCTGAGTGGTCTAGAGGAAGTTGACCTTACTATTTCAAACATCATTCGGTAAATTTCCGACACGACTCGAATAATAGGTGTAATTTAGTGTGGTAAAGTGATTAACCAAGATAGTGATAAACTGATGTTGTTCGATAAAGATAATCGATTATAGAGGTGTATTCTAATAAGTCATTTCAAAAGTAAAGATATCTCTGCTTTTATCATGTTGTTTTCGATAAGCTATATGTAAATCTAGAGCGTGGTCAGACGCCATTCTTTAGATATGTAAAGCTCATTTGACGTTACATTACGATATATCGGGATTACACAAGGTGCAATGGATAAGACAATGGAAGACTTCGGTTTATAGTCCCACCTGTACTAATGACAGGTGGATGTTTCTAATGTTTCAGTAATTAGTTTAAAAATGAAATTCGACTTTTTATCAGGAAACCCCATATTCCAAGAGAGTAGGTTTGTTGTAATAGGTCATAAATTTAAGGACCTTTTTATAGCAGATGGTGTTTCGTTCGACAAAATTTGCATTTACTTCAAATTAGGCAATTATGTTCGATAATCATTATGAAATCTGTATAGGAGGAATTAGATTGAAAGAGAAATTTCGCGAATTTTATTTTGATAAAGAAGATAAAAATATATGGGAAGAGTCCATAATTGTTATTGATACTAACGTTTTATTGAACTTATATAGATACACTAAGGAAACTTCAGATCAAATTCTCGAGCTATTAGATAAATATAAAGAAAATTTATGGATGCCACATCATGTAGGATTAGAATATCATTACAATAGAAAATCAGTTATTTTAGAACAGAGAGGATCGAATGAAAAAGTATGTTCAGCTTTTCAACAGATACCTGACAAAATTAGAGACATACTCAATAAAGATCTGTCAAATTTTAAAAAGAGACATAAAGATGACTTAGATTCTTTAGTTTACGAGATTAAAAAAGTAATTGAGGTAAAGGTACATAATTTAAAAAAGATTAGTGAAGAAGATGATCTTTTACAAAGTGATTCGATAAAATCAAAAATCACTGATTTGTATAGTCATAGAGTCGGTAACCCCTATTCTGAAGAAGAATTGAAAGGTATTATGAAAGAAGCAGACAATAGATTTAATAACGAAATACCACCTGGTTATAAGGATGTTAAAAATAAAAAAGGTATTAAATATTATAATGGGGTACAGATTCAAAACAAGTATGGTGACTTCATTCTTTGGAAACAGGTATTAGATTATGCCGTCGAAAATAACACAAATATAATTTTCATAACCGATGAAAAAAAAGAAGATTGGTGGTATGAAGCTAAAGGAAGAATTATTGGTCCTAGAGTAGAATTGTTGAATGAATTCTCTAATAAATCAGAGAAAGATTTTTATATGTTTAGCTCTATTGGATTTATAGAAATAAAGGGTGGTTTAGATCAATCAGCTGTTTCAGAGGTTAAAGAAGTAAGTGAAGCGTTTAAAACCAAGTTGTTTGAAGAGCAATACGAAGATGCTATTTTTTATAATATGAAAGGTGAAAAATTTAAAATCCCTTTTTCATTTAAAATGAATGAATTAAGTGAAGAAGATAAGAGTGAATTAATGATTAAATTTTGTAAATTCATAGTAAATAAGCTGCACTATTTTAATGAAAAACCTCTATACTTCGATGAGTTATTCAATCTACTTAAAAAGAAATTTGGTAGACCATATACTGAAATTATATTAGAAATTCTAATGAACGATATTGAAATTAAATTAATAAATGATGTGTCAGGCCTTATAGTGGATATTGATAGCTTTAGTCGTTATGTCTATAATGAGCTCTTTTAAAAAATAGGAGGATATAAATGAAATTTGATAAAAATTTGATTAGTTGTTTTAATATTTTTAAAAGGATTCAAATTAGTTATGAACCTGATATTCTAGGATTTGATGAGAGTATATGGCATAAAATACTTGGTCATGATTTATTTGTAACTAGAACTGGAGTACTTTTATTGATTCATTTGGAGAATCCAGAAAATGGTGAAGAGTATACATACAGTTTTCCCGATATCATAAAAGTGGAGTTAGCTAATTCCTCTAATAGTCATGAAAAATGGTATCTTTACTCTTTGGATAGGTCAAAATTTAAAGAAGATATTCGCAATGAAGAAATGATTTACCGACTTATTTTTAGTAAATAAAGCATCCTAAGGGGTGCTTTTTCTAAATGATATGTTAAAAATCGGGTTATTTAGTCACTTGAACTTAAATAATATGGAGGTTTCCAATGAAAAATTTTCTTCTTGTTTTATCCGTACTTTTAGTTGCTTTATTCGGATGCTCTAATCAAAATGTTACTAAGTTAAATGGAGATAAACTTAAAGAATCATCAAGAGAAGAAAAAATGACACAAAAGAAACATGACCTCACTAAAGAAGACAAAAAAATTATTAATTTTATTAAAAATAAAGAATATGATCATGTTATTAAAGAGACTAGGGATTTAGAAAATGAATTTAAAAAAGATTATTATTTTATAGCTTCCGCATACAAAAAGTTAGAACAGTTAAAAGTGCTAAAGTGAGTTTAGATAATTATGATGATTATACTTATGTTGATGCAATGTTAGATAAAGTAAAATACAAAAACAGTCATGCAGATTTAGATTTTCTTCAAACCCAATAAAATAATAAAAAACACATAGATTCTTTGCAAAAGGATAAAGATGATCAAATTCAAGAAAATATTAAGGAAGTGGAAGAAGCCGAAAAGTATTCTGCTATAAGAGAAAGAGCAACTGTGATAGAAGAGAGAACTAATAGGCCTCAAAGTGTTTCTGTTGGTATATCTAAAGAAGAAGTATTAATTGAAGGATGGGGGAAGCCTAAAAAAACAAAAAAAATTCAAACAGCAGATCATACTATGGAGCAGTGGATTTATAAAGGGAATAAGTATTTATATTTTGAGAATGGGATTCTAAGCACTATATCAAATTGAAATAGGTGTATAGAGTTAGTTGAAAGTGCTCGGTACTAAACGTGGGCTTTTTTTGAGATTATTTTCATTAACTCACCATAACGAGAAAATGTCCAGCTCATTTTAAATAAAATCGCTGAACAGCAAGAGGGGCAAAGGATTCAGCGATTCCCTGAGGTAGACACAATAATAGATATGGTTAATTGGTGGATTAATAACTTTTCTAGTTATATAATGTCTTTAAAAAGAGAATGGGGATTTATGGTGATAAATAAAAAAATAGGAATTGGTCATTTTGTATACAATATTATTATTGCACTCTTAATCATTACATTTACATTAGTATTAGCTTTTGGTAGCGATAAAGATGCCGGAAATCAAGTTAATGTTATGGCTACAGGAATTTCTATAATACTAGCGGTTATAGCTATTTTAATGACTTTAGTAGACGTAGCTGGTCAAAGGCAGTCTATCGTTGATATTAGAGAGACTGCTGAGAAATTAGCTGAGTCACAATCAGTTTCTCAAGATACTATACAGAAATTAAAAGAAACATTAGAAGAATTAATTGATTTTAGACAAGAATTATTAAAATCTGTTTCAGATTACAGAAATGGCACCGAGGAATTAATACAAGGATTATTTAAAAAGGAAGAGCAATCTATAAGCAGAGAAGAATTAGACGAATTATTAATTAAACTTAATGAGAAAACTTCAGATTTAGACACAAAAATTGCTAAAGGTGAATCCATTAGAATTATCCCAGAAAAAGTAATAATTAATGATTTTAAATACTGGGTTAGAAAAAAATACGAAAATAAGGAAAAAATAGACATTATTAGTTTTTTAAATGAAATCAATCGAAACTTTTCTTCTCGAGATTCTCAAGTAATTACTGTGTTCATCAAATATAAACACTTTACATATTACGATACACAAGAAGAAGGTGAATATGTTGACTTAGAAGCGATAAAGAAAGTTGAATATACAGGGACAGGTAGTGGCTTCAAGGCAATTATATAAGTTTTGATAAAATGGCACACTTTTGGCAAAGCATTTTGTTTGAGAGCGGTTATGATGGTATTAGGTGAAAATTGAGAGCGTCTTCCACTTTTTATAAATCAAGAGAATGGAAACAGACAAGACAACTTGTTCTAATGAGAGACAATTATCTTTGTCAAAGCTGTTTAAAACAAGCTCGTGTCGTTCCTGCTGTCATGGTTCATCATAAAGTGGAACTAGACTTAAACAAACGCCTAGACTAAACAACCTTGAAAGCATGTGTATATCACGTCTGCATCTGAATATCACGATGGGTAACAATAGTAAACTGAAGAGCCCTTCCATAATAATGAAGGGACTTTTTTGTTATTTAACACGATCGATGTTAGTATCTACTTCCGAGATCCATTTTTTTGTTGTGGTTGTTTTGTATTTACCATTAACATATATTTTTGTGGTTGCTTGGTATTCAGCTTTAGTATACTTCTTAAGCCATCTATACTTTTGTACTGCTTTTAATTTTATTTCACCTTTTGCCGAGACATAACCAGATACCATCCCAGCAAACGCAGCAGCTGCAGCAGGTCCAAGCTGTAAAGTTGCAGTTAAGTATCTTGTAATATGAAACATCCCATAGGTGGCAGCTGATGCAACTACATAAGAAGGTATAGTGTAATTAGATGAGAATTGTCCGTCCCATTTTGCTCGAGCTTCCAATTCATTGTTTAATAAGTTCTCATTAGTAACATATAGGGAAGGTTCATAGTTTATTTGATTTTTAGAAATCACTTCATTCTGCTGCGCCAATAAAGGAGTGCTGCTGACAGAAAGCATTAACACCAAAGACAAACTAACAAGAAACAAAGATCTAAAGATTTTCATCAACCTTCTTTCTGTAAAAAATGTAATTTATTTCATTATAATCAAAAAAGTGTTTTAATTCCAACTTTTATGTAATAAAATGTATATGATTTAAACAAAGGGGTGAGATGGCGGTGAAGCATTTTTTAACGGCAATCGTAGTAGCTATCATTGTGGGGATCATTGTTTATGTTGCAGATAATCGTTTAGGTATGTTTCCGTTGATGCTAATTTTAGCGGTTGCGATCTATATCGTAAGCAGGATTAGTGAATCATTGATAAAAAAATACTCCAAAGAAAATAGTTAATTACACAGCCCCTCCCACAGGAAGGGCGTTTTTAATGAACCTTCATTTTTTCTTCTCTTTATCTCATTCTAATACAACATTAATTAAGACAAGCTTCTTAACAGCCTTACGAATCTCCTGCTCAGTCACCGCAGAGATTAATGTTAAATAGAAAGAACATTCTTTCTCTAACTTAAAAAATTAAGGTGTATAGTAGAAGGAGAATATGAAATGAGTAAGGAGGAATTCTGGGGTGTACAAAATCAAATCAGTGATTGACAAGGGGAGCAGTTCTTTGGCTACAGAGTTGATACTGGAAAAGGGTATTTTATAGAAGAGCATGCTTTGAGATTTATACTTTCCGAACATGATTACATATATGATGCACTTGAAGAGAAATTTGAGAAATGTTATGAGGATACAAGAAGCTAGTTAGTCACGCGCTTTCAGGAGAAAGCTGATTTAGAGATCTTTTCTATTGGTATTGGGGACAGTGTGTGTATCCAAGCTTTTGAGGGCTGGATGAAAACGTGGAACTTGTTTGCCTTGTGACGGATTTTTTAATAACGGACTGAGAAAAAACCCATGAATCATGGGTTTTTTTGATGGAGGAATAGAAAAATATGAAATGATTCTAATGCGGAAGTCTGATTTTAGAAATTTATAGGCGCATTGGGGAAACAGTAAGTAAATAAGTAATAAATATATATAAGTAACAAAAACATGAAAAAAATAAATAACTATCCGATATTTGTTATGTAAACAAATTGAAGGAGTGGTTATCTTGAAAAAATGGCTTTTTATTTTCGTTTTGCTGTTGTCAGCATTATGTTATCCATTACAATCGATTAAAGCGGAAAATACAGATACTCTTGAATGGAAAGAACGGGCGGAGTTGCCAGATGCAAGAGTAGGAGCTGTAAGTGAAGTATATGATGGGAAAATCTATGTAATAGGTGGAACGGGTCCAAGTAAGGCATATTCTAATACTACTTTTGTATATGATCCGAAGTTAGATAAATGGTCAGAAAAAGCTGGTATGAAGACAGGCCGCATGGGTGCTGCCAGTGTAATTGTTGATGATCGTATATATGTAATGGGGGGGAGAACAGAACAAGGATTAACAAATAGCGTAGAAGTTTATAATATCAAAATGGATACTTGGGAAGATTCAGTAGAGCTCCCGTTTGAAAGAAAGGTATCTGCTTACAATTTATATGCAGGTGCCATTGATGGGAAGATCTATGTAGTTGGATACGATAGTGCATTAAAGGCAGATAGGTACAACAATACCTTTAGTTATGATTTGAAAACAAAAGAATGGACCAAAAAGAAAAAATTTAATTTTGAAGCTACTTCGGGAAATGCAGTGGTTGTGAAGAATAAGCTTTACATTTTATCTGGATCAGAGGTCTTAGTAAAAGGAATTTATGAATATGATCCTATAGTAGATCAATGGAGGGGAGTTAGTAGTGGTGGAGCTATTGCACCCTATTATTCTGCAGTCATGTATGAAAATTATATTATAAGAACGGGTGGAGTTTCTAGAGTTACACTCTATGATTTAGAAACTAAGACATCAAAAACTATACCTAACACTTCTGCACCTTATCGAATGGGACATGTATCCGCACTTGTTAATGATACGCTCTATGTAATTGGAGGAGTTGAACAAAGTTCAAGTGCCCCAACTAACGCTAGAGCAAATTTCAAATCTAATTTATCTATCTCATTAAAGAGTCTTAAAAACACTGAAACTGAACCACCTGGCGACAAAGACCCAGAACCAACCACACCACCAAAAGACGATACAACAGATGAAGACGGCGATGCTCTCCTCATCATCACAATGGTCAATGGTTTGCAAAAAGAGTATGACCTCTCCGTGAAAGAAGTCAACGCTTTCCTATCCTGGTACAAAAAGCGAGATGCCGGCGAAGGTCCTGGGTTTTATGAAATTGACGAGCATGACAACAACAAAGGTCCTTTTGAAAGTAAAAAGGACTATGTGGTATTCAACAACATTCTCATGTTCGAGGTCAATAAATATAAGAAGTAATTGATATCAAAGCCATCTAGTCAAACTAGGTGGCTTTTGCGTTTGTTCGACAGTTTTCACCAATTTTAAGGCAAATTTAAGCTTCCATTTCATTTCAATTACATTAAATCTTTGTTACAATAAGACAGCTTTGCCTGAAGACACGTTCATACTTTGGACATCTTTTTTTCATCAATTCTTAAAATTTTTATGTTTTGATATGAAACTCTTTTGATGATCCATGCGTCTTTATAAGTGTCAAAAGAAAAGAGGTTATCAATATGCTATTCAAAAAGCTATCAGAAAATAAGTCTGTAAAATGGATAGGATATACAAGCTTTTACTTACTTATTTTGCTATTATTGTTCTTTATTTACGGATTCCATACAGCAAATACGGGATCATTCATTTACAACGATTTTTAATTGGAGATTAAACTATGAAACTATTACACACGATTCATGAATACCAACAAACGAAACCGACACAGCCAGCATTTGTTTCTCAACATGCTTCGATCACATATGATGAGCTTTGGCGTCTATCAGACCAAATGGCTGGTGCGATCGATGCTGTCGCAACTGACAGTGCACCTGTCATTGTATACGGTCATATGGAGCCAGAGATGCTGATTTCTTTCTTAGGTACTGTGAAATCAGGCAGACCTTATATTCCGGTCGACATCTCAATACCTGTCGAGCGCATCGTCTCAATCATTGAAAGCTCAAAAGCAAGTCTATTGATATGTGCAAATGAGCAGAATGTATTAGATGTAGAAGAACACATTGAAGTGAAGAGTGCGGCATCGCTTTTAGCACTTGAAAAAGAAGCACCGCCATCCACGCAGTGGGTTCAACAAGATGATGTTTTCTACATTATTTATACGTCTGGCAGTACCGGGAAACCGAAAGGCGTTCAGGTAACAGCCAGCAATTTAGAAAGCTTTACAGGATGGATGTGCCGCGATTTCCCAATTGGTGAGGGGCGCACGTTCTTAAATCAAGCACCATTTTCTTTTGACTTATCAGTGATGGATTTGTATCCAGCGCTTCAATCAGGCGGCACGCTTTACTGTTTAGTGAAAGATCTTGTGAATAAGCCGAAGGATATGTTTGCAGCACTTGGTCAATCTGACGTTGAAGTGTGGACATCAACACCTTCTTTTGTGCAAATGTGTTTAATGGACCCTTCCTTTACAGGGGAGCTATTACCAAAGCTAAACGTTTTCCTTTTCTGCGGTGAGGCGCTTCCTGTCTCTGTAGCAAGTGCGCTTCTTGAGCGTTTTCCTAAGGCGCAGGTCTTTAATACGTATGGTCCAACTGAAGCAACTGTTGCGATTACATCGATTGAAGTCACGCAGGAGATTCTTGATCAGCACGATTCTTTACCAGTGGGTTATGCCAAACCGGATACAGATATCGTCATATTAGATGAAGAAGGCAAGACACTCCCTGATGGGGAAAAAGGGGAAATTGTCATCGTGGGGCCAAGCGTCACGAGAGGCTACTTAGGTGAACAAGCCTTAACGGATAAAGTGTTCTTTGAATACGAAGGACGCCCTGCTTACCGCACCGGTGACGCAGGTGTGGCGCAGGATGGTTTGATTACGTGCCACGGTCGTCTGGACTATCAAATTAAGCTACATGGATACCGGATGGAGCTTGAAGAAATTGAATATCATGTGAGCGAGACAACGTATGTCAATGCTTGTGTGATTGTGCCATTCCAGCCAAACGGGCATGTGGAGTACTTAATTGCAGCAATTGTCCCAACTGAGCATTCCTTTGAAAAAGAATATCAGCTGACAAGTGCGATTAAGAAAGAAATGGCGGATTCACTTCCTGCGTACATGATTCCAAGAAAGTTTGTCTACCTTGAGCAGCTGTACATGACGCCAAACGGGAAGGTTGACCGTAAAAGAATCGCGAAAGAGGTTCTTCTATGATTCCGTTTAGTTCATTCTTTTTCTTCATTCTAATTGGTATTCTTCTTTTGCCGACGATGATTCTTGGTCTTCGCGGCAAAAGAATGCAGGGCTACAACATGTTTGCAACGGTTGTGGCACTCGCGCTTATTTTCTCAAAGGATGCACATGGCGCTTTGTTGCTGTTCTTGTTTACAGTGTGGCAAGTCTTGATCATCCGCCTATACCTTGCGTACCGGCTGAAGGCGAACCGTGCGTCTGTCTTCTATATGGCAGTGGTGGCATCGATTTTGCCGCTTGTACTATCAAAGATTTTACCGTTCTTTTTAACTCATCAGCCGCATCAACCGCCGCCAATGAACTGGCTGAGCTTTTTGGGGATCTCGTACTTAACATTTAAAGGTGTTCAGTTAATTATCGAGACGAGAGACGGCTTGATTAAAAAGAAAATTCCGATTCACCGTTTGGTCTATTTCATCGTCTTTTTCCCGACGATTTCATCAGGTCCAATCGATCGTTATCGCCGGTTTGAAAAGGATATGGATACACCGCCTGAAAAAGAAGCGTACAGTGACCTTCTATATGCAGGGATTCATAAAATTTTTATTGGGTTCTTATATAAGTTCATTATTGGTTATCTCATTCACACATATATTCTCATGAATATTCATCACATTAGTAGCAGTCACTTTGTTCAACAGTTAACGTATATGTATGCGTACAGTATGTATTTGTTCTTTGACTTTGCTGGATATACAGCATTTGCTGTAGGTGTGAGTTATATCATGGGTATTAAATCACCAGAAAACTTTAATAAACCGTTTATCAGCCGTAATATTAAAGACTTCTGGAATCGCTGGCACATGTCGCTATCCTTCTGGTTCAGAGATTATGTGTTTATGAGATTTGTGTTCTTTATGACAAAGAAGAAGTGGATCAAGAACCGAATGGCTGTATCAAATATTGGGTACTTTGTCCTCTTTCTATTGATGGGTGCTTGGCATGGTCTCGCCCTTCAATACATTATTTACGGACTATACCATGCAGTTGTGATGTCCGGTTACAATTTATTTGAGAAGTGGAATAAAAAGCACAAGTGGTGGCCGGATAATAAGGTCACAATGGTTGTGTCGATCATTATTACATTCCATGTGATTTGTTTCGGATTTTATATTTTTTCAGGAAAACCATTTCATCATTAATGATTAAGGGAGTAGAAAATTATGGAATTTAAAAATCAAGTATACGGTATTATTGCAGAGGTTTGTCAGGACGACGTTGTGAAAGAAAATCCAGAGATTGCAATTTTTGACGAAGGTCTTCTAGATTCATTTGGTACAGTAGAACTACTTATGGCAATTGAAAGTCAACTTGGAATTACTGTTCCGATTACAGAGTTTGATCGTGATGTGTGGGATACACCGAATCACATTGCTGAGCAGCTGGCAGAGATGAAGTAATGAAAAAGCGTTTTTTTGGGCCGCTTATTTTAGCGGCTGTTCTATTCATTGGTGTTCTTCTTGTACCAAATGCATGGCTCTCACATCTGATCCCAAAAGACAAATTACAAAAGTCAGCCACAGAATTAGATCCAGGGATGTTCCAAGGGCTTTATTTACAAGATGAAATGCTAAAAGATCCAACTTATTTGCCGATCTATGGATCTTCTGAACTATCCCGTTTTGATCCATATCACCCTTCGAATTTCTTTCATGAAAATCCTCAAGGGTTTACACCTTATCTTGTTGGAAAAGGTGGATCGCAATCATTAATTCATGCCATGAACTTTGCAGCGCATATGAATGAATTAAAAGGGAAAAAGCTTGTGTTTATCGTGTCCCCGCAGTGGTTTGTCAAAGGGGGATCAGACGAGAATCACTTTGCTCCTAACTATTCAGCGCTTCAGGCGCTTGATCTTGCTTATAATAAAGAAATTGATCCAGCTGTGAAAAAAAAGTTCATCAAAAGGATCATGAAGTTTAAGGCAGTAAAGAACGACATGGTCATCACAGAGCTTTTTAAAGCAGAGCTTTCTGGGAACAAATTCGCTTATGGCGCGATTTCTCCTATTGCAAAAATGTATTATGGCATGCTTCAAAAGAAAGACATGTACTATACGATCGGGTCTGGGCATGAGCGCAAGCATCGTCCGTCTCCTTCAGTGAAAGGGAAAACATGGACTGAGCTTGAAAAAGAAGCGAGCGTCTTAGGATCCGAAAAAGCAGGGGACAACCCGTTTTATATTGATCAGAGACTGTTTGATCGTAAGCTGAAGCCGATCATGAAAAAGATGAAGGATTCTCGTCGTGACAATTCTTATGCAGCATCACCTGAATATAAAGATTTCCAAATCATGCTGGATATTTTAAAACAGGCAGGGGCGAAGCCTTTATTCGTGACGATTCCCGTCAACGGAAAATGGTATGATTACACTGGTTTTCCGAAAGAGGGACGTACAGATTATTATCAAAAAATCAATCGTCAAATTCGGGATAATGGGTATGAAGTCGCAGATTTGACTTCGCATGAGTATGACCCATATTTCTTTAAGGACACGATTCATGTGTCGTATAAAGGATGGGTATACATCGATAAGGCGATCGAAAAGTTTTACAAAGAGCAGTAGATTGCAGCAGCTTTCTGCTGCTTTTTGTTTGTCGAATGAGTGGATTTCTTGTATAAATAAGGTGGAAGGGCTATGCTGAATATGGAGGCGATACGATGAATCGTTCTGAGAAAAAAGAACTATTAAAGCGTTCAAAGAAGCATTTTAATGATCATGCCTTTTGGGAAAAGTTAAAAAAGACGGCACAAAAAGCTGGAGTTTCTCTTGTCTATGCTGTGTTATTACTTTATTATACATTGCAAAAACCCGAAGTACCGGTTAAAGCGAAGACCCTCATCATTGGGGCGCTAGGGTACTTTATCCTTCCGATTGACCTGATCCCTGATACATTGGTGGGGATCGGCTACACAGATGATCTAGGCGCCATCACATTTGCTCTGCTTCAAGTCGCGATGTACATTGATGACGATGTCAAAGGGAAAGCGAAAGACAGGCTTGGAAAATGGTTCGGTGAAAAAAGCGATACGTCTTTCATTGATCAAAAGCTTGAAGATGGCGGTATGCCGTCTGCTTAAAGAAAAGCCTCCTAAACGGTGGCTTCAGTGTGTAGACAAACTCTCGCATTCTTTGTCAGTCCTGCGCTCCGGTGCTCGTTCTTCCTAGACTTCAAGGGTTTTCAACTACGCTGAAAAAAGACAAAGGGCTAAAATAAAGTTCATTTTAGCCCTTTGTCAACAATCTATAGCCTCCTAAACGGAGGTTTTTTTCATTATCCTAAAAATTTCACGCAAACCGGATGCGGAACGGTGATGTCTGATTGTAAGACAGTGAGTCGACCGGTTTCTTTGTCACGTTTGTATAACACAAGATTACTAGATTCTTGGTTTGAGCCGACGAGAAATTCTTCTGTTGGATCAAGGACAAAGTCTCTAGGCCAATTTCCTTCAGATGAAGCAATTTCAACGAGGCTTAGTTTGCCGTCATGATCTGCTTTGAAAATGGCAATGCTGTCATGTCCACGATTTCCTGCATACACAAAGTGACCGTCAGAAGACACATGAATGGCGCTGCCTTGATTATTCTCTGTGAAGTCATTAGGAATGGTTGCGATCGTTTGGATCTCTTCGAAATGACCATCTTCAAAGTAACGAAGTACAATGACCTCTGAGCTGAGCTCTGTCATCACATAGGCCACAGGTTTCGTTGGGTGGAATGTGATATGACGAGGGCCGCTTCCTGGTTTTGTTTCAAATGTATGGGTAAGCTCAAGTTTGCTGTTTTCTTTCTTATACGTATAAATTCCGTCTGTGCCAAGGTCAACAGCTACTGCAAATTGTTCATCAGGTGTCAAACCCATAAAGTGAGTGTGCGGTTTTTCTTGACGGTCTTCGTTTGGTCCAGTGCCTTCATGCTGCGCCTGTGACAGCGTGCGAATCACTGAGCCGTTTTCAGCATCAATTTCGTACATCTCTGCTGTTCCTTTATGATAGTTTGCTGTAAACGCTGTTTTCGTTTGGCTGTCCACGCTGACGTGACAAGGAGAAGCCCCATCGGCAAGCTCTTGGTTGATGAAACGAAGTGCGCCGGTGTCGGCATCAATTTGATACGCAGCAAGACCGCCCTGTGCTCCTTCTTTCACAACAGCATACACAAACTTTTGAGAATCTGAGACAGTTAAATATGTAGGATTTTCAAGTTCTGCAGCCACTTCTACTTGTTCAATCTGCTGCTTGTCCGTATTTAAAGTAAAAGAATAGATTCCTTTGCTGTCTCCCTTTGTATACGTTCCGATATAACCTCTGATGTTAGCCATGTATTGCCCTCCTTCTATTAGATGCTCTCATTCTATCATAAATTCATAGGAAAACGCTTTAGAAAGGCATGCTGAAGGAAAAAACAACGCAATGAAATCTCACAATATTCTTCAAAAACCGTGTGAAAAAATATCACAAAAGCTTGTTCAAAAGAAAACAGTTCATGTAGAGTAAATAAATTGAAGAAAAAATACAAAAAATTTTAAGTTTTTTCATTCCTTGTCTAGCAAAGGTGTAAGCGTATACATTTTATTTTGATTAGTCTAAATTGTCTAATAATTTTAAAAATGCTGTTGACACTGTATGGAAAGCGGCGTAAGATGGGTTCAACAAAAGCAAACAGACACGCAGAGTAAGCGTGAGACACTTCAATATAAAGTGTCTGAAAATTCAACTACTTTTTGTTTGAAAGAGAGGGTGCTCACTGAAGATGGAAGACCAAAAGGAACAGTGGATCTTTTTAAACGATGAACTCGTGAAAAAAGAGGATGCGAAAATTTCAGTTTATGATCATGGCTTCTTATATGGTGACGGTGTGTTCGAAGGAATACGTGTATATAACGGAAATATCTTTCGAATGAAAGAACATTTAGACCGCCTGTATGATTCCGCTAGATCCATTATGCTGAACATTCCATATTCACTTGAGGAGCTCACTGAAAAAATGATTCATACAGTTGAAAGGAACGGCCTAAAAGATGCCTATATCCGCCTTGTTGTCTCAAGAGGAGCCGGTGATCTTGGCTTAGATCCAAACAACTGTGGGAGAGCCAACACAGTGATCATTGTAGAGCCGCTGGCCATCTTTCCAAAGCACCTATATGAAACAGGTATTGATATTGTGACAGTACCAACGAGGCGAAATCGTCCTGACGTACTAAGTCCAAAAGTGAAATCATTAAACTATTTGAATAACATCCTTGTCCGAATCGAAGCCCATATGGCCGGTGTGAGTGAAGCGCTGATGCTGAACGATCAAGGGTACGTGGCAGAAGGTTCTGCAGACAATGTGTTTATTTATAAAAAAGGTAAGCTCTATACACCGCCAGGTTATATCGGCGCTCTTGAAGGCATCACAAGAAATGCCATCATGGAAATCGCAGAAGACTTAGGCTACGAAGTGAAAGAAGAACCTTTCACAAGACATGATGTGTATACAGCTGAAGAAGTCTTCCTGACAGGAACCGCTGCCGAAGTCATCGCTGTTGTAAAAGTTGACGGCCGTATCATTGGCGAAGGAAAGCCAGGGTTCCACACACAAAAACTTCTTGAACAATTCCGCAAACGAGTCGTTGAAGAAGGAGAAAAAGTAGTCTTTACCGATGAAAACATTCACGCAAGCTAAATAGATATCGATAAACGTTGAAGAGGACTAGTAGCTTTAGAGTCAGTATCTACAGAGAGCCGGTGCTAGCTGGAAACCGGTGTTACTTTCTAAAGTGAACTCACCTCTGAGTGTCTGCTTGAAATGATAGTAGGGCAGACCGAGTGACATTGCATCACTCGTTACCAAAATGGATGAAAGATGTCCATGAGACGGCAGCATGATTTGCCGTGAACAAGGGTGGTACCGCGAAAAACAAAGCTTTTTCGCCCCTTTGACCTAGTGAAAAGTAGTGTCATTGTGGGGTGAGAAGGCTTTTTTATATGGTCTCATATCTCTATCTTGAATGGAAAAGGGTGAAAGGACTTGACTGAAGCAAGACAAAGAGGAGGAAATCAAATGGGGACAAATGTACAAATGGAGACGGAAAAATCAAATGCACCACAAACGATGAACGGTGCACTCATGTTAATTGAAGCACTCAAAAGAGAAAAAGTAGAAGTCATTTTTGGTTATCCTGGCGGAGCCGTTTTACCGATCTACGATAAAATTTACGATTCTGGTTTATTTCATGTCCTGCCAAGACATGAGCAAGGAGCGATTCACGCAGCGGAGGGATACGCAAGAGTATCTGGTAAACCAGGCGTTGTTATTGCCACATCAGGACCGGGGGCAACCAACCTAGTCACAGGAATTGCGGATGCGATGATTGATTCACTACCTATGGTTATCTTCACTGGACAGGTGGCAACCTCAGTCATTGGATCAGATGCTTTCCAAGAAGCAGATGTACTTGGTATCACAATGCCAATCACAAAACACAGCTATCAAGTGAGACGCCCAGAAGAGTTACCGGGTGTCATTAAAGAGGCATTTCACATCGCAACAACCGGCAGACCTGGTCCAGTCTTGATTGATATTCCAAAAGATGTCGCTGGCATTGAAGGGACATTTGAATACGATCAGCCAATCGATTTGCCAGGTTATCAGCCGAAAATTGAGCCGAATTATTTGCAAATTCGCAAGTTAGTAGAAGCTGTAAGCAGAGCAAAGAAACCAGTTATTCTAGCAGGAGCTGGCGTTCTTCACGGCAAAGCGTCGGAAGAATTAAGGCAATATGTAGAGCAGCAGCAAATCCCTGTCGCTCATACATTGCTTGGGCTTGGTGGATTCCCAGCAAAGCACCCTCTTTTCCTAGGAATGGCGGGTATGCACGGCACATATGCAGCGAACATGGCACTACATCAATGTGACTTACTCATTTCAATCGGAGCGAGATTTGATGACAGGGTAACCGGCAACCTCAATCATTTTGCAAAGCATGCGAAGGTGGCTCATATTGACATCGACCCAGCGGAAATTGGTAAAAACATTCACACCCATATCCCAGTTGTTGGTGACAGTAAGCTAGTGCTTCAAGAACTGATCAAGCAGGACGGGAAACAAGGTGAATCAGACGAGTGGAAGAGCCAGCTAAATCAGTGGAAGGAAGAATATCCACTCTGGTATGTCGAAAACGAAGCTGAAGGCTTTAAGCCTCAAAAGCTGATCGAATACATTCATCAATTTACAAAAGGTGAAGCCATTGTGGCAACTGATGTCGGACAGCACCAAATGTGGGCTGCACAGTTCTATCCATTCGAAAATGCCGATAAATGGGTGACATCTGGTGGGCTTGGCACAATGGGATTTGGTTTACCGGCAGCGATTGGCGCGCAGCTAGCTGATCAAGAGGCAACGGTTGTAGCGATTTTAGGAGACGGAGGTTTCCAAATGACCCTGCAAGAACTTGCCGTTATCCGTGAGCTGAACCTTCCAGTGAAAGTGATTGTTCTCAATAATCACAGTCTTGGAATGGTAAGACAATGGCAAGAAATTTTTTACGAAGAACGCTACTCGCATTCTAAATTTTCAGAGCAGCCAGACTTCGTGAAATTATCTGAAGCTTATGGCATTAAAGGGATCAGAATCTCATCAGACGAAGAGGCGCAAGAAAAGCTAGAAGAAGCATTAACGTCTAGAGAGCCTGTTTTCATCGATGTCAATGTAGCGAGAGATGAGAAAGTATTCCCGATGGTAGCACCGGGGAAAGGACTTCATGAGATGGTGGGGGTGAAACCTTGAAAAGAATTATTGTGTTGACTGTATTAAATCGATCAGGCGTACTGAACAGAATCACAGGCCTTTTTACCAAAAGACACTACAACATTGAAAGCATTACGGTCGGCCATTCTGAGATTCAAGATGTATCACGCATCACGTTCGTCGTCCATGTAGACCAGGAGAAAGACATCGAACAGCTGACAAAACAGCTGAACAAACAAATCGATGTCCTCAAAGTAACGGATATTACAAACCAATCAATCGTTCAGCGAGAGCTGGCTTTGATAAAAGTCGTATCTGCACCAGCATCTAGAATGGAGATCACGGGGGTCATTGAACCGTTTAGGGCTTCTATTGTAGATGTGAGCAGAGAAAGTGTCGTCATTCAGGTGACAGGTGAGTCTTCAAAAATTGAAGCACTCATTGAATTACTTAAGCCATACGGCATTAAAGAAGTCGCCAGAACTGGCACCACGGCCTTTGCGAGAGATAATCAGCAAAAGCCGCAAACAAATAAAACAATTTCAATTGTCTAAACAAAAGGAGAGAGTCAAATGGTAAAAGTATATTATAACGGTGATATTCAAGAAAACGTATTAAACGGTCAAAAGGTAGCTATCATTGGTTACGGATCACAAGGTCATGCACATGCATTGAACTTAAAAGAGAGCGGCGTAGATGTCATTGTCGGCGTAAGAAAAGGCGGATCTTATACAAAAGCACAAGAAGACGGTCATCAAGTATTCACAGTAAAAGAAGCAGCAGCCCAAGCAGATGTCGTCATGGTATTACTTCCAGATGAGCAGCAAAAGAAAGTATATGATGAAGAAATCAAAGATCAATTAGAAGCAGGGAATTCACTTGTATTCGCACACGGATTCAACGTTCACTTCCATCAAATTGTTCCGCCAAGTGACGTAGATGTGTATCTTGTGGCTCCAAAAGGTCCAGGACATCTTGTAAGAAGAACATATGAGCAAGGCGCTGGTGTACCTGCACTATTTGCTATCTATCAAGATGTATCAGGTCAAGCGAAAGACAAAGCACTTGCTTATGCAAAAGCAATCGGCGGAGCAAGAGCGGGCGTTCTTGAAACAACATTTAAAGAAGAAACAGAAACGGATCTATTCGGTGAGCAGGCAGTTCTTTGTGGAGGTCTTACTTCATTAGTAAAAGCAGGTTTTGAAACATTAACAGAAGCTGGTTATCAGCCGGAGCTTGCATACTTCGAGTGTCTGCATGAACTGAAATTGATCGTTGACCTTATGTATGAAGAAGGATTAGAAGGTATGAGATATTCCATCTCTGATACAGCGCAGTGGGGTGACTTCGTATCAGGACCACGCGTTGTGGATGCAAAAGTAAAAGAATCAATGAAAGCAGTCTTGACTGACATCCAAAACGGAACATTCGCGAAAGAATGGATTGTTGAAAACCAAGTGAATCGTCCACGTTTCAATGCGATCAATGCAAATGAAAATGAGCACCAAATTGAAATCGTCGGAAGAAAGCTTCGTGAAATGATGCCTTTCGTTAAACAAGGAAAGAAAAAGGAAGCGGTGAGCGTCGGTGCGAAAAATTAATTTTTTTGACACAACACTTCGAGATGGAGAGCAATCACCAGGAGTGAACTTAAATGCACAAGAAAAGCTAATCATTGCTAAGCAGCTTGAGCGCCTTGGGGTTAATATCATTGAAGCGGGTTTTCCCGCTTCATCCCGAGGGGATTTCTTAGGCGTACAAGAAATTGCAAGAACGATTAAGAACTGTTCAGTTGCAGGACTTGCACGATGTGTGAAAGGTGACATTGATGCTGCATGGGACGCATTAAAAGATGGAGCTCAACCAAGAATACACGTCTTTATTGCGACTTCTGACATTCACCTCAAGCATAAGCTAAAGAAAACACGTGAAGAAGTGGTTGAACAAGCTGTTTCAATGGTGAAATACGCGAAAGAGCGCTTCCCAGTTGTTCAGTGGTCAGCAGAAGATGCATGCCGGACAGATCTTTCTTTCCTAGCAGAAATTGTAGAAAAAGTGATCGACGCAGGCGCAAGTGTCATTAACTTGCCTGACACTGTTGGATACCTAGCACCAAAAGAGTACGGAAATATCTTTAAATATATGAAGGAACACGTTCCAAATATCGATCAAGTCATATTGTCAGCACACTGTCATGATGATTTAGGAATGGCTGTAGCGAACTCACTTGCTGCCATTGAAAATGGAGCAGATCAAATTGAAACAGCTGTCAACGGTATTGGAGAGCGCGCAGGAAATGCTGCTTTAGAAGAAATTGCAGTTGCCCTTCATATTCGCAAAGACTTTTACCAAGTCGAATCAACCATTCAGTTGAATGAAATTAAGCGCACAAGTGATGTAGTGAGCAAATACTCAGGTATGATTGTACCGCGTAATAAAGCAGTCGTTGGAAACAATGCATTTGCCCATGAATCAGGTATTCACCAAGATGGATTCCTCAAAGAAAAAACAACCTATGAAATTATCTCTCCAGAGCTTGTAGGCGTCACAACAGATGTGCTTGTCCTTGGTAAACACTCCGGAAGACACGCGTTTAAAGACCGCTTAAAAACACTCGGCTTTAAATTGACTGAAGAAGAAATCAATAAGTTCTTCGAAACGTTTAAGAACTTAACAGAGAAGAAGAAAGAAATCACAGATGATGATTTAATCTCTATTATATTAGAAGAAAAAGTAGCAGACCGTAAAATTGGCTATGAATTTGAAAGTCTTCAAGTTCACTATGGGACAGAGCAAATGCCGACAGCAACAGTCTCTCTTAAAAATCAAGAAACGCAGGAAGTCATTCAAGAAGCAGCTACAGGTGCAGGCAGTGTAGAAGCTGTGTACAACACGCTTGAGCGCTGTATGGAGGAAAGAATTCATTTGCTAGATTATCGTATTCAATCCAATGGAAAAGGCAGAGACGCACTAGCGGAAGTATATGTCACTGTTTCAATAGAAGGAAAAGAAACAGCAGGACGCGGTGTAGCGCAAGATGTGCTGGAAGCATCGGCTAAAGCTTACGTCAATGCAGTGAATAGACATTTAATCTTTAAATCAAACCTAATAGAAATTGAGAAACATCACGCCATCTCATAAGAAAGGAGGAAGGGACTCATGAAAAAGAAAATTGCACTTTTGCCCGGCGATGGAATCGGACCGGAAGTCGTCACATCAGCCGTCGCTGTCCTGAAAGAGACAGCGGCTCAATTTCAACACGAATTTGAATTCGAAACAGCTCTCATTGGCGGTATAGCGATAGATGAAAAAAACAATCCGCTCCCTAAAGAAACAGTAGAAGTGTGCAAAAGCGCAGATGCGATTTTATTAGGAGCCGTTGGCGGACCGAAGTGGGATCAAAACCCGCCAGAACTTCGCCCAGAAAAAGGCTTGCTCTCCATTCGCAAGCAGCTGGACTTATTTGCGAACATCCGCCCTGTCAAAGTATTTGATAGCTTGAGTGAGGCTTCACCGTTAAAACAAGATCACATTAGCGGAGTAGATTTCGTCATCGTTCGTGAATTAACTGGAGGCCTCTACTTTGGCGAACCAAGTGAGCGCTACACGGATGATGAAGGAAAAGAAGCTGCGGTTGATACACTTCTTTATACAAAGGAAGAGATTGTTCGTGTATTAAAAGAAGCGTTCGACATGGCGTTAACGAGACGGAAAAAAGTAACGTCTGTGGATAAAGCAAATGTTCTCGCTTCGAGTAAACTATGGCGGGATGCGGTAGAAGAAGTTGCATCCCAGTATCCAGATGTCGCATATGAGCACATGCTCGTCGATAATGCCGCGATGCAGCTGATTTATAAGCCCGCTCAATTTGATGTCATCGTGACAGAGAATATGTTTGGTGACATTTTAAGTGACGAAGCATCTATGATTACTGGCTCACTCGGCATGCTGCCATCTGCTAGTTTATCAAGCACCGGCCTTCATTTATATGAGCCGATTCATGGTTCAGCACCCGATATTGCGGGGCAAAATGTCGCAAACCCTCTGGCTACTATATTGTCAGCAGCCAGCTTGCTTAGAACATCCTTTGCTCTAGAAGAAGAAGCGGCTGCAATTGAAGCAGCTGTGGAAGCCGTTCTTGCCTCTGGCAAACGAACAAAGGACCTAGCAGCAAAAGAGGGAACGTATGAAACGACTGATGATATCACGAAAGCCGTTGTAGATGCACTCAAACAACGTACGAAAACCATTGTATAAATAGAAATCTTGTTGAATTAGGTAGAGGGAGGAAAAAGGGTTATGCCTCGAACAATCATCGAAAAAATATGGGATCAGCATGTTGTCAAAAATGGCGAGGGAAAACCAGACCTTTTATATATTGATCTGCACTTGGTGCATGAGGTGACGTCACCTCAAGCATTTGAAGGATTAAGACAAAAAGGGCGCAAGGTGCGAAGACCACAAAACACATTTGCGACGATGGATCATAACATTCCGACTGTGAATCGATTTGTGATCAAAGATGAGATTGCGAAGAAGCAAGTCAGTGCTCTAGAGCGCAACTGTGCTGAATTCGGGGTCCGTCTAGCTGACCTTCACAGTGTAGACCAAGGAATCGTTCATGTCGTTGGACCAGAGCTTGGTTTAACACTTCCGGGTAAAACAATCGTGTGTGGAGATAGTCATACATCTACTCATGGCGCATTTGGTGCACTTGCCTTTGGGATTGGCACAAGTGAGGTTGAGCATGTGCTTTCCACACAAACACTTTGGCAGCAGCGTCCGAAGACACTAGAAATTAGAGTAGACGGAACGCTTCAAAAAGGGGTAACAGCCAAAGATGTCATTTTAGCAGTCATTGGCGCGCATGGCGTGAAGTTCGGTTCAGGTTATGTCATTGAATACACTGGGGAAGTATTCAGAAACATGTCAATGGATGAGCGGATGACCGTTTGTAATATGTCAATTGAAGCAGGCGCAAGAGCAGGATTGATCGCACCGGATGAAGTGACCTTTGAATATTGCCGCGGACGCAAATACGCACCGCAGGGTGAAGATTTCGAAGCAGCGATCAAAGAATGGAAAGAATTAAGAACAGATCCGGGTGCGACCTATGATAAAACCATTGTTTTAGATGGAAATCATATTTCACCAATGGTCACGTGGGGAATTAACCCAGGAATGGTGCTCCCTGTGGATGCAGCAATTCCAGGACCTGAAGATTTTGCACAAGAAGATGACCAAAAAGAAGCAAAACGTGCTTATGAATACATGGGGGTTCACCCGCATCAGCGTATTGAAGATATTACGATTGAGCATGTGTTTATTGGCTCATGTACGAACTCAAGAATGACTGATTTACGCCAAGCCGCTTCTATGATTGAAGGACAAAAAGTAGCTGATCATGTCAGAGCGATTGTGGTTCCTGGCTCACAAAGTGTCAAACTGCAAGCAGAAGAAGAAGGTCTTCATAAAATTTTCCTAGAAGCAGGATTTGAATGGAGAGAATCTGGCTGTAGTATGTGCCTCAGTATGAATAACGATGTGGTGCCAGAAGGTGAACGCTGTGCATCTACATCAAACCGTAACTTTGAGGGACGTCAAGGGAAGGGTGCAAGAACGCATCTTGTCAGCCCGGCAATGGCTGCAATGGCTGCCATACATGGCCGATTTGTCGATGTCAGGAAGTTTAATCAAGAGAAAACAGTCGTGTAAGGAGTTGTGTCATAGATGGAGCCTTTAGTCACTCATAAAGGAAAAGCCGCTGTGCTTAACCGTATAAATGTAGATACAGATCAAATCATTCCGAAACAATTTTTGAAAAGAATCGAACGAACAGGATATGGCCGATTTGCCTTTTTTGACTGGCGATATTTGGCAGATGGTAGTCCGAATCCAGATTTTGAACTCAATCAGCCGATTTATGAAGGAGCCTCTATTTTGATCGCAGGCGAAAACTTTGGCTGCGGATCATCAAGGGAACATGCGCCTTGGGCACTTGATGATTATGGATTCAAAATTGTCATTGCCCCATCTTTCGCCGATATTTTTCATCAAAACTGTTTTAAAAACGGGATGCTTCCAATTCGTCTTGATTATGATGTGTGGAAAACGTTTGCTGCATCATATGAAAACAAAGGATATGAAATGACAGTTGATCTGGAAAAACAACAGATTCAAGACCATGAAGGGAATGTTACTCCTTTCGATGTAGATCCACACTGGAGAGAAATGCTCCTGAATGGCTATGATGAGATTTCATTAACATTGTTACTAGAAGATGAGATTCAAGCATTTGAAGAAAAACGTAGCAGCTGGCTGCGTGCATAAACAACGAGAAGCCGTCCCCGTGGTGTGACGGCTTCTTTTTTGCATGAAAACCTCTCGTTACTTGTGTTTACTAACCTTCGTTGGTAAACTGATAAAAAATATGCGCCCGAAAGGAACGTAAGCATGAAACATGACAAGAAGAAAGATAATGTCATTTTGTTTCCTGGTCTGAAAGAAAGACTGATTGAAAAAGGAATGGCAGCATTAAAAGATAAACAGTATCAAGAGGCGCTTCACTTATTTTCAGAAGCGAAATCGTATGATGACGATGAAGAATCCGATATTCATCTCGGTATGGCGATTTGTTTTCTAGAGCTTGGTGAGCTGCAGGATGCAAAGCGAGTCTGTGAAAAGATGCTACATGAAGGATATGGCCACTATTTCACTGTGCTTCAAGTATATATGACCATCTTAATTCAGCTGAAAGAGTACGAGGAAGTCAAACAAACAATTGAGGCAGTCCTTGAAGAAAATCACCTTCCAGCAGAAAGCGCGGAGCATTTTTATAAGCTGCTTGAATTTAGCAGAAAGATGATTGAATCACCAGAAGAGATTTTAGACGAAGACGAGGAAGGCAGCGGAGAAATCAATATAGATGAAATGCTCGAGCGGCCAGAAGAGCAGGTGCAGTTCATCCATTCGCTGAAAGACCGAAACATCACGCCGCATATGGGTCTATTAAATACGATCCTACAAAAGCCTGATGGAAACCCTTTGGTCAAATCATTGATCCTGCAACTTCTGTCAGATCATGATGTGGCAAAGCCGGTTCATGTGACAAAGTTCGGTGATTCTTTAACGCTTGTTCCTTCTGAGGCTGTCAAGCCAGAGCAAATGACACTGCTTCAGCAAGTCCTTCGAAAGCTCGATGACACACTCGGCAATGAGAACCCAACCCTTTACCAAGGAGTTGAAGAGTTATGGCGCCGGCACTTATTTGTGCTATATCCATTTCTTCCTAAATATACGGATCCGAGTCTTTGGGCTGCGGCACTTCATAAAGTCGGCTATGAAATGCATGGAATCGAGATTGACCTCGAAGAATTGCATTTATTGTATGATTTTAACGAACGAGAGCTGAGAGAAGCTTGTACAATGCTGAAAGATATTGAAGAAATTTCTTATTTGTAATTTGTCGATTTAGTTGAAAGACGGACTTGTTATGTTATAATATAATGGTTGTATTTGTGCATATATCGTGCGGTTGTAAGATTCCAACGGTTGAAAGACGTTATGTATAATCAAGTCAAATGTTGTATACATAAGACCGCTTCTTTAGCGGAGTGCGTGGTTTTTGATTGGACGAAGTCTTTATGATGCTTTAGAATGTAACAACGCACAATCTGAATAGATTTTTGGAGGGAAACACACATGTCAGTAAAATGGGAAAAACAAGAAGGTAACGAAGGTGTCTTAACAGTAGAAGTTGACGCTGAAACATTTAACAAAGCACTTGATGATGCATTTAAGAAAGTAGTTAAGCAAGTATCAATCCCTGGATTCCGTAAAGGGAAAGTACCACGTGGTCTTTTCGAGCAGCGTTTTGGAGTAGAATCTCTTTATCAAGATGCACTAGATATTCTTCTTCCAGTTGAATATCCGAAAGCAATCGACGAAGCTGGTATCGAGCCGGTTGACCGCCCTGAAATCGATGTTGAGAAAATCGAAAAAGGCGAAAGCTTAATCTTCACTGCAAAAGTAACAGTGAAGCCAGAAGTAAAACTTGGTGACTACAAAGGTCTTAACGTTGAAAAAGACGACACATCTGTATCTGATGAAGATGTCCAAGAAGAGTTAAAAGCTATGCAAAACCGTCAAGCTGAGCTTGTTGTCAAAGAAGAAGGCGCAATCGAAAACGGCGATACAGTTGTTCTAGATTTCGAAGGATTCGTTGATGGAGAAGCATTCGAAGGCGGAAAAGCTGAGAACTACTCTCTTGAAGTAGGTTCTGGTTCATTCATCCCTGGTTTCGAAGAGCAATTGGTTGGTCTTGAAGCAGGTGCAGAAAAAGACGTTGAAGTGACATTCCCAGAAGAATATCATGCTGAAGACCTTGCAGGTAAACCAGCTGTATTCAAAGTAAAAATTCATGAAATTAAAGCAAAAGAACTTCCAGCACTTGACGATGAGTTCGCTAAAGATGTTGATGAAGAAGTTGAAACGATTGCTGAATTAACTGAAAAAACGAAGAAACGTCTTGAAGAAGCAAAAGAAAACGAAGCAGAAGGCAAACTTCGTGAAGAGCTAGTAGCAAAAGCTTCTGAAAATGCGGAAGTTGACGTTCCTCAAGCGATGGTTGACACTGAGTTAGACCGCATGATGAAAGAATTCGAACAACGTCTTCAAATGCAAGGGATGAACCTTGAGCTTTACTTCCAGTTCTCTGGACAAGATGAAGATGCGCTAAAAGAGCAAATGAAAGAAGATGCTGCTAAACGCGTAAAATCTAATCTTACTCTTGAAGCAATTGCTGCTGCAGAAGACCTACAAGTGTCTGATGAAGAAGTGGAAGAAGAACTTTCAAAAATGGCTGAAGCATACAACATGCCAGTTGAAAATATCAAACAAGCGATCGGTTCTACTGAAGCAATGAAAGAAGATTTAAAAGTTCGTAAAGCAATTGATTTTCTTGTAGAAAACCGTTAATATGGTGCATAATAATAAAACAGGGCGCGAGTGACTCGTGCCTTGTTTTGTACAATTTTTGACTTATCATCGCTTCTTTTGGAAACGATAGTGTAAGTCGCATCTTTCTGTCATACATATCTCAATGTGCAGTGTTACAAACACATCATTACCGTCTTTTAGGAAAGTATGGTAAAATGCATACATACTGGACCCAGAAGGGTAGCTGACTGTTAGCTACAGGCAAGTGAAGAAGAATAAGGGGTGAAAGAATGTTTAAATTCAACGAGGAAAAAGGTCAATTAAAATGCTCGTTTTGCGGAAAAACGCAAGATCAAGTGCGTAAACTGGTCGCAGGACCTGGCGTATATATATGTGATGAATGTATCGAGCTTTGCACGGAAATAGTTGAAGAAGAGCTCGGTACTGAGGAAGAAGTTGAATTCAAGGATGTTCCGAAACCTCATGAAATCCGGGAAATTCTTGATGAATATGTCATCGGACAAGAGAATGCGAAGAAATCCTTAGCTGTAGCGGTTTATAACCATTACAAGCGGATTAATTCCAACAGTAAGATTGATGATGTTGAGCTTTCGAAAAGTAACATTTCTATGATTGGACCTACAGGAAGCGGTAAAACATTACTTGCTCAAACGCTTGCACGTATTTTAAATGTTCCATTTGCGATTGCAGATGCGACGTCTTTAACAGAAGCAGGTTACGTCGGGGAAGACGTAGAGAATATTTTACTAAAGCTGATTCAAGCAGCAGATTATGATGTAGAAAAAGCTGAAAAAGGCATTATCTACATCGATGAGATCGATAAAGTAGCAAGAAAATCAGAAAACCCTTCTATCACTCGTGATGTATCTGGGGAAGGTGTACAGCAAGCCCTTTTGAAAATTCTTGAAGGAACAGTCGCTAGTGTACCGCCTCAAGGTGGACGTAAGCATCCTCATCAAGAATTCATTCAAATTGATACAACAAATATCCTCTTCATTTGTGGTGGAGCCTTTGACGGCATTGAGCAAATCATCAAACGCCGCCTAGGTCAAAAAGTCATTGGATTCGGTGCGGAAAATAAAATTGAAGATCTTGAAAAAGAAGTCCTTCTATCAAAAGTTCTGCCAGAAGACTTACTTCGCTTCGGTTTAATCCCAGAATTCATCGGTCGTCTTCCGGTTATTGCAAGCCTAGAGCCGTTAGATGAAAAAGCACTTGTAGAAATCTTGACGAAGCCTAAAAATGCGCTCGTTAAGCAATATACAAAAATGCTTGAGCTTGATGATGTTGAGCTTGAGTTTGAAGAAGATGCTCTTAGCGAAATTGCGAAAAAAGCAATTGAGCGTAAAACAGGAGCTCGTGGTCTTCGCTCCATCATTGAAGGCATCATGCTTGATGTGATGTTTGATCTTCCATCTCGTGATGATATTGAGAAATGTGTCATTACTGGTGAAACGGTTGCTGATGGTGAGCCGCCACGTCTTGTCTTAAAAGACGGTACAGTCGTGAATAAAGATACAAAAACATCAGCATAAGCCCATTTGAATGACTCCTGAATCTTTTGATTCAGGAGTTTTTTATTTATCGTGGAAGTTGTGTTTATTCCGTCCAGCTCTAGGAAATACTAGCAGACAGAAACCAATACATAACGATAGATGAAGGAGGGAGCACCGATTGAGCTGGACAGGAATCGTATTATTCATACAACTGTTCTTTGGTATCGTCATCGGGTTGTACTTTTGGAACTTACTGAAAAATCAGCGCACACAAAAGGTGACGATCGATAAAGAATCGAAGAAAGAAATGGAAGCACTCAGAAAGATGCGATCCATTAAACTGAGTGAACCTTTATCAGAGAGAGTCCGGCCAAAGGGGTTTCAAGATATTGTAGGGCAGGAAGACGGTATACGTGCACTTAAAGCTGCCCTGTGTGGACCGAACCCGCAACATGTCATCGTCTACGGGCCGCCTGGTGTTGGAAAAACAGCTGCTGCCCGTCTAGTGATGGAAGAGGCGAAGCGTCACGCTGATTCACCATTTAAAAAAGATGCAGTATTTGTTGAGCTTGATGCCACAACGGCAAGATTTGATGAACGAGGCATCGCAGACCCCTTGATTGGTTCCGTACATGATCCCATTTATCAAGGAGCAGGGGCCATGGGACAGGCAGGCATTCCGCAGCCGAAACAAGGAGCCGTCACACATGCTCATGGCGGCGTTCTCTTTATCGATGAAATTGGAGAACTGCATCCGATTCAAATGAACAAAATGCTCAAAGTGCTAGAAGATCGAAAAGTGTTTTTAGATAGTGCTTATTACAGTGAAGAAAATACGCAAATTCCGAATCACATCCATGATATTTTTCAAAATGGGTTGCCCGCTGATTTTCGACTGATTGGCGCCACGACAAGAACACCGGACGAAATTCCGCCGGCTATTCGATCAAGATGTTTGGAGATTTTCTTCAAGGATTTGGATCAGCATGAGCTGAAAATTGTTGCAGCTAAAGCAGTCGAGAAAATACAGAAGGAATTAAGTGACGAAGGACTGAACCTGTTAACATCCTATGTGAAAAATGGACGTGAAGCGGTCAACATGGTACAGATTGCCGCAGGTATGGCTGTCACTGAAAACCGAAAGGATATTACGATTGCCGATGTAGAATGGGTCATTCATTCAAGCCAGCTGACACCAAGATATGAACAAAAAGTACCGGAAAAGCCAAAGGTAGGAGTAGTAAATGGTCTTGCCGTGTATGGACCGAATAGCGGGGCTCTGCTTGAAATTGAAGTGAACATTTGTAAAGCGCTTGAAAAAGGCAGTATCAATATTACTGGTATTGCGGAAGAAGAAAGCATCGGCAATCAGTCGAAATCAATCAGACGGAAGAGTATGGCGAAGGGCTCAGTTGAAAATGTCTTAACCGTGCTTCGAAACTTGGGCATACGAACAAATGAATATGATATCCACATTAATTTTCCGGCTGGTGCCCCGATTGATGGACCATCTGCTGGAATTGCGATGGCCACAGCCATTTTCTCAGCCATTCATCAAATCCCGATTGATCATTTAACGGCGATGACCGGTGAGATTGGATTACAAGGTCAGGTGAAGCCGATCGGCGGTGTCATACCAAAAATCAAGGCAGCCAAACAAGCGGGTGTCAAAACAGTGATCATCCCTTATGACAATCAGCAGTCGATCTTAAAAGAGATTGAAGGGGTTACGATTGTGCCTGTGAAGCACTTCCAAGAAGTGCTGGATCAGTGTTTGGTCAATCCGCCAGATGAGAAGAAAGATGGACTAGAAGAAGAAATGAAAAGGAAATCTGTTTAATCCCCATCTCATATGGGGATTTTTTAGTGAAATAGATCTTTTTTTCTTTTTCAAGATAAAAAGAAAGGGTATACTACGGTAAGATCATCATTTCTCAAGTCTTTTACATTGTACAAGACTGAAACAGGTATATTATAATGATTCATACTAGTGACGGAGGTGTCTATCAACATGGCAGATGAAATCAAAAAGAATGTTCCGCTCCTTCCGCTGCGAGGCTTGCTTGTTTATCCAACAATGGTCTTGCATTTGGACGTTGGGCGCGAAAAGTCTGTTCAAGCATTAGAACAGGCGATGATGAACGATCATATGATTTTTCTAGCAACACAGCGGGAAATTTCAATAGATGAACCAGGTGAAGAGGAAATTTTCAAAGTCGGCACCTACACAAAAATTAAACAAATGCTGAAGCTGCCAAATGGAACGATCCGTGTGCTCGTCGAAGGCTTAAATCGAGCGCAGATCGAATCCTACATGGAGCTAGAAGACTATACGTCAGTCGATATTAAAGAGTTGACAGAAGAAGAATTAAAGGACGCAGAAGCAGAAGCACTCATGCGCACTTTGTTAGATCACTTTGATCAGTACATAAAAATTTCAAAAAAAATCTCAGCTGAAACATATGCAACGGTGACGGATATTGAAGAACCTGGAAGAATGGCGGATATCGTCGCTTCCCACCTTCCTTTGAAATTAAAAGACAAGCAAGAAGTGCTGGAAACAGTCGATGTCAAAAAACGGTTGAATCGGGTCATCAGTCTCATTCACAATGAAAAAGAAGTGCTAGAGATTGAAAAGAAAATTGGCCAGCGTGTCAAACGTTCAATGGAGCGAACGCAAAAAGAATATTATTTACGCGAACAAATGAAAGCTATTCAAAAAGAGCTTGGAGACAAAGAGGGGAAAACAGGCGAAGTCAGTACGCTTATGGCTAAAATTGAAGAGTCCGGCATGCCAGATTCCGTTCGTGAAACGGCTTTAAAAGAACTGAACCGTTATGAAAAAATCCCTTCAAGCTCTGCTGAGAGTTCTGTCATTCGCAATTATATTGATTGGCTGATCAATCTGCCGTGGGGCACTTATACAGAAGATCGTCTAGATTTAAAGCTTGCAAGCGAAATTTTAGATGACGAGCACCACGGGCTTGAAAAAGTAAAAGAGCGGGTACTCGAATATCTTGCTGTTCAGAAACTGACAAATTCATTAAAGGGACCGATTCTTTGCTTGGCAGGACCTCCTGGGGTAGGGAAGACGTCACTTGCTAAATCCATTGCCAAATCACTCGATCGAAAGTTTATCCGTATCTCTCTTGGCGGTGTACGTGATGAATCTGAGATCCGTGGTCATCGAAGAACCTATGTAGGTGCGATGCCTGGTCGTATCATTCGCGGGATGAGCAAGGCGGGCACGATGAATCCGGTCTTTCTTTTAGATGAAATTGATAAAATGTCTTCTGACTTTAGAGGAGATCCGTCTTCTGCGATGCTTGAAGTGTTAGATCCAGAGCAAAATCATAATTTTAGCGATCATTATATTGAAGAGACATTTGATTTGTCTCAAGTCTTATTTATCGCAACTGCCAACAATTTAGCAACCATTCCAGGTCCACTTCGTGATAGAATGGAGATTATCACGATTGCAGGGTATACGGAAGTTGAAAAAGCAGAAATTGTGAAAGATCACCTTCTGCCGAAGCAGCTAAAGGAGCACGGATTAAAGAAAGGGAACTTGCAGCTTCGTGAAGCAGCGATTTATGATATGATTCGCTATTACACGAGAGAAGCAGGAGTCCGCGGGTTAGAGCGTCAGCTTGCGGCGATTTGCCGAAAAGCGGCAAGAGCAATTGTGGCTGAAGACCGCAAACGCATCACAGTGACGGAAAAAAACTTATCTGAATTCCTCGGAAAAAGACTTTACCGTTATGGTCAGGCGGAAACGACAGATCAGGTCGGCGTTGTCACAGGCCTTGCATATACCACAGTTGGCGGAGACACCTTGTCCATCGAGGTCTCACTCTCGCCGGGTAAAGGCAAGCTTTTGCTAACAGGTAAGCTCGGTGATGTCATGAGAGAATCTGCGCAGGCGGCATTCAGTTATGTTCGTTCAAAAGCAGATGAACTGAACATTGACCCTCAATTTAATGAAAAGCACGATATTCACATCCATGTTCCAGAGGGTGCGGTTCCAAAGGACGGGCCATCAGCTGGTATTACCATTGCGACGGCTCTTGTATCAGCACTCACAGGACGTCCTGTTTCAAAAGAGGTTGGCATGACAGGAGAAATTACGTTAAGAGGAAGAGTGCTTCCGATTGGCGGATTAAAAGAAAAAGCATTAGGCGCACATCGTGCAGGACTGAAAACGATTATTCTTCCAAAGGACAATGAGAAGGATATTGATGACATTCCTGAAAGTGTGAGAGAAGGATTAACTTTTATTCCGGTTTCACATTTAGATGAGGTGCTTGAGAAAGCGTTAGTAGGAGAGGGAAGATGAAAGTAACAAAATCAGATATCGTCATTAGTGCGGTGAAACCAGAGCAGTACCCGAGCGGGGGACTGCCTGAGATCGCACTTGCTGGACGATCAAATGTTGGAAAGTCCTCGTTCATTAACTCATTGATTAATCGGAAAAATTTAGCGCGTACGTCTTCTAAACCAGGAAAGACCCAGACGCTTAATTTTTACATTATTAATGATATGCTCCATTTTGTGGACGTCCCAGGTTATGGCTTTGCAAAAGTATCAAAAACAGAGCGCGAAGCATGGGGGAGAATGATCGAAACGTATATTACAATGCGTGAAGAGTTAAAAGCAGTCGTCCAAATTGTGGATCTGCGTCATAAACCATCCGCAGATGATGTGAACATGTATGAATTCCTTAAATACTATGGAGTTCCTGTGATCATTATTGCGACAAAGGCCGATAAAATTCCAAAAGGCAAATGGGAAAAGCATGCGAAAGTCGTCAAACAGACACTCGACATCGACCCATCAGATGAATTAATCCTTTTCTCTTCTGAAACAAAAAAGGGAAAAGATGAAGCATGGAATGCGATCCTTGCGAAGATTAACAGTTAAAAGAAAGGCATCTGCACATAGCAGATGCCTCAGCGTGAAGACAAACCCTCGCATTCGTTGTCAGTCCTGCGCGCTGGTGCTCACGAATGTCAAATTCGCTCCGCGCCAGTACTCGTCCTTCCTAGACTGCAAAGGTTTTCTATCACGCTGAAAAGAAGACAAATGGCTAAAATCAAGTTCATTTTAGCCATTTGTCAACATTCTAAGGCATCTGCACAAAGCAGATGCCTTTTTATTGTATAAGTTATTTCCTTTTTAAAAATAATAAGAGGAGACTGACGGCAATCAATACATATGGCCAGTACAATTCAAAACCGGAAGTAGGGATCGAAAGTGTGCTAAGTTGCTTCGTAATTTGTTGAAAGAAATAAAGGAATAGACCGAGTGCAATGAGAACAACACTTTCTATTCGATATTCCTTTTTCTGTGATGATTTCATCAAAAGTGCGAGGCCGACGATGAACACAATCATCGTAAATGTATCTGGCCAGTGTTCTAATTTCGGCTGAAGGATAAAGTGTAGCGCAAGGCCTGTCATGAGCATACCGATAAACACATGAGAGGTTTCCTGTTCCTTCTTTCCTTGATATAAGAAAGCAAGGCCAAAAAGCAGTACAAGTGTATACCATTTCTCCTGATCTTTCCAAATGTCAAATTGATCTCCTGAGAGAATGGCATATAGTGCTACAGCCAGCAAAGTGAGCGGCAGCAAAATAGATTTCTTCTTCAAAGATGTCACCTTCTTATAAGCAGATCATTTGTCCGCACGCGCCAAATCTGGTAAATTGCTTGAAGTGATGATATGGCATTCGATGTCGAACATTTTTCTACTATATCACAACATTTTTGAAATCTGTTCACAATTTTTATCCAGTTAAAAATGAATATATGTTATAATCATTATAAATAATAAATTCTATATTGTAATTATTATAAATTAGACAGGGCGTTGGGGGTGCAAGCTGAAGTTATGCATATTCTTGTTGTGGGTTTAGATTATAAAACAGCCCCTGTTGAGATACGGGAACAGCTGAGCTTTGAACCGAGCGAGCTCGGAACAGCGATGTCCAAGCTTAAAGAAGAAAAAAGCATTCTAGAGAATATCGTCATCTCAACATGTAATCGAACAGAGATCTATGCAGTTGTAGATCAGCTTCATACTGGTCGGTTTTATATAAAAAGATTTTTAGCAGATTGGTTCGGTTTAGAAAAAGAAGATGTCTCTCCATATTTGAAGTTTTATGAAAATGATGGAGCGGTTGAGCATTTATTCCGGGTTGCCTGTGGACTTGATTCTATGGTTATTGGTGAAACACAAATACTCGGTCAAGTGCGCTCAAGCTTTAAAGTCGCTCAAGAGGAGAAGACCATTGGTACCGTTTTCAATTATTTGTTTAAGCAGGCGGTAACAGTTGCGAAGCGCTCTCATGCGGAAACAGATATTGCGTCTAATGCTGTATCTGTCAGCTATGCGGCAGTGGAACTTGCCAAAAAAATCTTTGGACGTCTTTCTGATAAACATGTCCTTATTCTTGGTGCGGGTAAAATGGGCGAGCTGGCGGCTCAAAACCTTCAAGGTCAAGGGATTGGCCAGGTAACAGTCATCAATCGAACGTTTGAAAAGGCCAAAGAACTGGCCGGCCGCTTTTCAGGAGAGCCTAAGAGCTTGAATCAATTAGAAAAAACTTTATCTGAAGCGGATATTTTAATTAGCTCTACTGGGGCTAAACAATTTGTGATTACAAAAGAAATGGTCGAAAAAGCGAACAAACAGAGAAAAGGCAGACCTCTATTCATGGTGGATATTGCAGTACCACGTGATTTAGATCCAGCTATTTCTGAAGTAGAAGGTGCTTTTTTGTATGACATTGATGACCTTGAGGGCATTGTGGCAGCTAACCTGAAAGAGCGCCGTGCAGTAGCTGAAGAGGTGGAGCTTCTCATCGAAGCTGAAATTGTGGAATTTAAGCAATGGCTTAATACGCTCGGAGTGGTTCCTGTGATTTCTGCTTTAAGAGAAAAAGCACTCTCGATTCAAGCGGATACGATGCAAAGCATCGAACGAAAGCTTCCAAACCTCACAAATCGTGAAATGAAGCTGTTAAATAAACATACGAAAAGCATCATCAATCAAATGCTGAAAGATCCTATCTTAAAGGCCAAAGAAATTGCCGGGGAGCCGAATGCAGAGGAAAAACTTTTACTCTTTAAAGAAATCTTTGATTTACAGGTTGAAGATGAAGAGCAAAAGGCAGAGCCGATGCAGGTGGAGCAAGGGGCGTTTCAGCTGTTTAAAACAAATATGGCACAAGGCCTTGCTACAGTTGCCAGTGAGTGATTAGGCGATGATGGAATCCATTGTAGCGAGACTAGGTGAAGCGACGACCTTGATCTATGCACTCAGTGTCTTGTTCTATTTCATAGATTTTCTTCAACACAACCGGAAGGCTGGAAAAATGGCTTTCTGGTTGCTTTCTATTGTCTGGCTGCTGCAAACAGTCTACATGTTTTATATTATGATGGAAACAGACCGATTCCCTGTGTTGAATGTAGCAGAGGGGTTATATTTTTATACGTGGGTGCTTGTGACATTGTCACTTGTTTTGACAAAAGTATTACGCGTTGAATTTATTGTCTTTTTTACAAATGTGATTGGTTTTTCCATGATGGCGATTCACACCTTTACACCATCCGATCTTCATTCTGCCGAACTGACGGGAAAGCTGACGAGTGAGCTGCTCGTCATTCATATTACGATGGCCATTTTATCATACGGCGCTTTTTCACTTTCATTTGCTTTTTCACTACTCTACCTATTTCAATATCGTTTGCTGAAAAAGAAAAAATGGGGAAAATGGCTTTTGAGAATTGAAGATTTATCAAAGCTTGATCATATGGCGTATGTCTTAAATATTATTGGCGTGCCGATGCTCTTGCTTAGTTTAATTCTTGGCATTATATGGGCATATATTTCGTATGATACGTTGTACTGGACAGATGCAAAGGTGCTCGGTTCGTTTATTATGCTGTTTTTATACGGCTTTTACTTATACATTAGACTGGTGAGAAATATGCAGGGCAAAATCGTGGCGCGATGGAATGTCGCTTCATTTCTTGTGCTGATGATCAATTATTTTCTGCTTGGTAGCTTATCAACCTTTCATTGGTTTCAATAATGATGAGTCTTAAGGGCATTGTCGGGAGGAAGACGTAATGCGTACAATTAAAGTAGGTTCTAGACGAAGCAAACTTGCGATTACACAAACAAAATGGGTCATTCAAAAGTTGTCTGAACTAAACCCTTCTTATTCTTTTGAAATTAAAGAGATTGTGACAAAGGGTGATCAAATTTTAGATGTGACCTTATCAAAGGTTGGCGGAAAAGGTCTGTTTGTTAAAGAGATTGAACAGGCAATGCTGAACCATGACATTGACATGGCGGTACACAGCATGAAAGATATGCCGGCCTCTCTTCCGGAAGGTTTAGTCATCGGCTGTATTCCTGAGCGTGAAGATGTGCGGGATGCATTGATTTCAAAGGATCATCTCCGTCTTCATGAACTGCCAAAGGGAGCGGTTGTGGGAACGAGCAGCTTACGGCGCAGTGCCCAGCTTCTTCAGGAGAGACCAGATCTTGAGATTAAATGGATCCGTGGAAACATTGATACGAGACTTGAAAAACTGAAAAATGAAGAATATGATGCGATTATTCTAGCGGCTGCCGGATTGTCTAGAATGGGCTGGAGTCAAGAAGTCGTGTCGGAATTTTTATCTCCTGATACTTGCCTTCCTGCTGTAGGGCAGGGCGCATTGTCGATAGAATGCCGGGGAGATGACGAAGAGCTATTGCAGCTGTTAGCTCAATTCACAAATGAGTATACAAAGAAAACGGTCCTTGCTGAAAGAGCTTTCCTTCAACAAATGGATGGAAGCTGTCAAGTGCCGATCGCTGGTTACGCAACGATGAATGAGCGTGATGAAATTGAATTGACAGGTCTTGTGGCATCTGCGGATGGGCATACGATTATTCGAGAAACCGTAACAGGTACTGATCCTGAGGCAATTGGAACAGCATGTGCGAAGCAGATGGCTGATAAGGGAGCAAAGGATTTGATCGACAAGGTGAAAAAGGATCTGTCTTCCCAATGACGATAGCCAAATCGCTTTACGGACAGACGGTGCTTGTCACTCGAAATGAACGTCAAGCGGGTGCGTTTCAGCAGAAAATTGAAGCGCTGAACGGCCATGCTGTTTTAACCTCTCTTATCAGGTTTGAGCCAACGCTGACAAAAGAAAAAGCGAAGGCATTTTTAGAAGATTTAGAAGCAAGCCATTGGCTTGTGTTTACGAGTGTAAATGGTGCGTCTTTTTTTCTCAGTTATATAGAGAAGCATCAATTACATCAAAGCTTATCCCACTTGAAAGTGGCGGCCGTAGGTGAAAAAACATCTGCCTATCTGATGCAGCACGGCTTAAAAGTGGATGTGGTTCCAGAACGTTTTATAGCAGAAGAACTGGCAGATGCTTTAATTGAACATGTACATCCAGAAGAATGTGTCTTTGTAGCAAAAGGCCACCTATCACGAGATGTGGTAAAGAATACCCTCGTTCCGCTTGGCATTGACGTAAAAGAGTGGATTATATATGAAACAGTGAAGGATGAGGACGGAATTATCGCACTCAAGTCGGCAATGATGGAGCAATCATTTGATTTTATTACATTTACAAGCTCCTCCACTGTTCATTCTTTTATGCACGCCATGCAGGCTGATATCGATAGATTAGCTGCATCAGACACATGTTTTGTGAGCATCGGTCCTCTTACACAAGAGGCACTGCTTCAATACGGGATTTCTTCTGAAACCCCAGATACTTATACGATAGACGGGATGCTTGATTTGATGTGCCGTTTATCTGAAAGGAAGTTGAACCAATGATGAAATTTAACAGACACCGCAGATTGCGTACAAGCGCAGGAATGAGAGAATTGGTGAGAGAAACATTTTTAAGACCCTCTGATTTCATTTATCCCATCTTTTTTGTAGAGGGAGAGAATGTCCGGAAAGAAGTCCCTTCAATGCCGGGTGTCTATCACATTTCAGTTGATCTTGTGAAAGAAGAAGTCCAAGAGCTTGTTGACCTTGGGATTAAATCTATCATTGTTTTTGGGGTACCAGACCATAAAGACCATGTAGGCAGTGAAGCTTATCACGATCATGGGATTGTTCAAAGAGCAACGCTTGAAATCAAAAAGCATTTCCCAGAGCTTGTGGTCATTGCTGATACTTGCTTATGCCAATATACAGATCACGGACATTGCGGAATCGTTGAAGATGGAGAAATTTTAAATGATGAATCTCTTCAGCTCTTAGCGAAAACCGCTGTCAGTCAGGCTCGTGCAGGTGCAGATATCATTGCTCCATCAAACATGATGGATGGCTTTGTTATCGCAATTCGTGAGGCGCTTGATGAGGCCGGCTTTGTTCATGTGCCTGTGATGTCATATGCTGTGAAATATGCAAGTGCTTTTTACGGTCCGTTTCGTGATGCGGCGCATAGCACACCGCAGTTTGGAGATCGTAAAACGTATCAAATGGACCCTGCAAACCGCTTAGAAGCACTGAGAGAAGCGCAGTCTGATGTAGAAGAAGGCGCTGACTTCCTGATCGTGAAGCCGTCACTTTCATACTTAGATATCATGCGTGATGTGAAAAATGAATTTACACTTCCTGTTGTTGCGTACAATGTGAGCGGAGAGTATGCAATGGTGAAAGCAGCAGCTCAAAATGGCTGGATTTCTGAAAAAGAGCTTGTTCTTGAAATGCTGACTAGCATGAAACGTGCAGGCGCAGAATTAATCATTACGTATCATGCAAAAGATGCAGCGAAATGGCTCTCAGAATAAAGAACGGATAGACAGGAGGACATTGAAATGGGACGTAGCTATGAAAAGTCAAAGCAAGCATTTAAAGAAGCGCAGCAGTTAATGCCGGGTGGTGTGAACAGCCCTGTGCGCGCATTTAAATCAGTCAATACAGACCCGATTTTTATGGAACGAGGCAAAGGCGCAAAAATATACGATATTGACGGAAATGAATATATTGATTACGTCTTATCGTGGGGACCGCTTATTTTAGGTCATACGAATGACCGTGTAGTTGAAAGCATTCAGCGAGTAGCTGAACATGGTACAAGCTTCGGTGCTTCTACTTTAGTTGAAAATGAATTAGCTAAGCTTGTATCAGAACGAGTTCCTTCTATTGAGGTCATTCGTATGGTCAGCTCTGGAACAGAGGCGACTATGAGTGCGCTTCGTCTAGCACGTGGTTTTACAGGCAGAAACAAAATTGTGAAATTTGAAGGCTGTTATCATGGCCACGGTGATTCTTTGCTCATTAAAGCTGGTTCGGGTGTGGCAACGCTTGGACTTCCGGATAGCCCTGGTGTCCCTGAAGGTACAGCAAGCAATACGATCACCGTTCCATACAATGATTTAGAAAGCATCAAAGTCGCTTTTCAAGAATTTGGAGACGACATTGCAGGTGTCATTGTAGAACCAGTTGCAGGAAATATGGGGGTTGTCCCTCCACAAGAAGGTTTCTTGCAAGGATTGAGAGACATCACTGAGCAATATGGCTCTTTACTCATTTTTGATGAGGTCATGACAGGCTTCCGTGTGGATTATCATTGTGCACAAGGCTATTTTGGCATTACGCCTGATCTGACATGTCTTGGTAAAGTCATCGGAGGTGGCCTGCCAGTTGGTGCTTACGGCGGTAGAGCGGACATTATGAGACAAATTGCGCCAAGCGGCCCGATTTATCAAGCAGGAACGTTATCCGGTAACCCGCTTGCGATGACAGCAGGTCTTGAAACATTAAAACAGCTGACACCTGAGTCTTATGAAGAGTTTAGACGCAAAGGAGATCGTTTGGAAGAAGGCATTTCAAAAGCGGCGAAAGCACATGGGATTCCATTAACATTTAACCGTGCCGGTTCCATGATCGGATTCTTCTTTACAAACGAACAAGTCGTCAATTACGATACAGCGAAAACAGCTGACCTCGCTTTATTCGCTGAATTCTACAAGGAAATGGCTGATCATGGCATCTTCCTTCCGCCTTCACAATTCGAAGGGCTGTTCCTCTCAACTGCTCATACGGATGAAGACATCGAGTATACAATTGAGACAGTTGAAAAGGTATTTCAAAAATTAGCTCAGTAACCAAAAGCCGATATGGAGACATATCGGCTTAGATCGTTGACAAAGGGTTAAAATGAACTTTATTTTAGCCCTTTGTCTTCTTTTCAGCGTGAAAGAAAACCTTTGCAGTCTAGGAAGGACGAGTACTGGAGCGGAGCGAATTTGACATTCGTGAGCACCAGCGCGCAGGACTGACACCGAATGCGAGGGTTTGTCTACACGCTGAGCCGATATGGAGACATATCGGCTTTTTGCTTTGCATAAAACCAATCATATTTTCACTGCCTCCTTCATACACCTGTATTGACATCTAATTTTATTTTGAAGGATTAGATGAAAGGAGGACACCGACTTGTCTCAAAACAATCGATTACAGTTTTCGGTAGAAGAGTCCATTTATTTCAAAAACGGACAGGAAGTCAGTGAGCTACTGTCAATTTCTCTCGATCCTGACATTCTCGTTCAAGAAGTGAATGATTATGTTTCCATTAGAGGTTCACTCGAGCTAACAGGAGAATACAACATAAATCAAGAGGAGCTAATGGGTGAATCCAGTTCCTATGCATCATACAGGCAGGCTGATGAGGTGAAGGTAAGAGAGGACGGAACGGCGGAGCTGCTGCATCAATTTCCGGTGGATATCACGATCCCCAAGAACAAAATTAGTCATTTAAATGATGTATTTGTGTTTATTGATGCATTTGATTACCAGCTGACAGAAAGTCGTTTGCTCACGATTCAGGCTGATTTGGCCATTGAAGGTCTGTTAGATGAAGGAACGCCTGAACCGCTTGTAGAAGGGCCATATGAATTTGTCCATCGTGCTGAAGAGGAATATGGCGATGTCACTTATGAATATCAGGCGCAGCCTGAATATGAAGAGCAAGAAATGCTGCCACGTGAAGAGCATGAAGAAAATGCAGAACAGCAGGCCGCTTTGCAACATGAAGCGCGAACTGAACAAGAAGAGGATGAAATAGACATCGAGACGGTGATGGTGGAAGAAACAGAAGAAGAGGAGGAAAATGAGGAAGAAGAAGCCGTGGCGCTTGGGTATCGTTCCTTCCCAGAAGCTCAAGTACAAGAGCCGCCATTCTTTGACCCGCCTAAGCTGCTAGAAGAAGAGGAGCGGGATGATACGTTCTTTGAGGTGGAAGTGAGGAAAGACCCTGAAGCAGAGAGCAAGGAAGAAGAAGAGCCGCCAGCTTATCCAGCCTTTGAATCACCTGCTTATCAGATGGAACAGACGCAGGAAGAGCGGGATGACAGCTATCAGTTCGAACGATTATATGAACGTGAAGCACCAAAGGTGTATGAATCAGCTCAAGAAGCTGAGGAGTTTGAACATGACGTGAGAGAAGCGTCTGGCAGTGAGAATTCTCTTTATTTAACGAAGCTGTTCGCTAAGCAGGAGGAGGAAGATTTTTCTCGCATGAAAATATGTATAGTTCAGCAAGAAGATACGGTCGATCGTATTTGTGAGCGATATCAGTTGAATGTGCAGCAGCTCCTTCGAACGAATTCATTGTCGGTGGATGCAGAGCTTGAAGAAGGGCAGATTCTTTATATTCCTGAATATCAAAAAAGCAATGCATAGTATGAGATGATGGACCGAGAAAATGTGGTGAGAGAACGTGGATGAAATCCAATCTGTCCTATACGAATACGGGCTTGAGGCTGAATATATCGAACCTGTCAGTCCAGCTGTCGTTAGAGTGTATACAAAGCAGGGCGTATTTGCACTAAAGCGGGTAAAGCCCCATCGACACATGCAGTTTACAGAGCAAATGCTTGAACTAGAATCAAAAGGCTATCGCTCGTTTGTGCCGATTTATCGCACGAAGAGCGGTTCCTTTTTCTCTAATCATCGAGAAAGCCAGTACACGTATTATCTCATGCCATGGCTGACCAATGAAAAGAGAGAAGAGCAGGACGATAAACATGAATATTTATTTCAAGAGATTGCAAGACTTCATAAACGAACAGAAGTCATGATGGACATTACTGAGCAGGAAATAGAGGCTCACTACACCCAAATGAAAAGCAAATGGGAAACAGAGAAAGACATGTATGAACGATTTATCGAGCGGGCAGAACAAACATGGTATATGTCGCCATTTGAGCTGGCTGCTGCTATGTATTTTTCAGAAGCGATGTCTGCAAGTGAATTTGCACTTGAACGTTTAGAGGATTGGCATGAGGAAATGAAAGACCAAGAGACGACACGTATTGTGTTAAACCATGGGCAATTGTCGATCCATCACTTTTTGTACAATGATGTAGGTACAGGACATTTCACCAATTTTGAGCGGTCCAAAAAGGCTGCCCCCATTTATGACCTTTTGACCTTTTACTATCGCACATTCAAAACCTACCCTACTCCTTGTCCTGAATGCACATCTTTGTTTTATACGTATCAAAAGGGAAATAAACTTCGTGAGGAAGAGATTCATTTGTTCTTGAGCTACCTCGCTTATCCGCAGGGGTTGTTTGATACGGTGAAAGCCTATGAAGCAGGCGGACAGGATGAGATGGAAAGTTGTCAGGAGCTGTTAAGGGCGTATTGGCAAATGAAAAATTCTGAGCCGACCGTCATGAAAATACACGAAATTGAGCAGGCTAGACGCCTTGAAGAAGAACAAAACGCCTCGTCATCAGAAGAGTGACGAGGTTGTTTGCTGTTGCGCTATGAAATGTCTAACGAGGGACCTATACATAAGAGTGAGCCTGCAGCTTTCAGCTCTCTTAAAACCAATCAAGGTGAAAGGCACAGGCGAGAAATATAAGAATTCCTAAGATGAGGACGTCAAATGTTGTGGGAAAAATGATCGTGCGAAAGCCTTGAAATATGGCAATCGGGAGAACGACTTGGGAGGCAACTGCCCGAATTTGTCTAAGCCATGGGGGGAGTGTGTAAGGATTGATCTTTTTCAAAATAAAACGCCCTCCTTCTTTATTTTGTTATTATCATATGGGCAAAGAGGCAAAGGGTGCCTGCCCAATTTGTATAAAGAAGAAGAAAAGCGGAAAAGATGATTGACGAAAACAAAAGGCATTTAGTAATATTAATAAAAGATGAGTATAAGCTGATGAACGTGATATATCGTAAGCGTGGATCAGGAAGAGTACGAGCAAGCCCCTAAAGAGAGGGAAACCAATAGCTGAAAGGTTTTCTAGGATGCACTTGTTTGGAAGGTCGCCTGTGAGCTTAATTTCTTGAAACATGTAGTAGAGAAATTCGGGAGATCCCCGTTATCCTTTAGAGAGTACGGGACACGTCTAAGTGTTTCGTGAAAAAAGGTGGTACCGCGAAAAAGCTTTTTCGTCCTTTTATAAGGATGAAAAGGCTTTTTTTATGTTTCATCAGCCGAAAAAATGTGGAGGTAACACAAATGGGAACAAATAATCAAGAAATGCCAACAAAGTACGATCCAAATGCGATTGAAAAAGACCGCTATACGTACTGGCTTGAAGGGAAATTCTTCGAAGCACAAAATGACAAAACGAAAGATCCATATACAGTCGTCATTCCTCCACCAAACGTGACAGGAAAATTACACTTAGGGCATGCTTGGGATTCAACTCTTCAAGACATCGTGACTCGTATGAAACGGATGCAGGGCTATGATGTTTTATGGCTACCAGGAATGGACCATGCGGGTATTGCAACACAAGCAAAGGTAGAGGCGAAGCTTCGCGAAGAAGGTGTGAGCCGCTATGATCTCGGACGTGAAAAATTTGTAGAAGAAACGTGGAAGTGGAAAGAAGAGTATGCCGATTTTATTCGTAGCCAGTGGGCGAAAATGGGTCTAGGTCTAGACTATTCGCGTGAGCGTTTCACATTAGATGAAGGCTTGAATAAAGCAGTCCGCCAAGTGTTTGTTCAATTGTATGAAAAAGGATTGATCTATCGCGGAGAATACATCATTAACTGGGACCCAGCAACAAAAACGGCCCTTTCTGATATTGAAGTCATCTACAAGGATGTGCAAGGTGCGTTTTATCACTTGAGATATCCGCTTGCAGATGGATCAGGTTCGATTGAAATTGCGACAACAAGACCTGAAACGATGCTGGGAGATACGGCAGTCGCTGTACATCCTGAAGATGAACGCTATCAGCATTTGATTGGGAAAACAGTTGTTTTACCAATTACAGGCCGAGAGATTCCAATCGTTGGGGATGACTATGTCGATATGGAATTTGGATCAGGAGCTGTAAAAATAACGCCGGCTCATGACCCGAATGACTTCGAGCTTGGAAACCGTCATAACCTAGAGCGCATTCTTGTGATGAATGAAGATGGCACAATGAATGGAAACGCACTTCAATACAAAGGAATGGACCGCTTCGAATGTCGTAAACAGCTTGTGAAAGATCTTCAAGAAGAAGGCATTTTGTTCAAAATTGAGGACCACATGCATTCAGTTGGTCACAGTGAGCGCAGTGGCGCTGTAGTGGAGCCATATTTATCAACACAATGGTTTGTGAAAATGCAGCCGCTCGCAGATGAAGCCATCAATCTGCAAAAAGGTGATGAGCAAGTTCAATTTGTTCCAGACCGATTTGAAAAGACGTATTTACACTGGATGGAAAACATTCGTGACTGGTGTATTTCTCGTCAACTATGGTGGGGACACCGCATCCCGGCTTGGTATCATAAAGAAACGAAGGAAGTATACGTGGGACTTGATGCGCCAGAAGATATTGAAAACTGGGAGCAAGATAACGATGTACTTGATACATGGTTTAGTTCAGCGCTTTGGCCTTTCTCTACAATGGGCTGGCCAGATGCAGAAAGTGAAGACTTCAAGCGCTACTACCCAACCAATCTGCTTGTAACAGGCTATGACATCATCTTCTTCTGGGTATCTCGTATGATCTTCCAAGGTCTTGAATTCACAGGAGAAAAACCGTTCAAAGATGTCCTCATTCACGGTCTTATCCGCGATGAACAAGGGCGTAAAATGAGTAAGTCACTTGGCAACGGAATTGATCCAATGGAGGTCATCGACAAGTACGGTGCGGATTCATTGAGATATTTCTTAGCGACTGGAAGCTCTCCAGGTCAAGATTTACGTTTTAGCTTTGAAAAGGTTGAATCCACTTGGAACTTTGCAAACAAAATTTGGAACGCATCCCGTTTTGCTCTCATGAATATGGATGGTTTAACGTACGATGAGCTTGATTTGACAGGAGAAAAATCAGTTGCTGATCAATGGATTTTAACACGCTTAAATGAAACAATTGAAAGTGTCACACAGCTTGCTGACAAGTATGAATTCGGTGAAGTGGGCAGACATTTATACAACTTCATTTGGGATGATTTCTGTGATTGGTATATTGAAATGGCGAAACTTCCGCTTTATGGAGAAGATGAAGCAGCGAAGAAAACGACTCGTTCGATCCTTGCGTATGTATTAGATCAAACGATGAGACTTCTACATCCGTTTATGCCGTTCTTAACAGAAGAAATCTGGCAGCATCTACCTCATGAAGGTGAGTCCATTACTGTAGCGGCATGGCCTGAAGTGAAGCCGGAGCTTTCCAACGAACAAGCTTCTGCTGATATGAAGCTGCTTGTTGAGCTGATTCGTTCTGTTCGTAACATTCGCAGTGAAGTGAACACGCCAATGAGCAAACAAGTTGAGCTTTACATTAAAGCATCTACGTCTGATGTTCAGGAACGTTTAGAGAAAAATCGTTCATATATTGAGCGCTTCACGAACCCAAGTGTACTTGAAATTGGCACAGATGTCCCAGCTAGTGATAAAGCGATGACGGCTGTTATTTCTGGAGCAGAACTCATTCTGCCGCTTGAAGGCTTAATCAACTTAGATGAAGAAATTGCCCGTCTTCAAAAAGAGCTTGATAAACTGACAAAAGAAGTGGAACGAGTTCAGAAAAAGCTTGGCAATGAAGGCTTTATGAAAAAAGCGCCTGAAAGTGTCGTAGAAGAAGAGCGTGCGAAAGAACGTGATTATGTTGCAAAACGCGAAGCTGTTCAAAAGCGTATTGAAGAGCTGAAAGCATAAGAGTGAAAAGACGGCTCCTAATGAATTGGAGTCGTCTTTTTTGAAAATTTCGTATGAAATGAGAGATGACATTGTTTACAACCTATCATGAAGCCATTGAATGGATTCATAGCAGACTCGCTTTCGGTGTCAAACCGGGACTTGAACGAATGAAATGGCTGATGGACAGACTAGACCATCCTGAACAAAAAATAAAAGCGGTGCATGTAGCTGGAACAAATGGAAAAGGATCAACGATTGCATTTACTCGATCCATTTTACAGTCAGCGGGCTATTCAGTTGGAACCTTCACCTCGCCATTTATTTTAACGTTCAATGAACGAATTAGTGTTAATGGGGAGCCGATTTTGGACGAAGAGTGGCTGAGTTTGGTGAACGAAATCAAGCCTTTAGTTGAAGAATTAGATGATACAGAGCTTGGTGCAGCAACAGAGTTTGAGATCATTACAGCATGTGCGTTTGCTTATTTTGCCCATGTGCACCAAGTAGACTTTGTCCTCTTGGAAACAGGACTTGGCGGAAGACTTGATTCTACAAATGTGGCAGCGCCCATCTTAACAGCAATTACGTCGATTGGTCACGATCATATGGCCATTTTAGGCGACACACTTGATCAGATTGCAGCAGAAAAAGCTGGCATTATTAAAGCTGGGATTCCGATGATCACGGCCGTTCATCAAGCGGATGCTCTTACTGTGATTCAACACAAAGCCGAAGAAAAGAATGCGCCGTTTATCTCGTTACATGATACTTGTACCTTTAAGGACCAGCAGCCGACGGAAACAGGTGAACGCTTCACATTCACTACCCCAAAAAGGGAGTACTCGCAGCTAGAGACAGGGTTAATCGGAACGCATCAAATGCAGAACGCCTCCCTTGCCGTTCTACTGATCGAATGGCTGGAGCAAGAAGGATATATCCATGTGCTAAATGAGCAAGTGTATGAAGGAATTCGGCAGGCGGTGTGGGCTGGAAGATTTGAAAAGGTCCAAGATCAGCCTCTTGTTTATTTAGATGGTGCTCATAACGCAGAAGGAATGGACCGTTTAATCGAAACTGTACAAGCTCATTTTTCTAGTAAACAGGTTCATGTATGTTTTAGTGCGTTAAAAGATAAACCTTACAAACAAATGATCGAAAAGCTTGAAAGGATTAGTTCATCGATTCATTTTGTTTCCTTTGACTTTCCAAGAGCTGAGTCAGCGGAAAAGCTTTATGCTTGCAGTCATTTAGAAGCAAAATCGTTTGATGAAGACCCTCGTGCAGTGCTTGACTTCATTCAGAAAAAAAGAGATGACCCTTCAGCAATGATTCTGGTGACAGGTTCCCTTTATTTTATCTCAGATGTACGAAGTCGTATTTTACAGTAAGGAAAAGACGCAAATTGCTTCTATGCAATGTGCGTCTTTTTTCTTTTGATATGTAGGAGAGGGGGAAAATCACTTTTTCGCAAGGTGATCAAAGGTGAATCGCTATGGTACAATCCGGTCTATTCTATTTCCGGAAGGAGTCACCTAATTTGATTGATTTTTTTATGTTTTTCACAGGCATGGTCATGGGGTCATTTTTTCATCTAGTTGGTGAGAGGCTTCCAATGAAGCGATCTATTCTTTTTCCTCGTTCACACTGCGGAGCTTGTAAAGAGCCGCTTTCTTTTCACGACATGCTCCCGCTTTTTTCTTATATTGTATTGAAAGGGTCATGTAAGCATTGTGGAACCCGGCTCTCTTTGCTTTATCCAATGGTTGAGCTGTTGACAGGCGGCCTTTTTTTACTCGTTTATAGACATGCTGGTTTCTCTTTTGAGGGCCTTTTTCTTGTGAGTCTATGTAGTTTATTCGTGATTGCTGTCGTGAGCGATCTTTTTTATATGAGAGTACCCAACGAGCTCTTTCTCTTCTTTTTTCCTCTTTTCGTCATATACCGCACGCTAGAACCGCTTTTTATTTGGTGGGAAGGAGCGGCATCTCTTCTTATTTGTCTTCTTTTGTTTTATAGTTTAGAACATTTCAAGCCAAATAGTATGGGGGGAGCGGATGTCAAACTATTTGGTGTATTTGCATTTTGCTTCGGATTTAAGCCGTTTCTGATCATTCTTTTTCTTTCCTCTGTCACGGGAATGGTTTACGCAAAGGTGTTTTCTTACAAGGCAAATGAACCCTTTCCTTTTGTTCCTGCCATCGCTTGTTCTTTCTGGTTTTATCTTTTTTGTGGTGATCTGTTAAACCCAATTCGTAATTTTTTCGGATGAGAAAATTGGCGAACACTTTTTGAACCTGCCGACAAAAGTCTTGTTCTTTTTTTTATTGGCTATGTTAAAGTGTGAAACAGAAAGAAGGACGGGTTACATTCGCGCTATTTCATTGGACAGAAAGGTCTTTCTTACAAACAATGTCAGAAAGCGGGGAATGACAGTGAAAAAAAGGCAGGCAAAAAAACAAGGGTTAAAGGTCAATATTAATGGCAAGGAAGAAATGCTGCATGAAGAAGAGCATCAGCCTCAAAAACAGCAAGAGGATCAAGTGACGTTTTCGAACTGGGAGGAAAAGAGGCAGTCGGAACAGGAGACAGCCGCTTCCGGGGAAGAACCGTCTAAACCGAAAGAAGAAGATTTTCAATGGGACGATGCAGCTGATCACATTTACCATTCGGATCCAAAGGTCGTCACACCTTATCAAAAGAAAAAAGGTTCTTTTGAACAGAAGTTCAGTAAAAACCGCGGTCCCTTCAAACGAGTGATGACAACGATTGTGTTTGCAGTCGTTCTAGGGACAGGCCTCGGTGTATTTGCACTAAGTTTAAGTAAAGATGAATCTGCCAATTCATCAGGAGGCGATCATATCAGCGTCTCAGCATCTGGAAGCGGGCCTTCGGCGAAAGCTGGGGGAGATGCACCACCGGCTGATCTTGCAGATACGTCAAAGGACAATGAAGGTGAAAAAAGTGCATCAGGTCATTTTTCAACCTTTGTGGTGCAGGCTGGAAAGTTTTCTTCTGAAAAAGGAGCAGATGACTTAGTTGACAGTTTAAAAGAGGCAGGATATGCAGGTAAAAAGGTATCAATGGATGATGGCTATTATGTTATTGCCGGACTTGCCACAGAACAAGGCATGACAAGTGCCGTTGGGAAAAAATTGATCGATCAGCATTTTGAAGCATGGGGAGGAAAAGAGCTCTCATTTCAAGTGCCGGATGAGCTGACAGGTTTAATAGAGAAGGCATCTGTCTTATCCTCTAAGGTGATTGCAGGAGAAGATGTGGATCAAAAAGAAGTCACTCAGTTGATTTCTGAGCTTGAAAATGCCAAAACAACCGATGCACCAGCCAAAAGCAGTTTGCTGAAAGCTGTACAGCTTTTAAATGACCCATCTGCTGAAAATGGCTGGAAATCTCAGCAAGCGCTATTAGATCAACTAAATACGTAAAATCATGTTTTTAACAGCCAAACTAGTCTAAAAATGACTAGTTTTTTTCTTTTGCTTCCAACATAATGATGTAGGAACATGAAAATGGCATTTTCGTTAATTGTCGGTAAGATGTTCATTTGATAGGATGAATGGGTATCTTACTTCTTAGGCTAACCCCTGAAAGGATGAACAAACATGAACCAGTTAATACTCGCATCTCAATCACCTAGAAGAAAAGAATTGCTTGATTTAGCAGGGTTTTCTTATGACATTCAAGCAAGTGATTTAAAAGAAGAAATAAATCGAAACCTTTCTCCTGCTGAGAACGTCCAATGGTTGGCAGAACAAAAAGCAAATGATATTCAAAAAATACATCCCAAAGCTGTGATCATTGGTGCAGATACAATTGTTGCAATTGATGGCAAATGTCTTGGAAAGCCAAAAGACAAGGAAGATGCAGCCTCAATGCTTCAATTATTGTCAGGTAAGACACATCAAGTCTTGACTGGTGTCACGATTCAATCAGAGAATAGAAAAGAAACATTTTATGAACAGACAGACGTGACATTTTGGCCGCTTACACAAGATGAAATAGACCGCTATATTGAAACCGGTGAGCCTCTTGATAAAGCTGGAAGCTACGGCATTCAAGGAAAAGGTGCACTGTTTGTACAAAAAATAGACGGTGATTATTTTTCCGTTGTAGGACTCCCTATTGCTAAAACAGTCAGAGTGCTTGAAACATTTGGTATCACCCCTTTTTGATGACGGGAAGGAATCAAAAAAGGAGTGTAGATCTTGAATCATTTCCCTATGCTGCTGAAGCATTTTCCTCATGATGAAAAGCCGCGCGAACGATTTGTCAAATATGGACCAAGCAGCTTATCAAACCATGAACTTGTCGCGATTCTTTTGAGAACAGGCACAAAAAAGGAATCAGTTCTTCAAGTGTCCGCAAGACTTTTGCAAACATTTGGTGGTCTTCGTTCTGTGAAGGAAGCTTCGATTGAAGAATTGTCAAAGATTCGAGGAGTTGGAAAAGCGAAGGCGATCTCTCTTTTAGCTGCTTTAGAACTCGGCACTAGATTACACCATCAAACGACGGACAATCGTTATGTGATCCGCACGCCGGAAGATGGTGCGAATTTTGTGATGGAAGATATGAGATTTTTGACGCAGGAGAATTTCGTTTGTCTTTATCTCAATACCAAAAATCAAGTTCTTCATAAACATACTGTGTTTATCGGAAGTCTAAATTCGTCGATTGTTCACCCGCGTGAAATTTTTAAAGAGGCCTTTAAACGTTCGGCCGCTTCATTTATATGTGTGCACAACCATCCATCTGGAGATCCGACGCCCAGCAGGGAAGATATTGAAGTCACACAGCGACTTTTTGAATGTGGAAAGCTGATTGGAATACAGCTGCTTGATCATCTAGTGATCGGTGATCAAAAATTTGTGAGTTTGAAGGAAAAAGGGTATTTGTAACACTTTTTTTTTCAATGTTTTACGATATAATAGAGTTTATGAGTTTTTCCCTAAAGGGAATTTTGGTTTAAGAAAGGAAGATACATACATATGTTTGGAATTGGTACAAAAGACCTTGGAATAGATCTTGGAACAGCGAATACGCTTGTTTTTATTAAAGGAAAAGGCATTGTTGTGAGAGAACCTTCGGTCGTAGCTTTGGAAACTGATACGAAGTCTATAGTGGCGGTTGGAAATGACGCTAGAAACATGATAGGTCGTACACCTGGTAATGTTGTGGCACTGCGCCCAATGAAAGACGGAGTCATTGCAGACTACGAGACGACAGCAACAATGATGAAATATTACATTAATCAAGCATTAAAAGGTAAAGGGCTTTTTGCTCGTAAACCGTACGTGATGGTGTGTGTACCATCTGGTATTACAGCAGTAGAAGAGCGTGCAGTCATTGATGCAACAAGACAAGCTGGTGCTCGTGACGCATACCCTATTGAAGAGCCATTTGCTGCGGCAATCGGTGCTAACCTTCCTGTATGGGAGCCAACTGGAAGCATGGTTGTAGATATTGGCGGCGGTACAACAGAAGTAGCCATTATTTCACTTGGCGGTATTGTGACATCTCAATCGATCCGTGTTGCAGGAGACGAAATGGATGATGCGATCAGCAGCTACATTCGTAAAACGTATAATCTTATGATTGGTGATCGCACCTCAGAAGCGATTAAAATGGAAATCGGTTCTGCGCAGCCTGACGTACATGATGAGATGGACATTCGCGGCCGTGACCTTTTAACAGGTCTGCCAAAAACGATCTCTATTACGGCAGAAGAAATTGCAAAAGCGCTTCGCGATACGGTGGAAACAATTGTCGATGCGGTCAAAATGACACTTGAAAAAACGCCACCTGAGCTGGCAGCAGATATTATGGACCGTGGAATCGTTTTAACAGGCGGTGGTGCATTGCTGCGTAATCTTGACAAAGTCATTAGTGATGAAACAAAAATGCCTGTCATTATTGCTGAAGATCCGCTTGACTGTGTGGCGATCGGAACAGGGAAAGCACTAGAACATATTCACTTGTTCAAAGGAAAATCTAAAGATAATCGATAATTGGGCGTAAATAAAGAGGTGTAAGACATGCCGCAGTTTTTTATGAATAAAAGATTAATGTTGCTCCTTGTCTGTGTCATCGTACTGGTGGCCATGATTGGTTTTTCAGTGAAAAGCGGCAGAGGTGCTTCATGGCCGGAAAAATTAGTGGGGGATACGACAGGCTTTTTTCAAGGTGTCTTTCATAAACCATCACAATTTATTGCCGGTATTTATGGGAACGTACAAGATTTAAAGAACACATATGATGAAAACGAGCGTCTTCGAAAAAAACTTGATGGACAAACCCAATATGAGGCGAAACTTCAAGAACTAGAAGATGAGAACAAAAAGCTTCGCAAGCAGCTCGGATATGTGAACTCTATTCGTGACTACACGCCCATTCTTTCAACAGTCATTGCGAGAAACCCGTCCCTTTGGGATAGTTTTGTCATGATTGATAAAGGGAAAAAACAAGGCGTTGAAAAAGATATGGCGGTCACCAATGAGAGTGGTGCGTTAATTGGGAAAATTGAAAGTGATAAGCTCAACAATTTTACGTCGACTGTAAGGTTGCTAAGCTCTACAGATCAAAATAATAGAATTTCAACGAAAATTTTTGCGAAAAAGGGCAAAGAAGAACTCAATGGAATTATTAACGGTTATGACAGCAAGAAAAAAATGCTGACAATGAACATTTTAAAATCCGATGCTGATGGGGATGTCAAAAAAGGAGATCTTGTTGAAACATCTGGAGCAGGGGGCGTATTCCCGCAGGGCTTGACGATTGGAAAGGTAAGCGAAATTGAGCCGGACCATTACGGACTGACAAAAATTATTTATGTAGAACCAGCTGCTGAACTCAATAATTTAGACCGCGTGATTGTTGTGAATCGCAGCACAAGTACGGCAGATGCATCTCAATTAACGAAGGAGGAAGGCTCGTGAAACGTGTCCTTCTTGCTTTCGTCATGTTGTTTATTTTCGTATTTGACAGTATTTTTGTCGATTTAGTGAAGCTCCCATTTGTTTCAGACAATCAAATTTTAGCACCTCATTTCATCTTACTCGCACTTGTATTTATGACAGCTTTTGTGAATCAAAAATATGGTGTGATTTATGGATTTATCTTTGGACTTTTATATGATATTTCGTATACAGGTATTCTTGGTGTTCATATGTTTGGCTTTGGTGCGCTCTGCTATTTGTTAGCAAAAGCCTTCAAAGTTCTCCAAACGAATATGTTAGTCGTTGTCTTTCTATCGATGATTGCTGTTGCAGTGATGGAGTTTTATGTTTACGGCGTTCAAGCGACGATTCAACCAGGTATTATGCCTTTTAATACGTATGTCATCGAACGCTTTATTCCAACGATTCTTTTAAATACTGCTGCGTCTCTCATACTTGTTGTGCCGCTTAGGCTCTTTTTCATCAATGTGAAACAAGGACTGATCGACGAATAAAAGCAGGAGTTTGTCCAATTACGGCGAAATGAGTATGTTGTTGAGGTGAGCATCTTGAAAACTCAAAAACAGCAGTATGTGACAATAAAAGGTACAAAAAACGGATTAACATTACAGTTAAATGATGACTGTTCGTTTGAAGACCTTCTTTCTGGCTTGCGAGAGGTTCTTTTACTTGAGCAATATACAGATGGAAGAGAAGGACATAAAGTCAATGTGCATATTAAACTTGGTTTTCGATATTTAACAGAGGATCAAGAGGCGCGTTTAACTGAAGCGGTGTCTGAAAATGAACATCTCGTCATTCACTCTATTGAAAGTGACGTCATGTCAACTGAAGAGGCGAGACGTTTAAAAGCAGAGGCTGAGATTACTTCTGTAGCAAAAATTGTACGCTCTGGACAGGTGCTTTATGTCGAAGGGGATCTTTTATTAATAGGAGATGTCAACCCTGGCGGAACCATTCGTGCAGGGGGGAATATTTTTGTGCTCGGTGCATTAAAAGGTGTAGCGCATGCTGGATGTAATGGAAACAAACAAGCTGTGATTGCGGCATCTCATATGATTCCAACCCAGCTTCGCATCGCACAGGTGTTTAACCGTGCACCGGATCAAAAAGAAGATGGAAATGAAATGGAATGTGCTTATTTAGATATAGATGGCAATATGATCATTGAACGCCTGCAGCAATTGGCTCATATAAGACCTAATCTGACAAGGCTTGAGGGAGGAATGTGAAATTGGGCGAGGCTATTGTGATTACCTCAGGAAAAGGCGGCGTTGGCAAAACAACAACATCTGCAAACTTAGGCACAGCACTAGCAATTCAAGGAAAAAAAGTGTGTCTAGTTGATACCGACATCGGCCTTCGGAATTTAGATGTCGTGATGGGGCTTGAAAACCGCATTATTTATGATCTAGTCGATGTAGTAGAAGGAAGATGCAAGATTCACCAAGCGCTTGTGAAGGATAAGCGGTTCGAGGATCTGTTGTATCTTTTACCTGCTGCTCAAACAAGCGATAAAACGGCGGTAGAGCCGGAGCAGATCAAAGAATTAATTCAATCATTGAAACAAGACTTTGATTATGTTGTCATTGATTGCCCTGCTGGAATTGAGCAAGGCTTTAAAAATGCTGTATCAGGTGCTGACAAAGCGATTGTGGTCACGACACCTGAAATCTCAGCTGTGAGAGATGCAGACCGAATTATCGGCTTGCTGGAACAAGAGGATATTGAACCGCCTCGTTTGATTGTGAACCGCATTCGTACACACATGGCGAAAAATGGCGATTCGATGGATGTGGATGAAGTTGTCCATCATTTATCAATTGATCTTCTCGGCATTGTAGCCGATGATGATGATGTCATTAAGGCTTCAAACAATGGTGAACCGATTGTCATGGATGCTAAAAATAAAGTTTCCATTGCGTATCGCAATATTGCTCGCCGCGTACTAGGTGAATCTGTTCCTCTTCAATCCTTTGAAGAAGAAAACAAAGGGATGTTTGCAAAGCTGAAAGCATTTTTCGGTGTAAGAGCATAATGATTCACGTGAGATGAGACCGATTCGATGAGAATCGGTCTTTTTGTTGCATATCATATGAGGTCGTCACATAAAATGTACAAACTGTTTGTATGTAAAGGGTGATCTTATGAAAAGAGTGGACGAGTATCGAAAGAAAATAGCGCAGCGCCGCAAAATGAAGCAGCCAGCTGCTGCCCCTAAGAAGGCAGCTTTCAAGAAGAAAGATGATATTCCGCCATGGGTCATGTTAACAGAAGAAGAAAAGCATTCTGGCTCGGCTTCCTACGAGTCAACTTCTCATCAGCCGAAAAAATTTCGCCATCCGTTATTTCATTCAAATACATTTGTGCTTAAATGTTTACTTTCTGCCTCTCTTGTACTGATTGCCGCTATTTCATTTAAAGGGCAGGCGGGGCCTTTTCAGCAGCTGAAGCCGATCATCAGTCAAACCTTTGAGCAAGATTTTCAATTTGCCGCCGCCAATCGGTGGTTTGAAAAGACTGTCGGAAACCCACTTGCCTTTTTAACCGATAAAAAAGAAGGACAAAAGGACGTACAAGCCAATCAAGAGCTGGCTGTCCCTGCCTCTGGAAAAGTGCAGGAATCCTTTACGCAAAATGGTGCCGGAGTGAAAGTTGAAACATCTGCTGAAGCCATCGATAGTATGAAAGAAGGCTATGTCGTAGAAGTGAAAAAGAAAAGTGATACGGGGCTCACAGTCGTGGTGCAGCATGCAGATAACAGCTACAGCTGGTACGGCCAACTAAAAGAAGCTGATGTGGCTTTATACGATTTTGTCGATAAAGGGGAAAAAATTGGTCAAATTGCGCTTGATAAACAAGGCAAGGGGACATATTACTTCGCCATTAAGCAAAATGAACAGTTTATTGATCCCATTCAGGTGATGACCTTTGAATAGATGGCTGCTCATGCTGACAAAGGTCCATGTTCACCCGCTCCTTTGGATAGTCATGGCATTTGCCATGCTATCAGGTCAAATTAAGCCGCTGCTTTGTCTGCTCATCATCGTCTGTGTCCATGAGCTTGGACATGCAGCGGCTGCTTGTTATTATCACTGGCGGATTCGGCGGATTTTTTTACTGCCATTTGGCGGGGCGGTAGAAGTAGAAGAGCATGGGAACCGTCCGCTAAAAGAAGAGTTGGCGGTCATTTTATGCGGACCGCTTCAGCATGTCCCGCTCCAGCTCGTCGCCTGGCTTCTCATGGAAGCCTCACTTATCTCATATGACGTCTTTACGATGTTTACTTTTTATAATGTAGCGATTTTTTTAGTGAACCTTTTGCCCATTTGGCCACTTGATGGCGGGAAATTATTCTTTTTGCTCTTATCTGTTTTTTACCCTTTCCAACAGGCACATGCCCTTGCAATAAAAGGCTCTCTCATTTTTTTCGGTCTTTTGACAGCAGGGTTACTCTGTTTTGCTCCGCTGCAATTCAACGGCTGGATCCTGCTCACTTTTTTAGCCTTCTCGCTTGTGATGGAGCACCGGCAGCGGCATTATATCAGGGTACGTTTTTTACTAGAACGTTATTACGGTAAAAAAGAGCAAAAGGTAGAGAAACTCATTCCGCTGAGAGCCAGTGCTGAGGAGAAAATATATGAAGTGATGGCGCGATTCCAAAGGGGCTGTAAGCATCCCATTATTATCGAACGGAATGGTGTGAAAATGAGCCAGCTCGATGAAAATGAATTGCTCCATGCTTATTTTTCAGATCGAAGAACCACCTCTTCCATGGAAGATCTTCTTTTGCCGTACTAATAGTGAAAATACATTGACATTCAGCGTCTAATTTGATATATTTTTTAATGTTATGGATATGTAGCACCCGTGCTACAACCGCGCGGAGCAGGTGTAAAGTGCCTATTGGCCCCCTGTATTCGGCGAGTCTGAGTTTATTAGGAGGTGCAGAGATGTACGCAATTATCGAAACTGGTGGTAAACAAGTAAAAGTTGAAGAAGGTCAAACTGTTTATGTTGAAAAACTAGCTGCTGAAGCAGGTGAAACAGTTACTTTCGAAAACGTATTGTTTGTCGGCGGAGACACTGTCAAAGTGGGTAACCCTTCAGTTGCTGGAGCAACAGTAACGGCTAAAGTTGAAAAACAAGGTCGCGGTAAGAAAATTACTGTGTTCAAGTACAAACCGAAGAAAAACAACCACAAAAAACAAGGTCATCGTCAACCTTACACTAAAGTTGTTATCGAAAAAATCAACGCTTAAGGCGTGTGAGTGATATGATCAAAGCAACCATTACTCGGTCGCCGGCAGATGAAAGCATTACGTCTTTTCAGATGACTGGACATGCCGAGTTTGCTGAAAAAGGTCAGGATCTCGTTTGTGCAGGTGTATCTGCTGTTGTTTTCGGGTCAGTCAATTCAATTATTGCACTGACAGGAATGGATCCACTGCTTGATATTGGAGATGAAGGCGGGTATTTCTCTTTTGAACTGCCAGCTGATACAGATCCAGTCACCTTTGAAAAAGCCCAGTTGCTTTTAGAAGGCATGGTCGTTTCCTTAGAAACAATTGAACGAGATTATCACGATTATGTGAGAATATCTACAAAAAAATAGGAGGTGAACTTCATGCTTAGATTAGATCTTCAATTTTTCGCATCTAAAAAAGGGGTAGGTTCTACAAAGAACGGACGTGACTCTGAGTCTAAACGTTTAGGCGCTAAACGTGCTGATGGTCAATTCGTAACTGGTGGTTCTATCCTTTATCGTCAACGTGGAACGAAAATCTATCCAGGTGAAAACGTTGGACGCGGAGGCGACGACACTCTTTTCGCTAAAATCGACGGAACAGTTAAATTCGAACGTTTCGGTCGTGACCGTAAAAAAGTGAGCGTATATCCTGCGGCACAATAATTGCTAAAAACTCCGGTCATTGACTGGAGTTTTTTTCACTATTCAGGGAGCTTTTGCGCTTTTTACAAGTAGTACCGAAGATGATAAAAGAAGATGCACTCCATAAATATCAAAGAATGTTTGCTGACTTTGCCTCATTTTCTCCTATACGATCAGAAAAAACAACCTTTCCTCACATAACTAGTGTTTTTCTAAGCTGTCTTCTCTGTTATAATTCAGGGAGACATATTGATGATAAGACTCCTAAAAGAGAGACCAAACGATTGGGAGTGCGATAATGGAAGAGATACCAAGTAAACAAAACGAAAAATTAACTCACGTTGCATTAACGAATGAATTGATCCATTTGCTTAGTCGTTCAAGACACGACTGGATGAATAAATTGCAGTTAATCAAAGGCAACTTGACATTAGAAAAATATGACCGAGTGTTCGAAATAATAGAAGAAATGGTCATTGAAGCACAGCATGAATCCAAACTCTCAAATTTAAAAATTCCCCAATTGGCCTATTACTTTCTAACCTTTAATTGGGAGTCGCATTTTATCACCCTAGAATATGAAGTGCTTGGTGAAACCCGAGACTTATCAGCATATGAATCGCAGCTGCTAACGGTATCACAGGAGTTGTTTTCGATATTCGATCAATCAGTTTGCCAAAAAACTGAAAATCATTTAACGGTCACTTTCCAAACGGATCATGAAGAGAATGATGTGATCTTATATTTTGATTTCAAAGGAAAATTAACAAGTTTGGATGCGTTAAATGCGTTTCATGACGCAAACTATCCATGTATGAGTATAACGCAATTTCATGTGACGAATCACGAGTCCATGATTGAGCTTTGTTTGAGGCAAGAACGAGATATGTGATGCAGAGAAACGGAGGAAGTTATGTTTGTAGATCAGGTTAAAGTGTATGTTAAAGGCGGTGACGGCGGAAACGGTATGGTGGCGTTCCGTCGTGAAAAATATGTGCCAAAAGGCGGGCCAGCAGGCGGCGACGGCGGAAATGGTGCAGATGTAGTATTTGAAGTAGACGAAGGACTTAGAACGTTAATGGACTTTCGTTATAAGCGTCATTTCAAGGCGGACCGCGGTGAGCATGGAATGAGTAAAAACCAGCATGGCCGAAATGCGGAAGAAATGATTGTTAAAGTTCCGCCGGGTACAGTAGTGACAGATGCTGAGACGGAACAAGTACTAGCTGACTTGACAGAGCATGGACAGCGGGCTGTGATTGCCAAAGGTGGACGTGGCGGACGTGGAAATTCACGCTTCGCAACACCAGCAAACCCTGCACCACAGCTGTCTGAAAACGGTGAGCCAGGTAAAGAACGTGACGTCATCTTAGAATTAAAAGTACTTGCAGATGTTGGACTTGTTGGTTTCCCAAGTGTCGGGAAGTCAACGCTGCTTTCGATTGTCTCTTCTGCGAAACCAAAAATTGCGGATTATCATTTTACAACGCTTGTGCCAAACCTCGGAGTTGTTGAAACAGACGATAACCGAAGCTTTGTCATGGCGGATCTGCCAGGACTGATCGAAGGAGCGCACGAAGGTGTTGGCTTAGGTCATCAATTTTTACGCCACATTGAACGTACACGTGTCATTGTCCATGTCATTGATATGTCTGGACTTGAAGGGCGTGACCCATACGAAGATTACGTGACGATCAATGAAGAGCTTGAGCAATACAATATGAGATTGACAGAGCGTCCGCAAATCATTGTAGCGAACAAAATGGACATGCCGGATGCAGCTGACAATCTAGCGGCATTTAAAGAAAAATTAACAGATGACTATAAAGTATTCCCAATTAGTGCGATCACAAGAGAAGGGCTTCGTGAGCTCTTATTTGAAATCGCCAATCAGCTTGAAACAACACCGGAATTCCCGCTCTACAATGAAGAAGAGCTCTCTGATAACCGTGTGATGTACAAGTTTGATGAAGGAGAAGCAGCATTTGAGATCTCAAGAGATCCTGATGGTACGTTTGTCTTAACTGGTAAAGCACTTGAGCGACTGTTTAAGATGACAGATTTCTCAAGAGACGAGTCAGTGAAACGATTCTCTAGACAGCTGCGCGGAATGGGCGTTGATGATGCCCTGCGTGAACGTGGTGCAAAAGATGGAGACATCATTCGTCTGCTTGAATTTGAATTTGAATTTATCGATTGATCAAAAGGAGGGTCCAGTTCATGGGCTCTCCCGTTTTTAAAAGGGGAGAAAACAGGTGAAAGAAGAAACGTTCTATTTAGTAAGAGAGGATGTACTTCCGGATGCGATGCGAAAAACGCTTGAAGTCAAAAAGCTTCTCGATCGCAAAAAAGCGGATTCAGTTGCTGATGCTGTTCAAAAAGCGGATTTAAGCCGCAGTGCTTTTTATAAATATCGAGATGCTGTTTTTCCATTTTATACTATGGTCAAAGAGCAGATCATCACATTGTTTTTCCACCTGGAGGATCGGTCTGGGGCTCTGTCTAGGCTGCTGCAAATTGTGGCTGACTCTGGCTGTAATGTGTTATCCATTCACCAAACGATTCCGCTGCAAGGAAGAGCGAATGTTACCCTGTCGATCAGTACGGCCGGCATGGCAGATGATATCAATACAGTCATGAATCAATTAAGAAAACTTGAATTTGTCGAAAAAGTTGAAATTCTAGGTTCTGGGGCGTAAAAGGAGAGATCATAGCAGATGAAGCAATTAACGGTAGGTTACTTTGGACCAGAGGCCACATTTACTCATTTGGCTGTCTGTTCTTGTTTTCCAAAAGAAGCAGAGCAACGGGCTTATGCAACCATTCCGCAATGTATGGATGCCGTGTCAAAGGGAGAAGTAGATTTGGCGGTCGTTCCACTTGAAAATGCACTCGAAGGATCTGTGAACTTAACGATTGATTATTTAATTCATGAGGACGCTTTGTCCATTGTGGGCGAAATGACAGCACCGATTCGTCAGCACCTGCTTGTCCATCCATCGAGAGCGGAGAGCTGGGAGACATTAGATGTGATTCAGTCACATCCGCACGCCATTGCGCAGTGTCATCAATTTTTGAAGAGGCAGTTCCCTGATATTCCGCATCGGCCAGTGGAATCAACAGGCTATGCAGCAAAATACATCAGTGAGCATCCAGATGAGGCTGTTGGTGCGATTGCGAATGAAATCGCCGCAAAAACGTACGGATTGACGATTGCGAAAAAAGACATTCATGATTATCCGCACAATCATACACGCTTTGTTATTTTACATAAAGAGGCGAAGGCATCGTTCCCAATGAATTCTGGTTTTTCTTCAAAGCCAAAAACAACCATTGTTGTCAGCCTGCCAAAGGATGATCAGTCTGGTGCATTGCACCGCGTGTTATCAGCTTTTTCATGGCGGAATCTCAATTTGTCCAAAATTGAATCGCGTCCGACAAAAACAGGCCTTGGACACTATTTATTTATCATTGATATCGAAAAAGAGATGGATGATGTACTTGTCCCTGGCGCCATTCAAGAATTAGAAGCGATTGGCTGTGAAGTGAAACTACTCGGCAGCTATCAAACATATGAATTAACGAATGAAAAATAGTGTCCTGCAGGGGACACTATTTTTTTAGTCTTTAATGAGAAATCCAGCGTCATCAAGCGCTTGAATGGCTTGGTCAAGCTGCTTTTGGCTGTAGGAAGTAAGGGTATGTAAGTGTACGCCGTCTGTCAGCTCTGATAAGTAGGAGGCGCCTGTATTAGAAATATGATGAACGAAGTCAGCCACTTGTTTGCGCGTACTCACTCGAATAGAGGCCGTTAGCTCCCCGTAGACAGGGTGCTCAATCATCACGTCTTTCACCGTTACACCGTAGTCTACAATCAGTGTCAGCTCCTCTTCTGTACGATGAGGATCGTGCTTGCAAGCGATAATCTGTTCAATTTCAGTTTCCGGTGTATGCTGCGCCATATACACATAGCCTTGGCTTGTGGCAATAATGGGTTCGTTTTTTGCTTTGAGTAATGAAATATCTTGTACAATGACTTGTCGTGAGACAGCGGCTTTTTTGGCTAAAAAACTTCCGGTGAGTGGTGTATCTGTCTCTTTCAGCCACTTTAAAATGGCGTTTCTTCTTTCTTCGCCAATGAGTTTTCTCTCTTGTTCCACGTTTTATGCTCCTTTCTTCTCCTTTTGCAAGCGCTCAAATGTATGCAAAAGCTGATCGATGTCATCCTTTGATGATCCTCGTCCAAATGATAGTCGAATGAATTGAAGGGCATCACGATCTGATACATGTAATGCCTTTACAGCAGGGGAAGGGTGATGATAACCAGAAGCGCATGCACTTCCAGTAGATATACAAATTCCCTGCCGGTTACAAGCTAACATTACATATTGTCCTTCAAACCCTTCAAAAAAACAACCAATAATATGAGGGAGCGTGCGGCGCTGGTCATTTTCTTGCAGCATGCGGACAGGCAGCTGCCTTTTTTTTAGCTGCTGAAGAAAATAATCACGAAGCTGAATATCCAGCTGCTGCTGATGCTCTATTTTCAGCATGATTTGCTCGCTCGCGGCAACAAAAGCACCGATACATGGAACGTTCACTGTCCCTGGGCGTAGACCATTTTCCTGTACAGTATGTTGATATATAGGCTTCCAAGGGACATGTGCTCCCATATAGACAGCACCGGCGCCCTTAGGTGCATACACTTTATGACTCGAAATGGAGAGGGCATCAACCCCAAGTTCTTTAATCGACACATGCATTTTTCCGAATGTCTGCACTGCATCTGTATGAAAAAGAATATCTCTTTCTTTTAAGAGCGTCGCTAATTCAGCTAATGGCTGAATAATCCCAGTTTCTGAGTTGGCATGCTGGATGGATACTAGTCCGGTTTCAGGCAATAGAGCCTGTTTGAGAATCTCTTTTGTGATAATTCCTTCTTGATTCGGTTCCATGACCGTCACCTTCACACCGAGACGCTGCAAGGCATTGACCGCATGATGAACGGAAGGGTGCTCTACTGATGTGGTAATGACATGCTGTTTATGTGGAGGTAGCCCATTTATGATCGATTGAATCGCAAGGATATTGGATTCAGTTCCGCCACTTGTAAAGTAAATACCATCAGGTTCGCCCCCTAGAATCGCTGCAAGTGATTGTCTGCTGTAAGCCAAGATTTCATTTGCTCTTCCTCCTGCATCATGCAGGCTGCTCGCATTTCCGTAACATTCTTTGCTCAAGTGCTGAAATACATGCAGTGATTCCTCAGAAACAGGTGTAGAAGCTGCATAATCTAAATAAATCAAATCCATCCATCTCCTGTGTGAAAATTTTTTCTTGTATTTATTGTAGTGTTGTGTAATGATATGTGTCAAGACAGGTGTAAATGACAGGAGGGGCAATTGTGTCATCTATCAAAAAAGTCATTGTGGTGGGGTCGGGCATTGCGGCTCTTTCCTTTGTGAATACGATCTCAGAGAACTGCCAAGTCATCATGATGACAAAAAAACAATTTTCCTCTAGTAATTCCATGCTCGCACAAGGGGGAATCGCTGCAGCCTTTTCCGCACATGATTCTGTCGATCAGCATGTGCAAGACACTTTAGCTGCGGGGTGTGGTCACAATGATGACAAAACTGTACAGGAGATCGTCCGTCATGGAAAAGATCTTGTAAAGAAGCTCGTAGAAGAGGGCTGCCCATTTGATCGAGATGAAACGGGAATTCCGCAGTTAGGTAAAGAGGGAGCCCATACGACCCATCGTATTCTGCATGCAGGAGGAGATCAAACGGGAAAAACCCTCGTGCAGTTTTTGAAAGGGAAGCTCGGCTCACACATTCATGTATACGAAAATCATCATGTCATGGATCTATTAGTTCATGAAGGGGTATGTACCGGTGTTGTGTGGAAAGACGAAAAAGGTCATGTACATACAATGACCGCAGATGCAGTTGTATTATCCACTGGCGGCTGTGGTTCCTTATATGAAACAAACACAAATGATCCGTCTGTGACAGGAGATGGTCTGATGATGGCCTATCGCGCAGGGGCACAGCTAGTAGATCTCGAATTTTTGCAATTCCATCCGACCCTTTTGACCACTTCAGGTAAAGCGATCGGTCTCGTATCAGAGGCAGTCAGGGGGGAGGGCGCCTATTTAGAAGATGAATCAGGCAGGCGGATCATGAAAGGAATCCACCCGCAGAGCGATTTAGCGCCTAGAGATGTGGTGGCAAGGACTATTTTCCATGAGCAGCAACTCGGTCATTCCATTTATCTGAACATCCGTGATATTCCGCATTTTTCTGCACGTTTTCCTGCGATTGCTTCGATGTGTCAGCGTGCGGGAGTGGATATGGCAAGCGGAAGGCTGCCAGTTTCACCCGGTATGCACTTTTTAATGGGTGGAATTAAGGTGAATGAACATGGAGAAACAACAGTTCCATCACTTTTCGCCATTGGTGAAGCTGCTTGTACAGGTTTACACGGCGCCAATCGACTGGCAAGTAATTCGCTCTTAGAAGGTCTCGTTCTAGGAAACAACGCAGCACGGTATATTGAGCGGTTGCAAACCTGGCAAGATAAAAACCTTGCTCCTTCCATTCAAGAAGTATGGTCTGTCCCAACGGTGTCACTGGCTCAGCTCAGAAAATGGATGACAGCATATGCCGCAATTGTGAGAGATGAGAAAGGCTTACAGACTTTGCTCGATCATTTAGAACAAGTCTCTTTTCAGCAAATCAATGTGAAGAATATCACAAATGAACAGATCGAAATAACTAATCAATGGGCTTTAGCCATATGCCTTGTCAAATCTGCATTACTCCGAACAGAAAGCAGGGGCGGTCATTATCGCACCGATTATCCAAATCGGCACGATGCTTCGTGGCGAGCAAAACAGATTGTACATGAACAGGGCCAAATTTATATCGTAAAAAATGAAAGGATTGGTGCCAAATGGAACGTTTACAGTTAAAGCAAATGCTCACTCATTTTTTAAAAGAAGATATTGGGTTTGGAGATGTATCCGCTGATGCCATCTTTGGAGACAAGAAAGGAACAGCTTACATCATGGCGAAACAATCAGGCGTATTGGCCGGGACGCAAGTCATTGATATGGGATACAAACTGCTGAATGAACAAGTTCAAACTGAGCTGTTCTTCCAGGAAGGTGATTGGATTCATGAAGGGGCTGTACTGGCACAAATAACAGGCCCCGTCAACGACTTGCTGAAAGGGGAGCGGGTGGTGTTGAATATCCTGCAAAGAATGACAGGGATTGCTACACTAACGCATGAAGCAGTAGAGCGATTAGCTGATCCATCTATTACGATTTGTGATACGAGAAAGACGACACCCGGTTTGCGCATGCTGGAGAAGTACGCAGTAAAAGTCGGAGGCGGAAAGAATCATCGTTTCGGCTTATCCGATGGGGTGATGATTAAAGATAATCATATTGCGGCTTGTGGTTCTATCAGGGAAGCTGTGGAGAAAGCAAGAGCATACGCCGGTCATATGGTGAAAATTGAAGTGGAAATTGAATCAGAAGCACAGCTGATGGAAGCCATTGATGCCAAAGCAGATGTCATCATGTTTGACAACTGCTCTCCAGACGAAGTGAAGCGCTTTAAACAAATGACCCCTGAAACCATATTGACAGAGGCATCAGGCGGTATCACGTTGGAGAATGTGGCTAACTACCGGGGGACAGGTGTAGACCTTATTTCACTTGGATTCCTCACACATTCTGCTCCATCATTCGATTTTAGTATGAATATGGAATTCAGCCATAAAGGGGGAACGACTCATGTCCATGCTTGATGTGTTAGCAGCGCAGCATACAGCCATGATGCCAGATGAATATAAACAGCGCTCTTATGATGAAATGAAAGAGAGAGTATTAGAAATTAAACGCGCCTTTGGATCAAAGCTTTTTATACCAGGTCATCATTATCAAAAAGATGAAGTCATCCAATTTGCTGATGTGACAGGTGATTCATTGCAGCTTGCACAAATTGCTGCTGACAATCACGAAGCAGAATACATTGTATTTTGCGGGGTTCATTTTATGGCAGAAACGGCCGATATGCTATCAAAAAAGAATCAGCACGTCTTTTTGCCAGATATGAGAGCAGGTTGTTCAATGGCAGATATGGCGAATATGAAACAAACAGACAGGGCGTGGGATAAGCTCACTGAGCTGTTTGGAGATACGATCCTTCCACTGACTTATGTAAACTCAACGGCTGATATTAAAGCATTTGTCGGCAAACATGGCGGATCGACTGTCACATCTTCAAACGCTAAAAAAGTATTGGAGTGGGCGCTGACCCAAAAAGAGCGGATTCTTTTTCTTCCTGATCAGCATTTAGGGCGTAACACGGCCTATGATTTAGGGATTCCGCTAGAGGAAATGGCTGTCTGGGATCAAATAGAAGAAAAGCTCATCACCGACCAACCGCTTCATCGAATCAAAATGATTTTATGGAAAGGTCATTGCTCTGTTCATGAGAAATTTACCATTGAGAATATTGAACAAACGAGAAAACGAGACCGTGACATACAGATTCTTGTTCATCCAGAGTGTACGCATGAAGTCGTAAAGGCATCTGATCTAGCTGGTTCAACGAAATTTATTATTGATACGATCAAGCAGGCACCAGCAGGAAGCAAGTGGGCCATTGGAACAGAAATGAATTTAGTGAAACGCATCATTGACCAGCACCCTGACAAACAAATCGAATCCCTCAATCCAGATATGTGTCCATGTTTGACAATGAACCGTATTGATCTGCCTCATCTACTATGGTCACTTGAAAGCATTGAAAAAGGAGAGCCAGTCGGTTTGATTCAAGTGAATGAAGAGACGACGAAAGAGGCATTGCTCGCTTTAAATAAGATGCTGACCATTAAATAATGAAGTGTCCCCTCCTATCAGAAAACAAGTTTTTATCATATCGGCTTGTAAATAGGCATAAATTTATGTTGAAACATATTGTACTTCTGACATAACCGCTACGTTCACGTTTTGCATAGGAGGGGAAAACGTTGAAAATTCATATTGTGCAAAAAGGAGACTCCCTTTGGAAAATTTCAAAGAAGTACGGAGTCGACTTTCAAGAATTGAAAAAATTAAATTCGCAGCTCAGTAATCCAGATTTGATCATGCCAGGAATGAAAATCAAAATTCCATCTAGTGGTGTTCCTGTGAAAACCGATCATCACAAAGCAAAAGAAATGCCAAAAGCAAAAGAACACCCGTATGTAAAAGAAAAGCCAAAGGATGTCGTGCAAGTTCAAGATACGAAGCCGAAGGAAAAGCCGAATGAACCGGTACCTTATGTGCCACCAGTACCAAAGATTGAACAGCCAGTTTTTCCACAAGTTGATGTAAATTATTATCAGACGAATCTCTACCAGCCATTCACGCCTCCTCCCAAAAAAGAACATCATGAGAAAAAAGATCACGTTCATGAAAAGAAAGATCATGTTCATGAGAAAAAGGATCATAAAGATCACAAGGACCATTTTCATCATGAAAATAAGGATCATTTCAAAGATGAAGTGGCAAAGGGATATGATCCATTCATTCATATCCCACATCAAAAAGAGGAGGGAAAAGATATGGAACATAGTAATTACCCAAACCTTCCTAATTTCCCGCAAATGCCGAATGTTGGAGGGGCAGCAGTAGGGGGCATGGCTGAAAATAAAGAGCATCACCACCATCATCAAGAGTCATATGATCCTTATTATGGTTATGGTCATTACATGCCAGCAATGTATCCATATCCGCAGCAAATGGTACCCGCTTCTCCTATTTTACCGGGATCAGGCCTTTGTTATCCGGTACAGCCGTATTATCACCATCACATGATGCCGTACCCTTACCCGGCGGCTCAGCCGTATTATCCTGCGTATCAAGCACCGGCTTATTACGGTGAACATCATGAGCATCATGCAAACGATGGGCATCACTGGCACCACCATATGCATCCAAATGCAAATGCAAATGCAAATGCCAATGCCAATCAAGGCTTTTATCCAAACGCTCCAAATGAAGCATATGGCAAGGAAGACTGCGGATGCGATGATGGTATGAAGCATCATCAACCTTGGCCTGGACATTATCCAAACCCTGTTCCATATGGTCAAATGGGTGCTTATCCAGCACAGCCTTATATGCAGCAGCCTTATCAAAACCCATCTGTTTTTGCAAGACCAGAAGAAGACGAAAAAGATTAATGACACAAGGGACGATCTCAATCGTTCCTTTTTTTGTTTATAACTGACAGCTTGTTTTTGTCCTCAACTGTACATGCTAAAACAGAGCCTGTTTTGCGCTCATGAGATTCAATTTGTACAGGGGGTTTTTCGTTTGAGACAAAAATGGCAAAAAACAATCGCCTTAGTGCTTCTACCTATTGGATTAACGGCATGTGGTACAAATAACAATGCGGGTGTAGATACACGTCATAATCAATCAGGTCAGCCAGTTGGATACCACTCCAATCAACAGGCAACAGACAACAACCAAGATCATCAAGGACCGGTTTCTGAGCTTATGGAGGGAATGAACGGAAGAAATACAACGAATGTTGATTATCGTTCACGCCCTACACAGGATCAAGTGAGAATGCCGCTGACTGGTGGAGATGGACGCTACAGTCATGGAGATATGAACTATCATAACCAAATGTCGTTCTCTGGCTACGATAAACAAGAGAACATCCAGCGTTCAAGAAAAATCGCCAACCGAGTGAACAAAATGAACCATGTGACAGACTCACAAGTCATGGTGACGGATGAAAATGTGTATATTGCTCTTAAAACAGATGGGCGCTTGACATCAGAGGGTGTATCACAAGTAGAAGAAGCAGCGACTCGTTATGCAGATGGTAGAGCTGTCCAAGTCATTAAAGACGAAGGCGCATTTACACGCTTCAGAGATATGAGAAAAACGCAATTTGAAACAGGTCAGACAGGCATGACCCGATAGGCTGGAATAAAAAAGGCTAAAGTTCATGACGAACTTTAGCCTTTCTTTAAAAATAAACTTTGATCCCGATATAAAATTCATAAAAGAAATAACAGCCAAATCCAAGTAATAAAATACCGGCAATAATGGATGTCCACTTAATCATGGTTCGGTTCATCACTTTTTTTGTTAGGGAAACAATCGTGAGAAGACCGATGTCATGAAGAAGAATCCCTGCCAAAATACCCGCAGCAGCCAATATAAATTCAGATGAATTTGTATTCGTATAAGCATCTGCCAGTACAGCACCAAACACAGATACTCAGAACACAAGGTTTCCAGGGGATACCGCGACGAGCAGCCCATTTCGGTATGTTTTAGCGAATGATTTATTCACTTTTTCTCCTGCTAAATGGATGTCTTGATCCGCATTTTTAATCGAATCGTAGGCAAGAATCATTAAAAAGATGGCACCGATCAGCCAGAGCGGAATTTGGATAAAGGGCAAAGATAAAAATTGAGCAAATCCAGCATATAAAGCCAAGATGAGCAATATATCGATGGTCATACCACCAGCGCCTACAGTTAATCCATGAAAGAATCCGTTTTTTAATCCCTGCTTTGTCATTTCAACCGTGATCGCTCCAACAGGTAGAGCAATTGAGAATCCAACGACGATAAATGTAAGAAATGTTTGCAATCGACTAGAACTTCCTTTGAATCATGTTTGTATAAAAATTCTCCGTTTAGATTAATTATACATAATAGGAGAAAAGGATCAATGATTATTTCTGATTTAATCGAAATGAGAGAGATAGATCGTGTATAGAAAGATGTATATCGTGAAGATCATGTATTCATTGTAGAGGAAAGGAACTATTTTCCTGAAACTTCTTTTTTTCATTTCTCAGCTATGCTACACTGTTGTGGAAATCAATATAAGTGACTAGGGGTGCCCGGAAATGAGGGCTGAGAGAGAAGACAAGCTTCTTAACCCTTTGGACCTGATCTGGCTCGTACCAGCGTGGGGAAGTTGAAGATGATACATGTGCCATATGAATGGCATACATGTTTTTTTCTGACGACGAAACCAGGTTCTCTACATAGAATCTGGTTTTTTGCTGGTGCTGATTCCATCCTGACCGGTCACACGAAAAGAAGGAGAGAACAGCAAATGAATGAAAAGACAAATGTTCCATCAACGCAATCTTTATTATCAAATTTTGAAGGCAGTCGAAAGGTATATGAACAAGGCTCAAGACCTGACATTTTGGTGCCAAAAAGAGAAATTGTGCTCACAAATACAGTGACACAAACAGGAGATATCCAAAATGAACCGATTCGTGTGTACGATACAAGTGGGCCGTATACAGATGAGGAGGCTCATATTGATGTCACAAAGGGATTAAAGCGCCTGAGATCAGCATGGATTAAAGAAAGAGAAGATACTGAAATCTATGAAGGGCGTCAAGTAAAGCCAGAAGATAATGGATATCGCTTGAATGGGAAAGAATCCTTTCAAGCTGCCCATACAGATTTTCATCATGTGCCGCTCCGCGGGAAACAAGGTGCTTGTGTGACGCAAATGCATTATGCAAAAAAGGGGATCATTACGCCTGAAATGGAGTTTATCGCTTTGAGAGAACAGCTAAGTCCTGAGTTTGTTAGAGAGGAAGTGGCTAGTGGAAGAGCGGTCATTCCAGCGAATATCAACCATCCTGAAAGTGAGCCGATGATCATCGGGAAGAATTTTCACGTGAAAATTAATGCGAATATTGGCAATTCAGCTGTGACGTCGTCCATTGAAGAAGAGGTGGAGAAGATGACATGGGCAATTAGATGGGGGGCAGATACGATGATGGACCTGTCTACAGGAAAGGATATTCATACAACGAGAGAATGGATTATCCGCAATTGCCCAGTCCCAGTAGGAACTGTCCCGATTTATCAGGCACTTGAAAAAGTGAATGGAATCGCAGAAAATTTGACGTGGGAAGTATACCGAGACACATTAATTGAACAGGCAGAGCAAGGGGTTGACTACTTCACCATTCATGCGGGCGTCCTCTTAAGGTATATTCCGCTCACAGTCGACCGGGTCACAGGAATTGTTTCAAGAGGCGGAGCCATTATGGCAAGATGGTGTCTCGCTCATCATCAAGAGAACTTTCTGTATACCCATTTTGAAGAAATTTGTGAAATCATGAAAACATATGACATTGCCTTTTCGCTTGGGGACGGGCTCAGACCTGGATCCATTGCGGACGCAAATGACGAAGCGCAGTTTGCAGAGCTGGAAACGTTAGGGGAATTGACAGAGATCGCTTGGAAACATGATGTACAGGTCATGATTGAAGGACCTGGTCATGTTCCAATGGATAAAATCAAAGAGAATGTCGATAAGCAGATGGAAATATGCAAAGAGGCACCTTTTTATACGTTAGGTCCTCTAACAACAGATATTGCACCGGGATATGATCATATTACATCCGCGATCGGTGCGGCGATGATTGGCTGGTACGGAACCGCCATGCTGTGCTATGTGACACCAAAAGAGCATTTAGGTCTGCCGAACAAAGAAGATGTAAGAGAAGGCGTCATCGCCTATAAAATTGCCGCACATGCAGCTGATGTAGCAAAAGGGCATCCTGCTGCTCAAAAGCGTGATGATGCCTTATCGAAAGCGAGATTTGAATTCAGATGGCGTGATCAATTTCACCTGTCACTTGACCCAGAACGAGCGTTGGCATTCCATGATGAAACATTGCCTGCTGAAGGTGCTAAAACCGCTCATTTCTGTTCCATGTGTGGACCAAAGTTTTGCAGTATGAAAATTTCCCATGACATCCGCAACCAATCAGAAGAAGTGAAAAGAGAGATGGAGAAGAAGGCAAAAGAGTTTATCAATCAAGGCAGCCAAATCTATCAATCCTAAAAAAAACCTCGCACTCCTCTAGTGCGGGGTTTTATAAAACGGCTGAAATGGCTTTTCTTACGAGGTGCAAAAATGCTCTAACTGCAATTGCCATCGTTTCAATACTTGGGATGAGGGCATCTGTTAAATGAAACAGGACTGTTTGTCTCTCTGGAGATGTTCGTTTTTTCTTTTGTTTCATAAAGGCAGCCTCCTTTTCATTCAATATACTTCTTTTGAAGAGTATATAGATAGATATGTTGTGCGAATTTAAACAAAATTTAAACTTCTTGTGTTTAGAAGGAAAGAAGCAGGGGAAACGGATTGAATAGAGAATGAATGAAAAGAGCTAACCGATTCGGTTAGTGAACAAGACAGAGTGGAAGGTGATCTTATGATGAAAGTATTTAAGGTAACATTTCATATGAACAATGGGGAAGTGCTCGATTTCGAGCTGAAACGTCCAGCTACCTATGATGTGTATAAAAAAATTGAGGAAGCCAATCATTGGTTTAAGCTGAATAATGAAATCATTAACCTATTAAATGTGAATAGTATCCATGTAGAAACAGAATAAAACAGAAAGCCGCTCAAAGAGAGCGGCTTTCAGCGTGTAGACAAACCCTCGCATTCTTTGTCAGTCCTGCGTGCCGGTGCTCACGAATGTCAAATTCGCTCCGCGCCGGTACTCGTCCTTCCTAGAATTCAAAGGTTTTCGATCACGCTGAAAAGAAGACAAAGGGCTAAAATAAAGTTCATTTTAGCCCTTTGTCAACAATCTGAAAGCCGCTCTTTTCGAGCGGCTTTCATTATGCAGTAAAATCATTTCGGTTGTTCAGCTGACCTCGAGACAGCCAGTTTTTCTTATACAAATAGGCAATCACTTCAAGCCACAGACGCGGCGCTTTTTTAGGAAAAAAAGGTTTTTGATAATAGGCGTATGCAGCTTTTAAATCATCCCATTGATGACATGTTTTCGTTTGCGTGAAGCGGGCGACGTCAATGACCCTGACGCGGCCATCCTTTGTTAAAATTAAATTTCGCAGATGAATATCAGAAGGATTTAAACCTTTCGCGCGTGCTTCTTCCAATGCATCATCTACTTGTTCAATCATTTGTTTTTTAATCGGAATTCCTTTTGTTAGGCATTCATATAAAGTATAACCTTTAATATATTCCATTAAAATATACTGATCCCCAGACTCGTAAATCTCAGGATAATAGGAGGAGCCGGAAAGTTTTTCATAAATTGCAGCCTCTTTGCGGGCGATGTTTCGATAAGAAGGAAAAAAGACTTTTAACGCCATTTTCTTGCCGTCTTTTTTGTATGAAAATACATAGGCACTTCTTCCTTTGCCGCACAGCTCAAGCTCAGCCGGTTTAAAGACCAGCTTATTAAAACGCTTTTCTTCTTGATACTGAATCGATTCGGCTAATCTTTTGACATCTGACATTGACTTCACCTTCTTTGGTTTCAGTTTATGCGGCTGAAAAACGAATGATGAAAAAACCATGTAATTCGGTAGAGCAATGGATTGTATAAAACATAACATTTACGCACGAAGGATACAACGAAAGACTCTCAATATGTGTCAAGACATCGATTTGGTTAATGTTTAGGAAAATGGGTCAAACTACATATGTCATGCATCGATCTTATGTTCTAAAGAGGTGTAAATAGTGAAAGTGAAAATAAAGTATTTCGTTACAGGACTTATCATGACAAGTGTACTCTTTTTCGCTGTTGATATGGAAGCAGCAGAACACTTGCAAAAAGAGTCAAAAACCATCAACGTTCAGCTTGAAAAGGTCTATCTAGACGGCGATGTAAGTATTGAAAGACAGCGGGCATCATTAGAAGACAAAGACACATTTTGGGCCCAGTATAAGGGCTGGACATTGGTAGAACAGCGAGAGGATTTTGCCCTTTTTAGAAAGCAAATTGACGATATATCGCCTTTGAGTAAAGCAAATGGATATATCGGATTATCAGAAGACGGCGTGATTTCTACGTTTCATGGAAGGCCTGACGGGTGGGCGGAGCCTATTCATCTCTTTTTTCAAATTGATACGTCCCGCTTGGAAAGTCATGTAGAGCAGCAGCTTGCACAAGGCATTCCATTTCGAACAAAAGATGAATTTGAGCATGTGCTTGAAGTCATGAAACCTTACCGAAATGAACAATCGTTTTAATCGTATGACAGCTTGCTGGTGTGAAGACCGCAAGCTCTTTTTCATGGGTTGACTATGAAAAAAGGCTGAGCGAACGTATGTTAACTTTTATTACGGTTTTCTCTTCGATTTATGTTACAATGGAGAACAGTCAAAGAGGTGAAAACGGTGATTGAGTTTGTAAAAGGGACCATTGATTATGTGTGCCCGCAATATGTTGTCATTGAAAACGGCGGAGTGGGATATCAAGTCTATACCCCAAATCCGTTTATCTATCGAGTAACAAAACAAGAAACGATTTATACGTATCATTACATAAAGGAAGACGCTTTTTCGTTATATGGGTTCCAAACACGAGAAGAAAAAGCGTTGTTCACAAAACTGTTAAATGTCACAGGGATTGGACCGAAGGGTGCGCTTGCGATTCTTGCTTCCGGTGACCCTGGCGCTGTCATTTCAGCGATCGAACGAGAGGATGAAGCTTTCCTCATTAAATTCCCGGGTGTTGGCAAAAAAACAGCACGTCAGATCATTCTAGATCTGAAAGGGAAGCTCGCAGATGTGGTGCCTGAAATGATAGGAAACTTATTTAACCACGAGGATCATATCCAGATTGAAACGCAGCAAAGCGCTTTAGATGAAGCGGTTGAAGCCTTAAGTGTCCTTGGGTATGGTGATCGTGAAATCAAAAAGGTTCTTCCTTTATTAAAAGAAGAGAAGAATCTTACAACCGATCAATATGTGAAAAAAGCTTTACAAAAAATGTTGAAATAGGGTGATGTCTCATGGATGAACGGCTCGTCTCAACTGAAGCAGACAACCATGAATCAGCCATTGAGCAAAGTCTGCGTCCACAGACGCTTAGTCAATATATTGGCCAGCAGAAAGTAAAGGATAATCTCAGCGTATTTATTGAAGCTGCCCGAATGAGGCAGGAAACACTGGATCACGTCCTTTTATATGGACCGCCGGGACTTGGGAAAACAACGCTTGCGTCAATCATTGCCAATGAAATGAATGTTCAGCTGCGTACAACGTCTGGACCAGCGATTGAACGCCCTGGCGATTTGGCGGCGATCTTAACATCTCTTGAACCTGGCGATGTTCTGTTTATTGATGAAATTCATCGCTTGCAGCGTTCAATAGAGGAAGTGCTATATCCAGCGATGGAGGACTTTTGTCTAGATATCGTGATTGGAAAAGGAGATACAGCACGCTCTGTGCGGCTTGATTTACCGCCATTTACGCTTGTAGGTGCTACAACCCGTGTTGGGCTTTTAACAGCGCCGCTTCGTGATAGGTTTGGGGTTCATGCAAGATTGGAATACTATGAGCAAAGAGATTTGGCTCACATTGTAGCAAGAACAGCCGAGCTGTTTGAGATTGGGATCGACATTCGTTCAGCTGAAGAGATTGCAAGAAGATCTAGAGGCACACCGAGGGTCGCCAATCGTTTGCTCAGAAGAGTAAGAGATTTTGCGCAGGTGCTTGGAAATCATGCGATCACACAAGACATTGCAGAAGATGCTCTTGAGCGTCTGCAAGTTGACAGACTCGGACTTGATCATATCGATCATAAGCTGCTTTTAAGTATGATTGAAAAATTTAGAGGCGGTCCTGTTGGACTTGATACGATCTCAGCGACAATTGGAGAAGAATCACATACGATTGAAGATGTGTACGAACCGTATTTACTGCAAATTGGTTTTCTGCAAAGAACACCAAGAGGGCGGGTCGTCACAAGAGAAGCGTATGAACATTTTCATATGGAGGTTCCGATTCGTGACTGAATTCCCTAAAATGTTGATGATTTTAGGTGGTGTCCTTTTTGCCGCAGGTTTAGTGTTTCAATTGGTTGGGAAACTTCCAGGCGATATTTTCGTGAAAAAAGGGAACGTAACGTTCTTTTTTCCTGTGATTACATGCATTGTCATTAGCATCGTCCTAACCATTTTACTCAATGTCTTCGGACGGATGAAATAACGTTAACTAGTTAACTACAGAATAGGTGAAGGAAATGAAGTTAGAACTATTTGATTTTGATTTACCAGAAAGATTGATTGCACAAGTGCCGCTTGAAAAACGAGATGCATCAAGACTGATGGTCTTACATAAACAAACAGGTGACATCACACATGATACATTCTCGCAAATCACAGATTACTTTCAAAAGGGTGATTGTCTCGTTTTAAACAATACTCGTGTATTGCCTGCACGTCTGTTTGGAACGAAAGAGGATACGGGTGCTAAAGTGGAGCTGCTTCTTTTGAAACAAGAAGAAGGAGACAAATGGGAAACGCTCGTGAAACCAGCAAAACGTGTGAAAAACGGAACAGTCATTACATTTGGTGATGGACGATTAAAAGCGGTATGTACAGAAGAACTGGAACATGGCGGAAGAAAAGTTGAGTTTCAGTATACAGGCATTTTTTATGAAGTACTTGAATCTTTAGGTGAAATGCCGCTGCCTCCGTACATTAAAGAGCAGCTTGACGATCGTGAGCGTTATCAAACCGTTTATTCCAAAGAGGTTGGTTCCGCTGCTGCGCCTACTGCCGGTCTTCACTTTACAAATGAACTGCTGGATGCACTGAAAGCAAAAGGAGTGCATATTGCGTTTATTACGCTCCATGTAGGGCTTGGCACATTTCGACCGGTCAGTGCTGAACGCATTGAAGAACATGAAATGCACGCAGAGTTTTACGAAATGAATGAAGAAACGGCAGAAGAGCTTAATCGCGTGCGCAAAGAAGGCGGGCGGATTATTTCAGTCGGAACAACTTCGACAAGAACGCTTGAAACCATTGCAAGTGCTTATGATGGTGAATTCAAAGCGTCAAGCGGCTGGACGTCGATTTTTATTTATCCAGGCTATACATTTAAGGCAATTGATGGCATGATCACGAATTTCCACTTGCCAAAATCGTCTTTAATTATGCTTGTCAGTGCATTAGCTGGACGAGAACACGTCCTAAAAGCGTACAATGAGGCTGTAAAAGAGGAATACCGATTCTTCAGTTTTGGCGATGCCATGCTGATTCAATAACATCATACAACAAAGACAGGAGGGCTCATTTTTGTCGCAATTACCGATACGTTATGAGTTCATTAAATCATGCAAACAAACAGGTGCACGTCTTGGGCGCGTTCATACACCGCACGGCTCCTTTGAAACACCTGTATTTATGCCAGTTGGTACACTGGCTACAGTGAAAACAATGGCGCCTGAAGAGTTAAAAGCAATGGAAGCAGGCATCATTTTAAGCAATACGTATCATCTATGGCTGCGCCCGGGGCATGACATTGTCAAAGAAGCAGGCGGCCTGCACAAATTTATGAACTGGGATCGAGCGATTCTCACTGATTCAGGCGGTTTCCAAGTGTTTTCTTTAAGTGAATTTAGAAAAATTGAAGAGGAAGGCGTTCACTTCCGTAATCACTTAAATGGAGATAAGTTGTTCCTTTCTCCTGAAAAAGCGATGGAGATTCAAAATGCGCTCGGCTCAGATATTATGATGGCATTTGACGAATGTCCTCCGTACCCAGCAGAGTACGATTATATGAAACGTTCTGTAGAGCGGACAAGCAGATGGGCAGAGCGCTGCTTAACAGCGCACCAGCGTCCAGAGGATCAAGGACTGTTTGGCATTGTACAGGGCGGAGAATACGAAGAGCTTCGTAAACAAAGTGCAAAAGATCTTGTTTCACTTGATTTCCCAGGCTATGCCATTGGAGGTTTATCTGTTGGTGAACCAAAAGACGTGATGAACCGTGTGCTGGAGTTCACAACGCCATTTTTACCGGATGACAAGCCAAGGTACTTAATGGGTGTTGGCTCACCAGATTCATTAATTGACGGCGCGATCCGCGGTGTCGATATGTTTGACTGTGTACTGCCAACGCGAATTGCAAGAAATGGTACGCTCATGACAAGTGAAGGACGCCTTGTTGTGAAAAATGCTAAATATGAGCGTGATTTCAGACCAATCGATGAAAACTGTGACTGCTATACATGTAAAAACTACACACGCGCTTATATTAGACATTTGATCCGTACAAATGAGACGTTCGGAATTCGATTAACAACTTATCATAATCTTCATTTTCTGTTAAAATTAATGGAGCAAGTGAGAGAAGCTATCCGTGAGGATCGTTTAGGTGATTTTAGAGAAGAGTTTTTTGAGCGTTATGGCTTTAACAAGCCGAATGCGAAAAACTTTTAACGCATAAACGAAAAGCTTTACAATGCTTTAGAAAGGGGTGAGATAGAATGGATGGTGGTATGGGTTCAATCATTATGATTGTTGTCATGTTTGCTGTGCTTTACTTCTTGTTAATCCGTCCACAGCAAAAACAACAAAAAGCTGTGCGTCAGATGCAGCAATCTTTATCAAAAGGCGATAAAATCGTCACAATCGGTGGTTTACACGGTGAAATCGACTACATTGATGAATCAAAAGTGGTCATCAAAACAAGCGAAAACAACCGTTTAACTTTCGACCGACGTGCTATTAGAGAATTAGCTGACAAAGGTTAATCCTCCAATACATAGCGATAAAAAAAGAGCGATATCATTCGCTCTTTTTTTATTTGCCCCGAAGATTAACGCCAATCATTCCCCCTAGCATACAAATTCCCAAAAAGGCTGCATGATAGATGAATTGTTCTGGTGAAAAGGTTTCTCCAAACCCTAAATATTGAAATAAAAAAACAGTGAGTGAAAAGATAAAAGAGGTCATGGCGCCAATGAGCCAGCCCCGTTCCTTTGCTTTCCCTCCAGAAATCATTCCTCCTAGAAAAAGTGCCGCAAAGGACAAGATCATGATCATCCATTTAAACGATGATTCCTGCATACTTGTGAAGGTAAGCATCAGTGATACAAGTAAGCTTGTGACAATCATCACGACAAAAATAGCAATTAAGCCAGATAAAATGCCTTTTCCTATTTGTTTCGTTTCCTGCATGTGATTCGTCTCCTCTCCAATTGACCGAAGCTTGTCTTTTACTAAAATGTATTCACGGAGAAGAAAAAATAGACATGTTTCTCGTGATAAAAACCCAGGCTTTCTTTTCTACATAAATAAAGTGTTTTGACACAAGCTATGGTGGAGAAGGAGGGTTTACATCATATGCAGGACATCTTAATTATCTCCATGAGAACGATCATTTTATATTTTCTCATTTGGTTTATCTTTCGTTTAATGGGCAAAAGGGAGATTGGGGAACTGAGTATTTTAGATCTTGTTATTTTTATGATGATCGCTGAAATTGCGGTGCTCGCCATAGAAGAAGTAGAGGATCACATGTTACATACAGTATGGCCGATCCTGCTGTTAACCTTCATTCAAATCACCCTTGCCTATTTGTCATTAAAATTCCAAGGTGTCCGTCGTTTTCTCGACGGTAAGCCGGCCCTGCTCATCATCAACGGAAAAATAGACGAGGGTGCGATGAGAAAACAGCGATACAATTTTGATGATTTGCTGATTCAATTAAGAGAAAATAACATCGATAGTATCCAGGATGTCTCATATGCCATCTTAGAGCCTTCAGGAAAGCTCGCCGTTGTTGAAAAAGAAAACAAGCGCAAACATGCAGCGCTTGAGCTCCCGCTTATTGCAGACGGTGTGGTTCAACATGATCATCTCAAGCAGATCAACCATGATGAACAGTGGCTGATAAAGGAGCTTGCCAAAAGAGGCTATCATGATATCGAGCAAATCTCTTACTGCAGCTTTAATCAGAAGAATTTTTATATTGATTTGAAAGATGAAATTATAAAGAAAAGATGAGCTACAGCAGCTTCCCAATAAACGGGATGCGGCGCAGCTCTTCTCGTTTCACTAGCCCAAGACAGATTAATAGAATGACATACAGCACGCACGTCAAAAAGATCATCATGACAAGCTCTAAAGGTGCGGAAAAGAGTCCGCTCGCTTGATGTTTCATCCATAAGCTGACTGCCCCAGTGCCGATGATCACAAGGACGCAAAGTCCATATTCTTTTAATGGTAAATGAATAGGCAGCACTTTACCGACAGTTGCCGCATGGAGCAACGTGACAAGAACGATGCCAATGAGGATCGCAAGCGCTGCGCCCATAATGCCAAAGCTTGGCTGTGAAGCAAGAACAAAGATCATGCCTGTTTTCACAACAGCTCCTATCAAACTGTTGGTCATCGCTGCCCCCGCTAAATTTAATGCTTGAAGGACAGCCTGCAGCGGCCCTTGAAAGTAATAGAGCAAAAAGAAGGGCGCCATGAATTTTACATAGACAGCGGCATGAGATGAACCATACATGAAGAGGGTTAAATTTTCTGCATACACGAAAAGGATAATACATGAAATGCCCCCGCTTAATAAACAAAGGCGCATCGCCTGCTTGAGCCGGTATTCGACCGTTTTGCGTTTGTTCTGTTCCATCCCTTCACTAATCGCTGGAACTAGTGCGGTGGAGAGAGAATACGTGATAAAACTAGGGAGTGTCAAAAGGGTGAGCGCAAGTCCCGTCAATTCTCCGTACTGCCTTGTTGCTTCCACAGCTGCATAACCGGCAATCGCAAGGCTTTGCGCGACTACAATCGGTTCTAAAAACCAAGAGATATTGCCGATGAAACGGCTGCCTGTCGTTGGCAGGGCAATACTCATGAGCTGCTTAAACGTGTCCTTTCCATCATGAATTGCCTTGAAAAAACGTTTTCGGATACGGATGGTCTTTTTATAACGAAAGGCAATCAGTAAGTAAGCAAGTGAAATCATTTCCCCGATGACAGATGAAATCATAGCGCCTGCTGCTGCGTATTCAATTCCATAAGGCAGGAACGCTGTTGTACATACTGCCACGAGTGAAATTCTTGCGACCTGTTCTAGTACTTGCGACATCGCAAGCGGGCTCATTTGCTGTCTTCCTTGGAAATAGCCCCTTAACACACTAGAGATCGCAATAACGGGTACGACTGGTGTAATGGCAAGCAGAGGATAGACCGTTCTAGGATCTGTCAGCATATTTTCCGCCATAATAGGGGCAAACCATAAAAAGAGCGGCGTGAAAATCAGGCTGAGTGTTCCTGTTATCGCAAGGGACATCACTAGAATGCGTTTTGTTTTCTGTTTGTCACCACGGGCTTCTGCTTCTGCGACTAGCTTACTAATAGCAACAGGAAGTCCGAATTGTGTCAGCGTCACGGCGAGAAAAAAGGTAGGCGCTGCCATCATATAAAGCCCTACGCCTTCTTCACCAATGAACCTTGCAATCACAATTCGATTGACAAAACCCAATATTCTTGTAATAAAACCTGCTAAAATTAAAATAATCGTCCCTTTTAAAAACGTTTGCTTCGTCAAATCACAGATCACCTGCCTTCTCAAACGACATAGAATCATATACAATAAGATATGCGTGTATATCGTCCAAGCATGACAAGTCTCTCGATAAAAAACTGAAAAGGGGGAGCCTCACAATGACACAACATCCGGCTGCTATATACAAAGACCATCTAAAGCCTTTTCTGTTCAGTAAGCTTGAAGAATTCATCGTTTTGGGCTATAAAGATGTAGATTTAGAGGAATTATGGTCATACTTAGAGAATAAGAAGTGGAAGAAAAAACAAGAGTATCCGATTCATGAAATGGTTGCAGATATTTTATCTGTGAAAATTGGCGAATTTATGAACTATGCAACCGTTCAGTCGTTCAAAACGTCTGCTTTTTTGGACAGTGAAGATGGCAAGAATATGCTGGACGAACTGTTGAAATAAGCCATCTAAATGGATTCAGGTGTTTAAGGAGGAAATACATAATGAAAAAAGGGCGCATACTTGCGTTTTTCTTAGTGGTTCTGTTAATCGGAACTGGTGTGGGCTTATTAACGAAGCCCGTTGCGAAAGATATGACGCTAGGGCTGGACTTACAGGGTGGATTTGAGGTTCTGTATGATGTACACCCAGTGAAAAAAGAAGACAAGATCACAAATGGTGTTCTCGTCAGTACAGTAGAGGCTTTAAACCGAAGAGCCAACGTGCTTGGAGTCAGTGAGCCGAACATTTCGATTGAAGGAAACAACCGTATCCGCGTACAGCTTGCGGGTGTAAAAGATCAAAACAGAGCACGGGAGATTCTATCGACTGAAGCACAGCTTTCCTTCAGAGATACGAATGACAAAGAGCTTCTAAACGGATCTGATCTTGTTGAAAATGGTGCAAAACAAACATTCAATCAAACGAATGAGCCGATCGTGACGGTCAAACTAAAGGATGCGAAAAAGTTTGGTGACGTGACAAAAAAAGTAGCGGCGATGGCACCAAACAATCAGCTTGTCATTTGGCTTGATTATCATAAGGGAGATTCCTTCAAAAAAGAAGTCTCTAAATCAAATCATAAGTATGTATCTGCGCCGAATGTAAACCAAGAAATTAACAGCAGTGACGTACAAATCGAAGGAAACTTTACGGTTCAAGAGGCAAAAGACCTTGCGAGCATTTTAAATGCCGGCGCATTGCCAGTAAAATTAACCGAAAAATATTCAACATCTGTGAGTGCACAGTTTGGTGAGCAAGCACTAAACGAAACAGTCTTCGCAGGAATTGTAGGAATAGCATTTATCTTCTTATTCATGCTGTTTTATTACCGATTACCAGGTCTTGTTGCTGTCATTACACTGTCAGCTTATATCTATATCACACTGCAAGTCTTTGACTGGATGGGGGCGGTCATGACACTGCCTGGAATCGCTGCATTGATTCTTGGGGTAGGGATGGCTGTCGATGCCAACATTATTACGTATGAGCGGATTAAAGAAGAGCTCAAGCTCGGTAAATCTGTCCGTTCTGCTTTCAGATCGGGTAACCGCAGATCGTTTGCCACGATCTTTGATGCAAACTTAACAAGTATTATTGCCGGCGGGGTTCTATTCTTCTTTGGAACAAGCTCTGTCAAAGGGTTTGCAACCATGCTTATCCTATCGATTTTGACAAGCTTTATCACGGCTGTCTTCCTATCAAGATTCCTTCTTGGCTTACTTGTAGAAAGCCGTTATCTCGATCGCAGAAAAGGCTGGTTTGGTGTTCGTCAGAAAGACATCATTGATATTCATGAAACAACTGAAAATACTGAACCGAAAACACCATTTGATAAATGGGATTTCGTCAGCAAACGTAAAGGCTTTATGATTTTCTCAGCAGCCATTACCATTGCTGGAATCATTGTGCTGTCAATCTTCAAGCTCAATGCAGGTATTGACTTTGCAAGCGGTACTAGAGTTGATATTCAAAGTGACCATAAACTGTCAACAGAACAGGTGGAGCAAGATTTTAAAAAGCTAGACCTTGAGACAGACAGTGTTGTGTTATCGGGGCAAAAAGAAAATCAAGCAGCAGCTCGATTTGTCGGTGTTCCGAATAAAGAAAAAATTGCTGAAGTGAAAGATTATTTCAAAGATAAATACGGAACGGAGCCTAACGTAAGTACAGTGTCTCCGACGGTCGGAAAAGAGCTTGCTCGTAACGCATTATACGCTGTCATCATTGCTTCGATCGGGATTATCTTATATGTATCCGTCCGATTTGAGTATAAAATGGCGATTGCAGCGATAATCTCTCTGCTTTACGATGCATTCTTTATCGTTGCCTTCTTTAGTATTACGCGCTTAGAGGTGGATGTCACCTTCATTGCAGCGATACTCACGGTCATTGGGTACTCAATCAATGACACGATTGTCACCTTCGACAGGGTGCGTGAGCAAATGAAGAAACGCAAACCGAAAACGATCGAAGATTTATCGTACATTGTGAATTTAAGTTTACAGCAAACCTTTACGCGTTCTGTGAACACTGTGCTTACCGTACTTGTAGTGGTGATTGCACTTCTCATTTTCGGTTCAGCATCTATTACAAACTTCTCCATCGCCTTACTTGTCGGCCTATTAACAGGGGTGTATTCATCCCTTTACATTGCGGCACAAATTTGGCTGATATGGAAAGGTCGTGAGCTGAAAAAGCCGGCTAAAATCGACACAGAACAAGATATTTAAACAAGAAAGACTGCCAGCATGGCAGTCTTTTTTTCATGCATCATACTTGTCATCGTCACAACAATAAGATGATATGTAAAAACATTTCGGGTTTCATTGATCTTGAAATGGTCTTTTGCTATAATGACATACGTTTAGATCAGTATAGAAAGCAAGTGTCCGTTTGGGGCATTTCGCTTTTATTCATTGGAGGGGCTGTTATGAAGGTTCGGGAAACTGAACTGCCAGGTATCGGTCACAAAGCCGAAATGATCACAAGAAATAATGAGAAGCTTGCCATTATCACACATGATGACGGCAGAAGAGAGATGTATCATTTTCAAGAAGATGATCACGAAGAATGTATTTCTGGTATCTTGCTTAGCGATGAAGAAGCAAGACAAATCTCGGCTATTTTAGGCGGCATGGTCTATAAACCAAAAGCGCTTGAGACAGTGGAGGTGGCCATTGATGAACTCATCATTGAATGGTTTAAGATTGAAAAGAACGCACCAGCTGTTAACCAGACGATCGGAGACCTGAGTGTTCGCCAAAACTATCAAGTAACAGTCATCGCCATTGTGAGAAAATCACATGAGAAAATTTTAAATCCAGGACCAGATACGGTGATTGAAGAAGGAGACACCCTTGTCATCTCTGGAGAAAGAAAAGAATTAAAGAGCCTCATTAAAGAAAAACTCAGCAGCTAAGCGCCCATGCTGATAGAAAACCTTCCGCCATGTTCTTTCGGTGTTTAAAAAGGACAAGAAAGAGGGAAGAATAAAAGAAAAAGCTTGGGGGATTTGTAGATGAATAAACAACAATGGACCATCATACTCGCATTTATTTTCGTATTAATTGTCTCAGTATTTGCTGTTATTAACGTGCGGCCTGTACAGGTAGACTACTTATTTGGAACGGCTGAATGGCCGCTGATCCTTGTCATTATCGGTTCTGTTCTGATGGGCGGACTCATTGTGGCTTTTGCGGGGATTTTCCAAATTGTGAAACTGAAACGTGAATTAAAAGCATTAAAAGCTGAACGTGCAGCCACTGTGACTGCCCCTACTGCTTCTCCAAAAAAGGTAGACAAAGACGTTCAAAAGAAAACGAATGTCACACCTTTAAAAGAACAGCCAGCGTCTTTTGACCGGAAGGAAAAATAATCTTCCAGTACAATTTCATAAAATAAAAATTGAAACCCCTCAGTCCACTCTAGTATAATAGTGTGGTTGAGGGGTGAATTTATGTTATTATCCAAAATGCGTTGGGAATATGAACATCCTAGCGAAGAAAAAGTGAAATCACTCTCTGAAAATCTGAATATTTCAGCGCTGACTGCATCACTTCTTGTACAAAGAGGACTCGAAGAAGTAGAAGAAGCGAGGTCTTTTTTATTTGATCAAAAAGCCGAATTTCATGATCCATTCTTATTAAAAGGAATGAAAGAAGCAGTAGAGCGCATCAACAAAGCGATCGAAGAGCAGGAATCGATTGTGATCTTCGGAGATTATGATGCAGATGGTGTGACAAGTACTTCTGTACTTTTACATACACTTAAAGAACGATCTGCGAAGGTAGACTTTTATATTCCAGATCGATTTAAAGAAGGATATGGGCCAAACGAACAGGCTTTCCGATATATCAAAGAGCAAGGAGCATCGCTTGTCATCACCGTGGATACAGGGATCGCTGCTGTAAATGAAGCACGTATTGCAAAAGAAATAGGATTAGACCTGATCATCACAGATCACCATGAACCAAGCGAGGAACTGCCTGAGGCACTTGCGATTGTACATCCTAAGCAGCCTGGTTGTGAGTATCCGTTTAAAGAGCTGGCGGGTGTCGGTGTTGCGTTTAAAGTGGCACATGCACTCCTCGGTAAACTCCCAGTAGAATTATTAGATCTTGCTGCAATCGGTACCATTGCGGATCTTGTCCCGCTGCATGATGAAAATAGATGGATTGCCAAAAAAGGTCTTATGCAGCTTCGACAGTCTAGACGGCCTGGGTTAAAAGCGTTATTAAAAGAAGCAGGCGCCACTCTTGAAGAAGCAAATGAGGAAACGGTCGGCTTTCAAATTGCGCCAAGGCTGAATGCTGTTGGACGAATTGAGCAGGCAGATCCGGCTGTTCATCTTCTCATGACTGAGGATATGGATGAAGCAGAAGAACTCGCTCGTTTTGTACAAGAATTGAACAAAGAACGGCAGAAAATTGTGAGTACGATCACGGAAGAAGCCATTCAAATGGTCGAAGAGACAGGTGCTGACCAGTCTGCTATCGTCGTAGCAAAAGCTGGCTGGAATCCAGGCGTTGTCGGCATTGTTGCCTCAAAATTGACGGATACATTTTCTCGTCCGGCGATTGTGCTTGGAATAGACGAAGAAACGCAGATGGCGAAAGGGTCAGCACGAAGTATTTCTGGCTTTGATTTATTTTTCCATTTGAGCAAGTGCCGTGACATCCTGCCGCATTTCGGTGGACACCCGATGGCAGCAGGAATGACACTTCAAGCGGATGATGTTCCTTTACTTAGGGAAAGATTGAATCAATATGCAAATGAAACGTTGACTGAAGAAGATTTTATTCCAATTCAACGGGTCGATGCAGTATGTAAAGTGGACGAAATGACGGTGCAAGCCATTGAAGAAGTGGGACTGCTGTCCCCGTTTGGTATGCAGAATCCTAAGCCGTTCATTATGATTGAAGACGCCCAGCTTGAAGACATCCGAACGATCGGGGCCAATCAAAATCACATTAAAATGTCACTAAAAGACGAAGACAAGCTGCTCGACTGTGTCGGTTTTCACCAAGGCAAACTAAAAGAAGAACTTGTCCCAGGGAGCCAAATTTCTGTCGTTGGCGAGGTCTCGATTAATGAATGGAATAACCGAAAGAAACCTCAGCTCATGCTAAAAGACGCTAGAGTCGATGAATGGCAGCTGTTTGATTTACGCGGGAAAAAAGATTGGGAAAAGAAAGTATCAACACTTGATCCAGCAAAAACGATGGTCTTCTGTTTTGACGAAGAAACAAAAAAGCAATCGGAGCTGGTGGATATTCCGATTCACCTTATTGATGCAGAAAATGTATCCACGTTTGATGTGCAGGAAAAGTATGTGATCTTTGCCGATGTTCCTGCCGATGAACACTTGCTCAAGCTGCTTTTAGAAAATCAACAACCAGCAAGAATTTATACGGTGTTTCAGCGGAAAGAAGATCACTTTATGTCCTCATTCCCGAGCCGTGATCAATTCAAATGGTTTTATGGGTTCTTGTTCAAACGGGGAAGTTTTCCTATTAAAGAACAAGGCATGGAGCTTGCCAAACATAGAGGTTGGACAAAAGATACAATCATTTTTATGACAAAGGTGTTTTTTGAACTCGGTTTTGTTAAAATAGAGAATGGTGTGCTGTCAATAGTGCGTGATGCCCCTAAAAAAGATTTAACCGCATCATCGTCTTATACAGCAAAACAACGATTGATGGAACTCGATCAAACACTAACATATTCCTCAGCCAAAGAGCTGAAGGAATGGCTGAATAGCATGATGAGCGAAGTCTCACCTGTGCTTTGACGTACGAGGAGGAAAAGGAAAAGATGGATTTAAAACAATATGTGACAGTTGTACCTGACTACCCAAAGGAAGGTGTACAATTTAAAGATATTACAACGTTAATGGATAAAGGCGAAGTGTACCGTTATGCAACGGATCAAATCGTTGAATACGCGAAGGAAAGAGACATTGATCTCATTGTTGGACCTGAAGCGCGTGGATTCATTATTGGCTGCCCTGTAGCATACGCACTTGGTGTAGGTTTTGCCCCAGTTCGTAAAGAAGGAAAGCTTCCTCGTGAAGTCATCAAAGTCGATTACGGTTTGGAATACGGTAAAGATGTATTAACGATTCATAAAGATGCAATTCGTCCTGGTCAGCGTGTACTGATCACAGATGATTTGCTTGCGACAGGTGGAACGATTGAAGCATCCATCAAGCTGGTTGAAGAATTAGGCGGCGTTGTGGCAGGGATTGCATTTTTAATTGAGCTGACGTATCTTGATGGCAGAAAGAAGCTTGACGGTTACGACATCTTGACGTTAATGCAATACTAATGGAGTTTTACGCAAAAAGCACTCAGTAAGAAGGGTGCTTTTTTCCTATCAAAAATCTTTTAGCGGACTTCTTCTCTTTACATCTATCGAATTTTTCTTGATAATAAACTACAATACAGTTTTCATTTAAAAAGGTGATTCCATGGCGAACGAACAAGTTTTAACGGCGCAGCAGGTCATTGATAAGGCAAGAGAATACCTGTCCGCTGAACATATTCAATTTATAGAGCGTGCATACGAATATGCTGAAAATGCTCACAAGGAGCAATACCGGAAATCCGGTGAGCCCTATATTATCCATCCTATTCAAGTGGCGGGAATTCTTGTTGATCTTGAAATGGACCCTTCGACCATTGCTGGCGGCTTCTTGCATGATGTTGTCGAAGACACGGATGTGACATTAGAAGATTTAAAAGAGCATTTTAACGAAGAAGTAGCCATGCTTGTTGATGGTGTGACAAAGCTCGGAAAGATTAAATATAAATCACAAGAAGAACAACAGGCTGAAAACCATCGTAAAATGTTTGTTGCAATGGCGCAGGATATTCGCGTCATCTTAATTAAGCTGGCAGACCGTCTTCACAATATGAGAACACTCAAACACCTTCCGCAGGAAAAGCAGCGAAGAATTTCAAATGAAACCCTTGAGATCTTTGCACCGCTTGCGCACAGATTAGGGATTTCAAAGATTAAGTGGGAGCTTGAAGATACAGCCCTCCGCTATTTAAATCCGCAGCAATACTACCGGATTGTGAATCTCATGAAGCGCAAACGAGCGGAACGTGAGGAATACTTGGACGAGGTTGTTAATGAAGTAAAAGACCGCGTGTCTGAGGTGAACATTAAGGCTGAATTCTCCGGCAGACCGAAACATATTTATAGTATTTATCGAAAAATGGTCATGCAAAATAAGCAATTTAATGAAATATATGATTTGCTGGCTGTACGTATTTTGGTTGACAGCATTAAAGACTGCTATGCGGTACTTGGTATTATTCATACATGCTGGAAGCCGATGCCAGGCAGATTTAAGGATTATATTGCGATGCCAAAGCCGAACATGTATCAGTCTCTTCATACAACGGTGATTGGTCCAAAAGGGGACCCGCTTGAAGTTCAGATTCGTACAGTGGAAATGCACGAAATTGCGGAATACGGAATTGCCGCACACTGGGCGTATAAAGAAGGCAAAGAGTCAGCAGAATCGACGGAAGAAGCCGTTTTCCAGAAGAAGCTGTCTTGGTTTAGAGAAATCCTTGAATTCCAAAATGAATCCACAGATGCGGAAGAATTTATGGAATCGTTAAAAATTGATCTTTTCTCTGATATGGTGTTTGTATTTACACCAAAAGGAGACGTCATCGAGCTACCGTCTGGTTCCGTACCAATTGATTTCTCATACCGGATTCATTCGGAAATTGGGAATAAAACAATCGGAGCCAAAGTCAACGGTAAAATGGTCACACTTGATCATAAGCTAAAAACAGGTGATATTATTGAAATTCTGACTTCTAAGCATAGCTATGGACCAAGCCAGGATTGGGTCAAACTTGCCCAAACCTCTCAAGCGAAGCACAAGATCAGACAGTTTTTCAAGAAACAGCGCCGTGAAGAAAATGTCGAAAAAGGCCGAGAACTTGTGGAGAAAGAAATCAAAAACCTTGAGTTCGATGTCAAAGACATTTTGACCGCTGAAAATCTGCAAAAAGTGGCCGATAAATTTAATTTCTCAAATGAAGAGGACATGTATGCAGCTGTCGGTTATAACGGAATTACGGCACTCCAAGTGGCGAATCGTTTAACGGAAAAAGAAAGAAAACAAAGAGATCAGGAAGAACAAGAGAAAACCGTTCAAGAAGTGTCTGTAGAGTCAAAACCATATCACGGGAAAAAACGAGAAGCTGGCGTGCGAGTGAAAGGCATTGATAACTTGCTTGTCCGTTTATCTAAGTGTTGTAATCCTGTTCCTGGTGATAGCATTGTTGGCTTTATTACAAAAGGCCGTGGCGTATCTGTTCACCGTGATGACTGTCCGAACGTAAAGACAGGAGAAGCGCAGGAACGGTTAATCCCGGTTGAGTGGGAGCATGAACAGCCTGCTCGAAACCGTAAAGAATACAATGTGGAAATCGAAATATTAGGATATGACAGACGCGGCTTACTTAATGAGGTGCTTCAAGCAGTCAACGAAACCAAAACGAACATCTCATCGGTTTCTGGTAAGTCTGATCGTAACAAAGTGGCGACGATCCATATGGCGATCTTTATCCAAAATATTAACCATTTGCACAAAGTGGTAGAACGCATTAAACAAATCAAAGACATTTACTCTGTTCGCCGATTCATGAATTAGAAAGGAAGTATATCGTCTATGAGGCTTGTTGTTCAGCGTGTGACGAGTGCATCTGTGAAAGTAGAAGAAGAGATCACAGGTGCCATCAATGAAGGCTATATGGTGCTCGTTGGGGTTACACATGAAGACACAGAAGAAGATGTGCATTACTTAGCTGAAAAGCTCGCACACTTGCGTATTTTTGAAGATGAAAACGGGAAAATGAATCATTCTTTGTTAGATGTAAAAGGAAGTGTACTGTCTGTATCTCAATTTACTCTTTATGGTGATACGAGAAAAGGCAGACGGCCGAACTTTATGAAAGCTGCCAAACCGGATGTGGCGAATTCACTTTACGAATGCTTCAATGAAACGCTTAGAGAAAAAGGCATCCATGTTGAAACTGGACGTTTTGGGGCGATGATGGACGTCTCATTGACCAATTCGGGGCCTGTCACCATGTTGATGGACAGCAAAGAATAGAAAGACATTAGACTGTAGATAAACTCTTGCTGAGAGTTTGTTTAGAGTCTTTTTCTTTTGCGATCAAACAAAAAAGAGGCGCAGCGGCCTCTTTTTTCTATCGGAAATATTGTTTTAATCCTTCTGTCATTCCTTCTGTCACTCGTTCTTGGTAAGAGGCGCTATAAATGATCGCTTCTTCTTGAGGATTGCTTAAATAGCCGAGTTCATATAAAAGGGAAGGGCGCTTGTTTTCTCTTAAAACAAAATAATCTCCAAATTTGACTCCTTTATCAGGGATCTGTGATCGTTTTGCGACTTCCGTATGAACGCTTGTCGCCAAACGTTGATCTTTGGATGCTTGATAATAATATGCGGTGCTCCCTCTGATACTTTGGTCCATAAAACTATCATAATGAAGACTAATAAATGCATCTGCATTTCGGTAATGTGAAGTGGCAACCCTCGATTGAAGGCTGATGAATGTATCATCACTTCTTGTTAAATAGACATTTGCTCCAGAAGCTCTTAACTTACCCGCCAGCAAATGAGCGGTTTTGATCGTGATATTCTTTTCAAATGCACCGTCTGCGCCGATCGTGCCGCTGTCTTTTCCGCCATGCCCAGGATCAAGAACAATTGTTTTGCCTTTTAAAGATCCAGTGCCAGACGATGAATCCTGCTGAGGTCTTGGTGCTTCGCTGCTATTTTTCTTTGTTTGAACGACCCAGCTCGCCACGTAGCCTGTTCCGCCGTTTGATAATGTCACCTCGTACCAGTCACCTTGCGTACGAACAATTTGATAAGCAGCTCCTTTTGTTGCTCTTTCTGCAATTCCAGCAGAGGTAGAAGCGCTTTTTCTAATATTCGTTCCATCATAAACGATGTACGCTTTCTGATGAGATGACGAAGAGGATGAATTCTTTTCAGGTGCTGCACTTGTTCCTTGGTTTGAGACAATATAATAACTTGCAACCCAGCCTTTAACGCCTTTTGCTTCGATTTCATACCAGCCATTTTGCTCCCGTAAAATGGTGACTTGAGTGTTGCGGGAAAGTGAAGCGGCCACTTGTGCGTTTGGTGCCGCCGATTTTCGAACATTCAAGCTTGATACGCCAACTGTGCCGGACTGTTTAGAACGAGCGGGCTCAGCTGAACTGGATGAAGAAGCGTTTTGTCCGCCAGAAATATAATCAGAGTGGACCCAGCCTTCCGCTTGTTTGTACGATATTTTTGTCCATTCGCCGCTTGTGTCCAGCTTTTTAGCGGAAGCGCCCTGCGGGAAAGTGCCAATGACTTGATAGGAAGTCCCTGGGCCTGTCCGAATGCGAAGGTCAGAGGCTGTTGACGTAATTGAACTGCTTCCTTGCGTACTTTGACCTTGCGTCTTTTGCTTAGCAGGCTTTTGTGCATCAGATGACTTGGTAATCAGCCATGAGACGACCCAGCCTTTTTGTCCGTTCGATAGACCGATCTGTACCCATTCTCCTTGTTCAGTGAGAATCGGGTAGCTTTCTCCTCGTTTCACAACTGCTGCGATCCCGTAGCTTAAACCAGGTCCGGTTCGCACATTGATTTCATCTGTTGCAACGACAGCTTGATCTGTTTGAGCCGTCGCATGTGTCATTGGCCAAGTGCTGGCAATGAGGACAAAACAGGTGAGCAGCAACATCATGTGATGGTGTGTTTTCAGATTCAAAACGGTGTTTTCCCCTCCCTTGTAAAACCGATGAATGTTAATTCGTTATGTAATGGATGAATTCCTTGCAGTTTCCCTAATAAAATTGAATCAATCTGTTTATACTAAATAAAAATGTGATAAAAGGATGTACAAACATGAGATTAAGCAGAAAATTAGGACGAGTGCAATATAATGGACATCGTGATATCGACCGCTGGCAGCACGACGAAATGGATCAACCAGGCTTCCTTGAAGAAACAGCATCTGAATACGGATGCACATCAAAAGAAGAGCTGGAAAAGAAAAAGAGACACGGCAAGGGTTGACAGAGTGGCAGCACCGACCTTATTATAATATAAATCAACACACTTGAAAATTTAAAATGTGGAACTGATGATAGAGAATAGTAGGGTAAATTGCGTGAGCAGAGAGGAATCGCCTTAGGCTGAAAGCGAATCCGCATGGCATTTATCACGAAAGAACACTCTGTAGGTTTCCTGCTGAACACTCAAAAAATGAGTCATTAGGCGGAGAACGTGAATCTGCGTTAAGGATTTGAGCGGGAACATGGCTAGATCATGTTCCAACTAGGGTGGCACCACGGGTATAACTCTCGTCCCTACTATACACATAGTAGAGGCGGGGGTTTTTTATATGTCCACATAAAAAATGAATGATGGTCGTAGGAGGACGAAAGATGAGTTTTAATATTCCAAGAGGCACACAGGATATTTTACCGGGAGAATCAGAACGCTGGCAGTATGTTGAACAAATTGCGAGAGATACATGTGCAGCCTTTCAATACAAAGAAATCCGCACACCGATTTTTGAGCATACAGAACTGTTTGCACGAGGAGTAGGCGAGTCAACAGATATCGTTCAAAAAGAGATGTACACATTTGAAGACAAAAAAGGACGTAGCATCACACTTCGCCCAGAAGGAACAGCTTCGACTGTCCGTTCTTATGTTGAAAATAAACTGTTTGCACAGCCTGCACAGCCTACAAAGCTGTACTACATTGGACCAATGTTCCGCTATGAGCGTCCACAAACGGGAAGATATCGTCAATTTTATCAATTCGGAATTGAAGCGATCGGTTCAAAAGATCCTGCCATTGATGCAGAGGTCATTTCATTAGCGATGAGTGTGTATGAGAAAGCAGGTCTTTCCAACTTAAAACTCGTCATTAACAGCCTTGGTGACAAAGAAAGCCGTGCAGATTACCGTCAAGCACTTGTCGAGCACTTTGAACCAAGAATTGATGAATTCTGTCACGACTGCCAAATTCGTTTACATCAAAATCCATTGCGTATTCTTGATTGTAAAAAGGACCGCGATCACGAACTGATGGCAACGGCACCATCCATTCAAGATTACTTAAATGAAGAATCACGGACTTATTTTGAAAAAGTAAAACAATACTTAACCGATCTAGGCATTGAATATGTCGTCGATCCGAACTTAGTGCGCGGTCTTGATTATTACAATCACACTGCCTTTGAGATTATGAGTAATGCAGAAGGCTTTGGCGCGATCACAACATTAGCCGGCGGCGGCCGTTATGATGGACTTGTTGAAGGAATTGGCGGTCCTGAATCACCAGGTATCGGCTTTGCGATGAGTATTGAACGTTTCCTATCAGCGATTGATGCAGAGAAGATTGAGCTTCCTGTTCAAGACGGCATTGATTTATATATTGCGGCATTAGGAGATCAAGCAAAAGATTATGCTGTTGGCTTATTGAATCGCCTAAGAAAAGAAGGCATTTCAAGTGAAATGGACTATACAGGGAAAAAGCTAAAAGCACAATTTAAAGCGGCAGACCGCTTGAAAGCCAAGTTTATTGCAGTTCTTGGTGAAGATGAGCTAGCGCAGCAAATTGTAAACGTAAAAGATACGACAACGGGTGAACAAATTGAAGTGAAGCTTGATGAGCTGATTCAAATGATGAAAGCCCACCAGAAAGCGTAAAGAAGGAGTGGAATGTTTGTGTTTGGTAGAACTTTTTATTGTGGAGAAGTAACAGAAGACCAAATCGGTCAAACCGTTGTATTAAAAGGATGGGTACAAAAACGTCGTGACCTTGGCGGATTAATCTTTATTGACCTGCGTGATCGTACAGGCATTGTGCAAGTTGTCTTTCATCCAGACCAATCAAAAGAGGCTCTTGAGACAGCAGAATCGATTCGGAATGAATATGTCCTTGATATTAAAGGGACAGTGGTCGCAAGAGAAGAAGCCACGATCAACCCAAATTTAAAAACAGGCAAAATTGAAATTCAAGTCGACACAGTCACTGTTTTAAATGAAGCCAAGACGCCTCCATTTGTGATTTCTGATCAAGCAGATGAGGTATCAGAAGATGTGCGCTTAAAATATCGCTACCTAGATCTTCGCCGCCCTGCGATGTTTGAAACGATGAAAATGCGACATGAAGTCACAAAAGCATTCCGCCATTTCTTAGATGATCACGGCTTTCTAGACATTGAAACGCCAATTTTAACAAAAAGTACGCCAGAAGGTGCGCGTGACTATCTTGTGCCAAGCCGTGTACACGAAGGAGAATTCTATGCGCTGCCGCAGTCTCCGCAATTATTTAAGCAATTGCTCATGGTGTCTGGGATGGACCGCTACTATCAAATCGCTCGCTGCTTTAGAGATGAAGACTTGCGTGCTGACCGTCAGCCGGAATTTACACAAGTCGATATTGAAATGTCCTTTATGAGCCAAGAAGACATCATGACGCTTGCTGAAGAGATGATGGCAAAGGTGATGAAAGATGTCAAAGGCGTTGACCTGACATTGCCATTACCTCGTATGACGTACGATGAAGCGATGAATTCCTATGGTTCTGACAAGCCAGATACCCGATTTGACATGAAGCTTGTCAACATTTCAGACACGGTAAAAGACTCAGATTTCAAAGTCTTCAGCGGTGCTGTAAACAATGGCGGAGCTGTCAAAGCCATTAATGTCAAAGGGGCTGCAGCAAACTACTCAAGAAAAGACATCGATGCACTTGGTGCATTTGCAGCGAACTATGGTGCAAAAGGTCTCGCTTGGCTAAAAGCTGAAGGGACAGAGTTAAAAGGACCAATCGCTAAATTCTTTGATGAGTCAAAACAAGCAGAATTAAAAGAACAGCTTCAAGTTGAAGAAGGCGACCTTTTACTTTTTGTCGCTGACAAAACGTCTGTTGTCCATGATGCGCTTGGCGCACTTCGTTTAAAACTTGGCAAAGAGCTTAAACTCATCGATGAGTCTGTCTTCAATTTCTTATGGGTAGTCGACTGGCCGCTCCTTGAAAAAGATGAAGAAGAAGGCCGCTTCTATGCTGCTCATCATCCTTTCACAATGCCAGTTCGTGATGATCTTGAATTAATTGAAACAAGTCCAGAAGATATGAAAGCTCAAGCGTATGATCTTGTGCTGAACGGCTATGAGCTTGGCGGAGGTTCTATTCGTATTTTTGAAAAGGACATTCAAGAGAAAATGTTTGGTTTACTTGGCTTTTCTAAAGAAGAAGCGTACGATCAGTTCGGCTTCCTTCTTGATGCATTTGAGCATGGTGTGCCTCCGCACGGCGGAATTGCGCTTGGACTTGACCGCTTAGTGATGCTGCTTGCCGGCCGATCTAACCTAAGAGATACCATTGCGTTCCCGAAAACGGCAAGTGCAAGTTGTGTTCTCACAGATGCTCCTGGCACTGTAAGCGCAGCGCAGCTAGATGAACTGAGTTTGGCTATTAAAACAAAAGTAAAACAGTAAAATAGGCGCATGTTTATAGGCATGTAAACGCTTGAAAAAGGGACATGCCTATGATATGCTTTCATCAACCAATAAATAAAGTCCTGATACGTACGGTGGTTACCTAGTTTTGACCGAACATTTTTTTCTACGGGAGCTTGCCTTTCCTTTCTGCATAAATGCCTCTTCTGAGGACTTATAAAGTGAGGGAGAAAGCACCCACCTGCATGGTGCGGGGTTCAAAACGAAGGAAAAGCTGGCGGCGTGATCGGGACTTTTTTGTGTTTTTTTCTATTTGAGAAGGATGACGGAGAACGCTGAATATGATATGATTCTTTCGATTCATTTTAAATAAAGGTGGAGTGAGGCACTTGTTACATCAGTTTTCAAGAAACGAGCTTGCCATTGGCAAGGAAGGCTTAAATATATTAAAAAACAGTACAGTTGCAGTGCTTGGAGTAGGCGGCGTAGGTTCTTTTGCAGTAGAAGCTCTTGCTCGTTCAGGTGTTGGCCGTATTGTTCTTGTTGATAAAGATGATATTGATATTACAAATGTAAACCGGCAGCTGCCAGCTCTGCTATCAACGGTTGGTCAGCCTAAAGTTGACTTAATGCAGGCAAGAATTGCTGACATTAACCCAGAATGTGAAGTTGTTGCGCTCAAAATGTTTTATACAGAAGAAACATATGAACAATTCTTTGAGTATCCACTTGATTATGTCATTGATGCATCAGATACAATTCATTATAAAATTCATTTAATGAAAGAGTGCCTGAAACGCGATGTGAACATTATTTCGAGTATGGGTGCTGCAAATAAAACAGATCCGACACGCTTTAAAATTGATGACATCTCGAAAACACATACAGACCCAATTGCGAAAGTCGTCAGAACACGCCTGCGGAAGGAAGGCATTCGTAAGGGAATTGAAGTTATTTTCTCTGATGAAAGTCCGATTGTCATTCGTGAAGATGTGAGAAAAGAAGTTGGAAATGATGAAGCGAAAATTCGTAAGGCACAAATGCCGCCATCATCCAATGCGTTTGTTCCATCTGTGGCTGGACTGATCATGGGTGGTCATGTCATTATGAAACTGTTAAAAGACATTCCGATTACACGTGTGAAAGATAAATAAACAGCCCGCCTGCTTAGAGCAGGGGGCTTTTTTTTATTTTTGCCGTCTTAAATTTTCATACACTTGCTTTAGTGCACCTTCAAATTTTCCAGTTTGCTTTGGTTCATAATATTGCTTGTTTTTCAGCGGGTCAGGTAAATATTGCTGCTTCACCCAGCCATTTTCATAATCGTGCGGATATAAGTAATCGGCGCCCCTTCCAAGTGCTGCTGCTCCTTTATAGTGGGCATCTTTTAAATGAACGGGAACTTCACCAATTTTCCCCGTGCGAATATCATGCAGTGCCGCATCAATCGCTTGGTAAGCGGAGTTTGACTTTGGAGAAAGACACAGTTCAATCACGGCATTAGCGAGTGGAATTCGTGCTTCTGGAAAACCAACTCTCTCAGCTGTTTGAACAGCGCTTAACACACGTGGCCCTGCCTGCGGACTGGCTAGGCCAATATCTTCATAAGCCATCACAAGTAATCGTCTCGAAATGCTTTCAAGGTCTCCCGCTTCAATGAGTCTTGCAAGGTAATGCAGCGCAGCATCTGCATCAGATCCTCTAATGGATTTTTGAAAAGCCGAGAGGACATCATAATGGGCATCACCGTTTTTATCATGCGAGAAGCTCTTTTTTTGTAAACATTCTTCTGCTGCAGCTAGAGTGATCGTGATCTGTCCAGATTCATCCGCTTTTGTCGATAAGACGGCTAGTTCGAGCGCATTTAAAGCGGAACGCACATCTCCTCCGCATCCATTTGCAAAATGATTCATTGCCTCCTCATCAACTTTGACCGAATAACCGCCAAGCCCGCGATGTTCATTCTGTAAAGCTCGAGATAATGCAACTTTAATTTGCTCTGTTTCCAGCGGCTTCAGCTCAAATATTTGTGTCCGGCTGCGGATGGCTGGGTTAATCGCATGATACGGATTAGCTGTTGTCGCGCCAATTAAAATGATCATGCCATTTTCTAAATACGGAAGAAGGAAATCCTGCTTCCCTTTATCGAGTCTGTGGACTTCGTCTAAAATCAAGATGACCTGACCACTCATTTTCGCTTCAGCGGCGACAGCTTCCATATCTTTTTTGTTATGAATCACCGCATTCAATGTACGGAAGGCAATGCTTGTACTGCCAGCGATTGCAGTTGCAATGGATGTTTTGCCGATTCCCGGCGGTCCGTATAAAATCATCGAGGACAAATGTTTTGCCTCGACCATTCGTCTAATAATTTGACCTTCCCCAACGAGATGCTCCTGCCCAATAATGTCTCCAATATGACTTGGGCGCATCCGATACGCTAAAGGTTTCATGATTATCTCTCCTAAAGCAATGTCTTGTTTGTATAGAGTACCGAAATTTCTTCAAATAGAAAAGGGATGCGTCCTCGTTTTGAGCTCAGAACCCGCAAATGAAAGTTGGCTAAAAGTATGATATAATTGCTTTTGGTCTATATAAGCGTATATGAAATCAGAAAAATAATTGATGACATAGAAATAGAAAACGCAGAGGTGTTTAACTTGAAAATTTCTACTAAAGGCAGATATGGTCTGACGATCATGATCGAATTAGCCAAAAAACATGGCGAAGGCCCTACATCATTAAAATCAATCGCTCAAAACAATGATTTGTCTGAGCATTATTTAGAGCAGCTTGTATCACCACTTCGCAATGCACGTCTTGTGAAAAGTATCCGCGGAGCGTATGGCGGCTATGTGCTTGCCCATGAGCCAAACGAGATTACAGCCGGTGATATTATTCGTGTATTAGAAGGACCTATTAGTCCTGTTGAAGTGATCGAAAACGAAGAACCAGCAAAGCGTGCACTTTGGATTCGTATTCGTGATGCAGTAAAAGACGTACTGGACAATACAACTCTTGAAGACTTGGCAAGCTATAAAGATGACGAGGATCAAGAGGCGTATATGTTCTATATTTAGATCAGAGGTGTACCGGAAATGGAACGTATCTATTTAGATCATGCAGCTACAACGCCGATGGATCAGCGAATTGTGGACAAGATGATGCCTTACTTTACAGAGATATTTGGCAATCCCTCTAGTATTCATTCATATGGGCGCGAGGCAAGAAAGTGGCTCGATGAAGCAAGGGAATTCATTGCAGGAGAATTACACTGTAAGCCGCAGGAGATCATCCTCACAAGCGGAGGAACAGAGGCAGACAACTTGGCCATTACAGGTGTGGCAATGGCAAGGCAGCATGAAGGAAAACATATCATCACAACAAAAACTGAGCATCATGCAGTGCTGCATACATGCGAGCGACTAGAGAAGCTTGGTTTTGATGTGACGTATTTAGATGTGGATCACACTGGATTGATTCATCTTGATCAATTAAAACAAGCACTAAGAGACGATACAATTCTTGTGACTATCATGTACGGCAATAATGAAACGGGTGTGATTCAGCCAATTAAAGAAATTGGTCAACTTTTACACGAACACACTGCTTATTTTCATACAGACGCTGTACAGGCATTTGGGACAATATCAATTGATGTCACAGAACTTCATATCGACCTCTTATCTGCGTCCGGTCATAAACTAAATGGCCCGATGGGAACAGGCTTTTTATACGTGAATGAGCGTGTAAAACTTTCACCGCAGCTATTCGGAGGAGAACAAGAGAGAAAACGCCGTGCTGGCACTGAAAATGTGGCGGGAATCATTGGGCTTGCAGAAGCAGTTCAATTAACAAAGCAAAACAGAAGAGAAAAAGCAGTGCATTATGGTAAGCTCAAAGAAGCGATGCTGCAAGTATTCGAAGAGGAATCACTCAATTTCTCTATCAATGGACATCCGAAAGAGACATTGCCGCACATTTTAAATGTCCACTTCCCGGGCGTTTCCATTGAATCGTTACTTGTGAACTTAGATATGGAAGGGATTGCTGTTTCAAGCGGGTCAGCATGTACGGCTGGATCTGTCCTTCCTTCGCACGTATTAAGCGCCATGTATGGTGAAGAAGCAAAAGAGCTGACATCCTCAGTCAGAATAAGCTTCGGTCTTGGAAATGAAGAGGAACATGTGAAGCAGGCGGCGCATAAGATAGCGGCTGTCGTGAAACGCCTAGCCAAATAAATGCTCCCCTTTTGTTCGTGTGTGAAAAATGAAACAGCTAGGCACCTGAAGAACGAAACGCGCACGTTGTTTCATTGAAATTGGAGTTGATGAAGATGACAAAAAGACCTGAAGACACAAGAGTTGTGGTCGGTATGTCCGGAGGCGTCGATTCATCAGTTGCTGCGCTCATGTTAAAGGAGCAAGGCTATGATGTGATCGGCATATTTATGAAAAACTGGGATGACACAGATGAAAATGGTGTATGTACAGCAACGGAGGACTATGAGGATGTCATTCGTGTTTGTAACCAGATTGGAATCCCATATTATGCAGTGAATTTCGAGAAACAGTATTGGGACAAAGTGTTTCAATATTTTCTTGATGAATATAAAGCAGGCAGAACGCCGAATCCAGATGTCATGTGTAATAAAGAAATTAAGTTCAAAGCATTTCTTGAGCATGCATTGTCGCTTGGAGCGGATTATTTGGCAACAGGCCACTATGCCCGTGTCGACAGAACCGGCGATGAAGTGAAAATGCTAAGAGGTCTTGATACAAACAAAGACCAAACTTATTTCTTGAATCAGCTGACTCAAGAACAGCTTGAAAAAGTGTTGTTCCCAATCGGCGATTTAGAGAAAAAAAGAGTGCGTGAATTAGCGAAAGAAGCAGAGCTCGCAACAGCAACGAAAAAAGATTCTACGGGCATCTGCTTTATTGGGGAAAGAAACTTTAAAACGTTCCTTAGCCAATATTTGCCTGCACAGCCCGGTGTGATGCAGACAATGGACGGAGAAGTAAAAGGTGAACATGATGGACTCATGTATTACACGATCGGTCAACGCCAAGGACTTGGCATTGGCGGAAGCGGTGATCCGTGGTTTGTTGTTGGGAAGGACTTAGAGAAAAATATCTTATTTGTTGAACAAGGCTTCCACAATCCGCTTTTATACTCTGAAAGTATTTCAGCTGTTAACATCAGCTGGACTCGTCCTCATATTGTCGGCGAAAACGGTGAACTCACATGCACAGCGAAATTCCGATACCGTCAAGAAGACCATCATGTAAAAGTCAAAATGACAGGTGAGCAGGAAGCAATGGTGATCTTTGATGAACCCGTTCGTGCTGTCACTCCAGGACAAGCTGTTGTTTTTTATGATGGCGAAGAATGTCTTGGCGGCGGGACCATTGACGATGTCTTTAAAGATGGCCAAAAGCTGTCGTATGTGTAACATGTGTTAAAAACCTCAACGTCGCTGTTGAGGTTTTTTAATGAAAGGATGAAGAGAGCGAATGAATCATAACGAAATCGGTATTGAAGCTTTAAATCAAGGGAACATCGAACAGGCAGCTGAAGCTTTTACGAAAGCCATTGAAGAAAGCCCAAAGGACCCGGTTCCATATATCAACTTTGCGAACTTACTTTCAAGCGTTCATGAATTTGAACGTGCTTTGAACTTCTTTCAAAAAGCCATTGAACTTGATCATACAGCAGCTGCAGCCTATTACGGGGCAGGAAATGTCTATACGATGAAAGAAGACTTTATGAAAGCGAAAGACTATTTTGAGCAAGCGCTACAAGCTGGAATGGAAAACAGTGATTTGTTTTATATGTTAGGGCAGACACTGATGAAATTAGAGCAGCCAAAGCTTGCGATGCCTTATCTTCAGCGTGCAGTTGAGCTAAACGAAGAAGACAACGAAGCAAGATTTCAATTTGGCATGTGCTTAGCGAATGAACATCTGCTGGAGGAAGCGGTCGCAGTCTTTACTGAAGTGATTATGCGAGATCCGCAGCATGCAGACGCCTTTTATAATGCAGGCGTTGCGTATGCGTATTTAGAGAAAAAGGACGAAGCGCTTGAAATGCTAGGAAAAGCCATTGACGTGCAGCCTGATCATATGCTTGCATTGCATGCGCAAAAGCTGATTCAAGAGGCAGAATAACCGGAAGGAGGGAAGACCTGTGCAGGAACATCCAGATCAAATGAAGCTTGAAGACGAACCGTTTTTAAAAGGGACGGTTCAAGCCGTTATTTTCCATAACGAAAGTAATTTATACTCGGTGTTAAAAGTAAAAGTCATTGAAACATCAGAGAATTTAGAGGAAAAAACAGCATCTGTCACAGGCTACTTCCCAGCACTTCATGAGGATGAAACCTACACCTTCTATGGCAAGGTCACAAGTCATCCGAAGTTTGGCGAGCAGTTTCAAGCCACTCATTTTCAAAAGGAAGTCCCTACAACAAAGCAAGGCATCATTCATTATCTCTCTAGTGACTTGTTTGAAGGGATTGGAAAAAAGACGGCGGAAGAAATCGTCGGCAAGCTTGGCAATCAGACGCTTCATCAAATTATGCGTGATCCGTCTGTGTTGTATGACGTCCCTCGCCTGTCAAAAAAGAAGGCCGATAAGCTGGCTGCCGCACTTCAAGAGCATCAAGGGCTTGAGCAAATCATGATTAGCCTGAATCAATATGGTTTTGGTCCTCAGCTTAGCATGAAGATTTACCAAGTATACGAGAGTGAAACGTTGCAAAAAATTGAAGAAAACCCTTATCAGCTCGTCAAAGACGTCGAGGGGATTGGATTTATTAAAGCAGATGAACTCGGCGCTAGAACAGGGATATCTGGAAATGATCCAGACCGCATTCGTGCAGCCCTTTTGTATACCGTTGAGACAGCAAGCCTGCAGGACGGTCATACGTACATACAAACGAAAGATCTGATCGTCGAAACCCGTAAACTGCTGAATCAAACCGGCAATGACTACAAAGTGACTGAAATGGACGTTGCCAATCAGATCATTGCACTTGGTGAAGGGAAAGAAATGATTATTGAAGATGAGCGCTGTTATCATCCGTCGCTCTTTTATGCGGAGCAAAGTGTGGCAAAACGCATTCAAAAAATTGTCGCTCAAACGGAATATGCAGATCAATTTCCTGAATCAGAATTTCTGCTTGCACTCGGTGAACTGGAGGAACGGCTTGGTGTCCAGTATGCACCAACCCAAAAAGAAGCCATTCAAAAGGCACTCATGTCTCCAATGCTGCTTTTAACAGGCGGACCGGGTACAGGGAAAACGACAGTCATTAAAGGGATTGTCGAGCTTTACAGCGATCTTCACGGCGTATCTCTTGACCCGGGTGATTATAAAAAAGATGAAGCATTTCCGTTCGTGCTTGCCGCACCAACTGGACGTGCTGCGAAACGAATGACCGAATCCACTGGACTTCCTGCTGTGACCATTCACCGGCTGCTAGGCTGGAATGGATCAGAAGGCTTCTCACATGATGAAGACCAGCCGATTGAAGGAAAACTTGTCATCATTGATGAATCGAGTATGCTGGATATTTGGCTGGCGAACCATTTGTTTAAGGCGATCCCAGATCATATTCAAGTCATTATGGTTGGAGACGAACATCAACTTCCATCTGTCGGACCTGGTCAAGTGTTAAGAGACCTGCTTGCTTCACAAGCTATACCGGCAGTGACACTAACTGATATTTACCGGCAGGCAGACGGTTCAACAATTGTTGAACTTGCGCATGATATGAAAAATGGTGTATTGCCAAAGGATATTACTGCACGCTCGAAGGATCGATCCTTTATTCAATGCTCTAGTGACCAAATGAAAGAAGTCATCGAGAAAGTGGTCAGCAATGCTGCGCAAAAGGGTTATTCAGCAAAGGACATACAAGTGCTTGCCCCGATGTATAAAGGAAAAGCAGGCATTAATGAACTGAATAAAATGCTTCAGCAAATTTTGAATCCTAAAAAGCCAAAAGGAAGAGAGATTCCATTTGGTGATGTCGTCTACCGGACAGGTGATAAGGTACTTCAGCTTGTCAATCAGCCGGAGAATAACATTTTTAATGGAGATATTGGCGAAATTGTCTCGATCTTTTATGCGAAAGAAAACACGGAAAAAGAAGATATGGCGGTCATCTCCTTTGATGGAAACGAAATCACGTTTACGAAAAAAGATTTTCATCAATTTACACACGCTTATTGTTGCTCGATTCATAAATCTCAGGGCAGTGAATTCCCAATCGTGGTGCTGCCAGTCGTGAGAAGTTATTATCGAATGCTTCGAAGAAATTTGCTTTACACGGCCATTACACGAAGTAAAAAGTTTTTAATTTTGTGCGGTGAGGAATCAGCATTAGAGTGGGGCGTGAAAAATAATGAAGACTCCCTCAGACAAACATCTTTAACCATGCGTCTTACTGAAACGGAAGAAATCATGGACGCTGAGTTAGCAGCCCTCCAAAAAGAACTTCCTTTCAGCGTACACGATGCCAATATTGGCATGGAGGGAATCACCCCGTTTGATTTTATGCAAGAGTAAATGGCTTCCTTCATGGAAGCCATTTCTTCGTATGAGTCATAGAGGAAACGCACACGATAAGACTGTTCCGAAAAGGTGGTTGATCACATTTTGAGAACATGTCGAGAGCTTGAAGGACTGACGATCTATACAGACGAGCTGTCTCATTCACTTGGGGCGATCAAAGATATTTGCTTTTTAGCCGGCGGCAGCTGCGGGGGATATGTTTTAGATGGGAAAAAGAAAGACTGTGCTTTCATTCCATTCTCAGCTGGCGACAAACTGACAGACAAAGGTCTATATGTGAGCTGCCAGAAGGGCATCGAGATAGATACCTCCGCCCCATCCTTCTTCTTTTCGAAATTAAAAAAGAAAATGATCCGTACGCCAGATGGTGAAACATTAGGTGTTTTGGAAGATGTATACTTTTGTACAAATTCGGGCACAATCGTAGCATATGAACTCTCGGACGGCTTCTTTACAGAGCTATCAGGGATTCGAAAGCAGCTGCATGCTGCCGGAACCTTGATGGATGTTCAAAAGGAAGCACTTGTTCTAAACCGAACGTAAAGAGGTGCTGAGTATGCTCATTTGCCCAAATTGCAAATGTAAAGACATCGGAAAAATTGGGGTCAATCAATATTATTGCTGGGGCTGTTTTATTGAATTGACACTGTCAAAAGGCAAAATATCTACTCACCAAGTGGAGGAAGACGGTACACTAAGCAGTTTAGATGACCTGTTTAGTGACGATGAACGTTCAATTCAACTATAAGTGTTAAGGGGGAATTTCGAATGGGCAAAATGACTTCTTCACTATTAACGCTTGGTGCAGGTGCACTCGCATATCACTTTGCAAGTCGATATGATATGCCATCTAAGCGGGATATGAAAAAGATGAGAAAACGAGTTATGCGAATGCTTTAAACAAAAAGGGACATCCACCATGAGCGGATGTCCTTTTTTTATGCCTGCCTGTACTCTAATCTCCGTGCAAGTATAGACAAGCTGAAGTTCACAACAAAATACATCATGGCGGCCAAGAGGAAAATAGGAAGTAAATAAGATTGGCTTTGACCATTTAAAATCTGCGCGTGATGCAATAACTCTGGAAGGGCAATCACAACGGCAAGCGATGTATCTTTTAAAAGAGAAATAAATTGACTGACAATCGGCGGGACCATTCGGCGTAACGCCTGTGGCATGATAATCATTTTTAATGTTTGAATATAGGTTAAACCAGAGGATCTGGCCGCTTCGATTTGTCCTTTATCAATTGATTTTAATCCGCTGCGAATAATTTCTGACAGCATGGCGGATTCAAACACGGTTAAAGCCGCAATGGCAGAGGCTGTAATGCTCAGCTTAATGCCGATTTCAGGCAGGGCGAAATACGTAAAAAAGATGATCAGCAAAAGCGGCAGGTTCCGAACGGTTTCCACAATGACCGCAAGCACCTTTGATAAAATAGGGATTTGTGCGAACCTCAATGTGCCAACGACTAATCCGATGATAAAGCTTAAAATGATGGAGATAAAAGCCACTTTTAAGGTGACAGCAAATCCTTCAAGTAAAAAGGCGAGATGATCGGGCTGGTAGGCACCTATAAAATCCATTGTGTTTCCTCCTTTCTAGTGGCTTCGGGCTAATCTTTTTTCTAAATAACCAACGCCTAGACTAAGCGGAATGGTCAATAGAAGATAGAACATGGCAACAAAGATGTATACATCAAATGTCACAAACGTTCTCGAAGCGATAAGGTCTCCTTGGTACATCAGATCAAACCCTGCAATGACACCTAAAATAGACGAGTTTTTCACAAGATTGATAAATTGATTCCCAAGTGGTGGAATGACAATTTTGATTGCCTGCGGCAGAATAATATATCGCATCGTTCCGCCATATGACAGACCAGAAGCTCTAGCTGCTTCCATTTGTCCAAGCGGTACAGCTTGTATACCTGCACGAATGGCTTCAGCGATAAAAGCAGACGTATAAATGGAGAGGGCAATGGTTCCTGCTGTAAAGCCATCTGCCACAATGCCAAGTACCGGTAAACCAAAAAAGAACACAAAGGTGATCAATAATAACGGAATATTCCGAATAAATTCCACGTAAGCCGTCCCTAACCAGTTGAGCGGCCTTAGTGGCGCAATTCTCATAATGGCAATGAGTGTACCGATGAAAAAGCTTCCAATCAACGCAATGACACTTGCACCAATCGTATATTTAAACCCTTCTAAATAAAGATGGAAGTTCTCAGTTAAAATGGAAAACCGCAGCAATCAGTTCACTTCCTTCCTAATCAACAGAGGAGCCGGCAAGCGGCTCTCCTGAGGGTGTTGAGGTTGATCGAGTCAATTAATTATTCTTTGATCCATTTTTTATGAATCTTGTCATACTCTCCATTGTCTTTTAATGCCTTTAACGCTTTATTAATGGCTTCTGTCAACTCTTCATCGCCTTTTTTTACAGCGATGCCATAAGGCTCATCGGTAAATGTTCCGCCAACGACCTCATAATTTGAATCTTCGTCTGCCATGCCAAATAAAATTGCATTATCAGTTGTCAGAACTTGCCCTTGATTTGATTTTAAGGCTGTAAAGGCTTCTTGGTAATTTTCAAATTCTAAAACGGATGCTTCTGGTGCTTTTTCGCGAATGTTTTGAGAAGAAGTGGACCCTTTCACTGCAAGCACCTTCGTACCTTTTTTAAGATCATCAATCGATTGAATGTCGCTGCCTTTTTTCACAAGCAGTGATTGTCCTGCTTCAAAGTAAACATCTGAGAAATTGACCTCTTTTTTACGCTCTTCTGTGATCGTCATTGTGGCAACAATGGCATGAATATCTCCTTTTTGCAGTAAAGGAATCCTTGTTTTAGATGTCACTTCTTTAAATTCTGCTTTTCCTTCATCACCGAGCATTTCTTTAGTGATCGCTTTTGCGATATCAATATCAAACCCTTCAATATCCCCGCTACTAGGATTTTTTAGACCGAATAAACGAGTATCGTTTTTCACACCGAAAACGATTTTTTTGTCTTTCTTAATGGCTTCTAATGAGCTGCCTTGTTTTGCATCAGTTGAGCCTTTCTCGGCAGATCCACAAGCAGCGAGAGCGATCATACAGAAAGTCATCAACAGTAATAGGCCAAAGCGTTTCATTTTTTTCATCAAATTCATTCCCCCTAGTGATTTAAAATACGGCTTAAAAAGAGCTGAGCGCGTTTCTCGCGCGGTTTTTCATAAAAGGCAGCTGGTGTAGATTCTTCAAGAATTCTTCCTTCATCAATAAACACAATGCGGTCCGCGACTTCACGGGCAAATCCCATCTCGTGCGTGACAACGACCATTGTCATTCCTTCCCTTGCCAGCTGTTTCATCACATCTAGCACCTCACCGATCATCTCTGGATCAAGAGCTGATGTTGGTTCATCGAAAAGCATGACCTCAGGTTTCATTGCAAGTCCTCTTGCGATTGCCACACGCTGCTGCTGTCCTCCTGAGAGTCTAGAAGGGTAGGTGTCTGCTTTTTCAGGAATGCCAACTTTATTTAAATAAAATTCAGCTGTTTCCTTTGCTTCTTCTTTGCTCACTTTTTTAACCTTCATCGGCGCAAGCATAATGTTTTCAAGCACCGTCTTATGCGGATAAAGATGGAAGTGCTGAAACACCATCCCGATATTTTGCCTGATGAGATTGATGTTGGTTTTCGGATGCTGAACAGACACTTGATTGACAAGGACTTTTCCTTCATCAATGCTTTCAAGACGATTGATACATCTGAGCATCGTGCTTTTTCCAGACCCTGAAGGACCGATGATCACAACAACCTCACCTTTTTGAATATGTAGGTTAATGTCCTTAAGTACATGGAACTGGCCGTAATGCTTGTTGACTTCTTCGAATGTGATCATGAAGAACCTCCTCTTCTAATGATTGAGCTAAAGTGGATTCTAGCATAAATGAGGCGGAAATAAGAAAATAATGGAATATTTTCTAACGAGATTTTACAGCAAACAGTGACTTTGGATGGAGCCGTATGTTTCATGTGTATTCATTTTTAACAAAGTTAGGACAAATTTTATTTACATGGATAATTGCAGAAGTTGGTTAAACAATAAGAAGAGAGGTGAAAAAGGTGAAGAAACGTCCGATCGAGTTTCTAATATATGCTGCAGGTGTACTGCTTGTCCTTGCGTCTTTACTCATTTTGGTTCAGCTCGACGAGTTATGGATGCCTATTTTTTTATTGCTCAAAGCGGTTTTAATCCCGCTTCTTATCGCTATTTTTATTTCTTATCTTCTTTATCCCATTGTTGAAAGACTACATAAGCGAGGTTTGCCAAGGACGGTCAGTCTCTTATTGATATATGTGCTGTTTTTTGGAGGCATTGGTTTGGCTGTGTATAAAGGGGCACCGGTTTTAATCGCTCAGTTAAATGAATTGTCGGAGCAAATTCCCATGCTTGCCGAAACGTATAATGGTGCTTTATCACATGTTCATCGTCATACAAGCCACTGGCCTGATGGACTACATGAACGGCTGGATCGTTTTATTGTCCAATCTGAGACGTATGCCGCAAATGGGGCAGAGCGGATGATTCTTAGCTGTAAAGTACTGCTTGATTACGCCTTAGTTGCTGCACTTATTCCTTTTCTTGTCTTTTATATGGTGAAAGATATGAACACGATGAAGCGGGCAGCATGGTATTTAACCCCGCCAAGCTTCCGAAAAAGGGGACATGCCTTTGTGAAAGCAGTGGATGACTCACTTGGGGATTATATTAGAGGGCAATTGCTTGTCTGTTCTTTAATTGGAGGAGCTGCTGCCATTGTTCTTTGGCTGTTCCATATTCCATATCCGCTTGTACTAGGTATGTTAATCGGTGCAACGAATGTCATTCCGTATTTTGGCCCGATTATTGGAGCGATTCCAGCTGTCTTTATCGCTTTTACCATCTCAGTGAAGTCAGTGATCATTGTGCTAATTACAGTAGCCGTGCTTCAATTTTTAGAAAGCAATGTACTGAGTCCGATCATTGTCGGGAGAAGCCTGCATATGCATCCTGTCGTAATCATGCTGGTGTTACTCGCTGGAGGTGAGCTGTTTGGCTTGATTGGAATGATTTTAGCCGTGCCGTCCGCAGCCATTATGAGGGTTATCATTGTGCAATATATTCACATGAGACGAAGCGTTCATTGACAAGACGAGCCGAGTTGTCTATAATAATTTCGATTCATACATATTGAATTCAATGACGGACCCGAGTACGTTAAAAAGCTGTTGCAGAGAGAGGCTTTGTTTGCTGAGAAAAGCCTTATCAGACCTTTAACGGAAGCTAGTCCCGAGTGCAGATAAACACTGCCGCTCTCTTCCGGCGTTATCGGATGTGAAGGTGATAGACGCATATGTCTATAATCAGGGTGGTACCGCGAGAGCATCTCGTCCCTGTGTAAGTAGTTTTTTGCTTGCATAGGGCGGGATGTTTTTTCGTTTGTGTGAAGATTGAGAATAAAAAAGGGAGGATTTATGATGAAAACTTTAACTTCAGCTCAAGTACGTCAAATGTTTTTAGATTTTTTTAAAGAAAAAGGACATGCTGTCGAACCGAGTGCGTCCCTCGTACCGCATGACGATCCAACACTTCTATGGATTAACAGCGGGGTGGCAACATTAAAGAAATACTTCGATGGCCGCGTCGTGCCTGAGAATCCACGTATTTGCAACGCACAAAAATCAATTCGTACAAATGACATTGAAAATGTAGGGAAAACAGCACGCCATCATACGTTTTTTGAAATGCTGGGCAACTTCTCTATTGGAGACTATTTCAAAGAAGAGGCAATCGAATGGGCTTGGGAATTCCTCACAAGTGACGAGTGGATTGGCTTTGATCCGAATCTGTTATCTGTAACGGTACATCCAGAGGATGAAGAAGCGTATGTTCTTTGGAGAGATAAAATTGGTGTCCCTGAGGAACGAATTATTCGTCTAGAGGGCAACTTCTGGGATATTGGCGAGGGGCCAAGTGGTCCGAATACAGAAATTTTCTATGATCGCGGAGAAGCATATGGCAACGACATGAACGACCCTGAATTATATCCAGGCGGAGAAAATGAACGTTATCTAGAAGTATGGAATCTTGTTTTTTCTGAATTTAACCATAATCCAGATGGTACATACACACCGCTTCCGAAGAAAAACATTGATACAGGAATGGGTCTTGAGCGTATGGTCTCTGTTATTCAAAACGTACCGACGAACTTTGATACAGACCTGTTCATGCCGATTATTCGTGCAGTAGAAACGATTTCTGGAGAAAGCTATGGGGAGTCAAAAGAAAAAGACACAGCATTTAAAGTCATTGCTGACCATATTCGTACTGTGGCCTTTGCCGTCAGTGACGGAGCACTTCCTTCTAATGAAGGCCGAGGTTATGTGTTAAGACGTTTGCTGCGCCGTGCTGTGCGTTATGCAAAAACGATCCATATCCACCGTCCATTTATGTATGACCTAGTTCCAGTTGTTGCGGAGATCATGAAGGATTTCTATCCAGATGTTCAAGCAAAAGAAGAATTTATTGCAAAAGTGATCAAAAATGAAGAAGAGCGTTTCCATGAGACACTGAATGAAGGGTTAGCCATTTTATCAGAAGTGATCAAAAAAGAACGAGACAATGGCAGCTCACAAATTTCCGGTCAAGATGTATTTAAGCTTTATGACACATATGGATTCCCGGTCGAACTTACAGAAGAATATGCAGAAGATGAGAACATGACAGTCGATCGTGAAGGCTTCCAGCTAGAAATGGAGAAGCAGCGTGAACGTGCAAGAAATGCCAGACAAGATGTAGGTAGTATGCAGGTTCAAGGCGGGGCTTTAGGCGATATTAAAGCGGAAAGTACGTTTGTTGGCTACGAAAATTTAACTGCAGATGCTCGTATTATCGAATTGCTTCAAAACGGTGAAATTGTCACAGAAGCACACGAAGGGGAAACGGTGCAAATTTTATTAGATGAAACACCTTTCTATGCGGAAAGCGGCGGACAAGTGGCGGATAAAGGAACGTTAAAAAGTGCCGAAGCGATCATTGATATCAAAGATGTGAAAAAGGCGCCAAACGGCCAGCATGTCCACGAAGGAGTCGTCGTAAGTGGTACAGTTCAAAAAGGCATTGAAGTCACTGCAGAAGTCGAATCAGCGCTTCGAAAAGGCATTGTGAAAAATCACACAGCGACACATCTTTTGCACCAAGCGCTAAAAGATGTATTGGGCAGCCACGTTAACCAAGCGGGTTCACTTGTGAATGAAAACAGACTTCGCTTTGACTTTTCTCACTTTGGACAAGTAACAAAAGAAGAATTGTCACAAATTGAAAAAATCGTCAACGAAAAGATTTGGGAAGGCATTTCGGTTGCCATTGACCTGAAACCAATTGCTGAAGCAAAAGAAATGGGCGCAATGGCGCTGTTTGGCGAGAAATATGGCGATATTGTCCGTGTGGTGCAAGTAGGTGATTACAGCATCGAGTTATGCGGAGGCTGTCACGTTCAAAACACTGCGGAGATCGGATTGTTTAAAATTGCATCTGAATCGGGTATTGGTGCTGGAACACGCCGTATTGAGGCTGTAACAGGTAAAGGTGCTTATACAGAATTAAATGATCAGCTTGCGATTTTAGAAAAGGCAGCTAATGAACTGAAATCAAATACAAAAGATGTACCAAAACGCATCGCTTCCTTGCAGGCTGATTTAAAAGAAGTTCAAAGAGAAAACGAATCACTTCTTGCGAAATTAAGTCAAGCAGAAGCTGGCTCTATTTTAGAAAAAGTCATCGAAGTTGGCGGAGTGAACGTGTTAACTGAAAAAGTAAACGCCAAAGACATGAACCATTTAAGAACGATGGTTGATGACTTAAAAGCGAAATTAGGTTCAGCTGTCATCGTACTTGGTGCCGTTCAAAATGGAAAAGTCAACATTTCAGCCGGTGTGACGAAAGACGTCATTGAAAAAGGTCTTCATGCAGGAAAACTTGTGAAGCAGGCAGCTGAAATTTGCGGCGGAGGCGGAGGCGGACGCCCAGATATGGCACAAGCAGGCGGGAAACAGCCAGAAAAGCTTGAAGAAGCACTGGCAACTGTCGAAGAATCTGTCAAATCCGTTTTATAATCAGTCAATGTAGTGTAGAATAATGGTATTAGATGAGCGGTTAGAAAAAAGCTTGCTAGTAGAATGTTGGAAGAGAGGTGCAAGAAGCAGTGAGTTCATTTGATAAGACAATGAAGTTTAACTTCTCTGATGATTCAGCTGAAACCAATGTGAATGAAGTGCTCATAACAGTTTATGACGCACTCCAAGAAAAAGGATACAACCCGATCAATCAAATTGTCGGATACTTGCTGTCAGGCGACCCTGCTTATATTCCAAGACATCAGGATGCACGCAACCTAATTCGTAAACTAGAACGAGACGAATTAATTGAGGAATTGGTTAAATCGTACTTAGAGACACATAAAGAGGCGTAAAACATGAGAATTTTAGGCTTAGATTTAGGCACGAAAACCCTTGGTGTGGCAATCAGTGATGAAATGGGATGGACAGCTCAAGGGATTGAAACCATTAAAATTGATGAAGCAGGCGGAGACTTTGGTCTCAGCCGCCTGTCTGAGATCGTCTCGCAATATGGAACGGATAAAATTGTACTTGGTTTTCCAAAAAATATGAACGGTACGGTCGGTCCAAGAGGCGAGGCCAGCCAATCATTTGCGAAAGTGTTAGAAAACACGTACAATGTTCCTGTTGTGCTTTGGGACGAGCGTCTGTCAACGATGGCAGCAGAAAAAATGCTCATCTCTGCAGATGTGAGCAGACAAAAGCGTAAAAAAGTCATTGATAAAATGGCGGCTGTTATGATCCTTCAAGGGTACTTAGACAGCTTAAATTAAAATGAGGTGAATCAAATGGAACACGGAGAAAAGCAAATTACAATCGTTGATGATAATGGAAATGAGCAGCTTTGCGAAGTACTATTTACTTTTGAAAGCGACCATTTTAACAAATCATATGTTCTTTACTACCCAATTTCTGAACAAGATAACGAAGAAATTGAAATTCATGCATCAAGCTTCACACCAAACGAAGACGGTGAAGATGGCGAATTAGAGCCAATTGAAACGGATGAAGAGTGGGACATGATTGAAGAAACGTTAAATACGTTCTTAGATCAAGAAGACGAAGAAGAATAGAACGAATAAAAGGCCTGTGAACATGATCTCTGTGATCTTTCTTCACAGGTCTTTTTTTACATTCTATATGTAAACTATTATTTAAATTTAGTTGACATATATCACTCGACCTTTTACGCTATTTTTATCAAAAAACATCGAGTGAGGGGTATGAAAATTGAAAATTCACGATATGATGCAAATGGCATTCATGACAGCAGTTATTGGGATGTTAGGATTGATTCCGCCTATTTTTCTTGCGTTTACACCTGTACCAATCACCTTACAAACCGCAGGTCTTTTGCTTGCTGGAGGGCTGTTAAAACCAAAGCAAGCCCTGATTAGTTTACTTCTGTTTCTTCTAATAGTGGCAGCAGGCGCACCTCTTTTATCTGGAGGGAGAGGCGGAATAGGGGTCTTTTTTGGGCCAAGCGGTGGTTTTTTACTTGCTTATCCAGTGGCTGCCTTTATGATCAGTCTGTGGCTGAACCGGCTGAAGAAAGTGACGGCCTTACGCCTATTTTTAATCTATGCGGTATGCAGTATCGGGATATTATATATAGGCGGAATTCCCTTTCAAGCCATGATGATGCATATAAAGATCACGCAAGCAGCTCTGTTCAGCGTCATTTATTTACCGGGTGATCTGATCAAAGCAGGGATATGTGCCGTCTTCACGGTGAAAATCATTCAAGCGATGTCATATCGAAAAAGGGACTTACATAGAGGGAGGCGAGCAGTTTGATGAGAATAACGGAAAACTATGCAGCTCATGCAAAAGTGGAGCCAGGTCAGATGGCGATCATAGATGAAAAAGAGCAGATCACTTATGAAGAATGGCATGAGCGTGTGAAGTCATCTGCACAATGGTTAAAAGAAACGCCTCATCAGCAAAAAAGAGTCGCTTTTTTAGTATCAAATGGTGTTCCGTTTCTCCAACTATTTGCTGGCGCAGCTTCTGCAGGATGGACAGCGGTGCCTCTTGATCCGCGGTGGAGTGATAAGGAATGCGCGGAAAAGCTCTTATTAAGCGAGGCAGACCTTGTCATTGTGGAAAATCGATATATCAAAAGAATTGAAAAGTACAAGCTGGATATGCCAGTGCTCTCTTTATCTGAATGGAAAGAAAGAATCAGCCTCAGCATAAACGTTCAATCGAACAAAAGTGAACCGGAGGAAGATCCTGCTTTTTATATGGGTTTTACTTCAGGATCAACGGGATCGCCCAAAGCCTTTATAAGACGCCAACAGTCATGGATCGAGAGCTTTCAAATGACAACATCCGTCTTTGGGATCACACATAAAGATCATGTACTGATTTTGGGCACACTTTTATCCTCTCATTTTTTATACGGTGCGATCAGCACACTTTATTTCGGTGGCACTGTGACATTGTTAGAAAAATTTGTGCCAGAGAAAGCAAAGAAAACCTTAGAGAAAGGAGACATCACGGCTATTTATACGGTTCCGACCATGACAGAATCGTTGCTGCAAATGGATGCTTTCGGGAAGAATCCGCTTCTTGTCCTGTCGTCTGGTGCAGATTGGGGAAACTCTTCAAAAAAACAGCTCGTCAACCGCTATCCTTACATCACATTTTTTGATTTTTATGGAACATCAGAATTGAGTTTTGTCTCCTATTTATCTTCAGATGACTTTTTGCAAAAGCCTACTTCTGTCGGAAAGCCTTTTCCTTCTATTCAGGTTGAAGTCAGGAGGGCAGATCAAACCGTTTGCAAGCCAAATGAAATAGGGAGAATTTATGTGAAAAGCCCAATGTCTTTTTCAGGCTATTTACAAGATGAAAAGCCGCCCGAAGAGTGGCTGACCGTATATGACATGGGGTGGCTCGACGAAGATGGTTACTTGTATATGAGCGGCCGCGAGAATGGCATGATTGTCTATGGGGGACTGAATATTTTTCCAGAGGAAATTGAGCGTGTGCTGAATGAACAGCCAGAGGTGAATCGGTCAATCGTGATTGGACTTCCTGATCCTTATTGGGGCGAAATCCCTGTTGCCATTATTGAGAATGTACAGCAAACAAAAATCATTCGGCAAGCTGTAAAAGAAACATTAGCGGCATACAAAGTACCAAAAAAATGGCTCGTCACGGACAAAATGATCGAAACATCAGGAGGGAAAATCGCTCGTGCCAGTATGAAAAAGTGGGCGGAGGAACAATTATCATGCAAGCCGTGATCGTACAAGCGAAGCGGACGCCCTTCGGTGAGAAAAATGGAATGTTGAAGGATTACCGGCCAGAGCATCTAGCTGCGCCCTTGATCCAGCATTTTTCAAACGTGACCAAGCCAGATGACATCATTTTAGGCAATGTCGTCGGGGGTGGTGGCAACATTGCCCGTCTGTCCTCGTTAGAAGCAGGGCTTTCATTACATATTCCGGGTATGACCATTGATAGGCAATGTGCTTCCGGTCTTGAAGCCATTAGAACGGCGTGCATCATGATTCAGTCGAGGGAGGGATCAATGTATATCGCTGGTGGAACGGAAAGCATTTCTCGGTCACCAATGAAAGAAAGGGCCCGCTTTTCTCCAGAGTGGATAGGGGACCCTCATATGGGGGAAGCGGCAGAGCTGACGGCGTCGAGATTTTCAGTTGCGAGACAAGAGCAAGATGACTATGCACTTTTAAGCTGGGAACGAAGTATAACCGCATTCAAGCAAGGAACGTATTCAGAAGAAATTGTTCCGATTAGCGGGATGGGTACAGATGAAGCGGCAGCTAAAATAAGACCGATTGCAAGCTTGATAAAGCGAGCAAAACCTGTCTTTTTACCAGGCAAAGGTACTGTGACTGTGACCAATAGCTGTAAAGAAGCAGATGGTGCAGCTGCCGTCGTTGTGATGGAAAGAGCGGAAGCGGAGGCAAAAGGCTTCAGCCCTATGCTGCGGTATATCGGGAGTGCCGTGACCGCTATGGACCCGCATTATCCTGCTGCTTCACCAATTGATGCAATCAAGAAACTTTTACATAAAGAACAAGTGAAGATAGAAGATGTTGCACTTTTTGAAATCAATGAAGCGTTTGCACTCAAAGTAGTGCTCATTGCCCGGACACTAGGTATTCCTTATGACCGTATCAATAAAAGAGGCGGTGCGCTTTGTCTTGGTCATCCATATAGCGCCTCGGGAGCTGCTATGATGGTGAGACTGTTTTGCGAAGCCCGCGCCTTACCGAATGGAAGTTATGTCATGGCTGCAATTGGCAGTGGAGGCGGTGTCGGTTTAGCCACACTATGGCAAGTTCTGTCATGACATGCATGAGCAAGTAATTGCCGAACTCCGTCGAATCATGTACTATAAAAGCTAGATGTGAGGAGGGCCATGCATGTTTTCAGAACAAAAGAAACGACCATTTTTTAAACGAAAAATGGGGATCGTCCTGTTATCTGTACTTGCTGTGATCATCATTGCAGCATTATCAGGTTTTTTATATGTAAAATCAGCACTCGGGCCGGTCGATCAAAAAAGCAAACAAACCATTAATATTCATATTCCAAATGGGACATCTGTCAGCGGAATTGCGAGCATTTTAAAAGAAAAAGAGCTGATTTCAAATGACACGATTTTCACTTACTATGCAAAGTACAAAAAAGCGTCAGGCTTTAAAGCGGGCTATTTTCATCTCAAACAAACAATGGATGCGGATCAGCTAATTCAAAAGCTGACATCTGGCGGGACAGACTACGCATTTCAGCTTGTGATACCTGAAGGGAAACAGTTGTCTGATATTGCATCTATTATCGCAAACCAGACGAATTTTTCAGCGAAGGAAGTTGAAGCGAAGTTGGATGATCCAGCCTTTATTAAAAAATTAATGAAAAAATACCCGAAAACGGTGACATCACAAGTGAACGGGAAACAGGTCAAGCATCCGTTAGAGGGATATTTATTCCCGGCGACGTATCCGTTTTATCGTGAGGATGAATCACTTGAAACCATCATTGACACGATGATTAAACAAACAGATCAATATGTGAAAACGTATGAAAAGGACATGAAAAAGAGAAAGATGTCCATCCATGATGTCCTAACGATGGCATCCCTGATAGAAATGGAAGCAACCGAAAAAACAGACCGGTCAAAAATCTCAAGTGTGTTTTATAACCGGTTGAAAAAGGACATGCCGCTTCAAACAGATCCAACCGTTCTTTATGCGCTTGGCGAGCATAAGTCCCGTGTTTATTACAAAGATTTAAAAGTGAAATCACCTTATAATACGTATACAAACAAAGGGCTGCCGCCTGGACCTATTGCCAATGCTGGAGAATCTTCTTGGAAAGCAGCACTCCATCCAGAGAAAACAGATTTTGTTTACTTCCTAGCAAAGAAAAATGGGGAAGTCGTCTTTACGAAAACGTTAAATGAGCACAACAAAGCAAAAGCGAAATACATCACAGGCAGCAACTAGCGCTCATGTGAGAGGAAAAAGACTGTAGACAATGGTGAAATTGCCTGCAGTTTTTTTCGTTGTTATATCCATTTTATAGGTTCGCAATTACCACATCTTTGTGGTAAAATATATCGGGTTGTTTTTACTTAGATGAACGAAAGATTGACGAGAAAGAGAGCTGCAGCAGGCAGGACTCTTCTTTTTCAGGTCATGAAGGAGCTAGACATATAATGACAATCGAAGATGATCAAATAAATGATTATATTGAAGATTTAATTGAGCCGAGTCCTGATGCCATCGCTCAATTAGAGGAGTATGCGAAAGAGCATCATGTGCCAATCATGGAAAAGGTGAGCATTGAACTGTTATTGCAGCTGCTTTCTTTGAAAAAACCGAAGAAGATTCTTGAGGTTGGGACAGCGATTGGCTATTCAGCGATTCGAATGGCAGAAGCTCTGCCAGATGCTGAAATCTATACGATTGAGCGAAATGCGAAACGTTATGAGGAAGCGACACGGAATATTGAAGAATTGTATTTCAAAGATAGAATTCACGTGTTTTTTGGCGATGCGATCGAATCAGCTAAAACGGTTCAGACGATGGCGCCCTATGATGTGATCTTCATTGATGCGGCAAAAGGTCAGTATCAACGCTTTTTTGAGCTGTTTGAACCGATGCTGTCCGATGACGGAATGATTATTACAGACAACGTATTATTTAAAGGCTTAGTTGCGACAAATTATGAAGAAGAAATTGAAGATAAACGAAAAAAACAATTAATAGGCAAAATTGATCGATACAATCAATGGCTGATGTCAAATCCTGACTACCAAACGTGTATCATTCCGGTTGGAGATGGGATCGCTATTAGTACAAAAAGAGGTGACCAATCATGAAAAAACCAGAATTGCTTGTGACGCCAAGCAAGGTGTCGGATGTACTGCCGCTCATTGAAGCGGGTGCTGACGCATTTTTAATAGGTGAACAAACATATGGAATCCGTCTTGCAGGTGAGTTTTCAAGAGAAGATGTGAAACAAACGGTTCAACTCGCACATGCACATCACAAAAAAGTATATGTCGCCATGAATGCGATTTTTCATAATGACCGTGTGGCACTGCTTGGAGATTATTTAACCTTTCTCGATGGGTTAAACGTGGATGGTGTCGTTTTTGGAGATCCGGCAGTGATCATGGCAGCAAAAGAAACAGGTGTCAACTTGAATCTGCACTGGAGTACAGAAACAACTGGGACAAACTATTACACTTGTAACTACTGGGGCAGAAAAGGCGCAACACGTGCTGTTCTTGCCAAAGAACTCAATATGGATAGCGTGATTGATATCAAAGAAAACGCCGAAGTGGAGATTGAAATTCAAGTCCACGGCATGACCTGTATGTTCCAATCCAAACGGACACTTGTTGGCAACTATTTTGAATATCAAGGCAAACAAATGGACGTGGAAGGCAGAAATATGGAAGAAGGTCTATTCCTTCACGACCAGGAGCGTCAAAACAAATATCCTATTTTTGAGGATGAAAATGGCACACACATTATGAGTCCAAATGATGTATGTATGATTGATGAATTAGAAGAATTTGTTGACGCAGGCATTGACTCATTTAAAATTGACGGAATTTTAAAGTCACTTTCTTATATGACAGAGGTGACATCCCTCTATCGAAAAGCCATTGATTTACTAGTGACTGATAAGGAAGCCTATGAAGATCAGAAAGATGAATGGGTGGAGCGTATTGAAGAGATCCAGCCTGTCAACCGTTCAATCGATACAGGGTTCTTCTTTAAAGAAACGGTTTATTAAGATAAAAGGAGGCAGAGGAAATGGCACTTTTAAAAGATGGAATTTCTGAAATGATCGATGGAAAACGTGTCATTACAAAAAAACCAGAACTGCTAGCGCCAGCAGGTAACTTAGAAAAACTAAAAATTGCTGTGCATTATGGAGCGGACGCTGTTTTTATTGGCGGGAAAGAATTTGGACTTCGTTCAAATGCAGATAACTTTTCAATCGAAGAAATGGCAGAAGGTGTCGCATTTGCGAACAAATACGGTGCTCGCATTTATGTGACAACGAATATTTTCGCCCACAACGAAAACATGGACGGGCTGGAAGAATATCTTCAAGGGATTGAAGGAGCCGGTGTAGCGGGAATTATTGTCGCTGATCCACTCATTATTGAAACATGCAAACGAGTAGCTCCAAAGCTTGAAGTTCACTTGAGCACACAGCAGTCTCTTTCAAATTGGAAAGCGGTGCAGTTTTGGAAGGAAGAGGGGCTTGAGCGTGTGGTCCTTGCACGTGAAACAAGCGCCCTAGAGATTAAAGAAATGAAAGAAAAAGTGGATATTGAAATCGAAACGTTCATTCACGGGGCGATGTGTATTGCTTATTCTGGCCGCTGCGTGCTCAGTAACCATATGACAGCGAGAGATTCAAACCGCGGAGGCTGCTGCCAATCTTGCCGCTGGGATTATGATCTTTATAAACTAGAAGGCTCTGAGGAAGCGCCTTTATTCGGTGAAGAAGACGCACCATTTGCGATGAGTCCAAAAGATTTGAAACTCATCGAATCCATACCGCAAATGATCGAAATGGGAATTGATAGCTTAAAGATCGAAGGACGAATGAAGTCCATTCATTATGTAGCAACAGTTGTCAGTGTCTATCGTAAAGTCATTGATGCTTACTGTGCGGATCCAGACAATTTCGTCATTCAACAAGAATGGCTTGATGAATTAGACAAATGTGCCAACCGTGACACGGCTCCTGCCTTTTTTGAAGGTGTACCAGGAACGGATGAACAAATGTTTGGCATTCACGGAAAGAAAACGACCTTTGATTTCGTCGGTCTTGTACTTCATTATGATGAACAAGAACAAATTGTCACATTACAGCAGCGTAATTTCTTTAAAGCTGGCGACGAAGTTGAATTTTTCGGTCCAGAAATTGAAAATTTCACATGCAAGATTGAGAAGATTTGGGACGAAAAAGGGAACGAACTCGATGCCGCTCGTCATCCACTGCAAATTGTGAAATTTAAGCTTGATCAAAAAGTATACCCTAGCAACATGATGAGAAAGGGGAAATAACCGGAACATGGGGAAAAAACCAGTGGTGATTGGAATCGCTGGCGGCTCGGGTTCAGGTAAAACGAGCGTCACCAATTCCATTTACGAAAAATTTAAAGGACATTCAATCCTCATGCTTCAGCAAGATTTATATTATAAAAATCAAAGTCATATGCCATTTGAAGAGCGCCTGCTGACCAATTATGATCATCCGCTTGCATTTGACAATGACCTGATGATTGAGCATGTAGAAGCGCTGCTAAAGTACGAGTCCATTGAAAAACCAATTTATGATTTTAAACTAAACACACGTTCAGAAGAGACGGTACATGTTGAGCCCAAAGATGTCATCATCGTTGAAGGAATCTTTGCTCTTGAAAATGAACGTCTAAGAAACTTAATGGATATTAAACTGTATGTGGATACAGATGCAGATCTTCGGATCATTCGCCGTATTTTACGTGATACGAAAGAAAGAGGCAGATCGATTGATTCCGTGATTGAACAATATGTATCTGTCGTCAGACCGATGCACAATCAATTCATTGAACCGTCAAAACGATACGCCGATATCATCATCCCAGAAGGCGGACAAAATCATGTCGCAATAGACCTCATGGTGACAAAAATTCAAACGATTCTTCAAAACCGCGGAGAGTAAATGATGGAGAAGAACAAAGACCTTTACGACGTAAAGGTCTTTTCAACATCATGCTCTTGTAGTCAATACTTTAGTAATGGCTAGTCCGAAATCATCGGTGAGCATTGTAAGAAGCAGTCCCTGAGTAAAAGATTTGATATGATAGGAAAACAATGCTGCGAAATGGAGACAGGAAAATCACGATGGGATGCTGAAAGTTTCAGTTATTCCTGCTTTGTAAAAGTATATTAAAAAAACGACAAACAAATCATCACAAATTTTCAAACAATTCTTGATCAAAATGCAATTTTGTAATAATATAGCATAGACATATCGTACACTGACCATATTATGTATTGGAAGATGGAGAATGGATAAGCTATTCTTCTACATATGATCGAAATGGCCGAACGAGGTACAGGAGCTTCCTGTGCCTTTCCACAGTTTGTGCGATGAAGATAATATATCATCATGAGACCGCTGCTGTTCCTGCCTAATAAAAAGGCATAATAGTTGCATCTAAAAGGGACGCCATGTAAGATGGACTTTTACGAATATGGGACAGAAGGAATGAGGGCCGGAATATGTCCTCATTCTTGTATATTTCAGTCGTCACTCACATGCAGAAAGCTTGTATGATGAGGATTAATAGAAGGAGTGAATGATTCATGGCACAAGAGAAAGTATTTCCAATGACAGAAGAAGGAAAGCGCAAATTAGAAGAAGAGCTTGAATATTTGAAAACGGTTAAACGTAAAGAGGTTGTAGAGCGTATTAAAATCGCTAGAAGTTTTGGAGACCTCTCTGAAAACTCGGAATATGATTCTGCTAAAGAAGAGCAAGCGTTTGTAGAAGGTCGTATTACAACGCTTGATAATATGATTCGTAATGCCAAAATTATTGAAGATGAAGGTAACTCAAATATTGTTTCACTCGGTAAAACGGTGACATTCGTTGAATTACCGGACGGTGAAGAAGAGTCTTATACGATTGTAGGAAGTGCAGAAGCTGATCCGTTTGAAGGCAAAATTTCAAACGATTCACCAATTGCAAAAAGCCTTTTAGGCAAACAAGTAGACGACAAAGTCACTGTTCAAACACCTGGCGGAGAAATGTTCGTCCAAATTGTAAAAATTTCATAATTACGTTTATACGATCAACACCTCGTCCACAATAGGGACGAGGTGTTTTTATGCTGAAAACAAGAAGAATCCAATGGACAGGTGTCATTATTTTTATCTTATTGCTCGGTCTCCTATTTAGACTAGCGGAAATTCAGTTGTTTTTCACAGAATCTTTTTCAAAGCTGGATATTAATTTGATCCAAGAAAGTGTCAGGCAGCGGACAGAAGAAGTAGTCATTTCAGACGGACGCGGTGAATTTTTAGATCGAAACGGCGAGGCACTTCTCACAAAAGAAGAGCCTGCGGTCATCATATTTCCTTTCCTGCAATATGACCTCCCTCACTTAAAGCAAACCGCTTCTATACTTGAGATGGAAGAAGATGAATTGAAGAGCCAGCTGACAGAAACGAAGAAACCACTCATTTTAAAAGATGATATCACGAAAAAAAAGCTAAAAGACATCAATGATATGAAATATTCAGGTGTTTACGGCGTATATATGAAAGAGAAGGACAAAAAAAGACTTGCCCTCCACACATTAGGTTTCACAAGCGAGAATCCAGAACTCTTGAGAAAGCGTTATCCGGACAAAAAAGAGCTTTCAATCCGCACTGAGATCGGTACATTCGGTTTGGAAAGTACATTTGACGAATTTCTATTACCAGAGCAAGACACAAAATTGTTATACCATGTGGACGGAAGGGGAAACCCTTTGTTTGGGATGGACGTCAAATATACAGCAGAAGCTCATTCGTTTTATCCGCTGCAAGTGCAGACAACCATGGACGAAGACATGCAGAGGGAAATGGAGAATGTTCTCAAAGCACAAGGTGTTGAAAAAGGCGGAGCGGTTCTGCTCGACATCCAAAATAGCAGTGTGCTAGCGATGGCGAGTGTTCCAAATGTGACCAGCAAAAACCGGCATGAGGCAAGAAATTACATGCTGACCGCAATGGCTCCCGGTTCTGTATTTAAAACGGTCGTGCTTGCCGCAGCGATTGAAAAAAACTTGAACCAACCACAAACGATGTATGATTGTCGAAAGAATTTATATGGAGAGCCAGAAGGAAAGCAGGAAGTACTGAATCTGTCTGAAAGCTTTGCGCAAAGCTGTAATTATACATTTGCGACACTCGCTGAGCAGCTCATCCAAACAGATGATCAAATCCTTGAAAAGACAGCTTCAAAGCTTGGGCTTGTGGATCGAGCTGGCTGGGAAGGGGATGTATACCATAAGCAACAATTCAAACAGTTTGATCGTGAAGAAACAGGCAGTGTGTGGGGAGATAAAAGAGACAAGCATGTCAAAAAAGCCATTGCGCAAACGGCAATTGGTCAAAAAAATGTCAAAACAACCCCCTTACAAATTGCCAATATGATGGCAACGATTGCAAGGGGTGGAGAACGAAAAGAAGTGAGGATTGCAGATAAAGTGATGTATCAAAACGGAACAACGATGCTATCCTTTCAAAACAAACGACCTGATGGTGACAGTATTGACCGCTATACAGCTCAAACCTTGCAAAAGTACTTAAGGCAGGTGGTGACGTCTGACAAAGGAACAGGAAGAAGATTTCAAGACCTGCCGTTCCATATAGCAGGGAAATCAGGCACGGCCCAAACCGGCAGCAAAGATAAACAGGGGAATCCACTTTATCACAAGTGGTTTGCCGGATACTTTCCGGCAGAAAAACCAAAATACGCTCTCGTCGTTGTTCACCTTGATGAGGCAAGTGGCCGGGCTAAGACAAATGAAGCGTTTTATGATATTGTAAAAAAGGTCAATGAAATTGAAAAGAAACAGACATAGAACATCCCTTCATGTCATGTTAGAATAGTAACGACTTAGGGAACAGAGGCAAAGGAGTGCAGAGATTTTGAGTAGAAATTCTCGATTTGAACATCGTGATAAGCGCAGAAAGGCGAATATGGTGCTTAACATATTAATTGGTATCGTTGTGGTGCTTATTTTGGTTGTCGCATCGAGTTTGTTAATTTTTAATAGACCACCGAAAGATGTAGCCAACGAACCATCCAAAACAGCACCTGCATCGAGTGAAAATAAACAAAACTCAGAAGAAGATGTGAAAGATCAAAAGAAAGATACATCCGATGATGCGGATGCGAAAAAAGACGATTCATCTGACAAAAAAGACGATACAAAGAAAACAGATGATGAAGAAGAGCCAAACAAAGATGCGTTAAAAGATGCCACAGAAACAGATGGCGGTAAAACAAGTGACGTAGACAAAACATATGAAAACGATAACTGGGAGCCTGTAGGAACAGAGCAATCGGGATCACATACAGCAACCTATGATGCTAACTCAAAAGACTGGAAAGAAATGATCAAAGCCATGTCCTATGCGACAGGAATCTCAGAAGATCAAATGACTGTTATTTGGTTAGGAAATAACGGAGGACCTCAAGATGCAAAAGGAACCATCCGTGATAAATCAACAGGTGAACGCTACCGTGTAGAAATTACGTGGGTGGACGAAAAAGGCTGGAAACCTGTGAAGGTTGAAAAATTAAAATAAAAAAGATGCATACAAAAAGGCTAAAATGAACTTCATTTTAGCCTTTTTCTTCTTTTCAGCGTGATAGAAAACCTTTGCAGTCTAGGAAGGACTAGCACCGGCGCACAGACCTGACTGCCTACACGCTGATCTTTTTTTATGAGACATTCGCTTTAAAATGAACAACTGCTGTATACAAAATTTTATCATCAATGACAGCCGTTTGATGACTCACAGAATGAACAGTCAGCAAGATCGCCTGATTATGTTCAATTTGTTTTTGGATCTTTTGTTCAAGTTCTTTTAAAGACGTTGCTTCAAAAAATTCAATTTTGTCCTTTAAAAAATCCAGTTGAAAATCCATTTCATTCATCCCTCCATGCTCTAGATTCATCATAATCTCTCCCATTTAAAAGGGCAAATATTTTTCTACCCCACTCAGTATTTTTTAGTAGGAAAGAATCAGAAGATGTGGTAGGATAGGAACTGTTCGACGGAATAAAACATACTATACGGATAGGAATAAATAGATAAAGTGGAGGGAAAGAAAAATGGGACGTGAGTTTCTTTCTTTATTTGATCATTGGGCTGAATCTTATGATGACACTGTAAGTGGTCATGACGAGCAGTATAAAGAAGTGTTTCGCCGGTATCCGGCCATTCTAAAAGAGATTACTCGCCGTGCAGGTCAACATGTCATTGAGTTTGGAAGCGGCACAGGAAACCTAACGGCGGCACTGCTTCAAGCAGATAAGAAAGTGTTTGGCGTTGAACCTTCAGAGGCCATGAAGAAAGCGGCTCTTCAAAAAGGAATACCAAATGTATTTCATGACGGAGATTTTTTATCGTTTCCAGCCCCACCTTTTGAGCCTGATACGATCGTCAGTTCATATGCTTTCCATCATTTAACGGACGAAGAAAAAAAACAAGCCATCCACACCTATGGCAACATCCTTCCCTCAGGTGGTAAAATAGTCTTTGCTGATACAATGTTTCAAAATCAAGCAGCACATCAAGCTGCAACGAACAAAGCGAAAGCCGCTGGGTTCGATCAGCTTGCAGAGGATTTAGAAACGGAATATTATCCATCCATAGGTGTGTTAAAGCAAATCTTTGAAGAAGAAGGTTTTAGCACATCTTTTCATCAAATGAATGATTTTGTGTGGATCGTAGAAGCGAAGAAAAGGGAATGAAAGGATGTTTTTGATTTGAAAATCGCAGTGATAGGTGCAATGGAAGAAGAAGTGACGATTTTAAGAGACCAACTAAAGAATGCCACACAAGAAAACATCGCTGGGTGTGAATTTACAACAGGTGTTTATGAAGATAAAGAAGTGATTTTATTAAAATCAGGGATTGGAAAAGTGAATGCAGCGGTCAGCACAACACTTCTGCTTGACCGCTTTCAGCCAGATTATGTGATCAATACAGGATCAGCTGGCGGTTTCCATCACTCATTAAATGTAGGTGATATTGTCATCTCTACTGATGTTAGACATCATGATGTGGACGTGACGATCTTTAATTACGAATATGGACAAGTGCCAGGATTACCAGCTGCATTCATCGCAGATGATCAGCTTGTGAAGCTGGCAGAGGAATCTGCTTCAGAAATCGATCATATTCAAGTGGCAAAAGGAACGATTGCAACAGGAGATTCATTTATGGATGATCCTGGTCGTGTCGCGTTTGTGAGAGAGAAATTTCCAGAGCTGTATGCAGTGGAAATGGAGGCAGCAGCAGTTGCGCAAGTTTGCCATCTATTTGAAACGCCATTTGTGGTCGTTCGAGCGTTGTCAGATATTGCTGGGAAAGAATCCAATATCTCTTTTGATCAATTTCTAGAGCAAGCAGCGATTCACTCAACAGACCTTGTCCTGCGTATGATAAAGCAAACACAATAAAAGAAGGGGTTTCCCCTTCTTTTCCATACAAAGGAAGGGATTTATATGGCTGTCATACATGATATTACGGAATTAATTGGCCACACACCGCTTTTAAAACTGTCAGGGATGGGTGTGCCGGCAGGTGTTGATGTTTATGCAAAACTTGAAATGATGAACCCAGGCGGAAGTATTAAGGATCGCTTAGGTGATATGCTGATTAAAGAAGCGCTGGCATCGGGCAAACTGCGCCCAGGCGGAACCATTATTGAAGCAACTGCAGGAAACACAGGCATCGGGCTTGCGCTAAGTGCAAGAAAACATCAATTGCATCCGATCTTCTGTGTACCAGAACATTTTAGTCAAGAGAAACAACAGCTCATGAAGGCGCTTGGTGCAGAGATTATTCATACACCAAGAAAAGATGGGATGAAGGGTGCGATTGATCGAGCCCTTGAACTAGAGGCAAGCCTTGACAATGCGTATTGTGTCTTACAATTTAAAAACCAAGTAAATCCATTGACTTACTATAAAACGCTCGGGCCAGAAATATGGTCCGACCTCCAGGGAAACATAGACGTGTTTGTAGCAGGAGCGGGCTCTGGCGGAACGTTTCAAGGCTGTGCTGCCTATTTAAAAGAGCAAAAAGAAGCGCTAAAAACAGTGATCGTGGAACCAGAAGGATCTATTTTAAATGGCGGAAAGCCGGGACCGCATAGAACGGAAGGAATTGGCCTTGAATTTATTCCAGATTATATGGAATCGACTTTATTTGACGAGATTTATACCGTCAGTGACGATGATGCTTTCCGAATGGTGAAAGAAGCAGCTGAAAAGGAAGGTGTTCTGATCGGAAGCTCGTCTGGAGCCGCTCTATTTGCCGCTTTAGAGGAAGCGAAAAAGGCATCACCTGGGACGGTGATCGTCACTATTTTTCCTGATAGCAGTGAACGTTATCTAAGTAAAGGTATTTATGAGGGAGGAAAATAAAATGAAGCCAAAAACAATGATGATTCATAGTGGAATCACTGGTGATGAAAAAACAGGAGCCGTGTCTGTTCCCATTTACCAAGTCAGCACCTATAAGCAGCCTAAAGCAGGCGAGCACACTGGATATGAATATTCCAGAACTGCGAATCCAACAAGAACAGCACTGGAAACAGTCATTCGTGATCTTGAAGGAGGGGCAAACGGCTATGCATTCGGTTCAGGGATGGCTGCAATTACAGCTGTGATGATGCTGTTTAACAGCGGAGATCATATCGTACTGACTGACGACGTGTACGGCGGAACCTATCGTGTGATGACAAAGGTGCTCAACCGGATTGGCATTAAAGCCACATTTGTAGACACAAGTGATCCTGAAGCAGTGAAAAAAGCAATTTTACCAGAAACAAAAGCCGTCTATATTGAATCACCAACCAATCCATTGCTGAAAATGACCGATCTACAAGCCATAAGCCGGATCACAAAAGAAGCTGGCATCTTGATGATTGTCGATAATACGTTTTTTACCCCATATTTTCAAAAGCCGATTTCATATGGGGCTGACATTGTCTTGCACAGTGCCACAAAATATTTAGGCGGCCATAGTGATGTGGTGGGCGGACTTGTCGTGACAGCTACTGAAGAGCTTGGTGAAGAATTGCACTTTGTTCAAAACTCTACAGGCGGTATTCTTGGACCGCAAGATGCGTGGCTTCTAATGCGAGGGATGAAAACGCTCGGGCTAAGAATGGAAGCACATCAACAAAACGCGCAGAAAATCGCTGAGTTTTTAGAACAGCATCCTGCGATTACACGTGTCTATTACCCAGGTTTAAGCGCTCACCCAGGTCATGAGCTTGCAAAAACTCAAGCAACAGGCTTTGGCGGTATGATTTCTTTTGATATTGGAAAAGAAGAAAATGTCGACGTGTTTTTAAGCCAATTAAAATTGTTTACAATCGCAGAAAGCCTAGGGGCGGTTGAAAGTTTAATCTCTGTTCCTGCTCGCATGACCCATGCATCCATACCAAAAGAGCGCAGAGAAGAGCTTGGCATCACAGATGGTTTAATCCGTATTTCTGTCGGTATTGAGGATATTGATGACTTATTACATGATATTGAACAAGGACTCGACGCAGTAACGAATGGATAGATTTACATGCCCCTCACTTTCTCTCACTATGGTAAGCTATCAATAGACATTGATAACGGGAAGGTGAAACAAGTGAAGAAAAAGTGGGATGGTTTAGTGACAGATTACAAGCAATACGCTTTTATTTTGCTTGCTGTCAGCACCTTTTTATATATTGGTACGATTTTACCGAATCAGCACATAGAAGCATCACCAAAAATGCTGATGATGGCAGTTGATTTTGTTTTCTTATTAGCCGCTTTTCTTTGCGTGAAACGTGCGATCTTTTTTCAAAAGAAATTGCAAGAACTTGATGAAGATTAAGTCGAAAAGTCTCCTCATGTGTTGAGGAGACTTTTTTTAATTGCACTGGATAATCGGACAAGAATGTCTGTAGAAATTTAGTCAAACACACAAAAATCATCTAATTTACTAAAAACAGGTTTACAAAATGGTGCTTGCTGGATATACTTACAAAGTAATTAAAAACGTAAAGGAGGCTGAAGAATATGTTATTCGTATCTACTTGTGATCAATTCAACAACCAATTTCATCATGTCATCAGCCTGTGGAAGAGCTCGTGTCCTTCCTTTACCTTTTACGGTTCACGCTACAAAACTGTTTAAGTAAACGAGGATTTCACGTATCATCCATCGCAGGTTAGAAGACACTGTCTTTTGATCTGCATTTTTGTGTGCCCGCAGGTCAACTGATAAAGAAGATCTGCGGGCTATTTCGCGTGCTGCGAACTGAAGGGAGGTGAGCGTATATGACAATCCATTTATTTTTTATTACTTTGACGATCCAACGTAAATACAAGGACATTGAAACCGTTCTTTATGAACAACAAGTCGAAACATTTTATGAAGAAATGAAGCAGAAACAACTAAAGTACATGAACTAAAAAGGACAATAAAAACATGAAAAGGAGGAGATTGACATGTTTATGATGCTTGCAATGCTTGATTGTTATACAAGGGAGAAGGACCAGGTTTAGACACGCTCCACATTGATCACCTGCACATATGATAACCGTAAAAGGAGATTGTGAGGTGATCAATGAATGTCGATGTCACCATATATGAGGTTTCCGTCAGTGGGGCACGGGTATGCGTCTATTCCGCATTCTTTAAAGCACGGGTACGGCAATCCATACAGAATGCAAAGAGAGCAAGAAGAAATGCTCAGACGCTATATGTACAATTATCCAACCTATTGGTATTAAAGAAAAGGAGCAGGAAACGTTATCGTTTCCTGCTCCTTTTACATTAGCAAATCCAGCTTGCACCGATGATGATTAACAAAATGAACAGTACAACAAGCAATGCGAATCCGCCTGCAAAACCGCCACCGTAGCCACCGCAGTAGCCTCCAGAATAACCGCCAAAGCCCATAATCTAGCACCACCTTTATCTAATCAAGATACATTCATAAAATATGCAGCTCATGCGGAAAACGAAATCAATCTGAGCACAATTAATGAAAATGCCTATTTGTTTAAATATTTTTCATTACGTGCGAAACATTTTCAGAAAAGGTGCCGTCTAATAAAAGACAAAGAAATTAGGACTAGGTCTTAACTTTTGTTAGGCGAGAGCCGATATGAAAAGTAAGAAAATTCGTAAATAGTTTTATTTACTGGTGCAAAGCAGGTGTTGACATTGATTCAAAGCTGGATTGGAAAACAAATGAGGGAACCAAAGGGCTTGTTCTCAAAATGGGTTGCCCGCTATATGGAAAAAAATCATCATAATATCAATCAATGGACGATTCAACTCTTAAATATACAAGAAAACGACCGGATTTTAGAAATTGGTACTGGAAGAGGTATGACATTATCTAAAGTAGCGGAAAAACTTGACCGAGGAAAAGTATATGGAATCGATGCTTCGCGTCATATGGTAAAATACGCGAAAAGAAAACATAAGAGGCTTGTCGAGCAGGAAAAAGCCGTTATCACACTTGGAAAAGCTGAGCAATTACCTTTTGAAGACAGATCATTCAATAAATTGTTCACAGTGCAGACCATCTATTACTTGCCAGATATCGAACTAGTCATGAAAGAGGTATATCGTGTTCTTCAAGTGGATGGAGAAGTATTCTTATCTTTTCAAAAGCAGGAACTAATGAAGGAACAAAAACGCTCACAGTCTCTTTCAACGTACAGTGAAGAAGACATCAGCTGTCTTTTTTCAGCGTATCACTTTAGAGACGTCTCTGTTTACCATTATGATACATACATCTGTATCAAAGCCTTAAAATGATGAAAATATTTCCCAGGTAATGAACAAGCACTCAAAAAAAGGCTCTTCGCCAGAAGGGCCTTTTTTGCATGTGGGAATTGATCATTCATCAATAAAAAAGACTCTTCACAAGAAGAGTCTTTTGCATTCATTTCATATGTAGGGGCCAGCCAGGTGTGTAAGGAATGATAGTATATATAAGGAATTTGTTTGTCGATTAAGGATACCTGTCTGGCTTATTCCTTATATCGACAATGTTCTTCAAATGTTTAGCTTTTTTTTCAATATTTTCTTTTTTATTTGACTGGAAAATACATTTTTCTATCCTAGATAGACATTTGTCACTTATTTTTTGAGTCAATGTGCGGTTAAAAGAAGGAAAAAGCCCGAGAAAGAGAGAATTTTGGAGAGACTTCATTTTTAAACAAAAAGGGAGGAATGAAAACATGTCGGGAAACAAAGGTGTCGTTTACAAAGGAGCAGGAAATGTAGCAGTTGAGGATATTGGATACCCTGATTTGGTTTTAAGGGATGGCCCTGGTGTACCTAAAGCCAATGTTGGACGTAAGTGTGAGCATGGCGTCATTTTAAAAGTGGTGACAACAAACATTTGCGGGAGCGACCAGCATATGGTAAGAGGGCGTACAACTGCGCCTGAAGGACTTGTCCTTGGTCATGAAATTACTGGTGAAGTCGTTGAAGTTGGACGAGATGTAGAGTTTATCCAAAAGGGTGATCTCGTATCAGTTCCATTTAATATTGCCTGTGGTCGCTGCGTCATGTGTAAAGAACAAAAAACCCATGTGTGTTTAAATGTGAACCCCGATCGACCTGGCTCAGCTTATGGATATGTAGATATGGGCGGATGGGTTGGCGGCCAATCGGAGTACGTCATGGTGCCATATGCTGATTTCCAGCTACTCAAATTTCCGGACAAAGATCAGGCGATGGAGAAAATACTTGATTTGACGATGCTTTCTGATATATTCCCGACAGGTTTTCATGGTGCTTATACGGCTGGCGTAAAGCCGGGCTCTACCGTCTATATTGCTGGTGCAGGGCCAGTAGGTCTTGCAGCAGCGCATTCCGCTCAGCTCCTTGGCGCTTCTGCTGTCATCGTCGGCGATCTCAATGAACAAAGGCTCGAGCAGGCGAGAAGCTTTGGCTGCGAAACGATTAATTTACGAAAACATGATCGAATCGGTGAACAAATGACAAACATCCTTGGAGAGCCAGAAGTCGACTGTGCGGTCGATTGTGTCGGTTTTGAAGCTTCAGGTCATGGAGATCAAGGAGAAGCACCAGCCACCGTTTTAAATACAATTATGGATATTACCAAAGTTGGCGGTAAGCTTGGAATTCCAGGACTTTATGTCACAGAAGATCCAGGTGCTGTGGATGAAGATGCAAAAGTTGGATCTCTGAAAGTGCGAATTGGACTTGGCTGGGCAAAAGCCCATACTTTTGTGACAGGCCAAACCCCTGTCATGCAATATCACCGCAGCTTGATGAAATCTATTTTAAGCGGAAGAGCACAAATCGCCAAAGCCGTTAATGCAACCGTCATTTCCCTTGATCAAGCCCCTAAAGGATATAGCGATTTTGATTCGGGTGTGGCGAAGAAATTTGTGATTGACCCGCATGGCATGATTTCTAAATAATGATCCATCGAAAAAAACTTACAGGATTTTTCCTGTAAGTTTTTTTGTTTATAAATATAAAAAGACCTATACTGTTCTTCTACATTTCATAACGTGATAAAATGAGTAAATTGGAAAAAATGATCTTTAGTTGAAAGACATACCATAAAACAGTTGGCAATGATTGGACAGGATTATGATAGATAGGAAGAATAGAGGAGAGATTGCGATTGCTAAAAGTACAAAACATCATCAAAAATTATGAAGGTAAACAAGTATTAAAAGGGGTTAGCTTCCACTTAAAACAAGGTGAATCATTTGGACTGTTGGGCCCTAATGGTGCAGGGAAATCAACCTTAATCGGTATCATGACAGGACTTATACATGCAACGAGCGGGACTATTACGATTGGAGGCATTGATCTACATAAAGAAACAAAGCATGCACAGCAATTGATTGGCATTGTTCCGCAAGAGATCGCTTTATATTTAGATATGTCAGCAAAAGAAAATTTAACGTTTTGGGGGAAAATGTATGGACTTAAAGGAGAAGAATTAAAAAGCAGAGTACAAGAAATCCTTGAATTAATTGGTCTGGGCAATAGAGCGAATGATAAGGTGAAAGTATTCTCAGGTGGGATGAAAAGAAGAGTGAATATCGGATGTGCGATTTTGCATCGGCCAAAACTATTAATAATGGATGAGCCTACAGTGGGTATAGACCCGCAATCCAGAAATCATATATTAGAAACAGTTAAAACGCTAAATAGTGAAGGAATGACGATTATTTATACGAGTCATTACATGGAGGAAGTCGAATATCTATGTGAAAAAATAGCTATTATGGATCAAGGTTCTTTCATTAAGGTAGGTGATTTAAGTGAATTGGCTGAGCTTGTTGGAGAAAAAAGAGAAATCATTTTTACGATTAAATGTGAACAAGGACAAAAGGATATGGAGCGAGTGTGCCAATATATAAATGAATATCACCCACTGAATGACTTTATGGTGCAGGGAAATCAAATCAAATTATTTGATGACAATCCTCAGCATTTACTAAGTCAACTTATTCAAGGTGTAACCGCATTAAATGTTCAATTAATTTCAGCAGAAGTTGTAGAACCAAATTTAGAAAATGTTTTCTTGTATTTAACAGGTAAGAAATTACGAGACTAGATCGAATAGAGGTGAGTATATGAGTATTTGGGTTGTACTGAAAGATCTATTATTGTTTTTTAGGGATAAGAAAAGCTTTTTTACACTTTTTTTTATGCCTATCATATTAATTGCTATATTAGGTGCAGCATTTGGAGATAACATGAAGAAAGATAGCGAAATTAGGATCAATTCATTTCGAGTAGGAATAACAGATCAAGATAAGTCCGCTACAAGTAAAATGTTTCTTTCAACATTGTCTAAGAGTGAACTCAGTGACATATTTGAAGTGAAGGTCACCTCGAAAAATCAGCTAGAGAAAGATTTAAATAGTAGAGACATTACAATGGGTATAATCATCAAGCCGAATTTTGAAAAAAGCATATTAAATCACGATCATGTGCAATTGAATATTTTGAAAGGACCTAATTCAAGCTTACAGGAAATGGTCCTAGAAAATGTGGTTTTGCAATTCTTTCAAAATTATCATATGAATCGTATTCTGGTGCCGTTGAATCAAGGTAAAGAAGTGGAGATCGTGTCTGATCAACTGAAAAAAGAACTAGTGAACGAAAGGAACATTCATATCAACAGCCAGCCGATTACATCCTTCCAATACTACGCAGGCGGGATGGGTGTGCTTTTTTTATTAATGACTGTTGTTTTCTTGGTTGGCAGTATGATAGAGGAAAAAGAAGAAGAAGTCTATAAAAGACTACTAGTATCAAAGTTAAGCAATACTAGTTATATCATTGGAAAGTTATTGGGCATTTTTTTAATGAGTATGATTCAACTTGCGGTCATTATTTTATTTACTAGTTTTGTCTTTAAGGTGAATTGGGGAGAGCCTTTTACTGTTGTTATGATCGGATTTAGTTTTATATTAAATGCTGCGGGTTTAGGGGTGCTGATTGGTTCTTTTATCAATAGAGAAAAAACGTTTAACAGTGTGGGGATTTTAGGAACTCAAGTGTTAGCTGCTTTAGGTGGGAGTATGGTGCCCTTATACTTATTCCCACAATGGGTGATGAATATCAGCTATTTTTTACCTAATTCTCTTGCACTTCAAATGTTTTTGAAAAGTATGGCAGGTGCTGATTTTAGTGAAATTCAAAGTGGATTATTACTTAGCTGTGGGATGGGACTAGCTTTCTTCATCATTGCTTTATTAAGAATGTCTTTTGAAAGGAAGCATCGCTATGCATAAAATATTAGCCATTATCACGTTAAAGTTAAAAGAAACATTAAAGTCTCCATTGGCTCTCATTTTTTTATTTGTTATGCCAATCATATTTAGTTTTATCTTTGGCAGCACGGCATCAGATACAAAGAAACCCACAGTTGCTTTTGTTCAAAATCCTCAACAAGACGAACTCAATCAGGAAATATTAAAAATGCTCAAAAAGAACACGACATTTCTTTGGATAAAGGCGTCTGAAATTGAAGCGGAAGAATTAGTATCTGATGAAAAGGTAATTGCGTCGGTTAAAGTCTCTGATCAATTAGAGTCCCATTTAAAAGAAAATAAAGAGATTTTTGATGTGACAGTTTATAAGAAAACTGAGGAATATGCAGTCTTATCTCCCTATTTAAAAGAGGCAGCAGCGATCATTTATCAGATCAATTACGGTGTGAAAGATCAGAGAAGTGCTTCTCTCACCACTACATTGAATAAGTTAAATGAATCTGGCACCATTTCGTTGGTTGAAAAAAATCAAGATGGTCAAGCAAACCAGCAACCAAATTTAATACCGCTTGGCTTTACCATTATGTTTATGATGTTTGCGATTTCAAGCTCTTTGTCATCTATACATTTGGAGTATAAAAATTATACATGGCAAAGATTGCTTTCGAGTCCAATCCATAAAATATATGTACTTCTGGGCTATTTAATGGCATATTTCCTTCTTGGATGGATACAATTGGGTGTTCTTTTGACCATCTTATCTATTTTCTTTAATGTCTACTTAGGTAACCTGTTTCTTATTTTATTGTTCGGATCATTTGTTATAGGCCTTGTCGTAAGTTTAGGGTTTATGATAGCTACTTTATCTCAAACAAAAAAACAAGCTGAAATCTTTAGTGCAATTGTCATTGTAGGATCGTGCATGCTGGGTGGTATTTATTGGCCTCTAGATATCGTTCCAGACATTATGAAGAAGATTTCTTTGACTATACCGCAAACAAGGATGATGTCTGGTTTTGGTGAGATCATGAGCGGCAATGTTAATCTTTCTATCTTATTATTAGATGCGACGGTTTTAATTGCTTTTACGGTGATCTTTATGATCATTGGTTTGAAGAGTATCAGATCCTATTAATCCTCTGTTCTTCTAAAAAGCCCTCTATAGCTATGTAGAGGGCTTTTTGTATACACCTGATTTACTTTAAATGATTGGATAACTCGTTAATATTTAATGGTGAAAGAAATGGAAGGCTGCCCAAATAAATATTTCAGATTACCCATTGAGAAGGATATAATCCTCTGTTAAATCAACAAACGCCTTCAAAGCAGGAGACATCCATTTATTTTTATGCCAGAATAGTTGGGTTTTCGTTGTGAGACAGGGTCCCATCCAATTGATTTTAATCATATGGCCTTCTGTTATTTCTCTTTTTATAGAAATTTCGGGAAGTACAGCAATTCCTAAACCAGCCATTACACATTTTTTTATGGCTTCTACATCTGCTAGTTCTAGTTTACTTCTCGGTTTTGCTCCTGCCTGTGTCAAAGAGTGTTCGAAGGCATAACGATAATCGCAGTCTTCAGTTAACAACAATCTTTGCTCGTCTAAATCGATAGGATGTACTTTTTGTTTTTTGCTCAATGGATTTGTTGGACAGCATACAATGGCCATCGGTTCATCTTTTAATTCTTTTACAATTAAATGTGAGGATACGACAGGATTCATCGATAATAGGGCGACATCAATTTGTCCTTCCAGTAATAGATTTAAAACATCCTTTTCAGCTATTCCGGGACGAAAAATTAGTTCTACTTTAGGGTACGTTGTTTGAAAGTCCGTTAAAATATGAGGAAGTCGATAGGTACATTGTGTTTCAGATGCACATATTCTCAAAATGCCGCTTGGCTCACTCATTCCGCCAATAGCCTCTAATGCTTCTCCTGTTAAACCTAAAATCTTATCCGTATAATCTTGAAACTTCATGCCAGATTCTGTTAAAATCACCCTTTTTCCAAGCCTTTCAAAAAGAGGGGTTCCTAGCTCTTCTTCTAATGCAGCGATATTTGCTGTGATACTAGATTGAGCATAGCCAAGTATTTGTGCTGTTTTTGTAAAGTTTAATACTTTTGATGCTGTTTGGAACATCATCAGTTGCTTTATTTCCAACGTCAATCCCTCCTAAATCGGATGAGCCGATTGATGCAATCAGAAAACTTCTATAGATAGATCATAACATTTTTACTATGATAAAAGTAGGCGCTTTCATTATTTAGAATGTTCAGATTTTATAGGGGGGATGGCTTTGTTTGAAACGATTGTCAATTCAATAAATGACTTTTTATGGACATATATTTTAGTCGTTATGTTAATAGGGATTGGAATCTACTTTACGGTGAGAATGAAGTTTATGCAAATTGTCTTACTAAAAGAGATCTTCCGTTCTATTTTTGAAAAAGCCCCAAAAATAAAAGGGAGTCAAGACATTTCTTCAATGCAAGCTTTCTTTATCGGAGCAGCGACGAGGATTGGAACTGGAAATATGGCAGGTGTTGCTATTGCCATCACAGTTGGTGGTCCTGGAGCTATTTTCTGGATGTGGTTTGCAGCAGTTTTAGGGGGAGCTTCTGCATTTGTCGAAAGCACACTCGCTCAAATATATAAAGTGAGAACAAGTGATGGTTTTAAAGGGGGGCCAGGCTATTATATACAAAAGCAATTTGGACTGAAATGGCCAAGTAGGATCTTTGCCTTTTCTGTTATTCTTAGTTTTGGCTTAATTTTTAATGCAGTACAAACGAACACCATCACAAATGCCTTTCGATATTCATTTGGTATCAGTCCAATTGGCATGGGGGTATTCGTAACCATTCTTACGGCTTTCATCATTTTTGGTGGTGTAAAGAGAATTGCCCGCTTTACCCAAATCATTGTGCCAATCATGTCCTCGTTTTATATTATCTTAGCACTTTATGTGATTGTGACAAATATCGCTGATGTACCCGCAGCATTAGCAAGTATTATGAAAAGTGCGTTTGGATTAGAGCAAATGGTTGGAGGCGGAATCGGCGCTGCAATAATGAACGGTGTCAAACGCGGTTTATTTTCCAATGAAGCAGGAATGGGAAGTGCACCAAATGCCGCTGCTGCTGCCCATGTTTCACACCCAGTAAAACAAGGGTTTGTTCAATTATTAGGCGTATTTTTTGATACATTAGTTGTTTGTAGTTGTACAGCATTTATTATTATGCTATCAACAGTAGAAACAGCAGGTGATTTGTCAGGTATTGAAATTACTCAAGCTGCAATGGCGCAGCATTTCGGTTCTTGGGCTAGTATTTTCTTAGCATTTGCGATCTTTACTTTTGCATTTAGCTCCATTGTAGGTGGCTACTATTACGGTGAAGCCAATATCAGTTTTATTCATCACAGTGTAACCGCGCTATTCGTGTATCGAATCACTGTTTTAATGATGATTATGTTTGGTGCTCTCGCCAACTTACAAATCGTTTGGACGTTAGCGGACTTGTCGATGGCGATTATGGCCATTGTTAACTTGGTTGCCATTGCGATTTTAGGCAAATTTGCTTTTGCGGCTCTAAATGATTACATGGGACAAAGAAAGGTAGGAAAGAACCCTGTTTTTTACGCTTCTACCATTCCAGGTTTAAAAGGAATAGAATGGTGGGGAGCAGAAAAACAAGCGATTAAATCAACAAATGAAGGGGTAGAAAATCAATGATAAATTTTGAATATGATTGTCATACGAAAATGATCATGGGGGCGGGGAAATCTAAAGAAATTGCCTCTATTGTAGAGGACATTGTATTGCCTAGTGCTACAATTATGATTGTGACTGACCCTGGTGTAAAAAGCGCAGGATTGGTGACGCCTATTGAAGCATATTTGCAAGAAGCTGGTTATTCCGTTGTCGTCTTTGATCAAGTATCTCCAAACCCAAGAGATCATGAATGTCTAACGGGTGCAGAGCTCTTTAGAAAAGTACAAGCATCAGCGGTTATTGCGATTGGTGGAGGAAGCCCAATGGATACGGCAAAAGCCATTGCTTTATTAGGTCCAAATGGCGGTAATCCTGAAGAGTATATAGCAGGCAAGAAAGCGTACACAAATGTATCACCCTTAATTTGTATTCCAACCACGGCTGGAACTGGCTCTGAGGTGACCCGTTCATCTGTGATTACGTTAGCTGCTTCACATAAAAAAATCACCTTAAAACATGCCTTGCTTCGACCAACTATTGCGATTTTGGATCCTGCTCTTACTTCTACTGTGCCAAAAAGTATAACAGCGGCAACAGGTGTTGATGCACTGGTCCATGCGATTGAAGGCTATACATGTAAAGAAACAAACCCTATTTCTAAGGCGATGGGGGCAAGCGCAATGAAAACCATTGTGACCTATTTACCGAAGGCGTATGAAGACGGGTCTGATTTAGAAGCAAGATACAAAATGCAGGAAGGCAGTTTACTCGCTGGCTTATGCTTCGGTTCCGCTGATGTAGCAGCCGTGCATTGTTTAGCCGAAGCGCTCGGCAGTCTTTATGATACGCCTCATGGTATCGCAAATGCTGTGTTTTTACCTTATGTCATACAATTTAATGCAACTGAAAACAAATCATTGCACATAGAGCTTGCAAACATCATGGGCTTTGCAGATAAAACGGATGCAGATGATGTGGCGATTCAAAAATTAATGGATGGTATGTATACATTCACAAAGAATTTAGGTATTCCATCACTAAAAGAATTATCTTATGTAAAAGTAGAAGATTTTGAAAAAATGGCTGAACTGGCAGAACAAAACAACTCTACAAAAAGCAATGTTCGTGCCGTTACGAAAGCGGACTACTTAGATATACTAAAGGCTGCTTTTTAAGTCATACAGAAAAAGAGCCGAATAGAATGACTGAATGATAAACACAAACTTTCCCAGACTTTACACAAGAAGCAAACGACTATGTCGTCAATATGGAGAATTACAAATATACCACCCTCCTAATGTATGATTTAGGTGGTGGTTTCTCTATGTCCCATTTGACTAGGTATCGTGTATACATGAGTGGTATGATAGACGACAACATCTCAAGAGAGAAAGGATAGGATAAACGATGAACTTTCACAATAAAACAGTCGTTATCACTGGCGCAGCCAATGGAATTGGTGAGTCGATCGCGTATGGTTATGCGAAAGAAGGGGCGCGTGTTGTGCTTGCGGATATTGACGAAGAGAAGGGCAAGCGCTTGGAAGATCAGCTGAAAAAGGAGTCCTTTGAGGCTTTTTTTTTAAAAACGGATGTGAAACAAGAGAAGGATATTCAAGACATCATGTCGGCTGCTGTGGCTCGTTATCAAACGATCGATATTCTCATCAATAATGCAGGGGTTATGTGTACAAAATCGCCTTATGAGCTAACGGTTGATGAGTTTGATCATGTGCTGCATACAAACCTACGAGGTGCTTTTTTATGTGCAAGGGAAGCGGCACGTTATATAAAAGAGAATCAATCAGGCGGTTCTATCGTTAATATCTCATCCACTCGCGCGACCATGTCAGAACCAGATACAGAAGCGTATGCTGCATCAAAAGGCGGGATATCAGCACTTACTCATGCGATGGCTGCTTCTTTTAGTCAGGATCATATAACAGTAAACAGCATTTCCCCTGGATGGATTGAAACGAAGGATGAGAAAAGCCTGCGAGAAATTGACCATCAGCAGCACCTTTCCAATCGAGTAGGAACGCCAAAGGATATTGTCAAAGCTTGTTTTTATTTAACAGATGAAGACAATCAATTTGTGACAGGAACCGATTTGGTTGTTGATGGCGGCATGACGAGAAAAATGATTTATGCGGATTAACATGAAAAAACATTGACGTCTTGACGAAGGCGCAGTACAATATAGAACAATTCAGCTGATCGTGATGAAAAAAAGATAAAGCGCAAATAGAGAAGAGTATGTAATGGCTGCCTCACACAGAGAACTCCGTGAAGCTGAGAAGGAGCTGGGAAGCGTTACAGAACCAAGCCTCTTAGCTCTGCACCGGATTCATTGTGATGGTGGTGCAGCGGCATTCTCCCGTTATAGAGAAGGGTTAGCGATAACCTGCTAAGGTTCATCTGGTAACAGGTGAATGAACTGAGGTGGCAACGCGGAGTCAATCCCGTCCTCAAGACAGAAATGTCTTGGGGGCGGGATTTTTTTATGACAAAAAGGAGGGCACCACGATGAAAAAACATTGGCGGGATATGAGCATGTTACTTGGAGCGATTGGTATTGCGAACATAGGAGAATGGATTTATATAATTGCTCTCCATCTGCTGATTTTTCAGGAAACGGGCTCCGTTCTTGCTGTAACAGCCGTCTATATGTTAAGACCTGTCTCGGCTCTTTTAACAAATAGCTGGTCTGGTAGTTTAATAGATAGACTGAATCAGCGGAATGTCATGATCAGTCTAGATCTATGCCGGGCCATTCTGATTGCTTGTTTACCCTTTGCCTTATTTTCAGGCCACTTATTGATCGTATATGTGATGCTATTTCTCATTCATATGGCACAAGCCATGTTTCATCCAGCTTCGATGGTGTATATGACAGCACTAATCCCGGCGGATAAACGAAAACGGTTTAATGCCATTCGATCTTTGCTTCAGTCTGGTGGATTTTTACTCGGACCCGCCGTAGCAGGGTTGCTTTTTCTCATTGGTACACCAGTCCTTTCAATTTATGTAAATGCAATCTGCCTTTTGATATCTGCTGTTTTGACGATGTGTTTACCGATTTTGTCAAAAGCAGCCGGGGCACAAAAAGGCTTTTCTCTCTCAGTATTAAAGGAAGATGCAAAACTTGTATTTCGTTTCAGTCTCACATCCCGGCAAGTGATGGCCGTGTATTTATTATTTAGTGCCGCCATCACAGTGCTGCCGACTGCGATTGACTCACTTGAAGCAGCTTTTGCAAAGGAAGTGCTGATGTTGACCAATACCGAATATGGGTTTCTTGTCAGTGTAGCTGGAGCAGGGATTATCGCAGGGGCATGTCTCAATACGGTCATTGTCGAAAGGCTGCCTATTTCAGTGATGCTTGGTGCGGGGAGTTTGTTTGTGGCTTTTGGATACTTGATCTATGCTTTTTCAAGCACATTGACAGTCGCAGCAGTTGGCTTTTTTGTTCTCGCTTTCTTTTTAGCATTTGCAAACACCGGTTTTATGACTTTTTATCAAACGAATATCCCGGTAGAGGTTATGGGGAGAGTGGCAAGTTTTTATGCGTTATGTGAAGCTGTTCTGACGATGATGATGACAGGAATATGCGGCGCATTGGCGCATGTTTTATCGATACGTACTTCTGTCATGATTGGCTGCCTATGTATGCTTCTTATTTGTCTGTTGCTATGTTTTGTCATTTTTCGTCCATTGACTGTCAAAAAAATAGTGCATCTTACTTAGAAAATTAAAAAAATTATGTTATCATTATTTAAGTAAGTTAATTAAATTGATGAGAAAAGGAGTCTTACAAATGAAAGCACTACGCTGGCACGATCAAAAGGACATTCGACTAGAGGAAATTGACGAACCAACAGTTGCTCCAGGAAAAGTGAAACTGAAAGTAAAATGGTGCGGCATTTGTGGTAGTGATTTACATGAATATTTAGGCGGACCGATCTTCATTCCTGTGAATGAACCTCATCCACTTACAAAAGAAAAAGCACCCATTACACTGGGACACGAGTTCTCTGGTGAAATTGTAGAAGTTGGAGAAGGCGTGAGTAATTACAAAGTAGGCGATCGAGTGGTTGTTGAACCTATTTTTGCAACTCACGGGCACCAAGGTGCTTACAACTTAGATGAAAACATGGGCTTCTTAGGACTTGCTGGTGGCGGTGGAGGATTCTCTGAATATGTATCTGTCGATGAAGAATTACTTCATTTGTTACCAGACGAAATTTCATATGAGCAAGGTGCACTTGTTGAACCTTCTGCAGTTGCTTTATATGCCGTTCGTTCAAGTAAAGTACAAGCTGGTGATACAGCAGCTGTGTTTGGCTGTGGACCAATCGGTTTACTTGTCATTGAAGCATTAAAAGCAGCTGGTGCTACTGACATTTATGCAGTGGAATTATCAAAAGAGCGCCAAGAAAAAGCAAAAGAACTTGGAGCGATCATTGTAGATCCTTCTCAGTATGAAGATGTTGTTCAAGAAATCTCACGCCGTACAAATGGTGGAGTCGATGTTTCTTTTGAAGTGACAGGTGTACCTGTTGTATTGAAGCAAGCAATCCAATCAACTAGAATTTCAGGTGAAACAGTCATTGTAAGCATTTGGGAAAAAGGCGCAGAAATTATGCCGAATGACATTGTCATTAAAGAACGTACAGTCAAAGGAATCATCGGCTACAGAGATGTTTTCCCATCTGTATTAAACTTAATGAGAAAAGGCTATTTCTCTGCAGATACACTCGTCACGAAGAAAATCAAGCTGGACGATGTGATCGAAGATGGCTTCCATGCATTAATCAATGAAAAAGATCAAGTGAAAATTTTAGTTAGTGCTGAATAAGTAGGACGATAAAGAGAATGGCAGATGCCGTTCTCTTTTTTTAACGTCCAAGAGATTTTCCGTACACGCTGACTCGTTTCTCTAACAAAGCAAAAGCGAGTTCAAAGAAAATACTAAGCATCCAATAGATCAAAGCAGAGACAAGATACGTTTCTAAAAACTTGTAGCCATCATTTGCAATGATGCGCGAGATTCCCATGATTTCCAGTACACCAATTGTAAACGAAAGGGATGTGGCTTTTAACAGCTGAATGAGCTGATTCCCAAGGTTTGGCAGGGCAACCACAAACGCTTGCGGTAAAATAATGCGCATCATCGCCTGTCTGGTGGTCATGCCAACGATTTTCGCCGCTTCAAGCTGCCCTCTGTCTACCGCAAGGAGTGCGCTGCGGACCACTTCTGTTAAATGTGCGGCTGAATGCAGGCTGAAGGTGATAAGGGCAACGGTAAGCGGGGAGACCATATCCGGGTGAAAGGTCAACCCAAAAGTGCTATTCATTTTGGTCAGAACAAATGGAATGCCATAAAAGAAAGCAAACAACTGAACAATGAGAGGTGTTCCTCTAAAAAATGATACATAGAGCGTGACCAGCTGGCGGAGCACAGGGATACGAAAGAGGCGAATGAAAGCAAAAACAGATCCAATCAAAAGGCTCACAGCCATAGAAACAAGTGCAATCAATAAGGTAAAGGGAACGCCTTTTAGAATATGTGGTATATGGTCAATCGCAAATGATATATCAATGGTTTGCATCAAATCGCCTCCTTAGCGTGACAGGCTGGTGCGGCCTTTTACAAATTTTCTTTCCAGTAGCATCGTGATCAGTTCAATACTGATGCAAATCAGCCAATACACAATTGCAATGATGACGTACACTTCAAACATCCCTATCCCGTAGTTATTGCCTAGGATGATTTTGACCTGTCCCATCATATCAATGAGTCCGATTGTAAATGCAATGGCGGTATCTTTCACGAGATCAATGGTGTAATTTCCGAGGTTCGGAAGTGCAATGAGAAAGGCTTGCGGAATAATGATCCTCATTAATGCCTGCGAATCTGTCATCCCAACAATGTAAGCTGCTTCAAGCTGATCTTTCCCAACAGAGGAATATGCACTGCGAAAGACTTCAGATAAATAAGCGCCCGTATGTAACGAGAATGTGATCATCACAAATAACACACGATCCCAATGATTGATTTGAATTCCGGCCATGAGTAAAAGCTGAGGCAGGCCAAAATAAATCAGAAATAACTGAACAATGAGCGGCGTACTTCGTGTAAATGACAAATAAATGACCGCCAATTGTTTCAGCACTGGAATTTGTTTGATTCGAATGCAAGCAAACAGCAATCCGATGATGATGGCAAAAAACAATGACACCACAATCATCAGAAATGTGAGTGGCAGGCGATCAACCACCTGTAAAAAGATTCTTAACCAATCTCCAGCTGTAAACGTCATGGCACTTCCTTCCTTTCTTCATATTGATAGCCTTGCTCTGATATATAGTCAATATCTTGAAAGAAATCAACGCCAAACCATTTCTTCGCAAGGTCAGGTAATGTTCCGTCTTCTATCATCTCTTGTGTCACTCGGTCCAATTGTGATGCTAGTTTCTTTTGACTAGGCTGTAAGACAAGATAAATAGGTTCCTTTGAGACAATGCCGCCCACTTTGACTTTCAGGTGAAGATGTTTTTGAATCGTATCAAAGGTCGAAATATTCATAAAAGCCGCATCGGACCGTCCGCTTTCGACTCGTTTTAAATTGAGTTCGTTTGAAGGACTTTCAATGGTCGTGAGCGGAATTTTCCGATCATTTTCTTCATTATATTGATTTAATATGGAACGAAGGCCGCCGCTAGGACTGACGGGAGCGAGCTTTTTTGATGTCATATCGTCTAGAGATTGAATATCTTGCTCTGATTCATTCACAATTAAACCTGTCATCGAATAGCCGTATGGAACCTTAGGATAAAGAAAGCGTTTTTCACGTTCAGGATTACTAAAAAACCAATTAGCCGCCATTTCAAATTTCCCAGCGCCGATCCCAATTAAATTGGATTCTTCCTCGCCAAAGATATAATCAAAATGAATGTGTGGCAAACGTTTCTCGACTTCATTTAAATAATCGATGTTATAGCCAATCGGTTCGTTGCGGTCATTTGTGGCTAAAAAAGGCGGATTGACTTCTGCGCTTAGTGCGACTTTGACAATTTGTCTGCCATCATCTGTTGTCGTTTTCACACTGCTGCAGCCAATGAGAGAGAGGAGAAACAGAAGGATACTAGCGGCAGTGAATAAAGTCTTGCGCTTCATCTGTCTTCCTCCAATCCTTGCCACATCCCGCGATGAATTCTTGATAAAAATTGTTTCGTCCGTTCATGCTGAGGCTTCATCAGGACGTCTTCTGGTGAGCCTTTTTCAACGATTTCCCCATCTGCCATAAAGATCACTGTATCCGCTACATCTTTTGCAAACGAGATTTCATGCGTCACAATGACCATCGTCATGCCTTGGCTCGCAATATCTTTCATCATTTCAAGGATTTCTCCGACCATCTCTGGGTCCAGTGCAGACGTTGGTTCATCAAACAAAAGCACCGCAGGATTCATGGCAAGAGCACGGGCAATCCCAATCCGCTGCTGTTGACCGCCGGATAATTCACTTGGAAACGCATCTTTTTTATGAAGCAGCCCAATTCGCGTTAACAATTGCTCTCCGATTTTTTCCGCCTCTTTTTTAGACATGTTTTGAGACACAATCAATCCTTCTGTGATGTTTTCAAGTGCTCGTTTATTTTGAAACAAGTGATAATGCTGAAACACCATAGACGATTGCTGTCTGAGTTTTAGAAGATCTTTTTTTCGATATTGTTCAAATTGAATCGTGGCTTCTCCAACTGTCAGCGTTCCTTTGTCTGGGATATCAAGGCTGTTTAAACTGCGGAGAAGGGTTGTTTTTCCTGATCCGCTCGGTCCAATAATGGCGACCACTTCACCTTCTTGTACGGTGAAATCAATTCCTTTTAACACATGAGTTGACCCATAGGATTTATGTAGATTAGTAGCAGAAATCATAAAAGCATCACGTTCCTTTGACATATGTACTTAATATTGATAAAATTTAACACATTAAATCCTATAAGTAAAGTGTGTTTTAATAATACCTATTGGATAAATCGGATATGATAGATTGCGAGAAACAGAGGAGTTGGATACGTTTTGTCTAAAGCATTATTTGTCGATACAGATTTTCAAAAAAATTGGCTAGATCAACTAGAATCCCTTCGTGAAACGATCGAACAATCTGCAAAAGAACATGATGAGGGTGCCTATTTTCCTAAACAGAATATCGAATTATTAGTAGAACTGGGTTATACAACGTTGTCTCTGCCTGTTGAGTACGGGGGCGGGGGTCAATCTGTAAAGGATATGGTCCTTTTTCAAGAAACACTAGGAAGTATGGATGGAGCAACTGCCTTATCGATCGGCTGGCACCAAGGAGTTGTTGGCGAAATTTATGAAAAGAAACTATGGAATGAGAAGCAGCTGCAATTTTTTGCTGAAGAAATCAAAAATGGGGCTCTTGTGAACCGGGCTGTCAGTGAAGCGCAGACAGGGAGTCCAACAAGAGGAGGCAAACCTGGAACAACTGCAACGAGATCAGGAGATCAATGGGTGATCAGCGGCAGGAAAACATTCACAACGATGTCACCAGCACTCACATATTTTCTCGTCGGTGTATGGATCGAAGAAAAAGAAGCGATGGGCTTCTTCTTAATTCACCGTGATACAAAAGGTGTTTCTATAGAAGAAACGTGGGATGTTGTCGGCATGAGAGGAACAGAGAGCCATGATTTAATTCTAGATCATGTGGAAGTTCCAGATGACATGTTGGTTGAAGTGCAAAAAGGACCTCGGGGCGGTACGTTAAACCCTTGGATCGCACATATCCCTTCCTGTTATTTAGGGATTGCACAAGCGGCAAGAGACTATGCTGTTCAGTATGCCATCACCCATTCACCGAACAGTATTAACGGAACGATTAGCGAACTGCCAAATGTCCAAACACTGATTGGCGAAATTGATTTACTACTAAAGCAAGCACGCCATGTCATCTATTCAACGACAACATTGTATGAGCAGCCAGAGAAAAGAGAGCTGTTAATCAATGAATTCGGTGCTGTGAAGCATACAGTCGTCAATGATAGTCTGCAAGTGGTCGATAAAGCCATGCGTTTAGTCGGTGCAAAAAGCTTAAGCCTTAGCTGCCCGCTTCAACGTTACTATCGAGACATTCGTGCTGGCCTTCATAACCCACCAATGGACGATATGACGATTTCGAAAATTGCAAAGCAAGCGATTGAAGAGAAAAAATTGAACGTACAATAAACAGAAAGCCGGATAAAACCGGCTTTTTTTATTGAAAAAGAGGACGAGCGGCTCTTATTTCTGATCAGTCGGCATGCTACAATCGATTGCAATCATGAGCAAAGAGGGTGATTGTTTGCAAAAAAAGAAGATGAAATGGCTGATTGCTGGCGTGATGCTTGCAGTACTTTGTATGAGCAAGCCTGCATCAAGTGAAGGAACATCTCCAAAATGGTCCGTCGATGAATTCATGAAAGAGCGGGAAGGCACATTTGTGATTCAAGAAGTAAAAGAAAAATCACCATGGGTGTATAACAAAAAAAGAGCGAACAAGCGCTTTGCACCACAATCAACGTTTAAAATAGCAAATGCCTTAATCGGACTTCAAACTGGCGCAGTTAAAGATGAATACGACATCAAATATTGGGACGGAGTAAAAAGAGAGATTGATAACTGGAATAAGGACCATACACTGGGCTCTGGTATGAGAGATTCAGTCGTCTGGTATTATCAAGCCATGGCACGTGACATCGGGGAAGAACGCATGGGCCATTGGATAAAAGCCATTCATTATGGGAATCAAGACATATCTGGCGGAATTGATCAGTTTTGGCTAAGCAGTACGTTGCGCATTTCTCCAGTAGAACAAGTCCATTTCCTTAAACAGCTATATGAAGAAAGTCTCCCATTTGACCTATCTGTTATGAGAACCGTCAAACGAATGATGATACAAGAAGAAGAGAAACACGCCACGCTATACGGAAAAACAGGCTCCGGATCAGGAATCGGCTGGTACGCAGGCTTTATCAAACATGAAAATAAAACCTACATTTTCGCTACAAATATCGAAGGCACCGGCATAGAAGCAAAAGACATCACCTATCGCATTTTGAAAAAATATCATTTGTTGGAAGCATCCGTTTAGGGTGCTTTTTTATGTGTGAAAAAGGGGATATATAGATAAGTTGATGATATATGGATTAGTTTGAAAGAATGATATATTTATAGAAATATATTGAAGTATCATTTCAAATGTATTATTATATATGGCGTAATGTTACAAATGTTACAAATATATGATAAGGAGATTAATATGAACCTAAAAAGAAAAGTAAAATGGAAAAGGAATATTGCGGCACTACTAGCCTTTGTGATGCTTATATCAATGTTACCTTCTGACATTTTTGCAGAAGAACATGTAGAAAATACAAAATCAAGTCATAACAGCATGCCAGAAACAGACGATTCAAAAACCCTTGAAATAGCAGGGATTGATGAAGATGAAATTGGAAAAGACGGAGAAGTTCTTTCGGAAAGAACAGCCAATAGCAAACTTTTCTATGAAGGAGAGGGAGTATTTACGCAAGAAGTATATCCTGACCCCATTCATATAAAAGAGTCACCAGATGCTGAGTGGGAGGACATCTCTCCAGAGTTAAAAGCAACTTCGAAAAAAGAAATAGAAACGGAAAATGCAAGGTTAGATTCAACCTTTCAAAAACAAATGAAGCAAGGGCTCTATGCTACATTCGAACACAAGAAGCATCAAATTGAATTTTCAATTTTAAAAGCTTCAGGAACAAACAAATCAGAAATTCGTTCCAAAGATACCTCTGCACAATTTAAAGAGAACACCAACGAACTTACATACGAAGAGGTATTTCCACATATTGATTTACGATCATTTACTTTTAATGAAAATATCAAAGAAGATATTGTACTCAAACGATATGATGGCTACAATTCTTTTATTTTTAAAATAAAGACAGATCTAACTGGAGAAATTGAGGAAGATGGCTCTATTAGATTTTTTGATCAGAAAAAACAGACCATTTTTCAAGTTCCAAAACCGTTTATGACCGATTCAAATCTAGATGAAAAGTCAGGCGAAGTGGCTCGATCAGAAGATGTGAGCTTTGAATTGCAAAAAGAAGATGATGGCTATTTACTTCGTGTAACTGCTGATGAGAAATGGCTCAAGGATCCTGAACGAGTTTATCCTGTGTCTATCGATCCATCGACTTCTTTATCTGTTTCATCAGACACATTCATTATGAGTGCATACCCAACAACAAACTATTCAACATCTACGCAAAAATGGGATGCTAATCTGAAAAGTTATGTCCTGAAAACCGGTTATTATGATAAAACAACTGGTACAAACTACGCGTTCATGAAGTTTAATTCATTCAAACCGATTCAAAATATGAATGTAACAAAAGCGACGCTCAAAACGTATGTTGCTCATTCATATTACGGGACGAAAGCAACTGGTCTTTGGCTTGATACAGTGAATGCCAACTATGATCATACAAAGCTAACATGGAACAATAAACCAAGTTCTAAAAACATCGGTAAGGCCAACGTATATAAAGGACAATGGGCGAGTTATGATGTGACATCGACCATCAAAGCTTGGAATAGCGGAACAGCTAACTACGGCTTTAAATTACATGCTAATGGAAATGGACAAGACCATTGGAAAAAAATAATCTCATCAACAAACTCAACCAAAAAACCAGTCATTGAAGTCACGTATACCATTCCACAAGCAAATGCACCAACTGTAAAAGGTTTTAGTAATGGAAATGGGACAGGTTACTTAAACTTAAGCTGGAAAAAGGTGTCTGGCGCAAAAGGTTACAAAGTGTGGTTATACAACGGAAAAGAATATGAAGCCATTTCAGTTGGAAATGTGGCATCATGGAGTACAAAAGGAAAGAATATTTGGCCGACAGCAAGCGAGATTGCAGCTAAGAAATATAAACTTCATTTAGATGGAAAAGGGGGGACAGAATTAGCAGTTGATCCTTCCCCGGTTTACAAAAACTCAGGTGGTAATTATGCGACAAGCAAAAATTATTGGGTAGCTGTAAGTGCGATTTTTGACCAAGGTGAAGGCGCAATGTCAGCAAAAGTAAAACCTGTCGTGCCGAATGTGGCTAGAGCGAAAGCACCTAGTACAAAAGGATTCAATAATAATAACGCAACAGGTTACTTTGATCTTTCTTGGACTTCAGTTTCCGGTGCGACCGGTTATAAAATACAAATGTTTAATGGGAAAAGCTATGAGACATTGGATCTCGGGAATCAAACATCATGGTCAACAAAAGGAAAAAAAGTATGGCCAACAGCTGCTGAGATTAAAGCAGGTAAATTTGCATTGCACCTCCAAGATGGAAAAGGGGCTGAGCTTCCAATTCATCCTGGTGCGACTTATAAAAATGCTGGAGGAGATGCGGCTCAAAAACATTATTCCTTCAGAGTGATTGCCTACAATAAAGATGGAGAAGCTATTGCTTCACCGCCATCTGGACCAACTTTACCTGATCTATCTAAACCGAAAGCTTTATCTGGATATGCTTATACGAATACGAAAGAGAGCCAAACAGGTTATATCAATTTACATTGGGACAAAGTAAAAAATGCAAAAGGATATAAAATTAACATCTATAATGGTAAGGCATATCAATCATTTGATGTTGGTGATGTCGATCATTGGACAACACAAAATAAGAATATTTGGCCGACTCCTACTGAAGTTAAAAGTGGGAAATATGTGCTTCATACAGATGGTAAAGGCGGGGAATTAGCGCTAGACCCATCACCAGTTTATGAAAATGCGAATGGAAATTATAAAGGACGCAAGAACTACTCCTTTACCCTTTCCGCTTACGATGCAAATGGAGAAACCATTCCGACACCAGCCTTTAACCCGACATTCCATGAAGGTGCCGAATTCCTTGGGACAGAGGATTACTGGTCGATTATTGATATACCAGACGGCCAGCTGAATGGTGCAACTGGTAATGTGATTGTCAGTGAAGAAGAAATGTCGATTGATGGAAGAGGACCAGGACTTGGAATTGGTCGAACTTACAACAGTTTAGATGCAGCTGACCACCTGTTTGGACAAGGGTGGTACGCAGATGTAGAAACTAGTATCACGCCAACAAAAGAAGGTGCCATCTATCTTGATGAGGATGCCACAACCCATGTTTTTACAAAAAAAGCAGATGGTACGTATCAACCACCAACAGGTATTTTCCTTGAATTAACGGAATCAAAAGATGAATACATGTTAAAAACGAAGGATCAAACCTTTGCACACTTTAGTAAAAATGGTGGGAAAATCACCAAGATTGTAGATGGACATAAAAATACAACGACATACAAATATAACGAAAACAATCAGCTCACTTCAATGGAAGATGCATCTGGACGAAAAATAACAATGGAATATGATGAAGATGGTCATATCATCTCGGTCCAAGGACCAAAAGGAAAAAAGCTTTCATATGAGTATGATGCAGGCTTCCTAAGAAAAGTCATTGATTCTGATGGAACGAGTATCTCATATGAATATGACAAAGAAGGAAAATTGATTAAACAATTCTCTCAAAACAGCACAGAAGATCAGCCTGTTTTTACAGAATACCAATATGAAAATCACCGTTTAGTTAAGGCAATCAATGCAAAAAAAGAAACTTTTGAGTATGCATATGATATGTCTAAAAAGACACTCATGCTGACGCAGCCAAACGGCCGGAAAATACAGTATACGTATAATGAAGCAGCCAATCCAATTCAAGTTGTAGATGATACGGAAGGGCTTAAAATTACTACTAAAACGAAATATGAAGGCAACCAAATCGTAGAAGAAACTGATCCCAATGATGTAGAAAAAGGAAAAGCTACAGAAAGCTATTCGTATGACAAAAATGGCAACGTCATTCAAGCTAAGGATGCTTACGGGACAGAAACCTACGAGTATAACAAAAACAATGATGTTACTAAAGTGAAAGATACAGAAGGAGATATTACAGATATCGCCTACGATGGATTAGATGCTGTATCTGAAACGGATCAAAGTGGAAATATGTCTTCAGCAAGTATTTATGACTCGTACGGGAATTTGGTACAAACGAGTAAAGAACTTGCTGCAGGTGCGAGTATATTGAAAAATGGCAGTTTTGAAGATACGCTAACTGGCTGGAAGCTTACAGCATCTAAGGATGATGGGAAATTAGCGCAAACAGCTGAAAAAAGTGGTCCGTTATCTGGCGGCAGAGTATTAGAGGTCAGTTCACAGTCGACAACTGAAGGAACAGAACTTGGCTATTCTTCTGCTACTCAAGAAGTGACACTAGAGCCAAATACGACGTATACACTGAGTGGAAAAATCAAGACAGAGCTAACGAAAGCAAGAGCATTTTTTAACATCGATTTAAGAGATACAAACAACAAACGAATTCAATGGATCAGCAACGGCTACAGCACATTATCAGGCAAAAATGATTGGACCAAACGCCAAGTCACGTTTACGACGCCATCTCATGCAGGCAAAGCTGTGATCTATATGGAAGTGGATCATCGAGATAAGGCTGGAAAAGGAAAAGCCTGGTTCGATGAAATTCAGCTAGAAAAAGGCGAAGTTTCATCAAGTTATAATCCAGTCAAAAATAATTCCTTTACGGATAAAACAACAAGCTGGAGCGGAACAGGTGGTTCATTAGATAATGAAGAAGGCTTTAACGATGACGTTTCGTTAAAAATGACAAGAACCTCTTCAACTCAAGCAAATGCCATCTATAAACAATCTGTACCGATTGAACAAAGTGCGAATGATCAATCTGTATATGTCACATTGACTGGGATGTCTAAGGCTGAAAATGTCAAAGCCTCAAATGAAAATGATTACTCACTTCAAGCGTTCGTTACGTATACAGATGGCACAACAGGAACATTTAATGCGAAATTCCCAACCGGTACACAGGAATGGAACCGAGCAGCGGTTGTCATACCAAAAACAAAACCATTGAAAAAAGTCGACGTACAGATCGTTTTCCAAAAAAGTGCGACGGGAACGGCTTGGTTTGATGATATCCGTCTAGTAGAAGGAAGTCTTTTAACGAAAACCACTTACGACGAAAAAGGGAACTATGCAGTTAAAGAAGAGGACGAGCTTGGTTACTCATCTCAATCTGCCTACGATGAAACAGGCAAAAAACTTTCTGAAACAGATGCGAAAGGCGAAAAAACAACATTTGAATATGATCAGGCTGATCAGCTGAAGAAAATCACTTTATCTAACGGGACATCCATTGTGAGAACGTATGATAAAGAGGGCAATGAACAGTCGAAAACCATTCGTGCAGAGTCAGATCAGACGTATCAATTCGAATACGACCTAATGGGCAAATTGACAAAAACCATTGATCCATTAGGGAATGTGTTGAAAAGTGAATATGATGCGAATAGCAACTTAATCAAAACGATTTCTGCTAATGGACATGAAGTGTCTCTCACGTATGATGGAACAGACCGAGTGAAATCCAAGTCATACAATGGGACAGAAAAATATAACTTTAGCTATGATAAAAACGGAAACGAAACAACGGTTGTTAACAAAGAACAAAACACAACCAAAAACAGAACGTTCGACCAACAAAACCGCATCACAAAGTTAACAGAGCGTGACAGCAGCCAAACTTGGACGTATCCAGCCAATTCAGATAAACTGAAATCCTTTGAATGGACACACGGAAATCAAAAAGGAACGAACCAATTCAGTTACAATAAGCTTGATCAAATGACGCAGATGAAGGATTCGAGTTCTACGTATTCGTTTGATTATGATGAAAATGGAAATGTTCAGTCCTTTATTACAGGTAACGGCAGTGGTGCTAGCTTTGCTTATGATGAGCGCAATTTAATCAATGATTTGCACATTGGAACAAGCCAAGGGGTAACGATCTTAAACGAAGCTTACGAATATGATCAAAATGGAAACAGAATAACGGTTGATCAAGGAAGCAACGGGAAGATTCGTTATGAATATGGAAAATTAGATCAATTGATCAAAGAAACTCATCCAGATGGCACGGTCATTGAGTACACATATGATGGGTTTGGAAATAGAAAAACAGTCACGACTGAAAAAAATGGCACTAAAAAAACAATCAACGCATCATTCAACATCATGAACCAACTGACAAAGGTAAATGATGAGACTTTAACTTATGACAAAAATGGCAACCGAACGTCTGACGGGCAATTCCTTTATGAATGGGATGCAGAAGATAACATAACGGCCATTACGAAAAAAGGGGAAGACAACCCATTTGTCACTTACAAATATGATGAGCGTGGATACAGAATTCAAAAAACAGTGAATGAAAAAGTAACAAATTACTTTTATGACGGCGACAGCCTGAATGTTTTATACGAAACAGATGGAGACAACGTAGTCACAAAAGCATACACATACGGTGAGAGTGGACAACTCCTTGCATTCACACAAAATGGAAATAAATATTTTTATCACTACAATGCACACGGTGATGTCATTGCCATCACAAATAGTGCAGGAAAAATCGTTGCTGAGTACGAATACGATACATGGGGCGTTCCAACAAAAGTAAAAGAAGATGAAGAAGTAAAAGGAAACCCATATCGCTATGCTGGTTACCGCTTCGACGAAGAAACAGGACTTTACTATCTAATCGCCCGCTACTATGAACCAAAAAATGGCGTATTCCTATCACTTGACCCAGACCCAGGAAGCGATGGAGATGCACTAGATCAAAACGGATATACCTATGGAAACAACAACCCAGTCATGAATGTTGACCCGGATGGTCATTGGGTATGGTTTGTTGTCAATGCAGGATTTGCTGTATATGATGGATACAAAGCTTATAAATCGGGTAAAGGCTGGAAAGGTACAGCAGTTGCAGCAGCATCAGGATTTTTGGGTGGTGGAAAGTTAAAGGGAGCGAAAAAGGTATTTAGTGCTGGGAAGAAGTCTTATAAACTTTCAAGGAAGAAAGTTAAAGCAAAAAGAACATATTCTAGTTATAGAAATGTAAAAAAGAAAACAGCTATAGTTAATAACAGGGCTACTAATGTAACAAAAAGGAATTTTGAGAAAAATCTTAGAAGGCAAGGATGGAAAAAGTCAATAAGTAAAGATAGGCAAGTAATCATTATGAGTAAAAAAGGATCAAGATATACACTGAGAAATAAGTCAAGAGATTATGATGGCCCTTCTGCTGATTACATTCCAAAAGGAGCCAAGCGTCCTTCTCTTAAAATAAGATTAAAGAAGTAGGTGTTCTTTATTGGTTAACAGTAAAGCTTTATTTATTAATTCAGATAATGAATTCAAGAAATATAAAGTTATGATTGAAAAAGCTTTTTATACAAAAAAACATTTGCCTCATCAAGTATTTCGAGAGAATTTTAATTATTTTTTGTTTCAAGAGTTTGATTGGGCATTGAGTGATGAGGTTTTAACAACAATAAAAAAGCTATCAGTTTTAACACAAGATAAGGACTTTTTAACGGCGGTCCTTAAGCCAGATCCAGTAGAATATTATTTGAAGGAATTTGGTTATTATAATTGGCTAAGAACAAGTGTTGAAATTTCTGGTGAGGATTATGTAAATGCACTTTGGACTAGCCCAGAAGATTCTATAGCTGATGATATTTTCACTAACTCAAATATCGTTGTTTGGTTATCTCATTCTTTGGATTGGGCAATTTGGGGAGATAGGGATTTGGAAATTTGTATTTTAGCCACAAAATCTAAAAAATATTCTATGCAAAATTTATTATCAGAAGATGGTTGGAAACCTCTGAATAGTAATTTGAAAGAGTGGTTAGCGCTACTATTTAGTGATGGAAAAAAATTTGACGAGTTTTGGGGAGAGTTAGCCAGTAATTATTCCTGAATTAGCTTTTGATTAATATACAAATTTGGGAAATCTAAGAAAAGTAACTGTTTTTCATTTGACAATTTGTTGAGAAACTTTTTTGAAGCAACCATTGTTAGCTGTCAAGGAAACTTGGCAGCTTTTCTTATTATCTAATTGGAAATATTTTAAGCGGTATCACTTATTATGTTTTGGTTTTTATATGAAAAAATCCAGAAACAAATCCCTGATTTCAAAATCAATCATCTAAAGCAAATCAATGAATTTCACTACTTTAAAGAGTATAATGAACATAACGACTTGATCTATTGTATTGACGTGCACAACCCATTTGAATCTGTGATTCAAGCCGACATACATCTAAAATTCACCAATCTACCTTCTGTTTAAATCAAAGGTTTGTACTTAACAGACGATTCTAGTTTTTATTGGACATTCAGTCTTCCCCATCCCAACACAGAAAGGTGCAATGACATTGAATCGAATCATGAAATGGCTCTTATTTGCGGCGGTCATCGCTGGCTTATTGGTATGCGCATTCTTTGTGTTCCGTTTCAACCAGCCTAAGCCGACGACAAACATCCATTATGCAGACACACAAAACAAACAACAAACACTCGATATGTATATGCCAAAGGGAAAAGAAGAAGACAAAAAGAAGAAGCATCCAGTCATGATCTATCTCCATGGCGGCGGCTGGTCGGGCGGCGATAAGAATAGAGTCGCTTCAAAAGCTGATTATTTTACGGGTCAAGGATATGTGTTTGTTTCAATGAATTATAGGCTTCATCCTGATGCCAACTTCGAGCAGATGGCAGATGATACGGCAAGTGCTATTAAATGGGTGAAGGATCATGCAGATGAATATCAAATCGATTCGTCAAAAATCAATGTCATGGGTCACTCAGCGGGCGGTCATTTGACGGCATTGGTTGCTACAGATTCGACTTACTTAAAACGTGTGGGGCTGTCGCCAAAAACGATCAATTCTATCGTGATTTTAGATGGGCCGTTAAACATCAATCAATTTATACAAGCCATTCCATCGTATAAAAAAGTGTTTGGCAAACAGGAGAAGAACTGGACAAAGGCATCACCTGTCACTTATATGAATCAAACGAATGTACCGCCTGTTTATTTGGTCACAGGCTGGGAAAATCCTGAAGTGTACCGATTTGCAGAAAAACTGAATCATGATCAAGGCTCTCGGTTTGTGTTTCGGGTTCATTCGCTGAGCCACAGTGATTTAAATAAATGGTTTGGATCTGACAGAGCGCCAAAAGAAGCGCAAGAGATGACAAAGGCTGTGATGGCTTTCGTCAAAAAACAAAATCAATAACAAAGACTGTATGCTAGGGCAATCCATTTTGCCGAAGTATATGATAAAGTGGTTTGAAATTAAAGGAGTGTATGTTGTTGTCATCACGTATGGAAAATAAAGTGTTCAATTGCGAAAAAGAGCTGACGCTGAATATTATCGGCGGGAAGTGGAAAATGTTGATCTTATGGCACCTTGGCAGAGAAGGGACAAAACGGTTTGGTGAGTTAAAGTCGTTAATGCCTGGAATTACGCAAAGAATGCTTGTCAATCAGCTAAGAGAATTAGAGGAAGATCACATTGTGCACCGGGAGGTTTATCCTGTCGTTCCGCCAAAGGTTGAGTATTCTCTCACAGAACTCGGAGAAAGCTTAATGCCAATTTTAGAGGCGATGTATGATTGGGGCAAACAATATCTCGACAGCAATTTTTTAAAGGACGATAAATAGAAATACCTACAAATAGATACTGAACGAGAGACAGTATCTCAGATTGTTGACAAAGGGCTAAAATGAATTGATTTTAGCCCTTTGTTTTCCTTTCAGCGTGATAGAAAACCTTTGCAGCCCTAGGAAGGACGAGTACTGGTGCGGAGCGAATTTCACATTCGTGAGCACCAGCACGCAGGACTGACACCGAATATGAGGGTTTGTCTACACGCTGAGATACTGGTCGAAAGACAGTATCTTTTTTGTGCCCATATGCGAAAAAGTATAGTATGTAAAAAAAAAGTGCGTACTAGGATTGCGCCATTCCTGTTGTTATACTCGTTTCATGCAAGAAAGATTCAAGATGCATCATCCGCGGAGCTCTTGAAGATGAAATGATGAAACAGGAGTGAATGTAGATGAAATTACAATTAGCGTTAGATTTAGTGAATATACCAGAAGCGATCGAGCTGATCAAAGAAGTAGAAGCGTCTATTGATGTGGTGGAAATTGGGACACCTGTTGTGATCAACGAAGGACTTCGTGCTGTAAAAGAAGTCAAACAGGCGTTTCCGAATTTACGTGTGCTGGCGGATCTCAAAATTATGGATGCTGCCGGTTATGAAGTGCAGCAGGCATCTGAAGCTGGAGCGGATATCGTCACCATTCTTGCGGCAGCGGAAGATATGTCTATCCAAGGAGCGGTGAAAGAAGCAAAAGCAAGAGGGAAACAAATTTTAGTCGATATGATTGGTATCAAGGATATCGCCGGCCGCGCGAAAGAGCTTGATGAGCTTGGGGTAGATTATATTTGTGTGCACACAGGCTATGACCTGCAAGCGGTTGGTCAAAACTCATTTGCTGACCTCATGACCATTAAACAAGTGGTCAAACAGGCGAAAACAGCGATTGCAGGCGGTATTAAGCTTGATACATTACCTGAAGTCGTCAAATTAAACCCTGATTTGATTATTGTCGGCGGCGGTATTGCGAGCCAAGACAATAAAGCAGAAGTGGCTGCGCAAATGAAGCAGTTGATCGCACAATCATGAAAACAAGTGACTATGTGAGGGCGATTCTAAGCGAGCTTTCTGAGCACTCGCCCGCGATTCAAGACGAACAAGCAGAGCAGCTTGTCAAAAGCATTTTAGCGGCTCGAAAGGTCTTCGTCGCAGGGGCTGGCAGGTCTGGTTTGATGGGGAAATCGTTTGCGATGAGACTCACGCATATTGGTGTCGAAGCTTATGTGATCGGTGAAACGAATACGCCTGCTTTTACATCTGAGGATTTATTGATTGTCGGGAGCGGTTCTGGCCGAACAGAGACGCTGCTTGTGCTCGCGAAAAAGGCAAGGGCGATTGGCGGAAGCGTGGCGTCGTTCACACTTTCAGCTGAGTCACCCATAGCTGATCTATCGGATGAAGTCATCTTACTGTCAGGTGCGCCAAAGGATCAACATGAAGGAAACCATCATACGATTCAGCCGATGGGCTCATTATTTGAGCAAACTTTGCTTCTTATGTACGATGCGGTCATCTTGAGATTGATGGAAATGAAGAAGCTCGACACCCATAAAATGTACGGTCACCATGCGAACTTAGAATAGCCGTGATGAAAACCTTTCCTTTTTTGAAGGAAAGGTTTTTTTAATACATGGTTCTTAAACTTAAAAAGAAGGATCACTTGACATAAAGGACAAGATGTAACTATAATAGTTACATCTTGAAAGAAAAAACGTAAGCAACGGAAGGAAGATGAAGATGAAAGTACAAATTTGGTCAGATATCGCCTGTCCTTTTTGTTATATAGGAAAAAAACAGTTGGAAACAGCGCTTGAGCAATTCCCTCATAAAGAACAGGTAGAAGTAGAGTTTAAAAGCTTTGAGCTTGATCCGAATGCACCTGTTGCAGTGGATTATGATGTGCATGATATGCTTGTCAAAAAATATGGCATGAGCCGTAGCCGGGCCATCGCGATGAATGAACAGGTGAAACAGGCGGGCAAGGAGAAAGGAATCGATTTTCAATTCGATCCACTCGTTTTGACAAACACCTTTGATGCCCACCAGCTCGCACAATATGCTGGAAAAATGGGAAAAGGCGATCTCGTCATGGGCGAGCTGTTTCAAGCGTATTTTACAGATGGAAAGCATGTTGGTGATCGTCAAATCCTTTTAGATATCGCAGAAAAAGCAGGCCTTGATCAGAACGAAGTACAAAAGGTTCTAGACGGGCAAGAATTTGCAGACGATGTACGAGAAGATGAAAAAGAAGCAAGACAGCTCGGGATTTCTGCTGTGCCTTTTTTCTTGATCAATGACAAATATTCGGTTGCTGGTGCACAGCCAGCAGATACGTTCCTTCGTGCCCTTGAAACGGCTTGGACAGAAGAGGCAGTGCAAACGGAGAAAGCGGCTGATGCTTCATTTGAAGAAGCATGTGCAGATGGCGTATGTGCAGTACCTTCACCTAAAGAAGAAGTATAATCGGCATTTTCCCTATCTTTGATAAAAGATAGGGATTTTTGTTGATTAATAATTAATATATCTTTATACTTAAGTTATCTTAATTATGAAGGTGATGACAGTGACATCCAAAACAACGATGATCCAAGAATTAAACCAAATCGAAGCGCGCATCCATCAAAAGCTCCGATTAGAGTTTGAAGAGTTATTTGTAGATGAGTTAACTGATAAGCAGCATATTGTCCTTGATTTCGTAGAGCAAAAAGGGGGGAGCTCACCTATTCAGATTGCTCAGCAACTAGGCATCACCCAAAGTGCTGTGAGCCAGTTGTTAAACACGCTTGAAAAAAAAGAATGGGTTCGCCGCAGCATCAACCCGCAAAATCGTCGGGAATTGCACGTTGAACTTTCTGAAAAGGCAAAGACGTACTTGGAGAATATGAGAAAGATAGAACTTGCGATCATTGAAAAATACTATTCAAAATTAAGCCTCGAAGAGATCAACACATTGACATCCATTTATACAAAGCTTGATCAATTGATTGTAGATCAAAATGAAGGGGAAGGATGATGATCCATTGATGATGCTCAAACAAGAAGTACAGCGAATTGCCTCTTCTTATACGGAGAAAAAGAAACAGGCACTGCTCGTGATCGGCCTGATTCATCAAGGAGAAAGACACGTTTTTCATTTCGGAGATCACCCCATACAGCAGCGCATGCAGCCTGAGGAGGTCACTTTTGAAATCGGCTCTATTTCAAAAGTCTTTACGACAAGTATATTGGCAAGCATGATTCAAAAAGGGCAGATGAAGCTAGACGATTCCATTTCACTGTATTGTCCCGAAATAAGAAAGAATCACCCCATCCAATTGGAACAGCTGGCAACCCATACGTCTGGACTTCCTTCACATCGTTTTCTCAGAGATTTACAACTAAGGTTCCTTCCAAAAGTGAGAAGAGATATGTACTGTCAATACTCTCTTGATGAATTAATGAAACTGTTACACTCGAAAAAATGGAATGAGCGAAAGGAATACCCATCTCGTTACTCCAATGTAGGGATGGGACTCCTCGGGTTGATCATGGGATGGTCTCTTCACAAAACATATGAAGAGCTGCTGACTGAATATATCGTGGATGAGCTGAAACTATCGAACACCTTGATTACGATCAAGGAGGACGTCAAAGAGAAGATGATCCTCGGTCATCAAGAGAATGGAAAAGAGGTTCCTCCGCTTCTGATGCATGACTATCAAGGGGCTGGTGCGATTCGTTCGACGATCACTGATTTGCTTTCATTTCTCTCTGCACATATGAGTGCAGACGTCGCTTCTCCATGGAAAATGACCCACGAGCCAAAGGTGAAGATAGGGAAAAACATGTCAATGGGACTCGGGTGGGTCATAGATGATACGGGATTGATTTGCCATAATGGTGCAACTTCTGGTTTCTCCAGCTTCATGGGCTTCCGCCCTCATTCAAAAACAGGAGTGGTCGTCTTGTCTAACTATCGCAATCGTATCACGCAAGATTCTCCTGACCGAATTGCCTATGACGTGATGAATATGCTTGAACAAGAGCCTAAAGCCAAATGAGCCTCCTATGAAGAGGGCTCATTTTTTCTTGCGTTCAGCGTTTTAATCGTTTCACCAGGAACGAGTTCAGGCTCATAAAATGTTTGATCAGGGAGATTCTTTTTCCCTTGTACTTTTTTAATCATCCAGTCTGCCGCATCTCGTCCCATTTGCTCTTGAGGGTGTGTCAGCGTTGTCAGTTTCACATGGGCATTTTTTTGGGCAATATACGAGTTATCCTGTCCAATAATGGAAAGATCATCTGGAATAGATAAACCCATTTCACTACATACATTTGCTACTTCTAATCCGACTTCATCGTTATAGCAAACAAGGGCGGTCAGCTCAAGCTGGTGCGCTTGTAAAAAGGTTTTGATATGATCCCCCAAATACTGCTTCGATTCTGTATCGAAAAAAAGGACATGCTCTGGTAGGAAATTGAGCTTTGCTTCACCGAGTGCCTGAATATAGCCTTTCATTCGATATTTTCCTTGTAAATCATCTGTTTTTGAAATCAGTCCAATGTGCTGATGTCCAGAGGTGATCAGCTCCTTTGTCGCTAAATAGCTGGACTTCACATCATCCAAACAAAGGAAGGGAACCTCTAACTGCTCATAGTAGGCATTGATCATAATAAGCGGGACATCCTGCTCTTTAAAGGATAGGTAGTACGAAATGTTTGGATTATATAAATTGCTTTTTGTCGGTTCGACAATTAATCCGTCCACACCAAAGGACAGCATCATTTCAAGCGCTTTTTTCTCCTGCTCCACATCGTTATTTGTACTCGCCAGTAACAAAGAATAGTTCTCTTCATTTAATCGGCTTTCGATGCCCCGAATGATCGACGGGAAAATGTAATCGGATATGTATGTGGTGATGACGCCAATCGTTTTCATATGAGCATGTCCAGCAGGTTTTGTTTGATATTGATTGGTGACAAATGTGCCCGAGCCTTTTTCGCTTCGTAAAAAACCTTCACTCGATAATTCTAAGATGGCTTTTCGCACCGTATGCCGGCTTACTTGATACATCTCTTGTAAGCTTGATTCGGTTGGAATACGCTCCCCGATCCGGTAATCCCCTGTCAGTATTTTGCTTTTTATATCATCCATAATGATCTGGTACTTCTTTTTCATCGTTTCACTTCTTTCACAGTTGATCCTCTACTCGGATTGAGAAGAACTTGTATGGACATATTTTAACATGGTTGCTTAATCAAAAACAGGCGCTTGCAGTGTCTACCGTCTAATCCTTAGAGAATATGAAAGTTTTTGTCTGATTATGTATGCACAACTATATTTATTATTGACATATGTACGGACAAATATTATATTGTTTTTGTGCACAAGTAAAGATGGATCAAACGAAAAAGATATTTGAAACCGCTATCATCATGGGGGTGAACAAAATGAATCGTGAAGAGACGGCCAAAGCCATTAGAGAAGGCAGGACATCTTTGGGTATTGAATTTGGTTCGACACGAATTAAAGCCATTTTAATAGATGAAGAGTTTCAGCCAATTGCGCAAGGTGCATTTGAATGGGAAAGTTCTCTTCAAGAAGGAATATGGACGTACAACTTAATTGAGATCATTACAGGTCTTCAAGTGGCGTACCGTCAGATGAAAGAACAGGCTGCACAATTGTATGGGGTGACGATTCAAACCATTGGCTCCATCGGGATATCTGCGATGATGCATGGCTACGTCGCCTGTCATCATACAGGAGAGCTCCTCGTCCCGTTTCGAACGTGGCGGAATGGAACAACGACCGAGGCGAGTCAAAAGCTAACAGATGTATTCCAATTTCATATTCCAGAAAGATGGAGTATCGCTCACTTATACCAAGCGATACTAGGAGAGGAAAAACATCTGTCCCGGTTAGAGTATGTGACCACTTTGTCCGGCTACATTCACTGGCTGTTAACAGGGAAGCAGGCCATCGGAATTGGCGATGCGTCGGGAATGTTCCCCATTGATGAAAAAACGAAGGATTACAACGAAGTGATGCTTCATCAATTTGAAGCATTGATTGCAGAAAAAGGCTACCCGTGGAAGCTTCGTCATCTTTTGCCGCGCATCTATTTAGCAGGCGAAGAAGCTGGTGTGTTAACAGCAGCTGGAGCAGCGATTTTAGACCAAGGCAAACAGTTGCAGCCAGGTATCCCTTTTTGCCCGCCAGAGGGTGATGCAGGAACAGGGATGGTCGCAACAAACAGTGTGGAAAAGAGAACTGGGAATATTTCAGTTGGGACATCTGTATTTGCCATGATTGTGTTAGAGCAACATCTAAAAGGTGTGTACCCAGAAGTGGACCTTGTCACGACACCAGATGGCCTGCCAGTCGCGATGGTTCATGCCAACAATTGTACAAGTGACCTCAATGCTTGGATGAATCTATTCAGAGAAGCGTTTGAAGCAATGGGTCAGCCAGTTGAAACAGAAAGATTGTACGAAACCCTATTAAATCAAGCTTTAGAAGCAGATCATGATGGGGGCGGGCTTTTAAGCTATGGCTATTATTCTGGTGAAAATATTACGAGACTAAAAGAAGGAAGACCCCTTTTTGTTAGATCTCCTCAAAGCCGGTTTACCCTTGCTAATTTCATTCGGACGCATCTCTTCTCTGCATTTGGCGCAATGAAAATCGGGATGGATCGGTTAAAAGCACATGAACAAGTCAAGATTGATCGCTTACTAGGACATGGCGGTTTATTTAAAACACCGATAGTTGGGCAAAAAATGGTCGCTGCTGCACTTGGGACACCTGTATCCGTCGTATCAACGGCGGGAGAAGGCGGTGCGTTTGGGATGGCGGTCCTTGCTTCATATATGATCAATCACCAGCAGCAAACACTGAGCCATTTTCTCAAGCATCAAGTATTTGCCCATACATTAGAAGAGCTTATTGATCCTGATCCACTGGATGTTAAAGGTTTTGAGGAATTTATAAAGCGCTATCAAGAAGGACTCCCGATAGAAAAAGCGGCAGTAGAACATTTGACGCCACAGAAAGGAGCGGCACCTGTATGTTAGAGCGGTTAAAAGAAGAAGTGTTTCAAGCGAATCTAGATCTACCAAAGTACGGACTTGTGAAATTTACATGGGGCAATGTCAGTGCGTGCGATCGTGACAGTAGACTGTTTGTCATTAAGCCAAGCGGCATAGCGTATGACAAATTATCAGCAAAAGACATGGTCGTGGTCGATTTTGACGGTCAAGTGGTCGAGGGAGAATTCAATCCTTCTTCCGATACTGCCACACATGCTGTTCTTTACAAACACTTTGAGGAAATTGGCGGCATTTCACATAGCCATTCAATGTGGGCAACGGTATGGGCGCAAGCTGGACTTGATTTACCAGCAATGGGCACAACACATGCAGATACATTTTACGGACCTGTTCCGTGCGCTCGATTTCTCACAGAAGAAGAGGTGAATCGCGGGTATGAGGTGGAAACAGGACACTTGATCATTGAAACGTTTGAGAAAAGACAGATAGATGTCATGGCGGTTCCTGGTATTTTGCTACAAGGTCATGGTCCCTTTACGTGGGGAAAAGATGCAAAAAGTGCGGTAACGAACAGTGTCATTTTAGATGAAGTAGCGAAAATGAACCTGTTTGCAAAGCAATTGAACGAATATGCAGAGCCTCTTCCGCAGGTGATTTTAGATAAACATTATTTAAGAAAACATGGAACACATGCGTATTACGGACAAAAACCTTCAAGATAAAGAAAAGAGGGATTTCTATGTTAACAAGTCAGAAGAAGGAATGTTGGTTTGTCGTCGGGTCACAGCACTTATATGGGGACGAGGCACTGAAGCAAGTGAAGGCAGATGCGCAAAAGATAACAGATGCCTTAAATGAGAGCGGTTTGCTGCCTTATCCAATTATTCTGCAGGAACTGGCGGTCAGTGCGGATCAAATCACAGAGCTGATGAAAGAGGTCAACTATCGTGATGAGGTCATCGGTGTGATGACTTGGATGCATACGTTTTCTCCAGCAAAAATGTGGATACGTGGTACGTCTCTTTTGCAAAAGCCTCTTTTGCATCTCGTCACGCAATACTATGAAAACATTCCGTGGGACACGATTGATATGGACTATATGAATCTCCATCAATCGGCACATGGAGACAGAGAGTACGGTTATATCAATGCACGTTTAAATAAGCAAAACCAAATCGTTGCAGGTCATTGGTCGAAGCAGGAGGTGAAGCAGCAAATCGCTGATTGGATGGACGTTGCGGCTGCCTATCATGAGAGCTTCCACATTAAAGTGGCTCGGTTTGGTGACAATATGCGCCACGTTGCGGTGACAGAAGGAGATAAAATTGAAGCGCAGATCCAGCTGGGATGGACCGTTGATTACTTTGGAATTGGCGATCTTGTGAACTATGTAAATGCTGTGGAAGAAACAGAAGTTGATGCTCTGTTTGCTGAGTACTTAACATTATATGACGTGGATTATGGGAGCTATTCGGCGGAAGAATGGGAACAAAGTGTGAAAGTGCAGGCACGATATGAAATTGCCATCAAACGTTTTTTAGATGAAGGCGGCTACAATGCCTTTACGACAAACTTTGAAGATTTACATGGCATGAAGCAGCTTCCGGGTTTAGCCGTTCAGCGGCTGATGGCAAAGGGATATGGCTTTGCGGGTGAAGGGGATTGGAAAACCGCCGCACTGGATCGTTTATTAAAGGTGATGAGCCATCATCAATCGACTGGTTTTATGGAAGATTACACATATGAAATGACTGCTGGTCAGGAAGCGGTGCTGCAATCTCATATGCTAGAAGTAGATCCTGCGCTTGCACATACAAAACCTGTCATTGTCGTGTCTCCGCTAGGCATTGGAAACCGGGAAGACCCAGCACGTCTTGTGTTTGATGGAAAAGCAGGCGAGGGCGTTGTTGTCTCCATTGCTGATTTTGGAACACATTTCAAATGGCTGATTCAAGAAGTGGAAGCCTTTGAGCCGCAGGAAGCAGCACCACATTTACCGGTGGCACGAGTCCTCTGGAAAATCAAACCGAACTTTCAAGATGGCATCAAAGCATGGATTAAGCACGGCGGAGGTCATCATACAGTCGTATCTCTCAATTTAACGGTTGATCAAATTGTTCATTTTGCAAAGCTTGTGAATGCAGAATATGTGGTTTTATAAAGAAGGGTGAAATGCATTCTACTGTGAACGGTAGAATGGCAGGGAGAAATGAAAGCGGTTTATTAAGTGAGGGGGGTCATCCACTTGGAGAAAAAAGTATCAAGTAAATTTATCTTCTTTTTCGGGTCCTTTGCAGGTATCTTATTTGGATATGATATTGGTATTATCGCAGGGGCAGAAGGGCACATTCAGGAAGAATTTCAGCTCAGCCCGTTATGGCTTGGCATCGTCGTTTCTTCATTAATGGGCGGGGCGATCATTGGTTCCATTTTAAGCGGTCTGATGGGGGATAAGTTTGGCCGCAGAAAACTCATTTTGGTGTCATCGATTATCTTTTTTGTCGGTGCGCTTGGCTCAGCCATTGCACCAGAAGAAATCTCATTAACCATTGCCCGGATTTTCTTAGGAACAGCTGTAGGGACAGCCTCATCGCTCGTGCCTGCTTACATGTCTGAAATCGCTCCGGCCAAAATTCGTGGGAAATTGTCCGGCCTGAATCAGCTGATGATTGTGAGTGGATTATTGCTTAGCTATATCGTCGCATTTGTGTTTGAACCAATTCCAGACAGCTGGCGCTGGATGCTGGGAAGTGCTGCTTTATTTGCGATCGTGCTTTATATTGGCATGCTGAAACTTCCTGAATCTCCAAGATATTTAATTAAACACGGAATGGCTCATAAGGCACGTGAAGTATTAGGATCACTTCGTTCATCACGTGAAGAGATTGAAGCAGAAATGCAAGAAATTTTAGAAGTGGCAAAAGAAGAACGCTCAGGCATTCGTGAATTATTTCAAAAGAAATTCCGAATGGCTCTCTTTATTGGGGTCGGAATGGCGACACTCCAGCAAATACAGGGGGCAAACTCCATTGTGTATTATGCAACGAGTATCGCAAGAAATGTAGGTCTTGCTCCGCAAGTTGCCGCAGGTTTTACCGTCATTGTTGGTGTCATATTTGTTGTGACGACCGTGATCTTTTTACAATTCGTCGACCGGTTTGACCGCCGAACGATTCTCACAGTTGGGGGAACGGGGATGGCCCTGTCTTTCTTTGCACCAGCGGCATTAGGTGCGCTCGGAGTGAGTGAAGGCATATTAAACTGGGTCACATTGATTTCACTTTGCTGCTTTATTTTGTGCTATGCCTTCTCATGGGCACCGATCACATGGATTATCATTGGTGAAATTTTTCCGCTTTCTGTCAGGGGTATTGGAGCGGGCATTTCCTCTGCCTTTAACTGGACGGGATCATTAGCAGTTGGCCTTGTGTTCCCTATCTTGGCTGACCAATTCAGCTTTGGCGTCATTTTCTCCTCATTTGGTGTCATCTGCTTAATTGGCCTGTTGTTCACGCGCTTTGTATTAGTTGAAACAAAAGGAAGAAGCTTAGAACAAATCGAAACCGATATGGCTGCACGTGTCTAAAGGAAACCATCTATCCACACAGGATAGATGGCTTTTTTAATCAAGTATTTGTTTCAGTTCATCTGGCAGTAAATCCATTAATTGATCAGATGAGGATACGTCCAGTACTTCAAGAAGCGCATAATATTTCGCATAAATTTCACTCAGTTGATCAGGATGATTTGCTTCATATCGATTTAAATGCAATTGCGTCAGTTCAAGTGCAATGTCCAGTTTGTTTCGTTCGATGGTTTGTGTTGTGTTGATCAAATCGTTCACCTCTAATTTTAAAGTTATTGAAAAATGTTATGGTGCAGTTCCGCAGCTGACCTTATATTCATGGTCTTCTATCTTTTTTGAATAACAGACGGAAGGTGTCATTCCTGTCTCGCTTTTCCTAGCCTGCCAATACACATCATACAGCTGACCATATTGAGGGTCTACATCGTCCTTTTTTTGCAAAATAGCAAAATAGCTTTGGTAAGGGTAGCCTTCTTGATAGATCGCCTGCCGTATCGCTCCTCTTTCAGTCGCATTTGTAAAAACCATAGGCGACAGCAGTGGAAGAGCAATAATGATGACAAGTAATATAATGAATAAAAAAAGCTTATGTTTTGTTTTCATGGATGTCCTTTCTCGCAAGATATCATTTGTATAATATGTTAAAATTGCCCTTTTGTAAAGAAAGAGAAAACGAGATGGATAGTGGATTTTTTAAAAAATAGACAAGCATCTAGTCACGAAGGAGCTTTCTTACATACGATAGAGTGTAAGTGAAAGACAACTTGAAGGGGTGTTGAGAATGAGCCGGAATCGATTAGACAATTTTTTCTTTGGGCCTCGCAGAGGGAATCATGGAGAAGTTGAAACGGTTGTATCCCCTACACGTCAAATTGTCAACACGACAACAAATGAACAAACGATTAGAAAAATTCATCCAACTCATATCACAAACGTCAATAAAAACATCAAAAGAATTGAAAACTACTACCCTGTGACGCAATCTACTCGAAATGAGTATATTGTTGAAGAATATGACTGTGGCAGCGATATCAAGAATCCTTGCTGCCGCCCGGTCAAACGCTGTAAGTGGTAGTTTAATAGTAAAAAAAAGAAGTGAGGCATCCTGTGATGGGATGCCTTTTTATTTTTGTATAAAAATTTTGATCAAAAGCGCCTTTCAAGATAAAATTGGAAGTATCAATTCATTCTGATGGAGGCGATTTTCTGAATATTCGATTGTTAACACCAGAAGATGCTCAAGAATATGCGAACTTGAGATTAGAAGCACTCCGATTAAATCCAGAGAGTTTTGCTATGAGTTACGAGGAAGAGAAGCTAGATACGAAGAATAAATATAAGGCTCGTTTTGCCTCTACACAATCTATGTGGACATTCGGCGCCTTTCATCAAGGTCAGCTGGTCGGCTCGGTTACACTCATACAAGAAACCTTGCAGAAATTAAAGCACCGTGCCAATGTGGCAGCGATGTATGTAACGGCTAATGGACGTGGAAAAGGAATGGGGAAGGCGCTCCTGACAAAAGTTCTTTCTTTTGCACGCGAAAAAAAAGATATCGAACAACTGTATTTAACAGTGGTCACAACAAACGACTCAGCCAAACATCTTTACAGGTCTGTTGGATTTAGGTCATATGCGGTAGAGGAAAAAGCACTAAAAATAAATGGTACATATGTAGATGAGGAAAAAATGGTGTTAATGCTATCATCGTTTGGAGGGGATATACATGAGCCAGCCAGTCATGCACATCACATTGGCAGCAGGACCAAATAGTGAGTTAGAATCCTTTGCGCTTCGTGCAGCACTTGAAAACTTTGGCGCAAAAGTCGATATGCATTGGATAGGCAGACCGAATGACCTGATTGATGTTTTATCAGGGAAAAATAGAGGCGAGACGGACTTCATTCTTTTATCCTTTCACGGGGAAGAAGGAGCGTTTCTCATACCGGAGTTAGGAGAAGATGTATACGAAGAGGGTGAGCCGAGAGGTGCTGCTTTTGGTGCGGATGACATAAAGCGGTATGCTTCGTTAAATGGAGTCCACATTATATGTACAGGCTGTACACTAGGTGAAAAAAAGGTGGCAGAAGCTTTTTTAGAAACAGGGGCGATATCCTATACAGCGCCCGATGACTACATTGATGGAAATGCGTCATTTATTTTTGTTCTCACCATGCTGTATGAGCTGGTGAACAACTCAAAGACAGTCAGAGCAGCTTTTGACCAGGCACGCTCTATTGATGAAGAAACAAAGTTATTCCAACTGTATATGCAAAAATAAGGGCTGAGCGATCAAGCCCTTTTTATATGTCTCTCGTAAAATATGTCGAAAATGTGACAAATGTGTTTTTTGCAAACTAAAAAGAGGCTGAGAAAAGTCTATCCTACAAACACACGCCATTTAGGCATGACGGCATCACGAGAGGAGAATCATTGTGTCAACGAAAGGGAAGATCAGCCTCGTCCTATGTGTACTTGCGACCGTCATCGGTATCGCTGCGTTTTATCATAACCAGCAAGCAAGCGGGACAGAGAGAAAAAAAGTAGAACAAGATGCGAGCTACAAACAAGTTGAAATAGTTACACTTGTGAATGACGGGAAATTCATGAGATATGCTGTCAACTATCCGCTGTTTCATCAAGAAAAACTAGATCAGGAGATCAAAAGATTTGCAGAGACAGCATTAGAAAGGTTTAAAACATCGTTTAGTCAAGCGAGTGATGTCAATGAAGAGAAACGATACGAACTAAACATCGATTATGAGATCATTCATTATGCCAAGCAAACAGTCGCAATCAAATTCAATACATATGAAGTGAAGGGCGGAAAGCAAGGCGTCAATCAAACGAAGGTGATGAACTTTGATTTCAAGAAACAGACATTTTTATCAATCAACGATATCTTTCTATCAAAGAAGGACAATCTTCAAAAATTATCTCATATGACTTTTGAGGAATTAAAAAAAGATCGAACGCTAGCTGAAAATCAGCCGCTGCTCAAACAGGGAACGTCTCCTGTGGCGAAGAACTATCAGTATTTTGCCATCAAGGATCGCTATATCGAATTCTACTTTCCAAGAGGACAAATCGCTCCAAATCATCAAGGCCCTCAAGTGTTAGCGATTAAGAAAACACTGCTGAAAGGAATATTAAAACCTGAATATATGAAGAAAGAAATGAACAAAAACGAGAAAAAAGAACCGATTCCAACAAGAAAGATTGTGAAACTGCCGAAAACATCCACATTTCATCCGAATCAAAAAGCCATTGCACTCACATTTGATGATGGGCCCAATCCATCAACGACCTCAAAAATTTTAACAGCATTAAAAGAGAACAAAGGACATGCCACATTTTTTGTATTAGGCAGCAGGGTTCAGTATTATCCCGATATGTTAAGTGAAATCAGAAAGGGTGGAAATGAAATTGGAAACCATTCCTATAACCACCCTTTGCTCACAAGACTTCCTTTAAAACAAGCGGTCAAACAAGTAGAAGACACGCAGCAAATCATTGAAAAAGCGAGCGGGTTCACACCGACTCATTTTAGACCACCATATGGCGGGACAAACGGGCAAATCAACGAAGCTCTTCACATGAAAGTGACCCTTTGGGATGTGGATCCTGAAGACTGGAAATATCGAAACAGCCAATACGTCGCGAACTACATTCTAACTCATGCATCTAGCGGTGAAACGATTTTAATGCACGACATCTATGACACCTCAGCCAACGCAGCCGTCACGATTATCAAAGAACTCACCAAACAAGGATATCAATTATTGACGGTGTCTGAGCTTGAGCAGTGGAAGGAAGCGCGTGAGAAGAGAAGTGAGTCGAATAGGTAATACCCCTTTTGGTGTGAATCTTAGCGGATTCGCATCTTTTTTTAGGCAGGTCATGAAAATAAAGGGAAAATCTGTTATGGTGAATATGAAGGGGGACTTCAAGTGGTATTGATAAGATTTTTAAGTCTCGTTATGCTGACAGTGGTTGGTTTGGCTTTTGTCATAAACAATGTACCTAGTTTGATGCTGCCCATCTATATACTTTCAATGATCGGGCTTATGTTCTGTCTCGGTTATATTGCGCTCCATTATCTACAGCGGATCAGATATTTGTTATACGATGAGAAACAATTGAAAGAGAATCAAATAAACAAACCTCCCGCTAAATGAAGGAGGTTTTTTACTTGTCTGTTTTTCAATGATTTTCTCGTTTGACTTCTTGAATTGTCTCAAAAGAGAGACGATGTTCCTCGTAAATCTGATTTGGACAATCAGTAAGAGCATAATGATCCACGAGCTAAGCCCTCCAATCTTTCGTAACAAGGATACAGTATAATGAGAAAAGATTGATATTAACAGCTCGTTTTATATTTTCGACAATGGGTGAGGAGGATTCAGTTGAAGAGAGTAGACGTGGTGTCAGCTTTGATTTATGACATGGATGAACATATTCTCATGGTGAAAAATGTGAAAGGTTATTGGGAGTTTCCCGGTGGTGCAGTGGAAAAAGGAGAACATCTGCAGCAAGCTGTGATCCGTGAGGTGAGAGAAGAAACAGGATATGTGATCAAAGTAAATGAACTTCATTCTGTTAGAGAAATACTTTTTCAAGATAACATGCATCATGCACTTATTTTTACGTTTTTTGCGGAAATCATTGGGGGAGAGATGAACATTTTAGATCCTGATCATGATATTGAAGAAGTAAAATGGGTAAGCACCCAAGATGCTGAAAAATTAAATCCACAGTTATTCAGCATGCTAAAATTAAATAAACAGACGCGTGCATTTTACACATTTGAAGGAAAGAGAACAAGGGATCAATAAATGAATAAGGAGAGAATGGAATGTTTTTGTATTATGGACCAACCGGTGCTCCAGTGGAAAATCCAGGAGAAGAATGGATGAAAGAAATCTTCTTCCATAAGGGTGAAGACTATTGGAAACAAGGGAATGGAGAATCTTCTATTGAAGTGGATGAAGATTGGGAAACGGAAAGTCTTGTTTTCTTTTATCATGAACCTTATGGCTTTTTTCTCATGAGATATCCAGATTTTTTGGTTCCTTTTAAAAAAGTAGAGAAGATAGAAACGATCAAGCATGTCGTTGCAGGCGCACCATTGTATGTACCTTCATGCAGCTACGTCGATCGACATCAAGCTTATGAAATCGTTCAACATTTTCTAAAAACAAAATCGGTACCTGATAGTGTTGAATGGGTGGAGTTGAGGACGATTGATTTTCAGCAAGATCTATAAATTCTTACGAGGAACGAGAAGGAGAATAAAATGTGTCGTATAGATGATACCATGCATGTACATGTTGGCTATTACGAACATGGTCTTGATGTTGAAGGGGTGTTTTTTAAGAGTTTAGAAACAGGAAAGTGGCAATTATTCTTTGACCATACATGGTATGGGATCACGCTTTTAAAGCATTATGAAAAATATGAAGATTTAGGGCTGTTGATTGGCGAGTATTCTATTGAAGATGACAAAATTGAAGGTGAAGGAAATCAGCTGTTTGAGCGTTTTTTAAAAGAAAACGGGGTAGTGAGATAAATACAGAATGTGAAACATCACTCAATGAAAATGACGAGTGATGTTTTTTTATGTTGGATACTGATTTTATAAAATTTTGCTCTATGTAATCTAAAGAGCATCTAATACAAATTCACATTGATTGTTTAAAAATTCAAAAAATAGATAGACAAATGCTTGCAAGAATTGTATAGTGTTCTCATAAATTACTTGTCATACAAGTGAACAAGTAACTAAGGATATAAGATTGGATTTCAAATAATAAAATGAGGTGATCCAGTGAAAGATGTAAGTTTGGCGAATTTAAAAGCAAAAGCGATTGAACTTAGACAAACGGCGATTACGATGATTTATGAAGCGCAATCGGGGCATCCTGGCGGCTCTTTATCAGCTGCTGATATCATCACGGCCCTTTATTTCAAAGAGATGAATATCGATCCCCAAAATCCTAACTGGGAAGATCGTGATCGTTTTGTTTTATCGAAAGGCCATGTTGCACCTATTCAATATGCTGCCTTAGCGCTAAAAGGTTATGTCCCTTTTGAAAACGTATACAAATTGAGACAGTACGGTTCACCGTTCCAAGGTCATCCTGATATGAAGAAATGCCCTGGAATTGATATTTCAACAGGTTCATTAGGCCAAGGACTTTCTTGTGGGGTTGGTATGGCGCTTGCGGGTAAACGGGATGAAAAAGATTATCGGGTATTTGCGATGGTAGGCGATGGCGAATGTCAAGAAGGACAAATTTGGGAAGCGGTTCAAACCGCAGTCAAATATCGTCTTGATAATTTAATTGTTTTTGTTGACAATAACCGTCTGCAAATTGATGGTTTCTGCGAGGAAATCATGCCGCTGCAAGACATAGAAATGAAGTTTGAAGTATTCGGGTTTGAAACAAAGCGAATTGACGGACATTCGATGAAAGAGATAGTCGAAACATTGAATCAAGTGAAAAACATGAAAAATGGAAAGCCGAAATGTATTGTAGCAGACACGATTAAAGGCAAAGGCGTTTCCTACATGGAAAATATCTGCTCATGGCACGGTGTTGCGCCAAATGAGAAAGAGTATGAACAAGCATTAGAAGAATTAGCAGGAGGTTTGAGATCATGAGCCAAACTGAAAAAGCGGTCATTAAGAAAAAAGCGACACGTGAAGCCTTCGGTGATGAAATTGTTAAGTTAGGAAAAGAGAATCAACATATTTACGTGATTGATATTGATATCGGCAAATCATGCAAAACAGGAGAATTCATTAAGCAGCTTCCCAATCAGCATGTGAACGTTGGAATTGCCGAACAAAATGGTGCCGGGCTGGCAGCTGGTCTTGCGACAACTGGAAAAATTCCATTTGTAAGCACTTACGCAGTTTTTGGCTCGCTGCGCATGGCAGAGCAAATCCGCCAAGAAATATGCTATCCGAATTTGAATGTAAAGATTGCCTGCTCGCACGGAGGATTGACACCGGGAAATGACGGTGGAAGTCATCAAGCGATAGAAGATATGGGCGTTTTAAGAACATTTCCCAACATGACGGTCATCATGGGCTCTGATTACTATTCGACGAGAAAATTGATCAAAGAGGCAGCGAATACGTATGGCCCCATGTATTTGCGCTTTACCCGAGATGCTGTGCCGATGATTTATGATGAACATGAGGAGTTTGTGATTGGAAAAGCCAAAAAATTAAGGTCTGGCAAAGATATTGCGATCATTGCAAATGGTGATACAGTATATCTTGCTTTGGAAGCGGTTAAAAAATTAGAAGAACAAGGGATTGAAGCATCACTTTTAGATATGCATACGATCAAACCTCTAGATCGAGAGGCGGTTGTGGAGTGTCTTGATATTGGACGTATGATCACTGTAGAGGATCATAACATTTTGAACGGATTAGGCAGTGCTGTATGTGAAGTAGCAGCAGAAGAAGGTCGAGGAAAAGTCAAACGGATCGGAGTGCAAGACCGTTTTGGAGAATCTGCACCTTACGAAAAACTTTTGGAAATAAATGGAATAACAATCGAAAACATCATAAATACAGCAAAAGACATGCTGAACAATCACATTTGAAAGTAGGTTATTTACAATGTTTACATTAAACAATCAAGTAGCTATTGTAACAGGGAGCGGTTCTGAAAAAGGAATTGGCCGAACAATCGCTCTAACACTTGCTAAACAGGGTGCTGCTGTCGTGGTAGCAGATATCAATGAAGAAGGGATTCGCTTCACAGTAGAAGCCATTCAAAAAGCCGGAGGAAAAGCGTTAGGCGTAGTAGTAAATGTAACAAATAAGGAATCAATTGATCAAATGGTGGCTGTAACGCTTGAGGCGTTTGGCCGCATTGACATATTGGTGAATAATGCAGGTATTTCTCAAAAAATAACCGTTCAGAACATGACACTTGAAGATATGACAAGAGTATTTAATGTAAATATGTTTGGTTTGTTCTTGTGTACACAAGCCGTGCTAGAACCAATGATCAAGCAGCAATATGGGCGTATTATCAACCTGTCTTCTGTATCGGCTAAAAGGGGAGGAGGCGTATTTGGAGGAGCACATTACTCAGCTTCCAAAGCAGCAGTATTAGGTTTTTCTAAAAACCTTGCCCGTGAAGTAGGGAAAGATGGTATCACAGTGAATTGTGTGGCACCAGGCCTTGTGAATACGGATATTTGGAAGTCACTTCCTATCGATGAAGCCGAAAAAGTAATTGATAATATACCACTTGGCCGACCAGGTGAAACGAAAGAAATCGCAGCCGCTATTACATTTTTGGCTACTAAAGAAGCATCCTACATTACAGGAGAAGAAATCGATATCAATGGTGGTTCACATATGGACTAGTAGAAAGAAATGGAGCAGGCACATGAACATGCCTGACTCTATTTTAAATAAAAAGGAAGTAGAGTCACAGTCAAAATGATTGATGAAATGATATTTTGTAAGCGCTTAATAAAGATGTGCCATGCCATTTAGACATCTTCACGCAGTTGGATAAAGCAACTTGAAGGGGGAATCATGTTGAATCAACAAGCATTAGAAAAGTCGACGACTCGTAAAGTTACACTTCGCCTTATCCCATTTTTATCCTTATGTTTTGTTATCGCTATTTTAGATCGTGTGAATATTGGATTTGCTGCTCTTCAAATGAATGAAGATTTAGGGTTTTCAAATGCTGTATTTGGACTTGGGGCTGGAATATTCTTTTTAGGGTATTTTTTATTAGAAGTTCCGGGAAGTGCCATTATGGCAAAGATCGGTGCGAGTAAATGGATCAGCCGAATTATGGTGACATGGGCAATTATTGCGATTTTAATGGCTTTTGTCCAAGAACCATGGCAGTTTTATACAGCACGTTTCTTATTGGGTGCGGCAGAAGCTAGCTTTTATCCATGTATGGTGTTTTATTTGAGCGGTTTTTATCAAACCAAACATCATGCCAAAGCCATTGCTGGATTTATGCTGGCGATTCCGGGAGCGAATGCCCTAGGTGCACCACTTTCTACATTTCTATTAGGTGTTGATTGGCTGGATATGTCTGGATGGCAGTGGCTGTTTATTTTAGAAGCCATTCCAGCACTCATTCTTGGAGTAATTGCATTCTTTTATTTGGATGACAAACTTGAAGATGTAAAATGGCTGAATCAAGATGAAAAAGAGTGGCTGATTAATGTCACAACAAAAGAAAAGCTTGAAAAAGAACAGGTCAAGCGATATACATTCACTCAAGCTTTAAAAGATCGAGATGTACTCATTTTATCGGCAGGCTATTTCTGCTGGATGGTTGGATTTTACGGCATCAATATGTTTTTGCCGACAATCTCTAAAGGATTATCTGACACCATTTCCTTAAGTACGCAGGGAATGGGCTGGCTGTTAGGTTTCATGTATACCGTCGCTATCATTGTAATGGTGCTGGTCGGGAATCATTCTGACAAGAAAAACGAGAGGCGATGGCATGTATCTGCCTGCTTAACTGTCAGTGCGATGGCCATGATCATTAGCAGTTATATAGCAAATTCCAGTGTGATCTTATCCTTTGTGTTTTTAACCATTGCCTTGTGCGGAGCCTTTGGTGCTTATTCTCCATTTTGGGCCATTCCCCCTTCTTTTCTAACAGGAGCAGCCGCCGGTGGAGCGATCGCACTAATCAACAGTATTGGCAATCTTGGCGGTTTCTTTGGGCCATATATTGTCGGGTACATTAAGGATGTCACAGGTTCTTTTCACATCAGTATGATTTTTTTAGGTATTAGTATGATACTGGCTTCTTTTATTATTGTGTTTTTAGTTAAACAGTCAGGAAAAGCACTAGTTGTAAAAGCAAGTACAGAAAAATCCAGTATAGAAAAGTCTATTTAAACGAGGGTCATAAAAAAACTATGATGGAAGTAGTAAGGGGAAATATTGTGGTGATTTAGCTGTCAGGAGAAGTTCTGAAAGAAAACGAGACAATACATGAGGATAAAACGATTGGAGCTGAAATTTTCATGGAAAAAGAGACAAATGTACCACAAAATACGATCGTTTGCCGGGAGTGTGGAGAAATCATTGACATCGCTTATGGCTCTGAAGGGGTTAAAGTCTTATACGGAATATGCGAAGGGTGCCGAGCATCGGAAAATAAACGAACTTAAAAAGACAAAGACGCATAACAGCAAGGCTTCTACTTGTTGTATGCGTCTTATTTTTCGATTAAATAAAAAGAAGCTTCTCATATCGTATTTGGAAGTGGAAGATCCTAGCTTTTCCAATATCGATCATATAGGTTTTGCATGTGGGCAGTCATACGTTTCACAGCTTCTGCTGCGTTCCGTTCTTCGAGTGCTTCTATAATCAGTTTATGCTCCTGAAAGTTGACCTCACGATAGTCAGAACGGGTAACGGTTCGATCACGTATAAACCTCCACATTTCCTGCTGCTTCATAGCATTCGTAATGGAAGACATAAAGGTAATGAATAAATCATTATGTGACGCTTTTGCAATTCCCATATGTAGCTGCTCGTCAGTTGCCGGGACGTATACACCTGAATGTGTTTCTTCTTCCATTTTTTTGATGGTTTGTTTCAGTTCTAAAATATCTTCGTCAGTCGCTCTCAAAGCAGCAAAATGAATAATTAAAGGCTCGATATGCATTCTAGCTTCCACGATATCCTCAGGTGATGCCGATGTCATAGAGATGGACCCTTCATTGTGTATGGTCGTACTCTTAACGAAAACACCTTCTCCTTGACGTGAATAAATAATACCATTCATTTCTAGTGCACTGAGGGCTTGTCTAACAGGTGCGCGGCTGACACCAAATTGTTCGCATAATTCCCTTTCTGAAGGAAGTTTATCTCCTATTTGAAAAGAGCCTAACTGTATTTCAGAAAGGATCTGATTATAAATTTGTATGTATAATTTTTTATTGGAAACAGGATTGAATGTAATAGAAATCACCCCTCTTTATTTGTCATACAAGTATATTAATTATATACTTTTCAGATTTGAAGGGCAAAAAAATATACAAAAACCATATTTAAAATTAAAAGATAATCCATAAATGGTAAGAGCCTAAACAAATAAAAACAGACCTTATAAGGCCTGTTCTGTTGCAAAATGTTTTCTATTAAAATTCCCTGCTCAATTCGCCTTCTCTTTCTTTAACTTCAAACCGGACCGGTCATGTAGAGCTGAATGGTATCAGTCACATCTTCATTTTCAGATGGTAAGAAGGCAATTAATGAAATTTCGTTTCCTTCTTTATCCTGACCGATGGGGTCATGCAGAGAGACGTCTTTTTTTGTTTTTTTAAGTGCGCGTAAATGCATCAGGATTTCATTATTAAAGTCAAAAGGGGGGTGCAGAATTTAAAAATCGAATTTAACTTTTGCCCCATCATGCAATAATTCAGGTTCGTCATTTAGATAGACATCACTTAAGTGAAGTGTGATTGAATTCAAATCCGAAACATCATCTACCAGTAAAGGAACTACAACCATACCTTCATTTTCGACTTTACCATACAAAGAACCAACACCTGTATCCGTAGTCAAATTAGTCTTATAGACTTCAATTTGTTTCTTTGTATTAGTGGTAATAATATCAACACCAGAAAACAAAACATCTTTATCGGAAGTGTTTTCAGTCGTATAAGTGATTTGTATTCTATGGTATTTATCTTTTTCAAAATTATTATAAGAAAGAAGCTCTTTATCTTGTTCACCTAAATTACTGTATTCAAATACTTTAACATCGTGTATTTTCATCTTAATAGGACTTAAATCTATTTCTTTTTGTTTGTTATTTATCTTTTTCAAAGTTAGTGTTGAACCATTTTTATCTTTATCCCATTGGCCAATTTCGGTTAGAAGTCCTGATGTTGGTTTATTCTCTTTTTGTGTTGATTCTTTTGAAGCCTCTTTACTCGTTTCTTCTTTTTTTGCCGGCTCAGTTGAGCTGTTAGTGTTACCACAAGCAGTTAGAACTGCCATAAAGCATAAGAATAAAATTAGTTTAGCTTTTTTCATTTGTCTACACCCTTTTATATACATATTTTAGTAATACAGGAAACATTATAATACAAAAAATGTTGAAGTGATGATTTTCGACAAAATTAGACGAAATAATTCATGACTTATAGCACGGGTTTAAAGTCACGAAACGTTCGGTGGTGAATTCGTATGTAACATTAAAAAGTGCTGATATTTCATTTGTGAAATTATTATAAGTCTGAATAGCTATTATTTTTCTAAACATAAAAGTTGAAATACAAAACTTATATGCAAACCGTTTGTCCTTCATTTTCCACAATTCTCTAAACAGTGGGGTGTAATCAGTTGATTTCCTTCATGTCTAAGTGCATGACCCAAAATTCATCACCAAAATCTTGCCATTGTTCTTGAGGGCTAAGGCGGCAGCTATTATCAAAAGAAATGCAGCGAGACAGTAGCTTAGTGCCGAAATAAAAAACAGACCTAATAAGGTCTGTTTTTGTTAGAAGTTAGGGGAAGTTCATTTTCACTTCCCCTTCTCCCGCTTCCGTTTCTCCTTCTCCGCCCGGTAAAACTCATGAAACATCTTCATCAGCGCTCGCTTCTCAATCCGAGACACATAACTCCGCGATATGCCAAGTTCTTTGGCTATTTCCCGCTGCGTTTTTTCTTTCTTTAAGTCCAAACCGAACCGGCCGACGATCACTTCTTTTTCTCGGCCGTCGAGAATGTCGATATACTCCTTTACTTTTTCAAGCTCCATGTTGAGCTGAATGGTATCGATCACATCTTCATTTTCGGATTTTAAGACATCGATTAATGAAATTTCGTTGCCTTCTTTATCCTGACCAATGGGGTCATGCAAGGAGACGTCTTTTTTCGTTTTTTTGAGCGCGCGTAAGTGCATGAGAATTTCGTTCTCAATACACCGCGCCGCATATGTCGCCAGCTTTGTTCCTTTTCCAGAGGAATAGCTTTCGATGGCTTTAATGAGTCCGATCGTCCCGATGGAGATGAGGTCTTCAGCGTCTTCCCCGGTATTTTCAAATTTCTTGACAATATGGGCGACGAGCCGAAGGTTATGTTCAATCAGCATGTTTCTTGCGTGTTCATCGCCCTCTGCCATAAGGGCTAAGTATTTTTTCTCATCATCTCCCGAAAGGGGTTGTGGAAAGGCATTGTTTTTGACATAGGACACTAAAAACACCAATTCTTTGACCATCAATCCCATCGCTGTAAATACTCCTGTCACGATTTTCACCTCCACCATGTTTAGGCCGCTGCCTATATCCTCAAATGTATGTGAAGGAAGGATTGTCTGTGTCTGTACGATGAAAAAATCATCTTATTTGAAAGAAACGTGCTTCTGTGCGTATGTTTTTGCTGCCCTTCTCATATGTTTGCGGTTTCTTTGCGGTGCTTGGCGGTCTAGAAGCGTGCTAAAATATGTAATATTAGACCGAAAAGGAAGGGGTTTTTTCGGAACATGGGGAAGGTTCTTTCTTCACATGTCGGTATGAAAATTAATGAATGGTATCGAATGATACGGCAGTTCAGTGTTCCAGATGCGGAAATCTTGAAAGCGGAAGTAGAAGCGGAAATTGAACGTATGGAAGAGGACCAGCATTTACTGATTTATTATCAGCTCATGTGTTTTCGGCACCAAATTATGCTCGACTATATACACCCTTCAAAATATCAACCTTTCTCAGTATCTAACCTTGTCGATAAAATCGAAAATTCCAATCATGAGTTATCTGATATGCTGCATTATTACCATGCATTTTTTCGTGGCATGCATGAGTTTAGTCAAAAAGAATATTTGGAGGCCGTCAAATATTATCGCATGGCAGAAAAACAGCTGTCTATGGTATTTGATGATATTGAGCAGGCCGAGTTTCATTTTAAAGTAGCAGAAGCCTACTATATAATGAAACAAACGCATGTCTCCATGCACCATATTTTAAAAGCGCTTGAAATATACGATCAGCATGATGCATATTCCATTCGCATTATTCAGTGCCTCTTTGTCATCTCGGGAAATTATCAAGATTTAAAACGTAAAGATCGAGCACTGCCTCACTTGAAAAAGGCGAAACAACTCGCATCCGAAATTGACCACCCACGCATCTATAGCTCAGCACTCTATAATTTAGGGAAATGTTACGGGGAGTTAGGTTATCGAGAAGAAGCAGAACGATATTTAACCGAATCGGCTGACCTCGCCAAAAAAGAACTGCTTCCCACGCTGCCTCATACACTTTATACACTGGCCAAGCTGCTTTTTAGACAAAATGAGCAGATTGAAGCAAGGCGCATATTAGAGGATGGGAAATTGGCCGCAAAGAAGCATGAAGACCAGCTGTTCTGTCATATGTTTGAGTATCTGGATGCTTTATATGTTCAGGAAATCAATGAAGAACAACTGCAAAAAACCATTGATTATTTGGAAAAACTTAGCCTATACTCTTATATAGAGGATATCTCACTAGAAATTGCGACAGCCTTAGAAGCCTCTCAACAATACCAGAAGTCCAACCAGTATTATCAAAAATTGCTATGGGCTCAAAATCAAATCCAAGAAGGAGAGTGTCTGTATGAATTCTAAGCAACGTTCGACAGTTGAAGAGAGAAACCAAACGTGAGACAAAAAGCGGGCCTGATGGGCCGGCTTTTTTTATGTGAAAAAGAAGAGTAGACGATCACGAAACTTGAATGAATTCATCAGAAAGCGGGCAATTTAATGTGTAATGATGTTCTGTGGAGGCGGTCTGATGAAAGGGTTGCATATCTTGTTATGTATATTGGTAATATGCGCTTTTGTTCCTGGTAACATAGAGGCGCGTACATTAAAAAGAATCGACCTAGAAAAAACGGGACGAGCCTTTTGGGACATGAGAGAGGAACGGAAAAAGATTGCGTTAACCTTTGATGATGGGCCTCATCCGGTATACACAAATCAAATACTAGACGTACTGAGAGAGCATGAAGTGAATGCCAGCTTTTTTGTCATCGGAAGCCGTATTCATGCATATCCCCTGCTCGCAGAGCGGATTGTGAGCGAAGGAAATGAGCTTGGCAATCACACGATGAACCATACGTATTTTGACCTTTTGTCATCGAAAGAAATCAAGCAAGAATTAAAAGAATCAGCGGCTCATATCGCTTCTCTCCAGCCTGGCGGACCCTTATTATTTCGTCCCCCGGGCGGGCGCTTGACGATGAAGTCATTCCGCATTCTTTCTAAGCAAGGATACGATGTCGTGATGTGGTCCTTTACGCAAGATCCGAAGGACTGGTCTAGGCCAGGTACACAAAAAATTGCCAGCCGTATTATTGAGAATATTCAGGGCGGTGATATCATCCTTTTACATGATGGCGGAGGAAATCGTAAGCAGACAGTAGAAGCGCTGAAGCAAGTCGTACCTGAACTAAAGAAAAGGGGCTATGAGTTTGTGAAAGTAAGCGAACTACTGCACCATGACAGAGATTATCTGCCGGTTCAATTACAATAAGAAACAGTCATTCATTGAAACCAAAAGTCTTGTCGTTTACTATATGAAGAGGGCTTTTGGAGGTGAATGTTGTGAAGAAATTTGTTTTCCTTTTCATCCTGTTATGTGTTGCTGCTGGGTGCTCGAAGCAGGCGCAGGAAAGTGTGATTGCATTTGGTGACAGTAACACAAGAGGATCGAACTGGGATTTTCGAGATTATCCCACATCTGAAAAATGGGTGAATCTCATGAAAAACGTCGAGCGCGGCCAAATCAAGGTACAGAATGCCGGGATTGGCGGGCAGACAACAGAAGATGCGAAGCTGCGCTTTGAGCAGGATATTTTAAAACAAAAACCAACTTACGTCCTCATCATGTTCGGTACAAATGATGCGGCGATTCTAGACGGGAAACATCCCCGTGTGACTAAAAAACGATTTAAAGAAAATTTATCCTACTTCATTTCTGAAAGTAGGAAAGAGGGAATTACTCCGATCCTCATGACGTGCGTGCCTGTGGTGGAAGGAGGCAAAAAGGGCTTGTATTATTATTCTAGATATAAGTCATCTTATTTTGCTGAGAGAGGCGGGGCGAGAGCTTGGCAAAACTCATACAATGACATCACAAGACAAGTAGCTGAAAAACAGCAAGTGCCGCTTGTCGACAATTGGAAAGCGTTCATCCGAGAAGCGGGTGAAGATAGTGACAACGCCTTGATTCAGTCTGGCCTCATTGACCCTTCTGGCAATCATATGACACCAAAAGGGGCAAGAATCATTTATAACGAAATCAAAGAGCGTGATGTCATTAAACATTTTTAAATGCAGGCCATCTGCCTAAACAAGACGATCCATCCAGCATAGTCTAACAGTATATCTTCTTAGAAGGAGGTAACTGATATGTGGGGATGTCCTTATCCTTACCCTGCGTGTTCGCCTTATCCAGCTCAAGGAGCAGGAATCGGTTACGCTTTTCTTGTTGTGTTCCTTGTCGTCATTTTGGTCGTAGGTGGAGGGTTATGGTTTTGGAATGAACAGCCTTGCAAATAAGACACCTCTTCTTTGATCAGAAGGGGTGTTTTTTACGGAAAATAGTAGTAAGCCTATAGCGCAAGTGATATAATATCAGTCACCTGAGTTTAAAAAAGGAGAGTGCTCGGGAGGCATGGTTCCTGGATATATGGAATTAAGAGGAAACAGAGAGCATATGCCCGAGCGAACGTCTTTTCATTTCTGTCTCAATTAATTCAATGAAGTCGCGATTTAAGTTCATTTCATTTGCTTTATAATACGATTCTATAAGTAAATCATCTGACAGCTTTTTCATACTAGAAACCCATATGATGGGAAAAACACCTCCCCTGAAAAAGTTGGCATAAAACTTGAGGAAAAGACATATCATCATAGGTTGATCGAATGTCTTTGAAGTACCTTTAATCTACCATGAATGGGAAACAAGAACAATCGTTCTGTTATCCACATGGTTAAGTGGATAACTTGTGGGTAGAGTGTTTATAATTGAATGAAAGCGTGATGAAATATAGGTGGATAATGTGTGTAAAATTATCCACACCTGTTGAAGGTCCTCATCATATGTCGAAAACTTTTTCATTGTATTCGATAGACAGACAAATTGTGATTTGATTCGACACAATCGCTGAAAAACCAATGGAAGAAAGGGTGCAAATTGTGCTAAAGAAGTATTTCTTACCGGATGAATTTGTGAAAAGTATTTTCCACATTTCGCCGCAAAAACTAAAAGAACGAAATGTAAAAGGAATTATTACGGATTTAGATAACACACTAGTAGAATGGGATCGTCCAAGTGCGACCCCGCGTTTAATTGAATGGTTTCAAGAGATGAAAGATCACGGGATACAGGTGACGATTGTATCGAACAATAATGAAAAAAGGGTCAAGCTTTTTTCTGAGCCGGTTCATATCCCGTTTATTTATAAAGCGAGAAAACCGATGGGAAGAGCCTTTAATAAGGCCGTCGCTGATATGCAATTGAAGAAAGAAGATGTGGTTGTCATTGGCGATCAGCTTATGACAGATGTGCTTGGCGGAAACAGGCATGGCTTCCATACCATTTTGGTTGTACCTGTTGCGGCATCGGACGGATTTTTCACGAAGTTTAACAGGCAGATTGAACGCAGAATTTTAGGAGCCTTAAAGCGTAAGGGCCACATTCAGTGGGAGGAAGAGTAATAATGGAAAAGGTTGTTTGTATTGGCTGCGGTGTAGCCATTCAGACGGAAGATAAAGATCAATTAGGATATGCGCCGGCAGCATCTCTATTGAAAGAAGATGTGATCTGTCAGCGCTGTTTTAGGTTAAAGAACTACAATGAAATTCAGGATGTATCTTTAACAGAAGACGACTTTTTAAATATTTTACACAGCATTGGCGAGACTGATTCTCTGATCGTCAAGGTCGTTGATATTTTTGACTTTAACGGAAGCTGGATTAATGGACTGAGCCGTATTGTTGGTGGTAATCCCATTTTACTTGTCGGCAACAAGGTAGATATTTTACCGAAATCCGTGAAAAAAGACCGTCTTGTTCAATGGATGAAGCGGGAAGCAAAAGAAAATGGGCTCAATCCGATTGATGTGTTTTTAATCAGTGCGAGCAGAGGACAAGGTGTGCCTGAGGTTATGGAGGCCATTGATCATTACCGTGAGGGCAGAAATGTCTATGTTGTCGGCTGTACAAATGTTGGGAAATCAACATTTATTAACCGCATTATCAAAGAGGTGTCTGGAGAAGAGAATGTGATCACCACATCCCAATACCCAGGGACAACACTTGATGCGATTGAAATCCCGCTTGATGACGGGTCTGCTTTATTCGATACACCGGGGATCATCAACCGCCATCAAATGGCGCACTATGTCGGCAAAAATGACTTAAAGATTTTAACGCCGAAAAAAGAATTGAAACCGAGAACGTTCCAGTTAAATGAAGCTCAAACGCTTTACTTTGGCGGACTGGCTCGATTTGATTATGTAAAAGGCGGCAGAACATCCTTTGTTTGCTACATGCCAAATGAACTCAACATTCATAGGACGAAGATGGAGAATGCAGATGACTTATATGAAAAGCATGCAGGTGAGCTGCTTTCACCGCCATCAAAAGAGGGAATGGAAGATTTCCCGCCGCTCGTTCCGCACACTTTCACCATCGATCAGCCAAAAATGGACATTGTCTTTTCAGGATTAGGCTGGGTGACGGCAAATGATGCTGGGAAACAAATCAAAGTGTATGCGCCAAAAGGCGTGCACGTGTTTATGAGACGTTCGTTAATTTAAATGTTCAGAGGGGGAGAGACCTTGAAACCTTTATACGGAGTAATCGGTAACCCTGTTGGCCATTCAATGTCTCCAGATATTCATAATGCAGCATTAAAGGATGCTGGAATTGATGGACATTATCATGGCTTTCAAGTAGAAGAAAACGACCTGAAAGATGCCATTAGCGGTATGAAAGCCTTAGGAATCAGCGGCTTTAACGTCACTGTTCCGCACAAGGTAGACATCATGCAGTACCTTGACAAAATTGATGTGACAGCTGAACGTCTGCGTGCCGTCAATACGGTTCGCCTCGAAAATGGTCAACTCGTTGGGTACAATACAGATGGAGAGGGTTTTCTTCATTCATTGCTTGAAGCGTTGGATCAGCCGTTATCAGAGCTGTCATTTCTCCTGCTTGGTGCTGGTGGAGCAGCAAGAGCGATTTACACGACAATTGCTGAGTATGCACCGAAACAATTTGATATCGCCAACCGCACCATTGAAAAAGCTGAGGCTTTAATTGAAAGTGCCGATGGGAAAATCACATCTCATGCCATTGCATTAAATACAGCAGAAGAGCGGCTTGGGGAATATGATGTCATCATCCATACGACCTCAATTGGTATGTATCCGAATGTTGAAGAAACCCCCATTTCTTTAGCGAACGCAAAAAAAACAGCGGTCGTTTGTGATATTGTGTATAATCCAATAGAAACAAAGCTGCTAAGCGAAGCAGCCGGGTTAGGTTTGAAAACAGTCGATGGCGTCGGCATGTTTGTTGGTCAGGCGGTAAGAGCCTTTGAACTGTGGACGGGCATTACACCTGACGCCCAAAAAATGAAGTCAATTGTCATAGAGAAATTAGGAGGAACACCATGTTAAAAGGTAAGCAAAAACGTTTTTTACGTGCGCAAGCACATCATTTATCACCTATTTTTCAAGTTGGAAAAGGCGGGGTAAATGACAATATGGTCAAGCAAATTTCCGAGGCGCTTGAAGCAAGAGAACTTTTGAAAGTCAGCGTATTGCAAAACTGCGACGAGGACAAAACAGAGGTTGCAAAAGCACTTGTAAAAGGTGCAAAAGCTGAACTCGTTCAAACGATCGGAAATGTGATTGTCCTTTATAAGGAATCAAAGGAAAATAAACAAATTAAGCTGCCGTAAAGGTGGATATGATATGAAAAAAATAGGATTGTTCGGTGGTACGTTTGATCCCCCGCATAATGGGCATTTGCTGATGGCAAGTGAGGTGCGTTTCCAAGTAGGGCTTGATGAAATTTGGTTTATCCCAAATCACCAGCCCCCTCATAAAACGGGCCGAAAACGAGCAGAGAGTCATCACCGCGTAAAAATGGTGGAAAAAGCGATTCAGACAAATCCTCATTTTCGAGTTGAGCTTATTGAAATGGAGCGGGAGGGCCCATCTTATACAGTAGATACGGTTGAGCTGTTAAAGAAGCGCCATCCTGAAGATGAGTTCTTTTTTATGATTGGAGCGGACATGGTCGAGTATTTGCCAAAATGGCACAGAATCGATGATTTGCTTCAGATGATCACCTTTATTGGGATGAAAAGACCAGGTTATGAAGGAAGTACGGCGTATCCTCTTTTGTTTGCAGATGTTCCGGCTTTTGATGTATCATCGACATTGATTAGGCAGCGAATGAAGCAGGGGCAACCTGTTGATTATTTGATTCCGAAAGCGGTTGAGTGTTATATAAAGGAGCATCATTTATATGAATCGTGAAGAAGCTTTAAACTGTGTCAAACAGCAGTTAACAGAGCATAGATATACACATACAATTGGGGTAATGGAGACGGCCATTTCATTAGCTGAACGTTTTGGTGCAGATGTGAAAAAAGCAGAGGTCGCAGCTATTTTCCACGATTATGCTAAATTTAGACCGAAAGAAGAAATGAAGGGCATCATCCAGCAAGAACAGATGAACCCTCTATTGCTTAAATATTCACCTGAGCTTTGGCATGCCCCAGTTGGTGCCTATTTGGTCAAAAAAGAAGTTGGAATTGACGACCAAGATATTTTAACAGCCATTGAATTCCATACATCCGGCAGACCGAACATGACATTGCTTGAAAAAGTGATTTATGTCGCCGACTATATAGAGCCAGGACGCCATTTTCCTGGTGTAGAGGAAGTAAGAGAGTTAGCAGAGCAGGATTTGGAACTTGCCTTGATTCAATCTTTAAAAAACACCGTCAGCTTTTTAATGAAAAAGAATCAGCCAGTTTTCCCAGATACACTTGCTACTTATAACTCACTTGTGCAAAAGAACAACTAAGGAGGAATTTTGATGGATGCATCATCAATTTTAAACATCGCAGCAGGAGCGTGCGATGATAAACGGGCAGAGGACATTATTGCCCTGAATATGCAAGGGATCTCACTTGTTGCAGATTATTTTCTCATTTGTCACGGGAATTCTGACAAACAAGTACAGGCCATTGCAAGAGAAGTGAAACACCTTGCAGAAGAAGGCGGCATCGAAGTTAAAAAGATGGAGGGCTTTGACGAAGCAAGATGGGTCTTGATTGATTTAGGAGATGTCATTGCTCATGTGTTCCACAAAGAGGAAAGAGGATACTATAACTTAGAGAAGCTTTGGGGAGATGCGCCGAGAGAAACACTTTCGCTTGGCATTAACTCATGATCTATCAAGGGTTTGCAGGTGTGTATGATGAGCTCATGACACATGCCCCTTATGATGAATGGGTTCAGTGGATACAGCGGTATATCAGGCCGAATAGTGCGATTATCGATGTAGGTTGTGGAACTGGAGAGATCTCTCTTCGGTTAGCTGCAAAAGGTCACATGGTCACAGGAATTGACCTAAGTGAAGAGATGCTGGCATTTGCGCAGCAAAAAGCACAGGCTCATAAGCAGTCTATTCAATTTTTACATCAAGATATGAGAGAGCTTGAGGGGTTTGAACAAACTTTTCAAGCAGCGGTTATTTGCTGTGATTCTTTGAATTATCTAAAAAACGAAAATGACGTCAAAAAAACCTTTAAAAACATGTTTCAGCTTTTAGAGACAGGTGGGGTTTTATTATTTGATGTTCATACCCCTTATAAAATGGAAGAGGTATTTCCTGGCTCTACTTATGCCGATCAAGATGAAGAAATCAGCTACATTTGGCAGAGTGATAAAGGGGATGACCCATATTCGGTTATTCATGATTTAAGCTTTTTTGTAAAAGACGGAGACGTGTATGAGCGTTATGATGAAACGCACGAACAACGTACATTTCCTTTTGAGACATATGCAACGTTCCTTGAGTCCGCTGGCTTTGAACAGATTGAAGTGACCGCTGATTTTACAAATGAAGCACCTCAAGAATGTGCAGAAAGATATTTTATTTCAGCGAAGAAACCAAAAACCATCGTTTAATGGACGATGGTTTTTTTAAAACCCTTTTTTCGCTTGTTGCGAACATGTTTAATTTCTGAGATCATCAGTAAACACACTCGGTGGGTATTGATGTGCAACCGCTTCTACATCCTCATCGAACTTGTCATGAGTGTTCTGGAAAAGCTGATGGAACATATCTTGAACACCTGCTTCAAGTGCTTTAATGCCCTCGCCGGTGACGCCGCCTTTTACACACACCTTCTCTTGCAGTGTAGGCAGGGTATACACCCTTTTTTCAATCAAACGGCCAAGTCCTACAAGCATATCTTCTGATAAGGTGGTGGCTTCTTCTTTTGAAATATCCGTTTCTTCAACAGCGGCTTCAATCATTTTCTGAACAAGAAAGCTAATAAAGGCAGGACCGCAGCTGACAATATCTGAGGCTGCTCGTGTGATTGAATGATGAATTTCTATTGGTGTTGAAATGCGGGAAGCGAGTTGTCTGAGCGCTGCTTTTGTCGTGACATTGCATGATGAACCAAATGTTAAAAGTGATGCGCCTGATAATGCGCGGTTGGTGATGCTTGGGATCAGTCTGGCTGTTTGACAAGGAACAATGTCTTGAAGCTGTTCAGGATGAACCGGACTTGTAATGATGACAATGGTTTGCTGTTCTTTTAAAAGTGGGCTCAGCTCTTTTAAAAGCGGATAAATATCAAGTGGTTTGACACAAACAAAGATGAAATCTTTATCTGTTACAGCTCCTGAAAGCTGTTTCGTCACTTCGACCTCTGGGTGATTCTTTTTTATATTGAACGCTTTTTCGATGGTCCGATTTGTAATGGTGATGGATGAGGGATTGACTGCTTTTGATTCAATAAATGCCTCAGTAAGTATGGTACCCATGTTTCCTGTACCGATTAACCCTATATTCAAACGTTCTCCCTCCTTAGACGCATAGGATCTGTTATCTTCTAAACAGTATGTGAAGCAGCGTGAAAATATGATTGAAAGAAGCGTGAACAAGTGAAGCAGCTCATTTCGTTGAAAAAATACAGACTTTATCTGATAGCGGGCATCATCATCCTCATCTGTTTCTGCTTTTTAGTAGGAAAAGAGAAAGGCAGCGCCGAGCCAAGTGTATTGAAAGAACAACATGAAACGCGGGTCACATTAGAAGAAAAACAAGAGAGTGCAGAAAAAGAGCCAACATCCATCGTAGTAGAGGTCAAAGGAGCTGTACGGAAGCCTGGCGTTTATGCATTTATGGCTGAGGACAGAGTTGAAGAAGCGATTAAAAGAGCAGGTGGTTTTACGAGCAAGGCAGATACAGTTGACATCAATCAAGCAGCAAAATTAGAGGACAGTATGATGATTTATGTACAAAAGAAGGGGGAAGGTGACAAGCAGGGACAAACAGCAGCGGCTAATACGCCGCCGGGAAATGAACAGAGTCAAGGGGTGAATGTCAATCAAGCTGATGCAGCGGAATTGCAGACCATTAACGGAATAGGCCCAGCCAAAGCGGAAGCCATCATTGCGTATAGAGAAGAACATGGAGAATTTCAGCAAATTGAAGATTTGCGGAATATTTCGGGTTTTGGAGAGAAGACCATTGAACGGCTGAAAAATCAACTGACGGTTAAGTAGAATTGACGGTATAGAAGAAAGGCATGTACACTTAATACCATACATCATTCTGGAGGGATCAGCTCGTGGAGAGAATTTCATGGAATCAATATTTTATGGCTCAAAGCCATCTGCTTGCTTTGCGAAGCACCTGTGAGCGGCTAGCTGTTGGGGCAACGATCGTAAGAGACAAGCGCATCATCGCAGGTGGATATAATGGATCCATTGCCGGCGACGTGCATTGTGCAGATGTAGGGTGCTATGTCATAGATCATCACTGCGTTCGTACAATCCATGCGGAGATGAACGCTATTTTACAATGTGCCAAATTTGGTGCACCAACGGCTGATGCTGAAATATATGTGACGCATTTTCCTTGCTTGCAGTGCTGTAAAGCGATTATTCAAGCAGGTATTCGAACAGTGTATTATGCGAAGGATTATAAAAATCATCCATATGCTGTTGATTTATTTGAACAGGCCGGAGTTCAAACAGAACAGGTTGAACTAGATGAGATGATTATTGACTTAAAAAACCAAGAAAAATTAGCCTTTGTTGCGGATTTAATAGGCAAACTAAGTGAATCAGGACGTAGCGAAACAGAAATTCGTCAAATGCATGAAAAGGCGAATCAATTATTTACTTCCTATGTTTAAGTATTTGCCGTTCGGGGCGATTTCAGCAGCTGTTGGAATTGCTCTGGCCGCATATCATCTTCATTTGTATTTTCTCCTTTTTCTTCTTGTATGTCTTCTTTTCAGTTTGCTGAAAAAAACACCCCAGCTCTTTCTAATGGTCAGTTTGTGTGGAACGATCTATATGCTCATTTTTATGGTGCATCAGTCTTTTGAAACGGATCATCCCGTACAAGAAAAATCATTTTCTCATTCGGTTGTGATTGAAACGATTCCGAAAATAGATGGCAATCGCTTTTCAGCGACTGTTTCATCAGAGAATCGTCGACTAGCGGCATTTTATACGATTCAAACGGAGCGTGAAAAAGAAGCGCTAAAAGATGTTGGGCCAGGTATGAGCTGTCATATGACAGGTGAGATGCGGTTGCCCAAACATGCAACCATACCGAATGGCTTTCAATATGATCAATTTCTAAAAACAAAAGGCATTGATGCTATTTTCCTAACGCAGTCTATGAAAAGCTGCACGAAACATGACAGCCCTTCACATTACCTTTCATCTATTAGGCAGAAGGGGTTGAAATTTCTAGAAGATCACGTTCCGAAGAGTTCTGTTGGGATTGTGCAGGCACTTATTTTTGGCGATCGTGATTTAATAGACCCTGATACATTAAGAGATTATCAAATGCTTGGCATCATTCATTTATTAGCCATTTCAGGACTTCATGTTCAAACATTGCTCGCTTGTCTATTTTGGTGTCTACTCCGCGCTGGCGTGACAAGAGAGACAGCGCGTATTATTTTATTATCCTTTTTGCCGGTTTATGCTTGTTTAACAGGTGCTGCACCATCTGTGTTAAGAGCCTGTCTCATGGCTGGAATTTATTTAGTCATCACAAGCCTGCCAAAAGAAATGAAACAGCCTTCTGCGGTCGTGTTAAGTGCAGCGTTCTTGCTTTTATTAGCCATTCAACCACTTTATATATTTGATGTCGGTTTTCAACTGTCATTTGTGGTGACCTTATTTATTTTGCTATCCACTAGTATTTTATCAAAAGCAAAAAGTTCGGTGATGCAGTTATTCCTCATTTCCTTGATTGCACAGCTTGCTTCGCTTCCTGTTCTTTTATATTATTTTCAGCAATTTTCCTTGCTGAGTGTTCCTTTAAATATGATGTTTGTTCCTTTTTATACAATGGTTGTCCTGCCTCTGTCATTATTCTTTTTTCTTTTATCTATCATTTATCTTCCGCTTGGACAAACACTGTTTCAGCTGCTTGATTGGGTGATCCAGTTTAGTCATCAATTGTCTGCACATATGGCTGCTTACGATAGTCTTACTCTCATTTTTATGAAATCGACATGGTGGCATGTGCTCCTAGAGGTTTCCTCCATTGTTTTTCTATTCATTGTGATGGAATGTAAAACTTCTATCAAATCTTATCTTGTGCCGATTTTGATTCTCGTTTGTGTGCTGGCTGTACACTATTTCACGCCGAATTTTCTTCAAAGAGGAGAAGTCACAATGTTAGATGTAGGACAAGGGGATAGTTTGTTTATTCAGCTACCTTATCGAACTGGGCATATATTAGTCGATACAGGAGGCAGACTTTCTTTTGAAGAAGAGCCATGGAAAAAAAGACGTAAAGTATCTACAATTGGGGATCAAACGCTTATTCCATTTCTGCATTCTAAAGGCATAGCAAAACTTGATGTCCTCATCCTTACCCATGCAGATCAAGATCATATGGGAGAAGCGATGCGGTTAATAAAGCGAAATAAAGTCAAGCGCCTTGCAATCCCAAAAGGCTTTGCTCGAAATCCAGAGGATGCGCAGCTTTTAAAGGAAGCGGTTGATCAAAGGATTCCTGTAGATGAGTTGGAAAGAGGGGATCAGCTGAGAATTGGAGGACAAAAATTTGACGTTCTGCATCCCGCACGTGACCAGGTGACGAGTAAAAATAATGATTCACTGGTCCTCACCTTTACGCTTGGCGGCAAGCGTTTTATGCTGACTGGGGATCTTGAACAAGAAGGGGAACGAGACATCATTCAAGCTTACCCTAAGCTACGAGCGGATGTCTTGAAGGTTGGACATCACGGGAGTAAAGGGTCAACAAGTGAAGAATGGCTTCAGCATTTGAACCCGTCATATGCACTGATTTCAGCAGGTGAACGAAATCGGTATCACCATCCTCATCAAGAAGTTTTGAAAAAATTAAATGATCATCAAACAAAGGTGTATCGTACAGATATCGATGGAAGTGTGACCTATGAATTTCTTGAAGAGGATGGAACATTTTACGCTCATCCTCCATATGATATCTTACAAAATCAATAAAAAAACTGCCAAAACGGCAGTCATCTTGCATTCATGTAGTTAAGATCCAACGAGGTGTATCACTGTTGCCAAAATAAACATTGAGGCGAAAAATCCGAATGTGACGATAAAACCAACAGCTGAGTCGGTCACATCATTCCGCTTGCTTTGAACATTCTTTTCAAATTCATTCATTTTCATCCCTCCTGGCTATTTTTAGTATACTTGAACTCATTTGGAATTGCTAGAAGGTAAAGTAACCGTTTTCCATTTTCATGATCATTTTGTGAATATCGTCTGACTGTAAGCTGACCCGGGAGCTTACGTGAGACGTTTACTATAAATGAGGAGGCGGCACTTTCAGCTTCCTCTTTACTAATGTCTCTACACACTTTAGGATAGAGGAGGAAGTGAAAGAGAGGGATTTAAGCGAATGGTCTTTGAGGTATGGAACAATTTAAAAAAAGGGGATATTCATCCCGTTTATTGCTTATATGGAAAAGAAACGTATTTACTTCAAGAGACAGCTGCTAAATTGAGACAAGCTGTCGTCGATGAAGAAACAAAGGATTTTAATTACTCTGTCTTCGATATGGAAGAGGTGCCGCTTGAGCAGGCTGTGACGGACGCAGAAACATTTCCGTTTATGGGAGAGCGGCGTCTCGTTGTGATCAAAAACCCTTATTTCCTCACTGCAGAAAAGAGAAAAGAAAAGATCGAGCATCAGCTTTCTGTGTTAGAAGCTTATTTAGAAAAGCCAGCACCCTACACGATTCTCGTGTTATTAGCACCATATGAAAAACTGGACGAACGTAAGAAAATCACCAAATTGTTAAAAAAGAAAGCGGCTGTGGTTGAGGCGAAAGAGTTAAATCCGAAAGAAACAACAGATTTCACCATCACGCTGGTGAAAACAGAAGGAAAAACAATCTCGGCTGAAGCGGCAGAACAGCTTGTCATGTTATGTGGCGGGAGCCTGTCCTCACTTTTTCAAGAGGTTCGAAAGCTAAGTACATATATTGGGCAGCGAGAGGAAATTGAGCTGGCGGATGTCAATCAGCTCGTTGCACGAAGTTTGGAGCAGAATATTTTCGAACTGATTAACCAAATCGTGAACAGGCGCCGGTCTGAAGCGATGCAAATGTTTTATGACCTCCTAAAGCAAAATGAGGAACCCATTAAAATATTGGCACTCATTTCAAATCAATTTCGGTTGATATTGCAGACAAAGTACTTTGCTCAACAGGGATACGGGCAAAAACAAATTGCGTCAAACCTGAAAGTCCACCCATTTCGGGTCAAACTCGCGATGGATCAGGCAAGACTGTTTTCAGAAGAAGAGCTAAAGTACATCGTCAAAGAGCTCTCCACGATTGATTATGAAATGAAAACGGGTAAAAAGGACAAGCAGCTATTATTAGAATTGTTCCTGCTTCGGTTATTAGGGGCTTGAACATAAAAAAACGACCTTCTCAAAAGAGGGTCGTTTTTGTTTAGATGTATAATTGCCAGTCTGTCCTTATGGCTGAGCCGTTCAGGACGGACGTACAGTTAAACAGGTGCCTCATCACTGAGGCGTTGCAAACATTATGCAGAAAGTCCGTTTACTTGTTTCGCAAGTCTTGATTTGTAACGCGCAGCTGCGTTTTTGTGTACAAGACCAGTTTTAACGGCTTTGTCAATGCGTTTTGCAGCAGAAGAAAGAGCAGCTTTTGCTTGCTCAGCATCGTTGTTAGCTACAGAAACTTCAACTTGTTTAATCGCAGTACGCATCGCAGACTTGATTGTTGCGTTGTGTGCACGGCGTTCGTTATTCGTTTTTGTACGTTTGATCGCTGATTTAATATTTGGCATGTGTTTCACCTCCTAAGATACAACCTAAACACAATTGTCTTAAGGTTAAATCTTCACAATAGAACAAATTGTATTCTATCAAACACACCTTTAGAATGCAATATAAATGTAAAGTATTTTTCATTGATGAAGCGCTCGAATGTTTCTTGAAAGAGATGGAAAGACTACTGTTAATTACTTGATGGAAGGAGCCTTTTCATGAAGAAACAGAAACTCGATTTAAGCGCTTATCAAATCCGGACCGATTTGGCCGTTGAAACAAAAGAGATACTAGAACAAGAGAACGATCCGAATGTGGTCAAAAAGGACGGTATTCAAGGAATTGTTGAGAAGGAGAAGGAAGAGCACGGCATCCGCATCCGCACTGTGGAGATTACGACAGAAGGAGAAGAGTTGACCGGAAAAAAGGCAGGGACATACTTGACGCTTGAGGCGCAAGGAATTCGGGAGAAAGACTCTGAGATGCAAGAAAAAGTGGTCGAAGTTTTTGCCCATCATTTTGCTCAGTTTTTAAAAGATCACGGCATTCAGGCAGATGCGAGCTGTCTTGTCGTAGGACTCGGAAACTGGAATGTCACGCCGGATGCTTTAGGGCCGCTCACAGTTGAAAATTTGCTGGTGACACGCCATTTATTTGAATTACAGCCTGAGAATGTGCAGGAAGGCTATCGCCCAGTGTCTTCATTATCGCCTGGTGTCATGGGGCTGACTGGTATAGAAACAAGTGACATTATACAAGGTGTCATTGAAAGATCTAAACCAGATTTTGTGATCGCCATCGATGCACTAGCTGCACGTGCAGTAGAACGGGTGAATACAACGATTCAAATTTCTGATACAGGTATACATCCAGGATCGGGTGTCGGAAATAAACGAAAAGAATTAAGCAAAGAGACCTTGGGTATTCCAGTCATTGCCATTGGTGTACCGACAGTGGTCGATGCAGTGACGATCGCAAGTGACACGATTGATTACGTGTTAAAGCATTTTGGTAGAGAACTGAAAGATGATAGACCTTCCCGATCTTTAGTACCAGCGGGTCTGACATTTGGGAAGAAAAAAGTGCTGAATGAAGAAGATTTGCCAGATGATGAAACGCGTCAATCCTTTTTAGGAATCGTCGGAACGCTTCCTGAAGAAGAAAAAAGACAGTTGATCCATGAAGTGCTTGCACCGCTTGGACAAAATCTAATGGTCACACCGAAGGAAGTGGATACATTCATTGATGACATGGCGAACGTACTCGCCAATGGGTTAAATACAGCACTTCATCAAAAAATCTCTCAAGACAACATGGGTTCCTATAATCATTAATCAGTTCTACTTTCTCTAGCTCGCTCATAGTGTAATTACTAGAAAGCGTGCTGGAGGGAGTAAATCATGAAAAAAAGACCTCGCCGTCCTCGACAGTTGGTCGTTGCGATTAATGGAACAAAAGTAGTGAAGAGTATTTTTTTGTTTATTGTCTCTCTGGTGGTTGTGTTTGTCATGTCAGGGGCTTTGACGTCTTTAAAACCTGAGCTTAGGCCTCAAGCATCATTATATGGTGTGGCAGATGAGCTGTCAGGGGCATTCTTTGCAACTCTAATGGGGATGGAAAATCAATATTTTGCCTCAGCAGTCCCTGAAGATCAAAAAGGATTTCATTTCTCCGGGCTGTCACTCAAACTTGCCACAAGTATCAATTTAGAAGACCCCCGCAGTTTTCTAGGAAGAGAGCTGCCAGGCTTTGAACATTTTGATACAAAAATCATCCTAGCAGGTGAAGGTACAGACTATACGAATATGCCAATGGAATCGCCGCCTCCAAGTGAAGTCATCAAAGATGAAAAAGAAGCAAATCTAGCTGAGCTGGACAAGCTTGATGAAGATGAACCGAAAACGCCTGCAAAAGAGCCGGACCAGTCGACAGGAAAACGAAAGGCTGTGTACATTTATCACACACATAATACGGAATCATATTTACCATTTTTAAAAGGAGAAACAAACCCAAACAATGCGCGCCACTCAAAAGTGAACGTCACCCTTGTCGGGGAGATGTTTGGTAAAGCGCTCGATCAGCAAGGAATCGGCAACACAGTGGATAAAACAGAAATCGAAAAAAGACTGCTGAAAAAAGGGTTGAAGTACCCACAATCGTATAATGAATCCAGATTGGTTGTAAAAGAAGCTCTCGCTAAAAATGATGACTTAGATTACTTAATCGATATTCACCGGGATTCAAGAAGAAAGAAAGATACGACAGTAGAAATCAAAGGCAAGAAATATGCGAGAATCGCGTTTGTTGTAGGGAAGAAGAATCAAAGTTATGAGAAAAACTTAAAGCTGGCGACAGAGTTCCACCATTTGATGGAGAAAAAATATAAAGGACTTAGTGTCGGTGTGTTTGCCAAAGGAGAAATTGGTGATAATGGAATCTATAATCAAGATTTATCTGACAAAGCCCTCCTATTAGAATTTGGCGGTGTGGATAATAATATGGAAGAACTGAAAAATGCATCCAATGCAGCAGCTGATGTGTTCAGTGAAATTTTCTGGGACGCAGAAAAGGTAGACGGCAAAGCAAAGGATGAGAAAAAACGGTCTTAAGGTGGTGGAGGACATGGGCTCATTTATCGGAAAAACCATTATTTTATCGCTCGTATTGCTATTCGGTGTCTTTTTAGGAATGCAGCAAGCCAATAATGGCATGTTGCAAATGAAAGGGTATCATGATCCGCAATTAAAAGGGGCCTTCACTGTCCAAACGAATGATGATCAAGAAAAAGAAGCTTCTATCCTCGGAACAGCTGTCACACAAAAAGACTTAGCAGAAAAACAAAAGCAGCTAGAAGAAATGGAGAGCTTTAATGCCTTCTCTAAGGCTGGAAAAGCATTATCAGATGGTATGACGCATGCAGCCCGTACACTTTATGATTGGGTGAATGGTAAATAAACTGTAGTAAGCATCATGTTGGATGTTATTTCATAAGATATCACACCTTTTCGCAAAAGCCGCTAACCGATGAGCGGCTTTTCTTGATTTCGATTGAATCTTTACAGCCCTATTGATATAATCTAACCTAGCGCAACCCGCGTTTTATAGTAGGAGTGATAGATTGTGACAGATAAAGAAAAACGATTAGAACGGCAATCAAGAATTCGAAATTTCTCCATTATCGCCCATATTGACCATGGGAAATCCACATTGGCTGACCGTATTTTGGAAAAAACAGCGGCGATTACGCAACGAGAAATGAAAGAACAATTACTTGATTCCATGGACTTAGAGCGTGAACGCGGCATTACGATCAAATTAAACTCTGTCCAGCTGAAATATCAGGCGAAGGATGGAGAAGAATATATTATGCACCTGATTGATACACCAGGGCATGTCGACTTCACCTATGAGGTATCTCGAAGCCTAGCTGCCTGTGAAGGTGCAATTCTTGTGGTGGATGCAGCACAAGGCATTGAAGCACAGACACTTGCGAACGTTTATTTAGCTCTTGATAACAACTTAGAAATCCTGCCGATCATTAACAAAATTGATCTGCCGAGTGCAGAACCTGAACGTGTAAGACAAGAAATTGAAGATGTCATCGGGTTGGATGCATCTGAAGCTGTTCTTACCTCTGCTAAGGCGGGCATCGGGATCGAGGATATTTTAGAACAAATCGTCGAAAAGGTGCCGGCACCAGCTGGAGATCCAGAAGCACCACTTCAAGCCCTCATTTTTGATTCTCTCTACGATGCGTATCGTGGCGTCATTGCTTACATACGAATTGTCGAAGGAACCGTCAAACCAGGTCAAAAAATCAAGATGATGGCGACAGGCAAAGAATTTGAAGTGCTTGAAGTCGGCGTATTTACACCGAAAGCAATGCCAACAGACGAACTCACTGTTGGAGATGTTGGCTATTTAACAGCTGCTATTAAAAATGTTGGCGATACACGTGTAGGGGATACGATCACAAGTGCGGTAAACCCTGCGAAAGAAGCTCTACCTGGATATAGAAAGCTGAACCCAATGGTGTACTGCGGCCTTTATCCAATTGACACAGCGAAATATAACGACTTGCGTGAAGCGTTAGAAAAGCTTGAATTAAATGATTCTTCACTTCAATATGAGGCAGAGACATCCCAAGCACTGGGCTTCGGTTTCCGCTGCGGCTTCCTTGGCATGCTTCATATGGAAATCATCCAAGAACGGATTGAGCGTGAATTTAAAATCGACCTTATTACGACAGCGCCAAGTGTTATTTACGATGTGTATATGACAGACGGAGAAAAAATCGTCGTAGATAACCCGTCCAATTTGCCTGATCCGCAAAAGATTGAGCGAATTGAAGAGCCATACGTGAAGGCAACAATGATGGTGCCAAATGATTATGTTGGTTCTGTGATGGAGCTTTGCCAAGGAAAGCGCGGCAATTTCATTGATATGCAATATCTTGATGCAAACCGCGTGAGCATTGTGTACGAAATTCCTCTGGCAGAGATCGTATACGAATTCTTTGATCAATTAAAGTCCAATACAAAAGGGTATGCATCCTTTGATTACGAGCTGATCGGCTATCGCCCATCCACTCTAGTGAAAATGGATATCATGCTTAATGGCGAAAAAATCGACGCACTTTCCTTTATTGTTCACCGCGATTATGCATATGAACGCGGAAAGATCATTGTAGAAAAGCTGAAAGAACTGATTCCGCGCCAGCACTTTGAAGTACCAGTTCAGGCAGCGATCGGTCAAAAGATTGTTGCTCGGTCTACCATTAAAGCAATGCGCAAGAACGTACTAGCGAAGTGTTATGGTGGAGATATTTCCCGGAAAAGAAAGCTTCTTGAGAAGCAAAAAGAAGGGAAAAAGCGCATGAAGCAAGTGGGTTCTGTAGAAGTCCCACAAGAAGCATTTATGGCCGTGCTGAAAATGGACGACAGCACACCGAAAAAATAACATCCTCAAGGCAACCTGCTTTACAATGCTCGCCTTGACGTTTATAGTCGAAAACAAACGAAGAGGCCGCAGCGATAAACTGCGGCTCTTTACCTGTAAAGAAGGTGTCAACAAATGAAAGCAGCATACATTCACATTCCATTTTGTGAGCACATTTGTCACTATTGTGATTTTAATAAATTTTTCATTAAAACCCAGCCGGTCGATGAATACTTAGCCGCTCTTGAAAAAGAAATGCAGCACACGATCGATCAAAAAGGGGAGCAAGAACTAAAGACGATCTTTATTGGCGGAGGAACCCCGACATCACTGACAACCAGCCAGTTAGATCAGCTTATGGACAGCATTCACCGCGTATTAAAACCAACCAAAAACTTAATCGAGTTTGCAGTAGAAGCAAACCCAGACGAACTATCGCTTGAGAAATTGAATGTCTTAAAATCAGCAGGCGTTAATCGGCTGAGCTTTGGTGTTCAAACATTTGAAGATGACCTGCTCAAAAAAATCGGACGGGTTCATCAAAAGAAAGATGTTCTCACATCTTTCGAGCGAGCAAGAGCAGTTGGGTTTGACAACATTAGTCTTGATCTTATGTTTGGTTTGCCTCATCAAGAGAAGCATCATGTCATGCATTCACTAGAGACCGCTTTTTCATTAGGTGCAGAACATTATTCGGTTTATTCGCTGATTGTCGAGCCAAAGACGGTCTTTTACAATTTGATGCAAAAAGGGAAACTGCATTTACCACCGCAAGAACGTGAGGCTGAAATGTATGAGCTCGTCATGGATGAAATGGAGCGGCACGGACTCAAACAATATGAGATTAGCAATTACGCCAAACCAGGTTTTGAAAGCCAGCATAACCTCACCTATTGGAGCAACGAAGATTACTTTGGTTTTGGCGCAGGAGCGCACGGGTATGTAGATGGCGTCCGCAATGTGAACGCTGGACCAGTGAAGCATTACTTAGAGCTCATTGAACAAACAGGGTTTCCATATAAGGAAACGCATCAGGTGACAAAAGCAGAACAGATCGAAGAGGAAATGTTCTTAGGTTTGCGGAAAATTGAAGGCGTGAAAAGTGCTCACTTTCAAGCGAAATTTGGAGCATCACCAGAAGCACTCTTTCCCGCCGTTCTTGAAGAATTAGCAGAAAAAGGTCTCATTGAACAGGATGAGATTGGCATTCGTTTAACAAGAAAAGGAAAATTGTTAGGGAATGAAGTATTTCAAGCGTTTCTCGGTGAGTTATAATTGACATTTTAATTTGAGTTTGGTAATTTTGTTTATACAATTAGCACTCGTTGAAAGAGAGTGCTAACAGGGGTGATGATGATGTTAACAAATCGTCAGCTTTTGATTCTACAAGTCATTATTAATGACTTTATTCGTTCGGCGCAGCCAGTTGGATCGAGGACTCTTTCTAAAAAAGAAGACATTACATTCAGCTCTGCGACGATTAGAAACGAAATGGCTGATTTGGAGGAACTCGGTTTTATTGAAAAGACCCATTCTTCATCAGGAAGAATTCCTTCCGAAAAAGGATATCGTTATTATGTAGATCATTTGCTCTCTCCGCGAAAACTGTCATCTAAAGAGCTTGTGCTCATCCAGTCAGTATTTCAGGAGAAAATTTTTGAGCTGGAAAAAACAGTTCAAAAATCGGCGGAAATTTTATCAGATCTCACAAACTACACATCGATTGTCCTTGGTCCAAAGCTAAGTGAAAATCGATTGAAGCAAATTCAGCTTGTCCCTGTCCAGCCTAATAAAGCAGTAGCGATTATGATTACAGACAGCGGGCATGTTGAAAATAAAACCATCACCTTCTCTGAGCATCTTGATGTCTCCGATATTGAGAAGCTGATGAATATTTTAAACAGCCGCTTAGCCGGAGTCCCGATGGATCAGCTGAAGGACAGGATGTATAAAGAAGTAGTGATGCTCCTTCGCACGCATTTAAAAGACTATGATCATATTTTAGATGCGCTTGGTAACACATTCACTTCAACACAAAATGAATCAAAACTTTTCTTTGGCGGGAAGATTAATATGTTGAACCAGCCAGAGTTTCATGACATTGACCGCATTCGTTCACTCATGATGCTGATTGAACAAAAGAACGATGTCATGCAGCTGTTTCATCCAAATCAGCAAGGAATCACCATTAAAATCGGTTCAGAAAACAATTTGGAAGCAATGGAGAACTGCAGTTTAATCACAGCAACTTATGCGATTGATCAAAAATCACTCGGCTCCATCGCTGTCATTGGTCCAACCCGTATGGATTACGGGCGAGTCGTTAGTCTTTTGCATCATGTATCAAAAGACTTGTCAAACGCACTTTCCAATTTGTATGATGAGTAGGGTGATAAAAGGTGGGGGCACAGCCCCTTCGTATAATTGAATCTTTTTGAGGGAGGTGAACACAATGTCAGAAGAAAAACAGACACCTGAGCAAGCAGCAGAGGTTGAAGCACAAGAAGAAGCAGTTCAAGCAGAAACTGAGGAAGTAAAGCACGATGAACAGTCTGCCTTCCAAGAGAAGATTGATGAATTGCAGCAGCTTCTAGATGAAAAAGAAAACAAAATTCTGCGTGTTCAAGCAGATTTTGAAAACTATAAACGCCGTGCTCGAACTGAAGTGGAGACCGTGCAAAAATATCGTTCTCAACATGTTGTCAGCGACCTTCTCCCAGCTCTCGACAACTTTGAAAGAGCGCTTGGAATCGATCCAGACAATGAGCAGACGAAAAGTTTGTTAGAAGGTATGCAAATGGTTTACCGCCAGCTGGTAGAAGCGTTGAAAAATGAAGGCGTTGAACCAATTGAAGCTGTCGGCAAAGAGTTCGATCCAAACCTTCATCAAGCCGTCATGCAAGTTGAAGATGAAAACTACGATTCAAACATCGTTGTAGAAGAATTGCAAAAGGGCTATAAACTCAAAGACCGAGTTATTCGTCCATCAATGGTAAAAGTAAATCAATAACTACATAATGGGAGGTCATCGAATATGAGTAAAATCATTGGTATTGACTTAGGAACAACAAACTCATGCGTTGCAGTACTCGAAGGCGGCGAGCCAAAAGTTATTGCAAACGCTGAAGGAGCACGTACAACACCATCTGTTGTCGCTTTTAAAAATGGAGAGCGCCAAGTAGGTGAAGTAGCAAAACGTCAATCAATTACAAACCCAAACACTATCATGTCTGTTAAAAGACATATGGGTACAGATTATAAAGTAGAAGTTGAGGGCAAGAACTACACGCCGCAGGAAATCTCTGCAATCATCCTTCAACATCTTAAATCTTACGCTGAAGCTTATCTTGGCGAAGAAGTAACAAAAGCGGTTATTACAGTTCCTGCTTACTTCAACGATGCAGAGCGCCAAGCAACAAAAGATGCTGGTAAAATTGCTGGTCTTGAAGTAGAACGTATCATCAACGAACCAACAGCAGCTGCACTTGCTTATGGTTTAGATAAAACAGATGAAGATCAAACGATCCTTGTATATGACCTTGGTGGCGGTACATTTGACGTATCAGTCCTTGAGCTTGGAGACGGCGTCTTTGAAGTACGCTCAACTGCTGGGGACAACCGTCTAGGTGGAGACGATTTTGACCAAGTCATCATCGATCATCTAGTGGCTGAGTTCAAAAAAGAAAACGGCATTGATCTTTCTAAAGATAAAATGGCGCTTCAGCGTTTAAAAGATGCTGCTGAAAAAGCGAAAAAAGATCTTTCTGGTGTATCTTCTACACAAATCTCACTGCCATTTATCACAGCTGGAGATGCAGGTCCTCTTCACCTAGAATTAACGCTAACGCGTGCTAAATTCGAAGAGCTTTCTGCAGACCTTGTAGAGCGTACAATGACACCTGTACGTCAATCACTGAAAGATGCTGGTCTATCTGCTAGCGAGATTGATAAAGTTATCCTTGTTGGTGGATCAACTCGTATTCCTGCAGTACAAGAAGCAATCAAAAAAGAAACAGGTAAAGAGCCTCATAAAGGCGTAAACCCTGATGAAGTGGTTGCGCTTGGTGCGGCAATTCAAGGTGGAGTTATCACAGGAGATGTCAAAGACGTTGTTCTTCTTGACGTCACACCACTTTCTTTAGGAATTGAAACAATGGGCGGCGTATTCACAAAGCTGATTGAACGTAATACAACCATTCCAACAAGTAAATCTCAAGTATTCTCAACGGCTGCTGACAACCAAACTGCTGTAGACATTCACGTCTTACAAGGTGAGCGTCCAATGGCAGCAGACAACAAAACATTAGGTCGTTTCCAATTGACTGACATTCCACCAGCACCACGCGGCGTACCACAAATCGAAGTATCTTTTGATATCGATAAAAACGGTATCGTCAACGTACGTGCGAAAGATATGGGTACTGGAAAAGAACAAAACATCACAATCAAATCTTCTTCAGGTCTTTCTGATGATGAGATCGAAAAAATGGTCAAAGAAGCAGAAGAAAATGCTGAAGCAGATGCGAAGAAAAAAGAAGAAATCGAAGTGCGCAATGAAGCAGATCAATTAGTGTTTACAACAGAAAAAACATTAAAAGATCTTGAAGGCAAAATCGATGAAGAGCAAGTGAAAAAAGCAAACGACGCGAAAGATGCACTAAAAGCTGCGATCGAAAAAGGCGAGCTTGAAGACATCAAAGCGAAAAAAGATGAGCTGCAAACAATCGTTCAAGAACTAACGACAAAGCTCTATGAAGAAGCTGCAAAACAAGCACAAGCTCAGCAAGAAGGCGGCGCTGAAGGTGCTCAAAAAGCAGATGACAATGTAGTGGATGCAGAATACGAAGAAGTAAACGACGATCAAGAGAAAAAATAATCACCTTTACTTTTGAAAAAGACTGCTGAAACGTACTCGTCAGAAAGTCAAAGTCAGGATCTCTTGGCTTTGACTTTTTTCTTTTCAACGATGAAAAGGAATTGAAAAAGATCAATTTAAAATGATACAATCGTATTTATGTGAGAAAATCGGGAGTGTGAAGAGATGAGTAAGCGTGATTACTATGAAGTGCTTGGCGTGAGTAAGAGCGCCTCAAAGGACGAAATCAAAAAGGCATACCGCAAGCTTTCAAAAAAGTATCACCCTGATATTAATAAAGAAGCTGGCTCAGATGATAAATTCAAAGAAGTAAAAGAAGCCTATGAAACCCTTTCTGACGATCAAAAACGTTCACATTATGACCAGTTCGGTCACACCGATCCAAACCAAGGATTTGGTGGCGGCGGATTTGGCGGTGGAGGAGACTTTGGCGGCTTCGGCGGATTTGATGACATCTTCTCTAGTATTTTTGGCGGCGGAGCCAGAAGAAGAGATCCAAATGCACCGCGTCAAGGAGCGGACCTTCAATATACAATGACCCTTTCATTTGAAGAAGCGGCATTTGGGAAAGAAGCAACGATCGAGATTCCCCGCGAGGAATCATGTGAAACGTGTCATGGATCAGGTGCAAAACCTGGAACACAGGCGAAGACATGCTCACATTGCGGCGGATCAGGTCAACTAAATGTCGAGCAATCCACGCCATTTGGTAAAGTAGTCAACCGCAGAGTATGTAACTACTGTAGCGGAACTGGTAAACAAATTGAACATAAGTGTTCAACATGTGGTGGATCTGGTAAAGTGCGTAAGCGTAAGAAAATCAATGTGACGATCCCAGCAGGTGTGGACGATGGTCAGCAGCTTAGAGTATCTGGTCAAGGTGAACCAGGTGTAAATGGAGGACCTCCAGGCGATCTATTTGTTGTTTTCCATGTGAGGGCGCATGAATTCTTCGAACGAGATGGAGATGACATCTACTGCGAAATGCCGCTTACCTTTGCGCAGGCTGCACTAGGTGATGAAATTGAAGTGCCGACATTACATGGGAAAGTCAAATTAAAAGTTCCTGCGGGCACACAAACGGGCACGAAGTTTAGACTCAAAGGAAAAGGTGTAAAAAATGTACGCGGTTATGGTCAAGGCGATCAGCATATCGTTGTACGCGTCGTAACACCGACGAATTTAACTGAAAATCAAAAAGATATCATTAGAAAATTTGCTGAAGTGAGCGGAAATAAACCGGACGAACAAGAAATGAGCTTTTTCGATAAGGTGAAACGCGCATTTAAAGGCGAGTAAGACGGATAAGGAGTTGGTAGTATTGAAGTGGTCAGAAATTAGCGTCCATACAACAAATGAAGCGGTGGAACCGATCACCAATATTTTGCATGAAGCAGGTGCAAGTGGTGTCGTGATTGAGGACCCGCTTGATTTAGTCAAGGAACGTGAAAATGTATACGGTGAGATCTACCAGCTCGATCCGAATGATTATCCTGAGGAAGGGGTTATCGTCAAAGCCTACCTTCCGATGAATAGCTTTTTGATGGAAACGGTAGATGAGATCAAAGAAGCCATCAATAATCTTCTTCTATACGATATTGACCTTGGACGAAATACACTGTCAATTTGTGAAGTAAACGAAGAAGAATGGGCGACTGCATGGAAGAAATACTATCATCCTGTGAAAATCTCTGAGAAATTTACCATCGTCCCAACATGGGAAGAGTACACACCCGTTCATTCTGATGAATTGATCATCGAAATGGACCCTGGAATGGCATTTGGAACCGGTACACATCCAACAACGGTTCTTTGCATTCAGGCGCTTGAGCGCTATGTGAAGGAAAACGACACGGTGATTGACGTTGGAACAGGATCTGGCATTTTAAGTGTTGCCGCTGCAATGCTCGGTGCAAAAGACATTCATGCATTTGATCTCGACACCGTTGCAGTGGAAAGTGCAAAGCAGAACATCGAATTAAATGGTGTGAGCGAGCAAGTAACGGTAAAACAAAATAATTTACTTGATGGGATTTCAGGTGAACGCGATGTGATTGTGGCCAACATCCTTGCAGAGGTCATCATGCGCTTTACAGATCAAGCGTATGATCTATTGAAGAAAGACGGTTACTTTATTACATCAGGCATTATCGGACAAAAGAAATTACAAGTCAAAACGGCTTTAGAAGAAGCCGGTTTTGAGATTGTTGAAGTGCTGTCAATGGAAGATTGGGTCAGCATAATAGCGAAAAAATAAAGCGAGTAGGTGTCAGGACACGTATGCAACGATATTTTATCGACCTCACAAAAGAAGAAGTGACGGAAAAGGGAAACATCGTCATAAAGGGTGAAGATGTTCATCACCTTGCAAACGTCATGCGGATGAAAGCAGGAGAAGACATCCTTTGCTTAACGACAGACGGCTTTGAAGCGCTCAGTAAAATTGATACAATAACAAAGGAAGAAGTGATTTGTCACTTGGAAGGCTGGACGAATCAGAATCGAGAACTTCCGATCAAGGTGACGATTGCAAGCGGTCTGCCAAAAGGGGATAAGCTTGAATGGATTATCCAAAAAGGCACCGAGCTTGGCGCAAGTGCTTTTATTCCGTTTCAAGCGACTCGTTCGATTACAAAACTTGACCAAAAAAAGTCATTGAAAAAACGAGATCGCTGGGAAAAAATTGCGAAAGAAGCTGCCGAGCAGTCTTACCGGAATATCATTCCGCGCGTTCATCCAGTATCAACATTTAAAGAGCTGATTCAATTGGCCGGTGAATTCGATAAATGTGTCGTTGCATACGAAGAATCATCGAAAGAAGGCGAGCAAAGCCGGTTTCAAACGGTGCTCCAACAGATGAAGGGCGGACAAACCTTATTAGTGGTTTTTGGTCCAGAAGGCGGTTTAGCAGAAAAGGAGATTGAAGAACTTGAAGCGTATGGTGCAGTCATTTGCGGGCTTGGACCACGCATTTTAAGAACAGAAACAGCTCCTCTTTACGCGCTTTCTGCTATATCTTATCAAACAGAGTTATTAAGAGGTGAAGCATGATGGGAACAGTAGCGTTCCATACACTTGGCTGTAAGGTCAATCACTACGAAACAGAAGCCATCTGGCAGCTGTTTAAAGAAGCTGGCTATGAAAGAAAAGATTATGAATCAAAAGCAGACGTATATGTCATTAATACATGTACCGTCACCAATACAGGCGATAAAAAAAGCCGCCAAGTCATTAGAAGAGCCATTCGTCATAATCCGGATGGTGTCATTTGTGTAACTGGCTGTTACGCACAAACGTCTCCGGCAGAAATCATGGCGATTCCTGGTGTTGATATTGTGGTTGGCACACAAGACAGACATAAACTGCTTGGTTATATTGAAGAATACAGAAGAGAAAGACAGCCGATCAACGGAGTTGGCAATATCATGAAAGCACGGGTCTTTGAAGAACTAGATGTTCCTGCGTTTACTGACAGAACACGTGCTTCATTAAAAATCCAAGAAGGCTGTAACAATTTCTGTACATTCTGCATTATCCCTTGGGCTCGTGGATTACTGCGTTCTCGCGATCCAGAAGAAGTCATCAATCAAGCGCAGCAGCTTGTCGATGCTGGCTACAAAGAAATTGTATTAACAGGTATTCATACAGGTGGATACGGTGAAGATTTAAAGGATTATAACTTTGCTAAGCTTCTGAAAGAATTAGATGAACGTGTGGCTGGATTAAAACGAATCCGCATTTCATCCATTGAAGCAAGTCAAATTACAGACGAAGTGATTGAAGTGCTCGATCAGTCAGATAAAATTGTGAGACACTTGCACATTCCGCTTCAATCTGGCTCTAATACTGTACTGAAAAGAATGCGCCGTAAATACACAATGGAATTCTTTGCAGAGCGTTTAACGAAGCTCAAAAAAGCATTGCCAGGTCTTGCTGTCACTTCAGATGTGATCGTTGGATTCCCAGGAGAAACAGAAGAAGAATTTATGGAAACATACAATTTTGTCAAAGACCATCAATTCTCTGAGCTCCATGTGTTTCCTTACAGCAAACGGACAGGTACGCCTGCTGCAAGAATGGAAGATCAAGTAGATGAGAATGTGAAAAACGAACGCGTTCACCGCCTCATTGCTCTTTCTGATCAGCTTGCAAAAGAATATGCATCGGCATATGAAGGCGACGTCTTAGAGATTATTCCAGAAGAATCCTTCAAAGAACAAGACGGAACGCACAATCTGTATGTAGGATATACTGATAACTACATGAAGGTCGTATTTGAAGGAACAGAGGACATGATCGGCCGTTTGGTAAAAGTGAAGATTACAAAAGCAGGTTATCCTTATAACGAAGGACAGTTCGTCCGTATAAGTGATGACGTGCAGACGGATCAAGTGAGAATGACCTCATAATGAATGAAAAACCGGCAGCCATTAGGCAAGCCGGTTTCTTTTATGTTGACTGATTTGGAAGAAGGAACAAAATCAAGGCGTGAAAAGGGCGGATGAACGGGAAAAAGAGGAGAGAACTTGCAACATTAAACAGCAGACTAAAGTGCGCAATCTGCTGGGCAGGAGAGCTTGCTAAAAGTGCAACAAACTCTGTGATAAAGGTGAGAAAAGGAAGACATAAAAGTACACCTAGAACATTAAACACGACGTGTGCATACGCGGTTTGGCGGGCTGCATAACCGCCAGAGATAGCAGCCATCACGGCAGTAATACATGTTCCGATATTGGACCCTAAAACAAAGCTGATGCCTTCTTTTAGGGCGACAGTCCCTTCATTCATAAATCCCATCAAAATACCGATACATACAGAACTTGAATGAACAATGGCCGTGAACACTGTACCAGAGAGAAGAGCTGTCCAATCGGAATGCTGCATCATTTCAAGGAAACGCAGTGTCTCTGGCTGACTAGTCATCATACCTGCAATTTTTGAAAAACCTTGAATACAAAAAAAGATCATGCCAAGCCCAAATAAACTTTTTCCTGCATATCGAAAAGACTTCCTGCCCAAAATGATACATAAAAGACCAGCTGCAATCAGAACCCACATAAACACGTCCATCTTAATAGCAATAAATTCTGTCGTAAATGTTGAGCCGATATTCGTTCCAAGAATCATGGGTATGGATTTTTTAAACGTGAGAATGCCTGTACTCACAAAGCCGATAACGATAACCATAAACGCCGAACTGCTTTGAAGAACCCCTGTAAACACAATACTGACCAAGAATGCTTTGACTGGATGATCTGTAAAGAGAAGAAGTGATTTCTCAATACGAGACGACGTGAGTGCCATTAATCCTTTCCTAAGCAAACCCATTGCCCATAAAAAAATGAAAATAAGTGCACAAAAATAAATGATCGCCATCATAGAAAAGTCCTCCTCTTACCAATGAATATATGGACTTGTCTACCTGCTCATGACGAAAATATATTTCCAAATCACTTAGTTGACCTCAACCTAGGCTTATATTATAATGTCTAGGTACATGTTTTGCATATGTATATCTTTTTTTAATGCAGTCGATTGGTGTATTCGGAGGGAGGGAAAGAGAATGTCAAAAACGGTCGTTAGAAAAAACGAATCGCTTGAAGATGCTCTTCGTCGCTTTAAACGCAGTGTATCCAAAACTGGAACATTGCAAGAAGCAAGAAAGCGTGAATTTTATGAAAAGCCTAGCGTAAAGCGTAAGAAAAAGTCTGAAGCTGCTAGAAAACGTAAATTCTAAAGAGGGTGGATTTTATGAGTCTTCTTGAGCAATTAAATTCTGATATGAAGCTTTTTATGAAAAACCGAGAGAAAGACAAGCTTATTGTCATTCGTATGGTAAAGGCTTCACTGCAAAATGAAGCAATAAAGCTTAAGAAAGACAGTTTGACCGGAGATGAGGAACTAACCGTCCTTTCCCGCGAGATTAAGCAACGTAAAGACTCCCTCCATGAATTTTCGAAAGCTAATCGCTTAGATTTAGTAGATAAAGTTCAAAAAGAGATTGACATTTTAGACGTTTATTTACCTGAACAGCTTTCTGAAGAAGAACTGCAGGCGGTTGTGAAAGAAACAATCGCCGAAACCGGTGCTTCATCGAAAGCTGATATGGGTAAAGTGATGAGCGCTATTATGCCAAAAGTAAAAGGTAAAGCTGATGGGGCTGTGATTAACAGACTTGTCAGCGAGCAACTGTCTCAATAAAAAAGTATCCTTCTCATGTTAGAAGGGTACTTTTTTTATGCCTCCATAAACTTGTCATATAAAAATGAAACCTATGATACATTTGTAACGTATGTAAAGGAACGGTAAAATGAAAGAAAGAGAGGGGGGATCACCAAATAGATGAAAAAAATGAAAATTTCTATTGCTCTCTTCAGTTGTTTTATAATATGCTTGTTATTAGGGGTTCAATTGACCGCGAAATCAGCAGATCAGAAAGTTCATGTTATCCCAATTGAAGATACAGTAGAAAAAGGACTTTCTAAATTCATTGAACGATCATTTGAGCAGGCAAAGTCGGAACGGGCGAAGCACATCATTCTCGACATCAATACACCAGGTGGTGCAGTCGATGCGGCGCTTGAAATAGCCGATACCATTCGTGCATCCGACATCCCAGTGACAGCGTTTGTGAATCATAGAGCGCTTTCAGCCGGGGCATTCATTGCCCTAAATGCCGATCAAATTTATATGACCCCAAACGGAAAGATGGGGGCTGCTGCGATCATTGACGGTGAAGGCAACGCTGCCGATCAAAAATCTGAATCTCTATGGCTTGCTGAAATGAGTGACGCTGCTGAAAAGCAGGGGCGTGATCCAAAATATGCTCTTGCGATGGCAGATGTAGATATAGACGCAAAAGAAGCTGGTGCACCAAAAGGAGAACTGCTGACCTTTAACACAGATCGGGCGCTTCAGTTCGGTTATGCGGAAGGAGAAGCGAAAAATATGGATGACTTGCTTCAGAAACTGAACTTAGCAGGTGCCTCTGTTCAATACGATGAAGTGAGCTTTGCTGAAAAGGTTGCGCGTTTTCTCACGCATCCGATCGTCATTCCTATCCTTTTATCCATCGCGAGCTTAGGGTTAATTGTTGAATTGTATTCTCCGGGCTTTGGGGTCCCAGGCACCATGGGAGTCACAGCGCTTCTTCTATTCTTTTATGGTCATCTCGTGGCAGGTTTTGCAGGATATGAGACGTTGTTCCTGTTTTTGGCAGGGATTGTGTTGATCATTCTGGAATTATTTTTGCCAGGGGGAATCGTGGGTGTCATTGGACTAATCTGTGTCGTTGTCAGCTTATTTTTAGCAGCTGGAAGCTTTACAGAAATGGCGATTTCCATCTTGATTGCCACTGCTGTTTCAATCATAGCAGTTATTTTATTGACAAAGGTGTTGGGGAAACGTATGAAATTTTTTAAAAAGTTCATTTTAACCGATTCAACCAATAAAGAAAGTGGTTATGTCTCAAATGAAACAAGAGATGATCTTGTAGGACAAATCGCAGTGACAGCAACAGCACTTCGTCCATCTGGTACGATTGTATTCGGAGACGAGCGCATTGATGTTGTGTCAGAAGGTGCTTTTATCGATAAGGATGAACAAGTAAAAATTGTGAAAGCGGAAGGCTCACGCATTGTCGTGAGGAAAGTATAGATATACTGATTTTATAGGAGGAATAAAATGGATCCATCTACTTTACTATTATTCGTGATTATCGCAGCAGGTTTGATCGTTCTATCGATCTTCTTCACCTTTGTACCGGTGATGCTGTGGATTTCTGCCCTAGCGGCTGGCGTAAGAGTGAGCATTTTTACACTTGTAGGAATGAGACTTCGCCGAGTGATTCCAAACCGAGTGGTCAACCCGCTCATCAAAGCGCATAAAGCAGGTCTTGATGCGACGATTAACCAATTAGAAAGCCACTATCTTGCAGGTGGTAACGTAGACCGAGTTGTCAACGCACTGATCGCAGCTCAGCGTGCGAATATCGAATTGAACTTTGCTCGCTGTGCGGCAATCGACCTAGCAGGCCGTGACGTACTTGAAGCTGTCCAAATGAGTGTAAACCCTAAAGTCATTGAAACACCATTTATCTCAGGTGTTGCGATGGACGGGATTGAAGTAAAAGCAAAAGCACGTATTACAGTTCGTGCAAACATTGACCGACTTGTCGGTGGTGCAGGAGAAGAAACCATCATTGCTCGTGTAGGTGAAGGGATTGTCTCGACAATCGGTTCATCAGATAATCATAAAAAGGTTCTTGAAAACCCTGATATGATTTCTCAAACGGTTCTTGGTAAAGGATTAGATTCAGGTACAGCATTTGAAATTCTCTCGATTGATATCGCAGATGTTGATATCGGTAAGAACATCGGGGCAATTCTGCAGACAGACCAAGCAGAAGCCGACAAAAACATTGCACAGGCGAAAGCAGAAGAACGCCGTGCGATGGCTGTTGCACAAGAACAAGAAATGCGTGCGAGAGTTGAAGAAATGCGCGCGAAAGTAGTAGAAGCAGAGGCGGAAGTACCACTTGCAATGGCCGAAGCACTACGTGAAGGTAATATTGGAGTTATGGACTATATGAACATTAAGAATATCGATGCTGATACGGATATGAGAGATTCATTTGGCAAAATGACAAAAGGTCCATCTGATAATGAAAACAAATAAGCATCCTCTCACGCTTTAAGGAGGGAGCCCATTGGACATTCTATTTGAAAATCCGCTATTAATCGCGATTATCATCGGTATCATTTCTGCGGTTTTTGGGAAAATCGGTAAACAAGAGGAGAAGGAACAAAAGAACCAGCAAAACAAACCGGCTCCTCAGCGTAAACCAGTGCCGCAAAAGCAAACAAAACAAACAAGTCCAGATCCGGTCGTAACGGACCAACTTGACGATTTTGGCGATGTACATGATCATGGCGGGATGAAGAAACAAGGTTCACAATCCTTACAGGATCGTTATACCGCTACACTTGCCGAAATGGAAGAAAGAAAAAGCGAGCTGAATAAAGAGTTTCAATCGCTTGAAAGAGAACTTACAAGGCCAAAGGCAGCATCTGCTGGAATGAAGCCGAAAATGATTGAGAAACTCAACCAAGATACGGTCGTTCAAGGGATGATCCTTGGTGAAGTATTTGGAGAGCCTCGTGCGAAAAAGCCGCATCGAACGATGAAACGACCATATAAAAGATAAAGAAGTAAGCCCCCTCATCCTTAAGGGGGCTTTTTTGTTGTGTAATGGAGACTTTTCTTAGTCAAAATGATGAAACGGCTGTTTTACGGGATTCATTAGCATGATATGAACCGCTGAGGAATAGGATGATATAGAGGCTTTCTCATCAGTCTCACCATCTTTCAGTTTGATCTCATACACATGAGGTGGGAAGGGGTTCTTATTGAATGGGAAAAAGAAAAAATCGACTTAAAGCATGGCTGACAAGAACACTTGAAATCCCTCCGGACGTGATGATGGATCTTCCCCGTATTACGATGGTTGGCAGACTCCATATTTACATAGAGAACCATAAAGGGCTTTTACTTTTCAGTGATCAAGAGGTAAGGCTGATGCTCAAGCAAGGACAGTGCATTATTTCAGGAAAAGACTTTGTGATTAAAACGATTTTGCCAGAAGAGATCTTATTAGAGGGGAAAATCGATGAGGTCCGTTATATTGATTCTTAACTGACGGAGGGGAGAAACGTGAAGAATAAATGGTTTGCCTATTTTATTGGCAGAGTGGAAGTGGAGATAAGAGGAAGCGGTATTGAGCGGCTGATCAATGAGTGCACGAGACAGGGGATCACAATTTTTCAAGTGAGCCGCCGTCAAGACAGCGTGCGCTTATTTATTCGCCTCTCAGATGTACATGCCTTTAGAAAAGTGCGCAGACATCATGAGGTGAAATGTTCATTTCATCAAAAGAAAGGGTTCCCGTTTCTTCTTCTATGGTCGAGAAGAAATATTGGATTCACCCTCGGGATGGCTTTTTTCCTAGTGACGATATTGGCACTTTCAAATATGGTGTGGAAAATTGAGATTAAAGGTGCGAATCCAGAAACAGAACACCAAATGAGAAAGCATCTGGACGAAATAGGGGTACAAAAAGGGCGTTTTCAGTTTCTTATGGGGACACCTGAAAAAATACAAAAGTCATTGACGACCAATATTCAGAGCATTACATGGGTCGGAGTTGAACTGAACGGAACGACGTTTCAAATGAAAGTGGTCGAAAAAAATGAACCAGAAAAGGAGAAATATACGAGTCCTCAGCACATCGTTGCCAAGAAAAAGGCGGTCATCACGAGAATGTATGTAGAAAAGGGGGAACCGCTTGCCCAGGTCGATGAGCATGTGAAAAAAGGGCAGATGCTCGTCTCAGGTTTAATTGGGAGTGAAGATCAGAAAAAAACGGTCGGAGCCAAAGCGAAAATATATGGTGAAACATGGTACCGATCTGAAGTTTCTGTCCCTCTCCGAACATCTTTTGATGTCTTTACGGGTAAAATGAAGACAAAGCACAAGCTCTCCTTATTTGGAGGCTCCATCCCATTTTGGGGATTTTCCTTTAAAAAAGATGATTTTCAGCAGCCGAAAACAGAAAAAGAAGTTCACCCGCTTCATTTTTTGAATATGCAGCTACCGTTCTCCTATGAAAAGGAAATCACACGAGAAAGTGAAAAAATAAATCGAGAATACACAAATAAAGAAGCGGTTCAAGCAGGGATTAAAATGGGTAAAAAAGAATTAGAAGAAAAGCTAGGTCAAACAGGTGAGGTGAAAAGTGAAAAAGTTTTGCACGAGACAACAGGGAATGGTAAAGTTAAGTTAATCATCCTTTACCAAGTAATAGAAGATATTGTTCAACCAACACCTATTGTTCAGGGAGACTAGAGAATGACAGAACATTTACTTGAGATTCAACAAAAATTGGATAGCCCAAACGAAGCCATTGCTTTATTTGGCAATCAAGATGCTTATCTGAAACTGATGGAAAACGAGCTGAATGTCTCCATTATCACACGTGGAGAGAAAGTGTATGTTTCTGGTCAGGAAGCATCGAGAGATACTGTGAGCCGTTTGATTACATCTCTCTTACATCTCATTCGTAAAGGAATTGAGATTTCTGAACGGGATGTCGTCTATGCCATTAAAATGGCGCAAAAAGACAAGCTCAATTATTTTGAAAATATGTATGAAGATGAAATTACGAAAAATGCCAAAGGAAAGTCGATCAGAGTCAAAACGATCGGCCAGCGTGAATATGCTGCGGCAATGAAAAAAGATGATCTGGTCTTTGGGATTGGCCCTGCTGGTACAGGTAAAACGTATTTGGCAGTGGTCAACGCAGTACATGCCCTCAAAAATGGACATGTCAAACGGATTATCCTGACAAGGCCAGCTGTTGAAGCAGGGGAAAGTCTTGGCTTTTTGCCAGGAGATTTAAAAGAAAAAGTCGATCCTTATTTAAGACCGCTATATGATGCTCTGCACGATGTGCTTGGCAGTGATCATACGGAACGTTTAATTGAGCGCGGAGTGATTGAAATTGCCCCTCTTGCCTATATGAGAGGGCGGACGCTTGATGATGCATTTGTGATTTTAGATGAAGCGCAGAATACAACGCCAGCTCAAATGAAAATGTTTTTGACGAGACTAGGCTTTGGTTCTAAAATGGTCATTACAGGAGATATTACACAAATTGACCTGCCTAAAGGTATGCAGTCAGGTCTTGCGGCTGCAAAGGACATGCTTGCTGAGATCAAGGGTATCTCATTCATTGAATTAGATCAGACAGATGTGGTCAGACACCCGCTTGTGGCGAAGATCATTGGAGCATACGAAAAGCAAAAATGAACTGAGTGACCCGATCGCCTTAATCGGGTCATTTTGTTTCGATCGTGGTTTAAAGTAAAAAAGGAGGTACTTTCCTTGAGAAAGAATCAGAAAGGCAGTAAGCGAAAAAGACTGCTGTCTAAAAAAGAACCTCAAAAAATGGAGCGCTCACGCTATTTAAACGTACTGCTATACGCTGGTTTAGCAGCCATTCTGTTTGTGGTGCTCTTCTTCCATGTAAAGCCTGAATCGCTCGACCTAGATTTGTTTTCAGTGAGCGAACAGACCATCTATTCTCCGTCTACCGTTGATGACCAAGAAGCAACAGAAGAAAAGAAACAAGAAGCAACGGATCAAGTGGAAGACCAATATACACTCAAAAAAGCGTATTCTGATAATCGTGTTGACCTCATTTCATCCCTCTTTGAAGCCATTAAAGAAGAGAAGAAAGCAGCTGATGACAAAGAGAACCCGCCAACAGATCAAGAGATGGTGAAGCGTGTAAAAGAAAAACTCACAACGGATATGCAGGAAGCTGTTTCGGATCAATCGATTAAAGCACTGCTCCAAGCAAGTGACGAAAACCTTTCTTTTACAAAGGATTCCATCATCACAGTGGTCAATTCTCTCATGGGTAAAGAAATCACAGCTTCTAAGCTGCAAGATGAAAAGAAACAAGTGAAAGCAGAGCTTGAAAACAATTCGATTCCGTCAAAATATTTAAATGCAGCGAAAGAAATTGGTGAATTTGCGATTATTCCAAACTATGTATTTGACCCAGTCGCAACAGAGAAGAAAAGACAAGAAGCAGCTGATAATATCCAGCCGGTTCAAATCAAGCAAGGGCAAATTTTAGTAGAAGAAGGCGAGCTCATTGACCGTGAAGTGTATCGTAAATTAGAACTGACGGGTCTTTTAAACAGTTCCAATTTGTTTAAGCCTGTAAGCGGTCTTATCATCTTAATCGGTCTCTTCTTAGCGGCGATTGTCCACTCACTGGAATCGAGGAAAAAGTCGCTCGTCCATAAGAATAAATCGTTACTGCTGTACTCGCTCATTTTCACCATTATTTTAATCATCATGGAAGTATTCAGTCTCTTCCAGGAAACGAAGTATACGACCATAGGCTATGTCGTGCCTGTTGCACTTGGTACGATGCTGATTAAGCTGCTGATCAATGAGCGGCTGGCAATCTTCTCCGGCCTTGTATTTGCCCTTTGCGGCAGTATGATGTTTAATCAAGGAGTAACAGGTGTCTTTAACTATGTCATCTGTGCTTATTATCTAATAAGCGGGATGGCAGGAATTTTATTTTTGAGAAAACACAATGCGAGATCGAAAATTTTGCAGGCGGGGCTTTGGGTAGCTTTGGTGAATGTACTTGTCGTGCTGTCCATTACGCTGATTCAAAATTCTTCTCCATCAGGGCTTGAAATAGGTGTGAACCTCATCATGGCGATTGTGTCAGGGTTTGCATCGGCTATTTTGGTTATTGGGTTAATGCCAGTCTTTGAGAGCATGTTTGGCATTCTTTCGACCATGAAGCTTATTGAATTATCGAACCCGAATCATCCGCTGCTGAAAAAGATCTTAACAGAGACGCCAGGTACATATCATCATAGTGTCATGGTGGCGAATTTAGCGGATGCTGCATGTGAAGCAGTCGGTGCAAATGGATTGTTAGCAAGGGTTGGAGCTTATTATCATGACATTGGAAAAACGAAAAGGCCACAATACTTTATTGAAAACCAAATGAACATTGATAATCCGCACGACAAGCTTTCTCCTCAGCTGAGCAAGAATATTATTATTGCCCATACGACAGATGGTGCTGAAATGCTGAGAGAAAAGAAGTTTCCAGAGGAACTTGTGGACATTGCAGAACAGCATCACGGAAAGTCCCTGCTGAAGTTCTTTTACTATAAGGCGAAAGAACGGGATGATCAGGTGACAGAAGAAGAATTTCGTTATCCTGGTCCAAAACCGCAATCGAAAGAAGCGGCCATTATTTCTGTAGCTGACAGCGTGGAGGCGGCGGTTCGTTCGATGCATAATCCAAACCCTGAGCGGATTGAAAAGCTTGTGAAAGGCATTATTTCAGATAAGATGCAGGATGGGCAATTTAGTGAATGTGATCTTACATTTAAAGAATTAAATATTATTAGCCAAACAATTTGTACAACATTAAAGGGGATTTTCCATTCTCGGATTGAATATCCAGATGCCCCGAAGCAGAAGGTGAAGTAAATGACATTGTTAATCGATTTAATAGATGAAACAGGACAAGTATCGAAAGAGCAGCTTGAAGAAGTGGAAAAGCTTCTTCAATTTGCTGCGGATGCTCTTGAAGTAAAAGATCAAGCAGAAGTATCAGTATCGATCGTTTCAAATGAAGAAATTCATCAAATTAATAAAGAATACCGAGGAAAAGATGCACCAACAGATGTAATTTCATTTGCCCTTGAGGAAGAAGGCGAAGGGGAAATTGAAATCATTGGAGCTGATGACATTCCGCCTGTACTTGGTGACATTATCATTAGTGTTGATCGTACGAAAGAGCAAGCAGAGGAATATGGACATTCCTTCATGAGAGAGCTAGGATTTTTAACGATTCATGGTTTTCTTCATTTGCTTGGTTATGATCATATGACAGAAGAAGATGAAAAAGAAATGTTCGCCAAACAGACAAAAATCTTGGATGATTATGGCCTTTCGAGATCATCGTAAGAAGCGAACGCCGCTTGTCCGTTTTTTTCGGAGTTTTTATTATGCATTTAGAGGAATATGGCGAACTTTCTTGAATGAACGGAATTTTCGGTTTCACACAGTCGCAGCCATCATCGTGGTGATTTGCGGCTTTTGGTTTCACATTCATCCGGTTGAATGGATGATCATTCTGCTTTTATGCGGCGGGATGTTTGCGTTAGAACTTGTGAATACAGCGATTGAACATACAGTAGATCTTTTCACAGAAGAGAAGCATCCTCTTGCTGAGAGAGCGAAGGACGCGGCAGCAGGCGCTGTTTGCGTTTACGCCGCCATTTCGGTTATGATTGGGTTGATGATCTTCTTACCGAAGATCATGCAATAGAACAATATTACTATTTATTAACATTTTTAGAAATGGGCGTGAAAATGTCACGTGAATTATGTAAAATATAAATGTGACAGTGGTACCATTTCTTCTGAAAGTGGGAACTAGAATGAACAAACAAGAGTTGATTTCAGAAGCAGTCAAAGCAAGAGATTTTGCATATGTACCCTATTCTAAATTCAAAGTCGGTGCAGCATTATTATCGCATGACGGAAAAGTGTATGGCGGCTGCAATATTGAAAATGCAGCATATGGTATGTGTAATTGTGCGGAAAGAACAGCACTTTTTAAAGCTTACTCAGAGGGCATCACATCTTTTCAAATGCTTGCAGTAGTGGCTGATACAGATCGACCTGTTTCACCATGCGGCGCATGCAGACAGGTCATTTCAGAGCTATGTGCACCTGATATGCCAGTGATTCTAACGAACTTAAAAGGACATATATACGAAACGACAGTAAACGAACTATTGCCAGGCGCATTTTCACCGGAGGATTTAAATGACTAACGAAAGCTTCAAATCAGGATTTGTATCAATTATTGGAAGACCAAATGTAGGGAAATCGACCTTTCTTAATCGTGTGATTGGGCAAAAGATTGCGATTATGAGTGATAAGCCCCAAACGACTCGAAACAAAGTGCAAGGTGTTCTGACAACGAACACGTCACAAACGATTTTTATCGATACACCAGGAATTCATAAACCGAAGCACAAACTTGGCGATTTTATGATGAGGGTGGCTCAAAATACACTCAAGGAAGTCGACCTGATCTTGTTTATGATCAACGCACAGGAAGGTTATGGAAAAGGTGATGAATTCATCATTGAACGACTAAAGCAAACATCGACACCGGTGTTCCTTGTCGTCAATAAAATTGACCAAATTCATCCGGATGAATTGTTCCTTTTAATTGATGAATACCGCACACGTTACCCATTTAAGGAAATTGTGCCAATTTCAGCACTTGAAGGCAACAACATTGATACGCTTCTTCAGCAAATTGAAGGTTATCTTCCAGAAGGCCCTCAATTTTATCCGGCAGATCAAGTAACAGATCACCCAGAGCGATTTATTATTTCTGAATTAATTCGTGAAAAAGTGCTGCATTTAACGAGAGAAGAGATCCCTCACAGTATTGCGGTTGCGATTGAATCGATCAAGCCAGATGAAAACGGCAAGATTCATGTTGCAGCGACCATCGTCGTCGAACGTGATTCACAAAAAGGGATTGTGATTGGTAAGCGCGGCAGCTTATTAAAAGAAGTGGGACAAAAAGCGCGCAGAGACATTGAAGCACTTTTAGGCTCAAAGGTGTATTTAGAGCTTTGGGTAAAAGTGCAGAAGGACTGGCGTAATAAATCCACACACCTTCGTGATTTCGGATTTAGAGAAGACGAATATTAAAAACCGATACAGTTGTTAGTAGATCTGACAATGGTGCGGTTCGATTAGTAAAAATTGTTTATCATGAAATGGAGGTAGCCTGGTCAAGATAAAGTTAATATGTTGGATGTAGCGTTGCTGCTTCTAATAAAGAAAGGTGGGGTTTTTATGTTGAATTTTACATGGAACGTATTTTCACAAACAGGAAGCGTTGACACGTATCTGCTTTTCAAAGAGTTAGAAAAGGAGAACCTGGAAAGACCCGATGTACTTGAAGAAGAAATAGCACGACTTGATTTTCCAATCTTATAATTCTTGACCCCCTCCAACGCTCGGAGTGTAGACAAATGCTCATTAAAAGTGAAGGAATCGTCCTTAGAACAACAGATTATGGCGAAACAAACAAAATTGTCACGCTGCTCACTAGAGAACATGGGAAAATTGGTGTGATGGCAAGAGGCGCTAAGAAATCGAACAGCCGCCTGTCAGCCATAAGCCAGCCGTTTTTATACGGAACCTTCCTGATCCAATCATCAACAGGACTTGGAACGCTCCAGCAAGGTGAAATGATGGAAAGCATGCGGACCATTCGGGAAGATTTATTTCTGACCGCATATGCCGCATATATGACAGAATTACTTGATAAAGGAACAGAAGAAAAGAAGCCAAACCCTTACTTGTTTGAACTTCTTCTTCAATCTTTACGCTATCTCAATGAAGGCACAGATGCTGATATTATTTTATTTATCGTAGAGGTTAAAATGCTGTCAGTGATGGGGTTGAAGCCTGAACTGGACCAATGTGTACACTGCGGTCAAAAAGAAGGGCAGTTCCATTTCTCAATTAGAGATAACGGATTCATCTGTAGGCAATGCTTTTCTAAAGATCCATATAAACTGCCCTTATCCCCAGCAGCAGCAAGACTGCTCCGTTTGTTTCATTATTTTGATTTATCAAGGCTTGGTCAGGTTGACGTGAAACCACAAACGAAACAAGAAATTCGTCAAGTGCTCGATCATTATTATGAAGAGTATTCAGGTCTATATTTAAAATCAAAAAAATTCATGAATCAAATGGAATCCATGAAAAAGCTAATGGACGGTGAAAACAAAAGTTGACATCTCTCGTGACTTTTTGTAAGATCATCTAAGATCAAATATGTTGCATTGACAGAAAGAAGTACTTACGTATCAGCCATAAAAGCGACCTTAGGGCGGTGTGAGCTAAGGATGGACACGTAACGAAAGGCATTCTTGAGCAACGTAAAACAAAGCGGCTGGGTGCTACGACACCAGCAAATAGGGTGGAACCGCGGGAAAAACTCTCGTCCCTATGTTTGCAAGGAACCTTGTGAGCATAGAGACGGGAGTTTTTGTGTTTTGCAAAAAGGTTCTAGGCCCCACCGCCATACATAGCGGATGGTGTAAAAAAGATGGAGGTGCGATCATTGAATATTCAAGACATGATTTTGACACTGCAAAAGCATTGGTCAAATGAAGGCTGCGTATTAATGCAGGCATATGACACAGAAAAAGGTGCTGGAACGATGAGTCCATACACGTTCCTCAGAAGCATTGGGCCAGAGCCATGGAAGGTAGCTTATGTAGAACCTTCAAGACGCCCGGCTGACGGCAGATATGGAGAAAACCCAAACAGATTGTATCAACATCATCAATTTCAAGTGATCATTAAGCCATCACCTGACAATATTCAAGAACTGTATCTAGAATCATTGAAGGCGCTTGGCATTGACCCGCTGAAACATGATATTCGTTTTGTTGAAGACAACTGGGAAAACCCATCTCTTGGCTGCGCAGGACTTGGCTGGGAAGTTTGGCTTGATGGAATGGAAATTACGCAATTTACGTATTTCCAGCAAGTCGGCGGTTTAGAATGTAAGCCAGTTTCTGTTGAAATCACATACGGAATTGAGCGTCTTGCTTCTTACATCCAGGACAAAGAAAATGTATTTGACCTTGAATGGACAGATGGCTTTACTGTAAGAGATTTATTCTTAATGGCTGAATACGAGCATTCTGTGTATACGTTTGAAACATCTAATACGGATATGCTGTTCGATTTATTTACAACATATGAAAAAGAAGCACATAGCCAAATGGACAAAGGGCTTGTTCACCCGGCATATGATTATGTACTCAAATGTTCTCACACATTTAACCTGCTTGATGCCAAAGGCGCGATTTCTGTGACTGAGCGAACAGGTTATATCGGAAGAGTACGTCAGTTAGCGAGAAAAGTAGCCAAAACATATTACGAAGAACGAGAAAAACTAGGATTCCCTATGCTAAAAGAGGAGGCGGCTTCTCATGAATAAACAAGATGTATTACTTGAAATCGGCTTAGAAGAGATGCCGGCTCGTTTCATGCCAGAAAGCACAAAGCAGCTAGGTGACAAAGTAAAAGCTTGGTTCGTAGCGCAAAATATTTCATTCGAAGACGTTGCTTTATTTAATTCACCAAGACGTCTAGCTGTACTCGTCAAAGGTGTTGCAGAAAAACAAGAGGACATCAAAGAAGAAGCAAAAGGACCGGCTAAAAAGATTGCTCAAGATGCTGAAGGCAATTGGACAAAAGCTGCCGAAGGTTTTGCCCGCGGACAAGGCGCTTCAACTGATGATCTGTATTTCAAAGACATCAAAGGTGTGGATTATGTCCATGTCCAAAAGTTTCAAGAAGGAAAACAAGTCAAAGACCTTCTTCCAGCATTGGGGGACATTGCCGCTTCATTGAGTTTTCCAAAGAACATGAGATGGGGAAGCGAGGATTTACGCTATATCCGTCCAATTAAATGGATTGTTTGTTTATTTGGTCAAGAGATCATTCCTGTCGAAATTGCAGGAGTGAAAAGCGGACGGGAGACTAGAGGACATCGTTTCCTAGGGACGACAGCCAGCATTGACACACCAGCTTCTTATGAGCAAACATTAAGAGATCAATTTGTCATTGTAGATTCAGATAAAAGAAAACAATTAATTACTGAGCAATTACATGCCCTTTCTTCCGAAAAAGGCTGGGTCATTCCAGTTGATCCTGAGCTTCTAGAAGAAGTGAACGATCTCGTTGAATATCCAACCGTTCTATTTGGTTCTTTTGAAGAAGAATTTCTTGCGCTGCCAGAAGAAGTGCTTGTCACGACAATGAAAGAGCATCAGCGTTATTTCCCTGTGAAAAATGAACAAGGGGAATTACTGCCGCACTTTATTACGGTCAGAAACGGGAACAGTGAGGCACTTGAAAATGTGGCAAGAGGGAACGAAAAGGTCCTTCGTGCACGTTTATCAGATGCGGCATTTTTCTATAAAGAAGACGAAAAACTCGTCATTGAAGACAACATTCAAAAGCTTGATAAAGTCGTATTCCATGAGAAACTTGGCACGATTGGCGACAAGCTGAAAAGAGTAACAGACATTGCCGTCCGCCTTGCTAGTCATGTGGGTGCAGATGAAGAAACGTCTAAACGCGCTGCAAGAGCAGCCAGTATTTCTAAATTTGACCTTGTGACTCAGATGGTCTATGAATTCCCAGAACTGCAAGGAATCATGGGTGAAAAATATGCTAGAGCACTTGGCGAACATGAAGAAGTGGCAAAGAGTATCAACGAGCACTATATGCCGCGTTTTGCCGGTGACGATGCGCCGTCAACACTTATTGGGGCGATTGTTGCAGTGGCGGATAAGCTAGATTCTATTTGTTCATTCTTCTCAATTGATGTCATTCCAACGGGCTCTCAAGATCCTTATGGATTAAGAAGACAAGCGAGCGGTATCGTTCAAATCCTGCTCGACCGCCAATGGAATCTTTCATTTAAAGAGCTTTTAGCACTAGCTCAAGTAGATGAAAAACATGAAGCGGCTCTCATTGAATTTTTAACACACCGTTTGAAATATGTCCTTCAAGCAGAACATATCCGTCATGACGTGGCGGAAGCAGTCCTTGATGTTGAAAATATTGAACCATATGCGGTTGTGAAAAAAGCGGCTGTTCTTGAAGAGAGCGTGAAACAGGAGAGTTTCAAAGAAACGGCTGAGGCACTAGGCCGCGTCATTTCAATCAGTAAAAAAGGGGAAGACGCACAGATTCAGCCTGAACTGTTTGAAAATGAACACGAACAAAAGCTATTTGAAGCGTATCAGCAAGCGGAAAAAGCCGTCAACGAGTATATGGCAAAAGGTCAGTACCAATCAGCACTTGAAGCGCTAGATACATTAAAAGTACCAATTGTTCATTATTTCGACCATACCATGGTTCATGCGGATGATGAAAAACTGAAACAAAATCGTTTGGCACAAATGGTCAAACTTGCAAAAGTCATTCAATCATTTGCGAATATGAACAATTTAATTGTAAAATAAATACCTAAGAACGGTTGCCTTTTTCGAAGGGCAATCGTTTTTTACTCATTTAATTCACGGTTTTTGAGTGGATTTTTGTTTCATTCGGACGAAGATGCGCTATAATATGATGAGTTATGAAATTGATATACATAAAGTAAGGATTCGCTCTCTCTATTTAAAGGTGGTGAGTACAATCGAGTTAAATAAACGGCAAGAGCAGATTTTACAGATTGTCAAAGAGAATGGTCCGATCACTGGAGAGCATATCGCCGATCGGCTGAACTTAACAAGGGCTACCCTCAGACCGGATTTAGCCATTTTAACGATGTCTGGCTTTTTAGAAGCAAGACCAAGGGTCGGCTACTTTTTTACAGGCAAAACAGGCACGCAGCTTCTGGCAGATAAGCTGAAAAAACTTCAAGTGAAAGATTTTCAGTCCATTCCGGTCGTGATACACGAGAATGTTTCGGTTTATGATGCGATTTGTACGATGTTTTTAGAGGATGTGGGCACATTATTCGTTGTGGACGATCACTCTATTTTAACAGGCGTGTTATCAAGAAAAGACCTCCTTCGAGCAAGTATTGGGAAACAAGAGCTTCCATCTATACCTGTCCATATTATTATGACAAGAATGCCGAACATTACCGTTTGCCGCAAAGAAGATTTTATTATGGATGTGGCCAAGCACTTGATTGAAAAGCAAATAGATGCACTTCCTGTTATAAAAGATACGGATAAAGGCTTTGAAGTGGTCGGCAGAATTACGAAAACAAACATGACGAAAATACTTGTTAGCTTATCAGAGAACGAAATTATCTAATTACAGAAGACTGCGAGGGGATGTTATGAGTAATCGCGTAATTTTTGTTGTATCAGATTCAGTAGGAGAAACGGCAGAGCTCGTGGTCAAAGCGGCACTTAGCCAATTTGATGGCGGCTCATCCGACCATTCAAATATTAGAAGAATCCCATATGTAGAGGATGTCGGTACGATTAAAGAAGTGATTTCATTGGCGAAAGCAGATAATGGGATCGTTTGCTTTACTCTTGTTGTGCCAGAAATGCGCCAATTCTTAATAGAAGAAGCAGAAGCGAATGGCGTCGTGTACTATGACATTATCGGTCCACTTATTGATAAAATGGAGACGGCATATGGAAATGAAGCGAAACATGAGCCAGGTCGTGTACGTCAATTAGATGAGGACTATTTTAAAAAGGTAGAAGCCATTGAGTTCGCTGTGAAATATGATGATGGCCGGGACCCAAGAGGTATTCTAAAGGCTGATATTGTGCTGATTGGTGTATCGCGTACGTCTAAGACACCACTTTCTCAATACTTAGCACATAAACGCTTGAAGGTAGCAAACGTTCCGATTGTTCCTGAAGTTGATCCGCCAGAGGAGTTATTCTCAGTTGATCCAAAAAAATGCATCGGTCTGAAAATTAGTCCAGACAAACTAAATCATATCCGTAAAGAACGTTTAAAATCACTCGGTTTAAATGACCGTGCCATTTATGCGAATATCGAGCGGATTAAAGAGGAACTAGAATATTTTGAAAAAGTGGTTGACCGCATTAACTGTCAAGTTGTTGATGTATCGAATAAAGCAGTTGAGGAGACAGCAAATGTCATTCATCAAATGCTGACCAAAAGAGGTTCCGAATAAACTCAGGATGCTCCTCCTGGGTTTTTCCTATGGTGGGAAACGGGTAAACAAAAACAATGGCATATTTGCTGCATTTGTATTATAATAAAAAATTGTGATAAAATGATTGATTTTAGGTTTAAGTTAAGTCAAGAACGAATAAACTAATATTGGCAGAAGTCAAGTGATTCTGAACATAACTTTTCGACAAAATGAGTTTTACTGTTGATTGCTTTATGGGGGAAAAGTATGGTCTTTTTGCTTCTCTAAAGCAGGAATAAGGTGGAGGGATGGAGAATTAGTCACCTGAATGAACGTAAAAAAGAAAGGACGATTTATGTCGATGCAGATGCTTGTCCTGTAAAAGACGAAATCCTTTCTGTCGCATCTCAATTTGAAGTACCTGTGACTTTCATTGCTTCATATGAGCATTTTCAAACCAAACGATCATCACTTGAAGATTGGCGGTTTGTTGATACACATAAGGAAGCAGCAGATTTAGTCATTGCGAACTTGGCTGTCAAGCACGATATTGTTGTCACCCAGGATATTGGTCTGGCCTCCTTACTGCTTCCAAGACAAGTCATTGTTCTGTCTGAAAGAGGACGAATGTACACAAACGAAACAATTGATTTTGATTTGGAACGCAGGCATGTTTCCAGTAAACAGCGAAGAAAAGGTGTATACGGAAAAGGTCCCAAAAAGCTTTTAGAAGAGGATAAAAAGCGATTTATTGCCCAACTACAAAAAATCCTGTCGAATCATGAAGGATTTTTGAATTAAAAGGCGAATAATGTACGACGGAGTGTTATTAGGATGAGCAAACGTATACCAGATGAACTTTTGGAGCAAATCCAAAAAAACGCAGACATTGTCGAAGTGATTGGAGAATACGTACAGCTTAGAAAACAAGGTCGGAATTACTTCGGTCTTTGTCCATTCCATGGTGAAAATACTCCTTCATTCTCTGTTTCAGCAGATAAGCAAATCTTCCATTGTTTTGGCTGTGGTGCAGGAGGCAATGTATTTTCGTTCCTCAGACAAATGGAAGGCTACTCATTTATTGAAGCCGTTTCACATGTTGCTGATAAGTACCATATTGATTTGCCGGATCATGTAGCGAATGCGCAGATCAGTTCCTCACAGCAAGAGGATACAGCAGATCATAAAATGATTGAGGCGCATGAGCTTCTTAAGAAATTTTACCACCATTTGCTGGTAAATACAAAGGAAGGTCAAAACGCACTCGATTATTTAAGGTCCAGGGGCTTTACGGATGAAACAATTGCCAAGTTTGAGATCGGGTATGCTCTCGACTCGTGGGATTTCGTGACCAAGTTTTTAGAAAAACGAGGGTTTGATCCTGCGATGATGGAGAAGGCTGGTCTTTTGATTCAACGAGAAAACGGCACAGGTTTTTTTGACCGCTTTAGAGATCGTGTCATGTTTCCAATTCATGATCATCACGGGACGGTCGTCGCTTTTTCTGGAAGATCACTTGGTGATCAGCAGCCAAAGTATATGAATAGTCCTGAAACGCCACTTTTTCATAAAAGTAAGCTGCTTTATCACTTTCATGACGCGCGTATGCATATTAGAAAACGCGAACGTGCAGTCCTTTTCGAAGGATTTGCTGACGTCATCTCGGCTGTCACAAGTGGTGTTGGCGAAAGTGTTGCAACAATGGGTACGTCTTTAACAGAAGAGCACGTAAAGCTTCTTAGGCGGAACGTTGAAGAGATCATTTTATGTTATGACTCGGACACGGCCGGGTATGAAGCGACCATGAAAGCATCAGATTTGCTTGGAAAAAGAGGATGTAAAGTTCGCGTTGCCATGATACCAGATGGACTTGATCCAGATGATTACATTCGTAAATATGGCGGCGAGAAATTTAGGAATGACATCATAGATGCAAGTGTGACATTAATGACATTTAAGATGAACTTTTTCCGAAGAGGAAAGAATTTGTCTGACGAAGGAGACCGCCTGACTTACATGAAGCAGGTTCTCCGAGAAATTAGCCGATTAAACGGTTCCTTGGAACAAGAGATTTACATGAAGCAGCTGGCTGGGGAGTTCTCCATTTCACTTGACTCATTAAAGGAGCAATTGGAGCTTTTTGAAAAGCAGCAGCGACAAGAGGCCAAGAGCTCGCAAGAAGAAAATGGACTTGAAAAGCGGCGTGCACATCTGTCAACACAGGTAAGACGAAAACGTCTAAGGCCGGCATATGAAAACGCAGAGCGAATGCTCCTTGCACATATGTTGAAAAATGATGACGTGATCCGAAAAGTGCTTGATAGGATAGGGTTTGAATTTAATATAGATTCGCACAGAGCGCTGGCAACATACATTTATGCATTGTATGAAGAAGGCAAGGAGCCGACCCCGCAGCATCTGATGAACCGTATAGAAGATGATGTGATCAATCAGCTCCTGACGGATATATTCATGATTCAAGTTGGAGACGAACTAAGTGAAGCTGAATTAAGTGATTATGTAAAAAAAGTGTTGAATCATCGGAATTTGTCAATGATAAAGGAAAAAGAACTAGAACGTGCAGAGGCGGAGAGGCAAAAAGATTTCTTCAAAGCGGCAACACTTGCAAAAGAAATTATTCAGTTGAACCGTTCGCTGAAGTAATACGTCTACTATTTATGACAAGACTTACGGCTGGCAATGAATCCTTTAATGGGAGGAGCATAAGACCGCAAGCATCTTGCCTTCATCATTATTTATTTTTATTCCTATTTGCTCATTCTGTTTGATAGAGAGAGAAAGGCAGAGCAGAAGCAAATCGCAAGTTACTTTAGAATTCGTTGCAAGCTTTGGAAGGAGGGATCCATAATGGCTGATAAACAAGCCCACGAAACTGAAACTGAATTAACCTTTGAACAGGTGAGAGATAAGCTCACTGAAACGGGTAAAAAACGGGGCGTTTTAACATACGAAGAAATTGCAGAGCGTATGTCTAGCTTTGAAATTGAATCAGACCAGATGGATGAATACTATGAATACTTAGGCGAACAGGGTGTAGAACTCATCAGTGAAAATGAAGAGACTGAAGACCCAAATGTTCAGCAGCTGGCTAAGGCAGAAGAGGAATTTGACCTGAATGATTTAAGCGTACCACCAGGTGTCAAAATTAATGATCCTGTTCGTATGTACTTAAAAGAGATCGGGCGCGTCAATTTGCTATCTGCTAAAGAAGAGATTACGTATGCTCAAAAGATTGAAGAAGGCGATGAGGAATCAAAAAGAAGATTAGCGGAAGCGAACCTTCGTCTCGTTGTCAGCATTGCGAAACGTTATGTTGGTCGTGGTATGCTGTTTCTTGACTTGATTCAAGAAGGAAACATGGGGCTCATGAAGGCGGTTGAGAAGTTTGATTACCGCAAAGGATACAAATTCTCAACATATGCGACTTGGTGGATTAGACAGGCGATCACACGTGCGATTGCCGATCAGGCGAGAACAATCCGGATCCCGGTTCATATGGTGGAAACCATTAATAAATTAATCCGTGTTCAAAGACAGCTTCTACAAGATCTAGGTAGAGAACCAACGCCAGAAGAAATTGCGGAAGACATGGATTTAACACCAGAGAAAGTAAGAGAAATTCTTAAAATTGCGCAAGAGCCAGTATCTTTAGAAACACCTATTGGTGAGGAAGATGACTCGCATCTTGGTGATTTTATCGAAGACCAAGAGGCGACTTCTCCATCAGACCATGCTGCCTATGAGCTCTTAAAAGAGCAGCTTGAAGATGTATTAGATACGCTAACGGACCGTGAAGAAAATGTGCTGAGACTGCGTTTCGGACTAGATGACGGAAGAACACGCACATTAGAAGAGGTAGGAAAGGTGTTTGGCGTAACAAGAGAGCGTATTCGCCAAATTGAAGCGAAAGCTCTTCGTAAATTAAGACACCCAAGCAGAAGTAAACGATTAAAAGACTTCTTAGAATAGAAACCGGACGGATCTTGAGAGAGATCCGTTCTTTCTTCATCAAAATGAAAACGCTTTTTTGATCTGATTATATTTTACTGAATAACAAATGAATTTGCAACGTTCTTAGAGAAAAGATGTATAAAAAATACATCTAAATGTGCTGAAGGCTTCTTTTCTCATTTTGAATCATTTTTGTCTAATCTGTGAACTTGACCAAAGTTTTGTATCATAATTCGTTTACTTTTTGTAAAATTAAAGTAGAATTAGAATTGTTTGCATAGTCTCAAAGGGGTTTTTCACAAAGGGGAGGATGAAAGAAATGAAACGGAATCCACTTATACCATTCTTATTGATTGCCATTTTAGGTATTGGACTCACTTTTTTCTTATCAATGAAGGGGCTGAAAGATGAAGACAAAATTGCCTCTGGGGGCAAAGAGCAAAAGCAAGAAGAGACCGCAAATGCGACGCCGGAAGAATTGTATAAGCAGAACTGTATTAGCTGTCATGGGGAAAACTACGAAGGTGGCGCTGGTCCTGCATTAAAAGGTGTTGGCGACAAGCTTGAAGTAGCAGACATCAAGAAGAAAATTCAAGAAGGCGGAAATGGGATGCCGGGCGGGCTAATTCCGAATGAAAAGCTCGATGAAATGTCAGAATGGGTATCCAAAATTAAATAATAAAGCGCAAAAAGCTCTTTTTCATCAGAAGAGCTTTTTTCATTTGAAAACGACTTTTAAAAAGTCCATAATTTATATAAGATAGACAAGTATGAACATTAAAGAAAAGTAGTGATATGGATGAATGAAATGAATTTGTCAAAACGATTAAAAAGAGTCGCAGACTTTTTACCAAAAGAGGCGGTCTTTGCTGATATTGGCTCAGATCATGCCTATTTGCCATGTTATGCGATATTACATCATAAAGCATTGAAAGCCATTGCTGGTGAAATTACTGATGGACCGCTTCAATCTGCGAAGCAGCAAGTACATAGGCTTGAATTAGATGAGCAGATTTCAGTCAGAAAAGGCAATGGCCTTGAAGTGATTGAAAAAGGCGAGGTGAATGCTGTCACAATTGCAGGAATGGGCGGAGCACTCATTGCAAGCATTCTAAATGAAGGTAAACACAAGCTCACAGGGCAGGAGCGGCTTATTCTTCAGCCTAATATTCATGCCCACCATATTCGTTTATGGCTCTATCAAGAGGGGTATGAACTGATGGATGAAGTGATTTTAGAAGAAGATGGCAAAATATACGAAATCATCATTGCCGAAACTGGCGACAAAGATAAAGCCTATGAAGGCATGTCGATTGAAACAGGCATGCTCGTTGGTCCGTTTCTTGCCAAAGAGCAAAATGATGTCTTCCGGCGCAAATGGATGAATGAGCTTCAGCACATGGAGCATATAGAAGGCCAGATTCAACAAGCAGCGCCGACGGAAGAGAACAAAGAACGTCTGAAAGAGCTGAATGCGAAAATAAAAATTCTAAAGGAGGTTTTGACTGTTGGCTAAAACAGTGAACGGGCATGAAATCATCCAATTATTTGAGCAATTTTCACCAAAGGCATATGCGGTGGAAGGTGATAAAATCGGGCTCCAGATTGGAACGCTGAATAAAAAAGTGACCAATGTCATGATCACCTTAGATGTATTAGAAAATGTGGTAGATGAGGCAATTGAGCGGAAGGTGGATCTCATTATTGCCCACCATCCGCCAATTTTCCGTCCATTAAAACATGTGGCGACAGATCAGCCGGCAGGACGGATCATTGAGAAATGCATCAAACATGATATTGCGGTGTATGTAGCACATACAAACCTGGATGTGGCTGATGGAGGAGTCAATGACTTGCTTGCAGACGCTTTAGAGCTCGGGGAAACAAAAGTGCTAGTTCCAACATACGAAGATCCAATTAAGCAGCTAGCCTTGTATGTCCCAGTGGAATTTGAAGAGGCCATCAGGACGGCTTTAGGAAATGCGGGAGCTGGCCATATTGGAAACTACAGTCATTGCGCTTTTTCAAATGAAGGGACAGGCAGTTTTCTGCCATCAGAAGAAGCTGTGCCATTTATTGGTGAGACGGGTAAATTGGAATTTGTGAAAGAAGTACGAATCGAAACCATTTTCCCAGCAAGTATTGAAAAACAAGTGATTCGTGAAATGATCAAAGCACACCCTTATGAAGAAGTGGCTTACAGTGTACACACGACAGATCTTCCTCCTATTCAAAAAGGCCTTGGCCGTATTGGAGAATTAAAAGAACCTATGACACTTAAAGACTTCACTCAATTTGTGAAAACGAAGTTAGATGTGAATGGAGCGCGTTTTGTAGGAGATCAGGAAGCGGTCGTGAAAAAAGTAGCTGTGCTTGGAGGAGACGGAAATAAATATATCCATCAAGCGAAAAGAATGGGGGCAGATGTGTACGTGACTGGCGACCTTTATTTCCATGTCGCTCACGATGCCATGATGCTCGGACTGAATGTAGTGGACCCGGGTCATTACGCAGAAAAGATCATGAAAGAAGGCGTGAAGACAAAACTAGAATCGCTATGTACAGATAAAAAATATGATGTGCAGTTCTTTGTATCAGAATCAAACACAAACCCGTTTCAATTTGTGTAAGCAAAAACGTCAGAGCATAGCAGCTCTGACGTTTTTTTATTTCTTTGTTTTCACGCGAGGTAATATCTTAGAAAGAGGAACCGTCCGTTCAATTTTCCATGTCGATTCATCATCAGGTTCGTAGTTTTCTAAGAAACGAATGACTTCTTTTGTAATAGGTGTAGGTGTGGAAGCACCTGCAGTAACGGCAACGGTTTTTACCCCTTGGAGCCATTCAAGCTTTAACTCACTGAGATCACCAATTCGGTAAGCCTGCGTTCCTGCAATCTCCATTGACACTTGCGCCAGACGATTTGAGTTATTGCTTTTTGGATCGCCGACCACAATGGTCAGATCGGCTTGGCCTGCTTGCTGTGACACAGCTTCCTGACGTACCTGTGTCGCAAGGCAGATTTCTTGATGGTACTCGACGTGAGGATATTTTTCTTTAATGAGCTCCATCAGATCATGAACATCCCACTGAGACATTGTCGTCTGATTGGTGATGAGCAGTTTATCTGACGTTAAATCGAGCGCTTTAATATCAGCTTCTGTTTCGACAAGGTGCACTTTGTCAGGTGCAACACCGACGGCTCCTTCTGGCTCAGGGTGACCCTTTTTTCCGATATAAATAATGTCATATCCATCAGCTGTTTTTTCTGAAATGAGTTCATGTGTTTTCGTGACATCTGGACAGGTCGCATCAATGGCGACAAGGCCCTTTTCTTCTGCAATTTGACGGACTTCAGGAGATACGCCGTGAGCGGTGAAAATCACTGTGCCACTTTCAACCTGTTTTAAAATATCCAGACGGTTTGGTCCGTCCAGTGTGTAAATTCCATCTTCTTCGAAGGCATCTGTGACATGTTTGTTGTGCACAATCATACCTAATATATAAATTGGGCGTGGCAAGTTTTTATCAAGTGCGGCATTTTTAGCAATGACCATTGCATCTACAACGCCATAGCAATAGCCACGCGGCGAAATTTTAATTACATTCATTTATTCGTCCTCCTGTAGGGAAGTGCTGCTAGAGAAGAACAATATAAAAAGCCGTGAAAAACGGCTTTTGATCATTCTCTTCCTTCATTATAGCCAAAGTAAGCGCATATATCAAAGATTGTTATACATGGGAAACACTTCGCCTTTAAAAGATCACTAGACATATAGTTTCGGAATGGAACTACCCGATCTTTTTTTCGGTTTTGCTTCAGGAGCAGCTGATGTGTGTACAGTCCCTTTTTTGACAAGGATGTCCTCTGGTTCTTCTTCGTTTCCTTCTTCTATTTCATCATCAACCGGTGCTGTTTGTTCGTGCGGAACGTCTGTTTCTGCAGTGATTTCTTTTGGTTCTTCGTCTGCATCATTCGTATTTGTTTCATCATCATCCGCACTGCCAAGCTGGCTATAGAGTTTAATCATGGCAGGCAAATTTCTGACTAAAGGACCGTATTGCTGAATCATAGGCGTGAATTGCTGCGCCATTCCGAGTACTTTTTGAACATTTCCTAACATGCTTGAAAGGTTCGCAGGGTTTGCGAAGCTCTGGATTCCTTGTAATCCCGCACCACCTCCAGCTCCAGAGATCCCTGCTCCTCCAGCTCCAGGAAGAAATTTTGCCAGCATGCCCTTAATTCCGGCTCCGCCGCCTAGTGCACGGCTTTCGCCTCCAGGAATGCCACCCATCCCGCGTAGACCGCCGCCTTGTACAGACGGAGAGCGAGGCATCATTTGTTGAAATTGGTTGCCTTGCCCTTGAAAAGGCTGTTCGATCGGAGCCTGCTGTCTCCGTTGAAAAATCCCGGGCTGTCCGCCATTTCCAAGGTGCCGGCGTGAGGGGCGATGCGGCTGAAAATCGCCCATAGGCCTTTGCCCTAACATACTTGTACCTCCCTTACTGCATTCTCTTTCTCTTCATAGGTTATGCAGGGAAGTATCATTTGGTTTCCTGTGAGAAAAGCGGACATGGTTTTTTTGCGGAAAATCAGCTATAATGAGGAGATGAGCAAAAAGGCATTGCCTTAAGGAGTGAAAACATGAAAGAAACGAAATTTACGACATATGAATTAAAGTCTTTTATTATAGATGCTATTCATGAACTGGGCTTTTATGAGCCGACTGATATTCAAAAAAGAATCATCCCTGCTGTTTTAAAAGGTGAAAGCGTGATTGGACAGTCTCAAACAGGGACAGGGAAAACCCATGCGTATTTATTGCCGCTTATTCATTCAATTGATCCAAGCAAAGAGCAAGTACAAGTGGTCATTACTGCACCAACACGAGAATTAGCGAATCAAATTTTTAAAGAAGCACAAACGATCTTAAAAAATACGCCTCCAGAAGAAGAAATCAAGGCAAAGCTTTACATTGGCGGAACGGACAAGCAGAAATCCATTCAAAAGCTAAAGAATCAGCCGCACTTAGTGGTCGGCACTCCTGGACGTATTGCTGATCTTATTCATGAGCAAGCGCTGAATGTGTACAAAGCAACATCTCTTGTCATTGATGAAGCAGACCTGATGCTGGATATGGGCTTTTTAGAAGATGTGGATCGTATTGGCTCACAAATGCCAGAACAGCTGCAAATGCTCGTGTTCTCAGCAACTATTCCAGAAAAATTAAAACCTTTCCTCAAAAAATATATGGATAATCCGAAATATGCACATGTTGAACCGAAACGCATTACGGCTGAAAACATTCAGCATATTTTAGTTCCATCTAAACAGCGTGATAAATTAAAATTACTTCATGAAATGGTGACGAATGTACAGCCTTATTTAGGGATCATCTTTGCCAACACGAAATCAACTGTTGATGAAATTGCCTCATTCCTACAGGAAAAAGGAATGAAAATTGGGGTACTTCATGGTGGTTTAACGCCTCGTGAACGTAAAAAAGTGATGAAACAAATTGAAGATTTGGAGTTCACCTATATTGTGGCATCTGATCTTGCTGCCCGTGGGATTGATATTAAGGGCGTCAGCCACGTGATTAACTATGAGCTCCCATCCGATCTTGATTTCTATGTTCATCGTGTGGGAAGAACGGCTCGCGCTGGTTCATCTGGCATTGCGATGACCATTTATGATCTTGCTGATGAGGATGCACTCGTTCAAATTGAAAAAATGGGTGTTGTATTTGAAAACAAAACGATTGTTCATGGCGAATGGCGAGATGCAGATGATCGTTTGAAGCGTCAAAGACGTAAAAAAGCACCAAATGAAATTGAAGAAAAAGCAAAACGCCTTGTCAGAAAACCGAAAGCCGTCAAACCTGGATATAAAAAGAAAATGACACGTGAGATGGATAAGATCAAAAGACAAGAACGTAGAAAGTCAAAGCGTAACGGAAAGTAGGGGGACACATTGTTGAAGATTGGATCACATGTATCCATGAGCGGAAAACATATGCTACTTGCAGCGAGTGAGGAAGCTGCCTCTTATGGTTCAAATACTTTTATGATTTATACAGGTGCACCGCAAAATACGCGCCGTAAAAAAATTGAAGATCTCAATATTGAAGCTGGACATGCGCATATGAAAGAGCATGGTATGACAGATATCGTCGTTCATGCACCGTATATTATCAATATTGGGAACACAGTGAATCCAGCGACATTTGAGCTTGGAGTGGACTTCCTTCGCTCTGAGATAGAGCGTACAGAAGCGCTAGGTGCAAGACAAATTGTTCTTCATCCAGGTGCGCATGTCGGAGCAGGTGCAGATGCTGGAATTCAAAAAATCATTGAAGGTCTCAATGAAGTCATTGTGAAGGGGCAGGAGGTTCAAATTGCGCTGGAAACAATGGCGGGAAAAGGATCAGAGTGCGGAAGAAGCTTTGAAGAGCTTGCCCAAATTATTGACGGTGTGACACATAACGAAGCACTTTCTGTTTGCTTTGATACGTGTCACACGCACGATGCAGGTTATCCCATTGTGAGTGATTTTGATGGAGTTTTAGAAGAATTTGATCGAATTGTCGGGATCGACCGAATCAAAGTTCTTCATATTAATGATAGTAAAAATGTACAAGGCGCAAGAAAAGACCGACATGAAAATATCGGTTTTGGAGAAATTGGTTTTGATGCCCTGAGCTATATCGTTCAACATCCACAGCTTCAAGATGTGCCGAAGATTCTAGAAACGCCTTATGTAGGTGAAGATAAAAAGAACAAGAAACCACCTTATAAATTCGAAATTGCGATGCTGAAAGAAAAGCAATTTGATGAAGGTTTACTAGATAAGATTACGGGTCAATAAAAAGTGCATGCAATGTGATGAGGTGCCGCTAAATGCGGCCCTTTTTTGCCTAATTTGTGAATTGATTAAACAGATCATTGACGGTCTGTGCTGTCTGTTTAGACGTAATCGCTTCCACTTGCTTAAGCAGCCGGTTGCGCTCTGCATCATTAAAAATATTGACGTTTTTCCCATTCATGAGTTTGGCGACCTCTGCAGCCTGATTGGATGTTAAGCTGACCCCATACTGTTTTGCATACCTTAACAAGTCATTTGCTGTGATCTGATTCAGACGCTGCAACACAATTTTTTGAATTAAAATCAATTCCATTCCTCCCCTCTGTATCAATGTATGGGCGAAAACGGAAAATGTGCAAAAAATTTTATTTTACTCTGTGAAATGATAAAATAGTAAAGTGAATAAAATGTTCATTGAAAACTAAACATGTGTAGAAGGGAGAACGTATGGCAAATAGTAAACAGCATAAAAAGGAATCAGTGCCTCATTTTATTTTGAGAATTTTTCTGATTCTAGTAGGAGCTGCATGTGCAGCAGTCAGCATTGAATTATTTTTAGTGCCAAACAATATTATTGATGGAGGCATCATCGGTATTTCGCTTATTTTGGATTATCTTTTTACGGATAACCCATTCATTAATTTTGCGACGATTGTTGTCATTTTAAATATTCCATTTATGATATCAGGATACAAACATATTGGGAAAACCTTCTTGATTTCCACTGTGATTGGAATTGTCAGCTTGGCCGTGATTGAATCTTCACTCCATCATGTAGAAGCATTTACGACGCAGCCGATTTTAGCTACTGTATTTGGAGGGCTGTTACTCGGGTTTGGCGTTGGGCTTGTGATACGGAATGGAGGCTCAATGGACGGAACGGAAATCTTAGGAATTCTTCTGACGAAAAAAATTCCTTTCTCCGTCGGTGAGTTTGTCATGATCGTCAATGTGTTCATTTTTATTTGGGCGGGCTTTGTCTTCGGACCGGAGCAAGCTATGTATTCTGTCATGACATATTATTTGGCAATGAAAACAATTGATGCTGTCATTCAGGGACTAGATGAAACAAAAGCTGTCATTATCGTTTCGGATTATTATGATGAAATTTCAGATGCGATCCTTCATCGTCTCGGCAGGGGAACCACCAAGCTTAGAGGAAAAGGCGGCTATACCGATGAAGAAAAAGATGTCATTTACGCCGTCGTGACAAGACTTGAAATTACGAAGCTGAAATCTATCGTGTTTGAAATTGATGGTCAAGCCTTTATTACGATTATGGATACGCATGAAACAAAAGGCGGTAAATTCAAAACAGCCATTCATTAGCTTTTATTTTACTTTTTTATCTTTCTTTTATATAATGAAATGTATGTATGGACAAAGAAAATGGCTTTTGCCATTTTCTTTTTGTTGTATAAATCGTAATCATTCTTTTTATATTGGATTAAAGGTGGAAGATTTATGGCAAAGCCAATTATTGAAATGAAGGACATTTCGTATTCATATGGACAGCGAAATGTCATTGATCACATTCATTTAACGGTAGAGGAAGGAAACTTTCTAGCACTTGTTGGACCGAATGGATCTGGTAAAACAACCTTATTAAAATGCCTGCTTGGCTTGATTAAACCCCAGCAGGGAGAATTGAAGCTCTTTGGCACACCAGCTCAAAAATTTAAAGACTGGGATCAAATTGGATTTGTTTCTCAAAAGGCGAATAGCTTTAATACAGGGTTTCCTGCTTCTGTATACGAGGTCGTGGCAAGTGGTTTAACGGCGAAGATTGGTTTATTCAAACGCATGAGTAAGCAGGATAAGCTTCAAGTAGATGAGGCGATCCGCTCAGTTGGTATACAAGACTTAAAACATCAAAACATTGGTGAGCTTTCAGGCGGTCAGCAGCAGCGTACATTTATTGCCCGTGCACTCGTCAGTCAGCCGAAGCTGCTTATTTTAGATGAACCGACTGTGGGTGTAGACCAAAGAACAGTAGAGGGCTTTTATCAGCTGTTAGAAACATTGAACAAAGAAAAAGGAATGTCTTTAATTCTCGTTACACATGATGTAGGAACCGTTTCTGACAAAGTCACGCATGTGGCTTGTTTAAATCAGACACTTCATTTTCATGGAGATGCGGAAACGTTTGATTCGATGGATGATCAGGCGCTTTCTCAGTTTTACGGGCATGACATTCAAGTGATTCATCACGATCATCACCATCATGGGGGACATGAATAATGCTATTTCCATTTTTTCATTATGAATTTTTACAAAATGCGTTTATCGCAGGTATGCTGATCGGCTTTATTGCGCCCTTACTTGGTGTATTTATTGTCGTGAGAAGGCTCTCTCTCATCGCAGATGCGCTTAGTCACGTGTCACTTGCTGGGATAGCGGCAAGTTTATTCCTTGATAAAAAGTTTGGACTTTTGACAGGGGTTAGCCCGCTTTACTTAGGAATGGCTTTTTCTGTGGCTGGCTCATTGTTTATCGAACGTCTGCGCTCTGTGTATAAACATTATCAGGAGCTGGCGATTCCCATTATTTTATCGGGTGGTATTGGGATCTCTGTTATTTTCATTTCACTTGCAAATGGTTTTAATACAGATTTGTTCAGTTATTTGTTCGGAAGTGTCAGTGCGGTTTCAAGGCTCGATCTTTGGATTATTGTTGGGATCTCACTGGTCGTTGTATTAGTGGTTGTGCTCTTGTATAAAGAATTGTTTTTGCTTTCTTTTGATGAAGAACATGCGAAGGCTTCTGGTATTTCAGCTAAGTGGATTCATTTTATTTTTATTTTAGTCGTTGCACTTGTCATCGCAGCATCGATGCGTATTGTCGGTACACTCCTAGTGTCCGCACTCATGACACTGCCAGTTGCGGCAAGTATTCGGATTGCCAAAGGGTTTAAACAGGCGATTTTCCTTTCCATCTTATTTGGGGAATTGTCTGTTATGGTCGGCTTGATTTTAAGTTATTATCTTGATTTAGCGCCGGGTGGAACCATTGTGATGCTGTCTATCTTGATTTTAATCGGCTGTATTAGTATTGGGAAATTCAGAAGGGGGAATCATCATGAACGTACAAGAAGCGCTTGATTTATTAAAGGAAAAAGGCTATAAATATACAAGCAAACGTGAAGATATGCTTCAATTGTTTTCTGATTCTGATAAATACTTGACCGCTAAAAATGTATTAACAGCTTTAAGTGAAGATTACCCAGGGCTTAGTTTTGATACGATTTATCGAAACCTGTCTTTATATGAAGATCTTGGGATATTAGAGACAACGGAATTATCAGGGGAGAAACTGTTCCGTTTTAAATGTTCGTTTTCCCACCATCATCATCACTTTATTTGTTTGACGTGTGGTAAAACAAAGGAAATTGACGCTTGCCCTATGGACAAGCTTGATGCTGATCTAGAGGATTATCACATTAGCGGACATAAATTTGAAATTTACGGAACGTGTCCTTCTTGCGAACCGAAAGAAGTTCATTCATGAAAGAAGCCAGCCGATGGGCTGGCTTTTTGTTTTGTGATCTTGAAAACGTTTTACAAAGGATAGCTGTTTCATTAAAATGAGAACAATAGATCATCTATTGAAACATAAATGAGTCTTTTGAAATAGGGGAGTGGTCAAAGGTGGCGTATTATGTTGTTTTCGATGTAGGCGGAACAAAAACAAAGCATGGGGTCATGGATCGAAATGGTGAGCTGATCACGAGCGGCGACTACGAAACAAACTGCCGACAACTTGAGCCGTTTTTAGAGGACATGGAGAACGTGGTGAAAGAGTATCAAAGGACTTGGGATATCAAAGGGATTGCGATGAGTCTTCCGGGTTTTGTTGACAGTCAAACGGGTTATACGGAATTTGCAGGAGCGATTATTGCTTTAAATGGCCAAAATGTCAAAACGCTTTTGGAAGAAAAAACATCACTTCGTGTAGAAGTAGAAAATGATGCGAACTGTGCAGCGCTGGCTGAAAAATTTAGTGGTCATGCGAAAGAGTGTGACAGCTTTATATGTATGACGCTTGGGACTGGTGTCGGCGGCGGTATTTTTGCTGGTGGCGAGCTTGTTCGCGGTGCCTCTTTTCGCGGCGGTGAATTTGGTATGATGCTGACAGAAACAGAAAATGGTCAGTTTACCACACTCAACAGCAGTGCTTCGACAGCTGGATTGATACGAAGTTACAAAGAGCAGCAGGGCATTCCACAAAGTCAGCAAATCGACGGTCAAGAAATCTTTGAAAAAGCCAAGCAAGATCCGGCCATTGAGAAGATGATCGATCAGTGGTACAAACGAATCGCAATTGGTATTTACAATGTGGCAACAGTTCTCAATCCAGAGAAAATCCTCATTGGCGGGGGCGTGAGTGCAAGGCCCGATTTGATTCCAAACATTGAGAAACATTTACATACTTTGCATGCATGGAAAAACATACAGGTGACACTGGAAACGTGCTATTACTTCAATCAGGCAGGTATGATGGGTGCACTTTATCATTTTTTAATAAAAGAAGGACATCATCGTACAATCAAAAAGTCGATACATTAAACGGATCGGCTTCAGCGTGTAGACAAACCGTCGCATTCTTTGTCAGTCCTGCGTGCTGGTGCTCACGAATGTCAAATTCGCTCCGCGCCAGTACTCGTCCTTCCTAGGGCTGCAAAGGTTTTCTATCACGCTGAAACGAAGACAAAGGGCTAAAATAAAGTTCATTTTAGCCCTTTGTCAACAATCTGAAGCCGATACATTAAAAACGTATCGGCTTTTGATCTGTTTTAGTAAGCAGTTTGCAGACGCTTTTCATATTGTTTGATCCATTGGGATGCTTCTTGCCAGTTATTAACGCGAATGATCCGTTCATCAATTGGCATTTGATTATACGGTGAGTTAAACAGAATCACTGGAATGTCAGCTTCTTTTGCAATCATTGTGGCATTGCCATGGTGATCTTCAAAAAACACATCGATCTTATGTTTTTGAACAGCTTCCACCTTATGATGTCCGCCAACAAGCTCGATATCGTCGTAATGGACATGATTCTCCTCAAACCATTTGTAGGTGATGTCTGAGTGATGCTGCCTTCTGGCTGTGATATAAATCAATTGATGATGATGTTTCATTTGATTGAGGATTTCTTTTGCACCCTCGGCAGGCTTTGCCTGTTTATAAATAAGAGGCTCATACTCATTCATCCAGCCCCAAAATTCTTCATTTGAAATCTTTAAAAGCTTCGTCAAATCATATTCCGTCATATCATCTAGTGTGATGTCACATTGAAACGACTCATTTAAGTAGGGGACAAAGGTGTCCTGCGCCGTGACTGTGCCATCGATATCAATTCCTAAACGTAACATGCCCACACTCCTCATATTTATCCTCTTAAAGTGTAACATAATCAATTCACAATTCCAGCAAGTTTTAGCAAACATGAAACAGACATTTTTGCTCATACTAAAAAAGCTCCTTTCTATTAACCAAAAGGGGGAATTGATCATGGAAAGAGACGAAGATTTCAGAAGAAATGATCGTGAAATCGACACACACTTTAGTAATGATGATGGCTATTTAGAGGAAACAGCTGCTGAAATAGCAGAGCCATATCAAGCATCAAGAGATCGTGAAGACAGAAGAGAACGTGACCATGTAGGTGACGATTCAGGCAGTAAGGGGATAGGCTATACAGCACTCGCGATTGCGATTATCTCATTATTTGTCTTGCCGGTGCTATTAGGCGTAGCGGCAATCGTCGTTGGTTATATTGCAAGAAGAAAAGGAGCACATGCGCTTGGCGCGTGGTCAATCGGGATCGGAATCGTTTCCGTCATCCTCGGCATCTTTATCACCCCGTTCTTTTAACAGGACAGGAACAGAAAACGCCTGACAGTGATGTCAGGCGTTCTTTTTTATGCGTTCGCTTGTTTTGCTTTTTCAGCTTCCATTTTTGCATAATGTTCTTCAGCGATTTTATCGATTTCTTTTTTCAGTTCTTCGACCATTGTTTCTTCTGGCACTTTCCGAACGATTTCACCTTTGCGGAATAAGAGGCCTTCACCTCTAGCGCCAGCGATGCCGATATCAGCTTCACGCGCTTCACCTGGACCGTTTACAGCACATCCGAGAACAGCTACTTTAATCGGTGCTTTAATTTTAGAAATATATTCTTCGACTTCATTTGCAATGCTAATGAGGTCAATTTCAATTCGTCCACAAGTTGGACATGAGATGAGTGTTGCTGCATTTGATGCAAGGCCAAATGATTTTAATAATTCACGTGCCACTTTGACCTCTTCGACCGGGTCAGCACTTAATGAAATACGGAGTGTGTTACCAATCCCCATATTCAAGATTGCGCCAAGACCAGCTGCACTTTTGACCGTACCTGCAAATAACGTACCTGATTCTGTAATCCCAAGATGAAGAGGATAATCAAAGGCCTTTGCTGCTTTTTCGTATGCCTCAATCGCAAGGTTTACATCAGATGCTTTCATACTGACAATGATGTCATGAAAGTCTAGGTCTTCTAAAATTTTAATGTGATGCAGTGCACTTTCAACCATACCATCTGCTGTTGGATAGCCGTATTTATCAAGAATCTTTTTCTCGAGCGAACCAGCGTTTACCCCAATACGAATTGGAATGCCTTTTTCTTTTGCAGCTTTCACAACAGCTTCGACTTTTTCTCGTCTTCCGATGTTTCCTGGGTTGATACGAATTTTGTCTGCACCTGCTTCAATCGCTTTCAGTGCAAGCTTGTAGTCAAAATGAATGTCGACAACAAGGGGGATGTTGATTTGTTTTTTAATGTCCGCAATCGCATTTGCTGCACGCTCATCTGGGCATGCGACACGCACAATTTGACAGCCAGCTTCTTCTAAACGTTTAATTTCAGCTACTGTCGCTTCGACATCATGTGTTTTGGTTGTCGCCATACTTTGAATGACGACTTCATTGTTTCCACCTATAGTTAAAGGTCCCACTTTGACGGGACGCGTTTTTGTACGATGTGTGACTTCACTCACTTGTCAATCGCTCCTTAGTGTACATGCAATTCGTTTGCAGTGTACGACGTGTTTTACATCTCATATTGTAACAGTCTCTTTGTATGAATGACAAGGAATTAACGTTTTATCTCTTATAGACCGGAAACTTGTATGTGCTGCCTGCCCGAATTTCGTTCGCTTTGACGCCTTGATTCAGTGCTTCAAAGTCTTCGATCACTTCATCTAATGGCTTACTTGTATGTACGATAGAGACGACGGTTTGACCTTGTTTAACAGTGACAGTTTTATATGCCTGTTTTTCAGCTGTTTGAAAGGCGCTGGCGGGAACAGCAGGGCCATCCTGAACGGGGATCGTTCCATTTTTTAAATCAAAAAAGATAATAAAGAGGACAAACAAACTGACTAGTAAAAAAATAATTCGCCGCATTTTACTCACCGCTTTTAAGAGTTTACTTCAGATTATGCATGTCCCTGAGTTGATAGAACAAAAAAGAGTGAAAAAGCTAGGAAGGGTGGTTCTAGTGAGTTCTAGTATGACTTGTAAGTGAAAAAAGTTTGGAAAAAGCAAGCCTAAGCCCTTTCTTTATTATGATAAAATCAAAACAGGGGGAGAGTATATGAAGAAAATCAGTCAGCATATATATGTGGGAACACTAACAGAAAGTGATGCAGAAGCACTATTAACACTTGAACGAGAAAACCGCACTTATTTTCAGCAATTCACTCCTTTGGTTCAGGATGATTTTTTTACTGTACCTCGTCAAAAGGAACGGATTAACCGCAGTATGCAAAGGCGTGCAAAAGATGAAGCCTATATGCACGGTATTTTCTTAAATGAAACAGATGCATTAATTGGAACGATCTCACTCAATTCTGTTGAAAGAGGACCCATTCAAGGGGCTTTGCTTGGATATGTACTTGATGAAAAGCAAGGCGGGAAGGGGTATATGACAGAGGCGATTCGTTTGATTATCGATTATGCCTTTTATGAACTGTACCTTCACCGTATTGAGGCTGGCGTAAAACCATCTAACATTGGTTCCATTCGTGTGCTTGAGAAGACAGGGTTTGAAAATGAGGGACTTCATCGTAAAAAAGTAAAGATCAATGATAAGTGGGAAGATCACTATTTGTTTGCGATCATCCATCCAGATGAGTCATAGGGTCAAAACAAATAAAAAAGCTCCCCAAAATGAGGGAGCTTATTTTTTTGCAGGTATTTCTTTAACGACAAGATATAAGAAAATAAAGTTAATCACCCAATTTAATAAAAATGAGTTTGCAACCGGCGTGTTTAATGCACTCATGATGGCGAAAAAGACGGTTGTTAATGTGAGTGAATAGGCAGAGAGCTTCCAAAGCATTTGAAAGGACAGCTCTTTTTGCTGCATTCGTTTAATAAATGTGCCAAGCATGGCTAGGAATGTTGCGCTGATGAACATGAGAGCAGCAGTAGATAGGTACAGCAGGACACAAATGACAGGGATAATGATCGCTTGATTCTGGTTTGTGACGCTGGCAAGTTCATCTTTTGTGAGTGTTCCGCCAAGCAGCTGGTATGGAATATCTGTCATTTGTCCGTCAATGGCAATCACTGCTTTTTCTTTCAATAACGCAATGGCTGTTTGTTTTGATTCAAGCTCACTTGATTTTATTTTGTCATTGGGATCAAAGATAATCGTGATGCCATTTTCTTCTTTTTCGATCGGCGTGCTTTGATCCGCTTGAAGCGTTCCTTTTTCAATGGAAAAGTCGGGTAAATCTTTTTTAATCACATGTTGAAATCCTGACATCGCATTTGAAATCTCTTGGCTCATATGATAGCCCTGGGGGACAGCTGCGATGATCGAAAGGATAAAGATGAATAAAATGGCCTTTCCAATCCCAGTAAAACGAGCTCTGGCAATATCTTTTGGTGAATAAATTCCTTTTAACAATAAACTAAATACGTTCAACCGATTCACTTCCTACATTCTTTTCTATTTCTCACATTGTATCAATGTCTATCCATCCAGTACAAGTACGGCCTTCATTACTGGTTAAGATAGAAGGAATGAGGCATAATGTATACAGCATATAAAAAGGAGGCGGCAGCGGATTGGACGTGCTGTATTGGATTTTGATCGGCTGTGCATTTATCATTGCGTTTGTGGGACTTGTCTATCCAATCATTCCTAGTGTGGTTTTTATGGTTCTTGGGTTTATTTTATATGGGCTCTTTTTTAGCTTTGAGAAATTGATGCTCACCTTTTGGCTCATTCAAGCCATGTTTACAGCTGTGTTATTTGCCGCGGATTATGTCTCCAATCTGATTGGGGTGAAACGCTTTGGCGGCAGCCGGGCGGCCATTTGGGGAAGTACCATTGGGCTTTTAGCCGGTCCTTTTGTGATTCCGATTGCTGGAATTATCATTGGTCCATTTATCGGCAGTGTCATCGCAGAGCTGCTCGTTCATCAAAAAGATCTGAAGACAAGTGTGAAAGTTGGGCTTGGCTCATTAATTGGTTTTGTGTCAGGCGTATTTGCAAAAGGGTTGATTCAAGCACTGATGCTGGGAATCTTTTTGTTTTATGTGCTTCGCTAAATGGAAAATCGGTGTTTAACACTCTTTCTGAAGGGTTAAATACAAAATAAACACTGAAATGTTTCAGATCATGAGCAATAACGTTGAAACAAGCCGTTTCTTTTGATACTCTTTGATTAGGGTGAATTGCTTGCTTACTAAGGAAGCATTTCAGTACATACATTTCTAAGGAGGAATTTAACCATGGCTTTTAAACTTCCAGAATTACCATATGCTTACGATGCATTAGAACCACATATTGACAAGGAAACAATGACGATTCACCACACAAAACACCATAACACTTATGTAACAAACTTAAACAAAGCAATCGAAGGTGTATCAGCTCTTGAAGATCAATCAATTGAAGAGCTAGTGGCTAACTTGAACTCTGTGCCTGAAAACATTCGTACAGCTGTACGTAACAATGGCGGAGGACATGCGAACCACTCATTATTCTGGACGCTTCTTTCACCAAACGGTGGCGGCGCACCAACTGGTGAACTTGCAGATGCGATCGAAAAAGAATTAGGCGGATTTGAAAAATTCAAATCTGATTTCGCTGCAGCAGCTGCAGGACGCTTTGGTTCTGGTTGGGCATGGCTTGTTGTGAACAATGGCAAACTTGAAATCACAAGCACACCAAACCAAGATTCTCCTTTAACTGAAGGAAAAACACCAATCCTAGGACTAGACGTTTGGGAGCATGCTTACTACCTAAACTACCAAAACCGTCGTCCTGATTACATTTCAGCATTCTGGAATGTTGTGAACTGGGATGAAGTGGCTCGCCTTTACAGCGAAGCTAAATAAATGATTTGATTTGAAAAGACCTGCTTCTCTCTGAGAGCGGGTCTTTTTATATTTTCCCTCCTTTTTTTACATATCTGCCTTTTGATGAGACAGACTATTGTGTAGAAAAGGAGAATGAATGATATGAGCAGATTAAAGAAAATGTTCGGGGATATGGATGTCACAAGAGATTTATTGCTCCTCCTCACGATTGGCGGATTATACGCACTTGCGATTGCGCTTTCGAATACGTTTGTGAACGTGTATTTATGGAAACAGTCTGGGCGATTTACAGACCTTGCGATTTATAACTTGGCGATAGTTGTCCTTCAGCCCATTACCTTTTTATTTGCTGGTCGGCTCGCTAAAAAAATAGATCGTGCATTTGTCCTTCGTTTCGGTGTCATCTTCTTAGCCGCTTTTTACTTAATTGTTCTCATGGCAGGAGAGCAAGCGGCAGCTCGGCTCGTGTTATTAGGCAGTGTGCTTGGAATCGGCTATGGTTTTTACTGGCTTGCCTTTAACGTGCTTACTTTTGAAATTACTGAACCTGAAACAAGGGATTTCTTTAATGGATTTTTAGGAGTGCTTACCTCTACAGCTGGTATGATTGGGCCGCTCATTGCAGGAATTGTGATTTCTCAATTAACGGATGATACAGGCTATACAGTGATTTTCACTTTATCGCTTTTTTTGTTTTCACTAGCGGTGGTGATGAGTTTTTTCCTCAAGAGGAGACAATCTAAAGGAAAATTTATCATTAAGCAAATTTGGAAAGAGCGCCATGCGGACGAGAATTGGCGTAAGATCACAACTGCTCACTTTTTTCAGGGGCTCCGTGAAGGCGTGTTTGTCTTTTTAATCAGTGTCTTTGTGTTTATTGCAACAAACAGTGAGCTTGCTTTAGGCACATTTGGTCTAGTCAATTCAGGTGTTGCCTTTTTCGCCTATTTTTTTGCTACCCGTTTGATTAAGAAAAAATGGCGTAAAAAAGCGATTATGTTTGGCGGGCTTATTTTATACGGCGCTTTATTTTTAATCGTCTTTCACTTGTCCTATGTATCACTGCTTATGTACGCTGTAGCCATTGCGATCGGCTACCCGCTTCTGCTTGTTCCGTATGTCTCTTTAACTTACGATGTCATCGGTCATGCCAGATATGCAAGAAAAGCCCGAATTGAATATATTGTCGTCAGAGAACTATTTTTAAATGCAGGGCGTATTTGTTCGATTGTCTTTTTTCTTTTATCTGTCACCTTACTGGGCGATCGGCTTGGGATTCCTGCTTCACTTGTCGTACTTGGAGCGGGGCACACCCTTATTTATTATTTTGTAAAGGACATTCATTTAAAAGAGAAAACAGCTGATATAGAAGAGGCTGACGGTCAAAAGCCTGTTTCTCAAACGAACCTTATGAAGGGAGAAAGGTAAAATTTCTTACCAATGGAACATCAAATTTCTAGATAAATGATAGAAAAACCGCTAAAATGATGATGGCACCTTTTATACACAAAAAGGGGTGCCATTTCTTTCTTGATAGAAAAGGTGATGTGATGAGAAACAAGAAAAACAAAAAAGACGCGAAGGAAGGGCGCAAAACACTTCCGATCCGGCTGAATTTATTATTTTTAGCTGCGTTCATTATTTTTACCGGTGTTGTGGTCAGACTCGGTTTTGTGCAGATTGTGAATGGAGAAGATTATAAAAAGCAGGCAGAAAAACAAGAAGACGTGAATGTCAGCTCATCTGCTCCGCGCGGAAAAATTTATGATCGAAACTATAACACGATTGTCAGCAATAAAGCGCTAAATGCCATTACATATACGAGAACCTCGACGACTTCACAAGAAGAGCGGCTCAAAGTGGCAACAAAATTAGCAGATATGATTCACGTAAGTACGAAGAAAATCACAGATCGTGATAAAAAAGATTTCTGGATCTTAACCCATCCGAATGAAGCGAAAAAGCTTGTTCAAAAAGAAGCCGATTTAAAGGGTGACGATAAGGTCTCTGATGATAAACTATACGAGCTCCAGCTGAAACGCATCACAGACAAGGAATTAAATCAACTGACGAAAAAAGATTTGCAAGTGCTTGCGATTAAAAGACAAATGGATGCAGGCTATGCACTTACGCCTCAATTTATTAAAAATGAAGATGTAAAACCAAGTGAAATTGCTTACGTATCTGAGCATTTGGACGAACTGCCAGGTGTAGATGTCACAACAGACTGGTCACGCAGCTATCCTTATAAAGGACTGCTCCGCAGTATGCTCGGCAGTGTGTCTTCAAGTGATGAAGGTCTTCCGTCGTCACTGCTTGAACATTATCTATCACTCGGCTACAGCCGAAATGATCGTGTAGGAAAAAGCTATCTTGAATATCAATATGAAGATGTCCTGCAAGGTCAAAAAGAAAAAGAACAAAGTACAACAGATAAAGAAGGCAATGTCACAAGCTCTAAAGTGTTAACAGAAGGAAAGAGCGGGAAAGACCTTGTGCTGACGATTGATATTCAGCTGCAAAAAGCGGTGGAAAAAATCATCGAAAAGAACTTGAAAAGTGCGAAGCAAAGAGGCGGCACAGAACTTCTTGATCGTGCGTTTGTTGTCATGATGGACCCGAGAAATGGGGAAGTGCTCTCGATTGCGGGTAAACAGATTACCAATAAGAATGGGACATACAAATTTGATGACTATGCACTAGGAACGATGACATCATCATATGCGATGGGATCAGCAGTAAAAGGGGCAACTGTGCTGACAGGTTATAAAACAGGCGTCCTTCATATTGGAAGCACCCAATACGATGAACCGCTCTATATCGCTCAGTCACCGCCGAAAAAATCCTATCAAAATATGGGACTCATTAATGATTTAACCGCACTAGAACGTTCATCAAACGTGTATATGTTTAAAACAGCGATTGCAATTGGGAAAGGGGAATATCGTAAGAATCAGCCGCTCCCAATTGATACAAAGGCGTTTGATACGTTCCGTTACAATTTTAGTAAATTTGGTCTTGGAGTGGAGACAGGTATTGACCTGCCAAACGAAGCAACTGGCTATCGTGGAACGTCTACACAATCCGGTCTCTTACTTGACTATGCGATTGGACAATATGACACGTTTACACCGCTGCAAATGGCGCAATACGTCTCAACGATTGCCAATGGCGGCTATCGTTTACGTCCTCAGCTCGTAAAAGAAGTGAGAGAGCCAGATCCGCAAAGAGGCATTGGGGCTGTAACGGAGTCCGTCAAGCCGGATGTACTGAATAAGCTCGATATGACAAGTGATGAGATCAAACGCGTACAGCAAGGATTCAAGCTTGTGATGCAGAACCCAAGAGGGACAGCATATTCGAACTTTGGCAACAAAAAATACAATCCAGCTGGCAAAACAGGGACCGCTCAATCATTCTATGACGGCCCGATTAAAAGCAAACGCGGCACACCAACGTATAACACAACACTTGTTGCGTATGCGCCTGCTGATAATCCAGAAGTAGCGATTTCAGTTGTCGTGCCTTGGGTGTATCAAGATTACAACCAGCGCTATCCGATTACAAATGATATTGGTGAACAAGTATTAGACAAGTACTTTGAACTGAAATCAAAACAGGAAAGCAATGATACACAAGCGAAGAACAAAAACAAAATTGAAAATGAAGCAGAAACAAATAACTAGACCTTTTCTAGGTAAAAACGCTCACTTTTTGTGGGCGTTTTTTTATATTTTCTTCAAACTTTTCGATATAAATTGACAAAAATCATAAAAAACCCCGCAATTTCTCTACAAATCTTCGACATTTACAAAACCTTAACATTCCATTTAAACGAAATTAATAAAGAACCTTTAATGTATTACTCGTAGGACAAATTATTCAGGGGGTATTCTTGAAATGAAAAAGAACAAATTATGGCTGCTTACTTTCCTTACTATCGCATTGTTAGCATTCGTCACAGCATGCGGAAACAGCAGCTCAAGCGGAGATTCAAAAGACAGTAAAGGAAATGCTTCAAACAAAGATGAGGCATCAGGTTCCATTACCATCTCAGGATCATCTGCGATGCAGCCTTTAGTTCTTGCGGCAGCAGAAAAATTCATGGATAAACATCCAAAAGCCGATATTCAAGTACAAGCCGGCGGTTCAGGAACAGGACTTTCTCAAGTATCAGAAGGATCTGTACAAATTGGGAACTCAGATGTATTCGCAGAAGAGAAAGACGGAATCGACGCAAAAGCTTTAAAAGACCACAAAGTAGCAGTTGTTGGAATGGCGGCAGCTGTTAACCCTGAAGTTGGTGTCAAAGACATCACAAAGGACGAATTGAAAAAAATCTTCACTGGTAAAATCAAAAACTGGAAAGAGCTTGGCGGGAAAGACCAAAAAATCACACTTGTGAACAGACCAGACTCATCAGGAACTCGTGCAACATTTGTGAAATATGCACTTGACGGCGCGACACCTGCAGAAGGAATCACAGAGGATTCTTCAAACACAGTGAAAAAATTGATTGCAGAAACACCAGGTGCGATTGGGTACCTAGCATTCTCTTATTTAACAGATGACAAAATTACACCGCTTAGCATTGATGGTGTGAAACCAGAAGAAAGCAATGTAGAAAGCGGTAAATATACAATTTGGGCATATGAGCACTCTTATACAAAAGGTGAGCCAGAAGGTTTAGCAAAACAATTTTTAGATTACTTGATGAGTGACGAAGTACAAAAAGAAATCGTTAAAGACCAAGGCTACATCTCAGTCTCTAATATGAAAGTAGAAAGAGACGCAACAGGCAAACAAAAAGATAAGTAAAAGGTCTTGAATTGATGATGAAGGAAAAGTGGAGCTTTTCACTTTTCCTTTTATGACATTCATAGGAGTGTAGAAAAAGATGAAACAGATAGAACATACAGAAGCGAGCGATCGACTGATCAGCTCGAAAAAAAATAGGCAAATGGATGAAGTAAGAGGAAGTATTTTGGTGAAATTTTGCGCATTCTTAATGATTGCTGTATCAATTGCCATCACAATCTTCCTTGGCATTAAGGGTTTACAATCTTTCATCGTAAATGGTGTAAGCCCAATTGAGTTCTTAACCAGTATCAATTGGAACCCTACAGCGGAAAATCCGCAATACGGCGCATTTCCATTTATCTTTGGATCAATCGCTGTCACGCTTCTATCAGCACTCATAGCAGCACCGCTAGGCATCGCAGGAGCGATCTTCATGACAGAAATTGCACCTGCATGGGGACGGAAAATTCTCCAGCCAGTGATTGAACTGCTTGTAGGGATTCCATCCGTTGTTTACGGATTCATAGGTCTTACAGTATTGGTGCCGTTTATTGGACACTTTAAGTCAAGCGGTTCAGGGCACAGTGTTTTAGCAGGAACGATTGTCCTTTCTATTATGATTCTGCCAACTGTTACATCCATTGCAACTGACGCAATGGCTTCACTTCCAAAAAGTTTACGTGAGGGATCGTATGCATTAGGCGCAACAAGATGGCAAACGATCAGACGTGTTCTTGTACCTGCAGCGCTTCCGACATTAATGACAGCAGTCGTGCTTGGAATGGCAAGAGCATTTGGAGAAGCCCTTGCCGTTCAGATGGTTATTGGAAACACGCGTAATCTACCAGAAAGTATTATGGACACAGCTGGTACATTAACAACCATTATTACGTTAAACATGGGACATACAACGTATGGAAGTGTTGAAAACAATACACTTTGGTCAATGGGACTTGTCCTTCTAGTTGTATCATTTATGTTCATACTCATTATCAGATACTTGTCATCTAGGAGGAAGATTTAATGAATAGCAAAATGACCGATCGTTTTGCCACAATCGTTTTTGGATTATGTGCCGCCATTATTACGGCGATACTTGTTGGCTTGTTTTCTTATATCATCTTCAACGGTGCCAAAGAATTAAATTTTGACTTTTTGACTACACGCTCAAGTGCGATTGGTTCTGGCGGCGGTATTAGGGATCAGCTGTTTAACTCGTTTTACATTCTATTTATTACGATGCTGTTTACCGTGCCTCTTGGCGTGGGTGGCGGGGTGTACATGGCAGAATATGCACCTCAAAACAAAGTGACTGATTTTATTCGTACATGTATTGAAGTTTTATCCTCTCTGCCATCGATCGTCATCGGTATGTTTGGTTTGCTGATGTTTGTTAATTTAACAGGATGGGGCTATACGATTATCGGAGGAGCCCTTGCGCTGACTGTCTTTAATCTGCCAGTGATGGTCAGGGTGACAGAAGATGCCCTTCGATCTGTACCGAAGGATCAAAAGGAAGCATCGCTTGCGCTCGGTGTGACAAAGTGGCATACAGTGAAGACGGTTCTGATCCCAGGAGCGATTCCATCCATTATTACCGGAGCGATTTTAGCATCGGGAAGAGTTTTCGGTGAGGCGGCTGCTCTTCTTTTCACAGCAGGTCTTTCAACACCGCGTCTTGATTTTACAAACTGGAGTCCTTTCTCCGATACGTCACCACTCAATATTTTTAGACCGGCAGAAACATTAGCCGTTCATATATGGAACGTCAATACACAGGGAATTATTCCAGATGCAGAGGCCATTGCAAATGGTGCATCAGCCGTACTTGTGCTCTCTGTATTAGTATTCAACTTAGCAGCTAGATGGCTTGGTTCATTTATTCATAAGAAGCTTACGTCAAAATAAATAGTGAGAGGTGTGAAGGGGATATGGTTCAAATGCTAGCAGAAAAAAAAGAGATTGCAGCAAAAAAGGCTCCACTTCAAGCGGAACAGATTCTACAGGTGCAGGATTTAAGTATTTATTATGGTGAAAAAAAAGCAGTCAATCAAATTTCATTTGAAATTGAAAAAAATGCAATTACGGCATTAATCGGCCCATCAGGGTGCGGAAAATCGACTTTTTTACGCAGCATTAACCGCATGAACGACCTAATTCCAGGTGCACGAAGTGAAGGGGCGATCATGTACGAAGGGTTAAATATTTTGGATGACCGTATTAATGTGGTGAATTTAAGAAGAGAAATCGGGATGGTCTTCCAAAAGCCAAATCCATTTCCTAAATCCATCTACAACAACATTACACATGCGCTAAAATATGCGGGTGAAAAAAGGAAATCAGTGCTTGATGATGCGGTAGAAGAAAGTTTAACAAAGGCAGCGCTATGGGATGAGGTCAAAGATCGCTTGCACCGCTCTGCCTTATCATTATCAGGAGGCCAGCAGCAGCGCCTCTGTATTGCACGTACCCTTGCGATGAAACCTAGCGTGCTTTTATTAGATGAACCGGCTTCTGCCTTAGACCCGATCTCAAATGCAAAAATTGAAGAACTATTATCGGAATTAAAACATGATTATTCGATTGTCATTGTCACACACAATATGCAGCAAGCGTTACGTGTATCTGATCATACAGCCTTTTTCCTGAACGGTGATCTAGTGGAATACGATGCGACTGAACGTATCTTTACACGTCCTGCGCAGCAAAAAACAGAAGACTATATTAATGGTCGATTCGGATAAGGCGGGTGGATTTTGATGAATGCAGTAGCAACTGAAACAGCCAAAAAAGAAGTGTTTCGTGTGAATGATATGAACCTTTGGTACGGACAGCATCACGCACTGAAGCATATTGATTTAGACATTAAAGAGCATGAGGTCACAGCGATTATCGGTCCGTCCGGCTGCGGAAAGTCAACATTTATAAAGACCTTAAATCTCATGGTCAAAACAGTGCCAGGTGTGAAAATCACCGGGGATATGATGTATAACGGTGACAATATTTTAAAAGGCCGTGTCGATCTAGTGGAACTGCGTAAAAACGTCGGGATGGTCTTTCAAAAAGGAAACCCATTCCCTCAATCTATCTTTGATAATGTCGTCTACGGGCCAAGAATTCACGGGGTGAAGAGCAAGCAGCAATTGAAAGAAATCACTGAAAAAGCGCTTCGTGATGTTGCCCTTTGGGATGAAGTGAAAGATCGATTAAGTGCGCCTGCATTAGGTCTTTCCGGCGGTCAGCAGCAGCGTCTTTGTATCGCAAGAGCCATTGCCACAAGCCCGGATATTCTATTAATGGATGAACCCACATCTGCGCTTGATCCTGTTTCAACATTAAAGATTGAAGAATTAATCATGAAACTGAAAGAGAAATATACGATTGCCATTGTGACGCATAATATGCAGCAAGCGGCAAGGGTATCAGACCGAACAGCGTTCTTTTTGATGGGCGAGCTTGTTGAGGTCAATGATACGAATGTGATGTTCTCAGAGCCAAATGATCAAAGAACAAATGATTATATATCAGGACGATTTGGATAATCAAAAACCCCCTGGAGGTCAATGCCGCCAGGGGGTTTTTGATGTTATTTTGTTAAGGCTTTGACGATTTGTTTGAATGTCATACCTGTTTTTAAATTGAATTTGCCGGCACGAATTTCTTTATGGTAGCCTGCGTCTATCACATAATCATTAAAATCTTTAGACGAGTTGATGATTCCGTCCTTTTCAAGCATGTCTGAAACATCACTTGTGCTCATACCGTTTTTAATCACGAATTTAACCGTTTTGCCTTTTGGCTTGTCCGTTGTTTGTTTATCGTTCTGAGAATCACCGTCTTCATTTGCTTTCAGCGCTTTTTCTTTATAATCAAGAAGTTGTTGATATGTTTCACGGCTGACGGAGACTTCTTTTTTAGAGTCTAAGTAATTTTTCACGTCAGTGTCTGTCACTTTCGCTGCGAGGGTTTCTTTTGTTGTAGAATCAGCCGCCGCTTCATCTTTTCCAGTAAGGAAAAAGACGATCGCCAGAACACCAGTTGCAAGAATCATACCTGCTGCAAACGTTTGGATGCTTTTTTTCGTCATACAAGCACCCTCTCGTTGTCTTTAATGATCATGTTCACATCTTCTACAGAGACATGCTCAGCGCGCGCAATCGCCTCAGGAGACATGCCATTTTGATGCTTTGAAATGATTTGTCTTGCAATAGATGGATCAATTTCTGAATGCTTGCGGACAACGATGTTTGTTTCAAGCAATTCTTCTTCAAGAACCTTCATTTTCTTTTTCAGTTTATAGATTTCTTGCATTGCAGATAGTTGAAGTGTTTCAAGTTCCTGTTCGACTTCTTTAATCGGCTCTCTTTGAAAATATGAGAATGCGATCAGTACAATACTGACAACAAGCAATCCGATAATTGCAATTTCCATGTTTCATCACCTTTTATTCATATTTTAATGCTGAAAGCCAAAAAAGGCTCTCATGATTGTTTCAGACAGTTTTCGACCCTTCTTTTTTATACCATAAAAAAGCTAGTTTCAAAAGGAATTGCTGAAAAAATCACCTTTTTTTCATCATTTTTCTTTTTATAGGGAAACCAAGTATGAAAACCTTGCCCGCTGTTAAAATAAAAGAAGACGGATCAGATGAAAAAAAGCTGTGGAACAAAGAGGGGGTTCTCATGTATACAGTACGACAAAGAACGTGTTTTTATAGGGGAGAAGGCGATTTTTCATCACATGACCAGACAATATGAATCAGGATGCGGGTGGAATGCATTGAAAAATGAAATTGGTGAAAAAACATTCTAGCATTCCTTAGCTAGAAGTGGTATTATAGTTAGGTCTGAATGTGAATTGATTTTAGTTTGGAGGGAAAAACATGCGCGTAAATATTACTCTAGCTTGCACTGAATGCGGTGAGCGTAACTATATTACTAAAAAGAATAAGCGAAACAATCCAGATCGCGTTGAATTCAAAAAGTATTGCTCACGTGATAAAAAACAAACTTTACATCGTGAAACAAAGTAAGCAGCAGGGAATTTTCCTGCTGTTTTTTTATGATGGGAGATGAACCTGTATGAAAAAGGAGCTCCGCCTTCAAACATTAGCCATGCTTGATCAGATAAGCGCTGATGAGTTCAATCGCCACGCTTCTCTACTTCATGAACACGTGTTGCAGCTGTCAGAATGGAAACAGGCGAAAACGATTGCTTTGACTATGTCTAGGGGAAAAGAAATACCGACAATGCCTCTGATTGAAAAAGCGTGGGAAGAAGGAAAAACAGTTTGTATTCCCACCTGTTTTCCGAAAACAAAAGAGATGGTGTTTTATGAATATACACCTGAAACAAAGATGACATCCAGCTACTTTGGGCTATTGGAGCCAGACCCTCTTGAGTCTACAGCTGTACATAAAGAAGCCATTGATTTGATCATTGTCCCTGGGGTGTGCTTCGATCAACGTGGTTACCGGATTGGGTTTGGTGGGGGCTATTATGATCGCTACTTAGCGGACTACCACGGCGTAACCATTGCCCTTTGTTTGTCTTTACAGCAGACGAGGCATATTCCGGCTGAAGCGCACGACATACCGGTATCTATGATTGTCAGTGAAAAAGGTACGTTATATCAAAAGTGAAAGCCCGCTCATTGTCCAAAAACGGGCTTTTTGTGTTGAGCTCGTTTCATTAGCTCAGGGCATTTTAGCTAGTAGGAGTCATATATGAAAAAATTTCGAGGAAAGAAAAGATACTTCCGTAATTTGTGGGAGGAAGTGAATACTTTTGACTTACAACTTGATCATGATTCATGGGTTTATTTTTGGCATACGCACCTTGATTTTTTTTGTAGTCGGAAAAATAAGAAGAGAGCATATCAAAGCGTTCAAAGATTTAATCGCCCTTCATCAATTTGACGTTTCTTATGATTAATCTGAGTGTGAAGAGGTCTATTATATTCAATCAAAAGAACAAGGGATTAGAGTGTGAAAGTAGATCGCATGGTAAGAGATAAAAATGTTGGTTCATGCATAAACAAATCCTATTTAAGCCACGATACGAACATAGGAGGGAATATGATGAATAAAATGATTTGGAGCATTGTGTTCACACTGTTTGCATTCGTTCTTGTACAAAATCGTTATCGGCTCATGAATTTGATCTTAGGTCAAAACCAAGTGCGTCACTTTTTTATTAAATGGCTGATGAAAATCCCATATTTTCGGACGAAATTTATTCGCCAAGCATTCTAATCCCGCAAAAGCCGGGATTTTTTTTGTTGAGAAATGCGTATAAGAGTAATTTTTGCTATAATAATGTAAAAAATGGAGCGCGAATGAATGAATGTCATAGATAGTCTATTTTGGCGAGTGATTGATGAACTCAGACAAAAAGGATACGAGATGATTCAAAGTCCGTACCCAGAAGATGAAATCTTTTTTGAAGCACCACGAAACTCAGGATATGATCTCATCCGTCTCTATAGAAGAGATGTGAATTTTAGACAGGAGATCGTTCGAGATATGGAAGAGCAGGCCTTTCGGATGAATCAGTTGAGAGAAGCCATGCGTAAACGTTCTCTTCATCTCCTGCAACTACAATTTACAGCTGACCATCCAGTAGATGATTGGGAAGACATAAACGGTCAACCGCAAAAACAACAAAAGGTGACGGTGACACCTGTTTTACTGAATGAAGAAACCCTCCAAAACGATGGACACGAGCTGCAAAAATGGCTGAATACATCACTCTCGATTGATGTAGAAGAGGCGAAGGCAGATACAGCCGAAGATGTAATGCAGCTTAAAATGAACGTGCTTCAGGCATTTCAAGATCAGGAAAAGCAACGTGAACGAGAACGGGCCGTTTTTCAAAATGGCAGACCGATTTTTACCTACTTGTTAATCGCAGTTCAAGTGGTGATGTTTCTTTTACTCGAATTATCTGGTGGAAGTACCAATACAGCCACTTTAACAGCATTTGGTGCGAAGAATAATGTGCTGATACTAGAGGGTGAATGGTGGCGTTTTGTGACACCTATGTTTTTACACATTGGTTTGACGCATTTACTCTTTAATACATTTGCTCTTTGGTCCGTTGGAGCAGCTGTTGAGAGAATTTATGGTTCAGGAAGATTTTTGCTGATTTATTTAGTTTCCGGCATCTTTGGCTCCATAGCGAGCTTTGTGTTTAATACAGCCATCGCAGCAGGAGCATCAGGTGCGATCTTTGGCTGTTTAGGCGCATTGTTATATTTAGCGATCTCTAACCGGAAGCTCTTCTTTCGTACGATGGGGACAAATATTATCGTGATTATCCTCATCAACTTAGGGATAGGTTTCACTGTATCAGGGATTGATAATGCAGGGCATCTTGGGGGGCTCGCTGGGGGATTTTTAGCCGCTTTAGCGGTCCGTCTTCCTAAACAGTTTCAGCCTGTCAAAATGCTTCTTGCTAGTCTTCTTCTCCTCCTTATTGGCGGCTTTGGATTGTATACAGGGTTTCATTCAGACGATCAAAAAGAAGCGGCGGCAACTAGCGAGGCAGCGAGTTTATTTGATGAAAAGAACTATAGCGAAGCAAGTCAGCGTCTAGAGGAATATGTAAAGCAAAAGGATGCCTCAGCTGAAGCACTTCATATATATGCGCTTTCCGAAGCGCAGCTTGGACATCTTGACAAGGCCATTGAGTATTTGCAAAAGTCGCTTGAAAAAGATCCAAATGAGCCGAATAAATTGTATCACTTATCGTTGTTGTATGTAGAAAAAGGCGAGACAGCGGAAGCAGACGACTTCATCGAAAAAGCATTAAAACAAGATCCGCAAAATGACCAATTTTTAAAGTTGAAACAATATATTGAAAACACTCAAACACGTTGAATGACTTGACTGAAAGCGTATTTATGAATACGCTTATCCTATCTGTTGATTTAGAGAAATGGTGAAAATAATGAAAACGTTATATGATGTACAGCAGCTGCTCATGAGATTTGGAAATTACGTGTATTTCGGAGATCGTGAAGTGGAATTAGAATTTATGGCAGATGAATTGAAGGAAATGTACACATCGGGCATCATCGATCGAACTGAATGGTCAAACGCAATGACCATCCTTCAAATGGAACTAGCCAAATTAAATCGAAAAACAATGTGAAGGTGGAGGACATATGACAGGGGATTGGTTTGTAGGAGTTGATCTTGGCGGTACGACAATTAAGCTTGCGTTTATTAATCTTTATGGTGAAATTCAGCATAAGTGGGAGATTCCTACGGATAAATCTGGGCAGACAATTACAGTCGACATTGCCAAGTCAATTGACCATAAACTAGTTGAGATCAGCATGCCGAAATCAGCCCTAATTGGGATCGGTATGGGGGCACCTGGACCAGTGGATAAAGTATCCGGAATTGTCTATAAAACAACGAATCTGGGCTGGACAAACTATCCCTTGAAAGACCATTTAGAGGCAGAGACAGGACTTCCATCTGTCATCGAAAATGATGCGAACATTGCTGCACTCGGTGAAATGTGGAAGGGTGCAGGTGATGGCGCCAAAAACATCCTGATGGTTACACTGGGCACAGGGGTTGGCGGCGGTATTATTGTCAATGGAGAAGTGGTTCAAGGCGAAACAGGTGCTGGTGGAGAAATTGGTCATATTTGTGCCGTTCCATTTCAAGGAGCACCATGTAACTGCGGGAGAACAGGCTGTATTGAAACCATTGCGTCTGCCACAGGTATCGTCCGAATCGCAAAAGATACATTACAAACAAAGAGCCATACATCATCACTTGGCTCACTTACTTCGCTGTCTGCAAAGGATGTATTTGAGGCAGCAGAAAACGGAGACGAACTTGGGATGCATGTCGTAGATGAAGTAACAACCCATCTTGGTCTTGTCCTTGCGAATCTAGCCAGTGCCTTAAACCCAACAAAAATCGTCATTGGCGGCGGTGTATCTAAAGCGGGCGAGCTTCTTCGCAGTAAAGTAGAGCGTGTCGTCAAACATCATGCCTTCCCGCCATGTGCTGAGGATGTTGAAGTGGTGATTGCCTCACTAGGAAACGATGCAGGCGTGATCGGCGGTGCATGGATGGCAAAAAACAAGTGGCTGTCTTGAACAAAAATGTCATAATGATGTCATTTTTATTAAAATCAGCGATAGATAGGCATGAAATTGAATGTTTAGCATATTCATAAGTTTGTCATGGGGAAAAAGACATTGATTTTCCAGCATAGACAGGATAAGATATACTTTAGTTATTTTTGAAGAAGCACCAATAATTGGGGATGTCCCTAACCTGAGTGCGTTTTTAGCATAAGGAGGTTACAATGCGAAAGAAAAGATTAAAGGCGATTTCATTTTTACTGATTGCGACTTTGTTAATGTGGGTGAAAACCTATGTTATCTATAAATCTAGTTTTAATATCAAAATTGAAAATTTCATGCAGGAATTTATCCTGTTTATTAATCCGCTTAGCTTTCTTTTGTTTATCTTCGGTATCGGTTTATTCTTTAAAGAAAAAAATCGCAATCGATATATCATCGTGATGAGTTTTGTTCTGACATTTATTTTATTAGCTAACATTGTATTTTATCGATTCTACAGTGATTTTCTAACCATCCCCGTCCTATTTCAAACAAACAATATGGGTGACCTCGGGTCAAGTATTACCTCTTTAATTGAACCAGTTGATTTTCTGATGTTTGTTGATATCATCATTTTAATTTGGCTCTATAAAAAACAGCCTTCCTTTAGAACAGATGTAACGATTTCACGTAAGGGACGTGCAGCTTATTATTTATTTGTTGCAGCCACTTTCTTTTTTAACCTTGGTTTGGCTGAAACAGAAAGACCAGAGCTGTTAACTCGTTCATTTGACCGTGAGATGCTAGTGAAAAACATCAGCTTATATAACTTCCATATTTATGATGGGGTTCTGCAATCGAAGCAATCCGCTCAGCGAGCACTTGCCGACAGCAATAGCTTAACTGAAATTGAAAACTATGTAAGCGCAAATCAAACAGACCGTAATGAAAAGACGTTTGGTCAAGCAAAAGGACGAAATGTCATTCTAGTATCGCTTGAGTCTACTCAGAGCTTTGTGATCAATGAAAAATTGAATGGGAAAGAGATCACGCCGTTCTTAAACAAATTGATCAAGAAAAGCTACAATTTCAGTAATTTCTATCATCAAACGGGTCAAGGGAAAACATCGGACTCCGAGTTTATTGTTGATAATTCACTCTATCCGCTTGGAAGAGGAGCTGTATTTTTCACAAATCCAAGCAACGAGTTCAAAGCCGCACCTGAGTTGTTAAAAGAGGAAGGCTATCATTCTTCTGTTATTCATGCGAATAACAAAAGTTTCTGGAACCGTGACCTGATCTATGACAGCTTTGGCTACGACAAATTTTTTGATATTAAATCATTCGATGTAAATGAAGAAAATTCAGTTGGCTGGGGACTAAAAGATGGTCCGTTTTTTGAGCAGTCAGTAGATTTAATGAAAACGATCCCGCAGCCGTTCTATACGAGATTGATTACATTAACGAACCATTTTCCATTTGACTTAGATGAAGAAGATAAGCTCATTGATGAATATGACTCAAAGAGCAAAACGTTGAACAAATACTTCCCTACAGTGCGTTATCAAGATGAGGCACTAAAGCTTTTCTTTAAAAAAATGAAGGAAGCAGGGTTATACGATAATTCCATTTTTGTGTTATATGGTGATCACTACGGGATTTCTGAAAACCATAACGAAGCAATGGGACAATTCTTAAACAAAGACATTACACCTTTTGAAGAAGTTCAGCTTCAAAAAGTACCATTTGTTGTACACATTCCTGGTATCACGGATAAACATCCAAAAGAGATTGATACAGTTGGCGGGCAAGTAGATATCCGTCCAACAGTCATGAACCTTCTAGGAATCGATACAAGCAAGCAAATTCAATTTGGTCATGACCTATTATCAAAAGATACAAATGACTTCACAGTGCTTCGAGATGGAAGTTTTATTACGAAGGACAGTGTTTTTACAGCTGGTGTGTGCTACAACAAAGAAACGGGTGAGCCGAGAGAAGATGAGTCTGGTTGTCAGTCTTATGAAGAAAAGGCAAAACAAGAGCTTCAATTCTCTGATCAAATTATCTATGGAGATCTCCTTAGATTTTATGACCGAAACAACTCGGACCATTCACCATCTAAAAAAGAAGATGACACTGAGCTAAAAAAGGCGTCTTAATTTAAAAGAAAACCTCTGCTATTTACATGCAGAGGTTTTCTTTTTTTACTTACTGGTTCATATAGTGTAAGAGGAGGGATGTAAATGAAAAAGTCGTTTGGCACAATTGAATGGCATCTGGATGAGGCAAGGAAGGAGGATGTGGCAAAGCAGCTTGGTATAGGAAAAGAAGCTTTCCGTTTGTCCAATCAGTCAAATACGGAGCACCTCCTTTTACCGGGGTATAGACTTCCAGAAGGGATCCATTCATTTCAATCGGTAGGTGAGGTGCAAAGCTTCATTGCGCCTTACCGGCTCCAGCAATCAGATGATTGGATCAGCGGCACATTTGAATATGATAGCGCTCACTTAGAACGAGAGCTTCAATATTTGAAAGCTGTTTTTCCTTTTCTTCAGATGAGTGTGATTGGTCAATCAGTGCTTGATACGCCCATTTATGAAATCCGTACGGAGCCTGTACAACATTTACATTCCATACATGTTAATGCCTCTTTTCATGCAAATGAATGGATCACGACCTCTGTTTTATTAAAATGGCTTAAATCACTTTGTTTAGCGGCCTCGGACCCAGTGCAAGCAAGACATCATGAAGCGGTTCGTATATTGCAGACCACTGCTTTGTCTATTGTCCCGATGGTAAATCCAGACGGTGTTGATTTGGTTCGCAATGGTCCAGAATCCTTAGGGTTGTGCCATGAGGAGTTCGCACCGCTAAATGGTGGATTTTCCGATTATCGAGAATGGAAGGCGAATATTCGAGGAATTGATTTAAACAATCAATTTCCTGCTTATTGGGAAATCGAATATTATCGTAATAAGCCGAAGGCACCGTCTTATAGGGATTTCCCAGGGCATCAGCCGTTAACAGAACCAGAAGCGAAAGCAATGGCACATCTCGCCTTACGAAAACGCTTTGACCGGTTAATTGCCCTTCATACACAAGGAGAAGAGATATACTGGGGTTTTCTTGGCCACGAACCGGCCATTTCAAAAGAGACGGTCGAACGGTTAGAACGGGTGAGCGGTTACAAAGCGATTCAATATCTTGATAGCTATGCAGGTTATCGTGATTGGTTTATTTATCAATGTAAAAGTGAGGGATATACGGTGGAACTTGGGCGAGGAAAGAACCCGCTTTCTATGAGTCAATTTGATTCGATCTATGAAAAAACAAAGCGGTTATTGTGGGAAGCATGTAAGTATTAAAAGCACCTAATTGGTGCTTTCAGCATGTAGACAAACCCTCGCATTCTTTGTCAGTCCTGCGTGCCGGTGCTCACGAATGTGAAATTCACTCCGTGCCAGTACTCGTCCTTCCTAGGGGCTGCAAAGGTTTTCTATCACGCTGAAAAGAAGACAAAGGGCTAAAATCAAGTTCATTTTCGCCCTTTGTCAATAATCATTTAATACGTTCAAACCTCAATTTCTTATGGTCAATAAAAACCGTGCTGATGTGATTGACGAGAGCATTCCTGTAAGCTATTGTGAAAGAGTGGATGTAAAAAAAAGGATATGAATTAGGGAGATGTCGATGATTGAATGCTCAAAGCCTGTGGAAACGGAATTTTACTTATCTATTTGTTTCTAAAATGTGTAAAATTACTGCTGATAGTTTATCTTTTAACACCATTTTGTGGCTTTTAGTGCTAGGGGGAAAAGGAGCAATTGGAACAGCATTTTTTATTGCCGTTAGTTTTGTCCCTCAAGCCATTATTGGGCCGTTTATTACCCCAATGATGAAGCCGCATCAATTGAAATTTTGGATGTGCTTTGCTGATTTAACTCGGGCGGCGATTATACTTGTGATTGTGGTGAGTTACTTTTATGATTTTTCTCCTTTGGCACTCATCATTGGCGGTATGTTGCTGCATTCAGCGACTGGTGGTTCCTATGAACCAGCTTCGGTGTCCATTATTCCAAAGCTTGTGCATGAAGATGTGATACAAAAGGCGAATGCAACCATTCAATCAGCCAGTCATGTGGTCAGGCTTGTGACTGTGACGATTTGTGGTGTCATGATTGCATTTGTAGGGGTAGGATATACAATGCTTGTCATTATTCCTCTTTACCTCATGTCCGCTTTGCTGGTTTTGCTGATTACATATAAAACGGAAGCGATCATGGATAAAGGAAAAAAAGGATTGTCATACGGAAAACGATTAATAAGAGGATTTTCACTTGTGAAAAGTCATCATATTTTGTTTCCATTAGCCATTTTTTGTGTCTGCTCCAATTTTGCTGCGGCACCGTGGGAGGCATTGTCGGTTATTTATTTAACAGAAGATTTACATAGTGGACCAGTAGTATATTCATTCATCAAAGTGACCACGGCATTAGGTGCATTTTTGATGGGATTCGTTTTAACAAAGGTGAAAGTGAATCGATACGGTCTGTTGTTTATCGGGGCAGGGATCGTTGATGGAATTGCATTTTTCATTACAGGGATGAATGCCTTATTACCACTTGTGTTTATATCTGCATTTGCCTTAGGTGCAGCCATCAGTGCAGTCAATGTACCTGAACATACAATGATTCAATTGTCAGTAAAAGCGGAGGATCAGCCGCAAGTGTATGCGATTATTAACATGATCTCGTATTTAATGATACCGTTAGGCGCTCTCATTGGTGGTTATATGGCGACGTTATTCGGTTCAGGTTATGTCATTGCAGCAGGAGGACTGATCGAAGCCATTTCAGGTATATGCTTGCTCCTTTTCACAAATATTGGGAAGGTAGAGAGAGCAGATTTGACGATAGAACGGGACAAACCAAGCTTACACGCCACATGATGATGGCATTTTTGAATCGCGATGGGTTACAATGAGAACGAGAAAGAAATAGGATGTCATTGAAAGGAGCAAGAACCATGGCGATAGCAGATGTCACCATCATTCCAATAGGCACTGAGACACCAAGTGTGAGTGCATATGTAGCAGACGTACAAAGATTGTTAGAGGGCTTTCAACAAGAAGGGAAAATCAAATATCAGCTCACACCAATGAATACATTAATTGAAGGGGAGCTATCCGTTTTATTTGAGGTCATTCAGCGTATTCATGAAGTTCCATTTGAAAAGGGTTTACACCGAGTAGCAACCAATATCCGCATAGATGACAGAAGAGATCAAACGACCACCCTTTCAAGCAAATTAGAAAGCGTGAATAAACATTTGAATCAATAGAAAAAGCCTGCTAATTGCAGGCTTTTAATGTGCAGTTGGATAACCGCTATAGATGATGGTCATGACGGTAAACCATCCAAAAACCAAAAATGTGGCGCCAGCGAAAGCAATGGCTAGTACGTTCACTTTTTTGAGTGAGCGATAGATGCCGAGAGCGGCTAAAATCGTGACTAGACCAAAAATAATGACGAGCATCATATGAAAGTCCCCCTTTGTCATCAATCCCCTTGATTTCCTTTCTTTTCATTTTAACCGTTTTCATAAAGCTTGTCGAGTACATTCAAGTTGACGATTGTTTGAATTTTTATTGAATAGCCTTCATAATAAAAAAGAATGAAAAAAGTAGTAGGTGATGAAAATGAATTGGAGAAGAATGCCGCTAGGCTATGTGCAAGCGAACGCATATATTTGGAAAAATGAACAGGGAGAATGTTTAATTTTTGATCCAGGCGGCGAAGCGCAAAAGCTAATTTCTTATGTGAAAGAAAAACAGCTGAAACCACTTGCTGTCTTATTGACACATGCCCATTTTGATCATATTGGTGCAGCAGATGAGGTGCGTCAAGAATGGGGAATTCCGCTTTATGTCCATGAAAAGGAAAAAGAATGGCTGACAAATGCTCAGCTAAACGGTTCAGCTCGACTAATTGGTAACGGAATTACGGTCAAAGAAGCTGAACAATTGATTACGTCAGAAGGACCTCTTCAAATTGGATCGTTTACATTAGAAATGTTCCACACACCAGGTCATTCACCTGGCAGTGTGTCTTACTATTCAGCGGAAGAGGGATTTGTCATTTCTGGTGATACTTTATTCCAAGGCGGTATCGGGAGAACTGATTTAACGGGCGGTAATCAAGACGTGTTGCTTCAATCGATACATGACAAATTGTTGTCATTGCCAGAATCAACTCTTGTGTTAAGTGGACATGGCGAGGAAACAACTGTGCTTACAGAACAGGAGCAAAATCCGTTTATCAATGGGTTTTCTTTATAATAGCACGCACGAAAAAAGCATCTCTTTCAAAAGAGATGCTTTTTTCTATTAATGTCCGGTACCGGGAACCATGATGAAAATCGAATAATATGTAAATCCGGCAAAGAAAATCGTCAAGTACGCTCCGAAAATGTAAATATACATTCTTTCGGATAAATTCAAGTAGGATAAAAATACAAAAAGAACGGTTTGACCGAAGAACAGCAAGGATGCATCTTTCATATGTCCTAAATAGAACATGACAGCAAAAATACCCGTCCAAAACCCAAGAACGCGGAACATGCGATTCATTTCTTTCCCTCCCCTTAAAAAACCCCTTTGATTCATATTATAGCTGATGATCACTTGTTATGTAAACATTTACATTTTTGACAACGTGTGAACATTCATTCTTTCGTTAGAAAAAATTTTTTTGAAAAAGTGATGAAAAAGTGTTTATGCCTAAATGCATGAGGGTACTTAGTCCATAAGAGAAAAGGTTACCGACCTAAGGAGGAAGACTAATGAGTGACATTACTTTTTATTCATACCCAAGCTGCACGTCTTGCCGCAAAACAAAACATTGGTTAAAGGCGAATCAAATTGATTTTAAAGAGCGTCACCTTTTCAGAGAAACGCCAACACTAGACGAATTGAAAAAAATCCTTTCCTTAACAACAGAAGGAATGGATGAAATTTTAGCTACTCGAAGCCAAGCTTTTAAAAGCTTAAATTTAAATATTAATGATCTAAAAGTAAATGAGGTACTTCAGCTTCTCATTGAAAAACCAAAGCTGCTCCGGAGACCTATTATCATTGATGGAAATAAATTAGTGGTCGGCTATAATCCAGGAGAACTCATGAAAATTTCAAAAAAGAAAGCGATTCATCAATCGGTTTCCTAATCAAAAACGAAGATCAGCTGAATGATGTTTCAGCCGTCTTCGTTTTTGTGCTGAACTGGGCTAGCTGGGTTCGAACCAACGATCACGGAGTCAAAGTCCATTGCCTTACCACTTGGCTATAGCCCAATATGAAACGTGTAATGCTATTGTTCACCATCTGCGGTCATTTATACATAAAAAGTTGGTTGTCACTAGTTGTAAGTGAAAAAGGAGCGAACGACAGAAATGAAAAATGAAAAATCCGAGCAATTATATGAATTTATTCTTAAAGAAGCCCCTGTCATGACCGAAGAATGGCTGAAAACAAGAACAGAAGAAGGCTCATTATACTCCAAACATGCTTCAGAGGAGACAGAAAAGAAGCTGAAAGAACAAAACACAGCATTTATCCAAACGATTGCAGCAACGTTAGTCACGCTATCAGATAAAGTAGAAGACCATCTAAAAAAGTGGTCAGTTGATATTGCCCGCGATCGAGCTGTTCATGAAGTACCTTTATATGAAATCATCGGACAATTTAAGGTGTTCCGCCACATTTTTTGTTCCAGAATTGAGACCTTTACACAACAAACGGAGCTTGAAGTGACACTCAAAGATGTGTGCGATTGGAATCAGCATTTTCACGCCACATTTGATGACATGATTGCGCGTTTATCAGAAGAGTATGACCGCGTGACGATCAATCAGCTTAATGCACAAAGAGAAATGATTCAAGAGCTTAGTGCGCCTGTTATTCCAGTTTCAAAAGAGATCGGTATTTTGCCGCTGATTGGTGAAATTGATACGTACCGGGCGAAAATCATTTTGGAATCAGTACTAGAACAGGCATCTAGACTGCGTCTAACCCATTTATTTATTGATATATCTGGCGTTCCCGTTGTTGATACGATGGTTGCATATCAGCTGTTTAAAGTGGTTGATAGTGCGAAGTTGCTAGGAATTGAGACGATTATATCAGGCATTCGACCAGAAATCGCTCAAACTGTAGTGAAACTCGGCATTGATTTCTCAAAAGTAAATACTGAACACAGCCTTGCAAAAGCTTTAGAAAAAAGAGGCTTTCGTATCTTTGAAGAGCAGCAGCAAGAAGCAACGTGAACCAAAAAATGTTACTAGTAAAAGTAACGGGTCCGTTGACAAGGAGAAACAATATAATGAGCATATGAATGAGACGACCAATTCGCATACAGATTTGGTCTCTTTTTTTATCCATAAATCAGACACGAAGGATATTCTTTATCTTCAAATCAGTAATCTATTAAGGAGGATTAAATTTGGAGACACCTCCTTGTAACAGATCATCCATAGTGAAAGAATCAAATGAAATGATCATCAAAAAAGAGGTGCCAATAGCACTTCTTTTTTATTTTCTCCTCTGAACGGAACCCGTTGTTGTAAAAGTCAAATTTTTTGATATGTCCTTCTGTTATTTATAGATGAAATACACCTCAAATTGAACATTTTCACACCTTTTCAGTCATGAAAATCATGAAATGCGTTTTTGTCAGGCACGTTCTGCCATCATACAATATGGTCACTGAAAGGAGTGAACCACTTGTATGGTATTGAATATTTGGGGCAAGAGCTGCTAGAAGAGGCGTGCCGCATGAGAGCATCTGATGTGCATATTGTTCCGAGAGAAAAGGAAGCTTCAGTCTCTTTTCGTGTAGACGCTGACCTCATTCAGCAGCGGATCATTGACAAAAAGAGCGGAGAGCGGCTCATTGCTCATTTCAAATTTTTGTCTTCTATGGATATTGGTGAAAGAAGGAGACCACAAAATGGATCATTGGCTGTGATGTTAAGACGCGGTCAAGTGTTTGTTCGGCTCTCTACACTACCAACTGTAAATGATGAAAGTCTAGTGATTCGGATTTTACCGCAGGATCATGTGCCGAAAACAAAGTATTTGTCACTGTTCCCGAAGGCTTCAGCGAGATTATTATCGTTTCTGAATCATTCGCATGGGCTCATTTTATTTACAGGACCAACAAATTCAGGGAAAACGACAACACTTTATTCATTGATTCAGTTTGCCAAAAAACATTTTAATCGGAATATTATTACCCTTGAAGATCCTGTGGAAACAAGAAATGAAGAAGTGCTGCAGGTTCAAGTAAATGAAAAAGCTGGCATCACGTATGCGGCAGGTTTACGCGCTATTTTAAGACATGATCCAGATATGATTGTGCTTGGAGAAATAAGAGATGCGGAAACAGCCAGAACAGCTATTAGAGCAGCTTTGACAGGTCATTTAGTCATGAGCACATTGCACGCAAAGAATGCAAAAGGAGCTCTTTATCGAATGCTCGAATTTGGTGTGACGATGAATGAACTCGAACAAACAATGGTTGCCATTGCTGCTCAGCGGTTAATCGAACTCGCATGTCCATTTTGCGGCGAAACGTGTGAGCTTTATTGCAAACTAAATCGGCCAGTCAGACGAACAAATGTATTTGAATTGCTTTACGGAAAGGAGCTTGGTGAGTGTATCAAAGAGGCAAAAGGAGAATACGCTCATTCGTCATACGAAACACTGCAAAGGTTAATTCGGAAAGGAGTGGCACTCGGCTATTTATCAAAAAGCACATATCATCGCTGGGTTTATGAAGAAGCGAACCTCTAAACCCTGGTCTAAAAAAGAACAAGCTGAATTCTTATCGAAACTGGCTCAGTTGATTCAAGCTGGATATACATTGGTTGATGCACTAACGATGGTGAATATTCAGTTATCAAAAAAACAGCAGCAGCGATTAACGCCAGGCATTCAGTGGCTGCTTGAAGGGGAGCCTTTTTACGTTGTACTTGAGCGACTTCATTTTCAGCGGGAAGCCGTCGCTATTCTTTGTTTTTCAGAGAAACATGGCAGCCTAGCGCGAGCTCTTGAACAAAGCGCCCGTTTTCTAGAGAAAAAAATTATGCAGGTTGACACATTCAAGCGTATGTTACGATATCCGATTTTTCTTATGTTTACGGTTTTTGTTGTGCTCATCATTGTTCAGCAAATGATCGTCCCTCAATTTTCTTTATTATATTCATCTATGAATACAAGCATGACATGGCTCATTCAAGGAATGTTTGGCCTCTTCCAATTCCTACACGCTTTGCTGCTCATGATCGGTTGTATATGTATCTGTCTTTTTGGATATTATGAGCTCTTTTTTAAGAAAAAATCGACCCTTGAGAAACTGAAAGTCATCAGCAGGCTGCCGGTGGTATTTAAAGGGGTGCAGCTGATGCATACGTATCTTTTTTCCCTTCAGCTAAGCGGACTTCTTCAAGCTGGGTTATCGATTTACGAAAGTTTGCAAGCTTTTAAACAGCAGACCTATTTACCCTTCCTTCAAGAAATGTCTGAACAAATGATAGGAGAGTTAAGAAAAGGTGAGAGTATGGAACATCAAATAAGCCGGTCTCCTTTTTTCGAAAGGCATTTTGCGGCTGTCATTAAGCATGGGGAAGCAAGTGGGATGCTAGCGAGAGAGATGTACACATATAGTCAATTTCTTTTAGAGAATGCAGAATTGAAAATTGAAAAATGGGTTTCATGGCTGCAGCCTGTCATCTATGGCTTAACAGCATTTCTTATACTCATTGTGTATTTATCTATTCTTTTACCAATGTATCAACTAATGGAACAAGTGTGAAAAGGAGGACTAAGGCATGAATGATAAAGGATTTACACTGTTAGAAATGTTAATTGTCATGCTCGTGATCTCCATTCTTTTATTGATCACCATTCCAAATATCACTCGGCATCATCAAAGCATTCAAGCAAAGGGCTGTGAAGGGCTGAAATCAATGGTGAGTACACAGGTAATGGCATATGAATTAGAGCATGACGGCAAGACGCCATCTTTAGCTGAATTAGAAAAAGAAGGCTATGTCAAAAAAGGATTAACTTGTCCAAATGGAAAGGCAATTTTCATTCAAAACGGGGATGTGAAAAATGAATAAATCGCTTTTCCAGGAGAAAGGATTTACACTCATTGAGCAGCTCTTGATCGTCATGATTTTCTCTATCTTATTATCGATAATAGGTGGAAAAGTGCCCAATATATTAGAAAGTGCTGAAGCAAAAAAGCAAGTGAACTTGCTAAAACAAGATCTTCAATTGGCATCTTATACTGCATTTATTAAAAAAACACGAGTAACTGTTGAGTTTCACCCGCCCAATGTATCTTATCAAGTCATCGAGCAGAATAGTGAGCAGATCATTGCTTCTAATCCACACAAAAAAGGCACCATCAAGCAATCCACATTTCAAAAAGGCCTTCACTTTAATAAAAACGGACATCCAAATAGCGGCGGTTCTCTCATTGTTCAATTTGGCAGTCAAATATATAAACTCACGATTTACTTAGGGAGCGGGCGGATTCATGTTCAGCAACAATAAAGGATTTAGTACGTTTGAGATGCTCTTTTCTTGCCACCTCTTTCTATTTGCTGCTCTTGTGCTCGTGCCATCCTTTGAAAAACTGACAATTGGGAAAGAAGAATTAAGGGCTAAACTGGAAGCTTATCAAATCTTACATGAGTATATGAATACAGCTTTTATAGAAGGTCAAAATGAATCAAGTACAAAGAAACGAGGCGAGATCACATATGAATTCATTTGGGGTCAGGAGAAGGGATGTGTTTCATACAAAGTACAAAAAAAGAAGACGATTTGCTTTCGACATTTGGAGCGATGAACAAGGCTTTACACTTGCTCAAGCAATATGGCAATTGCAGCTATTTTTGCTGCTTTCTTTTGGCTGCATGCTGCTTTTATCAATTGCTGAAAAAGCTCATCCGTTTGCAGAAATCAACAAATTTTCGCAAATGGAGTGGAAACAAACGGTCCTGCAATTAGAGGAGGATCTAAATTGTGCTGTCGCTGTAAGAGCGGTGAAAAATGGAACAGCACTGGAGTATATTTCAAATCAAGGGCGAGTGGTGACGATTGAGCCGTATCAAGAGATGCTTCGTAAACGAACGGATCAGGCAGGTCATCTCCCTTTATTACAAAAGGTGAAACAATTCCATGTAAGAACAAAAGAGCAAACCACCACTCTCCAAGTCACAGATGTATTTGGTCAAGTACATGAAGCTGTTTTTTTCACTTACAAAGGAGTGATTCCTAAAACGTGAAAAGAGAAGACGGGTTTATTTATCCCCACGTACTTGCTGTCATACTTTTATTTTTATTGATTCTAGGCTCGATGACCATTGGGTTTCAAAAAGAGTTGAAAAGTGCAGAGCTCACGATTTCTTTTTATCAAAAACAGCAGTTATTTCGAATGGGACTAAATGAAGCTGCAAACAAATTAAATCTTATTTGTGATCAGCCATTGAGCCCAATTGTCACAGAAGAAGGCCGAGTGACGTTGAAGCGAATTGGGTGCGATGACAGAAAAAAGCTAGTCCGCCTCTTGGTTAACATCGAGACAAAGGGTGGTGTAACTGATGAGCGGGAACTAGAGATGAATAAGGAGACAGGAGAAATCAATCAATGGATCAGCACTTATTAGCGAGTGTATAAAACGATACTCTTCTTGGTAACACTTTAAGGAAGAAGAGGTGAGTGTTCGATGAAGACAAATGATTATGTAAAATATATGACGCAGGAAATCATTAAATATATGAATACACCACGTGACGAGCGGAAAGAACATAAACAGGAAAAAATGGAGACAAAACCACCATTTTCTCAGCGTTTATTCGGTGTTCTGCCTTTTGGCTTCTCAATGATGCTAAAAAAACGTCAACGTCATCGACGAAAGTAAAAAGCCGCCAGCAGGCGGTTTTTTTCATGCCATTTTAGCTGTATTCTTCCACAACAATGACTTTATTGACCTTGTTCGAGTAAGGGTTATAGGAAATGGTGACATATACCCCAAATTCTTTGGCCTGATCTTTCAACATAATATGATATTGCTTCACGGATTCTTTCTCCCGGTGCCGATCCCACACTTTTTGTTTGAATAAAACATGTGCTAACGGATACCGTTTTTTTGCTTCTTTGACTGCCCTTGTTTCCCATTGATCTGCGGCAGCAGTGATTCCTTTTGCATCAGCTAGATGGGCGCTTTGTATCAAGGGGCTTAACAGTAAACTGAGCATGATCATGATTCTTCCATATTTCAACTAACATCACCTCACCAATTATTATCCTGACCAAATCCTGCACTTTTATGTAAATTTTTAAGAAGTACAAATGTCACAGAAAAAAATATTGAATATGGCGAAAGAATGAGAAAATGGAAGAATTTTCTCGGTAATGTTCTTGTTTAAGAACAAAATGGACTAATTTGACGTTTTGGATTTTATAGGTAATTCCTTATACTGAGTGTAATCGTTCTTTTTAAAGAACAATTGTTCAAGGAGTTGAAAGATTCAATGAAACAGCCGCTCTTTGTACTATTTTGTGCTATTTGTTTGATTTTCACTTCTTTTTTTATTACGTCTACTAACGCTTCTTTTAACGATGTCGAGCATTCGAACTTTGTCATGAAAACATGTGAAAATTTCGAAGAGACAGATCAGCATTGCCAGCCAAAGAAATGGGATAGAAGTCATTTGAAACTGATCGATCAAACGATCATTGAGGGGACAGTCTGTGCGCCTCAAAAGCTGAGCATGTCACTAAAAAATATTGGACAACCCATCGCGCACTCTGAATGGAAGTGGGAACTACATAAAGTAGAGAGTGTTCAGGTGCCATTACAAGATGGCCATGTTATTGAAAAAGGTGCTATACAGTCCCTCTCATCAGAAGAAACGACGACTGTCACGGCAGTTAAAGCAAAAACAAATGGAATCTATTTGTTTAAAATCTATTATCCTAAAGGGTTTGGTGGTTCTGAAAAGCCATTCTTTACGTCTCAACATATGCAGCTTTCGAATTGTCAAGAAAAGGCGTCCTAAATAGGGGTTGCCTGCTGAATGAAACATGATATGCAAAGGGGAGAAAGGTATGAAAAAGTGGATGAAAATGTCTGGGAGTATTCTTTACGCGCTGGTCTTCACGATGATGATTGTGTGTATTATTGTCGTGTTGTCATCAAGGACAACAGGCGGAGATCCTCAGATTTTTGGTTATGAGTTCAAGCAAGTATTATCTGGATCAATGGAACCGGAATTTTCGACTGGTTCATTGATTGTTGTGAAACATGTCACCTCACCTGAAACACTCAAAAAAGGGGATATTATTACGTTTCAAACGAAGCAAGACCAATCCTTTGTGACTCACCGCATTGTTGGGGTGAAAGGAAAAGGAGTAAATAAAGCCTTTGAGACAAAAGGAGACCACAATATGTATCAAGACGGCACGCTCGTCAAAGCGAATCAAGTGACTGCGCAGTATACGGGCGTGAACATTCCTTATGCAGGAAAGCTTCTTTCGTATGCAGGAACTTCTGCTGGGACCGCTCTTTTGCTCATTATTCCAGGGGTGATGCTGCTTGTTTATTCAACCATTCATTTTGTTGGTGCTGCCAAACATCGAAGACATACGGCTGAGTTACACATGTCAGAGGAACAAGCATAAATTTTCGTTTGTAACCTAAATCAGGTTTCAATAAAACAATTTATTAGGGGGTTCAATCATGGCAATGAAAAAATCAATTCGTTTAGGTGTTTTATCGGGAGCGTTAGGTCTTGCTTTAATTGGCGGGGGAACGTGGGCTGCATTTAATGATGTTGAGACGGCAAACGCGGTCTACTCTACAGGAGAGCTGAATCTATCTGCAAAAGAGAATTCCGGCGCCATCAACCTTGCGAACATAAAACCTGGTGACCGTATAAAGAAGGAATTTAATTTTGAAAATAAAGGGTCTCTTGCAATTAATCAAGTGCTGATGAGTCTTGATTATAGCCAGTTTCAAGATGGAACATCAGCGAAAAATGGCGGGAAGAATACAGCTGAAGAATTCCTCAGCCAATTTCAGGTGAGTGTTCTAACGGTTGGAGCCGAAGGTGGGAATGGATACCCGAAAAATATTATTTTAGACCATGCAAACCTGCTTGACCTGCATCTATTAACGTCAAAGCAGGATCAGACCGCATTTGAAAAGCTTCGTCATGCCGTCGATGAGAAGTTTTTACATGAAAGTGGTAAAATTAATGTTGCCACCGTTGATGGATCAACAGCTCCAGAGTATGACGGCATTCCAAAGAATCCGTTTGATTACGATAAAATGGAAATGATCATTGAATTTGTCAATGACCAGACGAAGGATAAAGCGGGTAACTATATCCAAAATAAATACCAAGGCGATGCGATTCAAGTTGATCTTTCCTTCGAAGCGACTCAGTGGAATGGTTTAACGATCAATCCAAAAAAGCATACGGATGAAAAAGGCTACGTGAAAGAAAACGAAAAAGCACACAGCGAAGATAAAAAATAAAGTCAGTCTTTAGACTGATAACAAGATCTGCATAGCAATTGGAGGAGTATGCGCTAAAATATGCGCATTACTCCTCTTCTTGCTTTTTTTTCCAGATTTGATAATCTAAAAATTCACGAAATTGCTTTTTCGAAACCCCTGATGTCATTGCATCTCGAACTAGTTTTTCCCATTCACTATCTAATTGACCATCGTATTCGGTTTCATCATTTTCGTTTAACAGTGTATGAACCGAGACGTCCAGAACAGCGGAGACTTTTTCAAGAAATTGAATGGAGGGGTTTGTTTGCAAGTTTCTTTCTATTGAACTTAAATAAGACTTCGCTACCCCAGCCTTTTCGGCCAGTTCTGATAGTGAGTAGCCTTTTTCATTGCGGTATTGTTTAATACGCTGGCCAATCAATGTCATCACCTTCCTTTCGATATTATAGCACATTCAGAAAGGTTTGATAGAATGACTTCTTGCCATAGGGGGAGACTCAGAGGACTTTTCGCGTGATTTGAGAAAATGACGGACTTCTTCTACTGTTAGTCCTGCTTTGCGCGCTTCGCGTAATAATTGAACCCATTCACTGTCTAATAACTTCGTTTTCTTTTCCATACAAATACCCTCCTAAAATACTGAATCGTGTATTTCAGGCACTTAACGCATGAAATGGAAAAACACAGGTGATAAGACCTCATAGATTGCTTGCGTCATGTTTCCGCCCAATACAAACAGACAAACGTGCTTTTGATTGATCGAAAATTTGATATCACATGAAAGGGAGGGAGACTCGCTAAGTCAGCCTCCTCTTTTTTGCTGTAAGTAAAAAAGTCCGCCATTTTCAATCGTAAGACTGATTTTTGGTTCGTATAAAGTTTTAAGTGCTTGTCTTTCTATTTCATATTCTACAGATGTGTCTGAAGTCCCTTCATAAAATTGGTTTAAAAGTTCCGAGTCTTCTTTCCACTTTTGAACAGCTCTTACCGCCCAATCATCCGGCTCTTCATTGGCATAACGTTTCATCAGGCTGTAAAGCCGTTTGACGCCGCTCTCTGGCTTAATCATCGTACTCATTGTGAAGCAATAATCAGGAATTTGAGACGATAGTTCACGCGCTTCCAGCTTCTCTTGAAATTGTTCGATGACTTCTCCGCGTATTAGATGAAGTCCAAGAGACAGCAGTTTATCTTTTTTACGGTCTGCCAGATAGGATATTTTGACATTGAGACCAAGCCACGGCTCCAGTGCGATCTGGCTGTTTGTGAGCGGTCTGACTTTTTCGTACAGCCGAATAAAACGGCCTTGCTGTTTCACAACCTCGAATATTTGGAATAAACGAGGGGAGCCGAAGTGGACAAATTCTCCTTCGACCGAGTCATCAGCTTTTTTTTGATCGGTGATCAAAGTCAATTGCCGCGGCTCAGGTACGCCTCCCGTTTTTTCGAGCCAATGCCAATAAAAAGGACGGTTCATGATCAATTTATCCATTTCGATTGTCAGCTGTACGGTCATGTGCCCTGCACTTTCTTCAAGTATGTCGCATTGATTTGCCTGAAAGAAACGGAGAAGAAATGTGTGAATCTCGCGCTGCTCCATTGGTCAACTCTCCTTTATGAACCTTGCTGTCTTTCTTCTAAAAGCGGTGTTTGTGCTTCTGTTAAATAGGAAGCAAATTGGGTTAATTTCTTTTTCATGTCTACGTCAGACTCGTGTTGGAAGAGAATTTGATGCAATTCTGTTTCAGCATCTTGGATATCAATTCGGGTTAAAATATCATCTAGATCGCCAATGACGTTTTCAAACAGCTGAATTTTTTCATATAAAAGTTTTAAAATATGTTCTTCAACTGTCCCGCTAGTTGCCATATTGTAAATGTGGACATCCCGCTCTTGACCGAGCCGGTGAATACGTCCAATTCTTTGTTCCAAGCGCATTGGGTTCCACGGAAGGTCATAGTTGATGATTTGGTTGCAAAACTGAAGGTTGATCCCTTCGCCGCCTGCTTCTGTCGCAATGAGCACTTGCGCTCTCTCTCTAAATAAATCTTTCATCCAGTCTTTTTTACTCCGTTTAAACCCGCCTCGAAAAGGAACCGAACTGATGCCGTTTTGCTGGAGAAACCATTGTAAATAAATTTGTGTCGCACGGTATTCAGTGAAGATAATGACTTTTTCATTTAATTGTTGAATGAGTTTAACGACTTCAAGTGCTTTAGAATTTTGTTCTACCTGGTTAATTTTCTCCATGATGTGCATCATCGCAGAAGCACCTAGAATGTGTTTTTCCTCTTCTTGCATTTTTTTAATGGTCATATAGACGGCCTCACGACTCGAACAGCATTCTCGTTCTAAGGTCATAATTGAAAACATGTGCTTCGTATAGGAAGGGTTTTCTTTTAACTTACAAATTTCATCATATAGTGCTTGTTCTGTCGGGGAGAAATCAATAGAAATCGTCTTTACATGACGCTTTGACCATTCGATGCCAGTGTCTTGTCGCCGGTTTCGAATCATCACTTTATTGACTAACTGTTTTAGCCGGTCATGGTCCTCAAGTTGAAGGTCTTTTTTGGCAAAGAGGTCTTTAAACTGTGTTTCATTACCTAAATGGCCTGGCTTCAACAGAGAAACGAGATTAAAAATTTCTCCTATCCGATTTTGGATAGGTGTGGCTGTGAGCAGTAAGCAGAACTTTTTATTCAAATTTCTCACAAACTCATAGTTTTTCGTTTTATTGTTTTTCAGTTTGTGTGCTTCATCAATAATGACCATATCGTAGGAGATGGATAAGATCGTGTCTCGATGTGGCTGTCTTTTGGCTGTATCAATTGAGGAAACCACAACATCGCACTGCTCCCACACATAGCTCTTCTTTTGCTCGACAGCATCTATGTAAAATTTTGTCCGCAGTTCTTGTACCCATTGGGACACAAGGGATGCGGGTACGAGAATGAGAATCTTCTTGGCAAGTCCGCGAATCATGTATTCTTTGATAATCAGTCCTGCTTCAACGGTTTTTCCAAGACCCACTTCATCTGCTAAAATGGCTTTCCCATTCATCTCTTCTACGACTCTTCTAGCGACTTCGAGCTGGTGTTTTAAAGGAGTAAATGCAGGCAGGTGCGCAGGTGCTTGCAGTCCTTCAAATGAATCAATGGCTGTCACTTTTTGTACTTGTGCTGCTAAACGGTACATATCCCAATTCGCCCAGGGACCGTCTGCTGTAAGCCGCTTTTGAAAATCACTTGCCCATTTTTGATCAAATATCGTTTGAATATTCAATGTGACCGCCTGCCTTTCTGGTAGAGTGATGATAAAATCGTTCTGTTTTTAAACGCTTCATTTTTTCATAGCGATTTAAAAGATGTTATATATCAATAAAAGCGAACGATAATGAATGATTATTTTAAAAATGTTAATGATTTTTCTGTTGCTCTTCATCCATTTCTAATGGTAGGATGTTGGTAAGTGATCTAGAGAATAAGTCACCCATTTTGATAGTATGTCCAATAAAGGTGAAGAATATGAGCGGATGATGGTATGGGGAGAGACCTAGCGGTTATTTTGCACTGACAGGCGCCGAAGGAGCAAGCTGAATTGGTTCAGTGAATCTCTCAGGCAAAAGTACTCTTACCGGACGCAACTCTGGAGAGTGTTTGCGCAGCGATTTTTAGCAAACCACCAAAGGGGAAAACGCACAATGATGTTGTGCTGTAAACTTTCAGGTGCAAGGACAGAGACTTCTTTTTGATAAAAGGGAGCGCTCTGTCCTTTTTTGCTGTGATTTTTTTCTGAAAATTCAGCTTGTGATGTGCACTGTAAGAAAAAAGGGGGAAACGATTGATGTTGAAACGAACACCGCTTTTTCATGCGTATGAAACGTTTGGCGCAAAAACCATTGACTTCGGGGGCTGGGAATTACCTGTCCAATTTTCTTCCATTAAAGAAGAACATGAAGCTGTTCGAACAAAAGCAGGGCTGTTTGACGTGTCTCACATGGGTGAGGTGGAAGTCACAGGTCAGGGAGCCCTTCCTTTTTTACAAAGGTTATTAACCAATGATCTGTCAAAGCTGACAGACGGTAAGGCACTATATACAGCCATGTGTTATGAGGATGGCGGAACGGTGGATGATCTGCTTGTCTACCAAAAAGAAAAGAACAACTATTTGCTTGTGATCAATGCTTCAAATATTGAAAAAGATGTGGATTGGCTGCTGAAACATCAAGGTGAGGAAGACGTTTTCATTAAAAATGTCTCTGATCAAACCGCCTTGTTAGCCCTTCAAGGACCTCTTGCTGCTGACATCATCAAAGATGTTGCGGATGAAGAGGTAACATCACTGAAGCCATTTACGTTTTTATCAAAAGCAATAATTGCGCAAAAAGAGGTGCTTGTATCAAGAACTGGCTATACAGGAGAAGATGGCTTTGAAATCTACTGCCAGTCAGAAGATGCTGTTCACCTTTGGACCGCTTTATTAGAAGCTGGACAGCCGAAAGGACTGATCCCATGTGGACTCGGTGCACGTGACACCTTAAGATTTGAAGCAAGACTCCCGCTTTATGGCCAGGAGCTCACGAAGGGTATTTCTCCTTTAGAAGGCGGCATTGGTTTTGCTGTTAAAACGGATAAAGAAGCAGATTTTATCGGAAAAGATGCACTTAAAAAACAAAAAGAAGAAGGACCGAAGCGAAAGCTTGTCGGGATTGAAATGATAGATAAGGGGATACCGCGGACAGACTATCCGGTCTTCTCAGGAGATAAGCAGATTGGTGTTGTCACAACCGGTACACAATCTCCAACATTAAAGAAAAATATTGGGCTTGCCTTGATTGAAACATCAGAGGCGCAGCTTGGGACAGAAGTGGAAGTGCAAGTTCGTAAAAAACGTCTAAAAGCCAAAATCGTCGCCACACCATTTTATAAAAGAGCCAAATAACGAGGAGGAATAGAGGATGAAGCACAGGTATTTGCCGCAAACAGAGCAAGATCAAAAAGAAATGCTGGATGTCATTGGTGTTCAGTCAATTGATGAGCTTTTCTCAGATATCCCAGAGAAAGTCAGATTCAAAGGTGCGTACAACATCAAAGAAGCCGCATCTGAAACAGAGCTAGTGCGGGAATTGTCTCGTCTTGCTACAAAAAATAAAGATACAGTGGCCTATGCCTCGTTTTTAGGTGCTGGTGTGTATGATCATTACCAGCCTGTGATTGTCGATCATGTGATTTCACGTTCTGAATTTTATACAGCGTACACACCTTATCAGCCTGAAATTTCTCAAGGTGAATTGCAGGCAATTTTTGAATTCCAAACAATGATTGCTGAGCTGACTGGCATGGATCTTGCCAACTCCTCGATGTATGATGGCGGAACGGCATTAGCTGAAGCGGCGATGTTGGCAGCAGGACATACAAAAAAGAAAAAGATTGTGGTCTCTGAGACGGTTCATCCTGAATCAAGAGCGGTGCTGAAAACATATGCGAAAGGACAGCATATTGAAGTCGTCGAGGTACCTGCGCGAAAAGGTCAGACCGATCTAGCCGCATTAGAAGAAGCCGTCTGCGACGAAACAGCAGCGGTCCTTGTACAATACCCAAACTTCTTCGGTGTTGTTGAACCATTAAAAGACATTGAACCGATTGCGCATAAAGGGAAAAGTTTATTCATCGTCTCAAGTAACCCGCTTGCACTTGGTTTACTGACACCACCAGGAAAGCTTGGGGCAGATATTGTCGTTGGTGATGCGCAGCCATTTGGCATTCCAGCTGCATTTGGCGGACCTCATTGTGGATATTTCGCTGTGACGAAAAAATTAATGCGGAAAGTGCCGGGGCGTTTAGTCGGGCAAACAGAAGACGAGAACGGTGTGCGAGGATTTGTGCTGACCCTTCAAGCGCGAGAGCAGCATATCCGAAGAGACAAAGCGACTTCAAATATTTGTTCAAACCAAGCATTAAATGCGTTAGCCGCTTCTGTTGCGATGACGGCGCTTGGGAAAACAGGTATCAAAGACATTGCCTATCAAAACGTACAAAAAGCCCATTATGCCAAGACACAGGCAGAAAAACATGGGTTACAGGCTGAAATAGAGGGCGCTCATTTTAATGAATTTGTGTTGAAACTGAATGAACCTGTGAAAGAAGCGAATGAGCGATTGCTTAAAAAAGGAATCATCGGCGGATATGACTTGGGACGGGATTATCCAGAGCTTCAGCAGCATATGCTCGTCGCTGTGACAGAACTAAGAACAAAAGAAGAAATTGATACGTTCATCAAGGAATTGGGGGATCGTCATGAATAAACAAGATCAGCCGCTTATTTTTGAATTATCCAAAGAAGGAAGAATTGGTTACAGCCTGCCTGATTTAGACGTACCTGAGGAGAAGCTCCCAGATTTATTTGATGAAGCGTATATCCGCCATGAAGATGCGGAGCTGCCAGAGGTTTCTGAACTGGATATTATGCGTCACTACACAGCATTATCTAGGCGTAATCACGGGGTCGATTCTGGCTTTTATCCTCTAGGCTCTTGTACGATGAAATATAATCCAAAGATTAACGAAAAGGTGGCACGTCTTGCAGGCTTCTCGCATGTGCATCCACTTCAAGAGGCAGACACTGTGCAAGGTGCATTAGAGTTACTTTATGATTTAGGTGACCATTTAGAAGAAATTACAGGAATGGACGCCGTGACATTACAGCCTGCGGCAGGAGCACATGGCGAATGGACGGGGCTCATGATGATTCGTGCATACCATGAAGCAAGAGGAGATCTTAAACGAACAAAAGTCATCGTGCCTGATTCTGCTCATGGAACAAATCCCGCATCTGCAACAGTAGCTGGGTTTGAAACGATTACGGTGGCATCTAATGAACATGGGCTTGTCGATTTAGACGACCTGCGCCGTGTTGTCAATGAAGAAACGGCGGCTCTCATGCTCACAAATCCAAATACACTCGGCCTTTTTGAAGAAAATATTTTAGAAATGGCTGAAATCGTCCACGGAGCAGGTGGGAAGCTTTATTATGATGGAGCGAACTTAAATGCTGTATTAAGCAGAGCAAGACCGGGGGATATGGGATTTGATGTGGTTCACTTAAATCTTCATAAAACCTTTACAGGTCCACACGGAGGAGGAGGCCCTGGTTCAGGTCCAGTTGGTGTGAAAAAGGATTTAATTCCATATTTGCCAAAGCCTGTGCTTGTGAAGAAAGAAGGTCGTTATTTCTTTGATTACGATCGTCCAGAATCCATTGGCCGTGTGAAACCGTTCTATGGGAACTTTGGTATCAATGTCAGAGCGTATGCGTATATCCGCTCTATGGGACCAGACGGTTTAAAGGCTGTAACTGATCATGCGGTGTTGAATGCAAACTATATGATGCGCCGCTTATGTGCTCATTATGATTTGCCATTTGACCGCCACTGTAAGCATGAATTTGTCCTTTCAGGTAAACGTCAAAAGAAACTAGGTGTGCGGACACTTGATATTGCCAAACGATTACTTGATTTTGGCTATCATCCGCCAACGATTTACTTCCCGCTAAATGTAGAGGAATGTATCATGATTGAACCAACTGAAACAGAATCAAAAGAAACCCTTGATGCATTTATTGAAGCGATGATTCAAATCGCAAAAGAAGCGGAAGAGAACCCAGAAATCGTACAGGAAGCACCACATACAACCGTTGTGAAACGAATGGATGAAACAAAGGCTGCACGGAATCCAGTGCTGGTTTTTGAAAGAAAATAAAAAGACTCATGGGGGCATTAGCTCCCAGAGTCTTTTTTGTTAGTTCTTTGTTTTAATGCGGCCGCCCCATTTTTTAAAGCCGCCCTTTAAATTATAAATCTCACGACAGCCATTTTTACGTAACGTTTGAGCAGCCTTTCCGCTTCTCAAATTATTTTGGCAATAGAGATAAACAGGCTTGTCAGGGCGTATTTCATTTTTGCGCTGCTTTAATTGTGAAAGGGGAATGTTTCTTGCGCCTAAAATATGTCCACCTTCAAACTCATTTGGTTCTCTCACATCAATGAGTTGGGCTTTGCGGTAACCTTTGATAAATTCTGCTTCCGTCAGCGTTTTCATTATGCGCTGCTGATAAATGTAACTGCCGATGGAATAAAGAACGAAAAGTCCACAAAGTGCGAGGACGATATAGTTGAATATTGGCAATACGACTCGACTCCTTCTTGAGCATCAGCACAGTCACCTGTCTGATGGTACGTTTTAGACAAATACTATTATAGTAAAGCAAAAGAAACTTGTCATCATAAATGGTAAGAATTATTTTCAATTCCTTCCCTATTTGATAGACTGATGAAGAGAGAAAATCGGTGGTCACCACCATTATCTAACATTGACTACGTAAAAGAGAAGGGATTTTATATGCAAAAAGAGAAATGGTGTTTCATTGATACAGGAAACCAAGACCCTGCCTTTAACATGGCCATGGACGAAGCCTTGCTTTATTGGCATAGCGAGAAGCTGATCCCGCCTGTGATCCGTTTTTATGGTTGGAATCCAGCGACATTATCTGTTGGATATTTTCAACATGTTGAAAAAGAAATCAACATGGAAGCGGTTGAGCGCTATGGTCTTGGATTTGTTCGCAGGCCTACAGGAGGCCGCGGCGTTCTTCATGATCAGGAATTGACTTACAGTGTGATCGTGTCAGAAGAGCACCCAGAGATGCCGGCGACGGTGACAGAGGCATACCGCGTCATTTCAGAAGGGATTTTAGAGGGCTTTAAAGAACTGGGACTCGATGCGTATTTTGCCATTCCTCGTACAGAAAAAGAAAAAGAAAGCTTAAAAAATCCAAGATCGTCTGTATGTTTTGATGCGCCTTCATGGTACGAACTTGTTGTAGAAGGCAGAAAAGTAGCAGGCAGTGCGCAAACAAGACAAAAAGGTGTAATCCTCCAGCATGGCTCGATTTTAATTGATCTTGATGAGGACAAATTGTTTGATTTATTTCTGTATCCAAACGACCGGGTGAGAGAGCGGATGCAGCGCAGCTTTAAAAACAAAGCGGTGGCGATCAATGAAATTTCAGATCGTACATGTACGATAGACGATGCGCGTGTTGCATTTAAACGAGGGTTTGAAAAAGGATTAAATATCGAGCTTGTGCCTTATGAGCTGACAGATGAAGAGTTGGCATTTGTTCATCACCTCGCCAAAACGAAATACGCCACAGATGATTGGAATTACAAGCGTTAAGACGAAGGACTCTTCTTGTTTTTTAATGGGCGATGGTGTAGAATTGTTATGATTATTAAGTAAAGGTGCATTTTGGAGGGGTTTTATGACTACACCTAGTATGGAAGATTATATTGAACAAATTTATATGCTGATAGAAGAAAAAGGATATGCAAGAGTATCTGATATTGCAGAAGCCCTCGCTGTCCATCCCTCCTCTGTAACAAAAATGGTTCAGAAGCTAGATAAAGATGAATACCTCATTTATGAGAAATATCGTGGTCTAATTTTAACCCCGAAAGGCAAAAAAATTGGAAAACGTCTCGTATACAGACATGAACTGCTAGAGCAATTTTTAAGAATCATTGGTGTAGATGAAGAGAAAATTTATGATGATGTAGAAGGTATTGAGCATCATCTCAGCTGGAACAGCATTGACCGCATCGGCGACCTCGTCCAATTCTTTGAAGAAAACGATGAGCGATCCGTTCAGCTGAAAGCGATTCAAAAGAAAAACGAACAAACAAATCAAGAATCTTAAGAAAAAGGACACCTGGCAAAGGGTGTCCTTTTAAATTGTTAAAATGTACTTTATTTTAGCTCTTTGTCTTCTTTTCAGCGTGAAAGAAAACCTTTGCAGTCTAGGAAGGACGAGCATCGGAGCGGAGCGAATTTGACATTCGTGAGCACCGGAGCGCAGGACTGACACCGAATGCGAGGGTTTGTCTACACGCTGAAAGGACACCTGGCGAAGGGTGTCCTTTTTGAATATAGTTCTAATGAAAGGCAAATGCTCCTACACTATTAATAGTGTGACAGAAAAGGGGGCTCCTTGATGAAGATAGATGGTGTGTTCTCAGGTGGAGGCATTAAGGGTGCAGCACTTGCAGGCGCCTATGAAGCGCTTGAAGCAAGAGGATTTCAATTTGTCCGTCTCGCTGGAACAAGTGCGGGAGCGATCATTGCTTCACTCATCGCAGCGGGTTTTACGAGTCAGGAGATTCGGGAGCTGTTAGACGAAATGGATGAGCATCAATTGCTTGATCGAAGGTGTCAATTCATCCCGTTTAAAATGCTCAGGTGGGTGTCTATTTATTGGCGTCTTGGCCTTTACAAAGGTGACCGTCTAGAAAAATGGCTGACAGACGTGTTAAAACGAAAAGGCGTCACCGTATTCGGTGATCTGAAAAAAGATACGCTCAAAATCGTCGCTTCTGATTTAACAAATGGCAAAATCCTCGTCCTTCCAGATGACCTTCCTTCCTATGGGTTAAATCCAGAGCGGTTTTCTGTCGCCAGAGCCATTCGGATGAGCTGCAGTCTGCCGTATTTTTTCGAACCTGTCAAACTGAGGTCTTCAAAAGGAATTTGTACCATAGTGGATGGCGGCGTGCTCAGCAACTTTCCGATTTGGCTTTTTGCTGAAGAGAAAAAAAGACCGTTTGTCGGTGTCACATTAACCCCAAACGAAAAAGAACGCCCTCAACATTCCATCCGCAATGCGTTTGAACTGTTTGGCGCTCTATTTGAAACGATGCGTGGTGCTCATGACGAAAGACATATTGCCACAAAACACGAACGTCATATTATTTTTATTCCTGTAGAACACGTCATTGCCACTGATTTTCAGCTGATGACAGAAAAGAAAAAGGCGCTCGTCGATCTAGGCAGACAGAAGGCCGAGCAATTTTTAAAGAGCTGGACATTTTAAAATAAGGCGCGATTTTTCTTTTTGTTTTTCTTGCCTTCAATGACTGTCAAATGTGTTTGGCTTTTCTTTTTGAGAAGGACGGGCTTAGACTTGTGGTCAGTCGGCACGCTTCGCAAATGAGTGACCCGGTTTTTCATCTGGCTTTTCGTTTTTGGTTTAGGCTGCTGGTAGCGACGTTTTGATTGTTTGACTGCTTTACGATAAAGATTTCCTTCTGTTCCAGTTCTTCGATTCATCAGCCATCTAAATAAGAAAAATAGAACCGCTCCAATGATCACAACTGATAGCAGCATTGTAAAGAGTCTGCTTGGATTCGTTGTGAGTAAATACACAAATCCCAAAACACCTAAAGCGAAAATAATGGTAAAAGCAGGATGTACTCGGCGATTCATAACTGTCCACCTCCGAAAGAATTTACCGGATTTATAAACTAGATCACTTGATGAGCAGAATCTGATGCTTGTTTCGCAGATGCTTCCTCTAAACGAAGAAGTTCATTAAAACTTGCAATGGCTACCTCGACTTGATCGTCAGAGGGTTCTTTTGTTGTGAGCAATTGCAGCCAAAGGCCAGGATAGCCAAGCACTTTAAGCACTGGCACGTCACGGAGTTTGTTTGTGAGCTGAAGCACCTCAAATGAAATGCCCAGAACAACCGGAATAAGCGCCAAGCGATTCAGAACTCTCACCCATAAAGGATCTGTCGGTACGAGTAAATAGACGAACATGCCGACAATGACAGTGAATAAAATAAAGCTGCTGCCGCATCGATAATGCAGGCGAGATTGGCTTTGGACATTTTCCACTGTGATGTCAAGATTCTGTTCATAGCAGTTTATGACTTTATGTTCTGCCCCATGATATTGAAATACCCTTTTAATTAAAGGGGTCATGGAAATAAAGTAAATATAGCCTAATAACAGGATCAATTTAAAGAATGTTTCCACTGCAATTTGTGCGAAGTTTCCAGAAAACACCGGACGCACAAGTTCGGCTAAAAAGACAGGCACTAAAGTAAAGACAAATTTACTAAAAAGAAGAGAGAGAACTCCGATCACAGCAATGCCAAAGATCATTGATAATTTCGAGCTTTTTTGTTCTTTTTCAAGAGAATGATCTTCAGAAGGATCTAAGTCATAGCGCTCGCTGGAGAAGTTTAAGTGCTTACTGCCGTTTGCGCTTGCTTCAACAAGTGCAGCAACACCTCTGACAAAAGGGATTTTCTTGAGAAAGGCGGTTCGTTTATTGGAGGTCCGGGGAAGCTTTAAAAACTCAATCGACTCATCCTTACGCCGAATCGCTGTCACATAGTTCTTTTTACCTCCGAACATGACACCTTCCACAACTGCCTGCCCTCCATATGCTGGAGGTTTTGTTTGATTGGACATATTTCATCAACCTGCCTGTTTCCTGTAATTTACATGCATTTCCTTATACCTTTATTGTACAGGAAAAGAGGGGAAATCACTAGCTCACAGGTCGATTATCTACTAGAATTCTATCTACCTCTTTTTAGCCAGTATACCCTGTTATAAAAATTTTACACTCTCGCACGGAAATCCTTTTTTTTCATGACATTTTGGACATACTACTTGCTGGAGGTGTTCATATGAAACGTGATGAAAAGAAAAACCAAGAAGAAAAAAACCAATCAGTACAAACGTCTTCAATGGTGGCCAGGGCAGCAGCCACAGGTTTTGTCGGCGGAGTTTTTTGGGGCTTTATCGGATTTCTGACCCATATGTTTCATTTTTCAGAGGTGAGTCCAAATATGCTGTTGCAGCCATTTGTGCTTGGTGAATGGAAAAAAGGCGGACTTGGTACATTTATGAGTATTGTTCTTTTAGGGATTTTATCTATTGGGGCAGCCTTTATTTATTATGGACTGCTCAAACGGATTAAAGGTTTTTGGATGGGACTGATTTATGGAGGGATTTTGTGGCTGCTTGTTTTTTATGTATTTAATCCTATATTCCCCGATGTGAAGCAAGTGCAAGATTTGCAGCAAAGCACCATTGTGACGACATTTTGCCTATATATTTTATATGGCATGTTTGTCGGATACAGTATTTCATTTGAATACAATGAATTAACGAGTCAGAAGCTTGCAAGGGCACTCGGGAAAAAGACAGAATAAAGTGTAAATCCACCATTCATATGATAAAATTATTTTTGGAAACGAAAGGTTTCTAAGGAAAAAGAAACAGACATCGATATAGAGTGAATTAGGGTGAAGGAGTGGTCATATGCCTCATTTTCTAGTGCTGAATGGGCCCAACTTAAATAGGCTCGGCAAGAGAGAGCCAGGAGTTTATGGAAGTAAAACACTAACAGATTTAGAAACGGATTTGTTTCAGTTTGCAGAAAGAGCAAATATTCAATTAACGTTTTTTCAATCGAATCACGAGGGAGATCTGGTCGATGCGCTCCATGAAGCAGAAGATCAGTACGATGGCGTCGTGTTTAACCCGGGTGCTTTTACCCACTATAGCTATGCACTGAGAGATGCCATTGCAAGTATTACGTTACCTGTCATCGAAGTACATATCACAAATGTTCATAAGAGAGAGGAATTCCGCCATCATTCGGTTCTTGCTCCAGTATGCCAAGGTCAAATCGTTGGACTTGGTTTAGAAGGATATAAATTGGCGATTCGTTATTTAGTCAGTGAAGGGGGAGCAGTATCATGAAACTTGAAAAACTAAGAAAACTTTTAGCCGAATTAGACATAGATGGTTTAGTGATTACGAGCAGCTTTAATTTACATTATATGACGAGTTTTACTGGATCAGCCGGTCTTGCCATCGTTTCAAAGGATCGAGCCGCCTTTATTACGGATTTTCGTTACACGGAGCAAGCCAAGGATCAAGTAAAGGGCTATGACATCATTGAACATAAAGGAAACATTGTGGAAACTGCTGTCCAAACGGCAAACGAATTTGGGGTGAAACGTCTTGGTTTTGAACAAAACCATATGACATTTGCCACCTACCAGCAGTACTCGGGAAAAGCAAGCGGTATTGAGCTTGTTCCAGTCTCAGAATCAGTTGAAAAGTTGCGCTTGATTAAGTCTAATGAAGAGATTAAGATATTAGAGGAAGCTGCGAAGATTGCAGATCATGCCTTTGATCATATTCTCACGTACATCAAGCCGGGCCTGACAGAAATTGCGGTCATGAACGAGCTTGAATTTTTCATGAGAAAAGAAGGGGCAGAAGGATCTTCATTCGATATGATTGTTGCCTCTGGCGTTCGTTCAAGCCTGCCACACGGGAGAGCGAGCGAAAAGGTGATTGAATCTGGCGACTTGGTGACACTGGATTTCGGTGCCTATTATAAAGGCTATTGTTCAGACATGACAAGAACCATTGCTGTAGGAACACCAAGCGACAAATTAAAGGAAATTTATCATATCGTATTAGAAGCAGAAAACGCTGGTGTGGATAAAATCAAGCCAGGCTTAACAGGAAAAGAAGCTGATCGCATCACACGAGACATCATTGAAAAGTATGGCTACGGTCAATACTTCGGGCATTCGACTGGACATGGGCTTGGTATGGAAGTACATGAAGCACCTGGCCTTTCCTCACGCTCAGATGTCGTGTTAGAAGAGGGAATGGTTGTGACAGTTGAACCAGGCATTTACTTGCCGGATGTCGGCGGCGTGAGAATTGAGGATGATATTGTCCTGACAGCTGACGGCAATAAACGATTGACCCACTCACCGAAAGAACTTATCATATTATGATGGTGAAATGTAGGAGGATGACAAAATGATTTCAGTAAACGATTTTCGTACAGGCCTGACAATTGAAGTGGACGGCGGTATTTGGCGTGTAGTGGATTTCCAACACGTAAAACCAGGAAAAGGCGCAGCGTTTGTCCGTTCGAAACTGCGTAACCTGCGTACAGGTGCGATTCAAGAGAAAACATTCCGTGCAGGTGAAAAAGTAGCGAAAGCTCAAATTGAAACAAAAACAATGCAATATTTATATGCAAATGGCGATCAGCATGTATTCATGGATACAAGTTCATACGAACAACTTGAACTAAGCGAAGCGCAAATCAAAGATGAGCTGAAATATTTGCTTGAAAATATGTCGGTTCAAATCGTCATGTACGGTGATGAAACACTTGGAGTAGAACTTCCAAACACTGTAGAACTAGAAGTAGTAGAAACAGAGCCTGGTATTAAAGGTGATACGACATCAGGTGGATCAAAACCTGCAAAAACAGAAACTGGTTTAATCGTGAACGTTCCTTTCTTTGTGAACCAAGGTGATAAACTAGTGATCAATACATCTGACGGTTCATACGTTTCAAGAGCGTAATGAACGGAGAGAGACTGTAAACCTCGTGTTTACAGTCTCAGCGTGTAGGCAAACCCTCGCATTCGTTGTCAGTCCTGCGCGCTGGTGCTCACGAATGTGAAATTCGCTCCGCGCCAGTACTCGTTCTTCCTAGACTGCAAAGGTTTTCTATCACGCTGAAAAGAAGACAAAGGGATAAAATCAAGTTCATTTTATCCCTTTGTCAACTATCTGAGACTGTAAACTTCGTGTTTACAGTCTTTTTTTATTTGAAAAATAGGACGCCTCGTTATGACACCCCCTTACTCTATTCTCTCATCCATCTCTCTTCCTTTTGAAAAACAAGACTACTTCTAGCTAGTGAAGCATATAGTGTAAAAAAAGCTGGAGGTTCTATATGAAACAATTTCTCCCGGGTATACACCCATCAGTTGCTGCCATGGCAGGGATGAGGTTTTTATCTGCCACGATTGAACTGACGGCCGCCATCCTCATTTTAGTGACAAATGATGTGCGTAAAGCGGTTGTCATCAATAGTATATTAGCGATCATTGGGCCGCTCATTTTTATTATCACGATGACGATTGGAATCTACCAAATTGCAGGGCAGTTATCCTATGCGAAGCTTGTGTTTATTTTCATTGGTGTCGTATTTATTCTTGTTGGAATTTATAAGTGAAATGGCTTGGCATAATTAACGGCATGCATCATACATTTTAGAGAAGAAAAAAAGGAGGGGAATTCGTTGCGGAGTTTGTTGGATATTCTCCCGCACTCAATTGGACAAGAACTCAGCATGTTAAAAGAAGCAGAGTGGGCGCAAATAGAAGAAATCCGCATTCGCACCGATCGCCCAATTGAGCTGATGCAAGGAGGAAAACCCCGCTTTCTTTCCTATTATACAACAGGTGAAGATGCGGCTCAGCTATTAGGCAGGCTCAGTAATTACAGCATGTACACACTTGAGGAAGAGTTAAAACAGGGCTATATCACCATATCTGGCGGACATCGAGTTGGGCTTGCTGGAAAGGTCATCGTCGAAAATGGATTCGTCAAAGGCTTAAGAGATATTTCTTCATTTAATATTCGCATCGCAAAAGAGAAGATCGGAATTGCTCTGCCGTTTCTCCCTTATTTATATGAAAAACATTGGTGTAACACACTGATTATAGGTCCGCCGCAAACCGGGAAAACGACATTGCTGCGTGATCTAGCACGTCTTGTCAGTACAGGAACAACAGCCATTTCTCCTAGAAAAACAGGGATTGTAGATGAACGCTCTGAAATCGCAGGTTGTATAAGAGGAGTGCCGCAGCATTCTTTTGGGCACCGGATTGATGTACTTGATGCGTGCCCAAAGGCTGAAGGATTAATGATGATGATCAGATCCATGAGCCCAGAAGTCATCATTGTCGATGAAATCGGAAAAAGTGAAGATGTACAGGCACTGTTAGAAGCAATCCATGCTGGAGTCACCATTATCGTCTCAGCTCATGGTTATTCTCTTGAAGACTTATCTAAACGGCCATCATTTGAACCGTTATGGCAGCTTCGTGTGTTTGATCGATATGTGGAATTAAATAGAGAAAAAGGGCCTGGCACGATCGGACGGATATTTGACCAAGAGGGACAAGAGCTGAAGCGGAGGCGGGGAGTGGACGTATGTTAAAGCTTATTGGTGCTATTTTCATTGTTGCGGCTACGACATGGGGAGGATTCGAGTTTGCGAAGCGGTACAGTGATCGGCCAAAGCAAATCCGCCAGCTCCGGTTTGCACTCCAATCTCTTGAAGCTGAAATTATGTATGGTCAAACACCTTTAGCTAGAGCTGCTGACCAAATTGCGTCCCAAGTAGGACCGCCTGTGAATCGGCTATTTGAACAATTTGCAGAAAAACTCAACGTCGGAACCTTTTCTGCGAGGCATGCATGGAATGAAAGTCTAGAGGATGTATGGAAAAAAACCGTATTAAAAAAAGGCGAATATGAGGCGCTGAAGCACTTTGGAGAAACCCTTGGTCAGCATGATGTGACGGCTCAGCAAAAATATATCAAGCTAGCTTTAGGCCATTTGGAATCAGAGGAGAAAGAAGCTGAAGTTGCCCAAGCGAAAAATGAAAAAATGGTGAGAAGTCTTGGTTTTCTAAGTGGGTTACTACTGATTCTGTTATTGATGTGAGAGGAAGGGAGTCGAGAGCATGGGCGTTGATGTAAACGTCATTTTCCAAATTGCGGGAGTGGGTATCGTCGTGGCTTTTCTCCATACGATTTTAGATCAAATGGGGAAAAAAGAGTACGCACAGTGGGTGACACTGCTTGGATTTATCTACATTTTATTTATGGTTGCTACCATTGTGGATGATTTGTTTAAGAAGATTAAAGCCGTATTTCTATTTCAAGGATAGGGGAGGGCTTACAAATCGAAATTATTCAAATTGTTGGACTTGGTTTAATCGCTACTTTTCTAGCATTAATCGTCAAAGAACAAAAGCCAACCTTCGCCTTTATGCTTGTTGTGTTTACTGGGTGTGTCATTTTCCTTTATTTAATCGATCAAATCTATGCCATTATCTCCATGATTGAAAAAATTGCAGCAAGTGCAGGCGTCAATATGAAATACGTGGAAACCATTTTGAAAATCATTGGCATTGCCTATATTGCAGAATTTGGTGCCCAGCTCACAAAGGATGCGGGGCAAGGCGCCATCGCTTCAAAAATAGAGCTTGGCGGCAAGATTCTTATTTTGGTCATGGCGGTACCGATTTTAACGGTCATCATTGAGACGATCCTAGGTATGATCCCGTCCATGACTTGATGGAAAAGAGGTGATGATGATGAAACGGGTGACAGCTGTGCTGGGGTTTATGATGTTCTTTTGGATGATTGTTCCGTATGCAGGTGCAGAAGAAAGTGTGCCTTTATCAAGTGAAGAACCGGTCGCAGAAGAAGTTGCGGGTGGACAGGCTGATGCCTTAGAGCTTCATTCTATCAGTGACTTTTGGGAAACGATATTGGACGAGTATGGTGGCTTTCTGCCTGAAAGCCAAAAAGGTACAGTGAAGGAAATGATCGATGGCGATAAAGAGCTGTCTCCCCAAACGTGGCTGAAAGCTTTTGTTCATTATCTGTTTCATGAGCTGATTGCCAATGGAAAGCTCTTAGGCACACTTATATTACTTACCATCTTTTGTTCGCTTTTGCAGCTTTTGCAAAATGCGTTTGAGCAAAGCACTGTTAGTAAAGTTGCATACGCTCTTGTTTATATGGTGCTTATCATTATTGCATTAAACAGTTTTCATGTTGCGATCTCTTATGCAACAGAAGCCATTCAAACGATGACTAGTTTTATTCTTGCTCTTATTCCTCTTTTATTAGCACTTATTGCCTCATCAGGCGGGCTTGTCTCAGCCGGATTCTTTCATCCTGTGATTTTGTTTTTAATGAACACGAGCGGTGTTTTTATTCAATATGTCGTTCTTCCGCTCATCTTTTTATCAGCGATCTTGAGCATAGTCAGTACATTGACGGAACAATACAAAGTGACCCAGCTTGCCCAGCTGTTAAGAAATGTCGCCATTGGCGGGCTCGCTGTTTTTTTAACTGTATTCCTCGGCGTCATTTCTGTACAGGGGGCATCTGCTGCTATCACTGATGGAATCGCTCTTCGCACAGCCAAGTTTATTACCGGAAATTTCATCCCTGTCCTTGGCAGAATGTTTACTGATGCGACAGATACCGTTATCAGCGCCTCTGTGCTGCTGAAAAATACGGTTGGCCTTGTAGGCGTCGCCATTTTGATTTCAATTGCGGCTTTCCCAGCGATTAAAGTGCTGTCGCTCGCTCTGATTTATAAACTGGCCGCTGCGATTCTTCAGCCTTTAGGGGGCGGGCCAATTATTAGCTGCCTTGATGTCATTTCAAAAAGTGTTCTTTATATATTTGCTGCATTAGCTGTTGTATCGCTTATGTTCTTTTTAAGCATTACCGTTATCATCACAGCTGGCAACCTCACCATGATGATGAAGTAAGGAGGGGACACCATTTGAGTTTTCTCACAGAATGGATCACAAGTATTATCCTATTTATTTTATTTGCGATTGTGATTGATCTTTTGCTTCCCAATTCAAGCATGCAGAAGTATGCAAAAATGGTCGTCAGCTTATTGTTAATTGTCGTGATGCTCAATCCGATCTTTGCGTTATTCCGGGCAGATCCGGACCAAATTTTCTCAGAAATCATGAAAGGGAAGGACCAAGCGCAATCAGAAGAAATAAAAAATCAGATGAATTTAGAAAAAAAAGAAATACAAGCTTCACAGCGTGCATATATTTTAAAGCAAATGGCTGTCCAACTAGAAAAAAGCGCAAAGGAGCCACTGGAGAAGGAGAGCTATGAAATGAAACACGTAGAAGTGTTGGCAGATGAGGAGCACCTTGATCAGAATATGGAGGCAGATCAATTTCGCATCAAAGCAGTCCTTGTCCCGCTCACAGGTGATGCTGTAGAAACGGTGGCAAAGGTCGACATTGATCTCTCCAGGCAAAAGGAGGAAAGCGCCGAGACGTCAGCAAAAGAGATGAGGGTGAAAGAGACGCTTGCAGATGTTTGGAATACACGGCCTGAACACATTGCGCTCAACATTGAGGGAGGTGACGTAGCAGATCATGAATAACAAGGACTGGAGACAAAAGCTGAAATCAATGTTCCAAGCACCTGAAAAAGGTGAAGGGAAACCAAAATTAACGAAGCACCATTACTTACTGCTTGTCTTCATCATCGGCGTGTCATTCATGTTAGTCAGTCAAATTCTGTCACCGCCATCAAGCAAACAAGAGGCTGCTGTTCCTGCGTCTAAAAAAACATCCTCAGAAGAGCAGGCGGTGTTCAAACCATCCTCTTCAGGTAAGTCAAACAACTCGATAGAGGATGTTGAACAAGAATACGAAAATCAGCTGAAAGAGATTTTAGAAACGATCATTGGTGTTGAGGATGTTTCCATCGTGGTAAATGTAGACGCAACTTCTTTAAAAGTGTTTGAAAAAAACAAATCCAATAAAAGCACTACGACCGAGGAAACAGACAAAGAAGGCGGCGTGCGAAGTGTCACGGATCAAACAAAAGAAGAAGAGATTGTCATTATTAAAAATGGCAATGAAGAAACACCTGTTGTTGTCCAAACGAAAAAGCCAGACATTCGAGGTGTCCTCGTTGTTGCTCAAGGAGTAGACAACGTTCAAATAAAGAAAACCATCATTGAAGCGGTTACACGAGTGCTTGATGTACCGAGCCATAGAGTGGCTGTTGCCCCTAAAAAAATCAAGGAGGATTCGGAATGATGTTAAAAAAACAAACGGTTTGGCTATTAACGATGCTAAGTTTAGTTGTCGTATTAAGTGTGTACTATATCATGTCCCCACAAGGTGAGAATGCTGTGACAGTAGAAGATACAAAATCAAAAGGAATGGAAGAGAAAAAGGCTGAGCCAGAAAAAGGGACTGATAAAGGAACCGAAAAGAATGCAGAAGAGAAATCAACTGACAAAGAAACCAATGCGAAACAAGAAGATGTTGAAACAAGTGGAGAAGAAGGAAAGGCTGTTTCAGAGCAGACCGACGATGAACTTTTCACAACCTACAGACTTGAACTGGAAGATAAGCGCAGCAAGCAGCGTGAAGAGTATAACGAAATCGTGTCTAGCGATGATGCAACAGCGCAAGAAAAAAGTGAAGCTTATGATCAAATGACAGCGCTTAGTGAGGCAGAAGGAACAGAGCGCCAGCTGGAGACATTAATTAAAACAAAAGGATATAAAGATGCGCTCGTCAGTGCAGAAGGAGATAAAGTGAACATCACGGTTCGTTCTGATAAAAAATCAAAGTCCCAAGCAGCAGATATTATTGATTTGGTCACAAAAGAAATGAGAGGGCTTGATAACGTAGCCGTCACTTTTGAGCCATCGAATCAATAAAAAATGCACAAGCGCCCTTTTCTGAAAAGGGCGTTTTTTCATGCGGGTTGACGCCCTTTTTCAGGTGCTTGCGCGAGGTGTCTCATCACATTAATAGTTGAATTCAACGAAATCCTCCTGTAAGATGGTTATAGTATGTACTTTTAGTACTAGCCTATAAAAAAAGATAAATCCATACATAGGGGTGCAAATCCATGTTAAAAATTGAAGAGATTCATGAACTGATTAAATTAATTGACGAATCAACAATTGATGAATTTACGTACGAAAATGAAGGTGCAAAAATCAAGTTAAAGAAAAATAAAGAAGTCGTTCAGCAAGTTGCGGCACAAGCACCAGTGGCTCCTGTCCAAGCAGCTCCAGCTCAACAAGCTCCTAAAGCACAAGCTCCAGCTCAGACCGAAGCCCCTGCACAAGAGGGAGCCGCGTCTGAAAACCTGCATAAAATCACATCCCCAATGGTTGGCACATTTTACGCTTCTTCTTCACCAGAAGCAGATCCATATGTGACAACAGGTTCTAAAGTGAAGGAAAACTCAGTTGTATGTATCGTTGAAGCGATGAAACTGTTTAATGAAATCGAAGCAGAAGTAAAAGGCGAAATCGTCGAAGTATTAGCTGAAAACGGTCAGCTTGTAGAATTCGGACAACCCCTCTTTCTAGTGAAAGCAGAGTAAGGAGTACGATCATGATTAAAAAGCTATTAATTGCAAACAGAGGAGAAATCGCAGTTAGAATCATCCGTGCTTGTAAAGAGCTTGGAATTGAAACAGTTGCGGTATTTTCTGAAGCGGATCGTGATGCGCTGCATGTTCAAATGGCTGATGAAGCATATTGCATCGGACCGACTGCTTCAAAAGATAGTTATTTAAATGTGACAAATATTGTCAGTGTGGCAAAGCTAACAGGTACAGATGCCATCCATCCAGGATATGGTTTCCTTGCTGAAAATGCAGACTTTGCAGAGCTTTGCGAGGAATGTAATGTCATCTTTGTTGGACCAACTGCGTCAGCAATTTCCAAAATGGGAACGAAAGATGTGGCAAGAGAAACAATGAAGCAAGCTGGTGTTCCAATTGTCCCTGGTTCTCAAGGAATTGTAAAAGATCTTGATGATGCTGTTTCAACAGCAGCTGATATTGGGTATCCTGTCATTATTAAAGCAACTGCAGGCGGCGGTGGTAAAGGTATCCGTGTGGCTCGCACAGAAGAAGAGCTCATTAACGGTGTCACCATTACGCAGCAGGAAGCAGCACAAAACTTCGGGAACCCAGGTGTCTATTTGGAGAAATTCATTGAAGACTTTAGACACGTTGAAATTCAAGTCCTTGCTGATCAGCATGGGAATACCATTCACTTAGGTGAACGTGATTGTTCTATCCAAAGAAGAATGCAAAAGCTACTGGAAGAAACGCCATCACCTGCACTAAATGCAGATATTCGTGAGCAAATGGGTGAAGCTGCCGTAAAAGCAGCCGAAGCTGTTGAATACACAGGTGCTGGAACGGTTGAATTCATTTACGATTATAATGAAGAGAAGTTTTACTTCATGGAAATGAATACACGTATCCAAGTAGAGCATCCTGTAACGGAAATGGTCACTGGTGTTGATTTGATCAAAGAACAGATCAAAGTAGCTTCAGGTGAAAAGCTTTCCCTTACGCAAGAGGATGTCGTATACGAAGGCTGGGCGATTGAATGTCGTATTAACGCAGAGAACCCTGAGAAAAATTTCATGCCTTCTGCTGGTGAAATTAAAATGTACCTTCCGCCAGGCGGTTTAGGAGTACGTGTTGATTCTGCCGCTTATCCTGGTTATGTGATTCCGCCATATTACGATAGTATGATTGCGAAAGTGATCACATATGGTAAAACGAGAGAAGAAGCAATTGCAAGAATGAAACGTGCGCTGCAAGAATTCGTCATTGAAGGAGTCTACACAACGATTCCATTCCACCTCAGATTACTAGAGCACGAAACATTTGTGAGCGGTAATTTTAATACGAAGTTTTTAGAAACGTATCAAATTATGAAATAATAACAGCTTTCGGAGGTGAATGATCGTGTCAGAAAACAATTTGCTTGAAATGAACCTTGATGAAGATCAATTGGGAAAAGTGCAAATTGCGCCAGAAGTGATTGAAGTCATTGCTGGGATCGCTGCATCAGAGGTCGAAGGAATTGCGGAAATGCGCGGCAACTTCGCTGCTGATGTGGCAGAACGCTTTGGGAAGAAAAATCACCGTAAAGGTGTGAAAGTAGATGTCTCTGATGAAGGCATCACAATTGATGTGTATTGTGTGGTTGAATTTGGCCTATCCATTCCAAAGGTATCCACTGCTGTTCAAGAAAATATCCGTCAAACCCTTTTAAACATGACGGCCTTAACGATTAATGAAATTAACATTCATGTCGTTGGCATTCAATTTGATACAAAAACAGCTGAAGCTGAAGTTGATCAAGAAATGTAAAAAGGGTTGAAGTGAAACCAAGGAGGCATTGCCTCTTTGGTTTTTTAAAGCCCATTTTTGGGAAAATTCCGCATGATGATTACGTCACGCATGGAGTGATTCGTTTTTCGTCACAGCTCGCATGGATCTTGGTGCGACTGCGGTCAAAATATGTTATGATCTCTGTATGGCTTAACGACAAGCGGATAAAGTGGTTAAAGGAGTAAATAATGAAAAGAAGAACTGCAAGAGAAAAGGCGCTACAAACATTATTTCAAATTGATGTCAGCAATATTGATCCGAAAGAGGCCATTACACATGCGCTGGATGAACAAGAATCAGATCCTTTTTTCGAGGAACTGGTTTTCGGTGTGCTCGAACAAAAGGACAAGCTCGATGACATGATTTCACAGCATCTTGTGAATTGGAAACTTGATCGTATTGCGAACGTAGACAGAGCCATTTTAAGGCTGTCTGTGTACGAAATGGTATATCAAGAAGATATCCCGGTGAGTGTTTCAATGAATGAAGCCATTGAACTGGCTAAATTGTTCGGTGACGATAAGGCGCCGAAATTTGTAAATGGTGTACTTTCAAACATTAAAAACGACCTAAAGCAGCAATAGGAGGATTCGACATGACAGCAACAATCATCGATGGGAAAGAAACAGCAAAAGAAAAGCGTGAACAATTAGCAAAAGAAGTAGAAGAGCTAAAACAAAAAGGAGTCACACCTGGTCTTGCCGTTATTCTAATCGGTGATGATCCGGCTTCACTTTCTTACGTACGCGGGAAGAAAAAAGCAGCAGAAGCCATGGGCATGCATTTCCAGCTTGATCATTTAGATGCTTCTTTAACAGAAGAGGAATTGCTAAAGATGATTGATCAGTACAATGCGAATGATCAATTCCACGGAATTCTTGTTCAGCTTCCACTGCCAAAACATATTTCTGAAAAAGCCGTCATTGAACGAATTTCACCAGAGAAAGACGTAGATGGTTTTCATCCGCTGAATATCGGGAAAATGCTACTTGGGGAAGACACATTCCTCCCTTGCACACCAGCAGGTATTGTTGAATTATTGAACAAAACAGGTGTGGATCTCTCTGGCAAAGAAGTGGTCGTTGTAGGACGAAGCAATATTGTCGGCAAACCAGTTGGACAATTGCTATTAAACGAAAATGCAACCGTCACCTACTGTCATTCAAGAACGACGAACATTTCAGAACATACGTTAAAAGCGGACATTTTAGTTGTTGCCGTCGGTCGAGCAAACTTTATTAAAGCTGACCAAATTAAAGAAGGCGCTATTGTCATTGATGTAGGAGTCAATCGTCTAGAAACAGGGAAACTTGTAGGCGACGTTGACTTTGAAGCAGCAAAAGAAAAAGCTTCTTACATCACACCAGTCCCTGGCGGAGTGGGTCCAATGACAATCACGATGCTTGCACACAATACGGTTAAATCAGCAAAACGTACATTATCATAAGCTTGATCCATTCATCCACCTGCGTGCTGCCGGTGGATGAATGTGCGTTTTTGAAGAGGAGGAATACGTCATGAGTGAAAAAGCCTTTGTGACGGTCACAGCCCTTACAAAATACATAAAAAGAAAATTTGATGTTGACCCTCATTTAGAAGATATTTGGATCAAAGGTGAGTTATCGAATGTGAAGATTCATTCAAGAGGTCATGTTTATTTCACCTTAAAGGACGAAAATGCACGTATGCAAGCTGTTATGTTCCAGCGCTCCGCGTCCAAGCTGCCTTTTTCACCAAAGAGCGGAATGAAAGTGTTCGTACGTGGCGGAATTCAAGTCTACGAACCGAGCGGAAGCTATCAATTATATGCAAAAGAAATGCAGCCTGATGGTGTTGGTGCTCTTCATCTTGCCTATGAAGAGCTGAAGAAGAAACTAGCAAGTGAAGGCTTATTTGATGAGCGCTATAAAAAAACAATTCCTGAATATCCAGAGGTTGTTGGTGTCATTACATCCCCAACAGGAGCAGCTGTTCGAGATGTCATTACCACGATCAATCGGCGCTATCAGCAGGCCAAGATCATTGTGCTTCCGGCATTAGTCCAAGGAGAAAATGCCCCGCGTTCGATTGTGGAACGGATTAAAGAAGCCAATGAAAAACAGCTTTGTGATGTCTTGATTGTCGGGAGAGGCGGAGGATCGATTGAAGAACTTTGGGCCTTTAATGAAGAAGCAGTCGCAAGAGCGATCTTCGCATCAGACATTCCAATCATTTCTGCCGTTGGGCACGAAACAGACTTTACCATTAGTGATTTCACTGCAGACATGAGAGCACCCACACCAACAGGAGCAGCAGAACTAGCTGTTCCAAGCACCGCTGACTTAATTGAACGAATCAAATCAATCGACATTCGGTTAACAAGAGCAGTAAAAAATCGAACGTCACAAGCAAAAGACCGTCTTGTGGCACTTCAATCCTCTTATGCTTTCCGTTTTCCAAAACGATTACAAGAGCAAAAAGAGCAGCAATTCGATATGGTATTTGATCGTTTTCAAAAACAGCTGACAAGACAAATGGAACAAAAACGCAGTCAACTTGACCGCCAAACATATAGACTGAAGCCGCTTCATCCAAAAGAGCAGCTTCTTCAGGCGAAAAAACGCCATGCCAATGAAACAGAACAGCTCGTTCGGAGCATGAACGTGCAAATGAAAACAATTCATTCGCAGTTCCAATCGGTTCTTGGTAAACTAAATGCATTAAATCCGCTTCAAGTCATGGAAAGAGGCTATAGTTTAGCTTATAAAGAAGATGAGCTCATTAAAAGTGTGAATCAAGTAGAAACGAAGGATCAACTAACGATTACAATGAAGGATGGACGTCTGATTTGTGAGGTTATTGAGAAGGAGGGCAATCATCATGACAGAATCAAATAAACAAAAAGAAGAACAAATGACATTTGAAGAGGCCATGAAAGGACTTGAAGAGATTGTGGGAAAGCTCGAAGAAGGCGATGTACCGCTAGAACAAGCTATCCACTATTTCCAAGAGGGTATGACGCTCTCAAAACTTTGCCATGAAAAATTACAGCATGTTGAAAAGCAAATGGATTTCATTTTAAAAGAGGACGGTGAACTGGCTCCTTTTTCTGTGAAGGAGGCAGATGCTGGTGACAAGTAACTTAAACGAATTTTTAACAACACGAAAACAAGCAATTGAAGACTATTTATTTACATATGTGCAGGAATTGTCTATTCCAGAAGAGCTGAAATCTTCTATGCTTTATTCTCTGAAAGCTGGCGGAAAAAGACTGCGTCCTGTGCTTGTTCTTGCTCTTTTAAATGCGTATGGAAAAAGGGAAGAAGAGGGTATACCAGTAGGCTGTGCAGTGGAAATGATTCATACATATTCCTTGATACATGATGATCTTCCTTGTATGGATGATGATGACCTGCGCCGAGGAAAGCCGACCAACCATAAAGTATACGGCGAGGCAACAGCCGTTCTTGCAGGTGATGCGCTGCTCACTGAAAGCTTCCGTCTGATTACATCGCAATTATCTGACGATGTACCTGCTGATCAAAAGCTTCGAATCATCGATGAACTTGTTACATCAGCAGGTGCACTCGGAATGGTTGGCGGACAATTTGATGATATGGAAGCAGAACAGAAACAAATCCCTCTTTCTGAATTAGAATCGATTCATGCCCGCAAAACAGGAAAGCTACTCACCTTTAGTGTGGTTGCAGGTGCGATACTGGCAGGTGCATCTGATGATGAGATCGAAAAGCTGAGAGAATTCAGCTATCATATTGGCATTGCTTTTCAAATCCGTGACGATATTTTAGATCTTGAAGGCAGCGAAGAGAAAATAGGAAAGCGGATCGGCTCCGATACAGCAAATGAAAAGTCGACATATCCTTCTTTATTAACGCTTTCAGGAGCAAAAGAAAAGCTGGATGAACATATCACTCGTGCGAAAGAAATTGTCTCAAATCTTGAGTTGGAGCAAAACTTGCTGCATGATTTATGCGATCTGATTGCCTCACGAGATCACTAAAAACAGCCTAGATTTGAGGGTCCTCGAGCAATTGTGGTAAACTGTAAACAGTTTATCATGATGAGACAACTCTTATTCCTGAATTGGTTTTCATAGGAATAAGGCATTATATATGTAGATAGAAATTTTGTTGAAAGCGAGTTGATCCTGATTGGATCTTTTATCAATAAAAAATCCAACGTTTCTAAAAGGAATGTCAAATGCAGAATTAGAGGAGCTGAGTGCGGACATTCGCACGTTTTTAATTGAGTCGTTAGCGAACTCTGGTGGGCACATTGGTCCAAACCTTGGTGTCGTTGAACTTACTGTTGCACTTCACAAAGTATTTGACAGCCCGAAAGACAAATTTCTTTGGGATGTTGGACATCAGTCTTACGTTCACAAGCTGTTAACTGGAAGAGGCGCCGAGTTTGATACGCTTCGTCAATATAAAGGGCTCTGCGGTTTCCCTAAACGAAATGAAAGTGAACATGATGTTTGGGAGACTGGACACAGTTCAACCTCATTATCTGGTGCAATGGGAATGGCGGCAGCGCGTGACATTAAAGGAACAGATGAATACATTCTCCCGATTATCGGCGATGGTGCACTAACCGGCGGTATGGCGTTAGAAGCACTGAACCATATCGGGGATGAAAAAAAAGACATGATTGTGATCTTAAACGACAATGAAATGAGTATTGCGCCAAACGTTGGTGCGATCCATACAATGCTTGGCAGACTACGTACAGCTGGTAAATACCAATGGGTAAAGGACGAGCTTGAATACTTATTCAAGCGTATCCCAGCAGTAGGCGGGAAGCTTGCTGCAACAGCAGAACGTATCAAGGACAGTCTGAAATATTTGCTTGTCTCTGGTATGTTCTTTGAGGAAATGGGCTTTACTTACTTAGGACCAGTAGACGGACATTCCTATGAAGATTTGTTCGAGAATCTTGAGTACGCAAAGAAAACAAAAGGCCCGGTTCTCCTTCATGTCATCACGAAAAAAGGAAAAGGCTATAAGCCGGCCGAATCTGATAAGATCGGCACATGGCACGGAACAGGCCCATACAAAATCGACACAGGTGACTTTGTAAAACCGACAGCAGCTGCACCGTCGTGGAGTGGTCTCGTTAGTGAAACCGTCAGAAAGCTTGCACGTGAAGATGAGCGGATTGTCGCGATTACACCTGCAATGCCCGTTGGCTCAAAGCTTGAAGGATTTGCAAAAGAATTCCCTGAGCGAATGTTTGATGTTGGAATTGCAGAGCAGCACGCTGCAACAATGGCAGCTGGACTTGCTACACAGGACATGAAGCCATTTTTAGCGATTTATTCAACGTTCCTTCAAAGAGCCTATGATCAAGTGCTGCATGATATTTGCCGTCAAAATCTCAATGTGTTCATTGGAATTGACCGTGCAGGTCTTGTCGGTGCAGATGGAGAAACACATCAAGGTGTGTTTGACATTGCTTTCATGCGTCATATGCCGAATATGGTTCTCATGATGCCAAAGGATGAAAATGAAGGACAGCATATGGTCAACACAGCCATTCAATATGATGATGGTCCAATCGCCATGCGCTTCCCGCGTGGAAATGGACTAGGCGTCAAAATGGATGAACAGCTGAAAACCATCCCAATTGGTTCTTGGGAAGTTCTTCGTCCCGGGAAAGATGCTGTCATTTTAACATTCGGTACAACCATTAAAATGGCGCTGCAGGCAGCAGAAGAACTGCAAAAAGAAGGTAAATCAATCCGTGTTGTCAATGCACGTTTCATTAAGCCTCTTGATGAAGGTATGTTAAATGAGATACTGTCTGAAGGTTTGCCAATTTTAACAATAGAAGAAGCGGTGCTTCAGGGTGGATTTGGCAGCAGCGTATTAGAATATATTCACGACAAAAAAGCGTCTCATATAAAAGTAGAACGTATGGGCATTCCAGATGAATTTATTGAGCATGGAAGTGTCGATGCGCTACTTGAGGAAATTGGACTGACGAAAACACAGGTTGCTGAAACATTACGTGACCTGCTTCCCGCAGCACCAAGAAAAGGAATTGGATCATGACATCAAAGAAAGAACGACTTGACGTTTTATTAGTCGAACAAGGACTAATGGAAACGAGAGAGAAAGCAAAACGCGCCATTATGGCAGGGATCGTTTACTCAAATGAAAACCGTTTGGATAAGCCAGGAGAAAAAATCGCTCGTGATACCCCGCTGACTGTGAAGGGGAATCCGCTGAAATATGTCAGCCGAGGTGGGCTAAAGCTCGAAAAGGCACTTCAAGAATTTGATTTAACCGTTGAAGGAAAGCTTTTAATTGATATCGGCTCATCAACAGGGGGATTTACAGATTGCGCACTCCAAAATGGAGCAGTCAAATCCTATGCTGTGGATGTTGGCTACAATCAGCTTGCGTGGAAATTACGACAGGATGATCGGGTGATCGTCATGGAACGCACCAACTTCCGCCATTCTGTTCCGGCAGATTTCACCGAAGGATTACCAGAGGTTGCATCTATTGATGTATCATTTATCTCGCTCAAACTTATTCTTCCCGCATTAAAGCATATTCTTATCCCAGGCGGCGACTGTATTGCGCTAGTGAAGCCGCAGTTTGAAGCGGGCAGAGAGCTTGTTGGAAAAAAAGGCATTGTGCGAGAACCTTCTGTACATCTTGGTGTGCTAGAAGAAATGAATCAATTTGCTGCAAAAGAAGGCTATGATGTAAAGGATGTTTCGTTTTCACCGATTACAGGCGGAGATGGAAATATCGAATTTCTCCTCCACTTGGTCCTGCATCCCGATCAAGAAGAGAATACGGCACTTCCAGTATCTGAACTTGAAAAAGTCGTCAAAGAAGCCCATGCCGTATTGAAAGAAAAGAAAAACAGTCCTGAGCCGGCTGACACATGAATTATTGAAACAAAAGGAATAATAGCTCGCTATTATTCCTTTTTACATGGTCAAAAGATCAGAATTGACCGTTTCTCACGTAATGCTTGTTTTTTGAAGTGTGCATCATATAACATAGAACGTAAAGACAAACTGAGATTCTAACGCCTAGGGGGGTCAAAATGAACAAAGGTCAAAGACATATTAAGATTAGAGAAATTATCGCAAGCCAAGAAATCGAAACACAAGACGAATTAGTCGATATTTTGAAAGCGGATGGATATAACATCACACAGGCGACCGTATCAAGAGATATCAAAGAACTACATTTAGTCAAAGTGCCAACAAATAACGGAACATATAAATACAGCCTTCCTGCAGATCAGCGGTTTAACCCGTTATCAAAATTAAAGCGTTCCTTAATGGACGCATTTATTAAAATGGATGCTGCCAGTCATTTAATCGTTCTAAAAACAATGCCTGGGAACGCTCAAGCCATCGGTGCTTTAATGGATAATTTAGATTGGGAAGAAATTATGGGAACCATTTGTGGGGATGATACCATCTTAATCATTTGCCGCACGCCAGACGATACGGATACCGTTTCGTCCAAAATTTTAGAGCTTCTATAAAGAGATCAGGTTTACAAAAAGAGGTGTCAAATGAGTGTTAGCAGAACTAACCATTAAAAACTTTGCAATCATTGAGGAGTTAACGGTTTCGTTTGAAAAAGGACTCACAGTTCTAACAGGGGAAACAGGTGCCGGAAAATCAATCATGATTGACGCTGTCTCACTTCTCGTAGGGGGAAGAGGATCATCCGAATTTGTCCGTTATGGCGAAAAAAAAGCAGAGCTGGAAGGTCTTTTTCTTGTACCAGCAGATCATCCTGTATTTGCCCTTTGCGAGGAGCAAGGAATTGATGCATCTGATGAAATGATGATTCTTCGCCGTGATATCAATCAAAGCGGGAAAAGCATTTGCCGCATTAATGGTAAGCTTGTCACCATCTCGCTTTTAAGAGAAGTTGGCCGGCTTTTGCTTGATATACATGGACAGCACGATAATCAGCTGTTAATGGAGGATGAAAATCATTTGCATTTGCTTGATCAATTTGGAGCAGAAGAAATTGCACCTGCTCTCTCGCAGTATCAAGAAGCGTATGATCAATATATGAAGACGGCGCAAAAACTCAAACAGCTGTCTGAAAATGAACAAGAAATGGTTCACCGGTTAGACTTATTGCAATTTCAGCTGGAAGAGATTGAAGCGGCACAATTAGAGCCTGGGGAAGATGAGAAACTTCAAGAGGAACGTCATCAAATCAGCAATTTTGAAAAAATCTTTTCCTCGCTTCAAAACGCGTATAATGCTCTGCGTAATGAGCAGGGAGGACTTGATTGGGTTGGGATGGCTTCAAGCGAGCTTGAGCAAGTTTCTGAGATCAATGACGATCTGAAAAAGCTCTCTGAGCAAGTGTCAAACTCCTATTATTTATTAGAAGATTCTACTTTTCAAATGCGCAGCATGCTTGATCAATTAGAATTTGACCCAGCCCGTCTTGATTTTATTGAGTCTAGGCTAAATGAGATGAAGCAGCTGAAGCGAAAGTACGGCACAACCGTTGAGGAAATTTTAGAATATGCGGCTAAGATTGAAGAGGAGATAGACCAAATCCAAAATCGAGACAGCCATTTGCAGACACTTAAAAACAAACTTGATGCGATAAGCCGGGATGCATTGCTTGAAGCGCTTAACGTGTCAGAGCTCCGTAAAAAATGGGCGAAAAAACTGGCGAAGCACATTCAAGCTGAATTGAAGGATTTATATATGGAGAAGTCTTCTTTTGATACCGCTTTTACGATTCGATATGCACCTTTTGGCAGTACGGACTGCCCGCTTTTAGATGGAAAACCCGTACAGCTCGGGAAAAATGGCATAGATCAAGCGCAATTTGTCATTTCTACAAATCCGGGTGAACCGATGAAATCTTTGTCAAAAGTAGCATCTGGAGGAGAAATTTCACGTGTCATGCTGGCAGTGAAAAGTATTTTCTCAGCGAAACAAGAAGTGACGTCCATTATATTTGATGAAGTGGATACGGGCGTTAGCGGCAGAGTCGCACAAGCCATTGCTGAAAAAATTTATAAAGTAGCAGCAGGCTCACAAGTACTCTGTATTACCCATCTGCCGCAAGTCGCAGCAATGGCTGATACACATCTTTTTATTTCTAAACGCGCTAAAGCTGGTAGAACAATGACGAACGTCAAACCACTCAGTGATGATGAAAAAGTGAGTGAAATTGGCCGAATGATTGCTGGTGTAGAAGTCACTGAGCTCACAAAACAGCATGCAAAAGAATTACTGCACCAAGCAAATGATGTCAAAACGACAGGGTAGCTGAAACAACAGCTGCCTTTTTTATATTGTCTCATATTCGCCGTATATACGCATGAAATCGTCTTTTTCTTTTATCAATTTATCCAATCATTTTCTAAAGGTGTCGGTTATAAATCCTCGCTAAGAAGGCAAAAGTAAAGATGTAGCCAAAACATTAATGTTCTGGTGTGGGTAAGGAGCGAGGAGAGTGAAAAATGAATGCCCGAAAAGATGAGAAAAGCCATTGGTGTGATTCTCCTTGTTTCTTTAATAAGTACAGGGTTTATGAGCATAGTGAAGGAATATATCAGCATTCCAACAACTGTCGCAGTATTTGAACACGAGAAGCATTCGATTGATACATCCATTAAAGCGTCAGCCAATGCTTCTTCACCAGCCTTTAGTCTTTCAGAGAAAAAGAATCAACTTGAAGTAACGGGACAAAAGGCGGGAAAAGCCGAAATTGTTTATGATTTTAAAGGATTTCCTATTAAGAAAACAAAAGTCGATGTTCTTCCCGAATTAAAAGTCATTCCTGGAGGACAATCCATTGGCGTCAAACTCCATTCTGTCGGAGTTCTCGTTGTCGGTTTTCATCAAATCACAACAGCAGACGGCAAAAAATCACCAGGTGAAGCTGCAGGCATTCAATCAGGGGATATGATCATTGAGATCAATGGTCAGAAAATGGAGAAGATGAATGACCTCACCCCATTTATTCAGAAAGCAGGAAAAACGGGGGAAACCCTTCATTTACTCATAAAAAGAGACCATAAAACCTTTCAAACGACATTAACACCCGCTAAAGATGCAAGTGAAGGTACTTATCGAATCGGTCTTTATATTCGTGATTCCGCAGCAGGAATCGGGACGATGACCTTCTTTGAACCATCTTCTAAAAAATATGGCGCCCTTGGGCATGTGATTTCTGACATGGATACAAAAAAACCAATCGTGGTCGACAATGGTGAAATTGTCAGATCAACTGTCACATCCATTGAAAAAGGGACAGGAGGCAACCCTGGAGAAAAATTGGCCAGGTTTTCTTCCGAAAGAAAAACGATAGGTGATATTTCACGTAACAGTCCATTCGGTATATTTGGTACGTTAACCGAAAAACTTGAAAATCATGTAGCAGACAAACCACTTCCAGTCGCATTATCAAATGAAGTAAAAGAAGGTCCAGCCGAAATATTAACGGTTGTGGACCATGATAAAGTAGAGAAATTTGATATTAAAATCGTCAGCACAACACCGCAAAAATTCCCGGCAACAAAAGGAATGGTGCTTAAAGTAACAGATGAACGCTTATTAAGCAAAACGGGCGGAATCGTTCAAGGAATGAGCGGAAGTCCGATCATCCAAAATGGCAAAGTCATTGGAGCGGTCACTCATGTGTTCGTCAATGACCCGACAAGCGGATACGGCGTACACATTGAATGGATGCTGTCAGAAGCAGGAATTGATCTTTATCAAAAAAACAAAAAAGCAAGCTGATGAAAACTGCCGCGAATCTTCCGGCAGTTTTTTTCTACCCTTTCTTTCTCTTCCATCATGTTATAAAATAAGGAAAAAGAGATTTTTCGACAAAATAAAAAACAGTGTGTTGTCAAATTGCAATAATCGTCGATTCATTAAGAAAAACGTAGAAAAAGCTAGATAATGCTCTATTATTCGGAAAATTAAACTTTTTTAAAGGGGATAGCATGGTTTTGTCGAATTGAACACTCAGAAGAGAAATGCAAAAGACTAAGGAATCGACATTGGGGAGGAAAGAACGTGGAGAAAATTAAAGTGTGTGTAGCTGATGACAATCGAGAACTTGTTGGCCTTTTGACAGAGTATATTGAGGGACAGGAAGATATGGAAGTACTTGGCGTGGCGTATAATGGTCAGGAATGTCTGACATTATTTAAAGATAAAGAGCCCGACGTTCTCCTCTTAGATATTATCATGCCTCATTTAGACGGTCTTGCTGTACTGGAACGCCTCCGTGAAAACAATGAAATGACCAAACAGCCAAGTGTCATTATGCTGACGGCTTTCGGACAAGAAGACGTAACGAAAAAAGCAGTCGATTTGGGCGCATCCTATTTCATTTTGAAACCATTCGATATGGAAAACCTCGTAGGTCATATTCGTCAAGTCAGTGGAAACGGCACACAAGTCAGCCATCGATCTTCATCTATCCAAAACAGTGTCCTTCGCAGCAAACCTGAACCGAAACGTAAGAACTTAGATGCGAGCATTACGACGATTATTCATGAGATTGGCGTGCCAGCTCATATTAAAGGCTATTTATACTTAAGAGAAGCCATTTCGATGGTGTACAATGATATTGAACTACTCGGCAGTATTACAAAAGTATTGTACCCAGACATTGCAAAGAAATTTAACACGACAGCCAGCAGGGTAGAACGAGCGATTCGTCATGCTATTGAAGTGGCTTGGAGCAGAGGGAATATTGACTCCATTTCGTCACTCTTTGGTTACACAGTCAGCATGTCAAAAGCCAAACCGACCAATTCCGAATTTATTGCCATGGTGGCTGATCGTCTGCGTTTAGAGCATAGAGCAAGCTAAGTCACCTTCCATAAAAAAACGTTTCTTCAATGAGGCGTTTTTTTATTTTTGTAAAATATTGCTAAAAAATGGTTATGTTGATAAAATCATCTTTAATGTTTAAATTGGACAAACGGGTCGCTTTATTTTCAGAATAAAATGAAAAATAAAGCATGAAAAAAATGAATAGGACATAAAATAGTGGTAATCAGCTACGCTAATCAATTGGCTTATAGAAGAAGAAAACGCTCATTCGTAAGAAAAAGGATGAGAGGAAAAGGTCTTATGTAATTAGTAAATAAAGTAAATGAGATCGAAAGTTCTATTTCTATTGACCTGATTGGTTGGCGTTTTAAAGTCACTGGCTTCTTAGAGATTGTGCCATTTGAACTGAATATTCCCATTGTCGAATTTAATAATTTTCACATTCTTTTACTATGCTATAATAATGAAAAGAAGAGGGTGAGGTTATGGGAAAGCTGAAAATCCACTCTGCTGAGGTTGCGAACGAAATTAGCAAGTGGACGAGGGTCATTTCTCAGAATGACCTAGAAAAATCTGCTGTCTATAAAGAGAAAATTCAGAATTTGCTAAAAAATACAGATGAGGATCGAGAAGTTCTTCTTTATTATCAGCTAGTCGACGGCAGACATGAAATGTTACTTGGAAATATTGAAAAAGCCAATCAGATTATGAAAAGTGTCGGAACGCTGGATGAAAAAGCAGATGACATTATTAATTTTTATTTTTACTTTTATAAAGGCCAATATGCTGCCTATGTCAAAAAATATGATGAGGCGATTAGTTTTTATAAGATTGCTGAGCAGCGGCTAAAACGTGTGAATGAAGATCTTGAAGTAGGAACTTTTCATCATAAAGTCGCTTCCATTTATTACGAACTGAAGCAAAATTTTATTTCCATTAATCATATTAAAAAAGCCATTGATACGTTTAAAGCGCATGAAGAATATACCGCACAGGCGATTGACAGCTTGATTTTGCATGCGAGCAACTGTATTGATTTACTACAGTTTGATGAAGCTGAGGAAAAGTACCAAGAGGCACTTGAGAAAAGTAAGCGCATTAACAATGAAGTGCTGATTGGGAAGTGCTATCACAATTTAGCGGTTCTTTATTACGCAAAACCTGATTATGAAAAAAGCGCGCAATACGCCAAAAAAGGGATGGGCATTCAAATTCATCGCGACAATAGCCATTATTTCATCCAATCTTTATATGTTCTCGCAAATGCCTTAGTTCATTTAGGAGATCATGAGGCGAAAGAATATATTAAAGAGGGGATTCAATATAGCTGTGATATCCAAAATAATGAATATATAGTAAAATTTGAAATTTTGGATTTGATGTGCGAAAATAGTGGAGCAGCAGACGTATTCTCTGAAAAATTAGACTACATAGAAAAAAATAGATTATATGTGGAGCTTGAGGATTTGTCTGAACAAATATCGAAATACTTCAAGGAACGAAATGATTATCAAAATGCCATTCGTTTTCTTGAAAAGAAATTCGATGCACAAATACTTCAAAAGAAAGTGGAGGTTATCTTATGAAAAAGTTGTTGTTAGGTGTAACAATCGTTACAGCAGTCGCAGTTGTTTCTTCCCTTTTTGCTCTTGACGCAGAGACGACAGAGCAAGCCATCAGAGCGATTACGTGATCGAATTTACCTGTCAACCTCTTCTCTCTTATCAGAAGAGGTTTTTTTATGTACTCAAACTGGCAAAACAAAAAAAGACACGTCATAATATAGGTAATCATCATATTTAGAGGTGGCATATGACGAAAATTTTTGCACATAGAGGGTTTAAAGGAAACTATCCAGAGAACACCATGATTGCCTTTGAGCACGCACTCCATTCTGGAGCGGATGGAATTGAGCTTGATGTTCAGCTCACCAAAGACGGCAGACTAGCTGTCATTCACGATGAAAAGCTGAACCGAACGACCAATATGAAAGGGTTAGTGAAAGACTATACATATGAAGAGTTAAAAAGAGGAGATGCCAGTCATTCTTTCTATGAAGAAACGGGTGCGGTCTCCATTCCTCTTTTAGAAGAAGTATTAGAGCTAGTGACGCAGAGATCATCCTTTATGATCAACATTGAATTAAAAAACTCTATTTATCGATATCCAGGGATTGAAGAAAAAGTAAAAGAGCAAATTGAGCACTTTCAAATAGAGGATCGAGTGCTTGTCTCATCATTTCATCACGGCAGCTTAGCTCTTTTTCACAAGCTGATGCCGCACATTGAACTGGCGGTCCTCACAATGGATGTGATTCATCAGCCGGACATGTATTTAAAAACAATCCCGGCAAAGGGCTACCATCCGAATATAAAGGGCGCTGGGGTGACAAAAGAAGTAGTAGCCGCTCTCCATGCGGACCAACAAGTGATTAGACCGTTTACTGTAAACAGTGAGAAGCAAATAAAAAATATGTTGAGATTGGGTGTTGATGGAATCTTTACTGATTTTCCTGATCGAGCCGTCAAAATAAGAGAAGAAATGAAATAAAGACCCGCTATCAACAGCGGGTCTTTTTCATGATTACCTTTGCTTAAAACGAGTTGTTACTTTATTTCGTTTACGGTCCCTATATAAAATAAATCCTGCAACAACGTAAAGACCTCCCCCTAAAAATAACAACCCTGCAATTCCTTGCAGCCATAAATATGGAAATGGTGCAATGATGATGCCGAAAACAGTGTCACGCAGCAGCTTAATGCCAAGTGCTGCAAAGGCTCCAGGTATTAAAATAATCACTAATGCCAGTATTCTCCCCATCAAATGTCCCCTTAAACGTCATTTACTTCCATTGTCTAATTCAAAAAATATTTTGTCAAGAAAGGAAAACGTGGTAATATAGGTGTTGTGCAATTTTTTGCAACGGAAAAATATGGTGTGCAAAATTTTTCATATAAAGGGGTAACGGGATGCAGAGAGTCTTGATTGTCGGTGCAGGACAAGGTGGATCAGCACTGCTTGAAACATTGCTGAAAACAAATACGGTTCAAATCATTGCGATCGCCGACCTTGATCTCGAGGCACCGGGGATGGATGAAGCGAAAAAGAATGGAATTGAGACGACGACGGATTGGAAAGAATACATAAAAGATGACATTGATATCATCATTGAAACCACAGGCAGTTCTGCTGTACTGAAAGAATTAATTGAACAAAAACCAGAGCATGCTGTGATTGTGCCAAGCTCGATGGCATACGTCATTTCAGAATTAATGGCAGAGAAACAACAGCTTATTCAAATATTGAAGGAACAAACCTATAAACATGACCGCATTTTTAATGCAACGAATGATGGCATGATTTTTATTAATATGGATGAAGAAGTGGTCCTGTTTAATCGATCGGCTGCCAAAATGGTGGGGTGTTCGCAAAAGGATGCGATTGGCCGTCACATTCGAGAAGTGATTCCGAACACGAAACTTCCCGATATATTAAGGTCAAGGGAGCCGGAATTTAACCAAAAGCAATTTTTGAATCAGCAAATTCAAATTGTGACCACCCGTCTGCCCATTATTGATGACGCGGGGAGAATGTTAGGTGCTTTATCCATCTTTAAAGACATAACAGATGCGGTGGAGCTAGCGGAGGAAGTAACGAACCTCAAAGAAGTGAGAACGATGCTTGAGGCTATTATTCAATCATCAGATGAAGCCATATCGGTTGTCGATGAGCAGGGAAAAGGTATTTTGATCAACCGTGCTTATACGAAAATGACCGGTTTAACGGATAAAGAGGTCGTGGGGAAACCAGCAGGAGCTGATATTTCCGAAGGGGAAAGCATGCACTTAAAGGTGCTTGAAACAAGAAGACCTGTTCGAGGCGTCAGAATGAAGGTCGGTCCAAACAAAAAAGATGTCATCGTCAATGTAGCACCTGTTATTGTTGACGGCATTCTAAAAGGCAGTGTCGGGGTCATTCACGATGTATCCGAAATTCAATCATTGACGAATGAATTAAATAAAGCAAGACAGCTCATCCGAACACTTGAAGCAAAGTACACATTTGAAGACATTATTGGAGAAAGTGAACAAATGCTTGTCGCACTTGAGCAGGCAAAGCTGGGTGCAAAAACGCCGGCAACCATTTTACTCCGTGGAGAATCTGGTACTGGGAAAGAGCTGTTTGCGCATGCCATTCACAATGAAAGTGATCGCAAGTACAATCGCTTTGTCCGTGTCAACTGTGCTGCCTTATCAGAAACTCTTTTAGAGTCAGAACTGTTTGGCTACGAGGAAGGAGCGTTTTCTGGTGCAAGGCGTGGCGGGAAAAAAGGGCTGTTTGAAGAAGCCAATCACGGCAGTATCTTTTTAGATGAAATCGGTGAAATGACGCCAAGTACACAAGCGAAATTGCTGCGTGTCATGCAGGAAAAAGAAATTGTTCGGGTAGGTGGAACGAAAGCGATACCGGTCGATGTGCGTGTGATCACAGCGACAAATGTCAATATTGAAAAGGCGATGGCAGAAGGGAAGTTCAGAGAGGATTTATATTATCGAATGAACAGATACCCGATATCGATTCCACCGCTCAGACAGCGTCTTGAAGATATTGAATCATTAAGTAAACGCCTCATCCAGAAGATCAATTTAGACTATGGGCGAAACGTCAGCGGCTTAACAGATCGTGCGCTTAATAGACTTCGATCATATAGCTGGCCAGGCAACGTGAGAGAGCTTGAAAATGTGCTTGGACGAGCGATGATCTTTTTAAATCCGCAAGAAGAATGGATCGATGAAGCGCATATCGCCTTCATGGAGTCAGACGAGCATGAGGAAAAAGAGCAACAGGAACTGGCTGTTAGTCAATTTGAGGGGGAGACGCTCTCGGATGCTGTAGAAGCATTTGAAGCGCAGCTGATCAAACAAACCCTTGAAAAACATCAATTCAATCGCACAAAAACAGCGAAAACGTTAGGGATCAGCATTCGAAATCTTTACTATAAAATGGATAAGTATCAGCTTGCAAAAGATAGCATGCAGTAACATGCACGTAACCTGCAAGAAATTGCATAATTTCTTTGCAAAAAGGCTTATTTTTCACACATTTCAAGCTGGCACGGAACTTGCATATAAAAAGAGGAACCGAGCACAAGGAAAGGTGGGCAAGTATGAAGCTTGACGATCTGATTATCAAAGCCTCGCAGCTGCAGAATAAAACAGCGGCTGTGGCTCATGCAGAAGACGAAGAAGTGCTTCATGCCATCAAAATGGCAATCGAACGAAAAGTCGCTCGCTTCCTGCTGGTTGGAAACAAACGCAACCTAAAGGAGCTAGTCAAACAGCATGAGATCAACGAAGACTGGATAGATATTATTCATTCAGATTCACCCGAAGAATCTGCCAAAATTGCCGTTCAGGCAGTAAGTGAAAATCATGCAGATATTCTCATGAAGGGTCATGTCCCGACAGCCGTACTGTTAAAAGCTGTCCTAAATAAAGAATATGGACTTCGGACAGCGAGTGTCCTTTCACATGTTGCTGCCTTCGAAGTACCGGGCTTTGACCGTTTTATCTATGTGACGGACTCTGCGATGAACATTGCGCCTGATTTAAATATGCTGAAAGAAATTACGGTGAATTCCGTTCAAGTCGCACAAGCTGTCGGAAATCATCTGCCCAAAGTGGCGGTATTATCAGCGGTAGAAGTCGTAAACCCAGCGATGGATTCGACGCTCACAGCTGCAAGCCTTGCGCAAATGAATCGAAGAGGTCAAATTTCTGGCTGTCTGATTGATGGGCCGCTTGCTTTAGATAATGCCATTTCTCAAACGGCAGCTTCTCATAAAAATATTACGAGTGATGTGGCTGGTCATGCAGATATTTTGCTTGTGCCAACCATTGAAGCAGGCAACATTCTTTATAAATCTCTCATCTACTTTGCTCATGCAAAAGTGGGAGCTGTGGTGGCAGGAGCGAAAGCACCGATTGCTTTAACAAGCCGGTCTGATTCAGCTGAAAGCAAGCTCTATTCAATTGCACTTGCCATCTGTACATCTAATTAAGCGAAAGTATTAGGAGGAATAGAAAATGGAACTTTTTAAATATATGGAACGATACGATTATGAACAGCTTGTATTTTGTCAGGATGAACAGTCTGGTTTAAAAGCCATCATTGCCATTCATGATACAACACTTGGGCCGGCACTCGGCGGAACAAGAATGTGGACATATGAAAATGAAGAAGCAGCTATCGAAGATGCCTTGCGTCTTGCGAGAGGTATGACTTATAAAAATGCGGCGGCAGGGCTTAACCTTGGCGGCGGTAAAACGGTCATCATTGGTGATCCGAGAAAAGAAAAAAATGAAGAAATGTTCCGTGCTTTTGGCCGTTACATTCAAGGATTAAATGGCCGTTATATCACCGCTGAAGATGTCGGTACAACGGTAGAAGATATGGATCTTATCCATGAAGAAACAGACTTTGTCACAGGCATCTCTCCTGCATTTGGTTCTTCAGGAAATCCATCTCCAGTGACTGCTTACGGTGTATATAAAGGGATGAAAGCAGCTGCAAAAGCAGCATTCGGTACAGATTCATTAGAAGGAAAAACAATTGCCGTTCAAGGTGTTGGAAACGTGGCTTACAACCTATGTAAACACCTGCATGAAGAAGGCGCACAGCTCATCGTCACTGATATCAACAAAGACTCAGTTCAGCGAGCTGTAGAAGACTTCGGTGCAAAAGCGGTAGACCCTGATGATATTTATGATCAAGAATGTGATATTTACGCACCATGTGCACTCGGTGCAACCATTAACGATGTGACGATTCCTAAATTAAAGGCAAAAGTCATCGCAGGTGCAGCGAATAACCAGCTGAGAGAAACTCATCATGGAGATCTTATTCATGAAATGGGCATTGTGTACGCACCGGATTATGTGATCAATGCAGGCGGTGTGATTAACGTTGCAGATGAGCTTTATGGCTATAATGCAGATCGTGCAATGAAAAAAGTAGAAGGCATTTACCAAAACATTGAGCGAGTGATTGAAATCTCTAACCGTGATGCCATTCCAACTTATAAAGCGGCAGACCGATTGGCTGAAGAGCGAATTGAAAGAATGCGCAAATCAAGAAGCCAATTCCTGCAAAATGGTCAACATATTTTAAGTCGTCGCTAAATGGATGAATGAGTTGAAACGGAGGTTTTGTTTTTGCTGACAAAAGAATGGCGTATTCTCACTATTAATCCTGGCTCTACTTCAACAAAAATCGGTGTGTTTCATAATGAACGATCTATTTTTGAAACGACATTAAGACATACAGATGAGGAAATCAAGCAGTTTCCTCATATCATTGATCAATTTTCATTCCGCAAAGAAACCATTTTGAAAACACTGCATGAACAGGGGATGAACATCTCAAAGTTTGATGCAGTTTGCGCACGCGGTGGTCTTCTTCGTCCGATTGAAGGTGGCACATATGAAGTAAATGAGCAAATGGTTGAAGATCTAAAAGAAGGGTATGCTGGCCAGCACGCCTCTAATCTAGGCGGAATTATTGCCCGAGAAATTGCACTTGGCCTTAACATTCCAGCTTTTATTGTTGATCCCGTAGTCGTAGATGAACTACAGCCAATTGCTCGTATTTCAGGACTGCCAACAATTGAGCGGAAAAGCATTTTTCATGCGTTAAATCAAAAAGCAGTCGCAAGAAAAACGGCTGCTTCGTTTGGAAAGCGTTACGAAGATTTGAACATGATCATTACCCATATGGGCGGCGGAATTACGATTGGTGTACATCAAAAAGGAAAAGTCATTGATGTGAATAACGGTCTTCATGGCGAGGGTCCTTTCAGCCCAGAGCGGGCAGGTACTCTTCCAACAGGTGACCTTGTTAATTTATGCTTTTCTGGTGAATATTCGCAAGAGGAAATGCTCAAACGCATTATTGGCGAAGGCGGTCTTGCGGGCTATCTTGGTACGACAGATGCAGTAAAAGTAGAGCGCATGATTGAAGCAGGCGATGAGCGTGCGGCGCTTATTTATGAAGCGATGTGCTATCAAATTGCCAAAGAAATCGGTGCGGCTAGTGCGGTTTTAAAAGGAGCTGTTGACGTCATTGTGTTAACAGGTGGCCTTGCGTACAGCAAACAAATTACGTCAAGCATTAGAGGATACATTGACTGGATTTCAGATGTTGTTGTGTACCCAGGTGAAAATGAATTGCAATCCTTAGCAGAAGGGGCGCTTCGCATTTTAAAAGAAGAAGAATCACCAAAAGAATACCCAAATGATCAAAAGGCGGAGAAAGGAGTGACAAGTCATGGCAACTGAATATGACCTCGTCATTCTTGGTGGAGGCACAGGCGGCTATGTAGCGGCCATTCGTGCCTCTCAACTTGGATTGAAAACAGCAGTCGTAGAAAAATCAAAGCTCGGTGGAACATGTCTTCATAAAGGCTGTATCCCATCTAAAGCGCTTCTTAGAAGTGCAGAAGTCTATCAAACGGTCAAACGTGCCGCTGATTTTGGTGTTGAAGCAAATGGAATTGCCTTACAATTTGCCAACGTACAAAAAAGAAAAACAGAGATTGTCGACAAATTAGCAGGCGGCGTCAAACACTTAATGAAACAAGGGAAAATTGATGTATACGAAGGAATAGGCCGTATCCTAGGCCCTTCGATCTTTTCGCCAATGCCAGGCACCATCTCGGTAGAAATGGCGAATGGCGATGAAAATGAAATGCTGATTCCAAAGCAGGTCATCATTGCGACTGGGTCAAGACCGCGCGTCCTGCCTGGGCTTGAAGCGGATGGAACACACATCCTTACATCAGACGAAGCACTTGAACTGCAAGAACTTCCTCAGTCCATGCTGATTGTCGGCGGAGGCGTGATTGGGATCGAATGGGCTTCCATGCTTAACGATTTTGGCGTAAAAGTCACAGTGATCGAATTTGCAGATCGCATTTTACCAACAGAGGATCAAGATATTTCTAAAGAAATGGAAAAGCTTTTAACGAAAAAGGGCATCACCTTAGTGACAAATGCGAAGGTTCTGCCAGATACTGCCGAAAAGCACGAGAATCTCGTCAAGATCCAAGTGGAACAAGGTGGAGACACTCAGTCGTTTGAAGCAGAGAAACTGCTTCTCTCAGTTGGCCGAGTGCCAAACGTGGAAGGCATAGGACTTGAAAACACGGACATCCAGACAGAAAAGCAAGGCATTGTCGTGAATGAGCATTATCAAACGAAAGAGTCGCATATTTACGCAATAGGTGATGTCATTGGCGGTCTTCAGCTGGCGCATGTCGCATCACATGAAGGCATGATTGCAGTGGAACATATGGCTGGTCAAGATCCAAAGCCAATTGATGAAACGCTCGTGTCTAAATGTGTTTACTCTCACCCAGAAACCGCTAGTGTTGGACTGACTGAACAGGCGGCAAAAGAGCAAGGCTACGAAGTCAAGATTGGGAAGTTTCCCTTCATGGCCATCGGAAAAGCGCTTGTATTTGGAGAGTCTGACGGATTCGTCAAAATCATTGCTGATCAAAAGACAGATGATATTTTAGGGATTCATATGATTGGTCCTCATGTCACAGATATGATATCTGAAGCTGGATTAGCCAAAGTACTTGATGCAACGCCGTGGGAAGTCGGACAAACAATTCACCCGCACCCAACCTTATCAGAGGCGATTGGCGAGGCTGCCCTTGCTGTTGACGGGAAAGCGATCCATTTTTAATCAAGGAGGGAAATAAGATGAGTAACATGCGTCATCATGAATTAGGATTATCTGATGAACAAGCAATTGATATATATAGAACAATGCTTCTAGCAAGAAAAATTGATGAACGGATGTGGCTTTTAAACCGTTCAGGTAAAATTCCATTCGTCATTTCTTGTCAAGGGCAGGAAGCGCAGCAAGTCGGTGCCGCTTTTGCCCTCAATAGGGAAGAGGATTACGTTTTACCTTATTACCGTGATATGGGGGTTGTCCTTGCATTCGGGATGACGGCGAAAGATATAATGATGTCTGGTTTTGCGAAAAAAGACGATCCAAGCTCAGGCGGGAGACAGATGCCAGGTCATTTTGGGCAAAGATCAAACCGAATTGTGACTGGATCATCACCTGTGACAACACAGGTTCCTCATGCGGTTGGTATCGCACTTGCCGGGCGTCTAGAGCAAAAGAATTTTGTTAGCTTTGTCACGTTCGGTGAAGGCTCTTCAAACCAAGGAGACTTCCACGAAGGCGCCAACTTTGCTGCGGTGCATAAGCTGCCTGTTATTTTCATGTGTGAAAACAATAAGTATGCGATTTCTGTCCCGTATGACAAACAAGTGGCATGTGAGCGTATTTCAGATCGTGCAATAGGGTACGGAATGCCTGGTGTGACGGTTGATGGAAATGATCCGCTTGAAGTGTATGCAGCGGTCAAAGAAGCGAGAGACCGTGCGGCAAGAGGCGAAGGCCCAACATTGATCGAAACCATTTCTTACCGGTTAACTGCGCATTCAAGTGATGACGATGATTCTAGCTATAGAGAAAAAGAAGAAGTGCTCGAAGCAAGAAAGAAAGATCCGCTCATTCAATATGAAACGTACTTAATCGAAGGAAATGTCATGACTTCTGAAATGAAAGAAGAGATGACAAAAGAAATCATGCAAATCGTAAACGAAGCCACTGATGAAGCGGAAAACGCAGCTTATGCCGATGCAGAAAGCGCACTTCGTTACGTGTATGCGGAGTAAGGGGGAAGAAAAATGCCTGTTATGTCATATATAGACGCTATTACACTAGCGATGAAAGAAGAAATGGAGCGAGATCCGAAAGTGTTTGTGCTCGGAGAGGATGTCGGGAAAAAAGGCGGCGTATTTAAAGCAACAGCGGGTCTTTACGAGCAATTTGGAGAAGCGCGCGTCATGGATACACCTCTTGCCGAATCAGCGATTGCAGGTGTAGGTATTGGGGCTGCTATGTATGGAATGCGTCCGATCGCAGAGATGCAATTTGCGGATTTTATTATGCCAGCCATCAACCAAATCATTTCAGAGGCTGCAAAAATTAGATATCGTTCCAATAATGATTGGAGCTGCCCAATGGTCATTCGTGCTCCTTACGGGGGCGGCGTACACGGGGCGCTTTATCATTCACAATCGGTCGAAGCCATTTTTGCCAATCAGCCAGGCTTAAAGATTGTGATGCCTTCTACACCTTATGATGTCAAAGGGTTGTTAAAAGCCGCAGTGCGTGATCCAGATCCTGTATTGTTCTTTGAACACAAACGTGCATACCGTCTCATTAAAGGAGAAGTGCCTGAAGAGGATTATACGCTCCCTATTGGAAAAGCGGATGTGAAACGAGAAGGCGATGACATTACGGTCATTACATATGGCCTTTGTGTTCATTTTGCCCTCCAAGCAGCAGAGCGCCTTGCGAAGGACGGAATTTCTGCTCATATTCTCGATTTACGTACAGTGTACCCGCTTGATCAAGAAGCGATTATTGAAGCGGCATCAAAAACAGGGAAAGTACTCTTGTTAACAGAAGATACAAAAGAAGGAAGCATCATGAGTGAAGTAGCTGCCATCATTTCAGAGCACTGCTTGTTTGATTTAGATGCGCCAATTAAACGTCTAGCAGGACCTGATATCCCTGCAATGCCTTATGCACCGACAATGGAGAAATTCTTCATGGTTAATCCGGATAAGGTAGAAGCTGAAATGAGAGAACTAGCGGCGTTTTAAGAAAGAGGAGGGTTTCAAAGTGGCAACTGAACAAATGAAAATGCCTCAGCTTGGTGAAAGTGTAACAGAAGGAACCATTAGCAAATGGCTCGTTTCACCTGGCGATCATGTGAATAAATACGATCCGATTGCGGAAGTCATGACAGATAAAGTAAATGCAGAGGTTCCGTCATCCTTTACAGGAACAATCACTAAACTAGCGGCTGCAGAGGGTGATACACTTCAAGTAGGAGAAGTGTTTTGTGAAATTGAAGTAGAAGGCAGTGCGCAGCAGAGTGCGAAAATAGAAGAGGCGCCTGCGCAAGATGAAGCACCAGAACCTGACCAAACAAATGTGGATCAGAGTCAAAAGAAACGATACTCTCCGGCAGTCCTGCGTTTAGCAGATGAACACGGAATTGATTTAACGGCTGTTCAAGGAACGGGAGCTGGCGGCAGAATCACAAGAAAAGATTTGCTGAAGCTTATCGAAAGTGGAGGCGTAAAAGAAACGGCAGCACCTGTGAGTGAAGGTACGGGTCAAACAGAACCTGCAAAGCCGTCACAAGCAAAAGCGGCTCCTTCCATCTCTTCAATGCCTGGAGATGTTGAACTGCCGGTCACTCCGATTAGACAGGCGATTGCCGCAAACATGCTAAGAAGCAAGCATGAAATTCCACATGCCTGGACGATGATGGAAGTGGATGTGACAAACCTTGTGACAAGAAGAAATCAGCTAAAAGATCAATTCAAAGCAAAAGAAGGCTTTAATTTGACGTTCTTTGCGTTCTTTGTCAAAGCAGTGGCTCAGGCCTTAAAAGAATTCCCTGAAATGAACAGCATGTGGGCTGGTGATAAAATTGTTCAAAAGAAAGCGATCAATGTCTCCATTGCTGTTGCGACAGATGATGCTCTTTTTGTCCCAGTGATCAAAGATGCGGATGAGAAAACGATTAAGGGAATTGCTAAAGAAATACATGAACTTGCTTTCAAGGTCAGACAAGGCAAACTGAAGCAAAGTGACATGGAAGGCGGCACTTTCACTGTGAACAACACAGGATCATTTGGTTCGGTTCAATCAATGGGGATTATTAACTATCCGCAAGCAGCCATTTTACAAGTAGAATCTATTGTAAAGCGCCCGATGATTGTAAATGGAATGATTGCCGCAAGAGATATGGTGAATCTTTGTCTTTCATTAGATCATAGAGTACTCGATGGTCTTGTATGCGGTAGATTCCTGCAAAGAATCAAACAAATTCTTGAAGGCATTGACGAAGAGACGTCCGTCTATTAAGCTCATTTATATGTCCCCTTCTCACAATGAGAGGGGGATTTCCATATCAATCAGAAAGGAGCGATGAGATGTCTGGACTAGATTTTTTTGCTTTTCTTACGATCGGTCTGATGTTTATCACAGCCATTGCGTTCGCTTTTCTTCGGTATATTTCCAAATCACGCAATCATCCTGAACGCTTACTGCTCATCATATCGATCGTTTCAATCATTCAAATCGCCTATTGCTTGTTGATGATAGGAGGATTTAAAGGAGTCGCCAATAGTTTATTAGGCATTTCCCTTCTGATAGGTACACTGCTAGGGTATGCACTTGAATATTTATACAGACGTTATATCAAAAAAACGCCCGCATCGAAATGATGCAGGCGCTTTTTTATTCTGGTGGAACAATAAAGGTCAAATGCTGTTTTAATACTTCAAGGGAAGAAGGAGCGGTCATGTATACTTCACCATCTGTATCTGCATCCATTTCCTCTTTTGTATGGATATGAATGCGGGATGCTTGAATAAGAGACAGGTCACCTTTAAAATCCTCTAGCTCTTCACGGTTCATTGAAAAAATCTCTTTTAAAGCAGAGAAGCTCGTATTTCTGCAAATTAAAATTTCGGCTTTTCCATCATCAATTGAAGCATTTGGCAGATCTAATTTATTTGTACCGATAAAGTGCCCATTCATGACAAGGACAATCACAGCTTCTTCTTCCCAGTTTTCCTCTTCGGTTTCAATGCTTACGTAGAAAGGTTCTGTCTGCTGAAGGGTTCGAAGAGCGCTCGTGAAGTAGCTGATTTTTCCGAGGACAGCTTTTTCTTTATCATTAATATTGTTTGAGGTATCTGCGATGAGACCAATCCCCCAAAAATTTAAAAGGTATCGATCCTCTGCTTTGATTAAATCGACCTTTTTTTCAGTGCCATCTATCACCATTTGAGCGGCCTTTGGCATCTGCTGAGGGATGCCCAGCGTTCTAGAAAAGTCATTGCACGTCCCGCCAGGTAAGATCGCTACAGTCGGCCTTTTTTCTAAACCGCCAATTCCATTCATACATTCATGGACGGTTCCGTCTCCGCCAAGTATAATCAGCAATTCAACCGACTCATCCATTTCACGACAGAAATGATAGGCATCATTCGGCTGTTTTGTAGGCTTAAGGATGAGTTCATCAATATGTAAAGAAAGAAGAGGTACTGTTTGACCTAGTGTTTTTTCCATGTTTTTTTGTCCAGCATTTCCGTTATAAATGAGTATCGCTTTTTTGAATTGTGCCATCACGCAGTTCTCCCTTTCATCACTTTACTATCACTTTTCCCCAATTCCACAGGTCATAAACGACGTTTGAAAAAAGTGAAGGGGGCGAAACAAGACATTTGCCCGCCGGCGTTTTCCTTGATATGATGTAGTTAAAATGGTTTGGTACGTAGAAGGAGTGGACGGTTATGAATATTGATTTTAATTTATTTATGAATGATATTGTGAAACAAGCACGAGAAGAGATTAAACAGGCAGGTTATACGGAACTGACTACAGCTGAAGAAGTCGATGAAGCACTGACGAAAAAAGGAACGACACTTGTCATGGTGAATTCAGTGTGCGGCTGTGCAGGCGGTATTGCTAGACCAGCGGCTGGTTATTCTGTTCATTACGATAAGCGTCCAGATCAATTGCTCACAGTGTTTGCTGGACAGGACAAAGAAGCAACCGCAAGAGCACGTGAATACTTTGAAGGCTTCCCGCCATCTTCACCATCATTTGCTCTATTAAAAGACGGGAAAATCATTAAAATGGTCGAACGTCACGAAATCGAAGGACATGAACCGATGGAAGTGGTGTCAAAACTTCAAGCCGCTTTCGATGAGTATTGCGAAGAAGTGTAACATGTTACTTTTGAATGAATCATTTAGAGGCAGTCCGGTCTTTTGATCGGTCTGTTTTTTTGTTTTATATGATATACGAATCAAAATAATTTTAGCAAAATACTATTGCATATCAAAAAGAAAGTGTTTAAAATACATTATAGTGAATAAATATTCAAATCTACTCATGATTTTAAATACTAGGAGGCATTATCATATGAAAAAGTGGTTATTATTACTTATGACAGCTGGTCTTGCAGCTGCACTAGCAGCATGCGGAACTTCTTCTAATAATTCAAACGCATCAGGAGACGACAAAACACTCATTATGGCGACTTCAGCAGATTATCCACCATTTGAATCAAAAGACGGTGATAAAATTATCGGTTTTGATGTCGACCTTGCTACAGCTCTAGCGAAAAAGAACGGCTACAAGCTAGAAATTCAAGATATGGACTTTGCAAGCCTCGTGTCAGCTCTTAAAACAAATAAAGCTGATATTGTGCTTGCAGGCATGACACCTACTGAAAAGCGTAAAAAACAAGTTGATTTCTCAGATGTTTACTACAATGCTGAAAACTTGGTTGTATCAAAAAAATCTAGCGGTATAAAAACAGAGAAAGATTTAAAAGACAAAACGGTTGGCGTTCAATTAGGTTCTATCCAGCAAGATGAAGCAAACGGATTGCAAAAGAAATATAACTTAACGGTTGAAGATCGTAATAAAATCTCTGATATCATTCAAGAAATTAAAGCAGGCCGTTTTGATGCAGCCATTATTGAAGATAAAGTAGCGGCTGGCTACTTGAAAAAGGAAAAAGATTTCCAAGCATTTGGATTGAATAGCTCAAACGAAGGTTCAGCCATTGCATTCAAAAAAAATAGCGACTTAACAGCGAAATTCAATAAATCATTAAAAGAAATGAAGGATAATGGCGAACTTGATAAACTCATTAAAAAATGGTTTGCTGATGAAAAGTAAGTCAGGAAAAGGATCAGCGTCATTCATGAAAATCAAGTAGAAAGCGCTGAAAAGTTCAACATGTGTTGAACTTTTTTCCTGTTTATTCTTTGATTTTATCTGAAGGAAAAAAGGAGAATATCGTGATGGATTTTAAAGATGTAATACCTCAGATGCCCTTTATTTTAGAAGGTCTTAAAGTAACGCTTTCTATTGTTGTGGTATCACTGTTCCTTGGTTTTATTTTAGGGATCTTATTAACGCTCTGTAAAATTAGTGTATTTAAGCCGCTTATCTGGCTTGCCGATTTTTATACGTCAATCTTCCGAGGCACACCGCTTGTGCTTCAGCTTTTGATTATTTATTTTGGTCTTCCCCAGCTGCTCGGCTTTCAAATTGATCAATACTGGGCTGCTGTAGCCGCCTTTTCACTAAACTCGGCGGCGTACGTTTCTGAGATCATTCGTGCAGGAATCAATGCTATTGATAAAGGGCAAAAAGAAGCAGCCGTTGCTTTAGGTATCCCGTATGCTAAAATGATGAAGGACTTATTGCTTCCGCAAGCATTCAAAAATATTTCCCCAGCACTAGTGAACGAAACGATTACACTGACAAAAGAATCCGCGATTGTCACAGTCATTGGACTGGGCGATGTCATGAGACGAGCCTATCAAGCAGGTGCCGTCACCTATAACTATCTTGAACCGCTTATTTTTGCGGGTCTCATCTATTATGTCATCGTGCTTATTCTTACCTTCGTCGGCAAATCGGTGGAAAGGAAGTTAAAATCAAATGATTAAAATAGAGAAACTCACAAAATCTTTCGGTAAAAATGAAGTGTTGAAAGGGATTGATACCACGATTAAAGAAGGCGAAGTGGTAGCTGTCATCGGGCCGTCTGGTTCAGGAAAATCAACATTTCTTCGCTGTATTAACTTACTTGAAAAACCGACTTCTGGAGTGATTACGATTCAGGGGACGGAAATTACCAATCCAAAAACAAATGCACTAAAAGTGCGCGAAAATATTGGTATGGTGTTTCAACATTTTCACTTATTCCCGCACAAAACAGTGCTAGAAAATATTACGTATGCGCCAATGAATGTGAAGAACCAATCGAAGGAAGACAGCATCAAGCAGGCAGAGGATCTTTTAAAAAAGGTCGGACTTTTAGAGAAAAAAGATGATTATCCGAACCGGCTGTCAGGTGGTCAAAAGCAGCGTGTCGCCATTGCACGTGCCCTTGCGATGACACCAGACATCATGCTTTTTGACGAGCCGACGTCTGCTCTTGATCCAGAAATGGTAAAGGAAGTATTAGAGGTCATGAAAGAGCTCGCTCAATCTGGGATGACGCTGATGATCGTCACACATGAAATGGGCTTTGCAAAAGAAGTAGCAGACCGTGTGATCTTTATGGATGATGGGAAAATTGTAGAGGATGCAAATCCTGTAGAATTCTTTGAATCTCCGTCTTCACAGCGTGCTCAAGATTTCTTGCAAAAAATATTATAATGAAAAAACGAGGGGGAGACTTAACATCTCCTTCTTTTTTTGATTATAATGGGGAAAGTAAAAAAAGTTCATCATTTCACAAAAGTAGACAGAAAAGAGTGAATCACATCATGTTTAAAATCGGCTACCGAACGCTGAAAACAGCATTAGGAACAGCTCTAGCCATTTATATTGCACAAATGCTCGGTCTGCAAAACTATTCAGCTGCCGGCATTATTACGATCCTTTGTATTCAGGTGACGAAAAAAAGGTCACTCCTCGCATCTGGGGCCCGCTTTGCCGCATGCAGTCTTGCCATCTTATTTTCTTATTTGTTTTTTGATCTAATTGGGTATCATCCTTTCGTCATTGGACTGATGCTGCTCGTCTTTATTCCAACAACGGTCTTGCTTCGGATTAAAGAAGGGATTGTCACAAGTTCAGTGATTATCCTTCATTTGTATATGTCTGGAGGCATTACGCTTCATCTCATCTGGAATGAGCTTTTACTCATCACCATTGGTGTAGGGGTCGCACTCATTATGAACCTGTATATGCCTAGCGTTGATAAAAAGCTGAAACAATACAGTGAACAAATTGAAGCGAATTTTGCGAAAATCTTTGAAGAAATCGAGCAATATTTAATGACCGGAAAACAAGACTGGACAGGAAAAGAAATTCCGGAGACGCATCAATTGATTAAAGAAGCGAAAGCTCTTGCATACCGTGATGTTGAAAATCATGTCTTAAGACATGAAAATCTGTATTATCATTATTTCAACATGAGACAAAAGCAATTTGAAATCATTGAGCGGGTGCTTCCGAAAATTACGTCCATTTCTGTTACAACGGAGCATGGGCAAATCATTGCAGAATATATTAGAGATTTACGAGAACATATTCACCCAGGGAACACGGCGCATAAGTTCTTAAGACGCCTGATTGATATGAAAGAAGAGTTCGATGCACTGCCGCTTCCGCAAACACGTGAAGAATTTGAGGCTAGAGCCGCACTCTTTCATTTTCTCGGGGAAATGGAACAATATTTGGTACTGAAAAGCTATTTTAAAGGGATGAAAGAATAAAGACGCATGAGTTCCTCCTTCATTGGTCAATCTAATGAAAAAGGAGGAGCCTATGCGTCTTTTATTTTATACTGTGCTGACCATGTCCCTTTCACCCATCTGGCCGCTCGGGCAAAACCCGCTTCCAGGTGACCCGTATGTCATTATTAATAAACAAACGAATGAGCTTGCGTATATTGATCATGGGAAAATTCAAAAAGTCTACCCGGCTTCTACTGGCAAAACAGCTGATTTAACGCCAGAAGGTGAATTTACGATTATGATCAAAGCGAAAGATCCTTATTACAGAAGAAAAAATATTGAAGGCGGCGCGAAGAATAACCCACTCGGCCGAAGGTGGATTGGATTTGATGCGCGAGGAACCGACGGGAGAACCTATGGCATTCATGGAACAAGTGATGAGACATCGATAGGGAAATTTATTACGGCAGGCTGTGTACGGCTTCATAATCAAGATGTAGAACGGCTATTTGATCAGCTTCCAGTTGGTACAAAGGTATGGATCACGACATCAAGCGATGCATTTGAAAAGCTGGCCAAAGACAAACAGGCCATTCGTTAAATAAACGAATCACCTGCTTGTCTGCTTTTTATCAACACTTTATAAAAAGGCTGCCGCTCCTGCTAAAAGTGAAGAAATTAACAGTAAGCTAATCATGAGCAATACCATAAATTTCATGAATTTCTGAGACATATCGCACCCCTATAATCAAATGTTTTTGCGACGAGCGCACCTTTCTTTATTCTAGCTCGTTTTTACGCAGGCGACAAGTGATGTACAAAGGAAGTGAACGGATGAATCAAATCGATCATATAGCCATTGCCGTTTTTTCTATTCAAAAAACAGCACGTACATTCTCCGAGCTGTTTAACTGGGAATTTTCAGACATAGAAGTACTTCCGAATCAAGGGGTCAAAGTATCTTTTACTTCCCTAGGTGATCTGCACATTGAGTTGATTGAACCGATGTCGGATCACAGCACATTACATACCTTTTTAATAAAAAGAGGAGAGGGGCTTCATCATATTGCATTAAAGTCAGGTGACATTCAGGCTGATCTCAGTCAACTTGACGAGCTCGGTGTACAGCTCATTCAAAAGGGCGCACAAAATGGTGCGAACGGAAAGCGCATTGCGTTTATTTCACCAAAAGAAACGTCAGGTGTGCTAATTGAATTGTGTGAGCCTTTGAAAGGAGAGAAACAGGAAGATGCATGAATCGTTCAATGACTTGTCTGAATGGCGCCAGAAAGCTTTATGGGGCGGCGGTGAAAAACGAGCAGCGGCTCACCGAAACAAAGGAAAGCTGACTGTTCGGCAGCGGCTTCATGAACTTCTTGATGAAGGCAGCTTTATGGAAATTCAGTCATTTGCTAAAGGCTACCGCTCAGAACATTTAGGGGATGGCGTTGTCACTGGGACGGGACTGATTCATGGGAGACAAGTAGGCGTATATGCACAAGATGCGACCGTGTACGGGGGTTCGCTAGGGGACATGCATGCGAAAAAAATAGCGGCTTTAATGGATTTGGCTGCTAAAAATCAAATGCCTGTTATCGGTCTAAAAGACTCAGGTGGTGCGAGAATTCAAGAGGGTGTGGTATCATTAGAGGGATACGGTCAGATTTTTAAACGGAATGTGCTGTACTCTGGTCAAATTCCGCAAATATCCGTTATTTTAGGCTCCTGTGCGGGAGGTGCAGTATATTCACCTGCATTGACGGATTTTGTATTCATGACGGAGCAAACAGCTCATATGTTTTTAACTGGTCCGAAAGTGATAGAAAAAGCAACAGGAGAGACGGTCTGTCCTGACCGGCTTGGAGGTGCAGCAGTTCAGCATCAAACAAGCGGGAATGTGCACTATACAGGGAAAGATGAGAGAGACGTGTTAAAAGCAGTTCGAACGCTTTTAACGTACATACCAACGAAACGACGGCCTGTCATTCATCGTAAGGTGCAAAAGCATGATGCGAGCGATCTTGGGAACATCTTGCCGAAGGAGCCATCACGTACTTATGATGTCAAACAAGTGGTGACAGCGATCACCGACCACGGCTCATTTTTTGAAACGCAGCGTTGTTTCTCCAAAAATATCGTCACAGGTTTTGCCAGATTACAAGGGTCTTCCATTGGTCTTGTAGCCAATCAGCCTAAGGTGCTGGCAGGAAGCCTTGACCTCGATGCTGCTGATAAAGCGGCTCGGTTTATTCGATTTTGCGATGCATTTCATATTCCCATTTTAACCCTTGTGGACGTTCCTGGTTTTTTGCCAGGTGAGAAAGCTGAGCATGCAGGCATTATCCGCCACGGCGCAAAGCTTCTGTATGCGTACGCTGAGGCGACCGTTCCAAAGATCACTGTGATTTTGCGAAAGGCGTTTGGCGGTGCATACGTTGCGATGAATAGTAAGGGCTTAGGTGCTGACTTTGTGTATGCATGGCCAGAGGCAGAAATTGATGTCATGGGAAAATCGTTTGCAGACGAAATTGTTCATCCTGCTTTGCGTGAGGTGGACAATGAACCTAGTGTCATGAAGGCAGCACAATTAGGATTAATCGACGATATTTTAATGCCAGATGAAACGAGAGAGCGGCTCATTCGCTCATTTGACCTGCTTCGCAGTAAGGTAGAAGATAGACCGTTAAAAAAGCATGGAAACATGCCGCTATAAGAGGAGGAACATCATCATGATCAATGAGAAACGCTTATTAGACGAATTTTTAGAACTTGTTCAAATCGATTCAGAAACGAAACATGAAGAAAAAATTGTTGAAGTCCTAAAAGAGAAATTTACTGGTTTAGGGCTTAATGTAGTTGAAGATGATTCAAAAGAGACAACCGGCCATGGAGCAGGCAATCTTATTTGCACACTTGAAGGGAATCAAGAGGCAGATACGATTTATTTTACTTCTCATATGGATACAGTTGTACCAGGTAATGGTGTTAAGCCAGTCATTGAAGACGGCTATGTCAAGACAGATGGCACAACCATTCTTGGTGCTGACGATAAAACAGGGCTTGCCGCGATGTTTGAAGCGATCCGTGTCCTAAAAGAGAAAAATGTACCGCATGGCAAGATTGAATTTGTCATTACAGCTGGTGAAGAATCAGGACTTGTAGGAGCAAAAGCGTTAGATCCGAAACTGATGACAGCAAAATATGGTTATGCCCTTGATTCAGATGGCAAGGTCGGTACCATTATCGTGGCTGCGCCAACACAGGCGAAAGTACGTGCAACCATTTACGGAAAAACAGCTCACGCAGGTGTGGCACCTGAAAAAGGCGTCTCTGCGATTACGATTGCATCAAAAGCGATCGCGAGCATGCCGCTTGGCCGCATTGATGAAGAAACAACGGCGAATATCGGCCGCTTTGAAGGCGGAACACAAACGAATATTGTCTGTGATCAAGTGGATATTTTGGCAGAGGCACGTTCTTTAGAACCGGCAAAAATGGAAGCGCAAGTAGCGAAAATGAAAGAAGCCTTTGAAAAAACCGCTAAAGAAATGGGCGGAAGTGCCGATGTACAAATTGACATCATGTATCCAGGCTTTAAATTCTCACACGGCGATCAAGTCGTTGAAGTGGCGAAAAAAGCGGCTGCGAAAATTGGCCGTCCTTCAGAACTACAGACAAGCGGGGGAGGCAGTGATGCAAACGTCATTGCTGGAAACGGCATCCCGACCGTCAACCTAGCTGTTGGATATGAAGATATTCATACGAAAAATGAGAAAATGCCGATTGAAGAATTAGTCAAGACAGCTGAAATGGTTCTCGCCATTATCGAAGAAACGACAAATCCATCGTAAAGGCAGGAGACTCTGTGAGCACGCAAAAGATCATTATTTTCCAGGTGGGACAAGAGGATTTTGGTATCAGCGTAGAACATATACGCTCAATTGAGAAGGTCCCTTATTTACAAGAAGTATCGAACCTTCCAAAAGAGATTAAAGGACTCATGTCGTTAAGAGGAGAGGTCATTCCAGTCAGTGACACAGGTGTCATGCTGCACGGAAAACCTCTGGATGTAACCGAACAGTCTAAGGTTCTACTATTTGAATTAAACGATCAAATGATTGGCTGCCTTGTTTCTGATGCAAAAGATATCATTGATATCGAGCTAAGTGAGATCAAGCCATTTCATATGAACACAAAAGCATCTGAATATTTCTTCGGCGTCGTTGAGAGAGAGAACAAGATGATTTTACAAGTGGACCCTAATAAGTTTCTTGGGAAAATCGAGAATCTTGATCAATTGCCTGAGCGATTGAAAGAGGAATTGGCATAAACAAAGGCCCCTTATCCATGGATAAGGGGCCATTTTGCGTGCCGGAGCTCACGCATCTTTTATTTGTTGCGCTCTACAGAAGATAAATAAAGCCCCCTTATCATGTTCGGGTAAGGGGGCTATCATTTATTCAGCTGCTGGGTTAATTGAATCGTTTGCCGCAGCTTTTGTTTTTGATTTTTGGTACATCACATTTAAAATAATCGTTTGAATGGTGAGTAAAAGTCCACTTGTCATCCAATATAAAGGAAGTGCAGCGGGAGCATTAATTGATAGAAACAGCATCATGACTGGGAAAATCATGCCCATGATTTTTGCTTGTTTCAGTGCAGCTTCTGTTTGGGTACCTGATTGCTTTGCGAATTTTTGTGTGACGTAAAATTGCAAGAAATACATGGCCCCTGCAAAGATCGCCACCAAAAGATCAGTTTGTCCTAAGTTAAACCATAAGAACGAATGCGTCGCAATCTCAGGTGTTGAGCGGATTGCCGAGTAAAAGCCAAGAACAATTGGGATTTGAATCAGCATCGGCAGACAGCCCATTGCCAGCGGGTTCACATTGTTGTCTTTATATACTTTCATCATTTCCATTTGCAGTTCTTTTTGTTTTTCAGGTTCTTTCGTTTTTTTCAATTTGCTTTGTATTTGGTCAATCTGAGGCTTAACGAGTGCCATTTTCTCTTGCATCACTCTCTGCTTTTTAAATTGGTTTGCAAAAAGCGGGAAAATAAGCAACCGGACAATCAATGTCACGAACATAATAGATAAACCGTAGTCATCATGGAAAAAGTTCGCAAGCCAGATAATCAACTCAGAAAAAGGCTGAACAAAATAATGATGGAAAAACCCATCAGAGCTTGTATTTGTTTGCGCACTTGCAGCAAATGCCGGTGACGCTACCATCATCAAAAATAAAGTCGTACAAATAGTCAATAAACGTTTCAATTCGTTTCCTCCTCAATAATAAAATCTAATAAGAGAGAGGAAGCGAATGGTCTTCATCATCATTTGATGATCTTTTCATTCGAATGACTTTACTAATCCAAGTTGTAATGCGATCATATATGATAAACAGAAAGTCTGTTCGATTCAAACAAGATGCATCCAACTCTTCTAAACGATGTCCTCCGAGGTGCTCGTTCATTCGGCAGTCTTTTAATAAGAAGGCAATACCGATGGCGGTCAGCGCTGGAAGAATAATCGTAAAGAATTCAACAAGGAAAAAGACTTCATTGAATGTATCAATAATCATGATTATCACATCCATTTCATTACTCACAGTGTACTATACACCATATGAAATGTCTAATGGAACAAACAGGTGAAATTACGGTGAAGTGAAGGAAAGTAGATCACCTAAGGAGGCAAGCAAATGGCTGATTCTCAAAAGAAGGGGCGAATCATTTTTCATATTGATATGAATAGTTTTTATGCATCGGTAGAAATGGCGTATGATCCTTCTTTGAGAGGGAAACCTTTAGCCATTAGCGGAAATGCAAAAGAGCGCAAAGGGATTGTTGTGACCTGCAGCTACGAGGCAAGAGCACTCGGGGTGAAGCCGCCGATGCCACTCTGGGAAGCGAAGCGGCTATGTCCGGGACTGATTGTGCGTACACCCAACTTCGACCGGTACCGCAGCTCCTCACAAGAAATGTTTACCATATTAAGAGAATATAGTGACTTAGTTGAACCCGTTTCAATTGACGAAGGCTATATTGATTTAACCGATACACCTTATGCTGAGCATGCCGTGAAAACCGCTCATGATATTCAAACGAGGCTAGTAGAAGAGCTCATGCTTCCTTCGAGTATTGGCATTGCACCAAATAAATTTCTAGCGAAGATGGCGTCTAATTGGAAAAAGCCAATGGGCATTACCATTTTGCGTAAACGAGATGTCCCGACAATGCTCTGGCCGCTCCCTGCAGGTGACATGCATGGGGTTGGACAGAAAACGGCAGATAAGCTGAAAACCATCGGAATTCATACAATTGAAGATTTAGCGAAAGCGAATGAATATGCGCTGAAAGAGTTATTAGGCATCAATGGACCGAGGTTAAAGCAAAAGGCAAACGGAGAGCATGACGGCATTGTCGATCCAGAAAGAATATACGAATTTAAATCTGTCGGCAATTCTTCCACTCTTCCTCACGATTCTGATGATACAGATGAACTCGTCTCATTAATAGAGAAACTGTCGCAATCGGTGAGTGCCAGATTACGAAGAAAAGAAGTGATGGCAAACCGGCTGCTCATTATGATTCGGTATGCAAGCTGGAAAAATATCACACGGAGCGTCACACTCACGAATCCTACTGATCGAAAGGAAGATCTATTTGAGGCGGCAAAGCAGCTATTCCTAAAGCATTGGAATGACCAGCCAGTAAGACTTTTAGGCGTGACGGGGACCGATCTTGTGGAACGAAAATCAGCCGTCAAGCAGCTTGATTTATTCTCTTATACAGAAGATGCAAAAGACGAACCGCTCCAATCTCTTTTAGACGGACTGAAAGAAAAATACGGTAAACCACTCATTCAAAGAGGAGTGACCATTAAGGAAAAAGAGAGCAAAACAAGTGGTACAAGTTTTAATAAAGACTTTTTTCAGGACGAAAGAGGAAATGACTAGCCTGAAAACTTGATAAAAGAGGTGATGTTGTGGTAATTTCAAAGGGTACATCATTTCAGCAGTAATCAATATAGTGTGTTAGAAGGGACGTCAGAATTATGTCAAAACAACAAATCGGTGTCGTTGGACTAGCCGTTATGGGGAAAAACCTTGCCCTAAATATTGAAAGCCGCGGTTTCTCCGTGTCCGTTTATAACAGATCTAGCAGCAAAACAGAAGAGTTTCTTCAAGAATCACAAGGGAAAAACGTTGTAGGCACATACAGCATTGAAGAATTTGTTCAATCGCTTGAAACGCCGCGTAAAATTCTTTTAATGGTAAAAGCAGGCGCAGCAACAGATGCAACCATTCAATCATTACTTCCTCACCTAGAGAAAGGTGACATTTTAATTGATGGTGGAAATACATATTACAAGGATACACAAAGACGTAACCAAGAGCTTGCGGAAAGTGGTATTCACTTCATTGGTACAGGTGTTTCTGGCGGTGAAGAAGGCGCACTTAAAGGTCCTTCTATCATGCCTGGCGGTCAAAAAGAAGCGCACGAGCTAGTGAAACCAATTTTAGAAGCCATCTCTGCGAAAGTAGATGGTGAGCCTTGTACAACGTATATCGGTCCAGATGGAGCAGGACATTATGTCAAAATGGTTCATAACGGTATCGAGTACGGAGATATGCAATTGATCTCTGAATCATACTTTATCTTGAAGCATGTCGCTGGTTTATCAGCAGATGAGCTTCATGAAGTATTCTCAGAGTGGAATAAAGGCGAACTTGACAGCTACTTAATCGAAATCACAGCTGACATTTTCACAAAAGTGGATGAGGAAACGAACCAGCCGCTAGTAGATGTCATCTTAGATAAAGCTGGCCAAAAAGGAACTGGAAAATGGACAAGCCAAAGCTCACTTGATTTAGGTGTCCCGCTTCCAATCATTACGGAGTCTGTTTTCGCTCGTTTTATTTCTGCGATGAAAGATGAGCGTGTGGAAGCAAGTCAATTAATTCAAGGGCCTGAGCCAACTCAATCAGCTGAAGATAAACAAGCATTAATCGAAGCTGTTAGAAAAGCTCTCTTCATGAGTAAAATCTGCTCATATGCACAAGGTTTTGCGCAAATGAAAGCAGCGTCTGATGAGTATAACTGGGATTTGAAATACGGTGAAATTGCGATGATCTTCCGTGGTGGATGTATCATTCGTGCAGCCTTCCTGCAGCAAATCAAAGAAGCATATGACCGTAACCCTGAATTGAAAAACCTATTGCTTGATCCTTACTTCAAGGATATCGTAGAAAGCTATCAATCATCACTTCGTAAAGTGATTTCACTTGCAGTAGAACAAGGTGTTCCTGTTCCTTCATTCTCAAGTGCACTTGCTTACTTTGATAGCTATCGTACAGCTGTCCTTCCAGCTAACTTAATTCAAGCACAGCGTGACTACTTCGGCGCACATACGTATGAGCGTACAGATAAAGAAGGCGTCTTCCATACTGAATGGATGAAATAAGTATAAAACCTCAAAAGACCTTACCTTGGTAAGGTCTTAGATTGTTGACAAAGGGCTAAAATGAACTTGATTTTAGCCCTTTGTCTTCTTTTTAGCGTGATAGAAAACCTTTGCGGGCTAGGAAGGCCGAGTACTGGAGCGAAGCGAATTTGACATTCGTGAGCACCAGCACGCAGGACTGACAACGAATGCGAGGGTTTGTCTACACGCTGTGACCTTACCTTTGGTAAGGTCTTTTTTGTGTTTATATCTATTCGGCTAAAAATCCGAAAAAGAGGGATGCTAAGTAAAAAAGAACAGAAAGTAGGGATAGAAGTGGGCATTTTATATGCACTTCTCCCAGCGATATTTTGGGGAAGTATTGTTCTCATCAGTGTCAAACTTGGCGGGAATGCCTATCAGCAAACACTCGGCATTACCCTCGGCGCTTTTTTGTTTTCAATCGGCGCCTATTTGATCAAAATGCCGGAACTGACACCGCTTATTTTTGCGGTTTCCGTTATCTCTGGGATCTTTTGGAGTATTGGGCAAATGAATCAGCTATCAAGTGTCGCCTTTCTAGGGGTGTCAAAGGCTGTTCCTTTATCAACGGGTATGCAGCTTGTGAGCACGACATTATTTGGTGTCATCGTCTTCAAAGAATGGCAGACCATGACGGTCATACTTATTGGTTCTTGTGCCATTTTATTTATTATTGCTGGCGTTGTCATGACATCCCTCGGTCAAAAAAAGAGTGGCGGGAACGAAGGCGGCAATTTTAAAAAGGGAATCATCATTTTGCTCATCTCAACCGTAGGCTACGTCGGATACGTCGTCATTTTAAGATGGTTTCATATAGATGGCTGGTCTGCGCTCGTTCCGCAATCTGTCGGCATGCTGCTTTCATCGTTAGCGATTAGTCTAAAGCAAGACCCGTTTAGCAAATATACGTTCAGAAATATCATTGCTGGTCTTGTGTGGTCGACAGGAAATCTAGGACTTCTTTTGGCGATTCCACTCATTGGCGTAGCAGTAAGTTTTTCCATGTCTCAAACAGGAATTGTCATCTCGACTTTAGGCGGTATTTATTTATTAAAAGAGAAAGCATCAAAAACAAGCTTTGTCATTGCAGGCTGCTTGATGATTATCGCAGGCGGTGTGTTGCTAGGTTTTACAAAATAGGAGGTTTAAGCGAATGTATCCAGATTTGGAAGGAAAAACAGTTCTCATCACAGGAGCAGGTACAGGGATAGGTCAGGCGATGGCACGCCGGTTTGGACAAGAAAAAGCCAATGTAGTGATCAATTATTTCTCAGATAAAGAAAACCCGGACGACACGATTGCTGAGATTCAAAAAAGTGGCGGACAGGCTGTCAAAATTCAAGGGGATGTATCAAAAGAAGAGGATATGAAGGCGATGATTGATCAAGCTGTCGATACATATGGCAGTCTTGATGTCATGATCAATAATGCAGGAATTGAAAATGAAGTTCCTTCAACTGAAATGACGCTAGATAACTGGAACAAAGTGATGTCCACCAATTTAACAGGTATGTTTTTAGGGTGCCGTGATGCACTGAAGTATATGACGGAACACGGGATAGAAGGATCGATTATTAACATGTCGTCGGTCCATCAGCAAATTCCGTGGCCTCATTTTGTCCATTATGCAGCAAGTAAAGGAGGCGCCAAGCTTTTGACGGAAACGCTGGCACTAGAATATGCCCCTAAAAAAATTCGCGTAAACAGCATTGCACCAGGCGCAATTGATACCCCGATCAATGCCGAAAAATTTGATGATCCAGCATTGAAAAAGGGCGTCATTGAGCTGATACCGATTGGTTATATCGGAAAACCGGAAGAAGTGGCAGCATGTGCTGTCTGGCTTGCATCAAAAGAGGCGAGCTATGTGACAGGATTGACGTTATATGTAGACGGCGGTATGACCAAGTACCCTGGATTCCAAGCAGGAAAAGGATAATCGTGATGATCACGGGCTGGGCCCAGAGGATAACACAACATCAAATTATGATCTAGTATGTGCATGTGAAGACTAGTGAAAAGCGTGTGTATAAACATTCACACGCTTTTATCCGTTTATACGCCCTATTCAAATATGCTCGTTTCTTTTACAGGCTTTACACAAATTTTGATTGCAAAGATATGAATAGATTCGAAAAGTAGCAGCAAAAGACGTTTACCTATCCATCAAATTGAGTGGGAATAGCATCTGTTTCCATCTCGGGGCAGTTACTTCTCATGATTTATGGATTTTTGAATGAGCTAAGTCATTAGCACTTATTTTAACAAAGTTCTCAAAGACTGTCTTCTGAAGAAGAAGCTACTTTATGGTTCATTCGGAGAGTATTTTTTAAAAGAAAAGGGGTCTCGTTCATATCTGGATGAGATCTCTTTTGTTCTGAAAGCTTGTTATGAATAATGATACGGTCATTTTTAAAATAAAATACATACATATAAAATTAAATGTCTAGACATTTAAAAATAAAAATATATAATATTAACTGGAAGCGCTTTTATTACAACAATGGGGTGAGAGAAATGAAACGTATTTTATTAGCATGCAGTTCAGGTATGTCTACGAGTTTACTAGTCACAAAGATGAAGGCACATGCTGAGTCTATAGGGGAAGAAGCAGAGATTTGGGCAGTCGGACAAGACCAAGCGAAAAAAGAAATGGCACATGCCGATGTTGTATTAATTGGACCGCAAATGAGCTTTTTAAAAGGGGATCTTCAAAAAGAAGCTCAAAAATATGGGATTGAAGTAGAGGTCATCGATATGCAGGCGTATGGGCTAGCAGATGGACAAAAAGCGTATGAACAAGCGGTTTCATTGATGGGGGAATCTTAAAGGATGGAAAAGAAAACACTCGAAGGACTCACGGAAGAACAAATCAGTTTTCAATTGATCTTACACAGCGGAAATGCACGAAGCAAATTGCTTCAATCTCTTAAACAATTTAGAGAAGGTCATGAAACAGTAGCATCTGACCTTCTCAAAGAAGCGGAAGATGACTTGCGGAATGCACATGATATCCATTTTCAGATGGTACAGCAAGAGGCAAGCGGAGAAACGATTTCATTCTCCTTGCTGCTCATGCATGCCGAAGATCATTTCATGTCAACGCTGACAATAAAAGAGCTTGTGGGAGAGCTCTTACCGATATTGCAATCACTGAAACAATAAAGGGTGTAAACAAGGGGGGAAACCAATGTTTGATAAAATAAGTGCGATTTTGGTTCCGATTGCTGGGAGATTGAACAACAATCGCTATCTAGGGGTATTAAGGGATGCCTTTATGCTTGCGTTCCCATTAACAATTTTTGGTTCCATCATGGTCGTATTAATGAATTTGCCATTTTTAGATAAGATCATGAGTCAAACAGCACTGGAAGGTGTTCAGTCTGCACTGAATATCGCACCGAGTGCGACCATCAGCATTATGAGTGTGTTTGTTGTATTTGGGATTGGCTACTATTTATCGAAAAGCTATGATGTGGAAGCTGTCTTTGGCGGTGTGATCGCTTTAGCCTCTTTTCTACTCCTTACGCCATTTTTACTAGAACAAGAGGGCGGTGCATCCATTGCAGGCGTCATCCCAGTCGATCGTTTAGGCGCAAAGGGAATGTTCCTTGGAATGATCACAGGCTTTTTGTCGGCTGAAATTTATCGCTATTTTGTCCAAAAGAAATTTGTCATCAATATGCCGCAAGGGGTTCCGCCAGCTGTTTCTAAGTCTTTTGCTGCACTCATCCCGGCTACTTTGACACTCACAACTTTTTTACTGATCAATATCATCATTACACAAGGGTTCAAAACCAACATGCATGACTTGATTTACAATGCGATTCAGGCGCCGCTTGTCGGACTTGGAAGCGGTATCATTCCGACCTTGATCGCTATTTTCTTTATACAAATTCTTTGGTTCTTTGGGCTCCACGGCCAAATTATTATCAACTCTGTCATGGACCCGATTTGGAATACATTGTCCATTCAAAATCTAGAAAGCTACACAAAAACAGGTGAGGTTCCGAACATCATCAGCAAGCAGTTTATCGAAATCTATACAGTGGGTATGGGTGGAACCGGTATGACGCTAGCTGTTGTGTTTACGATTTTAATTTTTCTTAAAAGTAAGCAATTGAAACAAGTAGCAAAGCTCGGCTTAGGACCAGGTTTATTTAACGTCAATGAACCCATTATCTTCGGTTTACCGATTGTGATGAACCCGCTTATTCTCATTCCGTGGATTTTGGCGCCAATGGTGATTACTTGTATTTCTTATTTTGCGATGGCCGCAGGTATTGTGCCGCCTCCGACAGGCGTGAATATTCCTTGGACAGTCCCGATCTTTATTAGCGGAGTCATGGCAACAAATTCATTAGCGGGCGGTCTGCTTCAGCTGTTTAATTTAATGATTGTGTTTGTCATTTGGTTCCCGTTCCTAAAATTTATTGATCGTATGAATGTGAAAAATGAAAAAATAGTCACGACAGAAAAAACGAAACAAACAAACATCAAAGGTGAAGGAGACTCAATACATGTCGATGGAAACTAACAGTCAATCATATACATTTCCAGAAGGTTTCTGGTGGGGATCTTCTGCCTCTGCTACGCAAACAGAAGGCAGTTATCCAGGAGATGGAAAGGGACCGAACATTTGGGATCACTGGTTTGAAAAAGAGCCGAATCGTTTTTTTCAGGGCGTCGGTCCAGGTGTAACCTCACAATTTTATCGTAAATACAAAGAGGATATCCGACTCATGAAGGAGATTGGGCACAACTCGTTTCGTCTATCTATTTCATGGTCACGCCTTTTACCTGAGGGAAAAGGGGCTATTAATGAAGAAGCTGTGGCTTTTTACAATGATGTGATCAATGAACTGATAGCGAGTGACATTGAACCGTTTGTGAACTTGTATCATTTTGATATGCCAATGGCGTTGCAGGAGACGGGAGGATGGGTAAACAGGCAGGTTGTAGACGATTATGTCAGCTATGCGACATTGTGTTTTCAGCTATTTGGCGACCGAGTGAAAAAATGGTTTACCCATAATGAGCCGATTGTCCCTGTAGAGGGTGGATATATGTATAGCTTCCATTATCCAAACGAAGTTGATTTCCAAAAGGCAGTGCAAGTTGGATTTCATGAGATTTTATCAAATGCTAAGGCCATTGCGGCTTATAAAGAGATGAAGCAGGATGGGAAAATAGGCATTATCCTGAACCTTACTCCTTCGTATCCACGAAGCCAGAATCCGCGGGATGTCGAAGCAGCTGAGATGGCTGACGCCTTCTTTAACCGGTCCTTCCTAGATCCAGCAGTGAAAGGACATTTCCCTGAGAAGCTAGTGGACGTGTTAAAGAAAGAAGGATTGATGCCGGCTATGGAGGAAGGAGACCTTGAACTCATTCAAGAGAACACGATCGACCTTCTCGGCATCAACTATTATCAGCCAAGAAGAGTGAAAGCAAAGGAACATATGCCTCACCCTGATGCACCATTTATGCCAGATCATTATTTTGATTCTTTTGAAATGCCGGGCAGAAAAATGAATGTGTACCGCGGCTGGGAAATCTATGAAAAGGGTATTTACGATATATTGAAAAAAGTCCAGACAGACTATGGGAATATTGAATGCTTTATTTCTGAAAATGGAATGGGTGTTGAAGGAGAAGAGCGGTTTCAGGATGAAGAAGGAATGATTCATGACGATTACCGCATTGATTTTATTTCTGAGCATCTTAAATGGGTGCATCAAGCCATTCAAGAAGGAAGTCATGTAAAAGGCTATCATCTGTGGACGTTTATGGATAATTGGTCATGGTCGAATGCCTATAAAAATCGCTATGGATTTGTCTCAGTGGACCTTGAGGAAGACGGGAAACGTACCATCAAAAAAAGTGGCTATTGGTTTCAATCGGTTTCAGAGAATAATGGTTTCTAATCAAGATACTTGCTCTTTCCTTGAAAAGGGCAAGTATTTTTCTTATGTAAAGATGAAAGGGGTGAAATGAAAGTGGCTCGAACCTTTTAAGCGCACTAGGCTTAGTGTAGAATGAGAGGAAGGCTAGAAAGCGCTATAATAGGATATGAAAAAACAAGTCAGTTGGTGGTGTGAGATGACAAAGTACGAACTCATTTCAGAAGAAATTAGAAAAAGAATAGGAACAGCATATTATCCAGAAGATCAACCCATTCCAGATGAAAACTCGCTTGCCGCTGAATTTAAATGCAGCAGAATGACGATGAAGCGTGCGCTCGATCTTTTAGTGGCGGAAGGTCTGCTCTTTAGAAAAAGAGGTCATGGCACATTTATTGTGAAGGCAGCACTAAATCAAGGTGCGATCAACGTATCAGGTCATGAAAATAAAGGGTTCACGAAAGTGATGGCAGATAAAAACGTGACGAGCCAAATCATTCGCTTTGATGTGCATTTTCCAAGTGAAGAGGTGGCAGCTCATTTATCCATTGACTCAAGCACACCTGTCTATGACATTATTCGGCTCCGTTTGGTAGAAGAAGAGCCATATGTATTAGAAAAAACCTTTATGCCTGTCAATGTCATTAAGGGAATAGATGAAGAGGTTTTATTGGGTTCCATCTATAGCTACATTACAAACACACTGCAATTAAAAGTAGCAGGAGCGCACAAAAAAATTAGAGCGGCTAAATCAGATCAGCTTGATCAGCAATATTTAGGCTGTGACCCTACGGATCCGGTGCTAGAAGTGGAGCAGGTGGCTTATTTAAACACAGGCCGTCCGTTTGAATATTCCTTTAGCCATCATCGCTATGATAAATTTGATTTTTCAACGGTTGAAATTACGAAAACACGACTTTAAAAAAAGAGCAGAACCCCCTCAATCGGGAGACTGCTCTTTTTTTGTTGATTTTATATATTCCACCAGTGATATCCATCTTTTTCAAGAAGCTGATCTGCTTCTTTTGGTCCCATAGAACCAGCAGGATAATTTGGTTTTAACGTTTTGGTTTCAGCCCATTTTTCTGAAATTGGATCAACAAAGTTCCAAGACAGTGCTACTTCATCCCAGTGGGCAAAGTTTGTTGCGTCACCTAGCAAACAGTCATGAATTAGCTTTTCATACGCTTCTGGTGTATTCATGATGTCGTTGTAATTTGTTTGATAGTCAAGCTTAATTGGTTTAGCATACGTTCCGCCATCAAGCTTGCGAGCATTCAGGTGAAGGGTGATGCCTTCGTCTGGCTGAATGTGAATCACCAGTAAGTTTGGATGCATGGAATTCCCGTTTCCGTAGTACAGGTTCATCGGAATGTCTTTAAATTGCACCACGATTTGAGTGGATTTCTTTTCTAGACGTTTTCCTGTACGAATGTAAAATGGTACCCCGGCCCATCTAAAGTTATCGATGAGAAGTTTTCCTGCAACGAATGTTTCTGTGTTGGAGTTTGGGTCCACATTTTGCTCTTCAAGATAGGAAGGAACCATATTGCCATCAATCGTTCCTGCATCATACTGTCCGCGGACAAAGAATTGATCCACTTCATCTTTCGAGAATGGACGAAGCGCACGCAATGCTTTCCGTTTTTCGCTACGGATTTCCTCTGTATTGAGCTTAATCGGTGGCTCCATGGCTAGTAGTGCAACCATTTGAAGCATATGGTTTTGTACCATATCTCTCAGTGCACCAGAACTCTCGTAATATCTCGCACGGTCTTCGACACCTAATGATTCACTCGATGTGATTTGAATGTTTGAAATATAGCGGTTTGTCCAAAGCGGTTCAAAGATCGCATTCGCAAAACGAATCACCTCAATGTTTTGCACCATCTGTTTACCGAGGTAGTGGTCAATACGATAAATTTGATCCTCTGTAAATGCATCTCGGATCTCTTCATTTAATGTTTTGGCACTAGGCAGGTCATGACCAAACGGTTTTTCAATAACAAGTCGAGACCATCCAGTCGTTTCTGATACGCCTTCACTTTTTAAAAACTTCGCAATCGTTCCGAAGAATTCTGGTGCCATCGCTAAATAGAACATCCGGTTATTCGGGATACTGTATGTATCTTCAAGACCAGAAAGAAGTGTGTTCAGTGCTTGATAGGAAGCAGGGCTTGAGACATCAAAATCATGGTAATAGAAATGAGAAATAAATTCCTCTGCTTTTGCTTCTGCATCATCAGAAGAGACCGATTCTTTTACCACAGCTCTTAGGTCTTCATGAGACCAAGGACGACGTCCAACACCTACAACGGCGAATTGATCTCCAAGCTTTCCGCTATGATAAAGTCTATGTATAGAAGGGTAGAGCTTGCGTTTTGCAAGGTCTCCTGTTGCGCCAAAAATGACAATGACTGCTTTTGGATAGTTAGTTTCTGTATTCACGAAAAGTACCTCACTTTATTCGTAGCATTGTTGTAAAAACCGAGAATGTATGTACATTTTCTTTATTTTAAAGGTTCATTGTTCGTAAAGCAAACATTTGATTCGACTTTTTCTGCTCGAGTTTGACTTTTTTCAAAAATTCCGCTGAATTCACATTTATCCTGTCTTCATGTATTCTATATGAATGAAGAGATTGTATACCGGCTGTAGGAGGAAATCGTAATGGAACTGCTCTTTTTAGGAACAGGTGCAGGCATTCCTGCAAAAACAAGAAACGTCACTTGCACTGCGCTGAAGCTTTTAGAAGAGAGAAAAGCCGTGTGGCTTTTTGATTGCGGAGAAGCGACGCAGCATCAAATATTACATACAACGATTAAACCAAGAAAAATTGAGAAGATCTTTATCACGCATATGCACGGTGATCATGTATATGGTCTCCCGGGTCTGCTTGGCAGCAGGTCCTTTCAAGGCGGAGAAGATGAATTGACGATATATGGTCCAAGCGGCATTAAAGCTTTTGTAAACGCGGCACTTTCAGCGACACAAACGCATTTGACTTATCCGCTGCATATCATAGAAATAGAGGAAGGGATCGTTTTTGAAGATGAGACCTTTCAAGTAGAAGCAAGACGAGTGTCTCATGGGATCCCAGCTTTCGGTTATCGGGTCGTGGAAAAAGATGTACCAGGCGCATTAAAAGCCGAAGACCTAAAAAAAATCGGTGTAAAACCTGGACCTTTGTATCAGAAGTTGAAAAATGGGGAAACCGTTACACTCGAAGATGGAAGAATGATTGATGGAACCGATTATTTGGAACCCCCTAAAAAAGGGAGAATCGTTGCATTTTCAGGAGATACCCGTTTGTGCGAGAATATAACAAGGCTTGCCAAGAATGCGGATGTGTTAGTCCATGAAGCAACATTTGGGAAAGAAGATGCAGAACTAGCCTATAATTATTATCACAGTACGACAGAACAGGCAGCAAAAACAGCGCAGGAAGCAGGCGCAAAAAGACTGATTTTGACCCATATTAGTGCACGGTACCAAGGGGAAGAGTCACTGAAACAATTACTCAAAGAAGCCCGCGATATATTCCCGCTGACTGAAGCTGCACATGATTTCTTTTCTTTTCCTATTGACCGTACCCTGTAAAAATTGGATGAATCGTCAAAAAAAGTTGTGTGATTTTTTTGATATTTATGATGACGCTCTTTTTCAGGTAGTGGTAAAATGGTGAAGAAAAAACAAATGACGAATTACACTATGAAGAATACGGGAGGCACAATCAAAGATGAGCGGTTTTACAGCGTTAAGTGAAGCAGAATTAAATGACCTATATGCAGCACGACAAAAAGAATATGAAACGTACAAAAGTAAAAACTTACACTTAGACATGTCTAGAGGGAAACCTTCACCAAAACAGCTCGATTTATCTATGGGCATGCTCGATGTCGTGACATCAAAGGATGCAATGACAGCTGAGGATGGTACAGATGTGCGAAACTATGGCGGCTTGACAGGCCTTCCTGAAACAAAGAAATTTTTTGCAAGTGTGCTCAATCTGAAGCCAGAACAAATCATCATTGGCGGTAATTCTAGTCTGAATATGATGCATGACACAATTGCACGTGCTATGACTCACGGCGTATATGGCAGCAAAATACCTTGGGGAGAGCTTCCAAAGGTAAAATTCCTTGCACCAAGCCCAGGATATGATCGTCATTTTGCCATTTGTGAGCATTTTAACATAGAGATGATTACGGTAGATATGAAGTCGGATGGACCTGACATGGATCAGGTGGAAAAATTGGTTGCAGAAGATGAAGCCATCAAAGGGATTTGGTGTGTACCGAAATATAGTAACCCTGACGGCATTACGTATTCAGATGAGGTTGTTGACCGTCTTGCTTCTATGCAGACAAAAGCAGACGACTTCCGTATTTTTTGGGATGATGCCTATGCAGTCCACCATCTAACAGATACGCCTGATACGTTAAAAGATATTTTTCAAGCAGTAGACAAAGCAGGACATGCAAACCGTGTGTTTATGTTCGCCTCTACTTCTAAAATTACGTTCCCAGGCTCGGGTGTTGCACTGATGGCATCTAGTCAGGACAACGTCAGCTTTATTCAAAAACAGCTATCAGTTCAAACCATTGGGCCAGATAAAATCAATCAATTAAGACACCTTCGTTTCTTCAAGAATCCAGAAGGATTGAAGGAACATATGAAAAAGCATGCAGCGATTATTAAGCCGAAATTTGACCTCGTTCTTTCGATCCTTGATGAAAAGCTTGGTGGAACAGGCATCGCTGAGTGGCACAAACCAAATGGCGGATATTTTATCAGCTTAAATACACTCGATCATTGTGCAAAAGCTGTTGTGCAAAAAGCGAAAGAAGCCGGTGTGACACTAACAGGTGCAGGGGCGACATATCCTTATGGAAACGATCCGCTTGATCGTAACATCCGTATTGCGCCAACGTTCCCAACACTTGAAGAACTAGAGCAGGCGATTGACATCTTTACGTTATGCGTTCAGCTTGTCAGCATTGAAAAGTTGCTGTCTGAGAAAAGTCAATCAGCACCAACGGTATAATGAAAAAACTCCTTGACTGATGTCCGGTCAAGGAGTTTTTGTTTTTAGTTAGCTGTTTGATAATAAGAGACAGGCTGTTTTGCTGCACACCACACATCATAAATCGCAAGCTGCACAATATGTGGTTCATCGTGATGAATATAGTGCGAGCTGTTCTGCGCCTGAATCCATCCGCTTTGGGATGACAATGTGAGCATTCGTTTATGAAGCCTGAGCCAAGCTTCATGTGCTGGATGAAACAAGCGGCTTTTGCCTGATGAAATGACAAGAAGGGGCATCATCCCATAATGCGTTTGCTCCTCTTTGATCGTACGCAGCATTTGCTCAAAGTCCTCATGTGTACATTCTGCTGTGAACTGCGCCATATATGAAGTGCGTTCTTCCTTTGATAAGAGCGGCAGAATGACCTGCTCTTGCTCCTCACTTGCTGGGTCTAGAAGGACCATACCGATAACATCTTCTTTTCTGCGGCTTGCCCATAAGCGGCTGACAAGAGAGCCAAATGAGTGCGCCACAATGAGAAATGGCGGCTGAATATTGGCTTGATGTAAGAGTGTATCTAAATCATCCGCAAGATTATGCAAAGTTCTTCCTTCTTTGCTTTCACTGCTTTTTCCATTACCTAAACGGTCATATAAGAAAACACCAAGCTCTGGGTCAATATCACGAGCGATATTCGCCCACGTATCGCCTGAAATTCCATATCCTGCTTCAAAAATAATGGTGGCTTGCTTTTTTCCTTGACGATGCCTTGTATAAAAGTGATGTCCATCTATATGATACGTTCTTTCAATCAATGCCGAGTTCATTCTTCCATCTCCTCTAAGTGGTTCTTTAGCTAAAAGACGGCACAAAAGGCAAAGATGTTTCTCTTAAAAACAAAAAAGATGCCTATTTCAAAAAATAGACACCTTTTTGCTTAAAGATGTTACCAAGCGCGATCGTATTGGCGCGGGCTTTCGATGGATGTACGAAGCTCTTTAGCGGCTGTTTTTGGGAAATACGGATCCCGTAAAAATTCTCTGCCGATAAAGATCAAGTCAGCACGCTGATTTTGTAAAATTTCTTCGGCCTGTACACCAGATGTGATCATACCAACAGCGGCTGTTTGGATGCCGGCACCTTCTCTTATTTTCTCAGCAAAGGTGACTTGGTAGCCGGGGAATGTTTTAATACTGGCTTGCACCACAGCGCCTGAGCTCACATCAATTAGATCGACTCCTTGCTCTTTCAGCCATGCGGCAATGCCAATATAATCTGCAATATCTAGTCCTTTTGTTGTGTAATCAGAAGCGGATACACGGACAAATAATGGTCCATCCCACACTTCATTGACTGCATCAACAACTTCTCTCAAGAAGCGATAACGATTTTCTGGTGAACCGCCATATTCATCTGTCCGGTGATTGGCAAGCGGTGAGAGAAATTCGTTAATCAAATAGCCATGCGCACCATGAATCTCAATGATGTCAAATCCAGCTTTCTTGGCGCGGACAGCGGCATCTTGAAACGCCTGAACTGTGTCTTTTATTTGATCGATAGACATCTCAAGAGGTCTTTTAGATTGCTCGTCAAATGGAATGCTGGATGGAGCAAGAATGTCACCATCTAGCTCAGCCTTGCGTCCTGCATGGGCTAGCTGGATGGCCGTTTTTGTTCCGTACGCTTTGATTTGTTCGTTTAATGAGGCAAACCCTTCAATGTGCTCATCACCCCAAATTCCGAGGTCCTGATCACTAATTCTTCCCTCAGGTGAAACAGCACTTGCCTCGACCATAATTAATCCGGCTTGACCTTGCGCACGGGAAATATAATGTGCAAAGTGGAAAGGCTGTAATTTTCCATCACGGTCATAGGATGAATACATACACATCGGGGACATGACGATGCGGTTTTTGAGTGTGACACCTTTTAATGTCCAAGGTGAAAAAAGCTTTGTTTCCAATTACCTTCGCCTCCTCATAGAATGGTATAGCCGATTATAACAGTCATTCAAACATTCGTCATAAAAGGTGCTCAAACCATATAGCTTTTGAACATGATTTTGTATAATGAAAGATATGGACATCAAAGGGGGATAAACGGATGAAATGGCAAACGGAAAGTGAACTAAAGGAGCTACTCACAGCTCTGATGCAGTATGAAAGCATATCTGGTACAACGGGAGAAGTCGCATTAGCGGAATATTTATATTACTTGCTGAGGGAGCGGCCATATTTTGAGCAGCATCCTGATCACTTGGCTTTGCATCCAATGAAAGATGGCCGGTATTTTTTAACGGCACTTGTCAAACGAAGTACGCTGCCACGTACTGTTTTACTCCTCAGCCATTTTGATGTCGTCGATACAGAGGATTACGGAGAATTTCAAAATATGGCGTGTAAGCCCGAAGAGTTAATGGCGTCCTTTTCTCAAAAAAGTGCACTTCTTCCAAAAAGGGCAAGAGAGGATTTAGCTTCAGGTGACTGGCTGTTTGGACGAGGGTCCATGGATATGAAAGCAGGCCTGACTGTCCAGCTTTCCATGCTGGAAAGAGCGATGGCGGGGAGGTTTGAAGGAAATATTCTGCTCGTCACAGTGCCAGATGAAGAAGTGAATTCACAGGGGATGCTGGAGGCTGTTCCGAAACTAAAGGAACTCAAGGAGACGTATGACCTTGAGTATACCGCGTGTTTAAACAGTGAGCCGATGTTTGAAAAGTATCCCGGGGATGCGCACCAATACATCTATACAGGTAGTATAGGGAAGGTACTTGCGGGATTTTTCTGCAAAGGAATTGAAACACATGTAGGTGAGCCCTTCTCAGGATTAAATGCAAATTTTATGGTATCTGAATTAAACAGGCTGTTAGAACTGAATAGTGATTATTGTGAGGAAGTAGATGGTGAAGTGACACCGCCTCCGACCAATTTGATGCAAAAGGATTTGAAAGAAGCTTACTCTGTTCAAACGCCTCACACGGCTGTTTCTTTATTTAATGTGCTGATGATGAACCGCTCTAGTGAAGAGCTTCACGGGCTCCTCTATGAAACTGCGAAACAAGCAGCAGCCCAAATCGAAGCCAATCTCAAACAGAAAACCGCTGCATTTCAACGCTTTAAACATTTTACACCCATCGATACAAACATCACGGTGTTAACGTATCATGAGCTGTACGAAAAAGCTGCTGAACGATCCGGCAAGCAGGAGGTCGAGCGAATTGTCAACTACGCCTTTGCCAACCGGGGTGAGCTTGGGGATCGTGATTTTTCAACCAAAATTGTATCAGAACTGACGACCCTTTGTAAGGAAGATGGAGCACTGATTGTGTTGTTTTATAGTCCGCCATTTTACCCATCTGTTTCTTCAACAAACGATCTGCATATTCAAACGACCTTAAAGAAGATTCAAAGAGAAGCAAAAGAGATCTATGGAATCGAAGTAGAAGAAGTCAAATATTTTCCTGGTTTATCTGATTTAAGCTACTTACAGCTTGAAAATCAAGATATAGACGATTATACAGCCAACATGCCGCTATACCAAAAAGGCTACTCGTTACCACAAGGAGAAAAAGAAGCTCTTAACGTTCCTGTCATCAACGTTGGTCCATTAGGAAAAGATGCGCACAAATGGACAGAACGGCTGCATGTCCCATTCTCTTTTGGCGTTTTGCCGTCGCTCTTAGAATCAACAATTCATGCTTTATTAGAAAAGAATTAAGTGAAAGCCCTATCGTCATGATAGGGCTTTTCTTTTTGATTTTAATCACCTTCTGTCTAAAGAAATAGAGTATGATATAGAATGATACTTACATATATTTGAAGGGGGATTGTGAGAGTGAAAACAGGAGTACTAACAAAAACAGAGATCATGACATCACTTCAAGAGAGTTTGCGTAAGCTTGAGGAGTTATTATGGACATGTGATGAGGCTACATTAGATGAATCTTTTGGGGAAGGCAAGTGGTCGATTAAACAAATTGTTGGACATTTGTATGATACAGAAGAAGTCTGGTCAGAGCGGATAGAGCAGGCAATATCAAATGAGCACACGCTTTTCGCATCATATGATCCAGAGATATATGTGAAGGGAAGAGCTTATGAAACGTATACCGCACAAGAGGTCAGTGCATTGATCGAGCGCTTAAAAGAGAGCAGAAACAAAACACTACAACTATTAGAAAAGGATACATGGGATTTTTCTGGCCTCCATCCTGAAGAAGGGGTGATGACAGTCCAAATATTAGCTGAAACCATTGCTTTACATGAAATTCATCACCTCGATCAAATCAAAGCCATCATGTCCATGAGAGCATCGAGTGATAGATGAAAAGCACCTGTCATCAAGGCAGGTGCTTTGCTCTCTTACTTATACGTACTCGCTGAAAACATATCGTTTAATTCTGCTGCGCGTTTTGTCGCTGTTTTCACACAATCGACAATCGCTTCTTCAAATTGATAGGAAGCAAGGGTATTCAGTCCTGCTTCTGTCGTTCCACCTTCGCTCGTAATTTCTTTGCGCAATTCAGCAGGTTCCTTACCGCTATCCTGCAGCATATTTGCAGCCCCTGCAATCATTTGACAAATGAGCAATTTCGCTGTCTCTTGGTCCATCCCAAGTTCCGATGCACCTCGCTCCATTCCTTCAATCAAATGATAAATAAAGGCAGGACCGCTGCCTGCAATGGCTGTGACCGCATTCAGCTGTGATTCATCTAAAACCGTCACATGACCGATCGTTTCAAACAGCTGAACTGCTTTTTCCTTTTGCGCCTCTGTGACTTCATCACTGACTGCAATGCCAGTAGCTGATTGTTGTATGGCTGCTGATGTATTTGGCATCGCACGAACCACCGCCGTTTTTGCGCCAGCATAATGCTGAATGGTTTCAATAGAAATGCCCGCTAAAATAGAAATAATCAGCTGTCCATTTAAATGGGGCCTTACTTCAGAAATGCCACTTTCCGCATCTTTTGGTTTTAAAGCAAACACCAGCATATCGGCTTCTTCATAAATAAAGGAACGAGCGAAATCTGTTTTGACTCCATAACGTGCATTTAATTCTTCTAATCGTTTTTCATTTGTTTTATTTGTGACAATGATATCTTCATTTGACATAATGCCGCTCTTTAAAAGACCTTTAATCATAGACTCGGCCATTGAGCCTGCACCAATAAATCCAATTTTACTCATAAGCTGCTCCTCCTTGTAGAAAATAAAAAAACCTCTCGTCTGCAAAGGACGAAAGGTTTTTCGCGGTACCACCCTCAATTAGCATGCAATGTTGCATACTCAGCTCTAGTCCCTTAACGCGGGAAACGTTTAGGTTTGCCTAACAGCTCAAAGGGCAGGTTCAGCAAATAAGAGGATGGTGAAGTCTTACAGCCGGCGGACCTCACTCTCTTGCATCGTTATTTTGCTTACTAATCCTTGTCATCGCGCATCTTATATTTGTTGTTCATTATGCAACGATGGACAAGTTTGTGTCAATAGGGAGAGATAAAAAAATTGACCATCTAAACCGCATGACAGTCTGCCCTTTGCAAGATACAATGAATAAAGAAGAGTGAGTTCAGATGATCTATGAGTCAAAAATCAGGAGATGACGTATAAAAGTGAAAGAAGAAATGATTCAATTATCCATCCCTACACCGTTTGCGGTGGGGGATGTCCATGCATATGTATTAAAAGGCGATGCCGTGACCTTAGTCGATTGCGGACCGATGACACAAGAGGCACAGCATGCCTTTGTCACGCAATTAAAGGAACATCATTTAACAATAGATGATATTGATCAAGTGGTTTTGACACATCATCATGCAGATCATGTCGGTCTTTTAGATCTGATGAAACCCCATGTCCGTGTCATCGGACACGAGTTGAATGAGCCCTATATTAGTCAGGATGAAGCGTTTAAACAGCGTCAAATCCATTTTATGAATGATTTTTTTCAGCAGTTAGGTGTGCCGCTTCGTCAAGGTGAGTGTGAAAGAATTGTGAGGCAGTCCTATACATATTCATGTACGGCACATGTCGATGACGTCATAAAAGAAGGCGATCGTTTGAAGGGGCATGAGCACTTCCAAGTGCTAGAGACCCCGGGACATGCACAATCTCATCTTTCTTTTTTAGATGAAACAACAGGGAATTTCATCGGCGGTGATCTGCTGCTTACGACCATTTCTTCCAATCCGTTAATGGAAGCGCCAATGAAAGGAACAGAACGTCAAAAATCGCTGCTTCAATATAAAGCATCACTCGAGCGTTTATTGCATTTGCCCATTCAGGCGATTTATCCAGGGCATGGCCAGCTCATTACCTCTCATCACGAATTGATCGAAGAAAGATTTAAAAAACAGGAAAAACGGGCAAATACGATGTATCAGCTGCTTCAACGAAAGGAAATGACCGCCTTTCATCTTTGTCGCACCCTATTTCCGGGCCTGTATGAAGAAGCATTATTTCTGACAATGTCTGAGACAGTCGGACAGCTTGATGTGCTTTTAGCGGCTGGACATATTGAAGAAGTGCAAAAAGACGGAATCCTCTACTATCGAGCAAATGAAGGAGTGAAATAAATGGGGCGACTAACAGGAAAGAGAATATGGATTACAGGTGCTTCAGGCGGTATTGGTGAAAAGATGGCGTACTTGGCAGCAGCCGAAGGAGCAGAAATCATTGTGTCGGCAAGACGAATTGAAAAGCTCGCAGGTGTACAAGAAAAGATTATAAGTGCTGGCGGCGTATGTCACATCGTTCAGCTTGATGTCAGTCAGCTTGAGGACATTGATCAAGCCTATCAACAAGTGGGTGCTGTTGATATTTTGGTGAACAATGCCGGCTTTGGTGTGTTCGATCTCGTCGAGGACGCATCCATTGAGGAAATGGTGTCGATGTTTGAGGTCAATGTCTTTGGTTTAATTGCCTGCACAAAAAAGGTCCTTCCTGAGATGAAACAAAGAGGGAAGGGACATATTATCAATATAGCGTCACAGGCAGGCAAAATTGCCACCCCTAAATCCGCCATCTATTCCGCATCAAAACATGCGGTTCTCGGATTTTCAAACAGCCTCAGAATGGAGCTGGCAGACAGCGGAATTCATGTCACAACCGTCAATCCAGGACCGATTGCCACAGACTTCTTTACCATTGCAGACCGCAGTGGTGAATATGTGAAAAATGTTGATTTTATGATGCTCAGTGCTGACAAGGTAGCAGGGAAGGTCGTATCCGCCATGATGACAAAAAAAAGAGAGATTAATTTACCAGGATGGATGAATGCTGGCAGTAAGTTGTATCAATTATTCCCGTTTTTATTTGAAAAAGCAGCACGTAAAGCGATGATGAAAAAGTAACAAAAAAAAGAAACCGGTCACAGGCTGGTTTCTTTTTTTGTTTGATGGGGCTTGATATTGGTGACGCCAAAGACATTGCCATCAACATCTTCGAAGCTAAAACCGCCTAAGTCTGGGTCAGCTAATATTTGAATATCTGATACAGTCACTTCATGCTCGCTTAAATACTGGTGAAAGTTTTTTAAATCCTTCACAAATAGATCAATCATACTATGCCGAACTCCTGTAAAAGAGTTCATAAAGTAGATTCGTTTCTCGTGTTTTGTTTTGACGAGATAAAAAGAAGGTCCCTCGCCATGAGTAAAAGTGAGCATGGCTGCTTCTTCTGATTGATGTAGAACGATCATCTCTAAAATCTGTTCATACCAAGAGACAGCCCGGGGGATATCAGTCACAGGAATTTCAATAGTAGCAATTTGTTGAATGGTCAATGGCTTCACTCCTTTTTCTATATTCGTCTTGCCGCTTGCTGAAGTGGATCCCATACACTGTTAAAAGGAGGGGCATAGCTAATATCTAAATCTTCAAGGTCTGTCACAGTCAGCCCTTGATAAAGAGCAGTTGCCATGACATCAATTCGTTTATCAACACCTTCTTTACCGATGATTTGTGCGCCAAGCAAGGTGTGATCATCGCTTCTGTAAATCAGTTTCACTTTTATTTTCTCTGCATCTGGGTAATATCCAGCGTGGTCAGTGCTGTCGATGGTGATGGTGGAGAAAGGAAGGCCCGCGTCTTTTGCTTCTTTCTCTGATAAACCCGTTCGCCCTGCTGTCACGTCCATAAATTTCATCACCGCTGTGCCGGTTACGCCTTGAAACGCACGGTTTGTTCCTGTCATATGAAAGCCTGCGATTCTTCCTTGTTTATTTGCTGTCGTGCCGAGCGGAATATAGTCCAGTTCCTTTTTGATACGGTGATAGGTTGCTGCGCAGTCACCCGCCGCATAGATATCTTGTACATTCGTCTGCATGTATTCATTCACAACAACTGCACCATTTTGAAGACGCTGAATTCCTGTGCTGTCTAAAAAGGATGTTTGCGGAGTGACGCCAACGGCAATGATGACCATATCTGTTTCAATTGTCTGTTTGTCTGTTTGAACAGCTGTTACATGTGTCTTGCCCTTCAATTTTTGCACTGTTTCACCAAGTACTACTTGAATGCTTTGATTGTCCGCTTCTTCTTTCAGATATTTTGCCATATCGGGATCAAAGCCTGGGCCAAGTGTTGCACCCCGCTGAATGATATGAACATCTTTGCCTAGCCCTTTTAAATTTTCTGCCATTTCTAAGCCGATATATCCTCCTCCGATGATCGTGATATGTGTGACGTCTTTTTTTAGATTGTCTAAAATAGACAGCGCATGCGGGATTGTTTTTAATACGTGGACACCTTCTAATGAATGACTGTCTAGATCAAGTGTGACGGGGCTTGCTCCTGTCGCAATTAACAGGCGGTCATACGTTTCTGTAAAGGGCTCTTTTGTTTTAGAATGAATACCCGATACTGTTTTTTGCTCCGGGTCAATTGAGGTCACTTCGTGTAAGCATCTGGCATCAATTCCGTATTTGTCACGAAAAGTGTCAGCGCTACGTGCGATGAGTTTTCTGTGATGATCAATGAGACCGCCGATCAAGTAGGGGAGTCCGCACTGTCCATATGAGAAAATCTCTCCTTTTTCAAAAGCTACAATTTGCGCATCTGGATCCTCTCTATATATTTGCATAGCGCAGCTCATTCCTGCTGCATCTCCGCCAATCATCACATATTTCATTTGGTGTGCTCCCTTCTATCTATCAAACTGAATACTCTTATTTACCCTCATTTTCCTTTATTTAATGCTTTTTTTTCGCAAAAGAAGCAAACTTTCGTTGAAAAATAAAGACAGCGCCTTCATTTTAAGCTACAATCGGATTATCGTCTTTTTGGTTATGAGTTTAGTTTAGATTGGTGGGAAAGACTTTGGGTGACGAACGACTAGATTTTAATACACTATATACACGCCATACGAGAGAGGCATGGGCCGCTCTTGGAGAATATATGCCGGTATCTGTTTCAGAAGAAGAAGTGAGAGCACTTCAAGGATTAAACGACTACTTATCGCTAGAAGAAGTTCGAGATATTTACATACCGCTTATTCGGTTTCTGACATTACATGTCTTTGCAGAAAAACAAAAAAATCAGCATGTCAATGCTTTTTTAAACTATCCGCATCATGCGAAAATCCCTTTTTTAATTGGGATTGCAGGAAGTGTGGCCGTCGGAAAAAGCACGACAGCACGTATTATTGAAACACTTTTATCAAGGCTTGGAGATGGGCTGAAGGTGAGTCTCGTAACAACGGACGGCTTTTTGTATCCTCAAAAAGAGTTAAAAGATCGGGGGCTGATGGAAAAGAAAGGCTTCCCGGAAAGCTATGATGTTAAAGCGCTACTTTCGTTTTTAAATGAATTAAAATCAGGGAAACAAACTGTGCATGCACCTGTATATTCACATCTGACCTATGACCGTCTTGAAGGGGTGTATGAAACAGTAGAAGATGCAGATATTGTCATCATTGAAGGGATCAACGTGTTGCAATCACCGGCACTGGATGATCTGAAGGATGAGCCGCGCGTGTTTGTATCAGATTACTTCGATTTTTCGATTTATGTAGATGCCGCTGAGACGCAAATTCAATGCTGGTATAAAGAACGGTTCCGTTTGCTGCGGGAAACAGCCTTCCAAGATCCTGAATCCTTCTTTCATCAATACAAAGATTTGACGGATGAAGAAGCAGATCAGATGGCAAGCACGATTTGGAATACAGTGAACCGGCCTAATTTATATGAAAATATTTTGCCGACAAAATATAGAGCCGATTTGATTTTAAAAAAAGGCGATCAGCATAAGGTGGAAGAGATCGCCATCCGCAGGGTATAAAGAAAACCGCTCAATTGAGAGCGGTTTTTTTTAATGACCTCCACTTACTTTCACAGCCACGGCAGCCGCCGTTCGTTTTTTTAGGCGGTAGTATCCGATGAGTAAAAACGGAACGCCTGCAGCGGTGACAATCGCCAAGACTGAAAAAATAGAAAGGGGATGGGCTGCGCCAAATAAGTCAATACACAATCCTCCGACAAACGGTCCGACGACGCTGCCGAGCTGAGAAAACCCCATTGCGCCGAAGTATGACCCTTTCACTTCAGGTTTTGCAATATTGTCTACAAACAGATCCATCATCGCAAAGAGCAGCACTTCACCAATCGTAAACACGACAATGATGAAAGCAAGCGTACCGAGACTTTGTGAAAAAGCAATGGCAAATAAACTGCCTGCTAGAAGCACGTTCCCAGTCGTTAATGACAAAATCGTTGAATAGCGCTTAGCGATCATAATCAGCGGGTACTGAACGACAATGACAACCACTGCGTTTAAGGATAAAAGATACCCAAACAGTTTAGGGCCATCCTCAATCATAGGGGATGCCGATAAATATTGAGGCAGTGTTGAGCTTAGGTGTGAATAGCCAAATGAACATAAAGTAACGCCAATGAGGATGATGCTAAAGACCGTATCTTTCTGAATAATGGAAAGAGCTTTTTTGACGCCGATTTGTTTGGTGCTTTCTGGAGCAGCCACTGGATGCTTTTGAAATTGCCATGCCAGCGTTAACCCGTACAACAAGTAAATGAGGGCAGCGACGAGAAATGGAAAAGTCGTTTTTGATGACCCGAGATATAAGCCAAGCAGCGGGCCGAAAATGACACCAATGTTAATGGCCGTATACCGTAAGTTAAAGACAAACAACCGAATGCTCGATGGGGTGACATCGGATAAGAGTGCTTTAGACGTTGGTTCAAACAGCGCCCGGCACAGTCCATTTAAAGCATTCATAAAAAAGAAGACCCAAATGGCATCTGCAAATGCGAAGCCAACAAAGACAAGTGTCCAGCCAAAGATGGATAAAAGCATGACCTTTTTTCTGCCGATTCGGTCGGAAACATAGCCGCCGTAAAAACTCGCAACAATCCCAATAAGAGAGCTGACGGCAATGATCAATCCAGCTGAAGAGGCTGAGGCGCCTTTGACTTGTGTCAAATAAACGGCTAAAAAGGGAATGCTCATGGATGTCGCCATTCGGCCAAATATCGTGCCGATGATGATCGTCCAACTAAGTGGATGTAAAGTGCGTAAGTTATTTTTCATGCTGTGTCTCCCCTGAGTTTGTAAGATGTTCCAATCATACATGAAAAATTGTGCAAATTAAATACACAATTTGATGGAGGAGTCATCCGTCAAATGACAGAGAAGCTTGAACCGTTCCGTTCATTCGAAGAGCATATGCCTCGTTTTCAAGGTTTTAAGCCTTGATGGGTCATAATTTTTTCGGAAAAACGAAGCGGGTTTTTCAATGATCATGTTTTCGTTTTGCGAAAATCAATTGAGATCGATGGCAATAATTTGATGTAAGGAAAGGTTTAGAACATCTTCGTCATTCACGATTTTCATTTGGCGTGTTTCATAATGAATGGCTTTCACCCAGCCCCAAAACTGTGCTTTCATGCCTGATGAGACATATGTCACGCAAATCGCTTGATCCTCGGTAATCGACTGTGTGATCAAAACATTCATTTCCTCTAGTTGATCGGAGCTGAGCGGTAGAGGTGTATATTCTTTTTTCTTTCGTTTTTGAGCAAGTAGTTGCTCTCGGTGCTCTGGTAGCATCATTCGGCTTGATTCCCACATGATGTTGTATCCAGGTGTTAATTTATTGGGATTCATGCTTGTTCGCCTCCGTTATTTGTAATGCCCGCCAATTTTTTCGGCGCGGTGATATACCTGCCCTGCGCTTGTCAGTGACGAAGCATGCAATAATGCCGCAGGTCCATATTTCAGATGGATTTCATCAAATACTTTGCTGAGTTGATCTTTCTTCAAATGATGATCAAATAAAGTCAGCTGATAGTGGCTGTCAGGCTGCAGCTGTGAGAGGGTAATGCCTACACTGCGAATGGGCTGGCCATCCCAGTGCTGCTGGCATAGCTGAATCGCTGCCTCTGCAATATCTGAGCCATACTGTGTCGGTGAATGAAGCTTCATTTGTCGATGAAAGCCTGTTGGATGTGAAAAATCAGCCCCTCTTACACCAACAGACACCGTTTGACCGAGATAATGCTTAAAACGTGCCCGCCTAGCGACTTCCTCACTCAATTCAAGAAGAGCGACTTTGATCTCCTCAAAAGATGCGTAATCACGGGGAAGGGTCATATGATGCCCAACGGCTTTTTGTTGATCATGTGTGTGAATAGTGACTGGGGAGGGATCGTGTCCTAAAGCTGTTCGCTGCAGAAGCTCCCCATTGATTCCCCAGCGTTTTTTTAATCGGTCTAACGGATAAGTAGCAAGTGTGCCAATGGTACTGATGCCCATTCGTTTCAAATGATGCTCCATTCGTTTGCCGACGCCAAATAATTTTCCAATTGGAAGCGGCCATAAATCAGCAGCAACCCGGTCGGCACTCAGTTCGTAGATGCCGGATGTGTTTTTTTTGGCAAAATGGTCACAGGCCATTTTAGCGAGCACTTTATTAGGGCCGATGCCCACACGTGCGTAAATGCCAGTCTGATTCATAATCGTTGTTTGTATATGTTGAGCGATCTCATGTGGAGAGCCGAATAGTGTAAGACTGCCTGTAATATCAAGAAACTGTTCATCAATGGAATATGGCTCGACAAGGTCTGTGTATTGTTCAAGCAGTTCTGTAATCATGACAGAGACATCGAGATAGCGCTGCATACGTGGACGTACAACCACTGCTTCAGGACATTTCTCCTGTGCTTCCCATAACCTTGATGCATTTTGTACACCACGTTTCTTCGCGAGAGGGCAGGCTGCCAGGACGACTCCGCTTCTTCGTTCTGGATCTCCAGAGACAATGAGCGGTACATTCTCCAAATGAGGCGCCTCCACCTTCTCGACTGATGCATAAAATGACTGCATATCCACAAGCAGAATGGCTCGTTCATTCATTGTACTTCACCTCTTAGAACGTATGTTCTGTATCTATTGTAAACAACATGAGGTGAAATTCATACTGGTAAATCATTCAAAAGCTGTCCATACAAAAAAGACGAAGTGGTGAACACTTCGTCTCGTCTGCTGCAACGATTGTTAGGCATGTGCCATGTTGTGGAATGTTTGGAGCGGTTCAGAACGCAGACGATAAGCCATCAGCTTTTTCTTTGGCTTATGTGTAAACTGCCGAACCACATCCACATGGTCATCATAATGGAACAGATAAAGGGTGACATCATGTTTCCCATGCTTTGTTTGCATAGTAAGCGGCGCTGGCCCTTCATTCGGATGAAGAAAGCGTTCTTCATCACCAGGGTAAATATAATAGCGTTCAATAAAGATCGCATCATTAAAATGTTGAATGATTTCAGATGCTCGCTGCTCATCAAGCGAACGACCTTGAAAAGTAATATTTGTTTGCTCACTTGTTACTTTAGCATGTACGGCGTAGCGGCTAAAAAGGCGCTCAACAACACCAGAAGGCAAAGAGGTGACAAGCAGCTTTAAAAGACTAAATACAACAAGCGAAATAACAACCCAAACCAATCTCATCATCTCCAATAAACATTTGTACCATTTCCTATATGAACCATCTTAACATAACAAATGAATGAAACTTTCGCACAAAAAGTGAACTTTTTGAAATAAGTGTGAAGATTTAAAAGGAGATGACGGCTGAAAGACGAAGAACCAACAAGTGAACATGAAAAAAGACGGGCATACTGTCTTTACAACCATTTGATCAGACAGTAGACTATTGAAACAATCGCATTTTTGAGAAAAAACGAATCAAAGGAAAGCCAAAATGGAAAAAGGGGCGAGGCCATCATGATACGTCAAGTGAAACCGTCAGATTTTTACGCAGTCACATCCGTCATTCAAAGCTGGTGGGGAGGCAGAGATTTGCGTGCAAAATTGCCAAAGCTCTTTTTTGAACATTTCCAGCAAACAAGTTTCGTTGTCGTTGAAAAGGGAGAGCTGATCGGCTTTTTGGTTGGTTTTTTATCGCAATCTCATTCGGATGAAGCCTATATTCACTTTGTTGGCGTCCACCCAGATCACCGTAAATTAAAGATAGGTAAAATCCTCTATCAAGCTTTTTATGAAGCGGCTGAAAAGGAAGGAAGAACAACAATTAAAGCTGTCACAGCTCCTATCAATAAAGTCTCCATTGCTTACCATACAAAACTCGGGTTTCAGATAGAAAAGGGAGATAAAACAGTAGATGGCATCTCAGTCTTTTCAGATTACGATGGCATTCATGAAGACCGTGTGTTATTTGTGAAGAAGCTGGAGGCAATGAAATGATTGTTTATTTAGATCACACAATAAGTGATGTAGCAAAGCAGATTTTACATATTCAACTAGCTGCATACCAACAAGAAGCTGAACAAATTGGCTATGCTGATCTTCCGCCATTAAAAGAGACCATTCAAGATGTCATGAAAGCAAAAGAGCAATTTATTGGTTTTCAGCAACATGATCTCTTATTAGGTGTAGTCTCTTATGAAGAGCTGAAAGATTGTTTGATCATTAGTCGATTGGCTGTGCATCCAAAAGCGCTAAAGCAGGGTATTGGAACAAGACTTATGTCCACAATCATAGAGAAGAATGTTCCGATAGAACTGACCACAGGGCAGGAAAACACCCCTGCAAAAAGGCTATATGAAAAATTAGGGTTTTTTGAAACAAATGTCATTCATGTGGCAAAAGAGCTCACCCTATCAAAAATGAAATGGACACCGCGACGCAAGGTTGAGGTTGTCGAATTCAAAAAAGAATGGCATGAAGAATTCCGTCAAGAAAAGCAGCGACTCAAGCAAATCATTCAAAAAAGCTGGATAGAAGGCTACCATATAGGCAGCACGTCAGTTACAGGACTTGTTGCCAAACCAATTATAGATATATTAATAGAAGTAAGCGATATAGAAGAGATTGATAGAAAAAAAGAGAGATTTGAACACCTTGGATACGAAGCGCTCGGTGAAAATGGTATAAAAGGGAGACGTTTTTTTCAAAAGGGTGGCTTGAATCGTACGCATCATGTCCATGTGTATGAAAGGAATCATCCTGATGTGAAAAGACATTTATTGTTTCGAGATTACTTAAGACTCCACCCAGAACGATCTGAAGCGTATGCGTCTGTCAAGGAACAATTAGCAAAACAGTATCCGGAAGATATACAAAGCTATATGGCGGGAAAGAATGAAATCATAAAAGAAATAGAAAATGAGGCATATCGCTGGGATAAAGAAGGAAGAGAGGGAGCTCTTAAATAAGCTGCCTCTTCTCCTCGTTAATTAGGAAGCTGAACATTGCCTTTTACAATATAGGCCTGTGAAGCAGCAGTAGATGGAAGAGCGGGTAATTGATCCTTTACTATGACCCCGCGAATATCTGTGATTCGAACAGGAAGAGATGTAGACCCCATTTGAAAGCCAAGGAAATGGTTGTAGTCGGTCTTTTCCATGTTCACCCATTGTCCATCTTTATAATATTCCATTTTCATAATCGGGTATTTATGATTGCGCACTTGAATCGCAGCCCACCACTCACTGCTACCTTCCTTTATTCTGTAAGCTACATTTCCGCTAATCGGTGCTTTTATAATTTTCCAACTAATTGGGATTTTTCCGTCTGCCATATTGCCAATTTTGGCAAAGGCATTAGGAGAAAGATCAAGAGCTCCTTTTGCTCCTTCTGGATATTTATCGGTTACATACACAACGGTTTTTCCTTTTGGCCCCGTTACTTCAAGGTAAGCCCCTGCAAGTGCCGCATTTACCCCTTTATAGTTATAGTCATGGGGATTTAAAGCCGTAATTTTCATGTCAGAGGGAATAGGATCTAATAAAGCGGCGCCCCCTGAGTAACCAGATCCCGTATAAGTCGCATAGCTTTCTCGTACTTCATCAAGGATAGATGCCGCTTTCATGTTGGGCATAGTGAAACTCAACATCAATATCAGCGCCCCGATAAAGCAGAGAGATAATCTTTTTTTCACGATCTAAAACCTCCTGTTTCTTCTTTTAAAATTGATAGCGTCATCAGTATAATTCTAAAAAACAGGATGCAGAAAGAGCCAATAGATAGATATAATCCTAGTGAGAAGAGCGTGTATTTCAAAGAGTATGACTTTCGGATTTAGTCGTGTGTCCTGTTTTATGGTGTTTTATGTGTTACAATGTAAGCATCAATTTAAAAAGGATGTTCGCCATGTATATTCACATCACAGAACTGGCTAAAACGTATATAGAAAAACAGCAAACAGGAAACGGAACGAAGGAATTACTGCTTCGCTACGATTCAGAAGGTTGTGGCTGTGCAGTGAGTGGCGTACCGATGCTTTGGTTAACAAGTGAAAGAACAGGTGAATGGGAACCACTTAAAAATAGCCAACATTTAAAACTATATATACACACAGCACAAAAGGTGTTTTTTGACGAGGAAATGACGATTGATTTTAATGAAAAAGCCAATACACTTATGTTGAAAAGTCCTCAACAAATACTCAGCCCGAGAATGGGTATACTTGTAAAGTAAGGTGGAAACGTAGTGGATCAAAAGCTGAAAGTGATACAAAATACGGCACAAAATAAAACGTGGGTGTCGTTTTTAAATAATAATCATCCATATAGCCTTTTGCACTGGTCAATCGGTGGAATGGATTCAGTAAAAAAGGACGTCTGGCTTCTCCAAGATGAAGTCACATTTGAAACGGAAGAATTTCCAACGCTTGAATTAGCAGTCAGTTGGATAAAAGAGAATATGGAACACGTAACAGATGTGTTATAAGCCCTTTGCTGAAGAGGGCTTTTTTTGTGCCATCATCATCTCATCAAACAGGAGAACTGTCTAATTTGAAAAATGAGATTTCTCAACGATAAAAAGTCATTTTTAACAAACATTTCGACAAAATGAGAAAAATAGAAAGAGAAAAATAGAGACTGTAAATGCCGAAAAATCGGCAATGAAAGCGGTTATTGCGGGATACCGAAAACTTTACGAAAAACGACATTTCATATTTCTTCCATTCGAGGGAATATGATAGAATACAACATGTATCGTACATGAGGAGGGAGGTGCTAAGGTGAATTGAAGCTCAAGCTGTCATCGCCTCAGGTTGGAATCAAAATAAACGAATGGTATAGGCAGATTTGCGGATTTCATGTCATGAAAGCAGAGAAGCTAAAGGCCGAGATCGAGCAGGAAATCCTTGAGATGGAGCAAGATCAGAACTTGCTGCTTTTTTACCAGCTGATGGATTTTCGACATAAGGTCATGCTTGAATATTTTGAACCGGCAAAAAAAGCCTCGAATGATGAGGAGATTAAGAAGCTTCTAGAAACAATTGAACATTCGCAGACCAAATTAACAGATATGCTTGAATACTATGTTCATTTTTTTACAGGAATGTTTGAATTTGAACAGAGAAACTATTTGAGCGCCATTGCTTATTACCGTTCCGCAGAAAAAAAGCTCAATCTCATATCAGATGATATAGAAAGAGCAGAATTTTATTTTAAATTAGCAGAAATATACTACCACATGAAACAAACCCACTTTTCGATGCACTATGCTTTGCAAGCGTTAGATACGTACTCTGCCTACAGAACGTACACGCTGAGAATCATCCACTGTGAATTTGTCATAGGTGCAAACTATGATGATTTGAAATGCTATGAACATGCATTGCCCTACTTTAAAAATGCTCTAAAGCGAGCACGCTCAATTGGAAACCCTCGAGTCATAGGTTCGGCCCTTTTCAACTTAGGTAACTGCTATTACCAAATGAACGATCTTGCTACAGCAAGTCGCTATCTCAAAGACTCTCTTGAAGTGTTTGAAAAGGAGAATTTAACCCATCTGAATCGCTCTCTAGACCCACTATTTATGCTGACCCAAATCCTGTTTAAACAAAAACAAATAGAAGAGTCGTTAACCCTCTATCAACAAGGTATTATGAAAGCCTGTGAATTAGAAGATGAAATTTACATCTGCAAGTTTCAGTTTTTAAAAGCATTATACGTTGATGCAGAAATAAAAATCATAGACGATACATTAGATTTGTTGGAGGACAAGCGTTTATACCCAGATATTGAGGAACTGGCACTTGATGCGGCTCATTATTATAATGAGCTTGGATTATTTGAAGTTTCTACCCGGTATTACGAAAGGAAAATTCAAGCCATATCAAAAATTCAAAATGGAGGTCATTTATATGAAAATGAGTTTGATAGTTCTTTTATTGGCAGCAACTGCAGGGTTATCGGTCATGAGTCAGCAGCAATCGGAAGAGAGCCATATGGAGCTTGCGGGCAGACACCATACAACAGTGGTGACTATCGTATAAGTTAGCAAAAAGAGGAGACGAACGGCTGTTCATTCTCCTCTTTCATTTTGATTGAATTGAAATGCTTCCAAAAATGCTTCGACCTCTTGTTCATAGACTTCCTTATTGTCACTATAAGACATCGCATGCGCACCATGTGGCGCAATAAATAGCCGTTTATCACCTTTTTTGCGTGCGTATAACTGCTCGCTTTGCTCACAAGGGATATAGTCATCATGGAGGCTATGAATAAAAAGGATAGGTTCTTTCACCTGATCGATGACATCAAGTGGAGAAACTTGCCGAATGCTGTAACCGTCCCGCCATTTCAACACTTGATCACTTAGTGGAAGAATCCACTGTCCTGAAAGACGAAAATCTGTTTTTAATCGATACAGAAGCTGATCCTCAAAGGAAGCAAAAGGACAATCAGCGATGTAAAAATTGGCGTTTGCATCCGGTTTTGCAGCATATAATAAAGTTGTGACTGCGCCCATCGATTCTCCGTGTATCCCAATGATTGCTTTTTCCCCAAGCCTTTTTCTCAGCCACTTGACGACTTGAGCCAAATCTTCTTTTTCATAATATCCATAGCTCGTTGTTTTTCCGCCGCTCATCCCATGTCTTCTATGATCATAAAGCAGCACATTCCATCCAAGCTTTTGGAATAATTTCATATACTTCACGGAATTGATCAAACTGACTGTAACCCCGTGACAAAGAACGATGGTGCGTGTTGTATGAGGGGTCGGTACAAAATAGCCATGAAGATCATAACCAAATGTTGAAGGAATACAAACTTTCTCTTTTTGCAGCTGTTGAAACTCCTCGTGATGATAGTGCCCTTCATCTGATTCTCGTTTGATGAGCTCTTCATCCGTTAATTTTCGTATATACATCATTTTATTGGTAAAAAAAATGCCGATTGCAGCGAGTGGAAATAATACCAAGGCGAGTATAGCGAGCCATTTCTTCTTCAAGCTGATTCTTCCTTTCCGAAGGGTTTCTATGAAGATCATACCACATGTTGGGAGTTTGGCGTGACTCTTGCTGAGCAAATAAAACGGATGATACACTAAAGCAAAAGGAGAGAGGCAAAGTGAAAAAGACCAATCAAGATCAAGCAAAGCTAAAGGACGGCATAAAGGATGATGTGAAACAGCAGCTCCTTCAAATGAAGCAGAATCTGGCCGCCGAGACAGAAAAAAGAGAAGAACAAAAACGACAAGACCTCCTTCGGCAACAGAAAGAAAAAGAAAAAAATAAAAGCTTCTCAGAGCTGCTAGATGAAAGTCATTTAGACTGGAGAAAGTATAAAAGTTAAAAAAGGGAGCTATGATGCTCCCTTTTTTATGTTATATCATTGAGATGAATACATACTACATGAGCCTGAGAGAAAACACGTCTAACTCCCTCGTATCACTTCATTTCAGAATCGCACCAATAGGGTTGTACATTAAAACAAAACATAAGTGGCAAGCTGTTCTTCCATTTGTCTTCTATTGATTCAAACGATGCGTCTCATACACAGACTGTTTTGTGAAATATGACAAAGCTTTAACTTCTTGGTCGCTTAATGAACGCGCATTTGCCGCTGCCACGTTCTCTTTTAACTGTTTCACCGAGCTTGCGCCAAAAACAACAGAGCTGACTGCAGAATGCTTGAGCAAGTATTGAATGGACAGCTCTGTCAGTGATAGGTCATAAGCGACTTTCTTTAACGAAGGAATGATTTGCTGGAGCTCTTCAAATGAATATTCAAGATACCCGTTCTTTTGAATCGCAGCACTTGCTTGCGAAAGGGGTTTTTCAGTTAATAATCCTTTTGCTAAAGGACCTCTTGCCACGACACTAATGCTTTGTTCTTTAAGAAGAGAAAACCATTCTTCTGGGCGGCGATCGAGTAAACTATATTGCATCATCACACTCACGATATTTGATTTTTTGGCGTATTCTTTAATGACATTTGGACGGATCGACGATATGCCGTAATAGCGAATGACACCTTCTTCAACCAATTCTTCAAATGCCTCGATGGTTTCGTCAATTGGATCGTCAATTGTGCCGCCATGCAATTGATATAAATCAATATAATCTGTTTGAAGTCGTTTCAGACTTTGTTTCACTGCCTCTTTTATATATGCTTTTGAAGGATCCCAGTCCCAGCCAGGTTTGCCTTTTTCAAAGCGGTTTCCGCCTTTTGTGGCCAAAATCAAATCTTGGCGTCTGTTCTTAATGGCTTCCCCGACGATTTCCTCATTTGTTCCAAAATCATATAAATCAGCTGTATCCAAATAGTTAATCCCAAGATCAATGGCTTCATCTAATAAAGAGAGCGCTTTTTCTTTTTCAGTCCCGAGAGACATACATCCTAGTGCCGCCTCACTAACCAAGAGATCAGAGGTGCCAATTCGTCTTTTTTTCAATTCAATCACACTCCTATCCTTTCACATTAAGTGAAACAATTCTGGAATTCAAGCTAGGTGATTTCAAAAGGCACATTGAAGCGGGCATCCGCATTTTGGCTTCTCCTAAAACATCTATGTTAAAATGAATGAAGTAAAAAGTGAAAGTAGAACGAGGAGCTGACAAAATTGAAGGACTTTGAAGAAAAAACATTATCGTCAAAAACATTATATAACGGAAAAATCATTGACTTGGTTCTTGAAGATGTAGCATTGCCGAACGGAAAACCAGGCAAACGCGAAATCATTAAACATCCAGGTGCAGTAGCAGTCATTGCACGTACAGACGAGAATAAAATCATTTTGGTCAAGCAATACCGTAAAGCACTGGAGAGATCCATCGTTGAAATTCCGGCTGGAAAATTAGAAAAAGGAGAAGAGCCGGCACATACAGCACTGAGAGAATTAGAAGAAGAAACAGGTTATACAACTCAGGCGCTCCAAAAGCTGACAGCCTTTTATACATCACCAGGGTTTGCGGATGAAATTGTTCATATCTACCTTGCCGATCAGCTGGTCCCGCTTGAAGAAAAACGCGAGTTGGATGAGGATGAATTTGTTGAAGTGATGGAAGTTTCACTAGAAGAAGCGCTGCAACTCATTGAGAAACAACATATTTATGATGCGAAAACAGCCTATGCCATTCAATACTTACAATTGCAAGAGGTACTTAAGTCTACAAAATGAGGGAATTCTTTGCAGATATCCATATTCATATTGGTCGAACAAGAACAGGCAGGGCTGTCAAAATTACAGGTGCAAGGTCACTGACCATTGACCAAATTCTCATTGAAGCGTCTCAAAGTAAAGGGATGGGGATGATTGGTGTGATTGATGCACAATCTCCTGAAGTACTAGAAGAATTGATAGAAGGTGTAGAGGAAGGCATATACACGGAACTAAGCGATGGCGGGTTATCATTTGGAAAGACCGTTTTGCTTTTAGGCAGTGAGCTAGAAATCAATGATGACCAATCAAAAGGTCCGATTCATGTGCTTGCCTTTATGCCCACGCTTCGTAAAATGTCTGAGTTTTCCGCATGGCTTTCTCTTCATATGAAAAATGTGCATTTGAGTTCACAGCGGTTATATGTGGATGGGAGAACGCTTCAGCATAAGGTGAAGGAACTAGGGGGATTATTTATTCCTGCCCATATTTTTACGCCGCATAAAAGTTTATACGGCAAAGGGGTCAATACTTCTTTAACCGAAGTATTCGATCCAGAACTCATTGATGCTGTTGAGCTTGGCCTTAGCTGTGATACGTCTATGGCCTCCCAGCTAAGTGAGCTAAACCGTTATCCTTTTTTAACAAATTCAGATGCCCATTCTTTAGGGAAAATTGCGCGGGAATATACTAAGATCCGAATGGATCATGCCTCCTTTGCTGAATTTGAGCTAGCGCTTCAAGGAAAAGATGGCAGAAATATCACTGGAAATTATGGGCTCGCTCCGCGGCTCGGAAAGTATTATCATACGACCTGTGAGAAATGCGGGGTAAGACCTGACAGTCAGGATCAAGAAAAGTGCCAAGCATGCGGCCATACCCGAATGACAAAAGGGGTGAGTGAGCGGTTAAAGGAGCTTGCTGACCAAGAAAGTGACAAAGGAATAAGGCCTCCTTATGTTCACCAGCTTCCCCTTCATTTTATTCCGGGTGTTGGAGCCAAAACGTTAGAAAAGTTAAAAGCTGTCTTTCATACAGAGATGAATATTCTTCATCAAGCAACAGAACAAGAATTAAAAGCGGTCCTGCCTGAGAAAACAGCCGATTACATCATCAAAGCAAGAAGAGGTGAAGTTGGACTGATAGCTGGCGGAGGCGGAGTCTACGGTAAGGTGGATATCAATCATGAATCAACTTAAATGGACATGTCACACATTTGAACAACTGTCTAAAGAGGACCTTTACCTGATTTTAATGGAAAGAGTGAATGTGTTTGTTGTAGAACAAACATGTCCTTATCCTGAAATTGATCATCGTGATCAAGAGGCGCTGCATGTCATCGCCAAAGAGAACGGCACGATTGTCGCTTATTGCCGCATTTTCCAAAGCGGGATCATGTACAAAGAGGCGTCCATTGGTCGTGTCCTTGTGACGAAGGCCGGCCGGAAAAAAGGTTACGGGAAGATCCTGCTCGATCAGGCGATAAAAAAGCTCAGTGAATTAGGCGAAACAAAGATTAAAATCCAAGCACAGGCTTATTTGAAATCGTTCTACGAATCGTTTGGCTTCGTAGCTGTCTCAGATTGTTATGATGAGGATGGAATTCCGCATCTTGATATGGTAAGAAAAGAAAGATAGGCGTGAATACGTCTATCTTTTTTAGGTGCGTTCATGTATCATAACGACAACGAAAGGGGTTTTGCGAAATGGGAAAAAGCAAAGCAAAGAAAAAGAGAGAACACCTTCAAAGGCAGCACAGCCGAAATCCAGAACAATCGAGAGGAAATATGCCGCATTTTAGTACACACGAAAGAAAGACAAAAACAAAACAAGAAGCCTTGCAGCATATGATGAAAAAACATAAAGGCAGGAATGCTTATGATCGCTATGAACAGGATCATAAGCATTTTTATTTTGCTTTTTTGTGACAAGTAGATCAAATAATTGGAAAAATTTTAAAAAATAGGACAAACGGTCGTTTCTTTTTGTCTAAAAATGTAGTTAAATGACAAAAAGAAATGAAAGGGAGAGTGGGTATCGTGAAGGTCAAATCATTTGGAGCAGGGCTTTGTATGGCAAGTATGCTACTGGCATCGATGACATTCGGCGCATCAGATGTATCTGCAAAGGATCAAGCAAAAAAAGAGTATATGATTGGTTTTTCTTCTTCCGTTCAAGATAAAACACAAAAACAGCTTGTTGAAAAAGCTGGCGGTCATGTGAAAGAATCAATAGAGAAAATAGATATGATGAAAGTTTCGTTGAACGAAGCATCAAAAGAAAAACTACATCAAGCAAAAGAAGTTACTTTTATTGAGGAAGACCAAAAAGCGAAAACAAGCGGTCAAAGCGTCCCTTATGGCATTAAAAGCATCAAAGCACAAAAGGTACATAAACGAGGATATACCGGACAGAATGTCAAAGTAGCTGTTCTTGACAGTGGAATCGACGGCAAGCATGAAGATTTACATGTAACTGGTGGTGTCAGCTTTGTTCCAACAGAGTCCGATCCGCTTGTTGACCCGCATGAACACGGAACCCATGTTGCGGGCACGATCGCAGCACTAGATAATAAGGTAGGCGTCGTGGGTGTGGCACCAAAAGCTTCAATCTATGCGGTGAAAGTGGCAGATGAAAATGGTGACGGCTACTATAGCTGGATCATTAAAGGCATTGAATGGGCGATTGAGAATGAGATGGATGTCATCAATATTAGTATGGGGGGAGCAAGTGAATCGGAGGCGCTGAAAGAAGCGGTAGATCGAGCATATGACAACGGGATTCTCATTGTCGCATCTGCAGGAAATGCTGGGAGCTACGGGTCACTTAATACGATAGATTACCCGGCCAAATACAGCTCTGTCATGGCAGTCGCATCTGTGGATCAACGAAAGCAAAGAGCCTTTGATTCCTCTGTTGGGGAAGAAGTGGAAGTATCAGCACCAGGCGTTTCAACATTAAGTACCATTCCTCATAACGAATATGGATATAAGAGTGGAACGTCTATGGCATCACCTCATGTAGCTGGTGCTGCGGCAGTCATTCTATCAAAACATCCGAATCTGACAAATGATGAAGTGCGTGAAAGGCTGACAAAAACGGCAACAAAACTTGGCGAACCTTTTTATTATGGCGCTGGGCTTGTGAACGTACAAAAAGCTGCACGATAAAGGAAACGAGAAAGCAGTGTACAGCTGCTTTCTCGTTTTTCTTTTCATAAAACTGTCATGTTTCGTCTGCTCTCTCATAGAATCTAGTAACCTTTACTATTTGGGAGGAAGGCGCATGCGAAAAAAGTCTTGGAAAGAACATCTTCTTCAGCACGTGAAAGATCATTTATCAATTTATTTGTTTGTTTCTGTACTATTTTTAATGGGCGTCATTTTTGGAGCCATTATCGTCAATAGTATGACAATGAGTCAGAAAGAGGATTTATTCTATTATTTAAATCAATTTTTTGGTCAACTGACGAATGAGAAAGCAGCAGAATCAAAAGAAATGTTTTTGCAAAGCTTTTTGCATCATATGAAATATTTGGGCCTCATGTGGATACTCGGAATTTCCATCATTGGCCTGCCGCTTATTTTTCTTATGATTTTTTTAAAAGGGATTGTAGTTGGGTTTACTGTCGGTTTTTTGGTCAATCAAATGGGGCTTAGCGGTTTTTTTCTATCTTTTGTCTCGGTGCTTCCTCAAAATATCTTGCTCATTCCAGCGTATTTAGTGATCGGAACTTGTGCGATTGCGTTCTCCATTCGTTTAATTGGTCAGCTTTTTATGAAAAAAACCATCAGTCAAGCGCCAATCCATTGGTTTGGCCGGTATGCTTCTGTCCTACTGATGATTTTAACCCTCGCTGCTCTTTCGTCCTTTTTTGAATCATACTTATCATTCATGCTGATGAAAAAGCTGGCAGGTGTTCTGTTTTGATGATTTTATAATCGTTATTAAATAATAATCAATTTATTTATCAATTTAAAATGATTATAGTTGGCTCTCTGCACATCATTTGATATAATGATCAAGTAATGTGGCGTAGGAGGGAAAGTCAATGGAAAATCGGATTGATCGAATTAAGAAACAGCTTCATTCTTCCAGCTATAAGCTCACGCCACAGCGTGAAGCAACAGTAAGAGTACTGCTTGAGAATGAAGAAGACCATTTAAGTGCAGAAGATGTATACCTCCTCGTAAAAGAGAAGTCTCCTGAAATTGGTCTTGCTACTGTTTATCGGACGTTAGAATTGCTTACTGAACTGAAAGTTGTTGATAAAATTAACTTTGGAGACGGCGTTTCGCGATATGATCTTCGCAAAGAAGGAGCCGCTCACTTCCATCACCATCTTGTCTGCATGGAATGCGGAACAGTCGATGAGATAGAAGATGATTTATTAGAAGATGTTGAAGAGATTATTGAACGCGACTGGAAATTTAAAATTAAGGATCATAGATTGACATTCCATGGTATTTGCCACCGGTGTCATGATGATGAATCCGGCAAATAATCCGAATTGGAACCTTTTCATTCAAAATGAAAAGGTTTTTTGCATGTTCGCTGTATATTCCTTGTCCCACCTGGCATATGCTGAAGTAATGAGAACACGAGAAAGGACATGAAGAACATGCGAAAATGGCTCAAAACAACAGGTGAAGTAATGAAAGTATTTATCTTGTTCACTGGTTTTACCGTCCTGTTCTATTATGCTATGATATGGATAAATTCAGAATATGAAAGCTATCATCGTTATGATAAACCAGAAGGTGCAGCGATAAAAGTGATGGAAATGGATCAGCCGAAACAAGACAGCTGGCAGGATCGATTGATTTATTTTTATCAAAACGGGGAGTAGAAACCATTGAAGGATCAATTATCCGACTTTATTCATTTTATGACAGTAGAGAGAGGACTCTCTGAAAATACCATTGTCTCTTATAAAAGAGATTTACAGAACTATTTGTCTTTTTTAATGACGCATGAACAATTGACAGATGTAAAAGACGTCACACGCCTTCATATTATTCATTATTTAAAACAGTTAAAAGACGAGGGGAAATCGAGTAAAACGTCCGTCCGTCATCTATCATCGATACGCTCCTTTCATCAATTTTTGCTCCGTGAAAAAGTGACAACAGATGACCCGTCATGGAACATTGAATCACAAAAAACAGAGCGGAAATTACCGAAAGTTCTATCATTAGATGAGGTAGAAAAGCTGCTCGATACACCTAAGCAGCAAACACCATTTGACTACCGTGACAAAGCCATGCTCGAACTTTTATATGCAACAGGTATTCGCGTAAGTGAAATGCTTGATCTGACTCTTGCAGATGTGCATCTGACCATGGGGTTTATCCGCTGTTTTGGAAAAGGAAGAAAAGAGCGGATCGTGCCTATTGGTGAAGCTGCTGCAAGTGCGATTGAAGTGTATATAGAAAAAGGAAGAAACAAGCTGCTCAAAAAACAGCCGGCCGATGCCTTATTTCTGAATCATCACGGAAAAAAAATGTCGCGGCAGGGCTTTTGGAAGAACTTAAAGAAACGAGCCATAGAAGCAGGTATTCAAAAAGAATTGACGCCTCATACGCTCAGACATTCATTTGCGACACATTTGCTTGAAAACGGTGCGGATCTTAGAGCCGTACAGGAAATGCTTGGACATGCCGATATTTCTACTACACAAATTTACACACATGTCACAAAAACAAGATTAAAAGACGTGTATCACAAATTCCATCCAAGGGCATAAGTAAAGCATGGCACGGTGAACGTGTATCATGCTTTTTTATGTTTGGACCGTTTATGGTTGTCAATTGACTTGAAAACGGTTTATACTTGAGATGTCTGACCTCTCCAGTTGTGAAAGGTGAAAGGACAAGAATATTGAAGGAGGCGCTTTTTTATGCCTGATTATCAGTATAAACGTATTTTCCTCATTGTGATGGATTCAGTAGGAATCGGGGAAGCACCTGATGCTGCTGATTTTAATGATGTAGGTGCAGATACACTTGGACATATTGCTGAAAAAATGAACGGGCTTCATATGCCGAATATGGCGAAGCTTGGGCTAAGTCATATTAAAGAAATTAAAGGAATTCCAGCGGACGAAAAACCGCTTGCGTATTATGGGAAAATGCAAGAAGCATCCAACGGGAAAGACACAATGACAGGACATTGGGAAATTATGGGTCTTTACATCGACACACCATTTAAAGTCTTTCCAGGCGGCTTTCCAGATGAACTGTTAAATGAATTAAAAGAAAAAACAGGGCGTGGCATCATTGGAAATAAACCAGCGTCTGGTACAGAAATTCTTGATGAGCTTGGCGAAGAGCACATGAAAACAGGCGATTTAATCGTTTATACTTCAGCAGATTCTGTGCTGCAAATTGCTGCACACGAAGAAGTTGTGCCATTAGACGAACTTTACCGCATTTGCGAAATTGCACGTGAACTGACTTTAGATGAAAAATATATGGTAGGGCGCATCATCGCTCGTCCATTTGTCGGGGAGCCGGGGGCATTTGTTAGAACACCAAATCGTCATGACTATGCATTAAAACCATTCGACCGTACCGTCATGAATGAATTGAAAGATGATGGACTTGATGTCATTGCGATCGGAAAAATCTCTGATATTTATGATGGTGAAGGAATCACCTCTTCACTCAGAACGAAATCCAACATGGATGGAATGGACAAGCTAGTGGAGACGCTGAAAACAGACTTTACTGGGCTTAGCTTCTTAAATCTGGTCGATTTTGACGCTCTTTATGGACATAGAAGAGATCCAGAAGGCTACGGTAAGGCACTAGAGGAATTTGACGCACGTCTACCTGAAGTGTTTGATCTATTAAAAGAGGATGATCTGCTTGTGATCACAGCAGATCACGGAAATGACCCGGTTCATCACGGAACAGATCATACAAGAGAATACGTTCCGCTTATTGCTTACAGCAAAAAGCATCAAGAAGCGAATGAGCTACCAACAGCGAAAACATTTGCTGATCTTGGGGCAACGGTAGCAGATAATTTTAAATCAACGCTGCCAAAATACGGAACAAGCTTTTTATCTAAACTCAAATAGGGGGAAATCACGTGGGAGCACAGTTTTCAGAAGCGGCGGCATACATTAAACAAGCATCGACATATGTACCAACAGTTGGATTGATTTTAGGTTCAGGTCTTGGCATTTTAGCCGATGAGATTGAAAATCCAATCAAATTGAAATATGAAGATATTCCTGGATTCCCTGTTTCAACAGTAGAAGGGCATGCAGGCCAGCTCGTCATTGGAACGCTGAAAGGCACGGTCGTTTGTGCCATGCAAGGACGTTTCCATTACTATGAAGGGTATGATATGAAGCAGGTGACATTTCCTGTCCGTGTGATGAAAGAAATCGGCATTGAAACATGTATTGTGACAAATGCAGCGGGCGGTGTGAATACATCCTTCCATCCTGGCGATCTCATGTTGATTACAGATCATATCAATATGATGGGAACCAATCCGTTAATTGGACCAAACGACAGTCAAGGGGTTCGTTTCCCTGATATGTCTGCACCGTATGATAAAGATTTGTTGGCACTTGCAGAGAAAACGGCTAAACATTTAGGTATATCTGTGCAGCAAGGGGTTTATGCAGGAATGACAGGCCCTTCATATGAAACACCGGCAGAGGTTCGTTTCCTCAGAACGCTTGGCGCTGATGCAGTCGGTATGTCGACTGTGCCAGAAGTGATTGTAGCACGTCATGCAGGCATAAAAGTACTTGGTATTTCATGCATCTCTAATGCGGCTTCAGGTATTTTAGATCAGCCGCTTTCTCATGATGAAGTGATCGAAGTGACGGAAAAAGTGAAAGCAAGTTTCCTTGATTTAGTGAAAGATGTTGTCAAACAGCTCTCATAGATCGTGTGAAAAAGCCTTCTGTTCATGAAACAGAGGGCTTTTTTTTATGGCAATCAAACGATCTCTGAATAAAACAGCCTTTATGAGGAAAAAATAGAAAGGATTACGATAATGGAGGTCTGCCACTTGAAACGTCATATATGTGCATTGTTTACTTTAATGATCCTTATCTCAATGGTTTCACCATCAGCGATGGCAAAAGAAAAGATTGAAAAGCCAGGAGAAAAACAAACATCAGAATTGGCGCATGAAGCCAAATCAGCGATTTTAATGGAACGTGACACGGGAAAAGTGCTTTACAACAAAAACAGTGATGAAAAGCTTGCCCCTGCAAGTATGACCAAAATCATGACGATGCTTCTCATCATGGAAGCGATGGATCAAGGAAAATTAAAAATGACTGATAAAGTAAGAACGAGCGATCATGCAGCATCTATGGGAGGCTCACAAATTTTCCTTGAACCGGGAGAAGAAATGACGGTTAAAGACATGCTAAAAGGCATTGCGATTGCGTCAGGAAACGATGCTTCAGTTGCCATGGCAGAACATATAGCTGGATCTGAAGAACAGTTTGTTGAGCAAATGAACAAAAAGGCAAAAGAGCTTGGACTCACCTCAACGGTCTTTCAAAATCCAACAGGACTTCCTGAAAAAGATCATTACAGCACGGCTCATGATATGGCAAAAATGGCGAAAGAGCTGTTGAAATATGAAGAGATCACCAAGTTCACAGGTGTATACGAAGACTATCTTCGTCAGAACACGGATAAAAAATTCTGGCTTGTGAATACAAACCGTCTCATTAAATTTTATCCAGGTGTGGATGGGGTGAAAACAGGGTTTACAGGCGAGGCGAAATACTGTCTAACTGCATCCGCTAAAAAAGGGAACATGCGCGTGATTGCTGTTGTATTCGGCGCAAGTACACCAAAAGACAGAAATGCTCAAGTCGTCAAAATGCTGGATTACGCCTTTAGTCAATATACAACGCATCCTCTGTACAAGCGTGGTCAAGATGTAGCAGAGATCAAAGTGAGCAAAGGGAAAAAGAAAAAAATTCAGCTTGTCACGTCTGAACCGATTTCTCTGCTAACGAAAAAAGGCGAAAATGTCGATCAGATCAAAAAAGAAATTAAATTAACTCAAGATGTCACAGCCCCATTTTCAAAAGGAACGAAACTTGGCACCATCATCTTGAAAAAAGATGGAAAAGTGCTTCATGAAAGTCCTGTTGAAGCGAAAGAAGATATGGAAAAAGCCGGTGTTTGGACGTTCTTCAAACGGGCTATGGCCGAATTTGTTAAATGGAAGTAAAAGGTGAAAGACTGCTGCAACTGGCAGTCTTTTTTGCTATGAACGAAAAGAACATCTAAATGTGACGAATGATCACTAGTTTTGTCATGGTGAAGGATTTGCATGTGAAGAAAGAGAAACATTCTTTATCCGAAAATAGAGCAAGGAGGAAGAAAAGATGAGCCTTGGTATTGATTTTCAAATAAAAGAGAGCGTACTTTGCATTCGGTTGACAGGGGAGCTTGATCATCACTCCGCAGAGACATTGAGACAAAAGGTGACGAATTATTTGGAAACAGAGGACATTCGCCACATCGTGCTGAATTTAGCTGATTTATCGTTTATGGACAGCTCTGGGCTCGGAGTGATTTTAGGAAGATACAAAGAAATTAAACAACTTGGCGGTGAAATGGTCGTCTGTGCGATCTCGCCAGCGGTGAACCGTTTATTTGATATGTCCGGCTTGTTTAAAATTATTCGTATGGAGCCTTCAGAGCAAACTGCGCTGCAAACATTGGGGGTGGCATCATGACAAATGAAATGAATCTGACTTTTTCTGCTTTAAGTCAAAACGAATCCTTTGCGAGAGTAACGGTGGCAGCATTCATCGCTCAGCTCGATCCAACATTAGATGAGCTAACAGAAATCAAAACCGTTGTATCAGAGGCGGTCACGAACTCGATCATTCACGGGTATGACGGGAATCCAGACGGCAAGGTGCACATTAGCGTCACGCTGGATGACCATATTGTGTATCTGACGATTCGAGACGAAGGTATGGGCATTTCAGATCTTGAGGAAGCAAGGCAGCCGCTTTTTACGACGAAACCAGACTTAGAGCGCTCCGGGATGGGTTTTACGATCATGGAGAACTTTATGGATGATGTCATGGTGGACTCATCTCCAGAAATGGGCACAACAATCCGCTTAACAAAGCATCTATCAAAAAGCAAAGCGCTTTGTAATTAAGGAGCTGCTCATATGGATGTGGAGGTAAAAAAGCAAGCAAAAAAAGCACAGCTGTCTAATGATGAAGTGAAACAGCTCATCAAAAAAAGCCAAGACGGAGATCAACAAGCAAGAGACCTCCTCGTAGAAAAAAACATGCGTCTTGTTTGGTCCGTTGTTCAGCGCTTTTTAAATAGAGGATATGAACCAGATGATCTGTTCCAAATAGGCTGTATTGGCCTGCTGAAATCTGTTGATAAATTTGATTTGTCTTATGATGTGAAGTTTTCGACCTATGCCGTTCCAATGATCATTGGTGAAATTCAGCGTTTCATTCGTGATGATGGAACCGTCAAAGTCAGCAGGTCTTTAAAGGAACTTGGAAATAAAATCAGGCGGGCAAGGGACGAATTGTCTAAATCTCATGGAAGAATGCCGACTGTTCAGGAAATGGCTGAATATCTGGACATCACACCTGAGGATGTCGTCCTTGCTCAAGAAGCGGTCCGCTCACCATCATCTATTCATGAAACCGTGTATGAAAATGACGGCGATCCGATTACGTTGCTCGATCAAATTGCCGATCATTCCGAAGAAAGATGGTTTGATAAAATTGCGCTAAAAGAGGCGATTAAAGAATTAGAAGAGCGCGAGAAACTGATTGTCTATTTAAGGTATTATAAAGACCAAACACAATCAGAAGTAGCAGAAAGACTCGGAATTTCCCAAGTGCAAGTCTCACGGCTTGAAAAGAAGATTTTAAAACAAATCCAAATGCAAATGGATCAAAAAGACAGCTAGCCAATTCGGCTGGCTTTTTTTGTGTGGTAATTACCGGTAAATCAAGTTCTTTCAGTATGAGAACCATTTTTCACCACATACTATTTTTAACCCATCGTATAGGAAGTGACTTGGATGGACGGACAAATCTTTATTCGGCTGCGTCATCGGATTAAGACTGGTAATGATCAGCTTATTTATTTAGAGGATATCGCCCAAATCACTGGAGATGACAGTGCTGTGCAAAAGCTGAGCAAAATGCCGATATACCATGTCAGCAAAAAGGATCGTCACATCGTTGTGTTAGATATCATGCATGTGGTCAAAACGATCAAAAAAACATGGCCTGACATTGACATTCAAACGGTCGGAGGCTCAGAAGCCATTGTTGAAATAGACACAGGCAAACGCCAGCTGTCCCCCGTATTATTCGTGTTTGTATGGCTCCTCTTATTTGTCGGAGCGGCCCTTGCCATCATGAATTTCCATGAGGATGTTAGTATGCGACTTGTTCATATCCGCCTTTACGAGATGATTACTGGAAACACGGTTGAGCATCCGTATTTATTACAAATTCCATATAGCTTTGGACTCGGTTTTGGCATGATTTTATTTTTCAATCATGTGTTTAAAAAGCGTTTAAACGAAGAGCCAAGCCCGCTTGAAGTGGAAATGTTTAAATATCAGCTCGATCTTGATCATTATGTCGCACTCAATGAAAACAAAGAAACATTGAAAGATATCCATGATCGGTAAATGGCTTTTTGTGGTGCTTGTTGGGCTCGGCGGCGGTTTAACGGTAGGGGCAGGATTTGTGGCGTTTCTCACAGTGCTTGGTATTATCCCTCGATTAATGCAATTAACGAAAACGCAGCGTTTTATTCAAGGATATGAGGCTGCCGTGATAAGTGGAGCGATCGTTGGCGGCTGGGCTACTTTAAGTCAAGTCCATTTGCATTTATCCAAATGGCTGGCGCTACCGATCGGTCTTTTATCTGGCATTTTTGTCGGCATGCTTGCTGCCGCACTCACTGAAGTGTTAAATGTACTTCCTATCTTAACGAAAAGAATTGGAATGGACGGGAAAATTGTGCTGCTGCTCATGGCCATCGTCTTAGGAAAGGTGTTTGGCTCGCTATTTCATTGGCTTATTTATATTTAAAAATGTGGAGGGAACAACACGTGTCAAGTTTAAAAGAGAACTATCCATCTAAAGTGAAAACGTATCAGCCGAAACCTCCTTATGTACTGAACTGCATCAAGGCTTTTCTTGTCGGCGGTTTGATTTGTGCGATAGGCGAGGGATTGCAAAATTTCTATATTACTTTTTTTGATTTTAATGAGAAGACAGCAGGGAATCCAACGGTGGCGACCCTTATTTTAATTTCTTCTATTTTAACTGGTATTGGTATTTACGATAAAATCGGCCAGTTTGCTGGAGCGGGATCAGCTGTCCCGGTGACAGGATTTGCAAATAGCATGACAAGTGCGGCTCTTGAGCATAAAAGTGAAGGGCTTGTGTTAGGTGTAGCGACCAACATGTTTAAACTGGCTGGGAACGTCATTGTGTTTGGTGTCGTCTCGGCATATGTCGTAGGGATTATTCGATACGTCTTGGAAAAGATGTTTTCGTAGGAGGAATAAAACGTGAAACTAACAGGTAAGCAATCTTGGGTATTTGAACACAAGCTTTATGTGAATGCGGAAGGAACAGCTGCAGGACCGAAAGAAAAAGAAGGCCCAATCGGTCATCTCATTGATAAAACCTATGATGAAATGCACTGTTATCAAAAGAACTGGGAAATGGCTGAAAGGCAGCTCATGGATGATGCCATATCAATGGCCTTATCAAAAGCGAATTTGCAAAAAAGTGATATTGACCTTTTGCTGGCAGGAGATTTACTAAACCAAAACGTGACAGCCAACTATGTGGCAAGAGAACTCAAAATCCCGTTTCTTTGTTTATTTGGTGCCTGCTCCACATCTATGGAATCAGTCGCCATTGCCTCAGCGTTAATAGATGGTGGGTTTGCCAATAGAGCACTTGCTGCGACAAGCAGTCACAATGCGACGGCAGAGCGGCAATTTCGTAATCCAACAGAATATGGCGGGCAAAAACCAGATACAGCCACAAGTACAGTGACAGGGAGCGGTGCTGTCGTCATCAGCCAAGAACCTTCCCAAATTCAAATTACAAGTGCCACCGTCGGACGGGTGATGGATCTTGGGATTACAGATCCATTCGATATGGGTTCGGCTATGGCGCCTGCAGCGGCAGACACAATCAAACAACATTTAGAAGACTTAGGAAGAACAGTAGATGATTATGATCTCATCCTAACAGGAGATCTATCTGGAATTGGATCGCCTATTTTAAAGGATCTTCTGAAAGAAGATGGCATTCAGCTTGGACGGAAGCATGATGATTGCGGATTAATCATATACACACCTGATCAAAATGTATTCGCTGGAGGCAGCGGCTGTGCCTGCTCAGCTGTCGTGACATTCAGTCACATCTTTCAAGAAATGAAAGCAGGGAATTTACAAAGAGTATTGGTTGTAGCAACCGGGGCGCTTCTCAGCCCAATGATGGTTCAGCAAAAAGAGACCATTCCAACCATTGCGCACGGAGTTGTATTTGAGCGTGCAGGAGGAGAAAGCTAATGGATTATTTGATTGCTTTTGTTGCAGGCGGACTGATTTGCGTGATCGGCCAGCTTTTACTTGATGTACTGAAACTCACACCGGCACATGTCATGACGACCTTTGTTGTGGCGGGGACGATTTTAGACGGGTTTGGTATTTATGACAAATTTATTGAATTTGCAGGAGCGGGTGCTACCGTCCCTATCGTAAGCTTTGGTCATAGCTTGCTTCATGGGGCGATGCATCAGGCCGATGTCCACGGATTTATTGGAATCGGAATTGGGATTTTTGAGTTAACCTCTGCTGGAATATCAGCTGCAATTTTATTTTCATTTATCATTGCACTTATCTTTAAACCGAAAGGATAACCTAATATGGGGCAAAGACGCAAAGTCATTTTAGTGACAGACGGAGATATATATGCTGCCAAAACGATTGAGCTTGTCGCAAAGAAAGTCGGCGGAAGATGTATTTCCAGCTCAAAAGGGAATCCGAGCAAACGAACAGGACCAGAACTGGTCCAGATGATTTTAAAAACGCCGTATGACCCAGTGTTTGTCATGTTTGATGATTCTGGCCTAACAGGTGAAGGAACAGGGGAGACGGCTATGAAGCACGTAGCACGTCACCCTGAAATTGAAGTGATTGGCGCCATTGCAGTGGCATCTAAAACCCATCAAGCGGAATGGACAAAGGTACATGTCTCCATTGACCGGGAAGGTGAACTGACAGAATACGGCGTTGACAAACATGGACTTCCAGAAATGGAACCACACAAAATGAGTGGAGATACAGTGTATTGTCTCGATTCACTACAGCTTCCGATTGTTGTCGGCATTGGAGATATTGGCAAGATGGGACGGAAAGATGATCTAAGCAAAGGGTCCCCCATCACAATGAAGGCAGTCGAATTAATTTTAGAAAGGAGCGGTTTCCATGAAGAAAGACAAGGTGCACGTGTACCGGGATCCAAAGAAAAATGAAGATTTTTTCAAAGACAATGTCGGGATGGGTCTCAGCTTTGACCTTGGCGTTCGGAAAATTTATGTCCATGATCAGGAAATCCAGCTTTACTATGTAAATGGATTATGTGATACACAATATGTGATCTATTTATTAAAAGAACTGATTGAAATCAATGACAACGAACCTGAATCAGATGATCTTGCACGTGTGGTAGAAAACCGTCTTGTCAATCAGCAAGTCTCAAAAGTTGAAACGCTTGATGAAGCAGTGGATCAAGTGTTGTCTGGACTTGTGGCAGTCGTTGTCGAAGGTGAAAATTACGCATTTATTATTGACGTCAGGAGCTACCCTGGCAGAATGCCGGAGGAACCGGATACAGAAAAGGTTGTCAGAGGTGCAAGAGACGGTTTTGTTGAAAACATCATTGTGAACACAGCACTCATTCGCAGAAGAGTGCGGGATGAAAAACTGCGATACAAAATGCTTAAAGTAGGCGAGCGTTCTAAAGCAGACGTCTGTGTTTGTTATATTGAAGACATAGCTGACCCTGATCTTGTTGATATTATCGAAAAAGAAGTGTCTGGGATTAAAGTTGACGGACTGACGATGTCTGATAAAACAATAGAAGAATTTATCATTAAGCAAGGATATAATCCCTTCCCGCTTGTGCGATACACCGAGCGCCCAGATGTAGCCGCTAACCATATATTAGAAGGGCATGTCATCATCATTACGGATACATCCCCTAGTGTCATCATTACACCAACCACTATTTTTCATCACGTTCAACATGCTGAAGAATACCGCCAGGCGCCAGCGGTTGGGACTTTTTTAAGATGGGTGCGTTTTTTAGGCATCTTATGTTCTACTTTTCTTTTGCCGATCTGGTTTCTTTTTATTCTAGAACCGAATCTTCTGCCAGACAATCTAAGCTATATTGGATTTAACAAACCCTCCCATATCCCTGTCATTCTCCAAGTATTCCTTGCTGATTTTGGGGTGGAATTTTTACGAATGGCGGCGATTCATACGCCGACCGCCTTGTCGACTGCTATGGGTTTGATTGCAGCCGTCTTAATTGGACAAATTGCAATTGATGTCGGTTTATTTACACCAGAGGTCATATTATACGTCTCGCTAGCAGCCATCGGTACATTCACCACTCCAAGTTATGAACTGAGTGTCGCTAATAAAATCATCCGACTGATCATATTAGCACTAGTAGCGATCTTTAAGCTGAATGGACTGATCATCGGTTTTACGCTGTTACTTATTTATTTAACATCCATTCGTTCCTTACAGACGCCTTATATGTGGCCGTTCATTCCTTTTAATGGAAAGGCTTTGTGGCAAGTGCTCATTCGGACATCTGTTCCTGGCTCAAAAGTAAGGCCAAGCATCGTTCACCCTCAGAACAGATCAAAAATTCCGCCAAATTCTTAACGCTCGTTGAAAGTGGCTGAAGATTGTGATATTGTATTTTTAACTTTGAGAAACGGCAAAAGGCAGCTTGTGCAGCTGTCTTTTTTCAGCCGAGGCGGAGAAAGAGGGAATGACATTGTATTTACACGGCACTTGCAGACAAAATGAACTCGGACATTTAGAAATTGGTGGTGTTGATGCCGTTTCTTTAGCTGAAACGTATGGGACACCACTTTATGTATATGATGTGGCTTTAATACGGGAGCGTGCAAAAAGCTTTCAGAAAGCATTTATTGAAGAAGAACTAAAGGCTCAGGTGGCATATGCGAGTAAGGCGTTTTCTTCTATTGCCATGTTCCAGCTGGCAAAAGAAGAAGGCTTATCACTTGATGTCGTTTCAGGCGGGGAGCTGCACACAGCCATTTGTGCCGGGTTTCCAGTAGAAAAAATTCATTTCCATGGTAACAACAAAAGCAGAGAAGAATTAAAGATGGCATTAGCGCATGGAATCGGCTGTATTGTTGTTGATAATTTCTATGAAATCAACCTCATTGAACAGCTTGGGCAAGAGCTGTCAAAACAGGTGAAAGTACTCCTCCGCATCACGCCGGGCGTTGAAGCACATACGCATGACTATATTACAACAGGTCAAGAAGATTCAAAATTCGGTTTTGATCTTCATAATGGACAAGCAGACGAAGCGGTCAAACAAGTACTTGAATCAGAAGTGATCGAGCTTTTAGGTGTCCACTGCCATATCGGCTCTCAAATCTTTGATACAGCTGGTTTTGTCCTTGCGGCAGATAAAATTTTCTTGAAGCTGGATGAATGGAGAGAATCGTTTGGATTTATTTCCACAGTGCTGAACTTAGGCGGAGGCTTTGGCATCCGTTATACAGAAGAGGACGAACCACTTCCAGCAACTGAATACGTGGAGAAAATTATTCAAGCGGTGAAAGAAAATGTAGCCCGCTATGAATTTGAGATGCCTGAAATTTGGATTGAGCCAGGCCGCTCACTTGTTGGAGATGCGGGAACCACTCTTTATACGATCGGCTCATCCAAACATGTACCTGGCATTCGCGATTATGTAGCCATTGACGGCGGAATGAGTGATAACATTCGACCTGCTTTATATCAAGCAAAATATGAAGCAGCAAGCGCCAATAAAATGAGTCAAACGCATGATCAAACTGTGTCCATTGCAGGAAAATGCTGTGAAAGTGGAGATATGCTCATTTGGGATATTGATCTGCCAGAGTTATCACAGGGAGACTTGTTAGCTGTCTTTTGTACAGGAGCTTATGGCTACAGCATGTCAAACAACTATAACCGCATCCCGCGCCCGGCTGTAGTATTTGTAGAAGATGGGGAAGCGCAGCTTGTCGTTGAGCGTGAGACATATGAGGATATTGTCAAATTGGATTTACCTTATCAATCAAAAGTGAAATCATCGACTTAAAAAAAGCTGCCTGATCTTCAGGCAGCTTTTTCTATGACATTTATTTTCCACCAGTAAATACAGAGACGATCGCGTTCCAAATGGAGACAAAGAAATCCCAAATCTTCTGTAGAAGGTTTTTCCCTTCATCTGATTCTATGAATTTTGTAATCTTGTCTTTTGCTTTATCAATTTGAGATCCGACTTGTTTCCAATCGATATTGATATTTTTCATCTTATCAAAGAGAGAGACAAGTTGATCTTTTTGGTCTTGCGTTAGATTTAAGTTCAAATCAGAAGCGGCTTGATCTACTTTTTCTTCCACTTCTTTTGTTGTTTTAGGAACTCCATTTTTGGCAATGTCATCTTTGATTTTTGCAATTAGGGCAGAAGCATTGTCTTTTCCAATAGAGTCTCCCAGTTTAGATGTTGTTACAAGCTCTTCGTTTGCTACCTGTTTCACATCTTCAGGAATGGCTTTGTCGCTTGACACTTCATAGGCTTTTAATAGACCTGTCAGTGCTGCTGTACCAGATACTTCAAACGGCGCCGTCACGACAACCTTTGCATCTTTCACGCCTGCGGTCATTAAAGCATTTAAATACATCTCATCTGTAATGGTCTTAATGTTATGTGTATCCACGGTCAGACCCGTACCTGATTTTTCAATGGTGATGGATGAAGATGATAATGCTCTCGTCCCGATAGAAGAACGAGGGATATACTTTCCTAAATATTCGTGCTCTTCTTTATTGGTTACTTCAATTTTTGTCGCATTTTCAGGTGGATTCAACTCGTCAAGCACCTTCTGGCGATCAGCCGGTGTTAAGTCTTGCCCGAGTGTGACGATGACATCGCCGACAGCTGCATCCGCTAAGCTGACTTTTGGCGCACCAATCAGTAAAAGGAGCGCTGCCATCATACTAAGCATTGTTTTTTTAAACATGTTGACCTCCTTCAAGTCGAAAGCGTTTCTCGATGGTGAGAAACTCATCTTTTGAGTACATGATTTGAATCGTACTCCATCATATAGACGTAACAAATCAGTCTGACGTTTCAATTTTCTTTTAAAGATGTTTGAAACCTCCAATATGATGAAGTGATTTGCTCAGTCTGTGATCATTTCCTTAGGAGAAAAGGATCAAGCTCTTTTATTTTATCAATGATGGCAAAAGAGGTAAATCACATTCGACAAGCAGGGGATGTTTAACATCACCGAAAATGTGCTATAATGAGCGTTGTTTAACCTGAAAGGAGAATGTGAAAAATGGCGAAAAAAGGATACATACAATTAACGAATGGAAAGAAAATTGAGTTTGAACTTTACCCAGAGGCTGCTCCAGGTACAGTAGCAAACTTTGAAAAATTAGCGAATGAAGGCTTCTACGATGGATTGAAATTCCACCGCGTGATCCCAGGGTTCGTAAGCCAAGGCGGCGATCCAAACGGTAATGGAACTGGAGGACCTGGTTACACAATTAAATGTGAAACAGAAGGAAACCCTCATCAGCACGAGAGAGGTTCATTATCAATGGCACACGCTGGTAAAGACACTGGCGGCAGCCAATTCTTTATCGTACATGACCCACAGCCGCACTTAAACGGTGTTCACACTGTTTTTGGTAAAGTAACATCTGGTATCGAAGCTGTTCTTGATATGGAACAAGGACAAGGCATGGAAAAAGTCGAAGTGATCGATGCTTAATCCAAAACACCGCTTAATTGCGGTGTTTTTTTATTTTACATCTGATGTTCCTGTGATCTGTGCCGTGAAGCGGTAGGTGATCATCCAATATAAAAGGGCTAAGGCGCTGATAGAGGCTCCCAGCGTTTGCGTATATGTTAGTTGATACAATAGAACCGAGCGCACTGCCGAGGGAATAAAAAATCATATAAGCAGCAGTCAGCCGGCTTCTCGCCTCAGGCCGGACCATGAAAATCATACTTTGATTGGTCACATGAACGGCCTGCACAGATAGGTCAAGAATGACTATACCAACGATTAATAAAATGAGGGAATATTCAGTGAAAAAAATAAAACACCATGAAAAGAGTAATAGGACAAGGGCGATGCATGTTGTTAACTGTCCTAAGCCTCGATCAGCTCGAGCGGCACCTAATGCTCCGGCAACTCCAGCAAGGCCAAATGCACCAATTGCCGTATGTGACAGATTGTATGGCGTAGTGCTGAGAGGCAGCACAAGTGAAGTCCACAGCGTGCCAAACACAACAAAGATCAGAAAACCCAGTACGCCACGAATACGTAGAATTCGTTCTTGTCTGAACAATATAAACATTGAAGCGAGCAAGTTCACATAGGATATGGAGACTCTCTTGCTGTCAGCACGCGGAAGATACCGGTACAACACGCCAGTTATGATCAGCATCATCACGCCGGAAACGAGATAGACTGATCTCCAGCCGGCGAGATCGGTTAGTACACCAGCAAACGTTCGTGCGAGAAGAATACCAATCACAATTCCACTTTGAACCAAGCCCACTATGCGGCCACGTTCTTCAGGAGCGGCCCATGTCGCTGCGAATGCTACGAGTACCTGAGTGACTACAGCGAGCAGTCCCACCGCAGCTAGTCCTATGAACAGGACGGTGGCGGTAGGGGCGATACCGACTAGAATGAGAGATAACACGGATACTAGCATTTGAGCTACGATGAGCCGCCGTTGGTTGAACAGATCACCAAGTGGTACGATCAGTAGCAGTCCTAGCGCATAACAAAGCTGAGTAATCGTAATGACCATACCAACGGATGAATAGCTGATACCAAACTCGGATGCGAGGGAGTCTAATAATGGCTGTGCAAAGTATATGTTTGCAACTGCCATCCCTGAGGCTGTCGAAAACAGTAGAGCCATATTGCGAGTCATCGTTGATCGGGTGTTTATTTGTAAATGAGTCGTTTCCAGATCAGAATGTTCAACGGCATTCATTTTTTCTTTTTTCATGTATGTCATCCTCTCTTTTTGTACTAAATAGTATAATATACTGTTTGGTATAAAATGATTCCTGTTAAGGATAACCAGAGAAACGTTTTAAAGTCAAGATGATGTAGTGAAGATCTTGAGAGAGGCAGTCGGTTTGACAATGATATGTCAATAAAATAAAATGATAATATACCGATAAGTAAAAAATCTTTATAAGAAATAGATGATTGATTTAGTGAAGAGATTTTTATGATAGAAATGAGGGTTGATAATGGTTCGACAACGGGAATTTGATGAGGAAAAAGCGTTAGATGAGGCCTTGTTGCTTTTTTGGGAGAAGGGGTACAGAGCGACTACATTAAGCGACTTAACTGCAAAAATGGGAATACAGCGGCCAAGCTTATACTCAGCGTTCGGTGATAAAGAGGAATTGTTTGAAGCGGCATTACGCAAATATACAACTCAGCATGCTGCCCACATTCGAACAAAACTTCAAAACAATCTATCTGTAAAGGAAGCATTTCATACATTATTTGCTGAATTAGTAGAAGAGGAATATGGACATGGGCCGAGTAAAGGGTGCTTCTGCATCAATACAATAGTCGAGCTTGCCCCCCATGAAGAGAAATTTGAAATTCTCACAAGAGAGCATCAGATGTATCTTTCGGTCATTTTTGAAGAAAAAATTGTACAAGGTATTCGCTCGGGTGAGCTCGAAAGCAGTCTGAATGCCAAAGCCTTAGCACAGGCGCTGGTTGTTTCTTTTATTGGACTTACAGTCCTCATGAAATCTCGCCCAGAGCGTTCATTTGTAGATCATTCTGTAGCGACGATCCTATCCATATTGAAATAAATAGTCTATATAAAGAAAGCGTATTTTGATCAATTGATTAAAACACGCTTTTTCTTTTAGGGTGTTATGGACACGTTTTTGTGATATGATAAGAGAACAAACATTCGTATTTGTGAGTGTCACCATTTGCAGCTCTAAAAATAAGTGAAAGTGCAAATCCAAAAAGCGTGTGATCATGCTGTAAGAAAGCAGGAGATACTTTGAAACCATTAACAAAAGAAGAAAAAAATCAGATGATGATTGTCATTCAGCGTTACTTTGCTGAAGAACGAGAAGAGGAGATTGGTGATTTAGCAGCCATCAATATATTAGAATTTATCACAAAGCATCTTGGAAGCTACTATTATAATCAAGGGGTTCGTGACAGCCGAAATATCGCTGTTCAAAGATCTCAATTGTTAGAGGAAGATCTATTCGCATTAGAGAAAAGAATATAATCAAAAAGCTCGTCTTTCTTGTTCACCCTGCTAACAGATAAAGAGGAAAAAAGACCCCCTTAATAAAGAACGCATATTCGTATCATATGTAATGATGAAAAGGTGGAACCAAAAGTCCATTTGAATCGTTATATAAGTAACCATTAATGAAAATCAGCTTTTTTGGTTTTATTTCATCAAAAGAAGGAATAGAACATACAAATAGGCGAAGTGCAGATGATGGAGGTTCTAAATATGGGGAAAATTAAATTGAAAATCGCAATCTTATTTGTTTTACTGCTTTGTTTAGGCGCAGGTTATTTATACATGAATGGCATGAAAATTGAAGATGTGCCAACAGCCATTGGCGAAAGTTTAACGAATAATGATAAAGATTACACCATCTATGAATATACCATTACAAAAATTGATGGTGATGAGTATTACGGTCAAGCCAAAAATGGCACGAAAATCATTTTTAATGGGAAGAAATTTGAAGATGATGTGGCCGATCTGAAAAAAGGCGATCGTATTAAAGCATACTTTAGTAATGAAAAAAGAATAGACGGTCTTATAAAAGTAGTAAAAGTCGTCAATTAACAAGTCTCCTTTCCTATAGGGAGGCTTTTTTTATGAACAGGTGATAAATCTTGATTGTTGCATTTGACCACAAGGATCGCTATAATAGCCCCTAAGGACAGCTAAATATCGATTGTATCCTTCGGGGCAGGGTGAAAATCCCGACCGACGGTAATAAAGCAAATGCTTTACAGCCCGTGACCCGTTAATTTATTAACGGTTGATTCAGTGAGAAGCTGAAGCCGACAGTGAAAGTCTGGATGGGAGAAGGATAACGAGAGCTATGTATGAACAAAAAATATGTGTTGATCATAGTTTTATTTCTAATGCAAAAAAACCACAGCCCCGGAATTTTTCCGGGGCTTTCTGTATGTCAATATAGTCATCGCATGCAGTGTTTATTAGGTGATCCCTCATTTACCTTGTATGGACCATAAAAAGCGACGAAGGTGTTCAATCGATCACATGTCCCGAACATCGCTTTTTCATAAAGTGAGAAATACAAAAGAAAGAGAAAGGGAGGATCACATGTTTACGGGGATTATTGAAGAAGTGGGTACAGTCCAGTCATTGAGCAAAAGATCCGCAGATGCCATGGAAATTATCATCAAGTGCAGTCGTGTACTAGAAGATGTTCACCTAGGCGATAGTATCGCCATCAATGGCGTTTGTCTCACTGTCACAAGCTTCACAAAAGAACAGTTTGCGGCAGATGTGATGCCTGAGACGGTCAAAGCGACATCACTTGATCAGCTTGCGCCAGGTAGCCAAGTGAATTTAGAGCGAGCGATGTCATCAAATGGACGATTCGGCGGTCATTTTGTTTCAGGCCATGTTGATGGAACGGCTGTGATTACCCGTGTAGAAAAGAAGAGTAATGCCATTTACTATGATTTGAAAATGGACAAGACCCTCACAGATATGCTCACAAAAAAGGGATCGATCGCAATAGACGGCGTCAGCTTGACTATTTTCGATTTGCGAGATGCTCATGTGACAGTTTCTATCATTCCACATACGCTTGAAGGAACTATTTTCCCGACTAAAACTATGGGGGATGTAGTAAATATTGAATGTGACATGATCGGTAAATACATTTATCGCTTTTTAACAAAAGAGCAAAACGAAAAGCAGCCATCACGATTAACCCCATCATTTTTAAAAGAGCACGGATTCTAGGAGGCGATTGTATGTATCATTCAGTTGATGAGGCAGTAAATGCCCTGAAACGAGGAGAAATCATTATCGTAGTAGATGATGAAGACAGAGAAAATGAAGGAGACTTTGTGGCACTTGCTGAGCATGCAACGCCAGAAGTCATTAACTTCATGGCTTTACATGGAAGGGGCCTTATTTGCACACCAGTTCATGCCTCGATTGCGAAACACTTGGATCTGCATCCCATGGTCGAGCGAAATACGGATGCACATCATACAGCATTTACAGTGAGCATCGACCATACGTCAACGACAACTGGTATAAGTGCTTTTGAGCGCTCAACGACCATATTGGCCATGTTAAATAAAGAGTCAAAACCAGAAGATTTTGCCCGCCCAGGTCATGTTTTCCCTCTTATTGCAAAAGAGGGAGGCGTAGTAGAAAGACCAGGTCATACAGAAGCGGCCGTTGATCTTGCTAAACTTGCGGGTTCAGTGCCAGCGGGTGTCATATGTGAAATTATGAATGCAGATGGAACCATGGCCCGCGTACCCGAACTACAAAAAATTCAAAAAGAACACGATTTAAAGATGCTGACGATTGAAGCATTGCAGGCATATATAAACAAGCAAACAACGACAATGAAAACAAAATAAAAATCACAAAAAAGGATGATGAACATATGAATACAATACAAGGTAATGTAGTAGCAGAAGGATTAAAGTTTGGAATCGTCGTCGCTAGATTTAATGATTTTATTACAAGCAAACTGCTAGATGGAGCAGAAGATACATTGCTCAGACACGGAGCAAACGGTGACGATATTGATGTCGTGTGGGTGCCGGGGGCTTTTGAAATTCCGTATATGGCAAAAAAACTAGCAGAAACAAAAAAATATGATGCAGTCATTACACTTGGAACCGTGATTCGCGGGGCAACATCACATTACGATTATGTTTGTAATGAAGCGGCTAAAGGAATCGCACAAAGTGCCATCTCAACAGGGGTGCCGATTATCTTTGGTGTACTGACAACAGAATCTATTGAACAAGCCATTGAAAGAGCCGGTACAAAGGCTGGAAATAAAGGCAGTGAATCGGCTGCAGCTGCTATTGAAATGGCCAACCTAAATCGAACGTTTCGTTAATTTGATGAAAAAGAGTTTAAAAACAACCTAAAAGTGTTTATAATGTGTGATGAGCAAGTGATTCATAAGACATTTGCTGGAGAATAGGATAATTTTAATATTGAGGGGTATATATGTTAATTCGTTACAAGAGGTCTTTTGAAAAAATTGCCATGGGACTCCTGTCCTTTATGCCGGGTGAGAAAGACGTCAAACAGCTTCAGCAGACGATAAAGTCGTATGAAATGGATGAAGATCGGCAGCTGTTCCTTTGGAAAGATGGTGAGGATATCGTCGGTGCGATTGGTGTGCTGAAAACAGACGACCAAGTACAAATCGAACATATTAGTGTCAATCCGTCCCATCGTGACCAAGGCATCGGCAAGGAAATGGTATTAGCCGTGGAAGAAGTATTCAAAACGAAAACACTCATTCCAAATGAATTAACGCAAGGCTTCTTTCATAAGTGTCACAATGAAACAAACTAAATATCACACATGTAAAAGCAGAGGTTATATGCCTCTGCTTTTTTTACGTTCCATCTGTTTTTCACGTTCAAGCAATACGTCCGTCCGATCACGCAGTCTATGCTTTTCAATTAAGAATGTATGGGATAAGTTGCTCTCCTGTCCGAAGGTTAAGCCTTCTTTTTCCGCCATCTCTTGGCATAAAGAAAGAAGCGTTTCATCTCGGATTGGCAGCATCACACTTTCGTAGGGCGTGTCTTCATCGATTTTCTTTTTCAGTGTTCTCAGCAGTAAAAGAAATGCCTCTTCATCAAGACCTAATTCTGTTAGTACGTTCCGGTCCGAATCTAATATATGAAGGCTGTTTGAAATCAGCCGTTTTGCTCCTTTTCCATTTCCTCGTCTTTGATGATACAAAGCAACAGCAAGCTGAATGAGACCCACCCAGTACTTTTTGCGCTGATGAGGAGGATCTTCTTTCCAAAACTCTTCAAGAATTTCATGACACTCAAAATAATCTCTTGTCGTATGAAATTCATGTAAAAAAGCCACGTACGCTTTAGGATACACAGCGGTCATCTCCTTTTCCACTATCAGTCTAACATACCGAAAAGAAAAGAAGAAAGAGCGCCCTTTATGAAAGGACGCTCTGTTTCTTTAATAAACCCAAGCCGCGCCAACGATGATCAGCAAGATGAACAGCACAACAATGAGCGCAAATCCTCCGCCGAAGTAATAACCATCTCCCATAATGTTACGGCCTCCTTTTTCATCAGTTCTGATTACAATGGTATTCTATGTATAAATGCCCTCATTGGTATGGGCGAATCCACTGTTTTTCTTTTTTTGCCTGCTGCCTCATGGTCGAAATTATATTGGACGAGAGCTTTATGGTGTCTTATACTAAAGGTTAGCCGATGAAAACGGTACTTAGAAGACAGTAGAAATGGTGAGAAAAGAATGCTGGAATATCAGGTGAAAATAGATTCGTTTGAGGGTCCTTTGGACTTGCTTTTACATTTAATTAACCGTTTGGAAATTGATATTTATGATATTCCCGTCGCTAAAATTACGGAGCAGTATTTATTATATGTCCACACGATGAGGGAGCTTGAACTGGATGTTGCAAGTGAGTATTTGGTGATGGCTGCAACTCTCCTCAGCATTAAAAGCAGAATGCTTCTTCCAAAACAAGAGGAAGAGCTGTTTGATGAAGACCTGATGGAAGAAGAAGAGGACCCTCGTGATGAGCTGATTGGCAAATTAATTGAATACCGCAAGTATAAAAATGCAGCGCAAGAACTGAAGGAACGTGAAGAAGAGCGGCAAAACGCCTTCACAAAACCACCAAGTGATTTAAGTGAATTTGCAAAAGAAGCAGAAGCGAAGGACACAAACTTACACGTCACGGTGTATGATATGTTAGGTGCGTTCCAAAAGGTATTGAACCGCAAAAAAATAACAAAACCAGCACCATCAAAGATTACAAGACAAGAAATCCCGATTGAAGACAAAATGAATGAGATTATGAACCATTTAAGAAAAACAAAAAAGCGAACCAATTTCATGACTTTATTTCAACATGATCAAAAGGAACACCTTGTCGTGACGTTTCTTGCTGTTCTCGAATTGATGAAGAGCCATCAAATCATGCTGGAGCAGGAAGGAAACTTTGAAGATATTTATATCATAGGGAGTGAAACGATTCATGACGCTTGATATCGTGAATTGGAAAGCCATCTTAGAAGCGCTGCTATATGCAGCAGGTGACGAAGGCTTAACAAGAAAACAGCTCATGTCTGTTCTTGAAGTTGATGAGGCAGCGTTGCTTGATATTATGTCTGCCGTAAAGGAAGAATATCAAAAACAAGAACGAGGAATTGAGCTCATTGAATATGCAGATTCATACATGCTGCTGACGAAAAAAGAATACAGCGTATATTTAAAAAAATTAGTAGAGACACCATCGAAAGGTTTGTCACAGGCAGCGCTAGAAGTGCTCGCCATTGTCTCGTATAAACAACCGATTACACGCAGCGAAGTCGAGGAGATCAGAGGCGTTAAATCAGAACGAGTGCTGCATAGTTTAGTTGCCAAAGCACTGCTCTGTGAAGTAGGACGTGCCGATGGACCGGGACGAGCGATCCTTTATGGGACAACACCTACCTTTTTAGAGCAATTTGGTTTAAAAGCCTTAGATGAATTACCGCCACTTCCAGAGAATGTGGAAGCAGATGGGGTGCAAGAAGAGGCTGATCTCTTTTTTGAAAACTTCAATCAAACATTTGAAGAGATAAAATAGTTCAAAATAAGGAAAAATGTATGATAAAATATAAAAAAGATTTTAGGTCTAAAATCTTTATTTGAAAGATAAAATGGTGACAAAGCCATGAGGGGAAGGTAAACACGAAACAAATGGCACATATGAATGTAAAGGCTCAAGTTGATCAAGCAGGCGTTTTTTTATCAAAGGTTGCAGTTGAAGTGAATGATTTTCTGAACGAAGCTACCTTATCAAGCTTGAAACGATTAAACCCGGAAGCGGAAGCCTATTATTGTGACATATTAAGTACATTGCGGAAGCTTGCAGTTTATAGCGAGGATGCCGCGGCGGTTTGTAGGAAAATCAGGCAGCAGCAGACATTCCCGCTGCAAGCCGCACAGCAGACGCTTCATCGTATTTATCATCAATGTATTGAAGAATTTTTTACACCAAAAAAGGATACTTGGTATGAAAATAGCCGTTCAGCCTACACAGGAAAAAGCTGCATTGTTTTCCATTATGAAGTATCGGCTGAGGTCAAACGTTTGTTTTCTTCATTAGAAAAAGATTTTTTAACGATGAGAGAAGAGCTGGAATATACAACATCTCATCAGCAAATGAAAATGGTATAAAGAAGACAAAGCAACTCTCACATGAGAGTTGCTTTTTTTTTATGGACGAGGCATCATAACTTTTTCAGCCGCGCATACACTTGTACAAAACGGACAAGGACGTGAATGAACATGCCCTATTTAAAAATTGGAACAGCAGTCCTTCTTCTATTAACACTCTTACTGCCTTTTTCCTCACACGCTCAAGCAGACGTCTCATTATCGGTGAGTGCGAGAAGCGCCATTTTAATAGATGGACAGTCAGGCAGGGTCCTATTTGGAAAGGACGAGCACGAAAAAAGAAGAATCGCCAGTATCACAAAAATTATGACGGCTGTATTAGCCATTGAATCAGGAAAAATGAACGACATGGTCAAAGTGTCAAAACGTGCGATTCAAGCGGAAGGTTCTTCGATTTATTTAAAGGAAGGACAGAAGGTGAGTTTAGAAGACTTGACATACGGGCTCATGCTGCGCTCTGGAAATGATGCAGCTGTTGCCATTGCAGAACATGTTGGCGGCAGCTTAGAAGGGTTTATTTTTATGATGAACCAAAAGGCCTCTGAACTAGGCATGGAGAATACGAATTTTCAAAATCCGCATGGACTCGATGATCATAAAAACCATTATTCATCAGCTTATGATATGGCGATCTTAACGAAGTACGCCATGAAGCATCAGCAATATCAAAAAATTGCCGGTACCACCTTTTATAAAGCAAAAACAATCGAGGGTTATTGGAAAAATAAAAACAAGCTGCTCACGGGTTTGTATCAATATTCGACTGGAGGGAAGACAGGATATACAAAACTTGCAAAACGCACACTTGTCTCCACAGCTGCAAAAGGAGATGCTGCGCTCATTGCTGTGACGATTAATGCACCGGATGACTGGAAGGATCATATCTCAATGTTTGAGTATGCATTTGATCACTATAAAACGTATGTGCTTGCTGAAAAAGGCAGGCTCGCTTCGTTAAAAGGGACTTTTTACGAAAAAAAAGCGTTTATTAAGCGGGATGTGGACTATTTACTAAATGAGGATGAGAAAAAACTAGTGGAAATCGAAACGGAAATGCTGACGCCTGAAAAGAAATGGGAGAAAAACAAAGAAGCGATCCCAGATGTAGTAGGGAAAATGACGTTCTTACTGGATGGTCAGGTAATTGAGCAAGTCCCCATTTTTTATGAAAACAAACGCAACCGAATGCCCCAAAAAAGCTTTCAAGAAATGTTTAAGTCTGTCTTTCAGACATCGATAGGCGGATCTTCATGGTCAATCTGATTTGGGTATTCCTCACGGTCATCGGTCTTGTCTATGCAATGTTTAACGGAACGATGCATGAAGTGAATGAAGCGGTCTTTAAAGGATCAAAAGAAGCGGTCACCATTTCAATAGGGCTGATTAGTGTTCTTGTATTCTGGCTAGGATTGATGAAGATCGCAGAAGAAGCGGGGTTGTTACATTTCTTTAGTAAATTATGCCGGCCCTTTATCTCAAAACTATTTCCTGAGATTCCTGCGAATCATCCAGCGATGGGGTATATTCTGTCCAATCTCATGGCAAATTTCTTTGGCCTTGGGAACGCCGCCACTCCACTTGGGATTAAGGCGATGGAGCAGATGAAAGTATTAAATGGCGGAAAAAATGAGGCGAGCCGGTCTATGATCACTTTTTTAGCAGTCAATACATCTTCTATCACACTTGTGCCAACGACTGTCATTGCCATTCGTATGACCTATGGCGCAGATCAGCCAACAGATATTGTAGGCCCAACCATTTTGGCGACACTTATTTCAGGTATCGGTGCGATTATGATTGATCGCTATTTCCACTATCGCAGAAGCAGGCGGGGGTGATCTTGTGGCATTTATTAACTGGCTGTCACTTGCTTTGATTCCACTGATCATCGCAGGAATATTGATTGCAGGGACGATTAAAAAAGTACCGACGTACGAAACATTTGTAGAAGGCGGGAAAGAAGGCATTCAAATTGCCTTTTCAATCATTCCATATTTAGTCGGTATGCTTGTCGCCATTACGATTTTCCGAGCATCAGGTGCCCTTGATTTTGTCATGGAATTATTGAAACCTGTGTTTACAGCGATTGGTGTTCCTACAGAAGTGGTGCCGCTTGCGCTTATTCGTCCTATATCAGGAACAGCGGCGCTTGGTATGACATCAGACTTAATTGCGACTTATGGTCCAGACTCTTTTATCGGCAAGCTTGCCGCCGTTATGCAAGGGTCAACGGATACGACCCTTTATGTTTTAACCGTCTATTTCGGAGCAGTTGGTATTAAAAAAATGGGAGATGCACTGAAAGTGGGGCTGCTTGCAGACCTGATTGGGATCATTGCATCGATTATTATCGTCAGTTTGTTATTTAGCGGCGCCTAATCAGGCGCTTTTTTTATTTCGTGGATGGAAAACAGCTTTTTTGTTGAAATTAGACAGATGAAACGCTTATTTTTCCACGAATGCTTGTTTGTTTCAAGCCAAGCAAGTAAGATAGTACATGAGGTGAAAGACAAATGGAACGTTTACAGAAAGTAATTGCCCATGCCGGCGTCGCTTCTAGACGAAAGGCTGAAGAATTAATTAAAGAAGGACGAGTTACCGTTAATGGTGAAACAGTGACAGAGCTCGGAGTAAAGGTGGGCTCTTCAGATAAAATTGAAGTCAATGGCTTAAAGCTTGAAAGAGAAGAACCGGTTTACTTTATGCTTTATAAACCGCGCGGCGTCATTTCAGCTGCCGAGGATGATAAAGGACGCAAAGTCGTGACAGACTTCTTTGATGATGTTCCGCAGCGTCTGTATCCAATCGGCCGGTTGGATTATGATACGAGCGGTTTAATTTTGATTACAAATGATGGCGAATTTGCCCATAAGCTCATGCATCCGAAATATCAAATTGATAAAACGTATGCAGCGAAACTAAAAGGCATCCCTTCAAAAGAATTGCTTAGAAAGTTAGAAAAAGGAATCATGTTAGACCATAAAAAAACAGCACCTGCCCGTGCCAAAATGCTCTCGATTGATAAACGAAAGCAAACATGTATTGTGCAATTAACCATTCATGAAGGCAGAAATAGACAGGTTCGTCGCATGTTTGAAGCAATCGGCCACGACGTTCTAAAACTAAAAAGAGAGCAATATGCTTTCCTTCATATTGAAGGCATGAGACCAGGAGATCGCAGAGAATTGACGCCGCATGAAGTGAAACGTCTGAGAGCGATTGCGGATCATGGGAAAAGCGCTTTTTAATTTTCACATAAACTTCAAAAAATGAAGAAGCATCAAAAGAAGGAGAATGCTATAATTTACCTGAATGTCTATGGGGAAGGGGTACTTCAGATGAAGAAAAGACGATTTTTCATACGGACGGGCATTCTCCTCGTGATGCTTGCTGCACTGTGTTATACGATGTATAACTCAGTATTTGCCAAACAGGATCAAATCAAAGAAGGATCTATTGCGCCGAACTTTGTCCTTCAATCGGTAGATGGGGAACGGATTGAATTAAAGGACTTAAAAGGCAAAGGCGTCTTTCTCAATTTTTGGGGTACATGGTGCGGTCCATGTAAGCAGGAATTCCCTTATATGGCAAATCAGTATGAAGTGTTCAAGGATCGCGGTGTCGAAATTGTTGCCGTAAATGTGGGGGAATCCAATATTGCTGTGAAGAACTTTATGGATGCTTATGGCGTGAATTTTCCTGTTGCCATGGACAAAGATCGTCAAGTGACAGAGGCATATGATATTACGCCGCTGCCAACCACATTTTTAATTAATCCTGAAGGCAAAGTAATCAAAGTCATAAAGGGGACGATGACAGAACGTAATGTCTATGAATATATGAATTTGATTAAACCAAAGGGGTCATAGAATGAAAGAGGTAAAGTGCGAGTGTGGACATATTAATCCAATCGGTACTGTTCTATGTGAATCATGCGGGAATCCCATTTCAGTAAAAGAGAAAAATTCATCAAAACTGCTTGATATGAGATATGACGGCAGTGCAAGACGCTCGCAAACATACAACAAAACGATTGTTGATAAAGTATGGAACTTTTTTTCTTCCGTAAAAGTGGGTGTGTGGCTCATTGTCATCACACTGTTAGCTTCTTCGCTAGGAACTATTTTTCCGCAGGAGCGGTTTATTCCGCCAGGTGCATCAGCTTCCACTTATTATGAGGAGCAATATGGGTCGTTTGGTAAGTTATATTACATCCTTGGATTCCATGATCTTTATAATTCTTGGTGGTTTTTAGCCCTTGTCGCATCTATCGGAATTTCCCTTGTGATTTGCAGCCTTGATCGAGTGATTCCACTTTATCGTGCACTCAAAAATCAAGGGGTTGTCAAAAAAGAAGGCTTTATGAGAAGGCAGCGTCTTTTCAGTGAAACAAATCAAACATTAGATCAACATACATATGAAGGCATCGTTAGTAAGATGAAACAAAAGCGTTACCGCGTACGAGAAGAAGATGGACATATTTTAGCTGAAAAAGGCCGCTTTTCCCGCTGGGGACCTTACGTCAATCATATTGGATTGATTATATTTCTCATTGGATCCATGCTTCGGTTTGTCCCGGGAATGTACGTGGATGAAACATTATGGGTAAGAGAAGGCGAAACGGCACCAATCCCAGGGACGGGAGGCCAATACTTCTTAAAGAATAATGCGTTTTCAATTGACCGCTATGAATCTGAAAAAGAAAAAGAAGTCTTTGAAAATGCTATTGAAAAGGCTGGCGATGGTCAAGTCGTCAAAAGTTATAAAACCGATGCCGTTTTATACAAACGTGAAGGGGAAGTTGTTTTTGGTGAAAAGCCAAAGCTGAAGCAGGTAACAGAACACGATATTAAAGTGAATGAACCGCTTAAGTTTGACAATTTCTCATTATATCAAGTGGATTTTAAACAAAATGAACTCGATCAAATGGTCTTTCAGCTGATTCGAAAAGATACTGAGAAATCTTTCGGAACAGTGAAGATTAATCTGCTGGAGCCTAAGTCAGAATATGATCTTGGTAGCGGTTACAAAGTCAAGGTGATGAGTTATTTGCCTGATTTTTATTTTGACGAAGATGGCACACCTAGTACGAAAACGAGGAATCCGAATAATCCTGCGTTCGTATTTGAAATGATCTCTCCTGAAAAACCAAAAGGTGAAAAAAGTTTTGTCGCGATTCAAGAGACAGTAGAGGGTTCTGATAACAATCTTTATAAAATGAAATTTGACCGGGTTGAAACAAAAAACGTGACAGGTTTAACGGTTCGAAAAGACTTAACACTCTGGGTACTTATTGTTGGCGGAATGATCTTTATGATTGGTGTCGTACAAGGGATGTACTGGCAGCATAGAAGAATCTGGCTGTCGGCAAAGGATGGAAAAGTGTTTGTGGCAGGACATACAAACAAAAACTGGTTCGGCTTAAAGTCTGATCTCAAGGTGTTACTGCATGGCAGTGGCATCAAACAGCCAGTGGATCAAAAAGAACTGCCTGATACAACAAGTATCAGCAAAAGCAAGGGGGAAGGATTAGATGGCGGCAGTCAGTGAAAACCTGTTATTTGCAGCTTTTCTATTGTATTTAGCGGCAGTTCCTTTTTTTGGAGGGGCCATTAAAGGAAAAAAGAAGGAAGATGGTCCGCGCAAAAACAAGGCGGCACTTATCGGCATAACGCTCACCATCATCGGTTTTTTGAGTCAATTTGGCTATTTTATTTCAAGGTGGATCGCGTCTGGTCACGCACCAGTCAGTAATCTGTTTGAATTCACCACAGCCTTTGGCATGATGCTGGTGCTCGCATTTATTATTTTATATTTTGTCTATCAAGTGTCTGTGCTAGGTTTATTCACACTTCCAATCGCTTTATTAATCATTGCTTATGCAAGCATGTTTCCATCGGATATTTCACCGTTGATTCCTTCGCTTCAAAGTAATTGGCTATATATTCACGTCACGACAGCAGCGCTTGGTCAAGCCATTTTGGCGATCAGTTTTGTGGCAGGTGTGATTTTTCTTTTGAAGCATGTCGATCAAACAAAACCGGGGAAGAAAACCTTTGGCTTAGAGCTGGTCATGTTTATGATTGTGGTCACCCTTGCATTTATCGCTGTCACGTCCATTTTTAGAATGACAGGGTATGAAGCGAAATTTAATTGGGTAGATAAAAATAAAGAAGAGAGCGTCATGGTCTATGAGCTGCCTGCTTTAGTAGGACCTCATAAAGGAGAACTTATCACAAAAGATCGTTTAGAGCCTGTAGTTGATCTGCCGCCTGTTTTTTCAGGTAGAAAGGTGAATACAGTGCTGTGGTCATTTGGCGTTGGGCTGATTATTTATGGACTGCTAAGATTGATCATTCGCAAACGACTAAGTGCGCTGCTTCAGCCGCTCGTAAGACAGGTGAATCTCGATTTAGTCGATGAAATTGGGTACAGGGCTGTTTCCATAGGATTCCCTGTATTTGCGTTAGGCGGTCTTATTTTTGCGATGATCTGGGCACAAATTGCATGGACGAGATTCTGGGGATGGGACCCGAAGGAAGTATGGGCTTTAATTACATTTTTATTTTACGCCGCCTATCTCCACCTTCGGTTATCACGAGGCTGGCATGGTGAAAAGTCCGCTTGGCTTGCTGTAATCGGATTTGCGATCATTATGTTTAACCTCATCTTTGTCAACCTAGTGATTGCGGGGCTTCATTCTTACGCGTAATCGCATGAAAAAGGCCAACTTTTATGATTCGATTCGGCTTTTTGTTAAAATGTATGTAACAACGGAGAAAGCAGGAGGATTATCTAATGGAACACACAACTCAAACGAAAATATTAGTCGTCGATGATGAGGCAAGAATTCGTCGCCTTTTAAAAATGTATTTAGAACGGGAAAATTATGAAATTGATGAAGCGGAAAATGGGGATGAAGCCATTCAAAAAGGACTTCAAACCGATTATGACCTCATTTTGCTTGATTTAATGATGCCTGGGACAGATGGGATTGAAGTGTGTAATCAAATCCGAGATAAAAAAGCCACACCAATTATTATGCTGACAGCAAAAGGTGAGGAAGCTAACCGTGTGCAAGGCTTTGAGGCAGGAACGGATGATTATATCGTCAAACCTTTCAGCCCGCGTGAAGTGGTTCTTCGTGTGAAAGCACTGCTAAGAAGATCGTCTCAAACGTCATACCTTAATACTGGAACAACCACAAAAGATGTTCTCGTGTTTTCTCATCTATCTATTGATCATGATGCGCACCGGGTCACAGCAGATGGAAAAGAAGTCAGTCTCACACCGAAAGAATACGAACTTTTGTACTTCTTGGCAAAAACGCCGGATAAGGTCTATGACAGGGAAAAGCTTCTCAAAGAAGTGTGGCAGTATGAATTCTTTGGGGATCTGAGAACAGTGGATACCCACGTCAAAAGGCTTCGTGAAAAACTGAATAAAGTGTCACCAGAAGCAGCGAAAAAAATCGTGACAGTATGGGGTGTCGGGTACAAATTTGAGGTCGGCGCTGAATGAAGCTGTGGAAAAGTGTCGTAGGAAAGCTATGGTTAACCATTCTTTTCCTCGTGCTCATTGTTTTATCGATTTTAACTGTGCTTCTTTTAGAGTTCATTGAGAATTACCATGTGGAAGAAGCAAAGTCTGATTTAACACAAATGGCCAACAAAGTAGCAGTCATTTTAGAAAGCCATGAGGATCAATCGCTTGCAAGATCGATTACATCAGAACTAGCTGATAAATTGACAAGTATCGCGATTGTTCAAGAGGATGGACTAGAATGGTATTCGTCTGAAAAAGGCGGGAAGCTTCCTGCGATCACAAAAGAACAAATTGAAGCAGACAAAGATTTGAACAGAGCACTGACAGAACGAAAAAAAATCAGTAAACGAGCTGAATCTGATACAGGTAATCAGAAGGATGAACGCATTGTAGTAGGTGTTCCTTATGAGGCGAACGGAAAGAAAGGGATGGTCTTTCTTTCTCAATCCCTCCTTGCTGTAGAGCAGACAACAAAACATACGACGCGTTATATCTTCCTCGCAGCCGGAATTGCGATTGTGCTGACGACGATTTTCGCTTTCTTCTTATCCACTCGTGTCACCTATCCTCTCAGAAAGATGAGAGAGGGAGCACAAGATTTGGCGAAAGGGAAATTTGATACAAAGATTCCTATTTTAACGCAAGATGAAATTGGGGAACTGGCGATCGCCTTTAATCAAATGGGTAAGCAGCTTAAATTTCATATAACCGCTTTAAATCAAGAAAAAGAACATTTGTCCAACATTCTCAGCAGTATGGCAGACGGCGTCATCACGATCAATATTGATGGAACGATCCTCATGACAAACCCTCCTGCAGAAAGATTCTTGCAGGCTTGGTATTACGAGCAAAATATGAAGATCAAAGATGGGGATGAACTGCCGCCAGAAGCACGTGAATTGTTTCATACTGCCGTCAGTACGGAAAAAGAGCAAATGATCGAAGTCACGCTGCAAGGGCGTACTTGGGTTCTTCTCATGTCTCCGCTTTATAACCAGCAAGATGTCAGAGGGGCGGTAGCGGTACTTCGCGATATGACAGAAGAGAGAAGACTGGATAAGCTAAGAAAAGACTTCATTGCAAATGTCAGCCATGAACTCCGCACACCTATTGCTATGCTCCAGGGCTATAGTGAAGCGATTGTCGATGACATTGCCGGATCAGAAGAGGAAAAGAAAGAGATTGCCCAAATTATCTATGATGAATCACTTCGAATGGGGCGTCTTGTGAATGATCTTCTCGATCTCGCACGTATGGAAGCTGGTCATATTACACTGAATCTTGAATCAACTGATACAGAAGAGCTGACTGAAAAAATCTACCGTAAATTCCTTGGAATTGCGAAAGAAAAACAAATCAACCTGACGTATGAAATTCAAGTAGAAGAACCGTATTTTGTATTTGATCCAGATAAAATAGAACAGGTTTTTACAAATCTCATCGATAATGCCATTCGTCATACACCAGAAGGCGGAGAAGTTCACTTCTCAGTTCAATCGGTGGAAAATGGGCTCAAAATGGATGTGAAAGATTCGGGAAGCGGCATTCCTGAAGAGGATCTCCCGTTTATTTTTGAACGGTTCTATAAAGCAGATAAAGCAAGAACAAGAGGACGTTCCGGTACGGGGCTGGGCCTTGCGATTGTGAAGAACATCGTAGAAGCGCATCAAGGCTCCATTCATGCACATAGTAAAGCTGGAACAGGTACTCACTTCACTTTCTATATTCCGAAAAAAAAGCAGGAACTCGTCTAATCTTGACGAAGAATCTTGTTACATGAGAAACACTTCTTTTCGAAAGAAAATGAAGTGTTTTTTCTATTTTCATATTTTTAAGGAGAAGTTAAACTAAAAGCCCTTTCCAAATTGTCGATCTTGTAATATATTTGTCATAAAGTTGTAATGTAACGTTTTGTGAGAGTCACTCGACAAAAATAAGTGAACGGAGGGGTTTCCTATGCATGAAACCTTTCAAAAAATATATGATTCGTACCATCAAGATTTGTACCAATTTTTATTTTATATGGTAAAAGATAAAAATCAGGCAGAGGATCTCGTGCAGGAGGTTTACATTCGGGTACTTCACTCATATAAAACTTTTGAAGGAAGAAGCAGCGAGAAAACATGGCTGTTTTCAATTGCAAGGCATGTGGCAATTGACTGGTTTCGCAAACAGCAAACCATCAGACAACGGGTGCTTGGCACGTTTGATTGGGATAAACAGGATGTAAAAGATCCAGACCTGCTCCCAGATGAATTGGCTGTACAGGATGAAAATATCAAAGAAATTTATGCCGCACTTGATCATTGCACCATTGATCAACGAGCCGTCATCATTTTAAGGTTTATCCAAGGCTACTCAATCATGGAGACGGCCAAGGCGCTAAAGTTCTCGGAAAGCAAAGTCAAAACAACGCAGCACCGAGGCCTGAAAGTGCTCCGAAAACATATGGAGCTTTTGAAGGAGGAGCTAGTGAATGAAAACGAACAGGTCCAATTGGAGCGAAGAACGAATTAAAGTATTACTCAGTCAGCTTCCAAAGGTGGAGGACAACCGTTCATCTAAGCAGATTTACCAGCAAATGCTGATGGCAAGCGGGAAGAAAAAGAAAAGTGCCAGATGGATCGGTCCAGCGGTCGCAACCGTTGTGGTCTTATTTATGGCGTTTTTGATTTCTCCTCATTTATTTCAGCCGGCTGCTCAAGATATAAAGAAAGTGAAAATGGACTCGAGTGCTGAAAAAGGACAGGTGAATGCTACATTAGAGGCGGTAAAAAACACAAATGATCCTTCACATGTTGCTTATGCATCTGACAAAGAAAAGTATATGACGATTTCATACATAGATGAATCGACTTCTCAAGTTGTCCCAATCAGTATTCAAAAAGAAAATAAGCATGATGATGTGCAGGCGCTTCTTGATACATATGAAAAACTGGAGCTGCCTGAAATGACAAAACCTCTTCAAGCCTATATGGATATGGTGGATGTGAGTGAAAAAGGGGACACACTGATTTTTCAGCTGAAAAATGATTTGTCTCTTGATACATTAAAAGAAGCCAACCGTTTTAAAGACATGGTCAAAGAAACGTTAAAATGGAGCCAATATAAACAAGTACAGGTCAAGTCTGTCAATGGCTCGCACCTTCAATTAGGGACGAATGGCCGTCTTGGTACCATTTCAATTAATAAACAAACAAAGCACGCTTACTACGTTTTAGAAAATAAGAGCGGGACATTTTTGGTGCCGTCAAAAGATGATTATCCTTCTTATAAAGATGCGGTAGAGGCGATGAAGCGGGCGAATGATGCAGGACTCGATCCACTCATTAAAGAAGAGCCTATTCAAAAGGTGACATCAAAAGGAAAACATGCAACCATCACGTTTGGAGCATCAGCACAATTAACGGACTCAATTGATCATATTCTACTTATTGAAGGACTGCTGCTCACAGCGAAAGATTTCGGTTTTACAGATGTCACGATACAAAATGCAGGAACAGATCAAGTAGGCCCATATGAATTAAAAGAACCGCTAGAGGTACCGGCACTGCCAAACCCAGTTGTTATCAAAGAACGCTAAAGGACGCAACTTATTGCGTTCTTTTTTTCATGTATAGAAAAGGGCTTCCTTGAGGTATACTAAGCTGTCATGAAAAGAACTTCAAAGAAGGGAAGTCACTGATGAAAAGGTATTGCTACATATGTGCTAGCTGTTTCTTGTTCTTGACCTTATCACCGTTTGCCCGTGCAGAGAAAACAACCGAGTGGGTGGAACCAATCAGAGGTGAAGTCACTGATTTGTTTGGGACAAGAGGTGGTTCGCATAAGGGGTTAGACATTGCTGCACCGGAAGGAGAATCCATTTTAGCTGCTAGCGAAGGTGTGGTCACTCGTTCCTATGTATCTGCTACATATGGTGAAGTTGTATTTATTCGGCATCCAAATGGATATGAAACCGTCTATGCGCATTTAAATGCGCGTTTTGTGAAGAATGGTGACCATGTACAAACAGGACAGCCGATCGGCATCATAGGCAACACAGGCGCTTCTAGGGGCACTCATTTGCATTTTGAGGTGCACAGGGGTAATTGGTCAGTTAGTAAAGAAGATGCAGTAGATCCGCTCACAATCATTGCAAGAGATCGTTTCCAAGAGCCAGCCCTTCATGTAGATGGATATGAGAAACATACATATGTCATACAACAAGGGGACACGCTCTGGTCCATTGCTAAAGCACATCAAATGACCGTTGATCAATTGAAGAAAATCAATGCACTGACAACGCATCTCATACGTACAGGTGAACGTTTAATCGTTTCAACAAAATAAACCTCATGCTTTTGCATGAGGTTTACCATTTTTTTATAGGTCAATCAGACGTACAGAAAGAATATCGCTTACTTCAGTTAACGTTTGGACAATTTCATCTTCAAGGTGCTTGTCAAAAGAAAGCATCATGATGGCTTCGCCGCCTTTTTCTTTACGGCCTACTTGCATTGTCGCAATGTTCACATCGTGGTCGCCTAAAATCTTTCCAACTTGACCGATCACACCAGGTGCGTCAGTATGCTGAATATAGACAAGGTGTCCATCTGGGTAAAAGTCAATATTGAAACCATTAATAGAAACGACACGTTCACCTAGATGCGGGATATACGTTGCTTTTAATGTAAAGGTGGAAAGGTCACCTTTGACTTCAATGGAAATGCTGTTCTCATAGCCAGATTCGCTTGAAGAAATTTTCTCGCTAAAGCTAATGCCGCGTTCTTTTGCCACCATACCTGCATTGACTTCATTTACAGTCGAATCGACGCGCTCTTTCAAAAAGCCAGAAAGCAGACTTTTTGTAATAAATGATGTTTCGAGTTTTGCGATAGATCCTTCATATGAAATGCTGACTTCTTTTACAGGTTCTCTCATCGATTGAGAAACAAGACGTCCAAGTTTTCCCGCAAATTGATGATAAGGCTGGATTTTTTTGAACTCGTCTTTTGTCATCGCTGGTAGATTAATAGATGACATAACCGGGAGTCCTTTTGCAAATTGAAGAACTTCTTCAGAGACTTGTGCCGCCACATTTAATTGTGCTTCTTTTGTAGATGCACCAAGATGCGGAGTGGCAATGACGTTTGGATGATCCACAAGTGGATTCTCAGTAGGCGGTTCTACTTCAAATACATCGAGTGCAGCCCCTGCGACATGACCATTTTCAAGTGCTTCAAGAAGGTCTCGTTCGTCAATGATGCCGCCGCGTGCACAGTTCACTAGACGAACACCTTTTTTCGTTTTTGCGATTGTTTCTTTATTGAGAAGTCCTCTAGTTTCTTTTGTTAAAGGTGTATGTACCGTAATAATATCTGATACTTCAAGCACTTCATCAAGTGATTTTGCATTAACACCAATTTTTTCGGCACGTTCTTTTGTGAGGAAAGGGTCAAATACGTTGACCGTCATGCCAAATGCTCTTGCACGCTGGGCGATTTCACTTCCAATTCTGCCTAAGCCAACAATCCCAAGAGATTTTCCGTAAAGCTCAGCACCGACATATGCGCCTCTGTTCCATTCTTTTGATTTCACAGAAATATTGGCTTGAGGAATATGACGCATGAGAGATGAGATCATCGCAAACGTATGCTCTGCCGTTGAAATCGTATTCCCATTTGGTGCATTGATGACAATCACACCGTGTTTTGTCGCTTCATCAATGTCAATGTTGTCGACTCCCACACCGGCACGGCCAACAATTTTTAATGAAGTCATTTTTTCATAAAGTTCTTTTGTCACTTTTGTGGCACTTCTGACAAGTAAGGCATCAAACGTGTGTAATTCATCTTCTGCTTCTGTTACATTTTTTTGAACAATTTCAACAAAATCTGATTCTAATAGTGGTAAAAGACCATCATTGCTCATCTTATCTGAGACTAATACTCGAAACATCGTAAGATTTCCTCCTAAAATAAACGTCATAAATATCTGATAATTTACCATATTCCTTTTCACTGTGTCAATCAAATTAAAGCAGTAAAGCGAAAAAGAAAACACGAACATTTTTTAGTGTCTTGATCAAGAATGGACACCTTTAAACAAAAGATAACCAATTTTTACGCATTTGTCATTATAAATTTTAGGTTTTTTACGATTTCTTAAAACTGATGAATTTGCTCAGGATTTTTATCTGTACAAATGCTCATATATCATATATAATGATGTCGAATTGAATAATGATCAATCTTCGGGGCAGGGTGTAATTCCCTACCGGCGGTGATGAGGCATAGTCTCTAAGCCCGCGAGCCTTTTTTGGCAGGATTCGGTGTGATTCCGAAGCCGACAGTATAGTCTGGATGGGAGAAGATGGAGGTTCGTAAACGTTGAAAACATGTCTGTTTATACGTTTATTTGTGTAGCCTAAATTTCCCGCTCCTGTGTATGTATTCAGAGCGGTTTTTTTGTGGCTAAAATTGAACAATCCTCTTTTCGAAAGATTTGATCGAAAAGGAGAGAGAATATTGAATCAAAGTAAAGTAAAACGTTTAGTTGTCATCAGCATGCTTAGCAGTATCGCATTTGTATTAATGTTATTGAATTTCCCTTTCCCTGGGCTTCCTGGGTATTTAAAAATTGATTTTAGTGACATTCCTGCGATTATTGCGATTTTAATTTATGGGCCAGGTGCTGGGATTGCTGTTGAAGCTTTAAAGAATCTACTGCACTACCTCATTCATGGTAGCATGTCCGGTGTTCCTGTGGATCAAGTAGCGAATTTTACAGCAGGTGTACTATTCATCTTACCGGTGGCTTTTATTTTTAAAAAGATTAAATCAGCAAGAGGGTTAGCGTGGTCCATGATTCTCGGAACATTACTCATGACAGTCATGATGAGCATCTTAAACTATTTCTTGTTCCTTCCTGCTTATACATGGTTTTTGAATGCACCCGTCCTGTCAGATCATGTGCTAAAGGCAACCATTACAGCAGGGATCTTGCCTTTTAACCTGATTAAAGGAATCATCATCACCATCGTCTTTAGTTTCATTTTTGTCAAAATGCGTCCATGGTTTGAAAATAAACGCCGACTTCAAAATAGTTAATATAAAAAAAGCCCCTTTTAAAGGGGCTTTTATCCTATTCATGCTTAAGTGGATCACCATCGAAAGTTTCGTCCGCAACTTTAATTGAGTCAGTTGGGCAACCTTCAAATGCATCAAGCATATCTTCTTCAAGTACTTCTGGAACTTCTACAGTCCCCTGATTGTCATCAAGCGTGACAAATGCAATGCCTTCATCATCATAATCATAAATGTCTGGAGCAGCTGCACCGCATGCGCCGCAAGCAATACATGTGTCTTTGTCTACAATTGTATATTTTGCCATGTTAAAAAAATACCTCCCAGATTGTTCGATGGAACAAATGGTTTAACCTTTTTAGTTTCACCGATAAAAAACCAATTTCCTCAAACCTTATTGTAATGATTTTAAATTCACATTTCAACTGTAAAGTGATTGAGAATGCTTATCACATAAGGGTTTGTTCATAACTTTCCCCCATTAATTGAGTTTAAACATTTCTTCTTCAATGAAATCTGTTAAAATAAAGGGAGAAAATATTCGAATTTTGTCAGGAAGACAGGTGCTTTGGTCAATGACGATTCATTACTTGGATGTCATGTTGATGGACAGCGTACATAAATTGAACGGCGAACGCTCCATTAGTGCTGTCTACCATCTTTTTAAAGGGAAAAAATCATCACAAACGATACAGGATGCAAGTTTGTTTCAGCTCTCTAGCTACTTCGGCTGCTATCCAGCTTTTACGAGGGATCAGCTGAATCGCTCTGTAAAAAGGCTGCTAGAGCAGCACTTAATCAGAAAGACAGAGGATACATTCATTGCCACAGATGAAGGAATAAGTATGCTAAGTCAGCGTTTTGCTGAAAAACCGATGCCAGTTTATTTTGATGGTGCCAAGTATCATGATAAAGCAAAAATATTATGGATGAGGCTGTCTTTACTTGTGCAGGTCCTTTCACATCATGCAGCGCGGTCACAACACTATGTGCCGATTCAAAGAGATATATCGGTTCAAAACTGGACGAAATCCTTCTTCTCTCAATATCACCAGAAGAAAAAGCTTTCTGAAGATATCCATCATGAGCTTGAAACACTTCTTGCTCATTTAACTGATCAAGAGGCACTGCTTTTTGTTTATTCATTGACTTCCAATGAAAGAATCGGACGGACGTACCAGCAAATGGCGGAATGGATGAAAGAAGATGTATGGTATGTTTACTTGCTTTTTTGGAATGTGCTCCATTATTTTATTCAATGTGCACAAAAAGGTGAGGCACCGATCATCCAGCGAATGATAGATGATCTTCAATTCAAACGTGTGCTGACCAGCTCTACCCATAAAACGCTTGAGCTTGTACAAAAAGGGTTCAGTATTGATCAAATTGCTCATATTCGTTCATTAAAAAAAGCGACAATTGAAGATCATATTGTGGAGCTCTCGATACATGAGCCGAGCTTCTCGATCGAACCATATGTCAGCAGTGAAGCTCAAAAGGCGATACATGAGGTAGCCGGTCAGCTCCAAACCAACAAGATGAAGCTGATCAAAGAAAGTCTCGAGCATTCATTTACTTATTTTCAAATACGATTGGCATTGACAAGGATGGTGAAAGCAAGTGGATAAGCTTCATCAGACGCTGATGCGATACTTTGGTTATGATGCCTTCAAAACAGGTCAGGAGGACATTATTCGAAGTGTACTTCAACAAAAAGATACGGTTGCCATGCTTCCTACTGGTGGCGGGAAGTCACTTTGTTATCAAATTCCGGGCTATTTGACAGACGGGTTAGTGCTGATCATTTCACCTCTTTTATCACTCATGGAAGATCAAGTGGAACGCATGAAAATGCGCGGTGAAAAGCGAGTGGCTGCGCTTAACAGTACACTGTCTTTTCAAGAAAGAAGACATATTATTCGGCATTTGCCATCATATAAATTTTTATTTGTCGCACCTGAGGCGCTTATGTCAGAGGTATTGTTAGAGCAGCTCAAAGCGATGCATGTGGGTCTATTCGTTGTAGATGAAGCTCACTGTATATCGGAATGGGGACATGATTTCCGCCCGGAATACTCCAAGCTTGGGGAATGGAGGGAAGCGCTCGGCAATCCTGTCGCCTTAGCACTAACGGCAACTGCGACGAAACAAACCTTAAAAGATACTGTGCAAACGTTGCGGCTAGAGCATCCAGATGTTCATATTCATTCAGTCAACCGGCCGAATATTGCACTATTAAAAGAGGCGCATGAAACGAAAGAAGCAAAAGAGAAACGAGCACTGGAGCTTGTGGAAACCCTTCAAGGGCCTGGGCTGATTTATTGTCCGACCCGGCAAATGACAGAAGATATTTCACGTTTGGTGAAACAAAAAACGAATCAACGTGTAGAGTTTTATCATGGTGGAATGGAGTCAGGAGACCGCATGCTGATCCAGCAGCAATTTATCAGTGGTCAAATTGATCTCATTTGCTGTACAAGTGCTTTTGGAATGGGAATTGATAAAGCAAATATACGCTTTGTGATTCATATGAGTCCTCCTCAGTCAATTGAAGCATTTATGCAGGAAATTGGAAGAGCTGGACGGGACGGGAAAAATAGTGTGAGCGTTCTTTTATATACAGAAGAGGATGCGGATATTCAAAGTCATTTGATTCAAGCAGAAGGTTTTGATGATTCAGAAATTGATTTTTTCTTAGCCCGATTATCACAAATGCCGATAAATGATGAAAAGAAATTACGTGAACAATTGATGGAAGCAGGGCTCCAGGAGACGCGCGCGCGAATGCTCTCGCATTATTACACGATGTACCAAACTGAACAGCCCCGTTTGCTCATGAAGAAGCTGAAAGAAAAGCTGCAGGATAGACAAACAGAAAAGCTAAAAAAAGTGTGGCAGTTTAAAGAGCATATCACTGGCCATCGCTGCTTTAGGCAATCTCTGTTATCATACTTTGATGAGCAGCTTGATCTAACGGAGGACGCTTCCTTTGGGAACTGCTGCTCTTCATGCGGACTTGACCTGTCTGATTACGAAAAAAAAGATCAACCATTGGAGCTGAATGAAATGAAACACTGGAAGACCGAGCTGGATCGTCTGTTTCACCTGACAAAAGAGGCGCAGCATTGATTGAACAACATCGCCGTATTATTGAAAAATTAACCGATCGACAAGTAGTAGAACAGTTGTATTTCACACAGTTGCTCATGCTGATTGTCTCTTTTTTACTAGGGATGTTTATGTTTGATCATTGGACTGATTTTACAGCCTTATGGCAGATCCGAGATATGCGTATCCTGACTTACGGAATTGGCGGCGCTTTGCTTGTGATTATTGTCGACGCTATTGTCATGAAGGTGTTTCCGGCTCATATGTATGATGATGGCGGATTAAATGAAAAAATGTTCAAAAACCGCAGCATTCTGCATATTGTTTGGTTAACGCTGCTCATTGCCTTTTCAGAAGAAATTTTATTTCGCGGGATCGTTCAGCAGCAATTTGGACTGGAGATTGCAAGCATTGTGTTTGCACTTCTTCACTTTCGCTATTTGTCAAAAATACTCTTGTTTATCCTTGTGGTTTCTATTAGTATTTTTTTAGGACTTTTATACGAGTGGACAGGGAATTTATTCGTTCCTGTCATGACACACTTTGTCATTGACCTAGTCTTTGCATGTCAAATTCGTTTTAAATATTGGGGGAGGGATGAACATGGAAGAAATGTCGAGAATGAAGAGAAAAAAGCAGCAGCTGACAAACATCCATGATGATGATGTAGAGGAAAATCTTGAAGAAGAAAAAGTGCATCCTTCAGATGACTCTCACTTTCCTACACGAGAAGATTTTCATGAATATAAAAAGCAGCGAACCAAAAAGGTGCGTAATCCATTGTTTACGACACTGGCTATTATCTTTCCTATTATTGTCGTCACGGTTTTCTTCCTGTTGATTTATTACACATCAAAGGAAATTAACGATAACAACAATCAAGGTGTTTATATTGATAAAACATCGAGTGCTGACACAGATCCAGTCCCGTCAGCACTTGTTGAAACAAAAAATGATTCAAGCGCTGACAAAGCGGATGCGTCTGATGATGAGAAGAAAAAGAAAGATGCTGATAAAGAAAAGCAGCGTTCAAAAGAAAAAGCAGAGCAAAAGAAAAAAGAACAAGCCGCTAAAGAGAAGGCTGAGCGTGAAAAGGCCGAAGCTGCAAAAAAGCGTGAGCAGCAACAGCTCGCTCTTCAAAAACAGCAGGAAGAGAAAAAGCGAAAAGAAGCAGAAGAGAAGAAGAAGCAGGAAGAAAAGCCTGTTCGTGTCGTGCAGCATACTGTTGGACCAGAGGAAAACTTGTATCGAATTTCCATGAAGTATTATCAAAACCGATCAGGGGAAGAGAAAATTCGAGCTTACAATCATTTAAAAGGAAATAGCGTGTACAGCGGACAAGTATTGAATATCCCATTAGAAAATTAATATTTGACATGAATGAATCGAAAAGCACATACATATGTAGAAAAAAGGGACAAGGGTGTATGTGATGACATTGCACGCAATCAGCCGCTATATGGATCAGCCGACACAGAAAATGATTGAAACATTGATCAAAAGGAAACGTAAATACGAGGGATTTGCAAAACAATGCAAAAGATGGCAATGGACAGCCCTTTTATCACTTGCGATTCTTCTGTTTTATTTTGTGATAACAGCTAATAGCGGGGGCTCCCTGCAGCCGGAAGCGATGATTTCCACATTGCTTGGCCATGAGGTGTTTCTGTTTTGGATCATGGCTGAAGTGTTTGCTTTTTACGCATCGTATTATTATAAGAAAAAAGAAGAAAAGGCTGAGGATGAATATCATAAGCTCAGATGTGAAATTATACAGAAAAGCACAGATTTATGGCCTCAATCAAATCAGTGGAAAGAGCGCGAGGCCGTTTTTCACTTCATGCAGACGCAATATGACATCAACCTCTATTATGAAAGTAAATAAATGAGCAAAAGACGTTTAAACAGTTGAAACGTCTTTTTTCATTCAAGCGTCCTATAAAAGAAAGCTGATACAAGGGAGTCATTCATAATGAAATATGCCATCGGATTTACTGCTGCCATAGCGGCTGTGACAACAGGTGTGTGTGTAACAGCGAAAATGGTGAAAACGGCAAAACAAAACAACATCAAAAAGCATTACTTTACAATAGAAGGACTTCAGTCAGATCGACCTGCAGTCATTTTCTTTATTTCTGATACCCATCGCCGTCTAATTAGTGATACTTTATTAGCGGAAGTGGAAGAGAAGCAGCCTGATGTCATTATGATCGGCGGGGACTTAGCTGAAAAGGGAGTCCCATATGCTAGAGTCGAAGAAAATGTGAAACGTTTAGCAAGGATTGCCCCGGTGTATTTTGTGTGGGGGAATAACGACCATGAGCTGCATCAGCAAAAACTCAAAGACATCCTCCATACCTATCAGGTGACGACATTGCAAAATGAGACGGCTGTGTGGAATTTTGAAGGACAGCCCATTAAAATAGGCGGAATTGATGATATCCGGCTTGAAAAAGCAGATTATGAAGCGATACGGCCGGAGTTTGTCAAAGAAGACGTGAATATCCTTTTATCACACAACCCAGATGTGCATCACTTGATGAGTGAAGAAGAGGGAATTGATCTCGTTTTGAGCGGTCATACCCATGGGGGTCAAATTCGCATTGGGAAATTTGGTCCGTATGAAAAAGGAAGAACAGGCCAAGTCAAAGGTGCTTTCTTTCTGATTAGTAATGGTTACGGAACAACAAAGATTCCGATGCGTCTTGGAGCAGAACCAGAAACCCATCTGATCTATTTAATGCCGCTAAAAACGCGCTAAGTTGATGCCCCATCAATATTTTCCATAAAAGTCACCGTAAGCATAGCTTCATGCTTGTCTTCCGTCTTGACACAGTGTAAACTGAATACAAAATTAAGAACCTATGACTCATCATCTCATATACTACAGTATGATGTGTGTTAGAAGAGGCAGGAGGGAACGTTATGCGGCTAGAGCGTCTGAATTATAATAAAATCAAAATTTTTCTCACACTAGATGATCTGACAGACCGAGGTCTTACGAAAGAAGACCTTTGGAAAGATTCGTTCAAAGTTCATCAGCTGTTTAAAGACATGATGAACGAAGCGAATCAGGAGCTCGGTTTTGAAGCGAATGGACCGATTGCTGTTGAAGTATTTTCTCTTCAGGCGCAGGGGATGGTCGTCATTGTGACAAAGAGTCAGCAGGAAGATGCTGATGATGAGTTTGATGAAGATTACATTGAGATGCAAGTCAAGCTCGACGAGAGCAAGCATGTGCTCTATCAATTTGCCTCGTTTGAAGATGTGATTCAACTGTCCCATAGTTTAAGTCGTATTGGACTTTTGGGGGGGACAGTTTACCATTATGAAGGTCAATATTTTCTCAGCCTAGATGATTTCGAAGAACTGTCTGCAGATACGGTCATTTCTATTTTAGCGGAGTTCGGTTCTCCGACGACATTAACCATTCACCGGTTAAAAGAATACGGAAAAGTGATCATGCAGGAAGATGCAGTGAAAACGATTCAACTGTATTTTTAATCACTTTTTTCTATTATATTTAATACTGTTGTGATGAAACAACAGTATTTTTTTATATCCATTTTTATATTTATAAACGCTGATATTTTATTTTGATAAAAAACGCTTTTTACCTTTGCTTTACCAGTACGAAGGTGTATACTATTGCTTGAAAGGGAGCAGTAGATCATGAAAGATTTCTAGGGGGTTTATTTTAATGGCAGCCGATCAAAACGCCGCTCATAACGCAGAAGATAAGCTAGATGTTTTAAAGTCAACTCAAACCGTCATACATAAAGCGCTTGATAAATTGGGCTATCCGCAAGAAGTGTATGAATTGCTGAAGGAGCCAATTCGCCTATTAACGGTCAAAATTCCAGTACGTATGGATGATGGATCGGTGAAAATTTTCACTGGTTATCGTGCGCAGCATAATGATGCTGTCGGTCCAACAAAAGGCGGAATTCGATTCCACCCGAACGTTACTGAAAAAGAAGTAAAAGCGCTTTCAATTTGGATGAGTTTAAAATGTGGTATTGTGGATCTTCCTTATGGCGGAGGAAAAGGCGGTATTATCTGTGATCCAAGAGAAATGTCATTTAGGGAGCTTGAAAAACTAAGCCGCGGCTATGTACGCGCAATTAGTCAAATCGTTGGACCAACAAAAGATGTTCCAGCACCAGATGTGTTTACAAACTCTCAAATCATGGCATGGATGATGGATGAGTATTCTAGAATTGATGAATTTAACTCGCCAGGATTTATTACAGGAAAACCAATTGTTCTTGGAGGCTCACATGGACGTGATACTGCAACGGCAAAAGGTGTAACGATCTGTATCAAAGAAGCGGCGAAGAAAAAAGGAATTGACATCAATGGGGCTCGTGTTGTCGTTCAGGGATTCGGAAATGCAGGAAGTTACTTGGCTAAATTTATGTATGATGCCGGAGCGAAAATCGTAGGAATTTCAGATGCTTACGGCGGTTTGTATGATGAAGATGGTCTCGATATTGACTACTTGCTTGACCGACGTGACAGCTTTGGAACCGTCACTAAATTATTTAATGATACAATTACAAACCAAGAGCTGCTTGAGCTAGATTGTGATATCTTAGTACCTGCAGCCATTGAAAATCAAATTACAGAAGATAATGCGGCGAACATTAAAGCCAAAATTGTCGTAGAAGCAGCAAATGGACCAACGACATTGGAAGGGACAAAAATTCTTTCAGATCGTGGTGTACTGCTTGTTCCAGACGTACTTGCAAGTGCGGGTGGAGTGACTGTTTCTTACTTTGAATGGGTTCAGAATAACCAAGGGTTCTACTGGACAGAAGAAGAAGTAGAAACTCGTTTAGAAGATATGATGGTGAAATCATTTAATAATATTTATGAAATGGCGCAAAACCGCCGTATTGATATGCGACTAGCAGCATATATGGTCGGTGTACGTAAAATGGCTGAAGCTTCTCGATTCAGAGGCTGGATTTAAGCGACTTATTTGCATCGCGCCTTAAAATCTCCTATCCTTAAATAGGAGATTTTTTTATGGAATCATGCAAAGAATCAAACAGCCCAGCAATTGTTATTGCAGTGAAACGACAGGAGTGGAACAAATGAAACAAGAAAAAGCGATCATAATAGGAGGCGGCCCCTGCGGTCTATCAGCTGCCATTGCATTCAAGCAAATTGGGATTGATGCACTTGTGATTGAAAAGGGCAATGTGGTCAACAGTATTTATCATTACCCTACACACCAAACCTTCTTCAGTACAAGTGAAAAGCTTGAGATCGGTGACGTCGCTTTTATCACTGAAAATCGGAAACCCGTTCGTATTCAGGCGCTTTCCTATTACCGAGAGGTGGTCAGACGAAAAAGCCTTCGTGTGAATGCTTTTGAAAAGGTAAACGCTGTGACGAAAAAAGATGGCCGTTTTACGGTAAATACATCAAAAGACGACTATACATGTGACTATGTTGTGATTGCGACTGGCTACTATGATCATCCTAACTATATGAATGTAAAAGGGGAAGACCTTCCTCATGTGTATCATTATTTTAAAGAAGGACACCCCTACTTTGATAAAGATGTGACGGTGATCGGCGGGAAGAACTCTAGTGTTGATGCTGCCCTGGAACTTGTGAAATGCGGAAGCAGGGTGACGGTTTTATATAGAGGAACTGAATATTCATCCAGCATCAAACCTTGGATTTTACCAGAGTTTGAAGCGCTTGTTCGAAATGGCACCATTCGAATGGAGTTCGGTGCAGAGGTGAAGGAAATCACAGAACAGGATATTGTCTTTACAAACCAGCAGGGCCAAACGGATCGAGTGAAAAGTGATTATGTGTTTGCGATGACAGGTTATCATCCTGATCATTCATTTTTAGAAAAAATGGGTGTAACAATCGATCCAGAATCAGGCCGCCCAGCATTTGATGAACAAACAATGGAAACAAATGTAGAAGGTATTTTCATTGCAGGGGTCATTGCAGCTGGTAACAACGCCAACGAAATTTTCATTGAAAATGGAAGATTTCATGGCGGGTTAATTGCAGAAGAAATCAACAAAAGAATCAACGGGTAAAAAAAGAACTGGGTCCTTCTAAGGGATTCAGTTCTTTTTTATGTAAATTGGGATTATATAGAAGATTATTTTTGGGAAAATGGGCTCGAGTCATATAAAAAAGGGGTGATTCGTGGTACGATAATAAAGGATAATGTAGGGAAAGAGGTCTGATTATGATCGCAATCATTTCAGCAGGTTTAGCTCCCGGCATCGCACTTTTAAGTTATTTTTATTTGAAAGATCAATACGACAATGAGCCGGTTCATATGGTCATCAGATCTTTTATGCTAGGTGTCATACTTGTGTTTCCAACCATGTTTATTCAGTATGTCCTCCAAGAGGAAAATATCGCCACGAATCCTATCGTGATTTCATTTGTGACATCGGGTTTTTTAGAAGAATCATTAAAGTGGTTTATTTTAATGGTCAGTGTCTATGCGCACGTACAGTTTGATGAACACTATGACGGGATTGTCTATGGAACAAGTGTCTCGCTTGGATTTGCGACACTTGAAAATATTTTGTACTTAGTGGGTCATGGGGTAGAGTACGCGTTTACACGTGCCTTGCTGCCTGTATCAAGCCATGCTTTATTTGGTGTGGTGATGGGATTTTATATAGGTAAAGCTCGCTTCTCTGATAAAAAAGAGCAGCGAAAATGGCTGATTCTCTCTTTAATACTTCCTATCCTTTTTCATGGCTTATATGATTTCATTCTTCTCGGCATGAAAAATTGGGGATATATTATGTTGCCGTTCATGATTTTTTTATGGTGGTTTGGTCTGCGGAAAGCCAAAAAAGCCCGTGCGGTGAAGATGGTACAAATTTAAATTGGAAAACGTCCTATACGTCTTTAGGGCGTTTTTTGTCTTTTCCATCCAATTCCCTCCTGTGATGAATGTATAAAAATAGGGATCGGAAGAAACATATATTCAAACATCAAAAGTACAGGAGGATCAAATATGGACAAAGCTCGTTTCATGAAACAAATCGTCCTTATCTTCTCAATTGTTCTGCTCGCGTCTTCATTGATGACAGCTGAAAAAAGTGAAGCTTTCACGAATCAAGTGATTCAGCGGGGAGCTACAGGAGAAGATGTCGTCGAGCTCCAGGCAAGGCTCCAATACAATGGTTTTTACAATGGAAAAATAGACGGGGTGTATGGCTGGGGAACTTACTGGGCCGTGCGCAATTTTCAAAGCCAGTTTGGTGTAAAGAAAGTCGATGGACTCGTAGGGGAAAAAACAAAAAACCTATTAGTTCAAAAGACGAAATACTATAAAGAGTTTGTGCAGCAGCAGCTGCAAAAAGGGAATCAGTTTACGCATTATGGCGGGAAACCTCTTGATCAGCAAACAAAGGCTCCTGCGCAAAGAAACACGCAAAAAAAGACAGCACAAGGTGCAAAAGAGAATCAAAAAAGTCAAAGCGGAGGAAACAGCTCGACTGGGAAGTCTGGAAAGCAGTCAGGAAATGGTCAAGCAAATCAAACGCCGAAACAAACAGCAGCCAACATGCCAGGTGGTTTTTCAAGCAATGACATTCAGCTTCTTTCACAAGCTGTTTATAGTGAAGCGAGAGGTGAACCTTATGAAGGACAGGTAGCGATCGCAGCCGTCATCTTAAACCGTTTAAACAACCCGACCTTTCCAAACACTATTGCTGGTGTCATTTTTGAACCGCTTGCGTTTACTGCTGTAGCAGATGGACAATTTTATATGGCGCCAAATGAAACCGCTAAAAAGGCAGTATTTGATGCCATTAATGGCTGGGACCCATCTGAAAGCGCCGTTTATTACTTTAATCCTGATACAGCAACAAGCCCATGGATTTGGGGAAGACCACAAATTAAACGAATCGGGAAACATATTTTCTGTGAATAAAAAGAGGTGTAAATAAATGATCAGAGGAATATTGATTGCTATTTTAGGAATTGCTGTCATCTCAACAGGATACTGGGGCTATAAAGAGCATCAAGAAAAAGATGCAGTACTGCTTCATGCAGAGAACAACTATCAAAGAGCCTTCCATGATTTAACGTATCAAGTCGATCAGCTGCACGATAAACTTGGCGCAACACTTGCGATGAATAGCCAAACATCTATATCTCCAGCACTGGCAGATGTATGGAGAATGTCATCAGAAGCGCATAACAATGTCAGTCAGCTTCCGCTCACATTGATGCCTTTTAACAAAACAGAAGAGTTTCTAGCGAATGTCGGTGACTTTAGCTACAAATCGTCACTTAAATCTTTATCAGATGAACCATTAAACAAAGATACACACAAAACCATTACCACTTTATATGATCAAGCGGCAGATATTCAAAACGAACTTAGACAAGTGCAGCATCTCGTACTCAACAAAAATTTAAAATGGATGGATGTTGAAATGGCACTGGCTGATGGAGATCGAAAAAACGACAACACCATCATTGACGGATTAAAAACCGTTGAGAGAAATGCTGATGCGTTTGCAGATGTTGATCTTGGCCCTACAAATGTGTCAACTGAATCAGAAACGCAAGGCTACAATCACTTAAAAGGGCAAAAGATTTCAAAAAAAGAAGCGATTCGCATCGCCCAGCAATTTGCGCCTGACCATAACAAAGATTTTAAGGTGAGAAAAAGTGGGAGTAAAACGAACCGTGATGTCTACAGCCTGTCAATGTCTGACCCAGACAACCGGGCAAACTTTTATTTAGACTTGACTGAAAAAGGCGGCCATCCTGTCTATCTTCTTCAGAACCGTGAAGTGAAAAAACAAAAAATCAGTTTAAATGATGCCTCAGAAAAAGCACTAAGTTTCTTAAAGAAGCATGGATTCGATACCGAATCATTTCATTTAGATGAGAGTGCGCAATTTGATAATATCGGCGTATTTACCTATGTGCCTTTACAGAATAACGTATTGCTTTATCCAGATAGTATTCGAATGAAAGTCGCTTTAGATGATGGTGAGGTTGTGGGATTCTCAGCGAAAGACTATTTAATGAATCACAGAAAACGTGACATAAAAGCACCAAAGATTTCTCGAAAAGAAGCTGAAAAGACCTTAAATAAACATGTGAAGATCGAGGATACACATGTAGCTCTTGTTCAAAATGATATGTCAGAGGAAGTTCTCTGCTATGAGTTTTTAGGAACCATTAAAAACGACACGTACCGAATGTTCATTAATGCAGATACTGGAAAAGAAGAAAGAGTAGATAAACTAAAAAATGCAGAACCTATATATAAAGACCTATAGAAAAGGAAGCGAGGAAAAGGCGAATAAGCCTTTTCCTTTTGTTTTATACATGGTTTAATATAAGAGAGGATACGATTTCACAGATGAAAAGAGTGATGAGGAATGTTACAAATAGGGGATGCAATCACAATTGAGTATGTCAATGAGAACAAAGAAGTGAAAACTGCAAAATCGAAAGTTTTGGAAAATAATAACGATGATATTTGCATTAATTATCCAGCTGATAAAGAAACGGGGCGCACGATCTATTTAAATCAAGAAACAGAAATCACCGTCTTCTTTTTCGATGAAAATCAAATTCCATACAAATGTACAAGCAAAGTCATTGGGAAAAGAAAAGAAGATATCCCGATGATTGTCGTTTCGATTCCGCCAAAAGAAGAAATGATTCGGCTTCAGCGAAGAGAATATCTTCGAGTGGATACGATGGTGAAAGCGTCCATTACGCAAAATGGTGAAGAAACCTTCGACACATTTATTGTCAATATGAGTGCTGGCGGTGTAGCAATTGCTGTTCCAGAAGGTGTCTCACTAAAAGAATATGGCGAGGTCGTCACAGAGTTTGAACTTTCACTTAAAGAACCAGTGAAAATTAAAGCGATTGCAGAAATGAATCGCGTTTATCAAGATGAACAGACGGGGAAAACAAGAGCGATCATGGAATTTACTGAAATCACAAACGACCACCAGCAACACATCATGAAGTATTGCTTCCAGCAGCAGCTTCTAACACGTGTGAAAAAAGTATAAGAATAAAGGTTGTCAAAAGCTTCCATACTAGAGAGAAAGAATCTAGCGTTGGAGGCTTTTTGTATGAAAACAATGGAAAGATGGCTATTCAAAGCAGTGCTCATTCAGCTCATTCTGCTTTTGGCGGTTCAGGTCACCCTTCACTTGACGAAAGGAGAACTATTTTTGTCAAAAGTCGTACAATACGAGGGTGTGAATAACATGAGCATTGAAGATTGGATTGAGACATTTAAGCAAAAGGATTGATAGAAAATTCCCCCGTTTGAGCGGTGATCGTGTTACAATTCATAAGGGAGATTCAATCAAGGAGAGGTATTATGAAAAAGAAATTATCTATCGCAATTGACGGTCCTGCTGCAGCAGGAAAAAGCACTGTGGCAAAAATTGTCGCAGCGAAAAAATCATATATTTATATTGATACAGGTGCGATGTACCGCGCAATTACACTTGCAGCACTCAATCAAGGCGTAGACCTTGAAGACGAACAGGCACTTGATGCGTTATTGAAAAACACAGTCATTGAACTTGTGTCAACTGACGAAGGTCAAAAAGTACATTTAGACACGATCGATGTCACAGAAGATATCAGAACAGACCGCGTAAGCAATCAAGTCTCTGTTGTTGCAAAGCATCGAGCTGTTAGGGAAGAAATGGTCCGCAGGCAGCAAGAGCTGGGGAACCGAGGCGGTGTCGTCATGGATGGAAGAGACATTGGCACGCATGTTCTTCCAGATGCAGAAGTGAAAATTTTCTTGCTTGCGTCAGTAGAGGAAAGAGCAAAACGTCGTTTTGAAGAAAATCAGAAAAAAGGCTATGATGTCAACTACGATCAGCTGATCGAAGAGATTGCAAGACGTGACAAGCTTGATTCTGAGCGGGAGGTATCACCGCTGAAGAAAGCAGATGATGCCATCGAAATTGACACGACTTCCCTTTCTATTCAAGAGGTTGCAGGTAAAATTTTAGATGCAGCAGAGCGTGTAGAAAAACAGTAAGAAATTTTAGAAAACTTTTATAAGTTAGAGGTTTATCTCTTGACAAACAAGGTCTTTTATTAGAAGTTTATACTAATACTATTTTTATTGATCATTCAAGCAATTCTGTTGATTTGAATGTTTCTATAATACATATTCGGCTGGCAATCATCATGCTAAGGACACATATTCACCCAGTCGTTTTAACTAAGCTGTGTAGGTTTGGACCAAGGAGGTTATCGAAATGACAGAGGAAATGAATCAAATCGATGTTCAGGTACCAGAGGTTGGAGATGTAGTGAAAGGGATTGTTTCTAAAGTTGAGGACAAGCATGTCAATGTAGATATCGTCAATGTGAAACAACCTGGGATCATCCCAATCAGTGAATTATCAAGTCTTCACGTTGAAAAAGCATCAGATGTCGTGAAAGATGGCGACGAGTTAGAGCTTAAAGTAACAAAGGTCGAAGACGATGCTTTGATTTTATCGAAACGTGCTGTTGATGCAGACCGCGCTTGGGAAGACCTAGAGAAAAAGTTTGAAACAAAAGAAGTATTTGAAGCAGAAGTAAAAGACGTTGTCAAAGGTGGTCTAGTGGTCGACATTGGTGTTCGCGGATTTATTCCTGCGTCTCTTGTTGAGGCACACTATGTAGAAGACTTCACTGACTACAAAGGAAAAACACTCTCGCTTGTTGTGGTAGAGCTTGACCGCGAAAAAAACCGCGTGATTCTATCGCATCGTGCAGTCGTTGAGCAAGAACAATTAGACAAGAAGCAAGACTTCCTGCAAAAGCTTGCAGTAGGCAGTGTGATTGATGGAAAAGTGCAGCGCCTGACTGACTTTGGTGCATTTGTTGACATTGGCGGCATTGATGGATTAGTTCACATTTCTCAACTATCCCATGCGCATGTCGAAAAGCCATCTGACGTTGTTGAAGAAGGACAGGAAGTGAAAGTCAAAGTTCTTGCTGTTGACCGCGATAACGAACGTATCTCACTATCTATTAAAGAAACATTACCAGGACCTTGGAGCCAAATTGGCGAAAAGGTAAAACAAGGTGATGTTCTTGAAGGAACCGTTCAACGCCTTGTGAGCTTTGGAGCATTTGTTGAAATTCTGCCAGGTGTAGAAGGACTTGTGCATATTTCCCAAATTTCACACAAACATATCGGTACTCCTCAAGAAGTCCTTGAAGAAGGGCAGACTGTGAAAGTGAAAGTGCTTGATGTCAATGAAGATGAAGAGCGCATTTCACTTAGCATTCGTGAATTAGAAGAGAATCCTGAAAAACAAATCGAAGAGGATTACCGTCAATATCAGGCGAAAGAAGAAAATACAAGCGGATTCCAGCTTGGTGACCTGATTGGTGATAAACTCAATAAACTAAAATAATTTGGTGATCAAAATTGACGCGAGCAGAAAGAAAGAAACAGCATATTGAGCATGCTTTGTCGACTGGCCAGCATGCAGCAACAGGTTTACAAGATGTTTCCTTCGTTCACGCCAGTTTACCAGATCTTGCGACATCACAAATTGATACACATACGACAATTGGCGGACTGACTTTCGGTTCGCCAATTTTTATCAATGCAATGACTGGTGGAGGCGGAGAATCGACCTATGAGATTAATCGCTCTTTATCTATCGCAGCGAAGGAAACCAATATTCCAGTAGCAGTCGGATCACAAATGGCTGCACTGAAAGATGCAGACGAACGTCGTACGTATGAAGTGGTTCGAAAGGTGAATCCAGATGGACTCGTTTTTGCCAATTTGGGCAGTGAGGCGACAATTCAGCAAGCACGGGATGCCGTTGACATGCTGGGGGCAAACATGCTTCAAATTCACTTAAACGTGATTCAAGAGATTGTCATGCCTGAAGGAGATCGTGATTTCAGAGGTGCTGTTGAGCGGATCTCAGCCATTGCTGAATCAATTGAGGTGCCTGTTGTCGTCAAAGAAGTTGGATTTGGGATGAGTAAGGAAACAGCAAAGAAATTATTTGATGCTGGAGTTGCTGCTGTTGATGTAGGTGGATTTGGGGGAACGAATTTTTCTAAAATCGAGAACTTGCGCCGTCAAAAAGCACTTCGCTATTTTGACCAGTGGGGAATTCCAACTGCAGCGAGTCTGGCTGAAGTACATACAGCCTTTCCAGATCAAACCGTCCTAGCTTCTGGAGGCATTCAAGATGCACTTGATGTGACAAAATCAATTGCTCTTGGTGCGTCTGCCGTTGGATTAGCCGGCTTTTTCTTAAAATCCCTGACGAGTGGAGGAGAAAAGGGCCTCATCTCTGATATCATTGATCTACAAGATGATGTGAAGATGTTGATGACAGTACTTGGCATGAAAACAATTGAGGAGCTAAGGCAAGCTCCGATTGTGCTTACAGGGGAAACAAGTCATTGGCTGAAAGAAAGAGGCGTGGATACTACGTACTATAGTTTAAGAAATAAGAAGACAAAGGACTAAATGAAATGTAGCCCTTTGTCTTCTTTTCAGCGTGAAAGAAAACTTTTTTTGTCTATGAAAGACAGCTACTTTTTGCGGAGCGAATTTGACATTCGTGAGCACCAATGCGCAGGACTGACACTGAATGCGAGGGTTTGTCTGCACGCTGAGACATGTGGTAATCACATGTCTTTTTTTTATTGATTTCTTTTGCGAGCGTCTTCCGGGCCTTCTAAAGTTGTTGCCCCTTTGTGATGAATGGATTGATCGCGATCAGATTCAACTCTTCTTGACGCCTTTAGGCGTTTTTCCTGTCTATCCTTACCCATCATACATCCCTCCTCAACTATTAGGGTGTCACCTCTTGTTTATTTCATGCAAATCCCGCACCTTCTCATACGTTTAAAAACTGGAGATTTTCCCATAATGTAATTGAGGTGATGAGGGTTGGAGGCATTGTACTATTATTGGTCAATATGGTTCGTTTGGATTATGGTGACATTTATCATGGAGAAAAGCACGTGGCGCAATGTGCTGGGCGTATGTGTTCTCATTCATATTATATGCAGTCATGTCATGGTTTCTATTTTAGACATTAGGATCAATGCAGGATTTTTGATGACCTTTTTATATGCTTGCATGTCATTCGTGATCTTTCGGCCTGCTCATCGAATCATGCGAATCATGCAATTAGGTTCCATGGTCAGTGCGTATGCCTTTTTTATGATTTTTGCATTATATGATCCAGTTTGGTTCACGATAATAAAGGTGGACTGGGTTGTATTTGCCTTGCTGATCTTGATGTGTTTAACATATGGGCATCAGTTAACGGAACGGATCACTTTATGGATGATGGCTATATGTCTGGGGGAAGCCCTTTATGCGCTTACGATTCATCGCCTCACATCTTCCATTGTCATAGGAGATCTCTCGTTTCTTTCCATGGCTGTTCAAGGAGCTGTCTTTCTATTAGGTGTAGGTCAGCTTGAAAAACTCTTGAACACCCGTTCATCTAGAAAACCAGTAAAAGGGGCTGCAAAATCAACATGACGGATTACACGTTTCCTGTGATTATTGGTGTCATCTTTGGGATGGCGGCTAGGCTTTATATGCTAAGAACTGATTATCGGCAATATCCCACATATATTCATGGACAAGTGATTCACATTGCGCTAGGTTTTATCGCATCAGGCCTTGGTGCTATTATTATGCCTGCACTGATCCAGGAAGAATTCACTGCAATTACCTTTCTGACGCTTGCAGCCACGCAATTTCGTGATGTGCGTAATATGGAAAGAAATACATTGACCCAAATGGATTCGTATGAGCTTGTCTCACGAGGCAGTACATATATCGAAGGCATTGCGATCGCCTTTGAAAGTCGAAATTATATTGCCATTCTTACTGCCCTTATTACAACGACCGCCTGTATTTTCTTTTCGCTCGTCGTTGGGACCGTGGTCGGTATTCTTTGTTTTTTCATGGCAAAACTATTAATGTCAGGGAGCCAATTAAAGGATATCGTGAATATTCAAAAAGGGGAACTTCGTTTTGACGGCGCAGGACTTTACGTAAATGATATTTACATTATGAATATCGGGCTGCCTGAAAAGCAAAAATTGATTTTAGAGCATGGAATGGGGTTCATCTTGACTCCGAAGAATTTTAACTCGGCCACAACCATCGCAAACCTTGGGCAGCGGCAAGCTATCTTATTTGATTTATCCAACGTGCTTGGTGTATACCGAGATTCTGGTGAACCATCGCTTTGTCCGCTCGCAAAACGTGATCTGAATAATGGCACACTTGGCGTATTCATTTTACCGCAATGGCAGCGTGAAGATTTAGCTGTCCGTGTATTAGAAGAGGTGCCTATTTTAGAAAATGCCATTAGAATGCCGACAGATTTCATTAAAAAGAAAGTGAGGTAATAGGGCATGGCGAACACCATTGAACAATTTATATTGGCTGTGGCGACAACAAATAAAGAGCGGGTCATTGGCGGAACAGCCGTTTTTTTCTGTGAAAATAAAGAAGAGCTCGACATGTATGCCATGAATTTAGAGGCCATTTTAGATGGAATTGCACACGGCATTGGAGAAGATCTTTACTTGATCGTCAAACATTTTTAAGTTATTCATTGTGGTCTGATTAAAAATTGATATAATATATAAGTTGAACCCTTCATGTTTGAAGGGTTTATTTCATAAAACTGAATGAAAATTATAAATCCCGGTTGAAACATGATGATGAACATATTGAATCGCGGCTGGATTGAAAGGAAGGGTACTATGGGTAAACCTGTCGTAGCCATTGTTGGAAGGCCCAACGTTGGAAAATCTACAATTTTTAATCGAATCGCAGGCGAAAGAATATCGATTGTAGAAGACACACCTGGTGTAACAAGAGATCGAATCTATAGCTCTGCTGAATGGTTAAATTATGACTTTAATTTAATAGATACTGGTGGAATTGATATTGGAGATGAGCCGTTTTTGGCGCAAATTCGCCATCAGGCTGAAATCGCAATGGATGAAGCGGATGTTATTATCTTTATGGTCAATGGAAGAGATGGCGTCACATCTGCGGATGAAGAAGTCGCAAAAATTTTATATCGCACGAAAAAACCTGTCGTACTTGCTGTCAATAAATTGGACAACCCTGAAATGAGAAGCGACGTGTATGACTTTTATGCACTTGGATTTGGCGAACCGTATCCGATTTCTGGAACGCACGGACTCGGTCTAGGTGATCTGCTTGATGCTGTCGCAGAGCATTTCAAAAACTTACCAGATACACAGTATGATGAAGAAGTGGTCCAGTTCTGCTTAATCGGCCGCCCAAATGTAGGGAAATCCTCTTTGGTGAATGCGATGCTCGGTGAAGAACGTGTCATTGTCAGCAACATCGCTGGTACGACAAGAGATGCTGTAGATACAATGTTTACGTACAACCAACGTGACTTTGTCATTGTCGACACAGCCGGTATGAGAAAAAAAGGGAAAGTATATGAAACAACAGAGAAATACAGTGTACTCCGTGCGTTGAAAGCCATTGATCGATCGGATGTTGTCGCTGTTGTTCTTGATGGTGAAGAAGGCATTATTGAACAGGATAAACGTATTGCCGGCTACGCACACGAAGCGGGTAAAGCCGTTGTGATCATTGTGAACAAGTGGGATGCTGTTGAAAAAGACGAGCGTACAATGAAGGAATTTGAGCAAAACATTCGCGAGCATTTTCAATTCCTTGATTATGCACCTGTCTTATTCATGTCTGCTCTTACGAAAAAGAGAATTCACACGTTAATGCCAACAATCATTACCGCTAGTGAAAATCATGCGATGCGCGTTCAAACTAACATTCTAAACGATATTATCATGGATGCCGTAGCAATGAACCCAACGCCGACCCATAACGGACAGCGTCTGAAAATTTACTATGCAACACAAGTGGCGATCAAACCGCCGTCCTTTGTTGTGTTTGTAAATGATCCAGAACTTATGCACTTTTCTTATGAGCGTTTCCTAGAAAACCGAATTCGAGATGCATTTGGTTTTGAAGGAACACCAATTAAAATATTTGCGAGAGCGAGAAAATAAAAAGGGTGAGCAGGATGAAGAAAATTTCAGTACTTGGAGCAGGGAGCTGGGGAACAGCTCTTGCGCTTGTATTAGCTGATAATCATCATGATGTACACATGTGGGGACATAGACAAGAATTAATTGATCAAATCAATGAGAAACATGAAAATCATGATTACTTGCCTAATGTTGCATTGCCAGCGTCTATTCAAGCGACAACAGATATGAAACAGGCACTAGAAGGGACAGATGCGATTATTGTCGCTGTGCCAACAAAGGCTATTCGAGAAGTATTGAAACAGGCCAATGAGTTCATTACGTCAAAGGTGCCATTTGTTCATGTCAGTAAAGGAATTGAACCAGATACGCTTCTTAGAATTTCTCAAATGATTGAACAAGAAGTCCCAGAAGCGAAAAGGGAAGCAGTGGTTGTCCTGTCAGGACCAAGTCACGCTGAAGAAGTTGGCTTGCGTCATCCGACAACTGTGACTGTCTCGTCAGAAAATATTGAAGCAGCTCAATTTGTTCAAGATTTGTTCATGAACAATCATTTTAGAGTGTACACCAACCCTGATGTGATTGGGGTGGAAATTGGCGGGGCGCTGAAAAACATCATCGCTCTTGCGGCAGGGATCACAGATGGACTCGGATATGGCGATAATGCGAAAGCAGCGCTCATCACAAGGGGGCTTGCTGAAATCGCCCGCCTCGGCACAAAAATGGGAGGAAACCCTCTTACGTTTGCCGGATTAACAGGTGTTGGAGATTTGATTGTCACATGTACAAGTGTTCATTCGCGTAACTGGCGCTGCGGTAATTTACTCGGTAAAGGATATAAGCTCGAAGAAGTGCTTGAAAAAATGGGGATGGTTGTCGAAGGCGTCCGCACAACAAAAGGCGCTTATCAGCTCTCCAAAGAATACAAGGTCAGCATGCCGATTACAGAGGCTCTTTACGGCGTCCTATTTGAAGGGAAAAAGGTTGACGATGCTGTAGAATCCTTGATGGCACGTGTGAAAACACATGAGATGGAAGACCTTGTGAACATGTTCGAAAACCAAACAAAGTAATTGGAAGACTGAACTTAGGCGTGTAGAGGATGCAAGAAGGGGAAGACTTGCATAACATAACAATGAAGTTTGAATAGAGCTTTGCCTCTACAGAATGAGGAAAAATAGTCGACCTAATGACTGAAGCAGAGTCCCCCTCTTTGCTTCAGTTTTTTTATTCACTTTTTTCTGAATGATTGGAAAAATGATTGATATTTTACTTAATTTTGGTTTAGAATGAAATATAAACGCTTACAATTCGTTTATATTAAAGGGGGACAGGCACGATGAGTTTTGCTTTAATCAAGATGTGGTTTGCGCTTGGTTCAATGGGGCTCATGTTTTTAGCCGTTGTAACCATTTATTTGAGTAGGTTTAAGTTGAAGAGCCGATTTCTGAAAATAACAGCCTCAACTGTCGCGTACAGCTTAATGCTCATATCAGGTATCATTGTGTTTTTAGTTGTAGTTAGCGGGCCGGTCAATGAATAAAGAAAAAGGAAGAATGTGATGATCAAAGCAAAAATCAGTGTCATGCTGTTAACACTTATTTTACTTACGGGGTGCCTCTATCCAGAGAATCGCAAAGCTGAAAACCGCGTGCCATATAAAGAGCAGCTGCAAAGTGTGCAGACAGCGATTGAAGATTTTCAAAAAGCGACAAATGGCCTTTTACCGATTGAAACAAAAGAAGGCGACACACCTATTTATCAGAAGTATGTCATTGACTTTAAGCGTCTGTCACCAAGATATTTACACGATGTACCGTCGACATCTTTTGAAGGCGGGGGCGAATATATCTATGTCCTCACAGACGTCGAACAAAACCCAACGGTGAAACTGCTTGATGTCAAAATGACACAAACGATCAGTGAATTACGTCTAAGGATCAAAATATATCAAGATGAACATACATATCCGCCATATGGCAAAGTAGTATCCAAAGATTTATATACGTTAAATGAAAAAAAACTAGGGTTAAAAGCACCGCCTACAGTGACGAGCCCTGTCACGGGTGAATCACTTCCATTACTGATTTCCTCAAATGGCGAAATCTATGTTGACTATCGCAGTGATTTTGCCCAGATTTTGAAAAATACGAAACAAAAGCTGAAACCAGGTGAAAATATTCAAGATGTCTATTGGCAGGAAACCCCGTTTGTACCAGCGTTTTCTGTTCCATATACGATCAACAAAAAAGGTGAGCCGGCTTTTTTAGAAAAAAAGACGTCATAAACAAGAATGAACCTTTCTCCTCTGCATATAAATGAGGAGAAAGGTTTTTTTATGGCTAAACATACTCTCAAAACAAAAAAGGTGTCATATTCAAATAGGACAACGTCATACACATATATTGTCCTGACACCTTTCAAGCACCGTTTGATTGAAGTATAGAGTATTTTATTTGAAAACGAGGATAGCAAGTCCGGGAGGGGATCACTTGGAAAAAGTCGATATTTTCAAGGATATCGCTGAACGAACAGGAGGCGATATATATTTAGGAGTCGTTGGAGCTGTTCGTACAGGGAAATCTACGTTTATTAAAAAGTTTATGGAGCTCGTGGTGCTCCCGAATATCAATAATGAGGCAGACCGTGCAAGAGCACAGGATGAATTGCCGCAAAGCGCAGCAGGAAAAACCATTATGACCACAGAGCCAAAATTTGTGCCAAATCAAGCGGCATCCATTCACGTGAGTGACGGCCTGGATGTCAACATTAGGCTTGTCGATTGTGTAGGCTACACCGTGCCTGGTGCACGCGGGTATGAAGATGAAAATGGTCCGAGAATGATTAATACGCCGTGGTATGAAGAGCCAATCCCGTTTCATGAAGCAGCGGAAATTGGTACACGCAAGGTCATTCAAGAGCATTCAACCATTGGTGTTGTGATTACAACAGATGGATCAATTGGGGAAATCCCAAGACATGACTATATTGAATCAGAAGAACGTGTCATTGACGAACTCAAAGAAGTTGGAAAGCCGTTTATTATGGTGATCAACTCTGTGAGACCTTATCACCCTGAAACAGAAGCACTGAGGCAGGAACTTAGTCAAAAATATGATATTCCTGTACTCGCGATGAGTGTCGAAAGTATGAGAGAACAAGACGTCCTCAGTGTACTTCGTGAAGCATTATATGAATTCCCAGTGCTTGAGGTGAATGTGAACCTGCCAAGCTGGGTCATGGTACTAAAAGAAGATCATTGGCTAAGAGAGAGTTATCAGGATTCAGTGAAAGAAACCGTCAAGGATATTAAGAGATTAAGAGATGTTGACCGAGTGGTAGGTCAGTTCAGTGAATTCGATTTTATCGAAAGAGCGGGCTTAGCAGGCATTGAAATGGGTCAAGGGATCGCAGAAATTGATCTGTATGCGCCGGATGATCTATATGATCATATCCTAAAAGAAGTGGTTGGTGTGGAAATTAGGGGCAAAGATCACCTTCTTGAGCTCATGCAAGATTTTGCACATGCGAAAACGGAGTATGATCAAGTGTCTGACGCTTTAAAAATGGTGAAGCAGACTGGTTATGGAATTGCGGCACCAGCTTTGTCGGATATGAGTTTAGATGAGCCGGAAATCATTAGGCAAGGATCAAGATTCGGCGTCAGATTAAAAGCAGTCGCACCATCTATTCATATGATTAAGGTAGATGTAGAAAGTGAGTTTGCGCCGATTATCGGAACAGAAAAACAAAGTGAAGAGCTCGTCCGATACTTAATGCAAGACTTTGAGGATGATCCGCTTTCTATCTGGAATTCCGATATATTTGGACGCTCACTCAGCTCGCTTGTCAGAGAAGGCATTCAAGCAAAACTCTCGCTAATGCCGGAAAATGCAAGGTATAAACTAAAGGAAACGCTTGAACGAATTATTAACGAAGGATCAGGCGGTCTGATCGCGATTATTCTATAGGATGTGAGACCTCTCATTGATGGGGTCTTTTTTTGCGTGCGGGTGAAGTCATAAAAAGACAATTGTATAAAGATTAGTCAGATTCAGGCTGAAATTAGGAATATTCGTTCGCAAAAGTGCCCTTAATCCTTGACGAATAAGGATTCTTCCCTTTAAAATGCTTGATATGGTATTTCATATGTGTTAATCTACTTACAGAAAATCTTCACTTTGTTGGACAAACATTCCTTCAAAGAGAAGTTTTCTAATGAAAAGCCATGTATGACGCTTTCTAGACGCTCTTTTTTTCAAAAAAAGTGTATAGAAAGAAGATGAATTGTGAAGAAATGATAACAATCTATTGAATGCATATTTTTGGGAGGAGGTGAAAGGCATGAACAAGACAGAACTTATTAACGCGGTTGCTGAAGCAAGCGAGTTATCTAAAAAAGACGCGACAAAAGCAGTTGATTCTGTTTTTGATACAATTTTAGATGCACTTAAAAATGGTGACAAAATCCAACTTATTGGTTTTGGTAACTTTGAAGTACGTGAGCGTTCAGCTCGTAAAGGACGTAACCCACAAACTGGTGCAGAGATCGAAATCCCTGCAAGCAAAGTACCTGCTTTCAAACCAGGTAAAGCACTTAAAGACGCGGTGGCAGGTAAATAATCGTTATGTGTAATGATCCTATTGAAGGAGTTATACATATACAGTTTCACACTGGTCTAGAAAAGCCCCTTTGATAAGGGGCTTTTCCTTTTGAATCAAATGGTTTGTTTAGAACGCTCTCCTTTGCTTTTAGGATCTGAAGTGTGCTAGAATCTGAATGAAATGTAATCGCCTTTGGAGGATATAATACATGAGTGAAATAAATAAAGAATTAATCGAACACGCGGTACGCGATATATTAAAAGCAATCGGAGAAGATCCAGATCGTGAAGGACTTCTTGATACCCCAAAACGAGTAGCAAAAATGTATGAAGAAGTGTTCTCGGGATTAAATGAAGATCCAAAAGAACATTTTAAAACCATTTTTGGTGAAGATCATGAAGAACTTGTTCTTGTAAAAGATATTGCTTTTCATTCAATGTGTGAACACCATCTTGTGCCATTCTATGGCAAAGCCCATGTCGCTTATATTCCGCGCGGCGGAAAAGTAACGGGACTCAGCAAGCTGGCGAGAGCAGTAGAAGCCGTGGCAAAGCGCCCGCAGCTTCAGGAGCGCATTACATCAACGATTGCAGATAGTATGGTGGAAACTTTAAATCCACATGGTGTGATGATTGTCGTTGAAGCAGAGCATATGTGTATGACGATGCGCGGAGTGAAGAAGCCCGGCGCTAAAACAGTCACTTCAGCCGTACGCGGTACATTTGCAAATGATGCGGCAGCAAGAGCAGAAGTGCTTTCATTTATTAAAAACGACTAATCCATAGATGGAAGGTGAACAGATTGAGTGAAAATAAAGCATCTGATTTTGTGGTGATTAAAGCCATTGATAATGGTGTCAATGTGATCGGCTTAACTAGAGGTTCCGATACAAGATTTCACCATTCCGAAAAGCTCGATAAAGGTGAAGTCATTATCGCACAATTTACTGAGCACACATCAGCCATCAAAGTGCGGGGCGATGCTGTCATTCAAACAAGCTTCGGTGAAATTCAAAGCGAAGCAAAGAAATAACGCACGACTATGCACTTGATAGCATGAAAGTCAGGCCTGATATGGTATAATAAATCTCTATACAATGTAGAGAGCTACATATGAAACTGTAATTTTTGGGACAAGGGTGATATCTTTGCAAGACATCTACGGAATTTTATCTAATCTGAATATAAAATTAAACAAAAAGCTTTCTCATCCTTATTTGGCGAAGCATTTGCGTGCGCCGCTCATCGATGAAGATAAGCTCCTTCTTTTTCATGCAATGTTTGATGAAGCTCAAATCGATGCTGAGAAAAAAGAAAATTATATTTTAACGGCGATGCTTGTGCAAATTGCCCTTGATACCCATGACGAAGTCACAACTGCTGCAGCCATCAAACAAGACGAGTTCAAAAATCGTCAGTTGACCATCCTAGCAGGAGACTATTTCAGCGGTCTCTATTACTCTCTTCTCTCTGACATGAAAGATATTTACATGATCCGTACTCTCGCCACGGCGATCAAAGAGATTAATGAACATAAAATTAGACTATATGATCGATCCATTCAAGATGCAGCCCACTTTTATAAAAGTGTTGCTACAGTAGAATCTGCGCTATTCCAAAGAATTTCTGAGCATTTTCAATTGACGCATTGGAATGAAATTGCAAGTCGCTTCCTTGTTTATAAACGTTTTATGAAACAAGCAGAAGACGACAAACATTTAAAACTTTTTTTGAACGATAGCTATACGGACGCCTATACATGTTTTGACAACTTTGAAAGTGAAGGCTATGAAAAGGCCAAACGATCAATCAAGGAGCATCTAGTTTCATCTCCGATCGTTCAAAAAGAGCTATTAAATCGCTTGGATCATATGAAAAATGAACCTGCGTACCATCAGAAAGTGGAAGAAGGGTAAGTCATGCAGCAATCAAAAGAACAGCGAGTACACGGTGTATTTGAAAAAATTTATAAAAACTATGACCAAATGAACTCTGTCATTAGCTTTAAACAGCATAAAAAATGGCGCGATAAAACAATGAAGCTCATGAATGTTCAAAAAGGAGCCAAAGCACTAGATGTATGCTGCGGAACTGCCGATTGGACGATTGCGCTTGCAGACGCTGTTGGAGAAACAGGCGAGGTCAAAGGTCTTGACTTCAGTAAAAATATGCTGAGTGTTGGCGAAACGAAGGTGAAAACAGGTGGCTACAATCAAATTGAGCTGCTCCACGGCAATGCAATGGAGCTTCCTTTTGAGGACAACTCATTTGATTATGTCACAATCGGTTTTGGCCTTCGAAATGTCCCTGATTACTTAACAGTGCTAAAGGAAATGACACGAGTGGTAAAACCCGGTGGAATGGTTGTCTGCCTTGAAACATCACAGCCTGAGATGATTGGGTTTAAACAAGGGTATTATGTCTATTTCAAATACATCATGCCGCTCTTTGGCAAGCTGTTTGCCAAAAGCTATCAGGAGTATTCATGGCTTCAAGAATCAGCCAAAACGTTCCCTGGCATGAAAGAACTGGCGTCTCTTTTTGAAGAGGCCGGTCTGTCTGATGTCACGTATCATCCATTTACAGGCGGTGTAGCAGCAACACATATCGGAAAGAAGCTTTGAATAAACGATATTTGGGTGAAAATAATGAAACTAAAAGCAATGATTTCTTTTCTAAATCATGATATCGATATAATTGAAAAAGAGCTTGAACAAACTGTTCGCTCTGATTATGCATTATTAAGTGAAGCCGGTCTTCATTTGCTGCAAGCGGGCGGAAAACGAATCCGCCCCGTTTTTGTTCTCCTTTCAGGCATGTTTGGTGACTATGATATTAATAAAATTAAATATGTAGCCGTAGCGCTTGAATTAATCCATATGGCATCACTTGTCCATGACGATGTCATTGATGATGCAGAACTGAGAAGAGGAAAACCGACGATTAAAGCAAAATGGGACAACAGAATTGCGATGTACACGGGGGATTACTTATTTGCAAGGTCACTCGAGTACATGACGAAAATCAATCACCCAATGGCACATGAAATTTTGTCAAAAATGGTCGTCGAGCTCTGTCTTGGGGAAATAGAACAAGTCAAAGATAAATACAACATGGACCAAAACCTTCGTACATATTTAAGAAGAATTAAACGAAAAACAGCCTTGCTTATTGCAGGCAGCTGCCAATTAGGTGCGATTGCAGCTGGAACAGATGAAAAAACACATAAAGCCCTTTACTGGTTTGGGTACTATGTTGGTATGTCGTACCAGATCATTGATGATGTCCTTGATTTTACATCAACTGAAGAAGAATTAGGCAAACCTGTTGGCGGGGACCTTTTACAAGGAAATGTCACTCTTCCCGTTTTATATGCGCTTCAGAACCCGACGTTAGAAGGTCAGTTGAAGCTGATCAATAGTGAAACGACGGAAAAGCAGCTGAAACCTGTGATTGAACATCTCAAGCAAACAGATGCGATCGACCGTTCCATTCGAGTGAGTGAAATGTACTTGAAAAAAGCATTTGAACAGCTCGATCAACTTCCGCGTGGGCGGGCTAAATCTTCATTAGCGTCGATTGCAAAATATATTGGTAAACGAAAATTCTGATCAACGTTTCGTTGATTGGTTTTTTTGTGAAATTTTTTGTCAAAAATTGATTATTATAAAAAAAAATGATACGATCACTTTGTAACAATGTAAGCCTATACATACATAACGACGGGGTGGAAAACGTATATGGACAAAACATTTCTTATGGTCAAGCCTGATGGTGTGGAAAGACAATTAATCGGTGAAATTGTGTCAAGATTCGAAAAAAAGGGGCTTCAGCTTGTTGGAGCAAAGCTCATGAGCATTCCAAAAGAAGTAGCAGAAACACATTACGGAGAGCATAAAGAAAAACCATTTTTCGGTGAATTGGTTGACTTTATTACGTCAGGACCTGTATTTGCGATGGTATGGCAAGGTGAACAAGTCGTAGACGTAACAAGGCAGATAATTGGAAAGACAAATCCGAAGGAAGCGCTTCCAGGAACAATAAGAGGCGACTATGGATTAACTGTTGGCAAAAACATTATCCATGGCTCAGACTCACCAGAAAGTGCCGAAAGAGAAATCAACCTTTTCTTCAAACAAGAAGAACTGACAAACTGGGATCAAACGATCTCAAGCTGGATTTATTAATGTTCAAGCCAAAGTGTTCATCAAATGATCACTTTGGCTTTTTTATATTGAGATTTCTATACGATTTTTCGCATGAGATGATACAAATTTATGATAAAAACAGCTATACTAGGACAAAGATAGATGAGACAGGAGAGGACATTGATGGATCAGTATCAAGTATTTGTTGGAAAATGGAAAAAACTAACTGGGGTAGATCTGAATTTATATAAAGAAGCACAAATGAAACGAAGATTAACATCTCTTTATGATAAAAAAGGATATAAAGATTTTGAGGCATTTGCGTCTGCTCTTGAAAAGGACAAAGCGCTATTAGATGAAACGATGGATCGAATGACGATCAATGTGTCAGAATTTTACCGAAACTATCAGCGCTGGGAAGTACTTGATCAAAAAATCCTGCCGCTGCTTTCAAAAAACAGCGGCACCCTAAAAATATGGAGTGCAGCTTGCTCTACTGGAGAAGAACCGTATACACTCTCAATGTTGCTATCAAGCCATCCGCTTGTGAAGGACTTCCAAATTATTGCAACAGATATAGATGATAAAGTCCTGCAATCCGCGCAAAAAGGAAGATATCATGAACGATCTTTGCAAGAGGTGCCAGATCAAATCAAGCAAAAATATTTCACCAAAGAAGATTCTTCATTTTACACGGTGAAGGATGAGATTCGAAAGCACATTCAATTTAAGAAACACAACCTTTTAGCAGATCCATATGAAAAACAGCTGGATCTCATCGTGTGCCGAAATGTCCTCATCTACTTTACAGAAGAGGCGAAAGAAGAAATTTACTTAAAAATGAGCAGCAGTTTAAAGCAAAACGGCGTATTATTTGTTGGTTCTACAGAACAAATTTTTCACCCAGAAAAGTTTGGATTAACCTCTGCTGATACTTTCTTTTATCAAAAGAAGGGGTAGTAGCTGACTTTTTAGTAGGAAGTGTGTTATCATAGTTTTACTTAAAAGCGTTAATGCGATGAAGGGAGAATGAGTCATGAGGTACTTAACAGCAGGTGAATCACATGGTCCACAACTGACCACAATTATTGAAGGAGTTCCAGCGGGACTTTACATAGAGCAGGATGACATCAATTATGAACTGGCTAGAAGACAAAAAGGTCATGGCCGCGGAAGAAGAATGCAGATTGAAAAAGACCAAGCGAAAGTGTTAAGTGGTGTCCGCCACGGGAAAACATTAGGTTCTCCTATTGCACTTGTTGTTGAAAATAATGATTGGAAGCACTGGACAAAGGTCATGGGTGCAGAGCCGATTACTGAAGAAGAAGAGAGTGAAATGAAGCGTCAAATCTCTCGTCCAAGACCAGGGCATGCGGATTTAAATGGTGCGATTAAATATGGTCACCGTGATATGAGAAACGTATTAGAGCGCTCATCAGCACGCGAGACAACGGTTCGTGTAGCAGCAGGCGCAGTAGCGAAACAAATTTTGGCTCACCTTGGAATCAAAGTGGCTGGTCACGTCCTTGAAATTGGTGGAGTAAAAGCTTCCCATACCGCTTATGAATCTATTGAAGATTTGCAAAAAGTAACAGAAGAATCACCTGTTCGCTGCTATGACAGTGAAGCTGGTCAAAAAATGATGGATGCCATTGACGAAGCGAAGCAAAACGGCGATTCAATTGGTGGTATTGTCGAAGTCATCGTTGAAGGGATGCCAGTTGGGGTCGGCAGCTATGTACACTATGACCGCAAACTGGATAGCAAGCTTGCGGGTGCAGTACTTAGTATCAACGCTTTTAAAGGGGTTGAATTCGGTATTGGCTTTGAGGCGGCTTCTAAAAATGGCAGTGAAGTTCATGATGAAATCATCTGGGATGAAGAAAAAGGCTATACGAGAAAAACAAACCGTTTAGGTGGTCTTGAAGGCGGAATGTCAACTGGCATGCCAATCGTCGTAAGAGGAGTTATGAAACCAATCCCAACCTTATACAAACCATTGCAAAGCGTGGATATTGAAACAAAAGAACCTTTCTCTGCAAGTATTGAGCGTTCTGACAGCTGTGCTGTTCCAGCCGCAAGTGTTGTAGCAGAAGCAGTCGTTGCATGGGAAATCGCCAATGCAGTGGTTGAGCAGTTTGGTCTTGATCAAATTGACCGCATTAAAGAAAATGTGGACAAAATGCGCCAGCTTCAGAGGGAGTTTTAATGAAAAAACTGGAAGTGAAGACGTCTTCAGCCACTTATCCTGTATATATCGGTGATGGGATTAGACAAAATATCGTAGACTTGATTACTTCCACTGGGCGATCCTACACGAAGCTCTTCATCGTGACAGATTCAGCCGTCGATGCCCTTTATGGAGATGAAATGGTTCAATTACTTAAACAGAAATGGTCTGTACAAAAAGTAGTGGTGCCAAACGGAGAACAATCAAAATCTTTTGCGCAGTTTGAGCAGATTCATACGAAAGCCATCCAATTTCAACTCGACCGCTCCTCATGTATCATTGCATTAGGAGGCGGGGTGATTGGAGACTTGGCTGGCTTTGCTGCTGCCACTTATATGAGAGGCATTGATTTTATTCAAGTACCGACCACGCTGCTTGCACATGATAGTGCAGTCGGCGGAAAAACCGGAATCAATCATCCGCTCGGCAAAAATTTAATTGGTGCGTTTCATCAACCGGCTGCTGTCATCTATGATACAAGTATGCTAGAGACACTCTCACCAATAGAGCTGAGATCAGGCTTTGCAGAAGTGATAAAACATGCACTGATTTCAAGTGAAGTCTTTTTATCAGAACTGATGTCCATTCGTTCGTTGACAGAATTATCAAAGGATGAACTGGCACATATGCTTTATCAAGGGATTCAAGTGAAAGCATCCATTGTTCAAGAAGATGAAAAAGAACAAGGTGTGCGGGCATATTTGAATTTAGGTCATACACTAGGGCATGCCATTGAAGCGGAGTATGGATACGGTGCGATCACGCATGGAGACGCCATTGCAATTGGCATGCAGTTTGCTTTATATGTCAGTGAAAAAGAGCAAGGACTCAGCCTAGATCGTGAGAAACTTAAAGTGTGGATGAAAGAACTAGGGTTCCCAGTACAAGTCACACAAACGATTTCAACCAAAACATTTGTCGATCGCATGATTGGTGATAAGAAGGCAAGAGGTGGGAGTGTTCAATTTGTTTTGCTAAAACAAGTTGGAGACGTCACCCTGCAATCTTTCACAAAAGATGAGCTGTATCACTGGCTCGAAGAATGGAAACGGGAGGAGGGCTGTCTATGATGTTTCGCGGGATACGCGGGGCTACAACTGTGACAGAAGATACAGAAACAGAAGTGTTAACCAAAACGAAGCAGCTGCTAGAAGCGATCATTTCAAAAAATCAAGTAGATCCAGAGCGTGTCGTGCAGATCTTGATTTCAGCTACACAAGATATTCACTCTGTTTTTCCAGCAAAAGCACTCAGGCAGTTTGAAGGATGGACCTATGTGCCTGTCACTTGTATGCAAGAGCTTGACATTGATGGAGGTCTAAAGAAGTGTATTCGCGTTTTAATGACCGTTCAGACAGATGTCAAGCAGGAAGACATACAGCACGTATACTTGGAAGAGGCTGTCACGCTTCGGCCTGATTTACAGTTGACAAAAAACAAGGAATTATAATACGATATGAACAGCCGAAGTTTACACACAGGTGTGAACGGCATTGCAAGCTTAGAGAAGATGAGAATGAGACTAGGGTAGTTGAGATGAGTAGAGTTGAGCAGAGATACGATACTTCTATTTAATCATACTGCCTAAAAGAGCGAAGCCTCTTTTAGGCTTATTTCGTATACTCAAACAAATCCTCAAGATGTCCCCTCATTCTCCTTAATTCCATTTAAGGAGTGTGCTTATGAAATCCCAATCAAACCTTACCCAATTTTTAAGAGACAGCCAGTTTTACAAAACCATCCCGATTGTTGAAACCATTACAGTTGATACGCTCTCACCCATTCAAATTGTTGAGAAACTGAAACAGGATATTGTGTATTTGCTAGAAAGCAAAGACGAATCTTCTAGCTGGTCGAGATATTCCTTTATCGGATTACATCCTTTTTTAACATTACATGACGAGCAAGACCATTATATTGCTCGTGACGCTGCGGGAAAGACAGTGATGCAAAAAGCGGAGCTGAAAGAGTTGCTTGACTGGATGAAAGAGCAATATCAAATCAAGACACCTGAAATTGATATTCCATTTACTGGCGGAGCCGTAGGGTACTTAAGTTACGACCTCATTCCCAACATTGAGCCGTCTGTCAAGCCGCATCCGAATGCATCAACAACAGATAATTGCACATTATTTGTTTGCCAAACAATGATCGCATTTGATCACGAAACAAACCAAGTTCATTTTATTCAGTACACGCAGCTGAATGGTCATGAAACAGAGGAAGAAAAAATTCTGGTTTATCGAGAAAATCAAAAGCAGCTTGAACTGATGGTACAGCAGCTTCATACAAAAATTGATATGAAAGAACTGATTATCTCAGGGAATATGAATGAACCCCCTTCGTTTGAACAGGTGACGTCTACCTATGAAAAAGCAAAATTTTTAAAGGATGTCGAAAAAATCAAGGAGTATATTCGAGCGGGTGATATCTTCCAGGGTGTACTTTCTCAGCGTTTTGACATTCCAGTGACAGTGAGCTCATTTGAATTATATCGTGTGCTTCGGATCGTCAATCCATCACCGTATATGTATTTTATGAAATTAAAAGATCGAGACTTAGTCGGAAGCTCGCCAGAACGATTAATCCATGCGAAAAACGGTCACTTAGAAATCCATCCAATTGCTGGTACAAGAAAACGAGGAATGACAAAAGAAGAAGATGATGCACTAGCAAGAGAGTTGCTCGATGATGAAAAAGAAAAAGCAGAACATTACATGCTGGTGGATCTGGCTCGAAATGATGTGGGACGTGTGGCAGAATACGGCAGTGTGTCTGTCCCAACTTTTACAAAAGTCGTGAATTTTTCGCACGTCATGCACATTATTTCTATTGTGACAGGGAAGCTGAAGCAGGATACACATCCAGTAGACGCACTTATGTCCGCTTTTCCAGCAGGCACATTGACAGGCGCCCCAAAAATTAGGGCGATGCAATTATTAAACGAAATGGAGCCTGAGCCAAGAGAGACGTATGGCGGCTGTATTGCCTATATTGGTTTCGACGGCAATATCGATTCCTGTATTACCATTCGCACAATGAGCGTCAAACATCAGACTGCTTCTATACAAGCAGGTGCCGGCATTGTCGCTGATTCCGTTCCAGAAAACGAATGGGAAGAGACATGTAATAAGGCAGGAGCACTTCTAAAAGCCATTCAGCTTGCTGAACATATTTTCTCAGAAAAGGAGAGTGTGCCAAATGAATCAACGACTATCAGCTCTTGTTAAGGGAGGAAAACTATCAGAAGGAGAAGCGAATGGCCTGATGCATGATATGATGAGCGGCTCGTTAACAGATGCTGAAGTCGCTGCTAGTCTATCTATTTTAGCGCATCGAGGAGAAACCGCTGAAGAAATGACAGGCTTCGTGAAAGCCATGAGGCAGCATGCCGCACCAGTAGAAAGGTCACTTGATGTTGTTGATACGTGCGGGACAGGAGGCGACGGTTTATCAACATTTAATATATCAACAGCCGCTGCCATCGTTGCTTCGGCTGCTGGGGCGAAAATCGCCAAGCACGGAAATCGTTCCGTCTCCTCTAAAAGCGGGAGTGCTGACGTGTTAGAATGTCTTGGTATTCAAATTCAATCCACACCTGAAGAAACAAGACGGCAAATACAGCAGAAAAACATGGGCTTTTTATTTGCACCGCTCTATCATTCTTCTATGAAACAAGTAGCCGCCGTACGCAAGCAGCTCGGATTTCGGACGGTATTTAACTTATTAGGACCGCTTTGCCACCCGATGCAGGCCAAAAAGCAAATCATCGGTGTGTATGCAAAGGAAAAGGCAAAGCTCATGGCGAAAGCTCTTGCTCCTTTAGAGCCAGAACATGTCCTGTTTGTTTGCGGAGATGATGGGCTGGATGAATTAACCATTACAGCAAATTCATACATCATTGAACTCAAAAAAGGTGTCATGACAGAATATACGTTAAACCCAGAAGACTTCGGACTTGAAAAAGGGCATTTATCAGACATTCAGGTTCAATCACCAGAAGAAAGTGCCAAATTGATTCAGAATATATTGAATTATCAAGCGGGTGGAGCACCGCTTCATATTACAGCGCTTAATGCTGGTGCCGCATTATATGTGGCAGGAAAAGCAGAGAGTCTGATGGCAGGAACAATGAAAGCATTAGAAACGATCAAAAACGGATCAGCTAAAGAACAATTAGCCCGTCTAAAACAAAAAACGAAAGAGGAAGAGATCTATGCTTAATCAAATTATCGCCCGTAAAAAAGAACATGTGCAAACCTTGCAATTACCTGAGGAAGGACATTATGAAAGACAATCATTTAAAGAAGCTCTTATGAATCCTCACCGCTCGATCGGACTGATTGCTGAGGTGAAAAAAGCGTCTCCTTCCAAAGGAATCATTCAGCCTCATTTTGATCCTTTACAGACAGCAAAAGCATACGAAGCATCAAATGCAGATTGTTTATCTGTCTTAACGGATGAACCGTTTTTCCAAGGGAAAAACGAATATTTGTCTCTTATTAAAGAACACATCACACGTCCTATTTTAAGAAAAGATTTCATTATTGACTCTATACAAGTAGAAGAATCGAAACGGATAGGGGCAGATGCCATTTTATTAATCGGAGAGGTGCTTGAGCCGCAAAAGCTGTATGAGCTCTATACAGAAGCGAAAGAAAAAGGACTGGATGTCCTCGTTGAAGTACATGCAGCACATACACTAGAAAAGATCTTACACCTATTTACTCCTGAGATTATCGGTGTGAACAACCGGAATCTCAATACGTTTACAACAACTGTTGAACAAACAAAAGAGATCGCGCCACTTGTTCCAAAAGACGTATTACTAGTAAGTGAAAGCGGCATAAGGACATTTGATGATCTGACCTTTGTGAAACAGCACGGAGCAAACGCCGTTCTTGTTGGTGAATCTTTAATGAGGGAACAATCACAGGAGAAAGCCGTTCAGGCATTGTTCGGAGAATGAAGAAAAGTAAGCCTTACTTAAAATATTGCGGGGCTGTCTCACAAGAGGATGTCGCATGCATCTCGCAATCTCAAGCGGATGCCATCGGTTTTATTTTTGCGCCGAGTAAAAGACGAGTTGATCCAGATCAAGTGAAACACTGGCTGTCACAAGTAAAATGCAAAAAAGAGATAGTGGGGGTATTTGTGAATGAAAAAACACCAAAAGTGTGCGAGATCACAAACAACCTCCCCTTAGATATTGTGCAGCTTCATGGCGATGAGACGCCAGAAGATGCAAGCGACATCAAGCAACAAACGAAGGCGCTCGTTTGGAAAGTGTTCCATCACGAGCCCGATGTAAACGACACACTTGAACATATGACGGCATTTGCTCCAAGTGTCGACGGCTTTCTCATTGATGCGAAAGTAAAAGGAATGAGAGGCGGTTCTGGAACAGCTTTTGCATGGGAGGCGGTGCCTTCATATGTTCAGCATGCAAAACAACTGGGGAAAACTTGCGCCATTGCTGGCGGGATCACGCCAGACACCATAATAGATCTGCTTGCTTTTGGTCCAGACGCCATAGACCTTTCAAGCGGTATAGAAGAAAACGGAAAGAAAAGCAGTACAAAGATGAAAGTGCTCGAAGAAAGGATGTTGAACCATGTACGCATATCCAAATGAGATTGGCAGATATGGAGAATTTGGAGGGAAATTCGTTCCTGAAACGCTCATGCAGCCACTAGAAGAGATCGAACAAGCTTTTCGTGAATTAAAAGAAGACCCTGCTTTTCAAAAGGAATATATATCGCTTTTGAAAAACTATTCAGGCAGACCAACTGCACTCACATACGCTGATCAATTATCGGCATATCTCGGTGGTGCTAAAATCTATTTAAAAAGAGAAGATTTAAACCATACAGGCGCTCATAAAATTAACAATGCGCTTGGGCAGGCACTGCTAGCGAAAAAAATGGGGAAATCAAATATCATCGCCGAAACAGGAGCAGGTCAGCACGGTGTAGCTGCTGCAACGGTGGCCGCAAAATTCGGTTTATCCTGCACTGTATTTATGGGAAAAGAAGATGTGGAAAGACAATCACTCAATGTGTTCCGAATGAAACTGCTCGGCGCTGAAGTCATACCTGTCACAAGCGGGAACGGAACATTAAAGGATGCAACCAATGAAGCCATCCGCTATTGGGTCCAGCATTGCAGTGACCACTTTTATATGATCGGCTCAGTCGTTGGACCTCATCCGTATCCTCAAATCGTCAGTGAATTTCAGCGGATGATCGGAGATGAGGCGAAAGCGCAGATACTTGAAAAGGAAGGGCAGCTTCCTCATAAAGTCGTTGCCTGTGTTGGCGGAGGGAGCAATGCGATAGGAATGTACCGGGCGTTCTTAGATGAAGAGGTCGATATCATTGGTGTAGAAGCTGCTGGGAAAGGAATCGACACTCCGCTTCATGCAGCGACCATCACGAAAGGGACAAAAGGTGTCATACATGGATCTTTGACATACTTGATTCAAGATGAATTTGGTCAAATTATTGAGCCTTATTCGATTTCAGCTGGATTAGACTATCCGGGGATCGGGCCAGAGCATGCGTATTTGCATGCGAGCGGCCGGGTTCAATATGTGAGTGCGACAGATCAAGAAGCACTAGATGCGTTAAAGCTGCTCACAGAAAAAGAAGGAATCCTGCCAGCGATCGAATCTGCACATGCTTTAGCAAAAGCGTTTGAAATGAGCCAGAACATGAGTGAAGACGACATTGTTCTTGTCTGCTTGTCAGGCAGAGGAGATAAGGACGTGCATACATTAATGAATGTGCTTGAAAGTGAGGGTGAAACAAAATGATCACATTTCAATTAGAGCAAGGTCAGAAATTATTTATTCCATTTATTACAGCGGGTGATCCATCAGAAGAGATCACCATTGATTTAGCCCTCGCGCTTCAAGCAGCAGGGGCACATGCGATTGAACTAGGTGTTCCGTATTCCGATCCGTTAGCGGACGGCCCCGTCATTCAAAGAGCTTCTAAAAGAGCACTTCATCATGGTATGAATATCGTAAAAGCGATAGAATTAGCAGGAAAGATGAAAAAAAACGGCGTAAAAATTCCTGTAATTCTATTTACGTATTATAATCCTGTGTTACAATTAGACACAGAATACTTTTTCGCTTTACTGCGCAAAAATCATATTTCGGGGCTCTTAACACCCGACTTGCCTTTTGAAGAGAGTAGCGAGCTGCAGAAGAACTGTCAAGCACACGACATTTCATATATATCACTCGTTGCACCAACAAGCAAGGAACGATTAGAAAAAATTGTAGAGCAGGCAGAAGGTTTTGTGTATTGTGTTTCATCTCTCGGCGTCACAGGTGTCAGACAATCTTTCGACGCATCGATTACAGATTTTATTCAACAAGTGAAACAGTTGAGTCAAATACCAGTTGCTGTAGGTTTTGGTATTTCAACAAGAGAACAAGTAGACTCAATGAATAAAATGAGTGATGGTGTCGTTGTCGGCAGTGCGCTTGTCAAAAAAATTGAAGAGCTTCAAGAACAATTAGTAGCAAGTGATACACGCCAAGAGGCTTTAAGAGAATTTGAAACATATGCAAAAACATTTAGTCCCCTCTATTCATTCAAATGAGGTGAAACATTTTGCAAATCAAAGATCAATTAAAACAGCTAAAACCGTATCAACCTGGGAAACCAATTGAAGAGGTCAAAAAAGAATATCAATTAGACAAAATTGTGAAATTGGCTTCAAATGAAAACCCTTTTGGATGTTCCACACATGCAAGAGAGGCCATACAAGCTGAACTTGAACATTTAGCGATTTATCCAGACGGATACAGCGCAAGTTTAAGAACGGAACTGGCTGAGTTTCTTCAAGTAAATGAAAAACAATTAATATTCGGGAATGGCTCAGATGAACTTGTGCAAATTATTGCTAGGGCATTCCTTGATCAACATACAAATACGGTGATCCCATCTCCGTCATTCCCGCAATACCGTCACAATGCAGTGATTGAGCATGCAGAGATTAGAGAAGTACCACTTCTAAATGGAGGAGCTCATGATCTAAAGGGAATGCTGAATGCGGTGGATGACAACACAAAAGTCGTTTGGGTGTGTAACCCGAACAATCCGACAGGAAATCATTTGTCAGAGTCTGAGCTCGTATCGTTTTTAGATCAAGTGCCTGCTCACGTGCTTGTCGTTCTAGATGAAGCATATTTTGAATATGTTCGCGCGGAAGACTTTCCGAACAGTTTATCTCTATTAAAAGCCTATCAAAATGTCATTGTACTGCGCACGTTCTCTAAAGCATATGGACTTGCGGCACTTCGAGTAGGTTATGGGGTTGCCTCAGAGGAGTTGATTACTGCCATTGAACCTGCGAGAGAGCCTTTTAATACAAGTCGTATCGCTCAGGCAGCTGCACGTGCAGCCATTAAAGATCAAGACTTCATTCAATCGTGCAGACAAAAAAATGAAGCAGGTCTTAAACAATATCAAGAATTTGCAGACCGTTTTGGATTGTTTATCTATCCATCTCAAACAAACTTTGTGCTGATTGATTTTAAAAGAGATGCAGATGAGCTGTTCAATGCACTTTTGAAAAAGGGCTATATCGTTCGATCTGGTCAAGCTCTCGGATTCCCAACTTCTTTACGTATTACTGTTGGAACAAAGGAGCAAAATGAAGAAATCCTAACTACACTTGCCGATTTATTACAAGGCATTCGTGCGTAGCATAACAATGAAGTCATATCCTGTTTATGGGATATGGCTTTCGTTGTAACTCATCCAATATACATATAAGCTATTGAAACAGCTTGTTTAATTTACGCGAAAAATCAGGTGATGAACATGAATGAAGCAAACGAAACCATATTAATCGCTGGGCTTGGTTTAATTGGTGGTTCTATTGCACTGTCGATTAAAAAAGAATTTCCACATAAAAAAATTGTAGGCTATGATGTCTCTAAAGAACAAATGATTGCTGCAACAAAACTAGGAATCATCGACGCGACTGCCGAATCCTTGATGGAAGGCTTAAAAGCATCAGCAACGATTATTTTGGCAACGCCAGTACAACAAACCGTCAAAATGTTAAGTGATATTGCAGCATCTGGTATTGAAAGAGAGCTCACGATTACGGATGTAGGGAGCACAAAGCAAAAGGTCGTTCACTTTGCTGAAAAAACGTTGCCTGATCATTACCAATTTATTGGCGGGCATCCGATGGCAGGGTCTCATAAGTCAGGTGTCATTGCAGCAAAAGACTTTTTATTTGAAAATGCATTCTACATTTTAACGCCAGCAAAGGTAACAAGTCGTCAGGCTGTTGACCGTTTGAAGGATCTGCTGAAGGGAACCAATGCTCATTTCATTGAAATGACACCCGAAGAACATGATGCTGTGACAAGTGTGATTAGTCACTTTCCACATATCGTCGCTGCCAGTCTTGTGCATCAAGCGCATCATTTTGAAGAAGAATTTCCTCTTGTGAAACGGTTTGCTGCTGGAGGTTTTCGAGATATTACCCGTATTGCATCAAGTAATCCTGCAATGTGGCGCGATATCCTTTTGCACAATAAAAACAAGATTTTAGACCGATTTCATGAATGGAAAAAAGAGATTGACCGCATTGAATCCTTTGTGCAACAAGAAGATGCTGAGGGGTTATTCTCTTATTTCCAAGAGGCCAAGGAATATCGCGACGGCCTGCCTCTGAGGAAAAAAGGAGCGATCCCTGCTTTTTATGATCTTTATGTCGATGTGCCGGATCATCCAGGTGTTATTTCGGAAATTACTGGATATCTAGCAAATGAAAACATCAGTATTACAAATATCCGTATTATTGAAACGCGAGAAGACATTAACGGGATTTTACGCATCAGTTTTCAAACAGATGACGATCGAAAGAGGGCAGAACTCTGTATAAAAAATAGAGCAAATTACGATACATTTTATGCTGATTGAGGTGAGGAACATGAAAATTCATAAAAGTGCTCCTATGAATGGAGAAATTCATATTCCAGGAGATAAATCCATTTCTCATAGATCTGTGATGTTTGGCGCTATTGCTGACGGGACTACAGTAGTAAAAAACTTTCTTCCTGGCGCTGATTGTTTAAGCACGATCGATTGTTTTAGAAAGATGGGTGTCGACATCGAACAAAAAGGTACAGATGTTGTCATTCATGGTAAGGGACTAAAAGGACTTAAAGAGCCGAGTGATATTCTCGATGTCGGTAACTCTGGCACGACCATTCGTTTAATGATGGGAATCTTGGCTGGCTGTGAGTTCCACAGTACGCTGATTGGAGACGAAAGTATTGCCAAAAGACCGATGAAACGGGTAACAGGTCCGTTAAGACAATTAGGAGCCAAGATCGATGGTAGAGCAAATGGCGAGTATACACCGCTTTCTATACGTGGGGGTAATTTAAAAGCTATCTCTTATGAGTCTCCAGTTGCCAGTGCCCAGATTAAGTCGGCTGTCCTTCTAGCTGGACTGCAGGCAGAAGGAACAACGACGTTAACTGAACCGCATAAATCAAGAGACCATACCGAAAGAATGTTATCAATGTTTGGTGTCTCGCTACATGAAGATGCACAAAGTGTTTCAATTGAAGGTGGACAAACGTTAAAAGCAACAGATGTATTTGTCCCTGGAGATATTTCTTCAGCTGCATTTTTCTTAGTGGCTGGATCTATCGTTCCAAACAGCCGGATTGTATTGAGAAATGTCGGTTTGAACAAAACGAGAACTGGTATTATAGATGTGCTAAAACAAATGGGTGCAGACCTCAACATTCAAGAAGTGGATGCTAAAGGCGGAGAACCGTACGGTGATTTAACGATCTCTACCTCTTCATTAAAAGGGATCGACATTTCAGGTGATATGATCTCTAGACTCATCGACGAAATTCCTATTATTGCGCTCCTAGCTACTCAAGCAGAAGGAACAACGATCATTAAAGATGCCGCTGAATTAAAAGTGAAAGAAACTAATCGGATTGATACAGTCGTTTCAGAACTTAAAAAACTAGGTGCTCATATTGAAGCAACAGATGATGGAATGAAGATTCATGGTAAAACGAGCCTTAAAGGCGGCGCAGTCGTCTCAAGCTACGGAGATCATCGAATTGGTATGATGTTAGGAATTGCGGCATGTATAACAGAGCAAGCAATCGAGATTGAAGATACAGATGCAGTACGTGTATCTTACCCAAATTTCTTTGAACACATTGAATACTTAACGCAAACAGTCTGAGGATTTCCTCAGGCTTTTTCTTTCCTTTTGCATATTTGAAAGAACTATAGCATAGCTTGTCTCAAGGTGAAACCTTGAAAAAGAGCATTTTGCTGATTCAAAAACAATTTTTTAGCGTATTCGGTTTACAAATCATCAGTTTAGTAAAGTATTGATTGAAAAAGAGTCTTCAAAACACAAAAATGGCTTCATGTTAAAAGAGCAACATATTTGCTGGATATGCAGCTGTCGATTATGATATGAAGTAACAACAGTTTAGGTTTTTGGAAACAGAAAGGAACGGTTTGATTTGAATAGTTCATTACAAGAAGCCATAAAATTAGTTGAGGCGGGTGAGACTGAAAAGGGACTCCAAACACTTGCTCAAGCAGAGAAGCATCTTCATGATGAAGAAAAAGCGCAGGCAGCTCAGTTATATTATGACTGGGGAGATATTGATAAAGCACGGAATCTCATTAGTGATTTACATGATTTATATCCAGAAGAAACAGGATTAACCTGTTTTTATGCAGAGCTGTTAATAGACTCTGATGAAGAAGAGAAGGCAATAGCAGTTCTTGAAACGATTCCTGAAGATGACGATGCGTATCCAGAGAGTTTATTGTTAATGGCAGATTTGTATCAAATGCAAGGACTATTTGAAGTTAGTGAACAAAAGCTTTTAAAAGCGAAAGAGTTACTACCTCATGAAGCCGTCATTGATTTTGCTTTAGGGGAATTGTATTTTTCTCAAGGTCTTTCAAAGAAAGCATCCGACTATTTCTACAAAGTGGCCGATCAACAAAATGAAATTGGTGGTGTCAATGTATATCAGCGGCTCGCTGAATCATTAAGCACAGCTGGAGAATTTGAAGATGCCCTTGAATGGTATGAAAAGGCTGTAAAAGATCAAGTGGATCCAAATACACTTTTTGGCTACGGATTTACAGCGATGAGGGCTGGCAGAACGAAAACGGCTATTCAGCAGCTCTCTGAACTAAAAGATATTGATCCTTCGTATTCGTCACTTTATATGCCTTTAGCCAAAAGCTATGAGGAAGAAGGACTATATCATGAAGCCTTAGAGATAGTAAAAGAAGGAATTAAAGTGGATGAGTATAACAAAGAGTTATATTTATATGGGGCAAAGATTGATTTGAAAAATGGCCATTCGGAAGATGCGAAAAAATTGCTTCAAGAAGCACTTGCTCTTGATCCAGGATATATTGAAGCGGTTCAAACGCTGCTTGCGATCTATTTAAATGAAGAGCTGTTTGATGAAATTCTGGATGTGATTAAAGAGGTTAAAAGCTTTGGGGAAGAAGATCCAAAATGGAATTGGTATGCTGCTTCTGCTTCTGTCGGACGAGAAGAATACGATGAAGCCGCTGAGTATTTCAAACTTGCTCTGCCTGATTTTGATGAGGAACGTGACTTTTTATATGAATATGCTTCGTTCCTTTTAGAAGAAGGCAGACAAAAAGAAGCTTTGCCGTTATTACGAAAAGTTCTTCAGAAAGATGGCACGAATGAAGAAATTGAAGAAACGATTTTAAGAATTGAAGACGAAATTTCCTTATAGTTTGCAGGAATGAAGAACTGGTTTGTTGAATAATTCATGTATAGCAATTTAATTTACGATAGAGGAGGGAATAACATGCAGACCCCTGTTTCTGTCAATGAAAAGAAGGAATTTATCCGGTGGTTCTTAAACCATTATCAATTAAAGCGAAGAGAGTGTGTTTGGATATTAAATTATTTAATGAGTCACGACTCTTTGATGGAAAAGGTTCATTTTGTAGAGCAAGCAGAATTTTGCCCAAGGGGAATTATTATGTCAACACACTGTGTGGATGAAGTTCCCTTTAGATTTTATAAAGAAAATATCATGACGACAGATGCAGAAAAATCATTTCATGATATTCGTTTGAATAAACAGCAAGATTTGTTTATTCAATTGAATTTCCGATCTGCATATCGTTCGCCGGAATATGCCGCTGTACTTGAAACAAATCCTCATATTCCTAAAGATCTTTATGAAAATGAAAAAGATAAAGATCTTGCTGAGAAAGTGCTAGAGCATTCTATCGCTACTTTCCAAAAAGAACGGCTGATGAAAGAAATCGATGAAGCGCTTGACCGTCATGATCAAGAAACATTTAATAAGTTAGCAAAAGAATTAAGCCTATTATCATAAACCAAGCCAATAAGCCTTGCCCTATACAGGCAGGGCTTATGTGATGAAAGAGGGGAACTAGATGAAGTTTCAGGCGGAGGACGCGGATCTCTTTTTACAATCTAAAGATTACATTGATACCGCTATCATTCCATTAGTTGGGATAAATGCAAGCCATATCAAACAAACCGTGTCTTTAGGTGAGTTTACAATGCTTGTGGCAGAGGATCTTGAAAGGCAACTGAAAGGCAGAGTGTTTCTTTTTCCTCCATATACATATTTAGAAGTAAATAATCGTAAGCAAGAAGACATACTTGCACTAAAACAATCATTGCAAGAACATTTTCAGCATGTTGTGTTTATCACATCTGATAACAAATGGAAAGAACAGCTAGAAGTGAGCGAATCGGCATTTATATTGCAGTCTGTTCCGCTTGAGCATTTAAAGGTCAATTTAAAGCAAAAAGTCATTCAAGACAGTGTAGAACAAATTTTGAACTTTTTGTTACAAAAATGGAACCCGTCATAAAAACCCTTACATTTGCATTGTACATAGCTTTTTAGGCTGTTGACCTTGTGAATAGATTGATATATTATGAGGGTGTCCTAGTTTTATGAAATTTTTTCTAATTCAGTTATAAAGTAGCTGACGACCTGAGGGGGGGAGAAAAAAATGAGCGAGAAGAGACATGGAGTGTCCAGGCGTCAATTTTTGAATTACACGTTGACCGGCGTGGGGGGATTTATGGCCGCTGGAATGCTCATGCCTATGGTTCGCTTTGCGCTTGACCCTGTGCTAAAAGGAACAGAGGATCAGGATATGGTTCAAGTTGTCAGTGTAGATGAACTGACAAAAGAACCGAAGCGCTTTGACTTTAAAATTGATCAAGTAGATGCATGGTATGAGTCAAAGGAATCTAGGTCTGCATGGGTGTACAAAGAAGGGGATGAAATTGTCGCTTTATCGCCAATCTGTAAACATTTAGGATGTACAGTGAACTGGAACAGTGATCCGAAAAATCCAAACAAATTTTTCTGCCCATGCCATTATGGGCTGTACGACAAGGATGGTACAAACGTACCCGGAACTCCACCGCTTGCACCGCTTGACCATTATAAGCAGCAAGTGAAGGACGGATACCTCTATCTTGGAAAAGCTGTGCCGAAAGGGGAAGGGTAACGATGCTTAACAAGATTTACGATTGGGTAGATGAGCGGCTGGACATCACACCGATATGGAGAGACATTGCGGATCATGAAGTGCCTGAGCACGTCAATCCAGCACATCATTTCTCTGCTTTTGTGTATTGTTTTGGCGGTTTAACGTTTTTTGTGACGGTCATTCAAGTCCTTTCGGGCATGTTTTTAACGATGTATTATGTACCGGATATTAAAAACGCATGGGAATCTGTCTATTATTTGCAAAATGAAGTGGCATTTGGACAAATTGTAAGAGGGATGCACCACTGGGGTGCGAGTCTAGTCATTGTTATGATGTTTTTACATACGCTGAGGGTCTTTTTCCAAGGGGCGTATAAAAAGCCTAGAGAGTTAAACTGGATTGTCGGTGTGCTCATTTTCTTTGTGATGCTTGGACTTGGTTTTACAGGATATCTTTTACCGTGGGATATGAAGGCGCTATTTGCGACGAAGGTTGGTCTTCAAATTGCAGAGGCGACACCTTTCATCGGGAAAGAGATTAAAACGCTGCTTGCAGGTCATCCTGACATTGTAGGTGCACAAACGCTGACGAGATTTTTCGCTATCCATGTCTTTTTCTTGCCAGCGGCATTATTTGGGCTGATGGCTGCCCACTTTATTATGATTCGTAAGCAAGGAATTTCTGGACCGCTTTAAAATTTTGCGTTTGATGAATGTTCAATGAGGAGGGGATGACTTTGCATAGGGGAAAAGGGATGAAGTTTGTCGGAGATTCCAGAATACCGGCAGAAAGAAAACCTAACATACCTAAAGACTATTCCGAATATCCGGGAAAAACCGAAGCCTTTTGGCCGAACTTTCTTTTAAAGGAATGGCTTGTAGGTGCTGTTTTTTTAATTGGATTTCTTGTCCTAACTGTTGTTCATGCACCTCCGCTTGAGCGGATGGCTGATCCGACAGATACGGGCTATATTCCGCTGCCAGACTGGTATTTCTTATTTTTATACCAGTTGTTAAAATATGAGTTTGCTGCAGGGAGCTATACAGTGGTTGGCGCAATGATTATGCCTGGAATTGCGTTTGGTGCTCTTTTACTCGCACCATTTCTTGATTCTGGTCCTGAACGCAGGCCATATCGAAGACCAATTGCAGTTGGGATGATGATTCTTGCAGTTGGTGCAGCAACCTATTTAACATGGGAGTCTGTTGCTACTCATGACTGGGAAGCAGCAGCGAAGCAAGGTGAAATCAAGAAAGAAGCAGAGATTGATACCTCAGCTGAAGAGTATAAAATTTATCAAGAGCAGACATGTATCTCCTGTCACGGAGATAATATGCAAGGCGGGGCAGCTGGACCGTCACTTGTTGACAATGGCTTAGCACCAGAGGAAATTGCGAAAATCGCTGTAGAAGGAAAAGGCAACATGCCTAAGGGCATTTTTAAAGGCAGCGATGAAGAACTTGAAAAGCTCTCGAAATATTTATCTGAGGTCAAATCTAAATAATTCAGTTGTTTAAATGCAAGTACAAGGATATACTCAAAAGGAGAAAAAAGCTGGCGCTGTCAGCTTTTTTCTGATTTTAACAGATCGTGAGTGAAGAGAAATATGAGATGGATTCAATATCTGCTAGCCACACGCTACATGCTTGTGCTCGTGCTCATTGTCAACTTTCTTGGCACTGCGTACGGCTATTACTGGTATATTCCGCAGCTCGTAGAGACGCCGGCTGTCTTTTTACCTTTTGTACCGGACAGTCCGACGGCAAGTTTTTTCTTTTTATTTGTATTACTAGCCTTTCTAATGAAACGCCATGCTCCTTATTTTGAAGCACTGGCCCTTGTCACCTTGATCAAATATGGATTATGGGCTGTAGGGATGAATCTTTTCGTGCTCGTTTCTGTTGATGATTTTCCGTGGGAAGGATATATGTTAATTGGTTCGCACTTTGCGATGGCGGTACAGGCTGTGTTATTTGCGCCGTATTATCGTTTTCACATGCGTCATTTGGTTGTAGCAGGCATATGGATTTTACATAATGATGTGATTGATTATGTATTTGGAATGATGCCGCGTTATTCTATGCTTTCTGCCTATTCAAATGAGATCGGCTACGTGACGTTTTGGTTAAGTATTGCCGTTCTTCTTGTTTCGTATTATCTTGTCATCTCGAAAAAATCGGTCAAGCTTGAGCTCCCTTAACAATGTTGGTCTAACCTTGTCCTTTTCTTCATACGCTGTATGGAGAAAGGCTAGGAGGGACTTGCATGAAACGAAAGTCAATCGCGATGATTCTATTATTATTTCTCGTCTTGCATCCAGCTGCTGCAAAAGGTGAGGAAACAACAGCTGCTAAAGCGCTGCAAGAATTAACGGAACTATCAGATTCAATCTTTCAATTAACGAGACAAGCTAAATATGATGAGGCATTACAAGTCGCATTGTATGCTGAAAAGACATTTAAAGCTGAGAATTGGCGTGGAACTCTGACGAATACGCAGGTTCGGCAAATTACACTTGGCTATCAAGATATCATTAAAGGACTCCCGCAGGAAGACTTAAATGAGCGCGAAAAACTTCGGTATGCCTCTCAGTTTAGAATGCTTCTTGATGCGATACAATCAAATTCGGAACCTCTTTGGGGTTCGCTCGAGAAGCCGATTATGGGGTCTTTTCCGACATTAAAGAAAGAAGTAAAAGATCCAGAATCGACGACGTTCTATGAAACTTGGAATGAGCTGGTTTCATTGTATGATATGATTTATCCGAGTTTAACCATTGATATCTCGCCTGAAAAGCTGCAGACGATTAAGCAGCACATGGAAGTAATTGAACAAGGTGAATTTTTAAAAGCATCGAGTGGGACAAAGCTTGAGCGTCTCACGAAACTTGAAGAAGATTTATCAAGTGTGTTTGCGAACGTTGATCAAGATGAAGCGGATCCATCGCTTTTATGGGTCATCTTAACAACAGGAAGTATGATTTTACTCACTCTAACGTATGTTGGGTTTAGGAAATACCGTGCTGAAAAAGAAAAAAAGCAAAAGCGACAAGCCGATTATCCAAAATCATAAAAAAAGAAGCACCGTTATCGGGCTTCTTTTTTTAGTGGGGATTGAGCGGCTTTTTATGTTCATCTAATGTGAAGCCTTCACCAAGTACGTCATGCACGTCACTCACTGATACAAAGGCATGAGGATCGACGGAAGTTACGACGCTCTTGAGGTGGACAAGCTCATTTTTTGGAACGACGCAGTAAAGGACGTTGCGTTCCTGTTTCGTATAGGAGCCGACACCCTTTAAAATGGTCACTCCGCGCTCCATTTCCTCTGTGATTTTCTTTTGAATGATGTCATCCTTTTCAGAAATAATCATCGCTCCTTTGGCAGCGTAAGCGCCTTCTTGCATGAAGTCGATGACTTTTGCAGCAACAAATACGGCAACAAGTGTATACATGGCTTCTTTGTAATTTAAATAGGTGAGAGAGATGGTAATGACGCATGCGTCGAAGATAAACATCGTTCTTCCCATTGCGACTTGATAATGTTTGTTGATCAGTCTTGCAATAATGTCCACGCCGCCTGTTGTCCCGCCGAATTTAAAGATGATTCCGAGGCCTGTTCCGATAAACACACCTGCAAAGAGTGCGGCTAAGGCTAAATCGTGCTGAAGAGGCATATGTATTTGAAAGCGCTGGAAGATGGCTAGAAAGACAGAAAGACTGACGGTTCCGACAATTGTATATGTAAACATGGTTCTGCCAAGCATTTTCCAGCCGATAAAAAAGATCGGAATGTTTAACACAAGGTTTGAAATAGATGGGTCAATGTGAAATAGAAAATATAAAAGCAGTGTGATACCTGTAAATCCGCCTTCCGCCAAGTTGTTCTGCATATTAAAATGAACAAGGCCGAAAGAAAAAATCGCAGATCCTATTAAAATAAATACGATATTTTTAAGACGTATTTCTTTTAGCAAAAGATCACTCCTTTTTTTGCTTAGACAGCGATAATATTATATGGTATGGAAGAGAAACAAGCAAACTGAGTTTTAAACATTTGTCAAATATTTATGATTTCGCTAACATGTAAGAGATGGATAGGAGGATGAGCTTCATGACGAATGAAAAAACGCTGCGTCACGTGCAGCAAGAAGTCGATGATTACATAGGACAATTTAAAGAAGGCTATTTCAGCCCGCTTGCCATGATGGCCCGTCTGACAGAAGAATTAGGTGAGCTGGCAAGAGAGGTCAACCATTACTATGGAGAAAAGCCGAAAAAAACATCAGAAACAGAAAAAAGCATGGAAGAAGAAATTGGCGATGTGCTGTTTGTGTTAACATGCCTTGCCAATTCACTCAATATATCACTTGAAGAAGCCCATGATCGTGTGATGCATAAATTCAATACAAGAGACAAAGACCGCTGGACGAAAAAAGAAGGGAAGTAGAGAAGATGACGAATCAAACCATCAAAGTAGTAATCGCTGGAGCAAGAGGAAGAATGGGGATAGAGGCTGTCAAGCTGGCAGAAGAAACAAGCCACTTCGAACTAGTAGCAGCACTTGATCACACACATGAGGGGAAAAAGCTATCAGATGTGCTTCATACAACATCTGATGCGCCCATTTATACGGATATTGACGTGTGTCTTTCAGAAACAGCACCGGATGTATTAATTGATTTGACGACCCCAGAAATCGGGAAAGTACATACAAAAAAAGCCCTTGAACATGGCGTACGTCCAGTCGTAGGCACAACAGGTTTTTCAGAAGACGACCTAAAAGAACTTCAGCAATTAACAGAAGAAAAAGGGATAGGCTGTATTATTGCGCCTAACTTTGCTGTTGGTGCTGTTTTAATGATGAAGTTTGCCAAAATGGCAGCAAATTATTTTCCTGATGTTGAAATCATTGAGCTTCATCATGATAAAAAATTGGACGCTCCGAGCGGTACAGGACTAAAAACGGCTGAAATGATTGCTGAAGTAAGAGAAAGCAAAAAGCAGGGGCACCCTGAAGAAAAAGAACTAATCGAAGGTGCTCGAGGAGCAGATTATGATGGCATCCGTCTTCACAGCGTAAGGCTTCCAGGCATGATTGCTCATCAAGAAGTGCTGTTTGGAATGGACGGACAGACGCTCACGATCCGTCATGATTCTTATAACCGTGCATCCTTTATGTCAGGTGTGAAGCTTTCTGTTGAACAGGTGATGCATATTGATCAACTCGTCTATGGCTTAGAAAATATTATCGACTAATAAGGAGTGGATCCCTGATGAACATTGCTTTAATCGCTCACGATAAGAAAAAAAGTGACATGATTCAATTCGCCATTGCGTATCGAGATCTTTTGGCAGATCATACACTTTATGCAACAGGAACCACAGGTTTAAGAGTGAAAGAAGCGACCGGGCTGCCCATTCATCGTTTCCAATCAGGACCACTTGGAGGAGATCAGCAGATCGGTGCTATGATAGCTGATAATGCAATGGATCTTGTGCTCTTTTTTAGAGACCCTCTCACTGCACAGCCGCATGAACCGGATGTATCTGCACTCATCCGGCTTTGCGATGTGTATGCCATCCCATTAGCAACCAATATGGGGACTGCTGAAATTTTAGTCAGGAATTTAAATAAAGGTACGTTTGATTTTCGAGATGTAGCAAAAAACGGAGGAACGCATGAAACCACTTGATATCCTTGCATTCGGTGCCCATAGCGATGATGTAGAGATCGGTATGGGGGGAACGATTGCAAAATACGTAAAAAAAGGGGCACGTGTTGGGATTTGTGACTTGACTCAGGCTGAATTATCTTCAAATGGAACGGTTGAAAGCCGAAAAGAAGAGGCCAGAGCAGCCGCTGCCATTTTAGGCGTCACGACTCGAATCCAGCTCACGCTGCCAGATAGAGGACTTTATCTGAATGACGAAGCGATGAAAGAAATTGCAGGTGTCATCCGAACATACAAACCGAGACTTATTTTTGCCCCGCACCACCAAGATCGGCATCCTGATCATGGTCATGCGGGTTCACTTGTAGAAGAGGCCGCTTTTTCTGCAGGTATACATAAATTTGAAGATTCATACAAGCAGCCAGCGCATAAAATAAGCCAGATGTATTATTACATGATTAATGGCCACCATCGTCCAGATTTTGTGATCGATATTTCAGACGAGATGAAGCAAAAAATTGATAGCTTACATGCGTATAAAAGCCAATTTGTCAAAACAGAGAGTTCAGTGGAGACACCGCTTGTAAATGGTTATATTGATTTTGTCCAAATGAGAGAGTCGATGTATGGAAGGGAAGTCAATAAACCTTTTGCAGAAGGGTTTTTGACAAAGAAGCCACTTTTGATGGACGATGACTTACTTGGGGGGTAATTATGAAAAAATTGAAGATCGGAATCACTTGTTATCCGAGTGTTGGCGGTTCGGGCATTATTGCCACAGAGCTTGGAAAACGTTTAGCTGAAAAAGGGCACGATGTTCATTTCATTACCTCAAGTATTCCGTTTAGACTCAATAAAGTGTATCCGAATATTTATTTTCATGAGGTGGATGTCAATCAATATGCTGTATTTCAATATCCGCCTTATGACCTTGCACTGGCAAGTAAACTCGCAGAAGTCGCAAAACGAGAGAAGCTTGATATTATTCATGCGCATTATGCGGTCCCTCACGCCGTCTGTGCGTTCTTAGCCAAACAAATGACTGGACAGTCTGTCAAAGTCGTCACCACCCTTCACGGGACGGATATTACGGTTTTAGGCTATGACCCATCTTTAAAGGAAGTCATCCGGTTTGCGATCGAATCATCTGACCGCGTAACGGCTGTATCACATTCATTAGCTGCGCAGACATACGATCTGATTAAACCGAATAAAAAAATTGATACGATCCATAATTTCGTCGATGAGCGCGTATATTTGCGTGAAGATCACGAAGTGCTGAAGACGCATTATGGTCTTCTGCAGGATGAGAAGGTCGTCATCCATGTATCAAATTTCCGTAAAGTGAAGCGGGTGCATGACGTAATCCATGTGTTTAAACAGATTTCTGAACAGGTGAATGCAAAACTGCTACTGATTGGGGACGGCCCTGAAAAATCGGTTGTTTGCGAGCTTGTGAAAAAGCTTGGATTAACGGACCGCGTGTTATTTTTAGGAAAGCAAGAGAAGGTGGAGGAGCTCTATTCGATTAGTGATTTGAAGCTGCTGCTTTCTGAGAAAGAGAGTTTTGGTCTTGTACTACTTGAAGCAATGGCATGCGGAGTACCTTGTATAGGAACAGACGTTGGAGGAATTCCAGAGGTGATTGCACATGGAGAGACAGGATTCCTTGTTCCGCTTGGTGATGTAGATGGAGCAGCAAAACATGCCATCTCTATTCTGAAAGACAATGCGCTCCATAAGCAAATATCGATGGCAGCCAAGTCTAGTGTTGAAGCCAATTTCTCTTCTGACAAAATTGTGAGAGAGTATGAAGAGCTTTACTTAGAATTGATCGAAGGTGATGTTGAAGATGAATGAACCATTCACACATGCGATCCCTATTTTACATACACTGCATGAACATGGGTATCAAGCTTATTTTGTCGGCGGTGCGGTGAGGGATGTCCTTTTAGGCAGGGAAATTGGGGATATCGATATTGCGACAGATGCCACACCTGATGTGGTGGAGTCTTTATTTGATAAAACAGTAGATGTCGGCAAAGAGCATGGCACTGTTATTGTGTTACTTGACGGGGTCAGCTATGAGGTCACTACGTTTCGGACTGAATCAGAATATGAAGACTTTCGCCGGCCTAAAGAAGTGGCGTTTATTTCATCACTAAAAGAAGATCTTTTAAGAAGAGATTTAACGATCAATGCAGTGGCCATGGATATTCATGGTGACATCATTGACCATGTGGGTGGCAAGCGGGATATTAAGCGGAGACGAATTCAAACGGTTGGAGATCCTGCATGCCGCTTTCAAGAAGATGCGCTTCGGATGATGAGAGCGGTGCGGTTTTTAAGCCAGCTCGGGTTTGAGCTTTCTAAAGAGACGGAAGAAGCAATGAAAAAAGATAAACATCTGCTTGCTAATATATCTGTTGAACGCAAAAAAATCGAAATGGAAAAACTTTTAAAAGGACGCTACTGTGAGCAAGCCATCAAGGTGCTCATCTCCACCAAATTGTATGAAGAATTGCCCGGCCTCAAAAAGGATCAGCTGAATGAAACGTTCCAAGCTTTCCCGTATTATTTATTGGATGGGTTAGATGAGGTGTGGGGAGCCTTTATCCATTTACTTGGTCTAGATGAGGCGGAGGCGGTGTCCTTTTTAAAAGAATGGAAGTTATCAACGAAACTTTTAAAAGAAGCCGTTGCCATTAGCAAATATGTTGATTGTGACTGGGATGCGGAAAAAATGTATGAAGCTGGTGAACATGTCCTGCTTTCTAGTATGAAAATCACGCAGCTCAAACATGAGCGCCGCATTTTCTTTGATGAGCTGGAGGCGGCGAAACGTTCATATGATGCGTTGCCGATTAAACAGCTTCAAGACCTTGCAGTGTCAGGAAAAGATTTAATGGCCTTTCGGCAAAAGCCAGCTGGTAAATGGATTGCAGAAGAGCTTTCTTCTGTAAAAAAAGCCGTTTTGCAAAACCAGCTTGAAAACCGAAAAGAAGCCATAGAGGAGTGGCTCATAGCGTGCGATCAGCGATTAGAAAACGATTAATTGAACTATTTACAGCATCTGAGCAAGATTTTGTCTCAAGCCAGCAAATATGTGATGAGCTTGGCTGCTCCCGAACGGCAGTATGGAAGCATATAGAGGATTTGCGAAAAGAGGGATATGAGGTCGAAGCGGTCAGAAGAAAAGGATACCGGCTGCTTCGTAAACCGGACAAAATTAGTGAAGACGAAATTCTGTTTGGTTTGGAAACAGAGCTGTTTGGCAGGCATATTTACTTTCAAGAAGAAGTCGCCTCAACTCAGCTCATTGCCCATGACCTCGTCAATAAAGGAGCCCCGCACGGCTCGCTTGTTGTCAGTGATCATCAGACAAACGGAAAAGGCCGCCTTCAAAGAACGTGGCATTCACCAAATGGGACAGGCATTTGGATGAGTTTGATTCTCCGGCCGGAAATACCGCTGCACAAAGCGCCGCAAATGACGCTTTTAGCATCTGTCGCCATCGCTGAAGCCATAGCGCAGCAAACGGGTCTCAGTCCATCAATCAAATGGCCAAACGATATTTTGCTAAACGGAAAAAAGGTCGTTGGTATTTTGACTGAATTAAAAGCAGAAGCTGACCAAGTTCACGCAGTCATTATTGGTCCAGGCATTAACGTGAATCAGACGGCAAATGATTTTCCTGAAGAATTAAAGGATGTTGCAACGAGTTTGCAAATGGAGCTGGGTGAAAAGGTAGACAGAGCGGCATTGATTCAAACCATCATGTCCACCTTTGAAAAAAGGTATGATGAATATATGACATATGGTTTTGCTCCGATCAAACAATTATGGGAATCGTATGCGATGACCATTGGAAAGCGTATCATCGCACGCACCGTCAATGGACAATATGCTGGAATGGCGCTTGGGATTAATGATGAAGGCGTTCTTTTACTCGAAACGGAGGGCGGAATCCAAAACATCTACTCCGCTGACATTGAGATCAAGTCAACTTAAGTGGAACACCCGGCACATTTTTGATATACTTCGTGTGGGCAGTATCTGAAAAAGAACTGTACCTGTTAGGAAGAAAAATTTGATAAATTTCTGCCTTGATCCTAAGGGACTTGGACAGAGGGATGATTCGTCTGCACATGAGAGATAAAAGCGTGTGAGATCAGACAAGCCATCTCCTCTCCAGAATGAGGAGGAACAAATGAAGACAAAGTTAGATTTTTTCAAAATGAAAGAACAAAACGAACCTATTGTGATGCTGACAGCATACGACTATCCAGCTGCAAAGCAAGCGGAAAAAGCGGAAGTCGACATGATCTTAGTTGGTGACTCACTTGGGATGGTTGTCCTTGGACTTGATTCCACAGTGCAAGTGACGATGGATGATATGATTCATCACACAAAAGCAGTCAAAAGAGGCGCAAAAGACACATTTGTTGTGACGGATATGCCATTTATGTCTTATCATTATTCATTAGAAGAAACGATGAAAAATGCAGCACGCATTATGCAAGAAAGCGGTGCTGATGCCTTAAAGCTTGAAGGTGGAGACGGAGTATTTGAATCCATCCAAGCACTTACAAGAGGCGGTATTCCTGTTGTAAGCCATTTAGGGCTGACCCCTCAATCAGTCGGTGTCCTTGGCGGCTATAAAGTGCAAGGAAAAGACAAAGAGAGTGCACAGAAATTGATTGAAGATAGTCTGAAATGTGAGGAAGCAGGCGCCATCGCTCTTGTGTTAGAGTGTGTACCTGGTGAACTGACAAAACGGATTACTGACATGCTAAAGATTCCTGTGATCGGAATTGGGGCAGGGGCTGAAGCAGATGGACAAGTTCTCGTTTACCATGATGTGGTAGGGTACGGCGTGTCTAGAACACCTAAATTTGTGAAACAATACGCGCAAATCGATGCTGTATTAGAAGAAGCGCTCATACAATATACAAAAGAAGTAAAAGCACGCACATTCCCAGAAGATGCTCATACCTTTCATATGAAAGAAGAAGTCCTTGATGGTTTATATGGGGGGATCAAGGAATGAAGGTTGTCTCCCATATTCATGAACTAAAAGAAATGATCAAGCAGCATCAAAAGAAGCAGCATTCCATTGGATTTGTTCCTACAATGGGTTTCCTTCATGAAGGACATCTTACGCTTGCAAAAGAAGCAAGAGATCAAAATGACATCGTAGTGATGAGCATCTTTGTTAATCCATTGCAATTTGGACCGAATGAAGACTTTGAATCCTATCCAAGAGATATGAAAAGAGACCAGCGTCTTGCCGAAGAAACTGGAGTAGATATATTATTTACACCTGATGTGAAGGAAATGTACAAAGACGAGCCATCGATTACGATGACTGTCCAAAAGCGTACAGACGTCTTATGCGGGAAGAAACGCCCAGGACACTTCGACGGCGTTGTCACGGTGCTGACAAAGCTGTTTCACCTTGTCGCACCAACCAATGTATACTTTGGTCTAAAGGATGCACAGCAAGTCGCTGTTATCGATGCGATGATCAAGGATTTCTTTTTTGATCTTCACCTTGTGTCTGTTCCTACTGTTCGAGAAGAAGACGGTTTAGCGAAAAGTTCAAGGAACGTGTATTTGTCTGAAACAGAAAGGCAAGAAGCACCTGCTTTATACCGGGCATTAAAAAAAGGACAGACAGCTGTAGAAAATGGTGAACATGATGTAAATCGTATTTATCAATTAGTGGAAGAGGAGATTCTTCAAACGAGTGGAGAAATCGATTATATTGACATTTACTCCTACCCAGAGCTTGAACCTCTTCAGCACTTAACGGGCCAAGTGATCATTGCCACTGCTGTGAAGTTCTCCCGGGCAAGACTGATTGATAATGTGATTTTCCATGTTCCTGAAAGCGGTGAAAAACATGTATAGAACTTTTATGACCTCGAAACTTCATAAAGCGACAGTGACTGAAGCAAACTTACACTATGTAGGCAGTATTACCATCGACGAAGATTTGCTTGATGCGGCAGGCATGATGGCAAATGAGAAAGTGCAAATTGTTAATAATCACAATGGTGCTAGACTTGAAACATATATCATCCCTGGAGAAAGAAAGAGCGGTGTCATTTGTTTAAATGGTGCGGCAGCAAGATTGGTTCAGCCAGGAGATGAAGTCATTATTATCGCTTATGGGATGTTGTCAGAGGAAGAAGCGAAATCGCACACACCTAAAGTGGTCGTGTTAAATAAACAAAATCAAATTGAACAAATGATTGGGCAAGAGCCTGCGAGAACGATTTTATAACGCACGCTCACATGGAAACAGAACAGTTTCATCATAAGGAAGCTGTTCTGTTTCAGCTATATTGCCCAGAGTGTGTTTCACTATGAGTGGAACGAGGAATTGAGGTGTCCATTTTATGACCGATCAAAGGTTTGTTGTCGTTGATATTGAAACCACCGGGAATTCACCAAAAAAAGGTGATAAAATCATTCAAATTGCTGCGGTGGTCATTGAAAATGGACAAATTGTCGAACGGTATTCAAAATATGTGAACCCAGGGAAAACGATTCCTGGATTTATTGAACAGCTGACAGGTATTAAGCAGCACATGGTTGATGACGCGGTGTTTTTTGAGGACATTGCCCAAGAGGTGTATGATCTCATACAGGGCGCTTATTTTGTTGCGCACAATGTTCATTTTGATTTGAACTTTTTAAACGATGAACTAAAAGCATGCGGGAAAAATGAGCTGGATGTGCTAGCGATTGATACGGTTGAAATTTCTAGAATTCTTTATCCTGAGCTTGAAGGTTATAAGCTAACTGAATTAAGCGAAGAGCTCATGCTTCCACATGACCACCCGCACAGGGCGGATAGTGATGCGGAAGTTACTGCCATGTTATTTTTAACCTTATTACATCAATTAAGGAATACACCGCCAAATGTGTTAAAACAGCTGCGAAGATTATCCTCTTATCTTCTAAGTGATATAGGACTTTTAATTAAGCAGCTTGAAACCAATCACTCTAGTCAGGATGATTCGCTTGTAGAAGTAGGATCTTTTGCTGTGAAAGATGTGACCAATCCTATCACTGAATCGACATATGCAGTAGGCGCTGACGACGAGCAACTGTTTGAGGAGATAAAAGAGAAGCTTCCTCAAACATTAGAAGGCTATGAAGTAAGAGAAGGCCAGCTCACGATGATGAACAAAGTAAGAGATGCGTTCCATGAAAGAGCGTATGCGTTAATTGAAGCGGCGCCAGGAATCGGGAAAACACTCGCTTATCTTATACCAGCTGCTTTAGAAGCAAAGAAATCAGGAAAACCTGTCATTATCAGTACATATTCTATTTTACTGCAGCAGCAAATGCTTCAGCGAGATGTTCCGGTGCTCAAGCAATTGCTCCCATTTGAGCCAGCCGCCTGTGTGTTTAAAGGGCGGGCACATTATATTTGTTTAGATAAGTTTGAGCATGTCCTGCATGAGGAAGATGATAACTATGATGTTGTCTTAACAAAAGCGCAAATTTTAATGTGGCTTCTTGTCACTGAAACAGGTGATTTGTCTGAACTGAATTTACCGTCAGGAGCTGCAAATATAAAAGACCGTATCTCTTGTGTGCACATGCCATTTACATCGAAAAAACGCCGTTTTAAAGAACATTGTTTTTATGAACGGGCTAAACGAAAGGCTCAAACCGCTGATTTAATTTTGACGAATCACCGTCTGCTTTTATCTCAAACAGAAGGAGCTTCTATCTTTCAGCATGCAGATGTCTATGTGATTGATGAGGCCCACCAATTTGAAAAAACAGCCAATGAAACGCTAGGTGACAGTGCGTCTTATATCCAGCTTCATGCGAAATTAACGCAGCTTGGCTCTTTGCATGGCGGGCTGCTTAAGAAATTGAAAAAGAGATTTCATGGGGCAGGTTTATCAACTGACACCTTTATTGAAATGGACGAGTATCTTCAGCAGCTTCAGATGGAAAGTGACGCATTTTTTAGTACCGTTCATTCTTTTGTCAAAAGGACAAAACCAAAAGCGGACATCAATCGTCTCATTCATAGAGTCCGTCATCATTCAAAACATGCTCAGTGGGTCCGAATTAAAGAATCAGCGAGTAAGCTTTGTTCATTATTGATTGCTTGTGAGAAACTGTATGAGCAGCAAAAAAATGAGTTGCTTCACAAAAGTGATCAGTTCATAGAACACTTTGCATTTGAAGCAGAAGAATACGATCAAGTGATGTCATTTATGCAGACATTCTGCAGTACGCTGTACCGGTTTATCTTTGAACCAAACAATGATGAAACCGTTTGGATTGAGATTGATGCAAAGGGTGCCAAGAATGCTGTCTTTATGCACGCGCAGCCGCTGGATACAGGGGAGCTGCTAGCTGATCGGTTCTTTATGAACAAAAAAAGCGTTGTCCTCACATCAGGGACGCTTACCATCAATCAACGCTTTGATTATTGCTTGGAACGATTTGGCCTGCAAGATTTTTACCCACACCTTGTCCAAATTGATTCACCTTTTGAACTTGAAAAACAGCTTAAGGTCGTTGTACCGGCTGACATGCCGCCGATCACAAACCGTGATGAACGCGAATATGTGAAGCAAGCTGCAACATATATTAAGATCATGGAAAAGCAGGATCAAGCGAAAATATTGGTATTATTTAATTCACATGAGATGTTAAAAGCAGTGTATGAAGAGCTGAAATCAGAAGGTATGCAATCGGCCTTGTTTGCTCAAGGTTTGACAGGCGGGAGCCCTGTAAAATTGACAAAAATGTTCAAATTGGCTAAGCAGGCCATCTTGCTAGGAACAGGGAGTTTCTGGGAAGGTGTGGATTTTCCTGGCTCAGAGCTAACGACCGTCATTATGGCAAGGCTTCCTTTCCGACCGCCCGATTCACCGCTCATTGAAGCAAAATGTGAAGCCGCAAAAAAACAGGGGAAGAATCCCTTTAAAGCCGTCGCTCTCCCAGAAGCTGTGTTAACCTTTAAGCAAGGAGCAGGCCGCTTGCTGCGCTCGGAAAAAGACATCGGAACATTACTGATTTTAGACCGCCGAGTGAAAACCGCTTCGTATGGAAAACTATTTTTAGAATCACTTCATCATGCGCCAGTTCACGAGATGTCCAAAGAGTCGCTTGAGGCGTATATAGAAAAGCTCAACAACGAAAAGCCGCTGTCATAAGCGGCCTTTCACTGGTGTGGGTTTGGAGTTAATTTATCGTAACGGCTTTTTATGTTCCGTTGTAAAAATAGTATCGGTTCTCACATTGAAAAGTATGACTAACAATATTTACGTACCGAGGAGGAATTAGAAGTGGAAAGTAAAATAGAGGTACTTTCAACTGTTCAAATTAAGCATTCAGAAGACCTATACAAAATCGTCGATTTGCTGAACAGAACGCTTAAAAGGGAAGATCTTATGTTTGGATTAGCATTAGATCAAGAAGATCAAAATCAAGCGATATTTACCATATATCGCACATAGGGGAAGCTTGACATGAAAAAAATAGTTTGGATTATTTCATCCATTGCTGCGCTCGTTTTACTCATTGGCATCATTAGCTTTTCGTGGATTTATCAAATTGCCATGGGACAAAAAGAAGAAGGTCATCAGGCAGCGATTGAACGAGCAAAAAAGCAAGCATCATTAGCACAAGTAGAGCAAGTGGATACCTTTGTTGGGAAAGAAAAGCAATTTATTGTGGAAGGTAAAAACAAACAAAACGAAGCGATCTATGTGTGGGTACCTGCCAGCAAAAAAGAAAAAGTCATTGCTAAAAAAGCAAAAGAAGGCATTACTTCAAACCAAGCAGTACAAGCCGTTCAAAAGGAGAACACCATTTCTAAGCTAAAAAATGTTCAATTAGCACGAGAAGGTGACGTCCTCCTTTGGGAAGTAACGTACTTAAATGAGAACAACCAATATAGTTTCAGCTATGTTGATTTTACGACAGGACGAGTGGAAAAAAATTTAACACCGTAGTTTCTTCTGTCTTGCGTTGACCATGCTGATTTAGAACGGTTATAATAAAATGTATGAAAAAAGAATCACACCTATCTAACAAGGTGAGTTTCTTTCTGGCTTTGGAGGGAAATATGTTGAAAACAACTATTAATCAAGTGTTTAAACACGTCGATGAAGAAGTAACAATCGGCGCATGGATTGCCAATAAACGTTCAAGCGGGAAAATTGCATTCTTGCAGCTTCGCGACGGGACAGGCTTTATTCAAGGAGTCGTTGTAAAAGCAGAGGTGGAAGAGGAAGTCTTTAAGCTTGCGAAATCAGTGACACAAGAGACATCGGTCTATGTCACAGGACAAGTAACAAAAGACGAACGTTCACCACTTGGTTTTGAATTACAAGTGAAATCCATTGAAGTGATTCACGAAGCAACAGATTACCCAATTACACCAAAAGAACATGGAACAGAATTCTTAATGGATCACCGTCATTTATGGCTGCGTTCTAAAAAACAGCATGCCATTATGAAAATCCGTAATGAAATTATTCGTGCTACATATGAGTTTTTCCATCAAGAAGGCTTCGTGAAAGTGGATCCGCCAATCTTAACAGGAAGTGCTCCTGAAGGAACAACAGAGCTGTTTGCTACTAAATATTTTGATGAAGATGCATACCTTTCTCAAAGTGGACAGCTTTACATGGAAGCTGCTGCGATGGCACTCGGAAAAGTATTCTCATTCGGTCCAACATTTAGAGCAGAAAAATCGAAAACGAAACGTCATTTAATCGAGTTCTGGATGATCGAGCCTGAGATGGCATTTGTTGAATTTAATGAGAACCTTGAGTACCAAGAAAATTATGTGTCTCACGTTGTTCAAAGTGTACTTGAAAATTGTAAAGTAGAACTGCACACACTTGGCCGTGATACAGCAAAATTAGAAAACATCAAAGCACCATTCCCGCGCATCACATATGATGAAGCGATTAAATTCTTGCAGGATAAAGGATTTGATGACATTGAATGGGGAGATGACTTCGGTGCGCCGCATGAAACAGCGATCGCCGAAAGCTATGATAAACCAGTCTTTATCACTCATTACCCAACCTCATTAAAACCATTTTATATGCAGCCTGCACCAGACCGTGATGATGTCGTCCTTTGTGCAGATTTAATTGCACCAGAAGGCTATGGAGAGATTATCGGCGGTTCTGAACGTGTTCATGATTTAGATCTGCTTGAAGCAAGATTAAAAGAACATGGGTTAGATCAAGAAACGTACAAATGGTACACAGAATTAAGACAGTATGGTTCTGTACCACATTCAGGTTTTGGTCTTGGACTTGAACGAACAGTTGCTTGGATTAGCGGAGCGCCGCATGTGCGTGAAACAATTCCATTCCCAAGATTATTAAACCGTTTATATCCTTAAGACGTGAAAGCCTCCAACATATGGAGGCTTTTTCAAACGTCTTAAGGGCAGCACGTATGAGAAAACGTGATATACTGAAAGTGAAGAGGTGTATCCGATGAAAAGGCAGCAATTTATAGATATGCAGAAAATGGGTTCGACCAGTTTGCCTAATTTGCTGATTGCCCATTATGAGCAATTAGGACTGAATGAATCACAAATGATGGTCATGTTAAAGATTAAAATGAATGAAGAACAAGGCGTCTTTTTTCAGACATTTGAAGAGCTTTCACATGGTATGACCATTTCGGCCGAAGAATGTGCTTATATGGTGCAGTATTTGATTCAAAAAGGGTTTATTTCGATCCAGCCGTTTGAAGACAGGTCTGGTATTCAGCATGACCGGTACTCGGTAGAACCCTTATGGGGTGTGCTGTATGACTTTTTAGAAGCAAAACAGGCGAAAGACCTGCAAAAGAATCATGTGCAGGCTGAAAAATCTTTATATGCGCTATTTGAAGATGAGTTTGGCAGACCACTTTCTCCTCTTGAAGGGGAGACACTCTCGATCTGGATGGACCAAGACCATCATGATGCTGAGATGATTCGTCTTGCTCTAAGAGAAGCCGTTTTATCAGGAAAATTAAATTTTCGCTATATCGATCGAATATTGTTTGAGTGGAAAAAGAAAGGGCTGAAAACAGCGGAAGAAGCGAAAGAGCATAGCCAGCATTTCCGTTCGCAGCAAAAAGCCCCACCTTCAAAAGAAGAAACATCTTCATATAAACGACAAGTTCCTTTTTATAATTGGCTGGAACAATAACCAATAAAGGAGAAGGCATGTTATCAAAAAAACAAATCAATGAATGTTTAGATATTATAGGGGATATGTTTCCAGAGGCTGAGTGTGAGCTTGTTCATTCCAATCCATTTGAACTAGTGATTGCTGTCGCACTCTCAGCGCAATGTACAGATGTTTTAGTGAACAAAGTGACCAAACATCTATTTCAAAAATATAAAACACCAGAAGACTATTTAAGTGTGCCGCTTGAAGAGTTGCAGCAGGATATTCGTTCGATCGGTCTTTATCGTAATAAGGCAAAAAACATTCAAAAATTAAGCCAAATGCTGATTGAAGATTATGGCGGTGAAGTGCCAAGAGATCGAGATGAGCTAATCAAGCTCCCAGGGGTTGGACGGAAAACAGCAAATGTCGTTGTGTCTGTCGCTTTTGGAATTCCCGCCATTGCAGTAGATACACATGTCGAGCGCGTCAGCAAACGACTTGGGATTTGCCGCTGGAAGGATTCTGTTCTTGAGGTAGAGCAAACCTTAATGAAGAAGGTGCCAAAAGAGGATTGGTCCGTGACCCATCATCGTCTCATCTTTTTTGGCAGATATCACTGTAAGGCGCAGCGACCACAGTGTGAATCTTGTCCACTTCTTGATATGTGCAGAGAAGGGCAGAAGAGGCTGAAAAAAGGGCTGGTGAAGCTGGCATGAGCGGAGCAGCTGTTTTTACCTCATATGTCGAAAAGCTAAAAGAGAAAAAGGTAGAGATAAGCGACGAAAAAAAGGATATATTAAGAATCAATCCACTCGCATTTGATCTATCTTCAGAACCTTTACTAGATGAGCAACCGTGGCAGAAAACGGAAGAATTTGTTCCTTTGATGTTTGATCTGTGGAATGAATTAAAAGACCACATGCTTCCTCGCTTTCAAACGAGAAAATCTCGGTGTGAAGAGGATGATATGCTGCAAGGCATTGTCAGTATGATCGCAATGTTTTACTGGATCAAAGGAGAGAAGCTTCAAACCGTTGATTGGGAGGAAATTAAACAACAGACGTTTCCAGTAGCCCCCATTAACTGGACAGAACGATTAGAGTTTATTTTGCTTAAACCTACTCAATATCATTGCTTTATTCAATTGGACGAGTTATACACAGAGCTCAAAAAGCAGTATGGAAAATACGAAGCACTCAGAAAGTTAAAACAAAATCGTTAAAAAAGCACTTGCCACATAGGGCAAGTGCTTTTTTATTACTCGTCTTCTTTGCGAGAAGTAGAATTTGACTGAGTATTTGAGCTTTGAGAATTGGCTTTCTCGTCGTCTTTCTTTTTATCTTTATTGGCATCGCTCTGTGAGTTGCTGTTTCCATTTGTACTGTCTGAGCCATCACCATTTTCGGTATTTCCGCCTTGATCTTTTTTATCATCAGGCTTCTGCTCATCAGTGCCACCTTGGTTTTGATTATCATCTGTTTGATCTGTCTGCTCATCATCAGGTTGCTGTGGCTCTTCTTCTTCTTTGTTCTCATCATCTGCTTTTTCTTCCTCTTCTTCGTCATCTTTAATGGTGAGGAAGGTAGAAGCAGCTTTACTTGTGACATCGTCTACAGTCGCTGTCACTTGGAATTTATAGGTGGATCCTGGCTTCACATCAGAGATGACGGCTTCTTTAGAAGAGCTGTTTTGAATGTCTTTATAGCCGCCATCATCGACCGCTTGCTTCACATTAAATGTTGCATCTGCATCGTCATCATAACCCCAAGTGAGTGTAATCGATTTTTTCTCTTCATCATACACCGCTTTTAAGTCAGATGGTTTGTCAGCTTCTTTCTTTTCATATGTGTCAGAAACTTTTGTTGGGACAGTTCCTTTGACGAAGTATTCCGTTGTCTTCTTATCACTTGGTGTGTTTGGTCCAGCTAACTTCGCTGGATCTGATCCTTTTTCAACCGTTGCTTCAACGACACTGTCTGGCTTTTCAAATGAGCCGCTTCCATCATCAATTTGAGAAATTAATTTCTGGAAGACAACTTTGGCAACACGTTGTTCATAATCCGTGAGCCACATTTTGCCGTCTGCATCTTTTGAGTTGCCGATTCCGGTCCACACAGCTGCTGTGTATTGCGGCGTGTAACCGACAAACCATGAATCTTTCGCCCCGCCAGAAGGGATGTTGTATTTATTAATATCATCTTGTGTAAAGTTGGTTGTACCTGTTTTACCAGCTACTTGAACATTCGGTACTTGTGCGAGTGTACCTGTTCCAGATTGTACAGCAGTTTTCAGCATATCTGTGATCATAAATGCAGTGTAATCACTCATGGCTGCTTTAGAATCTGGCGTTAAGTCAAGCTTCGTCCCGTCATTAAATTCAACAGACGTTACGGCATGCGGTTCATTATAGTATCCGTTGTTACCGAATGCACTAAATGCACCAGCCATTTTAAGAGATGAGACACCTTCGTCAAATCCGCCGATTGAGTAAGACTCAGGAATGTCAGAAGGTAAGTCCAAACCTAAGTTATTGGCGAATTGAACAGCATTATCTGTACCAGCTTCTTGGAAAGCTTTTAAAGCAGGGATGTTTCGTGATTGTGCCAAAGCACTTCTCATCGACATTTTCCCTAAGTGTCTTCTGTCAAAGTTGTTAATAGGTGTACCGTTAGAGTACGTATAAGGCGCATCATCAATTTGCTGATATGTTGACCATTTTTTGTTTTCAATTACAGGACCGTAATCTAAAATTGGTTTAATTGTAGATCCCGGCTGGCGTTTTGCATCAGTGGCATAGTTAAAGCCGCCGGCTGGCACATCACGACCACCACCAATGGCACGAATTTCACCATTTTTTGTATCCAGCAGGGTGACTCCAGCTTGCATACCTTTCGTAAATCCGGCTGAATCCCCATTGATGATGTCATCCAGATGATCCTGAGCTTTTCGATCAAGAGAAGTATAGATTTTTAATCCATCTGTTGATACATCTACTTTGGCTTTTTTCTGTACTTCTTCCATGACTTCTTCAATATAAGCAGAGTACTTACTTGAGTTTTGACTCTTATATTTATCAGCTGAAACAACGGTTTTGCTGACAGGTGTTGCTTTTGCTTCCTCATACTCTTTCTCTGAAATATAGCCTTGTTTTTTCATTAGGCCTAAAACGATATTACGGCGTTTTTCCGCTGCCTCTGGATGTTTCACTGGGTTATAGGCAGATGGACTTTGCGGCATACCTGCAAGTGTGGCAGCCTGTGCAACAGTTAGTTTATTTAAATCTGTCACTCCGAAAAATTGTTCAGCCGCTTTCCCAACACCATAAGCATAAGGAGAGAAGAAAATACGGTTTAAATACATTTCTAAAATTTCATCTTTAGAGTATTTTTGCTCAAGCTGAATCGAGAGCCACACTTCCTGTACTTTACGTTTTAACGTCTTTTGATTGTTAAGCAGGGAGTTCTTCACAACCTGCTGTGTAATCGTACTTCCACCTTCTGCTCCAAAACCGTCCTCGACGTTTGCGACAAGAGCACCGCCAATACGGATAGGATCAATCCCGTGGTGTTTATAAAAACGTGCATCTTCAGTTGCAATAAACGCGTCTTTTACCACATCGGGTATATCTTTAATCGAGACATACGTTCTTTTTTCTGCCCCGACTTCTGCAAAGACTTTTTTGTCTTTATCGTAAAGTTTTGAAGAATACGGCGTTTTTAGCTTGCTATCATCAATAGAAGGAGCGCTTGATGCAAAAACGGCAAAAGTTGTGATTCCGGCTACTAAACAAAGAAGACCGATCACGAGTAAAGATAAAAATATTTTTTTAAATAGACCTGCTTTCTTTTTGCCTTTTTTGTTCTTTTGCTTCTTATTGTTTTCTTGACTTGCTTTACGTCGCTGTTCACGACTTGTAAATTGATCAGACATCACATCTCAACCTTTCGTGTTAAACCTTTTTCGAACGTGAATGTTGCTTGCTGTCATCCGAAAAATGAAGTGTCTCCACTACTTTAATATAATCAATTCTTGGCGAATATCCAAGTGTCATGAGGTGACCTGCTTCCATTAATTCATCTTTGCTAATGGATTTACGGCCGTTTTGCTGCTGCCGCTCCCAAAAGAAGAAGAGGTCAGTAGCGGACAAATAATAAACGGAACCAAATGCGGATATAATAACAAAACAAATACCGCCTTGCTTTTCAACCTGTTTCATATGCTCAATTTGATGGTCGTGGAAATTTTTGAGCGGAAACGAGGTGGTGCTTTTGGTTTCCTTTGCTTCAAAATCGATATAACGCCCTTTGTATACCCCGTTGTAGTCTGTTGTGGAGGATTGTTTAAAATAGGCCTCTTTAATGACAGCAGCGCTTCTTTTTGGATAATCCACATTGACAATTTGAACAGGGGTAGGCTTTTTATGAATGACTGCGATCCCGTTGACCAAATAGTACTGGTTCGTTTCATTTAAGTCAGCTTCAAGCGTCATCCCGCGGTTACTATAAGATGATTCGCCGCTGATTCTTTTTTTTGTCCCAATTTGTTGAATGGGCTGATACGATTTTCCGTTAGGATACCGAATCATCAAGTTTCAGCCTCCTTTTAATGCATTTTGTATTGGAGAGATCACCATGTTGTCACAACAAGAGCACATGATTACCCAGCATATTTTACATGAAACGAAAGCGAAAAATAAGGACAACCTGACAAGGACAAATGCGTACAAGCGCTTTTATGACCGTCATCCAGAGATGAAATGGTCTCTGCTTGCTTCTTTTGTCTCCAGAAATGCTGGATGGTCGATGACAGATTTAAAAGGCGAGCTCTTCCATCCGGGTTTAACGGATCAGCAAGGGCATCTGTTCTTTACAGCATATGAAAGAGCGAATTGGTTGATCTTTTCAGATGCTTACCCGCAGCTTCTCTTGTATGAATGGTCAAAAAGGTGCCGCAAACCTTTATTTCATCTGCTGCCCCATTTCGGTGTGTCTCGTTTTATGAGCGCTGAGTGGGAACGATTTTGGCAAACGCGTGACACAGAGCGACTGCTGCATGCACTCATCATAAATGAACAATATACTATACAATCTCCTATTATACAAAATCCTCTCCTGAAAAAGAATGTTTTTCACTCGATTCAATATCTTTTCAGCGAGTGGGCACATTTTCAAACCGTCGTTTTTCCGACAGTAGACGGGCATTTGTATGGGTTAACCATACGAAAGTTTTCCCAAGTAAAAGAGCGCATTACGTTAGGGAAAAAGCTAGCAAAACTATTGTTTCGAGCCGATTTGTTTTCGGATTTTTATCACTTTTTGCATACCGTGCCGCATACGGGATCTCGATTTGATTTTGAACCGTTTTTAGGGATTGCGCGAAGGTCAAGCCCTTTCCTCAGAACGGTGTATCCAGTCATGACACATTCATTAGACGATCAAAGGGAAGATTGGTTTCAAAAGAAATTGAGTCCATCCTTGTTTGAAGCAGAGCGCTTACCAAAACAAATTGAGCTGACCGACTGGTATTTTCATAAAAAAAGGCAGCTTCGTTTTCTTTTCTCATTAGAACACTATTTTTTGCATAAATAAAAAGCAGGGGGTACCTGCTTTTTTTACGTGGATGGACGGTTAGGGCCGCCGAGCTTTTTATCAAGCTGATCTGTACTATTTTCTTTCCCTTTTGTTTTTTGCTCTTTTGGTGCTTGCTGCTTTTTCATGACATCTACCTCCTTTGTCCTTAGAATTTACACAATCGGACGCGATCATACAAAGAAGGACAAGCACGTGTCGAAATGGAAGAAATTGCGCTTATCTTCACTTAGATTGGCGATTTAGTTCTAGTTTTGTCATGTATGAAGGAGGGAGCAAAAGAAAAGAGAATGTAACGAGAGATGATAAAGGAGGAATCTGATGATGAGCGAATTTGTATCAAAAGAATCCATTATGCAGTTGTTAGAGGAAATTGAGCGAAAGATTGATGCGGTGGAAGAAGAACTGTCTTTAGCTGTCAAAAAAACAAAAAACGCTGCCGTAGAGGAGCAAGAACAAATCATTGACCGTCTTGAATCTGAAGTGAAGGAATGTGAATTGAAAATTCATGCAGCAGAGTATAAGCTGCAGGCAAGACCCGCATATCACGCCGGATAGCTTTTCTATTTGAGCAATAAGTAAACGTTTGATAGGATGGTTCATAGAGGTGAACACTTTGGATAATCAAACATTACTTAAACATACACAAGAGTTGATCACGTGGATCGAAGAAGCATACGAGCAGTACCTAAAGGGAAAGGCAGAAGAGGAATACCCAGTTTATGATTTTTACAACGATATTCAACCGGCCGTTGTCAAATTTGATCAGCAAATGGAAGAGTGGCTTACTGCTGCTACCTCATTTATTCATCAGGCCAAACCTAGATACTTACATCAAGAACAGCTTGAAGCCGTCCAAGAAAATGGAAAAGAGGTTGTGCTGCAATCTTATTTTGGCAAACAGCATGCACCTCGTGTGAAAAATTTAGTTGAGTCAGTGATTTATACACTGAACCTTTTAATAGAAGAAATCAACAAACGCAGCTGATGAAACAGCCTGCGTTTTTCTTATGGCTGCTGTAGGCACATCTTCTGCTTCCTGAACATAATATATCATTGACTTCAATATGTTTTCAGAGCGAGAGGAGCGAGATACGTGTTCCCTTATTCAAACCAGCCATCTTATGAAATGAATCAATTTCAGCAACGGCCTTTTCCGTATCCAGATATGCAGCAGCCTCCGCAGCCTCCAGAATATTTCATGCCCCCATATCAAGGTGAAATGAACCAGCCGCCGTCTGCAGGCTATCAGCCGCCTTTTGGATATCAGGAAAACTTCCAGCCTTATCAGCCGCAGCCTGAAGCAATGAATCAGCCGCAAATGCAGCCGCCGGGCATGATGCCTATGCAGCAGCCTATGAATCCTTATCCTTTGCCAAGGCCGCAAAAACAGCAATCATCTCAATTTAAAAGTGTGCTGTCACAATTTAAAAAAACGAATGGGCAATACGATTTTAATAAAATGTTTGATACTGCTGGACAAATGATGAGTACAATGAATCAAGTGGGCTCATTGGCGAAAGGATTTACTAGTATTTTTAAAGCATAGCAAAACCCAATAGATATACATCTATTGGGTTGTTTGTTTTGGCGCAGTCACACGAAGTGATTGATCTTTCCAAACGCTCTTCATATTGGTTTCATCTATTTTTGCAGGCATTAAAATGGTTTTGGTAAAGCTTGAATAGGAGGAAGTCGTGTCTGTTTTGATTTTTTCCTGTACCGATAAGTGTAAATATTGCGCTTTCACTTCTAGTGCGATATCACCTTCGACAAAATGGTCTGGAAATCGAATCTCAATATATACATATTGATCATCTTCTGTCACATCGGTTGTAATGGATGCAAGTGAATGGCTCGTGGTCATCAGCGCCTCTGCACTATTTAAAATGTCGTGAAACGGCGATGATGCAAAAAATTGTTCAATTGCTTCATATAGAATGTCTTCATTTGTTAACAACTCGTGTTTCTTTTCACTTTCATGTTTCATTTGAATCACCTCTCATCTACAGCCTATGCAAAAGGGGCTCAGGCGGTTATCAATTGATGAGAGGAAAAAATTATGATTAAATAGTGTTGAATGAAGCAAGGTGTATGGGCGTGAAAGTTTATACGCTGAATAGATCTAGAAGCAAAGCTTGAAGGGAGCAAATGAACATTGCTGAAAAAATTATTCGGTTTCGGAAAAAACCAAGATGATGTAAAGGAAGAAGTCATTTATTCTCCAGTTGATGGAGAGTTAATGGATATGACCGATGTACCAGATCCCGTTTTTTCTCAAAAGATGATGGGAGACGGCGTAGCTGTAAAACCAAAAAACGGAACCATTGTTTCGCCAGTAGATGGTGAAATTATTCAACTCTTCCATACAAAACATGCAATTGGGATTCGAACACTCTCGGGGCTTGAGCTTCTGATTCATATCGGACTTGAAACGGTTGGATTAAATGGTGAAGGCTTTGAAGCACACATAAAAGAAGGGGATAAAGTGAAAGCAGGTGATCCTCTCATTACGTGTGATTTAGAGCTGATTGAAGAAAAAGCGGCAAGCACAGTGACACCAATTGTCATCATGAATGGTGATTTAGTAGAACATCTTGACAAAGAACCTAAGGGCTCTGTAGAAAAGCAGACGTCCAAGCTTTTTACAGTGAAAATGAAATAATCCAAAAAAACTACCCTGAGTTGATAGGGTAGTTTTTTTATTGAGGAGATTAATCCTCCATTGGAACCCAGCCTTTACTTGCTTCCATGACAGTCCATAAACCCTCTGGAATCATGTACTTGTCTTTTTGACTGCGTTTAATGACGGTCTCAATCTCGTTTTCTCTGCCTTCTTTAATCTTTACTGCCCAATCGGGATCAACAATGACTTCTCTTGCAACAGCGATGAGTGGAATCCCTTGATTGTATGCATTCAGTGCATCCTCAGCTGTAATGACGCTGCCGACGCCGATGAGTGGAAGCGTGTCACCACAGCGCTCTTTTAATAACTCCATCCGCGTCTTACTTGTATCAGCACCACGTCTTGCCTTAGAGTCAATCTCCATTAAAGAAATATGCAAGTAATCAAGGTTTTTCGTCTTAAGTACGTCCACTAAAGTAAATGTTTCTGTCATGGTTAAACCAGGTGTTTCTGGTTCTTCAGGTGATAATCGATACCCAAAGATAAATGGTTTTGTTACATGCTCTTTGATTGCTTCTTTCACCGCATCTACAACTGCAATTGGAAATGCGAGACGTTTTTCTTCGCTTCCGCCCCATTGATCTGTACGCTGATTACTATGCGGGGAGTAGAATTGCTGTAATAAATATCCGTTCGCTCCATGGATTTCGATCCCATCAAATCCTGCTTGGATTGCGCGCCTTGCTGCTTCTTTAAATGAGTCGATGATGTGAGGAATTTCTTCTTCTGTCAAAGCTCTCGCAATTTGTTTTCCATCTTTAAATACATCACTTGGCGCAACGACATCACCGTTTGGGACTAAATGAGGGAGAGCCTGAGAGCCGCCATGATGAATTTGCATAATGGCTTTTGTTCCTTTCGCTTGAATCGCAGAAGCAAGCTTTTGAAGGCCAGGTATATCTTCATCCCTTGCAATAGAAGGCTGTCCTTCAAACGCCTTACCATCTGGCGTCACGTTTGCACATGCGGTGATGACCATGCCCATTTCGCTTGATCTAGCGGTAATAAAATCAATTTCTTCCTTTGAGATCGTGCCATCCTCATGAGAACCGAAGTGTGTCATTGGTGCAACGACTAAACGGCCATCAATAGAGGCACCCCCTGGGAATGTAAAAGGTTCAAATAAAGGCTTAAATTCGTTTTTCAATCTGATCATCTTCTTCCTTGATAAAATCATTTCACTATAGAAGTGTAATAGATATTGTTACAACACATCAAAATATTTGCTCACAAGCGGTGCATCAAAAAATTGCCGCCTAGTCATGCAAACAAATATTCGGTACACTAGAATGAGAGGTGGATACCAGATGAAGAAGAAAACAATGAACGAACTCATAGAAGAATTAAAAAAAGACGAACAGGTCGAGCATTGGCATGAAATTGAAGCGAAGCCTGCACTGACTTCTCCAATTCCTGAAAGAGTAAATGACAGGCTCAAAGTGGCGCTTGAAAAAAGAGGTGTGAGCGAACTGTACATTCATCAAAAGGAAGCCTTTGAACGTGTGATGGATGGTGAGAATGTGGTGACTGTGACACCTACAGCTTCAGGTAAAACGCTTTGCTACAATCTGCCAGTTCTTCAGTCGATCGCAGAAGATCAGACAAGCCGCTCCCTCTATTTATTTCCAACAAAAGCACTTGCGCAAGATCAAAAAAGTGAATTAAACGAAATCATTCATGAGATGGATGTTCCAATTCACAGTGAAACCTATGACGGGGACACCTCCCCAGCGATTCGCCAGCGCGTCAGACAGGCAGGACATATTGTCATCACAAATCCAGATATGCTGCACTCAGCGATTTTGTCTCATCATACGAAATGGGTCAGTTTATTTGAGAACTTAAAGTATATTGTCATTGATGAACTTCATACATACCGAGGCGTGTTTGGCAGTCATGTCGCCAATGTCATTCGAAGACTAAAGCGAATTTGTGCATTTTACGGAAGTGACCCGACCTTTATTTGTACATCAGCGACCATTGCGAATCCGAAAGAGCTTGCAGAGCAGCTGACCGGAAGCAAGGTGCATCTCATTGAACGAAACGGAGCACCTAGCGGTAAAAAGAATTTTGTCTTTTATAACCCGCCAGTCGTCAATAAGCCATTAAATATTAGACAAAGTGCGGCCACTGTTGTGAATCAGCTCGCTAAAACATTTTTAAAAGAAAAAATTCAAACGATTGTTTTTGCTAGAAGTAGGGTAAGAGTTGAAGTCATCCTAAGTCATATTCAAGAACTAGTGAAAAAAGAAATTGGTCCTAAATCGATCCGTGGTTATCGCGGAGGCTATTTGCCGAAAGAGCGGCGCATGATTGAAAAAGGCTTAAGGGAAGGAGACATTCTCGGTGTTGTCAGCACAAACGCACTAGAATTAGGAGTAGATATTGGACAGCTAAAAGTCTGTATCATGACCGGATATCCTGGCAGTGTAGCGAGTACGTGGCAGCAGGCTGGACGAGCTGGAAGGCGTCATGAGGAAGCACTCATTATCATGGTCGCAAGCTCATCGCCACTTGACCAATATATTGTCAGACACCCTGAATACTTCTTTAACAGACCACCTGAATCGGCAAGAATCAATCCTGAGAACCTTATCATCCTAGTCGATCATCTAAAATGTGCGTCCTACGAGCTACCGTTTCGAGAAGATGAACAGTTTGGCGGTATGGAAGTAGAAGAAATTTTGCAATACTTACATGAAGAAGGGGTTCTTCATTTCAGCGGGAACCGTTATTATTGGTCAGATCAATCGTTCCCGGCTCATGGCATCAGTCTGAGATCTGCAAGTCAGGAAAATGTCGTCATTGTCGATCAATCCGATGTAGCGAATGTTCGAATTATTGGGGAGATGGATCGATTCAGTGCGATGACTTTACTTCATGATGAAGCGATTTATTTACATGAAGGGGTTCAGTATCAAGTGGATAAGCTAGATTATGAGCATCTTAAGGCTTATGTGAAACAAGTCGATGTAGAATATTATACAGATGCGAATTTAGCAGTTCAGCTCAAGGTGCTTGAAATTGATCAAACAACAGAGAAAGAGGCGGTATCTGTTCACTACGGTGATGTGACCGTCAATGCAATGCCGACTATTTTCAAAAAAATTCGGTTATCAACCGGTGAAAATATCGGTTCCGGCCCGATTCACTTACCTGAAGAAGAGATTCATACGAGTGCTGCTTGGTTTGAATTACATGAAGCAGAGCGGACATTTGAAGAAAAAACACTTGAACAGCTGTTGCTCGGTATTGCCAATGTTCTTCAGCATATTGTTCCGGCGTTTGTCATGTGTGACCGTTCAGACATTCATGTCATTTCTCAAATAAAGGCAGCCCATACCGGGAAACCGACCGTATTTTTATATGATCATTACCCAGGTGGAATCGGTTTAAGTAAAGAGGTCCAGGCTCGCTTTGATGAAATTGCCCGTGCAGCCACTCAGCTGATTGAGCGATGCAGCTGCGAAAACGGCTGTCCATCTTGTATTGGTATGGAAATGAAAGAGATCGATGGAAAAAGCAGTATCATTCAATTGATGGCAGGATTTTAAGGGAAGGGGGAATAGACCTACTTATGTCATTAAAAGGAAAATTAAACAGAATGAAAAAACACCTGTCGCACAATCAGTCAGATGAAAAGCGTGGGGCAGTAAAAGAGGGAAAAACGCACACTGTGACGGCTGAAACCATACCATTTCTAAAAGAGTGGGGGGAATTAAGTGCAGCTCCTTACTACTTTGAAGACTCTTTCTGCCTCATTCGGGAAGTGACCTATCCACTTGACCATCAGCATGGGCGATATTCATTTGCAGAACTGCCGGAGATGGTGAGTGCATGGAACAAAAGTGAGATTCAGCATTCTCTTTCTGCAAAAGGCTACAAGCCTCACGAGCTATTTTTCTTCGATACAGAAACAACAGGACTATCTGGCGGAACGGGAAATATGATTTTTCTGCTTGGGCATGCGAGAGTTTATTCAGATAAAGTGGTGGTAAAACAACATTTGCTCACGAATCCAGGAAATGAAGCGGCACTTTACAAAAGCTTTCTTAGTGAGGTGGATGTCGAATCGCTCGTGACATATAATGGAAAATCATTTGACTGGCCTCAAGTCAAAACGAGGCATACACTATTACGCGATCAAATACCTGCTCTACCTGAATTTGGTCATTTTGACCTTCTGCATGGGTCAAGGAGATTGTGGAAACATAAATATGAGCGTATGGCTCTTTCGGTTGTAGAAAAAGAGGAACTGCACGTCAATCGAGAGGGAGATACACCGGGGTTCCTCGCACCAATGATCTATTTTCACTTTTTAAAGGAACAAAACCCGAAACTGATTGAAGGAATTTTGACTCACAATGAACTTGATGTCTTATCATTAATCAGTCTCTACATTCATTTGTCTAAAAAAATCTTATCCAAAGATGCGGTGAAGGAAGACGATGAGAAATATGCATTAGCTAAGTGGCATCTTGCTCACCGTGATGTGCAGGAAGCAACAAAGCACCTGCAAGAATTAACGGGAGCAGCGTTTGAGCATGCGGATCAAGCAGCTTATGATCTATCGTTACAGTACAAGCGATTAAAACAATGGGATGAAGCGGCATGCATATGGAGACGTCTATTTGAATCAAGTGATGTTCATTTAAGATTAAAAGCGGGTGTAGAGCTTGCAAAGTATGAAGAACACCGTCAAAAAGATCCAAAAGCAGCCCTTTCCATTACCCAAACATTGTTATCACGATCGTCTTTAAGTGAACGAGACATTGTGGAACTTGACAAGCGAGAAAAGAGGCTCTTAAGAAAAGCTGGGCAATGAAATTATTGCCTGGGAAAGCGCAAAAAATGACAACGTTCGGCTCTCGGCCGAAAATAAAAATTGTTTAGCACTTTTATTGTAGAAAAGTCACGAATCCTGTAAAATAACGTTAGATATTGAATGAGGAGCGTAGAGCATGTATAAGGGTCTTTTCTACTTGTTTTTTCTTGTTGTCATATTGGTCGCTTTTGTGTTTTCAAACTATAAAGATGTTTTTCTTGCAAACTTTTAAAATAGGTTAATGCATTAGTACATGTACACCTCTTGATTCATACATTATTAATGTAAGAAAATCAAGGAGAGGGGAATGCTACATGTACCATCATCATCATTGCAATCCAAATGTTACACAGCCAATTGTACATCCAACGAATCACTGCTGTACGCACAGTGAGTCAACTACAATTGTGCCGCACATCCACCCGCAGCATGTAACAAATGTTCATCACCAAAATTTCCAACATGTTCACTACTTCCCGCATACGTTTTCTCAGGTGGACCCGGCAACACATCAACACTTTAACTGCGGTGGACCTTGCTGTAACAGATAAAGTGAAAATGGGACTTTTATAAGTCCCTTTTTTTAAAAGCAGGTGAAAAAATGAAAAATATTGCTGTCACAGGGTACAAGCCATTTGAGCTTGGGATATTCAAACAAGACGAGCCTGCACTTCAATACATAAAAGCGGAACTTCGGAAAAGGCTGACGGCACTCATTGAAGACGGGCTGGAATGGGTGCTCATTTCAGGTCAGTTAGGGGCAGAAATATGGACAGCTGAAGTGGTCTTTGAGCTTCAAGAGGAGTTTCCAGATTTAAAACTTGCTGTCATTACACCATTTTATGAACAGGAAGAGCGCTGGAATGAACAAAATAAAGAGCTGTATGAAGGCGTTCTTGCACAAGCTGATTTTGTAGAAAGTGTCACGCATAGACCGTATGAAAGTCCGGCACAATTTAAACAAAAGAACCGCTTTTTTATTGAAAAAACGGACGGCCTTCTCGTCTTATATGATCCCGAGCACGAAGGCTCGCCAAAATATATGATCAAAGAAGCTGAAACCTATACCGACTACCCAATTATGTATATCACAATGGATGATTTAAGAGCACAGGTTGAGGCGGAAGATCCGTTTTTTGACTAAAAGCAAGAGAAAATTTGACAACGTCACGTATTTCTGAAAAAATATACTATGAATTCACGATATGAGGTGAAAAAGATGCTTGCTGATAAAGTAAAGCTTTCTGCGAAAGAAATTTTAGAAAAAGAATTTAAAACAGGTGTCCGAGGGTATAAACAAGAAGAAGTCGATAAATTTCTAGATATGGTCATTAAAGACTATGAGACATTCCATCAAGAAATTGAAAAACTCCAACAAGAAAACCTTCACTTGTCAAAACAGCTTGAAGAAGCGGTTGAGCAAGGGAAAAGACAGCCTGCACAGTCCAATACAACAAACTTTGATATTTTAAAAAGACTATCTAATCTTGAGAAACACGTTTTCGGCAGCAAACTTTATGATTGAGTAATACCAAAAAAGCTTGTGTCAGATGACATTGTCGTTTATAATAACGCATGTTGATTAACGTTCGGGTAATCGCTGTAATGCTTTGACATTGCAGAGGAAAGTCCATGCTCGCACGGTGCTGAGATGCCCGTAGTGTTCGTGCCTGGCGAAAAAATAAGCCAGGGCAGCCTGGGAAAGGCTGACGGCAGGAAAAATGCCTACGTCCTTTTAGGATATGGCAAAGTATCCTTGAAAGTGCCACAGTGACGAAGTCTCACTAGAAATGGTGAGAGTGGAACGCGGTAAACCCCTCGAGCGAGAAACCCAAACTTGGTAGGGGAACTTTCTCAAAGGAACCAAACGGAGAGAAGGACAGAGAATTCTGTAGATAGATGATTACCACCTGAGTACGAGGCTTTTGCCGTTTGCAGTACGATGGAACAAAACATGGCTTACAGAACGTTATATCCGTTATCATAAACATGATGAAATCAAAGCTCTCCTATTTCTACATATGGAGAGCTTTTATCTTGATTAAGAAAAGAACGAGAAAACAGGTGATAAACAAATGAAAACCTATACACTCATCGCAACAGCGCCAATGGGAATTGAAGCGATAGTTGCAAAAGAAGTAAGAGACCTCGGGTATGAGTGCACCGTAGATAACGGAAAAGTCATTTTTCAAGGAGATGCGCTTGCCATCTGCCGTGCGAATCTATGGCTGCGTACAGCAGACCGAATCAAAGTCCAAGTTGCTGAATTTTCGGCTAGGACATTTGATGAGCTTTTTGAACAGACTAAAGCCATTGACTGGGCCGCATTTTTACCGAAAAATAGCACATTTCCCGTCATTGGTAAATCTGTTAAATCTCAGCTTGCCAGTGTGCCGGATTGTCAGCGCATCGTCAAAAAGGCTATCGCGCAAAAGCTTAGATCATCTTACAACATACAGTCTGAATGGCTAGAAGAGACAGGCCCTGAATACAAAATCGAGGTAGCCCTTTTAAAAGATAAAGTATTGCTGACGCTTGATACGTCTGGTGTGGGTCTTCATAAACGTGGATACCGTGCAGATCAAGGGGGCGCTCCGATTAAAGAAACCCTTGCAGCGGCGCTTGTCTTATTAACGAACTGGACACCTGACCGTCCGTTTGTCGATCCTTTTTGCGGATCAGGAACAATTGCTATTGAAGCAGCGATGATTGGACAAAACATTGCCCCTGGATTTAACCGTGAGTTCGCATCTGAATTATGGGAATGGATCGGTGAGGACGTTTGGAACAAAGCACGCCTTGAAGTAGAAGAAAAGGCGAACTATGATCAGCCGCTTCACATTATCGCGAGCGATATTGATCATCGTATGGTAGAGATTGCGAAACTGAACGCAGAAGAAGCTGGACTTAGTGAATTGATTCAATTTAAGCAAATGCAAGTGAAAGACTTTCAAACAAAAGATGAGTATGGTGTGATTGTCGGAAATCCGCCTTACGGTGAACGTCTCAGCGATAAGCCAGCTGTGGAAAAAATGTATCAAGGCATGGGCGAAGCATTGAAAAACCTAGATACGTGGTCCATTTACATTTTAACGTCACATGAAAAATTCGAAGAGTGTTTCGGAAGAAAAGCGACGAAAAAGAGAAAACTGTTTAATGGATTTATTAAAACAGACTATTATCAATACTGGGGAAAACGCCGGCCTAGGAAGCAAACAACTGAATCGTAACAAATGTCCACACCACGAGAAGGTGTGGATTTTTTTATGCTAAAAAGGTATAAGTCTTGACGGGACGGAATAAACTGAACTTGATTTTAAAAAAAGAGGTGTCTTCATGATTCATTATGATCAATTTCAGTTAATTCAAAAAGCACTCGCTTCAACAGCCCGAGAAATAGAAGGGATTGAAACGGGACAATCTGCTAAACTTACGGCAGCCATCGAGAACTTAGCAATGGCTCAAAACTACATAGACCATTCAGAGCACGCATTTTTAATGAAGGAAAGCTACCAGCATCGCCTGCGCTCTTAAAAAAAGATTGTCATACCCCAGCATAAATGTTACTATTGAATGTCTGAATGATTCAAAAGTTGGGGGTTGAAGCAGGTGACAGCATCTCGTTTGCCTTTTTCATTAACAAAAGAACATAATTTTTACGAAGAACTGGGCAACTGGATTGGTGATGTGTTTTATGACATTTTGCCAGAAAAGGGCTTTGATCTTCGAGATGAACAAATATTTATGGCTTTTCAGTTAGAAAGAGCCTTTAAAGAAAAAAGTGTGATGTTTGCCGAAGCTGGGGTAGGCACAGGCAAAACAATCGTTTATCTTTTATTTGCGGTCACATATGCAAGATATACAGGGAAACCTGCGATCATTGCATGTGCAGACGAAACGTTAATTGAACAGCTGGTCAAACAAGAAGGTGATATCTATAAAATTGCCAATCACCTTGATATTCAAATAGATGCGAGATTAAGTAAATCGCATGATCAATATTTATGCTTAAAGAAACTAGAGAAAACGATGCAACGTGAAGATGATGAGAGGTGGCTCGACATTTATGAATCGCTTCCTTCATTTGTTCATGAATCTCATGGGATGCAGACATTTTATCCGTATGGTGATCGAAAAGAGTATCCAGAATTAACAAATGATGAGTGGTCAAGAATTGGTTATGACTCTTTTCAGGACTGCTTAACGTGCGACATGCGGCATCGCTGTGGCTTGAATTTATCAAGAGACCATTACCGAAAAGCAACAGACCTCATCATTTGTTCTCATGACTTTTACATGGAGCATGTATGGACAAAGGAGTCACGTAAACGTGAAGGACAGCTGCCGCTCCTTCCTGAGCATAGCTCTGTTGTATTTGATGAAGGGCATCTTCTTGAGTTTGCAGCACAAAAAGCGCTAACATACCGAGTGAAACAATCAACACTTGAGACGTTTTTGGAGCGTCTTTTGCAAAATGATATTCGTGAAGAGTTTGCAGAGCTTGTTGAAGATGCACTTGCAACAAACGATCAGTTCTTTTATCTCTTAAAAACGAATGCCAAAGAAATCAAAGGATCACACCGTCTTGAAATTGGTCGTGTAGATGAGGTAAAGCGTTCAGCAAGTGAATTATGTGATTTGCTTGAGAAGATTGGAGAAGCGCTCGTATTTGAATCAGAGATGTACACAATTGATCAATACGAATTGTCTGTTGTGGAAGAGTACATTGAACAGATGGCGTATTCTTTGTCGCTTTATCAGAAAAATGCCATTAGCTGGCTGGAGAAGCAGGAATTAGATACCACCTTTGTCGTCATGCCAAAAACGGTAGCAGAAGTTCTCGGTGAAAAGGTATTTTCGCAAAAAATCCCTTATATTTTCTCATCTGCTACGTTGTCTGAAAATCAATCATTTGATTATTTAGCTGAAAGCCTTGGGATCAAAGATTATTTATCCATGAGTGTGGCTTCGCCGTATGATTATGAGGAGCAAATGCAAATGTATTTCCATGGAATTCAGCAGCCAATGACAGAGTCAGCTGTAAAAGGTCAGCACGTGCTATCTCAGGTAAAAGAAAATGGCGGTCGATCTCTTATTTTATTCCCTTCATTTGATGAACTGCATGTATTTAGAAAGCAGCTCGAAGCATCAAATGAATCACTGCCTTTCCATGTGTATTTTGAAGGAGACGAGGAGATCAGTACCATTGTTCAAAAGTTCCAAGCGGATGAAACATCTGTGTTATGTTCCGTTCACTTGTGGGAAGGGCTGGATATTCCAGGACAGTCTCTAACAAATGTGGTCATTTGGGGACTTCCATATCCACCGCATGACCCAGTATTTGAAGCAAAACGGAATGAAGCGAAAGATGCATTTACTGAAGTAGACCTTCCGTACATGCTGCTTCGTCTAAGGCAGGGCATTGGGAGACTGATTCGGACAAGCCAAGATGCTGGCAGCATTCATATTTACTTTGGCAGTCAGAAAGATATTGAGCTGCAAAGTAAAATTGAATCCGTTCTTCCAGTAAAGCCAGTGATCTCTTAATGATAGAAAACCATTCAATAAGAGGAGGATACGATCAGCGTATCCTCCTTTTTCATTGACAAAAGAACATTTATTGAAGTAGCCTTGAAACGTACATACATATTTTATTGATTGGGGGAACGAACGCATGAGTCTTGAATCAAAAGAGAAAGCGTTTTATCAATTACTAGGAAAAATCGCCCATTATACAGAGGCGCTTCATTTACTTTATTGGGACTCTCGAACACAAGCGCCTAAAAAAAGCGCTGATTTCAGAGCAGAAACCATCGGTCAATTATCCAGCGATATCTTTAATATGAAGACTTCTGATGAAATGAGAGATCTTCTTGAAGCATTAAATAAAGAGAAAGAAAAGCTGTCAAAAGACACGCAGAAGGCACTCGAATTATCGCAAAAAGAATATGATGAAAACAGCAAAATTCCAAAAGAAGAATTTAAAGAATACTCCATTCTACAATCAAAAGCAGAGCATGTTTGGGTAGAGGCAAGGGAGAAATCAGATTTTTCACTCTTTGCACCCTATTTAAAACAGCTGATTGATTTTAACAAGCGTTTCATCCAGTACTGGGGCGTGAAAAAAACACCATATGATGTGCTGCTCAATAATTATGAGCCGGATATGACGGTTGAACAACTCGATCAAAAATTCGGTGCACTTCGAGACGCCATCGTTCCTCTCGTGAAAAAAATTGAAGCTTCGCCAAATAAACCAGATACTTCGTTTTTATCGAAAAGCTTCCCGATCGACAAACAAAAAGAGCTGAGTCTCTTTTTCTTAAAAGAGTTAGGGTATGACTTTGACGCAGGACGACTTGATACAACGGTTCATCCATTTGCTGTGACATTAAGCAGAGGGGATGTACGTGTGACGACGCGTTATGATGAGCACGATTTTCGAATGGCGATCTTTGGCACCATTCACGAATGCGGCCACGCCATTTATGAACAAAATATTGATGAGGCACTGAGCGGAACGCTCTTATGTGACGGCACATCAATGGGTATTCATGAATCACAGTCTCTTTTCTTTGAGAATTTTATCGGCAGACATGAAGATTTCTGGAAAACGTATTATCAAAAGCTGCAAGAGGCATCTCCTGAACAATTTAAAGATGTCACTTTAGAAGAATTTGTGCATGCGGTGAATGAATCGAAGCCGACTTACATTCGAATTGAAGCAGATGAACTCACGTATCCGCTTCATATTATTATTCGCTATGAAATTGAAAAAGCCATTTTCAATGAAGAAGTAGCCGTTGAAGACTTGCCAGCGTTATGGAATGAAAAATATAAAGCATATCTTGGCATTACGCCGCCTAACGATGCGCTTGGTATTTTGCAGGATGTTCACTGGTCAGATGGTAGTTTTGGTTATTTCCCTTCATATGCACTTGGTTATATGTATGCGGCGCAATTAAAGCAGCAAATGATCAAAGATTTACCGAATTTTGATGAACTGATTCAAAATGGGTCTTTTGCACCGATAAAAGAATGGCTAACTGAACATGTCCACAAGCATGGAAAACGGAAAAAGCCATCTGAGATCATTCAAGACGCAACTGGTGAAGAATTAAATGTTCAATACTTAATTGATTATTTAACAGATAAGTACACGAAACTATATTTATCATAAATGAAAGGCACCCTTTGATCAGAAGGGTGCTTCAGCGTGTAGACAAACCCTCGCATTCGTTGTCAGGGTCTGCGCGCCGGTGCTCACGAATGTTAAATTCGCTCTGCTCCGGTGCTCGCCCTTCCTAGACTGCAAAGGTTTTCTATCACGCTGAAAAGAAGACAAAGGGCTAAAATAAAGTTCATTTTAGCCCTTTGTCAACAATCTGAGGCACCCTTTAATCAGAAGGGTGCTTTTTTGCTGCTTGAATATTCTAAAAACGAACGTTTAAAGCTTAATGATTATTTAAGTTCGGTATTTTTCTAGAAAAGTGCTTTCCAAGCGTCTGAAATCTTGTTATAATTTGAACACTATGAAACACTCATATAATCGCGTGATGAAGGCACGCAAGTTTCTACCGGACACCGATACCGTCCGACTATGAGTGAGCAAAATGAAACAGCTTTTGTATGAGCTGAAGATCCCGTGGATCGTTTTCGCATTGCTTGCTCCTTAATGGACAGCAATGCTTTTTTTATGCAAAAAAATGAAAGTTGCTAATATGCTGGGAGGAAGAATGATGGAATTGTTACGTCAAAAGATCGAGAACGAAGGAATCGTTCTGTCAAATCAAGTGCTAAAGGTAGATGCTTTTTTAAATCATCAAATTGATCCTGTGTTAATGCATGAGATCGGTCAAGAGTTTGCTAGATTATTTAAGCATGATGGAATTACTAAAATTATCACAATCGAATCTTCTGGTATTGCACCTGCTGTCATGGCTGGACTTGCCCTTCATGTGCCAGTTATTTTTGCCCGAAAGCGGCAATCACTGACTTTAACGGATAACCTTTTAACAGCAAGTGTGTATTCTTTTACCAAAAAAGTAGAAAGTACGATCGCTGTCTCTAACACGCACCTTAGTGAGGATGATTGTGTGTTAATCATCGACGACTTTTTAGCAAATGGAGAAGCCGCTAAGGGACTAGCTGCAATCGCAAAGCAAGCGAAAGCAAAAGTAGCTGGTTTTGGAATTGTTATCGAGAAATCATTCCAGCCTGGAAGAAAAGAGCTTGTGCAAATGGGCTATAGAGTCGAGTCACTCGCACGTATCGAATCGCTTGAGGAAGGAAAAGTCACGTTTGTACGCGAGGTACAATCATGAGTGCCACTAAAAAAGCCAAAACCCTTTCGCTAGGGATACAGCATGTACTGGCGATGTATGCAGGTGCGGTTCTTGTCCCGCTCATTGTTGGAGATGCGCTTGGGCTCACGCCAGCCCAGCTGACGTACTTAATTTCGGCAGATATTTTCATGTGCGGTGCCGCCACACTGCTTCAAGTATGGAAAAACCGCTTTTTTGGCATCGGTTTGCCTGTTGTACTAGGCTGTACATTTACTGCGGTATCTCCTATGATTGCGATTGGCTCTAAATATGGAATTTCATCTATATATGGAAGTATTATCGCCGCAGGGTGTATTGTCATTGCTCTTTCATTTTTCTTTGGGAAGCTTGTGAAATTCTTCCCGCCCGTTGTCACAGGTTCCGTCGTCACGATCATTGGAATTACCTTAATTCCGGTAGCCATGAACAATATGGCAGGTGGTGAAGGAAGTGCAGACTATGGTTCTTTTGAGAATCTTGGACTTGCTTTTCTAGTGTTGTTTATTATTGTCCTTCTCTATCGATTTACAAAGGGATTCATGAAAGCCATTGCCATCTTAATCGGCATTCTACTTGGGACAGCAGTTGCTGCTTTCTTAGGGAAGGTGGAGACGGCAGAAGTGGCGAATGCACAAGTTTTCCGCATCATTGAGCCTTTTTACTTTGGGTTGCCTACTTTTGAATTTGCACCAATCATGACAATGACATTAGTTGCCATTGTGTCATTAGTCGAATCAACGGGTGTATACTTTGCGCTCGGAGATTTAACGAATCGTTCATTAAAAGAGAAGGATTTAGCAAAGGGATATCGTGCAGAGGGAATTGCCGTCTTATTAGGCGGTATCTTCAACGCTTTTCCATACACAGCCTACTCCCAAAACGTTGGATTGATCCAATTAACAGGTGTGAAGAAAAATCAGGTCATTGTGGTGACAGGTGTATTATTAATGGTATTTGGCCTTTTTCCTAAAATCGCGGCATTTACAACGATTATTCCAAAATCCGTTCTAGGCGGTGCAATGGTCGCCATGTTTGGCATGGTCATTGCGTACGGGATTAAAATGCTCTCACGCGTCGATTTTGCAAAACAGGAAAACTTACTCATTGTCGCATGCTCAGTTGGCATCGGGCTCGGAGTAACGGTGGTACCGCAAATGTTTGATCATTTGCCAGAATCGATTAAATTGTTAACAAGTAACGGAATTGTCGCCGGAAGCTTTACCGCTATTTTGCTTCATATTATTTATCACATGATTCCTTTTAAAAAAGAAACAGAGCAGGAGCTAATGGAAGAACCTAAGCAATCTGTTATGTAAACACTTCTCTTGGAGAGGTGAAAGCCCGCATCCTTTGGATACGGGCTTGTTGTGATTAGTGCTATTAATGTTGTACCGGCGGCATTGTTTCGTTAATGACTGCAAATGTATAGCCCCTTGCTTTTAGTTGTGTAATCAGGCTATCTAAATAGTTCGTGGTAGAGGGTTGATCATGCATTAAAATAACTTTTGGTTCCCATGGTTTATTTTTCTCAAACATTTGCAGTTGATTCAATACCTCTTGAACATATTGTGAGTTTTTATATCTCCAGTCAAGGCTATCAATCGTCCAATCCCAGTAAATAAAGCCATTTTGGTTTAAACGTACTTTTTGATCATATGTTAAATTTGGAACACTGCCATAAGGTGTTCTCACAAGACGGGTGTAAACGCCTGTAACAGAAGCAAGAATGAGCTGAGCTTCTCTCATTTCATTTACGGGAGACTCACTGTTTTGATAAAAGCGGTTTATATCATGCGTCATGCCATGAAGCCCTAATTGATGTCCTTCTTGATAAAGTCTTTTCACAGCTGCTTGGTGAGCTTGGATTTGCGGTCCAAGCATGAAGAATGTCGCCTTCACTTGATGTGCTTTTAAGACATTTAACAGCTGATTTGATGTAGCAGAAGGGCCATCATCAAATGTTAAAAAGACCGTTTTATTCGTTGCCTGTTGGTTTGGATTGGTCTTAAATTGTTGATCCAATGTTCTTGTAGAATGATCTTTTGCTTTCAGACTGATACTTGTGTCTCGGAAGTCACTGCTAGTAACAATTGTTGCTTGCCCATTTGTCGCCTGCAAATGGGGTTTAGACATATCCCAGATAAAAACGAGAAACAGTGTAAGAAGCACTAAACCAATTATCTTTGAGAGAAATATCGTGTTGTAGGGTGTTTGTTTTTTGGACACCTTTTTCATGACAATCACTCCAGTCAATTAAATTTTGTGCCGAATCATGTAGTAGATTCTGTCTTTTTTCACTGTTTTTCATGGTGTTCATATTGATTAAGTATACAGGAAAAAAACACCTTTTTATATATAATCATCAAATAAATTAGCATTTTATGGTTATTTGTTTGTGTTGATCAGAAAAAAAGGTGATCCATTCATGTTTAAATGAAATAATTCTGAATAATGATCGAAACGTTGGTATTTATACGCTAAGATAGCAACAGATTTGACCATTAATGCGAAGTGAAAGGAGATTCCGTATGAAAGTGTTGTAAAATGACGATTTCATTGAAAAAAGGATGCTCATGTGGATATTGGAGATAGAGGCTATCAATCGCGAAATACATAGAGAAAAGCTCTTACCGTACAAAATAAAGCAAAGTCAGTACAACTGAATCAGAGATTGGCTACTATGTAAAAGGTGTACGTGAAAAGTCATTTGCTTATTCCTTTCATACAGCACTTTTACTTGAAGTAAAGGTGGGGTTTGTCTACGGTCTGCACTTCTCATTTGAGAGGTGTTTTTTTGCATAAAGCTATGTTAACTAATTCTATTAAAATTGCATAAAAAAAAGCAGGTTCGCTTGGCTTGGAACGAACCTGTGAAGGAGGAAAACTACATCATGTTTTCACCTATATTATCCAATATTTATCAATTGTCGTCAAGACAAAAAGTTAGACGGAGGAAAATATTTTGACTGAATTGTGTCATTTTGGCATGTATATCCTTTTTTTGATTGGGGATATTAACCGAAAAAAGAGGTGAAGCCGATGGCATACATTCTTTCAGTTGGAACAAGTCTGCCAAAACATCATGTGGATCAGCAAGCAGCTGCTCAATTTGCAAGGTCTCAATTTAAACGATCGTTTAAAGATATTGATCGGCTATTAAAAGCTTTTAATAATGGCGAAATAGAGAGCAGGCAGTTTGTACAGCCTATTGATTGGTATCAAGAACATCACTCTTTTGAAGAGAAAAATAATCTCTATGTCGAAAAAGCATTGGCTCATGCGAAAGAAGCCGTTTTTCACTGTCTGCATGAAACAGCGTTCCTTACAATGCCAATTCCTTTTGATGAGATTGATGCTTTGTTTTTCATCTCCAGTACAGGGTTATCAACGCCAAGTCTTGATGTAAAGCTGATGAATGTTCTTCCATTTTCTCCTTATACGAAACGAGTGCCAATTTGGGGGTTAGGATGCGGGGGCGGGGCGGCAGGCTTATCCCGAGCTTATGAATACATCAGGGCGTATCCAGAAGCAAAAGTGCTCGTTGTTGCCTGCGAGCTTTGCAGCCTCACTTTTCAGCCGCAAGATCAATCAAAAAGCAATTTAATTGGAACCTCGCTGTTCGGTGACGGGACTGCGGCCGTTCTTTTAACTGGAGAAAAGGCTGCCTCTAAGTATACGCGGTTAAAAACAGTACCTAAAGTGCTTGGCACGCAGTCAGTGACCATGAAAGATTCTGAGGATGTGATGGGATGGGATTTTACCGCCGACGGATTTCGGGTCATCTTCTCACGTGACATTCCATCCATCATTTCTGGGTGGTTAAAAGAGCAAGTGGATCAATTTTTACATCAGCTAGGGTTTTCAACAGAGGATGTATCTGTATTTCTTGCTCACCCTGGAGGAAAAAAAGTGATTGATGCCTATCTTGAAAGCCTATCTTTACAAGAGCATCAGCTATTTTCTTCAAAAGAGGTTCTGAAACAGCATGGAAACATGTCCTCTGCCACCGTTTTATATGTCATGAAGCATTTTCTTGAACATCAGTCACTAGATGCAGGACAGGTGGGGCTTTGCGGAGCACTTGGTCCAGGCTTTTCGTCAGAATTATTGCTCATGAAATGGGAGGGGCTCTCGTGATGATTTTCTGGATAGTGATTGGCATTTTCATTTGTCAGCGTCTCATTGAAATGCTTGTGGCGAAAAGAAATGAAAAGAAAGTGAAGGCGCTCGGAGCGATTGAATTTGGTGCAAGCCATTATCCTTATATGGTCGCTATGCATGCAGCTTTTTTCCTCTCGCTTATTGGAGAGACATGGCTGCTGCATCGTCAACCGTCTCGTTTTTTCCTATTGCTGCTTGTGTTTCTGTTTGCTACCCAGGTGATTCGGTACTGGGCACTATGTTCACTTGGAACGTTTTGGAATACAAAAATCTTAGTCGTTCCAAATGCGATGATTGTGAAAAAGGGGCCGTATCGCTGGTTAAAGCATCCTAACTATGTGGTGGTGGCGATTGAACTGATGTTCATTCCGCTGCTATTTAACGCATTTATTACTGCCATTTTGTTTACGTGTTTAAATGGATGGATGATGATGGTCAGAATTCAAACAGAAGAAAAAGCACTGAATCAGTATTTACTAAATTAATATTGAAAATCATTATCAATTGTGCTACACTTTCATTAATGATAAACATTCTCAATCATGAAGGATGGACGGTGATCACATGACAATGATTTTCTTACTCGGTACGGTCTGTGTATACAGCTTATTGATTGGCTTCGTATTAAAAGGTGTTTCAAAAAAATCTGCTTCCTGATTGCAGTCCATTGCGACTGATCGGGCAGCAGATTTTTTTATTTCCTCAGATCAGAAGAAAAATCTCTTTATTTTGTGTAAAATGGTACACATACATAACTGACTTTTCTAAAAACAAAGGGGTTTATCGTCATGAAAGACTTGTCTATTCGAGATTCGCTCGTTCAAACTACAGGTGCTTTATATCAAAGCCTTCTGAAAAGGGATGATCACGAGCGCGCAGCCAAACTTGCATCTATTATGAAAAAGGAAGCTGAAGAAGAAGTATATATCGCATTTACCGGCCACTATTCTGCTGGTAAGTCATCACTAGTGAATCATCTTCTTCATGAACACATCCTGCCCACAAGCCCAATTCCAACGAGTGCAAACTTGGTTGTTGTCAGGAAAGGGGTCAGTGAAGTTCAGCTCCATACGTCTGATGGACGTTTTGCAAAAATGAGCGGTTCTTATGATAAAGAAGCGGTGCAGCGTTTTTGTAAAGATGGGGAACAAATTGAGATGGTGGAAATTAGCGGTGATTATAGTGGACTTGAAGAAAAAGTGGCACTCATTGATACGCCGGGAATTGATTCAACGGATCATGCGCACTTTTTATCCGCTGCTTCTATTCTTCATCAAGCGGATGCTCTTTTTTATGTCGTTCATTATAACCATGTCCATTCTGAAGAAAACATTCGCTTCATTCGCTCGATTAAAGAGAAAGTGCCCAATCTTTATTTCATCGTCAATCAAGTGGATCGGCATGATGAACAAGAGACAACTTTTGAAAACTACAAAAAACAAGTCGTTGAGATGCTTTTAAAAGAAGGCATTGAAGAAGAACATCTATATTTTACTTCCGTGACGGATGAGGCACACCCAAAAAACGAAATGATCCGTTTAGTGAAGAAACTACAAGAATTACAAACCATGCCTAAAGCATCACTTCGAGCCTATACAGAGCAGAAAATCGAACATGTTTTAAAAGAACATATAGACTCGTTAAAAGAAGAACTGCATGAAGAGGACCTTGACGCGCAGCTTCAAGAAAAAAGGAATGAAGTGAAAGAACTAGAAGAGAAACGCCGATTTATTGAAAATGGTGCAAAGCAGGTAGAAGATGAAGTGTCTTCTGAAGTAGAGAACATCTTAAAAAATGCAAACCTCACGCCATTTAAGATGCGAGAGCTTGCAAGTGACTATATCGAATCAAAAGCACCTGGCTTTAAAGTAGGTTTACTTTTTGCCAAAAATAAAACCGAGCAGGAAAAGGAAAAGCGGGCAAATGATTTCTTAGCAGATGTAAAAAAGAGAATGAAAGCGGAAGTTGACTGGCACATTGCCGAGCTCCTCAAAAAAGAAATAAAACAGCATCAGCTTGGGGAAGCGTTATTAGACAAAGCCATGGCATTTGAGACACCTATTGAAGAATCCCTGCTTGAAAAGGTCATTCACCAAGGGGCAACTTTTTCTAACGAATATGTTCTTCAATATGCGAAAGATGCTGGTGAAGCATTGAAAAGACAGGCGAAACAGCAAGCGCTTCAATTGATTGAACAGATGATTGAAACCTTGAAAGACCAGCTCAAAAATGAACAGGAGAAGCAAGAGAAAAAATGGGAGCAAGCGAAACAAGAGCTTCAGAGCCTTGAGGGGTATAACGAAAAAAATGAACAAATAAGACAGGATATTCAGCATTTATGGGATATTTGGCAAAACGGAACGGATGAGCCTATCCCAGGTGACTGGTTTTATGCGAAAAAGCAATGGATGCAGCACGACCAACTGGAGAAGAATCGCGCATCAATTCATGTTGAAGAGAGCGATCAAGCTGCTGAACGGACAAAGCGCGATCAATACCGTCAATCGCAGCATTTAACAACAGCACAATCGATTGCACAATTTAAAGAGCTTTCCCGCATTTTATCGCCTTTAGATATTCTAAAGTCTCAAAGAGATTCCTTTGAAAAACGAACAGAACGGCTACAGGCAAAAGAATTTACACTCGCTTTATTTGGCGCTTTTAGTTCTGGAAAATCTTCTTTTGCCAATGCGCTTGTTGGACGGAAGGTGTTACCATCATCTCCTACGCCAACAACTGCAACAATTAACAAACTGACACGACCTACGGAAGATCATCCTCATGAAAGTGTCAAAGTGGTGTTTAAAACCAAGCAGGACATTCTAGAGGAACTCGATCAGATTCTTGGATTTTCGATCACAACAGAAAAAGGAGATTCATTTAAGGCAAAGCTGGAAAGAGTGCTGAAAAAACGGCAGCTCGAACAGGATCACCGAATCATTGTAGAACATTTTCTACAAGCCTATGCCAAGTTTCATGATGACATTGACAACCAAACCAATTTACATGTCACACTTCAAGAATTAAAGCCTTATGTAGCGGAAGAATCTGTTTCTTGTGTGGTGAAGGAAGTGACGGTGTATTTAAGTACACCTCTGACAGATAAAGGGCTGACGATTGTCGATACACCAGGTGCTAGCAGTATGAATAAGCGTCATACAGAAATCGCCTTCCAGTATATGAAGGATGCAGACGCCCTTCTTTATTTAACGTATTATCAGCATTCTTTCTCAAAAGCTGATCGCTCATTTTTACGGAAGCTTGGACTCGTAAAAGATTCCTTTAGCATGGATAAAATGTTCTTTATCATCAATGCGGCTGATTTGGCTAAGGATCAAGCAGAGCTTGAAACCGTATTTGACTATGTACGAAGCGAGCTCACAAAAGAAGGCATCCGCAATCCAAACCTGCATCATGTGTCTAGTAAGGAAGAGATCGAAGGGAAAGAGCCGACATCTTATAATCAATATGCAACACTGAGAAAACAGCTCGACTATTTTATTGAGGAAGAATTAACGAAAGATGCCATTGAACTTTTGCATTTTGAAGCTAATACATTATGTACAACGGTCGATAGACTACGTGCGACCTTGCATCAATCAGAAGATGAGAAAGAAGCTGAAAAGAAAAACATCAAGACATCCTATGAAGCCATTCTCGAAAAAATGCAAGATGTGAAACGGTCTAAACTTGTGACCGAAAGCGTAAAAAAAGACGTGCATGAACAGCTCTATCATATTGTACAGCGGCTTTCATTATTTGCGAATGATCTATTAAAGTCGGCTTTTTATCCTGGCATATCTCAAGGGAATTTTGGTCAGCAGTTAAAAATGGCACTTGAGAAAGCGTTAAAGGAGTATGAATTTGAATTTGTGCAGGAGCTCAAGGCACTTGATATCCGAATGGAATCGTTTATCCACCATTATTTCCAGGAGGAGTGGGAAAAAGGGATGCAGGCTGCATGTGCGGAAGATCCTTACTTTTCTCTCAGCCTGTCAGCCCCTGAGGAGAAAAATGCTGAGCTAAAACAAATTGAAGTCGAAGCAGAGATTACACCATTTGAGCCGCTTTTAAAGAAACAAAAATCAGCGAAAGCCTTCTTTGAACAAAATGAAAAGGCTACGTTTATTGAAGCCATTCGAGATGTTCTATATCAAATGACAACACGTTGGGCAGATAACGAAAAAGAAGAGTTGCTGAGCAGATATGAAAAGCTAGTGAAGACCTATACGGAAAGGTACGAACAAGATGCTCTCCAACAGCTCAATGAGCAAAAACAGACATTTATGACGAGCCTTACAACAGATGCTGAAAAACAGGCGGTCATTGAACAAGTTTATGAACAAACAAATGAATGGAAGAACCAGTTGAAAACGATATGATTCATGGTAGACTATATAAAAAAGAAAGCAGTTGATAGACGATGACGAGCGTACACGAAGAAATTTCTGCACATTCACAGAAACAACATGCCCACATCCAATCTTTTCTTGCACTTGAACAAAAAAGAGAGCAGGCGATTGAATCGGCTGTGAAAAAATGTGAACACAATGAACCATTTTCAACAGATGAGATCAACGCCATTACGTCTAAAATGAATGAGCTTGCCCGAGGCGGAATTGTTCCGCTTCGTAAACATGTCACGATTGAGATGGTGGAGGAATACACCCAGCGTAAACAGAATTAAAGAGTAACTTTCTCATTTTTGGTCATCTTAACAAATGAACCAGAAAGGGGAATGATCATGGCAAAAAAGCAAAACGTAAAGCAGCAGAAGGAGCGCATGCCGAAGGAAAAAGGCATGCCATCCTACGCAGAAGCGGAAACGAAAAAAATGCAATATGGTAAAAAGTAATCGGGCTGCCTCTTCTTTATCAAAAGAAGAAGGCGCCTTTTTTATGTTCGTTTCGATGTTCTATGATAGAATAGGAGTATTGTTTATAAAAAGGGAGTTTAGATGAATGAATAAACACGTCTTACTTGTAGATGGAATGGCACTTCTTTTTAGGTCGTTTTATGCGACAGCTGTCCATCGTAATTTTATGATAAATGATCGTGGTGTGCCGACAAATGGAGTGAATGGTTATTTGAAGCATTTGTTAACAGCTGTCCAAACATTTGAACCGACTCATATCGTATGCTGCTGGGATATGGGGAGCCAGACATACCGGAACGAATTGTTTCAAGATTATAAAGCCAATCGAGGCGAGGCGCCTGTTGAGCTTATCCCACAGTTTGATTTAGCAAAAGAGGCGACAGAAGAACTGGGGATCATGAACATTGGTGTGAAAGGTTTTGAAGCAGATGATTGTATTGGAACGCTTGCATCAATCTATCAAAACGAAGCACATGTGACCGTCTTAACAGGAGATAAAGATTTGCTGCAGATCTTGAATGAACAAGTGACCGTGGCTTTAATGCAAAAAGGCATCGGGAATTATAAGCATTATACAAAAGCCCTTTTTGAAGAGGAAATGGGCATATCTCCAAAGGCGCTGATTGATATGAAAGCGCTGATGGGTGATGCTAGCGATAATTACCCTGGTGTAAAAGGAATCGGCGAAAAAACAGCATTGAAATTTATTCAAACGTATGAAACGATTGATCGACTGTTAGAAAATGTTCATGCATTAACGGCAGCTCAGCAAAAGAAAATGCAAGCAGGATTAGAAGATCTGAAGCTTTCTCGTATACTGGCAGAAATTAAATGTGATGTACCACTCAGCTGTCCGATTGACGAAACAAAAATAAAAATGGACCCAGAGCGGGCAGCGACAATGCTTCGCTTGCATCAAATCAAAGGGATCGAACCAATGGTTAACCGCTTAAGTCAATTAGGAATCAGTTAAGGTTGTTCTTATGCAGAAAAGAAACAAAGGGCTACATGTATTAGCCCTTTGTGTTGCTTTTTTTCGCCTTATTTTCTAATTGCGATATTGGCTGTTTATCTTTTGTCTGCGCATCACCTTGAGGAGTCGTTCCGTTTGTGACACGGCCTCTGTTCTCTTTATCCAATTCGTATCACCTCACACATTAGCATAACCAAAAGAAAAGCGATTCATCCTTTTGAAAGGTGAATCGCTTTTCTAGCGAGCTGATCAGCCACTTGATTTTCCTTGCTCGGAATCCACTTAATGAAAAATAAATCAAATTCGCTTTGAAGCTGCAGCATTTCTTCGATAAAATGACGAAAAGATGGATTTTTAGCAAATCCTGCATTGGCTGCACGATCCACTACTTGTGAATCAGTGCGGAATGAAACGGTCCGTAATCCTTTTTCTACGCAAATTTTCATGCCTTCAATGAGCGCGGAAAACTCTGCTTCATGATTGCTCATGATGCCAAGAGGAATGGAGAAAGACTCAGCTTTTCCGTCATATTTCAAGAAAATGCCGATGCCAGATGGACCTGGGTTTCCGGCACTAGCACCGTCAATATATATTTCAGCTGGCAATTTATTTCCCCCTTTCATCAATCGGAACCATTTTTTTCGCCGCATAGGCATAAGGTGTGCCAATGGCAGCGACGATAAATTTAATCACATAAGTCGTGATGAAAATTTCGATCCATATATGGAATGGGTAGGTCCCAAGAAAGGCAATGGTTGTGAAAACGAGTGTATCAAGCAGCTGGCTAATCATTGTACTCCCCGCATTTCGCAGCCAGAGCGCACCATCTGAAGGAAATATCCGGCGAATAAACGAATATACATAAACATCTAACATTTGACTGATGATATAAGCAGCAAGACTACCAAGAGCGACCCTTGGCATAAAGCCAAATATCGTTTCTAATGATGATTGGGAAATGTCAGATGGAGCGGGATGGAAAAGCAAAGCCTCCTGCATGACAACAGTTAATGTTAAAAGGGTGGCAAAGCCAATCCAGACAGCTTTTTTCGCTTCGGTTTGTCCATATTTTTCATTTAGGACGTCCGTTGCAAAGAACACACTGCCGTATAAAATGTTGCCAAGTGTTGCCGTTAAGCCAAATAATTCAACGGTTTTGACCACTTGTAAATTGGCAGCAACTGTTGCAAAACCAATCCAGACGAAAAGCCCCATCTTGCCAAATCCTTTATAAAATAGAAGAACAATGATAAAATTAATGATCGCAAATAAGATCCAAATACCTTCATTAAACAAGTGACATGAACTTCCTTTCTAAATGTAAAATGTAACTTTTTGATTATAGCATAACGAACGTTTACCTTAAAAGTATGGGAAGGCGATGTGATCAATGAAACTAAGAGCGCACTATACAATGAAAGTGAAATCGATTGGGTCCATTGCTTTTTTCCAAGAAGATTGGATGGAGCTCAAAGAGGCCTTGCTTTTAGCAAAACATATAGACAAAAAAGAACCGCAGTCACTTCTATCATTTGAAGATGAAAAGGGTGCGATGTGGTCGACGAAAGAACTTGAAAAGCTAAACGAAGAACTTAGGCTTGAACCCGATCAGCTTCAGGTCTATTTTGATGCGAGTTTTCGCAAAGAAACAGGTGATGCTGGGCTTGGAATTGTCGTGTATTATCAGCTCGGACAGGATGCATACCGATTAAGGAAGAATCAGCCTTTTCAGAGCACCACGAACAATGAGGCAGAGTATGCGGCTTTATTTGAAGCGGTAAAAGCTTTAAAAGAACTGGGAGCCAGCAGAAACTCTGTTACGATTAGAGGAGATTCTCTTGTGGTGATGAATCAGCTCAAAGGAGAATGGCCTTGTTATGATGATATACATAACAAATGGCTCGACCGAATTGAGGCTGCGATCAAAGAGCTGAAGCTCACGCCAACATATGAAGTCATCGATCGTAAACAAAATGCAGAAGCAGATCAGCTTGCCAGACAGATACTTGCAGACGTCCCTATCGAAAGTAAGTTGAAATTAGAAGCAGACGGAGCTGAATAAAGTGGATAAAAAAACAGCAGTAAAAGAATTAACAGATCTTCAAGACACGTATTGTTCAGATTGCTTGATTAAGAAGCACTTTCGTAAAGAATTTGGCAAAAAATACGCGCACTCCTTTTGTATACAGCAATGCACGGTAGGAGAGAAGATCAAACAATACGGGAATGAATTACTCAAAAAATAAGCGTACACTCCGGTTTTTCCCCTAGATGTATCATACGTTCACGAAAAAAAACGAATAGAATGTGTAAAAAAAGAACATATTCTGAAAAATGAGCCGATATAACTATAGAAAGTTTTGGTTGAGTTACTTTTTGACTAAGTGACGGATAATAGAGGAAAAGGGGAAGGCCGGCATGGATAATAAGGATTTTGAAACGGTATTACATCGGACATTTCAAGAGGTGTACAGTGATCTAGAGCAACTGGTAGATGTAGCAAAGAAGGGAAGACCTTTTCTCGAAAAAGATATCTCTGAAATCGAACAAAGATTAAAGCAAAATATTTTAGCGATTGAAATTCAGCTGAAAATCAAATAAGAGAGGCATATGCCTCTCTTTATTTTGTCGTTTCATCATTGATTGAGTTGATTAGATTTTTGTTACGTTTGCAGCTTGAGGTCCACGATTACCTTCAACGATTTCAAAAGAAACTTCTTGTCCTTCTTCTAGAGATTTGTAACCGTCACCTTCGATAGCTGTGAAGTGAACGAATACGTCGTCTCCGCCTTCAACTTCAATGAAGCCGAAACCTTTTTCATTATTGAACCATTTTACTTTACCGTTTTGCATATTGCTTTTTCCTCCTAGTACTGTAGCACACCTTTCGGCATACTAAAAAAAATTTTTCATCACCTAACGATTTAAGAAGTTGTTAAATGATGGTTCCACTATACACCATCAAAAGTAAAGCGTCAAGCAGGCAAGCCAAATTTTGAGCAGAATGTTTGATTTTTTTGTTTTTTTAGTGAATGACATTTATCTATAAAACGTCCTAATCTCATGAAACCTAACGTATAACTTGTCCGTATATAGTAAAAATACAGAAAGAGGTGCGTCATGAATCGTTACACAATTGAGGAGTTTGTTCAGAATACGCAGCAAGAAGACAAAGGGGAAGGGGTTTTTGAACTTGAAACACCAAGATTGTTAGAAATTAATTTAACGGATACCATTTGGGCAAAAACAGGCTCCATGGTTTCATATCGCGGGAAAATAAAGTTTGAACGTGAAGGTGTGTTTGAACACGGTGTGTCAAAGATGTTCAAAAAAATGTTATCAGGAGAAGGAACTTCTTTGATGAAGGCCACAGGTGATGGGAAATTATATGTAGCAGACCAAGGGAAAAAAATCTCGATTCTTCGATTGGCTCAAGGGGAGTCTATTTTCGTTAATGGAAACGACTTGCTCGCATTTGAACCGTCTGTTCGGTGGGATATTAAATTAATGAAAAAGGTGTCTGGCATGCTTGCAGGCGGATTATTTAATGTCAAACTTGAAGGACCAGGTCTTGTGGCAATCACAAGTCATTACGAACCGCTGACGCTGATTGTTCAGCCAGGTGATTCTGTTTATACAGATCCGAATGCGACGGTCGCATGGTCAGGAGATTTGCAGACTGAATTTGTGACAGATGTATCGTTCAAAACGTTTATTGGCAGGGGAAGCGGAGAGTCTATTCAAATGAAGTTTAGCGGAAGCGGCTTTGTTGTCGTGCAGCCGTTTGAAGAAGTGTATACAACGAATGGGAATCAAGGTTAAAAGAAGAAAGGTGTCCGTCAATGACGGACACCTTTTTATGATAATGCTTGAGCATACGATTTGTTGCTCATGATCAGATCTGATTGTTCGACGATATCTTCTAAAATGGTTTGAGAAGACTGTTTTAAGTGTAATTTTTTGATGTTTTGTTTCATGGATTCTAATTTTTCTTCGTCTTGCAACAAGTTGGTGACAGATTCTAAAATGTCTTCGTGTCTGTTGATGACAATGGCAGCACCGTAATCTTCAAAGAAAAGAGCATTTTCTTTTTCTTGTCCTGGAACAGGTTTGTAAAGAATAACTGGGACACCAATTGCTGTTGCTTCTGTTAATGTAATTCCGCCCGGTTTTGTAATCATACAGTCCGTTACTCTGAACAATTCATCAATTTGTTCCACATATCCAAGCGCCTTCAATTGATTTGGGTGTGCTTGTTCAAGTTCGCTAAGCGATTGCTTCAGCGCTGCATTCTTACCGCACACAACAACAATTTGTACTTCACTGTCAAGAAGTAGTGCTTCACACAGTTCCTTCACATTTTTTAGTACACCATGGGCACCCGCCATAATGAGAAGGACTTTTTTGTCTGATGATAATCCATATTTTTTATAGATGATCGATTTAGGCACGTCTACTTCAAATTGTGGTCTAATCGGAATGCCTGTTACCTTGACATCGCTTGGATGTGTGCCGATTTCTACTAGCTTTTGTTTCACATAATCGGTTGCAACATAGTATCGGTCAATGTTTTCATGTACCCAAATTTTATGAAGACAAAAGTCTGTCATCACATTAAATGTTGGAATGACTTTACCTGTTTTGTTTCGGTATTCAGGTACAACAATCATCGGGAATGTAATGATGATGATATCCGGATTGTGTAATTGAATTAATTCATCTAGACGCTTATTTCCCATCTTTAAATAAATGTTAAATTTGCGTTTATTGTAAATTTTATCTACACCGTAATAAAACAAGCGATAAAATTGTTTCCCAATGGAGAAGCTCTTTAAATATAAATATTGAGTCACTTCGGACACAATGGGATTTGATTCTTGATACAAATTAGAAACTATCACATGTTCAAACCCTTGGGATTTGCATTCATCATACAGTGTTTTTGCAACCTGCATATGTCCATTTCCATAATTTGCGGTCAAGATTAATATTTTTTTATTGGTATTCAAGAATATTCACCTCAAATGTAATCAACAACAACAAAACTTCGTACGAAACTATAAATCTCATAGGTCTACATATACATAAAGATAACATATAAACAGCGAGAGCATATCATTCGTTACGAAAGAATTAAACTAATTTTAAAAAACAAACAGACTAAATTGATAATGGAAGACAGAGCCATTTGTATTTTAACACATTTTAAGCATTTATCATCAGACTACAGTCTATTTTATTCCCACACATATGGTGTTTCTTGATAAACATAGTAATTAAGCCAATTCATAAACAGCAAAGTAGCATGGGCTTTCCAGCGGTTCACTGGAACTAATGTGTCTCCATCTTCGATGAAATAGTGGACGGGTTTTTTGACTGTATCATGTTTCAACAAATCTCTTTCATATTCCTGCTTCAATGTATCTGTATCGTATTCAGGATGTCCAGTTAAAAATACTTGTTTATCATCATCTGAAACAATTAAACAAACACCAGCTTCCTCAGACGTGCTCAATACTTTTAGATTCGGCGTGTTTTTTAATTGTTCTGTATTAATATCTGTATGCCTAGAATGTGGGACATAGTATACTTCATCGAAACCTCTTACTAATCTTTCTTTTTTCTCTTTGACAAGATGCTCAAAAACACCGAATTTTTTCTCTGGAAGCTTGATTTTTTCAATGCCATAATGATGATAAAGACCAGCCTGTGCCCCCCAGCATATATGGAGAGTAGACGTCACATTCGTTTTACTCCAGTCCAAAATGTCCTGCAGTTCTTTCCAATAGGAAACTTCTTCGAAAGCTAAATGCTCAATTGGTGCACCTGTAATGATCATGCCATCAAATTTTTTATGGCGAATCGAGTCAAAGGTCGTATAAAATTCATCTAGATGCTCTCTCGATGTATTCTTCGGTGTATGTGTACTTGGAATCAAAAATGTAAAATACACTTGCAAAGGAGAATTTCCGAGCATTCTCAGCAGCTGCGTTTCAGTTTGTATTTTTTTTGGCATTAAATTTAAGATCACGATATTCAAAGGACGGATATCTTGTTTGAATGCCCTTGTCTCATCCATGACGAAAATGTTTTCGCTCTCTAGTATTTGTTTTGCCGGCAGATGAACTGGTATGTTAATAGGCAACTCGCCACCCCCTGAACCAAAGCTAATTTCACTTCATTATAGGAACTTTCTGGCGATATTTCAATGTTTCAATTATGTTACAATGAAAAATAGAGCAAAAAAGAAAGCTGTTTCTGTCAAAAAAGGAGGCCATTAATCATGATCACAAAGCATTTATCAGATATTGACATTGCCCAAAAGGCAAAGCTGAGACCGATTCAAGACATCGCAGCAAAATTACAAATACATGACGAAGAATTAGAATGCTATGGTTTCACAAAAGCGAAAATATCTTTGACTATTTTTGACCGTTTGAAGGAACAAAAAGAAGGAAATGTGATTCTTGTGACTTCGATCAACCCAACGCCAGCAGGTGAGGGGAAGTCCACCGTAACAGTTGGCCTCGGTCAAGCCTTCGAGAAAATTGGGAAAAAAGCGATCATTGCCATGCGTGAACCTTCACTAGGTCCCACAATGGGTATTAAAGGTGGTGCAGCTGGCGGCGGATATTCACAGGTGTTACCTATGGAAGAAATCAATCTTCATTTCACAGGGGATTTTCATGCGATTACATCTGCACATAACGCTTTATCTGCTTTTATTGATAATCATATCCATCACGGAAATGAGCTTGGGATCGATGCACGCCGAATTGTATGGAAACGAGTGTTAGATTTAAACGATCGTGCTCTAAGACAAGTGGTCGTAGGACTTGGCGGTCAATTAAATGGGTACCCTAGAGAAGATGGATTTGATATTACGGTTGCATCCGAAATGATGGCCATCCTCTGTTTAGCAGACGACTTAAACGATCTAAAAAAACGTCTTTCTTCTATTGTTGTTGCCTACAATCAAGAAGGTGAACCGGTCACAGTTGGAAATCTAGGATATGAAGGCGTATTAACCTTGCTTTTAAAAGATGCGCTGAAACCAAACCTTGTTCAAACGATTGAAGGAACTCCAGCCCTTGTTCATGGTGGTCCTTTTGCCAATATTGCACATGGATGCAATAGTTTAATTGCCACAAAAATGGCGGCAAAACTAGCAGATTACGTCGTAACAGAAGCGGGATTTGGTGCAGACCTCGGCGCGGAAAAATTTCTTCACATTAAAACAAGAGCCGGTGATTTTAAACCAGGCGCTGTTGTCATTGTAGCAACTGTCAGGGCGCTTAAAATGCATGGCGGAATGCAGAAAACAGAGCTCAAGGAAGCAAATGCACAGGCTGTATTAGAAGGTATACATAATTTAGAGAAACATATTGAAACAGTGCAAGCCTTCGGTCTACCATACATCGTTGCAGTGAACCGTTTTATTACCGATACAAAAGAAGAAATTCAAGCAATAGAAAACTGGTGCGAAACGAATGGACATCCAGTCAAAGCCGTCAATGTATGGGAAGAAGGAGGAGCTGGCGGCGTAGCACTTGCCGAAGAGCTCACGACACTCATTGAAAAGAATGAAAACAGCTTTTCTTATTTATATGAGGAGCAAGATTCCATTGAAGAAAAGTTGTCAAAAGTCGCCAAAGTGGTTTATGGTGCAGACGGCGTCAACCTTACATCAAAAGCAAGAAAGCAGCTAGCTGCAATTGAGAAAAATGGCTGGGCCCATTTGCCGGTTTGTATGGCAAAAACGCAATATTCACTATCGGATGATCCGGCTTTAATCGGCAGACCAAAAGGCTTCACCGTTACGATTCGGGAGTTAAAACCATCTGTAGGAGCAGGTTTTATCGTTGCACTAACGGGAAGCATTCTGACCATGCCAGGTCTCCCTAAAAAACCTGCGGCACTTGAGATGGATTTATTAGAAGACGGCAGTGTGACTGGACTCTTTTAGCAGGAAGCATAAAAAGCGATTTTCTAAAAGAAGCATGTTACGATAGGAAAAAGTGAATCCTAGGAGGCTATGAGATGTCAATTTATGATATTCAGGTCAAGACCATTAACGGTCAGGAAAAATCAATGGCAGATTACAAAGGGAAAGTACTGATCATCGTGAACACAGCGAGCAAATGTGGACTGACCCCTCAATTTAAACAATTACAAGAGTTATACGATCAATATCATGAAAAGGGCCTTGAAATTTTAGGATTTCCGTGCAATCAATTTATGAATCAAGAGCCAGAAGGGGAAGAAGCAATTCAAGAATTCTGTTCGTTAAACTATGGTGTGACCTTCCCGATGTTTGCAAAAGTAGATGTCAATGGTGACAATGCGCATCCGCTTTTCAAATACTTAACGAGTCATGCGAAAGGTGTGCTTGGTACAAAAACGGTGAAATGGAATTTCACAAAATTTATCGTTGACCAAAACGGAGAAGTGACTGAACGATTCTCTCCTAAAACACCACCAAAAGAATTAGAAAGCTCCATTATCGCTCTTTTGGAGAAATAAGCATGTATTCGAGTAAGCAGCAAGAACAATTGGAGGCAGCTGCCTCCTTTGTTTCAAAACAGCTAAAGAATGAACCGACTGGACACGATGAAGCTCATATCAATCGTGTTCGCCAGCTTGCCGTCCATATTGCACAACAGGAGGGCGGGTCGCTTTTTGTCATTGAAATGGCAGCGATTGTCCATGATGTAATTGATGACAAGCTGTCTAGTGAATGGAAGCTTTCACCGCATGATCTCAAGCAGCAGCTCCTTTTGTGGGAAGTGGACACGCGAGATATTCGCTATATCATGGATATCATTACAACGATGTCTTTTCGTCACCGGCATATGCAACATAAGCCAGTGACATTAGAAGGGGCCATTGTTCAAGATGCAGATCGACTGGATGCAATAGGTGCAACCGGAATTGCAAGGGTGTTTACATATGCAGGTGCAAAAGGGGAGCCTCACTATACAGAGGGTGCTCACCAAGGCACAGTACTTTTGCATATGCAAGAAAAGCTGCTTCAATTAAAAGACTTGATGAACACACGTGCTGGAAAGCAGCTGGCTCATGAGCGACATGAGTTTATGTGTCTATTTATTAAGACATGGAAAGAAGAATGCGGCCTTACAGATGAGTAGGGTCTTTATGTGTGTAAGGAGGATGTATAGATGAAAATAACTGCCATAGAACCAACGCCAAGCCCGAATACAATGAAAGTCATTTTGACAGAAGCGCTTGCAGGCGGTAAAAGCAATAACTACAAAAAAGATCAAAAAGATGAAGCGCCAGAGATGATCAAGCGCATTTTAACCATTGAAGGTGTAAAAGGTGTTTACCATGTAGCCGATTTCTTAGCGGTTGAGCGCAATGCGAAATTTGACTGGCAAGGTATTTTACAGCAAGTCAGAGAAGCCTTTGGACAAGAAACAGAAGGGCTTCAGGGAGAATCGCAGTCAGGTGATGACACATTTGGAGAAGTCAAAGTGTTTGTTCAAATGTTTAATGGGATTCCGATGCAGGTGAAGCTGACAGACGGTGAAAGAGAAGAACGATTTGGAATGCCTGAACGTTTCCAGGCAGCGATTTTAAAGCTAAGAAGCAGTTCAGATAATGTTGTATTTGAACGTGTGTGGAAAGAACATGGCGTACGTTTTGGAGAATTCGCTGATATCGGTCAAGAAGTCACAGAAGAGCTGCAAGCTGCATATGACGACGAGCGTTTATCCCGTTTAACAGAGGCAGTGAAGGAAGGTCAAGAGGCTGTAGATAAACAAGTGAACCGAAAAGCATATGATGTGACAGAAGAGATGCTGCGCGATGAAGATTGGAAGAAACGTTTTGCTCATTTAGAGCAAATGCAGCCAGAGAAAAAAGATATACCTGTTTTAATGAAAGCGATGGAGGATCCAAAAACATCGATTCGCAGACAAGCTGTTGTGAATGCTGGCATGATTGAAGATCCAGCCATTTTGCCTATTTTGTATAAAGGGCTTGAAGATAAAACAGTGACGGTTAGAAGAACTGCTGGAGATTGTATTTCGGATTTTGGTGATCCTAGTGCGATTGAAGCGATGATCCAAGCCTTAAAGGACCCAAGTAAGCTTGTCCGCTGGCGTGCGGCCATGTTCCTTTATGAAGAAGGTGACGAAACAGCACTAGAAGCTTTAAAAGAAGCGGAGCAGGACCCTGAATTTGAAGTGAGTCTTCAAGTGAAAATGGCCATCGAACGAATTGAGCACGGAGAAGAAGCAAAAGGCTCTGTGTGGAAGCAAATGACAGAAAGTAGAAAAAATGCATCAGAATCATAAGAAAGACGAGCGGGCTGCCAATAAAAGGCAGCTTGTTTTCTGAAAATGGCTTTTTTATTGGCAGAAAAATTTTTTTAGAAAAATTATTTTGAATATTGTTGAAATATGAGAAAAAACTCTATATAGTAGTACCAATATAGAATATTGGAGGTCAGATTTTATGACACAATCCTTGCTGAGCACTTGCTTCAGCAGAGAAATCAGTCACTATCTATTATAGGTGGCTAAATAAACAGAAAATTTGTAAAATAAAATGAACTCAAAATCATACAGTCAACAAGACTAGTAGTATAGGAGGCTTTTTAAACAGATGGCAGAACTTCGCAGTAATATGATTAAACAAGGAATTGACAGAGCACCTCACCGAAGCTTACTAAGAGCAGCTGGGGTAAAAGATGAGGATTTTGGCAAACCTTTTATTGCCGTATGTAATTCCTATATTGATATTGTCCCAGGGCATGTCCATCTTCAGGAATTCGGAAAAATTGTGAAAGAAGCCATTCGTGAAGCTGGCGGTGTTCCATTTGAATTCAATACAATTGGGGTAGATGATGGTATTGCGATGGGGCATATTGGGATGAGATATTCATTGCCAAGCCGTGAAATCATTGCTGATTCAGTAGAGACCGTGGTGTCGGCACACTGGTTTGATGGCATGGTTTGTATTCCTAACTGTGATAAAATCACGCCAGGTATGATGATGGCTGCCATGCGTGTGAATATCCCAACTGTATTTGTCAGTGGTGGACCGATGGAAGCTGGTAGAACAAGTGATGGCAGAAAAATTTCTCTTTCTTCTGTCTTTGAAGGCGTAGGCGCATACCAATCAGGGAAAATTAATGAAGAGGAATTAAACGAATTAGAGCAATTTGGCTGTCCAACATGCGGATCTTGCTCTGGTATGTTTACAGCAAACTCAATGAACTGTTTAGCAGAGGCGCTAGGGATTGCTCTTCCTGGAAATGGAACCATTTTGGCGACTTCACCAGAACGAAGAGAATTTGCGAAGAAGTCAGCAAAACAATTGATGGAGCTAATCAAAAAAGACATTAAACCACGTGATATTGTCACTGAAAAAGCGATTGATAACGCATTTGCTTTAGATATGGCACTTGGTGGTTCAACAAATACAGTTCTTCATACATTGGCGATTGCAAATGAAGCAGGCGTTGAATATTCACTTGAGCGTATCAATGAAGTCGCAGAACGAGTGCCTCATTTATCGAAACTTGCGCCAGCTTCAGATGTTTATATTGAAGATTTACATGAAGCTGGCGGAGTGACCGCTGCACTAAATGAATTGTCCAAAAAAGAGGGGGCTCTTCATTTAGATACCATGACCGTCACAGCGAAAACGTTAGGTGAGAACATCGCGGGGCATGAGGTAAAAGATTATAACGTCATTTATCCAATTGACAAGCCATTTACTGAAAAGGGCGGTTTAGCCGTTTTATTTGGAAACCTTGCGCCAGATGGAGCGATCATTAAAACAGGCGGTGTACAAGACGGCATTACGCGTCATGAAGGACCTGCGATCGTATTTGAATCCCAAGAGGAAGCACTTGAAGGAATCATTAATCGAAAAGTAGAAGCAGGACATGTTGTCATTATTCGTTATGAAGGACCTAAAGGCGGTCCAGGCATGCCTGAAATGCTTGCACCAACTTCACAAATTGTTGGAATGGGACTTGGTCCAAAGGTTGCTTTAATTACAGACGGACGATTCTCCGGTGCTTCTCGCGGATTGTCTATTGGACACGTCTCTCCAGAGGCAGCAGAAGGTGGCCCGCTTGCCTTTGTTGAAAATGGTGATCATGTCGTTGTCGATATCGAAAAACGCATTTTAAGCGTAGATGTCCCGGAAGAAGAATGGGAAAAAAGAAAAGCAAACTGGAAAGGCTTTGAGCCAAAAGTAAAAACAGGTTACCTTGCCAGATACTCAAAACTTGTGACATCAGCCAATACAGGTGGAATCATGAAAATTTAATGTGAAATTGAACATTTGAAAATTGGCTCTCTCTATAGTATCCTTTATTCACAACATAAGGATTATAGAGGGGGCTTTTTTATGTCAATGGCATATGAAGAATATATGCGTCAGCTCGTCGTACCAATGCGCCAAGAACTGACAAGTGCAGGGTTTCAAGAATTGACGACTGAAGAAGAAGTAGAAAAAACGATGCAGGCAGCAGAAGGAACAACATTTGTTGTCGTCAATTCCGTATGCGGATGTGCTGCCGGTTTAGCACGCCCTGCTGCTACTCAAGCTGTCATGAAAGCAGAAAAAGCACCAGATCGAATGGTGACGGTCTTTGCTGGTCAGGACCGGGAAGCTACGGCTAAAATGAGAGAATACTTCACAGGTGAGGAGCCATCTTCTCCATCTATGGCACTTTTAAAAGGAAATGAACTTGTTCATTTTATCCCGCGTGACGAAATTGAGGGTCATGAAATGGAAGATATTATGAAGAACGTCTTATCTGCATTTGAAAAACATTGCTAATACAAATGTTGAAATGTCCTGTGATCCATCAGGGCATTTTTTCTTGATTATAATGGAGGAACGACATGCTCATTACAACAAGCTTTAGAGCAAATGAACAAACAATTGAAACGGCAAAGGCCCTCGCAAAGGACTTGCATGGTGAGTATATCGAGCGGCGCAAACAATCTGTCAAACAGCTTGCGATCAAGCGGGGGGATGTACTGGTTGTTGGGAAAGAACGATTTGAATGGTATCAGCCAAATGGTGAAAAGTTCTTTTTCCATCCAAGCTCAGCGATGTTTAGGGTGAAGCGGGTTCTGCGAGGGGAAAAAGATCCGTTAATAGAAGCAGCACAATTAAAGCCGGGCGATTCCTTTTTAGATTGTACGCTTGGCTTAGGATCTGATGCGATTACCGCAAGCTGCGCTACAGGAGCCAATGGAAAAGTGGCCGGTATTGAAAAAAATCCGATGACGGCATTGCTTGTTCGAGAAGGACTCAGCACTTGGGAAACGGGTGTGAAAGAGGCAGACGAAGCGATGAAACGGATATCTGTCATCAGCGGGGATAGTATTGAGCAGTTAAAGAAGCTCCCTGATCGATCCTATGATATCGTCTATTTTGACCCGATGTTTGAAGAAACCATACAAGAGTCTGCTAGTATGATGCCGCTTCGTCATGCAGCTGAGCATCATTTTGACCATGAAACCGCTGTGAAAGAAGCAATGAGAGTGGCTAGAAAAAGAGTGGTTTTAAAAGATCATTGGAAAAGCACACGATTTACCACTGATTCCTATCAATTTCAGGTGATGAAACGTAAAACCGCCCAATTCCATTACGGATATATCTCAATAGAAGAAGACAAATCAACAAAACTTTAATCACTCTTAACAATTAAAAAAGCCCTATTTCAGGGCTTTTAATCGGTGATCTCCATATAGACAAAATAAAATAACGTCAGCAAGGAAGCTGTGATGAAAAATCCTTCAAGCATATCCATTCCTCCCAAATTTTAGTCGTCGTTACTGTCATTGTAAACGTTTTATCATGAAAAAGAAAGTCTCAACTCAATGACCAAATTGAATGACTGAAAATTCATTATATGCTAGAATAGCAGTATGATAACTTATGGAAGGAATTAGATATCATGAAAATGTGGATGAGAAAAACGCTCGTTGCACTCTTTACGATTGCGACTTTTGGTTTAATCTCTCCTCCATCAGCTTTGATGACAGACAAGCCATCTGAACTTTCTTCATCTGATAAATCACCTTATACAGCAGTTTATGATACATCAGATGATACGCGCAGCTGGGAATTTTCGCAAGAAGACAACAAAGAGCGGGTAGACCCCTTTGAGCAATATAAGCAAGAGGTTCTATCAAGTGCAGAAAACCAATCCTTTCTCAAATTTGGTCGTAAAATCACACCTGTCATTGAGGACGAGTATAGAGAAGAGATTCAACCAAAAATTGAACAAGTGTTAACCGACTTTTTAACAAATTTCAAAGATGACGAAAAATTTCAAGATGTTGTTTTAACTGATCAGCCTTCAAGCGGAAATGGGGAAAAAATCTTCCACATTTATAATAGAAAGACTGGAGAAGATTTGCTTCGTTTTCATGTCAGGAGAGATCAGCCGCCTCACAGCGGATATTGGTTTAACTTTCACTACCATACAGCAGAAGATGGATTCCAGACGCATCATGAACTCGGTAATATTTACTGGGATAAAAACACCCCGCCGAGCTGGATGAGCCACTAGAAGGAGATGTCATGCCAATTGAAAAAGTATACAATGAACGAAATGGTTCGCATTACAAAACAGATGTTAAACGAGCGTGGAGTGAAAATAGAAGATATTGCACACATTGTGCTGAAACTCCAAGAGAAATACAACCCAAATCTTCCACTTAGTGTCTGCATTGAAAATGTTGAAAAAGTGCTGAATAAAAGGGAAATTGTCCACGCAGTTTTGACAGGACTTGCTCTTGATCAGCTGGCAGAAAAAAAACTTTTGCCAGAACCTTTGCAGCATTTAGTTGAAACAGATGAACCGCTATATGGAATTGATGAGATTATTCCGCTCTCCATTGTCAATGTATATGGATCAATCGGTTTGACCAACTTCGGTTATCTAGACAAAGAGAAATTTGGTATCATTAGAGAATTAGATGAAGGTCGTCCTGGTGAAGTACACACCTTCCTCGATGACCTTGTCGCTGCGCTTGCGGCTGCAGCAGCAAGTCGCATAGCTCACTCACACCAAGATATTAAGGACGAAGAGCAGGATCGAGTGAATCAAGCATAAAAAGAAAAACATGTCTGCTCATCTTGCAGACATGTTTTTTTGGTTTCAACAAAAGCAGAAATAAGGTAAACTACAACAAGAACATAAATAAAGGATGAAAAAAATGAAACAATACAAAGAGTTATGCCGTCATGTATTACAGCACGGGGATGAAAAAGGTGACAGAACAGGAACAGGCACTATCAGCACGTTCGGTTACCAAATGAGATTTGATTTACAGGAAGGGTTTCCTTTATTAACAACAAAGAAATTACACCTGAAATCAATCATTCATGAGTTACTGTGGTTTTTAAAAGGTGATACAAATGTCAAATATCTTCAAGAAAATGGTGTCCGTATTTGGAATGAATGGGCAGATGAAAATGGAGAGCTAGGGCGTGTGTATGGTGCGCAGTGGAGATCATGGGCGAGTGGAGACGGAGAGACAGTAGATCAGATCAGCAAGCTGATCCATGATATAGAGAATCATCCTAATTCGAGAAGATTGATTGTCAGTGCGTGGAATCCAGGAGAAATTGATCAGATGGCGCTGCCTCCTTGTCATTGCTTGTTTCAATTTTATGTATCAAACGGTAAATTATCGTGCCAGCTCTATCAACGTTCGGCAGATATCTTTTTAGGTGTGCCTTTCAATATTGCTTCGTATGCACTTCTAACGATGATGATTGCCAAAGTGACAAACCTTGAGCCAGGAGAGTTTATTCATACGCTAGGAGATGCTCATATTTATCAAAATCATCTTCCGCAGGTCAAAATGCAGTTAGAGCGTGAGGAGCGCACACTTCCGCAGCTTCGCATCACTAGAGATGTCAAAAGTATTTTTGATTTTACGTTTGATGATTTTGTGCTCGAGAACTATGATCCACATCCGCATATTAAAGGAGAAGTCAGTGTATGATTTCCATGATAGTGGCGACAGGAAAAGACAGAGTCATTGGCAAAGATAATCAAATGCCTTGGCATTTACCCGCTGATTTAGCGTATTTTAAAAAAGTCACAAGTGGCCATACCATTGTCATGGGCAGAAAAACGTTTGAATCAATTGGACGAGCACTGCCTAACCGCCGGAATATCGTGTTAACCACAAGTTCTTCTTTTCAAGCTGAAGGATGCGAGGTAGTTCATTCAATCGATGATATTTTAACCATTGCGAAGACCGAGGAAGAATTATTGATCATTGGCGGGTCTAAGCTGTATGAGGAAATGATGCCATACGCAGATCGTCTATATATCACGCACATCCATCATTCATTTGAAGGCGACCGTTTCTTCCCTTATTACGATGAAGAGAATTGGACGGTTGTATCACGTGAAAAAGGCCATCGTGACGAAAAGAACCCCTACAATTATGAATTTGTCGTCTATGACAGAAAAGAAGGATAAGTGAGTAGGAGGAGTACGGTTGTTTCGTTATTGGTTTTTAACGATTTATGTTGTTGTATCCTTTTTTAAAAGTATAAGGCATTTGTATGATCATGAATTAACGGATCCACGCATTTCCTATACGAAACGAATGCATCTCATCCATGAGCATGCAAAAAGGTTTGCCAGAGGGTGTATTGATCAATCAGGATCGGTCATGACCATTCATCAGCAAAAAAAGCTGCCAGATGGTCCTGTTATTTATGTCACAGAAGCACATCACCCAGTGACGACGACATTGCTGATTGGTCACTTAGAGAAGCCATTTGCTTTTATGGCAAAACCGCATCTGTTTCGCTATCCCATCTTAAAACAATGGTTGAAGAAGATGGCGGTGATCAAGCAGAATCAATCTGATGAGGCGTTATTAGAAGAAGCAAGAGAAAGAGTTCTATCTGGCCAGAGTCTGTTGCTTTCTGAACAGTATCGTGTCATGGCAGAAACGCTTGCTGAAGAATGTAACTGCTCACTTGTTCCGGTTGAAACAAGCGGCACAGACCGTCTTTTAACAGGGAAGATCGTCAAAAGACTTCGTCCAGTTAATGTCGATATCCATATAAAAGCACCGGTCAAGATGAGTGATTACGCACAAAAGCGCGCATAGAAAAAACCAGCATCCGAGTGTGGATGCTGGTTTTTTGATCATGCTGGGATGTTGACGCAATAAAATAGAATGCAGAAGAACATGGATGCACTTCCGCCGAGAACAAAGCTGTGCCAAATCGCATGATGATAGGGAATTTTCCGCCAAATATAAAAGATCGTTCCGACTGAATACAAAATACCGCCTAATAGTAAGAGGCTGAATCCAGCTCCTGTTAATTGAACGTACAGAGGTTTAATTGCGATGATAATCATCCAGCCCATTAATAAATAAACAAGGGTGGATACAATGATAAACCGTTTGACGAAAAAGATTTTAAAAACGATACCGCCTGCAGCAAGCGCCCATACGATTGCAAGAAGAGTATAGCCAAGTGCGCCTTTTAATGGGCCAAGCAAAAATGGCGTATATGTACCAGCAATCAATACATAAATCGCAGAGTGGTCAAGGATTTCAAATACATCTTTTGTTTTTTTGTGCCGAATGCTATGAAGCAAAGTAGAGCTTAAATAAAGCAGCAGCATCGACGCGCCAAATATCGAAAAGCTAATAATGTCAGTGACAGTGCCGTATTGAACAGCGAATAAAACGAGAAAAACAATGGCGGGAATGGATAAAATGACGCCAATGCCATGTGTAATTGCGTTGGCAATTTCTTCTTTTACAGTAAACAATGGATGTCCTCCTTTATTGAACCGGTATATAACCATCAAGCGACTTCAGAAATGAGAGACCTTCAAGTGTAATCTTCGTTCCAGCTCTGCCTTTCCCTTTTGTCACATAGGCTTTTTTCTCAAGATCATCTAATCGACTCCTGACTTGCTGAGGGGTCAGCGGGATGTCGCCTTGTTTGCTTAACTCAGACAAGATACGTCTGCTGGCTGCTTCTCCTTTTTCATTTAGAGACTTAATGGCTTCGAGTAAGAAAACAAATTCTTGTTTCTCCATAAGCGTGAGCTGGTGTTCTTCTTTTTTTCCTTTACCAGCTGTTTGTTGAGGTAATAATACAAAAGGTGGCAAGTGATGCAAGAAAACTGTTTGCCCTTCGAGAATCGCGGCTGCATAATGAACGATATTTTTGAGCTCCTGGACATTCCCTTCAAACGAATATTGCTGTAAGACTTCCCACACACTTGAGTCGATATCAGGCGTCATGTTCAGTTCTTGAAAGAAAGCAGCGGTTAAAATAGGAATATCTGTTTTTCGATCTTCTAAAGGCGGGAGAGGGATATGAAGCACATTGAGCCGATAAAACAGCTCAGGTAAAAAACTGGACAAAACGCTCATCGCCTCTAATGATAAAGACGAAGAAGCAATAATTTTTGTTGCAGGAGAAACTTCGAGAAAACGAATGACCTGATGCTGCATAGGAATACTGAGTGCGCTGACTTCGTCTAAATAAAGCACATGATTTGCCGCATGAGTAAATGCTTCCTGCAAAGTCACTTCATCTACAATGGGGCAATAGATATATTTCATCGAAGCCTGCGCAGCAAATGAATGGGCCATTTCTTGTGCAAAGCGTGATTTGCCTGTTCCAATTTCACCTGTGATCAACACAGGCTGATCGTTTTTCGTGAATTGTTTTGCCAAATGAATGGCGTGTTTTATATCTTGGTGTTCTCCATATATATTAGCAAACGGATGTGTGGTCATCGAGCGATTCCTTTCTTTTGGTTCTAATTGGTTTTATTATAACACCCAATTAGAACAAATGTATAGAAAAACGAAAAAGTTCATGAAATTTATCTCCGATCCATGATCTATTGGTTTATTTTTTGAATATTCATGTTATAATGACAAATTAAATAAGGTTAAAGAGAAAGGATCTTGTACATGAAACCGTTGCTCAAAGAAAACACGCTAATTCAAGTGAAAGACATCTTAAAAGCCCATCAAAATTTGAAGGATGTAGTGATTCATACACCACTTCAAAAAAATGAGCGACTTTCTGAACGATATGAATGTAATGTCTACTTAAAAAGAGAGGACCTGCAAGTTGTTCGTTCTTTTAAATTAAGAGGCGCTTTTAATAAAATGAGCCAGTTGCCAAAAGAAAAACTAGAAAACGGCATTGTTTGTGCCAGTGCAGGAAATCACGCACAAGGCGTTGCCTATTCTTGCAAATATTTAGGTATCCACGGGAAAATCTTTATGCCTGCTACCACACCAAGGCAAAAAGTATCGCAAGTGGAGCTTTTCGGAAAAGAATATGTTGACATTATCTTAACCGGAGATACCTTTGATGATTCGTATCATGAAGCAGTCAAATGCGGAGATAAGGAAAAGCGGGAATTTATCCATCCATTTGATGATTTAGATGTCATGGCAGGACAAGGAACAACTGCTGTAGAAATATTAAATGATATCGAAGTGGAGCCTCACTTTTTATTTGCAAGTGTTGGGGGCGGAGGTTTGTTATCTGGCGTTGGCACGTATATTAAAAATATCGCACCAGAAACAGAAATTATTGCAGTCGAGCCGCTTGGTGCCGCCTCACTTCATGCTTCCCACGAGAAAGGGGAGGTTGTCACACTTGATTCAATAGATAAGTTTGTAGACGGAGCAGCGGTTCAGCGGATTGGCGAAAAGACGTTTACATCGCTTCAGTCTGTTGTCGATAAGATTAGTCTTGTACCAGAAGGAAAAGTATGTACAACCATTTTAGAGCTGTATAATCAATGTGCAATTGTAGCTGAGCCAGCGGGTGCGTTACCGATCGCGGCTTTAGATGCACATCGTGAGGAGATTAAAGGGAAAAATGTCGTTTGTATTGTCAGCGGAGGCAATAATGACATTGGCCGAATGCAAGAAATCAAAGAACGCTCCATGATTTATGAAGGACTCCAGCATTATTTCATCGTTAATTTTCCGCAAAGAGCAGGTGCTCTCAGGGAATTTTTAGATGAAGTGTTAGGGCCAAATGATGATATCTCACGCTTTGAATATACGAAAAAGAATAACCGAAGCAAAGGACCTGCGCTTGTTGGGATCGAATTGAAAGAAAGAGATGACTATGCAGCGCTGATTGACCGAATGAATAAAAAAGGCTTCCACTATGTTGAAGTGAATAAAGATCAAGATTTATTCCACCTATTTATTTAGGCTTAACAGATAATTGGAAAAGAGGATTGATCGTTTGTGCTGCTCAAAACAATATGTTTTAGACGGATGGATGGAGCTCAGATCAAGGTAACAGAAGTCCCTGTTTTAAAGGGAGATGAATCCTATGGTTTCATGCTCACCTTTAGACTTGAAGCTTTCTTGAAAAAAGTCTATGTATCTAAGGGAAAGAGGCATGTGTACTCTTTCAGGGAGGATGTGAAACGTAACGTCAAGTGGAGCACATATGAACAGATCTACCAAGAGCCTACACTAAAACACAATGCGTAAATTGGAATCTTTGCTAAAGAGAGTGAGCGGCCATTTTCAAATGGCGGCTACTCATCTTGGCAAGGATTTTTTACATGAAAAGAAGAAAATGTGACAATTTCAAAAACGTTCTGACAGTTGTTTTCAAGTATGCACGAAATAAGGTAATATCATATGTAAAGACTAAGACAGCAAGGATGAGACGATAGTGAAACAAATTAAAATTGTAACAGATTCAACTGTGGACCTTCCGCAAGAAAAAATCAATGATCTTTCCATTCATGTCATTCCGCTCAATATCTCCATTTCTGGGGTTGATTATATTGACCGAGTGAACATACAGCCAGATGAATTTATTGAAAAAATGGAGGCCGCTGAGGAACTGCCGAAAACGTCTCAACCTGCCATCGGTCAATTCGTCGAATTATATGAAAAACTGACGGCAGATGGAAGCGAAGTCATTAGTATCCATTTAACTGGTGGGATGAGTGGTACGGTTCAAACTGCTGAAAGCGCTTCTAAAATGGTAGACGGAAATATTACTGTCATCGATTCGAATTTTATTTCCTATGGTTTAGGGTTTCAAGTCACCAAAGCAGCAGAGCTTGCAAAAAAAGGGGCAAGCCGTGATGACATCCTCAAAGAAATGGACAAAATTCGTCTTAAAACAAAGCTATTTGTCACAATCGATACATTAGAAAATCTCGTGAAAGGTGGACGAATTGGAAGAGGAAAGGCGCTGATCGGTTCACTTCTTCATATTAAACCAATTGCCAGCTTAACAGACGGCATATACACACCAGAAGCGAATGTGAGAAGTTACTCCGCTCTTGTCCGCTATTTGACAAAACAGTATGTACAGGCGGTGAAAGGGAAAACCGTTCAGGCAATTGGGATTGCACATGCAGACGCATTAGAACTTGCAGAAAAGCTTAAAGCAGCACTGCTTGATCACACACCTGATGCACTAGTTGACATCGCTTATACAACACCGATTATTTCCTGTCATACTGGTAAGGGCGCTATAGGCTTTACTTTTTATACCGATTGATTGAAAAGGGGATGTAATTGTCATGTATACAAAAAGGGGAGCCTTATTTGGTGCGCTTACGATTATAAGCGTGCTTCTTTTAGTCTCATGTTCAAATGGACAAATCAAGGATGCATTAAATTATCAAATCCAGCCGTTTGAGTATCAAAACCAGGATGGTCAAAAGGTGTCGCTCGACGATTTAAAGGGGAAAGTCTGGGTGGCAGATTTTATTTTCACAAGCTGTGAAACGATTTGCCCGCCGATGACCGCACATATGACAGAGCTACAAAAACGGTTAAAAGAAGAAAAATTGGATGCGCACATCATTTCATTTAGCGTCGACCCAGAGGTGGATTCACCGAAAAAGCTAAAGGAATTTGCAAAAGCATATCCATTATCCTTTAAAAATTGGGATTTTCTCACTGGTTACTCGCAGTCAGCGATTGAAAAATTTGCAATGAAAAGCTTTAAGACGATTGTGAAAAAACCTGAAGACGAAGACCAAGTAATACACCAATCTCTGTTTTTCCTCGTTGATCAAGAAGGAAAAGTGATGAAAAACTATGATGGTGTTCAAAATACGCCATATGATGAAATCATCAAGGACATCAAAACACTGAATCGAAGCTAGTATAAGGATGTTCAAATGAGCGAAAACATGATACACTTTTTTAATCAGAAAAAGGAGGGACATCATCGTTTGAAGGCTCGTTTGATTTTGATTGTGATGTCTCTAGCTTTTGTTCTTTCTGCATGTTCCGCACAAGAGGCTGGCATAAAGGATAAACTAGAAGACACACAAAACGTAAAAGAACATATTACGATCGCAGCGGTTGGAGATTCCTTAACAGAAGGAATCGGAGATCAAAATAAAAAAGGATATGCCGGCATCACCCGTGACAAGATAGAAGCGGTGGACGGTGTACAGTCTGTTACATTAAAAAACTATGCCATTAAAGGCAGTAGAACGGTAGATTTATTAAAAAGATTAAAAGAAAAAAAAGTGCAGGATGGACTGAAAGACGCTGATTATATTTTCTTTACGATCGGCGGAAATGACTTAATGCATGTCGTCCGTCAAAATGTGCTCAACTTGACATTTGCTCCTTTTCAAAAAGAGCAAGGTCCTTTTGAAGAGCGTTTTAAGACCATTCTTGCTCAATTAAGAGAGCATAATGACCATGCAAAGATCATGTATGTCAGTATGTACAATCCTTTTAAATTCAGCTTGTCTGAGCTGAGAGATATTGATGAGGTCGTCAAAGACTGGAATGCTGCTGCCGAAAAAGAACTAAAAAAAGACGGCAATGCTGATATGATCGATGTAGCAGATTTATTTGAAGATGATAAAGATGAAAAATTACTGGCAGATGATGATTTCCACCCAAACCAAAAGGGGTACTCTCTTATGGCAAATCGTTTATTCTCAGAAGTGAAAAAAGAAGGACTGCCGAAGGAATAGGGTGAAAAGATGAAAAAATGGAAGAGTTTATTTTTTATTTTACTGTCAATTAATCTATTGATTGTTCTTGTATGCGGTATTTTCATGCTGCTGCCGAGCGATCAATCCGCTTCGAAAAAAGAAGTAAACAGCGAGTATGCTTTTAACATTTCTAGTTCAAAAGAGTCGCTTACCAGCTTTGTCAATGATTATTTGAAAAACCAAGGATCAAGCGATATGCCCGATTTTCATGTTGCGATTGACCAAGATGTGAAAGTAACAGGTGCAATCAAAGCTTTTTCTTCAACGATTAATGCAAATGTATCATTTACACCATCTGTTGAAGATAATGGGGATGTTCTGCTGAAAGTAGATGACTTTTCAATTGGACAATTAAGCATCCCAATCAGTTTTGTTTTAAGCTACATGGGTCAATTCTATGAACTGCCTGATTTCGTTCATGTGAAACCAGACCAAAAAACGGTGGAAGTGCGCCTTTCAGAAATGCCGCTGACGAATGATATGTATGTCAAAGCGAACAAAATTGATCTTGAGAATGATGAAATTGAATTCTCATATTATCATCCAAAGCAATAGAACGTGTAAGTCAGGAGTGAAACTATGAAGCGAGTCTATCAATATTTTAGTTTACTGTCGCTCTTATTTGCTGCATACTTTGGCATGACAGCTGCCTCTCATTTAAAAGCAGAAAATATCGACCAGTTTTACTTAAATATCGCCTATTGTGCATTATTTTTAGGTACCATGATTCTTGCTTTTGATTTTCAAAAACAAGAAAAAGCTGAAGATGTCTCGTAAATAGCCTTTTCCATTTGGAAAGGCTATTTGTCTTCTTTTCAGCGGAATAGAAAACCTTTGCATTCTAGGAAGGACGAGTACTGGCGCAGAGTGAATGTGACATTCGTGAGCACCGGCACGCAGGACTGACACCGAATGCGAGGCTTTGTCTACACGCTGAGAGCCTTTTCCATTTGGAAAGGCTCTTTTTACATTTGGTGAGACAAGACGACTTTTGCCATTAGCTCTGGCTCTCCGTTTGCAAATCCATGAAGTAAAATAAGATAGGCCCGCTTTGTTTGCAGGTGAACTTTCGGAATATCTAGCAGTACACTTTGAGTACCGGCAGCTTTTAATTCAAAGTGATACTTATTCGGAGAGAAGTGGTGGGTTTGGGTGCCGTTTACATATCCGAGCTCCTTTGATAAGATGCCTTGATCTCGTTCATATATATCAATGAAAGGGAGGTCTGGTGACAGCTGGATAAACGTGAGTGCTGATAGCTCATCTTGCTTAATCAGCGAGTCTTGCTTTTCTGTGAGCAGCGCAAAGCCGGTACGAGCTCCTGTGATACATAGCGTGTAAGTCTCGTTTCCATTAATCATCATACGAGAAGAAAGAATTCTTTCTTTTGTAGCCAGCTTAAATACTTCTATCTCATAAACACCCTCATCCCATTCCATATAAGCAGACAGCTGACCGTATGGCAGCTTTTTTTGGATTGGCTGCTGATTTACAAATACAGCAAGCTCACTTAAATCCGGTGCAGCGTGAAATAATCGAATAACAGCTTTGGAAATGGTGTTTTTCGGATGGTATGGGGGGAAGGTAGCTAATGGACGATATAGAAATTGATTCATCTCGTAGAGCTGCTGCACGTCTTTATCCCTTCTTTCTCTGCAATGTGTTTTTTGTAGCGTATGCAAGAAAGGGACGATCTGTATAGGCAAAAGAAACATAGAAAAAAGCCTGACAAAAAGTGTCAGGCTCTCGTATTAAGAAGGAGATGAATATTGATGATATTCAGCCAACTTAATGAACGTTTTTTCATCCTCAATTAATCCGCAAACGCCGCACTGGACTTTGATTTTCGGTCCTTGATAGTTCATGTGAAAAGGAGAAAGCTGATCTCCTTCATATGTTTCGACAATAGCTCCAGTTGCTGGATCAAGTTTCACAGGTTCTGAATGCTGCTCGATGAGGTTAAAACGCGTTCTGTTGGTTTTGCAGTTCGGACAAAGATATGGACTTGTCATGGTTCATTCCACCTTTTTATCCGTAGCATGTCCTCCACGCTAAAATCTATGCTTAATCCTTTTGACTTTTATCCAGCTTTTTAAATAACTTGATCATCGTTTTCAGTTCTTCATCATCAAATGATTCAAATCGTTCCATGAAGTATTCTGTTTTCTTTTTCTCAAAATGCTCAGTAATTTCCTTACCCTTATCGGTTAAGTGGATTTTGATGATGCGTCGATCCTCTTTTGAACGGATACGAGTGATCCAGCCTTTTTCTACAAGTGTGTCGGTTACAGCTGTAATATGGCTTGCTGATACACCGAGAATTGAGGCGAATTCCGTTACTTTTTTTGCGCCTTGTTCACGCAGCAGATTTAAAATGAGAAATTCATTCCGAGATAATTCGTTTTCAAGCAAGCTGTTAATTTCATAACGTATTTGCTTAAATACGGTTCTCAGTAAAGTATCCATTTCATACATCATTTGTTTTCTTTGTTCCAATCATTAAACCCCCATTATATTTTAAGATACGACAGAATGCTTTCATTTGTTTTTAGGTATACAAGTCGTATCATTTTCATTATTTTTTATCATGTTATAATATGATGATACCATTTTTTAAATGAAGGGGGCACTAATATGTCTGAAAAACAAGAATTAGCCACATTTGCTGGAGGCTGTTTCTGGTGTATGGTTAAACCTTTTGATGAACAGCCAGGCATTATCAAAGTTGAATCAGGGTATACTGGCGGACATACAGTGAATCCAACCTATGAGGAAGTATGTACAAATACGACAGGCCATAGAGAAGCCGTTCAAATTACCTTTGATCCAGACGTTTTTCCGTATGAGAAGCTATTAGAACTATATTGGCAGCAAATAGACCCAACAGATGATGGAGGACAATTTGGTGATAGAGGAGAGTCCTACCGTACAGGGATTTATGTCCACAATGAAAAACAAAGGCAACTTGCAGAAACATCAAAAGAGCAGCTGAGCCAAAGTGGAATTTTCCAAAAGCCAATCGTGACAGAAATTTTAGAGGCTAGTCCTTTTTATCCTGCTGAGGAATATCATCAGCATTATTATAAAAAGAACAAAATGCACTACGAACGATACCATGTCGGTTCGGGCAGAGCAGGTTTTATTCAATCTCATTGGAGTGATAAATAATGGCTAACGAAAAAGAGCAGCGCATCAAAGAATTAAACCGAATGCAGTACGAAGTGACGCAAAATAATGGCACTGAGCCGCCATTTCAAAATGAATTTTGGGATCATAAGGAAGAGGGCATTTATGTAGATATCATTTCAGGCAAACCATTGTTTTCTTCTTTAGATAAATTTGATGCCCATTGCGGCTGGCCAAGTTTTACAAAGCCGATTGAAGATCAAGAGGTAGAAGAGAAAGTAGATACGAGCCATGGCATGGTGCGGACTGAAGTGCGCAGCAAGACGGCCGACTCTCACCTTGGTCATGTATTCCCTGACGGCCCAGGGCCAAACGGTCTTCGGTATTGTATTAATTCTGCCGCTTTAAAGTTTATCCCGAAGGATGATCTTGAAAAAGAAGGCTACGGTCATTTGAAACACATCTTTCAATAATTGATTTAAAAATCGTCACATGGAAGTCAGCTGCTTCCGTGTGACGATTTTTTTATTTTTTATGGTGGGTATGATGTAATTGTTCAATGATGTGAAACAGTTTCTCTTTTGTAATGAGCGGTGCTTCGTTTGATGTGTAATGGGTCAAATGGACTTTTTGAAAATGAGGGTGAAGATGTGGTCTTGGTAAAATGGCATAAAATTGTTCATGTTCAAACAGTGCATCTGCCTCGTGAGGGAATGTGAGCTCCTCGTGAAGTTTTTCTCCAGGTCTTTTTCCGACAACGAGAATATCAGGAGAAGGAACATTAATCTGACCGGCATATTCATGAAATGCTTTCAATAGATCAGCCAGCTGTAATGACTCCATCTTGAGAATGAATGTTTCGCCGCCTTTCATCATGATAGCTGCTTCAAGCGTGAGGGATACAGCTTCTTCGATAGACATAAAAAAGCGTGTCATCTTAGGATCAGTTACAGTTAGAGGTTGTTCATTTAACAACTGTTGAAGCATGATGGGGATGACGGAACCCCTTGATCCAAGCACATTGCCAAACCGGACAGAGCAAAACCTCGTTTTCTGATTTGAAATACTTTCATTCGCTTGAAAAAACAATTTTTCTGAAATTAATTTTGTAGCTCCCATGGCATTTGTCGGAGAAACCGCTTTGTCGGTTGAAATGTTGACAACATGACTGACTTCATGTTCAAGTGCTGCTTCAATGACATGCTGTCCGCCGATGATGTTGGTTTGGACAGCTTCAAACGGATTATCTTCGCAGGTGGGTACTTGTTTGAGTGCAGCTGCATGGAAGATGATATCTACCCCTTTGGCAAGCTGCCTGACGCGGCTGGCATCCCGCACATCTCCAAGTGCAAATACGACCTCTGGATGCGCCGCATATTCGTTTTTCATCATGTATTGTTTACTGTCATCTTTACTGAAGACAATGACCTTTTTAGGAGAGCAGGCTGTTAATTTTTTCACAATCTGCCGGCCAATCGAACCCGTACCGCCTGTGACCAAGATGATTTTGTCACGAAAAAAGGTCTTCAAACTCGTTTCTATTTGTTTGGACATATCTAATCCCCCAACTCTCATTTCTCTACTTTGCATCATATGTGAAAGAGTGGAAGACGTTTGAGGAAAAGAACCACTTTATGCATAAATTAGGTGAACCAATTATAACCATCTGCTTGACGACTTAATAGAATATGTAGAGATAGAAGATTAAGTAGAATAGCGAGGCACCTGAAGAACTTCAGTACGGTGATCAGTTCAGCTCTCAGAATTTATTCTCTGATACTGAGCTGCGCGAGGGGAGAAGATCATACATGTATAGGGGAAATCGTATTTTAGCTATGATACCAGCTTTTAGCAGCAAGCAGGGACATCATGCTGAACACATTCGCGTATTGGCGGAGCGGCCGCTGATCTATTGGACCATTCAGCCATTATTACAAATGATTGAATTAGATGAAGTCATCGTATCTTCAGAGGATGTGAATACTCAAATCATTTCATCTCACTACGGAGCAAATGTGATTGAACTGCCAAGCACACATGTGACGGAACAAACACCTTCTTTAGTAGCTGTGAAGCATGCACTTGCTTATTTAGAACGAGAGGGAAAGACGTTTGATATTGTTTTGTATTTGCATCCAGCATCACCACTAAGGCAGACGGCAGATATTGAGAACTGCTTGCAGCTTCTAGTAGAGGGGGGATATGATTGTGCGGCTTCTTTTACAGAGGCGTTAGAAAATCCAAATGAAACTTGGACACTTCATGACACCAATGAAGCCAGCCTGTATAAGGACAATCATTATTTTTTTGTACCAACTCAGGAGCACCCTTATACGTATGGACGTTTAAATGGAACTGTCTATGCGTTTCATGTTCCATATGCAAAAGAATGCATTCATTCCTTTTTAGAAGGATCTGTTGGTGCATATATGATGGATCATGCGCAATCGCTTGTTGTGAAAAGTGAGGAAGATCGGAAAAAGGCAGAGAAGATTTTATTGGCTCGACAAGATGCAGAAGGAACGGCATAAGATGATGGCAATTAGAAAAAGCGCCCGGTCATAGGGCGCTTTTGACTATTTCATAAAGTCTGTAAGGCAGCGTATCAAATGTGTTCCAGCGAACGACTTGCTCGTAATTGTTCTCTGCAACCGTTTGTCTTTGTTGAGGGTTTTTTACATAGTGCTCGACCTGCTTAATCAAATCGTTTTCATGTGTGTAAAAAGCGAAGCTTGAAAATGCATGTGACGGTTGTAGATCTGTCAACTGAAAGCCTCCGCTTGCAGCGATATCAAATGCTCTGTTGTTGAGGCTCATATTTTGAACATTGGCTTTGTTTTGATTATAGGCAAATTGCGCGGGCCTGTGCGGATTCAGAACAATGGCTGATGTTTGATAGATGTCTGCCATCTGCTCGGGACTCAGCCAGTGGGTCATCAGTGTGAGATCGCGATATCGTCTGCGTGATTTATTCAACACGCGATGCCACTCTTTTCCTGCTACGAGAATGCGCCATTTGTTTTGATGTAAGAGTGTATCAATGGCTTTAATGCGGTTTGGATAAGGGTAGCCAATAAGTGCAATGTCATAGATGCACGACTCATGTGGTGATTCTTTTTTCTGAAATACGTGTGTATTGGTCGGAATGGGAAAGTAGTGCGTGTGATTAGCGCCTAGTTGTTTGTAAAATGACAAAGCACCTTCGTCAATCGTTAAGATCAGCTGTGCATCACTTGCACATGCAGCTGACACATCTATATAAAAAGGGTCTTCTGTCATCCACAGTACAATGGGGATCTTTTCTTGTTTGAATTGATGAAGCAGTTCTGTTGGAATATGATCACCGATCATCATGAAAACAAAATCCGGAGAAAATGTCCGGATTTTGTGCATATGAGCGGGTAGAGTTTCCCTATCCACCTTGACGCATGAAAAGGGGGAATCAATGAAGCTCTCTTCTATCCATTGATCGAACATCCGATAGATTCCACCGTAGCCAGAGCTGATATAAAGAAGCTTCATGATGGCCCTCTCACATTAAGATGTGAACGTAACACTTTCTACTTTATCTACATCTAATAGAGTCGTTGCAGAGCCTGTAGGTGTCACAGAGCTTTCTTGTGTGACGAAAACAACACCTGTTGAAGCATCGAATGATACGAATTGAACGGGTCCGATTAAGTCACCTGAGTCCATGACAATGCTAATGACTGTTCCAGGTGCAAGTCTTGCGAAAATCCATCTTGCTGGTTGAGATACGTCGAGTGTTGTAGCAGAATCTGAAGGTGATGCTTCAGCAGCTACCTCACTAAATAAATCGTTCAATTTTTCTTCCACTTGAACTCCTCCTTCTTCGAGATTAACTGTTAACGCATGACTAAGCGGTTTGAAAAACAGCTTTAATAGCTCTTTTTTTAATTCGGCACGCTTTTCGCTCATGTTTTCCCCATCCTTTCTTCATCCATTCAAACACACCACTATGTATATGCCGTTCTCTTTTTTTGGTATAAGCAGAATGCTCATTCCTTGTTCTTTTTTTCATTTAATGACTTCACACATTTTTGAAAAATGTTTTCAAATGCTGATGCTAAATGAAGTGATCCTCATACTCTAGTAAAGATCAAACGAGAAGAAAGAGGGAATCTGAATGGAATTTGAACAACTATTAAATGGCTGGAACGAAGAATTACTAGAAACAGAAGGAATACTTGAAGTTGTGTTGATTATACTTCTTCTTCATCTTTTAGAGGAAAGTGAGGAAGGGAGTGCGTCAGAGATTAAAGAATTGCTGCGCCCGTGGCTTGAGCTCGGCATTCCGCTGCCGCGTGTTCATTTAGTCAATGGAGATGTGCTGCAAAACGTGGTTGTCGTACAATTGTTTGACTCAGTAGCAGTCTTTAAAAATGCGACAAATCAACTAAGAGTAAGTGTTCCTTATGTGAACATTGTCAGCTGGGGGGCTTTTTAATCTATTTAAAAAAGGATAATGGTCATGAAAGTATCAGTGATATTAACAAGCTACAACAAACCTGATTTCATTGAACGTGTGCTAAAGAGTGTGGTAGAACAAACGTATCAGCATTGGGAGCTTTTGATCATGGATGATGGCTCTGAACAAGAAACGATCCAAAAGATGCAGCCTTATTTAGTGGATAAGCGCATTCAATTGTATTCTCATCAAATTCATCCTGCAAACCGGCTGAAGACTGTACGTTATGCAACGCTAATTAATGAAGCATTAACACGTATAACAGGTGAGCTGGTTTGTTATGTAACTGATGATACAGTCTACAGAAAAGATCGTTTAGAGAAAATGGTCGAGGTTTTTCAATCGAAGCCTCACATAGATATCGTCTATTCCTCGCAGTGTGTCGTGCATGTGAATCAGCATTTGGTGGAAACGGCGAGCTTCGTTCGAGAAGCAGATCAAGTGTTGGAGCATGCATCCTTTCAAGTCGACCATTGCTCTGTTATGCATAGAAGCCGGCTGCTTCCGCTTATTCATGAAAAATACGGACAATACTGGGCCGACGAACCAAAACATTGGCATCATGCTGACTCTGTGTTTTGGATGAGACTGAATCATTTTGCTGCGTTCTTTCCATTAAAAGAAGTACTTGATACCACATATAAAACACCACAATCATTCCATCATATGTTTGCGAGTATGCCCTACGATTTAATTGACGGAGCTGTGATTGACAGAGAAGGCGCTTATTATCAAATCGCTAGCGGATATCTTCATCGCATTGACAAGCGCTGGGTGAATGAAAAGAACAGGCGTGCGATTCGTGTTCCCTCGTTATGTGCGATGAAATATGAAATGAACGAGCCGCTGACAGTCCCAAATTATACAGTCGTCACCGCAGATAACGGCAGAACATTTTATTATATTGAACATCAGACAAAAAGACGGTTTGCTTCAAAACGTGATGTGCAATATTTTCAGTTTCATCAAAAGGAGATATACACGGTCACAAAACAGCAGCTGGAGACGTTTGAGGATGGCAAGATCATTCAAGTATCTCCTATATTCAGCCCGCCAAATAGACGGCTGTTTAAATGGAAACAAGATGTCTATTTATTTGTGCATGATACCTTTTGCCGAATTGTCCCTGAGGTAGTGAAAATATTTGCGTTTTACCATCAGCCAATCAAACTACAACCTTCTCAATTTGCATTTTTTCAAGAAGGAAAGCCAATTGTGCCGCTATATATGGAGTCACTTCAGGAATTTGACTTGTCTCTTTATCAAACGTCAGGGCGAAAGCACTCCTCATAAGAGGAGTGCTTTTTTTAGAATTGACGAAAAAAGCAGGAGATCGAAAGGAAAAAGCGAAACGTGAAAAGGATAGGGGAACACGTTGAATATCATCAAACCGCTGAAAATTGGGCAATACAGTGCCGGATTTTCGGCATAGAAAGTGAGGGGGAAATAGTGGGGAAGGTTGTCGAAAGAGCGGATTGGTTTGAATTAATTTTAGAAGCCATCGATGAAGCGATTCACGTTGTAGACGATCAAGGGGTCACCATCTTTTATAATCATAATGCAGCGAAGTTCGACTGTTTAGCGAAAGAAGAGGTGATTGGCAAGTACATACTGGATGTGTATCCTTCATTAACTGAAAAGACAAGTACACTCATGCATGTACTTAGAACAGGAAAACCCATTTATCATTCGTTGCAAACCTATTTGAATAAAAATGGAGAAAAAATTGAGACCGTCAACACCACACTGCCCATTATGGAAGGCAGTAAGTTAATTGGGGCGGTAGAAGTAGCGAAGGATGTGTCGAAGCTGTCGGCGCTTTCGAATCGTTTAGATCAAAAAAAACGAACGGATGGTGCCGCAGAGACCACTCAAATGCTCGATTTTTCTTCATTTTTAACAAATGATCCACACTTAAAAGAGATGCTGGAGAAAGCGAAAAAAGCTGCTGCATATCCTTCATCGGTTATGGTCTTCGGGGAAACTGGGACAGGAAAAGAGGTACTCGTACAAGCGATTGTTCATGCATCTGATCGGAAAGATCAAGTCTTTATCCCGCAAAACTGCGCTGCTCTTCCAGAATCGCTGCTTGAAAGTCTTTTATTCGGGTCTGTCAAAGGAAGTTATACGGGCGCAATAGATCGCAAGGGGCTGTTTGAGTTAGCAGATGGCGGTACGCTTTTTCTTGATGAGCTGCAAGCGATGCCGCTTACGCTTCAAACAAAATTACTGCGTGTGTTAGAGGATGGTGTTGTCCGCCGGATAGGTGATGCAAAGGCGGTACAAGTAAATGTCAGAGTGATTACTGCCCTCAATATCGACCCATTTGAAGCCGTTAAAAAACAAATGTTAAGAGAAGACTTATTTTATAGACTGCATGTGTCATCATTTCATATCCCGCCGCTTCGCACAAGGAAGCATGATATCCAGCTGTTATCCCGCCACTTTATTCAAACGTATCATCAGCAATTTTCTAAAAACGTCAACCGCCTTTCTGAAGAAACCGTCCAAGTATTTATGGCCCATCAGTGGCCAGGGAATGTCAGAGAATTAAAACATACGATCGAGCATGCCGTCTTGATGATGCCAAAGGAAGCAGAAGAAATCACCCCAGCATATCTCCCTGCCCATTTGCGGACGCATCAGATAGAAAGTCATCCGCCAGAGTCCTCATTAAAAAGTCAAGTGACGTCATTTGAACAAACGCTGATTCAAGAAGCTTTAAGACAGCACGCAGGGAATATTAAGCAAACGGCAGCCGCTTTAAAAATTCCTCGACAAACATTGCAGTATAAACTAAAAAAATATACAGATGCCGAAAAGTAGGCACTTCAAACAGGTGAATGTGACGGAAAAGCTCCTTTTGTAAAGAATAGGGGCATTTTCCCATGTTGGCACATAACTTGCATAGTATAAAGTGAATGCTGATAGGGGGAATGGATATGAATCAAAAACTGTATCAACCTGCGCGACATTGGAAGGACATTGAACTTTGGAAGGACGTACCCGAGGAAAAGTGGAACGACTGGATTTGGCAGCTGACGCATACGGTCAAAACGCTTGAAGATTTAGAAAAAGTCGTGAACTTAACAGAAGAGGAAAAAGAAGGGGTGAAGATTTCTACGAAAACCATTCCACTCAACATAACACCCTACTATGCCTCACTGATGAATCCAGACGATCCAAGATGTCCAATTCGTATGCAGTCTGTACCGATTGCAGAGGAGCTTCATAAAACAAAATATGACCTCGAAGATCCGCTCCATGAAGATGAGGATTCACCTGTTCCAGGTTTAACGCACCGCTACCCAGATCGTGTGCTGTTTCTTGTCACAAATCAGTGCTCCATGTACTGCCGCTATTGTACGAGAAGGCGCTTTTCTGGTCAGATCGGGATGGGCGTGCCGAAAAAGCAATTAGATGCCGCCATTGGATATATTAGAGAAACCCCTGAAGTGCGGGATGTGTTAATTTCAGGCGGTGACGGGCTGTTAATTAATGATCAAGTGCTTGAATACATTTTGAAAAACTTACGAGACATTCCTCACGTTGAAATCATTCGAATTGGAACACGTGCGCCGGTCGTGTTTCCACAGCGAATTACAGATGAATTGTGTGAGATTTTAAAAAAATATCATCCTGTTTGGCTGAACACGCACTTTAATACAAGCATTGAAATCACAAAAGAAGCGAAAGAAGCGTGTGAGCGACTTGTCAATGCTGGCGTGCCTGTTGGTAATCAGGCGGTGATCCTAGCAGGAATTAACGACAGTGTTCCAATTATGAAGAAGCTGATGCATGATCTCGTCATGATTCGCGTCAGACCTTATTATATTTATCAATGTGATTTATCTGAGGGGATCGGCCACTTTAGAACACCGGTTTCAAAAGGTCTTGAAATTATTGAAGGCTTAAGAGGACATACGAGTGGTTATGCTGTGCCAAGCTTTGTTGTAGATGCACCAGGCGGAGGAGGTAAGATCACCTTACAGCCAAATTATTTATTATCTCAAAGCCCAGAGAAAGTGGTCCTGCGTAACTTTGAAGGTGTGATCACCTCTTATCCAGAGCCGGAACATTACGTCGCCGGCCAAGCGGATGCGTATTTTAATGAAATCTATGAAGAAAAGAAAGAACCCGCCATTGGCATAACAGCTCTATTTGAGGACGAAGCAAGATCCTTTACGCCTGAAAATTTAAGCCGAATGAAACGAAGAGAGTCTTATGAGACGAATCCTGAACATGATACGCTCAAAAACAAACGTGAAAAACGAGATGAATTAAAAGAGAAGAAATATCAAGCCCAGCTCAAAAAAGAACAAACCGTAAAGGAGGAGAAATAACGTTGCTGACATGTGATTGGTGTGAGGAGAAGAAAGCGAACGCAGGACAGACCACAGTCTATTGGGAACTCATCACGGGCACACAATCGATTGAGATTTTGGAAACGCCTTCGATTTCTTGCACGCATTGCGGGATGACGTATCAGAAGGATGAGACAGTAAAAGAGATAGAAGATCAATTAATTTTAGTCGATCAAACAAAACTTCCAGAAAAAATTTCATATGAAGAATTAATGAGCATGGAGCGGTTATTAAAGCGTAATTACTTTGATTTTTCTTCATAAGTTGTACCTCCGCCTATACAAGTCATCAAATTCCTGTATAATATAACAACAAAATAGAGTGTCGCGGAGGGAAAAACAGGTGAAGTCGTTTTACCATTATTTAATGAAGTACAGACATCCAAAACCGAAGGATGAAATCAGTCATTTTGCAAATGCTGCTTATGAAGATCACAGCTTTCCTAAAGCATCCACTGATTATCATGAGCTATGTGCCTATTTAGAGTTAAATGGGGACTATTTAAGCTCCATGACGACATTTGATGAGGCTTTTGAGCAATACGAAGTAGAAGTCAAAAAAAAATAACACACACAACCGCTTGTTCCGTATGGAAGAAGCGGTTTTTTCATGAAGAAATAAAATGGCGTTTTGCATGGTGTGGTTGCCCATGCAGAATTCCTTGCGCCGGCATACGATACGTTAAGACCAAAAGTCGGGCAAGGGGGAGACAGAATGAAGGCGAAAGCACCAAAATATAAAGTAGGGGATATTGTCGTCGTTGTCATGTACGGCACAGTTGGAACGATAACAAAAGTCCATCAAATTGACCAGCATTATCTATATGAGGTCAATCATAATGAGGTGCTTTATTTTGAAACATCACTTCAGCTTTACGATGAGTACGACGGGGTGATTGTAGATACAGAAAAGCTGGACATTGAATATGAGTTCCTCATTGGCGATGTTGTATATGTAAAGGATTACGGGAAAGAGCTATTTAAAATCATTGGCCATCGGACTGAGATATGGCGCTACCTTGAAGATGGCTGGGAAGATGTCATTTATGAACTGACAAGGTTAAAAGACGGAGAATGGCTGGAAACAGAAGAAGAAGACTTGACGCTTGTCCTAAGGAAATATGAGATGGATCAGTTTGTTCATCAGCTTCTTTTTGTGCATTACGTTGGAGAAACCTCAAAAGAAATAGAGGAAGATATGGTGCAAACCGCTCTATTACAGTTAGAAGAGAAACAAGAAAGCGAAGCATCACTAGAATTTCTAGCTGTATCTATAGTGGATGAGCTTCTTGATATTTACAATGATTATAAAATTCTCTATGAATTTTTCAAAGACCCAGAATATAAGGATATGATGGACTTTATTTTGGAAAGTTTAAACGAACATTTTGGTTAAAAGAAGACTTGTCCTAACACGAATAAAAAGTAAGGAACACAGAAAAAAGCAATCACATAAAACCATCCCCTCAAGATACGGCCCATCACCTGATCAAAAGTATGTCCATCTAAAATGCTTAACCATTTCATTGCCTCATGCCCCTTTTCTTTTCGTTTACTGCATTTATATGTATGGAATAAGCCATTATGACAAACTGTAATAAAAATAAGGCAGCGTTCATACATCATAAAAAAGGAGGCGGAAAGCAATGAAAGAAGCAGATTTGGTGATTGATACAGAGGAAATTGCAGAATTCTTCTACACGGAGCTGGTCAAAAGAGGGTACATACCATCTGAGCTGGAAACGTTTGAGCTTGCCGATATTACATTTGAATATATGCTGAGGAAAGCAATGATAGTTGAAGAAGAGGCGCGGTAGGCACTATACTTTGAAGAGATTCTGAGTAGAAAGGGAGGGGAATTGTTTCGCGTGTATGTCATCATTTTTTTCCTTTTGTTTGGCGCCATCGCTGCGCTTATGGTATCTGGTAAGTTTCAAGAATTGGACAACCAGATCATCTTATCGTTTGAGAACATCAGACTTCCTTTTTTAAATGATGTCATGCTGACTTTGACTGACTTTGGTATCAGTGCGCTGCTTGTCCCAATCATGCTCATCTTTAGCGTGGTGCTGTTTATGTATAAACGCTACCACTCTATTATGCTGCTTTTTCTACTATATATAGCAGAAAAAACGGTCAATCATGAACTGAAAGGACTGTTTGCTAGAGAGCGTCCAGCCTTTGATCATCTAGTGAATGAGACCTATTACAGCTTTCCGAGCGGTCATTCTATGAATGCAGCAACGATCTATCCATTTATCGCCTATCTATTAATTGAAATGGTTCCGTGGTTGAAAAAGAGACAAAAAGCAGTCTACATGGTGACAGGGTGTTGTGTGCTGATGATCGGCATCAGCAGGATGTATATCGGTGTTCATTATGTCACTGATGTAGCAGGGGGCTTTGCGATAGGACTAGCTTTATTTCTCATATGTAAAAAGATTGACGAAAAATTGTCCGTCATTCGACAAAAATAGAAGAAGGAAATTCATAGATCCCAGCCAATTTTATATAAAAGGGGAGGGATTTGAATGCAATTGACGTTGAGATTTTTTCAAAAGAAACCTTCAGCTTATCACTTAACCATTTATCAAACACCTGAATATGGTGCAGAAAGCGGGCATCAGCCTGTGTACCGGACAAAGATTGGCGGCAGGACACACCTTGATGTACTGGAAAAAGCATTCTCGACATTTAATGTACAAGATACAGTCCCTAATGATTACAATGCACGGTTTATCACAACAGGGGATATCGTTGTGATTGATGACCAGAAAAAAGGGAAGTGCTACTACCAGCTCTTTCCGGCAGGATGGAAACGCAGTGAACGGCTAATGACGATGAGTTAAATATAAACGACGATGCCAGCTTTACTTTCAGCTGGTATTTTCTTTTTTGATCTCAATCGTTTATAATAAATGGGACTAAACACATGTTAAACGTAAGTGGAGGCTAAAAAATGAGTGTACATATTGGAGCAGAAAAAGGACAAATTGCAGAAACGGTATTGCTGCCAGGCGATCCGCTTCGTGCGAAATATATTGCAGATACATATTTAGAAGATGTTGTGTGCTATAACGAAGTGCGCGGCATGTATGGTTATACTGGAACATATAAAGGAAAACGCATTTCTGTACAAGGTACTGGAATGGGCGTACCGTCTATTTCGATCTATGTGAATGAGCTGATCCAAAGCTATGATGTTCAAAACTTAATCCGTGTCGGTTCTTGCGGAGCGATCAAAAAAGATGTCAATGTACGTGACGTCATCTTAGCTCAAACATCATCAACAGATTCTCAAATGAACCGTGTGGCATTTGGACCGATTGATTACGCACCATGTGCTGATTTTGGTTTACTGAAAAAAGCCTACGACACAGCAGAAGCGAAAAATGTAGCTGTGCGTGTTGGGAATGTATTTACAGCAGACCAATTTTATAATGAAAAACCACTTGAGCTGATGGACCAATATGGAATTCTAGCGATCGAAATGGAGACAACGGCTCTTTATACGCTTGCTGCAAAATTTGGCAGAAAAGCGTTGTCGATTCTGACAGTGAGTGATCATGTGCTAACAGGAGAAGAAACAACTGCTGAAGAGCGTCAAACGACATTTGACGAAATGATCTTAATTGCACTAGATTCTGTTTTATAATAGTATAATGGGTGTGCTACGATGTAGCGCATCTTTATTTTTTTAGTAGAGCAAAAGGAAGGTATGTCATGAAGAAAAGCTATAAAATACTCTCAATCGCATCGATTCTTGGTTTGACGGCCGCATTATCAGGCTGCCAGTTGCTGGATCAGAAAAGCGGTACCACTGAATCTAACAAAACAAACGAACAAAAGAACGCAGCAAGTTCATCACCCCAGCAAAACTCAAACGATACGGCAGATTCATCTAATCAAGAGCTGACGTTAAAGAGTGAATATTTCAATGACATCAAGGTAGTGAGCGGACTGAAGACCATTCAAAACCCTGAAAATGTGCTTGCTTTAGTGAACAAAGAATATGCACTGCCAGGAACCTATAAACCTTCTGATCTCGTTGTACCAAAAGTGGAATTCTCTTTTTCAGAGGATATTGAAAAACGATATATTCGAAAAGAAGCAGCGGAGGCACTTGCGAAGTTATTCAAAGGTGCTAAAAAGGAAAACTTTGAGCTTGCTGCAGTATCGGGCTATCGTTCCTATGACCGTCAAAAAGTCATTTTTGATAGTGAAGTGAAACTAAAAGGGAAAGAAAAAGCCCAAGAAGCCGTAGCCTTACCAGGGGAAAGTGAACATCAAACAGGTCTAGCTATGGATATTTCCTCAAAAAGTGCCGGCTTTGAAATCTCTGAAAAATTTGGTGAAACACCTGATGGTAAATGGGTAGCCAAAAATGCTTATAAATATGGCTTTATCATTCGTTATCCAAAAGGGAAAGAAGACATCACGAAATATGAATATGAGCCGTGGCACCTGCGCTATGTAGGGAAAGAAGCTGCAAAAGCGATGCATGATCATGATTTAACATTCGAAGAGTACATGAACAAAGTGAAGAAAATATAAACAAATAAAAGGCCTCCCGAAGCTGGGAGGCCTTCTTTTATACGCCGTTTTAAAAAAAGAGCAAACCTGCTAATGCGAAGCCGGTAATAAAACCGAGTCCAATGCCATAAGCTGGACCCCAGCCATAATAACCTCCGTAATAGCCAAATCCTAAGCCCCCGCGGGACCCGCCGACTGGTCGGATATAAACTTTGCGGTTTGTCACCCGCTCAATACGTCCAACATGTACTCTGCCATGACGATCAGTAATTCTAGCTACTTTCCCCATATGCTGCTGACAAAGTTTGTAGTAGCGCTCCATGTTTTTCCTCCTTATGACAAACTCTTTTCACTCTTATCCTATGCGAAAGACTTCATAGAGTTTGGACAAAACATATAGGAGATTCGCTCATTTTATACTGTACATTCAAATACAAGGTGACTCAGATGTTCTCGGTGTGTTTGAATCAGGTCATAGTGTGTCTGCAATGTATCATAAAGAGAAGGTGGTATTTGATCTGATAATTCCATTTCGGTCGGCTCCTCTTGCACCATGTGCTCATCGAATGAGAGAATCTGAATGTCACGGAATCCTGCGGACGCTAACTGCCTTTTCCATTCAGAAAATGAAAAGAGGGAGTGAAACCCATAAAACTCCCGGATGGCTGCCTGTTCTTTTGAGGAAAGCGGCACTTTTAACACAGCCTCATTTGCGATCAATTGTTTTCCAGGAGCAAGCACCCGTTTTATCTCAGCAAGCGCAGCAGGTAAATGGGTGAAACTTAAAACAGATTCACTGATCAGTAGAGAGAACGAGTCATCCGCAAATGGCAGGTGTTCGATCGATGCTTGCTGTGCACGGAAAGGTAGTTGTTCCCGCTCGAATCGCAGATTGGCTTTTTCAATCATCAAAGGGTGTGTATCAATCGCCTCTACTTCATAACCTAAATGTCCTAAATAGGCTGCTGTTTGTCCTGTGCCGCATCCAACATCCAGTATACGATCGTCAGACGCCAGGTTGAGATGCTCAATCATCGTTTTAGTTAGCTCAATTCCACCAGGATGGGCACCTGATACACCAAAATAGGCAAGCATTTCTACATAGTCACTCATGGAATCCCTTCTTTCTTTATCATGTTTCTCTCTAAAGATTATGCATTGCAGGGCGAAATGGCTTATCTTTTCAAATAGAAGTTTGATCCTTTGGTTGACGGATGAAGAATCGTCCTTGATAATAATGAAAGGAGATAAAGGTGGTGTTTTTTTGAAAAAACAATTCAAGTTCGTGATAGCCATTCTGGTGACAGCAGCGCTTTCCTCAGCGATTACATTTGTGATCACAAAACAAGGTGCTGTCAGCGTTTCAGGAGATGAGAAGTTTAGTAAACTCATGGCTGCATATACGAAGGTAAAAAACGAGTATTACGAAAAAACGGATGATCAAAAACTAGTAGACGGTGCGATTCAAGGCATGATTGCATCACTTGATGATCCATACTCTACATATATGGATCAGGAGGAAGCCGAAGGGTTTAACAACACCATTTCATCTTCATTTGAAGGAATTGGTGCACAAGTAGAAGAGAAGGATGGACAAATTTTAATTGTCGCACCGATTAAAGGCTCTCCTGCTGAAAAAGCTGGTTTGAAACCTCATGATCGTATTTTAAAAGTGGATAGTAAAAGTACAAAAGGCATGTCAGTGAATAAAGCCGTTTCTCTTATCAGAGGGAAAAAAGGAACGGATGTCAAACTGCATTTGAACCGACAAGGTGTTGGAAATGTGGATGTGACAATCACAAGAGATACCATCCCGCTTGAAACGGTGTATGCTAAATTAACAAAAGATAAAATTGGCGAAATCCAAATCACGTCTTTTGCTGAAACGACATCTAAAGAGTTGGATAAAGCGATTGATGACCTCGAGAAAAAAGGGGCAAAAGGTTTTGTCATTGATCTGAGAGATAATCCAGGCGGCATTATGACAGAAGCAATTGAAATGAGCAATGACTTTATCGATAAAGGAAAAGTCATTATGCAGGTTGAGGAAAAAGGAAAGAAACAAGTGTACAAAGCGGAAAAAGAACGCAAAGTTCATCAGCCGACAGTTGTTCTTGTAAACGGCGGTTCAGCGAGTGCTGCTGAAATCATGGCGGCAGCTCTGCACCAATCCTCCAGCATTCAACTTGTTGGAGAAAAGACATTTGGTAAAGGGACTGTTCAGAATGCCCAAAGCTACAATGATGGTTCTAGTGTGAAATTAACCATTGCCAAGTGGCTGACACCAGACGGGTCTTGGATTCACAAAAAAGGAATTGAGCCACAGGTGAAAGCATCTCTGCCGAGTTATGCGAAGCTGCCATACTTAAGTCCGAAAAAGACGTATCAACTGAATGATGATGGAGATGAAGTCAAAGCGGCTCAAAAAATGTTCCAAGCGCTTGGCTACAAAGCAAAAGCCAATGGAGAATATGATCAAGCATTCCAGTCGGTCGTGAAAAGTTTCCAATCAGATCACGATCTGAAGGCTGATGGTATTCTGACAGGGGACACAACGACGGTACTGATGACAAACATCCAAGATAAGCTCAAGAAAAATGATACGCAAATGAAAAAAGCCATTGAAGTGTTGAAAAAAGAAATGAAATAGAAAAAGCAGTCCTCATCAGGGGACTGCTTTTTTCTTGTGTTACGCTTTGTTAGCCACAGGTTCCGTTGTTTTCCCATTCTTTTCAAACAAATCACTTGTCACAGAATTAGATGTGACATTCTTCTGGAAGAATGGATTCAAAATCAGGATGACCACAACGTTTGCTAGTAAACCGAGAAAGCCTTCATAAAGGCCGAATGTCATTTGTGTCATATTCGCTGTAAAGGTCACGATAATTCCTACGATGAGCCCTGCAATCGTTGCTTCTCTCGATTGTTTTTTCCAGAACAAGCTGATGGCAATGGCTGGGAAAATTTGAACCATTCCAGAAACACCGATCAGCTGAAGCGTGACAAGCGCAGTCGGGAACAGCATTCCGAATAAAAGAGCAAGACCGATCACGATAAATACCATCGAACGTGTAATGATCGTTAACCGTTTAGGTGACACATTTGGATGGATTAAATCACGGTACAAATTATTGGCAAATAAATTCGATGCCCCAATGGCCATGATCGAACATGGAATGAGAGAAGCAAGTGCAATCGTTGAATACGCAAGCCCCTGCATCACGCCGCCATATGACGTCTGAATTAAATGAAGAAGAGCAAATCTTGGATTTGTATCTTCCGGTAAGACTAAAAAGGCAATGAAGCCAAGGAAGATGACCAAAATCAATACAATGTTGTAAAGAGGTAAAAACATACTGTTTTTACGGATGGCATCTGCGCTTTTGGCTGTGAAAACACCAGTTGCTGCATGAGCCCACATAAATAATGCGAGTGCAGAAACACCTGATGCGGTAATAAACCACAAAATGCCTTTAGGGCCGCTTTCAGGAATCGTCAGAAGCTGTGGAGCTTCCTTAGCTAACGTATTCATCATTGGTGTCCAGCCGTTAAAATGAATAATCGGGAGGGAAACGACCATAAAGAGCATGATCACCCAAACAAGAATATCTTTAATAATGGCTGTATATGTAGGACCTTTAATACCACTGAAAAATGTATAAAGTGCAACTAAAATAAATGAAATCATAACAACTGCATTCACATTAATATAACTCGTTCCAGCGACAGTTAACGTATCTTGAATCCCGCTTAGCTGAAGACAAATGTATGGAATGAGCATAAGTACACCAACAATGGCAATCAAACTGGATAACAGTTTACTGTCAAATCGCTCACGTGCATAATCAGCAAGTGTTGTCAGCTTGTGATTTTTTGCAACCGTCCAAAGTTTTGGTAAGAAGAAATACGCAATAAAATAAGCAAGAACGGAATAGGGGATAGCGAAAAAAGCAACACTTCCTGCTGTATAAGCTGTACTTGTGAGCCCTAAAAAGGTATAAGCAGTATATAAGTCTGCGCCAACAAGGAACCAGACGAGAAGCCCGCCAAATTTTCTCCCGCCAACAGACCATTCTTCGACTGATTGTCTTGATGATTTATCACGACCAGCGGCAAAACCGATGACCACGACGATGAAAATGATACTTGCAGTAATCAATAAAGCTGTTAAGTTTCCTTGCATTCGTCAGTTCCTCCATTTGAATGTTGCATCCTGTAAATGATAAATGTGCAAACGGGTGTGAGTACAATCCATAGTAAGAGCCAGAAGTGGAAAAAAGGCAGCCCGATGACAAATGGATGAATACGATTCACAAAGGGGAGCAGTGCAAGCTGTCCTATGAATGGAATCGCGATGAGTAGCGCCAGTATCAGTTTTTTGTTCATGTTTTCCTCCTCTAATATTTTGTAATTTCATAATAATAGCAGTTGTCAGATTAGATCACAAGACCATTTTCAGAAAAAACAATCATTTTTATGAATATCATACTAATATAACGCTTTCATTTTTAAAAAGAGGTAAATACTGATGAATGAGAAAGGAAGACTTGAAAATAAGTATGGAAAAATAATATTTAGAGCAAATAAAAAAGCCCCAGCATGACGCTGAGACTGTGCCGTTTTTTATAGAAAATCAGATACTTCTTCGATGTCAAAACGATTGCTTTTGTGAGCTTCTTTTGCTGCTTTCCCGACAGAAATCAACATCACTGGTTCGTATCGACCACTCACATTGAATTCTTTCACGTACGCTTCTTTGCTGAAACCGCCCATTGCGCATGTATCATATCCCATTGCTTTCGCCGCAATCATTAACTGCATAGCAGCTAACGAAGCGTTTGAATACGCAGCTTCACGTGCATATTGCTCGCTTTGGTAAGCACCATTGATTTGCGTCATCAGTGTTTCTTTAATATCTTCTGTGATGAAGCCTTGTTCTGCTAGCTCACTGTAGATTTTTTCACCCTTTAGATTGGCTTCAAGGTCACCTAGCACAGCAATCACAGCTGATGCTTGTGAGACTTGTTTTTGGTTGTAAGCAATTGGAAGAAGTTTTGCTTTTGATTCAGCACTATGGAAAACAGTGAAATGCCAATGCTGAAGGTTCCAAGCAGATGGTGCTTTTGTTGTGATATCAAGAAGCTCTGTTAACTCTTCTTTTGTCATTTCATGAGTTGTATCATACTCTTTTACTGAAGCTCTTTCTTTTAAAATGTCAATCGTTTTTTGATCGCTCGCCATATGGATATTTCCTCCCGTTTTTGCAAATAGTATGGTACAATAAATAAAAAAGTGAGAAACTTACTTATTGTAACTAGAGATATATTTTAAATTGTACACCGTTAGTTTGTCAAACGATTATGAAAAGAAAGGCTGAAATATATGGAATTTCAATTATGTCCAAACATTCAGCAAGCTTTTTTGCTTCTTGGCAAAAGGTGGAATGGTCTCATCATTCATGTATTGCTTGATGGTCCGAAGCGGTTTAAAGACCTGACGGACATTATTCCATCCATCAGTCAAAAAATGCTCGCAGAACGCTTAAAAGAGCTTGAGCAAGAAGGAATCATAAAGCGCACTGTACTTCCTGAAACGCCAGTCAAAGTCATCTATTGTCTAACCGAAAAAGGGAGTGCATTACATGGTGTGTTCGGAGAAGTATCGCGCTGGGCAGGGGAGTATGCTGGATCTCATGTAAAAAAGGAGCAAGCCTAGTTTTAGGTTTGCCCAAACGTTTTGTCTCCTAATGAATATGCTGATGTTAGGCACATGACAAAGGAGGAGAAAAGCATGTACCCTCATACTCCGTATTTTCGAGGCGGTGCCCCTAGCATTCCGCCATATGAATCTAGAGTCCCTTTGTTTTTTGGTTTTGGCGCTCCTTTAGTCGGCGGACTGCTTGGCGGATTTCTAGGAAGTGCGATTTTTAATTATCCTCGTCCATATTACCCGCCACCACCACCGCCTGTTCCACCACCTTATGGCGGCGGATATCCACCATATTATTAAGAAAAAAGAGTAAGCCTGCTTCCATTTCAAAGCAGGCTTTTTATAATGGAATATCAATTTCAGAAATGCCTGGATCATCATGCTTTAAAAACATAATTTCTAAAATACCATCTTGATACGAAGCCTTCGTTCCTTTTCTTTTCACAGCAGCAGGCAGGACAACCTTCTTTTGTTTATTCTCTTCAGGAAAATGATCAATAAACAGCAGATTGGCTGTATGTTTGATTTTTACTTTTTCCGTGTTCGGACGATCTAGCTCTATTTTGACAAACACGTGATCTGTCGTCTCAAATACTTCAACATTCGGCTCTTTCTTTTTTTTATCGTCTGTCTCTCTTGTTTTCTGCTGCTGAGACAGCGGATCCTGAAAGGGGAATTGAGCAGAATAATTGGAGCCGAAAACACTTTCCATGACTTGATTGACATATTGCTCAACGTCTTTAGGATCTGAATTTTTTAACGCTTCTTTTGAAAATTGCTTTTGAAAAGGAAATAATCGGTTCCAGTCAAACATGCAAATCATCCTTTCTAAATGCCCTGAATTAGTATATGCCCATAAAGTGATGTGCGTGCTATAATATACGATAGGTTTAGAAAGGAATGGTTAGATTGAACGAACAACAATCAAAAGGTGCCTTATATACGGCTGCATCTTTTACATTATGGGGATTGTTCCCATTATATTGGAAACTGATGGAGCATATTTCGTCAGGCGAAATTTTAGCGCACAGAATAGTATGGTCCTTTATTTTTATGTGCGGTATTCTTTTATATTTAAAGCAAGTCCGTCCAGCGATGCAGACTGTGAAAGGTCTGATGATAGATGGAAAAGCACTTTTTTCATTACTTTTATCGGCTATTTTAATTTCGGTCAACTGGTATGTATACATTTGGGCTGTAAATCACGATCTTATGCTGGAAGCGAGTTTAGGGTATTATATTAATCCGCTTGTATCAGTTTTACTAGGCATCATTTTCTTAAAAGAACGACTGAATAAAATGCAAACCACCGCCATTCTCATTGCTGCAGCTGGGGTCATCATCTCAACTGTTCAGTACGGCTCATTTCCTGTCGTGGCTTTCGTATTGGCTTTTAGTTTTGGGTTTTATGGACTGATTAAAAAAAGAATGAGTTTTACGAGTGCCATTGGATTAACCATTGAAACACTGCTTCTTGCACCAGCTGCGCTTGTTTACTTATTCTTCTTCTTAAAAGAACCTGTTGTCACGATGAATCCGAGCAGCTTCGGCTCTCTTGGGCTATTATTTTTTGCAGGTGTCTTTACAGCTGTACCGCTTCTTTTATTTTCTGAAGGAGCCAAAAGAATTCCTTTATACCAAGTTGGTATTTTGCAGTATATTGCACCGACCATTACACTCTTTTTGGGGCTATTTGTGTATCACGAACACTTATCTGCAGCAAAAATCGTGACATTCCTCTGTATTTGGGTGGCGATTTTACTATTTACAACCTCTCAACTCCGAATGAAAAAAACAGCGAATTCTCATTAAAGAGACGAAGCAGTTTGCTTTTTTTTGCAGGCGGATCATGTCATAATAAGTTGTTACCAAAACTGTAGAGGTGATCACATGTCATCAGTCGATGAGCTTGCACACGCTTATCAATCTTTATGGAAAAATCGGCAGCTTGATGTAGTGGATATGACTTCATTACACGAGGCGATACGAGATGATTTGCTTGATGCACGCACCCATCCTCGCGCAAGAAAGTCATTGCATCAAAAGTATGTACTCGCTGTGGAAAGAATTTTAGAAAGCACGATTGAGCAGGGTCATCAACTACAGCTGATCAGCTTACATACAAAAAAGCTGCGAGAACTAATTCAAAATGAAGGAAGGAACCACTCATGAAACCAATTCAAACGGAAGATGTCACAGCACATCTTGAATCGTTTTTAAATCGGCCAGTCTTCGTTCATCTTGAAACGACAACTGGTTCTTATTCAGCTCATGTGAATGAGCAAAATATGACGGTCGTGGCGTATATCCGCAACGCAAAAGTCGTTTATTCACAGGCAAAAATAAAAGGACAAGGTCCATACCGTGTCGGGATGAAAACAGAAGATGGCTGGATTTACGCAGAAGGTTTAACCGATTACGTGTTTGATGAACAAGGCCGCCTGCTGTTAGCAGGACACCTGCCAGACGGAAAACTAGCGATCTCATTACAAATTAGTGAAACACCATTTCAGGTGTAGGAGAGAGGGAACAGTGATGAACGAACATGTACTTGTGATGCTGCCTCACCCCGACGATGAATCCTTCGGGGTCGCAGGGCTCATCGCGCAAAGCAGAAAACGTGGAATTCCAGTGACGTATGCATGCGGGACACTTGGAGAAATGGGAAGAAATATGGGAAGTCCAACATATGCTAACCGTGAGACACTTCCTGAATTAAGAAAACAGGAATTAATCAATGCATGTAAAGAAATGGATGTCACAGACTTGCGAATGCTTGGTCTTCGGGATAAAACGTTGGAATTTGAAGATGATGAGTATTTAGCGGATGTGATGGAAAGTATTATTGATGAAGTGAAACCAACACTTATTGTCACATTTTATCCAGGTCATGGTGTACACCCTGATCATGACGCGACAGGTGAAGCGGTTATTCGTGCTCTATACCGCAAGAAAAAAGAAGACCGTCCCGTCACATACTGCATGGCCATTACGAAAAATCGAGAAGAAGTGCTAGGAAATGCCGATATTGTGATTGATATTACGGATGTAGCCGATATCAAATTAAATGCACTAAGAGCGCATAGAACACAAACAGAAGGCATGCTAAGAGAGCTTGAACAAAAGTTGAAAAACAAAGAACCAGTTGTCCAAAAATGGTTTGATGAAGAAATTTTCTGGACGTATCAATGGAATGACTAAATGAAAGGCAGCTGACTTCAGTCAGCTGCCTTTTCCTGTTGTATCAGAATGCATACGTCTTTCAATCAACCTGAGACGAACAAATAGGACGATGGCACCTGCGGCAAGCCCAGTAATCAGACCAATCCAATAACCAAACGCTCCAAATGAGGTATACGTGCCAATCAAGTAGCCAGCTGGAAGGCCGATGACCCAGTAAGAGACAAACGCAGCAATCAGTGTATAATTCACATCTTTATAGCCGCGCAGAGCCCCTTGAATGGGTGCAGCGATCGCATCAGACAGCTGGAAAAAGATCGCATACATCAAAAAGTGCTGTGTCATTTGTAAAACAGCTGATTCAGTTGTATATAAACCAGCGATCTCAGGTCTAAATAACAAGATGAGTGCTGCGGTACATAATGAGAACAAAACAGCTGTTGCAATACCAATATAGCTGTAGCTTTTTGCGTCTTTATAACGCATGGCACCGGCTTCAAAACCTACAACAATCGTTAAAGCCATTGAGATACTAAGCGGCAGGATATATAAAATAGAAGCAAAGTTCATCGCTGCTTGGTGACTGGCGATTGTCACGGTATCAAAGTGACCCATTAAGAGCGTGACAGCTGCAAAAATACTTGTTTCAAAAAAGATCGCAAACCCAATAGGGATACCGATTTTCAGTATTTGACCCATTCGGGAGACGTTAAAACGAGGTAATGTCTGAAACAACCGAAAGGATGCAAACGGTTCGGCTTTGATGACAATACAAATACTCATGATGAAAATCGCCCAATACGTCAGCGCAGATGCAAGACCTGCCCCTGCACCGCCAAGCTTTGGAAACCCAAAGTTTCCAAAAATAAAGAGATAATTTAAAACAAAATTAATAGGAAGTGCGGTTAACGTAATGAACATCGTCACACGTGTTTTTCCTAATGCATCAATGAAAGATCTCATGACTGAATAACCAAAAAGCGGGATGATCCCAATAGCAAGGAAGCTGAGAAAATGACGGGCAATGGTTTCTACGGATGGTTCAAGCCCAAGTCTCCCTAAAATAAAAGGAACACACAACGATCCAATGACAATCACCACGATACTTAAAAGAAAAGATAAATAAATGGCCTGAAAGACTGCACGAGGAACGTCTTCCCTGCGACCGCCGCCCATCAGCTGAGCCACTATAGGGGTAACAGCCATTAAAATACCAGCGAGACCAGTATAAACAGGTGTCCAAATGCTCGAACCGATGGCTACACCTGCTAGGTCTTCTGCACTCACTTTTCCAGACATCACCGTGTCTAAAAATGTGATGAGCGAAAGACCTGCTTGTGTAATTAAAATCGGAATCAATATGGTTAAAAATTGTGCCAACTTTGCTCGAATACTATTCGTTTCTCTCATCATAAGTTCCTCTCTGAACAGAAATAACGAGAGGAATTATATCACGCTATGTAAAAAAATCAATTCTCCGTCGGATTATTTTTCTTTGAGGGCTTCGTTTTTTTGAACATTTGGGCATAAATAAAAGAAAGACTGACAACACCTAAAATGCTGCAAGCATATTGAATCACTTTTTGAATGGTCATATTGAATTCACCTCCATACAAATAGAATGTGCACAATTTGTTATTTTATGACACAAGCGAAAGAAGGAGGGACATGGTGAGATGATCAATCGCACAAATGAAGAAGCGATGTTTAAGTTAGAAATGAAATCTCATTTAACGCAAATTATGATGGATGCAAGGAAAATCGTCGATTCGCTTGACCAGACGGAACAATGCCTTCTTTGTGAACTCGAATCATTGCATGATCAGTTTAATGAAATGCATGCAGAGGCTTCCTCATTTTATTTACAAGCATATATGGAAGAATTCACACCAGGTTTTGCTCAATTTTCTTTAGCCATTGAGAACTTATCAAAACAAAAGCATGGCGCACTGATTGTGATTCAAAGGAGAGATGAGGTGGAGGATTATATACAAAAAGGGACAAACCTCCATGCGAAAATTAGCGCATCATTAATAGAAAGCATTTTCTATCCTGGAAACCCACTTCATGATGGCGCCCTTTTAGTGAAAGAAAACACGCTTGTTTCCGCTGCAAACGTCCTACCGCTCACCTCGAAAAAAGTCAGCCCTTCTCTAGGCACAAGACACCGGGCAGCTATTGGACTTTCTGGCATGACTGATGCCCTTGTTCTTGTTGTATCAGAAGAAACAGGGAAAATGTCGTTTGCGAAAGAAGGCGTCCTCTATCCGTTAACTGTAAAAGATCAAGAAATCAGAAAGTAAACATGAACACAGCATTCTTCATGGGGAAGGGTGCTTTTTTTATTGAGGAGAAAAAACAGGCAATTAAGTAAAAAGTCATTTGATACAGAAAAATTTGTCATGTAGAATAGAACTATGAAACTAGCAACGTGCTTGTTTTGACAAATTTCTAAACGTCAACTTAAAAATTCCTTAAAAAATGTTTATAAATACAGCAAACAGCCGATAGAAACGATATGGCTTTGTTTTAGCATTTTGAGTTTGCTGCTCTAAAACCTATTTAGTATTGCCCAACGTCTTCATGTCGAGTAATATTATAGAAATAAAGATAAAATAGTGCAAGAGAAGCAGAACCATTAAATGCTAAACTCAAAACTAGTACATAAGTCTTATGGTACGAAATCATGAAAGGCGGAGATTCATCTATGAAGAAAAAAGTAGTAACCGGCCTCACAGTTTCAGCGATCGCAGGCTCAGCTGTTATTGCTGCACCGGCAGAAGCACAGACGATCAAGGTGAAAAGCGGTGACTCACTTTGGAAGATTGCCGAACAGTACAACACAAGTATTTCGGAACTTCAATCTCTTAATCAATTAAAAACGACGATGATTTTTGCAGGACAAAGCTTAAAGATTCCTAGTGCAAAAAGTTCAAAATCCAGCTCATCAACAAGTTCAAAAGCAACGAAATCAAGTGCTTCAACAACATCTAGCTATACAGTCAAGCTTGGGGATTCATTATGGCTGATTGCGAAGAATCACAAAATGTCAGTTGCAAGTTTGAAAAGTTTGAACAGCTTAAACAGTGACCTCATTCGTCCTGGACAAAAGCTGAAAGTGTCTGGAACAGCGAAAACGAGCGGCAGCCAGTCCTCAAATTCAAACTCAACATCTAATTCTAGCTCAAGTAACAAATCAACGAATTCTAATAGTTCGTCGTCAGCATCTAGTACATATAAAGTGAAATTAGGCGATTCACTTTGGAAAATTGCCAATTCGTTAAATATGTCGATTGGTGAAATTAAAACATTGAACTCGCTAAAATCTGATACGATTTATCCAAATCAAGTATTGAAGGTAAAAGGAACGGTGACGTCAAAACCAAGTCAGCCGAAAGCACCTGCTCAACCTAGCACGCCTTCAAACAGCAATCAGTCTTCAAGTAGTAAAACCACATCTTATACGGTTAAATCAGGTGATTCATTATGGAAAATTGCGAATCAGTTTAAGGTGCAGGTTCAATCAATCCGCACAGCAAACAGCTTGAAAAGTGATGTGCTGAGAATTGGACAAGTATTAAAAATCAACGGAACAGCTTCCGGTTCAACTGGATCTAATGGTTCTACGTCAAACGGTTCAACAACACCGGTCAACAATAATAAAAATGACGTTCCAATGAATGCGAAAATCACGACAATGATTCAAGAAGGTAAAAAGCTCACAGGCATACCTTACAGATGGGGCGGCAATACACCAGCTGGATTTGATTGCAGCGGCTTTGTTTACTATCTCATTAATAAGGTTTCATCAGTATCTAGATTGAGTACAGCAGGATACTGGAATATGATGACGCCTGTCAGCACACCACAAGTTGGAGATTTTGTTTATTTCACAACGTACAAAGCAGGTCCTTCTCATATGGGACTATACCTAGGTGGAGGAGATTTCCTTCATGCAAGTGACAGCGGAGTAGGAATTTCAAACTTAAGCAATCCTTATTGGAAAAAAGCCTATCTAGGTGCGAAACGTTTCTTCTAAAAAAGCCGATTTTCGGCTTTTTTTGTTTGCCTTCTCATCAGTTTGTCCATACTGATAACAAAAGGGGGCAGTCATAAATGAAAAAGTCAGTGTGGATGATCATGATATGTTTGATCTTTACCGCATCAGCATGTCATGCACCGCCGAAAAAAGAAACGACAGAAGAAACAAGAGAAGTTGCCGCACCTAAACAAGCACCAGTCACAACGTCACTCATAAACGAAAGCGGGCAAAAAATAGGGAGCATTGAAATAAGAGAGTCCTCAGAAAATGGGCTGGATCTGCATGTGAAAGCGAAAGGACTGCCGCCAGGTCCTCACGGCTTTCATATTCATGAAACAGGAATATGTGAAACGCCAGATTTTGAAACGGCGGGGGCTCACTTTAATCCGACCCATAGAGAGCATGGCTTCGACAACCCAAAAGGGCATCATGCTGGAGATATGCCTAATTTAGAAGTAGGGGCAGATGGTCAAATTGACGTCGTTGTGAATGTTCCGAATGTGACGGTCAAAGGAGGCCCGAATCAATTGGTTGATCAAAACGGGCGAAGTTTCATCATCCATGCAGAAGCAGATGATTACTTAAGCAACCCTTCTGGCAACTCAGGGAAACGCATTGCTTGCGGAGCCATCACAAAAGAAATGGTAAAATAACAGAAGACGAACCTTTATGTATTGAGTGCATAAAGGTTTTTTTAGTATACTTGGTGAGGAAAATGATCGAAGAGAGGAATTAATCATATATGTTTAACCAACCAGCACTCCCAGAAGAAATTCAAGCAATGATCGAAGCAAAAGGAAAAGTTCTCGAAGAAGAATTTCGTCCGCTTATCGGAACAGGCGGCTATGAATCACAAGATACGTCTATTATTCAAGATGCCATGATTGCACTTGCCCTCGGAAAAAATGTTCTGTTAAAAGGACCGACAGGCTCAGGTAAAACAAAACTAGCAGAAACTTTATCCGCGTTTTTTCAACAGCCGATGCACAGTGTAAACTGCTCAGTTGACCTTGATGCAGAAAGTCTAATTGGCTATAAAACCATCCATAATGATGGACAAGTTGCTTCTATAGAATTCATTGAAGGACCCGTTACAAAAGCAATGAAAAAAGGACACCTTTTATATATTGATGAAATCAACATGGCAAAACCAGAAACACTGCCTATTTTAAACGGTGTGCTTGATTACAGAAAAATGATGACAAACCCATTTACAGGTGAAGTCGTTAGAGCAGAAGAAGGCTTTGGCGTGATTGCAGCAATCAATGAGGGGTATGTGGGGACAGTGCCGCTCAATGAAGCGCTGAAAAACCGTTTTGTCGTCATTGAAGTTCCTTACATTGGCGGTGGCATTTTAAAAGAAGTACTGCACACTCAATCTGTATTAAAGGATGAGCGTTTAATCGATCAATTCGTACAGCTCTCATCAGATCTCATCGTCCAAGCACACAATGGACAGGTCAGTGAAGAAGCCGCATCCATTCGCGCACTGTTAGATACATGTGATCTTGCGCAATATATCCCGCCGCTTCGTGCAATTGAACGAGGAATTGTAGAGAAGCTAGAAGATGACCGGGAAAAAGCAGCGGTAAGAAATATCGCTCAAACATTATTCGAGTGAGGTTCTGACTTTTGAAATTCATCAAATTTAATGACAGCAGAATCGATTCATTTCTATTTATGGAATTAACGGATTTAGCCAAAACACTTGCCAAAAGTGATGATGTGGAGCTTGAATACGGTGTTCAATCGTACTATGAACCGTTTGAAAAGAAAATTTTCATCAGCCATTTTTGGGATGATCGTCATCAAGAGGATATGATGGCAGGCCTAAAAAGTGATGTGTTCCTGCGAGCAGTAGGGACAGTGTATAGCGATCTTACAGTATTTGAAGACATCATTCGCTATGCCCACACATTATCCATTCCTGATGTGTGCAAACAATTGTTTATGCTGTTTGAAGATATCCGCATTGAAGAGCGGATTAAACGTGACCGCCCAGGAACAAAAAAGGTATTTAAACGGAGAAGAGAGCTTTACAGACGTCACTTTAAAACACAATTAACGATTAACCAAGAGCGCAGTATTTTAACAGATGCACTCTTTTGTGCGATATACGTGAAGCTGACAGCCGAATCTCCGCTTGAAGAAATTCCACCCCTTCATGAGCGGATAGATCCAATGATTCCGTTTATTGAGTCAAGTCTTGAACGTGTATATGACGCACGCTCGACATCTGATATCGCCATCATTGTGAAGGAATTGACAGAAGGCTTCGATGAGCTCCTTGAAAAGGATATGCTGAACACATACTTTTTCTTCCCAGAATTGGACTATGAAAAAGCGGCAAAAGAACCGCTTTTCCATGACCTCAAAAGAAAGCCAAAATTAAGTGAGGATATAAAAGTCGATCGGGAAAAAGAGGGGGATGAAGACATCCATAATGAATATATGGAAGTATGGCATAGAGAAACGGAAGCACCATCTAAAAGTTTCCTTCAATTTGATTTAGAACACGGTGGTAAAAGCGATCTCGGTAAAGATGCGGCAAGAGAAGGTGACGATGGAGATCAGGCGCTTGGAACGGTTCAAGGTTCAGCCAAACAAACCCATCGAAAAGACTATTCAAAGCTTGAAGCACTAGAAGAGGCAGAAGGAGAAGAAAGCGGGGCAGATGCGCATGAGAATGGAAAAGAAAACAAATATGCATTTCCAGTCATCATTTCACCAGAACCTCCTTCACCAGAGCAAATAGATGTGTACAATCAGCACGCAAAGGCAATCGAGCCTTATCAGAAACGCTTAAAACAAATGATTCAAAAAACACTTGAGCATAAAAAAACATGGCCAAAAACAGATCTTCATGCAGGACGTCTCAGTAAAAAGCTCATTCGTTATTTTACAGAGTCCAATCCTCGACTATTTTATAAAAAACAAGCGCCATCTTCTCAAATTGATGCTGTGTTCACTTTATTAGTTGACTGTTCTGCAAGTATGTTTGACAAGATGGATGAGACAAAAAAAGGGATTGTTCTGTTTCATGAAGCTTTAAAATCAGTGCAGGTACCTCATCAAATTGTAGGGTTCTGGGAAGATACAAATGACGCAACTGAAACTAGTCAGCCGAACTACTTTAACACCGTCGTATCGTTCAAAGATTCCTTATTTGACGCAGGCCCATCCATTATGTCACTTGAGCCAGAAGAGGATAACCGGGATGGCTATGCAATTCGCCAAATGACAAAAATGATTTTAAAACGAAGAGAAGAGCAAAAGTTCCTCATTGTTTTCTCAGACGGAGAGCCGGCTGCATTCAGCTACGAACAAAATGGGATCGTGGATACACATGAAGCGGTTCTCGAAGCGAGAAAAAAGGGAATTGAAGTGATCAATGTGTTTTTATCCAATTCTCCGATTGAAGAGGCGCAGATGAAAACGATCCAAGATATGTATGGCAAGTTCAGCATTTTTGTACCGGATGTCGATACATTGCCAGATGTGCTATATCCATTACTCAAGAAATTGCTGCATAAAAGCATTGGGGCATAAGGTTTTGCCCCTTTCTTTAAAATATTTTTCGGAATGATTTAAATTTTTTGTTTTTCTTTGAATTTTTTATCTTTAATTGAACAAAGAATGTAGAAAGTAATCCGAAACAGTGGTAGAATATGATTGGAAGCGTTTTATTACATAAATTTGGTCATTGTGTTCTGGAAGTTATATCGAGATAGTGTTCAATCACTTGATGATCAAAGTTGGGGGTAGTGTTCAAAATGTTTCAAAATGATGTGAAACAACCGTTGAGTTGGGAAGAATTTCATGGTCCGAACCTCGGCTACGTGCTCGAGCTCTACGATCAATATGTCCAGGATCCTACTAGTGTTGATGAAGACATAAGAGGCATATTTGATGAACTTGGTGCACCACCGAGTGAAATGAAGGAGGAAATTGGGAAAAAAGAAAATAGCGTAGTTACTTCTGAACAAATCCAAAAGATAGCATCAGTCGTTAAACTGGCAGAAGACATCAGAACGTATGGCCATTTAAATGCTTCCGTCAATCCTCTTCGTAAAGAAAAGGAATTACAAGAGCTGTTTCCATTAAAGGAATACGGTTTAACTGAAGAAGACGTTAAGAATATTCCAATATCAATTATTAGTCCAGATGCACCTAAACACATTTCAAACGGCATAGAAGCCATTAACCATTTGAGAAATACGTATAAGCGTACCATTTCATTTGAGTTTGATCACGTACATGACTTCGAAGAGCGCAACTGGCTCTCTAAATCTATTGAGTCTGGCGAATTATTTAAGAAAAAACCAGCAGATAAACTAGTTTCTGTACTCAAAAGATTAACAGAAGTCGAGCAATTTGAGCAGTTCCTTCATAAAACATTTGTTGGACAAAAGCGTTTTTCTATTGAAGGATTAGACGCACTTGTTCCAGTACTTGATGAAATTATATCCGAGTCTGTTACACAAGGGACTTCAAATATTAACATTGGAATGGCACATAGAGGCCGTTTAAATGTATTAGCACATGTGTTAGGAAAGCCATATGAGATCATTTTCTCAGAATTCCAGCATGCGCCTAATAAAGAGCTTGTACCATCAGAAGGCTCTATCGGCATCAGCTACGGATGGACAGGGGATGTAAAATACCATCTCGGTGCTGACCGCCAAATCAAAGATGAAGATACAAAGAGTGCAAGAGTCACACTTGCCAATAACCCAAGTCACTTGGAATTTATTGACCCGATTATTGAAGGAAGCACTCGTGCAGCTCAAGAATCGCGTACTCAAAAAGGCTATCCAGTTCAAGACGTTGAAAAAGCGTTAGCCATCTTAATTCATGGGGATGCTGCATTTCCTGGAGAGGGAATTGTCGCAGAAACATTAAATTTAAGTCAATTAGTCGGCTATCAAGTGGGGGGAACAATCCATATCATTGCCAACAATATGATTGGATTTACCACAGAAAGCAATGAATCTCGTTCAACGAAATACGCTAGTGACCTTGCAAAAGGTTTCGAGATTCCAATTGTTCACGTCAATGCAGACGATCCAGAAGCTTGTTTAGCAGCTGTTCAGCTGGCGGTAGAATACCGCAAACGGTTTAAAAAGGATTTCTTAATTGACTTGATTGGCTACCGCAGATATGGCCATAACGAAATGGATGAGCCTTCTACTACTCAGCCAATGCTGTACGATGCGGTCAGAAAGCACAAAACGGTCAAGAATATCTTCGCAGATAAGCTTGTCACTGAGGGCCTTCTGTCAAAAGAACAAAGAGAAGAAATTGAGCAGGCTGTCACGGCAAAAATTGAAGAAGCTTATAAAAAAGTACCTTCAAAGAAAGAACATACGATTCAAGAAATCGAACTGCCAGAGCCTGTATCTAACGGCTTCCCTGCAGTTGATACATCGGTAGAGTTTGATGTATTAAGAAAGCTGAATGAAGAATTAATTAGCTGGCCGAAAGACTTCCAAGTATTCGGTAAGCTAAAGCGGATCCTTGAAAAACGTGCAAAAGTGTTTACAGATGATCGCAAAGTGGAATGGTCACTTGGTGAAGCACTGGCATTTGCATCTATATTAAAAGACGGTACACCAATTCGAATGACCGGACAGGATTCTGAGCGAGGCACATTTGCTCAAAGAAACCTTGTTCTTCACGACAGTCAAACGGGAGATGAATTCATTGCTCTTCATGAACTGAGTGATGCAAATGCATCATTTACAGTCCATAATAGTCCACTGTCAGAAGGCTCTGTCATCGGGTTTGAATATGGTTATAATGTCTATTCTCCTGAAACATTAGTGATTTGGGAAGCTCAATTTGGAGACTTCGCAAATGCGGCTCAAGTGTATTTTGATCAATTTATTTCAGCAGGCCGCGCCAAGTGGGGACAAAAGTCAGGGCTTGTGATGCTCTTGCCACATGGATATGAAGGACAAGGTCCAGAACATTCTAGTGGAAGAACAGAACGCTTCTTGCAATCAGCTGCTGAGAATAACTGGACAGTTGCGAACCTGACAAGTGCAGCTCAATACTTCCATATTCTTAGAAGACAGGCGAAAATGCTGCTTCGTGAAGAGATTCGTCCTCTTGTCATCATGACACCGAAGAGTCTGCTTCGTAACCCGAACACATTATCCGAAGTCCAAGAACTAACAGATGGACAGTTCCGTCCAGTTCTTGAACAGCCGGGCCTTGTGCATGATCATGAAAAAGTAACACGCCTTGTGCTATCGAGCGGGAAGGTATCGATCGATATTAGTGATCGTTTTACTCAAATGGAAGACTCAAAAGATTGGCTTCATATTGCGAGAGTGGAACAATTATATCCATTCCCAGCCAAAGATATTAAAGCCATTTTATCAAAACTGACGAACTTAGAAGAAATCGTATGGGTGCAAGAAGAACCGCAAAATATGGGCGCTTGGGGATATATTGAGCCATATTTACGTGAAATTGCATCTGAAAAAGTGAAAGTACGTTACATCGGCCGCAGAAGACGTTCAAGTACGGCTGAGGGTGATCCAACTGTTCATAAAAAAGAACAAGAACGAATTGTATCTGATAGCTTGACTCGCAAAAACTAAGGGGGAAATGAAAAATGGCGGAAATTAAAGTACCTGAATTAGCGGAATCAATCTCGGAAGGAACAATTGCTCAGTGGCTAAAACAGCCGGGCGATTATGTTGAGCAGGGGGAATACCTGTTAGAACTTGAAACAGATAAAGTCAATGTCGAATTGACAGCTGAAGAATCTGGTGTTCTAAAAGAAGTACTGAAAGATTCTGGTGACACTGTCCAAGTTGGAGAAGTCATCGGAACGATTGCAGCAGGTGAAGCTGGCGGAAGCGAGTCCGCAGCTCCAGCACCTGAGCAAGATTCTGCATCAGCTTCGAAAGAAGAACCAGCAGCTGAACAAAAAGAAGAGGCAGCAAAAGAAGAGCCGAAATCTGGTAATGGCAGAACGATCGCTTCTCCAGCAGCTAGAAAACTAGCAAGAGAGAAGGGGTTAGACTTATCTGAGATTCCAACCGCAGATCCGCTGGGCAGGGTACGAAAGCAGGATGTAGCTTCTTACCAAAAGAATGAAGCTCCTGCAAGTGCACCGAAAGCCGCGCCAAAAGCAAATGCTGCGGTGCAAAATGATCAAGCAGGGAAACCAGTTGAGCGTGAAAAAATGTCACGCCGCAGACAAACCATTGCAAAACGTTTAGTTGAAGTTCAACAAACGGCAGCGATGCTGACAACATTTAATGAAGTCGATATGACAGCTGTCATGGATCTAAGAAAGCGTCGCAAAGATGCCTTCCTTGAACAAAACGATGTGAAACTGGGCTTCATGTCCTTCTTCACAAAAGCAGTGGTAGCAGCACTTAAAAAATATCCACTTCTCAACGCAGAAATTCAAGGTGATGAGCTTGTCATTAAAAAATTCTATGACATCGGTATTGCTGTAGCCGCCAATGAAGGGCTTGTGGTACCAGTTGTCCGTGATGCAGACAGACTATCATTTGCTGGAATTGAAAAAGAAATCGGTCATCTTGCGAAAAAAGCAAGAGATAACAAATTATCGCTCAATGAATTACAAGGTGGATCATTCACGATCACAAACGGAGGAACATTTGGTTCTCTGCTTTCAACACCAATTTTAAACAGTCCTCAAGTTGGAATTTTAGGTATGCATAAAATTCAGCTTCGTCCTGTTGCAATTGATGAAGAACGCTTTGAAAACCGTCCAATGATGTATTTAGCTCTTTCATACGACCACCGTATTGTCGATGGTAAAGAAGCTGTTGGGTTCCTTGTCACGATTAAAAATCTACTTGAAGATCCTGAACAGCTATTGCTTGAAGGATAATCGAAAGAAAAAGCTAGTACCGATGAGGGTACTAGCTTTTTTGGTCTTTATTTTCTGGGTAGCCTCTTTTTGACCAAAATGTTGCCAGCCAAGAGCCAGATAAATTATGCCATACGCTAAAAATGGCACTGGGAACGGCGGCAAGTGGAGAAAAATGTGCGGTTGCAAGGGCTGCGCCAAGTCCAGAATTTTGCATCCCTACTTCTATTGAAATTGCTCGTTGAGAAGGAATGTCCATTTTACACCATTTTGCAATGAGGTAACCCAATAATAGACCAAGAGCATTATGTAAAACAACAACGGCAAAAATAAGCAGTCCAGATTGCAGAATCTGTTCTTTATTTGCGCTGACAACAGCTGCAATGATGGCGACAATGCCAGTAACAGATACAAGCGGGAGTGCTTGTACAGCATACGTCACTTGTTTTTTAAAAAACAATTTGACGATGACCCCTAAAATAATCGGAATTAAGACAACTTGGACAATCGACAAAAACAAAGCACCCGGTGATACAGATAACCAAGATTTTGCAAAGATATAAATGAAAACAGGGGTCAAAATGGGAGCAAGTAGTGTCGAGATCGTTGTCACGGCAACGGATAAGGCCGTATTTCCTTTCGCCAAAAAGGTCATTACATTGGATGCAGTCCCGCCTGGACAGCAGCCAACGAGAATGACACCGACAGCGATTTCAGAAGGCAAATGTAACCCATAGGCCAATAAAAATGCAATGAGTGGCATTAATGTATACTGCGCTAAAACCCCTATCAATACATAAAGAGGCTTTCTAAAAAGCTCTTTAAAATCTTCAGAAGACAGTGTCAGCCCCATGCCAAACATAATAATGCCAAGTAAAAAAGGGATATAAGGTCCAATCAAAGAAAATGTCGCAGGAAAAGTAAAGCCTAGACAAGCAAAGACAATGACCCATATAGCAAATGTTCTTCCTGCAAAGTGACTAATGTGTAAAAGGGTCTTCATACTATCATTCAACTCTCTTTCTTTTCATATCTTTTCTATTTTAAATGAATTTTCTGAAAAAACAACCTATGATTTTACATCTGGCGCTCATAATATTATTATGTAAACTAATAAAAAAACCACATAGTATATGAACTACGTGGAGTATGCGATCAAAAAGGTGTCCATTTCACTTGTTGAGCCTGTTTTAGTCTTGCTTCTGGCTCACGCCAGTCAACGACATTCCACCACTGGTCTACATATTGCGCCTTCTCATTTCGATATTGGAGGTAATAGGCATGCTCCCACACATCAAGAGCAAGAAGGGGGATGATGTCCCATTGCGAGAGGAACTGATGGCGCTCTGCTTGTAAAATGTCTAAACGCTGAGATCTCGGGGACCATACAAGGATCGCCCATCCGACACCTTCTACTTGTTTGGCAGCAGCTGAAAAATGTGACTTGAACGCCTCATAGCTGCCAAATGATTGATCAATGAGACGAAGCATTTGACCAGTAGGTTTTCTTTTTCCTGAAGGACTCATTGAAAACCAAAAGATACAATGTAAATAATGTCCTGCCCCATGAAAGGCAAGTTCACGTTCCCAATGCTTGATCATCGTAAAGTCGTTGGTTCTTCTTGCTTTTTTTAGCGCAAGTTCAGCTTGATTTAGACCATTAACATAAGTTTGATGATGCTTTTGATGGTGCAAGTACATAATTTCTTTTGAAATATAAGGTTCGAGCGCGTCATACCGATAAGGCAGTGGTGGTAACTGATGATTTCCAGCTGCTACATCGCGCACTTCTTCGTGTGGCTGCATGTCTTCTGCAATCCTTTCGGCTAGTTCGTACCATTCTTGTTCACTCGAATGATCTTCCTCCATTTTGAGTCGTAAATTTTCCACTTTTCGATGAATTTTATCATCTTGCCACACATGTTGAATGGTGCTAAGCCACTCTTTGAGCTGTGAGCGATATTCTTCTTTATTCATGTATACGCCTCATTTCGTTTAAAAATGTAGAACAAGCCATCATCGGAAACACAAATGGGTAGCTATGATAGGTGATGTAAAATTGTTTTGGTAGTCCAATGCCGACTGGATAGTACATGGCTTCTTCAGTATGGTGATGGTTCACTAAAAAGGAGACAGCTTTCAAAATGGCTGCGTTATTTGCTTTCTCATATTGGAGGAGCGCCTCGGTCGCCCATGCGGTTTGAACCACTGTGCCAAAGGGAAGCGGGACATAGGTTTTCAGTTCTGCACTTTTACACGATTCTCCGAAACTGCCATCTTCAAGCTGAATCTGCTTTAGAAAACGGCACGCTTTTTGCACAGCAGGGTGTGAGGAGGGAACGCCGGCCGCTTTCAGTCCTGTTAACGCTGCCCAAGTTCCATAAATATAACAAACACCCCATCTGCCAAACCATGATCCGTTTTTCTCTTGGTGGTCAATGAGCCATTTTACACATCGATCTTTTTGCCTGAGAATCGAGGGTGAAGCAGTATCTTTTTCTTCTAAACCAATCAAACGGAGCACACGACCAGTAATATCAGGAGTTGACGGATCAATCGCCGCATCCTCCGCAGATTCAAGCGGAAGGTGACGAAGTAGAAAGTGATCTTGATTTTTTTCAAAAGCAGAAAAGCCGCCATCACGGTTTTGCATGGAGAGAAGCCAGTCATATCCTCGTTTCCACTGAAGTGGAGCGTATTCTTTTGGGATCGCTTTTAACACAATTTGCGTGTCATCACAATCAGGATTATTCGTATTGATATGTGAGAAACCAAAGCCCCCGGGAGCAGCATGACGGTTATGAACTGCCCAATCCGCTTTCTTCATTTGCTGCCGGTCCAGCAAATAGGTGAAGGAATTCATGATCATGGGATCTTCTCGTTTTCTTCCTGTTCTTTGAGAAGCGTAACTGACAAGCGCTGTATCCCACACAGTCGAGGTGGAATTCTCAGCATATATCTTGCCTTGACAGGAGGTGACGAGCCTTTTCATACCTCTGACTGCTTTTTGGATGAGATGATGTCCAGGGGAGTACCCAAGGCTCATGAGGGCATAGACCATAAAGATGGTTGCACTTAAGTAACTATACAGCGTCCCATCTTTTTCAAGACGGTCAAACATGTATCGCTTTGCCGCTTCATATCCGAAAAAGTCGAGCCGGCTGTCGAGGGCTGTATATGACCGCATATACATGAGGAAGTGATCAGTCGAACGTTCTTCTCTTGCCATAAACCAGTCAAATGGATTTTTAGACATGTTTTCATCAAGATGGGCTAATGATGGAAACGTAGCATGAGAGGTGTACCGTTTGTTCAGTGCGATCATCATGGGTACAAAATGAATCCTTGCATAGGCACTAAGGTGGTAGAAGTGCAGCGGAAAAGAAGTAGGGATGAGTAAAAGAGAAAGAGGTGCATAGAAGTAGGGCCAAGGGTGCATGCCATTTACGGCAAGCATCCACTTTGTCATAAAATGAACGCTCTTTAGTCCACCTTTTGAGCGAATATATTGTGCTGCTTTTTCCATATGGGGCTCGTCTTTTTGAAATCTGCCAGATGCGAGCATGCCGCAATAACCTTGTACTGTAGCTGTGAGATGTCCCGACTGGTCATGATACAAAGAAAAGGAACCATCTTCATTTTGTTTGGCATGTATTGCTTCGGCCAATTGATGGATCAATTGCTGATCAGGGTCACCAACGGCTTTTAACAGCATAATGAAAAAAGCATTTGTCATCATAGGTCCTTCAAAGCAGAAAATAAATGCGCCATCTTCTCTTTGTCTGCGTTCTACCTGCATGTGCAGTTCATCGATATATTCGTTGACTCTCGTTTTAAAATCTTGCATTCGGCCATGCTCCTTTCCTTTATCACTATATTCAGGAGTCGGCCTGTCACATGCCAGCACAAAAAAAGCCGATGACATCGTCATCGGCTTTCTTAAATGATTAGTCTTGCAGATTAATCCACACGCTTTTGACTTCTGTATAGTTGTTAAGGGCATATGATCCCATTTCTCTGCCAAGGCCTGACTGTTTATATCCGCCAAACGGGGAGGCGGCATCAAAGACATTATAGCAGTTGACCCAAATGGTTCCTGCTTCTAGGCGTGCAGCGATATCGTGAGCATGCTTTAAGTTTTCTGTCCAAAGTCCTGCCGCTAACCCATAGTCAGATTGATTGGCCCGTTCGACCACTTCATCAATGGAATCGTAAGGAATCGCAGATAGAACTGGACCGAAGATCTCTTCTTTTGCGATTGTCATTTCATCTTCTACATCTTTAAAGACAGTAGGGGAGACGAAATAGCCTGCTTCATAAGGGCAGTCACCACCGACTACGGCTGTTGCACCTTCTGACTTCCCTTTTTCAATATAACCTAACACACGTTCATGCTGCTCTTTACTCACTAGAGGCCCAATCTGGGTATCATGATGAAGACCAGCTCCTTGTTTTAATGATGTCGCATATTTAGCCATTTGATCGACGACTTCATCATATTGGCTCCGGTGCACAAAGACCCTTGATCCTGCACAGCACACTTGGCCTTGGTTAAACATCACGCCGTTTAATGCACCTGGAATGGCTTTCTTTAAATCGGCATCTGGTAAAATAATATTCGGCGATTTTCCGCCAAGCTCTAAAGTAACACGCTTGATGGATTTGGCTGCTTTCTCCATGATCAATTTCCCAACACTTGTTGATCCAGTGAAAGCCAGCTTATTGACATCAGGGTGATCGGTTAATGCTTCACCGGCTGTTTCGCCGAATCCAGGAACGATGTTAATCACGCCTTCTGGGAATCCGGCTTTATCCACTAATTCAGCTAAATATAAAGCAGATAGTGGCGTTTGTTCGGCTGGCTTTAAAACGATGGTGCAGCCTGTTGCTAGTGCAGCACCCATTTTCCACATGGCCATGAGCAGCGGGAAGTTCCAAGGAATGATTTGTCCCACAACGCCCACAGGCTCATGGCGGGTATAATTAAAATATCCCTGACTGACAGGAAGGGTTTGTCCAGTCATTTTTGTGGTCCACCCTGCATAATAGCGCATGTGCTCAATGGCAAGAGGGATATCCGCATTGGTTGTTTCATTAATTGGTTTTCCATTATCAAGTGTTTCAAGCTGAGCCAGTTCTTCTTGGTGTTCTTCCATTAAATCTGCCAGCTTAAACATCAAGCGGGCACGTTCGGCTGCAGACATAGAACGCCAAGGTCCATGGAACGCCTTTTTAGCAGCTTTTACTGCCTCATCAATGTCGGCTGCACCTGCTTCATATACATCAATAAGGGTTTCTCCTGTGGCAGGGTTAGGCGTAGAGAATGTTTTGTTATCATGACTTGTGACAAACTGACCGTTAATGTAGAGTTTTTTCGTCCCTTGGAGAAAAGATTCGAGTTTTGAACTGATTTGAAGTGTTGTAGAGCTCATAAATAAACAAACCTCCTTAAAGATATGGGTTGTTCTGCGAGTTCTAGGTGGAAAAAGTGAACATGAAGCCATTTGTATACGCACACGCATGTAAACGTATACATTTATCATATTACACGACATCTTTGAAAGCAATCGATAACACTCATTGCATTTCACGAAAAATTGGCTACAATAAATGTATAGATGAAAAAAGGAGTTTTTAAATCATGATCCATCAAAACTGGCAAACGGCTGAAACGGTAAAACAAGTAAAATGTGTACATACAAATGCGAAAAAATATATGGTTGACCGGGCATTAACGGTTGGACACACATATGATGTGAAAAATGAAACAGAGGAATTTCTCTTTGTTGTTGATAATACGGGTAAAGTAGGCGGGTACTACAAAGAGTATTTCGAAGACAATTCTGCTGAATGATTTTGATGGTCATCACTCATACTAAGAAAAACAGTAAAGGGTGATGATGATGAAAAAGCAGCAGCAAGAAGAGCAGAAACATCAAAATGCTTGGCATGACAATGAAGATGCTGATATGGCGATGACACTTGAGCAAATTTCTGACGTGTATGCCGAAGGAACGATTGATACCCCGAAAGATGAATAGTCATTTAAAACAGTGATTTTACATAATCACTGTTTTTTTATGGTCTCATAACGAATGATTTCTTGAAAAAAACTGAAACTTTTTTCCTGCTTTAACAGTCTAAATAAGTAGAGGAAAGAGCATCGGATCAAAAAGAAAAAGTTAAATGAAATTTAATCTATTCGTAATGGAATAACGACGATTTATAGCGTATTCTATAAGTGAGAATAAAACGTACCCACAGAGCCGTGTGGCCGTTTTGTCATAAAGGAATTTGATGCAGGAAGAGGGGGTTTACGTGGGTATTTTTTCTGTCAGTAAACAAAATGATCATAAAAAATTCGAATCCTTATTAATTGAAGGAGAAAGAATTGAGGCTGTTTACAGACTGCGTCACGACCAAATTTGTTTTACCAATAAACGACTGATCTTTGGCGATAACCGCGTATTTTCTAAAAAGAAAGTCAGGGTCTCCTTGCCGTATCGATCAATTGAAAGTTTTGCCATTCAAGAAGCTGGCGTGTTTGATCAGGACACTGGTATGCTGCTTGTTACAAGCTCAAAAGTATTTGAACTCGATTTTTCTAAAGATACAGATTTGAGTGACGTGCAGGCCATTTTAACAAAACATCTTTGCTGATCAACGATGCGATTACATAGATCACATGCACTTTTCTCATTCTTTGTTCTTATTTTTATCTATCGCATATCCCTTGAGCTTTTCCCATCACAGTGGGGAAGGCTTTTTTCTATTCGTGTGTTTGAATCACATCAAAAAAGGATAAAGATGAAACAGATACAGAAAGGAGAATGAACAATGAAAGTATTAGTTGCTGGAGCAAACGGACATACAGGGAGACTTGTCATTCGATATTTAAAAGAAAAAGGACATGAGCCGCTTGCTCTCATTCGAGATGAAAAACAAGCAGATGCACTAAAAGAACTTGGTGCAGCGCCTGTCATCGGTGATCTTGAAAAGGATGTGACAGATGCTGTGAAGCAAGCAGAAGCTGTCATCTTTGCAGCTGGTTCAGGCTCAAAAACAGGTGCAGATAAAACCATCGCTGTTGATCAAGAGGGGGCAAAACGCCTCGTTGATACAGCCAAAAAAGAAAATATTCAGCATTTTGTGATGCTGAGTTCTTATAATGCCGACGATCCTCATCAAGGAAAAGGACAAGGCAGTATGGAGATTTATTATGAAGCGAAAAGAAAAGCCGATGAACATTTAAAACAGTCTGGTCTTTCTTACACCATTGTGCGGCCAGGAGCACTGCTGCATGAGGAGAAGACAGGGAAAATAGAAGCGGCGGCTCATATTCCAGACTATCGTGACATTGAGATTTCAAGAGAAGATGTAGCCACTGTCTTAGTGGAAAGCTTAACGGAATCCAATGTTAAAAATAAAGCCTTTGACTTAATCAAAGGTGATACACCAGTAGAAGAAGCACTTCGTAATCTTTAAATGAAGAAAGCTGCTGCCAAAGGCGGCGGCTTTTTTGATGTTTTCATTTCGCATGGAGCGGGAAGGTAAAGAGAAAGGAGTGATTGACCGTGAGCTTAACGAAAGAGCAAAAAGCTGATTTATATGAAAGACTTATTCAATTAAAAGAAGATGTGAAAGGATCAAAAAAGAAAGAAGAATCCATGCTGGTCGAATCGAATGAGATTTCAAATGGTGTTGGAAACCATATCGCAGATCACGGAAGCATCTATTTAGATCGCATGACCGAACAGACGCTGGATCAAGTCGACGATCAGCTCGAAGGTGAAATTGATGCGGCGCTTAAGCGGATGGAAGACGGAACATATGGAATTTGTGAAAAAACAGGAAAAGACATTCCATATGAACGTTTGAAAGCAGTACCCTATACTCGTTATTCAATTGATGCAAAGAAAAATGAAGAAACCAATCAAGATCCAAATGAATTTGACCGTTCGTTCTCTGAGCAAATGCGTGATTTAACAAATAGTGAAACAATGGATCAATTACATTCAGATACGTATGAAAGGCTAGAAGAAGAGCAAGATGTTGATGTAGATGAGGAAAAATAACATGATGAGAGGAATTTATGTTTTCTCACCATAATGTTTTCCCACGTCTACATGGACAAAAATCTTGTATACATGAGTATTTTTTTAGAAAAAACATATCTTGAAATTTAATAAACTTTCGTGTAGTATAGTTTAAAGGCTGCGATGCGCGTAATGTTAATTAAGTTTTAACCTTTAAGCTGTAATAGGGAGTTTTATATTGAAGCCGGAATGTCACGCCTCCTTCGAGAGGAAGACAGGAACGTTTCTGCAAACACCCACTTTGAGGAGTGGTGGTTTAAAACTTTCTTACTTAGATTACGGCATCCGCAGCTTTTCCTAGGATGATTCAAGCCATTTTCCATTTTTGGAAAATGGCTTTTTATTTTGTCCAAAATACGATTTTGAACAGACCGAATGTGGATGTACAAATGTATGTTAAAATAGACAAAACAAACGACGGAGAGGGAATTGGATGTTACAACAAGCAGAAGCACTTCTTAAACAATATTATGGCTTTGATGCTTTTAGACAAGGACAAAAACAAGCCATTGAATCGATTGTGAATAAACGGAAGGATACGGTCTGCATTATGCCGACAGGCGGAGGGAAATCGGTTTGCTACCAGATTCCTGCCCTTATGATGGAAGGAACGACAATCGTTGTATCTCCGCTAATTTCTTTAATGAAAGATCAGGTTGATGCGTTAAATGAGATGGGAATACGATCGTCCTTTTTAAATAGTACACTTTCAGCAGGTGAAATGAATACAAGGCTGAAAAAATGTGAACAGGGGGAGTATGATTTGCTTTATATCACCCCTGAACGCTTACAAAATGAACGTTTTTTTCAGCTGCTTGATCGATTGACGATTCCTTTAATGGCTATTGATGAAGCGCACTGTATATCTGAGTGGGGACATGATTTTAGACCGAGCTATCGCTTTATACAAGAATGTGTAAACAAGCTTTCAAAAAGGCCTGTTATTGTAGCATTAACAGCCACTGCTACAAAGAAGGTCCAACAGGATATATGTGAGCAACTTGGCATGGACGAAGAAGAAACAATCTTTACTGGTTTTGCTAGAGAAAATTTGTCTTTTCAAGTGGTGAAAGGGCAAAACAGCGACCAATTCATCACACAATATATGAAGAAAAACAGTCTTGAGTCAGGCATTATTTATACAGCCACACGAAAAGAAGCAGATCAAATTTATCATCGTCTAAAAAAGCAAAAGATCAAAGCGGGTGTTTATCACGGAGGATTAGATGATGAAGTCAGAGAAGAACAGCAAAATCTTTTTTTAAATGATGATATTCAAGTAATGGTAGCTACATCTGCATTTGGTATGGGGATTAATAAGTCTAATGTACGTTTTGTCATTCATCATCAAATTCCAAGAGATATTGAAAGTTACTACCAAGAAGCAGGACGTGCCGGGAGAGACGGGCTTGAAAGTGAATGCATTTTACTGTTTTCACCGCAAGGCGTACGCGTGCAGCGCTTTCTCATTGAACAATCAACAGAAGATGAATTGCGGTATCAGCATGAATTGCTCAAGTTGAGACAAATGGTAGACTACTGTCATACGGAACAGTGCCTTCAGCAATTTGTGATGGATTACTTTGACCAATCATCAAGTGCCCCTTGTCAAAAATGCAGCAACTGTCTAGACGAGAGAGAGCGTGAAGACGTCACGAGAGAAGCACAAATGGTTTTGTCGTGTACCGTTAGAATGAACGAACGATTCGGAAAAATGATGATTGCTCAAGTATTAGCCGGCTCTAAAAACAAAAAAGTGCTTGATTTTGGTTTCGACCGGCTTCCTACTTATGCTTTAATGAAACAGCATTCAGCCCAACATATCAGTGATTTCATTGAGTTTTTAATTACAGAAGAGTATTTACACATGTCTGAAGGAGCTTTTCCAACACTAAAAGTGACACAAAAAGGAAAGAAAGTGCTAGTGGGGCAGGAGACCGTCTATAAAAAGCAGGCGATAAAGGCAGAGGCTATTCAAGAAAATGATGCATTATTTGAGCAGTTAAGAATGGTCAGAATGAAGTTGGCAAGAGAGCAGGGCGTTCCGCCATTTGTTGTCTTTTCTGATCAAACATTGAAGGAAATGTCAGCAGTAGAGCCTAAAACAGAAGAAGAACTTTTAAATATTAAAGGTGTCGGCGCACAAAAAAGAGAGAAATATGGAGATGTTTTTTTAGAAGAAATACGTTTATTTATAGAAAAAGAGAAAAAATAAAGAGTTTGAAGAAGGAAAATAAATTTTTTTCGTTTCACTTGGACGCGTTTTCATCATGATGATTTCCATCCCTACAAAACCTTGATATGATGCGGAATTGAGCCATTTAGTGGGCTGATTTACCAATGGAGAGAGATGTTTCATGTAAAGGAACTGTAATCTAAAACATATCGTTTTGTTATTGAAATGACATTTACATATGTTACGATAGCACTCGTTAGCCGCCATAAAAAGCTAACAAGGGAGGATTTACTTTATGAAGAAGACTATTATGTCCTTGGTTGCTGTTGCAGCAATCTCAACAACAGCATTAGGAGCACAGCAAGCTTCTGCAAAGGAAATCACTGTACAGAAAGGTGATACACTTTGGGGAATCTCTCAAAAAAATGATGTGTCTCTAAAGGACCTAAAGGGTTGGAACAATTTATCTACAGACATGATCTATGTAGGAGATAAATTGACAATCTCTTCAAAAGAGAAAACTCAGGAGCAGTACAAAGTCCAGAAGGGGGACAGCCTCTGGAAAATCGCTCAAAAATTCAATGTGTCAATTAGCGATATTAAGTCTTGGAATAACTTAAACTCAGATATAATTATGATTGGTTCAACATTAAGTGTTGCTGGTCAAAGCTCAGCTCCGGTAAGCTCAGAACCTGTTCAAAAACAGGCACCTGTCCAAAAAGAGCAAACAACGAAAAAAGCTGCTCCTAAAAAGGAAACAGCTAAAGCAGAATCATCTTCTGCTAGTCAAAGTGTTCAAAAAGAAATGACTGTAACGGCTACGGCTTATACAGCAAATGATGGTGGCATCTCAGGTATCACTGCAACAGGGGTAAACTTAAACAAAAACCCAAATGCAAAAGTAATCGCAGTAGATCCTAATGTCATTCCATTAGGAAGTAAGGTTTATGTTGAAGGCTACGGTGAAGCCATCGCAGCAGATACTGGCGGCGCAATTAAAGGTAACAAAATTGATGTACACGTACCAAGCAAATCCCAAGCTAAAAATTGGGGAGTAAAATCAGTCAAAGTGAAAGTACTTAACTAGTAGTCTATTGTTTTTGGAAGAAAGCATCAGGTGGCGGCCTGATGCTTTTATTATACCTTTTTTTGGCCGGAAATACACATATTTTTCTGAAAAATTCGCATTTTCGACAAAAACCAGCGTATAAGCCCATCTCAACGCTGGTTTTTGTGTCGTTAGCTATCCACCCAATAAATTTCTCCGCTTTGCTCTTTCCAATTAATTTGGACATCAAAATGGTGTTTTTCATAAAAATGAATCAGGCGGTCCACATGGTTCCAATCTCTTTTGACGAGATCCCCAGTAATGACTGGAATGTTTTGCTCTCTTGCGATTTCTTTTAAATGCTTCATACAAATTGATCCATAGCCATTATCAGGCGGGCCTTTAATATCGGCAATGTGAATCTTTCCTTCTTCAGGATATTCCACGATCAAGGAAAAATCAGATTGTCCACGAAAAGCTTTTTCGCAATCGCTTAACATGATTTTGCACGTATCTGCATTCTCAATTGCAGATACGATCATCCATTCATCTTCCTTCGCTTGATCAATGCCAATAATCTTTGCTTTTTTTGAAATATCTTTTATATTTTCTTGCATTCGATACATTTGGAACTGCAACTGCTGTAATTCTTGTTCTAATGTCTTCACATCTTTTGTTGTTTCCTGTAAGATTGACAAGTCTATTGCTCCTTTCATAGAAGAGTTGATAAAAACCACACAAATTCCCATTCTAAAGGAAGTGAGTGGATCTTTCAAGCCGCTAGAAGGCAGGCAATCGGCAAGTTTGTCTAAAATTCGACGAAGACAGCGAATTCATTGACTTTAGAGAGAAAGTTAAATAACATACTCTTAGTCGGAACTAATAAAGAGAGGTTTTCAAACATGAACGAACAGAATCAAAAACCGAAAAATTTCACCGGCATTGTTGTCTTTTTAACAATTGCCATAAACGGCTTAATTGCTTTATTATTTTTCATGCCAAAAACAGATAAATTTAGTCATCTGGATATTACATTTCTGCCGTTACTGAATGCCGTGATGAACAGCTTTACGTTTATCTTTTTACTTTCAGCGCTCATTATGATTAAACAAAAGAACATTAAAGCCCATAGACGATTTATCTTTGCGGCTTTTTCAACAACACTTGTCTTTTTAATTTCGTATGTGACGTATCATTCAATGGCAGCTGATACACACTTCGGGGGAGAAGGAATCATTCGTCCGATTTACTTCTTTATTCTCATCACACATATCGTCTTATCTGCCGTCATTGTACCGCTTGCACTGATCACTCTCTTTAGAGGCGCACAAATGCAAGTCGAACGTCATCGTAAAATTGCCAGATGGACCATGCCCCTTTGGCTCTATGTCAGTCTAACAGGTGTCATCGTATATATTATGATTTCTCCATACTACAGCTAACGTATGTCCATCTGGACATACGTTCTTTTATTTACAAGATGAAGTGCTTTGGATAAAATGGGAATTGGGTATCCGACTTGCACGGTATCTTCCCACCTATAGAATCACATCATGTCTGGCCGTTTGCTCGTTTGGAGAACACAATTGAACGAAACGGGGGTTATATGATGACTGAACAATTGCAGTACAAACCGGGGCTTGAAGACATTGTGGCAAGCGAAACGTCAATTTCGTTCCTAGATGTCCAGCAAGAAGAAATTGTGATTCGCGGTTATGACCTCATCGAGCTGGCACAAAACAAGACGTACTTAGAAACAGCCTATCTGCTCATTTATGGAAGATTACCAGATGCAATGGAATATCACCAATTTCAGCAAGATATTTCCTCACAAACAAGCTTACATCCAACCATTCAAAGCATTTTGACAAAACTGCCAAAAACCACTCACCCAATGGATGCCATGAGAACGTGTTTATCTGCTCTTGCAGGGTACGATGAACAACTGAATGATCGATCAGAAGCATGCCAACAAGCGCGTGCCGTTCGATTACTTGGCCAGCTACCAGCGATTGTTGCGGGAAGCTATCATATTCTCACACAAGACACCACACCTACTCCAGACCAGACCAAATCCTACACTGAAAACTTTCTAGCGATGTTAACAGGCCGCACTCCGGCACAAGACGAAATCCAAGCATTTGACCAAACGCTCACGCTTTATAGTGAGCATGAGCTGCCGAATTCAACATTTGCAGCAAGAGTCATTGCATCTACTCATTCTGACATGTATGGTGCTTTTACTGGAGCGATTTCTTCATTAAAAGGTGACTTACACGGAGGCGCAAACGAAGCAGTCATGCACATGCTGCTCGAAGGCAAAACAACAGAAGGTTTCCTTGCGCTCATCGAACGTAAATTAGCCGCAAAAGAAAAAATGATGGGCTTTGGACACCGGGTATATATGAGAAAAATGGACCCAAGAGCGGCTCTTTTAAAACGATCATTGAAAACGCTTACCGAATCAAAAGGAGATACGACGCTTTATGACATGTGCGTCGCAGGCGAGGCATACATGAAAGAAAAGAAAAACCTCTATCCAAACCTTGATTATTACGCAGCACCTATTTATTACGTGCTCGGCATTCCTATTTCACTTTATACACCGATTTTCTTTGCTGCGAGAGCAAGCGGATTAGCAGCGCATGTCATCGAGCAGCATTCACACAATCGGATTTTTAGACCGAGAGTAAGATATTTAGGACCAAGAGGATTAAAAGTCTCAAATGATGATGGAAAAACGGGGGAATGAATATGAATAAAACAGCAGTAGCCAATCAAACAGATCAACTATTAGAAGATATCGCAGCCTATGCCGTGGATGGAGAAATTACGAGCAAAGAGGCCATTGAAACAGCTCGGTATGTACTCATGGATACACTCGGCTGCGGTATGCTGGCGCTCAACTTTCCAGAATGCACGAAGCATCTTGGACCAATCGTACCTGGAACTGTTGTGCCTAACGGAGCAAGAGTGCCCGGCACTTCATTTGTATTAGATCCTGTTCAAGCGGCTTTTAATATAGGATGTATGATCCGCTGGTTAGATTATAATGACACGTGGCTTGCACAGGAGTGGGGCCATCCCTCAGATAACCTGGGCGGGATATTGGCTGTAAGCGATTATATCAGCAGAACGAGGCTTGCAAACGGAGAAGAACCGCTTTCGATGAATGACGTACTGCATGCGATTGTAAAGGCACATGAAATACAAGGTGTGCTTGCTTTAGAAAATTGTTTGAATCGAAATGGCTTGGATCATGTTCTTTTTGTCAAGGTGGCATCAAGTGCAGTCGTTTGTGCAATGCTTGGCGGAACGAAAGAAGATGTGCAGCATGTGTTATCACAAGCATTTGTGGATAATTCACCACTTAGAACGTACCGGCATGCCCCGAACACAGGATCAAGGAAATCGTGGGCAGCAGGGGATGCCACAAGCCGTGCGGTGAGACTAGCGATGATGACATTGAAAGGAGAAATGGGCTATCAGACGCCCCTCAGTGCAGAAAAGTGGGGATTTGAAGATGTGTTAATGAAAGGAAAACCACTCACACTTGCCCAGCCGCTCGGGTCATATGTGATCGAAAATGTACTTTTTAAAATTGCCTATCCAGCAGAATTTCATGCGCAAACTGCCGCTGAGGCCGCTGTCATTCTACATGATGCGGTAAAAGACCGTTTAGATGAGATTGACAGAATTGAGATTACGACACATGAATCAGCCATTCGAATTATTGATAAAAAAGGACCGCTTTACAACCCGGCAGACCGTGACCATTGCTTGCAGTATATTACGGCCATTGGGTTAATCTATGGTGAGCTGACTGCTGATCATTATGAAGAAGAGACGGCGCAGAATCCGCTCATAGACCGTTTGCGTGATCAAATGATCGTCAAAGAAGATAAACGGTATACAGAAGACTATTTAGATCCGAAAAAGAGATCAATTGCAAACTGTGTTCAAATCTTCTTTAAAGACGGAACGATGACAGATCGAATTGAAATTGAATATCCGCTTGGTCATCGCAGAAGAAGGCAGGAAGGGATCCCGCTGCTTGAAAAGAAATGGGTGTATCATTTGAAAACGAGATTTCCACAAAAACAAGTCGATCAAATTGTTTCACTTTGTCAAAATCCAAATCAGTTAAAAACAACGACAGTACCAGCATTTATGGATTTATTTGTCATATAAGGGGGAGCTAGTGTGTGGATCGTGAATGATGAAGTAAATCAAGCTGACTTAGCCGCAGCTTTTAAAGAGCAAATGCACAAATCCGCTTTATTTCAAATTCCAGGCGTTCATGATGGAATGTCTGCGCTCTATGCGAGGAAAATGGGATTTCAAGGGCTTTATTTATCGGGTGCCGCTTTTTGCGCAAGCAAAGGGCTTCCTGACCTCGGTATGATTCATTCCACTGAAATGGCAGAAAAGGCAAAGGAAATCATTCGAGCTTCTCAGTTGCCTCTTTTAGTTGATATGGATACTGGCTATGGCGGTGTATTAAATGCAGCCAGGGCAGCAAAAGAAATGGTGGAGAGCAAGGTAGCGGCTGTTCAAATTGAAGATCAGCAAATGCCGAAGAAATGCGGACATTTAAACGGAAAATCACTCGTTTCTGTAGAAGACATGATGGCGAAAATCAAAGCGATCAAACAAGCGGCACCTACACTTCTCGTCATCGCAAGAACGGATGCGAAGTCAGTAAACGGGATGGAGGATGTCATTCACCGGGCGAATCTCTATCTAGAAGCAGGAGCAGATGCCATTTTTCCTGAGGCGCTGATTACAGCAGAAGATTTCACGTATGCTTCAAACAATATAAAAGGGCCGCTCCTTGCAAACATGACGGAGTTTGGAAAAACACCTTATTATCATACAGACGAATTTTCTATGTTTGGCTTTCAAATGGTGATTTATCCAGTGTCATCCCTGAGAGTTGCTGCAAAAGCGTATGAGCGTTTATTTACAGAGATTAAGGAAAAGGGGACGCAGCAGGGGATGCTGGAGGACATGCAAACGAGAAAGGAGCTATATGAAACGATTCATTATGATGAATATGAAGAAATGGATCAGCATTTAGCCAAAACGATCCTGCCGGAAATCGGGAAAGAGCATTCATAAAATGAAAAGCACTTCCTAAACGGAAGTGCTTTTTTTACGATGATGGTGTGGATGATGAAGCCAATTTCATCTTTTCTTCAACTGTTTTCGTTTTTTCTTTTACTTTTTCAGCATAAGTGAAATCACCGTAGCAATACGGATAGCGGAAGTTATCTTTGTCGCCCCCGCATGTATAGACTTCAGGGTTTCGCTTCACTTGCTTTTTGGAGTATTGCTTTGCCAATTTTTCGGAATGTTTTCCCCCGTTTTTTGCAACAAAATCAATATAGCCGATTCCCATGTTATAGCTTTGAATAATGGTTTCCAAATCAACGCCTTTTTTCTTCCCATGCTTGTACATGGTCGAAAAATGATGGACTCCTTGTTTAATGCTTTTCTGAGGGTCATTGATTTCATTTCGTTTCAAACCAAGAGATTCAGAGGACTGCATTGGATCTCCGCCTCTGCCTTTTGATTCTTGATACATCATACCGAGAATTAACGCGGTATATTGATCTAAATCTTGATCTCTTAACTCTGTTTCTACAAGCGGTTTGTAATCATCCAGTCTCGACAAAACAATTGATTCCGTATCAATCGGCAGCTTTTTTAACTCCTTTTGATTAAAGGAAATGACAATGGCCGCTAATACGCAAACAAACAGAAAAATCGTGAAACAGCCTGAAATGGCAAAACATCCTGTTTTTTTCTTTTTCAAGGTCAGTTCACCCCTGTTTTGCCCCGCTTTTAAAAGGGAAGTACAGCCTTTATATTATGCCATATCCTGCACAGGATACCAAGTGAAAACCTTATATTCAATCATAGCCAAACGTAAATTCTGTTCTTGTTTTCAGTCTATAGCAGAAATAAACAAAACCGATCATGAGCCACACCATGCCGATGATTAATGCATTTGTACTGATGCTTGTTAAGAGCCAAATACAAAAAGCCGTTCCGCAAAGAGGGATGATGGCATACCTCAGTGTGTTTAATACACCTCTTTGTTTTTGTTTGATGAAATAGTAAGCGAAAACAGACAAGTTAACAAACGTAAATCCAATTAATGCCCCGAAGCTGATAAACGAGTAAATGACCTCAAGCTCACCAACAACTGCGGTTAACGAAAAAACACCAATTAATAAAATATTAAATACAGGCGTTTTCAATGTTGGGTGAATATAACCGAAGAAACGCTTTGGTAATGATTGATCTCTTCCCATCGCATACAAGAGTCTTGCGGCACTCGCATGTGATGATAGGGAGGAAGAGATGACAGCGACCATGGTGCCGGCTAAAAAGAATGAGTGGAGAAACGCGCCGCCCACAAATTCTGCAATTTCAAGTGATGCCGCATCTGGATGCTTGAACTGTTGAAAATTTGGAAACACCTGCTGTAAAAAATAAGAGGTGAGGGTAAACAGCACACCTCCAATAGCGACCGTTAAAAATATGGCGAGAGGAATCGTTCTTTTTGGTTTAATTGTTTCCTCAGACATGGTCGAAATCGCATCAAATCCTAGAAAAGAAAAACATAAAATCGTCGCGCCGGAAAAAATAAGGGCGGGATCTAAGCTCGCTGAATAAAACGGACGGGTTGACAGTATCTCTCCCGTGCCTGCATGCTGCGTGAGCCCATAAATAATAAACCCAACAAATGTCACAGCGACAATCACCTGAAAGGTCACAAATAGCGCTGTAATGTTGGCTGTAAGACGTATACCGATCACATTGACAGTCGTTATGGCGATAGCAAGTATGATGATCCAAATGTAATGAGGTACATCAGGAAAGGCTGCGGTTAAATATGCACTTCCGATTGCAAAATTCACCATAGGCAAAAATAAATAGTCCAGCAATAGTGTCCAGCCTACAAGGAAACCGACGTGAGGATGAATACTTTTTTGCGCGTATGTATATGCAGATCCTGCTTTTGGAAAAGCCTTCACCATATTCCCATAGCTAAGCGCTGTCAATAGTAATGCCAGTAAAGTAAAGATATAAGCTGCAGCAACGTGTCCTTTCGTCAGCTGAGCAACAATGCCGTATGAATCAAATACGACAAGTGGGTCCATATAAGCAAGCCCGATCACAACAAGTGGAAAAACAGTCAGGCTGCGTTTTAGTCTTGGCTCTTCAGTCAATTTGCCTATCAGCTCCTCTAAAAAAATGAATAAATAATGCTCATTTTAAAAAGAATGCTACCACGTGTCAATGCTATTTGAATAAATCTTTTTTCAAAAGGTGTGGAAGCTTTGCATGCTACACGTTTTGGTATATGATGATACATAGAATAAGTCGTGAGTTGACTGACAAGAAAGGTGAAGCGAAATGAAGGAAGAACTGAATACAAATCAAGAACAGGAACGGATGGAGCTGGACGAAGAAAGTCTATTTCTTGTCTCCCAAACATTTAAAGCCTTATCTGATCCGACGCGTATTCGTATTCTGCATTTGCTGTCTCAAGGTGAACATTCAGTAAATGATATAGCAGAAACACTAAACCTTATGCAATCAACCGTATCTCATCAGCTGCGCTTTTTAAAAAATCTTCGTCTCGTGAAATCTAGACGAGCAGGGACCTCGATTTTTTACAGTCCTGAAGATCAGCATGTGATGGAAGTGCTTGAACAAATGATACACCATGCACAGCATGATTGAGAAAAAACCTTCCTACTTTTATATAGGAAGGTTTTTTATGCATGATGTACTTGGGTTGATCGTTTATTTGCTTTCATCATTTGATAAGAAAACACAATATAGTAAGCCGCTAGAAGGAAAAAGCTGAGTATTGTCAGCGCATCATCGCTGACAATATGCTGATACAATTCAACAATATCCATTTTGGTGATCGCATGTGTTGTCAGATTGACCGATTTAAATGCAAGCCTAGATAAAAACAAACATAAAATAAAGCTTTCAATCCATTTACTTGTTTTCATATACAGCCGGCCATTTTCTAATTTCATCTGAATCGTCTGATAGGCGTGAACGGCGAGACTGCTCCCGAAAATCATGCCAATGACGGCATAGATAAAAATACTGTGATTTTGCCATCCTTCTGATAAGAGAATAAGGGCAGTGAGACTAAATACATACATTCTCATGAAAAGATTTACCGGGCGCACAAGCTGATAGCGTCTCATTCGATTCATTCGAATGATGATCCAGACGAGCATGACGATCCCGATCATGAACAACTGCCATACGTGATGTGTCATGATGCAACCTCCTCCTGCACAGGCAGGGATGTAAACGAATGCTGGCTGTTACTTATCATTACCATTCTTTCTTTTTTTATCAAATCAAAACCTATATTTATGAAAAAGAGGAAAAGTCATGAAAATTGATCGCATTTTGTCCATTGTGATGATACTGATTAGCAAACGGCAAGTACAGGCGAAAGACCTCGCTGAACTACATGAAGTGAGCGTAAGAACCATATACCGTGACATTGATACGATTAATCAAGCGGGGATTCCAGTTGTCACAAAACAAGGCGCAGGGGGTGGAATTTCACTCGTTGACGACTATCGTCTAGAGAAAAAATTATTCACCGATGATGATATTGAACTGATTTTAACAGCTCTTGAAAGCATTACGAGTGCATACACCTTTAAAGAAAGTGAACATGTACTAAAGAAAATGAAATCCCTGATTCCGTCTCAAAATGAAAAACAGCAACATGTATTTATTGATTTAAGCTCTTGGGGGAAAGACAGCTACTTAGAAAAGAAGCTCCAGCTCATTCATACCGCTGCCTCAGCGCATCAATATATCCAGTTCACCTACCGCAATGCAAAAGGCGAAACACTTCCTAGAAAAGTAGAGCCTTATACACTTGTCTTAAAAGGAAGACACTGGTATTTGTATGCGTATTGCTGCGTGAAAAAAGCGTTTCGCCTGTTTAAACTCAAAAGAATGTCAGACCTTATCACGCATTCAGTATCCTTTCTTTCTAAACGAATAAAAAATGAAGAAAAGCCTTGGAATGATTCTTGGCACGAAGAACCTTCCGTCAGTACACTAACGCTCAGGTTGACTGAAGATTCTGTTGGTAAAGTGAAGGAATGGATAGATGAAAATGAATTCACCGTATGTGCAGATGGTACGTATCTTGCCACAATCACGTTGCCTCAGGATGATTGGTTATATAGCTTTCTTTTTTATTTAGGGCCAGATATCGAGATTGTCTCTCCGCCATCCGTTCGGGAAGCGTTTGATCTCAAGTTGAAACAATTTCAAAAACCAAAAGGAACTTGACACAATGTTGTCAGGTTTCTTTTTATATGATGGAAAAAAGGAGATGAGAATGTATGTACGATATCGTGATTTTACAGAAACAATGGATCAAGGGATTATCTGTTCGAACAACAAACGAAATGGAGCAAACAAACGAGCGGAAGATTGCACCGCTTTGGCAGCAATTTTTCACGCAGCAGCTTCGCGGAGGACATGCGCCAGTCATAGGGCTGTATTCAGATTATGAAAAGGATGAAAATGGCGCTTATTTGTTCACAGCGGGGCAATTGGTTGACCAGCAGCTAGCACAAGATGCAAAAGAGATTCCAGGCTCCACCTACGCAAGATTTCAAACGAGAAAGGGCCCGATTGAAGAAGTTGTGTTTGAAACATGGCAGCAGATTTGGAGTTGGGATCAGCGTTATTTGCGAACATATACTGGCGATTTTGAATGGTACGACGAACGATCGATTGATCCAAAAGAAGCGCAAATTGATATTTATATTGCTGTCGATGAAAAAATAGTTGCTAAAACTAATGATATTAGTTAATATAAAACTAACGACATTAGTTTTAGGGGGAAAACAAGATGAGATTGACAACATTTGACCGTTTGCACCAGCTTACATTAATGCCGCGTATTTTTCCGGTAAATTGTTATGTATTTGAGGAAGAGAATGAACTCATCTTAATTGATGCAGCTTTGAAAATGGCAGCAAGCTCGATAATTGAATTGGCACATCAATTAAACAAACCCATTAAAAAAATTATTCTGACTCATAGTCATATGGATCATATTGGCGCACTAGATGAAGTGAAAAAGGCTTTTCCAGAGGCAGTTGTTTATTTATCGAAACGAGATGCTCGCCTGTTTGCTGGCGATTTCTCTTTACTTCCTGGTGAGCCAGAGAAAAAAGTCAAAGGCAGTTTTTCAAAAGACATTCACACAAAACTAGACGTGCTTGTTGAAGAAGGGGACGAGATTGGGTCCCTGAAAGTCATTGCCACACCAGGACATACACCAGGAAGCATCTCTTTATACGATGAAAAGTCAGGGGTTGTCATTGCGGGTGATGCAGTTGTGACAAAAGGCGGTTTATTTGTAACGGGTGAGTTTCGCTTCACCTTCCCATTCCCGGCTTTTGCCACTTGGGATGCAGAAACAGCACTAAAAAGCGCTGAAAAATTACTGGCACTTCCCTTGTCTTGTCTCGCAGCAGGGCATGGTGATCTCATCATAGAGCCTGAGGCAAAGCTCAGAGCCGCTATCGAAAAAAGGAAGCAGCAGCTACAAAAGGGGGGACAGTAAGCCATGTCTCCAAGAATGGGTATCACACAAGAAAAAATTGTTGAATCTGCCATCGAATTTGTCGATGAAGAGGGCTTTTCCGCTTTGACTATTGCTACATTGTCCAAACGGCTTAACATCAGACCACCATCTCTTTACAACCATATATCTGGTCTTCATGAAATACAGGCAGCTCTTGCTGTCAAGGGGCTGACAATGCTTTGTGAGGCCGGCAAACAAGTAACAGCGGGGCTGGAAAAAGAAGACGCTGTTTTAGCATTTGCAAGACAATATGTTCAATTTGTTCGTCAGCATCCCGGTCTTTATGAGGCTGCTTTTTCACATATGAATGAAAAAGAAGTCAGTGTGGCTGCAGAGAATCTTGCTGATTTTGTCCAATCCATCATGTCTCGTTTTGGTGTAAAAGAAGAGGACATGACGCATGTCGTGAGAGGGCTCAGAAGCTTACTGCACGGTTTTGGAGATATTTCAAACAAAAAAGGATTTCAACGGAAAGAACAGCTTGAAGATAGTGTGAGCTATGCGGTCCGTCTTTATATTGCAGGCATCAAAGAGCAAGAAGATCTGTCTCATTGACAGGTCTTTTTTATGTATCGAACCGATATGATGAAGGAGACGTAAACAAATCAAAACATTTTTTGGGCAAAAAACCAATAAAGATTTGACAGTTTTGTGAAACATGGTATGCTTATTATGTGAAATAATTCACATAGAGGAGTAGAGGCAGATGAAAAGAAAGCCTGTTTATGTGGAAACAACCATTCAAGCACCTATTGAAAAAGTATGGGAGTATACGCAAAATCCAAAGCTTCATGAACAATGGGATTTGCGATTTTCGACCATTTCATTAAATGGACCTAGTGATGAACAGCCCCAATCCTTTTTGTATGAGAAACACCTTGGATTCGGCATTAGTGTAACTGGGACAGGAGCGTATCGAACGAGCGTGAAGGATGAGCGTCATGAAAGAGCATCCTCACTTCAATTTAAATCATCACACCCTTTGTCTTTCATCAAAGAAGGCGGAGGGTACTGGAAATACATGAAAACGAATGATCACATTGTGTTTCAAACGCAATTTGATTATGAAACAAAGGAAGGAAAAGGGTGGAAATGGGCAGACCGTTTGTTTTTTCGACCAATGATGGGGTTTATGACTGCCTTTAGCTTTGGCGCATTAAAGACGTGGCTTGAAAAGGGCACGCATCCCCGGTTGCTGCTAGAGAGAACACTTGCCCATTATGGCATTTGTTTGTTGTTTGCTATCGTCTGGTTATGTCAAGCGATCATTCCTTTTTCACCTTCTGCTTTTGAACATAGCACCGGATTTCGATTGTTTTATGCGCTATTAGGTGTATCATGGCTCATGCCTAAACTGCCAAAGAAATATATATTCATCCTTCAAAGCATCTTTCTGTTGCTGATGCTTGGTATAGGGATTTTATCGCCAGAAACGACTCTGCACGAGCCGCTGGTGCTGAGTGCATTTTTGATTTTATCTGTTGCAGGAATGATCAACTTAAAAGATTGTGTAGATGTGTTTTCGATCAAACGAAAAAGGGGAGGTAGACATGGTCGTTCATCATCATCAAGTAAAGGACTACGATAAGCTGCATCCAACATTAAAAGAACGTTATAACCGCGCGTTTACGGCCGAAGGCATCATGGAGGAAATAGGAGGCGGGACAAAGCTCATCCGATTGTTATTCAAAATCGGCCCATTGTTTCGCTTTTTTTTTCCTGAAAGAGGGCGAAATATTCCCTTCCAAATTGTGAACAAGCCTTTTACGACAAGTAAGGGAGAAGAAGGGATGCACTGGTTTCGAACGTTCTATTTTCCTGACAAGGAAAGACATTTTGATGCAGATATGATCATTGATCAGAAGAGCCATCAAGTACTGGACTACTTTGGAAAACCTAGGCTTCTTGTGTCAGAGCTTCATTTTACAGTCACGGAAAAAGGGTTCTTGCACATTCAATCAGGTAAGCAAAAGTTTTTGCTGTTTGGGCGGGAGTGGCCACTGCCTTCTTGGCTTTACGGTGAATCTGATGTAACAGAAGGGTACGACGAGCGTGCAGGTGAGTATACGATTGATGTTCAAGTGAAAAATCGCCTTTTTGGCACTCTTTTTACTTATAAGGGCCGGTTTACGGAAAGGGTGTCACCTTATGAATAAATGGCATTTGATGTGTAGCATCGTGTTGATGTCCTGCTTTCTCTTTACAAGTTTGACGACAGCTCCCATACCAGAATTTTTTGTTTTGATTGCGATTTTATTTTTTCTTCCCGCTTTCTTACACTTTTTTTATCAGGAAGAGAAGAAACGGCAGCAGGAGGGGCTGATCGGCTTCATAATGAAAGCCTTTCCAGTAGCAGCTCTATGTGCAACAGGCGCATTCATCTATCATTCTCTTTGGCTTGCATTGGGATGGCTTTTCTTTACAATGATTCTGGCTTTATTTGGTTTCACCCGTTTGCTGAAAAGAGGGGCTCATCCGCTTCATGAGCTGATGATCGATGGCGCATGTATGTATATCGCTCTAGGTGGGCTTTGGTTCTGGCTGTACATAGCAGATATACAAGTGATGACATTTTCACCGATGATTGTTCTTTTGACAGCTATTCATTTTCATTATTCGGCTTTTTTTATCCCAATCTTTTATGGCTTATTAGGAAGGCAGCGGAAAAAAGAGACGACGCTATACAAAGTGGGTGGCTGGGTTATTTTACTGTCGCCAGTGATGATAGCTGTTGGAATCAGCTATTCTCGCCTGTTTGATACGTTCAGCGTCATTTTGTATGTGATCGCACTTTATTTGTATGGAATTTTGTGTATGAAAACTTCTTTTCGTTCAACTGTCGCAAAAGGGTTTGTTGTGTTTTCTAGCATCATGTTAATGGGAACGATCGTCCTATCATTCCTTTATTCTGCCGGAATGCTTTTACATGTTACCTACATCAGCATGGATCAAATGATTTGGTTTCATGGCAGTATCAATGCAAGTTTGGTTATTTTACCAGGCCTCATTGGATGGTTGATTGAAAGACCAGCTGATCGATTGAAACAGAAGGATTTTCCGGTATCGAGAGTTCACGGTCGTTTTCAGATCATGTCTTTTCAACATGACGACATGCAGCATGATGAGAAGATTGGTTTAGTCGATTCTCTTGACCAATTAAATGGAAAGGCATTTTCAGCAGAGAGTGTGTCACCGGTTATTCGCAGATTTTATGAGGACCCGATGTCCTTTACGTTAAAAGCAGCCGTCTGTTTTCATTGGTGGGTAAGGCCGTTTGTCTTTTTGCTTCAACCTGTTTTTAGACAAATAGGACAGCTCTATTTAGGGTCATCACGAATGCCATATGAAATGCCGGGGAGTCTTTCAAGATTTCAACATCCTCTTGAAGAAAGGAAGAATGTACGTGTGTGGATCAGGCGCAATGAGAAAGGCGAGCAAGTCTTTTATGCGCTCTATGCCCAGCACCATGATGAAGAGACAGTCTATATGAATATTGCTTTGCCGCTTCCTTTTTCACAGCTTACGGCTATTTTAAAACCTTTTAATGAAAAGGAAGATTTTCTATTAAAAAGTAAAAGTTCAAATGGCAGTACGGGTGATGAAGGATTGTATTTGCATACGTCTTTCATCACCATGAAACTGCCAATGGAAGAAAGCTTTCATATGAAACCGGAGACGGAAAAAAGTCTCACAGCAATTCATCAAATGAAGCTATTCGGTATTCCTTTTTTAACGATTCAGTATCAAATCGACAGTGAAAGCCACTCATCTTAATCAATGATGTCGCATGGTTCACCGTGACGAATGATGTTCACAATCGCTTGCCCATCACTCGGATGATGATCTGCATACTGTACTGGCAGTAAAGCAAAAAATACATAGTAGACTGAGAAGTAAGCAAATTGATAGAAAAATTGATGTTCTGGCAGGAAATCGTTGGCGATCATTGTGTTCAATATGAGAACACTGAGCAGGTTGCATAATGATCCGCCTAAGTAGACAAGAATGTGTGAGAAACGGTTATTTCTCCTCATTTCTTCATAGTGGCAAAATGCATCTAGAAAATAGATTCTTCTAATTTCAACGACGCCTATTTTCAATACTTTTTTGCCTCTGCCAAGCGCAAACGAAACCTTTGCTCCAAACAGCCAGGCGACTACAATGTGACCCAGCTGATGCAAGATGGCAACGATAGGAAGAATGACGAAAAACGACCAGCAAAACGTCCACATATCTGATAATGTAAACAAGTGTTAACCCTCCCCGAAATATTCGAGAGGAAGCAGTAGGATTATTTGCCATTTTACCGAATTCATTTTCATGATGCAAACATTTAATAGACTACTATAAAATCATTATGTAAACTAAAAAGGATTTTCAATGAATAGGCTTTTTAACCCTTTCTTTTAGAAGAGTAGGGTGTGCTACAATTAAGAAATTAGTGGAAAACAAGTGGTCATCTAGCAGAAGAAAAATGTGACCTTTTTTATGAAAGATTGAAAGGGAGAGAGATTTTAATGGCAGATATTGAACAGTTTTTAGCGTTAGACATTCGCGTTGGGACGATAGTAGAAGCAGAATTTTTTGCAGAAGCAAGAGTGCCTGCTTTCAAGCTGAAGATTGACTTTGGGGATGAGATTGGCATAAAACAATCTAGTGCACAGCTGACAAAACGTTATCAGGCTGAGAATCTCACTGGGAAACAAATTATTGCAGTGGTCAATTTCCCGCCAAGAAGAATTGCTGGGTTTAAATCAGAGGTGCTTGTCTTAGGAGGCATGCCGTCAAAAGAAGACGTTGTCCTGCTTGCCACTGATGAGCCGGTTGAAAATGGCACCAAAATAGGGTAAGAAAAAAGACATCTTCATCAGAAGATGTCTTTTGCGTATTGAGGCGGAATAACCACACGCCACATTCGTGTGTGTCTCAAAGAGACGTGTTACCCGACTTACACAATTCAGCTCATCGCTTGATTAATATAGCATGGGATTGGTATGAATGCAACCATTATTTGAGTTCTCTTTGTTTTTGGAAGAAAAAAAGAAGGTTCATATCCTCATATCATAGAAAAAATGACAAGAAATCAATTATTTGGATTATTTTTTCAAAAAATATTGAAAAGTCAGATCATATTTTATAAAATGAATTCATCTTAGTTTGTTTAATCGATAAACTAAGATGGTGATCATCTATTGATCTATTGTTTAAAGCGAATGATTTGCTGCTATGTGGGCTAAGCTGAAAGAAAGAGATGTTCAGCTTCATTTTTACAACGAATTGAAAGCGCTTTATTTTCGACCTATTGATTGCTGCTGCCCTGCACCATCTGTCCGTTAGAAGAGGCTAAGTGAAGAAGGGAGAAAACTCATGGTGAGTGAGAATTTAAAGAAGATTCGTATGTCTGAAAAAGTGGGGTATGCTTCAGGAGATTTCGCATGTAATTTAATTTATGCAACTGTCTCTACGTATCTATTATTTTTTTATACGGATGTCTATGGATTATCAGCAGCAGCAGCAGGGACGATGTTTTTGGTGGTTCGGGCCATCGATGCGCTTGCAGATCCGTTTATTGGGGCGATGGTTGACCGAACGAACAGCCGTTTTGGCCGGTTTAGACCTTATTTGTTATTTGGTGCATTACCTTTTGCCGTTCTTGCCATTCTTTGTTTTACGACACCGGATTTTTCCGAAATGGGAAAACTCATTTATGCGTACATCACGTATGTTGGTTTATCGCTTACATACACGTTCATCAATGTTCCTTATGGTGCTTTAACTTCCGCAATGACAAGAAATAACCAAGAGGTCGTCAGTATTACGTCTGTTCGTATGCTTTTTGCAAATCTCGGTGGTTTAGTTGTTGCTTTTTTTGTTCCGTTTCTTGCGACGTTTTTGAGTGATACAACAGGAAATACAGCACTTGGCTGGCAGATCACAATGGCATTTCTCGGTGTACTTGGGGGCGGATTACTGATTTTCTGTTTTAAGAGTACGAATGAGCGCGTCACGCTTCAAAAGCCAGAGGAAAAGATCAAGTTCAGTGATCTCTTTGTCCAGTTACGAGTGAATCGTCCGCTTGTTGTGTTAAGCATTTTCTTTATCATTATCTTTGGTGTGAACTCGATCAGCAACTCAGTCGGGATCTATTATGTGACATATAACCTCGGCAGAGAAGATTTAGTGAAGTGGTACGGCCTGATTGGCAGTCTGCCAGCTTTAATGGTGTTGCCGTTTATTCCTAAGCTGCACAAGTTGTTAGGAAAGAAAAAGCTGCTGAATTATTCATTATTGCTGAATATTGTAGGCCTTCTTGCCTTACTTGTGATCCCGCCGAGTCAAATCACTTTAATACTTGTTTTCAGGCTCGTTGCGGCTGCAGGGAGTATTACAGCAGGTGCTTACATGTGGGCACTCATTCCTGAAACTGTTGAATATGGCGAATATAAAACAGGGAAAAGGATGGGCGGACTGATCTACGCAGTGATTGGCTTCTTCTTTAAATTTGGGATGGCCTTAGGCGGCATCGTTCCAGGGCTTGTCCTTGACCGATTTGGTTATATTGCAAACCAAGTGCAAACACCAGAAGCTTTACTGGGCATTTTAATCACGACAACGGTGATTCCTGTATGCTTACTAATTTTAGCGATGGTTGATATTAATTTTTATAACCTAGATGAAGAAAAACATAAAAAAGTCATACGAGAGCTTGAGAATAGAGACAAGGTGTATATCGATCATATGGACGACTTTAAAATGTAGCTCTCTGAAAAAGGAGGAAATTCAATGAATATTACCAATCCAGTGCTCAAAGGGTTTAACCCTGACCCAAGTATTTGCCGTGCGGGAGAGGATTATTACATGGCGGTTTCTACATTTGAATGGTTCCCAGGGGTGCAAATTTATCATTCGAAGGATCTCGTCCATTGGCGGCTCGTCGCGCGTCCATTGCAAAAAACTTCTCAACTCGATATGAAAGGAAATCCTGATTCCGGCGGGGTTTGGGCACCGTGTTTAAGTTATGCGGATGGTCAGTTTTGGCTCATCTATTCAGATATTAAAGTAGTAGATGGTCCGTTTAAGGATGGTCATAATTATTTGGTCACAGCTGACGAAGTAGATGGCAAGTGGAGCGATCCGGTTCGGCTCAATAGTTCTGGGTTTGATCCTTCCTTGTTCCATGATCCAAGCGGAAAGAAATACGTGTTGAATATGCTGTGGGACCATCGAGAAAAACATCACTCCTTTGCAGGTATAGCCTTGCAGGAATATAGTGTATCTGAAAAAAAACTGGTCGGTGAGCGGAAGGTCATTTTTAAAGGCACGCCAATCAAACTGACAGAAGCCCCGCATCTTTATTACATCAATGATGTCTATTATTTATTAACAGCTGAAGGGGGAACACGTTACGAACATGCAGCCACAATCGCCCGTTCCTCGCGTATTGATGGGCCGTACGAGGTTCATCCTGACAACCCAATTTTAACGGCTTTTCATGCGCCTAGCCATCCACTACAAAAATGCGGGCATGCTTCCATTGTACAAACGCATACAAATGAATGGTATATGGCTCATCTGACTGGCCGCCCAATTCATTCAAGTAAGGAATCCATTTTTCAGCAAAGAGGCTGGTGCCCTTTAGGAAGAGAGACAGCCATACAAAAGCTTGAATGGAAAGATGGCTGGCCGTATGTGGTAGGCGGAAAAGAGGGGCTCCTAGAGGTTGAAGCGCCTGCGATGAGCGTAAAAGAGTTCTCTCCAACCTATCACATAGTCGATGAATTTAAAGATTCATCGTTAAATAGACATTTTCAAACATTAAGAATCCCATTTACGGATCAGATTGGTTCAGTGACGGAAAATCCTCATCATTTAAGGCTGTATGGGCAGGAATCTTTAACGTCTAAATTTACCCAAGCGTTTGTTGCGAGGCGCTGGCAAAGCTTTTATTTTGAAGCAGAGACAGCGGTTTCCTTCTTTCCGAAAAACTTTCAGCAAGCGGCAGGTCTTGTGAATTATTATAATACGGAAAATTGGACTGCACTTCAGGTGACTTATGACGAGGCGCTTGGCCGTATCCTTGAGTTATCTGTGTGTGAAAATCTGGCCTTTTCTCAGCCGCTAATCAAAAAAATCATCATCCCAGACGAGATTCCGTATGTGTATTTAAAAGTGACCGTTCAGAGAGAGACGTACACGTATTCTTATTCTTTTGATCAACAAGAGTGGGAAAAAATAGATGTACCGCTTGAATCGACCCATTTATCAGATGATTTTATTCGGGGAGGGGGGTTCTTTACAGGGGCTTTTGTCGGAATGCAGTGCCAAGACACAAGCGGCGAACGTCTGCCTGCCGATTTTAAGTATTTTCGATACGAAGAAACAACTGAATAAAAAAAGACAACACTTTAAAGGCTGTCTCTCTTTAACATGTATTCCATTATGGTGAAGGCGTGACATCACGCAAAAAAGCTTCAGTGACAAGAGATGTCATCCCTAAGGCTGGTGCGTTTTGTCCTAATGACGAAGGGAGCAGCTCCACCCGTGAGCTGAATTGTGCATCCATTCTAGAGGATACTTCATCTTGAATGACACTTAGAACGGCCTGCTCAGATTCAATGACCTTGTTTCGTAAAATAACGGCTTGTGGGTTGAAGGTATGCAGAACGTTTGTGAGACCTACCCCAATGTAAAAGCCAAAGTTACGCAAGGCATTGAGTGTCTTCATATCATTTAACTTCGCCAGCCGCTCAATATCTTGATAGGTGAATGGCTGACCATCTGTTTGGAGCGATTGGAACAGTGCCTTCTCAGATGCATACAGTTCCCAGCAACCACGATTTCCGCAGCTACATGTCGGTCCATTAAAGTCGATCGTCATATGTCCCATTTCACCAGAAAAACCGTTTGTGCCTCTATATAAATGATGATTGATAATGATGCCTATTCCAATACCAGTGCCGATACTTGCATAGATCAGATGGTCATAATGTTTAGCGGCACCGAAGATTTTTTCACCGTACGCACCGGCATTTGCTTCATTCTCGATAAAAACCGGTACTTGGAATGTGTCTTGGAGACTTGTTTTCAGATCGACATTTTTCCATTTTGAATGAGGCGTAAACACAATTTGTTCATCTGCATCGACCAGACCTGGTATACAAATCCCTATACCAATCAGCCCGTATGGAGAAGAAGGAATGTGCGAACGTAACTGCTGAATCAATTCAATTAATATACGGACGGTCACATCAGGTGTGCTGGATGGGAGCTTGAGCTGCTCATCATGAATAATCGACCCTTCAAGGTCTGTTAAAATGCCGTTGACATAATCAACACCGACATCAATGCCGATAGAGTAACCTGCACGTTTATTAAACATGAGAAGCACGGGTCTTCTTCCGCCGCTAGATTCGCCTTGACCGATTTCATAAACAAGGTGTTCTTTCATTAATGTACTCACTTGAGAAGAAACGGTCGATTTATTTAACCCAGTGCGTTCAGATAATTTTGCTCTGGAAATTGGTGCATGGTGCAGAATTTCGTTTAGCAATAGCTTTTGATTTATTTTTTTCACAAAGTTCTGATCCGCAATATCCATTGTATCCACTCCATTTGTTTCGTCTTTAGATTAAGTGAAGAAAAGCCACTTTTTATCGTGTTCATTCTCTATAAAACATGCTTTTTATTTTATTATAACGAAAATATTTCTAAAAAACTAAAAAATATGGAAAATTCAAAGAGATTAGTTGGTAAACTCGTTTGTTCGTTTGTTGAATCAACTTACTAAGTGAATATATAGGGGGAATCACTTATGGTCAAATCAAATATGACTTCGTTAAGTAGTTTACAGGGGATTGGCAACATTCAATATGAAGGAAAACATTCAAAGAACCCATTCGCATTTAAATATTATAATCCGAGCGAAATGATTGGCGGAAAGACAATGAAAGACCACCTTCGATTTTCCGTCGCTTATTGGCATACACTGACTGCTGATGGAACAGACATGTTTGGAACTGGCACGATGAAAAGAGCTTGGGATTCTTATAGTGGAATGGATTTGGCGAAAGCTAGATTGGAAGTGGCTTTTCAGCTCTTTGATCTATTGGATGTTCCGTATTTTTCATTCCATGACCGTGATATTGCACCAGAGGGCGACACGCTTCAAGAGACCAATCAGCAGTTAGACATCATCATAGAAAGAATGAAAGATTACATGCAGCAAAGCGGGGTTCGGCTTCTATGGAACACGGCTAATATGTTTAAGCATCCAAGATTTGTTCACGGTGCAGCGACATCCTGTCATGCAGATGTATTTGCCTATGCAGCTGCACAAGTGAAAAAGGGCATCGAAACAGCAAAGGAACTCGGCGCAGAAAATTATGTTTTCTGGGGAGGACGAGAAGGTTACGACACACTACTGAATACAGATATGAAAAGAGAGCTTGACCATTTGGCGACCTTTTTGCATATGGCAGTCGATTATGCAAAAGAAATTGGATTTACAGGTCAATTTTTAATTGAGCCAAAGCCGAAGGAACCGACAACTCATCAATATGATACGGATGCAGCGACATCGATCGCCTTTTTAAAACAATATGGATTGGATACACACTTTAAATTAAATATCGAGGCCAATCATGCGACATTAGCGGGTCATACGTTTGAGCATGAGCTGCGTGTAGCAAGAATTCATGGACTGCTCGGTTCCGTTGATGCCAACCAAGGAAACTCCCTTCTAGGCTGGGACACAGATGAATTCCCAACGGATTTATATGCCACAACACTCGCCATGTATGAAATTTTGCAAAATGGCGGACTTGGAACAGGCGGTCTCAATTTTGATGCAAAAGTCAGAAGAGCCTCCTTTGAACTGGAAGATCTTCTGTATGCCCATATTGCGGGGATGGATGCATTCGCAAAAGGGCTGCGGGTGGCTCATAGACTCATAGAAGACCGTGTGTTTGAAGATGTGATCAAGCACCGGTACCGTAGTTTTTCTGAAGGAATTGGACGGGAGATTTCAGAAGGAACGGCAAATTTTCATACATTAGAAGAATATGCACTGAAACATCCGCTCATCAGAAACGAATCTGGCAGAGAGGAACAGCTGAAAGCCAGATTGAATCAATATTTGTTAGAAGATTAATTGAGCGAGCTGCTGTTTTGAAGGAGTGAACACATGAAGTATGTGATGGGAATTGATCTTGGAACGAGCGGAGTCAAAGCGATATTAGTAGATGAGAGCGGGAAGGTATGCTACGAGACGACTAAATCTTACCGCCTCATTCAAAGCAAACCAGGTTATTGTGAGCAAAATCCTGAAGACTGGGTAGAGCAGACGATGGCCGCGATGACAGAACTTATGGAGAGAAAGCCTGTTCAGTCAATGCAGGTAGAAGGCATCAGTTTTTCTGGACAAATGCACGGACTTGTTTTATTGGATGAATCCCTTCAGGTGCTCAGGCCTGCCATCTTGTGGAATGACACAAGAACAACATCGCAATGCGGGCGCATGACAGAAAAGCTAGGAGGCAGGCTGCAAGCGATCACAAAAAATCAGGCGTTAGAAGGGTTTACACTGCCAAAGTTGTTATGGGTAAAGGAACATGAACCAGAAATTGATCAGCGAATCCATTTGTTTTTACTTCCAAAAGATTATGTCAGATATCGATTAACCGGCGCTATTCATATGGACTATTCTGATGCGGCTGGTACGTTACTGTTGGATATTGGAGAACAAACATGGAGTGAGGAGATTTGTCAAACCTTTGATATTCCGATTCGTATTTGCCCGCCGCTCGTTTCATCGGAGGCGGAGGTTGGAACACTTTTGCCGCAGATCGCAAAGGAAACCGGGATGACAGAAAAGGCGAAGGTTTTTGCGGGTGGAGCGGATAATGCTTGCGGTGCCATTGGTGCCGGCATTTTATCATCAGATCACACACTATGCAGCATTGGCACATCAGGTGTCATTCTTTCCTATGAAGAAAATCATAACAGAGAGCTGAATGGAAACTTGCATTTATTCCATCATGCCAAAAAAGACGCTTTTTATACAATGGGAGTCACTTTATCAGCAGGTTATAGCCTCGATTGGATTAAATCTTTACTTGCTCCAAATGATTCGTTTAAAGCCCTTTTAGCCGGAGCAAAGGATATAGCGCCAGGCGCAAATGGATTGCTGTTTACGCCATATTTAGTTGGGGAAAGAACGCCTCATGCAGATTCAGTCATTCGTGGAAGCTTCATTGGATTAGACAGCCGGCATGAAAAAGCGCATATGGTTAGAGCTGTGCTCGAAGGAATCACTTTTTCATTAAATGAATCGATCGCTTTATTCAGGAAGGCCGGAAAAAGAATAGATGCTATTGTGTCCATTGGTGGAGGTGCGAGAAGTCATACATGGCTTCAAATGCAGGCAGACATTTTTCAAGCTAAGGTGATTCAGCTTGAAAATGAGCAAGGGCCTGCGTTAGGTGCAGCGATGCTTGCAGCAGTTGGATCCGGCTGGTACGAGTCACTTGAGGCGTGCGCGGATCAGTTTATCCATCAAGCGGCCGTATTTACACCAAATCAACAGCATGTCGATGTATATGATCATCTCTTTCGTTTGTATCAAAGCATTTATACAAACACAAGAGACATTCATGCGGGTCTTGCACAGTATCGATAATCTAGTAGTGAGTGGGGGCATGAAAGGAGGTGATGAATTCGTTTCATCTTAGAGATGACAGAATCAAAAGGATGAAAAAGGAGAGGAATGGAAGATGAATTTGAGAAAATTAAGACTGTTGTTTGTGATGTGTATTGGACTGACGCTTATACTGACGGCTGTACCAGCCCATGCGAGAACCATTACGAATAATGAAATGGGTAACCATAGCGGGTACGATTATGAATTATGGAAGGATTATGGAAACACCTCGATGACACTCAATAACGGCGGGGCATTTAGTGCAGGCTGGAACAATATCGGAAATGCTTTATTTCGAAAAGGAAAAAAGTTTGATTCCACTAGAACTCACCATCAACTTGGCAACATCTCCATCAATTACAACGCAAGCTTTAACCCAGTCGGGAATTCCTATTTATGTGTCTATGGCTGGACACAATCTCCATTAGCAGAATACTACATTGTTGATTCATGGGGCACATATCGTCCAACAGGCACACATAAAGGAACATTTTATGCAGACGGGGGCACATATGACATTTATGAAACAACCCGTGTCAATCAGCCTTCCATTATCGGGATCGCAACCTTCAAGCAATATTGGAGTGTACGTCAAACGAAACGTACAAGCGGAACGGTCTCCGTCAGTGCGCATTTTAAAAAATGGGAAAGCTTAGGGATGCCAATGGGGAAAATGTATGAAACGGCATTTACTGTAGAAGGCTACCAAAGCAGCGGAAGTGCAAATGTGATGACCAATCAGCTGTTTATTGGCAACTAAAAAAGTCAAAGAAAAGAGCCGGGAGCAAAACGCCTGGCTCTTTCTATCATAATTTTTCAACTTCGACTCTGCCGGAAAAGAACGTCGCACCACCGCCCATATCTGCCAAACGATCAGGTGTGAGGCCATTCACCAAATGTTTTTTGCCTTTTTGGTCTGCCCATAATCCCTGGCTGACAACAACGCCAGATAACACATTTTGTCCGACTGACACGATGAGCTCGCATTCTCCTCGATCATTCAGCACACGAACCATGTCCCCATCTTCAATCTGTCTTTCTTTTGCATCTTGTTCATTCATATGAAGCTTCGGACATTTCTCAAGCTTTTGATGCTTCTCATGAAGAGAGAAGGTGGAATTAAGAAAATTATGGTTTGGTCCCGGTATAAACGTTAGTGGATAATCACTTTCCTTGAATAAAGGTACATAGGTTGGAAGGGCTGGATATCCATCTTTTTTCATTTGTTCAGAGTAAAGCTCAATTTTCCCGCTTGGGGTAGGGAGCTTTAAATCTTCGAAAGGCCCTCGTTTTGCTTTGATCCACTTTTTCTCTTTTAACGCTTGATATGAAATGTTTTCATAGTGCGGATTTTCAGGATGATGAAGAGCTTGTTCCATTAGTTCCGCATCTGTGTCTTTAAAGGCTTCATCTTCAAAGCCCATCGCATGAGCCAAAAGACGAAACACTTCTGTGTTTGATTTGCTTTCTCCATAACGTTCTATAACAGGTTCTTGAATTTGAATGTAATGATGCCAGTAAGAAGTATAAAAATCCTCATTTTCAAAGGCAGAGGTCGCTGGCAGAACAATATCCGCATAAGAGGCTGTCTCTGTCATGAACAAGTCATGGACAACCGTAAATAAGTCTTCCCGCATCAAACCGTCTCTTACTTTATTTGCTTCAGGTGTCACAACAGCCGGGTTGCAAGAGTAGACAAAAAGAGAATCAATAGAAGGTTCTGCGTTCGTTAGCACGCTGCCTAGCTGATTCATATTAAATGTTCTAGGCTCGCGTTCCTTTAATAATTCCGGCCGCTGAAGAGCGATTTCATTATAACTAAGAAAAGAAGAGTTCGATTTCATCGCACCGCCGCCTTTGTGCAACCATTGACCGGTGAGGGCGGGGAGGCAGGAGATGGTTCGAATACTCATACCGCCATTATCGTGATGCTGAAGCCCATTGCCAATACGAATGAGAGACGGCGTTGTCTCTGCGTACATTCTCGCAAGTGTGATGATGTCTTCTTTAGGGACACCCGTGATCTGTTCAACCGTTTCTGGATCGTACTGCTTCACATGCTCGCGAAGTTCATTGTGACCGACCGTGTAAGTCTCTAAAAATGACGTATCTGTGAGGTCTTCTTTAAAAAGGACATGCATGATCCCAAGAGCTAGCGCACTGTCAGTGCCAGGGCGAAGCGGAATGAACCAATCTGCCATCCGGCCCGTTTGGTTTTTGTGCACATCAATGACGACAATTTTAGCCCCTTGCTTTCGAGCTTTTTGTGCCAACGTGATTTGATGCATATTGGTTGAAACCGCATTGATGCCCCAAAAGATAAATAGTTTCGTATGAATGGTATCTTCTGGATCTGTCCCGATGCTTGCGCCCATTGTATATTTATAGCCAGTTGTTCCGGCTGACTGACAAATGGTTCGGTCTAGCTGACTTGAGCCAAGTCGATAGAAAAAGCGGCGGTCCATTCCTTCTGCATTGAGATTCCCCATATTCCCATAGAAGCTGTAAGGCAAAATGCTTTCTGGTCCTTTTTCTTCGATCAGCTTTGTCCATTTTTGACGAATCGTTTCAATCGCTTCTTCCCACGTAATTGGAGCAAATTGCCGGTCACCTTTTTGACCTACACGTTTTAAGGGTGTTGTCAGACGTTTTTCATCATATAAACGAGCTGTGACATTCCGCACTTTATTGCAAATGTTTCCTTGAGTGACTGGATGATCTGGATCTCCTTGAACTTTAACGATCTTTCCGTTCTCTTTATGTATTAAAAGACCGCACTGATCAGGGCAATCTAACGAACAAACTGATTTGAATATTCCGTCTTTCATTGCTGTGTAATCGGTCATACGTTTAGCTTCCTTTCCGAATTCCGTGATCACTGTACATATGGATTTTATTTTAGCATGTTCAGACGAGGAAGGTAAGGATAAGCATATGAAAAAAAGCCCCTAATGGAAGGGACTTTTAAAAACGGGTGACCTGCACAGGGAATTCCTTGACCCCAAACACAAACGTGCTTTGAATCGGTTTCAGCTGATCTGCCGCACAGGTGATTTCTCGAAACGTACGGAGTAAAATCTCAAGTGCTAGATGAGCCTCAAGCCGGGCGAGAGGGGCACCAAGACAAAAATGGATGCCGAAGCCAAAGCTCAAATGTGGATTTGATTTTCTGTCAAGACGAAACGTATCTGGATTGTCAAACTTCCGTTCATCACGATTCGCAGATGCCACCCAGCTGATAAGATAGTCTCCTTTTTCAATGTGAGAACCGGCAATCTGAACATCCTCTGCTGCAACTCGCCCAATCGCTTGAACAGGCGGATAATAGCGTAGCGTTTCTTCTGTCAATTGAGGAATGAGAGACAGGTCTTGCCGCACTGATTCGGCGATATGCGGCTGCTCTGTTAAAAGTCGTACGGCATTTGTGATTAAATTCGTTGTTGTTTCATTACCAGCAACGAGTAAGAGTATACAAAAGCCAAGCAGTTCATTTTCTGATAAACGCTCACCTTCAATTTCCGCTTGGATGAGAAGGGAGATTAAATCATCGGCTGGCGTTTCTTTTCGCTTTTGGATCAAATGAGCAAAGTACTCCGATAGCTCTTTTTCTGCTTGTTTTTGCATGTCGACAACGGCTTGAACAGCTTCTTTTGAATCATCTTTGGCTCCTGCAACTAGAGCATCTGAATGTTTTTTGATCAGCTCTCTGTCTTTCACTTCTGCACCGAGAAGCTCGGCGATGATCATGACAGGTAGGGGAGCGGCCAGATCTTGCACAATATCGAAGGTCCGTTGATCCTTTACTTGATGTAATAGATCATGGGTCAAGTCTTTGATCTTTTCTTCTATTTGTTTGATCGCTTTTGGCGTGAAGGCTTTATTGACGAGTGCTCTCATTTTGGTATGTTTTGGAGGGTCCATTGTTAAAATACTCGTTTTAGATGTACTTCTTCCTCGCTGTGATGAAAACACTTTTGGCTGCTTCAGAACGGACTGAATATCAGCATATCGAAAGAGATCCCAGCACTTTCTCGTTTCGTCGTATCGAATATCACCCTGCGATCTTAATTCATTGTAGATAGGGAATGGGAAAAGAAGGTCATCTGTAGATCGGATTTCTTTCATTGGGATGACATTGACGTAATTTTCTTTTACTTTCATTATGAACGCTCCTTTTTCTCTTGATTCCCTTTCACGGTATCACCACGAAAAACGCATTTCAACGGACATGTTTTCTAAAATATGTCAATAGTCTAATCGAAAGATTCAAACACATTCTTCCTATAGGAAAATAGAAAGTCATCAAAATGATAGCGCTTTCTAAAAACTAGAATTGAAGTCACCGAAACCAAAAATAAAATGGTGAATTCAGTCGAACGAAAGGGTACTATGATTCAAATCCGAATAGTTCTTTTGATCTAAATTGATGATTTAAAAAAACACGGCTAACATACATACCGCAAGCTGTTCAGCGTGTATTCGGGACTTTTGAAAAGCGCTGGCTCTTTCTTGACACGATTTTTCATCATGTTACGATAACTTACGTGCGAAAAACACGAACAAAAAGCGAACAAGGGAGAGGATCAATATCATTGATCAAAAGAAAGTTGCTTTCATTGGAGCAGGTTCTATGGCGGAAGGAATGATTGCAGGTATTGTGCGATCAGGTCAGATGCCGCTCAGCCAAATTTACGCAACAAACAAGCAAAATAAGCAGCGATTAAACGAACTAACGAAACGCTACGGAATCCAAACAGCCACAATGGATTCATTTCCTTTTGAAGAAATGGATATGTTGATCCTGGCAATGAAGCCAAAGGATGCTGAAACAGCACTTGAATCATTAAAACCTCATATTCAGAAAGATCAGCTCATCCTGTCTGTACTTGCAGGTGTGAAATCATCGTATATTGAAGACATGCTGCATGAAGGGCAGCCTGTTATGCGAGTAATGCCAAATACGTCAAGTACGATTGGGGCGTCGGCGACCGCTTTATCTGCTGGACGTTATGTGAAAAATGAACATGTAAGCATGAGTCGGGCTCTTTTATCTGAAATGGGAGAAGTGTATACCATTCAGGAAGAGCAAATGGATATTTTCACAGGAATTGCCGGAAGTGGTCCAGCTTATTTTTATTTCTTAATGGAAAGAATCGAAGAGGCTGGAGAAGAAGCTGGCTTATCAAAAGAAATGTCCCGTCAAATCGGTACACAGACACTTCTCGGTGCAGCGAAGATGCTGCAAGAAACAGCTGAAAATCCTTCTGTCCTCAGAGAAAAAATTACGTCACCTAATGGAACAACTGCTGCAGGACTAGATGCATTAGATGATTTTGGCGGAGGAGAAGCCATCAAACAGGCTGTCAAACATGCTGCCAATCGATCAAAAGAAATAAGTGAACAGCAAAAACAAAAAGTAACGATATAAATAGAGCCTCAATACAGGAGTGATAAGGTGTACGCAGATAAAGAGAGAAAACGAATTGTTGTGAAAATCGGAAGCAGCTCTCTTACTAGCTTTCAAGGTGAGATTAGTTTAAAAAAACTAGAAAACCTCGTCAATCAAATTGTAAAACTCAAAGATGAAGGACACGAAGTCATTTTGGTCTCATCTGGTGCGGTTGCAGCTGGTTACCGAAAATTAGGGTTTATTGATAGACCGAAAACACTGCCAGAAAAACAGGCGTCTGCCTCAATAGGGCAAGGGCTTTTAATGGAGTCATATTCTACTTTATTTTTATCGCACGGTTATATTGCTTCACAGCTATTAATTACAAGAAGCGATTTTTCAGATGAAACGCGCTATCAAAATGTGCGAAATACAATGAATGTGTTATTAGATCGAGGGATCATCCCGATTATTAATGAGAATGATACAGTGACGATCAATCGGTTGAAATTTGGAGATAATGATACATTGTCTGCAAAAGTAGCTGGACTGATTGATGCGGATTTCCTCGCTATTTTATCTGATATTGACGGCTTGTATGAAGATAACCCTCATACAAATCCGAATGCGAAGAGAATTCTAGAAGTCACAGAAATCACAGAAGACATCGAAGCAGCCGCTGGAGATGCGGGAAGCAGCGTTGGCACAGGCGGAATGAAATCAAAACTCGACGCCTTTAAAATTTCAATGGCCTCAGGCATCAATGGCTTTTTGGGAAAAGCCGATACACCTCACATTTTAGACAAAGCCATCAACGGGACAGAGGACGGCACTTATTTTACAGCTGACGAAAATTTAGCGCCGCTGAATTATAAAAAACAGTGGATTGCTTTTCATTCTGGCCCAAAAGGCGAAATCGTTGTTCGAGAGAAAACACAGGAGCTTCTCATGCATCGTGAGAAAAGTCTGGATTCTGACGGCATAGTCGATGTAAAGGGTTCGTTTAAAAAAGGCGATGTTGTCCGTATTTTAGATCAAGATGAAAGAGAAATAGGGCTTGGCATTGTCAATTATGCGTCCGACGAACTCGCACTGAACGGTGACTTGCTACAGGATGAAGTGGTGCATGTCGTAGATCTTGAAGCGTTTGTTTGTCATTTAGATTTATCAATACCAGTTTGCTAATCATAAGGGAGGAATTTCATGACACTGACAGCTGAAGTTGTCACATCGGTCAAAGAAAAAGCGAAAAAAGCAAAGCACGTATCAAAAAAACTAGGTTTACTTCAAACAGAGGAAAAAAATGAGGCGCTGCTGAAAATAGCAGGAACACTCGAACAGCAAAGTGATTTTATTTTACAGGAAAATCAAAAGGATTTAGAGGCAGGAAAAGAAAAGGGCTTCTCTGAAGCATTAATGGATCGATTAATGTTAAATGAAGAGAGAATTCATGAGTTTGCAGAAAGTTTGCGGCTTGTGACGAGATTAACAGATCCTGTTGGAGAAATATTGGATGAATGGACTCTTGAAAACGGCTTACATGTGAAAAGCCGAAGAGTACCGCTCGGCGTGATCGGGATGATCTATGAAGCGAGACCGAATGTCACTGTCGATGCAGCAGGGCTTGCCCTCAAGGCAGGCAACTCAGTGATTTTAAAAGGCGGTTCCTCCGCTATTTCTTCCAACAAAGCCATCGTCCGCGTCATTCATGAGGCATTGGATCAAACAAAGATCCCTCGTGATGCGGTACAGTTTATTGAACAAACAGACCGTTCATCGGTTCAAGCGATGTTTCATCTAAAAGAATGGATCGATGTTTTAATTCCGAGAGGCGGGGCTTCGTTAATCAAAACAGTTGTAGAAGAATCGACCATTCCAGTTCTTGAAACAGGGACAGGGAACTGCCATATCTTTATTGATCAAACAGCGAATGTAGAAAAAGCCATTCAGATTGTCATCAATGCGAAAACAAATCGTCCGGCCGTTTGTAATGCGCTTGAGACTCTGATCGTTCATCGCGATTGGCTGAAAGAAAATGGTGCAGCATTGAATGAAGCACTCCTTCAGCATCATGTCACTGTGCATGGAGATCAAGACGCTCAATCTTTCTTTTCCGAAGCGGTTCCTGCGGAGGAAGTAGATTGGACAGATGAGTATTTAAGTCTTGATCTTGCGGTGAAAGTCGTTGACTCAATTGAGGACGCCATTCACCACATTGATCAGTACGGAACGAAACATTCAGAAGCCATCGTAACAGAGGATGAAAAAAACGCACAAATCTTTCTAAACGAAGTCGATGCGGCCGCTGTTTATCATAACGCATCTACACGTTTTACAGATGGCGGTGCACTAGGATATGGCGCTGAAATTGGCATTTCTACTCAAAAGCTGCACGCAAGAGGGCCAATGGGACTTCCTGCACTGACAACAACAAAGCTGCTTCTATCTGGTGATGGTCAGATTAGAAGCTAGAATGAATGTAAAGAACACTACCTTTCTAACTTGAGGTAGTGTTTTTTAGTGACTGATGAAAGAAGAGAGAAAAAAGGGAACGACATGGAAACGATGCTGAAGCACTGACAACTCTTGAAAAAGAAGACAAAGGGCTAAAATAAAGTCCATTTTAGCCCTTTGTCAACAATCTGAAACTCCCCATAAGAGGGAGTTTTTTTATGAACTTGAACGGTCTTTTTTCATGACTTTCTCAAATTTGAAAAATTCAAATGTCTCAGGCGCTAAAGGGTCATTTTCTTGATCGTTCTCATGAGGCAAGCTCGGATCTGGATGGTGCAAGTGATAAAACTCAACAATCTGAAACCCGCATTTGTTCACATAAAAATGAATGTTGCGCTTTTCAAAATAAGGAGTGACAACTTCCCACACCTTCGTTTCTGGATATTGCGCCTCAATGGCTTTCCATGCTGCCTGACCAATGCCTCGGCTGTGAGATGATGAAGAAATGTATAATAGGTCCACCGAATTGCGGTGTGTGAGAGGGTTGATTTTTAAAACAACCCCTCCTGCCTTTTGACCGTTTAGTAAAATATGATAGACAAGGTTCTCAGTCGAATAAAAAGATTCATCAATCGACTCATCAGGAGGAATTGGTCCACCTTCTGCATCGCCAAATGCATCAATGATGCCAGCTGTGAAAGCATCTTGCAGTTCTTTTTTCATCAAAGGGAAGTCTTCTTGATTTGCAAGTGATAATGTGACTTGATCTTGTGCGATTTTGTTCATGTGTAAATCCTTTCTCCACATATGTGGTGTTTCTGCATGTTATCATAAAGGATGGAGTAACTCCATAGTCAAGAAAGGAGCCCTAAAAATGATGAACGATGTTCAAAAAACATTTTTAACTGGAGAATTTGCGGCATTATTTGAAGTGAAAAAAGATACACTGCTCTATTATGATAAGATCGATTTGTTTAAGCCGGCAGGTGTTCAGGAAAATGGGTACCGTTATTATACATTTGAACAGTTTGATCATTTCATGGCCATTCAATCTCTTCGTGCTGTTCAATTTCCGATCAAGCAATTAAAACAATACTTTACTGAGCCTTCTCAGGAAAAATTGCAAAGCCTGGCGGTTGAGCAAGCAGAAAAGGTCGGGGAGGAGATCCAAAAACTACAGGATATTCAATCTTTTCTTTTTCGTGTGATCGAGACAACGAATGAATTATCATCAGTGAAAACAGGGGAGGTCTTGTTTCAAGAACTGCCAGAAGAACCGATCGTCCTCAGTACATCAAACCCGATTGATTCAAACACACCTATAGAAGAAATTTCTCGAATTGTAGGAGAATTTCTGAAAGGGATTGGTATTAAAGGTGCCGCGGCAAATGGTTCTGTTTTAAACAAGGAGCAGTTTTTGCAGCGTCATTATCATCAATCTGATAGGCTGTTTTGCCGAATGGAAGGGCCGGATGCAGTCAAAAAGCCAGCGGGTCTATATGCAGTCATGTATCAACAAGGAACATATGAAGAGATGGAGACTGCCTATTCACGTTTATTAGATCGAATCGAAGCAGAGGATATGATACTGGATGGAGATGTCTTTGAGGAGTATTTACTTCATTCTCTGATGTCTAAAAATGAAGCGGATTACATGACGAAACTTAGTGTGAAAGTCAAAAAACGGGAAGCTTAAGGCATCACAAAAAGGATAGACAGGCATTTTTACATGCTGTCTATCCTTTTTGGTGCTGTTTAACCGACTTGGTTTTCGGCAAATTGACTCATATAGAGGTCGGCATAAAAGCCTTTTTCTTTCAAAAGCTCACGATGAGTTCCTTTTTCAATGATCGTGCCATCTTTCATGACTAAAATGAGATCGGCATCTTTAATCGTTGAAAGTCGATGTGCAATGACGAAGCTTGTTCTGCCGTTCATTAATTCATTCATCGCTTTTTGAATATGCATCTCTGTCCGTGTATCGACACTGCTTGTTGCTTCATCTAAGATTAATATCTTCGGATCAGATAAGATGGCACGGGCGATGGTTAACAGTTGACGCTGACCTTGTGAGAGGTTGCCGGCATCTTCTGTTAAGAGTGTGTCATATCCATCTGGAAGGGTGCGGATGAAATCGTCTGCATAGGCATGTTTAGCGGCCTTCAACACATCCTCTTTTGAAACATTTGGTCTGCCATATGCGATGTTGTCATAAATTGTGCCTTCAAAGAGCCATGTATCCTGAAGAACCATCGCAAATAAGTCACGCACTTGCTCTCGGCTGAGGTCGGTTGTTTTTACGCCGCCAATGCGAATGGAGCCTTGATCTAGCTCGTAAAAGCGCATTAACAGATTAATAATCGTTGTTTTTCCAGCGCCTGTTGGCCCAACAATGGCCACCGTTTGTCCTTCTCGGACTTGTAAATTCAAATCTTTAATAATGGGTTGATCTTTCTCATAACCGAAGTGAACGTGCTCAAAGGCCACATCTCCGGAAAGGGATTTAAGATCAATCGCTGCATCTTCTTGCGCATGTTCTTCTTCTTCATCCAGAATTTCAAACACCCGTTCAGCAGAAGCGATAGCAGATTGAACTAAGTTTGCAACACTGGATGCTTGCACAAGCGGCTGCGACATTTGTTGTGTGTATTGGATAAATGCTTGCACATCCCCAACACGAATATTCCCATTAATGACAAGAATTCCGCCAGCAACACTTACCGCCACATAGCCAAGATTCCCAATAAAGGTCATCATCGGCATCATTAAGCCAGAGATAAATTGTGCTTTTCTTGAAGATTCATATAGTTGTTCGTTTAATTGATCAAATGTATCAATGGCTTTCTTTTCATAGCCATACGCACGAACCGTCTGATGTCCTGTGAACATTTCATTAATATGTCCATTGATCATCCCTAGTTCTTTTTGCTGTGCTTTAAAATGCTTTTGCGAAAATGATGTAATGCCTCGAATCGCAAACAAACTAAGAGGCAGCGTCAAACAAACAAGCAGCGTCAGCAGCGGACTGATGAAAAGCATCATGACGACAATTCCAATGACTGTAATAACAGATGTGATCACTTGCGTGAGTGCCTGCTGTAAAGAAGTATTAATATTATCAATGTCGTTCATCACCCGGCTCAGCGTGTCTCCGTGTGTTGTTTTATCAAAATAACGAAGGGGGAGACGTGTGAGCTTGTCATTTGCTTCTTGCCTTAATTCAGCAATGGTCTGCTGCGAGACACCCGCCATTACATATTGCTGCACGAATGAGAAGAGAGATGCTACGACATATAATAGAACAAGCAGCAATAAAATGCGTGAAATGACATCGAATTGAACGCCAGTTCCTTGTGTAAAACTTTCAAATAGGGAAGAGGTGGCATCCCCAAGTAATTTTGGACTGACGACATTAAAAACGGTTGAACCGATCGCTGCAATCAGGACAATGATCAGCTGAAATTTCCTCGGTTTTAAATAGCCCGTTAAACGAAGAAGTGTTTTTTTAAATTCCTTCGGTTTTTGTACTGGGCCCCTTGGGTGACCGCCTTTATGTCCCATTCCAGAAGACATTTTTTTACTCATCCTTGCTCCACCTCCTGACCTTCCTGTGATGCGACTATTTCTTGATAGACAAGGTTATCTTTCAGTAACTGTTCATGTGTACCGATACCTGCTATTTTTCCATCATCTAACACAATGATTTTATCGCTATGCTTCACTGTGCTGATTCTTTGAGCCACAATAATCAAAGCAGCATGCTCTTTTTCAGCTTCTAGCGCTGACCGAAGTTTTGCATCCGTTTTGTAATCAAGGGCAGAGAAGCTATCGTCAAACAGGTAGAATGCAGGTTTTCTTACGAGTGCTCTTGCGATCGAAAGACGTTGTTTTTGACCGCCAGAGAGATTCGAACCCCCTTGGTCTATCTCTGCGTGAATTCCGCCATCTTTTTGCAAAACAAATTCTTCGGCCTGTGCTGTCCGCAGTGCCTGCCAAATCTCGTCATCTGTTGCATCGCGTTTGCCAAAGCGCACATTATCAGCAATGGTTCCGCTAAATAAAATGGCTTTTTGAGAAACATAACCCATCTGACTTCTCAGTTTCTCTTGAGGCAATTCTCTAATATCGACACCATCTAATGTAATTTTTCCTTCTGTTGCTTCATAAAAACGTGTCATCAGCTGAAGAAGGGTCGTTTTCCCGGAACCTGTACTGCCGATGATCGCCGTCGTTTCACCCTTTTTGGCTTCAAACGTCATGTCTTGAACGGCTGGTTTTTCAGCATTTGAATAATAAAATGACACATTCTCAAAGCGAATGGACTGGGCTGGCTGATCAAGTTTAGTGACAGCTTCTTTTTTGTCTTTAATTTTTGGTTCTAGATTTAACACTTCATTCATCCGTTTAGCGGATGCCTGAGCTCTAGGCACCATAATAAAACTCATAGACAGCATAATGAGTGCCATTAAAATCATCATCGCATATTGAATGAAGGCGATTAGATTCCCGACTTCCATCTGTCCGGCATCAATCCGATTAGCGCCAATCCAGACAATGCCGATATTCGTGAAGTTCATGATAATGAGCATAAAAGGGAACAAGTACGCCATTAATCGATTGACTTTAAGGCCAGTATCCTTATACGATGTATTGGCTTCTTGAAAACGTTCTTTTTCGTCATCTACTCGGTTAAACGCTCGAATGACCCGAATGCCTGAAAGCGACTCTCTCATAATCAAGTTCAGCCGGTCCGTTTTTTTCTGAAGCTGGCCAAAGAGGGGGATTGCTTTTCTTGACACCAAATAAATGAACCCGCCAAGAAGGGGAAGAGCTGCTAAAAAGATGAGAGATAACACAGCATCTCTAGATACAGCCAAAATAATTCCACCAACGAGCATAAGAGGCGCCCGTGTCATCATTTGTAAGATCATGATCGTGACATCTTGAACTTGTTTCACATCATTTGTTGATCTTGTAATAAAGGAAGATGTCCCGATTTTTTGAAATTCTTCTAATGAGAATTGTTCGACATGCACAAACAGCTGTCTTCTCATATCACGCCCGAAGCCTAGAGCTGTCTTAGATGACAAGTAGGACTTCCAAATCGTGAGCAAGATGGCAAGTAAAGAACAAGCCACCATCCAGCCCCCAACCTTCCATATATAAGCGACATCTCCTTGGACGATCCCGACATCAACGATATCTGCCGTAAGCGTCGGTAAATACAGCTGGAGCATACTGCTTAAAAAGGTGAGAATCACAATGGACACAACGGATAGCCGATAGGGCTTTAAAAACGATAAAATTGATTTCATACGATTACCTTTCTTCCATATAGTCTGTTGTTCTGTAACTCATCATATACAAAGAGGGATTATTTCTACAAATGAAATGTCTTGTTTTAATGAATTATTTATATTGTTCAATTTTTGAAAAGAAGTCCTTTACAAACATATAAAAATCATGGGCAGAAGGAGACATCTCTCTCGATTTAGAAGCAATAATTCCGACCGTTCTTCTCACTTGAGGGAAATCAATGGGAATTTTCACTGTAAATCGCGGTGTTGTTTCATAAAAAGCACTTTCGGGTAATAAAGTAACGCCCATACCCGCTGACACAAGACCTTTAATGGCATCCAAATCTTCTCCTTCAGATGAGATAGTTGGCTCATAGCCAGCCTGCTTACAGGCATCAACCGCAATTTGTCTCAGCACATATCCTTCAGGAAATAAAACGAAATGGTCTTTTCTCAAATCACTTAAATGAATACTTCTTTGCCCGCTAAAGGGGTGACTAATAGGTAAAAGGGCATAAATGCTTTCGGAAAACAAGATATTTCCTTCTATTTGAGGATCGTTTGTCGGGACGGGTCCTAAAAAGGCAAGATCAATGTCTCGATTTTTGACAGCTTCAATCAGAAACTTATAGGAACCTTGACGAAGTAAAAAATCGACCTCTGGATATTCCAGCTTAAATGCGGAAATGACAGAAGGGAGCACTTGGCTTGCTAGACTTGTAGGAAATCCAATGTTCACTGTCCCTTTGTGGGGGTCTAAGTATTCATCAATTTGTTCTTTGGCGTAATCTATCGCTTTTAGGGCGGTTCTGACATGGTCCAAAAATTGTCTGCCGATTTTCGTTAATTTGATATTTCGTCCTTCTCGTTCGAATAAAGCCACTCCAAGTTCTTCTTCTAAATTGGCAATCTGCCGGCTGATGGCAGATTGGGCAACGTGTAAGTTTTCAGCCGCTTCTGACACGTGTTCACGGTCAGCAACTTCTACAAAATAACGTAATTGACGAAGCTCCATTTTTGCACTTCACACCCATCTATCTCAAAAAGAGATTGTTTTGATCTAAATTATATATTGTTTATATTAATTTGAAAACTTAAAATAAGTTACAGAGTTTGTGAGATTTTATTACTGTGAAAAAACGGATCTTTTAAACGGGGGAGAGAAACGATGACTTATAATCAACTACCACAACCACAAGGTCTCTACCGTCCTGAATTTGAACATGATGCATGTGGAATCGGACTGTACGCCCATTTAAAAGGGGAGGCGACACATAGCATCGTCAAAAAGGGATTGCAAATGCTGTGCCAGCTTGATCACCGCGGCGGGCAAGGCAGTGATCCGTATACAGGTGATGGTGCCGGATTAATGGTACAACTGCCAGACGCTTTTTTTAGAAAGAACTGCCAAGACTTTGCACTTCCTGAAAAGGGCCGTTACGGGGTAGGAATGGTGTTCTTTTCAAAAGATGATGATGCCAAATCGCGTCAAGCGATCGAACAAAAGATCAACGGCTTCATTAAACAAGAAGGGCAAACATTAATTGGCTGGAGAACGGTCCCTGTTGATGCTGGGAAAATTGGAACGGTTGCAGCGAAGAGCTGTCCGGTTGTCCGGCAAGTGTTCATCGGAGCAAACGACAACGTAACAGACCGTTTGTCATTTGAACGAAAATTATACGTCATCCGTAAGCAGGCTGAAAACTGGGGAACAGCAGAGGAAAAACAATTTTACTTTGTCAGTCTGTCTAGTCAAACCATTGTATATAAGGGGCTTTTAACATCAGATCAAGTTGATGCTTTTTATCTTGATCTACAGGATGAAACATTTGTTTCTGCATTTTCACTCGTTCATTCAAGATTTAGTACAAATACATTCCCGACATGGGAACGAGCGCATCCAAACCGTTACTTAATTCATAACGGAGAAATCAACACATTAAGAGGAAACATCAATTGGATGAGAGCAAGAGAACAACAATTCGTGTCTGAAGCCTTCGGAGAAGATCTAGACAAGATTTTGCCAGTGCTGAATGCAGACGGAAGTGATTCATCCATTTTAGACAATGCCTTTGAATTTTTCGTGCTTGCAGGGCGTACTCCTGCTCATACAGCGATGATGCTGATTCCTGAGCCTTGGACGGAGAATACGCACATGTCTAAAGAGAAACGGGCATTTTATGAATATCATAGTTCGTTAATGGAGCCGTGGGATGGCCCGACAGCGATTTCGTTTACGGATGGTAAACAAATCGGCGCCATCTTAGATCGGAACGGATTAAGACCTGCGAGATACTACGTGACAAATGACGATCACATCATTTTCTCATCTGAGGTCGGCGTCATCGACACAAATGAAGAAGATGTGAAGTATAAAGACCGTCTTGAACCAGGTAAAATGCTGTTAATCGATTTAGAAGAAGGACGCATTATTTCGGATGAAGAAGTGAAATCTTCGATTGCGAATGAACTTCCTTATCAAAAATGGCTCGATGAAGAAATGGTTCACGTCAATCGCTCTGAAGAAAATTCAGAAAATTCTAGTATAATGAGTGATTTGTTAACACGTCAGCGTGCCTTCCATTATACGTACGAAGACATTCAAAAGTATTTAATTCCTTTACTAGAAGAAGGCAAGGACCCAATCGGCTCAATGGGAAGTGATACACCGCTTGCTGTGTTATCAGATCGTGCGCAGTCGCTGTTTTCTTATTTCAAACAGCTGTTTGCTCAAGTGACGAACCCGCCAATTGATGCCATTCGTGAGCAGCTTGTTACATCGACCATGACTTGGTTAGGTGCTGAGGGAGATATTTTACATCCAAATGAATATTCATGCCGAAGAATTAAACTTTATACACCCGTTTTAACAAGCGGGCAGTTCAACGGCTTGAAAACGATTGTTCATAACGCCTTTAAAAGCAAAACGATTCATACACTTTTCACTGATGACCTAAAACGTGGCCTTGATGCGATGTTTGAAGAGGCAGAAAAAGCCATTCGTGAAGGGGTATCTTTACTAATTCTTTCCGATCGTGACATGACGGAAGAAAAAGTGCCGATTCCACCACTTCTTGCATTAAGTGCACTTCATCAGCATCTTGTGCGTCAAGGCTTACGAACAAAGGTGAGCTTAATCGTCGAATCTGGAGAAGTAAGAGAGGTTCATCATTTTGCCGCACTGATTGGCTACGGTGCAGATGCGATCCATCCGTACCTCGTTTACGAAACATACAAACAGCTTATTGCTGAAGAAGCGATTGCGATTAGCTTTGATGAAGCTGTCACAAAGTTTGGGAAAAGTGTGACTGAGGGCGTAGTTAAAGTAATGTCTAAAGTGGGAATTTCCACTGTCCAAAGCTATCGAGGCGCACAAATTTTTGAAGCAGTCGGCATTAGTGAAGATGTCATCCAGGCGTATTTCACAGGAACAGCTTCTCAGCTAGGCGGTATTGATCTTGATACCATTGCAAGTGAAGCAAAGCTTCGTCATGAGGCTGGGTATCAGGCATCAACTGATCAAACGCTAGAATCAGGCAGTGAGTTCCAGTGGAGAAAAAATGGAGAGCATCATGCCTTTAACCCAAAAACCATTCATACCCTTCAGTGGGCATGCCGCAACGAAGATTATGATCTATTTAAGCAATATACGAAGGCGGCGGATGAAGAACGAATTGGTTTCCTTAGAAATCTATTTGCTTTTCGTTCAAAACAAAAGCCAGTTCGTCTAGAAGAAGTTGAATCTGCTGAATCCATTGTACGCCGCTTTAAGACAGGTGCGATGTCATTTGGTTCACTAAGTAAAGAAGCGCATGAAGCACTAGCGATTGCGATGAACCGAATTGGCGGCAAAAGCAACAGCGGAGAAGGCGGGGAAGACCCTGCACGCTTCACAGTAGATGAGCACGGAGATGATCGCAGAAGTGCGATTAAACAGATTGCTTCTGGCCGCTTTGGCGTGAAAAGTCATTATTTAGTCAATGCAGATGAACTGCAAATTAAAATGGCGCAAGGTGCAAAGCCGGGAGAAGGCGGACAGCTGCCAGGAAATAAAGTATATCCTTGGGTCGCAGACGTACGTGGTTCTACGCCAGGTGTTGGCCTAATCTCACCACCGCCTCACCATGATATTTATTCAATCGAGGATTTGGCTCAATTGATCCATGATTTGAAAAACGCAAACCGTGATGCACGCATCAGTGTCAAGCTAGTTTCTAAAGCTGGAGTTGGTACGATTGCAGCAGGTGTAGCAAAAGGGACAGCGGATGTCATCGTAATTAGTGGATATGATGGCGGTACTGGAGCTTCTCCGAAAACAAGTATTAAACATACAGGACTTCCTTGGGAGCTTGGATTGGCAGAAGCGCATCAAACCCTTGTCTTAAACGGCCTTCGAGAGCGAGTCGTTCTTGAGACGGATGGCAAATTAATGACAGGACGCGACGTTGTCATGGCTGCGATTTTAGGAGCAGAAGAATACGGCTTTGCGACAGCTCCACTTGTCGTATTAGGATGCGTCATGATGAGAGCATGTCATTTAGATACTTGCCCAGTCGGTGTCGCTACTCAAAACCCTGAACTTCGCAAAAAATTCATGGGTGACCCTGATCACATTGTCAACTTCATGATGTTTATTGCAGAGGAAGTAAGAGAAATCTTAGCTGAACTTGGCTTTACATCAATGGATGAATTGATAGGGCGTACGGATGTCTTATCAGTAAGTGAAAGAGCAAAAGCACACTGGAAAGCAGGACAGCTGAACCTTGAAACCCTGCTTTATCAGCCAGAGGGACCACGCACATTCAGAACGCCACAAAATCATAAAATTGATGAATCACTGGATATGAATGAGATTCTCCCTTATGTACAGGAAGCGCTCGATCATCAAACACCAGTTGATCTGTCACTAAACATTCGCAACATTCACCGCGTAGCTGGAACGATTACGGGCAGTGAAGTGTCTAAGCGCTACGGAGAAGAAGGTCTGCCAGAGGATACGATCACACTTCGGTTCACTGGTTCAGCTGGACAAAGCTTCGGCGCATTTGTTCCAAAGGGGATGTCTTTATATTTAACAGGTGACTCAAATGATTATATCGGCAAAGGACTCTCTGGAGGCAAAATTGCTGTCAAAACATCTGATCACTTTGTACAAAATGGACATGAGAACGTGATTGTCGGTAACGTTGCATTTTACGGCGCGACAAGCGGAAAAGCGTATATTAACGGTCGTGCAGGTGAACGATTTGCCGTGCGTAATTCAGGTGTCAATGTGGTCGTTGAAGGAATCGGTGATCACGGCTGTGAATACATGACTGGCGGACGTGTTGTCATTTTAGGTGACGTTGGGAAGAACTTTGGTGCAGGGATGTCTGGCGGTATCGCTTACGTGCATACATCCGATGCAAAACAGTTCAAAAGAATGTGTAACATGGAAATGATCATGTTTGAAAAACTCACAGATCACGAAGAAGAACAAGAAGTGAAGCAAATGATTCAGGAACACCTTGATTATACAAACAGCTCAAAAGCAGCAGCGCTTCTCGAGAACTGGGCACAAGAAAAGAATCAATTCATTAAGATCATTCCGAGAAATTACAAAATGATGCTCCAAAGCATTGAGGAACAAAAACAAGCAGGCCTCAGCCACGAGGAAGCTGTTATGTTCGCATTTGAAGCAAACACAAAACCGAAAAATAAAGAAACGGCAAACGGGCAAAAAGCAGCCGTCGCTCATTAAGAAAGGGGAGAGGACAATGGGCAAAGCAACAGGTTTTATGGATTATAAAAGAGAAAAGCCAAATGAACGTGACCCTCTCACTCGTCAAAATGACTGGAAAGAATATTCAGCTCCTTATACAGATGAGGTATTGAAACAGCAGGGTGCTAGATGTATGGATTGCGGAACACCGTTTTGTCAAATTGGGATGGAGATCAGGGGCGGCGTTTCTGGCTGCCCGATCTACAATTTAATTCCAGAATGGAATGACCTTGTCTACCGGGGCAGATGGAAAGAAGCGCTTGAAAGACTACAAAAAACGAACAATTTCCCTGAATTTACTGGAAGAGTATGTCCAGCACCTTGTGAAGGCTCATGTACCGTCGCGATCAATGATCCAGCAGTATCGATTAAAAATATCGAACGGACGATCATTGATAAAGGTTTTGAAAATGGCTGGATTACACCAAGAATTCCTTCAAGCCGTACAGGGAAAAAGATCGCCATTGTCGGATCAGGACCAGCAGGACTGGCAAGTGCAGACCAACTAAACCAGGCAGGACACGCTGTAACCGTGTTTGAACGATCTGATCGTCTAGGCGGACTGCTCACTTATGGTATTCCGAATATGAAGCTCGACAAAGAAGTCGTTGAGCGCAGAGTTAAACTGCTAAGACAAGAAGGCATTGACTTTGTGACCAATACAGAAATTGGTGTGGATATCACGGCTGATGAACTGAAAGAGCAATTTGATGCGGTCATCCTTTGTACAGGCGCACAAAAGCAGCGTGACCTGTTAATTGAAGGCAGGGAAGCAAAAGGGATTCACCTGGCAATGGATTATTTAACACTCGCAACAAAAAGCATGCTTGATTCAGGATTCAAAGATAAAAACTTTATTGACGCAAAAGGGAAAGACGTCATTGTGATTGGCGGAGGAGATACAGGCGCTGACTGCGTCGCAACTGCACTTCGCCAAAAAGCAAAAAGTGTTGTTCAATTCGGAAAGCATCCAAAGCTTCCAGATACACGTGTAGGGGATAACATGTGGCCAGAACAACCTTATGTCTTCTCTCTAGATTATGCTTACGAAGAAGCACAAGCAAAATTTGGAGAAGACCCGCGCCAATATTCGATTCAAACCACAAAGATTGTGGCTGATAAAAATGGGAAGTTAAAAGAGCTTCATACCATTCAAATGGAAAAGGTGAAAAACGAACAAGGGAAGTTTGAATTTCATGAGATTCCAGGAACAGAGAAGGTATGGCCAGCTCAGCTAGTCTTTATTGCGATTGGTTTTGAGGGAACTGAACAGCCACTAGTGAAACACTTTGGCGTGGACAGCAAAAACAATCGGATTGACGCAAAATATGGGGAATATACAACGAATGTAGAAGGCGTATTTGCAGCGGGAGATGCAAGACGCGGTCAAAGCTTGATTGTCTGGGCAATTAACGAAGGCAGACAAGTGGCGCATGAGGTAGACCGTTATTTAATGGGGAGTTCGGTTCTGCCAAAATAGGTCAAACAAAGGGTGTTTACCATATATAGAGAAAAGCCATGACCAAAGAGTGGTCATGGCTTTTTATGATTCAGACATGGTTGGCTGGATAATGACTTTTTTACGTTTGAACTGGGAGACAACCAAACAGAGGAAGACAGCAAGAACAAAAAGAGAAATGGTCAAAAAGCCAAACGTATAGGAGCCCGTCATTTCTTTTAAACTGCCAAGAACGTTTGGTAAAAAGAATCCCCCAATGCCTCCTGCAGCCCCTACAATTCCAGTCACAATCCCAATTTCCTTATGAAACACTTGCGGCACAAGCTGGAACACCGCCCCATTCCCCATACCAAGACACATCATTCCGACAAATAAAAGCGCAATGACCACTGGTAAAGCAGGTAGACTACTCACTGCCCCTAAGCAGATACCAATCAAAGCAAATAAACCGAGCAGTACTTTCATCCCGCCAATTTTATCGGCAATCAAACCGCCAACTGGTCGAAAGAAGCTGCCTGCCGCCACGCAAAGCGTTACAAAATCACCGGCATGAATTTTTGAAATCGCATATTGGTCCACAAAGAAAATACTCAAGAAACTTGAAAGGCCGACAAAACCACCGAATGTAATCGCATAAAGCAGGCAGAAAAACCACGTTGTTTTCACTTGAAAGACTGAAAAATAGGACCGAAGCGGCTGAGGGGCGGGCTGGTTTGGTGCATCTTTTGCTGTGAAAATAAAAAACAAAAAGACGAAACTTAAAGGAATAAGAGCGAGCCCCATCACTGTATGCCAGCCATACATCTCCGCAAGCCTTGGTCCAAAGAGTGTCGAGATCAGTGTTCCGCTGTTTCCGGCGCCGGCAATTCCCATCGCTACCCCTTGTAAATGAGGAGGATACCAGCGGCTTGCCATCGGTAAAGCGACCGCAAAACTCGCACCTGCAACCCCTAATAAAATCCCGATCAGTACTAGCTCTGAAAGGGTTGTACCACCGAAAAACCCCCATATAAGCGGAATGGTGGTCAAAATCATGCCCATCATCGCTGTTTTTTTAGGTCCCATTCGGTCTGTTAATAGGCCTAGCACAATTCGAAAAAAAGATCCGGATAAAATCGGAATGGCTACAATCATGCCTTTTTCTATTGTCGATAAGGCAAAATCTTGTGCAATAAAAGCACCGAGTGCCCCCAGCAAAACCCAAATCATGAAACTCACGTCAAAATATAAAAATGAACCAAACAATGTCTTAGGATGACCACTAGAAGTCAATTCTGAGAGTTTCACAAAACCCCTCCTTTGTTTTGAATTTTCTGACTTAAAGATAGCGAGTTGATAGAAGGAATGGAAGTATTGTGTTAGAAAAAATGACATGGATAAACACTTTTTTACAAATGTGTGCCATAATCTAGGCAAACATTGCTTTGGCGCAAAAAGCTAGAAAGGTTGATCTCACATGGCAAAACGTAAACTCGTGTTTATCGGAAACGGCATGGCGAGTATGAAATGTATCGAGCATATCGTAAAGAATCAGCCAGAACGCTATTCCATCACAATCATTGGAAAAGAGAAGCACCCGGCCTACAACCGAATAAAACTTTCATCGGTTTTACAAAAAAGTGAATCATTGTCTCAAATTGAACTAAAGCCAAAAGAATGGTACACCAAACATGACATCACCATCCAAACAGGCGAAGCAGTTGTCCACATCGATACAAAGCGTCAATTGCTCATGACAGAAGCATGCCGGAATATCCCGTATGACAAACTGGTTATCGCCACAGGCTCATCGCCTCATTTTCTGCCTATACAAGGCGTACCCAAAAAAGGGGTCTATGCTTTTCGTACGATTGACGATTATGAAGCCATTTACGCTGATTCTTTACGCTATGAACGTGCAGCAGTCATTGGAGGTGGTGTACTTGGTGTGGAAGTGGCCGCTGGTTTACAGATCGCTGGACTGAAGACAACCTTGATTCATCACACGGATTGGCTTATGCAACGCCAATTAGATGAAACAGCTGCAGGGCTTTTGTCTCAACAATTAAGTCGCAAGGGGATTCAGGTAAAAACAAATGCTCATACGATTGCATGTTTAGGAAACGAGAGAGTAGAAGGCGTTCTGTTAAAAAGTGGAGACATCGTGGATGCTGATCTCGTGGTTTTCACAACAGGGGTCCGTCCGAATATAGAGCTTGCAAAACAGCACGGCATTCATACAAGAAAAGCCATTGTTGTAAATGATGTCATGCAGACAAACGTTGAGAATATTTATGCTATTGGAGAATGTGCAGAGCATAAGGGGATGGTGCACGGTCTTGTGCAGCCTATTTATGAACAAGCAAACGTGCTTGCGAATCATTTATTAGATGAACTGGTCACGAATTTACCTCCTGCCATTTGTTCAACAAAATTGAAAGCAAATGACATATCTATTTATTCTGCTGGCAGTATTGTAAACCGATCCCCCTCCGCTTCAGTGGTGACTTACTTAGATGAAGAACAAGAAGTATATAAAAAACTAGTGTTTGAACATGATGTGCTCACAGGCGTTGTATTAGTTGGTCAACTTGAGAGAGCTGAGCAGCTTTTGCAGGATGTAAAAGTGGGGCGTGATAAAAGCGTAGTCATGAAATCACTGAATGAAGAGCAGATATCCCCTTTAGATTCATTAAAAACAGAGGACCTCATCTGCCAATGCCACACGGTGACGAAGGGAGCGATATTCAAAAGCATATCGGCCCATCAGCTGACAAATTTAGAAGAGATAAAAAAACAGACAGGGGCCGCAACGGGCTGCGGAGGCTGTCAAGAGCTTGTTCGTGCCTGCTGCCATGTCTCATCAAATCAGCTAACGGAAGCACTGGACACGTTTTGCTCGTGCACAAATGTAGAGAAACAGACCATTTTTTCGTATATCAAAAATCAGCAGCCGCTGAATGAAGAGCAAGTAAGAAGACAATTTAATTGGATGACAGATAACGGCTGTGACAAGTGCCGAGCAGCCATTCCATACTATCTTGAGCAGTTTCAAGATCTTTTCGTAAAAGACAGCCCATCAGATCATGAGCACATACTAATGCCTCAGTTATATGGTGGCCGTCTTGATCTGACATTTTTACAGATGATAACCGGATTATTAGAGCAAAAGCAAATTCAGCACGTAGAACTAACGGAGAATAAACGAATTCGGCTGATCGGTATTTCACAAGAGGCCGCCCATATTGTAAAAGAACATGGACACATCATGCCACAGGAAAGCAAGAGACTTTCTCATGTTCTTTCATGTGATTGTCGTCACGATCCATCTGTCACAACACTTGTCATGGAGATCGAAAGACAACTAGAAAACACGCTTTTACCTGCAGTCACATCGATTCATATCGCTGGTCCTTCCTGCGTATGTCATTTCAGCCCCATCTATGACATCTGCATCAAGAAGCAGCTGGATGAATGGGACATTTATATAGGAGGCAGCATACGTCAACCTAAGGCAGGTCAGCTTTTTTATTCTGTGAGCCGAACGGATGAGCTGATTCCTTTTTTAAAAGCACTGCTTGAAGACTATAGAAAACGTGCATATTTTCAAGAATCTATTGGAGACTGGATCCAAAAAAACGGCATCATTTCCATCCGAGAAAAATTGCTCGATGAGGAAATGAGAGAAGAGCTCTGCGAACAATTTGAGCAAAGTAGACAAAAGGGTGTGAATGTATGAATCAATCTTTCTTACAATATGTGCAGCAAACATCAGAGCAGCAAGAGCGAAAAAGGGTGTTCCCATCTCAATGTCCGTTTTGCAGTATGCAGTGCAAAATGCAATTAGTCGAGCAGCACGCAGAAGGGCGAACACGCTACCAGACGATAGGTATTCATAATCCAACCACGTTCGGCAGGATCTGTATGAAAGGGCAGCATGCCCACCAGCACGCACTGCACAAGGAACGATTAAATCACCCCCTCATCAAAAGAAACGGTCAATTTGTCAAAGCGACTTGGCAGGAGGCTCTTGATGAAATCAAAAAACGCACTCAAACCCTTCAAGCGGCGCATGGACACGATGCTATCAGTGTGTATGGTAGTGCATCGATTACAAATGAAGAAGCTTATTTACTCGGAAAATTTGCAAGGGTCGCCCTTAAAACGAAATACATTGATTACAACGGAAGACTGTGTATGTCTTCAGCAGCAACAGCAGCTAACCAAACATTTGGACTTGATCGGGGTCTAACCTTTCCGCTTCGTGACATCAAGCATGCCCGGGTTTTACTATTGGTTGGAACCAATATAGCGGAATGTCAGCCGACCCTCATGCCGTACTTGGAAGAAGCTAAAAAGAACGGGGCATTTCTCATCGTGATCGATCCGCGAAAAACAGCAACAGCCAAACTAGCTGACTTACATGTCAGCTTAAGGCCTGGGTCAGATGCTGCACTCGCAAATGGAATCTTACACGTCATGCTTCATGAACAGTTACTAGACGAAGAATTTATTAAAAAACGAACATCAGGTTTTCAAGAAATGAAACAGCATATTTCACACATGTCCCTGCAAGACATTACGCAGCAAACCGGTGTATCGATGAAAGTCATTCAAAAAATAGCGAGAAAATTCGCCCGCGAAAAAACAGGCATGATTCTGACTGCAAGAGGCATTGAGCAGCAAATAGACGGGACAGCATCCGTTCGCAATTTCCTGAATATTCTGCTTGTTACTGGGAAAATTGGCCGGATTGGGTGTGGCTATGGCGCGATTACTGGGCAAGGAAATGGACAGGGTGCAAGAGAGCATGGACAAAAAGCAGATCAGCTTCCTGGTTACCGTGATATCACAAACCCAGTACATAGAAAAGAAATGGCTGAAATATGGAAGATCGATGAAAAAGAACTGCCTGGAAAAGGTGTATCTGCTTTTGAAATGTTTGAAAAAATGCAGAAAGGAGAGATAAAAGCGCTCTTTTTAATGTGTTCTAATCCCGTTCAATCAGGTCCGCATGCAAGTTTTATCAAAAAAGCCATCGAGCAGCTGTCCTTTTTTGTCGCAATTGATTTATTTATCTCTGAGACGGCTGCACTCGCAGATGTTATTTTACCAGCTTCGTCATATTTAGAGGACGAAGGGACCATGACGAACATAGAAGGACGCGTTACGCTGAGAGAAGCAACCTATCCACTCAAACACCAAAGAAAGCACGATTGGCAAATCATTTGTGATATAGCAGCAGTATTAGGCAAAGGCGGCTCTTTTTCTTTTTCATCTGCAGAAGACATCTTTGAGGAATTGAGAACAGCAACGAAAGGAGCCAAAGCCGATTATTCCGGTATGACCTATGACAGGTTAAGGAAGACGCAAGGCATATTATGGCCCTGCTCTCATTTGGAAGACCGAGGAACAGAAAGACTATTTAAGCATCAATTCTCACATCCTGATCAATTAGCAAAATTTGCAGTCGTTGCACATGGACAACAGGGTGCAAAAGAACCAGTCAGTCCAGAATATCCACTCTATTTAACGACCGGCAGGGTGATGGCTCATTACCAAACGGGCGTTCAAACAAGAAAAAGCACCTCTCTTGTTGCCCGGCAGTTTGAAGCTTATGTAGAGCTTCATCCTGACACAGCCGAAGCTTATGGACTTCAGCACGGGGAGCTCGTCACCATCCAGTCAAAACGAGGTAGTGTCATCATGAGGTGCCACATAACAGATAGCATCCGAAAAGATACTGTGTTTGTTCCGTTTCACTGGAATAAACATCAATCAATTAACCTATTAATTGGTAAACAGTTAGATCCACACAGTAAAATGCCAGGTTTTAAATATTGTCCTGTACAGCTGTCAGCCTACAAGAATTGAAAACTATGTGAGAAATTTTAACATGTATTTTCCATCTTTGTTTAGATTATGGTACTTTCTAAAAAACGATCACATGAGGGGTGTTTTTCATGAAAGAAAAACTCGTATTAGTAGGGAATGGTATGGCTGGTATCCGAACGCTCGAAAACATTTTAAAAACAGACAATGAACGATTCGACATGACTGTATTTGGAACTGAGCCGTATCCTAACTATAATCGGATTCTTTTATCGAAAGTTCTCCAAGGGGATACAAAGACAGAGGATATTACGTTAAACGATTGGAATTGGTACAAGGAACATCATATTCAGCTGTTTACAAATGAGACCATTGTGAAGATCGATCCAGACAATCAAACCGTTATGAGTGATCAAGGACGGACCGTGCATTATGACCGTTTAATTTTAGCGACAGGGTCACTCCCGTTCATCCCGCCCATTCCAGGGAGCGATAAAAAAGGGGTAACAGCTTTTCGTACATTACAAGACACAGAGGAAATGGTCAAAGCATCTATGATGTACAAAAAAGCAGCCGTCATTGGAGGCGGGCTCCTTGGACTTGAAGCAGCACGTGGTCTATTAAACTTAGGTATGGAAGTGACCGTCATTCATCTTGGCCCTCATCTAATGGACCGGCAGCTCGATCCGGTGGCAGGTCAACTTCTGCAAACAGCATTAGAAAAACAAGGCATGAGCTTTTTATTAGGAAAACAGACAAATGAAATTTTAGGAGATACAAGAGTAGAAGGGCTAACATTTTCAGATGGTTCTACATTAGAGACAGATATGGTGGTCATGGCAGCAGGAATTAAACCGAATCACAAGCTTGCCGAAACGAGCGGCATTGAAGTGAACCGGGGGATTATCGTCAATGATTTCATGGAAACAAGTGTCCCGCGGATTTACGCAGTCGGAGAATGTGTTGAACATAGAGGACAAACGTACGGTCTTGTTGCGCCATTATACGATCAAGCAAACGTGCTTGCGAAGCATGTATGTGATATGGCCCCGACGCCTTATGAAGGATCTGTACTATCGACACAGCTAAAAGTATCAGGGGTTGATGTATTTTCAGCTGGAGATTTTATCGAAAACGATGAGAAACAAGCGATTAAAATTTTTGATGAACAGCAAGGTATTTATCAAAAACTAGTCTTCCAGCAAAACCGATTAGTCGGCGCCGTCATGTTTGGAGAAACAAGCGATGGACCACGTTTATTCTCGTACATTAGAGAAGGTGTTGATATGTCAGATATGGAAAAAGTATCTGTCTTAACATCAAATGAGCTGGCGCAAGAAAACACGATTGAACAAATGGCAAACGACCATATCGTTTGTGGCTGTAATGGTGTCTCAAAAGGTCAAATAGTGGCAGCTATTCAAAAAGAAGGCCTAACGACTATACAAGAGGTCAAGCAATGTACAAGTGCTTCTAGATCATGCGGAGGCTGCCAACCTGTTGTGGAAGAGATTTTATGGCACACTTTAGGCGATGATGCAAACCGCACTGCGCAAAAAGAAACCATCTGCGCCTGCACCACCTTATCAAGAGATGAAGTGATTCATGAAATAAAAGAGAAAGGTTTGCAGCATGTCAAAGAAGTGATGAGTGTACTTGACTGGGAAACAGAAGAAGGCTGTTCAAAGTGCCGGCCTGCACTGAATTACTATTTAGGGATGATGTATCCGCTTGACTACAAAGATGAAAAAAGCTCGCGATTTGTGAATGAACGAATGCATGCCAACATCCAAAACGATGGTACCTATTCGGTCGTTCCACGTATGTACGGGGGCGTGACTAATGCTAATGACCTGAGAAAAATAGCGGATGTCGTTGACAAATATGAGATACCGCTTGTGAAAATGACTGGAGGTCAGCGAATCGACCTTTTAGGTGTCAAAAAAGAAGATTTACCAAAAGTATGGGCTGATTTAGATATGCCGTCTGGTTATGCTTACGGAAAATCATTAAGAACCGTCAAAACTTGTGTTGGAGAACAATTTTGCAGATTCGGAACGCAGGATTCCATTTCTCTTGGGATCGCACTTGAAAAGAAATTTGAAGGACTTGCCACACCGCACAAAGTCAAAATGGCCGTATCAGCCTGTCCGAGAAACTGTGCTGAATCTGGGATTAAAGATCTTGGCATCGTAGGTATCGATGGGGGATTTGAATTGTATGCTGGCGGGAATGGAGGGACACATTTACGAGCTGGAGACTTATTAATGAAAGTAAGTACAGCAGAAGAAGTAGAACAAATGGCCGCAGCCTACCTTCAATATTACAGAGAAACCGCAAATTATTTAGAGAGAACATCCGCTTGGGTTGAACGGCTTGGATTGAATCATATCCAAACGGTACTGCTAGATGACCAGAGGCGTGCAGCACTCATCGAAAGAATGGACATCGCACTTTCAACTTATGAAGAACCGTGGCAAGAGATTCGAGAGAACGAAACAGAAACAAGACAATTATTTCAAAAGGCAACTGCTTCCGTCTAAATCAATTGAAGGGATGAGACCAGATGACAGTTTCAATTGTAAAAGTTCATATTGGTACAATATCAGATTTCCCGTTGCAGCTAGGGAAAACAGTCGCAGCCGGTCCACTTGAATTAGCTGTTTTTCAAACCTCTAACAAGCAGTTCAAAGCCATTGAAAATCGCTGTCCTCATAAAGGCGGTGTACTAGCTGAAGGAATGGTGAGCGGAGATCATGTCTTCTGTCCAATGCATGATTGGAAAATCAATCTTTCATCAGGAAATGTTCAAGAACCAGATCATGGATGCGTGAAAACATATGAAGCATTGGTTGAGGGAGACGACGTCTTTATTTTACTGCCTTCATAAATGGTTTAGAACCTTCCTTTCCTGTACATGCTGTAAGTACATGCAGTGAGAAAGGAAGGTATATGTGTGCCATTTTTTAATATTTTGATTGAACTCTTTATCGGATTTTTCGCTTTATTTTCCATTACAAAGCTATTAGGGAAAACACAATTTGCACAAATCACGCCGTTTGATTTTATTTCTGCACTGATTTTAGGGGAGATGGTCGGTAACGCCATTTTTGATCCAGAAGTCAGCGTGCTACATATCCTTTTTGCAGTTGCAGTCTGGGGCGTTTTAATCTACACAGTTGAATGGCTTTCACAAAAATTCAAATCCATTCGCGCTTTTTTAGAGGGAAGACCCACTCTTGTGATTGATAAAGGAAAGATTCACTACAATCGATTAAAGAAAAATATGCTCGATTTAAATCAGTTGCAGACGCTGATTCGAGCGAAAGGGCATTTTGCTCTTAATGAAATTGAATTTGCCATTTTGGAAACGGATGGGTCTGTGAGTGTGCTTCCGAAAATGAAATATGCACCAGCTACAGCCGAAGATGTGAACGTGAAAGGAAAAGAAGTCACATTGCCTAGAACGTTTATTATCGACGGAGAGATTTTAAAAAAAGATTTAAAGGAAGCTGGATTTGATGAAGCGTGGCTGAGAGAGCAATTGAAAAAGCAGCACATATCCTCCTATAAAGACGTCCTATTTTGTGAATGGATTGAAAATGAAGGAATTTATGCGATGAAATATGAAAAAACATCCACAACCTAACACAGTGGATGTTTTTTTGTGTTTTTTTGTTTTATAACTGAATAGGATCAAAAAGAATACGTCAATGAAAACGTTCACAATATAAGGGGGAGATGTGTGATGAAGTATGGAAAACGACTGCTGATGATGGTATTGGCCTTACTGCTTTTTGACTCAGCTTATGCGCAAGCAGCTGGACACAACCATCAAACAAACCGCGTGCTTATTGTCGATCAAAAAGGAAATGGGACATTTCGAACGGTTCAATCTGCCATTGATGCGATACCAGTGAACAATCAACAGCAAACGACGATATATATTAAAAATGGTGTGTATAAAGAAAAGATTCTCCTTCCGCAAAATAAGCCGTATGTGTCCTTTATTGGAGAAAATCAGTATCAGACGATTCTGACGTATGATGATACAAATGCAAGCAGCGGGAGCACAACCAATAGCTCTAGTACAATGATTCGGGCAAATCATTTTTACGCAGAAAATATCACGTTTCAAAATACAGCTGGCCGAAACGCAGGGCAGGCGGTTGCCCTTTATGTATCCGGGGACCGGGCTGTGTTTAAACACGTACGTGTTCTCGGTTATCAAGATACACTATATGCCACAGGCACAGGGAGACAATATTATGAAGATTGCTATATCGAGGGCACGGTTGACTTCATCTTTGGTTCAGCAACGGCTGTATTTAAAAGAGCTGAAATAAAAAGTCTTGGAAATGGGTATATTACAGCGGCATCCACAACAGAAGCGCAAAAGTATGGCTACGTTTTTATTGATTCCATGTTAAATAAAGGAACATCTGCGTCCCAATCTGTGTACTTAGGTCGTCCGTGGAGACCTCATTCGGCTGTCACGTTCCTCCAAACAAAAATGGATGAACATATTAAAGCTGAGGGATGGCATAACTGGGAGAACAAAGACAACGAAAGAACGGCTAGATATCAAGAATATGGATCAACGGGCGCAGGGAGTCATGTGGCAAACCGGGTGAAGTGGTCAACGATATTAACAAAAAACGAAGCAAGTCAAATCACCGTTCAATCCGTGCTTAGCGGAAGCGATGGCTGGAATCCTGAAAAAAGGTAAAAGAGGCTTGTCAGTTTTCGTCAAAGAAAGCTGACTTTTCTGTTTAAAAAACCTTTGAGAACAAACGTTCTTTTGTGTATAATGAACATAATCTGCTAAATTTGGCTGCTTTTCTAAAAAGGAGGGATTGCGTGAAACGTTTCTCACAGGTCATGTTTTTACAACTATGTATTTTGTCGATGTTATTTCTCCCTTTTTCAGTGAAAGATGAACAACTAACAGCTCATGATGATCAATCAAAATGGATCACTTCTTTAGACGAATTCATTCGAACAGCACCTGATTTAGAGGGCGCAATTGCTGGCATCAGCGTACGCGATACTTCTGACACTTCTCTTCTTTATGAACATCAAGCGGACATCCGTCTGACTCCTGCTTCTAATATGAAATTACTCACATCTGCTATCGCACTCGATCTACTGGGTGAAACACACACTTTTCCAACAGACGTTTGGATAGATGGTTCAATTCACAAAAAAACATTGCACGGCAATCTTTATCTCCGAGGCTCTGGAGACCCGACATTGTTAGAAAGCGATTTTGCCGCATTAGCCAAACAAGTCAAAAAGGCCGGAATACATACGATTCGTGGACAGCTTGCAGCTGATGATACTTGGTTTGATGACACAAGGTATTCCATCGATCTGCCGTGGAGTGATGAAGATCAATATTACGGCGCTCAAATATCTGCTCTTACTGCTTCACCGAATGAGGATTATGATGCAGGAACGATCATTCTCGAAGTCAAGCCGGGAAAGAAAGCAGGGCAGAAGGCCAGCTATGAGATGATCCCGAAGACTGACGTCGCTCAAGTTGTCAATCAAGTGAAAACTGTGCCAGAAGGTGGAAAGAAGAAAATATCTTTTAAACGCTCTCACGGTACAAACAAAATTACACTGACTGGGACGATTCCGCTAAAAGCATCCTCGTCTAAACAATGGGTCGCATTATGGGAACCGACAACGTATGCTTTAGACTTAATGAAACGAGCATTAAAGGCTGAGGGGATTCAGCTGAAAGGACCACTCAAAACAAAACAAGTTCCTAAAAAAGCGAAAAAAATCGCTTCCCATACATCAATGCCTTTATCCGATCTTCTTGTTCCGATGATGAAATTAAGCAACAATACACATGCAGAAATTCTGTTAAAAGAACTTGGGAAGCGGGTAAAGAACAAAGGGAGTTTTGACAAAGGGCTTGACGTGCTGAATGAACGTCTTCCTGCCTATGGCATAGATGCATCTATGACTGTGTTGAGAGACGGATCAGGCATATCACCCATTAACCTTGTTTCTGCAAATCAATTCACGTTATTTTTGACAAACATTCAAAAGGAAAAATGGTTTAACACCTATGTCCATGCACTTCCGTTAGCTGGGGCAAGTGAGCGTATGGTGGGAGGTACATTAAGAAACAGATTGAAAGAACCAGCTACACTAGAAAAAGTGCGTGCAAAAACAGGTACGCTATCAACGGTCAGCACACTATCTGGATATATTGAAACACAGAGTGGAAAAACGCTTGCTTTTTCCATCTTATTGAATCATCTCGTTGATGACGAAAAAGGAAAAGAGATAGAAGACCGCATTGTCAGCATGTTAGCTGAGGATCTTTAGACAGAGAAGGAGAACCATCATGACGTTAGATAATAATCAATCTTTAGTAAAAACCATGTCGATCTTTCTAATTCCACTTTTATTAAGCAATATTTTGCAATCAATTGGACAGCTTGTTTCCATTGTGCTTGTCGGTAGATGGATTGGAGAGGATGCAGTAGCTGCGATTTCGGCATTCTTTCCACTTTTCTTTTTACTTGTTTCTTTTTCCATTGGGATTGGATCAGGGAGCTCGATCCTTATTGGACAAGCATACGGAGCAAAAAATGAGCAGAGGTTAAAGGAAATTATCGGTACAACGCTTTCGTTCACCTTTTTAATCGGACTTTCTTTAGCTGTCATTGGAGGTTTTTTTGCCACAGATATTTTACATCTGATGGGGACACCTGCAAATATTGTGGAGGAAAGTGCGGCATATGCCAGAATCCTATTCATCTCCATGCCCATCTTATTTCTTTATTTTGTCTATACAACTTTTTTACGAGGAACAGGAGATTCAAAAACACCATTTTATTTCTTAATGATTAGTACAGGAACCAATATTTTATTGCTGCCAATTTTATTATTCGGCTGGCTTGGTTTACCGGCATTTGGTTTATATGGTGCTGCATATTCTTCTGTGATTTCTACAATCGTTACGTTTATCATTCTTCATATCTATCTTTATAAAACAAAGCACCCGCTGCGCATTGATGCGTCGGTTAGAAAGCATTTATTGATGAAAGGGGATTTATTAAAAACGCTATTAAAGTTAAGTATCCCTTCTAGTATTAATATGATTCTCATTTCTTTATCAGAAATTGCTGTCATTTCTTTTGTCAACGATTATGGATCACAGGCGACCGCAGCTTATGGCGTTGTCAATCAAGTCGTAAGTTATGTACAGATGCCTGCAGTGAGCCTTGGTATTGCGGTTTCTATCTTCGCCGCACAATTCATTGGCGCAGGAAACATGAATCGTTTGAAGGATGTCATTAAAATTGGGCTGGGGCTAAACTTTGCAATAGGCGGATTGATTATTATTTTCGTCTATATTTTCGCACCGCAAATTTTATCTATCTTTTTAACAGATCCTGCAACGATTGACATTGCATATAGTTTGGTCGTGATTACCCTATGGAGCTATCTCATTTTCGGAACAGCACAAATCGTTGCAGCCACAATGAGAGCAAGTGGCACAGTTCTATGGCCGACCATCTTTAGTATTTGTTCCATTTGGCTTGTTGAAGTACCAGTGGCTTATGTGCTATCACATCATACATCGCTTGGGATCAAAGGAATCTGGATAGGATATCCTGCAGCCTTTTTTGTAAACTTATTGCTCCAATACGGCTATTATCGACTGGTATGGAAGAAAAAGCAGATCGTTGCACTTGTCCAATCATAATGTGAGCCTATCATCTGGCATATATATACGAAGATCAATTACTTTGTAGGGGGTCTGATCTTCTATGTTTTTAAACCAAAGAAGTGAGCTCAGTTCGTATGATATCGGTGACTTCACTTATGCTGGACCAGATTTTCAAGTCTTGACGTGGGGAGAAGGAACAACGCTGAATGTAGGAAAGTTTTGTTCCATCGCAAACGAAGTAAAAGTTTTTCTTGGTGGTGAACACCGAACAGATTGGGTCACCACATATCCCTTCAATCAAATTTTCACAGATGCTGCCCACATTGAAGGACATCCACGATCAAAAGGGGATGTGTGTATAGGGCACGATGTTTGGATTGGATATGGAGCAACAATCATGTCAGGGGTACAGATAGGAAACGGGGCAGTCATTGGAGCAAATAGTCTGATTACAAAAGATGTGCCTCCATATGCGATTGTCGCAGGGAACCCACAGCGGCTCATGAAATATCGGTTTTCTTCTGATATCATTGAAAAACTTCAGTTATTAGAATGGTGGAATTTAGAGTTTTCGATCATACAGTCTATTTTTCACCTTTTGCAATCTCCTGATATTGACCGTTGTATAAGCGTAATTGAAGATAGAAAAAAGAAAGGCTGACAGAGCCTTTCTTTTTTTAGCTTAGCTGAGTCTGATGATGGTAAGCGATGCACCGGTTGCACCACCACCTATTAGAATGGCTGTTACAACCGCTCCGAAAAATTGTAATGAAATTGTATTTCCTGCTGTTAAATTGACAATAACTGTATTGCTCATAAAAGTTGTAGATACGGCAGACGACTGAATTGAACCTGGAATAGCAGTTGATCCATTCAACCATAGCCTTGTGCTCACTAAAAGTGCAGCAGTGGTATTTACTTGATATGTGATATAGTATTTACCTGTTTGCTGGACTGTGAATGTATCATTTAAACCATTCGGTGTAAATCCATTAATATTTTGATTACTTGGTAAAGCAATGTTCGTACCACCAGCAATAGTAATGATTGTAGGACCTGTTGTATTTCCAGCATAAAGTGACGTATCAGTTGGACCGCTAGCTCCAGTAGGACCAGTGCTTCCGGTAGCTCCAGTAGGACCAGTGCTTCCGGTAGCTCCAGTTGGGCCAGTGCTTCCGGTAGCTCCAGTTGGGCCAGTGCTTCCAGTAGCTCCAGTTGGGCCAGTGCTTCCAGTAGCTCCAGTTGGGCCAGTGCTTCCAGTAGCTCCAGTTGGGCCAGTGCTTCCAGTAGCTCCAGTTGGGCCAGTGCTTCCAGTAGCTCCAGTGGCACCAGTGCTTCCAGTAGCTCCAGTTGGGCCAGTGCTTCCAGTAGCTCCAGTTGGGCCAGTGCTTCCAGTAGCTCCAGTTGGGCCAGTGCTTCCAGTAGCTCCAGTTGGGCCAGTGCTTCCAGTAGCTCCAGTTGGGCCAGTGCTTCCAGTAGCTCCAGTTGGGCCAGTGCTTCCAGTAGCTCCAGTTGGGCCAGTGCTTCCAGTAGCTCCAGTTGGGCCAGTGCTTCCAGTAGCTCCAGTGGCACCAGTGCTTCCAGTAGCTCCAGTTGGGCCAGTGCTTCCAGTAGCTCCAGTGGCACCAGTGCTTCCAGTAGCTCCAGTTGGGCCAGTGCTTCCAGTAGCTCCAGTGGCACCGGTTGGACCAGTGGGTCCGGTATCTCCAGTTACACCAGTGGCTCCAGTAGGTCCAGTATCTCCGGTAGCACCAGTGGCACCGGTTGGACCAGTGGGTCCGGTATCACCAGTTACTCCAGTTGATCCTGCTGCAGCCAGCAATGTGTAGTCTGGGGAAGTATCTGGTGTACCTGTCGGTGGTGCAGTATTTACTACATACGTACTGCCATTAAAGGTCACTACTTGCCCTACTGGGTAAGTAGGACTTACTACCGGATCAAACGCTTCAATTCCTGTTAATCCTGCACCGGTAGGTCCGGTATCTCCAGTTGCACCAGTTGCACCGGTAGGTCCAGTATCACCAGTTACACCAGTGGCACCGGTAGGGCCAGTAACTCCAGTCGCACCAGTAGGTCCGGTATCACCAGTTACACCAGTGGCTCCAGTTGGACCAGTAGGCCCGGTATCTCCAGTAACTCCAGTCGCACCGGTTGGACCAGTATCTCCAGTAACTCCAGTTGCACCGGTTGACCCAGTATCTCCGGTTGCACCAGTCGCACCGGTTGGACCAGTATCTCCAGTAACTCCAGTTGCACCGGTTGACCCAGTATCTCCGGTTGCACCAGTCGCACCAGTAGGTCCAGTATCACCAGTAACTCCAGTCGCACCAGTAGGTCCGGTATCTCCAGTTACACCAGTGGCTCCAGTTGGACCAGTATCTCCAGTAACTCCAGTCGCACCGGTTGGACCAGTCTCACCAGTAGCACCAGTGGCTCCAGTAGGACCAGTATCACCAGTTACACCAGTGGCTCCAGTAGGTCCGGTATCACCAGTTACACCAGTGGCACCGGTAGGGCCAGTATCTCCAGTTGCACCGGTTGGACCAGTATCTCCAGTTGCACCGGTTGGACCAGTATCTCCAGTTGCACCGGTTGGACCAGTATCTCCAGTAACTCCAGTCGCACCAGTCGCACCGGTAGGTCCAGTATCTCCAGTTACACCAGTGGCACCGGTTGGACCAGTGGGTCCGGTATCACCAGTTACACCAGTGGCTCCAGTGGCTCCAGTAGGTCCAGTATCACCAGTTACACCAGTGGCACCGGTTGGACCAGTGGGTCCGGTATCACCAGTTACACCAGTGGCTCCAGTGGCTCCAGTAGGTCCAGTATCTCCAGTTACACCAGTAGCTCCGGTAGGTCCGGTATCTCCAGTTACACCAGTGGCTCCAGTTACACCAGTGGCTCCAGTTGGACCAGTATCTCCAGTAACTCCAGTCGCACCGGTTGGACCAGTATCACCAGTATCACCAGTAGCACCAGTGGCTCCAGTAGGCCCAGTATCACCAGTTACACCAGTTACACCAGTGGCTCCAGTAGGTCCGGTATCACCAGTTACACCAGTGGCACCGGTAGGTCCAGTATCTCCAGTAACTCCAGTCGCACCAGTCGCACCAGTATCTCCAGTTACACCAGTGGCACCGGTTGGACCAGTGGGTCCGGTATCACCAGTTACTCCAGTTGATCCTGCTGCAGCCAGCAATGTGTAGTCTGGGGAAGTATCTGGTGTACCTGTCGGTGGTGCAGTATTTACTACATACGTACTGCCATTAAAGGTCACTACTTGCCCTACTGGGTAAGTAGGACTTACTACCGGATCAAACGCTTCAATTCCTGTTAATCCTGCACCGGTAGGGCCGGTATCTCCAGTTGCACCAGTTGCACCGGTAGGTCCAGTATCACCAGTTACACCAGTGGCACCGGTAGGGCCAGTAACTCCAGTCGCACCAGTAGGTCCGGTATCTCCAGTTACACCAGTGGCTCCAGTAGGACCAGTAGGCCCGGTATCACCAGTTACACCAGTGGCTCCAGTAGGGCCAGTATCTCCAGTTACACCAGTAGCTCCGGTAGGTCCAGTATCACCAGTTACACCAGTTGCACCGGTTGGACCAGTGGGTCCGGTATCACCAGTTACACCAGTTACACCAGTGGCTCCAGTAGGTCCAGTATCTCCAGTTACACCAGTAGCTCCGGTAGGTCCGGTATCTCCAGTTACACCAGTCGCACCGGTAGGTCCGGTATCACCAGTTACACCAGTGGCACCGGTAGGTCCAGTATCACCAGTTACACCAGTGGGTCCGGTATCTCCAGTTACACCAGTGGCTCCAGTAGGGCCAGTATCTCCGGTAGCACCAGTGGCACCGGTTGGACCAGTGGGTCCGGTATCTCCAGTTGCACCGGTTGGACCAGTATCTCCGGTTACACCAGTCGCACCGGTAGGTCCAGTATCTCCAGTTACACCAGTTGCACCGGTTGGACCAGTGGGTCCGGTATCACCAGTTACTCCAGTTGATCCTGCTGCAGCCAGCAATGTGTAGTCTGGGGAAGTATCTGGTGTACCTGTCGGTGGTGCAGTATTTACTACATACGTACTGCCATTAAAGGTCACTACTTGCCCTACTGGGTAAGTAGGACTTACTACCGGATCAAACGCTTCAATTCCTGTTAATCCTGCACCGGTAGGGCCGGTATCTCCAGTTACTCCAGTAGCACCGGTTGGACCAGTATCACCAGTTACACCAGTTGCACCGGTAGGACCAGTATCACCAGTTACACCAGTGGCACCGGTTGGACCAGTATCTCCAGTTGCACCAGTTGCACCGGTAGGTCCAGTATCACCAGTTACACCAGTGGCACCGGTTGGACCCGTATCACCAGTTACACCAGTGGCTCCAGTTGGACCAGTATCTCCAGTAACTCCAGTTGCACCGGTTGACCCAGTATCTCCGGTTGCACCAGTTACTCCAGTAGCACCAGTTGCACCGGTAGAACCCGTATCTCCAGTAGCACCAGTTACTCCAGTCGCACCGGTAGGACCCGTATCTCCGGTGGCACCAGTGGCTCCAGTTGGACCAGTATCTCCAGTAACTCCAGTTGCACCGGTAGGGCCAGTATCTCCGGTTGCACCAGTTACTCCAGTAGCACCAGTTGCACCGGTAGAACCCGTATCTCCAGTAGCACCAGTTACTCCAGTCGCACCGGTAGGTCCGGTATCTCCAGTAGCACCAGTTGCACCGGTAGGGCCAGTAACTCCAGTAGCACCAGTTGCACCGGTATCTCCAGTAACTCCAGTTGCACCGGTAGGACCCGTATCTCCGGTGGCACCAGTGGCTCCAGTAGGACCAGTAGGTCCGGTATCTCCAGTTACACCAGTATCACCAGTATCACCAGTAGGACCAGTAGGTCCGGTATCTCCAGTTGCACCGGTAGGCCCAGTATCTCCAGTTACACCAGTTGCACCGGTAGAACCCGTATCTCCAGTTACTCCAGTTACACCGGTAGGTCCAGTAGCACCAGTTACACCAGTTGCACCGGTAGGGCCAGTATCTCCGGTTGCACCAGTCGCACCGGTAGGTCCGGTATCACCAGTTACACCAGTTACACCAGTGGCTCCAGTATCACCAGTTACACCAGTGGCACCGGTAGAACCCGTATCTCCAGTTACTCCAGTCGCACCGGTTGGACCAGTATCTCCAGTTACACCAGTCGTACCAGTAGGTCCAGTATCACCAGTTACACCAGTCGCACCGGTAGAACCCGTATCACCAGTTACTCCAGTTGCACCGGTTGGACCAGTATCTCCGGTTGCACCAGTCGCACCGGTAGGTCCAGTATCTCCAGTTACACCAGTTGCACCGGTTGGACCAGTGGGTCCGGTATCTCCAGTTACACCAGTGGCTCCAGTCGGACCAGTATCACCAGTTACTCCAGTTGATCCTGCTGCAGCCAGCAATGTGTAGTCTGGGGAAGTATCTGGTGTACCTGTCGGTGGTGCAGTATTTACTACATACGTACTGCCATTAAAGGTCACTACTTGCCCTACCGGGTAAGTAGGACTTACTACCGGATCAAACGCTTCAATTCCTGTTAATCCTGCACCGGTAGGGCCGGTATCTCCAGTTACTCCAGTCGCACCGGTTGGACCAGTATCACCAGTTACACCAGTATCACCGGTTGGACCAGTATCTCCAGTAGCACCAGTGGCTCCAGTAGCACCGGTAGGTCCGATATCTCCAGTGGCTCCAGTGGGTCCGGTATCTCCAGTTACACCAGTCGCACCAGTAGGGCCAGTATCTCCAGTTACACCAGTAGCTCCGGTAGGTCCGGTATCACCAGTTACACCAGTCGCACCGGTTGGACCCGTATCACCAGTTACACCAGTCGCACCGGTAGGTCCGGTATCTCCAGTTGCACCAGTGGCTCCAGTCGGACCAGTATCTCCAGTTACACCAGTCGCACCAGTAGGTCCGGTATCTCCAGTAACACCAGTAGCTCCGGTAGGTCCAGTTGCACCAGTTGGACCTCTTTTTACAATCTTAGTATTTGTTTTTTTTCGTCCTTTTGCTTTAGCACAAGTGCTGTGATGTTTAACAACTTTTTTCTTTTTACATTCTCGTTTAAGAAGAGGGCAATCATCAAATAAAGGTCTATCGTGACGAGATTTTCTGTAATGAGGTTGCCAATCATGCTTTTTTCCGCAAAAGGGACATTTGTTATCGTACTGATTATACAAATTCCCCATCTCCTAAAAGTTAATATTTTATTCTATGTGGAAATTTAAAAAGCGGAATTCAGCTAAATGATATTTTTTAGTTCGAAGTTCATCGAATCAAATCATTTAAAAGTTAAATCGTTTTATGTTATGGTGTTGAAAGAATGAAACTAGTATGATTTTTGAAAGAAATGGGGCATCATGTATGAGTCAATCAGTTTTACAACGTGCAGCATATTCCGTGTTAAATTTATCCTCTGTAACAGAAGGTGGCACAATCAAAGAGTCATTTGAACATAGTATGGATTTAGCAAAAAAAGCTGAGAAGTGGGGCTACCATAGATATTGGCTTGCGGAGCATCATAATATGGAAGGGGTTGCGAGTTCAGCAACATCCGTCTTAATTGGATATATTGCCGGAGGGACTGAAAAGATCCGGGTTGGTTCTGGGGGGATTATGCTTCCAAACCATTCTTCACTCGTTATTGCAGAACAATTTGGAACACTGGAGACTTTGTATCCAGGGAGAATTGATTTAGGTCTAGGCAGGGCACCCGGAACAGATCAGTTAACGGCAAGGGCACTTAGACGTAATCTTCATAATGGAGAGGATTTCCCTGAGCAGCTTGAAGAACTTCGGCAATATTTCAAACCGACTGGTCAGGTCAAAAAACATGTAAGAGCCGTTCCGGGAGAAGGATTGTATATACCAATTTGGCTTCTTGGTTCAAGTGGTTTTAGTGCAAGGCTTGCAGGAGAACTGGGACTGCCATTTGCCTTTGCGGCACATTTCTCCCCTAAAAATACCATTCCTGCTTTAGAATTATACAGACAGGCATTTCAACCTTCAGATGTGTTAAAAGAACCTTATGCGATGGTTGGTGTGACGGTTTTTGCTGCTGATCAAACAGAGCGGGCTGAATATTTGGCGACGTCTCATTATCAGCGCTTCTTGAGCCTCATTCGCAATACACCAGGAAAACTCAAAGCCCCTGTTGAAAGTATGGATGGGCTATGGAGTCCATATGAGAAGGCGATGGTGGACGAACAATTAAGTTCGACGATGATCGGGGATAAACAAAAGGTGAAAAAAGAGTTAGAAGCCTTTATTGAGGCGACTCAAGCAGATGAAGTCATGATTAATTCTGATATGTTTGACCATCAAGAAAGAATGCGTTCTTATGAAATCATTGCAGAGATATTTCAAGAGGAACAAGAAAAATAAGAATAAAAAAAGAACTGCCAAGAGCAGTTCTTTTTTATTTATGCTTTAGTAAACACGCGAAATGGTTGTCCAACTGGCAGTACTGTACGACCAAAATGTGTATTCAGCACAACAGCTGCAGAACCATAAAATGAAAGAAGAGAAATAATCAATTCTGCAATACCAGCCATCGTATGAGTCACATCGTACATCACACCAAACGAGCTTAGGGACAGGCCAATGAATAAGAAATCAATAAAGACGAAAATCAAAAACAATACTTTATGTGTTTCCATTGCACCGATCGTCATAAATAAGCTGAAAATCAAATAACCAATAAAAGCAAAACCTAGTTGTTTTGGGTCCGCAGATCCCGCAAGCGTTTTCCCAAAAACGCCAGCTTGAATGAGCCAAGTGGTTCCAACGCCCATCCAAAAAAGACCGAATGCGCCGAAGGCAGTGGCTCCAAAAATATTATGATGCTTTGAATCTTGTATGGACGCGATCAGCTGCGCGATTCCTCCAAGGAAGATAGCCCAAGGTAAAATAAGGGATGTGCCATCTGTAATTCCTAGTTTTTGTGAAGACGCAACAAGCGTCACCATTGCTAAACCAAACAAACCAAGTGGTGTTGGGTCTGCGATTGATAATCGAATTGCTTGAACATTCTGTTTTTCCATAATGACCTCCTACAATTTGCACTTACAAAAGATACTCGAATTCGATAGAAACGTCAAGCTCTTTTTTAGTAGACACTTGCAACGTCTTCCAAATAAATCTATATTTAATACAATACATCATACATGTGATAGAAAAAGAGGGATGAGAATGAGTAAAGGCTTAGCTGGAAAGACCATTGCCATATGCGGAACAAGAAAAACAGAAGAAATGCGTACACTTGTTGAAAAGCAAGGAGGACAAGCTGTTATTCGTTCTCTTCAGGGCACTGTATTTTTAGCCAAAGAGGAATTGAAGCCAGGCATAGAAACCTTTGTAAAGAAGGGAGCTGACTGGGTCATTTTAACAACGGGTATCGGCACAGACACATTAATTGAAAGTGCACAAGAGCTGCAGCTTGGAGAAGCTTTTATGAACATTTTATCAAGTGCCCATATCGCTTCAAGAGGATACAAAACGTTCGCGGCTCTAAAAAAACACGGCATTCAGCCAGATGTTTCTGATGAAGATGGAACCGTTCGTGACCTCATTTCAAAGTTAGAAGACAAAGAACTTCAAGGTAAACGGGTCATGGTACAGCTTCACGGTGAAAATGCACCAGCTCTCATTGATTTTTTACATCACAAGGGAGCAGACGTTTTGCAGCTCATGCCATATCAGCACACGCCCCCTGAACCAGAGGCGGCGGACACTTTGCTTCAAGAAATGAAAGAAGGGAAGGTCCATGCCGTTTGTTTTACAACCGCTGTTCAGGTTCATGCCTTTTTCAAACTAGCAGAAGAATGGGGCAAAAAAGAAGAATTGCAACATCTATTCGAGCAGCATGTATTAGCTGTAGCTGTTGGAAAAGTCACAGCTGAAGCATTAAAAGAACAGGGGATAAGCCGCATTCTAGCCCCATCACTTGAAAGAATGGGTGCAATGATTATGGAATTATCTCAATATATGAAAAAACAATCGACGCACGCATAGAAAAAACGCCTTTCACATGACGAGTGAAAGGCGTTTTTGTTAGATTGTCCGTTTTCGATTTGTGCGAATTTTTTTCAAAACGAAATACAGTACGATCAGAACGATAGCAATGACCATAATTGGTGTTGTATACGTGTGAGCGACACTTTGAATGTGGTCCCATTTTGTCCCAAGCTGCATTCCAAGATAAATAAATAGGATGGACCAAGGGATGGCGGCTAATCCGGTCAAAAGAACAAATTTGAGAAATGGCATCTTTGCAATACCAGCTGGAATCGAGATCGCGTGGCGCACGACTGGGATAAAACGAGCTGTAAATACGACACCAGTTCCATATCGGTCAAACCAGCGTTCTGCCGTGGCAATATGATGCTCATGGATGAATAAATACTTCCCATACTTTGTTAAAAAAGGTCTTCCGCCGTAAAGGCCGATCCAGTAAATAAAGCACTGGGCAAGTGTTCCTCCAATAACCCCAGCGATGACGGCTCCAACAAATCCAATGCTTCCTGTTGACACCATATATCCGCCGTAGGCAAGTACAATTTCACTCGGAATAATTTCAATCATCAGTCCAAGTGCAACACCTGCGTAACCAAGGCTTGTCAGCCAGGTTAAAATTTCATTAAACAAGGTTCCCATTCATTTCACTCTGCCTTTAAATACGAATTTTCTTCAAGCATCCTTATAAGAGCCTATGCTTGTTTTGCTTCTCTCATGAGTATGCTTTGCATATATGCTAGTATGGCTGGCCGCATATCATGACGCATTAATCCAATTTCAGCCGCTGCCTTAAATGAGCCCAGCTTATCACCAACGTCAAATCTCATCCCATCTAATTGTTTTGCATAAATGGGTGATTCATGTGCAATGATTTTCAGCGCATCTGTCAGCTGGATTTCGTTCCCAGCACCTCTCTCAATTCCTTGTAGAATAGGAAAAATCGATGGTGTTAACAGATACCTGCCCATCACGGCTAAATCGGAAGGAGCTTCATGAATAGCTGGCTTTTCCACTAAGTCTGTGACTTCAAACACTTGACCGTCTACTCTAGCTGGTCTTATCATACCATACTTACTGACATCTAGACGATCCACTTGCTGGACGCCAATGACCTCTCTTTGTTTGTCTTCAAAGACTTCCATGAGCTGAGAGAGTGCAGGTCTTTCTGACACCATGACATCATCACCTAAAAGGACCGCAAAAGGATCATTGCCAGTAAAATGACGTGCACATAATACCGCATGTCCAAGACCTAAGGGCTCCTTTTGACGAATATAATGAATATTGGCCATATCCGCAATATGTTTGATTTCAGCCAGCTGTTCTTTTTTTCCTTTTTCAAGCAACGTGTGTTCTAGCTCAATCGAACGGTCAAAGTGATCTTCAATCGATTTTTTATTTCTTCCTGTGATAATCAGTATATCTTCAATGCCTGATTGAACAGCCTCCTCAACTATGTATTGAATGGCGGGTTTGTCGATAATCGGCAGCATTTCCTTTGGCTGTGCTTTCGTTGCGGGTAAAAAACGTGTGCCTAATCCGGCTGCTGGTATAACGGCTTTTTTGATGTTCATTGAATCATCGCTCCATTTCTGATCGTTTGTTTTCTGATGGAAACACCCATAGGCGGCTTCCAGTAAAAGTGATCATCATGCCAAGAAGGGTACCAATCGCTTTACTAATGAATAATGAGAATCCTGCTTGTTGCATGACATATAAGACAACATAGGTGAGGAGACACGCTGCGCCGTTGACTGTGGCCCACTTGATCCATTCCCACCTGTCCGCTTTCTTTTTTACTTGGAACGTCCATTTTCGATTCCAAACATAACTGTTCAGCATTCCTGCTGTATAGGACAGGCACTGTGCAAGAAAAGAGGGAACAAAGCAAGCAGTGAAAAAAAAGAAGAACAGAAAGTCAATCATCGTATTGCTAGAGCCTACAGTTAAAAATGTGGCACAGGTCCGAATATTTTTCTTTGTCATGCGAAGGATCATCACCTCCTAGTGTTTGAGTGGGTGTATAAATACTGTACAAAAGCGAGTTGACGAATCAGTGAAGAAAAGATGAAAAAAACATGAACAAGCGATATCTGTTTTTTCACCAGCTCGTGATATAATTTGTAAGATGAAACGAACGGTGGTGCACATGCATGTATTTAACAATTGGAGAAACAGCTGAATACTTAGAAGTATCAGAAGCATATGTTGAAAAATTAATTCAGCAAAAAAAGATTCGTTACGTATTTGACGGGGAATCGTATCTCATTTATCAAGGGCAGTTTCAAACCCATATGAAACAGCTAGAACAATATAAAGAGCTCATTCAAGACATCTTAAATGAACCAATCCCTGAGGACCCGGACGTAAAAGATGAAGATTAAAAAAGACTGTACGAGAAGGGAGAACCTTTTCATACAGTCTTTTTTATTGGCTGACTCCTGTTTGGACAATCTTCATATGACAATTCACTTGAACATCTGCATCAGGGTAGAGTTTTTGCCATTTCTCCGGTGTCATCGCTTTATCTTTAGAGCGATATCTCAAACCAAGGCCAAGCGGATCAATTTTTTGCTTTTTAAAGGATTGAACAAGGTCTCTTCCTTGCTGGGCCACACGCTTCTCAACTTCTTTTTCGACATGCTGCAAGATAGAAGGCGTATCGATTTTTTTTGATTTCATAAATTCTTTTAACTCACCTTTCAGCTTGATATCAATGGTGATATGAGGCTTTTTTGAAAGGTTTTCAGTTGGTTTAATGTGATAAGACACATGTGATTTGATATTTTCAATAACAACATGGGTTTTCTTTCTGTCATTAAATCGAAACTCATAAATCCCATTTTTATGATTTTCAATCATCGCTTTAAACGTAAATGTATCTTCCCCTGGAATATGCCCAACCATTTTTTCTTGATCAAAAAGAGCGACACCTGACACTTTAATAGAGTTGCTTGTATTTTTAATGTAAGGGAGGTAGGCATCCACGCCTTTTGCCATCATCTGGTTCATAAAAATATGCTGATTGGTCACAGGTTGATTGCCGTTTCGCATGTTTTGAGCCAGTAAATCTGAAAGATATACACCGATATTTAAGTTGGTTTGATTCATTTTTGTATGCAATAAATCTTCAACTTCTCCGTCTACTATGGCAAATACTTGACGAGACCCAATGATCGGATCACGATAGATGTAATTCATCAAATCAATCATGCCCACTTCTTTCGCCAGCTTTTCACTTATTAAAATCACGAGTACTTGTCCCATGACAACGGGGAAAGGCGATTTTTCCGAAACAAGAAACTGAATATTACTAATGGTATTTGACTTAGCACTTACAATTTGATAACTTCCTTGTTCTTCGCTTTTAAAAACAGGGAAAACAAAGAAGCCCTTCATTTCTCCATCTTCCAATAAGTCAAATCCCGCCGCCTGCGAGATACTTAATTCATCTAAGAGACGAGGCTGTGCACAGCTCGTTAAGAAAAGACTCAATAACATGAGACATATCAGAATAGAATGTTTCATGTTCGTTTTTTCACCCACCTTTTTTTCAGCAGCAACCCAATGATCATACATCCAATCAATCCATAGATGAGGATGTATCCGCTATATTCCACCCATTTATTAAATGTCTCAAATGAGGTAGCTCTAATAAAAAATGAAAACATAACGAGAATGAGAAGGCTGAGAACTATTAACGTGGTGCGCTGGCTCGTGTGAAACACTTGTTTTGCCATTCTGCTGGCTGCCCATAATGGAATAGCGATATTTGGAACGATAAGCAAAAGCCATAGCGACACTTCAATAAATTCAAAGCGCTGGATAAACGGAAGTTTGACAATGCTGGTTAATGTCAATGTTGGCCATTTCGTTAGTTCGAGCTGAGCACTTGAGTAGTACGCTATAGAGACGAGAAATACAAGCAAATTCAGGCATGTAGTTAGCAACACTCCCATATGTGCAAATTTTTGCGACGTTTGTGCTTTTTTAATAAAGGGATAATAGACAAGCAATGTTCCAAAACCAAACATGGATAAAGAGGCATCTTTGACCCCCATCATGAGTTGTGAAAATGAATGATCAAACATTGGGAACATAAACCGGATGTGACTATATTTCATGACATAAAAACAGATAAAGGTCATCCAGTACGTTAGGACAATGCTAAAGAATGCCCAGCCAGCGATTGTTCTAAATCCGCCTGTGTGAATGTAATAGACGAGGATGAGGAGCACTGATGCAAATAAAAGACCAGGAATTTCTTTAAACAGCCAAACATGGATTACATCCATATAATGAACAAGCACGATCAAAGATAATGAAGAAAAATACAAAATGTAGAGAATGTTGATGAATTGTCCGAGCCATTTACCAAACACAGATTGCGTAATGTCACTAAATTCGTCAGTAGGTGCTTTTTTAAACAAATAGTAAATAAGGAAAATCATTAAATTGACACTTGCACCAGCAATTAAAATGGCGATCCACCCATCATTATTAATCGTCCGGACAAGATTCGTCTGGAAATTTAAAATACCAACACCTACTTGATTGGCATTGACAAGAAAAAACACAAAAAAAGGGGATACTTGAAATTTTTCTTTCATAGAAGAAGAGCTCATGCCTTCACTTCCTTATTCATAAAAATCATTTTTCCCCTTACGGCCTTGCTTTGGCTTTTGGCGGTGTATCGTTTCATTTTGCGGGCGTAAATTTTGTGGACGTTTTTTCAAAAAGCGGAGCTGGGGACGAATCAAACTACCCTTTAAATCGGCCAATCGAAGTGGAAAGATTGGCTCTAAGTAAGGTTGTCCTATAGACGTTAATTTCATTAAATGTGTAAGAAGAAAAGCCCCCATCAGCGAAATCCCTAGCGCTCCCCACACTTGTGCAGCAAAAAGGAATGGGAAACGTAAGAGACGAATGGTTGTCCCCATTTTATAAATAGGGGTGACAAAAGAGGCAAGAGCTGATAATGCGACTATAATGAGCAGGATATTACTTGTTAATCCCGCTGCAACCGCAGCCTGTCCGATCACAATACCTCCAACAATCCCGAGCGTCTGTCCGACTTTTGCAGGAAGGCGAGACCCGGCTTCCCTAAGCAGCTCAATCGATATCTCTAAAAATAATGCTTCAATAATAGGCGGAAAGGGAACGAGATAGCGTGATGCTACAATCGTTTCTAATAAGTCCTTAGGAATCAGTTCATAGTGAAACGTTAAAACAGCTACATACAAAGGGGTTGCAAAAATAGAAAAAATTACAGCAAAAATGCGTAACAGCCGAAAGGAGGATGCTGCGATCCAAGACATGTTATAGTCTTCCATTGTAGAAAAATACTCGAGTAAAATTGTAGGTGCAAGCAGGGTATGAGGCGAACCGTCAACCATAATGGCTATTTTTCCTTCCGTTAGACCTGAGGAAACCCTGTCTGGCCGTTCTGTATTTAAAAACAATGGAAAGATTGTATTGGACACATCATAAAGCATTTGCGCAAGATAATTAGAATCTAGAATTTGGTCATAGTCAACATCTTGAATCCGCTGAAGAACGGTTTCAATGTTCTGCGGGTTGGCGATATCCTCTATGTATACAACGGCTACTTTCGTTTGAGAAAGGGTACCAACTGTGTGTTCAACTACTTTAAGGTCAGGAGTGGGCAGCCTGCGTCTGAGCAAGTTTAAGTTTGTATCCAGCCCTTCCACAAAGGCTTCCTGCGCACTGATAATCCCGAATTCAATCTCAGGTTGGCTCACTTGTCTGCCTTTCTTTTCTTCAATCGGCAAAAGGAGCGCTTTGCCCCAGTCTGTCTCAATTCGAACAGCAATACTGCCTCGATGAAGAGCTTCTTCCACTTTTTGAAGGTCCCTCGTAATCACAGCTTGTTCGATTGGGATGTGTTCTTTCAGCTCTTCAAGGGTGGGTGTCAGATGCAATTGCTGAATAAAAGGCAAGATTTGTTCATGAAGGAGATTGCCATTAATTAAAGGACGAAAAAAAGAAATTCTATAAAGGAAACCTCCGGAACTTGATAATTCATTGATAAAATCAGAGGAACGCGATAGTGCCTCAAATACTGAATTCGGGTCTTTCTGTTTTGATTTGTTTTTCTTCAGCACTTGAACCATCTCCTTCCGCGATTTTCCTCTATTATCCAACCAATCGTCTGAAGATATGCATAAAAAAAGCGTTCAGCTTCATGAGCTGGACGCTTTTTTTCCATATTGAACGGCTTCTAATAAAAAGTCAGCCAGATGAATCGCTCTCATGCTAGGCATATGTCCTGCCTTTTTGACGCCTGCTGCCATTTGTAATTGACAGCCTGGATTCGACGTCACAATGGCAGCTGCAGCTATGTTGCTCGCTTCAATCATTTTATGATCTAAAATTTGCATCGACATGTCTGGCTGCAAGATATTGTAGATTCCTGCAGATCCGCAGCAGCGGCCGGCATCTTTCATTTCTTTAAACGTTACCCCTTGAATGGCTTTCATGAGCACCCTCGGCGCCTGTTGTACATTCATCCCATTTCGTAAATGACAGGAGTCTTGATAGGTGATCACTTGCGCTGGCAAAACCAGTGGCACGCGGCGGTGAAACTCCAGCTCCACAAGGATGCTTGATATATCTGTTATTTTCTGTGAGAAAGCTTTACTTCGTTTTTGAAAATCTGGGTCATCCTGAAGCAAATGACCGTAATCACTTAAAAAGGCACCGCAGCCGCCCGCGTTCATGACAATCGCATCGGCATCTGTTTCCTCGAATGCTTCAATATTCCGCTTGGCTAACTGTTTTGCTTGGTCTTTTTCTCCGCTATGACCATGTAGCGCGCCGCAGCACGTTTGTATAGGAGGAACGATCACATCGCAGCCTGCCAGCTGTAAGAGATGAATGGTCGCTTTGTTTGTGTTTGAGAAAACTGTATCCATTAAACAGCCAGTAAAAAACGCCACCCGTTTTTTTGCCTGACCAATGGCTTTATATTCATTCAAACGTTTTTTCTTTTGAGGCGGTACCTTTGGAAGTGCCTGTTCCATCAACTGTAAATGGGAGGGAAGCAGCTTCAGTATGCGCGTCTTCCTGGCGGCTGTTTGCAGACCAGATGTTTGATAAAATCGAAGAAAACTAGCAGCTTGTCGCATACGACTTTGTGACGGAAAGAGACCTTTAAACACAACACGTCTCATCAATTTGACAGGAAATGATTGTTTTTTATGTTGTTGAATAATGTCTCTGGCATCTTCTAGCAACTGTCCATACTTGACGCCAGAAGGGCAGACTGGTTCACATGCACGGCAGCCAAGACAAAGATTAAGGGAATGTTCAACATCTTCATCTGGCTCAATGACGCCATCTCTTACAGCTTTCATTAACGCAATTCGGCCCCGAGGAGAGTGCGTTTCTTGTTGTCCAGATTCAATATAGGTAGGGCAGGAAGGGAGGCAGAAGCCGCAGCGCATGCAATTAAGCAGCTCCTTTTCATCCATTTGCTCCTGAAACTGCTGCTGGATCTCTTTTTGCTTAGAAGAAGAACTCATGAGACCACCACTCGCTTTCTTGAGGCTTTTCCAAACACTTTATCTGGATTCATGATATTTGCTGGGTCAAGTGCCTGTTTAATCGCCTTCATGGCAGCGATTCCTTCTTTTTTGACCTTCAGCTCCAAATAGGGGGCTTTCATGAGACCCACGCCATGTTCGCCTGTAATCGTGCCGCCAAGTGCAACGGCTTTTTCAAAAATGGCCTGAAAGGCAGCTTCTACACGTTTCATTTCTTCTTCATTTCTTGCATCTGTCGCACAAGTGGGGTGTAAGTTGCCATCACCTGCATGACCAAACGTACAAATGTTCACCTCGTACTTTCGTGCAATGTCTTCGATTGCACGAACCATATTGGCAATTTCAGACCGGGGAACGGTAGCATCTTCTAAAATCGTTGTAGGACTTAATCGAGCAAGGGCAGATAAAGCAGCGCGTCTCGCTGTTAAGAGCGCACTTGCCTCTTCTTCTGAATGTGCAATCTTGACGCTTTTAGCCCCGTGCTGCTCACAGACTTCTGCGATTTTTTGGATATCACGAGAAACAGCTTCAGGGTTGCCGTCCTGTTCAATTAATAACACAGCTTGAACGTCGGTGGGCAGGCCGATGTTTGCAAAATCTTCAACGACTTCAAGGGTCGGCTGATCCATAAATTCTAATGTAGCAGGAATGATACGCTCAGCAATGATGGCCGATACAGAAGTCGCAGCTTCTTCAAGGCTTTCGTATAAACAAAGCATTGTTTGTTTCGTTTCTGGAAGCGGCAGGAGCTTTAGCACCGCTTCTGTGACAATCCCGATTGTTCCTTCTGAACCAACGAACAATCGAGTCAAATCATACCCAGCGACATCTTTTGCAAGCTTTCCGCCTGTTTTGATGATATCACCATTTGGCAAAACCACTTCAAGCCCAAGGACATAATCTCTTGTCACTCCATACTTTAACCCCCGCAGTCCCCCTGAATTTTCGTTAATATTGCCGCCTAATGTGGAAATTTTCATAGAGCTTGGATCAGGCGGGTAGAAGAGACCTTTTTCCTCTACTTGATGAATCAATTCCTGCGTAATTAAGCCAGGCTGCACCGTTGCGGTTAAATTTTCTTCGTCTATTTCTAATAATTGATTCATTCTAGTAAAGAGAATCACCAATCCGCCCTGAGTAGGGCATGTTCCTGCGCACAGATTCGTCCCTGAGCCTCTTGGGACGATCGGCACTTTGTAAGAGGCGCACAGTTTCACAATTTGCTGCACTTCTTCTGCTGTGCGAGGTGTCACGATGGCATCTGGCATCTGTTGAAAATTTGGTGTCGCATCATAAGAGTAGGCAAGACGATCCGCCTTGCTGTCTTGGACATTGGGCGCACCGACAATCTCTTTTAATTGATTTGAAAATTCTGAATCTAGCATATGCAATCACTCCCGCTCATTTAACGTCTCTTTTCTACAAGTATAAAAAAAGAACCGTCACATGACCATAGACGATTCTACAAAATATCAGGCTGTTTTATCGTATTTTTTGTATCATGATCTAAAAGCAGCAAGGCCAAATAAAAAAGCATCGCATCTTGCATGCGCTTTGGATCAAGTGTCGTTAAATCCTGGATCCGTTTTAATCTGTAATGAAGTGTATTAATATGGACATGCATAGCTTCTGCTGTATGTTTCAATGAGTAATCCGAAGCGATGAGCACCCGCAATGTTTTCACTAGTTCAGGATAGGGGAAAAGGGACGCAATCGTTCGATCAAGAAACGTATCTTTTGTTTCCTGACTGATTTCCTCCATAAAAAGTTCAAGCGTCAAATCTTCATCAAACACAATCGGTGTTTCAGCATGCGCCAATTTTAAAGCGCGAAAAGCTTGATGAAAGGACTGCTTCATGACATGAGAAGCTGCTGGTTTTCCTGCCCCCATTAAAATCCTCGATGGTGACAGCGCTGTGAGCGCAGCATGAATATGGAACAAGCGCTTGTGCCATGTATCACGACCATCTGGTGTGGCTTGTAGCATGAGCAAAAAACGTGCATGCCCCCAGCGCACAATGATCTCCTGATTGGTGAGTTGCAATTTGTCCTTCATCAGTTTGTATTGATCCTGCTTCATAAACGATTCGTCTTGACAATCAATGAGAATAGCGACACGCTGCTTGTTGACATCAAAGCCAAGCCGCTGCGCCTTCTCGGTCATACCAACCGCTGTCTCTGGCAGATGAAGCCAGTCGAATACAAATGCTTCAAGCTGCCGTTCATCTGTTTCCGTTTCTTGAAAGAATTCATGCTCTTGAATGAGCAGCTCGGTCATTTTCCGTAAAATGTCGCCAAAAGGGGAGACATGCCTTGGATCACCTGTCATTCCAATGACCCCAATGACTTCTTGTTTGAAATAAATAGGCAGATTGATACCGGCTTTGACGCCTTTCATCTGCAGCACATCATCCTTTGTGAGAATTCGTTTCTGCCCTTCTAAGGATGTGACATATGCTCCTTCATGAAATTGACCAATGCGTGCTGGATCTGTTGCAGCAATAATGGTACCGTTTGTTTGTGTGATGATGATTTCTTCCGTCAGTACCTTTTTGACCTCATCTACGATTTTTTCTGCCAGTGTCATTGTGAGCAAAACGGTCCCCTCCGAGATGTTTCTTTTTACACTATCATACCATCATATGCTCAGGCATATCTTTCTTTTCATGTGTTATGCTAAAATAAAAAACGCATATGAAGTAGATGAAAGGAGATACAGTCATGTCACTGCAAAATCGCTTACAAGATTTATTGAAAGAAGGGCAGGCGCTCACCGACTTTGAATATAACAAAGCCGCAAGTCAAAATTGGCCGCTAGAAGGGGCAAAAATGACAGAAGAAGCACGCTTTGCTGATGTTTATATAGAATGTGTAGACAAGGAATCGGAGGAAATGATTCAAACAGAAAATGCTTCCTTTTTAAATACACCTCTTACATACGTAAAAAAACAACAAAAAGAATTCATTTATATCGAGTCGAAGTGGTTTGATGTGGTGAGAGCCGACGGACTTGCCATAGAATGGGATGAAGTATTTCAGACGTATACCGTGTTACTCGGATTGAAGCGTCCTAAAAAAGATACTGGAGTACTAAAAGAGATGCTCTCAACATTAAATGGTGCTCAGCTTCAATTTAATGGACAAGACGGGTTATTTGATATCAACATTCCGCTTCTTGAACTAGAAGACATCAAAGAAGATACGCCTTTAATTGGTGTGATCTCAGCAGTGTACCGCTATTTATTCAACTTGCTCATGCAACTTGAAAATGAATGAATCAAAAAACGGCTCACACTCCTGAGCCGTTTTTTAAAGCCATCCTCTTATGAATTGAGCCTCACCCATCCCGAAGCTCCAATCGGCGTCTCCATTTTCCACGATGGAGATCATCACATCCGTCTTGGCAACTCCGCATTCTTTTTCTATACGTTCTGCGATTTGTGCATAAAGCTGTTCCTTTTGCTCTTTCGTCCGCTGTTTACTGACAACACTAATGACAACAAGATCCTTTGTTCTCGGAAAACCAAGCCCAGTGTCTTCAATGATCATCTCTTCAGGGCGGTGCTGATGAACAATTTGATAGCGATCTCGTTCAGGTACCCCAAAGGCATCAACCATTGCTTCATGGCAAGTGTCCAGCAGTTTCTTTAATTCCTCTTTTGAACGGCCCTCTATCACGTCAAATCGTAACAACGGCATCAGGTCAACCTCCAAATATGTGTTAAATGTACAATCATAATGTAACCAACACTTCGCCGTTTCACTCTTTTGCGCATAAGAAAAAAGCCAAAACATTGGCGCTTGGCTTTTTTGCTCTGGACTAAGGCGTGACAAATTTCACATCATGCTCTTTTCCATATTGAAGGTAATCTTCATTTGGTTGTTCATTCGTCACGACGATGTCTATGTCTTTTAAGTCACAAAACGTGGTTAAGGCATAATGGTCGAACTTACTATCATCGACTAATAAAAAGGTTTTGGCGTTTTTTTCAACGAGCGTTTTTTTAATATCTGTCTCAAGCGGGGAGGAATTCGTGACGCCATGATCAATGGATAAACCAGTTGATGCAATAAATGCTTTATTGACATTGTATGCTTTTAGACGCTCAACACTTTGATAACCAACGAAAGAATTTGTTTTTCGCTCTAGCATACCGCCGGTTGAAAAGATGGTGAGGTGTTCATAAGGCATAGCCTGTGTAATGAAATCCACGTTATTTGTCACAACGGTAATCCGTTTCTCCTTCAAATAGGGAAGCATCTCCAGTGTCGTTGTACCAGAATCAACAAAAATCATATCACCATGTTCAACAAAAGCAGCGGCAGCCTGTCCGATCAATTGTTTTTTACTCAGCTGACGAGTCTTTCGCTCCTGATACACCACCAATGTTGAGTGATTCACAGCGACGCCGCCGTACACTTTCTTTAGCACGCCGGATTCTACCAATGCTTGTACATCTCGGCGTATGGTGTTTTTTGAGACGCCAAAATGCGTCACAAGCTCATCAAGAGAGGCAGATTCCCGGTCAAATACATACTCTTTTATTTGCTGAATACGTTTTGTTTTTATCATGCTACAATCTCCAATCAATACGAATATGCTGATTCTATTATAACAATAATTCCACGTAAAAGATGTCACTGATCAACATGGGAGAATCGAATGATCTTTTTCTCTTATCTTTTCTCATTTTTCATAAAAGCGTATGATAGAGAAAAGAGGATAGAAAGGATTTTCACTTCTATGAATCAACACAACATACAATTTTCAAAGCTTGCAAATTTTAGAGAAGTAGGGGGACTCCAAACAACGGATCAGATGGTCATCAAACAAGGAATGATTTATCGCTCTGCCGATTTATCACGTCTCACGAAGCAAGACATATTGACGTTCTCAACACTTGGAATTCAAACGATTTGTGACCTACGTACAAGCTCAGAACGAAAATCACACCCGCCAAAGATCATGGAACATGACAAAATTGTTCATATCCCTATGCAGCCTGACAGCATGATGCCTAGCAAATGGACCATGTTTCGTATGCTGATAGCAGAAGGAAAATCTCTATCCTTTACACCGATCATGAAAGATGTATATCAAAGCATGCTCTATGAGCGAAAAAAAGAGATTCAGCAATTGTTTACATTACTGTCCGATGAAAAAAATTATCCGCTTATGCTTCACTGTACAAGCGGAAAAGACCGTACAGGCTTTTTATCTGCTCTTATTCAATTAGCAGCGGGTGTGCCGGTGCATACCGTTTTAAGTGAATACATGCGTTCCAATGAAGGCGTGAAAATGCTAGTGAAAAGACAAGAACGATTTGTTCGCATGATGAGTTTATATCGGGTGTCAAAAGAACAAATTCAGCCCCTGCTCGGTGTGCAGCAAGATTATCTTGAAGATGTACTGAATGAGATGATGGATACATACGGAAATGCAGAGCGGTATTTAGTAGAAGCCTGCGACGTCCCTAAAGCTCAGCTGCTTAAAGTAAAAAACATCTTGCTTACACCATCTGCTGGCATTCCATCACAAAACGCAGAATAAACTTAATATGAGGTGATGCAAAACATGCTGAAAAAGATCAGTATGACGGTTCTGACACTAGTTTTCATGGGTGTCTTCTTATTCATTCCGTCTAGCAGTCTAGCTCGTTCGATGCCAAAAGGGAAGCTTGAGAGCACAAGAGAGATGCGTGCAGTGTGGGTCGCATCAGTTTATAACTTAGATTGGCCTTCAAAGAAAGGACTGCCCGCAGATGAGCAGAAACAAGAGTTCATTCAACTGTTAGACGACATCAAAGCGATGAATATGAACGCCGTCATCATGCAAATTAAACCAACAGCAGATGCCTTTTATCCATCAAAATTTGGTCCATGGTCTGAATATTTGACTGGTACACAAGGGAAAGACCCTGGATATGACCCGCTTGAATTTATGATAGAAGAAGCACATAAACGTGGCCTTGAATTTCATGCTTGGTTTAACCCTTATCGAATCACCATGAATCATACCGATCTCAACCGGTTATCAGCCGATCATCCTGCAAAAGCACACCCTGATTGGACCATCGCCTACGGAAATCAGCTTTACTTTAATCCAGGCATTCCTGATGCTCAGGACTTCATTGTTGACGGGATAGAGGAAGTAGTGAAAAACTACGATATTGATGCGGTGCATATGGATGATTATTTTTACCCGAATAAAATCGCTGGTGTACCATTTCCAGATCAAGAAACGTATGAAACTTACGGGAAGAAGTTCACTCATATAGAAGATTGGCGAAGGGATAATGTGAACGAGCTAGTGAAGCAGATCAATAACACCATTAAGAAAGAAAAACCGTATGTGAAATTTGGTATTAGCCCATTTGGTGTATGGCGCAACATAAAAGATGACCCAACCGGTTCAAACACAACTGCAGGGATGACCAATTATGATGATTTGTATGCTGATACAAGAGAGTGGATACAGCAGCACCATATTGATTATATCACCCCGCAAATTTATTGGAGTATTGGCTTTCAGCCCGCTGCCTATGATGTGCTGACGAAATGGTGGTCAAATGAAGTGAAGGGGCAGCCTGTTCACTTGTACATTGGCCAAGCGACGTATAAAATCAATCAAAACAGTGATCCTGCTTGGTCTGATCCCGAGGAGTATTTTCGCCAGATCGAGCTGAACAGGCAGTCACAGCTCGTACAAGGAAGCATGCATTTTAGTCTGAAAGATATCAATCGGAATCCCTTGAATGTAAAGAAACGATTAATAGAAGAAACCTATAGCAAACCGGCTCTCATACCAGAGATGCCATGGCTTCATCAAAAAGCGCCTAAAAAACCAATCATTCAATCTGTGAAAAAGACAGAGGATGGTGCAGTTTTACAGATACAAAATGATCCGCGCTCTAGTGCATCCTATTATGCAGTCTATCGATTGTCGAATAAAGGGACATACGAATTTGCGCAAACGGTCAGAAAAGAAACAGGTTCCTTCACACAAACGAAAGACATTTTAGCAAATCAAAAGAAGAGCTATACCTATAAAGTGACGGCACTCAATCGCCTTCATCATGAAAGCAAACCTTCTACAAAAACAGTAAAATAACAAAGACAGCATAAATGAGGGGTTTCCTCCATTTATGCTTTTTTGCTTTCTCTATTTTTCTACTATTTTTATTTTAATTTTCTGAATTCAATCAAGCTTGGCATGAAGAAGCTATTTCAATAATAAATATGATAGAAAAGCGCCAAAGGGGGAAGCAAAATGGATTTTGAATTAACGAAAGAGCAGCAAATGATCCGTCAGATGGTCAAAGAATTTGCAAAAACAGAAATTGCACCACACGCTCAAACTGTTGATGAACAGGCAACATTTCCGGTGAACACATTTCAAAAAATGGGGGAGCTCGGTTTTATGGGTATACCCTTTCCAGAGAAATATGGAGGTTCTGGAGGAGATACGATCTCGTATGCACTGGCAGTAGAGGAAATTGGCAAGCAGTGTGCCAGTACAGGTCTAAGTTATGCCGCAGCGGTTTCCTTAGGCGCAAGTCCACTTTATTACTTCGGGACAGAGGAGCAAAAGATGGACCATCTTGTTCCATTAGCCTCTGGAACAGCGCTTGGCTCCTTCGGATTAACAGAACCAAACGCCGGATCAGATGCAAAAGGAACAAAAACAAAAGCCATTAAAGACGGACAAGAATATGTCATCAGTGGGGAAAAGTGCTGGATCACAAATGCCAATTATGCCAGAACGATTATTGTCACCGCTGTGACAGATCATGATGAAAACGGACGTCCAATCATCTCCGCCTTTATTGTGGAGAAAGGGCAAAAGGGACTGTCGATTACAAACCCATATGACAAAATGGGGGTTCGCGGTTCAGATACGGCTGAAATCATTTTAGACGAAGTGCGTGTACCAGCGCATCATATATTGGGAGACAAATCGAAAGGATTCAAGCAATTTTTATATACATTGGACGGCGGACGAATTTCCATTGCAGCCTTATCTGTCGGAATTGCACAAGCTGCACTTGATGCTTCACTTTCCTATGCAAAAGAAAGAAAGCAATTTGGAAAGACCCTCTCATCCTTCCAGGCCATTCAGTTTAAGCTGGCGGATATGGCGATGCAAATAGAGCTTGCAAGACAAATGGTCTGGAAAGCCGCTTGGCTGAAAGATCAAGGCAAACCATTTACAAAAGAAGCGGCCTATGCCAAACTGTTTGCTTCAGAAATGGCCACAAAAGCAAGTCTTGATGCGGTCCAAATTCATGGCGGAACAGGCTATATGAAAGAATGCGGTGTTGAACGGCTTGTGAGAGATGCCAAGCTCATGGAAATCGGAGAAGGGACCTCTGAAATTCAGCGGCTCGTGATCGCAAGACAGTTGTTAGCGTAATACCTTAATGAAAACGCTTACTACACATAAGGGAGGAAAGCAATGATGTCGATTCACCCGCAAACGATTGGCTCCCTATTAAGAGAAAAAAAAGAACAGCACCCAGCACATGAAGCCATTGTTTACCCAGAACGTTCTTTACGTTATTCGTACGAAGCGTTTTATCAAGAGGTCAAGGAAACAGGAAAAGGTCTCATGGCATTAGGGGTTCAAAAGGGAGATCACATCGCCATTATGGCACCAAATATACCTGAATGGCTCATTCTTCAATTTGCCTGCGCCTCCATTGGTGCTGTTCTTGTCACTGTGAATACCAATTTTCAATCACAGGAACTCGCCTATTTACTCAAGCATTCTGACAGCAAAATGTTGTTTATTGTAGACGGCTTTAAAGAAACGTCCTATGTCAACATGCTTGAAGAGCTGATTCCAGAACTTCAAACCGCTCATCAAGAGGAGATCATTTCCACACAATTTCCTTATTTAAAAAGATGTATCTATATCGGTCAGCATGTACCAAACGGTATGCTCAGCTGGGATCGTCTTCAAGTGGCAGCCAAAAGAACCGAAGATCATGAATGGGAGAAGCGAATGAATGAGCTCACGCCTGATGACGTTATTAATATGCAGTACACTTCAGGCACAACCGGCTATCCAAAAGGCGTCATGCTCAGCCACACAAACATCGTCTGTAATGCGAGTCAGATCGCAGATTGTATGAAATTAACAGAGCAGGACCGTATGTGTATCCCAGTGCCGTTTTTTCATTGCTTCGGCTCTGTTCTTGGTGTACTTGCTTGTCTCACAAAAGGGGGAACGATCATTCCACTTGAATCATTCCATCCAGAACGAGTCCTTCAAACAGTAGAAAAAGAAAAATGCACCGTTCTTCACGGTGTACCAACCATGTTCATCGCAGAGCTCGATCATCCAAATTTCCACTCTTATGACCTGTCCACATTACGAACGGGGATTATGGCCGGTTCACTCTGCCCATCCCACGTCATGAAAGCAGTCATTGAAAAAATGGGACTGAGAGAGCTCACGATTGCCTATGGTCAAACCGAAAGTTCACCCGTCATTACCCAAACAAGAACCGATGATTCGTTTGAAAGACGCGTTCAAACGGTCGGACGTGCGCTTCCTCAAATTGAAGTCAAAATTGCCTTATCAGGAACGTCAGAAGAAGTGCCAAGAGGACAGCAAGGGGAGCTTTGTACAAGAGGTTACCATGTCATGAAGGGCTATTATAAAAACGAAGAAGCAACAAATGAAGTCATTGATGAGGACGGATGGCTTCATACAGGGGATTTAGCTGAGATGGATCATGACGGTTATGTGAAAATCACAGGCCGGCTCAAAGATATGATCATCAGAGGCGGAGAGAATGTGTACCCAAAAGAGATTGAGGATGTCCTATACACTCACCCTGCCATTCTTGACGCACAGGTTGTTGGTATTCCTGACGAGACATACGGCGAGGAAGCAGCCGCATTCATTCGGCTAAAACAAGGGAAGTCGGTCTCAATTGAGACATTAACGTGCTATTGTCAGTCGCAAATGGCACGCTACAAAATCCCGAAATACTTTTTCATTACAGATGAGTACCCAATGACCGCCTCAGGCAAAATTCAGAAATTCCGCTTGAAAAAGCAGGCGCTTGATCTAATAAAGGAGTGAAAGCAGCGATGTTTGAACAAGTATTGATCGCCAATCGAGGCGAAATTGCCCGTAGAGTGATTCGGACATGTAAACGGCTCGGAATCAAAACCGTTGCCGTTTATTCAGAGGCTGATCAGCATGCACTTCATGTGCAAGAAGCAGACAGCGCCTATTATATCGGCGGCGCTAAAGTTTCTGAAAGCTATTTAAACATGGAAGCGATCATTAAGGTTGCCAAACAAACAAATGCTGATGCTATCCACCCGGGGTATGGTCTTTTATCAGAAAATGCGGCATTTGCTGAGCGCTGCCGGAGCGAAGGCATTGCCTTTATTGGACCATCTGCACAAGTCATTCAGCAGATGGGAAATAAAATTGAAGCGAGAAAAACGATGGAACAAGCGGGCATCCCAATCGTTCCTGGTGTTTCAGCCCCACTCCATGATGCAGACGAAGGTGTTCATAAAGCACAGACACTCGGCTATCCCATTATGCTAAAAGCATCGAGCGGTGGCGGCGGGATTGGTATGCAGCTCGTCCGCAACGACGAAGAACTGCATCGAGCGTTTGAAGGAAATCAAAAAAGAGCACAAAGTTTCTTTCAAGACGGAACTTTATACATGGAAAAGGTGATTGAAAACGCACGGCACATCGAAATTCAAGTTCTTTTTGATTCGTTCGGTCACGGCGTTCACTTATTTGAAAGAGATTGTTCACTCCAAAGAAGACATCAGAAAATTGTTGAAGAGGCACCAGCCGTCTGTCTTGAAGAAACGGTGAGACAGCAAATGGGACAGATGGCCGTCAAAGCTGCCAAAGCAATTGGGTATGAAAATGCGGGCACGATTGAATGTTTAGTCGATCAAAACCAGCAATTTTATTTCTTAGAAATGAATACGAGATTGCAAGTAGAACACCCTGTCACAGAAGAAATTACCGGGATTGACCTTGTCGAGGAGCAGCTAAAAATTGCCGCATTAGAGCCCCTGTCCTTCAGCCAAGAGGATATTCATCAAATTGGGCACGCGATTGAAGTTAGAATATACGCTGAAGACCCTGTGACATTTTACCCTTCGCCAGGCACGATCACTCGGCTTTCTACACCTGATGCCCCATATATCCGTCATGAGTCAAGCGTCACGAGCGGAAGTGTCATTACCCCATTTTACGATCCAATGATTGCGAAAATGATTGTGTACGGTGATACTCGAAAACTCGCCATAGAACGATTAAAAGCAGCATTACAAGCATATGAAATAGAAGGGATCAAAACCAATGTACCGCTTTTAAAGGAAATGGCCGAATCAACCGCCTTTTTACATGGCCGCATCACAACCGATTATCTGATGAAAAAAAGGGAGGAAAACCGTTCATGAAAACTGTCACGATACAAATGGCCGGAAACTTATGGAAGCTTCTTGTGAAACAGGGTGATGATGTGCAAAAAGGACAGGAAGTCGCCATCTTAGAATCGATGAAAATGGAGATTCCCATTGTTGCAGAAGAAGCAGGTGTGATCAGTAAAGTGTATAAGGCGGAGGGGGAATTTGTTGACGAGGGAGAGGTACTTTTGGAGCTGACAGAATAGGGGGAAAGCCGCATGGCATTACCAAAAAATGTGCTCATTAGAGAGGTCGGCCCGCGCGATGGACTACAAAATGAATCCGTTTGGCTGGACACAATGAAGAAGCGAACATGGATCCATTTACTCGAAGAAGCCCATCTTCCTTATATTGAAGTCACCTCATTTGTTCATCCGAAATGGGTTCCAGCCTTAAAAGACGCCAAAGAATTAGCCCAATCATTAAACAAAAAAGAGGATATCACCTATGCCGCACTCATCCCAAATGAAAAAGGATTAGCTCATTTTTTTGAAGCAAACCTTGAGGTAGGGGCTATGTTTATCTCATCGAGTGAGACACATAACAAAAAGAATATGAATCGATCTATACAGGAAACACTGCCTGTGATCAAACAAATGACAGCCGATTTAAAAGCAGAAGGACGGCAAACGCGGGCCTATATTTCTACCGTGTTTGGATGTCCTTATGAAAAACAAGTGCCGATGGACCAAGTGCTGCGATTAACGGAACAGCTGCTGTCCTTCGGCATTGATGAAATATCACTTGGGGATACCATTGGGGAAGCCCATCCGCTGCAAGTAGAAAGACGGTTAGACCTTTTACTTGAACGCTTTCCTGCTGATAAAATCGCACTTCATTTTCATGATACGAAAGGAATGGGGCTTGCCAATATTTATACAGCATTAAAAGCCGGCATCACCATATTTGATGCCTCTAGCGGAGGGCTTGGCGGCTGTCCTTATGCACCTGGCTCCAGCGGAAACGTGGCGACAGAAGACGTGGTGCACATGCTTCACAAACTCGGGATCGAAACAAATGTCGACCTTCCTCGCTTGATTAAAGCGGCTGAATGGATTGAAGCAAAAGTGGATCGAACCCTGCCAAGTCACTGTTTACGCGCTTTTCAGTCTCACACTACTTGATAAAGGGTGAATCACATGACTTCATTGATCAATTTTTCAATACAAGATGATCACATTGGCATCATGACCTTAAACAGACCAGCACAAGCCAATGCTCTATCAGCTGCTATGCTAGAGGAAATTAACCAAACGATTCAAGAAATCAAACATGATGCAAACATCCGCTGTTTGCTCATGACAGGAGCTGGCGCTAAAGTTTTTTGCGCAGGAGCAGACTTAAAAGAACGGCGATTGATGACAGAACAAGAAGCGAAAGAAGCCGTTCTGACCATTCAGCAAACCTTTACAGACATTGAATCTTTGCCTGTTCCTGTCATTGCCGTGATAAACGGACACGCACTTGGCGGAGGTCTTGAGCTCGCGCTCGCCTGTGATCTCCGCATCGCAAGAGCGGGTGCAGCGCTCGGCCTGCCGGAAACAGGACTAGCTATCCTGCCGGGAGCAGGGGGCACACAAAGACTTTCGCGCCTGATCGGACCCGGGAAAGCGAAAGAAATGATCTTCACAGGCACTTCTTTACGAGCAGAAGAAGCCGTTCAAATTGGGCTGATTGAACGTATCTCTACAGCCGATTCACTGATGAATGATGCCATCACACTCGCAAAACAAATCACCAAAAATGGGCCGATCGCTTTAAAAGAAGCAAAACAAGCCATTCAATCCAGCCTTGATCACGATTTACAAACAGGGCTGACGAAAGAATACGAAGCTTATCTGCGGCTTATTCATACAGAAGATCGACTAGAAGGTCTCAAGGCTTTTCAAGAAAAACGAACGCCTTATTACAGAGGGAAATAGCAAGAAAGGGGAATGTTTATGATCGAAGAATATGAATTAAAAAAACAACGAATTGAAAAGGGCGGGGCAGAACGCTACCATCAAAAAAACAAAGAAAAAGGAAAATTATTTGTCCGTGATCGGCTCCATTTGTTGTTAGATGAGGATTCTTTCATTGAAGATGCCATGTTTGCAGAGTGCAAAGATGAACATTTACCAGCAGATGGTGTCGTCACCGGAACCGGGCGTATGAATGGGCAGACTGTTTGTGTCATGGCAAACGACTCTACGGTTAAAGCAGGATCGTGGGGTGTCAAAACAGTAGAAAAAATCATTCGAATTCAAGAAACGGCCGAGAAGCTCAATTGTCCTATGCTGTATTTAGTCGATTCTGCGGGTGCAAGAATCACTGATCAAATCGCAATGTTCCCAGGCAGAAGAGGAGCAGGGCGCATTTTTTATAACCAAGTCAAGCTGTCTGGGCGCATTCCTCAAATTTGTTTACTATTTGGTCCTTCTGCAGCCGGTGGTGCGTATATCCCTGCTTTTTGTGACATTGTCGTCATGGTCGAAGGAAATGCCTCTATGTATTTAGGCTCGCCGCGAATGGCTGAAATGGTGATCGGTGAAAAAGTATCACTTGAGGAAATGGGCGGTGCGAAAATGCATTGCAGCATTTCTGGATGCGGAGATATATTAGCCAAAACAGAGGAAGAGGCCATTCAAATTGCACGTGATTATTTAACCTATATGCCTGCCAACTATACAGAAAAACCAAAAACGACAGCAGCAAAAGCACCTAAACCATCTGAAATCACCATCCAAGACTTAATTCCTAAAGGCCAGAATACCTCATTTGATATGTATCAACTCATCGATTTACTGATTGATGAAGGATCATTTTTTGAAATCAAAAAGCTGTTTGCCGCAGAGTTAATCACCGGCTTTGGCAGAATGAACGGTCAGCCTGTCGGTCTCATTGCCAATCAGCCAAGGGTCAAAGGCGGCGTATTATTCCACGACTCAGCTGATAAAGCCGCCAAGTTTATTCAGCTCTGTGATGCCTTTCATATCCCGCTGCTCTTTCTTGCGGACATACCAGGATTTATGATTGGAACAAAAGTGGAACAAGCCGGCATTATTCGTCATGGGGCAAAAATGATCTCCGCTATGTCAGAAGCGACCGTTCCGAAAATATCCGTCATCGTCCGTAAAGCATACGGAGCAGGACTATATGCAATGGCAGGCCCTGCTTTTGAGCCAGACTGCTGTCTCGCTCTTCCATCGGCGCAAATCGCTGTGATGGGTCCAGAAGCCGCTGTAAATGCCGTCTATGCAAATAAAATTGCAGAACTCCCGCCCGAAGAGAGGGCTTCATTTATACAAGAGAAACGGAAGGAATACCAGGAAGATATGAATATCTATGAGCTTGCCTCTGAAATGATTGTCGATGGCGTCATCCCATTTGACCGTCTAAGAACTGAACTTTGTCATAGATTACTAGCCTACTCATCGAAAGACATGACATTTACGAAACGAAAACATCCGGTCTATCCGGTCTAAAGGGGGCAGACCTCATGATCAACCAGAAACCAGAGTGGATACCGGAAGAAAAGCAGAGCCAAAAAACACGTTTGCATCAGTGGATGAAATCTCTTGGTTTTTCTACGTATGACTCATTCTATCAAGCCAGTATTGATCGCACAGACTGGTTTTGGAGAGAAGCGGAAAAGGCAGTCGGCATTCAGTGGAAAAAACCATATGAAGCGGCATTAGGTCACCACTCATTGATGTGGCCGAAATGGTATCAGGGCGGCACACTAAACATCACCGAAACGGCTGTGGACAAATGGGCAGAAAAAGAAGAGACGAGGCATCAGCCCGCCATCATTTGGAGCAATGAAGCCGGTGAAGAAAAGAGATGGTCATTTCTCGAACTTCAAGAGAAAGTGAGCCGTCTTGCAACTGGCTTTTTGAAAGAAGGACTTCAAAAAGGGGATGTAGCCATCATCTATATGCCAATGCTTCCAGAAACGGTCGCCGTCATGCTTGCCTTTGCAAAGATTGGTGTTATTTTCAGCCCAGTCTTCTCAGGCTATGGAAGCGAGCCACTCGCTGTACGCATTCGTGCGTCAGGCGCATCCATTGTCGTCACAGCGAATGAAATGATGCGGCGAGGGAAAACGATCAACATGCGGGAATGTGTGGCTGATGCCATAAACAAAACCACAACTGTGCAAAAAGTGATTGTGCACACTTCCTCTCATACCGGATATCAGGACGATGTCCTGCTGAATGATTTGTTAAAAGAACAGCCGTTCACCGGCGCGATCTATGTCACAAATGAAGACCCGCTGATGATCTTGTATACGTCAGGCACAACCGGCACACCAAAGGGAGCCGTTCATACACACGCAGGCTTTCCGATAAAGGCAGCTTTTGATGCTGGGCTATGTATGGATGTGGCAAAAGGAGACCGGCTGTTTTGGCTGACTGATATGGGCTGGATGATGGGGCCATTCCTCGTCTTTGGCGGCTTGATCAATGGAGCTGCCATCGTTTTATATGACGGCGCTCCCGATTATCCAGATGAGCAGCAGCTCTGGTCATTCATCCACGAGAAGAAAGTCACTCATTTTGGACTTTCCCCTACATTTGTTCGTTCTGCGATGCAGCAAACGATTGATGGGGTCGAACTATCGCATGTCAAAGCCATTATTTCTACAGGGGAACCATGGAATGAAGCTCCGTGGCAATGGTTATTTCACATCATTGGTCAAAAGAACATTCCAATCTTAAATTATTCAGGAGGAACCGAGGTTTCTGGTGGCATTGTAGGCAGTACGCTGCTTCGCCCCATCAAACCGATTCTCTTTAATGCGGCGATCTTAGGAATGGCGGCAGATGTATACAATGAAGCTGGGCAAAGCGTGATGAATGAAGTAGGGGAGCTTGTGGTGAAAAAGCCATGGGTCGGCATGACATGTGGTTTTTGGAACGAACCGGAGCGTTATGAAGATACTTATTTCAAACGATTTGATGGTGTATGGACACACGGAGATTGGGTCATGCAAACAGAGGACGGAGAATTCCACATCACCGGCAGATCGGATGATGTCATTAATACAGCAGGGAAACGCATCGGGCCAGCTGAAATTGAATCCATCCTTACCTGGCATCCTGCCGTGCATGAAGCCGCTGTGATTGGGGTAAAGGATGAGGTGAAAGGGGAGGCGCTCGTCTGTTTCATCGTGACCAGTCCGCATGCTTTTGAAGAAGCTGCCCTTATCCAAGAGCTTTCAGCCCATGTTGGTTCACATGCCGGAAAAGCGCTCACACCAAAAGAAGTTCATCTCATTTCAGCTTTGCCGAAAACAAGGAATGGAAAAATCGTACGACGTGTACTTAAAGGGGCGTATGAAGATCAGCCTTCACCCGATCTATCTTCATTAGACAATCCAGATGTATATAAGAGTCTGACCGAATACTTGAATAAGAAACAGAAAAAATAAAAAAGACAGGATGGTTCCTGTCTCAGCGTGTAGACAAACCCTCGCATTCGGTGTCAGTCCTGCGCTTCGGTGCTCACGAATGTCAAATTCGCTCCGCGCCGATGCTCGTCCTTCCTAGGGCTGCAAAGGTTTTCTATCACGCTGCAAAGAAGACAAAGGGCTAAAATCAAGTTCATTTTAGCCCTTTGTCAACAATCTAAGACAGGATGGTTCCTGTCTTTTTTTATTGCACATGAAAATTCGTTCCATCTGTTGTCTCTTTCACAATCCCTGCCCGAATGACAAAATCGCCGAAATGTTCATTTTCTTCTCGTTCTTTTGCGTAGCGGGGGAGAATAGAGCCAAGTTCTTTTAGAATGTCTTCCTCACCCACATTTTCACGGTATAATTTACTTAATCTGCTGCCATCAAATGCGGCACCAAAATACATATTATACTTACCAGGTGATTTTCCGATAAATCCAATCTCTCCAAGCGCATGACGAGCACAGCCATTTGGACAACCAGTCATTCGAATGGTGATTTCTTTATCACTTAATCCGTTTTCTTCAACGATGTCTTCGATTTTATCAATCAATCGAGGAAGGTAGCGCTCTGCTTCAGCCATCGCTAAGCCGCAAGTTGGCAAAGATACACAAGCCATTGAGCTGCGGCGCAGGGCAGAGTGCTGCTGGCCGTCTGATAAACCAAACTTCTGAATGAGCTGTTCGATTTGTTTCTTTTTATGAGTTGTCACATTCCCAATGATTAAATTCTGATTGGCGGTTAAACGGAAGTCACCTGTATGAACTTTGGCGATTTCGCGGATGCCTGTCATCAGCGGATAATCATCATAATCTGTGATGCGTCCGCCTTCCACAAACATCGTATAATGCCATCTGCCATTGATGCCTTTTACCCAGCCATAACGGTCACCGTTATGATCAAAGTGATAATCCTTTGCCTCTAAAAGAGTAAACCCAAGACGGCGCTCAAGCTCTTCTTTTACATTCTCAAGACCAAGGCGGTCCACCGTATATTTAAAGCGGGCATTTTTTCGCACGGAACGGTTTCCGTAGTCACGCTGAATGGTGATGACTTGTTTGGCAATTTCTACGACCTGTTCAGGTGTACAAAAGCCGATGACCTTTGCAAGCTGCGGATAAGTCGCTGTATCACCATGCGTCATACCCATTCCGCCGCCAATTGCGACATTAAAACCGACCAGTTGATCGTTTTCGATAATGGCAATGAAGCCTAGATCCTGCGAAAAGACATCAATATCGTTAGCAGGAGGGACCGCCACACCAATTTTGAATTTCCTTGGTAAATAAAGCGGACCATACATCGGTTCAACTTCCGTATCTGGCGTTGCCGCAACCTTTTCCTCATCAAGCCAAATCTCATGATAGGCTCTTGTTTGCGGGAGCAGGTCATCACTTAATTTTTTCGCCAGCTCGTATACATCATGGTGCACTTCTGATTGATAGGGGTTTGATGTACACATGACATTCCGGTTCACGTCGCCGCAAGCAGCAATTGTATCAAGCATAGTAGAATGAATGTCTTGAATGGTTTTTTTCATATTCCATTTTAAAATACCGTGAAGCTGAAAGGTTTCACGAGTAGTCAGCTTTAACGTACCGTTTCCGTATTTGTGAGCAAGCTCATCCATCACAAGCCACTGCTTAGATGTGGCGATTCCGCCAGGCAGACGGACACGCAGCATAAATTGATAGGCAGGCTCAAGCTTTTGTTTTTGCCGTTCATTTCTCAGATCACGATCGTCTTGTAAGTAGCTGCCGTGATGCTTCATCAGACGGTTGTCATCATCCGGAATTCCCGCTGAAATCGGATCAAGCATCACTTCTTTTAACGTACCCCGTAAATAATCACTTTTTTCTTTGATTTCCTCTACGTCGCTCGGAGGTCCATCCGGCGCTGTTAATGCTGTCTTCACCATGTAAGTAAAAGCTCCTTTCTTTCAAGCATCAAATCAATAAACGTCACGCTGATAGCGTTTTTGCTGCTGTAAGTTGGCAAGATAGCTTTCTGCTTTTTCTTTGCTCATCGCACCTTCTTCTTGAATAATGGATAGAAGGGTATTGTGGACATCATGCGCCATATGCTTTTCATCTCCGCAAATATACACGTAAGCACCTTGCTCAAGCCATTCAAATAATTCTTTGCTTTGTTTCTTCATTTGATGCTGGACATATACTTTTTCCTCAGTATCTCTTGAAAAAGCCACGTCCATTTTCGTTAAGACGCCATCCTTTAACCACTTTTGCCATTCCGTTTGGTATAAGAAATCCGTCACAAAATGCTGATCACCGAAGAATAACCATGACTTTCCGTTTGCACCCAGTTCCTCACGCTCCTGCATAAATGAACGGAAAGGGGCGATGCCTGTGCCTGGTCCTACCATAATGATCGGTGCATCTGGATCTTGAGGAAGCTTAAAGTTTTGGTTGTGCTGAATATAAACAGGTAACGTATCACCTGGCTGCAGGCGCTCTGCACATAAAATCGAACAGACACCTTGGCGTTCTCTGCCGTGCGCATCATATCTGACAGCCCCTATCGTCAAATGAACCTCTTCGTCATTTGCTTTGAGACTGCTTGCAATGGAATAAAGGCGTGCAGGGATTTTTCTTAAAATGGACGTGAAATCTGCGGCGGTTCCTTCAAAAGGACCGAAATCACGAGCCGCATCTACTAAGTCCCGACCTGCGATATATTCTTTCAGTTTTTCTTCGTTTCCTTCTTCTAAAAGGGCATGCAAGGATTCACTTTTTGTCAGTTCAGCGATCTTTTGAAGAAGTGGTTTTGTTAAAACCGTGACCTCAAAATGCGAGGTGAGTGCTTCTTTTAAAGGAAGAGTGTCTCCATTTTTATGAACGGTGACGGATTCTTCTGCATTCCACCCGCATGTTTGAATCAGTTCGTCGACAAGCGCAGGATCATTTGTCGGGTAAATGCCAAGGCTGTCACCTGGCTCATACACGAGACCTGAACCTTCAAGCGAAAGCTCTAAGTGACGTGTTTCTTTATTAGATCCACGCCCATTTAAGTTGATATTTTCAAGAACTTCAGCATAAAAAGGATTCGTTCTTGAATATTCAGAAACGGCCGTACTGTTGGCTCCCGCTGTTTCTTGCGGAAGTGATACAGCTTCACCTTCACTCAAAGAAGAGGCAACACCTTGTAGCCATTCTGAAAACGGCTCATCATAATCAAGGTCGCAGTCCACTCGGTCAAAAAGACGTGTACCGCCAAGTTCTTCGAAGCGTTCATCAAATTCTTTTCCTGTCTGACAGAAGAATTCGTATGAACTGTCACCTAATGAAAGGACAGAAAAGCTTAAATGATCGAGCTTTGGCGCACGTCTGCCGTGAACATATTCATGGAACGAAAGGGCATTATCCGGCGGATCTCCTTCGCCATGTGTGCTGACAATGACCAGTAAATTGTTTATTTTTTTCAGATTATTCGGTTTAAAATCGGACATAGAAGAGAGCGTCACTTGAAAGCCTTTCTCTTCAAGATGCTGGGCTGTCTTTTTTGCTAACCCTTCGGAATTGCCTGTTTGCGACCCATAAAGCACGGTCACATCTTTGCTCACAGGCTGTACAGGTGCTGCGGCAGAAGGCGCCGGAGTGACAGCTTCTGAGCCGGCAAGCGCTGCCTGCGCTGATAAATAACCAGTAAGCCAAATTTTTTGCTGATCTGTTAAAGTCGGAAGCAGCTGATTGAGTAACTCTGCCTGCTCCTGGCTAAACGGACTGTTCAATACATGAAGTTGCAACAATATCCACCTCACAAGGAATATAAACATAGATTAATTCGATAGGAATTATATATATAGGTTCAATTTGAACTTTACCGAAAGTTTGCCATTAAGTAAAATATATAATATTGATTGTCATGATTAAGATTTCTAATGACAAAACACGGATGAATAGGGGAAAGGGCACAAAAAAAGGAAAACGGATCACCGTTTTCCTCTTTTTCGCCTGACTTACGCCGTTGGAAGTCCCATCACAGCTTTCACTTCTAAATATTCCTCGATACCGAAGTCTCCCCATTCTCTTCCGATACCTGATTGCTTAAAGCCGCCAAATGGGGCAAAGTAATCTGTTTCTGCATTGTTAATGGTGATTTGACCGGCACGAATATGTTCAGCGACATATTTTAATGTTTTTTCATCTTGACCAACAACATACCCGGCAAGACCATACACTGTATCGTTGGCGATCTCAAGGGCATGATCGAGGTCTTGATACGTGATCACACTCATGACTGGCCCAAAGATTTCTTCTTGCGCAATGGTCATATCATTTTTCACATTGGTGAAAATGGTATGCTTGGCGAAATATCCTTTATCGATTCCGTCTGGCTTTCCAGTTCCCCCAGCAAGAAGGGTAGCACCTTCTTCGATTCCTTTTTCAATATAAGATTGCACCGTATCCCACTGTTTTTTAGAAACAAGCGGGCCAGTAGCGTGATCTTCTCTCGGATCACCAACTGTAAACTTTGGCAGGGCGTTCAGCAGCGCTTTTTCAAACTTGTCTTTCATTGATTCTGGAATTAGCACACGTGTAGCTGCAGAACACACTTGACCTGTATTCATCGCAATATGATGAATGGCTGTTTCTGCTGCTTCGTCCACATCTGCATCGTCTAAGACGATAAGAGGGGATTTTCCGCCAAGCTCAAGTGCTACTTTCTTCACATTGTCCGCTGCGTTTTCCATAATTTTAGAGCCGACGGCACCTGATCCTGTAAATGAAACGAAGTCAATATCAGGATGTGAGCTAATGCCGTCACCAATCACGTCACCCGTTCCGTTTACTAAGTTGAAGACTCCTTTCGGTACACCTGCTTCATCAATAATGTCTGCAAGAATCATCGCAGCAAAAGGGGTAATTTCCGCTGGTTTTAAGACAACTGTTGAGCCTGCCGCAATGGCACCCGCAATTTTAAGAGATGTCTGATTCGTCGGGAAGTTCCACGGTGTAATCAATCCGCTGACACCAATTGCTTCTTTTATAATCGTATGTCCACCGCGGTCTTCGGTAAATGTATAAGATTTCAGTGCTTCCGCTGCTTTAGAAAAATGTTCATAACCCATTTTGTAATGAACTTCTTCGGATACTTTCAGCGGTGCACCAAGCTCTTTTGTCATCACTTCTACAAGTTCATCCTTGCGTTTTTCGTACCCGCGCACAATGTTTTCCAGCATTTCAACTCGTTCATTTCGAGATGTTTTTGAGAAAGAAGGGAAGGCGGCTCGAGCTGCTTTGACAGCTTGATCTAAATCTTCTTTCGTTCCTAAACTAATGGTGCCAATGACTTCCTCTGTCGCAGGGTTAATGACCTCCGTCGTTTCGTTTCCTGTTGATGCGACCCATTCTCCATTAATAAAGTGTTTCTCTTGATTTCTCATTCTGACATGTCTCCTTTTTATATGTGATTCAATCCAATATTCTGTTTTCAGCTCATATAAAACTGTACCCACTGTGAAAAATCTAAAACGGAGAAACTGCATGAGAAAAAGTTTCTGATATAATACGCAAAGTGGGACATATGTCCTTTTCAACATGAGGGCATCTATCATTTAATGGAACTAGACTGAAAAAAGAAGGAGCTTTTGAACGAATGAAAGGTGTTATTTTTGCATTATTAGGAGGCGCTTGTATTACACTGCAAGGCGTAGCCAACGCCAGAATTAGTCAAGATATCGGGACGTGGCAGGCGGCAACGATCACGCAGCTGACAGGGTTTATCATCTCTCTCGTCATTTTACTCATCGTACGGGATGGCCACTTTAAGGAATACAAAAAAGTGCAGCCTCTTTATTTAATTGGAGGTGCATTTGCAGCCATTATTATTTTTAATGAGGTCACTGCCATTCAAATCATTGGTGTGACACTCACCATCGCTGCTTTACTTATCGCACAGCTTGCGTTTACCTTTGCCATCGATGCAAAAGGATGGTTTGGTGTTCAGAAGAAAAAAATGAAATGGCCCCATTATGCAGGCATCTTTTTAATGATTGCAGGCGTCATCATCTTAAAACTATAAAGGAGGGCATCAGATGGAGGAGCTGCATGATGAATCTCTCTTTTCCTCTTATATGAAGACGCATCAGTTACAGAATGTCTTTCATCAAAAACTCATCTCACATGTGAGCTTGTGGCGCTATCAGCAAGGTGAGCTGATTTGTTCAAAAGGGGATAAAAGGGAGTATATGTACTTGCTGGTGAAAGGAAAATTAAAGATTTTCACCACCACAAAAGAAGGAAAAACATTTATTCTTTGCTTTAAAAACCCTCTTGAAGCGATTGAAGATATTGAATACGTTCAGCAGACAGATATGGTCAATACAGTTGAAGCCGTTACAGAAGTACATATGCTCAGGATTTCTCATCAAGCCCTCATGCGTCATGCAAAGGACGATCCACGAGTTTTAACCTTTTTGCTCAAGGGCATCACAAACAAATTTTATACAAAATCAAATGATTTAAGCTTCCACCTTTTATACCCTGTAGAGGTCAGGCTTGCAAGCTATTTATTGTCTGTTTTAACAAGTGATGATGACGCACGCGCACGGCCGCTTCGCCTCACGGATGCAGCGAGCTTAATTGGAACAAGCTACCGCCATATTAATCGGGTCATTCAGCAGTTCCAAGAAAAAGGGCTGATTGAAAGGCGAAGAGGAAAGATTACGATTTGTGATCAAAAAGGGCTTTTAGAAATAGCAGAACACAACATTTATGAATAGAAGAAACGAAGGGACTTATATATGATCATAGGAATAATATTAGCTGTCACTGCTGGGGCACTTGTCAGCTTACAAACCATTTTTAATAGTAAAGTCAATGAGCAGACAGGCTCTTGGTCAACAACGACGCTAGTTCTAGGAATGGGCTTTATCGCTTCACTTTTGATGGGTCTTTTGTTAGAAGGAACCGGCATGTTTCAATTAAGGCATATGGAAGCCTGGTACTGGATAAGCGGAGCCATCGGGGTAGGCGTTGTCATCTGTCTTGTTCAGAGCATCAAACGTCTCGGTCCCACTTATGGAATCTCGATTGTTCTCACCTCCCAGCTAGGTTGTGCGCTTCTATTTGATTCGCTTGGCTGGCTTGGGTTAGAAAAAGTAACATTTTCTTTTACAAAATTATTAGGTGTACTTGTCATTGTGGCAGGAATCCTCGTATTTAAGTTAACCAAGCTTGAACCAATAGAAGAGGAGCAGTCAAGAGAAAAAGGGCTGCCACAAAAGTAGCTGCCCTTTTATTTAAATCAACCGCCGCCATAAAACCGTTATGGTAGATAAACCAGTTAAAAGGAGCCTTTTCATGAAAGGCTTTTTTTTCTGTCCATAGTCGCTTGCTTTATATTCTGTTCGATCTTTCGCTACGAGAACACTATAAGCGATTTTTCGTTCGATTGCTTCCGTCAGAGATAACGCAAATGGTGCACTATCAATCACCAAAATCGATTCAGTATTTAAAAAGCTGGATCTTGCATCTAGATTATATGTTCCAATAATACTTAAGTTATCATCAATGACCATTGATTTGGCGTGAATTGAATACGGACCTTGATATTCATACAAATGAACACCTGTTTTCATGAGTTCCTTTTTCGTGCTTAAATATCCTGCAAATGCTAAAGGGTTTGGTGTCGCTGTAAGAGAATTCGTCACGATCGTCGTTTGAATATCACTTGGTAATGGCGTGAGTCCGTCTTTCATTGGCCGTGTCGGTATGACATAAGGCGTCTGGATAAGAACCGAACGCTTTGACCGCTGTGCGAGATCGTTTAACTTTTTCAAGACGAGCGGACGTTTATTTAAGCGTTCCACTGGATTTGTGAAAAATGCAATCTGCTTTGCACGAATGGCGTCTTTTGCCCAATCATATGTGGACGTGACAAAGGGTTCTTTTGTACGAATGGCTTCCTGATAAGATCGAAGCAGCTGTTTTCTTAACTTTTTTCCTTTTTTCGCTTTTGCCTTGGAAAATACATCTTTTGTTCTTTTCGTAAAATCATGATTCCACAAATAAACGAAATACTGCTCCATTTCATCTAATACTTTTCCTTTTTTGGCGTTGTACAGCAGCACATCTCGGTCATACGCAAAGTCTTTCGGCGGCTGATCTGCAAAGTATTTATCACCAATATTTCTGCCGCCCATGACAGCGACCCTGCCATCCGCCAAAAGAAGCTTATCGTGAAGGCGGTTATGCCACGTCCATGGCTTGAACAAACGAAAAGGCTCATAAAAACGAATGGCCATATTCGGATGATTCGCCACAGCATAACGCAAATGCTTCAGCGGTCCACGCAGGCTATGGCAAATGCCATCTAACAACAGCTGAACTTTTACTCCTCGATCAGCCGCTTCAATTAAAGCACCAAGCACCCATTCGGCGGTTTTTCCTTTTTGAATGGAATAATAACTCAAACGAATGTTCTTTTTAGCCTCTCGAATCATTTGAACTCTCACTTGACCTGATTCAAATCCGTCATCAAGCAGCATGACTTGATTTATGCCTTGGTCGTCTCCTGAGATGGAAGAAGCTTTATAGATGCAATGTTCTTTACAAGTTTTTTGAAACGGTAAATAAAACAAGACAAATGCGGTCAAAAATACATACACCACATATAAAAGGATCAGAAAAAACAAGAATTGAAGCACAGTGATCAACTCCTTTCACACAAACCGTTCTTTTTGTTAGCTTATGTTAAAAACAAAATTTCACTCATCCAGCTTTCTAATAAAAAATACAGGATAAAAGAATCACCTTGTTTTCATAGGGCATTTAATTATAGTATGAAATGAGTAAGGGGGAATCGCATTGAATGAACCATTATTTAATATACCAAGTGATGTGTACCAAACGTTAAGTGAAACAGAACGTTATTTACTGCATTATATTCACCAGCATTTAGAGGATATCTCCACCTTATCCATCGTCACATTAAGTGAAAGAGCCAACGTGTCGACGGCGACCATTGTCAGACTGATGAAGAAAATCGGATACAACGGCTATACATCCTTTAAATATCGATTGAAACAAGAAAAGAAAATGACAGATGATAGTGATCAACTAAAAAATATTGACGAAGATATCAAACTAGCCATTCGAAAAAATGAAGAAGAGGTCTTAAAGACGATTCAACTGCAAAGTATTGGGCAAATTGAGGATGCGGTTCAAAAGATCCATGATGCGGATAAAATTTATATTTTTGGCAGAGGCTTTTCAGAGATGATCGCCAAAGAGATGACCATCAAATTGCAGCTCATCGGAAAAACATGCGAGGTACATGACGACCCGAATATCATTCGGCTCAAATCGCGTGACATTGATAAAAACGAACTTGCCATCTTTGTTTCATTAAATGGAGAAACGTCAGAACTAGTGGAAGCCTGCCAAAACCTCAGTATGAAGCAGGTCACGACCATTACAGTCACAACTAGAATTGATTCTACATTAAGTAAAATATCAGATATGACACTCGTCGGATATAAAGGGGAACAATCATTCTTCCCAGATTATGAAGTCAGGTCCCGCCTGTCACTTCATGTCATTGCCCGCATTTTACTAGACGCCTATGTGATTCGGATGAAATAAATACTCAAAAAGCCTTCCACACTTTATGATGGGGGGCTTTTTACCGTGAAAACCTTTACACAATCTGAAAACATTTTCACTGAATCGTATGAGATACTTTCTTTAGAGAAAAGAAAGAAGGTGAAACCAATTGATTTATACCTGCACCTTAAATCCTGCTATTGACCTATATATTGCATTAAAAGAAATGCGGGCAGATACAGTCAACCGCACGGAAGATGAGGATTATCAGCCGAATGGAAAAGGTGTTAATGTGTCCATTATGCTAAAGAAATATGGCTTCACCAGCACTGCATTAGGATTTATTGCTGGGTTTTCAGGTTCATATATTGAACAATCGTTAAAAGATCTCTCCATTCAAACCGATTTTATCCCAGTGGATGGGATTACACGCATTAATGTATTTATTAACACAACGGAAGAATACAAGCTTGTGAATCAAGGACCTGCTATTGAGGCAAAAGCGCTTGATGCCTTTCGCCAAAAAATCTCGACCATTCCAAAAGGCAGCATCTTCATTATGTCAGGCAGTCTGCCTAAAGGCGTTCCTGCTAGCATTTTCTCAGAGATAGCCGCTATTTGTCATCAAAACAACGTGAAATTTATTTTAGACACAAGCTCTAAAGCGGTTTTAGAAACACTTCAATACAAACCATATTTACTAAAACCAAATGAAGAAGAGATAGCCGCATTTTTTGGAAAAACCCACCGTTTATCAGAAACAGAACTCGTTGAATCAGGACGAAAGCTGATCGAGATGGGTGCAGAGCAAGTACTCATTTCCCGAGGAGGAGAAGGTGCACTATTCCTTACAAACGAAGCCGTATTAAAAGGAAATGCACCAATAGGAACGGTCGTAAACACGGCTTGTTCTGGTGATGCCATGCTCGCTGCATTCCTAAGTAAACAGCTGGAAGGACAACCTCATGAAGTATGCTTACGATACGGCATTGCAACAGGGGCATCTACCGCCTTTTCAAAAGGGTTAAGTGATTTACATGACATTGATTCATTAATTGAGCAAATACACATTCAGAACATATAAGGGGGAGTTCACATGAGCCGCAAGAAAATTGTCGCTGCCACTGGCTGTCCAACAGGCATTGCGCACACATTTATGGCAGCTGAGGCATTAAAAATCGCAGCTGAGCAATTAGGGGTCGACATCAAAGTTGAAACGCATGGTCAAGTAGGAATTGAAAACGCTTTAACGGATCAAGACATTTTGGAGGCCGATGGGGTCATTGTCGCTGCTGACAAAGATGTGAATACAGATCGCTTTCACGGCAAACCACTCATTGAAGTGCCTGTAGCAAAGGGTATTCGCACACCAAACGAACTGATTCAAGGCATTATCAATGGAGAAGCCCCCGTTCATCAAGTGAAAGGAAGAGCTTCTGGAACAGAAACAACATCTGCGCCTTCATCAGCTCAACAAAAGTCAGCGAATAAGTGGATACACACCATCTACAAACATTTAATGAACGGTGTATCACATATGCTTCCATTTGTTGTTGGAGGCGGGGTCTTAATTGCTTTATCTTTTCTATTCGGTATTTACTCAGCTGATCCTCAGCATGAAACGTATCATCCGTTTGCTGCCTACTTGAAAAACATTGGCGGACTCGGCTTTAGCTTAATGGTACCTATTTTAGCAGCATTTATCGCTGATTCAATCGCCAAACGCCCAGGGATGGTTGTCGGATTTATCGGTGGCTTGCTTGCAAACGATGGAGGCGCTGGATTCTTAGGTGGTATTATCGCAGGTTTTGCAGCAGGGTATATCATCGTACTTCTTCAATTCCTGCTTCAAAAATTACCAGCATCACTTGACGGATTAAAATCAATTTTCATCTATCCTGTCATTGGTATTTTCTTAATTGGGGCTGTCATGACCCCGCTATTAGTTCCAATCACAGGGCTAAATAATTCATTAATGGATTTTCTCTCCTCAGTTCAATCCACAAATCCATTGCTTTTAGGTTTAATTGTTGGAGCCATGTGTGGATTTGATATGGGAGGACCTTTTAACAAAGCAGCCTATGTCACAGGAACGGCTTTACTCGCAGAAGGTAACCTTTACTTCATGGCAGGGGTGTCAGCAGCATGTATCACACCGCCGCTTATCATTGCGATTGCCACAACGATTTTCCGAAAACATTTTACACCACAAGAACGAAATGCTGGGATGATCAACTATATTCTCGGAGCGACTCATATTACCGAAGGAGCCATTCCATTTGCAGCAAAAAACCCAGTCGTTGTCCTGCCAATTATCATGTTTGGTTCCGCCATCTCTGCTATATTGACGTATCTCTTTGGCGTACAGGTTCCAGCTCCGCATGGCGGATTCCTTGTCCTTCCAGTCGTCACAGGCGCATTCCAGTGGGTACTATCCATACTCATCGGATCACTTGTAGGTGCGATTCTATACGGACTTTACCGCAAGAAAATAGACAAACCCGCAGTTTAATAGGGAGGAAGAGAAATGATGGAACATATTTATATGAATCTACATGAAACAGCTTCTTCACAGGCTGGCGTTTTCGCAGCCATAGCTGACATTGCCTCTAAAGCAGGGATTTGTACATCTCCTGAGGCTGTCAAAAAAGGACTAGCTGAAAGAGAAGCTCTTAGTACAACCGGCTTTCAAGATGGATTTGCCATTCCGCATACACAGTCAGACACCATCACAAAACCGGCACTCGTCATCGTTCGTACAGAAACCGGAATCGAATGGGACGCTTTTGATGGAAAGCCTTGCTTTTTCTTCTTATCCTTACTCATTCCAAAAAGTGAAGCAGGAACCACTCACTTACAAGCACTTTCTGCTCTTTCACGCGGATTAATGGATGAAACGAAACGGCAAAAACTGCTCGAAACAAGAACAAATGAAGAAATGCTCGCTGTATTAAAAACAGATATTTTGACGAGAGAGGATGTTTGACCATGCCTTTACTTTCCACAACACCTATGCTTGAAGTAGCAAAAAAAGAAAAATACGGAATTGTCGCATTCAATGTACATTCCTTTGATAGTATTTACTGGGTACTCGAAACGGCAGCTGAATTAAAATCACCTGTCATTTTGCAAACAACGGTTGGCACGGTCCAATCGCTTGGCGCAAAAGCCATTGCAGATACAGTAAAGGCGGCAGCTGATCAATACCAAATACCAATCGGCCTTCATCTCGATCATTGCACTGATTTTGATGTGATTCTGACTTGTATACGAGCGGGATATACATCCGTGATGATCGATGCTTCCATGCATTCATATGAAGAAAATGTACGCCGCACAAAAGAAGTGGTGGACCTTGCCTTAAAAGTAGGTGTGAATGTAGAAGCCGAGTTAGGCAAGGTAGGCGGGGTAGAAGATGATATTGTCGTGGATGAAAAAGATGCTCAAAAAGCCATTCCATCAGAATGCCGTCAATTTGTAGAAGAAACTGGTGTACCTACTTTAGCACCTGCGATCGGCACGGCCCACGGCATCTATAAAGGGGTGCCGGATATCGACTTTGACCGCATTGAACAAATTGCAGCGCTTGTCGATGTGCCGCTTGTCCTTCATGGTGGTTCAGCTGTACCAGATGAGGATGTCAAAAGATGTGTCGCACTCGGTATGGCAAAGGTCAATGTGTCCACTGAACTGAAAAATGCATACTCTGAAGCGATTCGTGATCATTTCTCAAACGAACCTGAAAGCTTAGATCCGCGTATGTATTTACAAAAAGCAAAACAAGCAGCCAAAGACATGGTCACATCTAAAATAAAGATCGTTGGCAGCGAAGGAAAAGCCCAACTTTTATATCAATAAGATGAAAAAAAGCAGAGCCGCATCGCTCTGCTTTTTTCACATTATTCGTTTTCTTTCATTTCATTTGATGTACGTACTCGTGCATTTCCCATAAATACGACCGTAATCGCCGCAAGTGCAATCGGGAATAAAGCAATCATAAATACATACGTAATACTTTGTGACATCGCATCAATCACTTTATTTAAAATATCAGGCGGAATTTGTGAGCGTGCCCCCTCTTGGAAAATGGCTTGTGGATCACCAACTTGAGAAGAAGCTCCTTTCATTCCGCTAAAAGCATCTGCTAAACGATTTGTTAGGACATTGGTTTGAATCGTTCCAAAAATCGTCACGCCTAAAGTCATCCCAAGTGATCTCATGAACGAATTGGTAGAATTAGCACTGCCGCGGTAGCGCGGAGAGAGATCATTCATTGAAGCAGATGGCAGAAGGGAGAAGCTAAATCCAACGCCAAAACCTGAAATCATCATAAAGAGCGTAAGCCACAATCTTGCTGTATCAGGCGACATATTGGCAAGCAGCAGCATCCCAGCAAAAAATGAAATCACAGAGATGGTCATTAATCGTCTAAAAGGTACTTTCGTCTGCATCGTTCCGCCAATCATACTGCCAATCACGGAACCAATCATCATCGGTGTTAAAATGAACCCGGCACTTGTTGCAGATTCACCGTACACTGCCTGGACGAAGATAGGAATAAAGACAGCTAGAATAATAAACGTCCCGCCATATAAAAACGCCAAAATTTGAGATGTCGCAAACAGACGATTTTTAAACATCCAAAATGAAATAATCGGTTCTTCTGCCTTCCGTTCAACAATGAAGAAGATGGTGCCGAAGACAACAAACACAGCAAACAGTGTCAAGATTTGAACAGAATCCCATGCATACGATTTACCGCCAAGCTCAAGAGCGAACATTAAACTGACAACCGCAACGACAAGTGTAATGGCACCTGACCAGTCAATTTTCTGCTTACGATGCTCGAGCGATTCTTGATAAAATTTGGCGATCAAGAACACACTGACGATACCAATTGGTACGTTAATATAAAACACCCAATGCCAGCCGATCGAATCCGTAATAATTGCTCCTAACAGCGGTCCTAATACACTGGATAGACCAAAAACTGCACCAAACATACCGGACATTTTCCCGCGCTTTTCTGGCGGGAAGATATCAAAGATAATCGTGAAAGCGATCGGAAGAAGAGCACCGCCTCCAAGTCCTTGAATCGCACGGTAAATAATGAGCTGATCCATTGTTTGTGCGATGCCGCACAGCGCAGATCCAATTAAAAAGAAAATAAGTCCAAACAGAAAAAAACGCTTTCGACCATACATATCTGAAAGCTTTCCATAAATCGGCATACCGGCCATCACTGCCACCATATAAGAAGCAGTCACCCAAGCAAATTTATCAAAACTGCCCAAATCGGCGACGATGCTTCCCATTGCTGTTGCGACAATGGTGTTGTCCATCGCTGCCATAAAAATCCCTAACAGCAAACCGATGACAACAAAGCGAGTGGATGCCTTGCCTTTATGATCCACGTTATTCATTTCATTTACCTCCTGCTTACGTTCTCTTCACTTTTTTGCTATGATCAAGTTAATTATAAAGTAAGAGAACATTTATCTTGATGATCAAGATAAATTGATTTTAAAGGGAGGAGAACAAGTTGTCAACAAAGAACGAGGCAGAAGATCGAGCGGACCAGATCATTCATACGATGAGACGCCTTGCTACACGAACAGTCCTATTTCACCAAGCAGCCGCTCAATCGCTCGGCCTTTTCCCAACAGATCTCAAATCAGCAGATTTGTTAAACGAACTTGGACCACTCACAGCAGGTGAATTAAGTGAAAAAACCGGTCTTAGCTCAGGTGCGGTCACCGCTCTCATTGACCGGTTAGAAAAAGCAGGCTACGTCAAAAGGGAGAAGGACCCAAAAGACAAGCGAAGGGTCATCATTGTTCCATTAACGGCTGGGAAATCACAAGTGAAGGAACTCTTTCTATCTTTATCGGCATCCACCAAAAAACTCACAAATGAATACAAACCTGAAGAATTGGATTTAATCATTCAATTTATTACCGAGGCAGCTGAGGTCATGGATCAAGAGCTGCAATTGCTTAAGTCTAAGGCGTAGAAAGGACAATGTGAGGTCTTTAGACGAAGCGGTAATATCTTTTATGAGGAATGTGTTATGAGGGTGCAAGAAGTTCTCATTGAGAATAACAACATAGGATGCTTATCCAAATAAGGGGAGGTATAACAGAAAGTGGAGATTATAAAGTTTAAGGAAACTGATACAAAAGAAATTGTTTCATTATTTTATGAAACAGTTCATTCCGTAAATTCAAAAAATTATTCCCAAGTCCAGTTGGATGCTTGGGCACCAAGAGATGAGAAAGAATCTAAAATGAATTCTTGGAAGGAATCATTGGGTCAAAATATAACATTTGTTGCTAAAGTGAATGATAAAGTTGTTGGTTTTAGCGATTTGACGCATACCGGGTACTTAGATAGACTATTCGTTCATAAAGATTATCAAGGACAAGGTATAGCCACAGCTTTAGTTGATATGCTCGAATCTGAGGCAAAGAAACTAAATCTTTTAGAAATTGATACCGAAGCAAGTATTACAGCTAAGCCATTTTTTGAACATCTAGGTTACAAAATTGTTTGTTCACAAACTGTTGAAAAAAAGGGGGTTAAGTTGGCTAATTTTAAAATGCTAAAAAAAATAAAATAATCATTTTTTTGTTATGCTAACAGGTGCGTTAGTTTAAGAAGAAAGGGTATAACATATTCGTCATATAAAACATGTTATACCCTTTCATTTATTTAACTTTTTTCAATAGTAGAAAAGATATAATACATTGCAGAGGTGATTCAATGAATGAGAGCTCCAGTTATTTAAAGAAGTTAGAAGATTTTTTAGGTGGGACATTTCATCAGGATATTGATTCACCAGAGGAAGCATTAGATGAGTTTATCCATGAAGCTAGCAGAGAATGTCTGCTGTCTACTATAAAGGATTGTCAGGATTTTTTGAATAGTACTCTAACAATACAAAAAAAAGAAAGCTTTATTGAAAATAATGCAGAAATATACTTTCCGGCGATCTCAATAAACCCTTTACAGTGGTTTAATCAAATAATAGAGGAAATGAAAAAAGCAGTGAAAATGAAGTAACAAAATGAACCTTGATGGGCTTTATCCCTTTCAAGGCTTTTGTGTTTATTGCGCTTCAAACTCAAAAAAACCAAATCAAAGGGTGATTTAAATTGACCTATTTTGTAAGAATCATCGTAGGATAGAGACAAGCAAGACGAACGAAATATGGTGTCCAGAAGGAAGAACCTGCGGACGCTTATCATTGCGCACTTTAAGTGCGTTGTTTTGTCGGTGATGGTGCAGTACATAGTGGTGATGGAAGAACGCGAAAAGCATTGTGAAGTATTAAAATATAGGATTTCAAAAAGATTTACCTGGACGTTCATGACATTACAATAGTTTTCTATCACGTAAAAGAAGACTAAAAACTCTTTGCATACAAGTTTAAAGCACACTCATGCGGGTGTGCTTTTTTGATGATAAAAGAGCACCCAAAAGGTGCACAGTACTTGCTGAAGATGGATTCAGCTTTAAAGAAGGATGGACTCTTTATTCTATACAAAAACACCTTCAATTTGTATTCAGGTATGCTATACCCGATTTTCAACTTAAAGGTGTTTTTTTGTTTCACTTTATGGGCTCACTCTTCGAGGTCTTGTTTTTTATTCTACAAAATTTAAATATCTGTTCTTACGAAAACTGTGTAAAATGCACTTGTAGAAGGCGTAGGTGTTGTAAATAATGAAAGGGAATCGTTTCGAACTACAGGTGCTCCAGGTACATTAAATGCCCATGTTACAGTTGCAGGCGCAAGGGTATAAGCTCCATTATTCGAGAGAAAGGTACTTTGCGGTCCTACATCTGTTGGTTTACTTGAAAATTTAAGGGTGCCAGTAATGTTTGCAGTCACAACAAGTGTCACTGAAGCCAGAATATTAGCTGGTGGTGCAGTACTAGAATTGTTTGGAATATTAATAACAATGTCAAAAACATAGGTTCCTATTTGTAAATTATTGATATTAATGCTCCCAGAAAAACCAACAATATTACCGGTATCTCCAGTGATAACATAAGGGAGAGTTTCTGATGTTTGACCTGGTGAGCCTGCTAATTCTGCAAAACCAGAATTGGTCCCTGCAAAGAATATTGGTTTAGTTGATAATGTTGCAATGCCAGTAGGCCCAGTAACACCAGTAGGACCGGTATCTCCTGTCACACCAGTGGCACCAGTCGGGCCGATAGCTCCAGTATCTCCAGTAGCACCAGTCGGGCCGATAGCTCCTGTCACACCAGTGGCACCAGTAGGACCGGTATCTCCTGTCACACCAGTGGCACCAGTAGGACCGGTATCTCCTGTCACACCAGTGGCACCAGTAGGACCGGTATCTCCTGTCACACCAGTGGCGCCAGTCGGGCCGATAGCTCCAGTATCTCCAGTAGCACCAGTCGGGCCGATAGCTCCTGTCACACCAGTGGCACCAGTCGGGCCGATAGCTCCAGTATCTCCAGTAGCACCAGTCGGGCCGATAGCTCCTGTCACACCAGTGGCACCAGTCGGGCCGATAGCTCCAGTATCTCCAGTAGCACCAGTCGGGCCGATAGCTCCAGTATCTCCAGTAGCACCAGTCGGGCCGATAGCTCCAGTATCTCCAGTAGCACCAGTCGGGCCGATAGCTCCTGTCACACCAGTGGCACCAGTAGGACCGGTATCTCCTGTCACACCAGTGGCACCAGTCGGGCCGATAGCTCCAGTATCTCCAGTAGCACCAGTCGGGCCGATAGCTCCAGTATCTCCTGTCACACCAGTAGCACCAGTCGGGCCGATAGCTCCAGTCACACCAGTAGCACCAGTCGGGCCGATAGCTCCTGTCACGCCAGTGGCACCAGTAGGACCGGTATCTCCTGTCACGCCAGTAGCACCAGTCGGGCCGATAGCCCCAGTATCTCCAGTAGCACCAGTCGGGCCGATAGCTCCAGTATCTCCAGTAGCACCAGTCGGGCCGATAGCTCCAGTATCTCCTGTCACGCCAGTCGGGCCAGTGGCCCCAGTAGGACCGGTATCTCCTGTCACGCCAGTGGCGCCGGTTGGGCCAGGATCTCCAATACGCCCAGGTCGTCCTCGTCTTCCAGGAACGACAATGGTTTTTATACAGCAACAATATTCAAAACACTTTCCACAACGACAACAGTAATATCTTTTTTTCATAACGAGCTCCCTTAAACAATGTAGTTATACATATCATATGAATTGTGGGAATATATGTAGGGGCTATGATGGAAGTCGGTAAAAATAGGCACTTTTCATATAAAACTCACCGATGAAAGCACACTCATGTGGGTGTGCTTTTTTAATGAAAAAAGGCACCCAAAAGCTTCACAAAACTTACTGAAAACATTTGGACTTCTTTGGCGCATGGGAGTTGATTAGACTTATAACCAAAGGGAAGAAGGGAGGGATTCCAACTGCACTTAACCAAGAGGGGCACGACTTTATTATCGATGCTGCTTCACACGACCACTTATCTATCAATTGAAGATTTACAGAATCGACTGAATGTCTCTACTCGAACGGTCTACGCTGAAATTAAGCGAATGAATAGTTGGCTGGAAACCCATCAGCTTAGTGGCGTCCAGCGAAAAGATCAACGAGGCTACTATTTAAATCCACACGAGAAAGAAGTCATTATCGAAAAAGCTGACACCGTTCTAGTCGGTCATGACTATGAACCATGTGTAAAAGAAAGACGTGCCATCTTGCTCCTATCCATTACATGCAGTGAGAAGCATCTAAAAATTGATGATTTTATGGAGATGACGAAGGTAAGCCGCAATACACTGCTTGAAGATATGAAACAACTAAAAGAAGCACTTTCAAAACAGCAGCTTACACTTCACTATCAGGCGGCTAGCGGCTATTTAATTTCAGGAGAAGAAAGAACAATTCGATTGGCGCTGAAGCCTTATATTCATTTCATTCGCACCATGATAAAAAATGAAAAAACGTTTCCATCGGTTTGGTTAAAGGGTCCTATTTCATATAAGAGAATACATGCTCTCCTTCAACAGTCCGAACAAGATCTGAAGCTTGAGTTTGCAGATGACATGCTGGATCAGCTGTCTATGGATCTCTTTTTCTACTTTAAACGGATGAAGCTAGGACGTGCTGTACACATTTCAACAGAAGAAAAACGAACATTGCAGGAAACAGATGAATGCTTGGCTGCTATTCGTTTCATGGCGCAAATTCAAAAAGAAACCAGTCTTTTGGTTCATGATGATGAAATCTATTTTCTTAGTACGCTATGGCTCAGTGCCAAAAAACAAAAACTTCCAACAAGTCAAAAACCAGAAGAACATCTCATTCGAACCATTGCGAGACAAATGACCATTGACTTTCAGCGTTATGCGTGTATTTCCTTCCAGGAAGTAGAAGTCTTGGAACAAAACTTAACCATGCATTTAATTCCGGCCTATTATAGGCTCATCTATCACATTGATATCATCAATGAATTAACAGATTCCATTAAACATGCACAGCCAGAGGTGTTTGACATCACGCAAAAGGTTGCTTGCCATTTAGAGAAGGCGACCTGTTCAAAGATGAGCGATCATGAAATTGCCTATGTGGCGATGCATTTTGGCGGCTGGATGAGAAGAGAAGGGATTTCATCGATTGCGAAACGTTCTGTTTACATTGTCTGCGGAGAAGGAATTGGCACAAGTCACATGCTGAAAACGCAGCTTCTTGAATTAATCGGCTACATCGACATACGCGGACTGTTATCAAAACGTTCATATGAAGAATTAACATCCATTGATGCCGACTTTGTTGTGTCAACGACACCTATTTCGTTTAAAGGAAAACCTGTTCATCTCGTTCACCCTATTCTCACTGCTTATGAGAAAAAAACATTGCTTCAATATGGAGAAGGCTCAGAACCTAAGCTTGATGAGCACCATGTGAATGCTTTATTCAATATCATTCAGCAGCATACCATCGTTCAAAATGAAAAAGCATTGCTTCATGACCTGAAGGAGCTGCTTCATCCCACATATGTATCACACCAGAAAGGGTGGAAACCAGTGTTAAACGATTTATTAACAGAAGAAACCATTCAGCTCCAGCAAACAGCAGACACATGGCAGGAGGCCATTACAAAAGCAGCGCAGCCTTTGCTTGATCAACAAGCGATTCAGGAAAGTTATGTGAAAGCGATGATCCAGTCTGTTCATCAAAATGGCCCTTATATTGTGATTGCGCCACAAGTGGCGATTCCGCATGCCAGACCAGAGGATGGCGTGAACAAATTAAGCATGTCACTTATGTCATGTCATCAGCCCGTTTCCTTTTCAAAGGATGGAAAAAAGCAAGTTCGTCTCATCATTGTATTAGCTGCCATTGACAGTATGACCCACCTGAAAGCACTCAAACAGCTGACGATGCTGTTAAGTGAAGAAAAACGGGTGAGACAATTGATTGAAGCAGAGGAATTAGCAGCCATTCAACAACTAATCAATCAATTTTCACAAGTATAAAGGAGGAAAAAGAAGATGAAAAAAATTCTAGTTGTATGCGGAAACGGTTTAGGAAGCAGCTTTATTGTTGAAATGAATGTCAAAAAGGCATTAGAAGAATTAGGACTTTTAGCAGAAGTAGATCACACCGATCTCAGTACAAGCAAAAATGAACAAGCAGACCTCTATATTGGCGCAACAGATATTATCGATCAGCTGGATGACGGCACAAGAAAGGTCGCTGGATTAAATAACTTGTTAGACCAGGAAGCCATTAAAGACGTCCTTCGTAAACACATATAATCGACGGAAAAAGGGGGATTCACATCATGATAGAACTGATCATGAACGATATATTGGGCACACCCGCAATTCTCATCGGTTTGTTTGCACTCGCTGGTTTGCTTTTGCAGAAAAAGTCAGCTGCCGATACTGTATCAGGCACCTTAAAAACAACAATGGGTTTTTTAATATTAGGAGCGGGCGCCACAGTCGTATCTGATTCACTTGGGGTTTTCAGGAAGATGTTTGAAGCAGCCTTTCACATTCAAGGGGTTGTCCCAAATACAGATGCCATGGCGGCCATTGCCCAAAAGGAATTCGGTACACAGACAGCGCTCATTATGATTTTTGGTATGTTGGTCAATTTGCTTTTGGCAAAATTCACACCCTTTAAATACGTCTTTTTAACTGGTCATCATACGCTATATATGGCGGCTATGCTTGCAGTTGTTCTTTCAACAGCCGGCATGCAAGGGACGCTGCTGATCACCACTGGTTCAATCGTATTAGGTGCAGCGATGGTCATTGCTCCCGCAATCCTTCAGCCGTTTACAAGGAAAGTCACTGGAAGTGATGATTTGGCGCTCGGTCATTTCAGTACGTTCGGCTATTTTACAGCGGGAATGATCGGCAAATGGGTCGGGCGCCCAGAGAAATCAACGGAAACCATTCAAGTGCCTAAGTCACTCGGCTTTCTAAGAGATACATCGGTGGCCATCTCCATTACGATGGCTTTGCTTTTCTTTGCGATTGCACCGTTTGCGGGAATTTCATTCATAGAAAACATTAGTGGTGGTACGAACTTTGCTATCTTCATTCTCATTCAGGCCATTACCTTTGCTGCTGGGGTGTACATTATTTTAGCAGGTGTACGGATGGCAATCGGGGAAATTGTGCCTGCTTTCAAAGGGATTGCCGATCGTTTCGTCAAAGGGGCAAAGCCGGCTCTTGATGCGCCAACTGTTTTTCCATTTGCTCCAAATGCGGTGATCATCGGTTTTTTATGCAGTTTTGCAGGAGGCATCGTGTCTATTTTCCTTCTTCCTTTGTTTGGTTTAACTGTCATTGTTCCTGGACTTGTGCCGCACTTTTTCTGCGGTGCGACAGCGGGCGTATATGGCAATGCAACGGGAGGAGTGAGAGGTGCAGTCGCCGGTTCCTTTGTGAATGGAATACTCCTTTCATTTTTACCAGCTTGTTTACTTCCTGTGTTAGGCACTCTTGGCTTTGAAGGGACAACATTTGGAGATACAGACTTCGGTATCATCGGAATCTTGATTGGATTGATCAAATTTTTATTTCATCTATAAAAAGGAGGCATTAGGGGATGACAGCCATTTTCTCACCTTCATTAATGTGTATGGATTTAACGCACTTCCGTGAACAAATTCAGCTTCTGAACACAAGGGCAGACCGTTATCATGTCGACGTCATGGATGGTCATTACGTAAAGAATATGACCTTATCACCCTTTTTCATTGAACAGCTGCGGAAACTGACAGACGTTCCGATTGATGTTCACCTTATGGCCGAACAGCCTCAGGAATTTTTAATAGATGCATGTATTGATGCAGGCGCAACGATGATTTGTTTACATCCAGAAGTGGTGCAAAAAGACGTTTTTCGAATCATTCGGCATATCCACGAAAGAAAGTGTGAGGTCGGCTTTGTTCTCAATCCCGCCACACCAGTTGCAGCATTAGATGCTTTTATTCATTTAATAGACCGGGTGACGATCATGACAATTGATCCAGGGTTTGCGGGTCAGCCTTTTATCAAAGAAATGCTTCCGAAAATGAAAGAGGTGAAAGAAATCAAAGAGAAGGGGGGATACTCATTTTCAATTGAGGTAGACGGCTCTTGTAATGAAAGCACGTTCCGGTTGCTTGCTGAGGCAGGAAATGAAATTTACATCATCGGCACCTCAGGTTTATTTGGACTTCACGAAGAATTAGATAAAGCATGGGAAATAATGAAGCAATTGTTCGCAAAAGAAACAGCCACAATGAAATCACCTTAGTAAAAAGGAGGATGAAGCCCATCCTCTTTTTTACGCAATTTTACTAAACAACCTATCTCCTTATCAAAACATACTCAAAAACTTCATAAAAACATAAATTTATAATTGAAAGCGCTTTATTTATGTGTTATTCTTCAAATATCTTTAGTAAACATTTAGTCAAAAATGATGAGGAGTTTGCCTATGACTACACTCAAAGATATTGCTCATGATGCAAAAGTATCTGTCTCTACTGTATCCCGTGTGTTAAATGGCGACCAAACGCTTGCCGTTTCACACGCAACAAGACAAAACATCCTCGACATAGCCAAGAAATTAAACTATACCCCAGTCAGAGCAAGAAAAGCCGATCAAGCAGAAGTAAAAAGCCCACCCGCATCCCCAGTCATCGGTGTCGTTGTCGCCCAATCCATTGACGAAGAATTAAATGATCCTTTTTTTTCATCGATTCGAAAAGGAATTGAAAAAGAATATGCCAAACGAGGTCTGTCCACTCTCCATACTTTTCGCCTAAGAAACATGGATAAAGGGGCGATACTAAAGGATATTGACGGTTTGATCGTCATCGGACGAATCAGCCCTGATACGGTTGAAAAAATGACAAACCGAATGGAACATATTGTGTTTATCAATCATTATGCGGATGAAGATTTGTATGATTGTGTACATGTGGATTTTGTCAGAGCGGCAGATCGTGCCATTCGTCATCTGCAATCTCTCGGCTATACACATCTAGGCTATATTGGCGGGAAAGAGAGGGAGCATTATTTCGAAGGAAATGCTGTGATTGAGGACGAAAGACAAACAACGTTTATCAAAAGAATGCAAGAAGCGGGAACTCTTCATATGAATGACATCCACATAGGCGAATATTCGATGCAAGAAGGCTACTCACTTATGCAAAAAGCCATTCAAAAAGGAAAGCTTCCAGAAGCCTTTTTTATCGGAAGTGATTCTATGGCAATAGGCGCTATGCGTGCGCTACATGAAGCCGGTCTTCGTGTACCTCAAGATGTCTCAATCGTGGGGTTTAATGATATCGAAGCCGCTTCCTTTTCAAGCCCGCCGCTCACAACGGTTAAAGTATATACAGAACAAATGGGGGAAGTAGGTCTAAAGCTTTTGCTTGAGCGGATAGAAGGAAGAAAGCTTCCCCTAAAAGTCGTCGTGCCAACAAAGCTCATACAAAGAGGTAGCACATGCCCAATCCATGAAAGGGGGTGAATAAGCATTTCAGTAAACAAAAAAGAGACAAAAAAGCAGGAAGGAAGCTGCTGAGCATGATGGCCAGATCATGCTGAAAACAACGCAGTTTACCCAATTGCTCTCTTATCTCTTTGAAAAGAATAGAATTCCAGTATAATGGACTTCTTTTGTTTCCGCAACTGCATGAATTCTACCGATAATCGTCTGAATTTTCAGTGATCAAAAGGAGGAAACGATGAGTAAAAAAATTCTGATGCTGTGTGTAGCTCTAGTTTTGTCGATGATCTTGTCTGCTTGCGGCAATAACGGTGCGTCTGAAGCAAACGGGAAAGTGACCTTGACCCTATTCTCCACAATGAGTAACAGCGGGGAGAGAAAGGCATTTGAAGAAGTGATCCGTGATTTTGAAAAAGAACATCAAAACATCCGAATTGATGCCAACTTCCCTGGCAACAGCTATGAAGATATGATACGCGTCAAAATGGGCGCAAACGATATGTCAGACCTATTTGATACACACGGCTGGGCCAAGCTGCGATATAGCGAATATGTGGCTGATCTAAAGGAAATGGACTGGGTAAAACAACTCGATCCTTCACTCGATCAAATTTTAAAAGACAAAGATGGCAAAGTCTATGCCTATCCGCTGAATCAAGCAAAAGACGGACTTAGTTTTAATGCCAATCTATTAAAAAAATATGGCATGAAAGTTCCTAAAACACTGGATGAACTGAAAAGTGCTTTACAGACTGTCAAAGAAAAAAGTAACGGGGAAGTGGTGCCACTCTGGATTCCAGGAGGCGACAATTCAAATATTGCCCAAGTCTTTGATGAGCTGGCAACGCCTTTACTCATTACCGATCAAAAACATCAATACGGAAAAGACCTTGAAAATGGATCATTTGATTGGTCTCACTATACACCGCTTGCACAGTTTATGAAGGAGCTGAAAGATGAAGAGCTTTTAAACAAAGATGTGCTCACGGCGAAACTATCCCAAGCACCTGAGCTGATGGCACAAAACAAAATCGCTTTCACCTTTGTGGGAGGATCTTTAGGACCTGAGGCGACTGAACTCAATCAATCGATCAAAGTAGGCACCATGCCCGTACCAGCTATTCATGAAGGAGATGAGCAAAGCTGGATTGGTGGAGAACGCTTTACTGTTGCGGCATGGAAAGACTCAAAGCATCTAAAAGAAGCAAAACAATTCATTGACTTTTTAGCAAAGCCTGAAAACGCAAAAAAAATCGCAGAGGGCACTTCCTCTGAAACGGCTTTAAAAGAAGTCAAAGCCAAAAACTATTATTCTACATTTTACGAGCAATATGAAGATATTAAGATTGAACCATATTTTGATCGGAAATACTTACCGAGCGGCATGTGGGCTGTCATGGCAACGACCGGCCAAGAATTATTAGCAGGCTCCATCACACCGGAACAACTATCGAAGAAAATGGAAGAGGAATATAAGCGTCTGAAAAAACAATAGCAGGCTCATGCTGAAACAGGAGTGAAGCCAATGAGTGACATCACAAAAGAAAAACAGGCGGCGACATTTACCTCTTTTCCAAAACAGAAGATGAAAAATAGCCAAAATTCTTCACTTTGGTGGATGTACTTGCCTGCTGTTCTCGTTGTCAGTGCCTTTATCATTTATCCCTTTTTTAACGGGATTCAGCTCTCTTTTACAAATTGGAACGGTTTTTCACAACAGTATGAGTGGATTGGGCTGGATCAATACAAACGACTACTGCAAGATCCAACTACATGGCTTGTTGTGAAAAATACCCTTCTTTACGGCATCGGGAGCACCATCTTACAAAATATGATTGGACTTGGATATGCACTCTTATTAAATCAAAGTTTAAAGATGAGAGCCATCACAAGAACGGTGATCTATTTACCCGTCATGATCAGCCCGATTGCTATGGGCTATATCTGGTATTTTGTCTTTGCGTACCAAGGCGGCGCATTAAACGACGTTGTCACCCTTTTTGGATTTGATCCAATGAACGCACTTGGTAATCCGCAGCTAAACACTTGGATCATCGTGTTTGTGAATACGTATCAATTCGTCGGGATTGCCATGATCATTTATTTAGCAGGACTCCAAAGCATTCCTAAAGATTATTATGAAGCAGCACAACTCGATGGCGCTTCAGGTCTTCAGCAATTTTGGCGCATCACATTACCGCTTTTAATGCCATCTATCACCATCAATGTTGTGCTCAATGTGATCGGTGGACTTAAATTATTTGATGTCATTGTCGCGCTCACTGGCGGAGGACCCGGAGATTCCTCGCAATCGATGTCGACTTTTATGTACGATTTGTATTTCAAACGGCAGGATGCAGGCTATGCAGCGACGCAAGGTGTCTTTATGGCTGTCATCATCCTTGTCGTAAGTGTCGCAGCGCTCATTTATTTCAAACGAAAGGAGACCGAGGTGTGATGGATAACGCCTATAAACGAAAGAAAAGATGGTACTCCTTACTCGCCCTTTTGATAACATTGCTTCACCTGATTCCATTTTATATTTTAGTCACGACCTCTCTAAAGGGGATAGGAGATTTTAGCTCAAAATGGTTGTTCCCATCAACGCTTCATTTTGAAAACTTTCTGATGGCATGGACAGATGCTCAGCTTGGTCAGTCCTTTTTGAATACAGTGATCATTACGTTCAGCTCGGCTGCCCTACTCATCATCTTTGGATCACTTGCCGCCTATCCGCTTGCAAGAAGAGGAACAAAACTGAATCAAGCGGTGTATCTCTTATTCATTGCCATTATGGTGATACCGCCGCTCACCGCCCTTGTCCCGCTATACAAAATGGTTGTACAAATTGGCATGATGAATACTTATCAAATCGCTATTTTAAACAATGTCGCTGCTTTTTTGCCACTGACGATTTTTCTATATGCCGGTTTTATCCGGTCGACGATTCCAAAGGAGCTTGAAGAAGCCGCTCGTATTGATGGCGCGGGAACACTCAGAGTCTTTTTCACCGTCGTTTTTCCGCTACTGAAGCCAATTACCGCTTCTGTTTTAATCATTGCCTGTGTGTATATTTGGAACGACTATCAATTTGCCATCTTCTTCTTGCAAGATAAAGAGATGCATACACTTACAGTCGCCTTATCCAATTTCTTTGGTCAAAATCAACACCAGCTCCAGCTCGTTGGCGCCGCTGCTCTCATTGCGATGCTGCCAATGGTCACGATGTTTTTACTTTTGCAAAAATACTTTATCGCGGGGCTGTCTCAAGGCTCTGTTAAAGGGTAATCCAACCTTGATGTAAAAAGGAGTGTCGTCTATGTCTAAAATTACATTTATCGGTGCAGGAAGTACCGTGTTTGCTAAAAATATATTAGGAGATTGTCTGTTCGTTCCCGCACTTGCCGGCTTTGAATTTGCGTTATATGATATCGACCACAACCGGCTGAAAGAATCAGAAACGATGCTGCGTCACTTAAAAGAGAACTACGGTGCACATGTGACCATTCAGTCGTATCACAACCGGAAAGAAGCCTTAAAGAATGCGAAATATGTCATCAATGCCATCCAGGTGGGAGGCTATCAGCCAAGCACTGTCATTGATTTTGAGATTCCAAAAAAATATGGATTAAGACAAACGATTGCAGATACGGTTGGCATCGGCGGCATTTTCCGTTCACTTCGAACCATTCCTGTGATGCTGGACTTCGCAAAGGATATGGAAGAGGTATGTCCACACGCTTTATTGTTAAATTACACGAATCCAATGGCCACACTGACTGGCGCTATGCTGCGTTATACTCAGGTTCAAACGGTTGGTCTTTGCCATAGCGTACAGGTGTGTACGAAAGATTTATTTCAATCACTTGAAATGGACCATGAAGGCATTGAAGAAAAAATTGCCGGCATTAACCACATGGCATGGTTATTAGAAGTGAAACGGGACGGTCAAGACTTGTATCCAGAAATCAAAGCAAGAGCAAAAGAAAAACAAAAAACGCGGCATCCAGATATGGTTCGTTTTGAACTAATGGATAAATTCGGTTACTATGTCACCGAATCCTCAGAGCACAATGCAGAATATCATCCGTATTTTATCAAATCTCGTTATCCAGAACTGATTGGACAGTTTAACATTCCGCTCGATGAATACCCAAGACGCTGCGAGGAACAAATCAACAATTGGAATACGATGAAACATGACCTTGTGGGAAACACGCAGATCACGCATACGCGCTCTAAAGAATATGGTTCACGTATCATTGAAGCGATTGAAACGAACGTTCCCTTTAAATTTGGTGGAAATGTACTGAACACAGGTGGACTCATTCACAATCTTCCTGAAAAAGCCTGTGTAGAAGTACCGTGTGTCGCCGACCGGAGCGGTATCATGCCATGTTATATCGGAGAGATACCTGAACAATTGGCTGGACTCAACCGGACCAATATCAGCTCACAGCTCATGACGATTGAAGCTGCAATCAGCGGCAAAAAAGAACACATTTACCAAGCGGCATTATTAGACCCGCATACAAGTGCTGAATTATCAATTGATGACACCATCAAACTATGTAATGAATTAATCGAAGCACACGGAGAGATGCTCCCGGCTTATACAGAGCCGAGTCAATACGCAATTTCTTCTAAATAACTAAAATAAACGGTCTTAGCCTGATGCACCTGGCATCAGGCTTTTTTAGATCAACAAACTGATCATTGACTGAAAGCGTTTTTAATATTATGATTTTTCTAAAGTTAACCAACAGTTAACCAAAAACATATCATCAATTAATTAACATGATCATGCCACATGACACACAGACAAAACGACCTAAAAGGGGGACAGATCTGCGGAACCAAAGAAGCTGAAAGGTAGAGACTTCACATGTATTATCAGAACGTAAAGCAAAACTGTGGTTTCATTTGACAAAGAGTGTATACAGATGAAGACCCCTTAGATGAGACAATGACGATAAATCAACACACGATTGCATCACAATCCAAACAAAGAGGAGAGAGGGAACATGACCAAAACAGATGTACAAACGTTGAAAAATTATATTGATGGACAATGGGTGGACGCCGAAACGAACCAAACGGAAGCTGTTTATAATCCAGCTACTGGCGAAGTCATCGCAGAAGTACCGCTTTCTACAAAAACGGATGTAGAACATGCAGTCCAAGCAGCACAAGAAGCGTTCACCACTTGGTCTAAAACAGCTGTTCCCCGGCGCGCACGTATATTATTTAAATACCAACAGTTACTCGTTGAGAAATGGGATGAGTTAGCTGAACTCGTCACGTTGGAAAACGGAAAAAGTGTAACAGAAGCAAAAGGAGAGGTGCAGCGAGGAATTGAATGTGTGGAATTTGCCGCTGGTGCACCAACCTTAATGATGGGGAAACAACTACCTGATATTGCGACTGGTCTAGAGTCTGGCATGTACCGCTACCCAATTGGCGTCATCGGCGGCATTACCCCTTTTAACTTTCCGATGATGGTCCCATGCTGGATGTTCCCGCTTGCCATCGCCTGTGGAAATACATTTGTTTTAAAGCCTTCAGAACGGACGCCAATCCTTGCTGCACGGTTAGCAGAACTATTTGAAGAAGCGGGACTTCCAAAAGGTGTGCTCAACATTGTCAATGGCGCTCACGATGTAGTAAACGGTCTGCTTGAACATGAAAAGGTAAAAGCCATTTCGTTTGTCGGCTCTCAGCCAGTCGCAGAATACGTCTATAAAAAAGGAACAGCACATGGTAAACGTGTACAAGCACTTGCCGGTGCAAAAAATCACTCCATCGTCTTGAAAGATGCTGATTTAGAATCGGCAACAAAACAAATCATTGGCGCTGCTTTTGGATCAGCAGGTGAACGCTGCATGGCAGCAGCCGTTGTCGCAGTGGAAGAAGACGTGGCGGACGACTTGATTCAACAATTGGTCGATGAATCCAACCAGCTTGTCATCGGAAACGGAATAAATAAAGATGTCTTTCTCGGACCAGTCATTCGGAAGGAGCATAAAGAACGAACTCTTCAATATATCCAATCAGGAATTGAAGAAGGCGCAAGCCTGATTCGTGATGGCAGACAAGATAACGAAACAAATGGAGAAGGGTATTTTGTCGGACCAACGATCTTTGATCATGTCACAAATCAAATGAAAATTTGGCAGGACGAGATTTTTGCCCCAGTCTTATCCATTGTCCGTGTCTCATCACTCGCAGAAGCAATCGACCTGTCCAATCAATCAAAATTCGCAAACGGTGCCTGCCTATACACAGACAGCGCTTCAAGCATAAGAGAATTTCGTGAAAACATCGAAGCCGGCATGTTAGGCATTAACATTGGTGTTCCTGCTCCAATGGCTTTCTTCCCATTTTCCGGCTGGAAAGACTCCTTCTACGGAGACTTGCACGCCAATGGAACAGACGGAGTAGAGTTTTACACGAGAAAGAAAATGGTGACCGCTCGGTATATGTAGCCTACATTTATTGAACAATGAGGAAGAATGCAGCTCCAAAATGGAGACTGCATTTTTTTGTTGTCTTCTAGTTAAAAAGTAAGGGTTTTCATCGCACTCTTTACAGGGATTCACAGGGAGAAATCATTCTTTGTATTCATTCTTCATCACGAAACATCAACATAATTTGAAATTGGGCCTAAACCCCAATATCAGGAAGATGAAAACAGGAGGAAATGACACGATGAGGACGAGGATGAAGTGCAGCGTTTGTTTATTGATTTTCACTTTGGTACTGAGTTGTTTGCCGGTATATGAAGCGAATGCGGCAAGCACTCCTATTGCCAAGCAAGTAGGAAATGCAAACCCGCTCATTGACCATCACTTAGGAGCAGACCCGTTTGCGCTTACCTATAACGGAAGAGTGTACCTTTATATGTCGAGTGATGACTATGAATATCAAAGCAACGGAACGATTAAGGACAATTCATTTGCGAATCTGAATAGAGTATTCGTCATCTCTTCGGCGGATATGGTCAACTGGACCGATCACGGAGCGATTCCAGTAGCGGGGGCAAATGGGGCAAATGGCGGCAGAGGCATTGCCAAATGGGCAGGCGCATCATGGGCCCCATCAGCGGCGGTAAAGAAGATCAATGGAAAGGATAAATTTTTCCTTTATTTCGCTAACAGCGGCGGAGGGATTGGAGTCCTTACAGCAGACAGCCCGATTGGCCCATGGACTGATCCAATTGGAAAAGCGCTCGTTACGCCAAGTACACCTGGCATGTCCGGAGTTGTATGGCTTTTTGATCCGGCCGTATTTGTAGATGATGACGGTACTGGCTATCTATATGCCGGCGGAGGCGTTCCAGGCGGTTCCAATCCAACGCAGGGACAATGGGCAAATCCTAAAACAGCAAGAGTCCTGAAGCTAGGTGCTGATATGACAAGTGTGGCCAGTAGCGCATCCACCATTGATGCTCCTTTTATGTTTGAAGATTCGGGGATGCATAAGTATAACGGAACCTATTACTATTCCTATTGCATCAATTTTGGCGGCTCTCATCCTGCTGATAAACCACCTGGTGAAATCGGCTATATGACGAGCTCAAGTCCGATGGGACCCTTCACATATAAAGGACACTTTCTAAAAAATCCGGGTGCTTTTTTTGGTGGCGGCGGTAACAACCATCATGCGGTGTTCAATTTTAAAAATGAGTGGTATGTGGTGTATCATACGCAAACCGTTAGCTCTGCTTTATACGGGGCCGGCAAGGGTTACCGCTCTCCACATATTAATAAGCTTGTGCATAATGCAGATGGCTCCCTTCGAGAAGTAGCAGCCAATTATGAAGGAGTGAAACAGCTATCTAATCTGAATCCATATCAACGCGTTGAAGCTGAAACATTCGCTTGGAATGGACGCATTTTGACAGAAGCCTCGTCAGCACCAGGAGGACCAGTGAATAACCAGCATGTCACCAACATTCAAAACGGCGATTGGGTGGCTTTAGGGAATGTAGACTTTGGTTCAAATGGCGCTAGAACATTTAAAGCCAATGTCGCATCGACAGTAGGCGGGAAAATAGAAGTACGCCTTGGCAGCGCAAACGGCAGACTGGTCGGTACACTTGATGTTCCTTCCACCGGTGGAACACAAAACTGGCGGGAAATAGAAACAGCGATTAACGGCGCATCCGGTGTGCACAACGTATTTTTTGTCTTTACCGGAACAGGCGGGGGAAATCTATTCCAATTTGATTCTTGGCAGTTTACTCAAAGGTAGAGAATAAAGGTGCTTAAATGTTTGATAGAGGAGTGGGGAATTTGATGTCATGTATAAAAAAACCAATGCTTGCTTTATTGGTGTGTTTCACCATGCTGTCTGTCATGTTCATTGGACCCGGAGTAGCTGAGGTATCAGCAGCCAGTGACGCAAACATTAACCTCAACGCAGAAAGACAAGTGATTCGTGGTTTTGGCGGAATGAACCACCCAGCTTGGATTGGTGATTTGACAGCGCCACAAAGGGAAACCGCCTTTGGCAATGGACAAAATCAGTTAGGGTTTTCCATTCTTAGAATATATGTAGACGAAAACAGAAACAATTGGAGCAGAGAAGTCGCGACGGCCAAACGAGCGATCGAGCATGGTGCTCTAGTCATTGCTTCCCCTTGGAATCCTCCAAGCAGTATGGTTGAAACATTCAACCGGAATGGATCACCTGCCAAACGGCTTAAATACAATCAATACGCAGCATATGCTCAGCATCTGAATGATTTTGTCACTTACATGAAGAACAACGGAGTCAATCTTTATGCGATTTCTGTTCAAAACGAGCCCGATTATGCACACGAATGGACATGGTGGACGCCTCAGGAAATCCTGCGTTTCATGAGAGAAAATGCCGGCTCCATTAATGCACGTGTGATTGCACCAGAATCCTTTCAATACCTTAAGAATATCTCAGATCCTATCTTAAACGATCCGCAGGCGCTTAGAAATATGGACATTCTCGGCGCTCATCTATACGGGACCCAAATCAGTCAGCTTCCGTATCCTCTTTTCAAACAAAAAGGAGGGGGAAAAGAGCTATGGATGACAGAGGTCTACTACCCGAATAGTGATAACAATTCAGCGGACCGCTGGCCTGAGGCATTAGGGGTATCAGAGCATATTCACCATTCAATGGTGGAAGGGGACTTTCAGGCGTATGTGTGGTGGTACATTAGGAGATCATACGGTCCTATGAAGGAAGATGGAATGATTAGCAAACGTGGATACAACATGGCGCATTTCTCCAAGTTTGTGCGTCCAGGGTACGTCAGAATTGATGCAACGAAAAGCCCTGAACCGAATGTTTTCGTCTCAGCCTATAAAGGAAACAATCAGGTCGTCATTGTCGCGATTAACAAAAACAATGCAGGGGTCAATCAACACTTCGTCGTGCAAAATGGCTCCGTTTCTCAGGCGTCTAGATGGGTGACGAGCGGCAGCAGCAACCTTCAGCCTGGTACAGATATCACGATTTCGGGCAATCAATTTTGGGCTCATCTTCCGGCTCAAAGTGTGACAACATTTGTGGTCAAACGCTAGAGAAACACGAAAAGCCAATTTTCTCATCAAAAAAGAAAATTGGCTTTTTTCTGTGTAAATAGAAAGTTGATTTTTCACGACGTCAACACTTTGGGTATAATAATAACAATGACTTCAGGAGAGTGATTATCATGCCAAAGGTTCAAAGCAAAGTATTGATTATAGATGACGAAAAAGAAATATTGGAATTAATCGATACCGTATTAACAAGAGAGGGCATTGATCAGGTGTTAACAGCTTCAACTGCCCGTGATGGGCTCACGCTATTTCATCAAGAACAACCCGATCTCGTCATACTGGATATTATGCTGCCAGACGGAGAAGGCTACGATATTTGCAAACAAATCAGAGATGTCTCGCATGTTCCGATTATCTTTTTATCAGCAAAAGGAGAGGAATCAGACAAAATTGTAGGACTTGCCATTGGCGGCGATGATTACATTACAAAACCGTTCAGTCCAAAAGAAGTCGCCTACCGGGTAAAAGCCCAGCTAAGACGGTCATCATACTTACAGCCTTCTCAAGCGGAGCCCGTGATCAAAAAAGGCCCATTTGAGTTAAACGAGCAGCAAGCCGAACTGACGAAAAACGGAGCGGCAATTGAACTCACTCCGAAAGAACTTATGTTGATGACTTATTTCTTGCAGCATCCGAATCGCGTAATCAGTAAAGAAACGCTTTATCAAACGGTTTGGGGAGAGGATTTCTTCGGTTCTGATAATACGGTAATGGTTCATATACGAAGACTTCGGGAAAAAATAGAACATTCCCCATCTACACCAGAATTTCTCGTGACGGTCAAAGGGCTTGGCTATAAATTTGTTGTAAAGGATGCGTAAAGATGAAATGGCGATTAACAGGCAGATACATGGTCTCTGTCATTATCGTGACCATTATCACGGTCTTTATTAACTTATTTGGATTCATGATATGGCTTGTACTACAAGCAAGCAGTCAGCAAAACGAAGAAAATACGCCGGAAACCTTTACAAGAACATTTGAACAATACATCACCTTGTCTGATCAAGATATCACTGTGAGTAAAGAAGGACAGCAAGCTTTAAAACAACAAAATGCGTGGATTCAAATATTAGACGAAAATGGACAAGACGTCTATCATGCACTAGCACCTAAAGGCTTAAAGAGCAAATACACACCTATAGAAGTCGTTAACTTACATAAATATAAAGATAAGCAATTGATGTCGACGATCTATGCTGGAGGAAAAAATGGAAAGGGTAAGGAATACAGCTATTTCATCGGATTTAAGGACCCTTCCATCGGAAAATATTTATTTTCTTTTGATACGAAAGAATTAATATCGCAATTCAATATCGGGACGATGATTTTATTATCGATTGATGCCATCATTGCCTTATTCATTGGATACTTATTCAGCCGGCAACTCATCAAACCGCTCGGCCGTGCCATTCATGGCATCCAGAGGCTCGCAAACGGAGATTATACGACGAAGTTGCCAACGAAGGGGATATATAAAGATGTGTTCTATAATGTCAATCACTTATCAGAGCAGCTCGCTTCAAGCCAAAAAGAAAAAGACAAATTAGAGCAAATGCGAGAAGAGTGGATCAGTCATATTTCTCATGATATTAAAACACCATTATCCTCTATTCAAGGCTATGCAGAAATCATGAAAGATCCAAATTATCCTCTTTCAGAACAAGATATCAGACATTACGCTGACATCATTGAGAATAAATCATTGTACATCAAAGATGTGATGGAGGATCTCAATTTAACAACAAGGCTGAAAAATAACGACGTGATGTTGCATAAAGAGCTTGTGAACATTGTGCCATTGCTGCGTGAAACGTTAATTGATATCCTCAACGATTCGAGATATGCAGATCAGACCATTGAGCTACAAACGAATGTAGACAAGCTCATGCTGAATATTGATACGATCCTCATACGAAGAGCGGTCACCAATCTCATTTTAAATGCCCTTGTTCACAATGATGCTGATGTGAAAATCATTGTACAGCTTGAACAAAAAGAACATACCCACATCACCATTCAAGACAACGGCAAAGGAATTGAAGAGGCAGAGCTAGAAAAAGTGTTTGATCGCTACTATAGAGGGACGAATACTGGAGGGACACATGCAGGCTCAGGCCTTGGAATGGCGATTGCAAAAGATATCATCCAAAAACATGGGGGAGATATTACAATACAAAGTATGATAGGAGAAGGAACAACGATTGATATCCAATTACCCGCTTAAACGGACATACAAAAAAACGGTTCTGCTCAATCACAGAACCGTTTTTTCTAACTCTTATTCTGAAAACACTTTTATGCCTTTCACAATGTTCCAAATGAAGAAGTAGATCGCCACAAGGAATGTCACAGCATATGTTGCAATTAAGAACGGACCAGCATGACTGATATCGTTCATGCCAAGTAAACCTGAACCGGCAATACCAAGACCGAAAATCAAATAAGGAATAATATGTGTCCATAGTGATTTTTTCGCATGGTATTTCACTTCGTCTTTTCCTAAGAAATAAACGATAATCGGAAATAGAAACGGTGCAAAAAAGATACTGAAGTAACATAATGAAGACAAAATTTTATTTTCTCTCAAAGCTTTTCACCTCTATGATTGATTTAGAAGAGGGGACCATTTGACTCATCCCTCAATTCCTTACAAACCCATTGTACAACCTCAACCTTAACTCGTATTAATCCGAACCTTACAGCAACCTTAAATATGTTAAACCATAAAATGATGATCGATATTTCAATTTATTTTTTCAGAAAAAAAGTTGACTTCACCCCCTCTGAATCTACAATCAGTAAAGTCGAACCATTTGAAGATGTTCTATTCGGATGGTTAAGCTAGGGATCTCTTCGCTACAATCATTTGATAACAAAAGTTAGCCGAAAAATGTTTCACCTTGACCTTGAAGTATAGTTCAACCTTTATAATGTACATATAGTAAAACAAAATAATAAAAAAGGAGTAACGATGGAGTTGATGACTAGAGGAGAACTTGCCAAAAAAACAGGAGTGAGTCCTGCCGCAATTCGTTACTATGAAGAGCACAACATATTACCTGCTCCAAGACGACGTTCAAACGGTTACAGATTCTATACAGACGACTATGTTGTGAAAATTCAATTGATCAAAGATGCGAAAACGCTCGGTTATTCATTAAAGGAAATAGCTGAAATTATGGACATGCTAAGTCAAGACATAGACCTTGATACCCTAAGACAAATTGTCCATCTTAAACATGAAGAAATTGAAAAGAAAATTAAAAGCCTTCGTCTCATTCAAGACCTTTTATCTAACTTATTAAAAACCCCTGAAAAAAAAGTACAAGTCTACCTGGAATCATTTCGTGTTCCAAAGCAGGATGATCAATAAACCTATTGAGTGAAGGAGAGAAAAAATGAGTGTAGAAATGTATCATGGTGAACGTTCTAAAGAAAGTATTCAATTTGAAACATTATTCGCTTCGCAAAGTAATAAAGAGAGTTTTTCTAGTATCGAACAGACAAAAAAATTTCTTGAGCAAAAAGGAATTGAAAATACGCAGCCTTATGCCATTGGGGATGATGTGAAGTTAATCAGTGAGGTACAAGAGCAGACATTCGAAGGCATGCAAGTTTTCACATTGAATGAACAAGCATCACAAAATCAAAAAGTCATTCTCTATCTACATGGTGGCGCGTGGACAAATCAGCCTTTGAATGTCCATTGGTGGTTTATGGATAAAATGGCGCAATCACTAGGTGCGAAAGTAGTTGCTCCTATTTACCCAAAAGTTCCTCATTATAGCAACCAGGATACGTATCCGAAAATGCTTAACCTATATAAAGACCTTCTGAAAACTGCCGGAAGTGCCAATCAATTGACGATCATGGGAGATTCAGCTGGCGGAAACATCTCACTTGGTCTTGCGCACCTTTTAAAGAAAGAGGATCTGCCGCAGCCGAAAGATATCGTGTTACTATCTGCGTGTGTGGATATGAGCATGAGCAACCCTCTCATATTTGAATACGCAAAAAAGGATCCGATTCTAGGTCATCAAGGAATGGAAGTCATCACAAAAATGTGGGCAGCTGATCAAAGTCTCACAGACCCATTGATTAGTCCCATTTACGGTGACTTTAAAGGGATCGGGAAGATCACTCATTTTATCGGAACACATGATATGTTATATCCAGATGCCATAAAGCTCGATGAAAAACTATCAGAACAAGGAATGGACATCAAAACCTTTGTTTATCCTGAAATGCTGCATGTGTTTGTTGTCATGCCAATTCCAGAAGCGGCAGATGCTCTGAAGAAAATCATTCAAGTGATCAATCGTTAGCGATTCAGTTCACACCTAGAAAGGGTAAATGTTCTGGTGTAAATAGGCGAAAAGGCTGCTTACTTGAAAGCAGCCTTTTTCAATTGAATATGAAATACATTCAGAATGGCAATTCACTACAGATTAAACGGTCTTTTGGCTGGTTTGCAAAGGAGAGTGAAGTTCAGTTCATCACCTCATGTTTGGTATAATACATACGAGCAGTGAGGCGAAAGGGGAACGCAATGAGAACGTTTGATCTATCACAAGAAGATATCGAATTAATAGACGAAGCAAAAAAGAAGATTATCAGTCTTTATGAAGATGACAAGCATCATGTAGGGGCAGCGATCCGCATGAAAACAGGAGAAATCATATCAGCTGTCCATATAGAAGCCTATATCGGACGGGTAACTGTTTGTGCAGAAGCCATTGCGATTGGTAGCGCTTTATCGAATGGATACAAAGATTTTGATACAATTGTTGCAGTGAGACACCCTTATTCAGATGAAGAAGATAGAAGAATTAGGGTAGTCAGCCCTTGCGGCATCTGCCGAGAGCTCATTTCAGACTTTGGGCCAACATGTTTTGTCATTCTTGATATGGATGGGGAGCTGGTCAAGGTGAAAATCGAAGAACTCATTCCGCTCAAATATACTCGAAACTGATGTACCACATAAAGATAAAATAGGAAAAGAGATGTAGCAAACGCTACATGTGATCCTTGCTACATCCAAGATGACTGAAAAAGCGTTCAACAAAAGCGGCCCCATGTATGTTCTCCATATATTTCGTGTTAAAAATATACTGTTCCATTTGTTCAAGCTTCCGCAGACTCCGCACTATTATTTTCCGATCATGGTCAGACAGAGTAGGATCATCATCTATCTTCTCTAAGGCCTTTTTCACTCGTGCAGATACATGTTCAACATATAAATGGTTTTTGGATGCTGGCGGAATACATGCCGCTAGGTCACAGCCTATAAAACGAACACCATCAAGGGTGCAGTTTTCAAAATTGGCGATCAGCTTTTGTTTGCCATTTCCCTCAAACGTTATATCTATTAGCTTACCAGCAAAGGTACAATTGACGATGTTCGCTGCCTGTAAAACACGGTCATTGAATCTACAATTAGAGAAAGTACAATCGATAAACGTAGCATTCTCCAATGTCATTCCCCTCATATCGCAGGAAGAAAATTCGCAATTGGTGAAGACAGCTTCGTTTTTGCCAATGCCCACAGAGCGCAAGTCTGAATGACTAAAAGTACAATGATCAATCGTACTACCGGCAAAAAATCTCGCATTCGTCAGATCACACGTATCAAATACAAGATGATCCAAGTGACAGCTCCAAAAATAGGAGAACGAATATTTGAGTTGATGATTGTCGTTCTGCTAATTGTTTCGTTTTCATACCTGGCAACATCAGAAAATGTTTCGTTGTCTACTGATATACCAGACTCAAGTCTTCTCATCGCTATCACCCTATCATTTCTTCAGAAATTTTTCACCATCATGATGTCCATTCAGCAAGTTCATTTTCTCTTAGCGCTTGTCTTTGACTCAAGATTATATCACAATACGATACTCAGCCAGCAAAGAACCGATATTCATTTTCATGATGAAAGGGGCATAAAAGAATGAAAAGGTATGACACATTTCCAGAACCAATCGGTAGCTACATAGTCGGCCGAATCCAGATGGATTTTGAGTATACGGCATCAGATCAATCCAAAAGAGAACTGACCGCATTTATGTACTATCCATCTGATAGCAGTGAAGGAAAGACTCCATCCACATACATGTTTCCTGAAGTCTACGAAATGCTTCATGACCAGCCGCTTGTCACTGAGTATTTGAAGGAAATAAAGTTCTTCTCTATCGATATCAAAACGCATTGTTATGACGATCTGGCTCTTTCTCGGAAGGAAGAGCGCTATCCAGTGGTATTCTATGTTTGTGGCGGGGGTGGTTCACCTGAATGGGGCACAGCCATCTGTACAGATATGGCAAGCCAAGGGTATGTTGTCGTCAGTATCGGCCATCAGGATAGCACCATGTACAAACGGAAAGATGGGAAGCTGTTGAATGTATCAAAGGGTTTTTCGGAAGTCATTAAGGCGTTTTCTGAAGATCCAGAGATGATAACACTGGCAGGTAAGATGAATATGCGCCCTGACGATGAAACGGCTATTGAGATGTGCCGTAACATCCTTTCCTTGCCAATCATTAACGAGTTAACAAGATATAGTGAACGACAGGCAGAAGATGTAAGGTACGTAGCCGATCATCTTCACAAACTAAACTCTGGAGAATGGAAGTCCATTTTTCATGACAGACTGCTACTCGACACTGGCATGGGTATCGCTGGACATTCTTATGGCGGACCTACAGCGGTTATGGTTTGCCGGGATGACGACCGGTTTGTCTGCGGGGCTGGCTTAGATAGTGGTGCATTTGGCCTTCTCGACAGCGACCTCAATAAACCCTTTTTGCTCCTGTTTTCTGAACCGAATTATAATATGAATGCGATCATTGGTGACAACAATAGTATGGAAACTTATTATTTCACTGTTGATGGTGCTGCACATTTAGATTACTGTGACATCGTGTTTACCGGTGTAGATGAGGAACTTAGAGGCACAAGAGATGCATTAGAGATGCATCATCTTGTGACGGACTATACGAAGACGTTTTTTGATCATTACATCCTGCAAAAGGCTACACATGTAGAAACCCTATCATATGATGGTGTAGACTTAATTAAAAAAACAAGCAACAAGTGAGCTAGGGGAAACTGCTGATCATAACCTTTTAATGAATCGGTTTAAAGTTGAATATCTTACTTCATTCATAAGAAAAAAGAGCAGTCAACAACCGCTCTTTTTTCGTGTGTTAATCTTAATGCGTTTTTAATGGACCTTTTGTGATATGAGTCAGCTCAGAATTTATGTCAAAGATTTTCGCATTGATGTCTGTTATGCCAAAGCTAGTGATTCTTTTAGCATGCATATCGAGATATGTTTGAGCTTCTTCTTTTGTTTCAAATAAATAAATTCCGCCAGCCTCATTTTTTTCAGGATTCTCCGTCCATATCTTCCATATGAACCCATCCTCTTCATTAATACTTCTCGCTAAATCAGAAAACTCTTTTGCCAATTCATCTCCGAAAGGGCCATTCATCTTAAAATCCACTTGTAATACGTAAGCCATCGCCATTCTCCTTATGTTGAAGTTGTGAAATACTGTTCTCCTAGAGCTTCTTTCATATGAAACGGTACTTGTGAAAGTTCTTTCTCCATAAAAGTCTGCACACCCGATTGATCAATATCGTACATCACTTCAATCTCTTTAGAGAATAGACATTTTTCTTTTTCGAGTAAGGCAGAAACCGCTGGTAGCTTTTTCGGTTGAAGCTCTTCTGTGTTTAAAGCTTGCTTTAATCCATCCACATAGACGTCTAATGGTCGACCACCCGTGATTTTAACTCCTTTATTTTCTTCATTGACGAAGATGATGGTCGGAAAACCTCTTGCACCGAGGTCTCGAACAAGAGCAAAATCTTGATTTAATAAGTCTTGTCCGCTATGGAGCTCCGCTTCATGTAAAATCTCATCTCCGTTCAGTCCAAGGTTGTTGACGATATCAATTAAAACCGTAATATCAGATATATTTTGATTGAATGCAAATAGTGCTTCTCTTGCACGGCGTAAAAACGTATAGGCTTGTTCATCACCGTGATGTTTTTGAATCACTTTGAACACACGAGAGGACGGGTAGGAGGATTGAACAGGATTGTCAATCATTAAGGACCCATCAATTGGCATGCGAGAATGTTCTCCGACTTCTCTCCAGTGACCCGCAACATCAGCAGGCTTATAAATTCCGTTCGCAGGATCAATTGGACCGTCATGCCATTTCTCTAGCAGTCCACCTAACACAGTCTGGAAATGAAAATAATGTCCGTATTGCTCTTTAAATCGGCGCAGGACAGGTTCAATTGCCCAGCAATGAGAACAAATTGGATCTGTTACATAGTAGAGCGTAATGTTTTTTTTAGGTTGGTGAAAGTCAATGACCTGAATATCTTCTTCACCTACACCGCATACACCAGTTTCTAAATCACAAAACATGTCATTATTTTTCAAGTTGTTTCCTCCTTAATTTTTCAGGAAAAAATGTGTCCTGATCAGTTGTTTGAATCAAGTCATCATTTGCTTTACAATTGAATCTTAAGACAGAATGAGTGAGATCAACACCAATAATTTCTTCAATTTGTTGTTTATCCGACAGATTCAAGCATGTGTTTAAAAAGAAGGGGGGAAGAAGATGACGCAGCCAAAGACAGATCCGCGTGTATTAAGAACGCGCAAATTAATCATGGAGTCTTTCATGAAGCTTTCATCGAAAAAGGAATTTAAGGATATTACGGTGAAAGATGTGACAGCAGAAGCCATGATTAACCGAGCCACGTTTTATTATCATTTTGAGGATAAATACGATTTATTAGATAAAACACTCTCAGAAGTATTGTCGATTAATTTAGAAAGTATCAATTTTAACAATAGTAAACTAGATGAAGATACAATGATGAATATTTTTAAAGCGCTAGCCAGTTTCCAACAATCTCTGCATAACCGCTGCCAAGTAGAATATGAAACTGAACTTGCTCCAATTGTTCGAGAACAGCTTGAAATTATTTTTTATCAGTTGTTAGCGAATCAATATACAAATGTCGAAAAGCAAGTGTTGAAGGTCACGGCTGTTTTTTTAAGCTGGGGAATTCACGGAGCTTCTGTTGAGTGGAGAAAAAATAGTTCGCACATATCTTCAGAAGAATTTATCAAATCAACATTGCCGTATATCATGTCAGGAATTGATTTTAAGCATAACATGTAGACAATTTGACAATGTTTAACCGCTCCACTAATATAAATGCTATAGCATATAAAATGATTAGAGGGTGTTTACATGAAGTTACATGATTTAATAGGTTATCTCGTTCATCGCACTGATGTGAAAATGACGAATTATTTTACGAATAGGTTAAAGCCATACGGTGTTACACCAGAGCAGTGGAGTATTATTAGTATTCTTAGCCGTGAAAAAGGCTCAACTCAAAAAGAATTGGCAGAAGGCATTGATAAAAATCAAACCACTGTCGTAAGAATGATCCAGTCAATGGAACGAAAAGGGCTTGTCAAAAAAATCTATAATGAACAAGACCGGCGCTCGCATCACCTGTTTTTAACAGAAAAAGGGGACGAGATCAAAAAGGCGATTCTTCCTGTCGTCATGGATGCACATCGAACTGTGACAAATCAATTAAGCGATGAAGAGATTGAACAATTAAAATTACTTTTAAACAAATTATTCTATTCAGACTATCCATCTTGATAAATCTGTAAGGTAGAAACAACCTCTATTTTTGCACGATATATGCTATGACATATAAATTTCATCCATTCAATGTGGAAGTGAGATTTTATCAAGATGGCCCCAGAAACCGGTGTCCATTAAGCGACCCTTTCTGGTCAAATAACTTAGAAAGATGTGATCACTATTTTCATTCTTATTCTACAAATTGTATTGGCTGTTTTCTTTTTCCTCACAGGAACGAAAATCATATCAGGAAAAATGGCAGAAGAGTTTAAACGATTTGGTTTACCCGCATTTTTCAATGTTTTAACGGGGGCTCTTGAGTTAATAGGAGCTGCTGGAATGCTAGCTGGCATATGGATCCCAACATTAGCGTTATTATCAGGCTTATTGTTAGGAGGTACGATGCTGGCAGCTGCATTTACTCTGATCGTATTGGCCAAAGATCCCTTTAAAAAAGCAATCCCTGCACTTGTTTTATTCGCTCTCAGTATCGGTGTCAGCTTATACCACATTCTTTAAATTCATATTAAAAAATCACAAAAACCTAAACAAATCTCCACTGTTCATGACGGTGGATTTTGTTTAGGTTTTTTAGCGATTGAATTGCTTTCGAAGCACTAGGCATGAGACAGCAAATACTGCGAAAGCGCCCAATGATCCAGCAGCAAACACCAGCTCAAATTGTTCTGTTTTCGGTTTGAATAACAAAGGGACTGAAAGAATGAGCGCGGCACCACTAAAGCTCAATCCTAATATCAACATGGCCAATAATTTATTCATAGGAACACCTCTTACACTTAGAATGAGAACAATGGAGATCTACTGATCCTAAGTATCGTTGTTATGATTCGACAACCTTTAACCGTCCTAAATGGAGTGTATCATATGATGTTGGGCGATTGGATTCTTTTCATGAAAACACAATCGTAAAACAAACGATTTTTAAACGAACACTGTTCTTTACGAACGATGTTCGTTATGATATAAATGAGATGTAATTTAAAACGATTTCCACAAAGGGATGAGGAGATGCAGAAGATGACATCATTATCTAAGGATCAAAAGCAAATCGCTATCATTGGAGGAGGACCTGGGGGACTAACACTTGCCTTAATTTTGCAAAATTACGGTATACAAACAACCATTTATGAACGAGAGATGCATGACAAGAGCCTTGAACGAGGCGGCTCACTGGATATTCACGAAGAAACAGGTCAAAAAGCTTTAAAAGAAGCAGGAGTTTATGAGAAATTTCAAAAGAAGGCCCGCTATGAAGGGGAAGATTTCCGATTACTTGATAAATCAGGAAGAATTTATTTAGATGAAGAAACGGAATCAGATCAAAAAGGTACTCGCCCGGAAATTGATCGTGGTGTGTTATGTGAACTACTGTTAGAACAAATTGATGCTGAAACCATCAAATATGGGTATAAACTAGAAAGATGCGTTTCATTAGAAAGTGGTATGACAGAGCTTCATTTTGAAAACGGAGTTGTCGAAACAGTTGACCTTTTGATTGGGGCTGATGGTGCTTTTTCTCGTGTGCGTCCTCTGTTAACAGATATTGAGATTGAATACTCTGGGCTCACGATGCTAGAACTGAATGTCTTAAGCGTAGAGGAGAACCATCCTGATTTAGCTGAATTTAATAAACGAGGTAAGATGTTTGCTTTGGCAGACCACAAAGGACTGATTGGGCAGTTAAACGGAGATGGCCGAATCAAAGTGTATGCAAGCCTTATGGTAGAACGCAACTGGATCGAGACTTGTGGTATACCGTTTCATCAAGCGAAAGAAGCAAAAGAACAATTATTAGCGTTATTTAGTGATTGGGATGATCAGCTGAAAAACTATATTCGTTATGCAGAAGATGCCATCATTCCAAGACGGATTTATACGCTTCCTACCAGTTTTAAATGGAATCGTCATAAAGGAGTAACGCTTATCGGTGATGCAGCTCACGTCATGTCGCCATTCGCAGGCGAGGGTGTGAACATGGCGATGTTTGATGCAAGGGAGCTAGCACTTGCTATTGTCCGACATCCTCATCATATTGAAAAGGCGATTGAAGAATACGAAGACATGATGTACGAATATTCATCGGAAAAAGCTCATGAATCGGAGAATAGTTTAAAACTGTGTTTTTCAAAAGACGCTGCGGTCAAGCTTGCAGATATGATGAATTCTTTTCAAAAGGATGATGATTGATGCTCAATTTACTATTTTACTTTGACATGTTATAAAGAGAGTATGAACAATTCAAATCGTCGTATTATAAGTCGCCGGTCTCGGCCGGCTAAAGAACCCTTAAGCCGTGAGCTTATTGTGAAAACGGCCTATGAGCTTCTTAAGGAGCAAGGAATAGAGGGCATGAGTATGCGTAAGGTGGCTAAAGCATTGGATACGGGACCTGCATCCTTGTATGTCTACGTGAACAATTTTCAAGAACTCAGTGCTTACGTATTGGATTATGGTCTCGGACAAATGGTTTATCCAGAGTCAGAGGATGGCACATGGAAAGAACAGTTATTCGACATATTGCATACTTATTTCCTACTGCTGTTCGAAAAACCTGGTCTCGCTGAAATTTCTCTTTCCACCATTCCACAAGGAACGAACTTTCTTCAGTTGACCGAACATCTTCTCGCTGCATTGCATGAAGGCGGGATCAAATCTACATCCGCAGCATGGGGAGTAGACCTATTGCTGTTATATGTATCTTCCGTAGCTTACGAAAAGGTCTCTTGGAAGAAACAAGGCTCTTCACAGATTTCAGACACAAAAAAAGCATTTCTTCAAGCAGACAAAACGCAGTTTCCTTTCATTCATCGTGTAAAAGAAGAAATGTTTGCAGGTGATACCGTATCAATGGAACGGTTCCGATGGGGAATTGACGTCATTTTGTATGGAATCCAGCAGGAAGACAATTAGAAAGGAGCATAAGCAAAAAGCAGTCAATGGCTGCTTTTTTTATGTGGTGATTTTCATATTTGTGATCTTGTGAGCATTACAACATATAAATAAATCTATATATTGTTTTTGTATATAAAAAATTATATAATCTAGTGGAATAAAAAAATGAGGTGCTTAGGCATGGAACATATTAAAAAGTTATTAGAGAGTTATATTCCTTTAGCAAAATCTACTGCAAAAATGTTTGGACCAAATTGTGAAGTGGTGATTCATGATTTAACGAACCCTCAAGCATCTGTCATGTTTACAGTAAATAACCATGTGACAGGAAGAGAAATCGGCCAATCATTTGATCATCTAGTCAAGACTGTATTACAATCAGAAGATTTTAAAGAAGATTATTTGGCTGGTTATACATTTGTAACAGAAGATAAGCGTACGATTCGTTCTTCGACTTCATTAATACGTGATTCAAAGCAAAAAGTAATCGGTGCTTTCTGTATCAATTTTGATGTTGAAGCACTAAATCAAATGCAGCAATTTATGGACACATTTCTTTCTACACAAGTGGAAGCTCAAGAAAAAGAAACAACATCAAATGATGATCTTGAAAATGTGGAAGAAATAGTAGATCAATTGATCCAACAAATCATTCAAAACAGTGTTCATCCAGTCATGAAACGTCATGAAAAAATTGAACTAATCAAATTCATGGATGAAAAGGGCATTTTCTTAATGAAAGGATCTGTTGAGAAGGTCGCATCTATGTTAGGCATTTCCAAAGTAACCGTCTATAGCTATTTGGATGAAATCAAAAATAAATCGAGGTAAGGAGTGTCAAAATGGAAAGCGTACTCGAGGTAGGAAATCTAAAATCAAACGGACACTATGCATTCGCAACCATTCATCAAAACACGGTCTATGTTTCGGGACAATTTGCTATCAATCCCGAAACGACAGAAAAAGAGTTCGGCCCCATTGAAGAAGAAACATTACAAGCGCTTAAGAATGTGGAGATGATTGTAGAAGCTGCAGGAAGTAAAAAAGAAAAGATTTTGCGCATGACATTATACATTTCAGATATTGAATTATGGGACAAAGTAGATACGGTTTATACCGAATTTTTCGGTGAACATAAACCAGCTCGTACGGTTGTGCCAACGAATGCATTACATTTTGGATTCAAAATTGAAATGGATGCCATTGCATATATTTAGAATATTTTTTTGACCACCCTATATAAAAAATTATATTTTGTATAAAAAAATATTCAAAGGGGCAGATGAAGAATGAATCAATTAATTTGTAACCATTGCGGGGAAAAATATGAGATGACACCAACTCTATGGAAATGTGATTGTGGTGGAGTATTCAATCTAGTGAAAGATACCCCGAAAATAGACGTCACAGCTTGGGATCACTATCCAAATTCATTATGGCGTTATGTTGAAACCATGCCATTTCCAAAAGGTTCTAAGACGTGGGAAACTGTGACAATGGGCGAGGGCCAATCTCCTTTAATCGTTCTAGATCCTAATGAGCCAAACACTTATGTAAAAGTTGATTATATGATGCCTACACTATCATTTAAAGACCGTGGAGCAGCTGTGTTAATGACAAAAGCTAAGGAATTAGGGGTAACAAAAGTCATTGCTGATAGCAGCGGGAATGCAGGAACGGCAATTGCTGCGTATGCTGCGCGTTGTGGTATTGCCTGTGACATCTATCTAAGTGATCAAACATCACCTAAAAAAGTCGCTCAAATAAAAGCCCACGGAGCAACGATTAAAGAAATTCATGGTACACGAGAGGACATTGCAGCTGCGGCCCAAAAGGCAGTAGACGAGGAAAACGTTTTTTATGCAAGCCATGTCTATAACCCTTATTTTTTCGAAGGTACAAAAACATACGCCTATGAAATCTTTGAGCAACTAAAAGGAGCACCGGATGCTTTAATCATTCCGGTTGGAAACGGCACTCTGCTGCTCGGTGCGTATTATGGCTTTAAAGAGTTATTTGAAAATGGTCTCATTCATAACATACCGAAAATTGTTGCTGTACAAGCGAAAAACTGCGCACCCCTTGTGAAAGCCTATCAAAATGAAGAAGAATCAGCATCACCTGTCACAAATAAAGGGACCGTAGCAGAAGGGATCGCTATTGCTGCCCCGGCTCGCTCCAAACAAATTTTAGAAGCTGTATACAAGACGAATGGTACGTTTATTGATATTGAAGAAGAAGAAATTATACATGCACGCTCTAAACTGAGTCAGAAAGGATTTTATGTCGAAGTGACATCTGCCATCAATTTTGCTGGCTACATGAAATATCAAAAGGAATCAGAAGAAACCATTATCATACCTCTTTGTGGGGCAGGGATTAAATCAAAATAACCTTAGGACTCTGGTAGAAAGATGTTTGTAAGACCGTTGCAGTTAGATTACGTCAACTGATCCACAATTGGCCTGATGATGATATAGATAAAAAGAACGCTCTCTATCTGGCAGAAGGAATGGAGTTAGCGCATCAACAAAATGAGCCAATCAGATTGATATAAGATGAGAAGAAAGCTACTTTAGAAAGCATGTTTAAACTGTAGTAGCTTTCTTTCCACTCTACCTAATTATTTTTCATTTGTTCCTCTCCCCAATAACATATCTCATCTAATACAGGCATCAGTGATAAACCCTTTTCAGATAAACTATATTCTACTTTTGGAGGCACTTGGGGATATTCTTTACGATGAATTAAGTGATCCGCTTCAAGCTCTTTTAGTGTATTGGTTAATGTTTTAAAAGAAATCGTTCCGAGCTTACGTTTCAGCTGATTATAGCGAACAGGACCATCGTTTGAATATAAAGCATACAGAACTGGCATTTTATATTTCCCACCAATTAATGACAAAGTATACCCAAAACCAGTATCTTTTAGCTCAGCTTTCGTCTGGAAGGACTCCTCATTCATTTTATACTCTCCTTTGGGTTAGTATCGCACTTTGATTACCGTACTTGTAGTATGTTATAGCACACAATAAAATGAATGTACATCAAAAAATGATGCAAAACTCAGAAGAAGGGTGAATGAATAATGAAAACGATTGTCTATGCACATCCTTGGGATGGAAGTTATAATCATGCCATTTTGACTTCCATAACAGAAAAATTAGAAACAAAGAAAGAACCGTTTCAAGTGATCGATTTATATAAAGATGGATTTAATCCTGTTTTTACAGCTGAAGAATTAAAGCATTTTCATAAAGGAGAAACGCCTTATTCATTAGTGAAGGATTATCAAGAAAAATTAAAACAGTCAACAGAATTGGTATTTATATTCCCTGTCTGGTGGTGGGACTTACCTGCTATGTTAAAAGGATTTATTGATAAAGTGATGTTAAGCGGTTTCGCATTCATTGAAGATCAAAACACTGGTACTTTACAAGGTTTATTGACAAATATTAAAAAAACAACCGTGATCTCAACATCAACTACAGATAAAGAGTATATAGAATCTGAAGCTGGAAATGCTATTCAAAGCGTTTTCATTGACAGAACGCTAGCTGATTTGGGGATAAAAAACGAATCCACGAAATGGATTCATTTTTCTAGAGTGAACTTAACAACAGATGAAAAGAGAAAGCAATTTTTAAAAGAAATATCCCAGAATATTTGATTTACAGTATAACAAATCTTCTACGACCGATTTAATTTATTGAGAAGGTCGTAGAAGTTTTGAAATTTGAAAGAGGTGAGATATAGACAAACAAAAGGATTGACTTGTACAAGAAGGTAAATGTAGATCCATTGTATGATCTGATAAACAATAGCCGTATAAGAATCCCACTATTTAAAGTAAAGCTTTATAACTTTAGTGCTATACGTTTCAGCAGACTCTTTATCACCAGTCATTTAAGCAACAACAAATCGAGCCTGCCTAATTGACCTCTTGCACTCCCCCAAATACCCCATTATTTAAATCCATACCATTTCTGTGTTTTTTTAATATTTCTTTTAGCACTGCCGGCTCAAGCAGATTGTTAACATCATTTTCATTAAAAATAATACTGACTCATACCATTTCTAAAGATAGGCAGGGTCTTAGTCACTAGCTCTTCTGATGAAATAAGTCTTCCATCCTTATTCCATGTGTATGCAGCTCCGTATATCCCCCAACTTAGCATAGTAGATAGGGTTGTTACCATTTGTTTATCCTCTAATTCGATGATGTTGTTAGTTCCTTTTAGCATAAGATCAGCTATTAGTTTCTGTAACTCCTCTTTAATTTTACTTTCGATAATAGTTCCTAAAGAATGATAACCTTTGGGACATAGGTCGCTTATCTCTTTATGGTGATCACACATGGCTAGAAAAATATTTGCAATGACTTTTTCATTGAATCCATCGTGATCATTGAGTCTTTTTTTCAATTTGTCTGTAAATGTATTGGTGATTGTAGAATGTAACAAATCAAATTTATCGTCAAAGTGCGCATAAAATGTAGCCCGGTTAATAGTAGCCTTTTCTGTGATATCACGTACCGTTATATGGTTGAAATCTTTTTCACTAGCTAACGAAAGAAAAGAGTCTACAATCAACTGTCTTGTACGAAGGATTCTCGGATCTTTTTTTGGCATAATCATTTTTTCTTCTCCTTTTAGGGTTCATCATCTTGTCTAAAAACGACAATACATATAGAAGTGTTGCGTAAACTACATATTGGCTATTTTGGTTATTGTTTATTATTCTTTTTCATCTTATCATCAATTATACAACGCGCGTTGCTTAAATAACACATGTTATTACGAAAGATTTTTGATCAAGGAAATCATTGTGATCATTCTGAATAACAAAAGGAGATAGACGACCATGAACATCACTATTTTTGGTGCAACTGGTGCAATCGGTCAACTTTTAACACAGTTTGCATTAGAAAACGGAGATTTGGTTACGGTATATGTTAGAAACCCTGAGAAAATAAAGCAAAAGCATTCGAATTTACGCATTGTAACGGGTGAACTAACGAACACTTCATCTATTGAAACGGCAGTTTCAGAAGCTGATGTCGTGATAAGCACCTTAGGTCCCGGCATTGATTTGTCTCGAAAACAAAAAGGTACACCGATCGCCGACGGACATAACCGAATTGTCAAAGCGATGAAGAAGTTCACCAAAAAAAGGTTGATTACACTCGCGACGCCAGCCTTGCAATCTGAAGACGATAAGAAAAGCTTATCGACGATGTTGCCAAGAATATTGCCTAAACTTCTAATGCCAAATGGTTATGCCGAAATGAAGAAGATGGGAGAACTGATTAATCAATCGAACCTGGATTGGACAGTCGTTCGAATCATTAATCCTAATATCAAATACAACGGGCAATCTTACGGTTATTCATTCGGCGATCAGCCAGCTAAAATGTCCGTATCTAGGGAAAATGTCGCTAAACTCATGTATGACGCTGCTAGGCAACCCCAATTAATCGGAAAAATGCCCATTGTTTATAATCATTAAATGAGCTTTTTGTATGAGGTTGTTGATTCAGCAGAAATTATAGGAATCATTTAGAGTCATACCAAAATATTGCGTGTGAATTCTTTTTATAAGTATTCAAAATCAAAATCATAAAGGGGAAATGATCATGTCAAAAGTATTATTTGTTAAAGGAACACCTCAAAGTGAGGAACAATCAAGAAGTACGCAAGTTGCTAGAGCATTTATCAATGAATATAAGGAAGTAAATCCAACAGATGAAATAATAGAAGTAGATGTCTATTATGCAAATGTGCCATTAATCGATGCTGATTTTTTAACTGGACAAAAGAAGTTAAGAAGTGGGGAAGTGCTAACAGATGTTGAAGCACAAAAAATAGAAGCAGTGAATGCATTCACAAAACAATTTATGGAAGCAGATAAATACATCATTCAGTCTTCAATGTGGAATTTAGGAATCCAACCTTTATTAAAAGCCTATTTTGATACAATCATGAGTGCTGGAAAAACGTTTAAATATACATCAGAAGGTCCAGAAGGATTGATGAAAGGGAAAAAAGCAATCCATATTCATGGTATGGGAGGATTTTATTCACAGGCAATTGGAATGGAACATTCTGATTCTTACGTAAGAGGTGCGCTGAAGTTTGTTGGAATTGAAGTGGAACCAACGATTTTTGTTGAAGGTATTGACTATGATCCAACTAAAGAAGAAGAAATTGTTACTTCAACAATTGAAAAAGCAAAAGAGGTAGCACGAACGTTTTAAAAAAAGCATTGGTGGGATTAGTTAAAAAGATTTTAATTAACATCATCCCACCTCGCACGTTCAAAAGCGTAATAAGGAAGAATAGACAAAATACATTCATCAAAATTATAAAGGGGGAACATATGATGAAAGTAGAAATTTGGTCTGATTTTGTTTGTCCGTTTTGTTATATTGGCAAACGTCAATTTGAAATAGGGTTAGAACAGTTTGAACATAAAGAAGAGGTCGAAGTCTTATTTCGTCATTTTCAATTAGATCCATATGCGAAAAAAAATACAGGAATGGATATCCATCAAGTAGCATCTTCCAAGCATGGTATTCCATATGAAAAAGCAAAAGTAAGAAACAATCAATTGAAACAGAAAGCAAAAGAGATTGGGTTAGATTATCAATTTGATACAATGATTCCTACGAATTCATATGATGCACTTCGTCTTTCTTATTATGCAAAAGAGAAAGGGAAGATTCGGGAGTTTATGGAGCGTATTTTGAAAGCTCATTTCACGGATTCACTAGATATCGGTGATCACGCAACACTTGCTCAACTTACAAGTGAAATAGGGCTTGATGGCAACGAAGCTATGGATGTTTTATCAAATGATCAATATAGCGAGAATATCGCAGCTGATAGAGCCGAGGGATTAAAAATTGGGATTCAGGGCGTTCCCTTTTACGTTGTGAATGATAAATATGTCATCTCAGGAGCACAACCTAGCGAAGTGTTTTTAGAAACATTACAACAGGTATGGAAAGAAGAGTACGCGAATCGTAAGGTTGAAGAGCATAAATTAGAGTCGTCGCTCGATGATGATTGTTCAGATGGAACATGTAAATTTTAATGGATATTCAAAAAAGATTCAGAAATCACAAAAGAATATTATAGTATTTCAAGGCACAGGTATTGTTGTTCTAAATCTTGCAGTAGTGCCAACACCACTTGACTTGTATTGAACCTAATTGGTGCTCGTGTGATATAGCTGCTTTAAATACCACTTTATTATGAATCATTTACTTCCAAAAAATCAAAGGGGTTTAGCGATATGAAAAATACAATTTTCCAAGGCACAATCGAGCATTCAGGATTTGTAGTACCCGATATCGAAGTAGCAGTTGAATTCTTCACTCATATTTTGGGTTTTGAAGTCTTGTTCCGGCCAGGACGGATGCAGTTTGAGGACGATAGTTTAAAAAGATACTTTGGGGTTCACGAACATTCAGTTGTAGAAGGGGCGGCATTTTTGCAATATGGCGGTAGAAAGATCGAACTGGTTCAATGGTCGACGCCAGATCAACAGAATGTTCACCTAAAACCCAGTGATATCGGTGTAGCCCATCTAGCTATTACAGTCACCGATATAGAAGAGGCTTTGAAATACTTTGCAGAACAGCCTGATGTTAAAGTTAGAGAGCTGAGTCCTCTTGGATTTTTCTATATCACAACTTCATGGGGAATGGAGATTCAAATAATGGAATTACCCCAAAAACCTTTATGACCTATCTAATTTGTACCAAGACAAGAACAAGGGTCCTTTAATTAGTTGAAACAATAACTGTATCTTTATTAATGGACCCTCTTTCTCCTTCTGATCAAAGGACACCAAGAAGGGTCCTTCCCATCTAGTTGACCTCTTGCAGGCAATTGATCATTGTTTTCTCCTCTTAATACCTCACTAATATCCTGCTTTCTTAAAATCCATATCATTTCTGTGCTTTTTGATGTCTCTTTTAGCTTTGGCAGCTCGAGCAAAGTGTTAACAGCAGAAGCCCAATGCTAACTAATGCAATTCTGATACCGAGTCAGATCGCGATTTAAAATATCAGGAATACCATTCGATTGTTCATTTTCTGTCATAATCCCTTCAGCATTTATTAGGTTAGGGTTTTTCCACGTACCAGTGGCATGTATAACCGCCTTTGCCTCGTAAGTTTTTTCTTCTTGATTATATAATTTCACTCGAATGATAAAAGGCACAAGATCTCTGTCTTTTGTTTTTATCAACACCTTTTTGCCAATTAGGAGGACTGGGCTATTTAAATAACTATGTGGTTTCATTTGAAGAAGAGAAGTGGGTATTTAAATCAATCATTTTCACACGAATGAATCTTTGTTTGAATTCATATAATCAATTGATTATATAAGTTTTCAGTTATATACTATTGAAGGAGTTGAAAAGAGGGGGAATCATTGTGACTACAGATATTTCAATTGGTGTGACACATATGTCGAATTGTTTAAAAACACTCAGTGATCAAACAAGACTGATCATGATGAAATTGTTTTTGGAGAAGGAATATTGTGTGTGTGAACTGGTAGATATGTTCGAAATGAGTCAACCAGCGATTAGTCAGCATTTACGAAAATTAAAAAAAGCTGGATTTGTTCAGGAGAACAGAAAAGGGCAGTGGCGTTATTATTCAATCAATACACTGTGTCCAGAATTTGAGACGATTCGGATCATCTTAAATCAAATTGATAAAGAAGACGACCTTATAAAAAGTATACAACATAAAGCAACAAACATGTCTTGTTCGTAAGGAGGGATGGGTTTGAGTTTTGCCGTTTTATCATTAATCATATTTTTGTTCACTTTGGTATTGGTTATTTGGCAGCCAAAAAATTTATCCATAGGGTGGTCCGCTTGTGGAGGAGCTATTTTAGCTTTAATCGTAGGTGTTGTGAATGTTGACGATGTGATCACCGTGACAGGCATCGTTTGGAATGCGACATTGGCTTTTGTCGCAATAATCGTCATTTCACTCATACTTGATCGAATCGGCTTTTTTGAATGGGCAGCATTGCATATGGCAAAGGCTGCAAAAGGCAGTGGGCTACGTATGTTTGTGTATGTGACCATCCTTGGGGCAATCGTCGCTGCTTTATTTGCAAACGATGGTGCTGCACTTATTTTGACACCCATTGTTTTAGCCATGGTCAGAGCATTACACTTCAATGAAAAAATTGTATTCCCTTTTATTATCGCGAGTGGGTTTATTGCAGATACAACGTCGCTCCCACTTGTCGTAAGTAATTTGGTGAACATTGTAACAGCCGACTATTTCAACATTACGTTTATTGAATATGCATCCAGAATGGTTGTTCCAAACCTTTTTTCATTGCTAGCGAGTATCACTGTGCTGTACCTTTTCTTTAGAAAGAGTATACCAAAACGCTATGATATGACTGAGTTAAAGCAACCTAGGGAAGCAATAAAAGATCCAAAGATGTTTAGATTATCTTGGTATATATTAGCTTTTTTGTTGATTGGTTATTTTGCAAGCGAATTTTTATCTATACCTGTATCGGTCATAGCTGGAGTGATTGCCATTTTATTCTTGGTCATTGCACAAAAAAGCCCTGCTGTTCAAACAAAAAGCGTTCTAAAAGAAGCTCCTTGGGCGATCGTATTCTTTTCCATAGGTATGTACGTTGTTGTCTATGGCATGCGAAATGCAGGGCTTACTGATGCTCTTTCAAGCGTGATTCAAGCTGTAGCAGATCAAGGTTTATTGACAGGGACTCTTGGTATGGGATTTATCGCAGCAATTCTTTCATCTGTCATGAATAATATGCCGACGGTCATGATCGATGCATTAGCCATTTCCGGCACCGATACACAAGGAATGATGAGAGAAGCGTTAATATACGCAAATGTCATTGGTTCTGATTTAGGACCAAAAATTACGCCCATTGGCTCCTTAGCAACACTACTATGGCTCCACGTCCTTTCTCAAAAAGGGGTGAAGATTTCCTGGGGGACATATTTCAAAATAGGGGTCATTTTAACTGTACCAACACTATTCATCACACTTTTAGCGTTGTATTTCTGGCTAATGATTATACATTAAAGGAGACGATCAACATGTCAAAGAAAACAATATACTTTTTATGTACCGGTAATTCTTGCCGCAGTCAAATGGCTGAAGGTTGGGCTAAAAAACATCTTGGAGATGAGTGGAAGATCTATAGCGCTGGTATTGAAGCTCATGGATTAAATCCGAATGCTGTAAAAGCAATGAAAGAAATAGGGATTGATATTTCTCATCAAACGTCTGACCTGATTGATCAGAAGATATTGCATCACGCTGACTTAGTCGTCACACTATGCGGTGACGCAGCTGATAAATGCCCAATGACTCCTCCACATGTCAAGCGTGTCCATTGGGGCTTTGATGATCCAGCAAAAGCAGAAGGAACAGAAGAAGAGAAGTGGGCATTTTTCCAAAAGGTACGAGATGAAATTGGAGATCGATTGAAACAGTTTGCTGAGACTGGAAAATAGTGCTGCGTTTGAGTCAATTGAATATAAAATCTAATAATAAAGAGGATCAAGTCAAAGGTTCTCTTTTTTTAATATCTAGTTTACATAATATATATTCTAGGAAGTTAAACAATAATTGAATTTTCTTTGTCTCATTATTAAGTATACTTATCTTATTGAGATAAAACAAAAAATGAAAATCCAACGGTTGATTCGTCAGATTTTCATTCCTCTAAATGTTTTAAAATTTTTGCAGGATTCCCGCCAACAATCATATTTGACGGAACATCTTTTGTCACAACGGATCCTGATGCAATGACAGCATGATCTCCGATTGTCACACCTGGATTGATAATGGCGCCGCCACCAATCCACACATGATGTCCAATTGTGACTGGTTTGCCGAATTCAATACCTGTTTGACGTTCTTCTGGATTTAACGGATGTCCAGCTGTGTATATATGTACATTCGGACCTAACAAACAATGATCTCCAATTGTAATCTTGCAAACATCTAATAACACTGCATCAAAATTCGCAAAAAAATGCTCACCAACCTCGATATTGTATCCATAATCACATTGTATTCTGCCTTCAAATACCACATCATCTCCGCAAGCGCCTAAAAGCTCCTTTAAAATGGCCTTTCTCTGTGATGGCTCATTTGTTTGCTGATAGGCAAATGTCAATTGTCGTGCTTTTGCTCGATCTGCCATCAATGTGTGATCATTTGGGTGATAGTATTCTTCCTTGATCATCTTTTCTTTTTCTGTTTTCATGTTCATCTCCCTTTTATTGAAAATTCATTCATCGTTTGAATGAATGCCTCGGTGAATTTTGTCGTCGTCTCATTTCCTCCTAAATCCTTCGTTTTCAAGTTCTTTTTTAAGGCCTCATCAAGAGTATGTTCGATCAGACTGGCTGTCTGTTTTAATCTTTCATCTTGATATTTCACATGTAGCCAGTTACAAAGCATTACTGTAGAAAGAATCATGCCCATTGGATTGGCGATATTTTGACCAGCTATATCAGGTGCTGAACCATGTGCCGCCTGTGCCATCGCTTGATTTTCGTTGCAATTTAATGAGGGTGCCATTCCTAAACTGCCGACTAGTTCCCCTGCAAGATCAGATAAAATGTCGCCAAACATATTTTCTGTCACAATCACATCAAAATCACCTGCACGTCTCACTAAATGAGCAGCCATCGCATCAATATGAATATCCTCAACCTCCACTTGTGGATATGCTTTCGCTACCTCTTGACATGTTCGTAAAAACAAGCCAGATCCTAATTTGATCACGTTCGCTTTATGAACAATGGTGACTTTCCCCCTCCTCTCCACTGCACGTTGAAAAGCTGCGTGGGCAATACGGGTAATTGCTTTTTTTGTAAACACACCTGTAGATATGGCGACGTCTGGTGTAATCATCCACTCTCCTGTCCCCTGATACATATTCCGGTCTGGATAAAAGCCTTCTGTATTTTCTCGAAAAATGACAAGGTCGACGCCACTGGCAACGCTTTTCACACCTGGCAGCGATTGCGATGGACGAATATTTGCAAATAAATCAAATGTATGACGCAGTTCTCCACTTGGATTTCTTCTTTCTTTCAATTGATCAGGATATGATGCTGAATCATGAGGTCCTAATATCCAGCCATGGCATTTTTTCAAGGCGGCTATAGTAGAAGCTGGCACTGGATCTTGATGAGAATGAATGGCTTCAGCACCGATAGGACACACTACAAATTCCACAAATGGTTCATTGAACTGTGATAACGCTGTCTTTAAAATACGCATACTAGAATTAACAATTTCCGGTCCAATCCCGTCTCCCTTTAAAACACCTATTCGATATGACATATGTATCGCCCCTTTTGTCTTTATTCTATCAAAGAATGATGAAGTTGGAATATTTTCTTCATGATGATCCTCCCTCATGTTATTTACGAATCAAGAAGTCTCCTTTATAATCGAGTAGATTTGTTCTGTATGACTACATAGATATGAGGGATTAGATGAAATTAAAGTGGTATAAAGCGATTATTGTTATTTTTACGATGTCTGGGATCTCCATCTCCACTTGGTTTTCAAGAACACCAGAAGTGAGAGATTTATTGCAAGCAGATACAGGCACAATGGGACTCATTTTACTCGGCTTATCTGTAGGTTCCATTGTCGGGCTGATTCTTTCCAATGTATTCGTTCGCAAAAAAGGCGGCCGAGTGGCGATTGTGGTCAGCGCTTTTTTGATGTTTATTGGATTCTCAACCCTTGCAATCGGCGCGGCCCTCTCTTCTACGCTGGTTGTCACTGCTGGTCTTTTTCTTTTTGGTTCAGGCTCAGGCATGTGCAATGTAGCCATGAACTTAGAAGGAACGGAGATTGAGTATCAGATCAAGAGAACGATCCTGCCGATTTTGCATGCTTCTTTCAGTATTGGAACGTTAATTGGTGCAGGTGCCGGAATTCTCTTTATTTATTTAGGTGTGTCTGTCCTCATTCACCTTCTCACCATTGCACTCCTTTTCTTTCTCAGCATCCTGATTTGTACACGGTTTATTCCGCACGGGACAGGAAAAGATCCGGATGAGACGCAGACAGAATCAGTTGAGGCTTCTCAAACATCATGGCTGAACAAACGGACGATCTCATTAGCGATGATTGCCTTATGTCTCGCATTTGTAGAAGGTTCTGCAAATGATTGGATTCCACTAGCAATGGTTGATGGCTATCAGGTTTCTCATTCAATGAGTACGGTCATCTATGCATTATTTTTGTGCGGGATGATTAGTGGCAGATTACTGAGCGGACGTTTCATTGATCGCTTTGGCAGGGTGCTGTTGCTAAGAATCGCGATCTTATCTGCTGCCGCCGGACTATTCTTGGTGATTTTAAAGATTTCACTCGTCGTGTGTATGATATCTATCTTTTTATGGGGACTTGGCGCGTCCTTAGGCTTCCCGCTGACCATTTCAGCAGCTGGTGATGATAGCCGCTATGCTGTCAAACGTGTCAGTATCGTCACTTTATCTGGGTATACAGCCTCTCTATCAGGGCCCCCTGTTTTAGGACTGCTCGCCAATCAAGTCGGTCTGCTTCATGCGTTTATTTTTGTTCTGTTTGCCATTTGTATTGCAGGAATCTTTACAAAAGCTGTTGCAAAACCGACATCAATACATTCTTTTTGAAAAGTGCCAGATCTTTGATCTCGGTACTTTTTTTAAATTTAATAAATAAAATTGAAACCTTTCATGAAGTGAAACAGTCCTATAGATGTCTTGATGTTTATCGCTTTTTTAAAGAGGGAAAGTAAAAAAATAAGACTTTTCAAATAACTGAAAACGTGGTAAGATCATGAAAATAAACAGGAAGGGGTGAGAAAAATGAAAAAAAATATGCTGTTAAAATTAGCAGTCTTATTCATAGCACTTGCAAGTTTTCATTTGTTCTCAATGCCTCATTCCGTTCAGGTATACCATCATGCAAAGGTGGTTGCTGATCAAGAATCACATGAAATGAAAATCGTTCAGACAGCAGGCAATGAAAAGAAACAAAAACATGTGAACGCAGTATTTGCGGCATTTACAGCACTGCTAGTCATTGGCAGTATGGCAGCTGGATTTGCACGCATCACTTATACTGATCGATTTGACCGGAAAAAGAAGCATTTACTTGCAGTGTTCTACCAGTCTTCGAATTTCCGAGTAGCTCGTGTTAACCCAACCATTTAAATCAAACAAAAATTGGGAGGTTTTACACGATGTTATTTTTCTTAAGAGTATTCATTCTAGGTCTATTCTCTGTCACTTCACTTTCTCTTTTCGTTTACCAAGGAATTGAAGTAGTGCATGCCATCACAAGCATGTTTGGCAATCACGAGAGTTAAATTGACCTCATCATAAAAAACCCCCTGCCTTACGCAGGGGGTTTTCATTTTGCTTATTTATTGTCATCTTGGTCAGATGCAGCAGGTGATAAAAGAACTTGAGTTACTTCTCCCTGCTCTTCCTCATCTAAAATAAACGATCCATTGCTATAACGATCATTTGCCCTTAGTGTGGAAATATCGAGCGGGATCGTGGCACCCTTTTCCGTATCAATCTCAAGTGTATCGTGCAGTGAAGCAGCAATCACAGCAACAATTCTGTGAGGGTTTTTCTTTAATTCTCTTAGCATGATGACTCCACGTTTTGCTCTTGATGTCTTATCAAATTCAGAGAGGTTCATCCGCTTCACAGCACCTCTTTGTGTCGTGAGAACAAGCACATTGTTCTTCGGATCAATGATTTGTCCAGAGACCACCTCGTCTCCGTCCTTCAAATTGATGCCTTTCACACCAGCCGCTCTCGGACCGACCACACTCACTTCTTCTTCATCAAACCATAATCCATAGCCATTTTTCGTTGCAATAAACAATTCTTGCTGACCTGTTGTGACATGAACATCTACAAGTTCATCATCACCTTTTAAATTCAAGGCGACAAGCGGTTTTGAATAGCGCTGCGCTTTATATTGGAGAAGCTCTGTTTTCTTCACCATACCGCCTTTTGTGAAGAACAAGAGATACGATGATTCATCGAATTCTTTAATTGGGATCGCTTTTTGAATGGTTTCATCGCGATCAATCGAAATAATATTCGTAATGTGCTGCCCCATGTCTTTCCAGCGTATATCTGGCAACTGATGAACTGGACAGTAAATGTAGCTCCCTTTATTCGTAAATAGCAGAAGAACATCTGTTGTATTCATTTCAAACTGGTGAATCAGTCGGTCTGTATCCTTCATACCGAAGTCCTTACCGTTTGATGCAGCATAGGAACGCTGGCTTGTCCGTTTGATGTATCCATCTTTTGTGACTGTGACGTACACGTCCTCTGATGCGATCATCACTTCAAGGTTAATCTTAATTTCTTCAATTTTTTCCTCAATGACGGATCGTCTTTCATCAGCATACGTCTTTTTCAACTTCTTCAAGTTATTCGTAATGACTTTAAACAGCTTCTTCTCATTCGCTAAAATGTCTTCAAGCTCTGCAATTCGCACGTCAAGCTCTCTTGCTTCGTCTCTTAGTTGAGTGATATCTGTATTTGTTAAACGATATAACTGGAGAGAAACAATCGCTTCTGATTGAGCTTCTGTAAAATCATATTTCTCCATCAAATTGTTTTTCGCATCACGCTTATCATTAGACGAACGAATCGTCGCAATGACTTCATCTAAAATGGAAAGAGCTTTAATTAATCCATCTACAATATGATGACGTTCTTTTGCTTTTCGAAGCTCGTATGCTGAGCGGTTCGTCATCACTTCTTTTTGATGAGCAATGTAAGCGTCTAGTACAGTTGTAAGCGTCATTAAAGTCGGTCTTCTGTTATGTATCGCGACCATATTAAAGTTATAAGGGATTTGCAGATCAGAATTTTTATATAAGAAATTCAAGACACCATTCGCATCCGCTTCTTTTTTCAGCTCTACAACAATCCGAAGGCCGGTACGATCCGTCTCATCCCGAACTTCAGAGATTCCTTCTACTTTTCTTTCAATGCGGAACTCGTCCATCTTTTTGACAAGATTGGCCTTATTCACTTCATAAGGAATTTCTGTGATCACGATTTGCTGGCGTCCACCGCGGATGGTTTCAATCTCCGCTTTTCCGCGAATCATAATCTTTCCTTTTCCTGTTTCATATGCCTTCTTAATACCATCCACACCTTGGATGATCCCGCCTGTTGGGAAATCTGGCCCTTTGATGACTGTCATTAAATCTTCAACCGTACAATGCGGCTGTTCAATTCGCTTAATCACGCCATCAATCACTTCTCCTAGGTGGTGCGGCGGAATATCAGTCGCATAACCGGCTGAAATCCCTGTTGACCCGTTCACAAGAAGGTTGGGAAACATCGCTGGTAAGACAACAGGCTCTTTGCTTGTATCATCAAAGTTCGCGACAAATTCGACCGTCTCCTTGTCGAGGTCTTTTAAAAGCTCTGATGCAATTGCAGAAAGCCTTGCTTCCGTATAACGCATGGCAGCAGGAGGATCTCCGTCGATACTCCCGTTATTTCCATGCATCTCAATCAGCACATTTCGCACTTTCCAATCCTGGCTCATTCTCACCATTGCTTCATAAACAGAAGAATCACCATGCGGATGATAGTTACCAATTACGTTACCGACTGTTTTGGCAGCTTTACGGAAGTTTTTATCTTGTGTATTTCCTTCCGCATACATTGCATATAAAATTCTTCGTTGTACAGGCTTTAATCCATCACGTGCATCTGGAAGTGCACGATCTTGGATAATATATTTACTATAGCGACCAAAACGGTCCCCAATCACTTCTTCTAACGGTAAATCATGAAATCGTTCTTGTTGTGCCATGTTTAAACCTCCTCAGCTAGCGACAAGTTTTCATTTTCAAGAATGTTGCTTTCCTCATCAAGTCCAAAGGCGACATTCTTTTCAATCCATTTACGGCGTGGTTCTACTTTGTCACCCATCAGTGTCGTGACGCGGCGCTCCACCCGTGCAGCATCATCGATCTTCACCCTGACAAGCGTTCTCGACTCTGGATTCATTGTCGTTTCCCATAGCTGGTCGGCATTCATTTCACCTAAACCTTTATAGCGCTGAATCGTATATCCTTTTCCAACTTTCTTTAGTACATCATCCATTTCTTCATCAGACCAAGCATATTCAATGACTTCTTTCTTCCCTGAGCCTTTGCTAACTTTATATAAAGGTGGAAGGGCAATGAATACTTTGCCATGCTCAATCAGCGGCTTCATATAGCGGTAGAAGAATGTAAGCAATAGAACCTGAATATGCGCGCCATCTGTATCAGCATCTGTCATAATGACAATTTTGTCATAATTGATGTCTTCTACATTAAAATCGACACCAACCCCGCCGCCAATGGCATGGATTATGGTGTTGATTTCTTCGTTTTTGAAAATATCAGCAAGCTTTGCTTTCTCTGTATTAATGACCTTTCCTCGAAGCGGCAGCACCGCTTGGAATTTCCGATCACGTCCTTGCTTGGCTGATCCACCAGCAGAGTCGCCCTCTACTAGATACAGTTCATTTCTTGCCGGGTTTCTAGATTGAGCAGGTGTTAATTTTCCGCTGAGTGTTGCTTCAGATTTTTTTCGTTTCTTGCCGCTCCTTGCTTCTTCTCTTGCTTTTCTAGCCGCTTCTCTTGCCTGCTGCGCTTTAATCGCTTTTTTCACAAGCAGTGTCGCCGTTTCGCGGTTTTCTTCAAGAAAATAAGCCAATTTTTCAGAAATCACGGCATCAACAGCTGACCTTGCCTCACTCGTTCCAAGCTTTCCTTTTGTTTGTCCTTCAAATTGAAGAAGTTCTTCAGGAATTCTGACAGAAATAACAGCTGACAGGCCTTCACGAATATCTGTACCTTCTAAATTTTTGTCTTTTTCTTTTAAAAGGGTCACTTTGCGTGCATATTCATTAAAGGCTCTCGTCATGGCCGTTTTTGCACCAGACTCATGCGTACCGCCATCTTTGGTTCTTACGTTATTGACGAACGACAAAATATTTTCTGAATATCCGTCGTTAAATTGAAAGGCAAAATCGACTTCAATGGACTGATGTTCGCCTTCAAACGAAACGACTTCACTAAGTACATCCTTTTCCTCGTTTAAATAAGCAACGAACGCTTCAATACCTGTCTCATAATAAAAGGTTTCCTGCACATCATGGCGCTCATCAATCAGCTCTATTTTTAGCCCTTTTAATAAAAAGGCTGATTCTCTTAAACGCTCTGATAATGTATCAAAATTATAGGTGGTGACACTGAACATCGTTGGATCTGGCTTAAAATGAATCAGTGTACCGGTCTTTTTCGTTTTCCCGATTTTTTCAAGTGATGTGACTGGCTTTCCGCCATGTTCAAAGCGCTGGTGATAAATAAATCCATCGCGTTCTATCGTCACGGTGAGCCACTCTGAAAGTGCGTTCACAACGGACGCCCCAACCCCGTGAAGTCCACCACTTGTTTTATAACCGCCTTGACCAAACTTTCCGCCTGCGTGCAGGACCGTTAAAATGATTTCTGGTGTCGGTTTTCCAAGCTTATGCATACCAGTAGGCATTCCGCGACCTTTATCTTGGACGGAAATGCTGTTATCTTTATGTATTTTGACAATGATATGATCTCCATGGCCAGCGAGCACTTCATCGACAGAGTTGTCTACAATCTCATAGACAAGGTGATGAAGACCGCGTGAATCCGTCGATCCAATATACATCCCTGGGCGTTTACGGACCGCTTCAAGCCCCTCTAGCACCTGAATAGAATCATCGTTATAATCTACTTGCTGCTTTTTAACCAAATGCTTAATCCCCTTTCACTAACAAACATAACCGGCTAATCACCAATGATCTCTCTAGATTTTAATGATGATCATGCTGCTCATTACTGTCCACTTTAATAAGCTGCATCATCACCATGCATGTGTGATTCAGCGATACATGCTCTTTTGCACGGTTATGAGAATGTTCTACATTCTGCAATCAGAACTAGAAGTCCATTATAAACAAGACTGTTTCATAAGCCAAATGCAATCATATGATGGTTTTAGCAAAACAGAACAAATGTTCTACATTTATCTTATCGCTCTTTTTCTCGATATGCAAGGTCACCGATAGGTCCCTGTCGCCTTATTTTATCGCTTTCTTCTAGAATCGCAAATATATTTCTGCAACAAAAAAGCAAAAATCCTTGAAAAAACAAGGATTTTTGACGATTTAATGAGTTTTTGTCATCGCATGAGCCACTTTGATACATAAGTCCATGATGGCGACCTTGCCATTTTCCTCAATCAGCCTTTTTGCCTCTTCATGATATACGCCTTGCTGCGCCCAAAAAACAGGTGCGTCTATTTCAAGAAATTCTTTCGCCACCTCAGGCAAAAACTCAGAACGTCTAAAGACATTGACGATATCAACAGGCTCTTTTATGTCTTTTAAAGAGGCGACCGCTTTTACCCCAAGTGCTTCATCAATCGTTGGATTGACAGGAATGATGTCATAACCGGCATCTTGCATGGCTTTTGAAACCATATAGGACGTTCGGTGCGGCTGATCTGACAAACCTACAACTGCAATTCGCTTACTGCTTTTTAATATACGCCCAATTTCTTGTTTTGAAGGATGATTCATCCAGACACTCCTTTTCTTCTATTTTAGCGAATTTCTTGTTAAAAACAAAGCTGAATTCATCGGCCATCGTTTTTTTCAAAAAAAGATCGCCATGTTTTTCATAAGATCATGTTAAAATGTAAGACAAGAGGGAGAATATAAAGGAGTTATGCAGATGTTAATTGCTTTGATGTTTATTTTGGCTTATCTTCTCGGCAGTATTCCATCAGGTCTCATTGTCGGGAAAGCTGCAAAGGGAATCGATATCCGTGAACATGGCAGCGGGAACCTAGGTGCGACGAATGCATTCCGTACACTAGGTGTGAAAGCAGGGTCCATCGTTATCACAGCTGATATTTTAAAGGGGACTCTTGCTTCGGCTTTACCGTTTTTCATGCAACTGGACATTCATCCCTTATTAGCAGGAGTTGCTGCTGTTATCGGTCACAGCTTTCCTGTCTTTGCAAAATTTAAAGGGGGAAAAGCGGTCGCTACATCAGGCGGCGTGCTGTTATTTTATGCCCCGTTCTTATTTATCACGATGATCGCTGCTTTTTTCTTATTTTTATACATTAGTAAATATGTTTCATTATCATCTATGCTGACTGGGATCTACACATTCATTTACAGCATATTCACCCAAGATCTATTTTTAATTATTGTTGTTGCTGTTCTTGCTGGCTTTGTGATCTTCAGACACATCGCCAACCTCAAACGAATTCTCAACAAAACTGAACCGAAAATCAAATGGCTTTAGCCGTTTCATCAATTTAAATATGTGGTAAAAGTAAAGAAAAGCTGTTTTTGCATCCTGCATTTAAAAACAGCATGACTTCAAAAAGGGGCGATCACATTGAAATTAACGATAAAAGATGATGCACTCAATTGGTACAAGAATGAACTGGATTTAGAAAAAGGTGATCATGTTCGCTTTTTTGTCAGATATGGCGGGTGCAGTAATGTACAAAAAGGCTTTTCTCTCGGCGTCGCAAAAGATGAACCTCAAAATGCCGGCGCAACCGCTGAAGTAGAAGGCATTACTTTCTTCGTGGAAGAAAGTGATATTTGGTATTTTGACAACCATGATCTGCATATTGATTATAACGAGTCCGTGAAAGAACCAGAATTTCATTATGAATAAACAAAAAAGATACCTCATCCCTCGGGTATCTTTTTTGTTTATCACTCAATATAAAGTCCATACTCCTGAATGTTTCCTAACGACCGCTCTTTTTGTAAAATTCGTTTTTGCGAATCACCGATGAGATCAAAATGAGGAAAACCTTCGCGAACATGAATCCATTCTTTCTTTAATCCATGCTTTTGTCCCCAAGCGATTAATTGTTCTATATCCTGACAGGCTGCCTTTGTGACAGTATTCGCATGCGGAAAACGGTCATCAAGCCAATAGTGTGTCAAAAAGGCCACATTCCCTTGCCGAACAGCTGATTTCCAAGCATTCAAATCTCTTCTTTTAATTCCAAATGCCATGAATCAAACCTGCTTCTTGGACTGTTCGTATACGCTGTGCCATGCAGGGAAAGCTTTTCTAAATTGAATCGGTCTAAAGGTTTCTTTGTCCACACAAATATGTGAGGTGGTCCCTGTAATAGCCGTTTGTCCATCAGGTTTTTGTATTTCATAGCCATACACTGTTTTCACGCCGTTATATTCTTCAATCCATGTGTGAACTGTAGCCGTTTCACCGTACAGTAGTGGTTTCTTATATTGAACCTGAAGATCGACAACAGGTGCAAGGACACCTTCTGCCTCTAACTGGGCATAGGAAAAGCCTAATTCTTTAATTAACGCTGTTCTGCCGACTTCCATCCAAATTAAATAGTTGGCATGATACACAATGCCCATTTGATCTGTTTCTGCATAACGGACTTCTATTTCTTTTCTAGATACATACACGTTTTCATCGCTCTCCTATCAAAACCTAACGTCTCTGACATTTTACCATATTCCAAATGGTTCTTCTAAAAAGAGGCAATAAAATAAACCAGGAATCCCTGGTTTATTCAGTGTAACCGCTCTTTCTTGCTGCTTCCTCGTCCTTTATTTCAGAACGCATTGCGTCAATACTTGTTCTACGGTTTTCATTTTTTTGCTTGATCATCTGCTTTTCTTCCTCTGTTGAAAGACCCATTGCTGCTTCAGATTCATCAATATTTTCAAGTGTGTTTTCGATCATATCCTGCAGCTTCTCAACATTGTCAGAACGATCATCTGGATTGGATTGATATGACTTGTCATTCATCATGCTTCCCTCCTATTATTCGCCCTTCGTCTGTATCACATCAGGCTGTTCATTCGATTTATTATGCATCTTTTTGCCTTTATTTCGTTTGTATGCTACAGGTTTTGTCCCTAAATGGTCTGGTGTAAACTGCGCTTGTTTATCATGCTCTCTACCCATCATTCATCCCTCCCTCTTCTTTAGGATGAACGAAAAAGGACAAATCATAACTTATTTCTGTCTAAATCGCTCTTCCAACTTTTCTTCAAGCTGGTTTAAAAATTCCTCATTGCTTAATAATTCTTTTTTATTTTCAAGCACAAGTTCTTCAAATGTACGGCGCTTTCTTCTTCTCATGTCTATCACCACCTCCACTCTGTTCATACCATTTTCGCCAAAACATTTAGAATATAAGCAAAAAAGAGCTGAATCATTATAGATCCAGCTCTTTTTCAATTTCTTTTTTTGTGAGCATTTGATGCTTTACAGACAGGATACGCCCTTTTTCATCTAGTATGTATGTCGTCGGATAGGAAAGTACCTGATATCTCGCTTGAATACCTTTTTGATCTAATAAAACAGGAAAACTGACCTTAAGTTCATCAATAAATGAGGCGACGTGATCCACACTCTTTTCAGTGTTCGTCAAATTCACCGCTAGTACCTCAACTTGGTCATTTTCACTTCTAATTGCATCTAGATCTGGCATTTCTGTTCGGCAAGGCTTACACCATGTCGCCCAAAAATTGAGGAGTACTTTTTTCCCTCGATAATCAGATAACGATGCCGTTTTGCCATCAAGGGTTTTGAGCTCAAAATCAGGGGCTTTGTCCCCTGTTTCAAGACCGATGGCAGGTTCTTTTGGTCCGAATACATTCCATGCAAGTAAACCAATCAACACAAGTAAAACAGCGCTTGCCATTCCTTTTTTCCACATGATTGATCCTCCACTATGTTAAAAAAGAAGAGAAAGCTGTCTAATCGCCTTCTCTTCTTTGCTTTATTAGTTGCTTGCCAATTTTTCACGCAATACCATTTGAAGGATACCACCATGACGGTAGTAGTCAATTTCGACTTCACTGTCAAAGCGAACAATTACTTCAAATGTTTTCTCGTTGCCATCTGTATCAATTGCTTTTACAGTGACAAGATCACGCGGACGAACTGTTTCATCAACATCTACTTCGAATGTTTCTGTTCCTGTTAGTCCATAAGTTTCTGCACTTTCTCCATCTTTAAACTGTAAAGGAAGTACACCCATGAAGACAAGGTTACTTCTGTGGATACGCTCAAAGCTTTCCGCTAGAACGAATTTAATTCCAAGAAGATTTGTTCCTTTTGCAGCCCAGTCACGAGAAGAACCCATTCCGTAATCTTTACCTGCTAAGATCGCAAGACCAGTTCCATCTTCTTTATAACGCATGCATGCATCATAAATGGATGTCACTTCACCAGTTGGCCAGTACGTTGTATACCCGCCTTCTGTTCCTGGTGCGATTTGGTTCTTAATACGGATGTTTGCAAAAGTACCTCTCATCATAACATGGTGGTTACCACGGCGAGATCCGTATGAGTTAAAGTCTCTAGGCGATACGCCTCTTTCTTGCAAGTATTTACCTGCAGGTGTGTCTTTACCAATCGCTCCAGCAGGAGAAATATGGTCTGTTGTGACAGAATCACCGAACTTCGCCACTACGCGCAATCCTTTAAGTGGTTCAACTTTACCAGGTTCAACTGATAAGTTTTCGAAGAATGGCGGGTTATCAATGTATGTGGAATTTTCATCCCATTTATACAATGCATCGTCCGTCGTTTTAATTTCATTCCAGCGGTCATTGTTGTCAAAAACAGTTTCATACTCTGAACGGAATAGCTCAGGTGTGACAGTGCTTTTCACGACGCTGTTGATTTCATCCATTGATGGCCAAATGTCATTGAAATAAACGTTCTCGCCATTTTTATCGACACCGATCGGATCTTTTGTTAAATCAATATTCACCGTACCAGCAAGTGCATACGCCACAACTAATGGTGGAGATGCAAGGTAGTTTCCTTTTACAAGCGGGTGGATACGACCTTCGAAGTTACGGTTACCTGATAAAACAGAAGTGATCAGCAGATCATTTTCAGAGACAGCATCTTCAATTTCTTTTTCAAGCGGTCCTGAGTTTCCGATACAAGTTGTACAGCCATACCCAACGATGTTAAATCCGAGGTCTCTTAAGTATGGAAGAAGTCCTGAGTTCACGAGGTATCCTGTTACAACCTTAGAACCTGGCGCTAGTGACGTTTTCACGTAGTTTGGCACCTTCATGCCAAGCTCACTTGCTTTCTTCGCAACAAGACCTGCTCCGATTAAGACGTATGGGTTCGATGTATTCGTACAGCTCGTAATCGCTGCAATCGCAATCGCACCTGTCTTCATCACAGCTTTTTCACCATTTGCTAGATCAAATTCGATTTGTTTGTCTAGCTCTGATTTTTCTAAGCCAAACCCTTGGTTACCAGCTGGGCTTTCAATGTGCTGATGGAACGTTTCTTTCATTTTAGAAAGTGGAATCAAATCTTGTGGACGCTTTGGACCAGATAAGTTTGATTCAATTTGAGAAAGATCAATTTCCACAACATCTGTAAAAATTGGCTCTTCTGCATCTGGCGTATAGAATAAGCCATTTGCGCGAGAATATTCTTCAACGATATTAATTTGCTCTTCATCACGTCCAGTAAGGCGAAGGTAAGCTAGCGCTTCTTCATCTACTGGGAAGAATCCGCAAGTAGCACCGTATTCTGGCGCCATGTTTGCAATCGTTGCACGATCTGCTAACGGCAATTGTGCAACACCAGGTCCGAAGAACTCGACGAACTTGTTCACTACGCCTTTTTCACGAAGAACTTGTGTCACTTTTAAGGCAAGGTCAGTTGCAGTTGTTCCGTTTGGAAGCTCTCCAACTAATTTAGCACCAATAACTTCTGGTACTGGGAAGTATGAAGGCTGACCAAGCATACCAGCTTCTGCTTCGATACCGCCAACGCCCCATCCAAGTACACCGATACCGTTAATCATTGTTGTATGTGAGTCAGTACCAACTAATGTATCTGGGTAAGTGATGATCTCGCCATCTTCTTCGATTGCATGAACAACACTTGCAAGATACTCTAAGTTCACTTGGTGAACGATCCCTGTTGCAGGCGGAACAGCTTGATAATTGTTAAACGCTTTCTTTGCCCAGCTAAGGAAGTTATAACGCTCTGCGTTACGTTCGAATTCTAAATCCATGTTAATGTTTAATGCATCTTCAGTTCCAGCTTTATCGACTTGTACAGAGTGGTCAATGACCAGGTCAACTGGAATTTCAGGGTTGATTTTATCTGGGTCTCCGCCCACATCTGCCATTGCTTTTCTTAAAGAAGCAAGGTCAACGACAGCTGGCACACCCGTGAAGTCTTGTAAAATAACACGAGAAGGTTTAAATGGAACATCAATTTCTTTTACCTCGGCAGTTCCCCATTTTGCCAAGTTTTCAACGTGTTCCTTTTTGATCACTCTACCGTCTACTTGGCGAAGCACTGATTCTAAAAGTACCTTAATGGAATAAGGCAGCTTAGAAACATTTCCGATTCCTTGTTTCTCTAGTGCTTCTAACGAATAATAGTGATACGTTTTCCCATTTGTCGAAAACGTTTTTCTAGATTGAAAAGCGTCTTGTTTAGCGACTTGCTGCTGTTTCGACATGTCCAAAATCCCCCTTTTGATGATCAAGATCAATTTCAATTCTCAGAAAAATCGTCGTATTTCACCACAATTTTCTCACAATTTCATCTTAAAACAAATTCATACATAAGTAAATAACAATGCTTTTATTAAATTCAATAAGTTTAGCTTATCACAAGGAAATGATTACTCTTCATAAACTGAGCAGCACGGGTTCATACTAATGCTGAGGTGATAGAACATGACAAAAAGAAAAGCAAATCATGTCATTGACGGCATGAACGCAGCCAAAAGCCAAGGAAATGGTGCAGGCTATATAGAAAATGATCAGCTCGTTTTAACAGAAGAACAAAAGCAAAACAATAAAAAGCGTAAAAAAAACCAATAAGAAAGGAGTGAGAAATGATGACGGACAAAAACACTGGGAAAGACATACGTCAAAACTCTCCTAAAGAGCATCAAGGCGGGCAGCCTGAGCCACTATCAGGCAGTAAAAAAGTGAAAAACCGCAACCATACAAGACAAAAGCACAATTCACATCATGATATGTAAACTCTTAAGCCCGTGACCAAACGGGATGTTTTAGGTCTTTCACACATTTCAGCTTTTATCATATGATTTATTATGAGATGTGATGGAGGAGTGTTTATGGAGAATGAAAAGCAAGTGAATTCCTCTGATTTTCTTGAAATAGATGATTGGCTGAATGTATTAATGGACGATCCTTTTGCATGGTATGACGAACAGCTCCCAATAGATCTTTATGAAACGAGCCGTGATTATATTATTGAGATCGACCTCTCCACCCTATCGATCACTGATTTAAAACTGACCTTTTCCGGATGTGAGCTCATCCTCGCTTATTTGATTGATGAAAGAGAACAGCCGATTGAAAAAAGTGTCATGCTCCCTTTTTATTTGAATGACAAAGACATTGATACAGGTTACGAAAACAGAATCATATCAATCAAAATCAAAAAGGATGCCCATCGTCAAGACGGAGCATTTTCCTTTCAAATGCCACACTTCAAACATTAAGAGCCTGCCTGTATACAGGCGGGCTCTCTTCCGTTCGTTTCAAGTCAATACCTTGTGCGAACCACCATGGCCAAATAGTAGAGTCGCTATACAATAATGTATTCCTTTTCTACTAAATGGTTTGGGTCATTCTAGTAAATGGGCGCCTCTTGATCAAAAAAGCGTTTATAGAAAAAAACACATACATTTTTGTTATTTTCTTCTACCTTCCCTTCATGTAAAATAGAGTAGAGAGAAGGGATATAGGGAGTGAGAACATGTTAAGCGGCTGGTTTTTGTGGTTCATTTTATTTTGGGGTACAGTGATGATTGGATTACTAGCAATCGGTGGCTTTTTTATGTTTCGCAAGTTTTTAAAACGATTGCCGAAAGAAGACGGGAAATCAGAGCTTGATTGGCAGGATGAATATATTCAAAAGAGCCTGCACCTATGGCGCGATGAAGACAAACAGCTATTAAATGAGCTAGTATTACCGGTTCCAGAGCTGTTTAGAGATGTCGCCAAAGAAAAAATCGCCGGTAAAATTGGCGAGCTGGCACTTAAAGAACAAGCGGCCAGCATTAATTTAGACTTAATCATTCGCGGCTATATTATCGCTACACCGAAGCGGGATCATAAATTTCTACTAAAGCGCCTTCAAGAAAAAAAGATCGACCATTCACCATATGAATCTTTATTAAAATAACCTCCTTTTTAAAAAGGAGGTTTAATTTATTTGGGCCTGCTGCACATCTAATTGTTTAGACATCTTTCTAAACGACAAATACATCGCAACCCGCCAAGGGACAATCATGCCAAAGGCTAGAATCCAAAACATCCCGCTAAGCGCACCATAATCAATGGAAGAGCTTAAAATCGTCTTCATTCCGATACGAAGGACAAGAAGCCCAATGAGAATAAACACAAATGCTTTTGAACGCTTCAAATAGATTTCATTGCCTCTAATTTCAAATTTCGATGTTTTAATTAAAAAGATAGAAAAAAACATCCCTACAGTAATCGCCTCTAAAAATTCAGCTCCAGTTACTTGAAACATTGGCACAAAAAACATCAGTGCACCAGTGCTCATAAAGATAGGAGGTAAAATAATTTTTTTCGCGGTTGCAGGTTTTGCAGATGATTTAATGCGAATAAACATGACGGCTACCGCCATACATACCGCCACTATAGAAGAAATTATGATCATCATATCAAATCATTCCTTTATTCTTTAAGGTCAGCCTATGTATAATATACTCCAATTGACGAAAAAAAACCATTCGCCGCGACTGTAGAAAACGATTTCAAAAACCAGTAAATCCTCCAAATAATGATGAGAACATAATAATGATCCACGTCAGAAGATCAAAGAACAGCAAGATTCCTACCACGATCATAATAATCCCGCCAGTTTTCATAATGAGCTGCTGGCGCTTTCTGATCCAAGCCATTTTTGTGATGAAAAAGGAAAGAACAAAAAATGGGATAGCAAAACCTAATACATACGCAATCATGTAGGTCACAGCGGACTCTGGCTTGTTGCTGGCAAGTGTGATGACAGCTGATAAAATCGGGCCGGTACATGGTGTCCAACCAGCAGCAAAACCCATTCCAATGAGAATCGATCCAAAAAAACCGGCTGGACGATTTTTAAACTGCAACCTCTTTTCTCCCATTAAAAAAGAAGGCTGAAATACACCAAGAATCATAAAGCCAAAGAAAATAATGAGAATGGCACCAATTTGACGAATCGCATCTTGATATTCAATGAAAAACTTCCCAACAAACGATGTCCCAAATCCAATGGCAATAAAAATGAGAGAGAACCCAATTAAAAAGAATAATGTATGAAGAAGACTTCTCCTTCTCAGCATCACCTTCTCAGATTTCACTTCATCTATACTAACGCCCGTAATATAGGATAAAAAGGCTGGATAAAGTGGCAGACAGCACGGTGAGATAAAAGAAAGAAACCCTGCTCCAAACGCTAAAAAGTAATTCAAATCTGACAAAAGAACACCCCCTTCTTACAATATACAATAAGAGATGACAAATTCATTTCATTTTTTTTACATCATCTCAATAAAGATGGTCTAATCTCTTAAAACCTTATATAATTTAATTTGACATCAAGATACCAAACCCTTTAAATTTGAAAATAAACCTTAAAATGGATATAATAGAACCGATTCTTTTTATCAAGATTTGCATGAAAGGAACATGACTTTGGTAAAAACATCATTATTAACTCAAATTGAAGAAAAAAGAGAAGAGTTGATGAAAGTTGTCTTGCATAATGGGATGACATCAACAGTGACCATCGAACATAGCCAGCAGCTAGATCATCTCCTCTTACAATATCAACGACACTTACACTCAAACTCAGCCAACTAATGATATCTCAAGATAGAAACAAATGCCGCACGATTTTAGAAAAGTTGATATGTGTGACAATAAAAGAAACGAAAACCTCTGCTCACAGGGGTTTTTTGTTTTGTCTTTAACGGACGGTTCACGGCAAAATAAAAACCACTTTCCCTGCTTTATTCATGCAAGTACAGTGGTTTTATGCGTCTGATGAAGGTGACTTCAATAAAGAAAGGACATCGCTTGTCCAATCTTTAGGGACCATGTTCCATCTATGATCATAATAACGTACGTATTATTTCGCTTGGTTGTTCATGGCTTTCATCATTTGATTGATTTTCTTTTGGGACGGTTTCATGCCCATTTGCATCATCATCATTCGAAGCATTTGTTCATTAATTGGTGGATTCTTTTTCAAGTAGCTCATCATATACTTACGAGCAATAAAGAATCCGAGTGCAACTCCTGCAAGCAGTGCAACAACGCCTACAAGGATGACAACCCATAAATCCATAATTCTTCCTCCTTCATGTTGTCTCGTATAAAGTGTACTAAACAAAAGGCTATTATACAACATTTCACGTTCAATTTTATTTTTTTAAACAAAATTCATCACTTTTACCGGATTGAGCCACCCATGCTTCTTTGATCCAAAGTCCATAGCCAGGAAACAAGGACTAATTTTTCTGAGTACTTCAAAAAACACCGCTTCTGCCTCATAACTGCCTGTGGCAGACATTTGAATGTAACGGTCTTTTATAATGAATGCGGCTGTGCCTTTTCCATCTGGCAGCGATGCACTGTATATTGAGCCTATTTGTGTATAGTGAATGTTGGTTAAATTGTTCATTAAACGCTGGTGCATATGAAAAGCAGGGATTCGTTTCGTTACATAATCCACTTGCTTAACAAGCATGACTAATTCATCATCACTGCGGTTCGTCCAGTGTAACGATTCAAACAAATGAAACAAAATAGATTCTCTACCAAAATAATGATGAGCAAACTCATCCTCAATCCAATAAATATAATAATGGCGTTCCATGTCTATCCCTTCCTTTCACATTTCGTCAATCTCGCTTATTGCTTGTATTATACAAAAATGTGAAAGAAAGAATTGTCTATATATGAAGCAAGAAGAAACTAGTTTTGTCAAAAAAACAAGAAAAAGAAAAAAGTTTGCAGAGCATAGTGAAAAGCTCTGCAAACCGACTGCAAAAAAGCATGATGCTTGGAGACTGATTATTTATTCAGCTTTGCTTTTACGCGGCTCACCACGTTGCTGACAGTGAAACCGTATTTTTCAATAATGGTTTCGCCTGGTGCAGAAGCGCCAAATTTATCAATCGCAATCACATCGCCATCAAGGCCAGTGTAACGTTCCCAGCCAAGTGAAGCACCCATTTCGATTGCAACACGTGCTCTCACTGCTTTAGGAAGAACGGACTCTTTGTATTCGTCTGACTGCTCATCAAAGCGATCCCATGCAGGTAAGCTCACGACAGAAACGCGAATGCCTTCTTTTTCAAGTGCTTTTTGCGCTTCAATGGCTAAACCTACTTCAGATCCTGAAGCAAGTAGAAGAGCTTCTGGCTGTGCATCAGCTGCTTCAACGACGACATATCCACCTTTTTCTACGCCTTCATACGCCTTCTCTGGTGATTGATCAATCGTTGGAAGGTTTTGACGAGTAAGAACAAGCGCTGTCGGTTTATTCGTTGAAGATACAGCAATTTTCCATGCTGCAGCTGTTTCGTTTCCATCAGCTGGACGAATCACAGAAAGGTTAGGCATCGCACGTAATGAAGCGAGCTGTTCAACTGGCTCATGCGTTGGTCCATCTTCCCCAACCGCAATGCTGTCATGCGTAAATACATAAGTGACAGGAAGTCCCATCAATGCAGCAAGACGAATGGCAGGTCTTAAATAGTCTGAGAAAACAAAGAATGTTCCGCCGAATACACGAAGTCCGCCGTGAAGTGCCATACCGTTTAATGCTGCACCCATTGCGAATTCTCTCACACCAAACCAAATGTTTCTGCCAGCGTAATTCTCTCTGCCAAAGTCAGTTGTATCTTTGATTGTTGTTTTATTTGATCCAGCAAGGTCAGCAGACCCGCCAATAAAGAATGGTACTTGTTTTGCAATGCCATTTAATACTTCTCCAGAAGAAGCACGAGAGGCAAGGCTTGAACCTGCTTCATAAACAGGAACCTCTTGATCCCAATTCTCAGGAAGTTTTCCTTCAATCGCAAGCTTCAGCTGAGCTGCTAGTTCTGGATATTCTTTTTCATATTGCTCAAACAGTTCATTCCACGCTGCTTCTTTTTTCTGTCCAGCGTCTTTAACAGCTGTTTTGAAATGATCGTACACTTCAGAAGGTACATGGAAATCTTCTTCAAACGTCCAAGAATAAGCTTCCTTCGTTAGCTTCGCTTCCTCACTGCCAAGCGGTGCACCGTGCACCCCAGACGTTCCCGCGCGGTTTGGAGATCCGAAACCGATCGTCGTCTTCACTTCAATAAGTGTAGGTTTGTCTGTACTTTGTTTGGCTTTTTCAATGGCAGCCGTCACTTCTTCAATGTTATTGCCGTCTTTTACATAAAGAACTTCCCAATTCATCGCTTCAAAACGATTCTTCACATTTTCAGAGAAAGAACGATCGAGGTCGCCATCTAAAGAAATGTCATTTGAATCATAAAGAACAATTAAACGGCCTAAGCCTAAATGACCAGCAAGTGAAGCAGCTTCAGAGGAAATGCCCTCCATTAAGTCTCCATCTCCGCAAATGCTGTATGTATAGTGATCCACAACATTAAAGTTATCTTTGTTATACGTTTCTGCAAGTTGTCTTTCTGCAAGTGCCATTCCTACAGCCATCGCAATCCCTTGTCCTAAAGGACCTGTTGTCGCATCTACGCCCTCTGTATGTCCAAACTCAGGATGTCCAGGTGTTTTGCTTCCCCATTGGCGGAATTGTTTTAAATCTTCGATGCTCAGATTGTATCCGCTTAAATGAAGCATGCTATATAAAAGCATAGAGCCATGTCCCGCAGATAACACAAAACGGTCTCTGTTAAACCAATTTGGATTTTGCGGACTTACGTTTAAGTGATTCGTCCATAAAGCGTATGCCATTGGTGCAGCGCCCATCGGCATTCCAGGGTGACCGGAATTCGCTTTTTCAATTGCGTCTATGGAGAGAGTACGTATTGTTGCAATAGATTTCAATTCAATCGTTTCCATATAAATCCCCTTCCGTATCTTGTGTACACCATTATCATAAATCTACTGTCCTTTTTTCACAACTATTTCACGCCGAAAAAGAAGGATTTTGTCACATTTAGTTTATCGATCGCCTAAAAACTTATGCAAATATGAAAAAAGATGAGAATATTCCTCCCATCTTTTCAAAAATAAAGAAATGATGACCTTTAATGAAGATTCTGGTCTCTTTCTCTTTTTAATTTTTCTGGTGTGACATCGTTTCCTTCTGGATCGACGATTTTCACGGTTTTGAGTGTATTTTTCATAGAAGAACGAAAAGCCTTTAAATATTCCTCTCTTAATTGCTTCTGTTCTGTTTTCTCAGCGTCCGACAAACCGGCTTCTTTCGACTTTTTTGAAAGCTCATTGATTCTTGCAAGCTGTTCTTTAGAAATCATGACAAACTCCTTTAAAACATTTTCTCTACATACTACTAAATATCAGTCATTTTTACAACAAATCACGCTTTAAGTCGCAAGCCCTTTTTCATATTCTTGGTACCTTCTATGGACGGTTGCTTTTGAAATGTCAAAACCAAGTGCCTGCAATGTCACTGCAATTTCAGCGAATGTCATGTTGTTTTTTCTTAATCGAACAATTTCAGAAATCGGTACTTCAATACGTTCGCGGCCAGGCGCCTGTTCTTGGTGTTTTAAATTTAGTTCGGGTTGATACCCTCGCTCAACAGCTTTTTTCATCCCACGCTTAATTTTCAAATTATGAATTTTACGCTGATACTCTTCTACAACGCCTACAATTTCAATGACCATCTCGTCTGCTTCTGAAAGCTCAAGCTCTCCTCTATGAAATACGCTGTACACCTTGACTTTTTCTTTAAACAGACAATGAAGAAGAGCGATTTTCGCCTGCCCTCTTCCAAGGCGTGTCTCATCTTGAATGAGAACAGCATCGATTTCTTCCTCTTTCAGCGCAGCCAGCATGTCAAAAACACCGTCACGATCAAGATCGTATCCACTCGCTTTTTCTTTAATCACTTTGACTACATTCATCTTGTGCGCTGCAGCTAAAGCAAGCAGTTCTTCTTCTTGTCTTTTAAGCGAGGTTTCTTGCTCTTCTTTGGCAGTACTTACTCTCGCATAAATGATTGCATTCATGTCTTCAATCGACCTTTCTACTGTACTGTTGCAAGTTGATATACGACTGGATGCTCTTTTTTAACTGGAATCACAAGGATATCTCCCGGCTGGATGTCAGTTGAAGCGAGATCATTGTGTTCAGTTACCCAGTCAATAAAAGCATTTTTATCGATTGATTTACTGTCGTTTACTTGATCAGCTAATCCCCAAAGAGTATCACCTGATTGAACCTCTATTTTAACATATTGATTTGGATCATTATGGCTAGTGACTGCAATAAGTGAGAGAAATATGCCAACGATGAATGAGAATAGCCCAATAAAAATAATAGATTCCTTTAACCTCATAATGTCATCTCTCCTAATAGAATGTGTGTTCGTTCTTTCTGACACTCATTATAAATACGAACAAACGTTTCTGTCAAACGTTTTTTTCGAACCTATGTTTGTACTGTTAGGAAAAACATGCTATAATTTCTTTAAAATTGACGTTTTGAGGTGCAAAAGATGACGAAGCTATCAAAAAGACAACTCGATATCCTGAAATTCATAAAAGAAGAAGTAAAAAGCAAGGGTTATCCCCCATCCGTTCGTGAAATTGGCGAAGCTGTCGGTCTAGCATCCAGCTCAACTGTCCATGGACATTTAGCTAGACTAGAAACGAAAGGTTTAATTAGAAGAGACCCAACGAAACCTAGAGCGATCGAAGTACTAGATGAAGAGGAAATGAATATTCCAAAAAGCGCTGTAATGAATGTTCCAGTCATCGGAAAAGTCACAGCAGGCTTGCCTATCACGGCTGTTGAGAATGTAGAAGAATATTTCCCACTTCCAGAAACTTTTGCAGCGCCAGATGAACAAGTATTTATGCTTGAAATTATGGGAGAAAGTATGATTGATGCAGGTATTTTGGACAAAGACTACGTCATTGTGCGTCAGCAAAGCACTGCCAACAATGGAGATATTGTGGTGGCTATGACAGAAGAAGATGAAGCAACAGTGAAACGTTTTTATAAGGAAGATACACACTTTAGATTACAGCCCGAGAATCCATCAATGGAACCGATTATTTTACAGAATGTGAGTATACTAGGTAAAGTGATTGGCGTATTTAGAAATATTCATTAAAAAAAGCCGGTATTTCATCAATTGCTGATGAGAGCCGGCTTTTTCTTTTATGAACAAGAATATGCAAGAATACTGGAGCTTGGGAACGAGCCAAATGTAAAGTTCGGCCATATGAAACCCGTTGTACGGCCAAAAGGCTGCGAGGAAAGAACATACATGAGAAATACTTGACCGTTTCTAAGGAACACAATGGTCCACCTTCTATTACATCCAGCTGCAAATTGAACCGTTTGCTGGCTTCCGCCTACACTCTGCCCCGCAATGAGCGGCTGCATACTTTGAGGCTGAGAGACTGCTTGTTGATATTGCGAGATGATATGCTGCGGCGGGGCTGGCGGGACCGATTGTCCTCCTGCACCTTGCCCAGTCCCTCCGAATGGCAAACCGGGAAATCCTCCAACTTGAGAAATAGGAAACGCCGGCATGCTTTGTACCTGCCGATCGTACAAGTACCCATTCCACGTACCTTCATATGGATTATACATACTAAACACCACTTTCTTAGACATTCATCACGACAGTATATGTCATACATAAAAAAAGAGTGTTGAGGAGACAAATAGAAATCTTTCCAAAAGACGTTTTATTCTTCTTTAGAACGGTTAAATACTAATGAGGAAGAAAAAAATAAAAAAATGAAAACTTTTTGTCTCCCTCAAACGTTATATAGATAGAAAGAAAAGAAATAAAAAACATTTAGATTTAATACTTGTAATATCTCTGTAACTATTGTAACATTTGTAACATAAGAAGTTTTCATTGAGAAAAGGAGGCAATCGCCTTGAAAAAATTATTTGTTTTATTAACCGCTATTATGCTTATGATCTCATTACAAACAACAACACTGGCCGCTTCCAAAAAATCAGCCGCTTTGACAAATAAAGAAGCGTTACATATTGCCCTTGATGCAAGAGAACACTTTTGGAGTGCGATGTCAGGCTACAACATTAAAGAGCATTCAGATTACAAATTAAAATCATTTACTTATAAAGATATGACTTACAACTACCTGTCTAAAACATTTGATACAAAGAAAAAACTAAACAGCTATCTATCTCAAGTTTTCACAAAAGATGCCATTACTCACGGTTTAAAAGACTATCAGTTCATCGTTCATAAAGGAAAAATGGCTGTGCCAGTTGGTGACGGAGACAATATGCTTAATTGGGATAAGGCAACACCTAAACTCGTCTCTAAGAAAAGTACAATCCGCACATACGAATTCACAGTTCCAACACTTGATGGACGCAAAGTAAAACGTACTGTCACTTTCGAGAAAGTACAAAACGAGTGGAAAGTAACAAAAATTGACGCTGTGATCTAAATAAAAACCAGGCCGTTTACTAGGCCTGGTTTTTATATGGATGAAAATTCAGTCATACGATCTAAAGCGTGAGCAAGTGATGAAGCCGTTTGAAATTCATTAAAAGGAAGTCCAAGCTGTACAGCCGTTTGAGCAATTTCTGGTCTAATCCCTGAAATGGTCGTATCAACCCCAATTAACCGAAGTGACGTGACAAGATCAAAGATTTGATGTGCTACCATCGTATCAATGATGACGACACCTGATAAATCAATACATAAATGTTGAACACCTTTTTGCGAACACTGTTTTAATGTATTTTCTAAGATAATCTTTGCTCGCGCAGTGTCAATATCTCCAACTAAAGGCAATAAGGCAACATGACTTTTTAACACAATGACTGGAGAACTCAGCTCATAAATCATGTCTCTTTGTGCAACGAGTTTTTTGGTGGTATTTTTCACATATTGCTGAATAAAGACATGAATTGAAATGTTAAATGCCTCAGATATCAAATCATACCAATAAAATATTCGATCAATGTCAATATCACCTTGATGCTGTTTTATAAACTCTTTTAAGTAATGAAGAACCACTCTTTGATTGGACATATATTCTCTCACGACGTAATCTAATGGCGTGTTCAAGTGCTTCGGATCACTTGCTAAGTCTTCAGACCATTTTTTAAATTTCGTATGTAAATACGTCTTGTCTTCAATAAGTGCGCGGATAAAATGCTGATAATAATCTTGATTTTGCCGTTTAAGCTCTGCTATGATGCTAGAATCTGTTGAACGATAAATGGATTCTGGATCATCATCCTCAATTGATTCATACCATGTTTCAGTCAGTTTCTCTGCATGTTGCATGAAAAAATCGTATAATGCACGGTTCTTTTCCATAAGCATATGTCCCTTCACATTTTCTACTTGTCAGTCTTTGTACCTGATGGATTGATTGTACCACTGAATCTTTTGTACCTGCTAGCTCGAATACGCTCCTGTTGAACAAAAAAAGCCCCTCTCAAGAAGCCTCTTGTCTATGTTTATTTAACAATAAATAAAATTCGTTTCCCGTCAGGATACCCGCTGATTTGATGCCCGACCCATGAACCAGCGCCTCTATTATCTGATGGACTGACATATTGAACGCTCGCCCCCTTTCCTCCTTCAAGACACACCGCCATCGGCCATTCATCCCGGTCAAAACCAGGTTTTGTGGGAATTCCTTTTAATGATTCTTGCCTGCGGGCATCTGCCCCATTTCGGTCAATGGTACACACGTCTGAGTGCCCTTTTCGAATAGCTTCTTGAATATGACTGCCTGTTTCAGGATACCGTTCCTTAGGAAATTGAATCACATGATCATAACGATCTGCTCCTTTTGCGGAACGATCCTCTCCAAAACCACCTAATAACGCACCCATCCAAATGACAAAACAAAGAACGACAGCAGCGATCCAGCCTTTTCTCATCTTCAAAAGCTCGTGACCTCCTCATACTTTTGATGAAATGATGTTGACTTGAAGGGAATGAGTCATTTTTAATGTATGAGTGGCTGAGTGATGACATGTGAAAAACATGAGCTGAATCTTCCTGGATACTGATCCATAAGAAAAAACGAATGATCTCTTCATCATTCGCCTTGTTCTACTTAAGATATTTCATCTACCCTATATAATGTTTCGTTTTGTGAAGACATCTCGGATGGCATCCCCTCTTCAGCTGATATGGATCGTTTATATTCTTCAGATGAGATGACTGTACCATGTGATTTAATCCAGCTAACCAATTTGCTGTTAGCTGATGACTGATTGTCTGGTAATAAAAAGTATTTCACCTTTCCTTGTTGAATAAGTGCTTTTAATTTGTTGACAGTCAAAATAGGATCTGTCCCATTAAAACCACCTAAAGCCATGACATTCTCATCTTCATCAATGATATATGGCGCTGCGGTAACAGTCGTAAGCGTTGCAAATAAATACGTTTCACCTGTTTGATGAGCCTTTAAATAAGTGAGTAAGCCTTGATCGACACTAGATGTAAACATGTTCCCACCTCGTGAACTAGCCAGCTGTACACCTGCCTCTGGAAGAACAGCATTTCCACCATATATGATTGGGGTGGCGGACCAAAAACCTGGAAACAGTAACAGCGTTGTCAAAGCAGTGATGAGCAGTCGTTTCATGATCAATTGTTTTTCTCTGTACATCAGCAATAGGATAGCGATACTTGTTCCCGCAATCGCAATGGCATACATCCAAATACTACTGATTTGAGTCGTATAGTTACTCAAAATATACCCTTGGAAGATGGCAGTAACAGCGATTGCTGCTGGAAGCAAATACGCAGATACTCCTTTGTTAGCCTTAAATAACTCTCCCATCTTCTTAGCTCCTATGCCGCATAGTGCTGCAATAGGCGGGGCAAGCATAATGAGATAGTAATGGTGAAAGAAACCCGCAATACTAAAGAATCCGGCAGCAGGAATCAGCCATGCTGTCCAAAACATCGTTTGTTTCCATTCATTTAATTGAGCTTTTCTCTCCTTCCACCAGCTGATGATCATCCCTAAAAGCCCAAACAAAGCAAACGGCAGCATCCAGCCGATTTGACCTGACAATGCAGATTGAAACAAACGAAATATACCGGGATTCCCAGTGCCATACATATTCATACTTTGTTGACCTACTGCACTTCCAGGCGGAGAACCACCACCTGGACCATGTTGAGGTGGCATCATTTGATTTTGGGATGGAGGCGGCTGATTTCTGTTTGACTGATCCTCTGACGAATTCCCTAATCCAGAATTGTCTGGCATCACCATACCTGCTTGCTGATTCATGTCACCAAAGGATTTCCCTGTCGTCTGACCAAGCAGCCGTTCCGTGCCGTTATAACCAAAGGCAAGTTCTAACACTGAATTTGTTTGGCTGCTTCCCACATAAGGGCGCTCACTTTCAGCTGTCATATCTACAGCAACTGCCCACGATAGAGATAAGCAGGCTAATACGACGATCGAGCATAAAAGAGAGAAAATTTTCTTTTTAAACGGTACGCGAGCAGCAATGAAATAGTAGAAAATAAATGCTGGAACGACCATAAACGCTTGCAGCATCTTCATATTAAATCCTACCGCTACCAAAGCGAAGGCCATAAGAAGCCAGCGCATCTTTCCGCTTTTTACAGCACGCATTAAGAAATACGTACCCGCAAGTAATGTGAAGACAAGCATACTGTCGATATTGTTTGTTCTGCTCACAGCTGCGGCAATTGGCGTGAGAGCCATAACGGCCGCTGACACCCTTCCAGCACCTTGACCGAAAGCCGGTTTTATCATGAGATAAAGAAGAAGAACAGACCCCACTCCAGCAAGTGCCTGCGGCAATATCACACTCCATGTATGAAAGCCAAAAATAAATGCACTGATGGTTTGAATCCATAAAACGACGGGTGGTTTATCAATTGATACGAATCCAGCTGCATCAAATGAGGCATAAAAAAAGTGATGGAAGCTTTTGGACATACTTTTGACTGCAGCTAAATAATATTGATTGGCACTGTCATTCTGCCAAATTTGATAAGTGTAGAGAAAAGCTGCAATCAATAAAATCAACAACAATATCATATCTATTTTTTTATTTTTCACTCATATCTCTTCTTTCTTTTTCATTTATTTCATTCAGCATAGCTTTTAAATATGAAATAGTGATGAACAAAAAAAGAAACTTTTCTGCATTTGACGATCAAAAAAGCCTGTCCCCTGTAAAGGAAACAAGCTGATTGTTCTATTTTTTATTGCGCCTTCGCATAGTTGATAAATTCAACAAAGGCAGCCGTCGCTTTTGGTCCGCCGTTGATCGTTCCGTTTGAATAACCCGCATTATGGACCCCGACGATTTGTTGGTTCTGATCTAGCATCGCAGAGCCAGAGTTTCCGCTAAATGTATCGATCGTATAGTATGCGAGATTCGTATCTTCTCTCGTGACTGGACCTGACATTTCCCATTGTGACACTTTGCCAGTCGATCTCATTTTATCACCTGGATATCCAGAAATTTTAATCGTTGTACCTGTTAGATTTGTCACTTGACGAATAGAGCGGTAGCCGACCGTATTTCCAATGTTCGTATCTGTTTTAATGACGGCAAAATCATATTGACTCGCCCCCGTGTTGATATATCCGCTTGGTACATAGAATTCGGTCATGTTTGCTGAGCCGTTCACAGCCGTGCTGTCATTCATGCCTGGGTAGACAGACCCTTTTGCACTATAGCTTCTTGTGACTGTATTGTAGACGCAGTGTCCGTTTGTTAATATTTTGTTTGGAGCAATGAGTGTTCCAGTGCAGCTAGAACCGCCAAATGTAATATAAGCAATAGAATTATAGGGTGCTACTCTTGTATTCGTCACTTTTGTTCTACCATCGTCTCCAATGACTACTTTTGTTTGAAAGTCTTTTAAATATTTTGTGAGTAGTTTTACTTTTTCGCCAATAGTAGAAGAGAGATCATCCACTTTGTCAAAGGATGAGGGGGTTTTCGTATCGTTGTGGAAGTCAGCTGAAGAAATCACCTTTCCGTCAGAAGTCACCATGTCATAATCAGACGTAAGTACTGAATCAGATGCTGCATGGGCAAAACTAGGCACACTTAAAGCACCAAAAACGAGTAGAGAAGGGATTAATTTTTTCACCTTTTTCATCATATTCCTCCTTTATGTCCTATATCAAAAATGATACGATTGTTTCATATTGGAGTAAATGAGAGAATATTCTTATTTTTTACAAAATATTTCATTTGTAAATTAGGTGTTTCGTATCTTCCAAATATTTATTCTAGCGATCTCTCTATGAAAAAAGAAAAACCGCCATTTTGGCGGTTCAACATGATCAGCTCCATACATCTTTTACATATCTGTTGTCATTGGCTAGAGATGTCAGCCATTGTTCAGCTGTTTCTTTCGCACACTGTTTCTCAGTCTGATACAGTTCAATAAGTGTTGCCTCGACATCTGGTGCCATGACCTTTCCATCCCCGCAAATATACAGGTAGGCGCCTTTGTCGAGTAATTCAATGAGCTTGGCTCCATCATTTTTAATGAAGTGCTGGACATACACTTTTTGCTCCTCGTAGCGAGAGTAAGCACGGTGGATAGTGACGACTCCTTTTTCTTGTGCAAGCTGCATTTCGTCATAATACAGATCATCTTCATGCGGGTGGCGGCAGCCAAAATAAAGATGGGCTTCACCTAACGACTTCCCTTCATTTTGCCATGCTTCCCTTGCCTGAATGAACCCTCTAAACGGGGCGATACCTGTTCCTGGTCCAATCATGATCATTGGTATTTCAGGAGAAGGCGGCAATTCGAATCCTGCTTGAGCTTCATGAAGGAAGCAGGCCACTTCATCTCCTTCTTGCAGTCCGCATAAATAGTTTGATGCGACGCCTGCGTATTCACCGCGTCCGCTCCATGATTTTCCTTTCACAACAGCTACTGTGATACTAAGCCTCTTTTCATCCACCTTTGGCGAACTGGAGATCGAGTAATAACGAGGCTTCAATCCTGGTAAAAGGGCTAAAAAATGATCAAATGGCAGTTCACATGCTTCGTACTGTTCTAGTAAATCAAGCATGGTCACACGCTTCTTTAATACAGCTTCTTGATAAATGTCTCCCGCCATTTGTTCAAGTTCAATACGATGAGGTGGGCACACCGTATATTTTGCAAGTTCTCTTAGCTGAGTACGTGTCACAGGCTCTTGCAGCTCTACATGTGACGCCAGCAATTCTCCGACTTGAATTGGCTGATTTAATGGTAAATGACTTGCTTCTTTTTCCGAAGAGAGTATCATGTGCTGCTCTGGATCCAGCTTAAAACGATCGGTCACTCGCTGAACGAGTGTTGCACTATTTTTTGGCACGATTCCGATATGATCTCCTTCTTTATAGTGCTTGCCTTCAGGTAATTGAAGTTCGATATGCCTTGTTTGGCGGGTACTTTTTTCAGATTGTAATTCTTGATTTTTCAATACAACAGCTGAAAAGGCACCGTATGTTTTAGCTACAGGACGTTCCACTAGCTCATTCGTATATACAATGGATAGGTTTGGCTTTTCTTGGCGTTTCTCCTGCAAGGTTAAATTAAATTCTTTTGCAAGCTCATTGAAGACTGTCTTTTGGAATGTTTCTTTATCTTCATCCATATCACCGCCCGCATCGCCTTCACCAATATCCGTTACACGCTTCGCCCCTTTTCTTTCAAGTGCTTCATCAATTAGACGAGGAATACGCTGATACGTGCTCGCCCAATTTCGATCCCCGCACCCAAAGACTGCAAATGTCACATTTGATAGATCCTGCTCCTCATCCTGCGTTACCCAATCCACAAAATGTTTCGCATGATCAGGCGGATGACCGTTGTATGAAGCCGTTACAATTAAAACTGCGCCTGACTCTGGTAACTTTCGAGTATAATCATCAAGCGGTGCCGTTGTCACGTCAAACCCTTTTGCTTTTCCGTCTTCAGCAAATTCGTTTGCCATCTGCTTTGCTGTGCCCAGATTTGATCCGTACAAGACCAATAGCGGTGTTCCATGACTCGCTATTTTCACTTCAGCAGATGCCGTGCTTTTTGTTGGTTCTTCTTTCGGAGGCGCCATAAAGAATTGCTGCTTTCTTGGCCGCACTTTGATTTTAAAATCATTCGGCTTAATCGTCAGAGATTCTTTTAAATCCAGTTCATACGACGTATGGTCAATCAGTTCAAGGTTGTGCAGAACCATCGCCAGAACCATCGTGGCTTCATGAAGGGCAAATTGCATCCCAATACACGCACGCTGGCCATTTCCGAACGGTTTATAGGCATGCTGTGGAATTTTTTCAGGATGCATAAAACGTTCAGGCTTGAATTCTTCTGCATCCTCCCCCCAAACCGCTTGATCCCGATGTATTTTAGGAAGCAGCACACTGACACTTTGGTTTTTTTTGATCGGATATTTCCCTCCAATGACTGTATCCTCTTTCGCATAAAGAGAGAACGTAGGCGCCGTCGGCCAGAGGCGAAGTGCTTCGTTTAAGACCATACGCGTATAACTTAGTTTTTGAACCTGCTTAAATGTCGGCAGTCCGCCTTGTAGCACGTCGTCTGCTTCTTGTACGGCTTTTTTTAATTTGTCTGGATTTTTTAGTAAAAAATAAATCGCAAATGACAACAACCCACTTGTTGTTTCATGACCTGCTATTAAGAAGGTAATGATTTGATAACGGATATTTTCATCCGACAGGCGTTCACCTGTTTCAGGATCCTTTGCATGTAGCATGAGAGAAAGTAAATCATTGCCCGTTTTATCTTGTTTTTTTCGTTCTTGAATAATGTCATCTACTAATTGCTTCATAAATTCAACATCTTGTTCAAATTCTTTTCTTCTTTTGATCATTAATTTATCTGCGACCGGCAATCTGCTTGCTTGATCCATCGCTTCATTTAAGCCATTCAGCATGCTTTCAATAAATGGATGTTGATTTTCTTTGTAAAAGCTGTTAAATCGAAAATCAAAACCGCATAGCCCGATCGTATCTAAAGTGAGCTTTGTCATATCCTCTGCTACTTCAATTTCTTCATCACGACCCGTTCTTTGCCATTTTTGTACAAGCTGTGTGGCAATATCGAGCATCATCTCATGATAGCCCTTCATGGCCTGCTGGCTAAACGCCGGCATCAAGATGTGATGAGCCTTTCTCCAATTCGGCTCTTCTGTCCAACTTGTGAATAACCCATCCCCTGAAAATGTTCTCACTTTATTGAGACTGCTTCCAATGAATTTATCAAAACGCCTCTCATCAAATACTTCTTTGGCAAGTTCATGGCTGGAAACAAAAATACTTGTTGCTTTTGAAAATTCAAACTGAAAGATCGGCCCTAATTCATCTGCCAGCCGCCAAAAGGTTTGAGAAAGCTCTCCTTTTTTGATATGAGGAATATTTTTTAAAGGTCCGTATGTTTTTGGTTTTGGAATGATTGATGTTTGTTGCATGTGCCCACTCCCTTTATTTCTTTATGATGCAACGCTAATGGCACGCCATAAGCATTGCTCAATATCTTCTAAAAATTCAATGGTTGGCTCAATTTCCTCTGCTAGAATCTGTTTATGAAGCTGAACGAACGCTCCAAATACAATGGATAAAATCGTTCTCCCTGAAAGATTTGGATGAATTCCATCCTTTTTGCCTTCTTCAAAAATATGAAATAGCTCATTTAATAGCTGCTGCATCTTCTCTTTACTTGTCTCATCTAAATAGTGTGAGCGTTTGTCAATTTCTAAGAAGTACAGACCACTTGGATTCTCTTTTGTAAAGAGCACTAAGCAGTAAAAGACATGTTTGAAATAAGCCCTGATACTTGCTTTAGGGTCTGGACTGTTTGTATTCACCTTGTCGATAAATGCAATCAGGCTTCGCTGGTATAAAATGTTTACAAGAGCCTCTTTACTATCAAAATAACGATAAATGGTTCCTGCTCCAACATTGGCTCTTTTCGAAATCATCGGCATCGTTGTACCGTCAAAACCCCGTTCAATAAATAAGTCCAGAGAAGCCTTCATAATCTGCTCCTGTTTATCAGTAGTTGCTGCGGGCATTTCATCCTCTCCTTTCGTTTTAATAGGAATGAATGTTCATTCCGCTTGATGTATATTATATTGATATTTTAAATTCTTCTATTTATACTTAAACATACTTATTTTTCTCCGTCACTACATTTTCTGAAAATAATAATAATTGAGAAATGATACCTAGATAGATGACATCCAAACGACTTATAAATATTGGCAGTTCTGTGACGCGCGGGTGTCGTCCGTACTACATATTCATTCTTGGTCAATTGGAGAATGGATGTGATCGTCATATGTATCAATATATAAACTGCCATTACTTGAACGAACCGCATAAACAATGTCTTTTAAAGACAGTTGCCTTTTTTGAAGTTCTTCATAGATCCACTGCTCCGTTAATTGGTTTTCATGAAGGTTTTTCAAAATGAGCTTTCCGTCCATAATGACTTCAATGGGCATGTAACGCTCTGCCTGCACCCACAGGTTAAGATCTTTTCGCGTGACATAATCAAATGAAGGGTATTTTTTCACTGACATATGCCCATCTGTTTCAATCATTGCAAATTCAACTTCACTAATGTCAAACACATTCTTTTCTCTGAGCTGTTGATTTAAATAATCAAGTGTATACCTCATTCCTTTCATATTCTCTTCAAGGATTTTGCCATTTTGAATCACAAGCGTTGGTTTACCGGCCATAAATCCTCTCATCTTCCGGCTTCTTAAAGCAAGCAAAGAAATGACATAAATGATGATCACAAGTGACACAAAAGATATGGTTGTGTGATGAAGCGGAAGCGTAGTATTAAAAGCCAGGTTCGCCGCAATTGAACCTAGACTGATCGCTGCAATGAAATCAAAAATATTCATTTGCGCAATGGTTTGCTTTCCAAGAAGACGGGCACCGCCGAATAAAATAGCAAAAGCAAATATGGTTCGAAGAATGACTTCAATATGATCTGGCATTTCAGCTTCCACCTTTCGATTTCATGAAAAAAAGCCTTTTCTTTAGAAAAGACTCTTTGTTAGACTATGCATTTATTCCGTCATTATTCAAATGGCCCGCTTCCGTTTGCTCAAATTGTGAACGCAGCTCAATGATTGAGCAGTTTCTCACGTTTACTGGATCTTGCTCGAGCAGCCATGTATAAAATCTTGCTTGCTCTGCTGTTTGCAAAGCCTGCATATATTTTTGGGTGGAGCGCTTATCTGCAACACGCTGTTTAATGGATCGCATTTGCTTCCAAAATTGATAATAAGGAAGCTTTAACTTGGTCATAAAGCCGCTGTTATCCTCAATGACATAGCCTTCTTCTTTGATTGTGTCATCATGTGATACAGATTGATACCATTTATAGAAAGAGGTCCAATCATGAAACACTGCCACTTGCTGTTTGCACCGCATGCCAAGCTGTTCACTGAGCCTTTTCACTTCAGCAAATGGTTCTTTTTCATAGCTCAGCTGACGCTTCACGATATCAAGTAAAATGAGTTGATCATGATCATATGTGATAATATGCGGGTCTTTCTCTGACAAAATGACTTCAAATACAAGGGATACATGGTTGTCGCGTACATATGATTTGATGTAATCGACCTGCACATCGTCAAAGGTCGCATAAAATAGCTCTTCGACCCAAGCAGCATGCTGATTTTGCTTCACATGTGACGTATACGATTTGGACGTAAACACCAGTTCATCTTTTATGTCGTTAAACCCAACCGTACCTAAGTATCCATTTGCTTTATCATAGACCGTCACAGGAAATTGAAGATGATTCACTAGATGCTGCATTCTGGTTTCAGGACGTTCATCAATATTAAAGAACTTATTATAACTTCTAGACACAATCTGTTTTGAAGTCATATTGATAAACAACCCTCTTGCTTTGACATTTATTTCATCCCATTGTCTTTCACTAAATGCTTTTTTGGTGAAATTAAAAGATGAAATATCGTGTGGCAGCTTTAATTCCTGTACATATTCATGCTGATCTAAATGGGCTAAAAAATCATCCAGCGTCAAATTGGGCTGAACAAAGACCGGTTGCTTGTTTTCAGAAGCTCTGTAGACAGGATTGTCAATTTCATGTGTCTCAATCCCGCCTGCTGTGATTTTTAACACACGCAGCTGTCCGCCAAATTCAACCTGACCTTCGAGATTATAAGATCTTTCCGCCGCTTGGATAGGCAGTCTATATAAATTGCGATGACCATGAATTTGAATGATATCTAATCCAGAAGTGTTTTGGACAAATAAGTGGTCAATGTCATCTGAATATTCACCTACTCCGTGAATAAGCTGCTGCGATGAGACATGCAGAAGCTCTTCTGGCAAATGAGCAAGCCCACCATGGGTGACAAGAAATGTCTGACCATGATACGTAAAATAGGTGAGCTGATGAAATGTTCTGACAAACTTCCTTAATTCTTTTAGGTCAAAACCTGCTTCCGCAATTTCAGGCGCAGTATGACGGTTAAACATATTACTTCTCACTTTTTCTTCATGTGCATATTTGTAAAGATGCTGATCATGATTTCCTTCAATGACGATCACATTGCGGCATTCTCTATGTGCCAGCATCCATTCTAAAACTTCCTTGTTTTCTATTCCTCTATCAAGCAAATCACCTGCAAAGATATAAAGCTCGTTTTCTTTCAAGTCTCCTTGCAAATAAGTATTTAGAGCTGTGTAACAGCCGTGAATATCACCGAATACGTGAATGGCCTCATACTGATCAAAAGATCTGGGCTGATAAGTCATAATGGCTGGATATTCCTCAGGCGTCAAAACGGTTACCCATGAAGGCACCTTCTCTGTCTTTAACCGTTCATTCATTTGATATAACACAGATTCCTTCACTACTTTGTGCGGCTCTCGACCGCGATTTTGCAGCAGGGATGTTTCAAGAGGCACTTGCGTAAAATCGACGACATACACTCTATAGCGGTATGAAGTAGCTAATGATTTATACTGCGAAATGGACTTACTTGTGACATGTGTTGCATCAATGACAGTAAAGTCTCCTCGTTCCATTCGGGCTGTGAGGAGTTCAAATAATAAAGACCAGACTTTATGATCATGTTTGCTTGAAATTTCCGGTTTCCCATTGACTGATAACTGCGGAGGCTGGGTTAACAGACGGATTTGATCCGCTGATAATGTATATGGTTCTAAGCCTTGTTCTTTGATCCAAGTTGATTTACCTGCACCTGGGAGACCTCGTAAAAGGACTAAAGTTCTCATAATGGTTCTCCTTTAATGAGTGATATTTTACCTATTATAGATAAATTATGGATAAATCTCAATCTTTTATTGATTATGGTAATATATAGATATAAGGAGGGTTACACATGCCTAATGAAGCGAATACTGCATTCAACATTGGGGATATCGTATTCCAAGTATTTTCTCTTCTATTCATTGCATTGATCGTGACCATCGTTGTCATCGCGATTCGAATGATAAGAAGAAAACAAGTGGAATTGAAGAAAGTCGAGGCTAGATTAAATAAAGTAATTGAAAAAAATCATTTAAAAAAGTAAAAATCCGGGAGTTAACCGGATTTTTTTGTTTTCATCACGATTCCTTGTCGCTGCTGCATCAAAAAGAAAAAGACACCTAAAAGGACAAGTAGACCACCGAACATTTGTAGCAGCGTGACTTTCTCTCCAAGCAGTAAAACAGCGAGTATCGTTGCCCCAACAGGTTCGCCTAGAATACTCATTGAAATAGTTGTCGCATTCACATAGGTTAACAGCCAGTTGTTAATGACATGGGACATGGTAGGGATAATGGCGAGCAGTAAGAAAATCCCCCATTCTTTACCCGAATAGCCTACAAAAGGCGTTTGCTGTATAAGGTTAAATAAAATTAAAAAAAGGCCGGCAAAACCAAATACACAAAAACTATAAATCCAATGAGATATCTTTCTCACAGCTTGTTGACCGATTAATAAATAACAAACAACAGCGATTACACTGAAAAAGGATAAAATGTCTCCTATAATGGCGTCTTGACTATGGCCGACATCCCCCCATCCGATCATGAGCGCACCAACAATCGCCGCACACATTGTGAAAATGGCTGACTTCGTTGTTCTTTCACGAAAAATGAGAAATCCGCCTAATAATGACACCATCGGCTGAAGTGCAATGATGATTGTAGAGCTCGCCACTGTGGTGAGCTTCAATGAGCCGAACCACAAAACAAAATGGAGCCCTAAAAAGAAACCTGACATACATAAGAAAAACCAGTCTCTCCGCTTTAACGAGACAAACTCTTTTTGACGCGGCAGAATAAACGGAAGCATCAAAACCGCCGCAAATATCATTCGATACATACTTAAAATAGCAGCAGGCGCACTTGACCACTTCACAATAATGGCCGAAAACGAAATCGCAATGATTGAGATCACAAGCGGCACCGCAATCGACTTCTTTGGAGCATTTGTCTTCATTTCCATTAGCAGCTTCCTTTACATCAGCAGTAGATGAGCTTCTCATCTTGTATGACGTCATCTTACTATGACTATTCGCCTAGAGGCAAGATGAATTTTAAGAATGTTTACATAAAAAAGGCTTTCTTCACGAAAGCCTCATTCATCATCTATTAATACATAAACAGCCCGCACCGGCCCATGAACACCAACCACTAAATTCATTTCAATATCGGCAGAATTACTTGGACCTGATATAAAATGAATGGCACCTTTCGTCTGCTCTCCTTCTTCTACTAGGCGATGAAGAGCTGAAACAGCATGAATCATCCGCGGGACAATTGTGCTTTTTTCAATACATACGATATACATCATCGGTAAAAAATGAAGTGCTCTCCCTTGACCTTGATGGGAGGAAAGAACAACCGTTCCGGATTCTGCAAGTGTGTAATCACTGAATACCACTGCATATTTCGCTTGTTCTGCCTGCCTTATATTTTCTTCTCTTGATGTATCTGCATTCCAGCTAGTGACTGAGATTCCTTCTTTCCGCAAGGCTTGCAACATAGGATGACATTCATATTGTGCAAAACGTCTATCGCTCGAAGTCATCACAGGACCTTCTCCATACTCTTTCATCAATAATCGTAACGTTGAGGGTGCTTCTTTTGGCGTTGTTTCTACCACTCTCGTATGAATTTGCTGACATTGCATCTTCAATTGCTCTACCAATTCTTCTTTCGACAGACCTTCATTTGTTTCCCAATTGACTCGATTCTTCCAAGCCGGACGCCGAATAGATGCAGGCTTGGAGGAGCTTTTGCCTAATTGTTGCTGGATATGTGCTAAAAATGGATCTCGATGAGAAATGGTTCCTTTCATTGCCGCTCCTCCTTTTGTTTCTTTTTAAACCAATCCCGAAACCTTTCTTTGCTTGGCGCTGGGAGGTCACGAATTTCTGTCCAATTCTTTAAAGGACCCGCACCTTTTGAAATCTGTCCGTTTGAAGCCATACGTTTCAAGAGCACAGGGGCTGCTTTTGTTCCAAATCGATACATTCTAGGAGTGGATGCGCCCATTCCGAACATTTTCATTGCCAGCATTTCCGCTTTAGGCGCTCTCCCCTCTTTTTCAACGATGACTTGTCGATGTTTGATTAATAATTCGTGAAGTGGAATTTTCACTGGACAAGCATCTGTACAGGCTGCGCATAAACTTGAGGCGAAAGGAAGCTCTTGGTAGTCGTCATATCCTCCAAGTAACGGCGAAAGAACAGCGCCAATCGGACCCGGGTAAATTGATCCGTACGAATGACCGCCAACATGCCGGTAAACGGGGCACACATTGATACAGGCTGCACACCGAATACATTGCAAAACTGGCTGAAATTCCGTCCCTAATATATTTGACCGTCCGTTATCCACAATGACCAAATGAAACTCTTCTGGTCCATCGACCTCTCCTTCTCCTTTTGGTCCCACGACAGAGATATAGCTTGTTAACTTTTGACCGACTGCGCTTCTGCACAATAGACCGACAAGGACATCGAGCTCCTCCATCGTTGGTACAAGCCGCTCCATCCCCATGACTGCGATATGTGTCTTTGGAATGGACGTGACAAGATCCGCATTCCCTTCATTCGTCACAAGACAAATCGATCCTGTGTCAGCCACAGCAAAGTTACAGCCCGTCACACCAATATCTGCTTCAAGAAATTTTTCTCGTAACAAAGCTCTTACAAATTTGGTCATTTCTTCAGGAGTCTCTGACATATCATATCCAAGCTTTTCGTGAAAAACTTCCCGTATTTGTTCTTTCGTCATATGAAGGGCTGGTGCCACGATATGTGAAGGTGGTTCATGGTCATCAACTTGAAGAATATATTCTCCAAGATCGCTTTCAACTACCTCGCAGCCAATCTCTTCTAGCGCTTCATTCATTTCAATTTCTTCTGTGACCATTGATTTTGATTTCACGATTTTTTTTGCTGCTTTTTTTTGTGCTACATCTTGGATGTACGCCGATGCCTCTTCCTTTGTTTTTGCAAAAAACACATGACCTCCACGTCTACTCACGCTCTCACTTAATTGATATAAGTAGTCATCAAGATGGGCAAGTGTATGCTGCCTGATGTCCTCTCCAAGTTCCCGCCACTTTTCCCAGTTTCCAAGCTCTTCACTTGCGGTCATCCGCCTTTTATACAGACGCTCCTGTGCTGAGGAAACAGCTCCTCTCATCACAGCGTCTTCTAATCCTTCGCCGATCCGCTCTTTAAAAGCCTTCTCTCCAATTTTCATACTCATGTGCCGTTCCCCCTCTTAGCTTCAGCGGCTATTCAACACTTCTGCGATATGCATCACTTTAACTGGCTTATGAAGACGATTCAGCCTTCCTCCGATATTCAGTAGACATCCACAGTCAGCACCTATGATATATTCAGCGCCTGCCTCCTCTATGCTTTGTACTTTTTCATCGACCATCTGCTCAGAAATGGGTGTCATTTTGATTGAAAAAGTTCCTCCAAATCCGCAGCAATTTTCAGCGCGAGGCAATGGTTCCATCACCAAATCTTTGACATTTGACAACAGTGTGAAAGGCGCTTCCTTAATTCTAAGCAGTCTCGTCATATGGCAGGAGGTATGATAGGTGGCTTTTCCTTTCAAACTCGCTCCTACATCTGTTACATGTAATATATCAACAATAAATTCCGTTAATTCATATGTTTTCGCAGCAAGTGCCTGAGCACGGGCAAACCACGCTCGGTCTTCTTTAAAAAGGTGCGGATATTCTAAAAACATGGCCTTACAAGAACCTGATGGTGTGACGACATATTCAGCTGATTCAAAGGCTTTCATCATATTTTTGGCCGCTTTGATTGTTTCTTTTGTATAGCCGCTGTTAAAGGCGGGCTGCCCGCAGCACACTTGTGCTTCAGGGAATTCCACTTCAACACCAAGCCGCTCTAATACCTCAACAGTCGCCTTTCCTACATGTGGCTGCATCGTGTCAATGATACAGGTGACAAATAAACTGACTCTCATCGGCGAACTTCCTTTCTTTTGCTGCACCTTGATTTATGTCTGGTCATCTGATGACTAAATAATGGACCTTCATTTCATTTTAATCCCAAATTTCTGAAATTTCAACGAACGGATTTGTCTAAAATTTGGACATCATGCTTGTGAAGGTACATGAAAAAACGCCCTTTTTACAGGGCGTTTTGACATGTTTATTTTGAAATCATTTCACGTATTCCGTCTTCAAGAGGTGTTAAAGAACGGCCTAATAGTTTTTCGAAATCATGGCTTTCGACTGCTAATGCCCCATCGCGAATTCCGCTTTGCATCGCTTTGACAAATGGAACAGCTTCTTTCGGTACACCATTTGACGCTAAAAATTCTCCAAATGTATCTATATCCATGTGCTCTACTTTGATCTCTTTGCCGCTCACCTTGCTGACCATTTGTGCAAGTTCAGGGTGTGTGCGAAGCGGTCCTGACAATTCATAGATTTCCTGATCATGTGCCGGCAGTGTTAACGCATTTGCTGCTGCTTCTGCATAGTCATTTCTTGTTGCCCAGCCGACTTTACCTTCACCAATTGGGCTGATAAACGGCGCTCCGTTGACTGATGCCAGAATCGTATCTTTTTCATTTTCCACATACCAATTGTTTCTTAAAAAAACATGGGGGATGCCAGAGGCCAAAATCGCTTCTTCTGTTTTTGCATGGTCATGTGCTAGGTTAAGCTGACTTTCTCTTGCATTGACAACACTTGTATAAGCAATAAATGACACATTCGCTGCTTTCGCTGCTTCGATGGCATTTAGATGCTGCTTCACTCGTTCTCCATCCCCAGACGAAATGATCAAAAGACGGTCAATCCCTTGAAACGCTGATTGAAGTGTATCCGGCTGTGTGAAGTCTCCTTTGCGCACATCCACCCCAGCTTCCTTCAAATGTACTGCTTTTTGCGGATCTCGAACACTGACCGCCAATTGTTCAGCTGGTACTTTTGCGAGCAAATGTTTCACGACGAGCGATCCAAGTTGTCCTGTTGCACCTGTCACTAATAATGTCATTGATTTGACCTCCTCATTTTTCGTTCAACGGTGATGTTCCTGAATGAAACAGCTTGTTTCTTACATCAGAGCATTCGTTATAATCAAAATGGTTACAACGAAGGGGTAAAAAAAGCTCTATGTATGAGCTTTTTCTACTCCGCCTCGATTAATAATTGCTTAATTGTCACTTGTTTTAGGCGATGCTCAAGTGCAGACTGTGCTTCTTTGAGTTCTTTCCGCAGTCTCGTATCCATGGCTTGACCAATTCGACACGCAATGACTGGTTGATGAAAATTAAACAACTCTTCATCTTCGATTACATCCACAGCCCGGTACACATCTAGTAGAGTAATGTCCTCTGCCGGCCTTTTTAAGGAAGCACCGCCAACTCCTCGGCGAATCTCAATGAGATCCGCCTTTTTGAGCATAGCCATCATTTTTCTGATAATGACTGGATTTGAATTGACACTTTCTGCAATAAAATCCCCTGTGCACTCTTTTGAAACACCCGCAATAAAAGATAAGATATGAACAGCAATGGTATACCTGCTGCTAATTTGTTTCACATTCCTTCACCACCGTTGTAATCAATATAGTTACAATGAGCGGTTTTGTCAATCAATAAACGGATTTTTCTTTCTTTCCCAATCTTCAAATGTCATCATCTCATGATGTTCTGCTGCATCAATTTCTAGCGGTGCAATACATTCAAGCAGATTTCCATCGGGATCAAGAAAATAAATGGCGGCATGAAATTGTGGTGGATTATCAAGTACTAAAGGCTGTTGCTCTTCCGAAAAGCCAAACATCGGATGTATGCTGATCCCTTTTTCTATCAGCCATTCTTTGATCTGGTCAAGGCTGGATGTTTCTATTTGGAAGGCCACATGTCGCGTCGCTGGGTGATATGGAACAGTGGACATATCAACCTTCCAAAGGCCGAGCCAGCTCTTTCCTTTCTCAATCCATAAAAAGGCCACTCGTTCATTTTCATGAGCAAGCGTTAATTCCAATTTTTCAAAAAAAGAAATGGATGCCTTCAAATCACTCACAGGTAAATGTGCTTCATACAAGCCTTTCATCATCATTTCAATCACTCCTTTACTATCTTCTATTGTGCAGGAATTGAAAACATTCTTCCTCAGCAAAACGATGTATTTCAACCAAGCCATTGGATTGAGATGGTGAAATGTTTGATCCATTGCATATGGGGGAAGGTGTTCAAATAAAAGAAAGGAGCGTTCAATATGCCTTGGACAATGGAAGATTATCCAGCTTCATTCCAATCACTAGACAAAGTCATTCGAAAAAAAGCACTTGAGATTGCCAACAAAATGGTGCAGGAAGGCTATGAAGAAGGTAGAGCGATTCCAATTGCGATCAATCAAGCGAAAGAGTGGAAAAAGAATGCGACGGAAAAAGAAATGGAGGACTTTCACTCTCATGGTTCTGTGACTCCTTCTAAGAAAAGCAGCTCTGCACGACCTGAGCTCATGGATCATGCGCAGCATGTCGTGAAACATGATGAAGGCTGGGCGGTTCAAACTGAAAAAGCGAAGCGTGCAAGTGAGGTAAAAGAAACGAAACAGGAAGCCATCGACCGCGCGAAAGAGATTTCATCTAAAAAAGGAACAGCAGTTGTCATCCACCGAACAGACGGGACGATTCAGGATGTGGTGAAGCCAAAATAAGACCGCCCTTTGGCGAGCGGTCTTTTCTTTATGCATTCTTTTCTTTTTTAGCGGGTGCTTTTCTTTTCTTAGGTGCTGCTTTTTTCGTTTTTTCAGGTTTTGATCGATCGATAGAAGCCTGCAAAGCGGCCATCAAATCGGTGACATTGGATGAAGCCTCTTTTTTACCTGTCGTTGCTGGTTGAACGGTATGTTCTCCAGAGATTTTGTCTCCAATTACATTCATCAGCTGCTCTCTGTATTCATCGCGATAAGCGGCTGGATCGAATGTGGTGGTCAGCTGCTCAATTAAAAGGAGTGCTGTATCCAACTCTTTCTTCACGATATTTTCCTCTTGCGGGATATTCGGGACATCTGATACTTGCCTAATTTCGTCAGGGAAATGAATGGTTTCCATTAGTAAAATATGTTCGTAGCACCTAACAATCGCTAATTGCTCCTTTGAGCGAATCATGATCTTGGCTACACCGATTTTCCCTGATTCTTGTAACGCTTTTCTTAATAATGAATAAGCCTTTGCTCCGCCGGTATCTGGAGATAGAAAATAACTTCTTTCATAATAGATGGGGTCGATCTCTTCTATCTTCACAAAATCAATGATTTCGACGGCTTTTTCTTCATTTTCTTTTCTCAGCCTTTCGAGTTCTTCCTCATCCAATTCAATGAATTTATTTTTGGCATACTCGTACGCTTTTACAATTTGCTCTGGCGCTACCTCCTCGCCGCAGTTAGCACAAACCTTTTTGTAATTAATCGGCGTATGGCATTCTTTATGAAGCTGTCTTAATTTAATATCTTTGTTTTCTGTAGCGGTAAACAGCTTGACTGGAATATTCACCAGTCCGAAGCTAATGCCACCCTTCCATACTGTATGCATCGTAACGCCTCCGTTCTTTTCTCCTTACTATGCAATGTTTTCATCTGAGTTATGTATGTTTATGAAAATTTCATCCCACTCTAAGAACACATGATGTAAGGAAGTGAAAAACACAATGAAACCGATGCGTTTAACGTCTGCACATGATATTCCTGTTGGAGCAGACTGGCTGTATGAATTAAAATATGACGGCTTCAGGGCCATTCTTATTTTGGAAAAAGACACCATCCATTTAGAGAGCAGAGCCGGAAAGCGATTAAATGAACAATTTCCTGAAGTCATTGATCAGTGCCAGCAACTAACAAAGCAGCTTGCACCTTTTTTACCGCTGACCCTAGATGGAGAATTGGTCTTTTTACTGAGTGAACAAGAAAGCGACTTTACAAAGGTTCAGCAAAGAGGCCGCCTGAAAAACACAGAAACCATTCAACGCCAGGCTAAGCGGTTTCCATGTCATTTGATTGCATTTGATCTATTGAAATTTAAAGGGAAATCCCTCGTTGATTTACCGTTGATTGAGAGAAAAGCTGAGCTGCATGAGGTGTTCCAAGCTGCAAATCTTCCTCCCTCCGTTCAGCTGAATCACCCCTCTCTTCTTCAAATCATCCAAACCGATAGCAGCCCTGATGACATGAAAAAAATCATGCTGACCTATTTAGCGGAAGGATTAGTTGCTAAAAAGAAGATGAGTAAATGGCAGGAGCATACCCGCTCGAAAGAATGGCTCAAAATCAAAAATTGGCGGTATGTATCTGTCATCGTGACTCGTTTTGATAAAGACAATGGCTATTTTCAAGGATGTCTTTATCAAGAAACGAATCTCATAGAGGTTGTCCAATTTAAGCATGGTTTCTCTAAAGAAGAAGAACAAACCCTGCGCACCTTATTTCTAACCAAAGGTCAAATGACTGGAGCATCACATTATGAAATCCCACCATCCATTGTCGCAAAGATTGCCTGTATCTCTTTTGATGGATCAGCCTTACGAGAGCCCCGGTTTTCTTCGTTTTTATTCGATGCAGATCCAGCAACGTGTACCTTTCAACACATGCTCAAACAGCTTTATCCGCTCCCAGCTTTGATTGACGTCACCCACCCAGAGAAACCGGTTGTACCTGCCCTTCATATCACAAAGGCAGATTACTTACTTTATTTGAGGCAAGCCGCTCCCTATTTATTACCCTTTTTACGTGAAAGACGTCTTACGTTAATACGCTTTCCTCATGGCACTGGTGGAGAATCTTTTTATCAAAAGGCTACGCCCGATTATGCGCCTGATTTTGTTGAGACAGATCAAGCGCACGATATTTCTTACACAATCTGTAATGATCCTGACACGTTGCTTTGGCTTGGTAACCAGCTGGCGATGGAATTTCATATTCCTTTTGAAACGAGAGATACAGATCGGCCTGTAGAAATTGTATTTGATTTAGATCCGCCTTCTGTTAAAGAGTTTCACCTAGCAATAGAAGCAGCCAAACGAATCAAGGTCATTTTAGATGGACTCTTTCTCACTGCATTTATTAAAACAAGTGGTGGGAAAGGGCTACAAGTTTATATCCCATTGAAGAAAAATGCCTTCACATATGAACAAACTAGACAATTCACTGCGTTCATCTGCCAATTTTTATGTGAACAAGCACCCGAGTTGTTTACGCTAGAGCGTCTAAAGAAAAACCGCGGCAACCGTTTATATTTAGACTACCTTCAACATGATGCTGGAAAAACAATCATCGCCCCGTATTCCCCGAGAGGAAACGAGCTCGGACTTGTTGCAACACCGATTGAATGGGAAGAATTAAATAGTGAAGAATGTCACCCTTCTTTATTTACGATGCCGGCTGTTATGAAACGTCTAAAGGAAAAAGGCGACCCATTCCGGCAAATGAGGCACCATGTGAATGATGATTCTTTTCGACAAGTTTTATATCAGCTGCAGGACATGTTACCAGCTCATAAAATGGACATACGCGGTCATTAAGCGTTACACTTATTCATTAGAGAGAAAGAAAGGGATGACCATTTTGACCGCACACTCAATACGAAACATTGCCCTGATGTTCTTATGTCTTACCGCAGGAATAGTGGATGTTATTGGCTATTTAAGCCTAGGGCACGTGTTTACAGCAAATATGACGGGAAATATAGTACTGCTTGGCATTGCAGCAGGCAGTTCATTGCAGTTAACCGCTCTTCATTCCATCACGGCACTTAGCGGATTTGTTCTAGGTGTTTTACTAGCTGTTGTCATAGGTGGAAAACAAGAAAAAACATTTTGGCCAAAAGCCGTTACACGCATCTTTATCATAGAAGTCATCATCTTGCTTCTATTTGCTCTTATGACCATTTTTCCTTATACGCAAGGTGCTTATTTTATGCTGATTATCCTTTTAAGTATGGCGATGGGCATGCAAACGGCGGCCGCACGCAAATTAAATGTCGCTGGCATTTCTACAACAGTTTTAACGAGTACACTTGCTAACTTATTTGAAGATTTGGCGCAACGCTTATCAAATCGGGAAAAAAGAAAAGCCCCTATTCAACATGTGAGCTTGCTGCGAATCGGTTCTATTGTCTTTTACTGCCTAGGAGCTGCTTTAGCTGCGTATACAGATGCTTACGATCCGTTTATCATCATTTGGCTGCCTATTTGCATCCTAGGGGTTATTGTGATCACAGCTACATTTAAGCACTTTCACCAATTGAAATAGCCAATCTTAGATGGCTATTTCAATCACTGTGATGAAACATTAATAACTTCTTACATAAAAACCAGGAGGACGCCCCATAATGAATGTGGAGCCATATGGAGAATATCCAGAAAACGTCCCGAACCCCCCATATCCAGGGTAACCTCCTAAGCCCGAAAACACGCCAGGGCTCACATAATACCCGCCAAAGCCAATATGAGGTCCCACTGCTCCGCCGCTAAAACCGCCGCCATGAAAGCCTCCATACACCCGTGAATCCATACAATCACCTGCCTTCAACTTACACCTCATCTCATCATATGCGTGACAAATGGAGCGGTGTTCCCTCTTTTGTAACAATTTCTATGTACAATAGACCAATTTGATGAAATTTGAATGAAAAGTCCTGCAAAAAATTAAATTAAGCAAAGAAAGGTGACCTTTTTAACTTGTTGCTCTGCCCAATGTTTATTTAGAATAATGGAGCAGGTAACAAATTTGCACACCCCCTTTGTTGCGAATTCTTCTTATTAAACGTTCTTGCAGCGTTTAATAAGAAGAGCCTATTTTCACCCATATAAAAAACCCTTGCTGATCATCATCAACAAGGGCGAGATATGATTGGGTGATTAACCACCAATGATTTTTTCTGCTACTTCGAAAGAACCCGCTACATTTTCAGTTAAAACAGCCGCAGCGACCGCTAACCCTACAACGAATAATACTTTTAATCCTGTTTTCATCTTATATCAACCCCATTCTTTTCATATGTAAATCCGCTTCTAAACTTTTATTCAAGTAAAAAACAGACTGCTCATAAAGTGCTTGCTTTTCACAATACTTTGCAGCAAAGTGAGAAAGCTCTTTCACTTCATGATATTCATTCTTTTCTTCTAACTTTCTTAATTTCTCATTAATTTGCTGAAATCTTTGTGGTACATTCGTTAAGTAAAGATCATGTACGATGCCTATTTTGAGCTGAAACACTTCATGAGAAGCTTCTTTCATTCGGGCATATGCAGCCTCTATATACTGGCTTGCACGCTGCTTTTCACCAATCACACAGAGTTCCCGGCTGATCAGATACGTAGAATGGAAAAAGAAATCTGAATCATAATACTCTTGATGAGACAATGCTTTTTCAAGATGTCGTATAGATTCTTTCGGTTTATTCCAAAATGAATATAAAATGGCCACATTATGGTGGTGCTGAGCCAGCATAAAATCATCCTGTTCGCTAGTCAACACCTCTTCCGCTAAACGATAATTCTCAAGCGCTTCTTCGTACCTGCCAATCTCTGTAAGGTTGGCTGCAATAAGAGAATATGAAAGTGCAGTTCTTCTTTCATAGTGCTTGTGACGCTTATAGACGTGTAGAGCCCTACGAATATAACTTAATGAAAGCATAATATGACTCAGGCGATAGTAAAGCCACGCGACCTTAAAATCAAAATCAGCGCGTTCGATTTCACTTGGAATTTTATCTAAGAGCTTTTCCGCACTTTGATACATCTGTAATGCAACCTCATAATTCCCCTGATGCTGTTCATACACACCCTCATAAAAATCAAAATAATAAGCAAGGCGATTAGACAAATCATCATCTTTTTTCCCATAATGGCCTTCTATACTTTTCGTTGAAACATTGCCCTTTTGCCCTCTTAAATTGTACATCAGAATATGATGCCTTTTCTCTAGAAGAGAATAATACATGAGGATGTCAGCATCATCAATTTCCTCTACTGCCTGTTTCGCTTTAGCAAATAGCCGTTCTGCCTCATCTGCATGATCTTTTTTGATTTCCATGTTCCAGTCATTTAATAGTGATGCCAATTCCGCCACAGGAACTTTGCTCATTCTACACCCCCAATCACCTTCAGCTACACCACATGATTTCACTAAATATGGAACTTCTATTAGCAATTGCTAATTCGTCCATTTGACATAATTTTAATATGAATCACTTGAATCTTCAATAACCGATTCCTTTGTTATTGCGTTTCTTTCTCCTAGTCAATGATGTATACACTAAAAATTCCGTCTTTTTTCTATTAAAGGACACGGTTGAATTGAAAAAAAGCCCTTATTGGGCTTTTTGGATTTATTCCAATCTGATAATGGTTAATGCCGCTCCAACAGATCCCCCGCCAAGTAATACTACGGTTGCGACTAAACCGAATATTTGAAGAGAAATTTGATTCCCTGCTGCAAGTGTTGTAATGAGAGATACATTGTAGGTAGATGTAGATAAAGCAGGTGTTAAAATAGACCCTGCTATGGGTGTTCCGTTGTTAATCACCCTTGTTCCTGCCAGAAGTGCAGCGCTTGTATTTACTTGATACGTGATAAAATACCGCCCTGAAACAGGTACAGTAAACACCGTATTACCACCACTTACGGTAAATCCATCTAAACTTTGGTTATTAGGCAGCGTCACTGCCGTTCCGCCTAAAACAACCAGCACCGTACTTCCCGACGTATTGGATGCGTACATCGAGTTAGTTGTTAAACTAGTACCGGTTGGACCTGTGTCACCTGTTGCTCCGGTTGAGCCAGTTACTCCCGTTGGACCTGTGGCTCCAGTTGCACCGGTTACTCCTGTTGAACCTGTGGCACCAGTTGTGCCTGTGGCTCCCGTTGGGCCAGTTACTCCTGTTGAACCTGTGGCTCCAGTTGGACCCGTCGAGCCGGTTGCGCCGGTTACTCCTGTTGAACCCGTGGCTCCAGTTGCACCGGTTACTCCTGTTGAACCTGTGGCTCCCGTTGGACCCGTCGAGCCGGTTGCGCCGGTTACTCCTGTTGAACCCGTGGCTCCAGTTGTCCCTGTTGCGCCAGTTACTCCCGTTGCACCGGTTGGACCTGTGACTCCAGTTGTGCCCGTTGCACCGGTTGGACCTGTGGCTCCAGTTGGGCCAGTTACTCCTGTTGAACCCGTGGCTCCAGTTGGACCAGTTACTCCTGTTGAACCCGTGGCTCCAGTTGCACCGGTTACTCCTGTTGAACCCGTGGCTCCAGTTGTCCCTGTTGCGCCAGTTACTCCCGTTGGACCTGTGGCTCCAGTCGGGCCGGTTATTCCTCCACACATATTAAGTTGGGCGCACATGTCTCTCACTACTTTCAAACTGTGGAATCTTCAAGACATACACACTAATACTGATAATTGAGAGAAAACGAAACGACAATACTTCCAGTCGAGGTTCCACCAGTAGCTAAAATCCCAATCGAGTTCAGATCACTGAGCGTAATGGATCGACTCTCTCCTGGAGGTACCGCGAAATCAGGAACAGCTGTACCGTTTACCTCTAAAGCCACAGTAGGTGCTACAGCCACAATCCCATTGTTTTCCACCATGATGGTTCCGTTTATGACATAAGGTGTTCCATCTGTCCAGACGACAACTGCATCAGCTGCTGCTGCTAAATCAAGTGTGAAGCATACTGCATCATTTACAAAGCCCGCTTGTTCATTACTACATCCGCCTAAAATAGCCATTTTAACCCTCCTTCAACCTAGTCTTGATAGACTATGATCCATTGATATTGGATGATTGTGCGATTATCACAGCTTCAAAGCTTTATTTTTCTTCTTTGCACCATGTTGATTTGCATGTCTAATCGTGCTTGCACATTTTCAGTTGATGGAGATTTCAAGATAAATTTCACATCTTTCACAGTAATCGCACGACTTTCTCCTTTTTGGACAAGAAGATCATAACAAAATGTACCAGTGTGAATCCTAATTGCGACTGGTACATCCTGATGATCTTGATGATGCAACACAACAGTTGCCGTATTGAGAAATTTTGTTCCATTCCGCCATACTTCCACCGAACTGGGCGTTGTGGAAAAACAAAGAAAGATGTGGTGAGATTCTATGTTTTTTAAAATAAGCGCATCATATACAGGAAGCTCTACTTCAATGATTCCACATAAAAAAGAAAGATCTACAAGAATTTTCGAACTGGATCGATACAAAACTTTTTGACAGCATGTTGATCTATTGCAGCACGGTACAAGAAGTTCCAACACCACACAATTCTGCTTTTCATTGATAGAGCTCAAAGAAAAATAGCAAGTCTTAAACACACTTCTTTCAAAAAACACCCATGAGTAAAAAGGTTCCCCATCTTCCATGGTGAGCAAAAAGGGAGAACTCATCGAACGTTTGTGAGTAAAGCCTTCTAATTTTGTTTGATTGTTTATCTCTTTTAGTTTACTCATCAACAGGTTTGTCACTTACAATCAGCCCAATTCCATGCTGTATACATAACTATATGGTCTTTTATCATATGTGCCTTTGACTATTTTGTGCGATTGGATTAGATGATGAGCATAGCTTTTCATTTTTCAAGTTTCTCTATATAATATGAACAAGAACTTTCCGTGCCTCAGTAGCTCTAGAAGGGAAGAGCGCCGTAAAACAATTGTAGCTAGCGGGTCGCAAGGCAAGGGTTTCAGAAGCACCGAAAAGCAAATGAGCTGAGACAGGTGAAACTCCTGTCGGTGAAATTCCGTAGGGAAGCGTGTTGCCCCTAGCCTATGCTTACGAAAGGAGTGCGGGTTCGAATCCCGTCTGAGGCTTGATGAATATGGAGGATGAAAACAATGCAGGTTTTTGAAGAATATGTAAGCAATATCGGTCATCCAGAGCTGAAACAGCGCATGCAAGACATCTTACAATGGATTTCAGACACATTCCCTCAATTAGAGCCAAGAATTGCTTGGAATCAGCCCATGTTCACAGATCATGGCACATTTATTATTGGATTTAGCGTCGCAAAACACCACATTTCTGTCGCACCAGAAGGAAAAGGGATTGATCACTTTTCAGCAGATATTGTACAAGCTGGTTATGACCATGGAAAAAAGATGTTTCGGATGAAAGAAAGCTTACCGATTGACTATCCTCTGCTAAAAAAAATCATCGAATTTAACATTGAAGACAAAGCAGATTGTACTACATTTTGGCGAAAGTAATAAACACCCCGATCTGATGTCATAACAGATTGGGGTGTTTTTTCGTGGGATTTACATTCTATTTGGTTCTCTCTCCTGCCCATTTCTGCTCCACCCATTCATAGCACGACAGCAGCAGGCTAACGCCCTTTTGGAATAGCGGCAAATAAACAACGGTTACCGCCGTTAAACAGGCGATCATAGCACCAGCCAACACATCAAATGGATAATGAACACCTACCCAAATCCTTGAAAATCCTACAGCGCAGGCAATGAAAAGCCAATAAATACGGCGCTTGTGGAAAAGCCAAAAGACCATACAAATGGAAAAAATAAAAATGGTGTGATCACTAGGAAAAGAGTTGTTCACTTCCTTTTCGATTAAAAGATTAACATGATTCAATTCTGCAAAGGGCTGCTGATTGGAATAAAAGAGCCCAGCGACTTTCCCTAACATCTCTGCCAAGATAAAGGTCAACCCAGCAGATATCATCATCCATCTGTTTCTTCTGCTCCGATTTTGAAACCACATGATCAAAAACATGATCGCAATGAACATCACTGAATATTCAGCCAATCCAATAAGAACTGGATTTAAGACATCGTGATTCATACTAAGTTGATTAATCGACCGAAATACCCGTTCATTAAACTCCTGCATCTCATTTCATTCCTTTTGCTTCGTTTAGGAAAAGGATAAATGAAAAAAGAAGACCGTGACATCGATCGAGCGAACAAAATAAAGGGATCATCTCACATTTTTGTCACTTCGTTGTCATCCGGATAAAAAGAAACAAAGCACTATTTAGAATGAAACTGCTCCCATTCTTTTTTCAGCAAAGCATATTGATAGGTGTTTTCATATTTAGGGGTGCCATCCTCATTTGTAGTAAATGAAACAAACTCAAGAAAGAGGCCTTCTTTCCTCATGCCTAAACGCTCACATAATGTTTGAGATCGATCATTGTCATCTTCTACATATGCATATAAGCGCCTTGCTCCTTGATTGACAAATAGATATGACAAGAGAGCTTCTGCACTTTCACGGGCATATCCCTTCCCTTCATATAACGCATGAAAATTCCAGCCAATTGAATACGTGTCAGGCTCATCTTTTAAATGAAACAGTTCACCGATAATCAACTGACTTTCTTTTAAACAAATCGCCATATAAGAGTGATCTGCTTTTCTTTTTTGCACCTTAGCGACCGCTTCTTCTAATGTAGAGATTTGATCATCCAGAAAACAATTTACTCTTGGATGAGATAAGTATGCAAGCATTCCAGGTGCATCTTCATCGCGAAATGGTCTAAGAATTAACCGTTTTGTTTCTATTTTATCCATAAGGGTCTCCTTACTATTTCTTCTTTATCTTTCACTATTTTAGATGTCATGGACTGTTTTTGATCATTTGATCGCATGGACGTATCCATTTTTCAAACTCCAAGCGCTTTTTGTAATGAAATAATGTCATCAAAACTGATATAATAGAACATAAGTTTGCATTTTATTGAAAAGGGATGACTTGAAATGATCAAAACGGTAGAAGGCAATATCTTAGACGCAGAAGAAGATATCATCTGTCACCAAGTGAATTGTAAGGGTGTCATGGGAGCAGGATTAGCAAAGCAAATCAAAAGCAAATACCCAAATGTGTATAAAGACTATAAACGTTTATGTGCAGAACAAGGAGATGACTTATTAAGCTCCGTCCAGCTCATCACAACAAACGACGGAAAAACCATTGCCAACTTATTCGCTCAAGTTGGATACGGAAGAAAAACAAAACAAACAGATGACGACGCATTACGCAGCTGCTTTGAACATCTAAAACAGACAGTGACAAATCCAAATGAAGAGAACCCCCTTCATTCTATCGCCATTCCTTATGGGATCGGCTGCGGCTTGGCAGGTGGCGATTGGACGGTTGTTCGAGAGATGATAGAAGAGGTCCTTGGTGAGTGTGAAGTGACGGTTTATCGGTTTAAATAAGTAAAATGAGAAATTCTTATGAAACTAATATTACAAAAACCCTCCTTCATTTATTTGGAGGGTCATTTGCTATTTTCTATTTTCTTCTTTATTTTTCAAATAATCTAGCACAGCTTCTTTATCTTCCTCATCTTCAGGTAGAAATCCGAACGTTTCGTATTCCCAAACAGCTATTCTTTGATCACCATCAATACCTAATGAGAAAATATCTTCATACCCATATTCAATCGAGAATTTACCTGAATGCTCCATCTCAAGCGTGAGATTAGTCCATGAACCATAATTATTTTTTTCATAAAATGTTTTTAACTGTCTAAATAATCGTGTTAATTCAACTAAAAAATCCATATATATTGATCTACTGATATTAAATAATTTAGGTATATTGTGCCCGTAAATAAACTCCTTATCACCCTTTTTTCTAAAGTAAAAAGTTATTTCTGCTTCGTGTTTGACCACTTCCGTATACATTCGTATTTTTTCCCATTCAACTGGAATGTTATCATGAATAAGTTCAGCTATTTTTTGATAGATAGAATCTATTGTTATGTTTTCCATATTATTCACCCTCCGATTTTATTTTCAATAATTAGATACTTTTCTTTTCCTTCTATGCTATAAAACACACCAAACTCAGAGGGTCTAATTGAATCATTTAAATATTTCGGCTCAATTATAACTTCTACACGCTTTGGGGGATCAGATGCTAATGCTTTTCTCCATTTCTGTTCCACCTCATACCATTTCCCGCCACTACGATTAATCTGCGAATTCATCGGCACCAGATTATCAATATCACCAGAACCTTTGAAAATAGTCGCAATTAAATGACCACCATCATCATCCAGCAATCGATCCGGCTTTCCTGAATTGGATTGAGCATATTGGTTTCTTTTCATCTCTCCATATTTTAAATCACTTGCTTCGACTTTGACAATGCGGCCATAGTGATCTGTTGTGTAGGTGTAACCTTGTTTGGTTGAATAGACAACATTAGGCTTTAGCACTTTTTTACGTTTCCATCTCACATAATGATCTCCGTAACTGACAACGGTCGGTGGTGATTTGGGTGCTGGTAATCTTCTGCCTGTCTTAGAGATTCCGTATCCTGAGTTGTTGTCTAGACGCTTTGCCATGGAGAGGAGTTTATTTTTGAGATTTTCTCCGTCAAACACGTTATAAGGGAGTTTCCCTCCACCTGCTAGTTGAAACTTTGGTGAATATGGCAATAGATTCGGAATAGAGACTCTATCTAATGATTTTGCCCCTTGTTCAAGCCCTTTCTTCACTGTTGTTTTGGCAGCTGTTGTGCCTGTTTTTGTGATGGCTCCTGCACCTTTAGAACCAAAGACAATTTCTGCAAGTGAACCAGTCGCATAGGCGAACCAGTGTGACCGCGAATACGCGTCACCATTTATGACTTCTTTTTGGAATGAGTCTGAAATCGATTTTCCAATCGCTTTCGACGTTTCAATTGGATGAGAAACAGCCGTTACGACCGATTCAACGGCACCTCCAGGATCTGTCACAAGATCGTAGATACCAACTACTGTATCTTTTGCTACATCATATAGACCCACTGCAGCACCTTTTACACTATCAACGAATACCTCCGATGCTTCTTCCTGCGCTTTGATCTGGAGAAGCTGACTGTAATACAATTTTTGATCGTAAGAAAGATTTTCATATCCAATTTCGTCTACAATCTCAAAGTATTTCTCTACTGATATACACGAAGGATCATTGAGCTTTTCCTTCAATTCTTTGATTCTTCGTTTCTCTTTTTCTTCTTTTTTCACTTTTAAGTAAGCTTTCACCTGTGCATCAATTTTATCATGATTCTTGTACACATCTGTCTCGTGAAATGCTTTTGCATCATAATACATGGGCTGAGCGTTCTTACCTTTTCCTGTAGCAGCCATCATTTTTGTATAAAAAGTAGCAAGATGTTTCTCAATGGCTTCTGATTTTTCGTATTCTGTTTTTAGAACATGATCTAATGTATGTATAGCCTCAATTGCATCTTTTCTTTTTTTGTTCGCATCATCTAAATGCTCGTCTACTTTTTTGCTGGAAAATGTCTGTAATTCAATCAAATCACTAATATCGTCAAAAATCGTTGATAGAGCTTCTTTTTGTTCCTTGACCATATCTTTATTGTTCTGAATGCCTTGCTTCAATTGAGCATCTAGGAAGTGTTCATCAATAAATGTACTCCCGCCTAATGATTCATCATCCAGCTTTCCTTTCACTCCATCTAAAAAAGCCTTTTGCATATCGATAAAATCAAGATAAGTGTCTGTGTATAGTACAAGATCATTATAAAAAGCTTTGATATTATCTGCACCTTTTCCAGTAAACTCATCACCTAATCCCGATACACCTTTTAATGCTTTTTTCACAAGTTTCATCTCTTCTTGAAGCTCATGATAGGCCTTTGACCTCTGTTCGACAGCTGAAAGTAAAGATGGAGCATCTAATATTTTCATATAAAAAAGACTCCTTTTATGGAATATTCTTTTACCAGAATACCATAAGGAGCCTGACACTTTAATCCACTTTATCGTTTTTTAACCAATTAACCTCCAGAGCTACCTCTTGATGCAACTGTTTGGACATCTTCATGTAGAGGTTGAGTCAAACCGTTTGTAAAGAAAAGTGTACCTAGAGCTACCACAGCTAGTGAAAATGTAATAAAAACCGACTTCTTCAATTAATTCACTCCTTTTCCTACATACTGGCTTGCGAGTAAGGCTCTTTTATAGTAATTTAATGACTGTTTCAGCAAGCCTCTCCCCTCTAAATATTTCGCCACATCAACCAGAATTTCCTCTAAATCAACCCATACTCTTTTCTCTTCAAGCTCTAAACACAGATTGTTTATATTGTTCAATTGAGATTGATTTTTTTCATACAATAGTTCTTTTAACAATTTAAATTTTATTTGAAAAACGTTATGGTTGACTTGTTCTGATAAAGAAATGCCTAGATCAATCCATTCAATCGCGTCATTACTTTTACTGGAGATTTCTATTCTAGAAAGTTCATATAAACATCTCATCTTCAATAAATCTTGATTTTCGATCTCTTTATAACTCAACGTGCGCCTAAATAGTGCTGATGCTTCTTCTAAATTTTCTTTTTTGCTTTCTAGAAAACCCATATTGTAATATAGATGAATGATTAAATGATTGTCATTAATACTTTCGATCATATTCTCAGCTTCACTAAAAAGAGCTCTTGCTTTATCATATTCAAATTGATCAATTAAGTTTAACGCATGTAGCATCCTACAGTTAATCTGTCTTTTGATATATGTTTCATGCGCATTAAATGTGTCACACGCAATTTGTGCATGATATTTTGATAAAAAGGTCATTTTCAAATCATAAAATAGAACTGCGATTTTATAATGAAATTCAGCTTTTTCTATTTCATCATCAACATAAGCCAACTTTTTTTCAGCTATTCTGAAGTAACTTAATGCCTTATCATAATCTTGCAAGTAGTCATGATAGATCCCATTATAAAAGTAGAAGTAATATGACATGAGTTTATTTGTTTTTTCTTCTTTTTCGTCTGGAGCATTCCGCTGAAAGAATGGCTTATCTAAATTTCTGCTAATATTCTGAAGTTTCAGCTTAAGCCTAAAGCTCAAAAGTTGATAGTACAAAAGAATATCTTGATTTTCTTCCATTAAATCAATTGCCCTGTCTATGTCATCTTGCATTTCTATAGCTGCCGATAAATCCCCTTTTTGTATCGCAAGATTCCAAGTGTTTAACATGTTCCCTACCTCCTGAGAGGCAATTAATCCTGACATTCCTTTACCCCCTTCTAAACAAATCCCTAGTATAATTCTAACACGCATTTTACAACATATGTAAAGTGAATCTGCTCATAATAGAAATTTTCGGTATCCCGCAAATATGATAATAATTGAATGGTATGCAATTATAAGAGTTGGTTAAAAGAGAGAGTAGCCAGAAAGGACTTGATACTTATTTCTTTTATTGACCACCTTCATTTTTTAAAAAGAAATTCACAAAATATTGTTTTGAAATTGATATAAAAAGACCTGACTGAGTTTCAGCCAGGTTCACGAAGGGGTCAATCTAAATTATATTATAATGAAATCAAAACAGATAATTAAACATCCGTTCTCATTCACTCTTTGAAAATTCAACCTATACAGTATACTCTACATGCTCTAATTTTACCTTAATCTAAAAAATCAATATTAACAGCGAAATTTCCAGCTGTTACAGTTATCTGAGGAATTTTAGTTTTTTCAAAAATGTCTACAATTTCAAATAATGTCTTTTTTATAATATCGTTACTTGGCATTGTATATACTCTTAATATAAGGATTGTTTCAATGCTTCTAGCTACTTCAAAAAGAACGTCTTCATCTTTAACAGATTCAATGTAACTTTTTATTCTTTTAAAGAACCACTCTACTTCTTCTAAATCTTGTAACGGATATTTAGTAATTTGATGAATATCGGCTGGATTAGCTGCTTCTTTCTCTAAGATCGCTTCAAGTTCTGCTTTAGTTATATATTCCTCCTCTTCTTCTTCGTATTCACCCTCTGCTGCTTCCTCATCAACACTGTACTCAGCTGTATAAAGCCCCTCAATGAATTCATCAAAGGAATCTGCTAACTTAAAGTCTTCTTCCATCTCAACATCAAAATAATGAATTACAGGATTCTCTTTCGTCTTTCGATAATCCATCGCTACCCAAGTATGGCCATCGCCGTTAATCAAAACAAGCCCTTCTGGCAGCTCCCACTCTTTTATTAAGTAGGCACTATCCATAATTCCTTCACCTTCGGCGATACCCATCAGGTGATTAAATTGAATATGATCCTCAGCCCATGAATTAGAGTAAGTGGTTGGAAAAGCATTATGAACGGTATAACCACCATTCTGTTTTAATATAAGCTTTTTATATGTATCTGGTAAAATGACTCCAAGTTTCTTTTCAGCTTTAGCTATTTCTGCTTCGTTGATCTTTTTTAACGTATAGTAACCTTCCTCGTCTATTTCCCAAAATGATTTCAAGGTGATGCCTCCTAGTAAAATATGCACATAAGTATACCACCTTGATGAGTATATTTGACAATTTAATCAAAATAAAAGAAGAATATTTGTTACTTAGTCATTCACGCTGTCTATTTTTGTCGAAACGATAGTAAAAAGAAGGTACTTCATGTAAAATTTCCTTTGCACCTAAAAATCAGGAGGATCCAATATGAAGAAATTATCTATATTCATTTTTATTTGTTTAATGATGCTAACAGCTTGCAGTAGCGCAGCATCAAATGAAAAACAGCTCACGACAGCCAATATTATTGAAGCTTTTAAAAGTGCTGGGCTTGAAGCAGAAAAACCATCTGATCTTAAACAAAAAGAGTTTGGAAATATAAGAGAAGAAGGAAAAAGAATTCTCGTTCCTTCCTTAGGTGAAAATGCTGGTGGACGGATTTTTAAATTTGGAAATGAAACTGATTTACAGCAGGCGAAATCTTATTATGATGAGTTAGGCAATGCTGGATCTATGTTCTTCTCTCACACCTATTCAAAAGGAAACTTTTTATTACAAATGAACGGTGAAATGAAAGATGCTGAATTTGAAAAGTATAAGAAAGTAATGGATGAGGAAATAAAATAATTTCATATATTTTTAAAAGAAGGAAGGTCAATAAATGTCATCATTTTGGCTGCTAACAGTTATCCTTACGATTGTTATATTGGGTGTTTCTTTGATCTTTAAAAGAAAGAATGCACCTTTACAGTATGGAATACCATCGATTCTCATTCTCATCAGTATTATCTTATTATTAATAAGTTTTTTCGTAGGAAAGTGGGAAGGTTTAGGACTGGGTGCAATCAGTATATCTTTACTGATTGCATCTGTGATCACCTTAATTTTTAATAGTACCTTGAGTTATTTTAGTCATAAATAACATAGAGCCACTTCTGCATAAGAAGTGGCTCTTTCGATTATAAAAATATACTAATTAAAATAAAAACACCCTGAAGCCAATGGCTCCAAGGGGTTTTCTTTATTAATACTGAGACATATACTGATCGCGTTCCCATGGGTGTACTTGGGTGCGGAACATATCCCATTCGATTTCTTTTGATTCGATGAAGTGCTCGAATAAGTGATCGCCTAGTGCGTTGATCATGACTTCGTTTGACTTGAGCAGCTCAAGTGCTTCTGCAAGTGTTGCAGGTAAGTCAGCGATGCCGTTTTCAAGGCGCTCTTCTTTGTCCATGACATAGATGTTTCTGTCGATTGGCGCTGGTGCGTCTAGTTTGTTTTTGATTCCGTCTAGACCTGCTGCAAGTAATACGCTTAGTGCAAGGTATGGGTTTGCAGATGGGTCTACACTGCGTACTTCTACACGTGTGCTAATGCCACGTGATGCTGGAATACGAATCAATGGGCTGCGGTTTTGTGCACTCCATGCTACGTAGCAAGGTGCTTCATAGCCAGGAACAAGACGTTTGTAAGAGTTCACCGTCGGGTTTGTGACCGCTGTGAAGCTTGTTGCGTGCTTCACAATACCTGCGATAAAGTGTCTAGCCGTCTCGCTTAATTGTAAGTCTGCTTTCTCATCAAAGAATGCGTTTTTACCATTTTTAAATAATGATAGGTTACAGTGCATACCAGATCCGTTTACACCGAACAATGGTTTTGGCATGAATGTCGCATGAAGACCGTGCTTTCTAGCGATTGTTTTCACAACAAGCTTGAACGTTTGAATGTCATCACAAGAACGGATGGCGCCTGCATATTTGAAATCAATTTCATGCTGACCAGGTGCTACTTCGTGGTGAGAAGCTTCAATTTCAAAGCCCATTTCTTCAAGCTCAAGCACGATGTCACGGCGGCAGTTTTCACCTAAATCTGTTGGTGCAAGGTCAAAGTATCCACCTTTATCGTTTAGTTCGAGCGTTGGCTCGCCTTTTTCGTCTAATTTAAATAAGAAGAATTCTGGCTCAGGTCCAAGGTTGAAATCACTAAATCCTAGTTCTTCCATTTCCTTTAAGATACGCTTTAAGTTGTTACGAGGGTCTCCATCAAATGGTGTTCCGTCTGGCTTATAAATATCACAAATAAAGCGTGCAACTTTACCTTTTTCTGCTGTCCAAGGGAAAATAACAAACGTGTTTAGATCTGGATATAGGTACATATCTGATTCTTCGATACGTACAAACCCTTCAATAGATGAACCATCAAACATACATTTGTTATCGAGAGCTTTTTCTAACTGGCTCACAGGAATCTCAACATTTTTAATTGTTCCGAGAATGTCTGTAAATTGCAGACGGATGTACTTTACGTTTTCCTCATTTACTAATTTTACGATATCTTCTCTTGTGTACTTTGCCATTTCGTAAAACTCCTCCCCTACAAAAGGTAAAATGTGTATAGCAATGCTTTTGCTAATTGGTTAACGGAAGAACCTTGACATATCCCCCTGCCTAAAGGTCGTTCCTTGTTGGAAACGTCCAGCCTGAATGAGTTCCTTCTTCAGTAGCTTCCTGAGTTCATCATCTGTCAAGTTGTGCTTCGCTGTGGTTTTCTCCTCTGTCTTTGTTTCAGACGATGGATTTTCTGCCTCAGCTTTGGCAAAAAGTTTTTTGATTCCTGCCATGTTTACACCTTGTTCGATGAGGTTTTTGATTTCTAGTAATTTATCAACATCATGGAAAGAAAATAATCGGCGATTCCCATCACTTCTAGCTGGAAATACTAAACCATTTTCCTCATAATAGCGAATTTGTCTTGCAGATAATTCTGTTAGCTGCATGACAATCCCAATTGGGAATAAAGGCATTGAGCGGCGAATGTTATCACTCATCTCAACTGTCTCCTCCTCTTTGCTTAAATTTATTATATGTCATGTTATATTATGTGTCAACGAAATGTTAGGAATATTAACATGGATTTTTTTATCGAGCAGGCACTTCAATAAAACCTTGCTCTAATAAGGCATCTACAGCACTGCAAATGGCATTTTTCACATGGGCATACGTGAGACCACCCTGAACATAGGCTGTGTACGGCGGTCTGATCGGACCATCGGCAGATAATTCAATGCTGGCTCCTTGGACAAATGTGCCCGCTGCCATAATAACATCGTCCTCGTATCCCGGCATATAGCTCGCATGCGGTGTGACATGACTGTTAATCGGTGATGCATATTGAATGGCCTGACAAAATGCAATCATTTTTTTAGGGTCTCCAAATTCTACAGATTGAATCAAGTCGGTTCTTTTCGCATTCCACGCCGGGTTTGTTTGGAACCCGAGTTTTTCAAGAAAACGCGCTGTAAACACGGCGCCTTTTAAACTTTGTGCAACAACATGCGGTGCTAAGAAAAATCCTTGATACATTTCCTGGAGCGCATACAGCGATGCACCCGCTTCACTGCCGATGCCTGGAGATGTCATTCGATAAGAGCAAGCTTCTACCCATTTTTCTTTTCCAACGATGTAGCCGCCAGTTTTGGCAAGGCCGCCGCCTGGGTTTTTAATGAGAGAACCTGCCATAAGGTCTGCGCCCACATGACACGGCTCTTGTAATTCAGTAAATTCACCATAACAGTTGTCAACAAACACAATGATGTCCTCATTGATGTCTTTCACAAATGAAATCATTTGTTCAATTTCTTCTATTGTAAAAGATGGTCTTGACGCATAGCCTTTAGAACGCTGAATCCCGATGACTTTTGTTTTTTTGGAAATAGATTCTTTGACTTTGTCGAAATCGACAGATCCATCTTGACGCAAATCAATGGCTTTGTAATCGATCTGAAAATCTTTTAATGAGCCTGTCCCTTCTTTGCCGCGAATCCCGACAATCTCTTCTAGGGTATCGTAAGGTTTCCCCGTCATGTAGATCAATTCATCACCAGGTCTTAGCACACCGAATAAGGCGATGGAAATGGCATGTGTTCCAGAAATGATCTGCGGGCGTACAAGACCGCTTTCCCCTCCAAATACATCCGCATAGATCTTTTCTAACGTGTCTCTTCCCATATCATCGTAACCATAACCAGTTGTCGGGTTAAAATGAGAGTCACTGACTTTATGTTTCCGGTAGCTTTCAAGAACCCGCCACTCATTTCGTTCGCTCTTTCGATCAATTTGCTGATGTATTTGTGAAATGTCTTGTTCTGCTTCTGCTGCTATTTTTTCTAAAATGGTGCCATGTTTTAAAGTGTGAAACATCGTGATTTAATTCCTTTCCTACAACATATACTTCTTGATTTGTCCTAATATGGTTTGCTCCTCACCACTAAATCCAGTGATGTCATAAAGCTCTGCTTCCTTTTGAAATTCCAGTGATTCCACCAAGGTTTCTGACTTTAAGGCAGATATGAGTTTCCCTTCATATGCCGGAATCCTTACATGATATGGCTTTAAAAAATCTTTTTTCAGTTCAGCCATGATATCCGTTTTTAACCGCTTCACATCTTCCTCGCGCCTAGCACTGATTAAAATGTGGCGCTGCTTTGAGGAAGGGATAAAATCCGGCCGAATTTGGTCTTTTTTGTTATAGACAGTGAGCATCGGAATACGGTCAGCTTCTAATTCTTCTAAAAGCTTATGAACCGTTCGTTCATGCCCTTCATAATCCTCATTCGAAGAATCGATCACATGAAGCAAATAGTCTGCTTCTTTTACTTCTTCAAGAGTGGAACGAAATGCTGCAATCAGTGTGGTTGGAAGGTCTTGAATAAAACCAACTGTATCGGAAATCAGTACACTGTAGCCAGATTCAAGTGTCATTTTACGCGTCATTGGGTCAAGTGTAGCAAACAGCAAATCTTCTTCATGGCTATCCGCTTCTGTTAACTGGTTAAACAATGTTGATTTCCCGGCATTTGTGTACCCGACAATAGCGATTTGGAATACGCCATTTTTCTTCCGTCGTTCCCGGTATCTCGTGCGATGTTCTTTGACTGCAGACAGTTGTCCGTGAATTTCGTGTATGCGGTTTCGAATATGACGTCTATCTGTTTCAAGTTTTGTTTCACCTGGACCTCTTGCGCCAATTCCGCCGCCTTGTCTTGAAAGGCTGATCCCTTGTCCGCTCAGTCTCGGCAAGGCATACTGAAGCTGGGCAAGCTCTATTTGCAGCTTCCCCTCTCTTGTACGGGCTCTTTTGGCAAAGATGTCTAGAATCAATTGCGTACGGTCAATAATTTTCACATCTAAGGCAGTCGCCAAAGCTTTTAACTGGCTAGGCGAAAGCTCGTCGTTAAAAATAATAACGTCACAGTCTAACTCGTCGCAAAGCACTTCAAGCTCTTCCACTTTCCCTTTCCCGATGTAAGTCGCGCTGTCTTGTCTATTTCTTTTTTGCGTCATGATGCTGACAGCTTCACCGCCAGCTGTTTTGGTTAAGGAAGCTAATTCTTCCATAGAATATTGAAAGCGTTCATCCGTTATATGCGGCAGTTGACAGCCGACAAGGATCGCTTTTTCGATCATTTCATGTTCATTCAACGTCAGTTGTTTCCTTTCTGTACTTAAGTTTCAGTAGTACCATCATACCAAACACATCGCACGTATACCACCATTCGGAAGGTTTAATTTCTTGTCTCTTTACAAAAAGGATACGCCATTTCAAGAAGGCGTATCCTCTTTCATTTGCAGATCATGGCTTTTAATCGTAAGTAAGTCTTTTTTATCATAATGATCCACAAGAAGCAGCCTCATCGCCTGAGTTCGAATCGCTTTTTCAATGGTGTTTCGCACAAAACGGCCGTTGCTGAATTTGGCAGGACTCGTTGTGCTCTTGATGTGCATTAAATAGTCTCGCAGTTTCCATTCTGCCTCTTGGGTAAAGACATATTCCCGATCGGCCATCATTCGTTTTGCAATATCCATCAGCTGATCGACCGTATAATCAGGGAAATTGATATTGATCGGAAATCTCGATTGCAGACCAGGATTTAGAGAAAGAAAATGATCCATTTCCTTGGAGTATCCAGCTAAGATGAGGATGAATTCATGCTGCTTATCCTCCATATGTTTTACAAGGGTATCAATCGCTTCTTTCCCGAAATCCTTCTCTCCTCCGCGGGCAAGAGAATAGGCTTCATCGATGAACAAAATGCCGCCTAGTGATTTTTTAATCAAATCTCTTGTTTTTTGAGCTGTATGTCCAATGTACTCTCCAACCAGATCTCCTCGTTCTGCTTCAATTAAGTGCCCCTTTGAAAGAACATTCATTTCAAAGAAAAGCTTCCCGACAAGCCGTGCAACCGTTGTTTTCCCTGTGCCAGGATTTCCTTTAAACATCATATGAAGCGCTTGTTTTCCTACCTTTAATCCTTGTTCTTGTCTTTTTTGATTCACAAAAATCCAAGCATAAATTTCTTTTATGTTTCGTTTCATTTCATCCATCCCGACAAGGCTGTTCATTTCTCGTTCTATTTCTCGTAAGATGCTGTGTTTGGCCTCATTTTTTTGCAAGGCCTCTAGGTATTCTGCCTCTGAATCTGCATCAACCAATACTTGCTTCTGTCCATTAAGTATAATGTTGATTTGGCCGTTATTTTTATATGTGACAGCTCGCTCCAACGTATTCACCTCTCGCTCTTCTCTCTTTAATCTATTCGGGTGGAGCTGTAATCGTGACAATCGCCCGCACTAGCATCGGTTTACTGTCAAAATGACCCGAGATACCGGTTATTGTAGGGGATTGTGCGGTTTCCCAGGAAATGATGTGCTATTTCCATTGTATTCATCCATTTCGGGCGGACAAACCAACAATTTGTTTTTTCTTAGAAAAATGGCGCTTTTTCATCACAAATTGTGCAGAAAAGAGTCTCGATGATTTCCGCATTTTGTACAGGCAATTTTTCTATTTCCTCATAAAATAAAGACGAGGTGATGAATAGATGGTGAAAATTTTTATTGATCCTGGCCACGGAGGAACAGATTCTGGAGCTGCTGCTAATGGACTTTTGGAGAAAAATATCACACTGCAAATTGCGCTTTTTCTGAGAGATATGTTGATTAGTGAATATGATGGGGTTTCCGTCCGCTTAAGTCGTTCAATTGACCAATCCGTCACGTTATCCCAGCGTACGAATGCGGCAAACAGCTGGGGAGCTGACTATTTCGTGTCTATTCATATTAATGCTGGCGGAGGCACAGGTTTTGAAAGTTATGTGTACCCTGGCGTTTCAGCACCAACCACCACGTATCGCAATGCCCTTCATGATGAGATTGTCCGCTCCGTTGATTTTGCCGACCGCGGCAAGAAAACGGCGAACTTCCACGTTCTGCGGGAAACTTCTATGTCTGCCATTTTAACTGAAAACGGTTTCATTGATACGGTAGCTGATGCAAATAAGCTCCGTAACGCTACTTTCCTTCAAGGGATCGCTCGTGCTCATGCCACTGGATTAGAAAAAGCCCTTCAATTGAAAAAAAAAGCAAGTAACCTATATAAAGTGCAGGCCGGGGCTTTCAAGGTCAAAGCCAATGCGGATGAACTAGCAGCTACACTCAAATCCAAAGGATTTGAAGCGCTGGTCGTACTGGATAGCGGCATGTACCGAGTCCAAGCTGGCGCTTTCCGTTCAAAGCAAAATGCAGATGACCTCGTCTCTCGATTAAAGCAGGCCGGTCACGACGCATTCGTTTTTCAATAATCTAAAAAACAAACCGGCTCAAGTCATCTTTAGAGCCGGTTTGTTGTCTATCCAATTATGCTAAAATGTTCACGACAAATTGAGACCATGTTTCAAGGCGATCGAAGTACTCAGGCTTTTTCAAATCTGTTACTTTCATCCATTTGCCTGAGATTTGATCTGTTTCTTTTACTTCTACATGAGCACCCGGCGATAATTCAAGGGCTGATAACAGTCCGATGTGCACACGGCCGACACTGTTGTCATCATCATTAATGAGTCCAAGGGTTTTCATCTCAAGTTTGTCTTCTTCTTGGATTGAAAGTTCCTCGTCCAGTTCACGATCGGTATTTTCTTTTAGAATCTCAGCAAATTTTTTTCCTTCAATGAAATTCATATGCCCCCCAAAGCCAAGAGATAACTTATGATGTAAGCGCGTCTCTCCCCCGCCTTGAAGTCTTTCATATACATACACTTCGTCCTCACGCTTAATCACGACATAAGGTATCGGCTGTTTGAAGTCAGGATTTTCTTCTGCATCGCCTCTTCGCATCTGCTCGAAGTGCTCTTCGATTTCTTTCATAATGGTGCTGATTGTTTTCTCTTCACTATTCACACCATTAAACGCAAGTGTTTCGTTTTGGAACACGCGTGCGCGCGGTGCAACTAAAATCATTTCGTCCATTTTTCCCATGTTCGGTAACCTCCAGTATGTAACACATTGTTAGAAATGGCAAAAAGCCAAAACGAGTGATGCGTTTTGACTTTTGCGCTTTCTTATGATTCATCTCCAAAGAAGAAATCGTCATCTTTTAACGGCTCAACTGTTGCCTTTTTGTAGCCGTTCCCTTTCATTGAGAAGAAGTCATGTGACTTTGTTTTTGTATTGAGTCCGTTCAATACAATTGGGTTGATCTCTTCTTCTTCAAAGTAAGGGGCAAATCCAAGGTTCATTAACGCTTTATTGGCATTGTAACGAATGAACTTTTTCACATCATGCGATAAATTGACTTGGTCATAAATATCCTCAGTGTAATGAAGTTCATTTTCATAAAGCTCATTAAGCAGATCGATAGAGAAATCATAAAGCTCTTTTTGCACGTCAGGTGTTTGTTTGTTGTAAATTTCTTGTGCTAATAATCCAACATACACACCGTGAATCGCTTCATCGCGCAAAATCAAGTTAATGATTTCACCACTTTGCATGAGCTTTCCTTGACCATAGAAATATAGCGGGTAGTAAAAGCCGCTATAGAATAGGAAGCTTTCTAAATACACTGAAGCAACCATTGCTTTAAATAATGAAATCGGGTCATCCTTTTGAATGGAACGGTACAGACCTACAATCATATCTGCTTTCTTTTGCAAGAATTTATTTTTCTTGACCCATTCAAATACTTCACTAATCGTTTCAGTCGGTGCAAGTGTCATGAAGATATTTGAGTATGATTTTGCATGCACTGCATTTTCCATCATGGCCATAAAGTTTAACACGGCTTTACGCTGATGACCGTCCACATGTTCAGCCACTATCGGCATTCCTGTATTTCCTTGTTCTGTATCAAGTAACGTCAGTCCAGCCAGTACCTTCATGTACGTATCCTGCTCTTTTTCACCTAAATATTTCCATGTTAAGAGATCCCCGTTTAAGGAAATCTCTTCTGGAAGCCAGAATTGCTTGACGTTTTGGTTGTAAAACATTTGTGTAAAATCGTCTTCGTGTTTTGACCAGTTGGCTGCATCATAAATTTTTGTCACGTTAAACTCTCCTTTAATCAAACAACACAAGAAAGACAGCCTTCCTGCCCTGTATCCTTCGTTCTTGCATAATAAAGTGTCTTAATGCCTTTATGGTGTGCATAAAGATCGATGCGGTTTAAGTCACGCGTTGTCATCGTATCTTTTAGGAATAATGTAAAGCTGATTCCTTGATCGACGTGCTGCTGAATGGTTGCGATCATATCGACCACTTTAAACATGTCCATATCGTATGCTTCTTTATAGAAGAACCAGTTTTGTGCTGAAAGTCCTGGCATTGGATAATACGTTTTGCTGTTTCCGTATGTTCTTTCTTCGATACGTTCCATAATTGGCATCACAGACGCTGTTGCCGATTGAACATACGAAATAGAACCTGTTGGCGCAATACATAATCGATAGCTATGATACATGCCATTTTCCGCTACAAAATCTTTGAGTGCTGCCCAGTCTTCTTTTGTTGGAATGTGCATCCCTTCAAATAGCGCAGCAGCTTTTTCTGTTTTTGGAGTGAAATCATTTTCTACGTATTTATTGAAGTACTCACCTGTTGCATAACCAGAGCCCTCATAACGGTGGAATGTTTCCCCTTTTTCTTTTGCAAGCTCACTTGAACGCTTAATGGAGTAATAGTTCACCATCATAAAGAACGTATTAGCGAAATCTCTTGCTTCTTCACTTTCATAAGCGATTTGGTTTTGAGCTAAATACCCGTGAAGGTTCATCGCACCAAGTCCAATTGACTTCATCGCTTTGTTCGCTTTTCTAACAGCTGGTGCATTGCGGATATCTGTTGTTTCAGACACAAGTGTGAGTGAGTCCGTTGCAAGCTTGACTGTTTTTTCAATGGATTTGTTTTTCATCACGTTCATGATATTTAAAGAACCAAGGTTACAAGAAATATCAAGTCCGATCTCATCATCTTGATCATAGTCCGTGTAAGAAGAGACTTCTGAAGCTTGAAGTACTTCTGAGCAAAGGTTTGAGAATTTCACGCGTGAAATATGGTTCAGAGCGTGCTCTCTATTCACATTATCTTGGAACATGATATATGGATAGCCTGATTCTGAGCGCAGAACAGCTAATTTTTCAAGAAGTTTTCTCGGATTGACTTTTTCTTTTTTGACTTTCGGGTTTTCTACAAGCTCGTCATACATTTCTTCCATATCCATCTCATCAAGATGCTGTCCATAAGCTTTATAAACTGTATGAGGATAGAATGTGTAAGCTGTTTTATCTTCTCTAGCAAGCTCGATAAATTTATCTGGGATGACGACACCGATCGAAAGTGTTTTTACACGAACATCTTCATCCGCAGAGATTTTTTTCGTATCTAAGAAATCATTAATATCTCTGTGGAAAATATTCAGGTAGGCACTGCCTGAACCTTGTCTTTGTCCCATTTGATCTGCATATCGGAATGCATTATCAAGAAGTTTCATGACGCCTACGACACCTTTGGTCGCATTTTCAACATCTTTGATTGCTTCACCTTTCGCACGAAGCTTTGAAAGGTTCAAGCTGACGCCGCCGCCTAATTTAGACAGCTGCATGGAAATATCAATGGCTCTTGAGATATCGTTTAATGAGTCATTCACTTCAAGCAAGAAGCAGCTCACCAGCTCACCACGTCTTTTACGGCCTGCGTTTAAGAATGTTGGTGTACTTGGCTGATACTCTTGGTTGATCATCAGTTCCACAAACTCGAGTGCTTTCTTTTTGTCTCCGCCCGCAAAGAAAAGAGCCACAACTGAAATGCGGTCTTCATAGCGTTCAAGGATTTTCTTTTTGTCATTTGTTTTCAGTGCATAGTCATTGTAAAACTTAAACGCACTCATAAATGATGGGAATCTAAATTTCTTGGCATATGCAGCTTCAAATACTTCTTTAATATCTGACATGCTGTATTGTCTTAAAAATTCTTCCTCATAGTAGTCGTTTTCTATTAAGTAATCAATCTTCTCTTCTAGATTATGAAAGAAGACCGTGTTTTGATTAATATAATCTACGAAATAACTATGTACAGCTTCTTTGTCCTTGTCGAACTGAAACTTTCCTTCTTTTTGAATCATAATCTCGTTATTTAATTGTATCCACTTTGGAACCTGATTTTGTGACAATTCTTTCTACCTCCTGTGTAAACAATTCAACATCCCTTTTTGTTCCGCTTAGTTCAAAGGTGTGCAAAATAGGAACTTGATATTGTTTAGAAATCGTATCGGCGCTTTTGGCAAAGTTATCTCCCCACACTTTGTTCCCACTCACCGCTACACCTAGTAAAAGGTGCGCATTTTTCTCTAAAAATGACTGAGTGGTACCAGGGACTTGTCCAAATCCTGTCGTAAAGGTGACGAGAATAAACGGCGTATCCAAAAACTCTTCTCCAGTCAATTTTCGTTTGTCTGTAAAAGGGGTCTTGTCCAAAAAGCGTTGAACATTTCCTGTTTTTGAATCAAATACGATTTGAATCAATTCCATCACGACCTAGTTTTTAGTATTGTTGATCATTTCGTTATTCACTATATATAGTATACTATGTTTTTTCAAAACACAATATATAGATACTCGAAACGAAAAAAATCAACCAACCCGGCCGAACATTCATAGCCGAACTCGTACGTTCAAATAAATAGAGCAGAGCAGGTTCTAAAAATAGACTGCCCTACTCCCTATTCAACTGAAACCGAAATCTATCATAACACGAAAAAAAATCGCTTAGTAGACTAGACTTTTTGTTTTATTTTTTGTAGGCATCGCACTGTAAATCTTCTGACACTTCTGTTATTTCCACTGCAACACCTAATTCTTTGAGCACCGCTTCAAGCGCAGAGACGATCGAGGCTTCTCTTACTAACTCTTTCCCGTTTACAGAAACGCTTGTTCCATATTCGAAACAGGAGTCATCTTCACAAGTTTGTTCCCAATGATTAATTTTAATTTTGTGTGTCATGAACTCATCCTTTTCTGTCTAGATGTCTAATGCATGTTTATAGTGTAGCGACTTCACATTCATTTGTAAATTTACGTGCTTACTCTTCATCAAAGTCTTCACTATCACCATCATCTTCATCCCATTCATCTATGTACTTTGTCGTAATGAGCGTCAGCTCTCCTTCTTTTTCATCAAACCGGTATACATGTACTTCATCATCTTTCACAACAGCAATGTGATTATTTTTTAGCGCAACAGATGATGGTAAAAGACCATCAACATGGCTCCCATCATGCTCACTAGAATGGTTATGCCAACTTTCTTGTCTCGTTTCGATGTTCGAGATGGCGCATGATCCAAATAAGACAACGATTCCAATCAAAAGAAGGATCACTCGAATCCTTCTCAATTCAAGCTCTGCATTTTCCATATAAATCCCCTCACCTTTTAAATGTCCAATAAGGATTTATACGCAACTTGGACAGAAAAGTTTCATGGCATACAAAATAGCCCCTCTGCACTGACAAAAAACGTAGCGGGTTTCGGCCGGTTTATTCGCAGCTGCATGGGGCTATTGGTGAAAACGGGTGTTTATTCTAATTCAAGATTTACATTTTTTTGAGGAGCAAATGTTGAAATCGCATGTTTATAAATAAGTTGCTGCTTCCCTTCTGTCTCAAGCAGCACCGTGAAATTGTCAAATCCCTTTACTTGACCGCGAAGCTGAAAGCCATTCAGTAAAAATACTGTGACAAATGTATTGTCTTTGCGGATCTGATTCAAAAATTGGTCCTGAATATTAATCGGTTTCATGTTTCGTCCTCCTTGATTCTGATAACTACAGTTTCGCTTTAAGTCCAAGCTTTCCTGCTATATATGCGAAAATTTCCTCTTTTTTGTCCGAAAAGTGGCAAGGTGGTGTCATATCAAACCAGGTGACATCCATTTTATTACGGAACCACGTAAACTGACGCTTCGCATATCTGCGGGAATTTTGTTTTAATTGCTGGATGGCTTCATCAAGTGAGCAATCGCCTTGAAAATAGGCATACAACTCTTTATAACCAATCGCTTGAACAGACTGACAATCTTTCAAACCAGATTGATAAAGTGCGCTCACTTCTTCAATTAAGCCTTCATCTAACATCATATCAATTCTTTGATGAATGCGCTCGTACAAAAGCTCTCGGTCCATTTTCAGCCCAATGAAGGCAGTGTCATAAAGAGGAACTTCTTGATGCCCGTTTTGCATATCAGACATTTTCTGACCTGTTGTATGGATGATTTCAAGCGCCCTGATCACGCGGCGGACGTTATTCGGATGAATCGCTTTTGCAGCGATAGGATCGGCTTCTTTTAGCTTTTCATACAGCTTGATCGGTCCATGTTGCTGTTCAAACAGCGTCATCTCTTCTCTAAAAGCAGGATCACTTTTCTCATCAGTAAACGTGTAATCATATAAAACAGACTGAATATATAGCCCAGTTCCACCAACAATCATGGGCGTTTTCCCTCTCGCAGCAATCTCTTTGATTTTTAAGCGGACAAGCTGCTGAAATTCAGCTGTAGAAAACGATTCATCCGGTTGTTTAATATCGATTAAATGGTGCGGTACGCCATTCATTTCTTCAGGGGTGATTTTCGCTGTGCCAATATCCATCCCTTTATAGATCTGCATGGAATCCCCGCTGATAATTTCTCCATTAAATGCTTTCGCTATATCAATGCTCAGCTTTGTTTTTCCGACAGCCGTCGGACCTACTAATACAATCACTGGTTGTTTTTTCATAACATCACTCTCTTTTACAAACTGCCTACAGTATAGCATAACTTCTCTTTCTCTCCTATATCCTCCCGTCACCAGCCAAGTGGTTCATTCCCGACCACTTCATATGTCTTTCCTTTTAAACGGTGCTTATGCGTTGGCCTTTCTTCATCTGGACTGTAAACGACTCCCCCATATGGAATCGGGACAGAGTCGGTATAGGCAGAAAACGTGACTTCCTCAATTTCATGGTAGTGCGTCCCGTCCACTCTTGGGATAGCAGGTCCAGTGACGCCATAATATCTATGAAAATGCCCTCTTTCAAATGACGTGATCCCCCGGTAATAATGAGTATGTCTGTCGGTACTGCTTCCATTCACAGGCTGAGAAATACCTTCTATTAAATGATAATGTTCTTCTGTTACATCCGTTCGCGCTTTATAAGCATGTGCATGAGGTGGACATTTAGCCCAATCAGACGGATACAGGCCCATTTTTTACATTCCTCCTTATTTTAGGCATTCACCCAAACACAAGTGGGCCACTCGAATACACTGATGTCAGTTACAGTGATTTTATGTGAAAGGAGTCTTTTTTTATGAATTATTTTGACGCACCGTTTGTTCAAGATGAGATGAGAAGACCTTTTGGATTTGGACGCCCTGGATTTGGTTTTGGAAGACCTGGGTTTGGGTTTGGGCGCCCTGGGTTTGGCTATGGGAGACCTGGATTTTTTGGACCGCCATTTTTAGGTGGTTTTGCTGGAGGGCTTTTAGCTGGGTCGCTTCTTGCTCCAGGATATGGCTATGGTTATCCTTATCCACCGCCATACCCGCCATATGGACCATACCCTTATTATTAAATATGACGATTCAGTGAAAACATCCTCTTATAAAATGAATCGATTGACACATTTGTTTTTTATAGGTTAACATTTACTTTACCGACCGTTCAGTAAAGTAGGTGTTTTTTTTTATGTCTAAAACGAAAAAAGAACAAATTTTTGAGGCAGCAGCTCACACCATTCTAAAAGAAGGATTGAGTCAGCTCACCCTTCAGCAGGTGGCAGAACATGCAAATATGACCAAAGCCGGGCTACTGTATCATTTTTCGAGCAAGGAAGACCTGATCCAGCAAATGAATGAGCATGCTGTTGCCTCTTTTCGTCAGCAGCTTGACACGTATCAGGAAACATACAAAAACGAAAAGGCACCTTATGTACGTGCCTATATATTGGCCACATTAAATGACCTTGATAGACAAAACACCACACAGCTATGTACAAGCATGCTGGCTACCATGTCATTTGATGAAGCATTATTAAATCCTTGGCGTCATTTTTATGCGGAATTTAAAGAAAAAGCAACCGAGGAAATCAATGACCCTGCACTTAGCCAGCTGATCCGTCTTGCCTGTGATGGTATATGGTTTTCAGAAATGTTTCAGCTTGAACCATTGAATCGAGAGGAAAAAACCCTTTTACTTCATCGGATTTTACACATTTTAGAGGAGGGATGATGATGATCCTCGGATATCTTTTTTTGACTATCGCCATTTTTTCAGAAGCAATCGGGGCAGCGATGCTGAAACTATCAAATGGTTTCACACGCTTTAAACCTAGCGCTGTCGTTGTCGCTGGCTACACACTTGCTTTTTACATGTTGTCATTGACCCTTAATATCATTCCACTTAGCATGTCTTACGCCACTTGGTCTGGGGTCGGTACCGTCCTCACGGCTTTTTTTGGCGTGCTCTTTTTCAAAGAAACCTTGAACCGTCAAGCACTTATTGGAATGGCGATGCTTGTTTCAGGGGTCGTACTATTAAATATGTCTTAAAGGATGTGAAGTGATATGAAAGGAATGCTTTATTTAACAGGAGCCATTTTGACAGAGGTTTTTGGCAGTACGATGCTGAAGCTTTCGCAAGGTTTTACACAGGTGCTGCCGAGTATGGGGGTGATGATCGGATTTGGATGCGCCTTTACCTTTCTCAGTTTGGCACTCAAAACAATTGATCTGTCATCTGCATATGCCACTTGGTCTGGTGTCGGTACAGCACTTACTGCTCTTGTGGGCCTCGTGCTATTTAACGAAACCATTCATATGAAAGGATTCATTGGTCTTGCACTTGTCATATGCGGCGTCATTGTCTTAAATCAATCCAAAAAACAAAAGGAAGAAAAGAAAGAACCATTCGATCAAACCGAATGGACGTCATAAAAAAAGTCATTTTCTCCATTAATCAAGAGAAAATGACTTTTTTACTTAATAACCAGCTTTGATGGTTTCTTCTAAGGAAATATGGACATTCCCTTGCACAGCTCTAGAGATCATACATGAGCTTTCAGCTTTATGTGCAAGCTTACGAGCTCGTTCTATGTCCTGTGCTGTAGCCGACTCTTTGAGAATGATGACAGGACGGTGAATGATTTTCTCATATGTAAACACACCGTTTGTCACATCGACAACTGCCTCAGAGCTCATCGATAAATCCTCTTTCTCTAATTGACTCCGCTCCATCATGGCTGCAAGTGTAATGATATAACATGTGGCCGCTGCACCTAGGAGCATCTCATCTGGATTTGTTCCAATACCCGGTCCATCCATTTCTTTTGGAATGGAAATCTCCGTCTTTAACTGTTCACATTCGATTGTCCCCACATCGTTACGCAGACCAGGCCAGCTTGCCTGAAGATGAAAATGATGACGCGCCATATCTGTCTCTCCTTTTGTTATCACTTTTTATAGTGTAACAAGAATTCACGCTGCTTGTCTTAACATGTGCACCATTTTTATGTATATTCCTCATCAAGCACTGTCCGAATCGCCCTGACATACCGGTAGAACGTCTCGTTTTTTGTACTGGACCGCCGCCGAAAGTCAAAACTGTCAAATAAAGCTTCACGCTGACTTCTACTAATCTCTAGCTGTACACTTTGCCCTGTTTTTGTAAGATTATTAATATTATGATTGCTTGTTCCGCTCAGGGTTGCGTGTGCGACAGCCAGTTCAGCAGAAAATCCATTCCGCTCTAATGAGTTCACAATTTTCTCTGCACGATCATAGTCTGTTCCGCCAACAAGGGTGTGATCAATTCCCGGCTCCCCTTTATAACCATGAACAGCTAAGACATAATCATGTGCTTTTGCCTGTGCGACTCCGATTGGTTCATCGAAGTTTGTACTTGTAATATGAAGTTCTGATGCATTTTCTCTCAAACCTTCAAATAAGTACGTAGAAAAATCGTTATCAAAAAAATGGACAATCTCACTAACGCCGCCTTCGATTCTCCCGCCATGAGGCGACATCACTAGAAGACGGCTGCCGGGCACTGGATTTGATGTAATTTGATAATGATCTGTTGATTCATTCTCTTCCAGTTCTTTAAAATTGCGATACATATCATTTGAACCGCTTTCGTCTTCTCCACCTGATGACACTGGCTCATCATGTTCCTGTGCTTGCATGGTATAATAGACGCCCCATCCGATGACAAGCAGGAGAAGCAAAGCAAAAAACTTCTTCATTCCCGTTCTCCTTTAACAGATTTCTAAGCCGTTTCTATGATTAATATTGAATCATCATTTCTTTTCATTTTTTCCACATTTTCTCTTCAAATTTGATCATAACACTCTAGATCATGAGATTCCTCAAAAATAAGATAATTGCATTTATATACACAGAAACGCCTCTCCTGATTGAAAACAGAGTTAGAATAGTATGACAAACAAATGAAGTTATGTTTAAAATGACCTAGTCCTACCCAGTCTGTTTTCTTTAATTCGTCTTTTTTTTATGCGAATTTGATTTTTTTCATCTGGAATGAATCACATTTGTATGAGCATTGACCCTGTCTAGAACCCCCCTTTTTTCTGCAGAATCCTCTGTTTTACTGGTTCTCTAAGAAGAACTCTCCCACCTATCATCGGCAGTTTTGATATGATTTCCACCTTTTTCTATTATTTTACAAAATGTAAGCGCTTTTCTTTTTAAAGGGAATGAGTCAGCCGCCAATATGAACAAAAGAAGGGACAAGAATCCGAACAAAGATGCTGTCATGTTCATAACGTAAGAGTGTACGAGAATGGATAGCTAGAATGGAGGGCATCACATGTTTGGATTTTCCATGGTACAAATGGTCAGAACACATGCTAGTAAATTGGATCAGCCTTTAAGAGAAACCGTCCTTCACCTCTATAAGCCTTTTAAGTGGACGCCTTGTTTTCTTCATCGTTTTTTTGAAGGAAGGTTAAAGAAGAGCAAGAAGCTTCGGGTCATCATTGAATTTAAAGAAGATGCAGTTGAAGCAGGTATTCAAAGCACAAAGCAGCTAATGAAAAAAAGCAGAAAAACAAACATCAAAAAACATTTTTCACATATTAACTGCTGCGCAGCTGATCTTACCCCTGCTGCTTTAGAGGAACTCTTAGCAAATGGGGAGCATATTCGCAAAATATATTTAGACAGACAGGTACATGCACTGCTGGATGTGGCAACACAATCAAGTCATGCGGATGAAGTCGTCCGAAATGGCACGACCTTAACCGGTGAAGGCATTACGGTTGCGGTCGTTGACACAGGCGTATACCCACATGAGGACTTAGATGGAAGAATTCGCGACTTTGTAGATTTAGTCAAACAAAAAACGAAACCTTATGATGATAACGGACATGGAACGCATTGCGCTGGGGATGTGGCTGGAGACGGAGCTGCCTCAGACGGCTTATACAAAGGACCCGCTCCAAAAGCCAATATCATTGGGATAAAAGTGTTAAATAAACAAGGCGCTGGATCACTTTCTACTATTATAGAAGGTGTTGAGTGGTGCATACAGTTCAACGAAGACCATCCTGATGACCCAATTCACATCATCAGTATGTCACTAGGCGGCGATGCACAGCGTTATGATGACGAACAAGACGATCCGATGGTGCGCGCTGTTAATGCAGCTTGGGATCAAGGGATTGTCGTATGCGTTGCTGCCGGGAACTCCGGTCCTAACAGTCAAACGATCGCAAGCCCTGCCGTGAGTCAAAAAGTCATTACAGTCGGAGCCTATGATGATCGAAATACGCCAGAATCAAGTGACGATGTCGTGGCACCATTTTCGAGCAGAGGTCCAACGGTCTACGGTGAAACAAAGCCCGACCTCCTCGCACCAGGAGTCAATATCGTCTCTCTTAGATCACCAAGATCATTCCTAGATAAACTAGATAAATCAAGTAGAGTCGATGATGATTATACGACGTTATCTGGCACTTCGATGGCGACACCCATTTGTGCCGGTATCTGCGCACTATTATTAGAGCATTCACCAGATTTAACACCTGATGAAGTCAAAGCCTTATTAAAAGAAAATACAAGCAAGTGGTCTGGAGAGGACCCAATGATTTACGGAGCAGGTGCCATCGACGCAGAAAAAGCAATCCAAGAATAAATAAAAAAGCCCTTTACGTTTTTCGTAAAGGGTGTTGTTTTGTCTGTTTTTATGTGTGAAGTCTTTCTTCTACTTGAGCAGCTGACATGTTATGCTTCGTTCTCATACATCTCATCTCCTTTTTGAATGTGCGTACGCGCTTCGATCACAATTTCAAAAAAAGTGGAAGATTCCTTGTACATGTCGCGTTCCTTATAATAATTAGCCGCATCAAGTGCCAATTCCTCTAAATCAGCAAACATTTTTTTGTTTCGTAGTCCCAAAAGGGCTGATCTCAATTGTTCAGAGCTGTCTGTTTCTATATAGAGTGCCTGTAAAAATTGGAATTTCAATTGATAAATTTCATCTCCCAATATAGAGGCCTGATTCATGCCTTCCTTTATAGCCTCACTCGCTCGCTCCATATCTTCGAGTTTAAAACAAGTAAGAGCCAGTGAAAACAATGATTTGATCATCGTTGCAGCTTGATCTTTTTGATAAAGTGAAATGGCTTGTTCAAAGAAGACAGTGGCTGTATGATAGGTTCCCATACTATAATGACAAGTTCCTAAGTTATTGAGGGCCATCGCCTTAAAATAAGATGTGCATTCTTTTCTTTCCATTGCTTCACACACTTTTAAAGCTTTTTCTAAATACGGGAGCGCTTTTTGATGCTGATTTACATCAATCCAATTACCTGCCATCACAAAATCGCATTGAATGCTTCTTTTTCCATAAAGCTGATGTTTCTTATAGATGTCTCTCGCTTTTTTCGCATAATGCATAGAAAAATAGGTTTGTTTCATATGATAGTATACTTCAGCAATTTTATAATAAAATTCCGCTTTTTCGATCTCATCTGTCACTAAGATCAGCTGATGTTCCGCATGCTTATAATAGGAAATGGCTTCGATATACCGGTGCTGGGTAAATGCATACATTCCATGGAAAAAATGAAAGTAATAGCCCAATAAACCCGTCATCTCATCTTCTGCCTCTTCAATTTCTTTTGGAAAAGAAACCGCTTGAAGCGATTCATTCCCTGCATGGACTGGCGTTAAGTGCTGAAGCATCATTTGATGGCGAAAATCCATGAGAGAATAATAGAGTAATAAATCTTGATCTTCTTCCATCTCATGAATGTCTTCTTCAACAAGGCGCTTCATATCGTTTGCCTGATCAACTTCAAATTTGCAAATATGTGTGTACCATTGATTGATTTTTACACCTACTTCGGAAGATGGTATTTTGTGTGCCATCCACTTCAGCCCCATTCTATCATATCAAACTGATAACTATTATTTTACATAATTTATGATTTTAAGGCAAATTGTCATTTATTTCATATTTTATGTTGATTTTGCACATTTCTATCTTTTTTACCAAGTTTAAAGAGAGTACTTTTGCCCATCAAAACCTTTTTTCTACGAAGAAGGGTCGAATTCTCTAAGCACTTCTTTTAAACCACTGACATAGCGACTAAATGCTTTTTTCTTTCCTTTTCTCGTATCAAAGTTGTCAAAAAAGGCTTTTCTCTGCGCCGTACTAATTTCTAACTGGACACTTTCGCCACTGGCATTTTGATTATTAATGTTGTTTGGATCCGTTCCGGAGAGGCGCTCGCCTTTTTGCACGAGCTCTGCGGAGAAGCCCCGGTCTTTTAGTTCTCGCACAACCGCTTCTTGCATTTTTTCGTTTGTCCCGCCCACAAGTGTATGTCTTCTATCACTTTTATAGCCGTGGATAGATATAGAAAAGGGATATGTTTTAATCATTTGAACCAAAATCGGTTCATCGAATTTTGTACTAGTGATATGCAAGTCACGATTGTTGTCTTGTTTTGTCCCTTCAAATAAATACGTAGAGTACTTCTTTTCAAATGCTTCTACAATTTCACTTGTTCCTGGTTCAATTTCGCCGCCGTGAGGAGAAAAGACAAGTAAGTCACTTCCCCCTTTTTCATGAAACTCTATCTCATAGCCGTCTCTTTCATGCCGTATAAGCTGTTTAAAACTTTCATATTGATCCCCTTTTTTTCGCTCTTTCTTATACTTTTCTACTTCTTCATGATGTTGTTTTTGCTCTTTATTTTCTTGGATAGAATGGCTGCATTTCACCATTAAAAGAGCACACAGGATGAGAAAGATGAATCCACTTATGAGTAGTCTTTTCATTTCATCGCTCCTTTTCGTTCTCTTCGATGTCATCTTATCGCATTATTTTACTATCAATCGCTAAAAGAATTCAAAGAATGTCCGGCTCCTTTTCATGAATCAGGAGAACTTACCTGTTTTTTTATGTTGCCCTAGGTATTTTCGGCTTCTTTAAAACGGTTCATGTGCAAGTAAAAACTAAATCCTATGACCTCATTTTTGTTTTAGTCAAAAACACCTACAAAATTGGGAATTTCCATCTTTTTTCAAATAAAAAAGCTGTAAACAAAAGGAATATCTCCTTCTGTTTACAGCCAGTCTCTGTATATCCAGCATTAAACTCTTAATTCATTCTCTAATGCTGTCAGCACTTCATCTTGCGACATGCCTTGTGCCAGTGAAATTTCGCTCACTAACATGCCCCGTGCATCTTCAAGCATCTTCTTTTCACTAGAATTTAAGGCTTTTTTCTGATTACGTCTCATCAGATCTTTGACAACGTCTGCGCCATCTTCAATCGAACCTGTTTTTAGCTTTTTCAGATTTTCATCATATCTTTGCTTCCAAGTAAGCGTGTCGTCGTTTGTTTCTTCTGCAAAATTGTTCATCACAACTTTCAGCGTAGCTTGATCAGCTACCGGACGTATACCTAGTTGATTGATTCTGCCTTTTGGGACCATCATCTGCATATTCGGCATTTGAATCAGAAAATATTCCTGCGTCTTACCTAAAATCTCTTTTTCTTCCATTCCTTCAATCACACCGGCTCCATGCATTGGATAAACAATTTTATCACCTATTTGAAACAAATCCGCCACCTCCGAAAGTATTCACAATATCATTATAACACATTTCAGCAGAGGATAAAAATTTATATTTTATCATGTTAATTTAGCACTAGTCAATTCTTTTTATTTGAGTTTTTAAAGAATTAGCCTTTTTTTACAAAAGGAGCGCCACCATCCAGTCCTCGTACACCTTTCTTGCATATACTAGCATTGAGTCACATTTAGGAGGGATGACAATGTGCAAATGCAAGAGCAAACATTCCCACTCAAAATGCTATAAAAAGCATGACGATCATCACCATATTGATCCGTGTGAAAAAAAGAAGTTTTATCATAAAAAAGATGATTGGTTTGAGAGCGATTTTTGGGATACGTCAAGAAGCTACGATCCCCATTATTTTCCTAAAAGTGTCTGCAGCAGATGTAAGAAGCGTCGCAGAAAAAGACATAGCTTCTCATTTTAGTGTTTGACGCTGCACCTGCTTTTTGTTTTCCCGGCTGAAAAGCCGGTTTTTTTGTTGCATGTCGTTCTTTTCTTTCATATGGATAGGCTCATGAAACAGGTGCAGCTCATAAGATATGGCAACCTGAAAAAAAGGATGAGATACAAAATGAATAATATGAATAACCAAACCAACCATTACCATCAAGGAAATCCCTATCACACGTTTGAAAATGTGTATACAGCCAATCATGAGCATATGATCGCACCAAACATGCATGACCCCATGAATATGCCAAATCATTATCATACCGGTAAAAAAGATGCTTATAGCGGACACCATCCGCATCATCATTCAGCCTATTCCCCTTTTACGAAGCAGTATGAACCCTATTCAAACGTACAAATGAACGATCACCATCACTTCGGTCACTACGGCGGTTATGGTATGGCTCCCTACCAGCCATATGGCTATCATGATATGCAGATGATGATGCCTGCAAATCATCATATGTCAGCAAATGCTTACGGAATGAACCAACCAAATGCATTCCTACCCCGCTATTACTAAAAAACAAGCAAAATAAGGGTATAAAATACCATTTAATGACATATAGGAATATGGTAACCTTATAGGTAAATAATGGATGTGATCATCTATTATTTACCTATAATCAACCAAGGGGGAAGGAAGAAATGAAGAAAACATGGACAATGATTATGATGGGGATGCTTACATTGGTCATGGCACTCTCAGTACCGCTAGCCGCATCAGCTGAAGGGGCTAAAACAGAGGAAAGCAAAGCTTCAACGAATGCAAGGCCAGCTGCCCTTTATGCAAAAATCACAGGAGCAAGTAAACAAGAATGGTCTTTTTCTGACATTGACCTGACTTACCGTCCAAATTCTGTTCTAAGTATTGGTGCAGTTGAATTTACTTTACCAGCAGGTTTTCAAGCCACAACAAAGGATATTATCAATGGAAAAGCTTTAAAAGACAGTTACATTTTGAACAATGGAAAAACTGTTCGCATTCCAGCTCGTTTCGATTTATTCGGAAGTTCCCAATATACATTACAACTTTCTCATAAAGTACTTCCTGCTGCAGGTACATATACGTTCCGCGCAGAAAATCGTGCGATCAGCATCGGTTCCACATTTTATGCAGAGGATACGATTGATATTAATAAACGACCAGTTGTCGTCACACCGCCAAATCCTTGCGGATGCTAAACAAAAAAGCGCTCTTAGAGCGCTTTTTCTCATTTATCATATCTCTTGCCGCTGTGCTTACTGCATTTTATATAATTGTTACACCATATCTCAATATGGTCTGTCATCATTTAGTTGGCAAACCCATATATGGCGTTTTTTATTGTTATTTTTGCTCTTTTAGTTTTTTAAAAATCACAAATTGATATACGCCAAATAGTAAGGTTAGGATCATAATTGCGGTAAATAGTTGATCGACTGGAAGCAAAAAATATACGACAACAAAAGATAAAAGCAAAACAAAGTAACCTATATTGAACGCTTTTTTGAATGTCATCATATTCCCTCCTTTTTACAATCATATCACGCTTCACCTAATCGTATAACCAAATAACAAAAACCCCTATCCATTTGAGGAAAGGGGTTATCCTTACAACATGACAGCGGATGTTTATCTTCACATCACAACAACACGAAATAGACTATCGGATTGAAAAATTAATTGGTGGGCAAACCGATTCACCCACCATCTCAAACCTAGCTACATCACCCGTTTAAACATTTTTTCCATTTCATATGTGGAATGATGAATTATAATCGGCCGGCCATGCGGACATGTAAATGGGTCTTGTGTTTGCCGGAGTTCATCTAATAAGGCTTTGATTTCATCGTGACGCAAATGACGATTTGCTTTAATCGAGCCTTTACAGCTCATCATGATCGCCGCTTCTTCTCTCAGTTTCTTGATATCCACACGCTTTTCATCAAGTACTTGCTGAATGATTTCTTCGATGAGTTCAGCCTCTTCTCCTTTAGGAAACCACTGCGGATGCGATCGAACGATATAGCTGCCTGATCCGAATGGCTCTAAGAAGACCCCTACTTTTGCTAAAATATCGATATGCTCTTCAATAATCAACAGATCGTTTTTTGAGTAGTGAAAGGTTAATGGAACAAGCATTTCTTGCACTTCCTGTTCAATGTCTCCTACCTTTTCACGAAAGTACTCATACTTGATTCGCTCTTGGGCAGCGTGCTGATCGATGATATAAAGACCGCGTTCATTTTGAGCCAAAATATACGTTCCGTGCATTTGTCCAATCGGATACATCACAGGGACACGTTCACTTTCAGCCTGATGCTGGGCTTCACTCTCTTCCAGTATCACTTCGTCATGTTGTTCATGCGAAGCTGCAGATTCCTCTACATATACATGGTCAAACGTTTCTTCAGACGATGCTGGTAAAGTTGCTTCCGTACTTTCCGGTTCACGCACCCCGTATGTGTCGTTCTGACTGGTCTCGTATACAGCCGATTCGAGCGAGTCCGGCTCATAGGAAACAGGTGTTTCCATTCGGCTTTTCATTGTTTGTTTAGAATCAAAAGATAAAGACTGCTGCTCATTTTTCACTGCTGTCATTGGTACTTTTTTTGGCACTGAAGCACTTGGAATAAGCTGCTGCTTTTGAAAGACGTCCTTAATCCCTTGTTTGATCAACTCATGAAGTTCTTGCTCTTTACTTAGTCTTACTTCAAGTTTAGAAGGATGTACGTTCACATCGACTAAAATTGGGTCCATCTTCATCTCAATAAATGTAATCGGATGGCGTCCGATCGGGAGCAGTGTATGGTATCCTTCATGAATGGCTTTCACCAGCGGGAAATGCTTGACATATCTACCGTTGACAACAGAAGACATATAATTACGTGATGCCCTTGTCACTTCTGGTAAGGAAATATAGCCTTTCACTTCAAAATCAAGTGATTGTACATGTAGTGGCAGCATTTTTTTGGCCACTGCCGTTCCATAAATGGCCGCAAGCACATGCCGCACATCTCCGTTTCCATTTGTTTGAAGCAGCACTTTTCCTTGATGTCGCAAACGAATCGACACTTCTGGATGAGCAAGTGCAATTCGGTTCACAACATCAGAAATGTTGCCAAGCTCCGTATGAACAGTTTTCATGTATTTTAGACGAGCTGGCGTATTATAAAATAAATTGGTGACCACAATTTCCGTGCCGCGACGGCCAGAGGTTTTTTTCTCCGAAATGATCTTCCCACCTTGGAGAGCTAAGTGTGTTCCAGCACCTTCACCGGTACTTGTCTTCATTTCTAAGTGAGAGACGGAGGCAATACTTGGCAACGCCTCCCCCCTGAAACCGAGCGTCCTGACACGAAACAGATCATTTTCATCTTTGATTTTACTCGTCGCATGACGCTGAAAGGCGAGCTTACAATCTTCAGCATCGATTCCCACCCCATTATCAATAATTCTAATAGAAGAAAGTCCTGCTTCTTCTACATCGATTTCAATGACAGTACTGCTAGCATCGATCGCATTTTCCACGAGCTCCTTCACGACCGAAGCCGGGCGTTCGACCACTTCACCAGCTGCAATTTTATTTGATAGGTCATCGGATAACTGAATAATCTTTGCCATTTCTTGCTCACCTCACCTTACATTATAATTTCTTTTGCAATTCATATAGCTTTGTCATCGCTTCAAGCGGTGTCATATCCATTAAATTAAATGACTTCAATTCTTCGATCACTGCTTGATCTTTGTTTTTCAGCACAGGTTTTGTTTGCGGTTTTTCTTCCACTTCAAAGAAAGAAAGCTGCTGTTTTTCCTCAGCCATTTCTTTTTTCGGGGCTTTAGAGACGCGCGGAATCACTTCATGTGATCCGCTCTCAAGCTCTGTTAAGATGGTCTGGGCTCGATCAATGATCGCATCAGGCAGTTCAGCAAGCTGCGCTACATGGATGCCGTAGCTTTTATCCGCTGCTCCTTCTTTGATTTGATGTAAGAAAACAACTGTCCCTTCATGTTCTTCTGCTCGTACGTGGACATTTTTCAGTTCGCTTAATTGGGATTCCAGTACCGTCAGTTCATGATAATGAGTGGAGAAAAGGGTTTTGGCACCAATATGATCATGCACAAATTCAATGATTGCCTGTGCAAGAGCCATTCCATCATAAGTGCTTGTCCCGCGTCCAATTTCATCAAATAAAATCAAGCTGTTCTTTGTCGCATGTACCATCGCATTTTTTGCTTCGAGCATCTCTACCATAAAAGTACTTTGACCAGAAATCAAATCATCTGCCGCCCCAATACGTGTAAAGATTTGATCAAAAATCGGAAGGGTTGCCTTTGATGCTGGCACAAAACAGCCAATTTGCGCAAGAATCGAGATCAATGCCATTTGTCTCATATATGTGCTTTTCCCTGACATATTCGGACCAGTAATGAGCAAGGTTTGTCTCCCTTTGCCCATTTGGCAGTCATTCGGCACATACTCTTGATGATCCATCACTTTTTCAACAACAGGATGACGACCATCAATGACTTCCACTTCATCTGATGAAAATTCAGGGCGGACATAACGCCGCTTTTCACTCACAGTCGCAAAGCATTGCAGCGCATCAAGCTCACTCATTTGTTTTGCGAGCAACTGTAATCTAGGAATATAGGCTTTTACTTGTTCCCGAAGCGCAGAAAATAGTTCATATTCCAATTCACTAATATTTGATTCCGCCTCAAGAATAAGGGCTTCTTTTTCTTTCAATTCAGGTGTAATATACCGCTCTGCATTGGCAAGGGTTTGTTTTCTTTCGTAACGGCCTTCTTCTAATAAATGCGTATTTGCACGGGTCACTTCGATATAGTAGCCAAACACTTTATTAAAGCCGACTTTCAACGATCGAATGCCTGTATATTCTCTTTCTTGCTGTTCAAGACGAGCGATCCAATCTTTCCCGTTTCGGCTCGCATCACGATATTCATCTAATTTTGCATTGTAGCCGTCTTTAATCAAATTGCCTTCTTTTAACGTCATCGGCGGATTCTCATAAAGAGCATCTTCTAATAAATCAAGTAAATCACCGCATGGGTCAATGTCATTTGCTCTAGATTTCGCCATATCCTCTGGGAGAGAATGGACGAGCTCTTTAATAGCCGGCACTTGTTTGAGAGATTCTTTCAATTGAATAAGATCACGGGCATTCACATTTCCAAATGCCACACGGCCCGCTAGACGTTCAAGATCATACACTTGCTTTAAACGTTCTCGCAGATCCTCTCGTTCAAAGAAATGTTCCATCAGAATTTGCACCATTTCCTGGCGTTCTTTGATTTGTGAAAGGCGGATGAGCGGACGATCAATCCATTGCTTCAGCAATCTTCCGCCCATTGCCGTTTTTGTTTCATCTAAGAGCCATAATAAAGAACCCTTCTTGCTTTTTGAACGGATGGTTTCTGTTAATTCAAGGTTTCTTTTTGAGTAAAGATCAATTTTCATCGTTTGTTCAAGCTCAAATACTTGAACTTGCTGAAGATGATCAAGACTCCTTTTTTGCGTTCTTCTTAAGTATGCATAGAGTGTTAAAAATGCTATTTTCAGATGCTCGTCAAGATGAGAAACGAGTCGTTCAGCTTCATCTATTAATTCATCGCTATCTTCGTATGAGATGGTCGCTTGGCAGCGTTCCTTCAGGGTTTTCACCGTTTCTTCATCGAGCTTCTTTGATACCACAATCTCTTTTGCACCGACAGAATAAATTTCAGACACAACTTCATCTAACCGTTCAATGAAAGCCGCCATGTTTTCACCTGTTGATAAATCGGAAAGCGCAAGACCGTAGCCATTTTGAAAGCTGGAAACAGACGCGATAAAGTTATTTTCGTTTTCATTCAGTCCTTTGCCATCCATGACCGTACCTGGTGTAATCAGTTGAACGACCTCTCTTTTGACCACACCTTTTGCCGTTTTAGGGTCTTCCACCTGCTCACAAATGGCGACTTTATAGCCTTTTTCTATCAGTTGTTCTATGTATGCAGACGCAGAATGATATGGAACACCACACATTGGAATCGTGCCGCCATCCCTGCTTGTTAACGTAATTTCTAATTCTTGTGCTGCTTCTTTTGCATCATCAAAAAACATTTCATAAAAATCGCCTAAGCGAAAAAACAAAAAGGCATCTTGGTAATCTGCCTTGATCTTTAAATATTGCTGTATCATGGGCGTATAACTTGCCATATTTCTAATCCCTCACTATATTACTTTCGAATTCATACCATCTTTCATTATAGCATAAAAATTCACCTTTTTTCCCTAGATCAAGGCACAAAAAAACTAGGGGGATATGCGCCCTAGTCATCAATTACTCTTCTGGATCACCCGCGAGGAATTCTGGATGAATATCTTCTAATTCCTCATCCACTTCTTCTTCCCATTCGTGATCATCTTTTTCTTTCCAGCTTGAATTGACTTCTACAACAATTTTGGTTTCCCCTACTACTTCAGCAATGAATTCACGCTCTGCTTGAACGACAATTTTATTGCCATTTGGAGAAATGGTGACTTCTAAGCAATTGGGCTGCTGTAAGACTTTCGCAATCACTTCGTGCTCATCATCAAGGAAGTTTTTATCTTTATATCTCAGTTTGATGATATCTACATATTTTACACGTTCTGTGACCACTTCGGTTTTCGTGTTGTCTGCGTAAGAATACCACACGTTAATATCAAATGTACCTTCAATCTCAACTGTTTTACCGACCTTTTCAGCATCATACTTATGATTAATGATCCAACCGCCTAGGATGCTGGTTGGTTTTTGCGATGGAGAAATGGTGTGTGTGCTTTGGGTAAATTTCCTCCCTTTTGCAACCACCGCTTTTGTAATAATTTCTCTGTATTCAGACATTCCGGCATGCCTCCTTGTTCTTGATCGTTTTATCTTATGCTGGGCATTCGTCTAGTGTGTCACGATTTTGAGTCTCATGTTCAATTAAATTCATTTCTGTTTCAGTGTATGCATGGTCGCCCATAAACTTGCCTTGAAAATTGGAAAAATTGGAGAGTGAGAGATTGAGGTTGATGGAAGCTGAAGGAGAAAGAAGGTATGCAATTCTTACATCAGAAAACAAAAAACCCCGCATCTGCGGGGTTTTCTCATTTAATGGAGCAACTTGGGGATGAGTTTTTCACTTTTGAACCGGTTTCTCCTAATAAGAGGTCACCGCCGGTTGAAAGAATGATTTCATCCGTTACTTGATTAGAAATCGTGTGCGCTACAAGTTGAAGCAGGGAATTAACCTCTGTTTGTGATTCTTTGAATTCTTGAATCACTGGGATCTCATCCAGTTCTTCTTGCAGGGCATCAATTTTTTCTTCCACTTGTTTTAAGGCTTCATGTTTGCCATAATGCTTTAAATTCACAGCTTGCTTTTGAAGCGCCTTAATTTGATTAATGATCGCTGCAATTTTTGTATTTTCATTGATTTGCGCTTCTGCTTTTTTGAAGAAATCAACTTCTTCTGTTTCAGAAATCATTTTCGCGAGCTCTCTTGCGCGCTCGACAATCTCTTTCTTTGAATAAAGCGTCATTTTAATTCACCTCGATAGCTTCTCCAACCATTTCTCCGTCAAGAGACCAAGTTTTGGCTTGTGTGATTTTCACTTTGACGATGTTGCCAATCGCTTCTTTTGGTGCTTTAAAATTCACAAGCTTGCTTTTACTTGTATATCCGGCTAGGATCTCAGGGTTGTTTTTACTTTCACCCTCAACTAATACTTCGACAGTCTGCCCTTCATATTCCTTCATTTTTTTCGCAGAAATTTCATTTACGAGTGCATTCAGGCGCTGCAGACGTTCTTTTTTTACACGCATTGGCACGTTGTCTTTCATATTGGCTGCTGGTGTTCCTTCTCTTGGAGAGTAAATGAACGTATAAGCCGCATCAAACTCAACCTCACGATAGAGGGAAAGCGTCTCTTCAAACTGCTCATCTGTTTCATTTGGGAACCCAACGATAATGTCCGTTGTTAATGAAGCATTTGGCATTGCCTCTTTGATTTTGCGCACTAGGTCAAGGTAACGTTCACGGTCGTATTTTCTTGCCATGAGTTTCAGCACAGAAGAACTTCCTGATTGAACCGGCAAATGAATATGGTCGAGAAGGTTTCCGCCTTTGGCAAGCACTTCAATTAAGTGATCATCAAAGTCACGCGGGTGGCTTGTTGTAAAACGGATACGTGGAATATCGATTTTACGCAGCTCATCCATTAGGTGACCAAGACCATATTCCATGTCCTCAAAATCTTTTCCATACGCATTCACGTTTTGACCAAGAAGGGTAATTTCTTTATATCCTTCTGCTGCTAAGCGTCTGACCTCTTGAATAATTTCATCCGGACGGCGGCTTCTTTCCTTACCGCGCGTGTAAGGGACGATACAGTATGTACAGAATTTATCACAGCCGTACATAATATTCACCCAGCCCTTAATTTTTCCTTGGCGGGCTCTCGGAAGATTTTCAATCACATCGCCTTCTTTAGACCAAACCTCAATGACCATTTCTTTTGAAAGGTAGCATTCAGATAATAGTTCTGGCAGGCGGTGAATGTTGTGGGTACCGAAAATCAAGTCAACAAATGGATGTTTCTTTAAAATACGGTTAACGACAGATTCTTCTTGTGACATGCATCCGCAGACGCCTAAGATTAAATCTGGCTTTTCACGCTTTAATGCTTTTAAATGACCAAGCTCTCCAAACACTTTGTTTTCTGCATTCTCACGAATGGCACAAGTGTTTAATAAGATGACATTCGCATCTTCAGTCGAATTTGTTGGTTCATAACCAAGCGCCATAAAAATACCAGCCATCACTTCTGTGTCATGCTCATTCATTTGACAGCCGTATGTGCGAATATAAAACTTGCGGCCGTTCCCTAACCCTTGGAACCGCTCGTCAATTTGAAATTGATTGTATTCGACTTCTTCTTTACCCCGTTTTTTTGCATCTTTTAAGGAAGGCGGAATGTACACAGCTTCAAAATATTGGCTGTAGTCCTTCTCGGATTTTTTGTCCGATGAACTTACTTGTCCGCTCGCTTTTCTCTGCTCTTCATTCATGAATTTGTACTCCTTTCAAACCAAGCTCCACCCTACAGTATAGACTATTTTGTCGTGAATTGAAAATAAATTCATATGTGTCCACACTTTTCAATCCACACGAATTTTACATGAATATTGAGTAGGCTTCAGATGGAGATCGTCTTTTCCTAAAGGATTTTGTATTTCTTTGACAATCTTCATCTGCTGTGTACCGACACTCTCAACTAAAATAATTACATATGATTCTTTTTCTTCTTCTGCTACGATTCTTTCTTGTTCAGATAAGAAGAATGGAAAGTCATGGTGAGTCAGTTTAGATCCTTTTACTTCTATAAACTTCTCTTTTCCATCGGGGTAATAAGATTTGATATCAAATCCATGACCATCTTCTGTTTCAGCTACCCAATCGACAGCTTCCGCTAATTGTTCCCGTCCCACTGCTTTTAATTGCTCTATTTCCTTATGATAAACAAATTTTTCTGCTATTCTACCTGTCTCTTCATTTTGCTTTGCTCTTTCTTCTCTTAATTGTTTATAAACATCTCTATGAATGATTCTTTTTCGTTTTTTGCTTTTTTTATCTTTTGTGTCCATCACAATATCCGGATTAGAGTATACTTCGAAAATAAAATCATAAAAAAATTCATTCAAAGTGTATATATCTTTTAAAAATTCTTGGTGATTTAGTGTATCGATGTTATACCTTTTAAATACCAATGAACCTGCTGCATACTTTATTGGTCTATCAGACTCTCCTAGGTAAAAGTCACCTGTTTCAAACCCATTTAAATTAGGACTATGCTTCAATTGAGGTCTTAGTCGCTCTCGCCATATATCCGCTTCACCTTTAATCTTTTCCAGAGATAAATTTTCAGTACCTAATCCAATGGATAAATAAAAGTCCTTTGCGTTATTAGCAAATAAAATGACTATATATAATCCTTTTTGTGTTGTTGTTCTGTTTGTTTTATGGTTCAAAGTTAAAAGTTTGTCTAGAAATGCGATCCAAATAGACTCTGCAACTTTCCCATGTCCTGTAGATGCCTTAATATCAATTCTATCCAAATTTCTCATACCAAGTTTTTGTAATTCTTGACGAAGATTGTTTGGAATTTCTTTGTTAAATAAGTTGTGAAAAGGGTGATCTTTATCCGTATTTGTATTCTTTTTATAATCTAAAAATTGTTCATAAAAATCTTCTTTATTAAATAACATTTGTCTCACCACTTACCTCAATAGATCTTTTTACATACATTATACATAACAAACGGTAGATTTGATGAAATATGGAAAGATTAGCGCAAAAGAAAAGAGAGCCTCAGCTCTCTCAATCAAGTATATTCAGTTTTTTTGCTTCTTCTTCGATGATTGTCAGTGCACGGTCAAGCTCTTCTTTTGTGTGCTCTGCTGTGATGATGGCTCTAATTCTCGCTTTTCCTTTCGCTACAGTTGGGAAAGCAATGCCTTGAGCGAAAACGCCGCGCTCGATTAATGCTTTTGAAAAACGGAAAGTGAGTGCCTCGTCTCCAATCATCATCGGAATAATAGGCGTTTCTGTTGGTGCCACCTCAAATCCAAGACCGATGACTTTTTCTTTAAAATAGGCCGCGTTCTCCCAAAGTGTTTCAATGCGCTCCGGTTCGTCTAACAGCACTTCAATGGCTTCTTCACAGGCTCTTGTGACAGCCGGCGGATGTGAGGTGCTGAATAAAAACGGTCTTGCTTTATGCTTTAAATAGTCGATTAAAACGGCAGAACCAGCGACGTAACCGCCTAGCACACCAACTGCCTTACTAAGTGTGCCAACCTGAATATGCACTCTGCCGTCAAGTTGAAAATGATTCACTGTTCCGCGCCCATTTTCACCAAGTACTCCAGACGCATGGGCATCGTCTACCATCACAAAGGCATCATATGCTTCTGCAAGTCTTACAATCTCAGGAAGCGGTGCAATATCTCCATCCATTGAGAACACACCATCTGTCACGATAAGACGGACGCGGTAATTCATCGATTTCTTTAAAATTTTCTCAAGCTCTTCCATATTAGAATGAGCATATACTTTTTTATCTGCCTTTGTTAAGCGAATCCCATCGATGATTGAGGCATGGTTCAGCTCATCTGAAATGACAATATCATCTTTTGTGAGAATACTGGATAAGACCCCTTGGTTGGTCGTAAAGCCTGATTGGAATACGAGGGCTGCCTCTGTCTTTTTAAAAGCTGCGAGCTTTTTTTCAAGCCGTTCATGCATTGTCATCGTTCCAGCAATGGTTCGTACAGATCCTGTTCCAGCACCGAATTCATCAATCGCCTCTTTTGCCGCTTTCATCAGCCTTGGATGTGAGGTGAGACCTAAGTAGTTATTTGAAGAGAGTTGTATGACGGATTGTTCATTTAATGTCACCGTGGAAGATTGTTTGGAATCGATTTCTTTCAGTGTTTGATGGGTGCCTTGCTGCTTCATTGTGTCCAATTCATCTTGTAAATACGTAAATTCTTTCATCATTTCGTCCCCCTTTGATATGATGGCATGATCAGTACGACCTTCCCGCACGTACCATTTCTCATGAGTTCAAATCCCTTTTCAAAATCTTCAAATGGCAGCGTATGGGTGACAACCGGCTGTACATCAATAGTATTCGTTCTTAAAAGTTCGGATACTTGACGCCACGTCTCAAACATTTTTCTCCCCGTGATCCCTTGCACGGTTAATCCCCTAAAAACAATTTGATTCGTAATGTCAATGGTTACCGGCCGCTCTGGCAAACTTAGTATATTCACTTTCCCTCCATTTGCACAAGCTTCGAGTGCTTGATTAATCGCAACGGGATGTCCTGACATCTCACACATCACGTCTGCCCCTTCCATCCGCGTGAGCTGCTTAATCATGGCAACAGGATCATCTTTTCCGATATCCACGATATGATCTGCACCCATTTTACGGGCAAGATCCAGTCTGTATTCATTTTTATCAACAGCGAACACTTGGACAGCCCCGGAGGCTTTTGCAACCGCAATCGCCATTAAACCAATGGGACCACAGCCAAAAATCGCCACTGACTTTCCTGAAACAGGTGTATGCAGAACTGTATGAACAGCATTTCCAAGCGGTTCTTGAATAGATGCAAGTTCCACTGGCATTTGAGCTGGATTATGCCACACATTTTGTTCTGGTACTTTGACATATTCAGCAAAACAGCCATCAATGTCTACCCCTAAAATTTTCGTTTCGCTGCACAAATGCTGCTGACCCGTTAAACACATATAACACTGATTACAGACAATATGCGTCTCAGCCGATACAAAATCCCCTACTTTTGCTCGTGAGACTTGGTTCCCCGTTTTGACAACTTCCCCTGTGAATTCATGACCAAAAATGTACGGTGCTTGGACTCTCCCCTTCGCCCAATCATCCCAATTATAAATATGCACATCCGTTCCACATATCGATGTAGCCTTTACCTGGATGAGCACTTCATGATCACTTATTTCTGGAATCGGCATTTCCATCATCGTCGCTCCGTAAGCGCTTTCTTTTTTAACAATCGCTTTCATCGTTCCACACATGACGTACAACCCCTTTGTTAAAAAACTTCTCCCAACCCGATCTTATCATGTCTTATTTTAGACGTAAATACCACTGTCTTTCAGGAGAAGACAAATGAACACTCCACATATTTTTTTAGATATTTTTCTAGAAAAAAAAGCAAATCTCCTTTTATTCGGAGATTTGCTTTTAAGTTATCAGCGTTTTTTTGAAACAGCTACATATAAAGCCGGCACAATCAGTAGTGTCAGAATCGTTGAGAAAAAGACACCTGATACGATACAGATCGCTAGCGGCTTAAAGAGTGGGTCATTACTTAAAGCAACGGGCATAAGAGCGACAAGTGCTGTAAATGCTGTCAGCAAAATAGGTCTAATCCTTGCCCTCCCCGCTTCAATCACAGCTGCCTGTTGATCGAGACCTTGCTTGCGCCTCTGTTCAATAAATTCAAACAAAACGACCGCATTTCGGACAACAATACCTGCCAATGAAACAATCCCCATTGTGGCCATAAAGCTAAATGGCGTTTGAGTGACAAATAGTCCAATAATGGCTCCGGATATCGCTAAGTAAACCGTTCCAAGAACTAAAAGCGGCAGCATGAGTGAATTGAACTGGAAAGCGATGGTCACATAAATGAGCAGCAGGACTACCCCAAATAAGAGACTAATTTCAATAAAGAATTGGGTTTGATCTTCATTTTCTCCGCCCTGAGAAATGGACAAATTCTTCGCTGCATCGCTTTTCCCAACTTCATTTACAACTTCTGTCATATCGTCTTTAAACGTATCTGATGTACCAGGATATGCCTTTAACGTGATCGTCGGCATCCCGTTTTCATGCGGAATACTTTCAAATTGCTCTGTTTCTTTTTCTTTTACGTATCGGCTAAGCGGCTCCAGTTGAGGCATGCCTCCCTCATTTGCACTCACAGGCACCTTGATGTCTTTTAGCTTCAGTCCGTTTTGATGTGTGCTCATGTCTTGTTTCACTACGAGGTCGATGTCATCTGTTCCTTTTTTAAAGGTGCCTAATGGAATTCCTTCTGTGACAAGACCAAGCTGTCTGCTGACAAACTGAGCAGTGAGCCCATCCTCTGCCATTCGGTCACGATTCAATTCAAATGAGATGGTTTTCACCGGTTGATTGACATCGTCTGTGATCAGACTTGCTCCGCTTTCTTTCATTTCTTTTGTGAGCTTCTCTTTCACATCCACGAGCTTTGAAAATTGTTCTCCTGCAATGGTTACGGTCACAGGCGCCCCAGTTGGCGGTCCTTGAACAATGGTTTTCATAAAGATATCAGCATCTTTAAATTTCTTTCGCAATGGCTCTGTCATACGATCGATCAATGCTTTGCTTGTCATCTGTTCATTGTCTACTCTGACAACAACCTGACCCGTATGATCACTTGCGTTTGAGATACTTTCATTAAACAAGTTCGGCACACCGCCGCCTGCAAAAATGGCCGTCTCTTCAATGCCTTTTTGCTGTTTGATCTCTTGTTCTATTTTCTCTAATGTGTCATTCGTTTTATCTAAGGTTGTTTCACTTGGCAGTGTCACAGTGACAACCACCTCTTTCTTATTCGCCGCAGGGAAAAACTCAAATGGTGTGGCGAAAATAAGCAAAAAGGCAAGTGTGGCAACGAGCAAACCACTTAATCCAATGAGAAGTGGTCGCTTCACGATGTTTGTCAGTACTCGATCTGCATAAAAATCGGCTAACCTTTTTAATGGTTTGCCTAAAAAGCCCGGTTCTTTTTGAATCTTCTTGTTCTTTCTTTTTCGGTTTGCTGTATATTGGTACACTGGCACAAGTGTCAATGAAATGACCATTGACGCAAGTACAGTTGTGACTAGAACAGACGGTAACGCTCGAATAAATGAACCGTTCGCACCAGAAAGGAAAACAAGCGGCAAGAAGGCAAAGACAACAGCTAGTGTTGACGTCAAAATGGATCCAGCCACTTCTTTTACACCTGCAATTGTTCCTTTAAGCGGACTTTCGTATTTTTTCATCTGCCTCAAAATATTATCGTTGACGACAATGGCGTCATCTACAAGTATCCCTAGCGCAATGATAAAGCCAATAATTGAAATTTGATTAAGGTCCACTTGTAAAAACGGCAGCGGGATGGTTCCGATCGTTATGGATAGCGGAATCGCAAGTGAAACGATAAACGCACCACCAATAGTTAGACCAAGTGTGGTGACGACAATGACGGCGATGACGGCCACGATCGCTTCTTTGATTAAATCGTTAAAAATGGCATCTACTTCACTTTTTTGTGAATAGTAGTCTATCCAATCCACACCATTTGGCAGCTCTTTCTCTTTTTCAATGACCGCACTGACTTTGTCATACATTTTAGGAATATCCAGTCCTGGCTTAATATTGACTGTAAATGAATAGGCTGGCTTTCCGTTATATGAAACGATATCACTTTTCTCTTTTTCTACTTCTTTTAAACGACCAAGCTCACCGATTGTAACAGGCTCTCGGCTCGTTTTTGAGAAAATCTCAATCTTTTTCATTTGATCTAAACGATCATAGGCATCAATGGACAGCTTGACCTTTTCTCCATCTGCCTGGACGTCACCTAGAGGGGATGTGTCAAATTCTTGATTGATGGCATTTGTGACATCGGTCACGTTTAACCCGTTATCCTCCAGTTTACTTGAATCCAAGTTCAATATTGCTTGTTTGTCATTGAACCCTTTGATGACGACACCATCAACACCTTTGATGTCCTCCACTTTTTCTTTTAATGCACGCAGCGATTCCTGACTTTTTGCTAAATCAGATGAGTTACTTGCTACAATCATATAAGAACCAACTGGCACGTTGCCAAACTCATCCTTTACATCTGGCTCCATCACACCATCTGGAAAAGAAGAGGCGGCATTTGTGGTTTCACTCTTGATTTGACTTGCCACCTTTTGAAAATCGGCTTGATCATCAATTTCAAGCACAATATTTGAGAAACCAATAGCAGAAACAGAGCTTGTCTTCTCTACACCATTGATATCAGAAATGGCCGACTCGAGCTTATTGGTGACATCACTTTCTACCTGTTTTGCATCAGCACCAGGGAAAACAGTCGAAATGGTTACAATATTTGCTTGAAACTCTGGCAGTTCTCGTTTAGGAAGCTGTGTAAACAAATAACCTCCAGCAATGAGAACGATAAAAAATAAAATAAAAACAAGCTTTCCCCTTTTTAAAAAAGCTTCAATCATTATTTCACCTACTTAAATATTTATTTTTGATGAAGTATTTTCAACTTAATCTTAATTTATCATCATGGTGAAAAAATGCAAGCTCTAATATGTCATTTTCTATCTATTTTGTGAAAGAAATATGTTATATGAGAAATGTATAGCGGTAAACAAAAACAACCTGCTTACATGATGTAAGCAGGTTGAAAATAATAAAATTAGAATTATCGTGGTTCAACAATCAGTTTGATTGCTGTTCTTTCTTCTCCATCGATAAGAATGTCAGTAAAGGCTGGAATGCATATCAAATCCACTCCGCTAGGCGCAACAAATCCCCTTGCAATGGCGACAGCCTTGACCGCCTGATTCAGTGCTCCAGCGCCGATAGCCTGTATTTCCGCTGCACCGCGTTCACGTAAAACGCCGGCTAATGCTCCTGCTACTGAATTTGGATTTGACTTTGCTGAAACTTTTAAAATTTCCATTTTTGCTCCCCCTTAAATTTACAATGGATAAGTGAGTGTTCATTAGAACAATCTTTGTTAGATGTTGCTATTTTTTTGAAAATCCATCCCCAAAATGTTTTTCAAAAATAGCAGGCTACCTACCATTTTTACTATATTCACGATAGAGGGCGCATATTCCTTCTTTCTGATTAATATTTTTCTGAAATAAATATGTGAATATTTATTCAAAGAAAATATGGTCATCATTTATCAAAATTCGATCAATTTTGACAGCTTTTTTCGACGGTTCGTCAATTTCTACGATCACTGCACTTAATGTCGTGCGGCCTTCTGCAATTTCAAAACGGACAGGGAGGCTCGTTTTAAATCGTTTAATAATCGTTTCCCGATCAACACCTAAAATACCGTCATAAGGACCAGTCATGCCAACATCCGAAATATAAGCAGTTCCTTTTGGCAAGACACGGTTATCTGCTGTTTGAACATGTGTATGCGTTCCAACGACACACGATGCACGGCCATCAGTATACCAACCCATTGCTTGCTTTTCACTTGTGGCTTCACCATGAAAATCAATAAAAATAAACGGTGTACGTTTTGAAGCTTCTGCTATGAGCTCATCTACTTTTTGAAATGGGCAGTCAATCGGAGGTAAAAATGTGCGGCCTTGCAAGTTGATGACAGCTAGTTCTTTACCTTGTTTTTTAATAAAAGTAAGCCCTTTCCCTGGTGTACCTTGCGGGAAGTTTGCCGGACGAACAATATGGGGTGCATCATCGATGAAATCGAAAATGTCTCTTTTATCCCATGTATGGTTCCCCATCGTAAGCACATCAGCCCCAGCTTGAAGCAGCTCGTGGTAGATTTTTTCAGTAAGACCTTTCCCATGAGCCGCATTTTCTCCATTGACAATCGTAAAGTGTGGCTGATATTTTTTCTTTAGCTTTGGCAAGTATTCTTTCAGTGTATCTCTGCCAGGTGAACCAACGATATCTCCAACAAATAATATTTTCATACGTTTTGAACCCTTTCTCTTATAAAATGATCTTCTTATCAGTGTTGCATATTTACACAAAAAAATAAAGCGGCGCTAAGCGCACCGCTCTATTTTGCATACTCTACTGCGCGAGTTTCTCGAATAACTGTCACTTTAATGTGACCAGGGTAATCGAGCTCGTCCTCAATCCGCTTACGAATATCCCTTGCTAGACGGTGAGCTTCAAGATCATTAATTGAATCTGGCTTCACCATAATACGCACTTCACGTCCAGCTTGTATCGCAAACGATTTTTCAACACCTTCATAAGATTCAGAGATGTCTTCTAATTTCTCAAGTCTCCGAATGTAATTTTCAAGCGTCTCACTTCTTGCACCAGGGCGTGCTGCAGATAATGCATCGGCTGCCGCAACAAGAACAGCGATAATAGATGTCGGTTCTTGGTCACCATGGTGAGATGCAATACTGTTGATGACAACAGGATGCTCTTTATATTTCGTCGCAAGCTCAACGCCAATTTCCACGTGGCTTCCTTCTACTTCATGATCAATGGCTTTTCCAATGTCATGCAGAAGACCTGCTCGTTTTGCAAGCTTTGCATCTTCTCCAAGCTCTGAAGCCATGAGACCTGCAAGATGTGCAACCTCAATTGAATGCTTCAGGACATTTTGTCCATAACTTGTACGGAATTTTAAGCGACCGAGAATTTTGATGAGATCCGGATGCAAACCGTGAACTCCGACTTCAAATGTCGTTTGCTCACCCATCTCGCGGATATAATCATCGACTTCACGGCGTGATTTTTCCACCATTTCTTCAATTCGTGCAGGATGAATACGTCCATCCTGGACTAGCTTGTCCAGAGCTATCCTCGCTGTTTCACGTCTTATCGGATCAAAGCCCGATAAGATGACAGCTTCAGGTGTATCATCAATGATCAGGTCAATACCTGTTAACGTTTCTAACGTACGGATATTTCGTCCCTCACGTCCGATAATACGACCTTTCATCTCATCATTTGGAAGATTGACTACAGATACTGTTGTTTCAGCTACATGATCAGCTGCACAACGCTGTAACGCAAGTGAAAGAATGTTTTTCGCTTTTTTATCAGCCTCTTCTTTCGCCCGGTTTTCAGATTCTTTCGTCATGACTGCAATGTCGTGGGAAAGCTCATTTTCAACTTGATCCAGAATGATTTGTTTCGCTTCATCTCGAGTTAGACTAGAAATACGCTCCAACTCAGCTTTCTGCAAACGAATCATATCATCCACTTTGCTTTCCATCTCTTCAATATGTTGTTGTCGTTCATTCAGAGAATGATCTCTCTTCTCCAACAGGGACTCCCGTTTATCTAAAGATTCGTCCTTGCGATCAAGGTTTTCCTCTTTTTGAAGTAAACGGTTTTCTTGTCTTTGAAGCTCATTACGTCTTTCACGAACTTCTTGCTCCGCCTCTACACGAAACGAATGAATTTCATCTTTCGCTTCTAAGAGCGCTTCTTTCTTCAATGCTTCCGCATCACGCTTTGCATCCTCAACAATTTGTTCGGCCATGTTTCTTGCGCCGGATATTTTTGCTTCTGCAATGGTTTTACGAACAAAGTAGCCAACAACTAAACAGATTAGGCTCAGCAAAATGGAGATGATCGTAAACATCGTAGGCGACATATTTTCACCTCCTCTTGCTATGAACTTGGTTTTACAAATAAAGTGTCGGCATGTACATTGTTTTGTGTCTCAACATACAGGGCCTTCACAGGGAATGAGATCCTCACTGCCCTTGTCAAGTTTAAATTAGTTATCAATCATGTTAAGAAAAACAAGTGATACATTCCCATTGTAATTGTGTCGGAAATACTTGTCAAGCTAGTCAGACTAAGGCGTAAGTCGTTATTTCAAGCAAAGACAGAACTTTTGACCCGCTAGCTGTTATGTAATTGTAAAAAAAAGACGCTTTTCAGCGTCTTTTTAGTCATTCAATTCCAATTCTTCTTGTCCTTCTTCGTCAGTTGATTTCACTCCGTTTGTATCCAAACCATAGTGCTCCCTGATCTGCTCCTGAATCATAAGAAGAATGTCCTTATTCTCTTTTAGGAATTGCTTCGCATTTTCACGTCCTTGTCCAAGACGTTCCTCTTGATAAGAATACCAAGCCCCGCTCTTTTGTACGATATCTAGTTCGCTTCCAAGGTCGATGATTTCTCCCTCTTTCGAGATACCTTCACCGTACATAATGTCTACTTCGGCAATACGGAATGGTGGTGCCACTTTGTTTTTCACAACTTTAATTCTCGTTTTGTTCCCCATGATGTCGTTCCCTTGTTTCAACTGTTCAGCACGGCGTACTTCTAAACGAACAGATGAATAGAACTTAAGTGCACGTCCACCAGGCGTTGTTTCAGGATTACCAAACATAACCCCTACTTTTTCACGAATTTGGTTAATAAAGATCGCAATTGTTTTTGATTTGTTGATAGCACCAGATAGTTTACGAAGTGCTTGAGACATCAAACGTGCTTGAAGACCAACGTGTGAATCTCCCATGTCTCCTTCGATCTCTGCTTTTGGTACAAGAGCAGCTACTGAGTCAATGACAACAATATCAACTGCACCACTACGAACAAGTGCTTCTGCAATTTCAAGTGCTTGTTCTCCTGTATCCGGCTGAGAAAGCAATAACTCATCAATGTTGACACCTAATTTTTGAGCGTAAACTGGATCTAGCGCATGCTCCGCATCGATAAATGCAGCTTGTCCTCCCTGCTGCTGAACCTCAGCAATCGCATGAAGTGCTACTGTCGTTTTACCAGAACTCTCTGGACCATATACTTCAATAATACGGCCGCGAGGGTATCCACCTATTCCAAGCGCAGTATCAAGTGCTAACGAACCACTAGGTACTGTTGAAATACGTGTATCTGTTTGCTCTCCTAGTTTCATAATAGAGCCTTTACCAAACTGTTTTTCTATTTGTTTAAGAGCCATATCTAAGGCTGCTTGACGATCACTCATTCTATTGTTTCCTCCTTTATCAATTCCACTATCTATACTATACCTTGTTTTACGTCATTTGCCAAGAAAAAAACGAACACATATTCGATTTTTTCTTGGCAGATTATTTAAGAAAAGAGCTGTTTCTATTAGAAAAAACGCTCTTTTATAAAGGAGTAAACCTGATAAAAAACAAAATTAACTATCTTTTAATAATTTGAGAAGGTGGTGCAAACCATATTTCACAGCACGCTTGCGAATGCCTGATCGACTGCCAGTAAACATCCATTCAAACACGTCTGTCTGGTCTTTTGTCGATAGCCCGATAAATACTTTTCCAACCGGCTGTCCTTCGTGTGGTTCAGGACCTGCCACACCTGTAAAGCTAATACCGATATCGCTTCCCGTCAGTTTTCTAACGCCTTCGGCGAGCTCTAACGCACACTCTTTGCTGACAGCACCATGAGAAGACAATGTTTCTTCACGGCAGCCCAGCACTTGCTGCTTGACTTGATTTGTGTAACAAACCACACTGCCGTTTAAAATGGATGATGCCCCTTCGAGGTCTGTCAGCCACTCTGAAAACATACCACCAGTCAGACTTTCAGCCGCTGCTACTGTTTTCCCGTGTTCATGCAAGGCCTTTGAAGCTTCAAAGGCAAGAGATGTATCACCATATCCGTAGAAGTACTCGCCGACCCGTTCTAAAATTTGTGCTTCTGTTTCTTTTAACAGACGCTCTGTTTCTTTTTCATCCTCATGCTTGGCTGTCAGCCTTAGCGTCACTTCCCCGTCAGCTGCAAGCGGTGCAATCGTTGGATTGGTCTGTGCATCAATTAAATCTTCAAGATCTGTTTCCAGCTGAGATTCACCGATGCCAAAGAAACGCAAGACAACAGACACGATTTTTTCCTTTAGGCCGAGTTTTTCAGAAATAAGCGGCTTCGCTTCGTTTTCAAACATCGGGTGCAATTCACTTGGCGGTCCAGGGAGCAGAATGTAAAACGTATCTCCCTCTTGTATAAACATACCAGGTGCCATTCCGAAACGGTTTACGAGCACATCAGATCCCTCTAGAACGAGCGCCTGTTTACGGTTGTTCGGCGACATATCACGTCCGGTTTTACGGAAGTATTCTTGAATAGACTCAAATGCTTCTTCATTTAGCACAAGCTCTTTACCGAGCGTACTCGCAATGGTTTCTTTTGTTAAATCGTCTTTCGTTGGTCCAAGACCACCTGAGAAGATAATAAAATTCGATCTTTCCTGTGCCACTTGAATGGCCCTTTTTAAACGCTCTGGATTGTCACCAACTGCTGTGTGGTAATAAACATTCACACCAATTTCAGCTAGTTGTTTGCTGATGAATTGTGCATTCGTATTCGTAATTTGCCCTAGCAAAAGTTCGGAACCGACTGCAATAATTTCTGCTTTTCTCTCTGACTTCAAAGCGTACACGTCCTTTTTAGTTAGAATTCTTTAAGGCTTCCCAGTTTTTCGCAAAGTAATCCCATCCTGAGACAACAGTGAAGAACACCGCTACCCACATGGCAAGATCACCGAAAGGGAATGATACAAGTTCAAACGGCAGGTTATGCAAAAGAAGTGCCGAAATCGCAATGATTTGCGCCCACGTCTTCACTTTTCCAAGCATATTGGCTGCGACCACTTCACCGCCTCCAGCTAAGACAAGCCTTAGGCCTGTTACAGCAAATTCACGGCTAATGATCACAATTGCCATCCATGCCGGTGTGAGATTGTATTGAACAAGTATAATTAAAGCCGCTGAAACAAGCAATTTATCTGCAAGCGGATCTAAAAATTTACCAAAGTTTGTGACTAAATTGAGCTTACGTGCATAGTAACCATCAATCCAGTCGGTTGTCGAAGCGACAATAAACAAAATCGCTCCAACAAGGTGAGTGACTTCGATGCTGACGTCACCAAAGCGCGCGACACCCCAATCTAATGGAGCAAGCATAATCAACATAAACACAGGAATCAAGGCGATCCTAGAAAGAGTAATTTTATTCGGTAAGTTAAACATGAATTTCAATCCTCCAATAATCCATTTTTTTATGTATATATAATAGTAGGAACAAAAGAAAAGTCATCTACTTGCTTAAGATGACTTTTCCTTTCCTTTATTCACAATCACAATGTTTTGTGTCATGGTGTTTTTAGGGTCTAATTCGTACTTCAGCGTTTCGTCATTGACTTTGATATCGATTCCTGTTGCATTTCCTAAGCGGATATCGACTTGGGAAAGATCAGTTAAGTCTGTTTTAAACGATTCGCCATCTTTCAATTCACCCATCTTCAGCACTTTTCCAGATTCGTCTCTCACACGAAGCCATGAAGCTTGTGAGGCAGAAATGGTTAGCTCCATCTCTTCTGCACCTGCTACTTCATACGTTGTCGTAGAACCCTCTGTATCCGTCGCCTTCAAAGAAACATCTTCATCGTCTTTAGATGAATCCTTTGAGGAATCGTCTTTTTCAGATGATTTTTCTTGATCATCTGACGAAGCTTTATCCTTTTTCTTTTGATCCTTTGCAAGCGATGAATCCTCAGACACTTCGTATTTTGATTCTGATTGCTGAGGAGCCGCCTGATTATTTTTCTGTCCGCTATCATGATTAACCGCTTGAACGATCACATAAATGATAGCGATCACCACAAGGATCCCTCCAATGATTAAAATCGTCGGAAGCAGCTCCAGTACCTTTGAGGCAGGCTTTGGCAGCTCTCTTTGCGGTTTAATATTTGATAATTTATCAGACACTTCATCGTTATACGTGCTTGGTACATCTTTACGAAACTCTTCGAACAATTGTTCAGGATTCAGTCCAACGGCTTCGGCATATTGTTTAATAAACGCTCTGACGTAAAATTTACCTGGAATGATATCATAGTTTCCTTGTTCTATTGCTAGCAAATAGCGCTTTTGGATTTTGGTAGCCGCCATCAGATCCTCCAGCGACATCCCTTTTTCCTCTCTGGCCTCAACGAGCCGTTTTCCCAATTCAGTCAAAACAAACACCTACCATTACCATATTAAAAATCGAAGCCAGAAAAACCAGAATGATCAAACACTTGTGGTTCTTCAGCGTGCTCGTATGTAATTTCTTCGTCTGCACTATTACGCAATTCAATGATGTAGTCGAAATCATCCATTGTATATTCTGAATTTTGAATAAAGATATCTGGATGCTCTACAACCTTTGTAGCAGGCAGTCTCATAATTTCTCTTAAAAGCTGCAAGTGCTTCTCAGAACCTCTTCTTGTCGACACAATCCCATCAATAATAAAGACGTTATCCGGGCTGTATTCATCTGCAATCAGCTGACTGCGAATGGTCTGTTTCAAAAGAGTCGACGATACAAACAGCCATCTCTTACTTGCACATACACTTGAAGCAACAATTGATTCTGTTTTTCCAACCCGCGGCATTCCGCGAATTCCAATCAATTTATGTCCTTCTTTTTTAAATAATTCAGCCATAAAATCAACAAGTAGACCAAGCTCGTCCCTTTCAAAACGGAACGTCTTTTTGTCATCCGCATCACGCTGAATGTATCTTCCATGACGAACAGCTAAACGGTCACGAAGTTTTGGCTGTCTTAGTTTCGTTACTTTTATCGTTTCCATTGTATTTAAAATTGATTCAAGCCGCTTAATTTGTTCTGTGTGGTCACAGCGAAGAAGCATGCCGCGTCTTGATACATCAACACCATTAATTGTCACAATATTAATTGAAAGCATCCCCATTAAAGAAGAAATGTCTCCTAAAAGTCCGGGACGGTTCACCTGTATCTCATATTCAAAATACCATTCGAGCTTTGCCAAATGATATTACCCCCTTCATTGTGGCAAATTTTTACCTTCCTTTATCATAAAGCATTTTCACATTTTTAGAAAGCACAATGTTGTGAAACAGTTAAAATAAAAAGAGAGGCACAAACGACCCCTCTTTTTGTTTAGTGCGAGCTATTATTTTCAACCAGTTTGACCATCATATTGGCAATTGCGCGCTGCTCATCTTCTGATGCGACGCTCCAAAGGTCAGCAAGTACTCTTTCTTGCTCATTCTTTGCTTCAACTTCATTAGCCAGGTATCCGCCAATTTCATACGCAAGGTTATTGATAGTATCATCTTTTAAGCCTTTATCCTGCGCATGATTTAAACGGTCTCCTAAAAAGTTTTTCCAATGGTCCCAGTTCTCAAGTACTGACATGTCGATTCCTCCATTCGAAAAGATGAATTACAGCCATAGCTTTTGTCATGGAGCGACGAATTATACACGTTTTTAACAGTACCAGCCGCCATTCACGGATAAAATTTGACCTGTCATATAACTTGACTGCTTTGAGGCGAGAAACCAAATGACATCGGCTATCTCTTCAGGTGCGGCAAGACGGCCGAGTGGAATCTCCTCTTCCATCATCGCAAGGTCTTCTTGTGTGAAGCTTTTCATCATATCAGTCTGAACCGCACCTGGTGAGACTGCATTTGCTCTAATTCCACTTGGGGCAAGCTCTTTGGCAAGCCCTTTAATGAAAGCATTTTGAGCACCCTTGACCATACTGTACAGTACTTCACACGAGGCACCCGTTTCCCCCCATATTGAGCTAACCGCAATAATATGACCTGACTTTTTTTGGATCATGGCAGGCAAAATAGATTGGGTAAGCTCATATGGACTTGTCACATGAAGCTGCACCATGCTGGCTAGATCTTCTTTTTCAGTATCTGTCACTAAACCAACATGACTCTTTCCGCTATTTAAAACAAGAATATCTGGATCAAGCGGCAGGCGGCTGACAAGCTCTGCTGCTCCGCCTGTTTTCGCTAAATCAGCTTGAACGACGTGCGTTTCTACTTGATATGTTTCTTTGAGATCAGCGGAAAGACGACTAGCCGCTTGTTCATTTTGATGATAATGGAGCATCAGATGGCAGCCTTCTTGGGCAAGCTTTTTGGCTGTCGCCTGCCCAATTCCGCCACTGGCACCAGTGATCAGTGCCCAACGACTCATACTTTGTTCCTACTTTCTTTATGGAATCTTTATTCTTTTCGTTTAAATGGGAACCAATTCGCTGATCCGAACAATTTGACCATCACAGGTACGAACAATGGTAGCACAACGAGTGCATACAATAAAAGCCCTGTGAGAACAAGTGTTGCAATCTGTAGGAGTGACAATACACCTGATGGCAGCATCGCTGCAAATGTTCCTGCCAAAATGACGGCAGCAGACATAATAACAGATCCCATATTTTTCATTGATTCAGTCATGGCAAACTGAATGTCTTTTGTTTTGTATTCATTGAAACGTTCCATTAAGAAAATCGAATAATCGACTCCAAGCGCCATTAAGATGACAAAGCCAAAGAATGGAACAGCCCAGTTGATGCCCGGATATCCGAAGAAATGGGTGAAAATAAATTCTGTTACACCAATGGCGGTAAAGTACGTTAAAATCAGCGATCCAACTAAGTAAAGCGGCATCACGAGAGAACGGAAGAGAATCACTAGTATTAAGAAAATACCGATCATCATGTAAAAAACCGTCTTATTGAAGTCTTGGTCTGACAGCTGTTTTAAATCAGCGTTCATACTTGATACACCAGATACGCCAAATGAAACATCTTTTAAGTTTGTTTCAGGAAGTGCACGTTTGACGGAAGCCTCTACTTGTTTAATCGTTTTCATGGCGTCGTTTCCATATGGATTGTCTTCTAAGATGACGTCAATCTTTGTCATCTTGCGGTCATCCGACATATAGGAATCGAACACTTGCTTGAAAGCTTTATTTTTTAGAACATCTTTTGGAATAAACCAACCGGCCATGTCTTGATCTGGTGCGTTTTTCAGTTCATCTAAGTAGTCTCCTGCACCCATTAAGCCGTTTGAAATTTTCTCAAGTCCGTCGACACTTTTGTTTAGACCATCTGTCAGCTTGGTCAGATCGTCACCAAAGCCGCCAATTTTTTCTTTCATTTGTTTTTGACCATTAATGATGTCGCCGGCTCCATTTGCAAGTTTAGGCATACTATCAGCTAGCTGTCCTTGGCCTTTAGACGTTTGATCTAGCCCGTTCTCAATAGCTTCTAAGCCAGCAATCAGCTCATCAATTTGATTTGTAAACACTTTTTGCTGCTCTGAAGCTTTTGCGATAAAAGCATCTGCTGCTTCAAGCTGTTTTTTTGCTTCTTTTGCTTGTTTTGCATAGCTGTCAGCCTGTTTGGCTCCTTCTTGCAAGGTAGTAGAAAGTTCCTTATATGAAGCTTTGATGGCTTGATATGATTGGTTTTCTTTCACTTGCGGAATTTGCTGCTCAAGTGTACTGAACTGTTTATTCGCTTGACTGATCAAAGCTTTCACATCCGCTGCGGCAGAGGATGAAGTATCGACTTGTGCCAATGCTGCTTTTAATTCTTTGGAAATGCTTTTATACAGTGCCACTTGCTGATTCACTTGTGCGACTTGATCTGTTAATTCTTTTTTCGCACCCTTTATTCTTTCTTTAATTTCAGAAACACCTTTTTTGTTTTGATCAATTCCGTTTTGCAGATCTCTCATCTTTTTTTCGACGTTTTGAATACCTGATTTTACGGATTCGGTTCCAGAAATCAATTTGTTAATGCCTTTTCCAGATGCTTTAATTTGTGGTGTTTGATCCTCGATGGATTTACTCATGGTTGTAAGAGCATCTTGGATCTTTTTCAACCCTTCGTTACTTTTATCAAGCCCGCTATTTAGCTCTTTGGCTTGAGATTTCACGTACAGATCATTCAGTCCTTTTCCAACAGGGCGTGTCGCACTTCTTACTTTACTCACGCCATCTGTTTGTTCAATCGCACGACTGAGCTTTTCAACAGCAATCAGACCTTCGTTATTGTCTAAAAGATCAGATGATTTCACGACAACTGTTGCTGGAAGGGCTTCACCTGGTCCAAATTTGTCAGAGATCGTATTAAATGCATTGACGGATTCGTATTTATTGCCGATTTCGTCTAGGTTGTTATATGAAAGTGTTCCTTTATACATAAGAATCGCTGGAAGGGTAATAATTGCAACGATTAGCAAGCTGAGAAGTGGTTTCTTAAATGAAAAACGACCGGCTGTTTCCCACATTTTCGATTGCGGGTGGGCAATATCGCCTTTGATCGGCCAAAATAACACTTTTCCTAAAACCGCCATAAAGAATGGAACGACAGTGAGCAGTGCCACAATTAACACGGCGACACCAACCGCCACGGCGACAGCTGATTTATACAGTTGGAATTGGGCTAAACCGATACACGTAAAACCAATGAGGACAGCAATTCCGCTGAATAAAACGGTTTTACCTGCCGTCTTATATGTTGTAATAATCGCCTCAATCTTATCTTTTCCGTGAGATAGTTCTTCTTTAAACCGGCTTAGCAACAGGATGCAGTAGTCGGTTCCAATCCCAAACATGATGGCGACCATAAAAATTTGGGTAAAGGTCGAGAGCGGAAAATCAACATACTTTACTAGGTAAGCCACAATGGATTGGCTGACCAAATAGGAAAGCGCCACGGCCACTAAAGGAACGAACGGTGCCACTGCGGATCTAAAGACAAGCACAAGAACAATTAAAATAAACCCAATTGTAATGAATTCCGTTTTTTTCAGACCTTCTTGTGAGCTTGTGATGACATCATCGTCGATTAGCGGCTGCCCTGTCATTTCAAATTTCAGGTTCAGGCTCTTAAGCTTTTCATTGACTCTTTCTTTAAAATCGGATGCTTTGATTTTGTTCGAGTCGTATGTAACTGGAACAAGAAGTGTTGTTTGATCTTTAGAGAGCATCTGTTTTTTGATATCTTTGTTTGCATCAAAATAAGAAGTGATGTCTTCAACATGGAGATCTTGATCCTTTTCTAAAATCTCCATCGCTTTCTTTAAAGAGGCTTCTCTTTCTTTGACGATATCCTTTCCTTGAAAGACAATGACGATCGATTTTTCCGTATCCCCATTTTCAGACATGTTCTTTAATAATTGATCGGCGTAGGAAGAGGGATAACCATCTGGAACAGAAATCTGCCCTTTTTCTTTTGTTAATTGCGCCATATTAGGAGCGGTGATTAATAATACAGCCGCTAGTACGACCCAAAGGATCGTGATCAGCCATCTACCCTTTATGATTGCTCTCATTACTATGTTGTGCCTCCTCTTCGATGATAATTTGATAAATCTTTTCATATGTTTGAATAAATGATTCTATTTCTTTTTCATCAAATTTTTCTAAATATGACCGAACAAGATCCTGAAGCTGCTTTTCCATTCGGCTGACCACTTCTTTTCCTTCGGGTGTCACATAAAGATGAACGTTTCTTCGATCAGCTTGATCATGCTCTCGGTAAATATAATCTTTATTAAAAAGACGATTGGTCATGGATGTCACAGCACTTTTGTTGACATTACATTCGATGGCAAGGTCTGTTGATGTACATCCTGGGTGTAAATTGATGTATCGAAGCGAGTAATATTGATCAAGTGTCAGTTCTTTATCGAGCTTTTCCGTGATCATACTCGATACTTTTTTCTCCATCATGAGATAGACGTCCGCATATCTCTGGATGAGCTGGGCAATTTTATTTTGTACCATATGCTGCTCCTTTAGTTTGATTGTTTAACTATTAAAGAGTTTAACTAATTACCGAAACAATTGTCAATCAATATCTTCGCATATAAAGCGATTTCTTTAGCTGGACACAAAAAAGACAAACTCTTATATGTTGAGTTTGTCTTTTTTCGTTTTATTTTGTTTTCGGTACGACTTTAAAAACTGACATTCGTTCTTCATCAATTTCTTCGTCTAAGATTTGCTGAATATCTGTTAATTGGATTTGCTCCAGTACTGGCACGACATCAAATAAGCTCATTTCTAAGAATGCGTATCGAGTGAATTGATTGGCGATGTACTCCGGGGAGTTCATTGCTTTTAAAAAGCTGCCAATTTTTTTCTTGCGAGCAAGTTCAATCTTTTCTTCTGTGATCAGGCTTTTTGCTTGAAGAAGCGTTTCTTTTAATTCATCTGCGAGTTGATCAGGGTCATTTGTGTCTCCGCCAACTGATGTGAAGCCAAAGCCGCCTTCTTCCGTATAATCGTAGCTGAAGGTCTCATCAATCAAGCCTTTTTCATACATCTGTTCATATTGTAAGGAGCTTTTACCAAACAGCGTCTCTAAAATGAGATTCATTCCGAGCTCATGTTTTAACAGTTCATTGCCTTTTTTATGAGGATTCTTTGTTTTTAATCCAAACATACATTTTGAGCCTTGTACGTTCATTGGAAGTTCGTACTCTTTTCGGTACACACCTTCAGGCTCATTGATGTCTTTTCGTTTGATCTCTGGCTGGTCTGTAAATGGCTTTTTCGCCTGATTCGCTCGAACTTGATCTAATATTTGCTTCGGATCAACGGGACCGACAACAAATAGAAGCATATTGCTTGGGTGATAGAACGTTTCATAGCATTCATACAAATGATCTTTTGTAATCGGAGCGATGCTTTCTACTGTTCCAGCTATATCAATTCTCACAGGATGCTCTTGATATAGATTTTCAATCAAACCGAAGAATAAACGCCAGTCGGGATTGTCATCATACATGTTAATCTCTTGACCAATGATGCCCTTTTCTTTTTCGACTGTTTTTTCAGTAAAATAAGGTTCTTGCACAAAATCAATGAGTGTCTCAAGGTTTTGTTCGACATTTGAGGTGCTTGAGAATAAGTAAGCTGTTCTCGTAAATGTCGTAAAAGCATTTGCGGATGCTCCTTGTTTACTAAATGTATGAAACACATCTCCATCTTCTTTTTCAAACAGCTTGTGCTCTAAGAAATGGGCAATTCCATCAGGCACTCGGATCATGTCTTCTTTGCCAAGCGGCACAAATTCATTGTCGACAGAACCGTATTTTGTTGTGAAGGTTGCATATGTTTTGTTAAACCCTTGCTTTGGCAGTACATAGACGTCAAGTCCGCTATCCATTTTTTCATGATAGACCGTTTCTTGCAGCTGATCGAATTGAATTGTTTTCACTGTCATGAAGCACCCTCCGTTCCTTTAAGAAAATAGGTCGTATCCCATTCGATTTTTTGACCCACTTTGATGATGTCCTCTTTTGTCACTCTGTCTAACGCTTCTAAAAAGGAATCGAGGCTCTCCCCTGTTGGCACGACGGCATGCTGATATAAGTATTCCGCTGTTCCATAAGACGTATCAATGGTTTCGAGCAGCTGATTTTTGACGACAGCCTTTGTCTGTTCAATTGCTTCATCAGAAAAATCGCCTTTTTGCATGGCATCAAATTGTTCTTTGATGATGTCTACTGCCTGCTGATAGTTGCCGACTTCAATTCCTGACATGACCATCATCAAACCTTTAAAGCTCTCAAGTCTAGAGACAGCATAGTACGCAAGACTTGCTTTTTCCCGCACATTGATAAATAGCTTTGAATGAGAGAAGCCGCCGAATATGCCATTAAATAAATGCAGCGCCGGATAATCTTCATCTGCTATCGTTGTATGTGTGCGAAAGCCAATGTTCAGCTTTCCTTGTTTTACGTCCTCTTCATCAATGACTTCTTTTGGCTCTATTTGTGATCTTGATGATTCGGTATTTTGTTTGACTGGCTCTCTTTCACTTGTTTTAAAGTATTGCGAGACCATTCGATTGATATCTTGTTCATCAACGTCTCCCACAACATAGAGATCCAGCTGGTTGGACTTAAGTGCATGTTCGTATGCTTTAAAGAGCGCTTCTGCCGTAATCGCTTCGACGTCTTCCATTTCACCATTGACGTGCAGTGCATATGGCTCACCTTTACACATTTCCTGTACAAGTCTTAAGTTTGAATAGCGCATTTTGTCATCATAAACGGCTTGAATGCGCTGTTTCAATGTTCGTTTTTCTTGCTCAACGTACAATTCATGAAATACTCCGTTTTCCACGTACGGGTGGAATAAAAGTTCAGAAAGTAAGGCAATCCCTTTTTCTAGTAAAGGGGTTTGATCCTTTAAATATTTTTCATTCGCCATTTCTAGACGGAAGGTAATGATGTGATTTTCACCTTTTTTCGCCATGTCTGCGGAAACGGTCGCCCCATAGAGCTCGTCGAAATAAGCACGAAGCTCTCCCGTTTTCGGCATTTTTTCTGTTCCTCTTAAAAGCACATGCGGGAAAAGGGAACGCATGGTGACGTCATCTTTGGATAAAGGCGCAAGCATTTTAAAAAGGATCGTCACGGTTTTAAATTTTTCTGTTTTGACAATATGAGTATGAAGACCAGGTGTATCAAATGTCTTCTCTTGTAAGTACGTCATGAGAAACCTCCTTTGTTCATCCTATTTATTATGTATTAGAACATAGCTGATATATACGTGAAACAGCCATTTAATAGTCATTATATCAATCAGAGGAAAGGATAGGAAATAAAAACGCCTCTGCTAAAAGCAGAGACGCAGGTTGTTATTTCATTCTAAACGGCCACCAATTCCATTTTCCAAAGATGCGAACCATGACCGGGATAAAGAGTGGTAGAACAACAAAAGCATATAATAAAAGTCCAATGAGTACGACCGTTGCAATTTCAACTAATGATAATACACCCGATGGCAGCATCGCAGCAAAAGTACCCGCTAAAATAGCAACTGCTGAAATAATGACGGACCCCATATTTCTCATCGCTGATATCATGGATGCTTGAACATGCTCTCCCTTCCATTCATTAAAGCGATCCATCAGGAAGATCGAATAATCAATGCCAAGGGTCACAAGGATCACAAAGCTGAAAAATGGAACAGCCCAGCTGACACCATCGTAGCCAAAGAATGTTTTGAAAATCCATTCTGTTAAGCCAATGGATGTAAAATACGTTAATATGAGTGAAAGTGTTAAGTATATCGGCATGACGATTGACCTTAGTAATAAAACTAAAATAATAAAGATACCAATTAACATGAAAATAACCGTTCTGATAAAGTCACCGTCTGACGTTTCTTTTAAGTCAACATTTAAACTGGAGATACCAGATACACCGTAATTGGCATTTTTCAAACCACTTACAGGTAAATATTGATCAAGGGTTTCTTCAATTTTTGCTACACCTTTCATTGCTTCATTGCTGTATGGATTTACATTTAAAATCACTTCAAAGGTTGTTAATTTACGATCTGGGGACATATACGTATTAAATATTTTCTTAAACTCATGGCGTTTCAATACTTCTTCTGGTATAAACCAGCCCGTTACTTCTTCATCTGGTGCTTCCTGAAGCTGTTTTAAGTAGCTGTCTGCCTCGGTAAAGCCGCTTTTTACTTGCTCAAGTCCGGAAATACTTTCATCTAATCCATCTGTTAATAGTGATAGTTTAGATGATAGCTGGTTAAACCCTTTTTTCACGGCTTTTTGGCCATCTGTCAGCTGATCTGCGCCATCTTCAATTTTAGGCATTTCTTTGATGAGCTGTTTTTGTCCTTTATTCGTTTCATCAAGACCATCATAAATTTGATCTAGACCTGTCATCAGCGCCTTTACTTGTTGTTTGATTTCTTTTTGCTTGCTTGAGAACGTTTGAATGACTTGTTCTGCTTTCTTGATCTTTTGTTTAAAGGCAGATGCTTCCTCTTCATAGACGCTCATTTGCTCTCCAGCTTGATCGAGCATTCCTTTTGTGTCTTTGAATACTTTTTTGATTTCTTTATATTCATTCATGTCTTTGATTTCTGGAAGCCGGTTTTCAAGCCCTTCAAATGATACGTTTTCATAGGATTGTTTCACTTTCTTAATCGTTGTCATCAGTTGCTCATTTGATGTTGCGTGACCTTCCAGTGTGCTTACGACTCGTTCAAGATCTTGAATCATGGTTTCACTTCTGCGGTATTCTTGCTCTAATTCTTTTTTCGCTTGTTTGATTTCAGTGCGAATGGTTCCTACGCCCTCTTTACTGCGCCTAACACCATCCTCTAAAGTAATGAGTGATTTTCTCACTTCTCCGATACCGCCTTTGATGGCTTTTGTCCCATCAATCAATTGATCAATCCCTTTAGCGGATTCTTCAATTTTTGGTTTTTGTTTGAGAAGTGCTAAGTTTGTTTCGGTCAAGCCATCTGTAATTTTCCCGATGCCCTCGTGACCTTTCCCAAGCTCTCCTCCCAGCTCTTTCGCTTGAGAGGTAACGTAGAGCTGACTTAACCCGTTTCCAACTGGGCGAGTGACACTACGAACCGCTTTCACTTCCTCAATGTCATTTAACTTACGGGTCAGTTTTTCAATCATGACAATCTTTTCTTGATTATCGAGCTCATTGTCACTTTCGACAAGCACATTCAGCGGCAGCGCTTCACCAAAGCCAAATTGCTCAGATATCGTATTAAATGCAGACACTGACTCATACTTTGTCCCAATCTCATTTAAACTATTATAAGAAAGAGTGCCGTCATACATCAGAATCGGAGGAACAGTGATGAGTGCAACTACACCTAAGCTGATGAGCGGTCTTTTAAATGAAAAGCGCCCAGCCCATTCCCAAATCTTACTTTGTGGATGACGAATGTTTTCTCTTTTAGACGGCCAAAAAAGGGATTTTCCGAAAACCGACATAAAAAAGGGAACGATTGTGACAAGTGCAATGAGCAGGATGCCAACGCCTACGGCAACGCTGACGGCTGATTGGTACAATTGGAATTTTGCGAAACCAATACTTGAGAAGCCGACTAACACAGCTAAGCCGCTGAAAAAGACTGTTTTCCCTGCACATTGATACGTGATGATAATCGATTCTTTGACATCACGCCCTTGACCAATCTCCTCTTTAAAACGGCTTAAAAGTAATATACAATAGTCCGTTCCTATACCGAACATAATAGCTACCATAAAAATCTGAGTGAAATTAGACAGAGGAAATGGTGTATATTCTACGAGAAAAGCCACAATACACCGGCTGACAGCATAAGAAATGCCAATCGTAATGAGCGGAACAACAGGTGCCAGTATCGATCTGAATACAATTATTAAAATAAAGAAAATAAAAATCATCGTGATAAGTTCAGTTTTCTTCAGACCTTGTTGAGAGCTTTTAATGACATCTGAGTCCACAAATTTTTGACCTGTCATTTCATATGAAACGTTGTAGGGCTTTAAAACTTCCTCAATTCGTTCTTTAACCTTCACAGCTTTTGTTTCGTAGTGGTCGAATTTGAATGGAACAAGAAGTGTACTTTTATCCTTTGATAAAAGTTGTTTTTGAATGTCACGATCTACATGAAAATACGAAGTAATTCCGTCAATGTGGAGTTCTGGGGCATGTGTCATGAGTGCAGCTAAAGCCTTTTTTAATTCCTGCTCTTTGGCAGGGAACAAATGTTGTTCGGAGAATACAATCACACCAGTATCTTTTTTCCCATTATGATCTGAAAGCTTATCCAATAAGTGAAGTGCCTCAGCTGTTGGTGTCCCCTCTGGAACCTTTAACTGCCCTTTTTCTCTTGTTAATTCCTCTAAATTGGGCGCAGTAATAAACAGAATCACAGCTGTTACTATCCACACCATTAATACAATCCATCTTGCTTTAATTATTTGCAACATAGCTGCTTCAAGCTCCTTCTAATTCATCAATCAATTTGCTGTTTTTGAGCGTGTCTGAAGTGCTGACTTCGTCTCCTTCAACGTGCTAATGGCAGGATGACCTATTCAATTGTCCTTTCGTGTTGAAGAAACGCATATCCATCATCAGCCACGAGCTCAATTTCTGCCTTAAAACAAAGACAGAAAATGAATGTTTTTGAACACCTCCTATTTGGGATAATTTAAAAGATATTACTATACATTAGTTTAACTATCAAAATTTTACATGTCAATTTATAAAAAAGAAAAAAGATGGCAAAATACCGTCTTTTTTCTATGTTTAAACCGTTTTCAATTGTTCACTTTCATCCTTTTCATCTGGCTGGATGAAAAAGAGGACCAAAAATAATGAAATGAGACTACATATGGTCGATAGAATAAAAACGATAGCGTCTCCTTTATCCATAAGAAATGCGTAAATTGGAGGTCCTAAAGCAACACCGATAAAACGCATACTGCTATAAAATGACGTAATGGTTCCGCACTGCTCTTTTTCAATACCTTCTGTTATCAACGCATCAAGTGCTGGAAGCACAATGCCGATTCCTACGCCGCCAATACTTAAGCAGACAAACAACACGTAAAAACTGTGATTCCACCATAAAAATATATACGAGAGTGATAAAAGAGCCATACCAACGATGAGAAATATCCTCATTTTCCCCTTTTCTTTTCCGATTGTTCTCCCCGCAATATACGAGCTGATTGATAAGAAAAGGAGCGGGATACTTAGCAGCAAGCCTTTTTTGACACCCGTTATTTGATACGCTGCCTCTAGGTTATCTGATAAATAAAAGAGCACGCCAAAAAGAAGAAACATAATAAAACCACCAATAGCAAAAATGGCATAAAGCCAGCGTCCTTCATGCTTAAAAATCGTCTTTGTTGATTTTAAAAACTCTTTAAATGTAGGCGGATCTTCCTCTTTCTTTGCGGATTCAACCATAAACAGTACCATCACAAAGCTGATGATTGAAAAGAATGGAATGAACCAAAACGGCACAAACCAAAACCAAGAAGCGAGAAGTGCCCCAATAATAGGACTGAGTACCTTTCCAGCTGTATTAGAAGTTTCAATTGCTCCAAGTCCCGCACTTACCTCTTCATCATCGTGAAACAAATCGCCAATAAATGGCATAACAACAGGTGCTGCCCCGGCTGAGCCAACTCCTTGAAGGACCCTGCCAAATAGAATCCACATGTACGGTTCTTTCATGATGGTTGAGGCAACAGCTGCCACAGCTCCTCCAAGTCCTGCGATTAAAAGACAAGGCAAAAGCACCTTTTTCCGCCCAATTCGGTCAGATAAATAACCGGCAATCGGAATACACAAAATCGCCACAACGGAGTATACCGTAATAATGAGTGACACTTGAAAGGAAGTGATTGAGAGTTTCTTTTCTATCTCTGGTAATACGGGTATTAGCATCGAGTTCCCAAGCGTCATGATTAGAGGCACTGATGATAATGCAATAATATTCTTTTTACTGACTGTTTTCTCGCCCAACATCATTCACCCAATTCTATATACTGTTACGTATTAGTGTGGCATGTTTCACGGGTTTTATGTATAGACAAACAAAAAGCAACCGCCTATGGAAGCGACTGCTTTGTTAAAATCGTTTACGTATGACATGGAAACTGAATTTATCCGCTCGAAAATAATTGAGCGAGTATAAGACTGGCTGATCATCCTGATCATAGTGCATTTGTTTCAGTAAGAGTAACGCTGTTTCTGGGTCACATTCTAGTATCGGTGAAACCTGATCGTGATAACCAATCGGTTCGATGTCTGCCACTGCATATTTAATTCCGCTGTGCGGTTCTCTGCCAAACAGCTCAAAAAGCGACTCTTCCTCGTGAGTAAAAGAAGCGGGAAGATGTTTGACCGGAATTTTATCTAAACAATAGACGACTGGCTGTCCATCTGCTGTTCGAACGCGTTCCATTGAAAAAACCTTCTCGGATTCATCACACTGAAAACGAATGACATCATTCTCCGTCGGCTCCCCTTCTTGTGAGGACAAAAAGATGGTACCTGGTGTCATATTGACCTGTTCAATCATTTTTGTAACACTTGTCAGCTGTTCAATGCCAGTAGAAAAAAGCGGTCTTGAGTTGACGAAAGTCCCCACACCATGCCTTCTTATTAAATATTTCTCTTCTTCTAATATACGAAGGGCTTCACGAAGTGTCGCTCTGCTCACGCCTAAAAGCTTTGAGAGCTCAAATTCAGAAGGCAGCTTTTCCTTTTCGGCATATACGCCTGTTTGAATATCTTCTTTAATACGGTCAATCACTTTCAAATATAAATGGCGATTGTCTGTTTTGGTCGACATGTTTTCCCTCCGTCTAATCAATGCAAATGATAAGATGAGAAATCTCTATTCCGAGATAAGATGAACATAACTATATCATGTTTTTGCAAATAAATAAATAGTCTGACATCCAGTTAACATAATCAATATATCGTTAACTTTATGTTAGGAAAGCTCTCTTCGAATTATGAAGAGAGCTCGTCATGTTGTTCTTTTGAGAGGAGGACTTCTCTCGGTTTACTTCCTTCATATGGTCCGACAACCCCGCGCTCTTCCATTGCGTCAATAAGACGTGCAGCACGGGTATAACCGATGCGGAACCTCCTTTGCAGCATCGAAACAGAGGCCGTCTGCATACCAATGATCAGTTCAACTGCTTCATCATATAAGTCGTCGTCCACAGCCCCAAGCTGATCTTGCGTTTCTTCACTTGGGATCATTTCTTCTTGATATTGTGCTTTTTGCTGTGTGATGACATGATCAACGACATGTTCCACTTCTTCATCTGATAAAAAGGCGCCTTGTACACGAACTGGTTTGTTCGCACCGACCGGTAAAAACAACATATCCCCTCTGCCCAACAATTTTTCTGCGCCTCCCATATCAAGAATGGTCCTTGAATCGGTTTGTGACGATACGCTAAATGCAATACGGGATGGAATATTGGCTTTAATGACACCAGTAATGACATCAACCGAAGGTCTCTGTGTGGCGATAATTAAATGAATCCCTGCAGCACGTGCCATTTGAGAAAGCCTTGTAATGGAATCTTCCACATCAGAGGAAGCAACCATCATTAAATCAGCAAGCTCGTCTACAATGACGACAATATAAGGTAGTTCTGGCTGCTTCGCCTCTTCTGATTGATTCATTCGTTTAATGTAATCATTGTACCCTTCAATATTTCTTGTACCCGTATGAGAAAACAATTCATAACGGCGCTCCATTTCACTAACCACTTTTTTAAGTGCCTGTGAGGCTTTCTTAGGATCGGTTACAACTGGAGCCAACAGATGCGGGATGCCGTTATAAACATTTAATTCAACCATTTTCGGGTCAATCATCATCATCTTTACTTCATGAGGTTTTGCTCTCATGAGAATACTTGTGATAATGCCATTGATACATACGCTTTTTCCGCTTCCTGTTGAGCCAGCCACAAGTAAATGCGGCATTTTGTTCATTTCAGCCAGCACAGCTTCACCAGAAATATTTCGGCCCAGTCCGATGAGTAGCTTGGCATTTGGGCGGTCATTTTGTTTCGATTCTAAAACCTCTTTTAAAGAAACCATCGCAATTTCTGCGTTGGGCACTTCAATTCCGATGGCTGATTTACCAGGAATCGGCGCCTCAATTCGAATGTCTTTTGCTGCTAATGCAAGGGCTAGATCATCACTCAAGTTGACGATCTTACTTACCTTCACGCCGACATCAGGGTATACTTCATATTTTGTGACGGCCGGCCCTAAATGAACTTGTGTCACTTTTGCTTTTACACCAAAGCTTTGGAAGGTCTTTTCAAGCTTTCTTGCATTTTCATAAATATTCTTCTTATCTGTTTGCTGACCTGAATGCTGCGGCTCAGCTAAAATATCAAGCGATGGCAGCTCATAATCCTTATTTTCAAGCTCCGTAAACGTCATAGGCGGAGCTTCTTTCGGTTCGTCCCCTGTATCATGAGACGGAGTGCCTTGTACAGTTTCTTGAAGAGGATCTGGCTCATTGACCGACTGATCTTTTTGAACCGGCGGTGTGAGCATGTCATCTCGATCAGCAAAACTTGAGATAATCGGCTGACGATTGTCAGAAGCTTGCTCTTCTTCCTCGATCAAGATATGATCATGATCTTCTTCGGCCTCTTCTTGCAAGCGTGAACGTTTTTTCTTTTCACTTGTTCTCTGCGCAGGTGCATTTTTTTTCGCCTGCCTTATGCCTTTCATATCTTCAATAAATGCTTTCCACTGCTTCACCAAAAATTGTGATACAGGCAGCGTCACTTTTTTGACCATTTCTTGCAGTGACCGGTTTGTGATCAGAACAATGCCGATCAGCATTAGCACAATGGCCATGATTTGAGATCCTGCTTGTGCAAACAAGAAATAGGAGGCCGCAAATAATACGGCACCGATCATACCGCCTCCTAAATCGGGCGAGCCTGTCTCACCTTTCATATCCATTAAAAATAGCTCAAACGTATTTCTGATTACACTTTGAGAGCCTATCACGCCTGCAGCTGAAAGATGCTGAAAAAGCTTCACATGGGACAAAAGCAAGATGCTCGCAATGATGCAGTATAAACCTGCTTTTCTTCTTGTCAGTAAATCAGGAATTTGTTTTTTCCAAAAGATCGTCACACCAAAAAGAAATAATCCGATAAGGCAGAGAATAAACCATTCACCTGCAAAGAATCGGAATAGATGTACAAAGGTTTGTCCAACTACACCTAGCTGTAAAATGGCAATGATCGCTATGGCAATACAGACTAACCCATTTAGTTCATATTTCAGTTTTAGCTGTTTATTTTGTTTTTTTCTTGTTTTACGTTTTCTCTTTTTCGCCATACTCATCACCTTACTACAAAAGAAAATATAACCTACGAAAAGATCAGAAAGAAAGCAGCCTGGTTTTGGCTGCATCTTGTTGTAAGTTTTCCCTTTATTATAGCATAGAATCATTCATATGAGTCGGTTTGATTGGTGCCTAAATGTAACTTCAATCGCTTACCTGGTGCAAGCTCCTGATTCAAAAAATCCATTGGATTCGTACTCATTACTTGAACGATTTCCGCTTCATCTTCTTTCATTTCAACCATCACTGGCACGCCCTGAATGTTTACCTGCTGGAGTTTGCGTTCTCCTTGTTCCTCAGCGTAAATGGCTTCATAAGGCATAGGTGTATATAAAATCATTGGATCAGCCCCTCGTTTTGTGCAGCCCGTTCTCCAATAAGCTCGTTCAGCTTTTTAATCGCTTGTCCAACGCCGCCGACTTCATGCATCAGTCCGTATTCAGCCGCCTCATGGCCAACGACATTTGTCCCGATGTCTCTTGTTAGATTGCCTTTAGAGAACATAAGCTCTTTAAATTTCTCTTCTGTAATGTTTGAGTGACTCGTGACAAAATTAATGACTCTTTCCTGCATTTTATCTAAGTATTCAAAGGTTTGCGGAACACCGATGACTAGACCGGTTAAGCGTACAGGGTGAATGGTCATCGTTGCTGTTTCAGCAATGTATGAATAATCACACGATACGGCGATTGGGACCCCAATAGAGTGGCCGCCGCCAAGCACAATGGATACAGTCGGTTTGGATAAAGAAGCGAGCATTTCCGCAATGGCTAGTCCTGCTTCTACATCGCCGCCCACTGTATTTAAAATGATCAGAAGTCCTTCAATTTTTGGGTTTTGTTCAACTGCTACGATTTGTGGAATGACATGTTCGTATTTGGTTGTTTTATTTTGTGGCGGCAGCTGCATGTGCCCTTCAATTTGTCCAATAATAGTCAGGCAATGTATGTTTGTATCTTGTGACAACTGCGGGACGGCTGTTTCACCAAGCTGTTGTATTTTGCTCATAATGCTATCTTTTTCTTCTGGTTTTCGCTCAGGCTGCTGTTCATTCTGTTCGTCCATTTGTCTCCATCCTTTCCTAAAAACTCTCCTTCTATTATGAACAAGATCGTCACATTCCATCCGCATTCATCATGTCACATCAAAAAAGCCCAAAGAGCTTGTGCTCTTTGGACTTTTCTCATCACACTTCCATAATAATTGGAATGATCATTGGCTTACGTTTTGTTTTTTCATATAGGAATTGATTTAGTACATCGCGCATGGATTGTTTCAGTGTTGACCATTCAACAATTGAGTTTTCCGTTTGCTCTTTCACAATCCCTTTGACCATTTCTGTTGCTTTCACAATCAGCTCTTCGGATTCTCTTACATAAACAAATCCTCTTGTGATGATCTCAGGTCCAGAAATTAATTGTTTCTTTTGTTTATCGAGTGTAATGACTACAATCAAGATGCCATCTTGAGACAATAGGCGTCTATCACGTAAGACAATATTCCCGATGTCACCAACACCAAGACCATCGATCAAAATGTTCCCTTGATGTACTTTTTCACCGATTTTGACGTTTTGCCCTCTAAATTCCACAACATCTCCTTTATCAATTAAGAAAATGTCGCTTCGTTTCATGCCCACTTCTTCAGCAATACGAGAATGTGCTTTTTGCATGCGATATTCGCCGTTTACTGGAATTAAATACTTTGGCTTCAGTAAGTTCAGCATGAGCTTTAACTCTTCTTGACAGCCATGTCCAGATACATGCACACGTTTTTGAGCAAAAATCACTTGTGCTCCGCTTCTTGTAAGGAAATCCACCGTTTTTGAATAGGTGAGTTCTTGTCCTGGAAGAGGTGTAGACGCAATCACAACCGTGTCATCTTTTTCAATATGAAGCTGTTTATGATTTTGTTTCGCCATTTTTGTTAAAGCAGCGAGAGGCTCACCGTGGCTTCCTGCTGTGAGGATGACCACACTGTTTTTCGCCATTTTTTTCACTTCTTGGACTGGAACAAATAATTCTTCGTCTGCTGTCACATAACCAAGTTTGATCGCAAGCTGAAGAGTTGTCATCATATTTTTCCCTGCTACTGCAAGCTTACGGCCATTTTGGTTTGTGGCATTAATGATTTGCTGTACACGGTTAATATTTGATGAAGATACAGCCACAATCACACGGTTTTCAGCATTGTACATCGCATTTGAGATTTCGTCTTGGACGAGCGCCTCAGAAGGTGTATAACCTGGTTTTTCAGCATTTGCACTGTCTGAAAGAAGTGCTAAAACGCCATTGTTTCCAATTTTCGCAATCTCTCCGATGTCACAGGCTTGGTTAAGCGCTGGGGTTTGATCAAATTTAAAATCACCTGTGCATACGATTGAACCAAGAGATGTTTTGAAGCTGATTCCGACTGAATCAGGAATACTGTGATTCGTTCTAAAGAACGATACCTTTGTTGTTTCAAATGTAATGACTGACTTTGCATGAACCTCGCGCAAATCAGCTTTTTGATTGAAGCCGTATTGCTTTAACTTTTCTCGAAGTAACGCAAGGGTCAGCTTCGTGCCATAAACTGGTACAGACAATTTGCTTAAGCAATGGAATACGCCTCCGATTGCTTCATCATGTCCGTGGGTAAGAAAAATTGCTTTCACCCGATCAGCTCGTTCTGTTAAATAAGAGATATCAGGAATGACCACGTCAATGCCTAGCATTTCGTTTTCTGGATGCATGAGTCCTGCATCTACAACATATATGTCGGAATCAATCTCAATGACATATAAGTTTTTCCCGATTTCTCCAACGCCTCCCAGTGCAATAATTCTTACGTTCTCTGTATTTTTCTTTTTCAAAATTCTTATCCTCCTAGTCTCAAGCCCGTCCATCATCGCTTAATGCTATTATAACTGAATCTAATTTTAGAAAACAAGATGAAGTCACATTTTAAGAAAGTGTTTATGTATAAAAAACGGTCATACTCAGGGACATCTGAGAATGACCGCTTACGAATTTTTTTGTTTTGATCAGCTGTTTAATACGCTGCTTAAATTCAGTCTCTCTTCTTCTGATAAAGGTAAAAGCGGGAGTCGAACAGATCCGACATCTAATCCTTTCAGCTGAAGAGCTGTTTTGACAGGCGTTGGATTTGGCGCTGAGAACAGCTGGTTCATGATCGGCACCAGCTTTTGATGAATCAATGCCGCATTCGCTGTTTGTCCTGAGGCGTAGCTTTTTAGCATTTGCTGCATATCAAGGCCTACGATATGAGAAGCCACAGAGACGACTCCTTTTGCACCAACCGCAACCGCAGGAAGCGTTAGGCTGTCGTCACCAGAATAAACGTCAAAATCTTCTGGTGTCTCTGCAATGATTTTTGTCATGGCATCTAGATCACCGCTTGCTTCTTTGATTGCGACAATGTTCGGTATTTGCGCAAGCTTAATCGTTGTTTCTGGTGCTAATGAAGCAACCGTTCTTCCTGGTACATTGTAAAGCATGACAGGAAGAGATGTAGACTCGGCAATTGCTTTAAAGTGTGCATACATGCCTTCCTGTGATGGCTTGTTGTAGTAAGGTACGACAAGCATCACTGCATCAACGCCCGCTTCTTCTGCTTTTTTCGTTAGTTTAATAGACGCATTTGTGTTATTACTGCCTGTTCCTGCAATGATTTTACAACGACCATTTGCTAATTTCACCGATTGCTGAAAAAGAGCGACTTTTTCTTCAGTCGATAAAGTTGGCGATTCGCCTGTTGTCCCTGCAACGACTAAAGAGTCACTGCCGTTTTTTAACAAGTAATCAATGAGAATTGATAGCTTTTGGAAATCAATGTTGCCCTTTTTATCAAAAGGTGTAATCATAGCTGTTGCGATATTTCCGAAATTCATTTTTTTCACCTCATCATGATTCAATCACATTTATCTTGAAAGTTCAAACACTTCATGAAGGGCATTAACAGCCGCTCTCATGTTTTCTTCGTTCACTAACACCCAAATCGTCGTATGACTGTCAGCGGACTGTAAGATCGGAATATTTTGCTCAGATAGTGCAGATACAATTTTAGATGTGACACCTGGTACACCCATAATGCCTGCTCCAACAGCTGATACCTTTGCACAGTTTGTCGTGACAATCGGCGTATAGCCCAGATCTTTTAGGATCGCCGTTGCTTTTTCAGTCATTGCACCTGTCACCGTATAGACGATTTCGCTCGGTGTAATGTTGAAGAAATCGACACTGATTTGGGCATTTGCCATTGCTTTAAAGACTTCTGTTTGTACGCTGTACTGTCCCTCTTTAGCTGGGACTTTGATTTGTGTGACATCATTGACATGTGCAATACCCGTAATCAGGCGGTCGTACACATCATGACTCATTTTATCTGAGTAGTGTGATGTCACGAGTGTGCCCTCATCATCAGAGTATGTTGAACGGACCCTCATTGGTACTTTTGCTTGCATGGCAATTTCAACAGCTCTAGGGTGAATGACTTTTGCCCCTTGGTATGCGAGGTTACAAATTTCTGTGTATGTCACGACTCTCAATGGTTTTGCATTTTCTACGATACGGGGATCTGCTGTCATGACCCCTTCTACATCTGTAAAAATATCGATGAAATCTGCCTGCAATGCAGCGCCTAACGCAGCAGCTGACGTATCACTGCCGCCTCGTCCGATTGTTGTCACGTCTCCATTTTTTGCAGCGCCTTGGAATCCAGCAACGACAACCACATCATGCTCTGAAAGTGCCGCCTCAAGACGTTCACACTTCATGTCAATAATTTTCGCATTTGTATGTTCTTTATCTGTCACAAAGCCTGCCTGTGATCCAGTCATCGCTACAGCCTTTAGCCCGTTTTCATTCAGCATACTTGAAAAAACAACAGCTGAAATATTTTCTCCGCAAGACACGAGTAAATCTTTTTCTCGGTTTGTCATATGCTGCGCACTGCCGTAAAGCAGGCCAAGCAGCGTATCTGTCGCATAAGGATCGCCTTTTCGTCCCATCGCAGACACGACAACGACCGATTTATAGCCTTTCTCTTTTGCAGATAGGATATGTGCAAGTGCCCTTTTTCTCCCTTGATCATCTTTGACAGATGTACCGCCAAATTTTTGGACAATTATTTTCACTGTTTTCACTCCAAGTTCATTCTGACGTAACAGAAGAGAGTAGGCGAAAGATGCCTAACTCTCTTCTATTCGTCCTCATCATCCATTGAATGTTAAACTAATTTTAATGCTCGTAAGCTTTCTGCAATTTGAACGGAGTTCCATGCAGCGCCTTTTAGCAGGTTATCAGATACAATCCACATATGGAAGCCATTTGGACGATCCAAATCCTTCCGAATGCGGCCGACAAATACGTCGTTTTTACCAACAGCATCTGCAGGCATTGGATAAATTTGCTGAGACGGATCATCTTGTAATGTGATGCCTGGTGCATCTTTTAGGATGGACTTGACGTCATCAACCGTTGCGTCATTTGATTCAAGTTCAACGTAAACCGATTCTGAATGACCCGTTTCAATTGGTAGTCTCACACATGTTGCCGCTACTTCTAGCTCTGGCAAGTGCATGATTTTTTTCGTTTCATTGATCATTTTCATTTCTTCAAATGTATAGCCATTGTCTTGGAATTTATCAATTTGCGGAATCGCATTAAAGGCAATTTGATAAGGCATGACTTCTGGTTTCACATCTTCTTTATTTAAAATGGCTTGCGACTGGCTGTACAGTTCGTCAATGGCTTCATGTCCTGCACCTGATACTGCTTGGTAAGTAGACACAATGACTTTTTTCATGCCATACGCTTGACGAAGCGGTTCTAGCGCCGCCACCATTTGAATCGTTGAACAGTTAGGGTTTGCAATGATCCCTTGATGGTCATGCAAATCTTTTTCGTTTACCTCTGGTACGACAAGAGGGGTATTTTCGTCCATACGAAAAGCACTTGTATTATCGACAACAATTGCACCTCGTTTGACCGCTTCAGGAGCTAGCGCTTTGGAAACATTTCCTCCCGCACTGAATAGTGCAATATTGACCCCTTCAAAGCTTTCAGGTGTTGCTTCTTGAACGGTATACTCTTGACCTCTGAATGTCACTTTTGTTCCAGCAGAACGTTTTGAGGATAGTAGAGTAAGTGTATCCATTTCAAAATCTCTGTCAGCTAGTGTTTTTAACATTTGTTGACCGACAGCTCCAGTCGCTCCAACTACAGCTACATGCAATCCTCTTCCCATCAGTAAAACTCCTTCCGACCCATCCATGATTCTTTTCTTTCGGATGGCCATCCTATGACTTTTTACATTTTATTTTACCATAGAAAAGCAAGGCTTGAAGTACCTTTTTTGAATCTTTCATGATTTTCTAGTGAATCTATTATTCGTTTGATCCAATTAAAATGGGTTGAATTTGTCTATGCTCGAGCGCCTCTTCTACTGTTTTCGTCAGTAGATCCATATGCGCTACCATGGAAGTCGGTTTTTTGAATGGATCATCTTGGCCGAATGGAATAAAGAAAATGTTCTTTGTCGACATGAGTCTCATGAGATTTGTACCATTTAAACCTAATGCATCATTGGTGGAAATGCCTAAAACGACAGGGCGATGATTACGAATGGTCGCCTTAGCAGCCATTAAGACTGGACTGTCTGTTAGTGCATTTGCAAATTTCGCCATTGAATTGCCTGTTAAAGGCGCAATGACCATACAATCAAGTGGAAGTTTTGGTCCAAGCGGCTCTGCTTTGACGATTGAGTCAATCGCTTGAAATCCTGTCAGCTTCTCAATCCGCTCAATCCAGTCCGCTCCTTCTCCGAATCTCGTATTCGTATTTTGCACCGTATATGACACGACAGGACGCACTTCTGCCCCTTCTTTCACGAGTGATTCGATTTGCGGAAAAACGGCTTCGTACGTGCAGTGAGAACCTGTTAAACCAAAGCCGATTCTTTTCCCTTTTAGTGTAGTCATGATTCCATCCCCCTTTTTTCCTCCGCAAGTTCACATAAGAGCCCAGATAGCACTTTTGCAATGATCTGCCCGGCTGTCTTTGGTGCCACAATCCCTGGAAGTCCTGGTGCAAGGAGCGCCTTCACTCCATGCTTTTGTGCAAAGTCAAAGTCTGTTCCACCTGGGCGGGAGGCGATATCCAAAATGAGTGTCTTTGGTGTCATGCTGACAATGACAGATGAATCTAATACTAAGCTTGGAATCGTATTGATAATGATGTCGACATCCGTTACTTCATCTTTTAAACGGTCCATTGAAAATGGATCAAGTCCCATCTCAAAGGCTCGCGCTAAATGGGCTGTATCCGCAGCACCAACTTTCACTTCCGCACCTAGCGCCCGAAATGTGCGGGCAATGGTGAGCCCTGTTCGACCAAGTCCGAGAACAGCGACATGTGACCCATGAATCGTATAATCCGTTTGCTGAATGGCCATCATGATAATCCCTTCAACTGTTGGAATAGAGTTATATATGGCAATATCATCTCGCTCAAACAGCTTCACAAGCTTCCGATTCACCTGCTTTGCCATATTGTCTAAGTACATATTAGAAATACCTGAGTACAAGGTACAATGTGCAGGGGTTCTTTCTAAATATTTAGCTTCTAGCACGACCTTCTCATTTGAAAAAACGGTGGCAACGACCCCTTCGTCTGTAGCACCTGATACCGGAAGGATCATACTATCCACTTGTTCAAATGGAAGCTCTGACATTTTCAGCTTTTCAGCACCAATAAATCCATGATCCAGCTGATCAAATCCGACCAAAAACACTTTGGCATGCTGCTGTGACAGCTTGCGAATGATTTCAAGCTGCCTAGCATCTCCCCCGATCACCGCAACCGTTAAACCGCTCAACATACTGACCGTTCACCTTCTTTATTTAAAAAAGTCTGTAATATTTTCCGAATCTCCCTTTCAGCATATGAGGAGAGGATTCAGCCTGTGAACAAATCGGGGAGAGAAAAGAAAAAGAGCACCCTTTTATGATGGGTCCTCTTTTTCTCCGTGCGGCTGAAGTTCTTCAGGCACATCGAGAATGATCATATCTGATCCTATTTTTTGAATGTGATTCCACGGAACGCGGATGTCATTTCCTTGTTTTCGAAAGCCAAACCATTTGACGGAAGGTATGATGAGTGCTGTAATTTGACCGTCCTGTTCATTTATTTCAAGGTCGGTTTGTCCAAGCACGCCAAGCCGCTCCGCTCTTTTAATATCGACGATCTCTTTTCCTGACAGCTCACTCAGCCTCAAAATCGCATCACTCCCCTTCCATATCATATATGCAGCAGGGATGGTGAATAGACCGGGCCTCTTAATGACTAGTTTGGAGCGGAAGACGCGCCCCTTTGATATAGTGATCATGCCATAATTCCAAGTTGTAAAGCATCCACACTTTTTGGTCCGCTCCATTTTTGTTCTTCTGATTCGAATGATGTCGCAAAAATTGTTCTAGCGGCTCTTTTTGAAATAATTGTGTTGCAAAGCTTTGTTGATCAAGAAGTTTCTCTTCGATTTCTTCCATTCTTTTATTCATCCAATGATACACCGGAACCGGAAAACCCATTTTTCTTCTATATAATATACGCTTATCCACCGTTTGCTCCATTGTCTTTTTCAACATATATTTCGGAATATCTTGGACCTCACTTGTTTTAAGGCTCGATTGGAAAAATGCTTGCACTTTGCTAGGTAGCCCTTTATAAGGAAGTTTGTACTTGAAAGGCATATCGTTGACAAATTGGATGATGCGATGATCAAGAAACGGTACACGTGCTTCTAGTCCGTGTGACATCGTCATCATATCAAGCCGGTCTAACAAGTTGGGTAAATGAATTTGTTGAAATAAATAGAGCAGTTTGTTTTCATACGACGCCCCTTCCATCTCTTTAAAGCAATGGGCGATCAACTGATTCATGTGCAAATCAGCAGAATCAATAGAATGAGCTTGCTGACCTAAGAGCTGCTCTTTTTCGTTATCCGTAAACCAAGCATATCTTTTTTTATAATGTTCCATTTCCCCATCAAGATGGATAAATTGATGCACCTGCTGCTGAAAGGACGGTTCAAATAATACCTTTGAAAGGATCGATGACAGCTTTCGGTTTTTTTGAAGCCATAAAATTTTACGCCAATCTGCCGGACTCCTAAACACACGTCCATACCCTGCAAACAATTCGTCCGCTCCTTCACCACACAAAACAACCGTTACATGCTTTTTTGCTTCACGTGACATATGGTAAAAAGCGACTTCATGAGGAATGGAAAGAGGATGATCTCTTCGCTTCACAACTTCTGGCAATAATTGAAAGTACTCTTCTTCACTCATTCGATGCGAGTGAAGCTTGACGTTGTATTGTTCTGCTGCGAGCTTGGCATAGCTTTCTTCAGAAAAACCTTCCTCTTCAAAGCTGGTCGAAAAACAGTGAATATTCTCGTTCGCATATTTGGACATCAAAGCAACAATAGAAGTCGAATCCACTCCTCCACTCAAAAAAGCTCCTACAGGTACATCAGACATCATTTGTTTTTGCACACTATCTTGAAGTAATTCAAACAATCCCTTTTGATAATAACGTTCTCCCCTGTCAATTCCATCAGATGGGAAAGGATATTGCCAATAGGCCTCTTTTGTCATTCCTGTTTCATCTATTTTCAAGATGACACCTGGGGGTAATGTTTGAATTCCTTGAAAGAAAGTTTGCTCGCCAATCGCATAACGGAAGGATAAATAACTAAGGACAGCCTCTGGCTGAATGGCAATTTGTATATCTGGATGCTGAAGAAGAGCCTTCATTTCCGATCCGAAAATAAGCCCTCCTCCACATTCTGAAACATAAAGCGGTTTAATCCCAGACCGGTCTCTAAATAAAAAGAATTCTTTCTTCTTTTGATCCCATATCGCAGCTGCAAACATTCCATTTAATTGCTCAATAAAAGAAATCCCATATTCTTCATAGCCATGAACAAGTACTTCTGTATCTGTCAGCGTACGAAACGTATGACCTTTATTCCATAAGTCCTCTCTTAATTCTTGGAAATTATAAATCTCGCCATTTAAAATCACACAAATAGACTCATCTTCATTTGTTATTGGCTGCGGCCCAGATTGAATATCGATAATGGAAAGCCGCGTATGAACCAAACCAACTGAGTCGTCTTGATATACACCACTATCATCAGGTCCACGCACACTAAGTGCGTTTTTCATCTTCAGTAAGATGTGTGGATCAAGTGGTGCTTTGTTAAAATGACAATAACCTGCAATGCCGCACATAGACATGGCTCCCTTCCATCAATGATCTGACTGCTGGATCGTCATTGCGAAAATATGCATAAATGGATTATCTTGAAAGCGGATTTCATCAAAAACGATTTTTTGCGAGAAGGAAAGCGAATCAATCCATAGGTTTGATGTCAAATGGTGATTGATGCCGGCTACCGTATGAATATAATCAAATGCATAAGCCAATCGATCATCAAATGCAGGTTCACGTTCAATCACATCGGTTAATGAAAGACGAGACTCCAAGACAACGGTACCCTCTCGTAATAATGTCATCTTTTCGTAGAGATTACCATTAGATGAACAGCCAACGACATGGAGCGCTTCTGCTTCAACTGCCTGAAGTTGAATAGATTGACCCTCTAATTCAATATTGTCTCCTTGATCTTGATAAATGAACTGAAAAGGAATGCCTTCGACCAAAGAGTCTTTCACGTTCATGACCAACTCAGCCGGCAAAGAAGCCCCACCAATGGTTAATTGGCCTTTTTCATATTCATTTTGATATGTGATGCCTCTGTTATTGACATAATCATGAAGAGTGAGGGGTTGATAGGTTTTCATTTTGAATCACCTCTTTTAGTTGCGTGAGCAGGCTTGTCTCCACTTCTAATGTTTTTTGAAACCGATTCGACGTCCTTTCAATCATACTGCGAGGATTTTTGCTGAGGCCGACTCTAGCTGTAAAATTAGCAAGCACTGTCCAGCTTTGATAAGCATCTTCAAATGCTTGAATAAGGGGTTGTAAATGCTCATTTTCATATGATGATAAAAATGTCACCATATGTTTTCTGGAGTTGGCGACATCCTTTAGTCCTTCAAAATAAACATTGTCTAATAAATTACCATTTTCATCACCTTTAATACTATCAATATAATCTCTTTGAATGACTGAAATTGCGTCAAGACCTGTGACAGCTCCAGGCAATTCAAAATGTGGCGGTGCACCTTCTAATATGGCAACATGCTCTTTTAAAACTTTCATTACATCCGGTTCTTTCTCAAGATCAACCTGTTTGATCCATTTATAACGATTTTCGGTTCGAGGCGTATGTTCGTAGACAGAGCGTGCGGCTTTCATCAAATGATCTTTACTCAATGTGCCATGATAAGAATAAGCATGGTCACTGATCAATACATGATCATCATTCACCTCAAGTACTTCCAATGTATGATATCCGTGTTCTCTTTCAAAAAATGGACAGTACGGTAATTCAAATATATCTAAAGAAACAGACACAGTGCCTCTCTTTGGATGCTGTTTAAATACCCGATTCATATAGAAGTCTAATTCCTCTTCGGTGTAAAAAATTTCTTCTAAATGAATGCCATTATGATGCAGAATATCTTCACGAAAGTGTTTAAAGGAACCGATCAAAACAAATCCTTGGTCTTGAGATCTATAAACAAGACCAGCTTGCCTCCAAATCCTGTCGATTTGAATTCCTTTTCTAAGAAGCATGGCTGCAATCGTTAATTGAGAACAGTTTAAATAATTGTTTCGGTAAATAGGTGCTGCAGTAGCCACATATGTCTCCTCCTTTTTTACGCCATCATACCCAGCGATTTTTTAACGGGATAATGCCCAGCTCTTTTTTCGCAATCACTTCTTTTAATACATCTTCTGAAGGCGGATGAAATTTTGCCGCTTTCACATCTCGGCTTAAGCGCTCGAGCAAAGATCCTTGCTGTAATGAAGAAAAACCCTCGACCTGAGAAGCCAGCTCCACGATTTCTTCTGCCGCCTGCGTCACAAAGTGTTTAGTAATCAGCGTCTTCGTATACAACTCACTCGAGTAATGAGTTTGTTTCTTTTCTCGATCTGCTTGCTGGGCACAGGCCATGAGCTGAGAATGTGCAACATCTAATTTCATTTTCATATCTGCAATACGAAATTGTTGACCTGGTAAAAAGGCTGATTTTTTCTTAGAAATTCGATCATTCCTTTTATATGCCATACCGAGTGCATGTTCATATGCTGCCTTTGCAATCCCGTAATAAACAGCGGTAACAGCTAAACGAAACCAATAGATTAAATGTTCAGTATCTTCTATTGCGTAGCCTTCCCGCCCGATGAGCTGATGATCGGGTATAAACACTTGATCAAAATGAATGTGATGACTCATCGATGCTCTCATTCCCGAATAATTCCACGATTCCTCCACCTCAGCACCTTCACTCGGTAATGTCATTAAGAGCGCCGTCATTCCATATTGAGATGTGCATGACGACGGGGCATACTCACAATAGATTGGCAAATATTTAATGCGCGGTGCACCTGTCACAGTAAACTTAGTTCCACTCACAAGATATCCGCCATCTGTTTTTTCGGCGGTGATGGTTGGAATTCCCTCCATTTGCTTTCGCTGATAAATAAAAATCACATTCGGGTCGCTGACAGAAGCGATGAACTCTCCTGAATGCCGAATATCATCAAATACCGAAGCCTGCTGCTCACTTGTCAGCACTTCAGAAAATGCGCCGAGCGAATAGTAATGCATCGCCATAATGAGGCCTGTTGACGCACACCCTTTAGATATGTGTGACAACAAGGTGATCGTTTCTTCAAATCCATATCCAAGACCTCCGTCTTGTTTCGGCATATTGGCGACATGTAATCCACAATCAATCAGCTCGTCTAGATTCTGATGCGGGAACCGAGATTCGGCATCCAGCTGCCCTGCTCTTTCTGAAAATTGGTGAATGAGACGATCAATCGTTTCTTGTCGAAGCTCTGTCAGTTTCATCTTCACCCCTCCTTTGTCTAAAGAGTGATCTATTTTGTTTCAATAAGAGATCTTCCGGTGTCCCTCTATCTCGCACAACATAATCGTTCCCCTCAAACAACAGTAGCTCAAGCGGAGAAGAATGACCTAAAAATAAGGTAGGGCTGTAGCTCAGTCCATATGCACCAGATTTCTCAATACAAAGAAGATCCCCTACTTCCCCTTGAGGAAGCTCCACCTGCCTGCCAATTAAGTCTTCTGGTGTACAAAGCGGACCAACAATTGATTGTTTCACTACGTCTGCGGTGTTGCTGGAATGTTTAATGAGCCGCATAGGGTAATTATTGCGGAGCAGTCTGCCTCTAAACGTCATCGCTTGATGATGATGCATCCCGCCATCTGCTATTAAAAACGGCTGCCCTTTTGATTCTTTTACATATTGTATGGTTGTTAAATAAACACCACATTCTGCTAAAAGAAATCTCCCCATTTCTATAATAAACCTCGGAAATTCAAGCTCAGTTTCATATGATCTAATCAAATCCGCTACGTGTTGAAATAGCCTTTCAGCATGAAGCGGTGTTTCATGCTGAAAATACGGAATGCCAAAACCGCCACCTAAATCAACCATCTGGCATGTTCGACCATATTCATTCTTGATTCGAACAGCTGTGTTGAGTGTGTATTCAAACGATGATAAAAGCGATGTTTCATCAAGAACTTGAGTTCCCAGATACATATGGATACCTTTAAATAGCAGCGAATGATCATACTTCTGAAACAGATCAAATACATCATTCAGTTTAGATTCATCTATTCCAAATGGACTTGGAACTCCGCCCATTTTTATTTTGGCTCGTGACTCAATTGATTCTGGATTGATCCGAATGCCTACTGATGCCTGCTTGTCTTGACGTTTTGCAGACTCAGCGATGTAGGTGAGTTCTTCCTTAGATTCGGCGATAATACAATAGATCTCATGCTGAACAGCGGTATCAATCTCTTCCTTCTGCTTACCCGGTCCAGAAAAAATGATATGCTGCGGTGAATAACCTGCTTTTATCGCCATGAAAAGCTCTCCTTCAGAAGCCACTTCTATACCAGCCCCAAAAGACCGTAACAATGATGCAATCGAGAAATTTCCATTGGCCTTAAATGAAAAGAACACCTCAGCTGTTTGATGGAGCCATGATGTAATGTGCTCATAGTGCTCTTTCAATGCATCTCCATCGTATACATACATCGGCGTCCCATAACGATTCGCTTTCTCTAAGAGCGTAAAGTCATTTTCCAGCACATCTCCTCCTCCTTTCTAATGAAAATTCCATCTCATCAAACATTGTGAGCATATCAATCTGCTTGTCCTTCTTCATATGGTAAAACAAGATAAACAATCGATAGTGCCACATATCATCAGATCTCGTCTTACCAAAAGTATAAATAAAGAACCCGCCATCTTCTCCCGGATTGAGTGCTTCTGTTACCTCCGTTAAGACATCTTCAAATGGCAGGTCAGCGCGGCATGAGAATCGTTTAAAGCGGCTTTCGATATATTCGTAGGTTGAAAAAAAACGACAAATCAGTGGGAGTAAATAAGTGACCTGTGTGAACCGGGCATTTATTTCAATGATCGGTATGAGCTGTTCATTTTCATCAATAATTGAATCGACACCAACCACACCACGATACCCTTCATCATAAAGAAGCTCTATGATTCGATGCATGCTTGCTTCGTATTCACGTTTTTTGTCCAATTCATACACAGGCGCAAAATCCGTCCCTAAGTAAATGCCGTCCTCATTAATTTTCTGCTCTGTAATGGAGAGTAAGTGTGACCCCTCCTCTTGAATGAGCAATTGGGCATTTAAGGAGCGTTTAATCGGATGCCATCCCTCTAAGAGCAAATCCGTTTCGATATTCCTTCTTTCAATAAAGGTCAGCAGCTGCATAAATTCTCGGTCATTTTTTAAAATACGCAGCCCCTTCCCAGATGATCCATAAGGGATTTTCAGAACCATTTTCGAGAAATTCTTCGCCTTTAATTTTTCATACGTCTGTTTTAATTCGTCAGCATGATGACAGATAGCGCCGCACGTGACGTTAAACAGATGTTCTTCTGCCCATCTTCTAGTAGAAATCTTATGATTGAACCGCTTTACGAGCGTAGCATTTGAGCCGTATATCGTTCTTTTTTCAATCAATGCTTCTTTTTCAAGGGATTCATCTAAAAGATACGGTACAATAAGTCCATTTAATGTAAATGCATGGTCTAGTTGAGTCATATGCGGAAGCTGGACACCTTGATTTTCCAAATAGGCTAAAAAAGCTTTATCAGGCTGATGATGCAAGATGACATGATGCTCTTTAGATGCAATCAAAAGCAGTTGTTGTTCTTGCTGAAGAACCAGTTCATTTTGAACATGATCTGTCATGACTGGTAAAGCTCTTGTTTGATCCCAGCTTTGTTCTTGATTCATATTCCCATACCAAATCACGTCATTTCTTCCCTTAAAATCAAATAGCGATGCCGGATCTTTCATGACACTACTCCTTATGCACAGAATGCTTGTTAATATCTAAAGATCGATTAATATGAAAGAATCGTTTGCGAATTGGTTGATTCCAAGTATGAACGACATCATTTGCATCCAGCACTTCGGATAAATAAGTAAGCGATTCAGGCTGAAGTGCATCCATGACAAGTTCAGGAATCGTTTGAGGAAAGACCTCATTCACATAATGAAAAGCAAAATAGACCATCTTTTCAAAGCCATACGCTTTCGTCTGGCGGACAAACAAATCCACATCGAGTAGGTCTTCCTTCATAAACATGCCATATATATCTAGCAGTTTATAAAGCAGTAAGTCTTTCATTGACTCCACTTCATTTAAATAAATCGCTTCTTTATAAAAATGAATACATAGGAAAAGAAGCATATCCTCTTCTTTTAAAGACCATACAAGGTGCTCGTCAACAGACGTTTGAATTCGTCTAGACAGCATTTCTTTGACGATTGAATCCGTTCGGTTCCCTGTCATGAGGTCAACTGAAAACTGAACATCAATTTTATGACAATCAATAAAGCGGCAATCTGGTGTAGGTTTCATATAGGTGTAGGTTTGATGTGAGTTCATGATGAGGTAAAGGATGTCTTTGCGTTTGGCAGGTGTGACTGTCTCCGTTTCATAGTTCCAAGAACCTTGAATATAGCCTAATTCGTTTAATACGTGTCCAGTTTCTTGCAGCTGATCTTGTGAGATAAAGAGATCGTTGTCCCCAAATAAGCGAAGCCCAACATCACCGTAGGCCCACTGGCCAATCACACTTCCTTTTACAATGGCATATTCAATTCCTTTTTGATCAAGTGCTTGAAATAACTGATCATTGAACTTGATATTGTCTCGAGCCGTTTCTAGTTGACCCTTATACATAATCTCTAATGACTTTAAAAAATAAGTCGCTTTAAACTCTTTTCTTAAATGAATGGCATAACGTTTAATATTCTTCCACGCAATTCCTGCTGTCCGGTGAACATGCAGCATTCCGAGAATGACATTCCAGTCTTGCTGCTTATACAAAAGCTCCTGCATCTCTTCAATTTGACTGGCTTTTAAAAAAGGATTGGATAAGATGAGAGCTGTATGTTCTTCTTGAGTCAGATTACTTTGCAGCATAGCGCTCCTCCTTTAAATGACGCATGTCTTTCGGCCAATCCTTTCGATTTCGACCGTATGTTTGTAAAAACACTTGAACCCAACGATCGATCCCAAATGCCGCACAACCTGAATAAAGCGGCAGACCATCTTCTCCGCTAATATGGAACCTTTCGCAAAGCATCTCTCCGCAGTCATTAAAAGAAGCGATTGAAACGTCTTTCTTTTCTGTCACAGCGACTAATTCATATTTGCTATTAGCCATTAATTGATAATTCGCTTTATCCATATCATCATAAAAGAAAAAAGGGTCATTTGCGGTCGTGACCTTTCCACTTAGACCAAGTTGATGAAAGCATTCCCATGTGTTTTCAAGGAGTGTTTTTCTCGTTTCATTGATAAATTCTTGATGACCAATAAAGACAATTTCGCGCATACTAAATTCTATTTTCCTGAGAGGGTCCACTTTCCAAGAGATTTCATGTCTAAAACATTGCCCCGTTGCTGTCATCATTTGATTGTCTGTATACGTCTTCCCTTCCCATTCCTCATAGCAGTGATAACAAATACACGGCTGTAAAAAACGGCCTGCCTGCTGGAAGTGTTCAGGCTGAAAACCATGATGCTTTTCTCGAATATCATCAATGATTTGATAATCATGAGGGATCTCAAAAACAGAATAAATATTTTGCGGAAAATTCGTATGATACTTACATTTTTCCATTAAATCTTTACTGATCGTCGAAGGGTATCGCCTTATTTTCGCTCCAAGCGAAATCCCTATATTTAAAAATAATTGATCAAAGTAGTTTGAAAGTTCCAATTCAACCTCATCATAGAAGGTTCTTTTCTGATCTTCCTCGCTTAGTTTCGAATGAATAGGCTCACTAGATAAATGAATATTTGATTTTATTTCTTTTTCACGAAATCTCCGCAGCTGTGCGATATTTGACGATAGATTCGAAAACGCAGTTGATATTGCTTCTTTGTCTCCCATTTTATCTACGGTTACTTCAATCATAGATTCCTCTTCGTTAAGAGCCACGTGCACAATATGAGCAGATAGAAATGAAACTCTTTCCATAAAATCCGATATCATTGTATCTTCTAATGCTTCTGGTAAAGGCAGTTGAAGGGTCCTCAACTAAATACCTCCCTTTTCATTGATAACGTGCGGCGTTTCAAATGATTGTAAAACTTTAAATAGATAATCAGAAATAGGCTCCTGTAAATGAACATCACTTAACTCAATCGCCGACGGATGACTATCTTGAACGGCTAGCCCCCACTTGGCCTTCTTCAGCATCAGCCTGTCATTATGACCATTTCCAAAGGCAATCACACGATCTAAATCTCTTTCTCCAAAACAATCGAATAAATAGTGCTCAAGCATGTCTGCCTTACAAATCCCTTTTGGAGATATGACTTGAGCATTTAAAAACTGGGCATCTGCTACGTCGCAATGACAATTTTTTAATTGTTGAGCAAGATCCACTTTTTCTTTTGGTAAAATAAATAGTTTTGTGACACGCTCAAAGTTGAATTCTTTCTTGTGACCAACCTCTATTTTTTCTCGTGGAAAGGTGTATAGCATGCAGTATTTCAACTTAGCGCTTTTACTTGATGCCACGTGCTTTCCATGAGATTCCATGACAAATTCAGCTTTTCCATCAAGTGATGTGATGATCTGTTGGCATAAAGCTGCATCTACATACTGCTTCACCTCAAATGTTTTCTTTTCATGATGACAAATGACATTCCCATCATTCAACAAAACATCATGATGAAATAAGGCGAGTAGAGATCGATCTAAATCCAGTGAGAAGAAAGAATCATAGGTTCTTCCTGTCACAATAATGGGTATAATGCCTCTTTGGCGCAGCATGTTCACTGCGCCATGGACATCACCAATAAGCTCGCCTCTGTCATCAATTAATGTTCCATCCAAGTCAAAAGCGGCAAATTTTATCTTGCGAAGATTGAGTTCCGCTTCCACTGGTTACACCTTTTTCAGCTCAGCATTTGCCACATATTCATTGAACAAACGCAATGATTCTGAATCAACTTGTCCAATTGGTGGACTCTTAAATAAGAATGGGCAGACGTCATGTATGACACCGCTATGATTCATATCTTTAGCTGCTTTTGCAACACGCATCGCATTCGCAATGACACCAGCTGAATTCGGACTATCTTCTACTTGTAAACGAATTTCAAGTGAAATGTCAGAATCTAAAACCGAATTCCCTTCTAATCGCAGGAAGCAGACCTTATGATCCCCTAAGTAGCTGACATAACCATTTGGACCTGCTGCCACTTCACTGGCATCAATCCCTGAAGCGAACAATGCTTTTCTCTTCGATTTTTGCTTACTCGTTGATCTCATAGGGTTGGCTAGGTTTAAAAAGTCCGTATTGCCTCCAACATTTAGTTGGTACGTATTGGTGATATCAATCCCGCGGGATTTTAATAGTTCAATTAAGGCTGTATGCAGTGTGGTTGCACCTAAGTGACTTCTTAAATCGTCTCCAAGGAGCGGGGTCTCCGACTCTTCAAACATTTTGACAAACTCAGGATCATTTGCCACCGGTTCAGGTGTCGCATTAATAAAGGCTGTTTGAGCGTGTGCACACGCCTCTGCGTACACACGAACTGCTTCAAACGAACCTGTTGGTAAGAAGCAGACGAGTACATCTGCCTGAACATCTTTTAACCTTTGCGTCACATCATGTGTTTTCATGTTCAGTGAATGTTCATGTGGTTGAATGCAGTTGGACAAATCTCCTTCAAGTCCATCACATAAAGGACCTGCTTCGACGGTTACTTGGAAAAACGGAACATCGATATGTTTCACTGCAGCTGTTGGTTTAGTTAAAATGGCCTCTGATAAGTCTTTTCCGACTTTATTTTGATCTACTTCAAAAGCGGCAACAAATTCGACATCAGATAACTGATAGCCTCCAATGACGTCATGCATAACACCAGAGAGCGTATCCTTCTTTTCCTTAGCCAACTCAACAAATTGAACGATACTTGACGCACATGATCCTACTCCTGCAATTGCTACACGAACTTTTGTCATTTTCATAACCCCTTTTTTATGAATTTATAGAGCCAATTTTCGCTTTTGACGAGATTGAAAAATACACCATTCCTGGTAACCTAATTCCTTTAGCGTTTGTTTCACTTTCAGCCAATCATCTGCCACGCGGGCGGGCTGATGAGCATCTGAGCCAAACGTGACATCCACACCATAAAATTTGGCTCGCTCTAATAGATCCATTGATGGATACCAGCCTCCGCAGTCTTTTGTTTTGCCAGAGGTATTCACTTCAATCACAGAACCACTCTCCGCAATGACTTTTAGTGCATCATCGACAGCTTCTGTTTTGAGATGAGCAATTTCTGGATAAAAACCTTTTAAGGCGTCAATATGCCCTAAAACGTCGAACATTTGACTCTCAGCAGACATCTTAATCAACTGGTAATACGTCTCTTTTTCAATGATGGCTTGTTGCTCTGTGATTCGTTCCCAGCGTTTCCGGTTGAATAGATCGTATCCATTACTGACATGAACCGAGCCAATGATATAATCAAATGGATAATGTCGATACACGTCTCGGTAGAGGGCTTCGTGTTCTGGAAAATAGTCAGATTCAACACCTAATAGCACGTGAATTTTCCCCTCATATTCCTTTTTCAATTGCAGGACTTCCTCTACATATGATTGAAATTCACTCTTCGCCATCGCTACCCATGGTTTAAAATGATCAGCCTCTTCACCAAAAAACGGGGAGTGATCCGATATTCCGATACATTCTAGACCTAGTTTAACAGCCTCATCGATATATTCTCTGATGTTTCCCTCCGCATGACCACAGCGCTGATGATGTGTGTGCAGATCAAATTTCATCAAAATGTTTACTCCTCTACATGGCAGTATAGCCGCCGTCAACCATTAAATTTTCTCCTGTGATAAAACTCGCTTCATCAGAGAGAAGAAAGATGACAGCAGATGCGATCTCTTCTGGATCAGCTGTTCGTTTTAACATGTGCATCCCTCCAATATCAGGGTGCTGATTTGCTTGCTCTCTTGTCAACCCAAGTTCTTCCAAGTGAAATCGTTCGTTATTTTTGTTCCACACCGTACCGGGATTCACTGCATTCACACGAATACCTGCATCCGCCAAATCCATTGCCATGCATCGCGTCATATTCACGACGGCTGCTTTTGTCGCATTGTATGTTAAATATTTCGGCTGGGCAATATGACCTGAAATGGAGGCAATATTTACAATGGATCCTTTTCCTATTTTCTCCATATAAGGTGACGTGTGTTTAACACATAGGGCTTGCCCCATAATATTTAAGTCCATGATGCGCCGCCATTCTTCAACAGTAGCTTCAAGGCCACGCATGATAAAAACGGCTGCACAATTCACAAGCATGTCAATTTTCCCAAAATGATCGACTGTTCTTTCTACCATTGAGACAATGGCTGCCTCATCAGCAATATCAGCTTCTATAAACAACACATCATATCCAATTTCTTTGAGCCTTTTTTCTGCTGCTAATCCGTAATCTACATGGTGATCAGCAATGACGACTTGCGCCCCTTCTTGTGCTGCTCGTTCTGCGACCGCATATCCAATCCCCTGCGCCCCGCCTGTCACAATCACTGTCTTTTCTTTCATCCCTCGCATGTAGCTGCCTCCTCTTACCACTGAAGTCTTTTACCGTCTCTTAGTAGCTCCCCTGTTGGTCCATCTCGGGGGAGCTGTGCCGCCCATACGATTCCTGATGCACCTTCCTGTACAGTTTTAACAGCCTCTGATGTCCCCATGTCCGTTTGTACCCAGCCAGGACAAACCGCATTCGCAAGAATAGAAAATGGCGCCCCCTCTAAAGCCGTGACTTTTGTCAGAACGTGCAAAGCCGCTTTTGACATCCTGTAGTAAGGACCGCTTTTTCCGTCACGCCTAACATCGTTTGAAGCGGAGATGGCGGAGAGCCTTCCCATGCCGCTAGATACATTGACGATTCGTCCATATCCAGCCTCTTTCATGTAAGGGAAAACCGCCTTGGTCATTCTGGCTGCGCCATACACATTGACATTCATCGTTTCTTGAAGTGTCGATACAGGAAGATCTAAAAAAGATGGAAAGGCGTCATCCATTATGTTGTCAAGAAAGACTCCCGCATTATTAATCAGCACATCCACTCTTCCGTACGAATCCTTTATAAAAGCCGACAGACGTTCAACCGACTCTTCGTTTGTCACATCCAGCTGGTAGGGCACAACCTGCTCATTTATATCAGAAGCAGCTAATTCAGCATTTTCAATCTGCCGTGCTGTTAAAATGACAAGCATGTCATCTTGCGCAAGTTGTCTGCACACTTCTTTTCCAATGCCCCTATTTCCACCAGTGACAACAGCAACCTTCATATCCTCATCTCCTTTTGGAGATACCACTCTTCTTTCAGCTGGCTTGATGCGGATTCTAGTGCTTCCAAGGACCAATCAATATACCAGTTCAATAAGTGAGGTGTGTAAGTATGCAGAAGTGTTAAATACCGACCTGTCGGAATATATAAAAGTCTGATAAAACCAGATATAGAACGCCACTCGTTTTCAGATAAGTCATTGGCATATGCCTTTAAAAATTGAATCGTTTTCACAATGTCTAGTTGAAATGTTCCCCGCTTGATTCTCGTTAACAAAAAAGCAGATATGGCTGCATCATAAATTCGTGGTCTATAACCTGCTGTATCAAAATCAAGAACCATGGCGAGCTTCTTATGACGGATGAGCAGGTTGCCAGAATGAAAATCACCATGTGTGACAGCATGTGGTAATGCCTCATACAGACTAGGATTTAGCAGCGTGAGTACATTCATCAGCTCCTGTTCATACACTTTAAGCAAAGAAGCAGCCTTTTTAGAAGAAACGACTTTCTTTAATACACTTGCCGTCTTATCCAGTGTTTCGTCCGGTGAAGTTATCCAGTTTTTCAATTCACAGTTTGGGTTCACAGGCCCTTTCGGTAAGTTCTTTAATGAATGAAGTTGTCTTAATACCCGAATGGCTTCTTGTTCATCTGAACGATTTCCCATTTCATATGGCCTTCCTTCAAAATAGGGCCGCAACTGCCAAAAATGTTCTTTGAATAAAATGGTTTTACGACCGTTCTCTGCCTCTATCATTGGTTGAATCGGGAAACCATGATCAAGCAAAGCATCTGTTAAATCTTCTAAATATTGAAGCCACTTTGCATCATGATTTCTCGCACATTTTTTTAAGACAAAGCGGTTTTTAGCATCCTCTACAAGCCAGCCTTCATTAGGGCTTCTTCCGTTTAAAGGTGTTAAGCGGATTGGCTGTTCCGAAAACCAATATTTCAGGACATTATCAGCATCATCAGATTTCATCATGTCCTCACCCCTTTTTCTCAAGGCTTTTGATTTTCCTAAGTACCAGATCTGCTGCTTCCTGCTTGTCTATGCGCAGGCATTTCACACGTGATTCTTTTTTTAATTTATGAAAAAGCTTCTCGTTTTGATGGAGCACCTCTGGATACACATGAAAGGCATATGAGAAAAATTGGAGCGCATTACCTATTCGCTCCTTATTTCCATTCCAAAGTTTTTCCCTTGTCATGAGCCGCTTGAACGTCCTTTTCATGAGACGGGGGAATGTCTTCCTTCTCTTCACATCAAGCCATATGATCGTATCAGCATATTCAGTCAAGATATGGTGAACAGATGAATATTGACCATCAATCACCCATTTCTTTTGTTTAACAACTTCATGGACGTTATCGATAAACAACTTCCGATCTGTTTTTTTCCAGTTCGCTTGCCAAAATAGGGCATCGAGCTCATAGTGAGGTAACATGAATTCCTGTTTCAAGTGATGGGCAAGGGTCGTTTTTCCAGATCCAGGTGGACCAACAATCCATATTCGCTGGCTAGCTCCTTCATTATTCAAGTGGTTCCCCCCTGTTACAGAACACGTTCATGCTTTTGAATGTCGTTTCTCACTTTCGTTAACAGATCTAATGATTCATCCCAATTGAGGTTTTCAGTTAATTCAAATACTGGTACTTCGCTTGAATGAATGGACACATCTTCACATAACAGATCTAGTGATTCCTCCGAAAAGCCATTTTTCTTTAACAACTGGCCAAAAAGTGTATGTGCGGGAGTCAGCCTTGTTTCAGGTGTACGAAAATAGTGAATCATTCCCGCCATTGCTTCTACAGGTCCTGGTGACAGGTGAATGCCATTAAATCGAGTACACACGTTCGTTAAACCAAACTGTTTTTGCTCCGACAGCAGCATGTGTTTAAAAGAACCTGCTTTTGCCTCTTTAGGGTCCGTTGCACCGATAAAATCTTCTCTTAACATCCTCATAGGCTTCTTTGAAAAACATTCCATGACGATAATAGACTTTGCAGGTGCAGTGAACCACTCAATTTGACAAGGGTGGAATGAATTGAGCAGAAGCATCTGTTCTCCATCCACCTCGGCCTTTATGGCGTATGTGCCCGCACCTAGCTTGTCCACCTTCATGTTCCGTGTAAGAAGCTCTAAACCATATGGCGTAAGCTCTTCGTACTTTTGTAAAAATTGATGGCCTCCATATATGAAATGTTCCTTCTGTTTAAACTCTGGATATTTAAAGAACAGCATCTTTTTTGCCGTATCTGACAATTCACTCAGACCGTTTTTAGAGATTTTGTTCAGCATCCCATATTGTTTTTCTATTATTTTCTTTTCTTTCAAATATAAGGATGATATAACGCGCACGGCTCCTATTTCTATATCATGATTATCTAAGCGTAGGAAAAGTTCATCTAGTATTCGATCAAGCTGTACACCTTTATGGATACTGGTTAATTCAGGCTTTAGCATCAATAGAAGATGATGTTGATTCAATTGTTGGTGTTTTTCAATTTCATATGGATGAATGGTCACTGCCATGGGTTCTTTTGTATGAATACATGCATGAACGGCATCAATGACTTTTTCTTTCATCCTTATTACCACATTGTCACGCCTTTAAAAATTAAATCTTTTGTCACATCGCCCATCGAATGGACCGCATTCATGACAATGTCTTCAATTCTCTTTCTATCCACTTCATTTCCATCCCACTGTTCAATACGGACGGCAATTTCATCAGGGTTGTGGAGCGGTGCTTCTTTTGAAGTAAAGATATGCACTTCTGTTGGCTTTTGAATGGTCTCAAAAATTTGATCTGCCAATCGTTGTGCGAGCACTCCATACAATTTCCCTGTATGATCAAGCGGGTTTTTACCAGCCGGCGCTTCAATACTCATAGACCGCATTGGGGTGATCAATCCATTTAATCGATTTCCTCTTCCAACAACACCTACATCGCCTGTATCTGCTACAGAACCAAGTGCTGTTAAGTACGGGCGACCATTGCGATCTGTTGCGTTCAGCATAAGATCAGGCGTAAGTCCTAACGTTTCATGAATATAGCGAGCAATTTGATCCTGACACTCTTTTTTACGGGCAAAATATTCCTCAAGACTATGAATATCTTTTGCTAGAAAAGGCATGTTTACTATGAGTTTGAAATCTTCATGACGTCTGCTTCCAAATATTTTCACATCCCAGCCGGTATCTGGGTTCACCTTTTTAAATTCTGGTCCATTCACATAACGCTCTGTATAGAGAACGAGCTTCTCAAGACGGCTTAACGGGGCATGAGCATGCAGTAAATTACAGTCATTTGAAACAAGCTTTGGATCCCCGATCTCGATCATATCTGTTTCAACCATCGGACGATATCTTGAATTTTTACGCCCTGCCCCTTGATGATCAACAATCCGGCAGTCAATGACGAGATGTTCGTCAGCATCAAATCCGGTCGTCACCTCTGATAACACATCTTTGGCTGCATCGAAAAGAATCTTTTTAAGAGGAATCGGCTCATCACCATATGCGTATGCCCCTTTTCCAGCAAACACAACTTGATAAGGTTTGACCATTGTTCCTTTTCCGTACGTTACATCAGCATCTCCACCAAGAAGCATCACTTTGTCAAACCAGTGGTGTGCTACTCTGCCGAAATGCTCCATGCAATATTGAGAATAATATTGAGAAGCTCTTTCTGCGATGGCGTCACACATCGTATCTGGATGCCCTACTCCTTTACGTTCTACAAGCTCATATGGAATTTGTTCGATATCTTGGCCATCACCTTTTAAAATATCAAGAATGGTTTTTTGAATTGTTTTCATTATCAATCGCCCGCTCTCTTTTAAAATATAAAAATATTGATCCTTTACCTTAAAACAACATGAAACATTTGGTAATATATATATATTCTGTATGAAAGAGGTGTCTATTTTGATCAATGAATCGATCCTACAACGCTTGCAAGATACAACCACTGATATTAAGAAGTTATTGAATCAACATCAAATTCCTGGCTGCTCTATTTGTATTTCTCATGAAGATAAGCACATTTGGTCGTGGCATGAGGGCCTAGCTGATATTGAAAGCGGCACCCCTGTTACAAAAGACACAACCTTTCGAATTGGTTCTGTGACTAAGCCTTTTACTGCAATGGTCATGATGAAAATACGAGAGGAAGGATTGATTCAACTAGATGAGCCTATTCATACTTACGAACCTTTACTATCTTTCATAAAAAGTCACATATCTGAACCAATTCCACTCACTTTTCGAATGATTGCCTCTCATATCTCAGGCCTGCCCAAAACACTCGATAAAGCAACTCATCTGCGAGATATGACATTAGCTCAGTGCATGGAAATACTGACTATTTTTACACCGCCTTGGTCTATCATCAATTATTCCAGTCTTGGCTATTCAATCTTAAGTAAAGTACTAGAAAAAGTGAGTCAACAGCCATTTAGAGAATTAGTGCATACCCACATACTAGAACCGCTCGATTTGCAGCAAACTGGATTTATTGAAACTGCATCGACAGCCAAAGGGTATACCCTTTCTTCCTCTGGTCTTTCCGGCATATCTTATCCAAGTGCTGAAACACCATCTTGGGAGGACGGTTCAAGCGGACTATTCTCTACAGCAGACGATTTGATTCGATTCATTCAAGCTCAATACGACGGAAACCGTCTGCTTCATCAGCATTCGCTAAAAGAAATGCAAAGCCCCGTTATGGTTGAAGAAGATTTCACTAGAGGTGTTGGTCTTTCATGGTTTTTGAGACCTTTTAACGGATTCACCTTAGCTGAACATAGCGGAGAAATTAAAGGCTTCACCTCCTATATTGGCTTCATTCCAAAGCGTAAATTAGGTGTTTGCATTCTCTTAAACTCTGACGAAAGGCTCGCTCGGCCGATTGCCGACATGCTCTTTCAAATCATGCTGCCAGCAGATCACGAACTGATGAAAAAGCGTGAAGACCGGCTCAAACGAATGTTTAGACAATCGTCTCTTTAAATGGAACTCACTTTTTTGTTTAATAAATCTGGAATCGCGTCCTGCAGATACCTCGGATCACCCTCTAAATAAAAACATGGCATATTGAATAAATGATGGATCAGCTCAGATGCCTTTTGTTCCAGAAAGGTATCTGACACATGCCGAAGGCCGAGCCAGCCTTTTAAATAGTCAGGATCTTCTGGTTCTCTTATATTGGCGACCATGATGTCTTTTGCTCTCTGATCATCTTTTTTTACTGGTACAAGCCTGATCTCACCTGATCCTATTTTGAGTGAAGGAAAAATCACCATATTTACTTTCGTAGAGCTCCGAATCGTTGTTCCTGTCATGTCAGCAGCTTCTTTTGGTGTAATTTCAAACTTACAGCCGCTCGCCCATTTTTCTTTTGCCTCTTCCTCTGTTGATATGGTTTCATCCCATATTCTTTTATCTTGAGACCGGCTGAATTTTTTGTTTTTCAGTTCCTGTATATTTGTTGTGGCTTGGACGGTTCCTACTCCAAGTGCTAAGCACATCGGCCATCCATACACAGTAAGTTCCTGATCTTCAAGCACTGAAATGGAACGATCGTTTGTGATGAAATCTGCTCCTCCATGATGCAAAAACTGCCACATAGTGGTTGACTTCCCGGCACCTTTATCGCCAATAATGAGCGCTCCTTTTTGGCCATCTTCAAAAGAGACAGCCGCTGCATGCGTAAAGCATCCACCTTGGTTTTCTAATGTTCTAAGGGCAATTTCTCGAACGATTCGCAGTGGACAGCGTATCGCAGATTCATTATTGTTTTTTCCAATCACAGCATAACGCCCTTTAAAGACCGCCACACTGTGCGGCTCGTCACCTTCATGCGAGGCAAACAATACTTGATCGTCTAATTTCAATCGTTTGTAAGTAAACTTCCTTTTTGCTGTAATCGTTTCACCCTTTTGAAAGCACGCATTGCGAACGGACTGTTCAAACTCAGGATCAATGATGAACCGTATATCAATCTGTGAAGGCATATCCCCCACATGGCTGTCTGGTTCTTTCGGGATATAATGTTCGATATCTTCAATTGCCAGCGATTCGGTTGATAAAATGTGAAAATGAATACCTGCAAACACAAATGATTTTTCATAAGGAAAATCGTTCTTTGGCTTTTCAAAAAGCGCTTTTATCTCCATATAGAATCCTCCTCTTCATTTTGCTACTGCCTTTCAGGGAACAGCTGTACGACAGGCTCCTCTTCAAGCTCATCACGATTATCCAAGCTGAAAAAACGCTCAACAAAAGATTTCTTCCACATTTTCGAAGAACCAAAATCATTTTCTCCATAGGCTTCTAAGAACGATTGGTCACTCATGTCTAACTGCTGCAATTGATCGATATAGTTCGTTTGATACAATAAATCTACAAACGTAAACGTGTAAAAAAGTGCTTTCTCGGCCCCTAATTCCTTCGCTCTTGCTTGCAAAGCATGCCAATCAAGTTGGTTTTGCTCTTCAGCAAACTTGACGTACTCCCTTACATCGCAAAACTTAATCAAATTGAGATCTGCATGTAAATAGACATACTGTACATTTGTTGCTTCCTTGTATAAATGGAAAGCAAGATGAATGAGAAAATCTAAAGGTTCAAGCATATAAGTATCCGTTTGCAAAAATGACTTTTCATTAGCAGCATCTAGCAAGGCATTTGTCGCGTCGTAGTTTTTTTTCAGCTCAACATCGTATGAGAAATCAACACGGTGAACCTTTAAAAAGTCTTCTCCGCTCCGTTTAATATGCGAATAAAGATTTCCGGCATTCATTCTCCACATCATTTCTTCTTCTCGGGAAATCGGTATTTCTTGATCGGTTGCCCAGTCATATTTCCCGATGATAAACCCTTCCTCCTTGAGCAATGAAGAAGCTCTTTTTCGATCATCTGGATGAATTAAGAAATCAATGTCTGACATCATTCGGAGTCCATAATCTTTGTAAACAAGAGGCGTTAAAATGGCTCCTTTAAGAGGGACTGCTTTCAGCTTTGCTTTTCGAAATGTTTGTAAAAGACGCTTTAATTCCTTGAATCTCTCCATATTTTTTTGGCGATTCCCGATATAATGATAATGAAGTAAAAATTTGTAGGTTGTCGTGATTTTTTTTTCATCATCAAGGCGAATCAAATGAGGCGTCATCAGTTGAAGTACCTTATGTCTTGATGCAAGTCCAATCAATTGAGGTACATCGATGCCGTCTTTTAATACATCTCTCATCAACTCTTCTTCTTTTTCATTTAATTGAATACGTGAGCCAAGTAATAGTAGCCTCTCTTCATTTGAGAGAGTGGATTGATCCAAAACAGCCCGCATGTGGATTACTCCTTCCCGTATAGTGATTTAAATCTAGTGATAAATCGAGAGCGTTTCCCTTTTCGATTGACTGGTATGTCCAAATCATCCGTTAGTCTATGAAACCATTGAGCTGCCTCATATGCTTTTTCACTGTCATATTCAATTTCTAATTCATGATCTGTGATGCCAAGATAGCTGCTTTGATCCAAATCCACTTTGATGCCTGTCTCGATATAAAAGGTAGTTCGTTCAGTAACCAATAGTCCTAACAACTCTGGCTGTTCAGTCATTGTAAAAGGTAAAGACGTTACGATGTTCTGTACATCTAGTTTTTGCGGTAGATCCTCAATAGGAAATGACTTTTCTTCTCTTACTCTTTTATAACCAGACGTTTGACTGGGACATTTGATCTCAAGTGTTCGTTTGCCGCTGGTTTGACGGACCCGTACGGTATAGCCATATCGTTTTAATAAAAAATCTGAGGTGTCGTAATAGTAATTGAAGTTCATTAAATAAGTAGGTTGATGATTTTGACTTAACATGTTGTAGATGTGTTGAAAATCTGTTTGTGACAACAAATATTTATACTCCTGCTCAACCATGACTCACCTCCAAAACGTCTTACACGACCATATCGGATTGTTCAAGAAGCTCTTGAATGAGAAAGGTTCCTTTCTCTAAAGAAGTAAATGCCTGTTTTAATGAATAACAAGGGATCTTTTCCGCTAGATGTTTAAGAAATGGTTCTAGCTCTTCGGGTGTCGGTAAAGTGAAATATGGTAATAGAAATTCATTATGTCTTCCAGGATTGATCACTGCGTGCTCCTTTAGACGTTCCGCTGCTTCATGTGGACTGATTTTCGAAAGTGCGGCACCCGTTTGCCCATGAGGTAAAAACTCAGGAAACACCATGACATCAATTTTCCCCATTGTTTTGACTTCACGTGAAAACCATTTTTCTAATTCCTCCGGATAGACGAAATGATAGTTCTTATCATCTTCATTAAATGGGTGACTCGATGTTTGAAGCCTATATGGTGTATCAAACTTTTCAATGGCTTCAAAAGAATCTTTCCGAATACTCATAGATCTCGGCCAACCAGTTCCTTTGTACTCGTTGTTCGTATATGAAATCCCTATATCATCGTTTGTGATGTACGTTGCATCGGTTAAGGATAACAAGGATAAAATGGTGGATGTTTTGCCCGCTCTTGATCCGCCTACTAGTGCAATCCCTTTTTGATTCATCTCCATCATGCCGCCATGCAAATAAACAAGTCCATCCTGATAACACAAAAGGCGAAGCAGTACTCTTATTAATCGCAGTGCGTGTTGTGCTGTCCATCTGACATCTTTTGGTTCATCTATTACAACGACTTTCTTCTCTCCGTGATACAGGTAGCGGCAGCGAGGTTCCATCTTGGTTTGATAAAAGACTTCTTCAAGTGGCACTTCTGTTTGAATGTCTTGTGCATATTTGCTGGTTAAAATCGTCCAAACGTCTCCTTCAAGTCTGTCTGTTATTTTGCTGCACTCAACATAGGGATGTACTTTACTGATGACTAAATTCTGAACTGATTCATCTGCCCCTAATACCACACGAACATTATTTTTTTGATAGCTTACATATGACAATGAATGCCACCCCTTATGATAGATTGATAAAAACAATTGCAATTTTCTCCTTAATCCACCAAAATATAACACATATTAATCTTTTAGAAAGGAGCCACGACATGAATGAACTGACACGAACAGAAGTTGAAGAAAAAATTGTCCAACTTGTGATGAATAAGTTGTCGCTCACTGAGCAGCCAGGCCTTGATGATAGTTTAAAAGCTTTAGGATTAAATTCTGTCCAAATTGTCTCTTTTGTTATTTCATTAGAGGATACCTTTCACATTGCGTTTGAAGACGAAGAATTACACCCTGACCACTTCCGCACCTTAGATCGACTTTTTACTTTGGTCAAAACCAAACTGACTAAGACGCTGTGATGACCTGCGCCATAAATAAAGAGCGGTAGTGCGAGGAGGCTTCCATCAGCTCCTCATGAGTACCGCAGCTTTGAACGGCACCGTCTTCAAGTACATAGATCATATCTGCATTTTGTATGGTCGATAATCTGTGTGCAATCACAAGCAATGTGCTTCCTCCTTTTGTATCGTCTATCCCTTTTTGAACCTGCCTTTCTGTCTGCCGGTCAAGGGCCGATGTCGCCTCATCCAATATCAGAAAATCAGCCTGTTTTAAAAGCGCTCTAGCGATAGCTAAACGCTGTCGTTGTCCCCCTGACAAGGAGATTCCCCTCTCTCCAATGACTGTATCAAATCCTTTTTCAAGTCCTTTAATGAAGGGAAGAATTTGTGCAATCTCACAAACCTGTTCAAGTTGTTCTTCAGTAATATCAGTTAACCCCATGATGAGATTGAGGCGTATGGTGTCTGGGAAGAAATAGGGTTCTTGCGGGACAACGGCTACTCGTTTTAAGAAGTGAGATGGCTCTATCTCTGATCGTTCAACGCCATTTACTAAAACGTTTCCGCTATCCGGTTGATAAAGTCCCAGTGCCAGCTTTGAGATAGTCGATTTCCCGCTGCCACTCGCTCCAACAATGGCCACTTTTTTTCCTTTTTGAATATGAAGATTCAAGTCGTTTAAAGCCCCTTTAGATGTTTGTTCATAAGAAAAACAAACATCTTCAAACACCACATCTTCCACAGAATGTATTCGTTTCGTTCCTTTTTCTTCGTTTTCTATTTGCAGTACTTCTGCAATTCGATGAACAGATGCACGCTGCTGGAAAAATTCAAATACATACTGGAATAACTCCTGATAACTTTTCATTAATTGAGAAGCATATTGGTAAATGACGACAAACAAGCCGATTGACATGTTTCCTGCTGCTACTTGATATGTGCCAAACACAAGCACAGATAGTATTCCAAACCATTTCAATGGTTCTGTTAAAAATAGAAGCTTATTTTGAAACTTACCTTCTTTTATGACACGATCCATCATGTTGTTAAATAGCTTTTCATACAAACCGATTTCCCATTTACGTCGATCAAATGCAACCACTTCTCTTGTAGAAGAAATTCCTTCTTCGACATGCACGAATAGATCCGACTTTCTCTCTTGCACTTCTTTTGCGATGTTTGTTGCCGTTTTCGCCATTTTTTTACCGACAATGAAATAACACGTACTTGCAAAAAGAAGCAAGAAAAATAATACAGGACTCACATATAGTAAAATGATCGATAAAACAACGGCCATAAAAATGGTTTGTACAATCTTCGGTATATGTAAAGCAGCTGTGACAGCGACTGCCTTTACATCTTGGTTAAGCTTGTGTAGATAATAACTAACTGGATGAATTTTATATGATCTCATCGATACTTGCTGAAGCTGATCTAACATCATTTTCTGTAATGAATGGTGGATGGTAAGGTAGTTTTTGTGCATCACATATGGGCTGGCGACAAACATGACAACATAGACAAGAAAAATGATGGCAAACAGCATCAAGATATGGGGGAAATGTTGATTGCCGCTATTCAAAAGGACATCGTCAATGAGCCACTTTTGCAGCCCAATCATGGCTAAATTAGCTGCTGCTTCAATCAAAACGAGTAAAAGAGCGAGGATGAGCATCCATTTTTGCTTTGTGATCAAAAGAAACAGCCAATTTTTCCTCATGTTACACCTGCCTCCTTTTCTGAGCGGTCAGACGCCAATTGATAAAAATGTCCCTTTTTTCTCATCAATTCATTAAAATGTCCAGTTTCTAACATACGACCGTCTTCTATCAAAATAATTCTGTCAAAATGTCTTACAGTAGATAAACGATGAGCGACTGCAATAACAGTAGATTCCTTAAATGTTTGATGTAATGCCTGCTGGACTTTTTGCTCGCTGACACTGTCAAGAGATGCTGTTGCTTCATCGAGTAATACAACACTTGGATTTTTAGCAAATAGCCGGGCAATGGCGATCTTTTGCTTTTGACCACCAGATAGTTTTAATCCTCTTTCCCCAAGTATGGTGTCGTATCCGTTTTCTAGTTCTCTTATAAATGAGTCGCAATCAGCTTTTTTAGCGGCTTCAATGATCTGTTGATCTGAAAGACTTGTATCTCCAAAACGAATATTGTCCTTTACACTCATATTAAATAAAAACGTTTCTTGAAAAACAAACCCCATCGCACCTCTTATTTGACTAGTAGATAAACAGCGCAAATCAACTCCATCAAGTGTAATCATCCCAGATGAGGGGTCATAAAAGCGTCCAATTAATTTAAGTAGCGATGTTTTCCCTCCACCGCTCGTACCGACAAGCGCCACTTTTTCACCACGCCGAATATGTAGATTCATCCCCTTTAATAAAGGAGGATGATTGGGATAATGAAAATCAACGTCATGAAACACGATATCGCCTTCGACTTGATCAAGTAGTATTGGGTGACGAGGCTCTCTAATATCGGGTGTTTTTTTCATAAAATGATATAAAGGTTCAATTTGAAAGGTTAAGATTCGTTGTTCTGTTAGAAGTGTGACAATAGAAGTAAGAATATGCATTGCTGAAAAATAATATAGTATATATGCCACAAAACCGCCTGTCGTCAGCTGGCCATTATTTACAAGGTAGATGCCGAGAGCAAATGTAGCTAGAGCACCAATATAATAAGTGAGCCTGCGGTTGCTTCCTCGTAAGTAAGCGAAAAAAACATTTTTTTCATGATCTTGGCGGACCTGTTCATGCAGTTTTTGAATCCGCTCCATGTCCCAATTCATATAACCTAAAATTCTAAGCTCTTCCATTGAAGCAAGACTTTCGTATAATTTTGTTTGCAACGTGCGAAAACCTTCTGCACTTTGTCTTCCGTAGATCGTTGCCTTTTTTTCAAGCCAAGGTCCAAAGATATAGTAGAGAATAAAACTTGGAATGATGATGAGAGTGAGTAAGATAGAAATTTGTATCATAAAGTATAGTGAGATGGCGATAAATAGTGTCTGATTGATAAATTGTGGGAAGTAGCGTCTGTAAATTTCTTGTACAGCTCGTGTTTGTGTGTTAACAAAGGAGAGTGTTTCACTAACAGAATGTTGTTCGTAGTATGAGAAACCGAGTTGACGGATTTGCTGGAAGGCAGCAAATTGTGAATCTCTTGAGGCTTGTTCGATTAATTTTCTTTGCCATAAATTTCGTGCAGCTGTCAGTATAATACCAAGTGCTATCAAGCCAGTCAGGCCTAACAATAATCCATTCATTTTAGAAAAGTCTTTTGCTGGCAAAATCGTTTCAATAAAATATTGAATAAATTTAGGTATAATGAGTTCGCTCAAGGTAATAACGAATCCACTCATAATGACTAGAATCACTTTACCTGTATAAGGCTTTAAAAATGAGAGTGTCCATAAATATACACGCCATAACTGCTTTGAATCTTTGTCGATTTGTTTCAATCCATCACCAGCCTTTTGCTCTTTTTCAACAAAAAACGGAATTTTTTTACAACTTTTTCGATCCTTGTTTGGATTATATAAAATGTTTCTACTCATGACAATGTGTAATTTGTATCATTATAACAGAAAAGGCAGTGACTTCCATCACCGCCTAATCGTCCTATATTTCACTGTTATCTAGTGATACGCGTATACCAATGAGGTTCTATTTGACGAAAATAATCATGATCTTTTAATACATTTTCTAGTCTTTCAATCATCTCATCCATTTGACCTGGATCAAATTTAATGACCCACATAATCGATGAAAAGATGCTCATTGCGACATATACAGAGTAAAGCTGCCAAAAATCAGCTGGTATTTCACCATCAAAATACCCATTGATTTGACCAGCCGCAAAGGCTTCACTTGTTTCTCTACTGAAAAGAGCTACTTTATAAAAATCATGAATGGGGTCTCCCCAATCAAAATTATTAAAATCAATAACGCCTGCATATTTATCATTCTTTATAATAATATTCCCTAAATGAAAGTCATCGTGCTGAAATTGGTTAGGCCTTCCCTTCACCTTATCGATGTGCTGTGCGATAAACTGCGCAACTTTTTCATCCCCTTCTATGGAGATACCGCTTTCCCGATAAGCAGTTAAATATCGATGATGCTTTTTCACAACACGCTCTTCCCAAGGTTCGATATGTGATGGCGCTGGATATGTATGCATGTTTCGTAAATCCCGTCCTGCACTTACCCCGATCGCATACTGCTGTTCTTCTGTTAACTGACTCATGATTTCTTTTGCTTCTTGACCTTCTACAAACGATAAAATATAGTACACTTGCTGTGTTTCATCTAGAACACCCATTTTCACTGGATCAGCACACTGAACACCGTGACGTCTTAATTGGGAAAGGAGCTCAAATTGCGTCTTTATTTTGTCATATTGGTCTTGATCTGTGATTCGAAGGACATACTTTTCACCTGATGACATCGTCACGATCCATTTTTCATCTCGAGAATAGCCTTTATCAATCTGGTCTGTGGAGATCGCTTTTTTTAATAAGGGAATGTGCTGCACAAGGTCTGTTTTATTCATGGATTGATCCATCCTTCCCAGTCTCTTTTCTTCTCACTCTACCAAATTTTTCATTTGAAGAGAATGATCAACAATTCCTATTTATATCGAAACTGCTTTACAATGTTTTTCCATTCTAATATAGTTAATTTATGTAAAGAATAGAAAATTTGTAAAGAGGAGCGTTGCAGATGAATGAAACGACGGATGCCCTTTCACTATCAAGTCAAGTAAAGGATTTGGTCCTGCGTTCTTTGGACGATGATAGCAAGATTTCTATTGGTGCAGATGAAGAGTTAACAAATCACGGTCTCGATTCAATTAAAGCAGTTTCACTCATTTTGGAATTAGAAGAGGTTTTTGATATTCAATTTGCAGATGAGGAACTATTGACCGAGCACTTTTCGACAATCAATAAAATTGTTCATCAGCTGCAAAACAAGTTAGCTGATTAATCTTTAGACATGAAAAAAAGGCATCTCTTTTAAAAGACATGCCTTTTTTTGATTAAGCAGAAGGTACATCACCCGTTGGACTAATAAGCGAGAGGGCATAATCTTCTGTAAAGATTCTTTTCGATAAATTGTTCACGCCGTCTAATGAGACGCGATTGATTTCATCAATAATTTCATCAAGCGTACGATGTTTGCCAAGGAGTAATTCATTTTTACCATTTCGGCTCATCTTGCTGTTTGTGCTTTCAAGACTAAGCATGAGGTTGCCTTTCATTTGCTCCTTAGAGTTTTCAAGTTCTTTCTGCGTAATTCCCTCACGTTTTAAGACGTCTAATGTTTGTAAGATGGTTTCAGATAGCAGATTCAGCTGTTTCGCTCCAGTTCCACCATAGATCGTCAGCATTCCGTTATCTGCAAATGAACTATGATAGCTGAATACAGAATACGCAAGTCCTTTATCTTCTCTTACGTCTTGGAACAACCGGCTGCTCATGCTACCGCCTAGAACATTATTTAAGACGATTAAGTCATAGATGCCCTGATCTCCAGCAGGAAGTCCGTTAAAGCCCATGCAAAGATGCGCCTGCTCTGTTTCCTTTTTGCGTGTCAGTTTGTCATAGTGGAATTGCGGGGCTTCGACAGGCTGCTTTTTCCCCTTTCCTTCATACGAGCCAAATAATGTTTCGACCTCACGAATGAAGGTGTCATCGACGTTCCCTGCAACAGAGATGACGACGCGATCCGGCGTATAGAATTCGTCCATATATTTTCGAAGGGAATCACCGTTAAAAGTAGAGAGTGTTTCCTCTGTCCCTAAAATCGGATAACCTAATGAATGATCACCGTAAATAGCTTTGCTTAACAAATCATGAACGATGTCATCAGGAGTATCTTCATACATTTTAATTTCTTCATAGACCACATTTTTTTCTTTCTTCAGCTCTTCTTCGTCAAAAGCAGAGTTGAAAAACATGTCACTCAACACATCGAGGGCATAGCCAGCATGTGAATCAAGTACCTTTGCATAATAGCAAGTATATTCTTTTGACGTAAAGGCATTCACTTGACCACCAATGCGGTCAAAGGATTCTGCGATATCACGTGCAGATCTCGTCTTTGTTCCTTTAAAGAACATATGCTCTAAAAAGTGTGAGATCCCATTTACTTCTGGTGTCTCATGTCTAGAACCTGTTCCAATCCAGACGCCAATTGCGACAGACCTTACAGTGGGATTGTTTTCAAGTACAATTCTTACTCCGTTTTGGCATGTATACGTTTTGACCAAGTTTTGCTCCTCCTATTCAACAAACAGATCGCATCACGGGTGTCTTTTTTCACTTAGGAGGTCAGAAACCGTTCCTAATTCATATCCTCTTTCTTTGATTTGAGTGATAAGTGCGTCAAGACTTCTCGCTGTTGCGTCTGTTGGATGCATTAATATCATCGCCCCATTGTGAATTTTCCCAAGCACTCGTTTTTGTAATACAGCTGGTGATGGTTTTTGCCAGTCGATCGTGTCTACTGTCCACATAATGGTTTCCATTCCTTCTTGTTTCGCAAGCTTTACTGTTTCTTCTTTAAAGCTGCCACTTGGAGGCGCAAACCATATCGGTTTTTTCCCAAGGGATTCTTCAATTTGGCGATTTGTTTTAATCATCTGCTCTAATGCTCGTTCTCTTGTCAGTGTGCGCATATCCGGGTGATTGTATGAATGATTTCCAATTTCATGACCATCTGCCACGATTTTTTTAGCAAGGTCTGGACTGTTTTTCACCCATTTGCCTTCTAAGAAAAAGGTTGCCTTCACTTGATGCTTTTCTAGTGTATTCAACATCTTTGTTAAATGCTCGTCGCCCCAAGCTACATTGATCAGGAATGCATTCATCTTTTTGTCTGGATGTCCCTTATAGATAGGTTCAGCACCAAGTTCATGTAAATGGACAGATGGTTTTGTTTCTTTAAAAACAAGCAGCTTTTCATCGAAAGAGCCCTGTTTTTTCATTTTTTCGTAAGAAGCATCGATATCGACTGTCTGTCCATTTAAACCAGGCATCTTTTTCCACACTTTATCAATCTTAGCATTTTGCGGCTTCTCTTCATAGTCAGAAGACTTCGATTCGATCTCTTGATACAGAATATCTTTTGAAACAGATGCTACCTCGGCGTGCTCTTTCATTGAATTCATATATGTAACAGCAGCCGGCTGCTTCATCGTTTGATATGACACGAGCAGTAAAAATACAAACACAAAGAATGGTATCGTTTTTTTCAATGGTTGTCCCTCCCCTTTACCACAAATTATGATGGGGAGAAACAAGCTAGAACTATTGTTACGCGCAAGAAAAGAAAGAAGCCTGGCACGGATACCTGGCTTCTAACACATTTTATTTGTTCTCATTAAGACTGCTTTTCTTCTTTTTCCTTTTCTTCACGTAAAACAGCTTTACGAGAAAGGTTTACACGGCCTTGTTTATCGATCTCAGTGACTTTGACGAGTAGCTCGTCACCAATCTTCACGACATCTTCTACTTTGCCAACACGTTCAAGTGCAAGCTCAGAAATATGAACAAGTCCATCTTTGCCGCTGAAGATTTCAAGGAAGGCACCGAATTTTTCAATTCGTTTTACTTTACCTAGGTAAAGTTGGCCAACTTCAACTTCTCTGACAAGATCTTCAATGATTTTCTTCGCTTTTTGGTTCATGTCTTCTTCAGTAGAAGAGATAAAGATTGTACCGTCTTGTTCAATATCAATTTTCACACCGGTATCTTCAATGATTTTATTGATTTGTTTACCGCTTGGTCCAATGACATCGCGAATTTTATCTGGATTGATTGTCATCGTTAAGATTTTTGGTGCATAACGTGACAATTCTCCTCTAGAAGCTGGAATCGTTGACAGCATGCTATCTAAAATTTCCATTCTTCCTTTTTTCGCTTGTTGAAGTGCTTCTTCTAAAATGTCTTTTGATAGACCATCGATTTTGATGTCCATTTGAAGCGCTGTTACACCTTTAGATGTACCTGCTACTTTAAAGTCCATATCTCCAAGTGCATCTTCCATTCCTTGAATGTCTGTCAGCACTGTGTAGTATTCACCAGATTTAACAAGTCCCATTGCAATCCCTGCAACTGGTGCTTTAATTGGAACACCTGCATCCATCATCGCAAGTGTGCTCGCACAAATACTTGCTTGTGAAGTAGAACCGTTTGATTCTAACACCTCAGACACAAGGCGAACCGTATAAGGGAAATCTTTTTCAGATGGAATGACTGGCTCTAATGCACGTTCGCCTAGCGCACCATGTCCAATCTCACGACGGCCTGGACCACGCATTGGGCCGGTCTCACCAACACTGAATTGCGGGAAGTTATAATGGTGCATGAATCGCTTAGACTCTTCAACACCAAGACCATCAAGAATCTGTACATCACCAAGTGCACCTAATGTACAAATACTGAGTGCCTGTGTTTGGCCTCTTGTAAACAATCCTGAACCGTGCGTTCTTGGAAGAAGTCCTACTTCTGAAGAAAGTGGACGGATTTGATCGACGCCGCGTCCATCTGGACGTACTTTCTCTTCAGTAATAAGGCGGCGAACTTCGTTTTTCACAAGCTTATTTAAGACATCCTTCGCTTGTTTAATCGTTGCTTCGTCACGCTCTTCTTCTTCAAATTTTTGAACAACAGCTTTTTTCACAGCACTGATGGCATCTTCACGAGCATGCTTCTCATGTACTTGAATCGCTTTCAGTAGATCCGCTTCAGCAAGTTGTTTTACTTCCTCTGCTAATGCTTGATCAACTTCATATAAAGGAATATCGATTTTTTCTTTACCGACAGCTTTCACAATTTCTTCTTGGAATTCGATTAAGCGTTTGATCTCTTGATGGCCGTACATGATGGCTTCAAGCATTGTTTCTTCTGGTACTTCATCAGCACCAGCCTCTACCATGTTGATTGCATCTTTTGTTCCAGCTACAACAAGGTTGATATCACTTTGTTCAAGCTGCTCAACATTTGGGTTGATGATGAGTTTTCCATCTACTCGTCCTACTGTCACGCCAGCGATTGGTCCCTCAAATGGAATGTCAGACACACATAAAGCTAAAGATGAGCCAAACATTGCAGCCATTTCAGATGAACAATCTTGATCCACACTCATGACAATACTAATGACTTGTACTTCATTTCTAAATCCATCTGCAAATAGTGGACGGATCGGTCTGTCAATTAAGCGGCTCGCAAGGATTGCTTTTTCACTTGGGCGGCCTTCTCTTTTAATGAAACCACCAGGAATTTTACCAACTGCATATAATCTTTCTTCGTAGTTTACAGTGAGCGGGAAAAAATCAAGTGGTTTTGGTTCTTTAGAAGCTGTTGCTGAGCTAAGCACAGCCGTATCTCCGTAGCGTACGAGAACCGCTCCGTTTGCTTGCTTTGCAAGCTGGCCAGTTTCAACTGTCAGTTGACGTCCAGCCCAGTCTATGGTGAAGACTTGTTTCTCTTGTCCCATTCTGAGATAAACTCCTCTCTTGTCGTAAAGTTTTTAGGTTATTTCTTATTATGAACAAAATGATTTTCACATATCAATGTGAAAGCTGTATGTAGAAGGGTTTTTGCCATTCTTTCAACATTTTAACCATAAAATATTAGTGATTATACGATAAAAAAGCGGGAATCCTCCCGCTTTTTACGATTATCGACGTAAGCCTAGTTTGTTAATTAACTCACGGTAACGAGTTACGTCTTTATTACGTAGATACGTAAGAAGATTACGACGTCTACCTACCATTTTCAAAAGACCGCGACGTGAGTGGTGATCTTTCTTATGAGTACGTAAATGCTCGTTCAAGTTGTTAATTGATTCTGTTAGGACAGCGATCTGAACTTCTGGAGATCCAGTATCAGATTCGTGTGTTTTGAACTCATTAATTAATTGAGTTTTACGCTCTTGAGTAATAGCCATCCTGTTTCACCTCCAAATCATGTTAGCCCCATCTACCTCGCAACCGTCGGTGAAGTCGGCCTGCCAAGTAAGTGGTTTTAAAGCTACAGGAATTATCATACTAAAAATATGCCGATTTTGCAAATGATAGAGCGGTTTTTCTACGATTTTTTTGTTTAATGAAGATGATCTTGAAAAAACTGAATCGCTTCTTCTTTATCTTGACTAATTTGAGCCGTTAATTCTTGGATACCGTTAAATTTTTGTTCACTGCGAATCCGTTTGTACCACTGTAATTTAATCGGTTCACCATAAATTTCTTCGTTAAAATCAAAAAGGTTCACTTCAATCGCAGGCTGATCAGGACGTTTTTCGTAAAATGTTGGTTTGTAGCCAACGTTACAAACACCGTCATACACCTTACCTTTCACTTCCGCTCTCACTGCATATACGCCTGTTGGCGGGATGATGTATTCAGCAGATAAACCAACATTGGCGGTTGGGAAGCCAATCGTGCGTCCTCTTTTATCTCCATGAATCACAATGCCTCGCAGCTGATACGGTTTCCCTAAAAGCTCACTCACATATTCAACGTCTCCATTTTTCAATGCGGAACGTATAAGGGTCGAGCTGACTTTCCGGTCTTGGTTGGAAAGCTTAGGTACAATGGTCGCAGCAATCCGCCCTTTCCCGTATTCGTCAAACGTTTCCATTGTGCCTGCACCAAACCGGCCGAAGGTAAAATCGAAACCAGCGACTGCATGCTTCACATTCAGTTCGTCCAAATATTGATCGACAAACTCTTGAGGAGACAGTGCTGCAAAGCTTTCGCTGAATTGCACAATGTATAAGTAGTCAGCACCTAATTGTTCGATAAAATCAATCTTATCCTCAAGCGGTGTGATTAAGTCTTTTGGTTCACGTGCTTTTTGCAGAACATGTGATGGATGCGGATGAAAAGTCATGACAGCTAGAGCTAAACCCTCTTTTTCCGCAATGTTTTTCGCTGCATCAATCACTTTTTGGTGTCCGAGGTGAACACCGTCAAAATACCCTAAAGCCATCACAGACGGGACTTGATCCTTTTGATTCAATGTATGTGGGTGTGAAATATGTATAGTCTTCACGAGATGGTCACCTTTTCTTTAAGATTGCTTGTCCTGTGATAAAATCTTCGCCGGCTTCATCAGGTTCTGTTTGGTCGGGTGCTTCATATAAATCGCCATACAACGGCCTGAAGGAGCAAAGACAGCGACACGATCTTCCTCTGCAAAATGAGCAAATTCATCAGGCATAGGTAGGACTGCACCGTTTTCCACTTTACTTGCTAATGTATCATTTATCTCCCATTTCGGCAAATGATTGAGCGCACGCTCGATCGGCACAAGATGTTCCTCAACCGTTCCTTCCTCGCTGATCTCCCGCAACTCATCAAGAGTGATACATTCATCTAACGTAAAGTCACCAGATCCTATGCGAATGAGGTGAGACATGTGGGCTGGAAACCCAAGTTTTTTTCCGATATCGACGGCTAACGTTCTCACATATGTGCCTTTTGAACACAGGACGGTGAATCTAAAGGATACCTTTCCATTTTCAAATGTGACAGGTGTTGTCCGCTCGATGCGATGAATGGTAATTTCACGGCTTGGACGTTCAATTTCAATGCCTTGCCTCGCATATTCATAGAGCTTTTTTCCGCCAATTTTGACAGCAGAAAACATGGGGGGGATCTGTTCAATGGTTCCTTCAAATTGTTTCAACACAGCATCAATGTCATCTTCTGACATCGGTACCGGCACCTTTTTTTCATCTACTACTTCACCTGTTTGGTCTTCTGTCGTTGTAGAAAATCCAATGGTGATTTCCGCATCATACGTTTTCGATTTATCTGTTAAGTACTCCACAATTTTTGTCGCTCGTCCAATACAAATAGGCAGAACACCTGAAACCTCTGGATCGAGTGTCCCTGTATGTCCCACTTTTTTTGTGTGTAAAATCTTTCTCACTTTAAACACACAGTCGTGAGAGGTCATGCCTCTTTCTTTATGTAATAAAAGAACACCGTTTTGCACCTGCGTTCTCTCCTTTCATAAACGATGAAAAAGGACAGACGATCATCGCCTATCCTTATTTCAACGTCTTATTCGTGATCTTTTGTATTTAGTTCAGCAATCAGGCTTTCAATTCGGTTACCGTAATCTACAGACTCATCGAATTCAAAGTGAAGCTCTGGTGTTTTGCGAAGTCTGATTCGATTGCCAATTTCAGAGCGGATATACCCTTTCGCCTTTGCAAGGCCTTTTAAGGTTTCCTCTCTTTTCTTCTCGTCGCCAAGAACAGAAATGTAGACTTTGGCAATTTGCAAATCACCGGATACTTCAACATCCGTTACAGTCAAAAAGCCGATTCTTGGATCTTTTAGCTTTCTTCCAAGGATGTCGCCTAATTCTTTTTTCATTTGCTCACCCACACGGGTTGCTCTCATACTCATGATCTTATCACCTCTAGTTAAAACCACTCAGTTTTCGTGATCGTTCGTTCAATTTCCGGAAAAGAATCAATAAAGCTTAACACACGCTGAAGTTCCTTTTCCACTTGAACCCGGGAGGAGGAAATGACGGCGATTCCGATCGAAGTTCGCTGCCATGTATCCTGATAGTCCATTTCAGCAATGGTCACATTGAATTTATGGCGCGTTCTTGTCATGATACGCTGCAGAACCGCACGTTTTTCCTTCAGTGAGGATGCATCATAGATCATACACTCACACTCGGTATAACCGATCATTTTCTTTCGATTTCTTGCATAACGAATGATTCCATGACATCACCTTCACGGATATCATTGTATTTCTTAATGGTAATACCACATTCATAGCCTTGTGAAACTTCTTTCACATCGTCTTTGAATCGTTTTAATACGTCGACTTCACCTTCAAAGATGACGACGCCATCACGAATTAAGCGGATACCACTGTCTCTAGTAATGGTACCTTCAGTGACATAGCCACCAGCAATTGTACCGATTTTTGATACTTTGAACGTTTGACGAACTTCAACTTGACCGATGACTTTTTCTTCATATTCAGGGTCAAGCATCCCTTTCATCGCAGCTTCAATTTCATCGATGACTTTGTAGATGATGCGGTGTAAGCGGATATCTACGTTTTCTGTTTCAGCTGTGCTCTTCGCATTGCCATCAGGACGTACGTTAAATCCGATCACAATCGCATTAGAAGCACTTGCTAAAATGATATCAGATTCTGTAATCGCTCCAACACCCGTATGGATGATTTTCACTTTGACGCCTTCTACTTCAATTTTTTGAAGAGCTGCCGTCAGTGCTTCAGCAGAACCTTGTACGTCTGCTTTTACGATTAAGTTGATATCTTTCACATCACCTTGTTTGATTTGCTCAAATAGGTCATCGAGAGATAATTTCGCTTTGTCTGAACGCTGTTCATCAAGTTGTTTAGACGCACGCGCCTCACCAACTTGACGAGCTGTTTTTTCATCTTTGAATACGAGGAACTGATCCCCTGCATGCGGTACATCATTTAAACCAGTGATTTCAACAGGTGTAGATGGTCCTGCTGTTTTCACGCGGCGTCCAATGTCATTGACCATTGCACGTACACGGCCAAATGTATTTCCGACAACGATTGGGTCACCTACTTGAAGTGTACCAGTTTGAACGAGAAGGGTTGCAACAGAACCTCTTCCTTTATCAAGCTCAGCCTCGATCACAGTTCCTTTTGCCGCACGATTTGGGTTGGCTTTTAGTTCTGCTACTTCGCTGACAAGAAGGATCATTTCGATCAATTCGTCAATGCCTTCACCTGTTTTTGCAGATAGTGGAACGAAAATCGTTTCGCCGCCCCAAGCCTCAGGTACAAGACCATGCTCAGTTAACTCCTGCATCACACGGTCAGGGTTCGCTGTTGGTTTGTCAATTTTATTGACAGCCACAATGATTGGCACCTCTGCCGCTTTTGCGTGGTTGATCGCTTCAATCGTTTGCGGCATGACACCGTCATCTGCTGCAACGACCAAGATCGTCGTATCTGTTACTTCAGCACCGCGTGCTCGCATCGTAGTGAAAGCTGCGTGTCCTGGTGTATCAAGGAACGTGATTTTCTTGCCGTTTTCTTCAATTTGGTATGCACCAATATGCTGCGTAATTCCACCCGCTTCGCCTTCAACAACTTTCGTTTTACGAATGCTGTCAAGAAGCGTTGTTTTCCCGTGGTCAACGTGTCCCATGATCGTTACTACTGGAGGGCGTACTTGCATATCTTCTTCTTTATCTTCAACTTCATACTTTTCAAGTTCAGTTTCTTCTAAAATGATCACTTCTTCTACTGGAACACCATATTCAGAAGCAATTAATTCAACTGTATCTTTGTCGAGCTCTTGGTTGATCGTAGCCATGACACCAAGCATCATCAGTTTTTTGATGATTTCAGCAGTTTCTTTGCCAAGCTCGTCAGCAAGCTGGCCGACTGTCATTGAATTTGTAAATTCAATTTTTTCAGGAAGCTCTTTTTTCGGCTTCACAGGTCTTGCTTGCTGATGCTGCGCCTTGTTGTTGCCGCCACGTTTATTTTTGTTTTTGTTTTGGTTGTTGTTTTTTTTGTTTTTATTAAATTGATTATTCTGCACGTCATTCTTCTTTCTATCATTGTTTTTGTTAGATGATTGTTTTTTTTGTTCTGCGGGTTTCTCGTTAGCTGTCTCTTTTGCTTTGGCTTTTTTATAGATAGCGTCTAGCTTTTTCACAGTGTCGTCTTCAAGCGTCGCCATGTGGTTGTTCACTTCCACGTTCATATCCTTAAGCGCTGCTATAATATCTTTACTTGAAACATCTATGGCTTTTGCGTATTCATATACTCTCACTTTAGCCATTCGTTCACCCCCAAATAAATTAATCGAGCAAGCTTATGAGCTTCTTAGCGAAGCCTTGGTCAGTGACAGCGACAACTACGCGAGCTTCCTTCCCTATAGAACGTCCGAGAACGGAACGGTCTTCAACTTTTCTAACCGGAACATTGTAAAATTTGCATTTGTCAGATACCTTTTTCTCTGTGTTGGATGAGGCATCTGCTGCAAGAAGAACCAGCTTAGCACGCGCATGTCTAATTTCTTTGATCACCAGATCTTCTCCTGACACGACTTTACGAGCTCGATTTGCTAGACCAAGCAAAGGATACCATTCAGATTCAGTCATTAGGTTTTTTCACCTTTTCAGCTAGTTCTAGTAATTCTTCAAAAATGTGTTCGTCAATCTGTGTCTGAAATTGCTGCTGTAAACTACGTTTGTTCTTCGCCGCAAGAATGGTTTCTTTATCGAGAGAAAGGTAAGCGCCGCGCCCGTTCATTTTTCCGGTTGCGTCAACAGACACTTCCCCTTCTTTTGAACGAACAACGCGAATCAGTTCTTTCTTTGGTTTCATTTCTCCCGTCACGACGCATTTTCTAAGCGGGATTTTTTTTCGGCTTTTCACCTTTTATATCACCTCTTATTCGTCAGATTCCTCAGCTACTGGTTCAGCCTCTAAGAAAAGAGATTCAGAGTCTTCAGTTCTTGGGAAAATACCGAGTTCTCTTGCATCTGTTTCGCTTTTAATGTCAATCTTCCAGCTCGTTAGTTTCGCTGCAAGACGCGCATTTTGACCTCTTTTGCCAATGGCTAATGACAGCTGATAATCAGGGACAATGACAGTTGTCGCCTTATCTTCTTCATTTACAATGACATCAAGAACTTTTGATGGACTTAACGCATTGGCAACAAATTCAACAGGGTCATTAGACCAATGAACAATGTCAATTTTTTCGCCTTTCAGCTCATTGACAATTGCTTGTACACGCTGACCTTTAGGTCCTACACAAGAACCAACTGGATCAACATCAGGATCATCTGTACGAACAGATATTTTAGAACGGTCCCCTGCTTCTCTAGCGACAGATTTAAGCTCTACAGTACCATCATAAATTTCTGGGACTTCGATTTCAAATAAACGCTTTAAAAGACCTGGGTGTGTTCTTGATACATAAATTTGTGGTCCTTTTGTTGTTTTTTCTACTTTCGTAATGAACACTTTAATGCGGTCATGTGGTTTGTAGTCCTCATTTGGCATTTGTTCATTGACCGGAAGAAGGGCTTCGATTTTGCCAAGTGACACGTAAATGAATTTACTGTCAATTCGCTGAACGATTCCCGTCATGATGTCTTCCTCACGATCGATAAACTCAGTGTAAATCACACCTCGCTCTGCTTCTCTCACTCGCTGCGTCACGACTTGTTTCGCTGTCTGAGCTGCAATGCGTCCGAAATCTTTTGGTGTGACTTCAATTTCAACCACGTCACCAACCATGTAATTCGGGTTGATATTTGCTGCATCATCTACAGAGATTTCAAGACGAGAATCATACACTTCATCTACAACATCTTTTCTTGCGAATACGCGAATCGTTCCCGTTTCACGGTTTAAATCAACACGCACATTTTGTGCTTGGTTAAAATTACGCTTGTATGCAGAAATGAGTGCAGCTTCTATCGCTTCAATAATAATTTCTTTACTAATGCCCTTCTCTTTCTCAAGAACAGTCAGGGCATCTAACAACTCACTACTCATTTTTATGGTTCCCCCTTATATCAATGAAAAGGTTAATTGAACGAAACTGCTAATCTTGCGTTAGCAATTTTTTCGTATGGAATATTGATCTCTTTCTTTCTTGTCTTGATCTTCACTGTCACTGTTGCAATCTCACCATCAAAGCTTGTAAGCTCACCTTCAAATGCCTTTTCACCATCAATTGGTTCGTATGTTTTCATGAAAACATTTTTTCCAAGTGCTTTTTCAAAATCAGCTTTTTTCTTTAATGGGCGCTCCGCTCCAGGAGAGGACACTTCAAGAAAGTAGTTTTGGCTAATTGGATCTGCCTCATCAAGCTTTTCGCTCAAGGCTTCGCTCACTTTGGCACACTCCTCGATATCGACGCCTTTGTCAGAGTCAATAAATACGCGAAGGAACCAGTTTTGACCCTCTTTGACAAATTCAACATCAACGAGTTCAAGCTGTAAGCCATCTAAAATTGGCTGCACCATGTCGCTTACGATATCCACTACTTTTTTGCTCATTCTCTTCCTCCTTGTGCTTTCGATAAACGCTCTTATCAATCATTCTGCATAAAAACCCTGCTTTATTGTGAGCAGGGGGAGCAGAAAACGGATGAATAATGTCGAGACAAAAATTGCCTGTTCAATACAAAAGAGCGGGTTTCCCCACTCTTGTCTCGGTAATCGTTAGCATTTCCATAAAAACTATACCATATCCAATTTTTTTATGCAAATGAAGTTCCTTATAAACAGGCATTCTTCATCAGTTCTTTTCATTCATTCTTTTGGCGTGTTCACGAATGATTCCTGCCTCCCGGCTCTCCTTTAAAACTCGAAAACCGTCATAATCCGGGTAGAGGGAATCATCGTCTTGAATGCTTGTTAAAATCCAAAATTGGCTACCTGCGCCTCCGAGCTGTTCAATTGTCTTCAGCCAGCTATCATATACATCAGGACGGGCTGCTTGATTTTGATAGCCAAACTCTTCTAATACAACAGGTTTTCCAATTGCGTTTCCTCGGGTGATATGATCTTTTATCCATTTCACTCCCCATGCAGCAGACTGATTCCAGTGATCAGGGTATAAATGATAGGTTCCATAATCAATATGAGGGAGAGCAGTCAAACGATCCCAATCAACACCTTCTCCCCCACTGTAAAACCAATCGTCATGACCTGTCATGCGAAAGAACCCTTCGTCTCCTACTGCAACAAGGTGATTCGAGTCAATTGATTTGATCCATGCACTCATTTCATCTGCCCAGTTTACTAGTATATCTCCCGAAGGGTCTGACTGAGCGCGCGGCTCATTGGCGAGCTCCCATGTCATAATAGCAGGATCATCTTTATATTGAACACCTGAGTACGTATTGGTTCTCTCTAATACATAGCGCACATAGTTTTTGTAAGCTGTTTTAATCCGAGAATCTGTATAAAAGTGATCATGTGATCCTGCCTGAAACCACTTCACATATTGATTCATCCCGCCAAAGTCATCCCAATTGTTCACGAGCGGGATGACCAGCTTGATTCCTTCCTGCCCTGCTTTATAAATCGCATAGTCTAGTTTTTGAAAACCGGATTCTTCATAAACACCTGGACGAGATTGTAAGACTGAGTTTTCTTGAGGGGTACCATCGTGAAATCCCCAAATACGAATAACTTTTAAATCCATTGCCTTCATATCGTCAAAAACAGCATCTACCATCTTTTTTGATTTGTAATGGAAATAATAATTATTTGTGCCAGCAAAGTAAAATGGGTGGTTGTTCAATACAAAATGTGTACCAGATGTTTGCACATAGGAGGAGGCCTTTACAGTCAGAGTGAACCAACCCGCCCATAAAGTGATCAGCAGCATAAAACAAGCCACCCGTTGAACCCATTTTTTCATTCCATTCTCCTCCTCACAATCTCTTATTCTACTGGTACGATGATATCTAGTTGAAGCGGTGTTTGTTTAGTTGAATCAAGTTCAATCGTCTGCTGCTGCAACATTTTACTTTCTTCACCAATTCGAACCTCATACGTCCCGTGAAACGCTGGACATGTCACTTGGCCATTCGCATCTGTTTTTTCCACTCTTTGTGTCGTCCACTCCTGTAGAAGCTTTTCATAACGCCTGCCTGCTTCATTTAACGACCAATCATGATTCACGATGGCTGCGTGCTCACCTCTCCAATGAGCACCCGCCCAAAATCCCCACATCAGCACACCTTTTACGGCTGGATGACTAAAGGCAACCCGATATAAAGCTTCTAAGTTATCCGCTCGTCTATTGGCATCCGGATGAACAGAGTCATACTCTGTCACCCATATCGGTAGACCAAGCTCAGCAAGCACATCTAGTCTTTGTTTTACAACGACTGGATCCACTCGATCTTCAAAGTGACCTTGAACTCCAATGGCCTCAACTGGTGCCCCCAACTGACGAAGTTCATTGATATGTGCTTTATATGCGTGATGTTCGCCGTATGAGATTACATTATAATCATTGACAAACAGCAAGGCTTGAGGATCAATTTTTTTCGTTTCTTCATACATCCATTTCCAAATCTGTTTCCCAAACCGGTCTTTAAAAAATGAACCATGCATCATTTCGTTGTTTACATCCCAATGACGGAATTTCCCTTTGAAATGATTGCCTGCATGCTCAAGCCGCCTTTTCATGGCTTCATATACTTCATGATTCGGTAATGATTTCAGCCAGTTTGGATTGGCATCCTCTACCTCCCAAAATAAGGCGTGCCCCCTCACTGGAATTTGGTGTCTATTGGCAAAATTCAGCATGGCATCTGCTTTTTCGTATGTTATTTTCCCTCTTTCAGGCTCATTTGCATACCATTTTGCCTCATTTTCAAACACAGCCCAATTAAAATGTTGAACAAAAAAATCAGCATACGATTGATTGAATAGTACTTGGTCATTCATTGCTGAACCAAATGCAAATTCATGTCTGATTTGTTTTATTTCCACCTCTATTCCGGCAACTGGCTTTTGTTCCTTATTGATGACGTTTATGACAAGCTCTCTTTGTCTATGTTGTAAGATTCGATTATTTGCTTCTTTTCTCCAGCTTTGATTTTCTTGTTCCTGTGATCCGCCATTCGATGAATGATTCATAAATTCTTTCTTATTAACCATGATGACATCACCTTTGCTTTCACTTCATTTATCTCATGAGAAGACCGCCGACTAAAAAAGCCGGCAGCTGCACTAAGTTCTATTCGTTTATGAGACGATGGTATTCTGCATAAGCCGTAGCCATATCAACTTGCGACCAGAAACGGTGATAGGTAAAACTTGGCGCTCCGTTTTCCCATTTGCCTGTCGCTTCATTAAAAGATGCTTGATATTTACTCTCCAGGGCTGACCAAGCTGGGTCTTGCTTGATTTTCGGACGAAGATCTGCAAAGCTCGTATACACTCCGTTACCTCCTCGCTGCGGGTCAGAAGGAATGGTGCTGGAACCAGGGATCTGATTTCCTTGACCAAATGTTCCATTCCAGCCATTTGGGAAGTACACTTCTTTTTTAAAGAAACGGTGGTAGTCTTCTCTGTCTTCCTCTGTCACAATCCCTACACCATCATTGTAATTCCAAGCGACCTCAAGGAGCTGTGCCGCTGTCTCTTTTGCTCTTATGCCAAGTGCTGTGTAGTTTCCTGTCTCTTTCTGTGTTGCAGCAGCAAAGAATGTGAGTGCTTTGATTAGACTGCCCAGTACACCAGTATCTTGAGTAGGATCTTTTGTAACTGCCGTTAAATTTGGATTACCTGTTGCAGATTGGAATCCACTCCAAGTGTCAGGCTGGCCGCTCCATTCTATATTCCCAGGAATCCAAAACTCTCCAGGTGCACTCGTCGTAGCAACAGCAACATTTGTCCCCCCTAGAATCCTTTGACCCTGACCATCTAAAAAATACCCATCTTGATCCGACACAGGACGAGTGCCAATAAAAATATAATCTAGTGAATAGTTGACCCATTTTGTGATGACAGATTTGGCCATTTGGAAATTTTCAGATGTTTTGTCGCCATCTTTTGCAAAGATATAATAAAGCTCTGCTACACGCTCAATCGGCCATGCTTGCATTCCAAACCAATTATTGGACGGAGGATCATGGTAAACAGGCGCATCTTCATAAGCCATATCATAAAATGTACTTCTTCCTGCTGGATAAGCGCTATAGTCTCCATTCCAGCTGTTGGTAGCACCTCCTGCAATCGCTCCCTCTTTTGATTGAAGCCAGACGTAAAATTCAAGCTGTCTCTTTAACGTCTTTTCCCAATCACTTGCAGCAGTCGGTGACGATGGCTTTAAGCCTCCCTTATCTGAGGATAAAGCGTAGGCAGCGACTGGGTTTTGATACCCTTGATGACAATGGCTCGCACCGATACGCCATGACCAATTCGCATATTCTCCAAGTCCCCCGCCCCAAGAGGTGTACCACGCCATTAAGTGATGACATGCACTTTTTCCATTTCCAGGATACGGATTACCTTGCTTGCCGCTTCCAATTGTTTGAAAATATTTATCGTACATTCCGTAACGAAGAAAATCACCCATCTTTTTCGCTTTATCAAGATAGACTGACCCATTATAGCCAAGTTCCTTTGCCCAATACATCGCCTGTATTGCACGCGCATCAGCATCCGTCGCATTTGTATAGCGCCACTGGGCGGCGGGCGCTTGATTTTCTTTTGTGAACAAGCTCATGAAACCTTCATTGGGCTTTCCGGCCGTTTTATCATCTTGTGATGGATGAGGGATGGCCTCCCATACGGATTCTTGCGGACCCCGCTGAAATGTGTTTACATATGTGGCTGTATGTGATGGGTTGAGCAAATTCCCATATTCATACCAGTTGTCTACATCAAGAAGCCAGTGCATTAAATACGTTTCATTCGTTCCGTAAGTTGACCTCAGTTCTTGATCAATTGGATCTTGACCAGCAGGGCGAGCACCCGTCAACTGGCTCGGATATTGATCTGGATATGGCTTTTCTGAAGCGTATGTGGCTGGGCTGGATGGATTGTAAGAACTCATATGCGGCTGTTCGTCATGTCCATCTTCGTTTACTGGAATGATAAACTTCTCCATATTATCCCAAGCCGCTTCTAGTTTGCTCCAATCGCCTGTGTAGTGACCATACAATGCTTCAAGCCATAACCAATAGCTGTAAGCTTCTGAAGTTGTCATATGCCCGTAATCAGGTGCCTCACAAATGAGTGTCTCAACGGAATGATACGGAATGCCTTCTTTTGAAAAATATCCATTCGTCTCGTTTTTCATTTGATGATAAAGTGTTAAAAACCGTTCTTTATTTGTCATGTCCTCACCCTTTATATTTATTTATTCGGAAGCGTACCAAATACTAAATCACCTTGATCAAAAACAGGAATTCTCGCTGTTTTTTGCATATTGGATGTTAATCCTTGAAAGGAATAATCATTTGAGGCATCCCATATATTCGCACCATTTGGCGCAGATAACCGGAACTGTATTTCCTTCTTATGAAGCGATTCGCCTCCTGGAAAAATAGCTACGCCAGTAAAATCGATTTCTGTAAAATAGATATGGGATGATGCGTCATACACCGTTAACGGAGATAAGGAAGCGCCTTCATTGTAGACAGCTGTCACTTGAATATCTTTATCAGTGAATCCCTTCGCAAATATCTCGCTCAGATTGACATAATATCTAAAAGAAAGTGATTGACTACTTCTGGCCGGCCAGCCTGATCGATTGTATAAAATGGCTTTGATCTGAGTAGATGTTGTATCGTTACTCATGACAGCTGCCTCTACAAAAAACTCATCTTCCACTTTTTCTTTAGGCGGAAAATTCGGCAGCTTTGACTGCCCTTGACCAAACAGCTGCACCATTTTGGCTACATTTCCAGTAAAGGCGGCATTATAGTCTGTTGCTACCTCGTTTGATACATAGTCAGAGATGTCATCGGTATACTGATCCTGTGCATTAGGCCCCCCAACAAGCGCTCCATAAAGCGTGTGCCGATGAGAAGAAGGAGTTGTCAGCTGATTAGACCATGAGCCATGTGCAGTTCGATGGTGTGGATGCATCGGCGGATTTTTGCCAAACCCAACGACATAGCTTCTATTTTGCGGATTATCCCCTAACATATAGTGTGTTTGCCTGATCGCAAACATTTGGTATCGATTCTTTTTTTCTTGATCAGAGACCCAATCTGCGTACACAAACGCTAAAAATGCAGCATTTGCTGTATAACGAAGTGAACCCCATTGATCTAACCACGCTAGTCCGCCAGGCGTATAAGTGATTCTTTCTACTTTTCCATTTTGAACAAAACCCGTCGACCAGTAATCGAGATTACGCTCCGTCGATTCGATAAACCTTTTCTCCTTTGTGATTCTCGCAAGTAAAATTTGCGAAGCAAAAAAGGTATTGTCCCACGACATCGTAAACGTATAGTCCCAATCCTTCGGCCATTCTTCTACTGCTTTTAGTGCTTTGTTTAAATAGGTCTGGTCATTTGTCGCCAAGTAGAGCCATATTCCACCCCAAATGAGCTCATCAATATAGCCACTCCAAGAGTTATAAAATGGCTGCGCATTGGTGACACAATCTGTATACTCACCGCGATATTGGTCAGCAAATGCATAAAGCTGTTTTGCATGGGTGAGAAGCTTTGCTGCATAAGGCGCATCAGTTTCTTTAAAAATAATTGAACCTGCTGCTAAAGCGGCTGCGGTTTGGGCGGCCACTTCTGTTCCTGGACAATGTTCATCAATTTTAAATGCTGGCCGGTTCATCGGCATCACTTCTGCTGGACCCCACCAGCCATGATCTGCGTTCCCATCGCCTACTTGTGCCCAAAATTCATTTGGACCTGTATGGGCTTTCAAAAAATAATCGGTTGCCCACTTGATTTGATCTAACATATCATCAAGCAGCTCTGCCTCTTCGTAAGCTTCTCGGTACTCATAGACTGTCCATGCAAGCACGGCTGCCGAGTAAGCCATCGGAAGTCCGAACTTCACATGATCACCAGCATCGTACCAGCCGCCTGTTAAATCATGACCAACATCTTTCCCATCCTCTAGTCCAGAATCCCCTCGCCAGTTAAGACGATTGCTTTCAGGAAGCTTTCCGGAACGCTGGGCTTCGTAAAACAAAATGGATTTTTGAAGCACCTCTACATAGTTGTAATCTGACATGTACCTACTTCTCACCCCTTCATTTTTCTTAAACGTGAAACATTGAACAAGAAATGACCACCTCCTTGTTATTCCGTTCGTGTTTTGTACAGTGTTGAAAAGAATCAAGCGTGTTTCAAAAATGTGCATAGTAAACAGCCATCAGCTTGACGCTCACCGAGGGTTTTCTCCTGATTCTTCATGTGACTGTACCCAAAATGATCATATGTCGTATGAGAACATTTCAGACGGCTAAATTCTCTTTTTTGCTCTATTTGGGTAGAAAGAATGACATACAATCTCTTCTCTCAAAACACGACGTTAAATCAAGATATATGAAACAACAAGAAAATAATTCCAGTTAAAATATTTAGTTAACATAATAATATTATTGTATATACAAAAAGAACGCCCTTTAAGGGCGCTCCTCATTTTTCACATTAGAACAAAGAAAGCTGGTTTTGATCAGGAAGTGCTTCTAAGCAACCTTGACGATCCAAATACTCAAGGATGGTCTTAGACACTTTTCCTCGTTTTTGTAAATCTTCTTTTGAAAGGAATTCACCATCTTGGCGTGCGCGTACAATATTTAACGCAACGTTTGTTCCGAGTCCAGGGATGGAGTTGAATGGCGGGATTAGCCCGTCTCCATCAATGATAAACTCAGTGGCACTTGACCGGTATAGGTCTACTTTTTTAAAGTGATAGCCTCTTTCACACATTTCAAGTGCAAGCTCTAGTACAGTTAATAGGTTCTTCTCTTTCGGTGATGCATCAAGACCTTTTGAGTTAATATCGTCCATGACCGCTCGAATCGCATTCGATCCTTTTGTCATCGTTTCGATATCAAAATCATCAGCACGAACGGTAAAATAAGCCGCATAGTACAGAAGTGCATGGTGCACCTTGAAATAAGCAATCCGAACGGCCATTAATACATAAGCAGCCGCGTGGGCTTTAGGGAACATGTATTTAATCTTTTTACAAGAATCAATGTACCAGTTCGGTACGTTATTATTCTTCATTTCTTCTTCCCATTCAGGAGGAAGTCCCTTCCCTTTACGAACAGATTCCATGATTTTAAAGGCAAGTGACGGCTCTAAACCTTGATAAATCAGATAGACCATAATATCATCACGACAGCCAATCACTTCGCTTAGTTCACACGTTTTATTATGAATCAGCTCTTGGGCGTTGCCGAGCCATACATCTGTACCGTGAGATAGACCAGAGATCTGAACAAGCTCCGAGAAGGTGGTCGGTTTTGTATCTTCAAGCATCTGACGAACAAACCTTGTGCCAAACTCTGGGATCCCAAGTGTTCCCGTTTTACATCCAATTTGTTCTTCTGTGACACCGAGAGGTTCCGTTCCTTGGAAGATTTTCATGACCTCAGGATCATCTGTCGGAATCGTTTTTGGGTCAATTCCGCTCAAGTCCTGAAGCATCCGAATGACCGTTGGATCATCGTGTCCAAGAATATCTAGTTTCAGTAAGTTATCATGGATTGAATGGAAATCAAAATGCGTCGTTTTCCAATCAGAACCTGTCGCATCTGCTGGATATTGAATTGGTGAGAAATCGTAAATGTCCATATAATCCGGCACGACGATAATACCGCCTGGATGTTGGCCCGTTGTCCGTTTGACGCCCGTACAGCCCTGTACGAGCCGGTCAATTTCAGCACCTCTCATATGAAGGTTATGATCTCCTGCGTAGCCTTTCACATAACCATATGCCGTTTTTTCTGCAACGGTACCGATTGTACCTGCGCGGTATACATACTCTTCACCAAACAGCTCTTTCGTATAGTTATGGGCAATCGGCTGATATTCTCCTGAGAAGTTCAAGTCGATATCGGGCACTTTATCTCCTTTAAAACCTAAGAACGTTTCAAACGGAATATCGTGTCCGTCTTTTTTATACGGCGTCCCGCATTCAGGACAGTCTTTATCAGGAAGGTCAAATCCTGAGCCAACCGATCCGTCATTAAAGAACTCAGAGTGCTTGCAACTTGGACATACATAGTGCGGTGCAAGCGGGTTTACTTCTGTAATCTCTGTTAATGTCGCAACGAGAGATGAACCAACTGATCCCCTTGAACCAACTAGATATCCATCATCAAGTGATTTCTTAACAAGCTTATGAGAAATTAAATAAATAACAGCGAAACCGTGACCAATAATACTCTTTAATTCTTTCTCAATCCGGTCTTCTACAATTTTCGGTAAATCGTCACCGTAGATGCTACGAGCCATGTTATAGCTCATTTCCCGAATTTCTTCATCTGCACCTTCGATTTTTGGTGTATAAAGATCGTCTTTGATTGGTTTAATACTTTCGACCATCTCAGATACTTTTTGCGTATTCGTCACGACAATCTCTTTCGCCTTCTCGTCTCCAAGGAAAGAGAATGCTTCTAGCATTTCATCAGTTGTTCTAAAATGAACTTTTGGCAGTTCATGACGATTAAGCGGATTCGCCCCGCCTTGTGATGAAATTAATATTTTGCGATAAATTTTGTCTTCTGGATGCAGGTAGTGCACATTTCCAGTCGCCACGACTGGTTTATTCAGTTTTTCACCAAGTTTCACAATGTTTGTGATGATCTCTTTTAATGCACGTTCATCCCGAACAAGCTCCAGCTGGAGTAAATGCTGATACACTTCTGGCGGATGAACTTCTAAATAGTCGTAAAATGCGGCAATGTCTTCTACCTCATCAGGTGACTTCTGCATCATCCCTTCAAACACTTCACCCTTATCACAAGCAGACCCAACAATTAAACCTTCTCGATATTTCTCAAGCTGTGAGCGAGGGATACGCGGCACGCGGTAGAAATAATGAATATGAGAAAGTGAAACAAGCTTAAATAAATTCTTTAGACCCGTCTCATTTTGTGCAATCACTGTTGCATGGTAAGGACGTGAGCGCTGATACGCATTGGACTGCCCCATGTTTTCATTTAATTGATCGTGGTAAGCAATCTCTTTTTCAGCCGCATCTTTTAGCATCTTCAGCATGAGGTAACCAGTTGCTTCTGCATCATAAATCGCCCGGTGATGCTGCGTGAGTTCAATATCAAACTTTTTACACAGGGTGTTCAGCCGGTGATTTTTAAATTCAGGATAAAGGAATCGGCCGAGTTCTAATGTATCAATGACAGGGTTTGACGCTTTATCTGTTTTTAACAGTCGCTTATATGCTGCATTTAAAAAGCCCATATCAAAGCTCGCATTGTGAGCAACAAGGATATCTTGTCCAATCCACTCTTTGAAATCTCGAACAACATCGACCACATCTGGTGCATCTCTCACCATGTCGTCCGTGATACCGGTTAGTTCAATGGTTGTTGCTGATAACGGATGATGAGGGTTTGCAAATGCCTCAAAGCGGTCAATGATTTCCCCGCCTTTGATTTTCACAGCTGCAAGCTCAATGATCGTATCATACACAGCAGAGAGTCCCGTTGTCTCAACATCAAATACGACAAACGTCGCATCTTCTAACAAGCGGTGCTCTGGATTATACGCAATCGGTACCCCGTCATCGACTAAATTGATTTCCACCCCGTACATCATTTTGATGCCATGCTTTTTACTTGCTGCATACGCATCTGGAAAGGATTGTACAACGGCGTGATCTGTCAGGGCAATGGCCTCATGCCCCCATTTTTTTGCTTGTTCAACAAGTCTACCGATGCCAGTGACAGCATCCATCTGGCTCATTGGCGAATGCAAATGAAGCTCAACACGCTTTTCTCCCTCTGGTGCAGTATCTTCTTTCAGCTGAGGTTTCATTTCATTGACGTCATTTGCGATCATGACAAGATCTCTCACAAACGTATCGTTTTGAATGCTTCCTCTTGCTTTGACCCACATCCCTTTTTTCAAGGATTTCATGAGCTGAGCATCTTCTTTTTCTCTCGCAAACATTTTGATCAAAATACTATTCGTATAATCGGTAATTTTAAAGATACAAAGGGTTCTACCGCTTTTTAGTTCGCGCGTTTCTGCATCAAACACGTATCCTTGGACGGTGATTCGTCTTTCTTCGTCCATAATACTATCAAGCGTACGTATTTCTTCATTGTCTTTGATTTGATAGCCAATCATCAGAGGGCCAGAAGGGGCTTCCTCTTGATCCTCACTTTCCTTCTTCTCCATCTCAACAAGGGCTTGCATGGCTCTTTCTTGATCTTCAGCAAGTTTTTGTTCTCTGAACTTCTGAATCTCTTGATCTGATACAAAAATTTCTGTATCAAATTGAAGTTCTGGAAAACCGACTTGTTTAAATGCAGCCTGAAGCATTGGGCTATATTTCTTTTTGATGGCCAAAGCCTCAGTTTCGCTTTTTGTTTTGATGATGATCTTATGTCCAGACAGCGCTGGTTTTTGCTGTTGAAGCAAGCTGATGATTGGGGGAGAAATTCCTTGAAGCTCTTCCACACAATGTGACCAATACGATTGAACGAGCTCTTCAGATATGTGCGGATCATTGACTTCAATCGTACAAGTGACTTGTGCGATATGAGAAAATGCATTTGTCAGCCTGCTTAAAAACATTGCATATACTTTGTAAGGCAAAAGTGCCTTAAATTTAAAAAGGAAATGCCACGTTTTTGCCGCCTTATGCACCGTCAATTTGACGATCTCGCCTTCTTCAAAGTAACGGCTGAGGTCATCATCTGTCATTTGAATCTGATTGAGTAATATATGAAATTGCCGCCGGGTAATCGGTAATTGTTCATCCAAGACAGGACCCTCCTTTTGCAAATCAGAAAGGTACCTCTTTTTTGCAGGAGGTACCTTCATTTTTTTGTTCGTTTTTTATGCTTGGCGTATAAATGAAATCAGTTCATCAACAGATACTTCGTGTGATTCACCTGATTTTCTAAATTTCACTTCGACAATACCTTCTTCTGAACGTTTCCCGCAGCTAATGCGAATTGGCAGTCCAATTAAGTCACTGTCGGCAAATTTGACGCCTGCACGCTCTTGGCGGTCATCGAAAAGGACTTCATAGCCCTCTTCCTGTAAACGCTCATACAGCGTTTCAGCCAGTTCCTTTTGTGCATCGTTTTTCATATTTAAGGCAAGTAGATGAAGATCATATGGCGCAACTGTTTCTGGCCAAATAATCCCCTTGTCATCATGATGTTGTTCAACAATCGCAGAAAGGGTTCTAGAAATTCCGATGCCATAGCAGCCCATGATCATTGGCTGCGCACGTCCATTTTCATCGAGGTATGTTGCATCCATTGCCTCTGAATAACGTGTGCCTAGCTTAAAGACTTGTCCTACTTCAATTCCTTTTGCGAACTGGATTGTGCCTTCACCATCTGGAGAAACGTCTCCTTCTTGAATCAAGCGAAGATCTGTGTATTCCTTCACTGACAGATCACGAGCAGGATTAACATTGACATAGTGATAATCCGATTCATTTGCACCTGCAACTGCATTTGTCATTCCTTTGACAGCGTGGTCTGCATAAATCGTTACTTCCGCTTCAAGCTTCACTGGTCCAACAAATCCTGGTTCTGTTCCGATCACGTCTAGTACTTCCTCACGTGAAGCAAGCTCTACAAGCTGTGCTCCAACTAAGTTTTTCACTTTCACATCATTTACTTCATGATCGCCTCTTGTCAGGACAAGTACATACGCATCGTCCGCTTTAAACAAGACAGATTTGATACATGTAGAAGGAGCCACTTCTAAGAATGACGCAACATCTTGTATCGTCTTCACCTGAGGCGTGTGTACTTTCTCGAGTTCTTTGAAGTCCGCAGGGTTTGCTTCTTCTCCGTGATACACAGCCTCAGCCATTTCAATGTTCGCAGCGTAGGAAGATGTGTCAGAGTATGCGATTGTATCTTCTCCTACTTCTGACAGTGCCATAAACTCATGTGTATCTTTTCCTCCCATTGCCCCAGAATCGGCAATGACGGGTCTAAAGTTAAGACCTACTTTTGAAAAGACATTCGAGTAAGCTGTAAACATTTTGTTGTATGTGTCATCAAGGCTCTCTGGTGAAGAGTGGAATGAATAGGCGTCCTTCATAATAAATTCACGTCCGCGCAATAACCCAAAGCGAGGTCTTTGTTCATCACGGAATTTAGATTGGATTTGATAAAGTGTCAAAGGAAGCTTTTTATACGATTTGACTTCACTGCGTACGAGTGATGTGATCACTTCTTCGTGTGTTGGGCCAAGTGCAAACTCGCGGCCGTGACGATCTTTCATACGCATGAGTTCTGGACCGTATGTATACCATCTTCCTGACTCTTGCCACATTTCTGCTTGCTGCAGCACTGGCATTAACAGCTCAGCTGCTCCCGCCTTTTCCATTTCCTTGCGAACAATGGCTTGAATGTGCTGAATCACTTTATGTGCTAACGGCAGGTAATGATAAATACCGCTCGTGTTTTGTCTAATAAATCCAGCTCTTACTAATAGCTGATGACTTTTTGCCTCAGCATCTGCCGGCACCTCTCGAAGAGTTGGAATGAAAGTCAAGGATTGTCTCATGTCGTTACACCTCATTTAAGAAATAGGACTTCTCACAAAAACTCTTGTTTCCCAGAATGAGAAACAAGAGACATTGGTTTTTATAAAAATAATCGCTGGATGTCATTCCATGTCACTACTAGCATTAATAGCATGAGGAACGCAACACCAATGAAGACAACAAGTGCCTCTTTCTCACGATTAATTGGTTTGCCGCGAATGGCTTCAACGAATAGGAAAAGTAATCTTCCTCCGTCTAATGCAGGAATCGGTAATAAATTCACGATCCCTAAGTTGATACTAAGAAACGCAGCAAACTGCATTAATGTTAACACACCTTGTTTCGCTACTTCTCCTGTCATATCATATATTCCAACAGGACCTGCAAGCATATCTAATGAAAATTGTCCTGTGACAATCTTTTGCAAGTTCGTTAAGATGAGACCTGCTGTTGATATCACTGTCGTTCCTGAGGATGAGATGACTTTGAGAAAGCCATTTTCTGTTGGCGGGTAAGAGCCAAAACGGCCAATGGTTTTTCCTTCGGCCTTCACAGCTTCCGGTACAACTTGAATGGTGCTTTCTTTGCCATCTCGGTCAATGACGACATTCATTTTTTTATCTGGGTTCTTTTGAACCGTTTGAACAACGTCTGTCCAAGAATTCATTTTATCCCCGTTAATTGAAACGATATGATCTCCCTGCATAAGCCCGGCTTGCGCTGCCCGGCCGTCTTTTGTCAGCTTACCAAGTACAGGATCATCCACGGTTACACCTTGAATAAATCCTAAAGCCACTAGAATCACATATGCCAGGATAAAGTTCATAATCGGTCCAGCTGCAATGGCTTTAATACGCTGCCATACTGTTTTTGAACCAAACTGACGGTTGTATGGCGCAATTTGAATTTCTTCACCATCTGCAATATAGAAGCTTGTTTGGCTTACATTGTAGCCAGTCAGAATGTCTTCATTTCCAGCCTCATATCCTGAAATTCTCATCGCATGATCTAAATCAATTTGTTCAACTTCAATGACAAGTGCATCAGGATATTTTTCTTTATCATTTAAAATGATTTTTTCTACTTCATTTTGCTCATTGAATAAGAGCCCCACTGTATGACCCGGTTTAATTTCAATGACTTCAGGGTCTTCTCCAGCCATTTTAACAAATCCGCCGATTGGCAGAAGTCTGATGGTATAGACGGTTTCTTTTCGTTTAAAGGAGAAAATCTTCGGTCCAAAACCAATTGCGAACTCGCGGCATAAAATGCCTGCGCGCTGCGCCATAATTAAATGGCCAAGCTCGTGGAAAAAAACGAGCGTTCCAAAAATAATAATAAACGCAATCACTGTATTCACGAACATACCACCTTATGCGAGGATTGATTGAACAAAGTCTCGTGTATCTTTGTCCACTTCATGGATATCTTGCAAACTAGGCGTTGAAATCACATGATGTCTGTTCAGTGCCTTTTCAATCAATTCTTCAATTTGCAGGAACGTTACTTTGCCTTTTAAAAATGCATCAACAGCTATTTCATTGGCTGCATTAAGCACAGTAGGCATTGTCCCTCCTATTTTACCTGATTCATAAGCAAAATGTAAGCAGCGATACCTGTCAAAATCCGCTTTTTGGAAATTTAATTGTCCAATCTCCCAAAGGTTTAATGATTTCGCTTCTTTTAATGGCGCTCTATCAGGATAAGTGAGCGCGTATTGAATCGGAACCCTCATGTCAGGTGTACCTAACTGAGCCATGACACTTTTGTCATGGAATTCCACCATGGAATGGATGATGCTCTCTTTATGTAACAGCACATCAATTTGATCGTATGGGATATCAAACAGCCAATGCGCCTCAATCACCTCAAGCCCCTTATTCATCATGGTCGCTGAATCGATCGTGATTTTTGCGCCCATGGACCAGTTCGGATGATTCAGCGCTTCTTCTACCGTTACACCTTCAAGCTCCGTGCGTTTTTTATCTCGGAAACTGCCGCCTGAAGCTGTGACGATTAAGCGTTCAATGTTTTTAGCTTGTTCACCTTGCAGGGATTGAAAAATAGCGGAGTGTTCACTATCGACAGGAAGTAAAGGCACGTCATACTTTTTGGCGTACTCTTTTACTATATGACCAGCTGTCACAAGTGTTTCCTTATTTGCAAGTGCGATCGTCTTTTTTTGTTCAATGGCTTTTAATGTCGGTACAAGTCCGACACTTCCTACCAGTGCATTGACCACAACATCCACTGCATCATAGGTCGCTGCTTCGATGTTTGCTTCATCACCCGCAGCCATTTTGACATCGTATTGAAATGAATGACCTTTTAACGTGCGATAGGTCGCTTCGTCTACACATCCAACAAATTCAGGCTGAAATTGTTCAATGATAGGGATGGCCTTGTCTATATTTCTGCCAAACGTCATCGCTTTCAACTTGAATTTGTCTGGATGCTGCCTGATCACATCTAATGTTTGTTCTCCAATTGATCCTGTTGCGCCTAATAGTGAAATATATTTCAAATTGCCACTCCTTCTCTCGTTCAATTAGTTTCTATGAGGTTAGCTAGCAAACGTGGCCAGCAATAAATATAAAAACGGCAGAACGAATAAAAAGCTGTCAAACCTGTCCAAAATTCCGCCATGACCTGGGAGGATTGTCCCTGAATCCTTCACATGGTAATGACGCTTTAAAGCAGATTCCACAAGGTCGCCAAGCTGTCCAAAAATACTGAGCAAAAGAGTAATAAACATAACAAGCAGATATGATGGCAAAAATCCTGTAACCGCCTGGAACACAAGTGACAGCACGACCGCTGTGACGATTCCGCCGATAAATCCTTCTACTGTTTTGTTTGGGCTGATCTCTGGCCAAAGCTTTCGTTTCCCCATAGATTTCCCAATAAAATAGGCACCTGAGTCAGTGGACCAAATAATCACCGCTGCGAAGAAGATCGCACTCATGCCATACAAGCCTCTAATTTGAATAAAATAATAGAAACTAACGCCAATATATAATGTGGCTAATATAACAAAAGCAACCTCATCGAATGTGAAAGAGTTTTTGCTCAGAACTGTATAAGTTAAAAGGATTAAGACTGCAAATAAAGCAATCTGCATTTTTGATGCGTCTACGTTCGGGAAGAAGCTATTTTCTCCGCCCATTAAAAGCCAAAGCAATATTAAGCTGACAATGCCAGGAAAGCTGAAAATCGAAATCTTTTTCATTCTAAGAAGCTCAAAGAGAGCGACACTTCCCATTAAATAAATCAGCAGGGTAAATGGCATTTGTCCATAAATCACTGCAAGTAAAAACACTGCAGCTGCCAGAACACCCGTCAAAATTCTTTGTTTCATCTGCACCACCCTCTAAATTCCACCGAACCTCCGGCCGCGGCGCTGGTACTCTCCGATAGCGTCTATGAGATGCTCATCAGAAAAGTCAGGCCAAAGCACATCCGTAAAGACAAACTCACTGTACGCAATTTGCCAAAGCATAAAGTTGCTTAATCTAATTTCTCCACTCGTGCGAATAAGCAAATCCGGATCTTGAAGAGATTCTGTCATTAAATAAGCTGAAAACATCTCTTCTGTGATGTCTTCTGCTCGAAGCTTGCCTTCTTTGACTTTTTCAGAAATTTGTCTGCATGCAGAAATAATTTCTGTCCGTCCTCCATAATTGAGCGCAAAATTTAAAATGAGTCCGTCATTATTCGCCGTACTCTTTACTGCGTTCTCTACCGCTTTTTTCGTATGCTGCGGGAGGCCGTCTGGATCACCTGTTAAACGTACACGGACATTTTCCTCGATGAGTTCAGGCAGATAGATGTTTAGAAACTCTTCAGGAAGCTTCATTAAAAAGTCTACTTCTAGTTTTGGACGTTTCCAATTTTCTGTAGAGAAAGCATACAAAGTCAGCACTTTGACATTCAGCTCATTTGCAAGCTTGGTCATGCGCTTGACAACTTTCATTCCTTCATGATGTCCTGCTACCCGTGGAAGTGCACGTTTCTTTGCCCATCTTCCATTCCCATCCATGATAATGGCGATATGTTCAGGAATTTCTCCATTTAATATGTCTTCTTTTGTCAGGCTTTCTAAGTTGGAAGCTGCTGTTTGCTGATTCTTCCAATTTTTGAGTATATTGAGCATGAGATTCCTCCATCACCCAAAAAGGTTGCGTTCCCGCTAATAATATAGTCCTCAACAGTATTAACAAAAAAACCCCCTGTAAACATGAAGAGGGTCTTTTCACTATTATCTATTGTACATAGTTTTTTCTTAAACTTCCATGATTTCTTTTTCTTTATCTTTTGTCACTTCATCAATTTTAGCGACATATTCATCTGTCAATTTTTGAACATCCTCTGTAGATGATCTTAATTCATCTTCAGTGATCTCCCCATTTTTCTCTAGCTTTTTCAATTCATCGTTTGCATCACGACGAACGTTACGAACAGCTACTTTTGCTTCTTCTGAGTATTTTCTCACAACTTTTACAAGTTCTTTACGTCTTTCTTCTGTTAGTGCTGGGATCGCAATACGGATCACGTTTCCGTCACTTGTTGGTGTGATACCAAGATCAGACTTTTGGATCGCCTTTTCGATATCACCGATCGCTGTTTTATCGTAAGGTGTGATAATCAGCATACGTGCTTCTGGCACTGTAATTGACGCAATTTGGTTTAGTGGTGTTTGCGCACCATAGTAATCCACTGTTACTTTGTCTAAAAGGGAAGCATTAGCTCTGCCCGCACGGACAGTTGCTAGTTCACGTCCGTATGCTTGAACGGCTTTTTCCATTTTTTCTTTTGTTTGGTTCAACACTTCTTTTGACACGTTATTTCCCCCTCACGATCGTTCCGATTGATTCGCCATTGACGGCACGTTTAATATTTCCTTCTTCCATAATAGAGAAGACGATTAATGGAATGTCATTGTCCATACATAATGAGGACGCAGTAGAATCCATTACAGCAAGCCCTTCTTTTAGTACATCAAGATATGAAAGCTTATCATATTTTACTGCATCCGCATCTGTACGAGGATCAGCACTGTAGACACCATCTACATTGTTTTTCGCCATTAAAATGACATCTGCTTCAATTTCAGCTGCACGAAGTGCTGCTGTTGTATCAGTAGAGAAATAAGGGTTACCAGTACCTGCAGCAAAAATCACGACACGTTTCTTCTCAAGGTGACGGATCGCTTTTCTTCTTATGTATGGCTCTGCAACCTGTCTCATTTCGATAGAGGTTTGTACTCTAGACTGAATGCCAAGCGTTTCTAGGCTGTCTTGTAATGCCAATGAATTCATCACTGTTGCAAGCATTCCCATATAGTCTGCTGTTGCCCGGTCCATTCCTAAGTCACTGCCTGTCTTACCACGCCAAAGGTTTCCTCCGCCTACAACGACTGCAACTTCAACATCAAGTTCTGCAATTTCTTTTACTTGCTTTGCAATTGATTGAATGACAGTTGGGTTAATTCCATTTCCAGCATCACCAGCTAGTGCTTCTCCACTTAGCTTCAGTACAATGCGATTATATTTCGGTTTGCTCATGATAACCTCCAAGTGTAAACTATACCGTCTCTTATTATGCGTAAGAAACCGTCTTTTGTAAATCAATATCCTCTAAAAAATAGGGAACACAGTGCTTGTGCTCCCTAAAAAAGCCCCAGAGAGCTTTTCAAACATTATTTTTTCACTTGGCTCATGACTTCTTCAGCAAAGTTGTCTTGACGTTTTTCGATACCTTCGCCCACTTCATAGCGAACATAAGTTTGAACAGTTGCGTTTTTCGCACCTACAACTTGTTTCACTTTTTCATCTGGGTTTTTAACGAATGCTTGGTCAAGTAAGCAAATTTCTTCGAAGAATTTGTTTAGTCGGCCTTCTACCATTTTAGCAACGATATTTTCAGGCTTTCCTTCTTGAAGCGCTTGTTGTGTTAATACTTCACGCTCACGGTTTGCTTCTTCTTCAGACACTTGGTCACGAGAAATGTATTTAGGGTTTACAGCAGCAACGTGCATTGCGATGTCTCTCGCAAGCTCTTCATCAGTTGTTCCGTTAAGAACCGCTAATACACCGATGCGTCCGCCCATGTGTAAGTAAGAACCGAATGCAGCGTTATCTTCTTTTGTGATGACTGAGAAACGGCGCAGCGTAATTTTTTCTCCGATTTTCGCAATTGCAGAAGTAATATGTTCTTCAACTGTTGAACCATTTTCCATTTTAGAAGCATGTGCTTCTTCAATTGTTGCAGGTTTCGCAGCAAGTAAATGATCAGCAAGTTCGTTAAGAAGATTTTGGAATCCTTCGTTTTTCGCAACGAAATCAGTCTCAGAGTTCACTTCTAGGATAACGCCAGTATTGCCGTCAGTTTTAATAAGAGTTAATCCTTCTGCCGCAATACGGTCTGCTTTTTTCGCAGCTTTTGCGATCCCTTTTTCTCTTAGAAGATCGATTGCTTTATCGATGTCACCATCAGTTTCTGTTAACGCTTTTTTACAGTCCATCATACCTGCACCAGTTTTTTGACGCAGTTCTTTTACTAATTGAGCAGTAATTGCCATTTTACATTTCCTCCTTCTATGTTAAAACACGGATTACTAGGTGAAAAAAAGGTGATAAAAGGCAGTTCCCTCTTATCACCTTTTGAATAGGTTACGCAGTTGTTGTTTCAGTTTCTGTCGTTTCTTCTACAACAGCTTCTTCTTCGCCTTGTTTAGACTCAAGAATCGCATCTGCCATTTTAGCAGTTAGAAGTTTTACAGCACGGATTGCATCATCGTTTGCAGGGATCACAACATCAATTTCGTCTGGATCACAGTTTGTGTCAACGATACCGATAATTGGGATATTCAATTTACGAGCTTCTGCAACTGCAATACGCTCTTTACGAGGGTCGATAATGAAAAGTGCATCTGGAAGACCCTTCATGTCTTTGATTCCGCCTAGGAATTTTTCAAGACGTTCTAATTCTTTTTTCAGTTGAACGACTTCTTTCTTAGGAAGAACTTCGAACGTACCGTTTTCTTGCATTTTTTCGATATCTTTTAAACGTTTGATACGTTTTTGGATTGTTTCAAAGTTTGTTAACGTTCCACCAAGCCAGCGTTGGTTTACATAGAACATACCAGAACGGATTGCTTCTTCTTTCACTGAATCTTGTGCTTGCTTTTTCGTACCAACGAAAAGGATTTTTCCTCCGTCAGCAGCAAGGTTTTTCGTGAAGTTGTAAGCTTCCTCTACTTTTTTCACCGTTTTTTGAAGATCGATGATGTAGATACCGTTACGCTCTGTAAAGATGTAACGCTTCATTTTTGGGTTCCAACGGCGTGTTTGGTGACCGAAGTGAACACCAGCTTCTAGCAATTGTTTCATAGAAATAACTGACATGTTGTTGCCTCCTAATATAATGGTTTTTTTTCCTCCGCTTAAGTCATGTTCACATAAAACTGCGCCACGGCAGCACCTTCATACGAATCATTAAGCGTGTGTATTTAACACCAAGAAATAATATAACACATGATGGACTGACAATCAAGAATCCTTTACAGCTTTCCGCTAAATTTTAATAAAAGCTCGATTTCTGTCTTGCCCGTTTTTAATTCTTTCGCTATTTCTTCTAATGATAGCCCTTGATCATATAAGGCCTTTACTTGATCCTCGAATGTTTCTTCTCTTTCACTTTCAGAAGGCGCAGAAGCTTCTGTTTCGAGACTTGAAACGGGTTCGTTTACCTTCTCTTCCTGCACCTCAACTTCGCTAAGGAGAGCCGACAGGTGCTCTGGAACTGGATCTTCACTTTCTACCGATTGCTGGGATTCAATTGGTGGTTGTGGCTGCTTTGGTGTCTGAAGATCCGATTTCAGCTCTTCAGCAGAAAAATCAGGGGAAGTGGCTGCAGCTTTTGATAGTTTTTCATTCTCTTCTTTGACTTCCATCAAAAATGCAGCCAGGGTATTTTCCGTTTCTTCTAAAAGCTCTCGCTGCTTTTGTTCTGTTGCCTTCAGCGAATTCATTCTCGTGTATAAAATGATCACAAAATAAATAAGTGCAGCATGAAGCATAAAGCTAATCAGCCATAGCATATTTTTTCACTCACTAACTCTTTAAGATTGAATGGCTTTATCAAGCAGATGCTTAAGCTTGAACAATGCCTTTGAATGAATTTGCGAAATGCGGGAGGTCGATAAATTAAGCACTTGACCAATTTCCGTTAATGTCAATTCCTCTTTATAGAAAAGACTAATCACAAGCTTTTCTTTTTCCGAAAGCTCTGTCATTTTTTCGGCAAGCTGTTCAATTAATTCATCTTTCAGCATTTTTTCTTCAGGTGTCACAGTCTTTTCGTCGCGAATCATGACTTGAACGTTTTCTCCGTCTTCTTGATCATGCAGCTTCTCATCAATCGAGAGCAAATTCGCAAAGAACCCTTCATTCATCGTTGTGACCACATCTTGTTCACTCATGCCGAGTTCTTCAGCAACCTCTGTTGGTGTCACATTTCGTAAATATCGCTGTTCAAGCTTTTCAATTGCCGCTTCTACTTTTTTTGTTTTTTCTCTTGATGTACGAGGCAGCCAGTCCTCTTTACGAAGACCGTCGATGATGGCCCCGCGAATTCTGAAGGATGCATATGTATCAAACTTCAGATCTCTTCCGGGGTCAAATTTTTCAAGGGCATCATATAAACCGAGCATCCCTAGACTGATCAAGTCTTCTTTGTGCACTGACTTCGGGAGACCGATGGAAATTCTTCCAACATGATATGTGACGAGCGGCATATAGCGGCGCATAAGATCATCTCCAGCAGCTGGGTCCTTCCACTCTTTCCATCTAGCCCATAGCGCCTGATCTTCGTAATTTAAGGATTGCATCTTTCTCCCCCTATACTTCCTTAGTTATATCTTCATAATGCCTTGTTTCACAGTGCGGATCTCAAGTTCTGTTGTAAGCGGATCGAATTCAATCGTGCGTCCATTGTTTCCGCCCGTGTCCTCACTAATGATCGGGATATGATGAAGAGACAGATGTTCTTTCACAGCTGATACATTTCTAGGTCCAATTCTCATCAGATCATTGGTTGACTTAAATTTAAACATTTCTGCGCCGCCAGCAAGCTTCGCTTTTAGCGCATGTTTACGCGCTCCTTCTTTTAAGAGCAGATCAATTGTATGCTTAACACCTGTATCTGCATACTTAGCCAGGTTCTCTACCGCTCCTTTTGAAAGAGAGGAGTCTGGAAGCATGACATGGACAAGTCCTGCCAGTTTTTTTTCTTGGTCAAAAAGGACAAGTCCTACGCAAGAACCGAGACCGGATGTCCGAATACGGTCCGGTGTTTTCACAAGCTGAACATCCGCTATACCAACCTTTACAACTGCCGGAATCTGCACGTTCATTATAGGTTACCTAATGCTTTGAACAGTTTTTCAAACGATTCAAAGTCTGGTAATAGAAACATATTTCCTTTCAGCTCTTGCTGATTTTGATCATCAAAAATCGATGTATCAATCACAATCGCCTGATCGCCGAGCGGGCTAAACTGCATTAATCCTTCACTAATGACAGCCCCGAACATGTCGAGCGTGACATCTGGAACACTTGGGTGAAGCTGCAGTTTTGTTAAATCGGCAAGTGCTGATAAATAAGAGCCCGCTAAAATATTTCCTAGCTCATGAAGCGCTGATGTTCCTAGCATGTGTTCATGAATCGTATCAATATCAAATGCTGGGTCCTGAACAAGCTCTCTTACAAATTGTTCCGCTTGTTCAAACGGCATAATGAAAAAGATTGAACCGGTAAGATCACCCTCCATTCGCAAAAAGATACTGGCAACTGGAAGGTCTGCTCCACCAAAGAAATCCATTAAATCTTCAAACGAGAGAACTTTGACAAAAGGAACAGCCATATCAATTTTGCGGTTCAATAGGCTGGCAAGAGCAGACGCTGCATGGCCTGCTCCGATATTCCCAACCTCACTTAAAATATCTAGCTGTTCATCTTTAATTTCATTGAAAATGCTCATTTCACATCCCCCTTAATGAACAGGTGCATCTTGCACGCTCTTGTCGAGGACCGCACCAGCATGAATGATATTGAATAGACGCTGATCATGCTTAATAATTCCTGTCACCCATGACAGTCCTTCTTTTTCAGCTGAATCAGTAGAAGTTTCTACCTCTTCCTGATGAACAGTAATGACATCATTTGCTTCATCAACAATCCAGCCGACTTCAATGTCACCAACTTGTACAATAATCATTCTTGTTTCGTCTGTAATCTCGTTGTCAGTTGATCCAAGTCTCACTCTAAGGTCAATGACAGGTGTCACGACACCACGTAGATTAATGACACCGCATATATAAGGGGCAACGCCAGGAACTCTTGTCGGCTGCTGCCATTTTTCAATGGACTTTACTTCTGATACTGAAATGGCGTATTCTTTTTTGTTTACGATAAACACAATCATCTTTTCGCCAGTTTTGATATCTGTACTCATTTCAGACCGCTCCTCTATTGTTTTTTACTTAATCAGTGCATTACAGTCAACGATGAGTGCAACCTGACCGTCACCTAAGATTGTTGCGCCTGATATCGCAAATACGTTTGGTAGGTAATCTCCAAGTGATTTCAATACAACCTCTTGCTGACCGATAAACGAATCGACCACAAATGCTGTTAGCTTGTCTCCTTTACGGACAACAATAATGTGCAGTTCTTCTTCTAAATCATTCGCATTTGGTACGTTGAACTGTTTCTTCAAGTACACAACCGGTACGATAAATCCACGGAAATCAATGACTTCACGATCATGCGTTTGAAGGATGTCACTCTTCTTAATGACAGCCGTTTCTATAATAGAAGAAATCGGAATAGCAAATGTTTCTTCCTCTAGTTTCACAAGAAGTACGGAAATGATCGATAATGTAAGTGGAAGCTGAATTGAGAACAGTGAGCCTTGACCTTCTGTTGAGTTAATACTCACAGAACCACCTAATGATTCCAGCTTGTTTTTCACAACGTCAAGACCTACACCTCGGCCCGAGATATCAGAAATCGTATCCGCTGTAGAGAACCCTGCTGCAAAGATCAATGAATCAATTTGGTGATCTTCAAGCGTTTCCGCTTCTCTTTCTGTAATAACTCCGCGCTCTAATGCTTTTTCAAGGACCTTTTTACGGTTAATCCCGCCGCCATCATCTTCTACTTCAATGAAGACATGGTTTCCGCTATGATATGCTTTTAAAAGAACAGTTCCTTTTTCTGGCTTGCCTTTTTTCACACGTTCTTCTGGTGATTCAATCCCGTGATCGAGACTGTTTCTAAGTAAGTGTAAGAGCGGATCGCCAATTTCATCGATCACTGTTCGATCAAGCTCTGTCTCAGCACCTTCAATGATCAGTTCAATTTTCTTATTGAGCTCTTTCGTCAATTGACGAATCATACGTGGGAATCTGTTAAACACCGTTTCTACAGGCACCATTCTCATGTTCAAGATGATCGATTGCAGGTCTCCAGAAATACGGGACATTCTTTCCACTGTATCCGTGAGTTCGTTGTTTTCAAGTTCTTTGGCAATCTGTTCTAAACGTCCTCTATCAATGACAAGCTCTTCAAACAGGTTCATAAGTGAATCTAGACGATCGATGTTGACACGGATCGTTTTCGTTCCGCCGGCAGCTGCACCGTTATTGCCATTTGCTTTTGGCGCATCGTTTGCTGGCGCTTTAGCAGCAGGAGCTGCGACTTCTTCATTTTTCTGCTCAGGTTTCTCTGCTTTTGTTTCAGCCGGAGCCGCTTCTTCAAAGGCAGAGACTTCAGAAATCTCCACTTGTTCAACCTCTGAGATCGCTGTCACGATTTTTTTCACTTCTTCCATCGGCTGTTTCGATAAGTAAGAAATGCTGAATTCAGATTCAAAATCTTCTGATTCTAAAAGTTCTGCATTCGGAACCGTTTTGACAACTTCTCCTGCTTCGTTCAGTCTTTCAAAAATCATATAGACACGAACGGCTTTTAATAAGCATGCGTCACTTAATGTCACGTTCAGCTCATAACATTTAAAGCCTTGTTCTCTCGCTTCATCAAGAACTGTTCGTTCAAATTCGTTATAGTCTAGGTCGCTTGCAGCTGATGATGCTTCAGCAGTCTCAACGGCAGATGCTGTTTCTGCATGGCTTCCTGTCACATCTAGTTTTTTACTAATCTCCGTGACATCACGTTTTCCATCCCCGCCCTCTGCAATCGATTGAACCATTGCTTCAAGGTGATCGAGTGCTTCAAACATCGTATCCATTGATTCAGGAGTGACAATCATTTGTTCGTTTCTGATGGCATCAAACATGTTTTCTAAATGATGTGTTAATTGAGCCATATCATCAAAGCCCATCGTTGCACTCATGCCTTTCAGTGTATGAGCGGCTCTGAATATATCATTCACTAGCTGCAAGTCTGTTGGGTTCTTTTCTAATTCAAGAAGTTTTTCATTACAAGTTTGTAAGTGTTCTCTGCTTTCATCTAAAAAGATATCTAAGTATTGGTTTACATCCAACGTGTTCACGCCCTCTCTTTTTTCATGGAGCTTATAATTGCATGTGCGATGTCATCCACATGCCTTGTTTCATGTGCAAGGCCTGCTTTAATGACTGATTTAGGCATTCCGAAAACAACACATGATTCTTCTTTTTCTGCAATGACTTTTGTATGACCGCTTGCGACCATTTTTTTGACACCTTCTGTGCCATCACTACCCATTCCTGTCATAATGACAGCGATTTTCTCGTAACCTTTTATGTTGCTGATGGATTCAAATAAATAGTTAACAGAAGGTTTGTGACGGCTGTCAGTGTCTTCTGGGGACAGCCTGATCACTAAAGCTGCCCCTTGTTCATGAAGTGACATATTCAATCCACCAGGAGCTATGTAAGCCACTCCATTTTTAGCGATGTCTCCATCTTGAGCTTCTTTGATTGTAATTTGTGATAAATGATCTAATCTAGTAGCCAGCGATGCCGTAAATCCTGCCGGCATATGCTGCACAATCAAAATCGGCGCCTCTATGTCTTTTGGCAGCTTCGTGACGACTCGTTGAAGCGCCCTAGGCCCTCCCGTAGAAGTTCCGATTGAAATAATCTTTCGGAGTGATGAGCCGCTTCTTACTTCTTGCAGACGGGGAGCGGCCGCTGGAATTGGACTTGGCGGCTTCATGAACGGCTTAGGAGAAACTTGTTTCTCAGTACGTTTTCTAGACAGGCCTGCCGCAAGTACCCGCTCTACAATTTGACCTCTTACTTTGTGTAAATCGAGCGAAATACTTCCTGAAGGCTTTGTCACAAAGTCAAAAGCACCGAGTTCTAAGCAATGGATGGTTAATTCCTTCCCTTGCTTCGTCTGGCTTGACACCATAATTACAGCAAGGTCGTGTTCAGCCAGAATTTGTTTTAATGCTTCTGTTCCATTTAGAACAGGCATTTCCACATCAAGTGTGACAACATCTGGATTCAATTCCTTAATCCGCTTTAAGGCATCTTCCCCATTTCGCGCCGTTCCGACGACTTCAATTTCTTGCTCGGCACTTAGAAAATCACTGATGAGTTTTCGCATAAAGGCCGAGTCATCTACTACAAGCACTCTAATCATGAGTCCACCTTCCTCCTTTTAAAAAAAGAGGACAACTTATCTATAAACGTATGCTGCTCTCTCCGTGCCTCTCTTATCTGCTGATGATACAGTGTTTCAGCCAGCATTTTAATGGTTTTACTTAGCCTTGAATGAGGCTGCTTCATATAAAATGGAATTTGTTCAGTGACTGCTTTAGGAACAGCAGGATCATCAGGCACCGCCCCAGCAAACACAAGCTTTCGGTGTAGAAAGGATGTCACCACTCCTGCTAATTTCCGGTACGTTTCAGACCCTTCTGACGGGGTTTTACACCGGTTGACGATGATTTGAACAGACTGTTCAAACTGATGAATGGCTAAGTGCTTAATTGCGCTGTAGGCATCCATGATGGATGTTGGTTCTGGCGTTGTCACAACGACCACCTCTCCTGCCGATAAGACAAAGGGGAGTTGATCTTTTGACAAGCCTGCACCCATATCAAAGAATATACAATCAAAGTCATTCAATATTTTCTCCATCTCTTCTAAAAAGAACGACCATTGATCTTTGTCTAAAGAAAACAGCTGTTCAAGCCCGCTTCCGCCAGAAATGTAATACAGATTGTCCGTTCCTTTTGTCATAGCCGCTTGGAAGGATTTTTTTCTAACAAGCACGTCTAATATAGAGCTGGTCGATGTTTTCCCTAGTAAAATATCAATATTCCCCATGCCAAAGTCGAGGTCGATGATGAGCACTTGCTTGCCCGTACTTGCGATAGACAGTGCCATATTCAGCGTCAAATTCGATTTACCTACTCCGCCTTTACCGCTCATGACAGCAATGGTTTTCGCTTGTCCATTCGCATGAAGAGAGTTCGGTACAATCAGTTGATTCTGCTGAACAAGCTTTCTTAAACCTTCGGCTTGGTCAGGCTTCATCATTGTAAGACCATCCTTGTCAAATCAAGGGGGGAACTCTCAAGAATATCCTCAGGTACATTTTGACCATTTGTTAAAAACCCGAGCCCGATTTGAGATTCTGCAATGATTTGAAAGATCGTTCCCATCGTGTCTGTTTCATCAACTTTTGTAAAAATAAATTGATCGATTGGAACGTGTTCAAAACGTTTGACCATGGCTTTCATATCTTGATATTTCGATGTCGCACTCATGACGAGAAAACTTTGAATGCTTTCATCAAATGGAATGATATCTGTCAGCTCTTTGATGTACGCCTCTTCTTTAAAGTTACGGCCTGCTGTATCGATGAAAATATGATCATAGTCTTTAAAGGTCTGCTGTGCTTTCACAAAGTCCTCTCTTGAATAACAAACCTCAAGAGGTGCATTCAGCAGTTCAGCATATGTTTTTAGTTGTTCAATCGCGGCAATACGGTACGTATCTGTTGTGATAAAAGCAATTTTCTTTTGCTGCTGAATAGCCGTTTTCGCAGCAAGCTTTGCAATCGTTGTCGTTTTACCAGCACCAGTTGAACCAAACAGCACAATGTATTTCGAACGAATCATCGGCTCATCAGAAGTGTGAGCCGGCAGCATCCCTGTGAGTAGTTTTTCAAGTTCTTTTTCAATCTGCTCTTCTTTCACAGCACCTTTTGTTAAAAGACCCTTTAAGCACTCATCTCGAATCTCATCATCAAGACCTTGATCCTTTAGCTTTTGATCCATTTTCATGAGAGAATCCGGCAAGATCCCGGCATGGCGTTCGTTTCTTGCATATTCTATAGGCTGAGAATGAGAAGGCGCTGCTTTGACTGCTTGAGCAGCAGCCGGCAGCTCTTGTGTAAGGTGTTGAGTCTGCTCCTTTTTCGGTAACACTGGGATAGGCGCAGCTGCTGGTTGTAATCCTTTACCGGCTCTTTCTTCAAAATCTTGATCCAGCACTGCAATCACTTCGACCATTTGCTGTTTCTTTAAACCGAACAGCTTTCGTTTGACAACGGTTTTCGAATTTAATATGACGGCATCCTTCCCAAGCTGCTGCCTGATTTGGATCGTTGCCTCCTGCATAGAATTCGCTGTGATTTTTTTCATTTTCATTAGATATCCACCACTCCGATGCTCTGTACTTCCACATTTGCTTCTAGTTCGTTATAAGATAGTACCGGTAAATCTGGGAAATATCTTTCTAACAACTGTTTGACGTACATTCTTATAGGAGGTGAGCATAATAGAACCGGCGTTTCCTGACGAAGCGAAAGCTGTTCAATTTCTCTCGCCACTGATTGAATCACACTTTCAGAGGATTCTGGATCTAACGATAAGTAGTTCCCATGCTCTGTTTGCTGCACGCTGTCTGCAATCACCTTTTCGACTCGTCCTGAGCATGTCACGACTTTCAGTGATTCATTTTCTCTTGCATACTGTGCAGTAATCTGTCTTGCAAGTGCCTGTCTAACATACTCTGTTAGCAAGTCTGTATCAGTCGTTAATTTTCCGTAGTCTGCAAGGGTCTCAAAAATGGTCACAAGGTTTCGAATGGAGACCTTTTCTTTCAGAAGCTTTGCAAGTACTTTTTGGATATCCCCGACTGCTAGTGGATTCGGTGTTACCTCATCTACTAGAACTGGATAACTTTCTTTCAGATGATCGATTAATTGCTTCGTTTCTTGGCGTCCAAGCAGTTCATGGGTGTTCTGTCTAATCTTCTCTGTGATGTGGGTAGACACAACAGATGCTGGATCGACCACTGTATACCCAAGCATTTCAGCCTGATCTTTTTCTGCTTCTGATATCCATTTTGCCGGCAGACCAAAGGATGGTTCGATTGTTTCAATTCCTTCAATCGGATCATCATCAGGCGTTGGAGACATCGCTAAGTAATGATCGAGCAGCAGCTCTCCTTTTGCCACTTCGTTCCCTTTTATTTTGAGCCTGTATTCATTCGGGTTCAGCGCAATGTTGTCTCGAATACGGACAACTGGAATGACAAGACCTAGTTCAAGAGCAAGCTGCCTTCTGATCATGACAATTCGGTCTAGCAGGTCTCCGCCTTGATTGGCATCTGCAAGTGGGATCAACCCGTAGCCAAATTCAAATTCAATGGCATCCATTTGCAGGAGATGAATGACGCTTTCTGGACTTTTCATCTCTTCTACCTCTGCCTGTTCTTCCAGTACTTCTTCAATCTCTTCTTGATCCTGTTTGTTTTTCGACATCATGTACGCACCGAGTGCAAGTAAACCTGCGATCGGCCCTGTCAAAAGTACGCCAATTGGCGTAAACAATCCAAGCAGGAAGATCGTACCTGCTGTGACGTAAAGCATGGCAGGGAAGGCAAAGAGCTGACCCGTAATGTCTGAACCAAGGTTTCCGTTAGAAGCCGCTCTCGTGACAACAATCCCTGTCGCTGTTGAAATAAGAAGTGCAGGGATCTGCGAAACAATTCCGTCCCCTACTGTTAAAAGAGTAAAGTGGGAAGCTGATTCTTGAATTGACATTCCTTGCTGAATCATCCCAATAATGATGCCAAAAATAATATTGATAATAACGATGATAATACCTGCGATGGCATCCCCTTTAACGAACTTACTTGCACCATCCATCGCACCATAAAAGTCTGCTTCTCTTGCTACTTTTTCACGGCGGTTTCTAGCTTCACTTTCTGTCAGCATTCCTGCATTCAAATCTGCGTCAATACTCATCTGTTTACCTGGCATCGCATCGAGTGTAAATCTGGCCGCAACCTCTGATACACGCTCTGCCCCTTTGGTGATGACAATAAACTGAATGATGATCAGAATAAGGAAGACAACCAGACCAACGAGTATATTGCCCCCAACAACAAATGATCCAAACGTTTCTACAACCTTACCAGCATCTCCAGTTGATAAAATAGAACGGGTTGTAGAGATGTTAAGCCCTAAACGAAACAGTGTTAAGAGCAAAAGCAAAGATGGAAAAATGGAAAATTGCAGTGGTTCTTGCATGTTCATTGTGGTGAGAAGCACGATAAGCGCAAGAGAAATATTAATAATGATTAAAATACTTAATAGGATGGGCGGAAACGGTATGACCAGCATCGCCACGATTAAAATAACACTGAATAAAACAGATAAATCTCTTGCTGACATGCCTGTTCTCTCCTTTTAAAACCAAAAATTCATAAAATCTTTTGTTTCGTTTTATATACGTAAGCCAAAATTTCTGCGATCGCCTTAAAATACTCTTCCGGCACCGCTTGGTCGATATCCACTTGATCATAGAGGGCGCGGGCGAGTGGCCGGTTCTCTACAGTCATGACATCATGTTCTTTCGCAATTGTTCTAATTTTCAAAGCCAAAATATCTGTTCCCTTTGCTACAACATAGGGCGCGTCCATCTTTTCTTCGTCATATTTCAAGGCAATTGCGTAGTGGGTCGGGTTTGTAATGATGACGTCCGCTTTTGGGACTTCCTGCATCATCCGTCTCATGGCCATTTCCCTTTGCCGCTGTTTAATTTTTGATTTTATGAGCGGGTCACCCTCTGATTTTTTATACTCATCTTTGATGTCTTGTTTAGACATCCGTAAGTTTTTTTCATAATCAAATTTCTGATACATATAATCAAGCCCTGCTAAGATCATGAGAGCACCTGCTGCATATAGACCCATAATCAAGGTCATATTTGCCACGAAATGAAGAGTTTCCTCTGCTGTTAATAAAGGAAGCCTCAGGATATCGTCAAAGTGCATCCAAAGTGCAATAAATGTCGCAAAACCAATTAAACCAATTTTCAAAATGGATTTTAATAGCTCTACGAGGGCTCGAATACTGTATATTCGTTTAAACCCTTTGATTGGATCGAGTTTTTCTAATTTCGGTTTGATTACTTCTGTCGAAAAGAGAAAGCCAACCTGCAAATAGTTACTAATGATCCCTGCCAGCATACCAACACCAAGGATTGGCATGAGGAGGAGTCCTGTTTCCTGAAGCAATTCCACAAATAGTTGATGAATATTAGATGTGCTAACCTTCATTAGCATCGTTGTTGAATAAAAACGTTCAATGAGCGCAATAATACGCTCTTTCATAAAAGGCCCAATAAAAAAGAATGATAAAAAGATTAGTAGAAATGAGATGGCTGTATTGACGTCGGTACTTTTGGCAACCTGCCCTTTTTTACGTGAATCCCGTCTCTTTTTCGGTGTTGCTTTTTCTGTTTTTTCACCTGCGAAAAATTGCAAGTCGAGTCTAAGTCTTGTCGTCATGACGAACCACCGACCAATGCTAAGAAATTCCTCATGGTGAGCACAATCGTTTCAAATGTATTTTGGACGACCCCGAAAATGACACCCATACAAATGATGATCATAATAAAACTCACGCCCATTTTAATGGGAAGTCCAACGACAAATACGTTCATTTGCGGAACTGTACGTGCCACAATTCCTAATGCCAAATCGACTAAAAACAAACTAGCCACAACAGGTGCTGAGATTTGAAAGGCTATGATGAACATTTGGTTGAAACTCTTTGCAATAAAGTAAGCAAAGGATTCACTACCGAAGTTCAGTGCATACTGGTCAACTTGAATATATTGAAAACTGTAATAGATTCCATCAAGCAGCAAATGATGTGCATTTGTTGCCAGCATCAGTAGCAAGGTCACCGTATAAAAAAACTGCCCCATCAGCGGCGTTTGCGCCCCTGTTTGTGGATCAATAATATTGGCAATCGCAAAACCCATTTGAAAATCGATGAATGAGCCGGCAATTTGAACTGCGGACACCATGATATATGCAATCAGTCCAAGCAGAAGTCCGACCATTGCTTCTTTCACGGCAAGCATCATGTAAAGACCGTCGATATCGAGTGCTGGCGGTTCTTTAATGGTGCTAAAACTAATGACAGCCAAAAACAGTGAAAAACCAACTCTGTGAACTGCTGGTATCGTTCGATGCGCTAATAGCGGCACTGTCACGAAAAAAGCGGTGATCCGAATGAAAACGAGAAGAAAGGCAGGAAATAATTCTATGATTGACATCTCTGATTAACCTGCAAATCGATCTAAATTCGAGAACAGCTCTGTTGTAAATGACACAATTGTTGAAAGCATCCACGGACCAAACACAACAAGTCCAATGAGCACTGCAACAATTTTTGGAATGAACGCAAGCGTCTGTTCTTGGATTTGGGTTGTCGCCTGAAACACACTGACAATTAGTCCCACGATTAGTGCGAGCGCTAGAAGCGGCCCGCTGACAAGTAATACAACATACACTGATCTTTCAGCCATCGTAATGACAAATTCTGAACTCATGTTTTAAGCACCTACTCTAAAAGCTTTGCAGCAAAGATTTAACAATCAAATACCATCCATCAACTAATACAAATAACAATATTTTGAAAGGGAGCGATATCATAACCGGCGGAAGCATCATCATCCCCATCGACATCAGGACACTTGCGACCACCATGTCAATAATTAAAAATGGAATAAAAATCATAAAACCAATTTGAAATGCCGTCTTTAATTCTGAAATTGCAAACGCTGGTACCATCGCCGTTAAGGGAATATCTTTAATCGATTCAGGGGTATCCATTTTTGCGTAACTAAGAAATAAAGCCAAATCTTTCTGTCTCGTATGTTTACTCATAAACTCTTTAATTGGCACTTCGGCTTTTTCATAGGCCTGATTTAACGTAATATCATCATTTAAAAGCGGCGTGAGTGCCTCTTTATTAATCTCTGAAAACGTGGGTGCCATAATAAAAAATGTAAGAAACAAAGCAAGTCCTACAAGCACTTGGTTTGGCGGCATTGAGTTGGTTGCAAGTGATGTTCTGACAAACGAAAGAACAATCACAATCCGTGTAAAACAGGTCATTAAAATAAGAATGCCTGGTGCAACTGAAAATACAGTTAACAATAAAAGAAGACGGACAGATGTGCTAATATTCCCTGCGCCACTGGAATTAAATAAATCGATAAACTCATTCATTTTGTTTCGGGCCTTTCTTTCTGACTTCTGATTGGGTCTTTTTCAATTCGGCTAGCTGCGCCTTTAAATTGGCTGAAAAAGAAGAAGTGGTCGGCTGATCGTGTTTCTTCACTTGCGATGTTAATTTTTGCATCATTTTCGGTAAGTCAGTCTTACTTTCCATCGCTTCTTCGTATTGTTTCACAATCGCTTCGCATTCTTGTTCATCATCGATTTCTTTTAGCAGCTGGATTGAGTCTGCTACGCCGACAACTAATACTCGTTTGCCCACTTTGATCAGCTGAACTGAACGATTTTGACCAACCGTCGTTCCGCCAATATTTTCAACATAGCGAAATGGCTTGAGTAAGCGGTTTTGCTTTCCAACAAATCTCACCAATCCGTAAATGAGCAGGATGACAAAAAGTAAGGCACCAATCATTTTGACAAAATCCATAATGGAGACAGAAGAAGAGGGAACTTCTTCTGCCGGATTCGTTTGATTGTCAGTGGTTTTCTTTTCTGTATCCTTTTTGCTTTCTTTCTCATCTTTGAGCCAGTCATTCACTGTGCCATTTTCAGAATCTTTTGTTTCAGCAAACAGTGAGGCTGGCTGCGCTGTCAAGAAAAGCATAAAACTGATCATTGCTATACATATCAAACGTTTTTTCAACAAGTCTTACACCCTTTTTTAGCCTAACGTTTTATTAATTGCTTCAAGTACACGGTCTGCCTGGAATGGCTTCACGATAAAGTCTTTTGCACCTGCTTGAATGGCATCAATAACCATTGATTGTTGTCCCATCGCTGAGCACATAATGATTTTTGCAGAAGCATCGATTTGTTTAATTTCTTTTAATGCTGTGATCCCGTCCATTTCTGGCATTGTGATATCCATTGTGACTAGATCAGGAGATGTTTCTTTAAATTTTTCAACAGCTTGTGCGCCGTTTTCTGCTTCTCCTACTACATCAAATCCGTTTTTTACAAGAATATCCTTAATCATCATTCTCATGAATGCTGCATCATCTACGATTAATACCTTAGTAGCCATTTACTTATTCTCTCCCTATATGTTTGTTTATTTTAAATTAGAAAGTCTTTCAGACTGACTTAAAATGTCAGTCACACGTACACCAAAGTTCTCATCAATGACAACAACTTCTCCTTTGGCGACGATTCGTTTGTTGACCAGAATGTCGACTGGCTCACCTGCAAGTTTGTCCAGTTCAATGATACTTCCAGCGGAAAGTTCAAGTACTTCTTTCACACTGCGCTGCGTTCTTCCAAGCTCCACTGTAATGGAAAGTGGAATATCCATCAGCATATCAAGATTACCGAGCTGACTTGTTGTATGCTGAGGCTCACTAAATGCCTCAAATTCAACTGGCGCCACATTGACTGGTTCTGCCGGCTTTGGCTTCGCCTGTCTTTTCGGCGGTGCCGATTGCTGCATAGGAGCAGATTGTGCTTGCGGAGCAGCCTGCTGTGGTTCAGGTGCACTCTGAGGTGCTTCTTGAACCGGCTCTTCTTCCGCTGGGTCTGTTAATTCTGCAATCAAATCTTTCGCAAACGTAATAGGGTAAAGCTGCATAATATTTGAATCTATGAGTTCACCTATTGTTAATCTAAAGGACACTTTGACAAGCATCTCTTCAGCTGGAATGCGGTCTGTGCCTTCTCCTTCTTTCACATCAAGCAACTCAACGCGAGGCGGAGAAATATCAATCTTTTTATTAAAGACTGTTGACATGGACGTCGCTGCTGAACCCATCATTTGGTTCATCGCTTCTTGTACTGCACTTAAGTGAATTTCACTTAACGACGGGTCAGCATTTGTTCCATCTCCGCCCATCATTAAATCCGCAATGACTGCCGCATCGGTTTGCTGGATGACAAGCAGGTTACTAGCGCTGAAGCCTTCCGTATAATTCACTTCAATCGCGACATACGGATGAGGAAATTCCTCATTCAGCTTGCTTTTTTGAATCACTGTGACAGTTGGAGTTGTAATCTCCACTTTTTGACTTAATAGGGTTGAAAGTGCTGTTGCAGAGCTTCCAAATGATATATTTCCGATTTCCCCAATGGCATCTTGTTCCATTGCAGAAAGGAGTGTATCAGGCTCTATATCGTCATTGCTGCCTCCTTTAAGGAGCGCATCGATTTCATCTTGTGATAATTTACTTCCGTTATTCTCCATCTTCTTCACCTCTTATGTCGTGATCTAGAATTTGAATCGCCTGTTTCCGATTCACGCGGCCGGCCTGTCCCAAGAATTTCGGTTTATTTCCGACCATAACAGTAAGAGGCGCATTTACTGGTTTGTCCAAGGCAATACAATCACCAATTTCCAAATTCAAAAACTCTTCCACCGTCATTTCCGATTGTCCAAGCTCTGCGACTACCGGTATTTTCGCCGTCATAATCCGTTTTTCAATGGCCTTTGTTTCTTCTTGTTTCGGTTCATTTCGTTCAGATTGCATCCAGTAGTGTACAGACAGCTTCGGAATAATAGGCTCTAATACTACGTGAGGAATACAGAGGTTAATAACCCCGCTTACCTCACCAATTTGTGTATTAAGAGAAATGACGACAACTGTTTCGTTTGGTGACACCATTTGAACAAACTGGGGATTTACCTCGAAATCTGCCATTTCTGGCTCGATGTCGGTTATGGACTGCCACGCTTCTCTGTAGTTTTCCAAAGCTCCCTCAAACATGTTTGAGATAATCTTTGTTTCGATTTCTGTCAGTGATTCTGTCTTATTATGACTAATGCCAATCCCACCCATCAGCCTATCCATCATGGCATAGCCAATCGTTGGGTTCACTTCAAGCATGATTCTTCCTTCAAGCGGGCTGACGTAAAATAAGTTTAATAATGTCATATTAGGAATCGAACGAATAAATTCTTCATATGGCACTTGGTCAACCGAGCTGACAGAAATTTGAATATATGATCTTAGCTGCGCTGAAAAGTGTGTGGTAAGCAGTCTAGCGAAGTTATCATGAATTCTTGTTAAACTTCGAATCTGGTCTTTTGAAAAGCGCAGTGCACGTTTAAAGTCGTACACTTTCACTTTTTTCGTCGTTTCTTCTTTTTTCAGCTCTTCTGCATCCATTTCGCCTGTTGATATGGCGGATAATAATGCGTCGATCTCATTCTGGGAAAGCACTTCTCCTGACATTTCTTCACCTCCATCGTGTCAATTAATCGCCTCTATTGCAGATTAAAGGAGGTTATATAAACTTCTTTCACCTTGCCATCTTGCAAATAGTTATTCACTTTGTTTTTGACCTGTGTTTTAAAATGTTCTCTGCCTTTTTTGCCATCAAGTTCATCTGCATTCGTGTCTGATAAAATGTCAATCACGGCATCTTTCACTTGGAAGCTTCTTTTTTCAAGCTCTTCTTTGGCTTTTTCTGAATCAGTTTCAATATTTAGTACAAGTTTAACCGCATTTCCTTCAGATTTTAAATTGGTCACAATCTCAGGAATTTCAACAGAAGCTTTTACGACTTCATCTGCTGTTGGCTCTTTTTCTGCTTTTGCTTCGTCTGACCCATTCACCAGAAAGAAAATACCTGCTCCAATTCCGACGATAGCAATAATCATGATTAGCATTACTACGACTAATTTCTTCTTCATTCAAACTCCTCTATTCCTTGATTCAATGAAATGACTTGGATTTTTCTATAGAAAGAAATGATTTTCTCCTGAAGCTGCTCTTCATCTTCTTTCACAACGAATTTCTTTCCATTGGCGAGTGTAATGGTCGTGTCTGGAAAGCTTTCGATTTGCTCGATATGGAGAGCGTTGAGCATAAATCCTTTGCCATTTAATCTTGTCACTTCAATCATATTAAGCAGAGAAGCGATAAACCGCTCCCCCTACCTCCTATCGTTTCAGATTCACAAGTTCTTGCAGAATTTCATCAGATGTTGTGATCGTCTTTGCATTCGATTGGAATCCACGCTGTGCGATAATCATTTCTGTAAACTCGTCTGTTAAATCAACGTTTGACATTTCAAGTTTACCTGTTTGAAGTTCACCTGTTCCTTGAGTTCCAGGAGCCATGGCATTACTTGGTGCACCGGAACTGAGTGTTTGGCGATATAAGTTATCCCCAACTTTATCTAGTCCTCCTGCATTACTGAAAGACACAAGTGATACTTGTCCAACAGTACGAGAAACGTTGTTCTCAACAACAGAAACGGTCCCATCTGGCCCAACACTAACACTTGACACATTGTCTCGTGGAATGTTGATTCTTTGCCCATCCATACCAAGAAGATAGTTTCCATCAGATGTTACCAAATCCCCATTTGAATCAGGTTTGAAGTTCCCTGTTCTTGTAAAAAGGATTTCACCTTGCTTTTCAATACGGAAAAATCCATCTCCATTAATATAGAAATCATATGGTTCGTCTGTATTTTGAGAAGAACCTGATGTCATGATTTTATCAATAGAAGATAAAGCTGATCCTAATCCAACTTGTTTTGAGTTGATTGAACCAGAGTTATTCGTCGGTCCACCAGAACTTGCAATGGTTTGACTGACCATATCTTTAAAAGTGATACGGCTTTTTTTGTATCCATGTGTATTGACGTTGGCCACGTTATTGGCTACAACATCTAATTTTGTTTGGAAGTTTTTCATTCCGCTAATTCCTGAGTAAAGTGAGCGTAACATTTATTTTCCTCCTCGATTTGCTTACGATTTTTCTCCAACAGTTGTAACATCCCATGGGCTGATTTTCGTTCCATCTTCTAAATATAGGAAGTATTCATTGTTTATGTTTTTCACAGACTTCACAGTGCCAGATATGTCTTTATCATCTTGTTTGCCCGCTACTTCTTTACCAATCCAGCCTACATATGTCGTAAATGGATCTTGGTGTGCAACAAATGTAGACATGATCTGATTCATTTGAGTGATAGATTCGTTCATATTCATTTGCTGTTCTAAAGAAGAAAATGTTGCAAGCTGTGTGACAAACTCACGGTCATCAATCGGGTTTGTCGGATCTTGGTTTTGAAGCTGCGTAAGCAAGATTTTCAAGAACTGATCTCGGCCAAGTGTATCTGTTTTCTTTGCTGCGTTTGAAGAAGTGTCCGCTTGAGCGGCTGTTCTATTTGTCGCATCAACAGTTGCCATTAGATCTCCTCCTCTTCTTCTTCTGATCCAACAAGAGCATCCAGTACATCTTGGAATTCAGCTTCCTGTTCTTCAGGCTGCTGGAAACTTTGTCCTTTTGATGGCTGCTGCTTGCCTTCCTCATTAAATTGTCCAAAAGACGGCTGCTCATTTGACTGAAGCGGTATATGGAAACGGTCAACTTGAACCGACATATTCGGTAGCGCCTGCTTGAGCTGCGGCAGATGATGCTCAAGCAGCTCTTTTGCTGCTTGCGTTGAAGCTGTAATTTTACTCGCATACATCCCGTTTTGTTTCGTTAGCTGGATGGTAATAAACCCTAGATTTTCTGGATTTAATCGTACGGTAAACCGTCCGCTTGAATTGCCAAATGGTGTGAACTTCATTTGTTTCCACGTATTTAAAATCTGCTGATCAACCGTGCCTGGCTTTTCGTCAGTTGTTTGCGTCTGCTGCACAGGAGCAGCTGATTGCAGTTGGAAGAACTGTTTATGCCCTGGAAGCAGCGTATGGGTGATTGTTTTTTCAGAAGCAGGTGCCGTAGTGCCTTGACCTTTGGTGACTTCTTTTTTCATAAGCCATTCAAGTGAGGCAGCACCTTTTGCTGGAGATGAGAAGGAAGATTCTTGCCTTGGAGCAACCATTTCTTTTAACTCTCCTAAGGAAATTTTCCACTCTTTATCTGACCCTTTCGCATTCGCCATCATATGATCGATTAACTGATTAAAGTGTTTCAGCTCGCTTTGCGACATATTATTCAGCTTAGGTGCCGATCCTTGCGAGAAGAACTGCTCTTTTACTTGTTGAATGAGCTTTTCATCTGCTCCGTTTTTCGTTAGAAACTTGATGAAATCTTCACCTTTTGCTTGGATATCCTGTACATGTTTTGCATCAAAGCTCACCGGCTGCTGATTCAGTATTTGATATAAGAAAAAGTGGACTTGTATGAGCTGTTCACTATGTTCAGCAACTGGCTTCTCATCCTGATCGCCATAGATCACCGATTCCATCTTTTGAAATAGCTCTTCAAGTGACTTTAAGTCAGCCCCCTCAAGCTTTTGTCCTTGCAGCGCCTGAAGTGCCGCAAGAAGATCTCCATCTATTCCTTCTTCAGGTGATTGCATCCATTTTTCAATGATTTGCATCGCATCATTCATGGATAGATTGGTTTCCGCTGGCTGAGAAATAGCTGGACCACTTTGAATACCTGCGCCATTTAACAATTGTTTAAACAGGCCGCGAGCAGATACTGCCCCCTCTCCCTTTAGTCCCGAGAGACCTTGGGAAGATTGCTGTAAGGCTCCAATGTCCAATAGCTTCACTTATTGTCCACCTCCATTTTCACTTTCTTCTTTTTTGGCAAGCTCCTTCGTGAACGTTGCTGCCTTCTGAGGTGTCAGTTTTGCTAATATGTCCGTCAGCTTATTTTTACTCAGCTCTTCAAGGATCTTCAAAGCTTCTTTATCACTTAGCTCTGATAGAATTTTGGCAGATTTCCCTGCATCCATGCTTTCATAAATGCTGGCGACCTTTCCTTTTGATTGCTGATTAGAAGATGCTGACGAATCAGTTGAAGATCCTGATGCGTTATTACTTGATGATGTACTGTTTGATGAACTGTCACTTGCTGACGTGTTCTCTTTATCAGATGTTTTTTCAAGTGAATTGATTTTTTGATTCAATCGTTTAATCTCTTCATCACTTGTCTTCAAGTCTTTTTGAGCAATTTCAAGTTCATTCTCTTGTTCTTTAATCGTCTTTTTCAACGCTTTCAACTCTGTATCACGTTGATCGTTATTTGAAGATGACGTTTTTGATGTGTCATCTGATCCAACCAAGCTGCTAATCCCCGGAATGTTTTGGAGCGGTTTCTTTAGATCATAACCTGCCATATAAAGGATTGTGCCCGTTACAATCACAAGCACAACCAATGGGATAATGACAATAAACAAGATCCATTGAAATTTACCGCCGCCGCTTGATTCCTTTGTTTTTTCCTTCTTAGGCATTCATCTCGACTCCTAATGTCCTTGAAACATGAATTGGCTGATAGAGATATCATCCATTTCTTTCATTTCAATTGCCTTATGTTCAAGGGAGAACTTTTCAAATTGCTTTTCTTTCATTTTTTCAAACTTTTTAAACTCAATATTTTTTTCAGTTAAATCAGATTGTTTTTCATTCATTTGATGGCGTTTCATGATCACAAGCTGCTGATAATGATGAATGGTGTTATCTAAATTCGTCACAAATTGCTGATAATGACGCATTTCTTGAACACTCATCCCACTTCTCAGCTTTTCTTCTTTGCTCTTTTCCATTAGCTCTTTTTTACTCATATTTTCATAGAGTTTTTCAGCGGCTTGCTCAAATGCCGAAACGGATTGTTGATACGCTGCGAGTGATTTGTCTTTTTCACTTTCTTTCAATTCTAAGAGCTTTTGAAATTTGTATTGATATCTCACTGTTTTTGTCAATCCTCTCTATTCATCAAACTGAGCAATATCCTCACGCTGTCTTCAATCGATACAGCCTCTTCAACGTCCTGCTTCAAAAATGAAATCAGTTGTGGGTAAGCTTGCATGGCCTCATCAATATCTTTAGAGGAGCCTTTTTTATATGCTCCAATGTTAATGAGGTCTTCAGCGTTTTGATATGTGGATAAAAGCTGGCGGAACCGGTTAGCCGCTTCCTTGTGATCATGACTTGCGATATTACTCATGACACGACTGATACTTTTCAGAATATTGACAGCTGGAAACTGTCCTTTGTTGGCCAGTGCACGATCAAGTACTATATGGCCATCTAAAATCCCCCGCACTGTATCAGCGATCGGCTCATTCATATCGTCACCATCAACAAGCACTGTGTAAAACGCTGTGATGGAACCAAGTTGATTTGTACCAGTTCGTTCTAGCAATTTTGGCAGTATAGCGAACACTGAAGGCGTATATCCTTTTGTTGTTGGCGGTTCACCGGTTGCAAGTCCTATTTCGCGCTGTGCCATGGCGACCCTTGTGACAGAATCCATCATAAACATGACATTTTTGCCTCTGTCTCTGAAATATTCGGCAATAGCTGTTGCAGTATAGGCTGCTTTTAATCTTGTCAGTGCGGGCTGATCTGAAGTTGCGACAACAACAATCGAACGCTTCAGTCCTTCAGCTCCTAAATCTTTTTCGATAAACTCGCGAACTTCACGTCCACGCTCTCCAACAAGTGCAATGACATTGAGATCCGCTTCTGTCTGCTTGGCAATCATCCCCATCAAGGTACTTTTACCAACACCGCTTCCCGCGAATATGCCAATTCTTTGACCAGTGCCGACTGTGAGCAAGCTGTCAATCACTCTGACACCAACGCCCATTTTTTCACGAATAGGCGGTCTGTCCATCGGGTTTGGAGGAGATTGTTCTGTTGAGACAGGTGCAAGTCCTTTAGGAAGCATGCTGCCGTCCAGTGGATCACCGAAGGCATCAACAACCTGCCCGATTAAACCAGTTCCTACTTTGACCTTTAACGACTCACCTGTTGCTTCAACAAGACTGCCTGGTGAGATGTTAGAGGCTTCTACGTAGGGCATGAGCAAAATGTTTTCATCTTTAAAGCCAACGACTTCTGCTTTGATCGGATGATTCTTACTCCCTTTTTTGTGAATAAGACATACATCACCGATTGAGCTTTCTGGCCCCTTGGACTCGATCATCAGTCCAACAACTCGATTGACTTTACCAAAACGTTTATAGGGATCGGCGGTTTCAATCGTTTCTTTTAGCACATCTATGTTCATTTGTGATCACCTGAATCAATGACTTCTAATAACTTTTCTTTTAACTGATTCATTTGGGTATCAACACTCGCTTCCACTTTTCCAAAGCTTGTTTCGACGTAACAAGTACCTTTTGGTGCTTTTTCATCTGAGTAAATGGCAAGATGTGTATTCTTTTGAAGGATTCTATTTAATTCGTCTTTATATTCCATCACATGTTCGTAATGTGCAGGGTCGACATAGATGGAAATATCGTCATATTCCTTCACTTCTGAAATGACCTGCTTCACTAGCGTTAAAAATTGTTCTTTTGTGTCCTCAGCTGCATTCCATACTCGTTTAGCGAGCTCAAACGCAAGTTCGACAATTTCTTCAGCAGAGCTTTCGATTTTTGCTTCATAGTCCTGCTTTGCAAGGCTGACAATGTCATTCGCTTGATCAAGAATCGATTGATACTGTAAATTCGCATCTGCTTCGCCCTTTTGAAAACCATCTTGATATCCTGTTTGTTTCGCTTCTTCAATGAGCTGTACTCTTTCTGCTTCAAAATCAGCTCGCCGCTGATTGATTTCAGCCATTGTTTGTTCCAGCTCACGATTTGCTTGTTCTAAAATACGGCTTGCTTCATCTTGTGCATCACTTAATACAAGCTGGGATGCTTCTGTCTCGTTGACAAGCTCTTCTTCGTGATGTTCTCTTTTGAATTCCACTTGCTGCAAGGGAATGGTTTGACGGCCTTGTTCAGGAATAACAGATGTTTCATGTTTGATAATCCTAGACAATGATATCGTCTCCTCCACCTCGAGCTATGACGATTTCTCCAGCCTCTTCAAGTCGTCTTACGATGCTGACAATACGAGTCTGTGCTTCCTCGACATCTCTAAGCCGGACAGGTCCCATAAACTCCATTTCTTCTTTGAACGTTTCGACCATACGTTGCGACATGTTGCGGAAGACAATTTCTTTGACTTCTTCGCTTGCCACTTTGAGTGCAAGTAGTAAATCGTCATTTTCAACATCTCGAATCACGCGCTGAATGGCTCTGCTATCAAGAGTAACAATGTCTTCAAAGACAAACATACGTTTCTTAATTTCATCAGCAAGTTCAGGATCTTGAATTTCCAGTGTATCTAAAATGGTTTTCTCCGTTGCACGGTCTACACCATTCAGTACTTCGACTACCGCTTCGACTCCGCCCGTTTGGGTATAATCTTGCGTAAAGGTTGAAGAAAGCTTTTGTTCAAGAATACGTTCCACCTCATTGATGATCTCTGGAGATGTGCGATCCATTAAAGCAATTCTTCTTGCAACCTCAGTTTGTACTTCCTCGCCTAACTCAGATAAAATCTGTCCAGCCTGTACTGGATCTAAGTAGGAAAGAATGAGCGCAATGGTTTGTGGATGCTCGTGCTGGATAAAGTTTAAAATTTGCTCTGGGTCAGCCTTTCTAGCAAAATCAAATGGTTTCACTTGAAGTGAGGATGTTAAGCGATTTAAGATACTGTCCGCTTTGTCCTCACCAAGCGCTTTTTCAAGCACTTGTCTTGCGTACATAAGGCCGCCTTGTGATATGTAGTCCTGCGCGATGGCAATGCTGTGAAACTCTTCGATGACTTCATCTTTTTTAGCAGTATCTACACTTCGTACATTTGAAATTTCTAATGTTAATTTTTCTATTTCGTCTTCAGACAGATGTTTGTATACAGATGCTGACACGTCTAGCCCTAAGGAAATCATTAGGATTGCTGCTTTTTGTCTGCCTGTTAGTCGATTTGGATCTTTTCTCGACATGTGTATTCCTCCTAATCCTCGGACAGCCAGCTGCGTAGCAATTTAGCAAAGTCTTCTGGTTTATCTTTTGCCATTTTTTCAAGCTGATTTTTTCTCACCATTTCTTCTGTTTCTGGTTCAGTATCGATATCAGGAACATGAATTGGTGTACGTTCATCAAACTCAAACTCTTCTTCCTCTTCTTTTCTTCGCTTACGTACGAGAAGAATGATGAGAGCGATAATGGCGAGTAGTAGCACACCGCCAACAATATAAACCCAAATTGGAATATTGTTTGAAGGGTTTTCTGCTGCCGTTTGCTGTTTACCGTCTAATTTTGATACAGATAAAACGATTTTGTTATCTAAGTCAGCTTGAGTGAGCGCTTGACCGTTTGTGTATTCTTTATCAATCGATGTACTGATGATGGTTGAAAGAATTTTTTTGATATCATCCTGCCTTTCAGCAGTTAATGAATTCGGATCGTTTGCAGTAGGCGGTTCAACCAGTGCCTGAATGCCAACGTCTCTGATTTTATAAGGACTTTCTTTGATATCTTTATGAATGCGGTTGACTTCATAATTGATACGATCTTCGCTCTTTTCGTAATCTCCGCTTCCGTTCGTTCCATCGGCGCCTTGATAATTTGTGACATCATCGTCACCTGTTCCAGCGGTGCCTCCAGCTGCTGCACCATTGCCTGAATAAGTTTCAGCAATCTTTTCAGCGCTGACAGCAATTCCTTGCATGTTTTCTTGATCAACTGGTTCGACAAGATCTTCTTTTCTTTTTTCTTCAGTAAAATCAATGTCTGTAGTGACCGATACGGCAACTTTCTCTTGACCCATCATCGTTCCAAGCAGCTGTTGAATTTTTCGTTGAAGATTCTTTTCAATCTCCTCTTTTTTCTGCTGCTGTGCATCCATTCCACTCGCATAGGAATCTGAGCTGCTGTTTAAGTCATAGTAGTTGGAATCTTGGTCCATAATGACAATGTTTTCTGTTTTTAAATTCGGCACACTTTTTGAAATAAGATGATAAAGGCCTTTTACTTGTTGCTGAGTAAGCGTGTAGCCTGGTTGAACTTGCAGCACAATTGATGCTGATGCATTACTTTGCTCTTCTCCAACAAAAACGGAATCTTTTGGCAGGTTAATCATAACCTTTGAATCTTTAATCCCATCAATCGTGTTGATCAGATTGGATAGTTCTGTCTGAGTTGCGTCTACTTTCAGAACATCAAATTCATTATCTGTTAAACCGAAGCCGGAATTGTTCGCAAAGAAGGAGTAATCAATATTCCCTGTTTTAGGAAGTCCTTCTGATGCAAGTGTTACTTTTAAAGTGTCTGCTTGCTTTTCTGGAACTAAAATCGTCGTTCCGTTATTTGCAAGTTCCGATTTAACGTTTTTGCCATCCAGTTCCTGTTTGATTTGTCCTGCTTCTGCCTCAGACAAATCTCTAAACAACGGAACCATTTTTTCAGAAGAAGCAAAGATGCTAACAACCGTAATAATGATTGCTAGGGCAGCTACGCCGCCAATCATGAGTATTTTTTGTAATTTTGATCGATTTCGCCAAAACTCAACTGTTTTTGTTCTTAATTGCATTAAAGTACGATTCATCTTAACCCCCGGTCATTCCATTCAGTCTATTTTTTGTCCACCAGCACCTCCTACATCTGCATTCTCATAATCTCTTGGTACGCTTCGACTGCTTTATTCCGAAACTCGGTTGCAGCTGTGAGTGTCACACTCGCTTTTTGTGAAGCAATCATGACTTCATCGAGATTGACATCTTTCCCTTGTGCGAGAGCATTCGTATACTGGTCTGATTTCAGCTGTGATTGATTTAATGCCTCAATGGAATTCTTCAGCACATCAGAGAAATTCGTTTGACTTTTAGGTGCAGCCGCCTGCACAGACGATGCATTCGTCAATTCACTTGCTTGCTGAGCGGTTTGAAGCTGGAAAGGAGATATTGCGTTAACCAATTCTTTTCACCTTACTTTCCTATTTCTAAAGCTTTCATCAGCATGCTTTTATTCGCATTCAGCGCAGTCACGTTTGCTTCATATGATCTTGAGCTGCTGATGAGATCAACCATTTCCTTTAATGGATCAACGTTTGGTGTTTGAACATATCCATTTTCATTGGCATCGGGATTTGTAGGATCATATTGAAGGTTGAATGGAGTTTCGTCTTCAGTAATTTTTGTTACTTTGACGCCGTTTCCTAATTTGCCGCTTGAATTCATGCTTGAGTTCAATATAGATGAAAATGATTCACCTGACGGCTGTAATGTGACGAGCTTGCGTCTATAAGGCTCCCACTTGCCATCAACCTGTTTAGCTCTTGTTGTATCCATATTCGCAAGGTTAGAGGATACAACGTCCATTCTGAGCCTCTGTGCTGTTAATGCTGAGGCCGAAGCGTTCACGCCTGAAAAAATCGACATCACTTACCTCCTGTCAAAACTGTTTTAAGAGAATTGAACTTTCCGCTCATTCTTTCAACCAACGCATTATACTGAATTTGGTTTTTAGCGAGTTCACTCATCTCTTGATCAATATCGACATTATTTCCGTTTTCTTGATAAGAAGTACGGTTACTCGAAACAACTGAATAATTAGACCCTGTTTTAGAAAAATCAATGTGACCTTGGTATGTTTTTTTAGCATCTAATTTGATTGACGCATCATTTAGCATGTCGTGGAATGCAACTTTTTTAGACTTGTAGTTCGGTGTGTCTATATTCGCGATATTATTGCTTATGACTTTTTGCTTAACATTCGCTCTGCCCAAGGCATTCTCAAGGTTGCTTATCGTTCCAGAAAATATATCCAAAACCATATACCTCCAATCATATGTATTTCATTCCATTTAATCATGTCGAGATTTGTAAAACCATATGTTCATTGTAAGAAATAATAGGATTAAAGTCTATGATGTAATTGTAAAAAAAACTCGTAATATATATCTATTTTACGAATAGGTATAAAGACCTAGATTCAAAGAACTACAGAATTGTAAGGGGTTTCTTGGGAAAAAGAGTGTCATTTTTCGGACAAATCCTCTTTTTTCATACAAAAAACCCCTTTTCAACAATTATTTCGGCCGAAAAGGGGTTTTCTGATTAGTGAGATTTTAAATTTTCAAGTTCAATTAAAAATTTATTGTTTAATACTTTGATGTATGTTCCCTTCATTCCAAGAGAACGTGATTCAATAACGCCTGCACTTTCTAACTTACGCAGTGCGTTTACGATCACTGAACGAGTGATTCCTACACGGTCTGCAATCTTACTTGCCACTAGAAGCCCTTCGTTGCCATCAAGTTCTTCAAAGATGTGTTCAATGGCTTCAAGCTCACTATATGAAAGAGAACTAATCGCCATTTGGACAACTGCTTTACTTCTTGCTTCTTCTTCGATTTCCTCTGACTTCTCACGAAGGATCTCCATTCCAACAACTGTTGCGCCGTATTCAGCAAGAATTAAATCATCATCTGTGAATGTATCTTGCAAACGAGAAAGGATTAACGTCCCTAAGCGATCTCCGCCTCCGATGATTGGTACAATCGTTGTCAAACCTGATTGGAATAAATCACGGTTCTCAATCGGGAAAGCTGTATACTCACTGTTGATGTCAAGATTTGAAGATGTTTCAGGGATGTTGAATAGACTCTTTGTATATTCTTCAGGGAACTGACGATCTTCCAACATTTTTTTCATACGTGCATTTTCAATCTGCTGGTTAATGGAGTAGCCAAGAAGTTTCCCTCTTCTGCTTAATACGAAAATGTTTGAATCAATGACATCTCTCAATGTTTCTGCCATTTCTTTGAAATTAACCGGCTTCCCCGCTGCATCTTGCAGCATCGAGTTAATAATCCTTGTTTTTTGTAGTAACGCCATAATAATGATCCTCCTAGATTACTTTATTCATTTGTTAAAGTATAAATTGACTTAAGTCTTTATTATTTGCAATCTTTCCTAGCTTCTCTTCTACATACTGAGGGGTAATGGTCACTGTTTCCATCGTAATATCAGGCGCCTCAAATGAGAGCTCTTCTAGCAGCTTCTCAAGTATGGTGTGAAGCCTTCTTGCACCGATGTTATCCGTCTCCTGATTGACGTGATAAGCCACTTCGGCAATCTTATGAATAGCATCGTCAGAAAATTCAAGAGATATACCTTCTGTTTCAAGTAGAGCCTTATATTGCTTTAATAACGCGTTATCTGGTTCCGTTAAGATTTTCACAAAGTCTTCTATACTTAATTTATCTAATTCTACACGGATTGGGAAGCGTCCTTGAAGCTCTGGAATCAAATCCGAGGGTTTCGCCATATGAAAAGCGCCTGCTGCTACAAATAGAACATGATCTGTTTTCACAGCCCCATACTTCGTCATCACAGTGGAACCTTCTACAATCGGTAAAATATCACGTTGAACCCCTTCACGAGAAACATCTGCAGACGATGCACCACCGCTTTTGGCAATTTTATCGATCTCATCGATAAAGATTATTCCTTGCTGTTCTGCTTTTTGCACGGCTTCCTGACCGACTTCATCCATATCAATCAGTTTTGAAGCTTCCTCAGCAGTTAACGCTTTTCTCGCTTCTCTGACGGTCAGCTTTCTGCGTTTTTTCTTTTTAGGCATGAGATTGCTAAGCGCATCCTGCATGTTCATACCCATTTGCTCCATACCCGAGCCTTGAAGCATATCAAACATGGAAGGCTGCTGCTCTTCGACTTCAATCGTGACATAATGGTCTTCAAGTTCATCCATCGCCAGCTGGTGCGCAATGCGTTTTCTCGTCGATTCAAGTTCTACTTCTTCACTTGAGTGATCTCGATCACTTTCATCAGCATCAGAACCACCAAACAGCATCTCAAAAGGATTTTTCACAGACTGACTTTTTTTCTTTCCAGGAACAAGTAGATGAACAAGCCGTTTGTTTGCTTGTTTTTCCGCTTCTTCTTGAACATCCTTCATTTTTTCTTCTTTGACTAGTCTGATTGCTGTTTCCACTAAATCTCTGACCATTGATTCTACGTCACGTCCGACATATCCAACTTCAGTAAACTTCGTCGCTTCCACTTTAATGAAAGGTGCACCAGAAATCCTTGCAATTCTGCGGGCAATTTCTGTTTTCCCCACACCTGTCGGACCAATCATTAAGATGTTTTTAGGAACGACTTCATCCTTTAGCTTATCATGTAAAAGACTTCTTCTGTAACGGTTTCTTAAAGCCACCGCCACTGCTTTTTTCGCATCAAGCTGACCAATAATGTACTGATCGAGCTTTTCAACTATCTCTCTTGGGGTGAACGGCTTTTTCTCCATACGTCTCATGTCCTTTCTATTCAAGCTCTTCTAAAGTGATTTGATCGTTCGTATAGACACAGATTTCTCCGGCCGTTTCAAGAGCCGCCTTTGCAATCTCTCGAGCTGAGAGATGGTCACCTGCATGTTTTTTGAGTGCTCTCCCGGCGCTAAGCGCGTAGTTACCGCCTGACCCGATAGCCAAAATGCCATCGTCTGGCTCGATGACCTCTCCTGTTCCAGATACGAGCAGGATGCTTTCTTTATTCATGACGATCAGCATGGCCTCAAGCTGTCTGAGCATCTTGTCACTTCGCCATTCTTTCGCCAGTTCTACAGCTGCTCGTTTTAGGTTACCACCGTATTCTTCAAGCTTCGTTTCAAACTTCTCAAAGAGTGTAAATGCATCTGCAACTGAACCAGCAAAACCTGCGAGTACTTTGCCTCCGAAAAGACGGCGCACTTTTTTTGCTGTGTGTTTCATGACGACAGCCTGCCCAAAAGTGACTTGACCGTCTCCAGCCATCGCACTTTTTCCTTTATGTTGAACGGCAAAGATTGTGGTTGCATGAAATGATGACATGAAAAAACCTCCTTTTAGGATCGTTTAAAAGCCCTTGGGTGATGAGACATGTACGTTTTTCTTAAAGAATCTTTTGATACATGCGTGTACACCTGTGTTGATGATAAATTTGAGTGACCGAGAAGTTCTTGAACACTTCTTAAATCCGCTCCCTCGTTTAAAAGATGCGTAGCAAAGGTGTGCCTTAACATGTGAGGATGGATATGTAATGTGCCAGACGCCTTTTTCATTAATTCAGTTAGAATGAATCGAACGCCTCTGTCTGTAAGAGGAGCTCCGCGCTGATTCAAAAACACATGTGAATCAGCACGATCCTTTCCCTTCACTTTCAGCTTCTGCCTTCCATCCTCTAAATATGTGGAGAGCGCTTCATGTGCATAAGAGCCGAAAGGTACATACCGTTGTTTGCTGCCTTTCCCATGAACAAGCACTGTATCCATCGATAAATCAAGATCAGATTCTTTTAATGAACATAACTCACTGACCCTCATACCTGTTGCATAAAGAAGTTCTAAAATGGCTTGATTTCTTTGACCAAGCGGTGTATTTACATCAGAAACTGTAAATAGCTCTTTTAGCTCCTCTTCATACAAAAATGAAGGAATTCGCTTATCCTGCTTTGGTAAGCTAACGAGTAAAAAAGGATTTTCTTTCACAAGCTGTTCTCTTAATAAAAATTTATAAAAGCTGCGAAGTGCAGAGACTTTCTTACTAATCGTTCTTCTTGTAAGGCCTTTTTCATAAGCTTCTGTTAAATAAATTCTCGTATCTTGATAGGATACCTCTTCAAAACCGTCTATTCCTTGAATGTTCATAAATCTGACAAACTCTTCAATCGCCTCAGTATAACCCGAGATCGTTAAAGCTGAATAGTTCTTTTCAATCTGCAAATATTCAATGAATAAGTGGACAAGACGCTGTTTCTCTGTCATTTTTACACCTCTTTAAGGCTTTTAAATGGTATCACATATCTTGCTTCCCGTGCAATGTTTTACTACAGAGATTTCGAAATAGTTTGAATAGTTTCGATTGCGCGTTTAGCGTACTCTGCATAGCGCTCTTGTTTGTTTTTAATTCGAACGCCAAGATCTTTCAGCAAGCCAAAGTTTGCATTCATCGGCTGGAAGCTTTTCTTGTTTGTTGATGTGATGTAGTAAGCCATACTGCCAATCGCTGTTTCTTCTGGAAGTGTCACAAGCTCTTCTCCTTTAACAAAACGAGCTGCGTTGATTCCAGCCACTAGTCCTGAAGCCGCGGACTCAACATATCCTTCAACACCAGTCATTTGTCCGGCAAAGAATAAGTCGTCTCTATTTTTAAATTGATACGTCGGTTTTAGAAGGCTTGGCGAGTTAATAAATGTATTACGGTGCATCACACCATAGCGAACAATCTCTGCCTCTTCAAGACCTGGGATCAAACGGAATACTTCCTTTTGATCGCCCCATTTTAGATGTGTTTGGAACCCAACAATATTATATAAAGTACCTGCTGCATCATCCTGTCTTAATTGAACAACAGCGTAAGGTCTTTTCCCTGTTTTTGGATCTTCAAGTCCAACTGGTTTCATCGGGCCAAACAACATGGTTTTTTTCCCTCTTTTGGCCATGACTTCAATGGGCATACAGCCTTCGAAGAAGATTTCTTTTTCGAACTCTTTTAACGGCACAGTTTCAGCAGAAATGAGCGCCTCATAAAAACGATCGAATTCTTCTTCTGTCATCGGACAGTTTAAATAAGCCGCTTCCCCTTTATCATAACGTGATTTCAAGTACACTTTATCCATATCGATGCTGTCTTTCTCGAGGATCGGCGCTGCTGCATCGTAGAAATATAAATACTCTTCACCTGTTAAGGATTTTAATTCTTTTGAAAGTGCTTCTGATGTTAGAGGACCCGTTGCGATAATCGTCGGACCTTCTGGAATGCTTTGCACTTCTTCTTGAAAGACCGTCACATTCGGGTGATTTTTCACGCGGTCTGTGACGTTAGCTGCAAATTCATGACGATCTACTGCAAGCGCTCCACCAGCAGGAACCGAGCTTTCATCTGCTGCTGCGATGATTGCTGAATCTAAATGACGCATTTCTTCCTTTAGTACACCTACTGCGTTTGTTAAAGCGTTCGCACGCAATGAGTTACTGCATACGAGCTCCGCAAATTTATCAGTGTGGTGAGCTGGTGTTTGTTTGACAGGTCTCATTTCATACAGATGAACTTTAATTCCGCGCTTGGCAATTTGCCATGCCGCTTCACTCCCTGCTAAACCTGCTCCGATCACATTTACAAATTGACTCATTGTACAACTCTCCTATTTCGTAAGTTCTATTTGATGACATAAAAAAGCAGGTGAACAAGGTTGCTCACCGCTATTTTTGTTGTTCCTCTTTATAATCACAGTTCACACATTGAACTTGAATGCCTTTTTTCAGCTTTTTCTCTACAAGCATATTTTCGCATTTTGGACACTTTCTTTCAATTGGTTTGTCCCAAGAGACGAATTCACACTCTGGAAAACGATCGCAACCGTAAAAAATGCGGCGCTTCTTAGATTTCCGTTCAACGATATTTCCTTCGTGACAAGTCGGGCATTTGACACCAATATCTTTGACAATTGGTTTTGTGTTACGGCAGTCAGGGAAATTAGAGCATGCCATGAACTTACCGTATCTCCCCATTTTGTACACCATTGGATGACCACACTCTTCGCAATCAACTCCGGCGTATTCAGGCTCGATCTCAACTTCCTGCATCTCTGCTTCTGCTTTTTCTACCCGTTTTGCAAAATCTTGATAGAAACTGTCGATAATGCGTACCCATTCAATCGTACCTTCTTCAACGCTATCAAGTTCTTTTTCCATTTTCGCAGTAAATTCTACGTTAATGATTTCAGGGAAGAATTCAATAATTAAGTTGAGCACAATCTCTCCAAGCTCTGTTGGAATAAACCGTTTGTTATCAAGTGCCACGTAGCCGCGCTTTTGAATGGTATCTAATGTTGGTGCATACGTCGATGGGCGGCCGATACCTAGCTCTTCAAGGGTTTTGACAAGTCTAGCCTCAGTGTAGCGTGGAGGCGGCTGCGTAAAGTGCTGCTCTGGTTCAATATCTTTTGAAAGAACGGTATCTCCCTCTTTCAGATCAGGAAGCATTTTGTCCTTTTCTTCTAACTGGTCGTCCTTCCCTTCAACATATACTTTCATAAATCCAGGGAATTTCACCTTACTTCCATTTGCACGGAAAGTAAGCCCGTTATTTTCAAGATCCACACTCATTGTATCAAGAACAGCTGGTGCCATTTGGCTTGCCACAAAACGTTCCCAAATCAATTTATAAAGACGAAGCTGATCTCTGCTTAGCACGTGTTTGACATCTGCTGGTTTTCTTAGCGTAGAAGTCGGACGGATGGCTTCGTGAGCATCCTGTGCATTTTCGTTCTTTTTGGCAGTACGTTTTGTTGTATTCAAGAAATTCTTGCCATACGTTTGATCAATGAAAGCAGATACTTCTTCAATTGCCGTATTGGAAATACGTGTCGAGTCCGTTCTCATATATGTAATGAGACCTACTGTACCTTCTTTACCAAGATCAATTCCTTCATATAATTGCTGTGCAATCATCATCGTTTTCTTCGCACGAAAGTTTAGTTTTCTCGCTGCCTCTTGTTGTAAGGTAGATGTTGTAAACGGAACAGCTGGGTTGCGTTTACGTTCTTTTTTCGTCACTTTTTCAACAGAAAACTTGCTTCCTTTTAATTTCGAAAGGATTTCTTTTACATCTTCTTTTGTTTTTAGCGGATGTTTTTTGCCATTTACGCCAAAGAAACTCGCTTCAAAGCTTTCTTTCCCTTTTAGGAAGGTACCATCAATTGTCCAGTATTCTTCTGGTTTGAATTCATTAATTTCATTCTCGCGGTCAATAATCAGGCGGAGTGCAACTGATTGAACACGACCGGCGCTTAAGCCCTTTTTGACTTTCTTCCATAAAATTGGGCTGATTTTATATCCAACGAGACGATCTAAGATTCGTCTTGCCTGCTGCGCATCAACCAAGTCCATATCGATCATACGTGGATGTTTAAAGGAATCTTTAATTGCATCTTTTGTAATCTCGTTAAAGACAACGCGGCAATCTGAAGAGAGGTCAAGGTCAAGGCTGTGGGCTAAATGCCAAGCAATCGCTTCTCCCTCTCTGTCGGGGTCAGCTGCGAGATATACTTTTTTTGCTTTTTTCGCTGCTGTTTTTAATTCTTTTAAGACTGGACCTTTTCCTCGAATCGTAATATATCTCGGTTCGAAGTCATGCTCAGTGTCAACACCAAGCTGACTTTTCGGTAAATCCCTTACGTGCCCCATTGAAGCCTTTACTTTATACTTTTTTCCTAAATAACGCTCAATCGTTTTCGCCTTTGCTGGCGACTCAACGATGACTAAATAATCAGCCATACTCAAAATCCCCCTTAAGAGGTGTTCTCTCTTTATCCATTTCACAAATTTATATTTATGTTAATTGCACCTATCTAACAGGCAATCGTTAAAAATTCTTTATGATGAACATCATTATAAACACGAAAAACAAAGTGTAAACTTAAATCCTCACTATTATTAAATATTCCGATGTCTTTTGTCAAACGATATTTTTATGGGAGTTCAGTATATTGAACACCACTCAAGGAGAATTCCTCTAAAATATCCTTCGTTGAATGAACAAGCTTGGCACCTTGCTGAATCAGTCTAGCTGGACCTATAGAATTAGAATCAAAGATCGATCCTGCAACAGCAAACACTTCTTTTCCTTGCTCTAATGCCTGGTAGGCTGTAATAAGCGAACCGCTCTTTTCTTTGCACTGGACCACGATGGTTCCTCTTGTCAGGGCACTAATTAATCGGTTTCTCATTGGAAAATGCCATTTTTCTGGTTTGATATAAGGCGGATGCTCTGACAACAGTAAATGATGTTCTCCCATATATTGAGCCATTTGCACATGTTCTTTTGGATATACATGTTGAAAGCCGCCAGCTACAACACCAATCGTTTTTCCTTTTTTTCTTATGCACTCTTTGTGTGCAAGTCCATCAATTCCTTTTGCTAAACCACTCACAATCATCCAATCTTCCTCTACAAGTTCTCCAACAATTTTCTTCACGCACGCTTCTCCGTAAGAGGATGGCACTCGTGTACCTACTACACCTAAACTTTTTTCTTCATTTAAATAGGTAACGTTTCCTTTTAGGAATAATACTGGGGGAGGATCATAAATGTGTTTTAGTGAGCTGGGATATAAAGGTGATGTGATGGGAATCATGTGAATATTTTGCTTTAAATAGGCTTGAACGATGTGTTGAAAAATGGGGAATTCATTTTCTTCAGCTTGTTGTAAGCGGGTAAAGTCGATCTTTTGTAATGATCGATCCTGTTTGAAATGATGTGTTTCTTCATTTATATATAGCTCAGGATCGACTTTCCACCATTTTGTTAACAAAGAGGGTGAGATGAGGCCTTTTAAGCGGTGAAAAATCATTCTTTCGGACACGTTGTACATACCATTCCTCCAGTTTAAGATAGAAAGAAGAAGACTTGTCAAAGAACAAGTCTTCTTGTGTCATTAATGCGTTTTACAAGCTTCGAAGAGATTCTTCTCTTTTAACACTTTAATTAAGGTTTCTCCCATGACAGATGGTGTCTCTGCCACTTCAATTCCACATTCACGCATTGTTTTTACTTTTTCATCAGCAGTTCCTTTACCACCAGAAATAATGGCACCAGCATGTCCCATACGTTTTCCTGGAGGCGCTGTTTTACCGCCAATAAAGCCAACAACCGGCTTGGTCATATTTGCTTTTACCCATTCAGCTGCTTCTTCTTCAGCAGTACCACCGATTTCACCAATCATGATCACAGCATGCGTTTCAGGATCTTCATTGAAGGCTTTTAATACATCAATAAAGTTCGTGCCATTGACAGGGTCTCCGCCAATTCCTACAGCTGTTGATTGACCAACACCAGCCTCTGAAAGCTGATGTACCGCTTCATATGTAAGCGTTCCAGAACGAGACACAACACCAACATGACCTTTTTTATGAATGTAGCCAGGCATGATGCCAATTTTACATTCTTCAGGTGTAATCACGCCAGGACAGTTCGGCCCAACAAGTCTTGTCTTCTTACCTTCCATATAGCGTTTCACTTTAACCATATCCAGAACTGGAATGTGTTCTGTGATACAAATCACTAGATCCACTTCTGCATCAACAGCCTCTAAAATGGCGTCTGCTGCAAATGGTGCTGGTACATAGATAACAGAAGCATTTGCTCCAGTTGTCTGTACTGCTTCAGATACAGTATTAAATACAGGAACTCCCTCTACTTCAGTTCCACCTTTTCCAGGTGTGACACCGCCAACGATATTTGTTCCATACTCAATCATTTGTTTTGTATGGAATAATGCGGTTGAACCGGTAATCCCCTGAACAATTACTCTCGTATTTTTATTAATAAATACACTCATTTAGGTTCCCTGCCTTTCTGCTCTACTTGACTAAAGATACGATCTTTTCTGCCCCGTCAGCCATAGACTCAGCAGAAGTGATATTTAAGCCTGAATCACTCAGGATTTTCTTCCCTAATTCAACGTTTGTTCCTTCAAGACGTACAACGAGTGGTAATGTTAAGCCGACTTGTTTCGTCGCTTCAACAACACCTTCTGCGATGACATCACATTTCATGATGCCGCCAAAAATGTTCACGAAAATCCCTTTGACATTTTGATCAGATAAGATGATTTTAAATGCTTCCGTTACTTTTTCAGCAGTTGCACCGCCGCCAACATCAAGGAAGTTTGCAGGGTCCCCGCCGTAATGCTTGATGATATCCATTGTAGACATCGCAAGGCCTGCTCCATTCACCATACAGCCAATATTCCCATCTAGAGAAATGTAGCTTAGGTCATATTTAGATGCTTCAATCTCTTTTGGATCTTCTTCATCAAGGTCACGGTATTCTAATATATCTTTTTGTCTATATAAGGCATTGCTATCAAAGTTTAATTTTGCGTCAAGTGCCATGACTTTTCCATCACCTGTTACAACAAGAGGATTTATCTCGGCAATTGAACAATCCTTTTCAATAAACGCATTGTAAAGGCTTGTCATAAACTTAACAGCTTGACCAACTAATTTTGTTGGAATATTAATTTTAAACGCAACTTCTCTCGCCTGATAGGCTTGGAGACCAATCGCTGGGTCGATGACCACTTTCACGATTTTTTCTGGCGTTTTTTCTGCTACTTCTTCAATTTCAGTACCGCCTTCTTCAGAAGCCATCAAAACAATTCTTGATGTCGCTCTATCCAAAACGAGTCCTACATAGTACTCTTTTTGAATATCGCAGCCTTCTTCAATAAGTAAGCGTTTTATTTCGCGCCCTTCAGGCCCTGTTTGATGTGTGACAAGTGTCTTGCCGAGCAATTCCTCTGCAAACCCTTTCACTTCATCTTTTGTTTTTGCAATTTTTACCCCACCTGCTTTACCACGGCCGCCTGCATGAATCTGTGCTTTTACGACATATACAGAGCTTCCTAGCTCTTCTGATGCTTTCACTGCTTCATCAGGTGTAAATGCTACTTTACCATTTGGAACTGAAACCCCATATTTTCTTAGGATTTCTTTTCCTTGGTACTCATGGATATTCATTTCCCATCCTCCCAACATATGTAGAAACAAAAATTATAAAATAGACTGCGCTTTCATTTTAAAGAATAAAAAAGAGAATGTCTAGGGTTCTATGTAAAATCGTAAAATCCTTCTAAACATTCAAACTTTTATTTTATTAAAAATATAAATTTTTCAGTCAAAACACTTATTTTACCTTATTTTTTCATTTTTTGATCCAATCGATAGATAAATGAAAATATTTCTGCTACAGTATCGTATAACGCTTCTGGGATTTCCTCATCAAGCGTTAAGTGGCGCATCAGTTCTACTAAATTACGGTCTTCTTGGATAGGAACCCCAGCTTTCTGAGCTTCTTCAATAATATGATCAGCCACATAGCCGCTGCCTGTTGCAACGACTTTTGGCGCTTTTTGTTTTTCTTCATCATAGTGTAGAGCGACCGCTCTTCTAAGCGGTTTTGAATCTTTCATACTCGTAAGTCCAGCCCTTTCTCGCTGATTTTATGAAAGTGTTCATCTAGAAAGTCAGACGGATCAATTGGCTCTTCTCTCTTTTTCGCTGTAATCCCCGTCAAACTATACCCTAGGGCATTTAAATTCTCTCGAACAGCTGGAATCATTGGATTAATGGTCCCTTGCAGTTCGTAAGCCGTCTCGACTGTAATTGACATTACTTTTTGCTGAATCGTACAGTCTATTAACGTTTCTTCTAAGTTTTCCATGTTTAAATAAAACATTAAACGGCACTGAGAAATATCAATAGAGCCATCTTTTTTCTTATGCCCTTTTAGAATAAAGGTTAAATCTTGAACACTATGTTTTGAGAAAAGCGGGTAAGAAACCATCATTTGACTAACTGTTTGGTTTTCCTGATGCACTAGTAACTGCCCATTTAATCTATGGAATAATTGATCCATTTCTTTTTTTACGGGTTCCGGAACATCAGCTTGCCTTGCATCATTTAAAACCATCTTTAATTGGTGAAGCTCTTGGCTTTTGACATCTTGGCTGCCCTTTTCCAGTAATTTCAGCATCCCAATTTCATCTCGTACACCTATCGCTTTTTTCATCGTCATCAGTAAATCGAGTACATCGGTTTTATTGCTTAATGCTGGTTCAGTCTGCTGAATGACCTTTGCCAATGCGTTCGCCTCTGTTTTTGAAAGAAACGGAAATTCCTTTTGAAGCACGGCTGCCTTTGCGTCAGCCTGTGGCCCTGCCTGCTGGACTGCTTGAACCAGTGATGTGAGTTGTTTTACATCAAGCTGCTGCTGTCCGTCTGTGCCTTGCTTTGTGATGCTTGTCAGAATGCGTTCTATTTGCTGAAGCGGGAGCTGTTTTGGACTTAATAATTGCTGCACGCTGTTCTGATTCACTGTATCCACCTGTCGCCCTTGTATAGCGGCGGGCTGGCTCTGCTTTGTTTGCTGAGCCGGATTGACATGAGGCTTCACCTGCTGCAAGCTTTCTCCTTGCTTCGTTTGACCTTCTTTTGCTCCTAGAAGCACCGATAAGAGCTTTTCTGCATGAACAGTTGTCTCAGCATTTACAACCGTACGAACGGCCTGTGTAAGAGCCTGTGTGGCTTCTGATTGCTTCGGAAGCTGTGTTAATCGATCTAGCAGTGCTGTCACATCCTGATGAAGTGCAGAGGGGGATTTCATCGCTAATATTGATTGGAGTACTCCTTGTTGAATCGGCAAATCTTTCTTTAAAGCAAAAAGAAGTGCTTGCAGGCCTTTTTTGATATCCGCGCCTTGAAGTTGTTCAATCCATTTTACTGCCGTTTTTAACTCTGCTTCGTTGATGACCGGTTTTTCTTTTAAAAAGGCTGTAGCTGTTAACATTTGTTCAAGTCCATTTTTAAGCGACAGACCTTCTAGTAGTTTAGCTGCGGCATCCTTTAATGTTTTAGGATCTTGGTCAAATTGCTGAACAGGTCTTAATTTACTCAGACTGCCTCCACCTTCTTGTTCTAATTGGAACCAGTAGAAAGAATCGGCTTTTAGCTGAGCCGCTAGCTGCGCTTTGATTTTGGTCGAACCTATTTGAACAAGTGCTGTATCATCCCCAAGCATTTTCAGTACTTTGCCGAGAATGAGCCGGTGAATATTTTCCTTTCCTTCCGTGTTAAGCGGAACAGATTCTGCTGTATTCAGCCGACTATTCAGTGCAGTATGTATATCTTCAACTCTTGTCATCACAGGCAGCCTCCTTGTGTCAAAATATTTATGAAATAACAGATTTCACTGGTGCAAATGATAACCGGTGGATAGGTGTGGCGCCATGTGTTTGAATGGCAGCCAGGTGCTCTTTCGTTCCATACCCTTTATGTTTTTCAAATTGATACTCAGGGTACTGGCGTCCATACTCTTCCATCATTTTGTCCCTTGTCACTTTGGCAATACATGCACCAGCTGCGATGGATGCGCTTTTAGCATCTCCTTTGATGATATTCTCCTGTTGAGTAGGAAGCGGGAGCGTCATCGCATCTATGAGTAGATAATCAGGTGTGTGAGTGAGCTGCTTTACAGCCTTCACCATCGCCAGTCTTGATGCTTCGTATATATTTATTTCGTCAATCGTTGCCGCATCAACAATGCCGATGCCGATGTCGAGTGCTTCCTTTTGAATGAGCTCATAATAGGTCATTCTTTTTTTCTCAGATAGCTGTTTTGAATCATTTAAACCGAGTAGGACGGTATCCTCTTTTAATATCACAGCTGCCGCAACAACTGGGCCAGCCAGTGGTCCTCTTCCTGCTTCATCTATGCCTGCAATACAATTGTATCCTTGCGCTCTTGCTTTGGTTTCAAATTGCAGCATTTGCTTCCATGCTGCATGCAGTTCTTGCTGCTTTTCTCTCTCTTTGTTCCATTTGTCCATCAGCTTATGGACACTTTTTCTTGTATCGTCTTTCAATAGTTCACGAATGTATGACTCGTCGTCAGCATGTTGTTCTATTAATTCTTTTATTTGTTTGACCGTGTACATTGGCTTTTCCGCAGCCTCCTTCTTTATATCGGCAGTTTTTCGCAAAAAATAAAGACCCGCATGAGCTGCGTGTCTTTTAGCTTTCAGGCTTCTCAAAAGTGAGGGGACCAAATTTTTCCGTTCGAATATCCCGAATAATGATTTCGGTCGTTTTGTCGTAATTAATGAATCCTCCACTCATCAGACAGCCGCGTTTTGTGCCAATGGCATCAAACAGCTCAACTGTATCTTCAGGTATTTCTGCTAAATCATAGCGTTTTTTTAACCGCTCTGGATAGTACTCTTCTAAAAAGCGGAGCGCATACACTGCGACATCCTGCAAGTTGATGATAGAGTCTTTAATCGCTCCAGTGACGGCCAGCCTAAGACCTACTTGTTCATCTTCAAATTTCGGCCAGAGAATTCCGGGGGTATCGAGCAGTTCAAGTTCTTTTCCTACCTTCACCCATTGCTGTGACGTCGTAATACCAGGTCGATCTCCTGTTTTCGCAATATTTTTCTTTGCCAACCGATTGATCAGCGTTGATTTGCCGACATTGGGAATTCCGATAATCAAAGCTCGAATGGCACGCGGCTTAACACCTTTTGCTTTCATTCGATCGAACTTTTCTTTTAAGATTTCTTTTGATGTCGTAATGATTTGATTTAACCCTTGTCCATCGACAGAATTAATGGCAAGCGACCGTACACCTTGCGCTTCAAAGTGTGCCTGCCACTCTTTTGTCATACGAGGATCTGCTTTATCTGCTTTGTTCAAAAGCATAATTTTCGGTTTGTTTTGGAGGATTTCTTCAATCATTGGGTTTCTAGAGGACATCGGAATTCTTGCATCGGTTAATTCAAATACGATGTCGATGAGCTTTAATTTTTCTGTGACTTCCCGTCTTGCTTTTGCCATATGGCCTGGAAACCATTGAATTGTCATATGTGCACCTTCTCTCTTCTAACGGTTGTCTCTATACATTGTACAAAAAAAGAGCCTGTTACAGGTAACAAGCTCTTTCCTTTGATATCATTATCGTCTGATTTCTTTGATACGAGCCGCTTTACCGCGAAGTTCACGTAGGTAGTAAAGTTTCGCACGACGTACCTTACCGTGACGTACAACTTCGATCTTAGCGATTTTTGGTGTGTGTACAGGGAATGTACGCTCAACGCCTACACCGTAAGAGATCTTACGAACTGTGAAAGTTTCGCTGATTCCACCACCACGACGCTTAATTACAACACCTTCAAAGATCTGGATACGCTCACGAGTACCCTCGACAACTTTCACGTGTACACGTAAAGTGTCACCAGGACGGAACGCAGGAAGATCAGTGCGTAATTGTTCTTTTGTGATTTCTTCAATCAATTGTTGCATCGTTTTCAACTCCTTCCAACAGATGCTCATGTCCTCTTTCTTCATTGCAGCGGAACATCGTTTTCAAACTTGAATCGGCAAGCCGTCCAAGTCACAAGTAGTATCATACCACACCTGTATACCTTGTGCAATACAATCTAGTCATTATGAAGCTGCCAAAGCCATCTTTTTTCTTCATCCGTTAATGTTTTGCAAGAATCGATCAAATCTGGCCGTCTTGTATAGGTTCGCTTCAACGATTCTTTACGCCGCCACTCTTCAATTTTGGCATGATTTCCAGAGAGAAGCACATCTGGTACTTTCAATCCTTTATAATCAGCTGGTCTTGTATAGTGCGGATGCTCAAGCAGACCTGTACTAAATGAATCTTCGATATGAGACGCTTCTTTTCCAAGCACATGAGGCAAAAGCCTGACCACACTGTCTGCAATCATCATCGCCGGCAGCTCTCCGCCTGTGAGAACGAAATCCCCGATTGAGATTTCATCTGTGACAAGATGCTCCCTGATGCGCTCATCGTAGCCTTCATAGTGGCCGCAAATGAACATAAGATGCTCTTCTTTTGCAAGCTCTTCTGCTTTCTTTTGTGTATATCTTTCTCCTTGAGGACAGACAAGAATAATGCGGGGCTTCTTGTTTGCTTTTTTCGTTAAATCTTCTACCGCATCAAATACAGGCTGTGCTTTCAGAACCATGCCAGCACCGCCGCCATACGGATAGTCATCCACTGTTTTATGTTTATGATCGGAATACTCCCTAAAATTCACGACATCAAATGAGACCGCATCTTTTTCCTGAGCTTTTTTTAAGATCGATGAGTGAAGCACTCCTTCAAACATTTCAGGAAACAGTGTTAAAAAGTCAATTTTCATTCGTCAATGAGTCCTTCCATCACTTCAATGTGTACTTTCTTGGATGAAATATCAACTGTTTTGACGACAGATGGAATATAAGGGATGAGGGCATCTTTTTTGCCTTTTCTTCCAACCACCCATACATCATTTGCCCCTGGCGTTAAAACTTCTTTGATTTGACCAATCAGTTTGTCCTCTTCATCATATACTTCACAGCCGATGATTTCGTGGAAATAGAATTCCCCTTCATCTAATGAACCAAGATGTTCTTTTTCTACTTTTAAAATCGACTCTTTTAATTGCTCAGCTTCATTTAATGAACCGACTTCTTCAAATGTCAGTAAATCAAATTGTTTGTGCTGTCTATGTGATGCGACAGTCACTTTTAGCGGTTCTTTTTGATTTTGTTTGAAAATATAAAGGACGCTGCCTTTTTTGTAGCGTTCTTCTGGGAAATCAGTTTTTGACACAACACGTACTTCTCCGCGCACTCCATGTGTATTGACGATCTTTCCGACATTCAACCATTCTAGCTCCATGTTCTCAATCACCCCTGACGTATTTCCACAATGGTGCCGTCTTTCACGACGATGACATTGTCTTGCATTTTGTCATCCCATTTATCACCTATTTTTACTTCAATCAGCGCATCCACTTCTGTTTCTTTCATTTCACTGCCAAGAGGCAAGATATGCAGCTGCTCGACTTGAAAATCAATTTGCCTCATTTTCTCTTGTCTTTTTTCAATGGCTTTTTGAAATTGAGGGATGGCTTCTTGCTGATGTGGTTCTTTTTCATGCTTTTTGAGTTGAAAATATAGTTGATTGCACTCACGTTCTAGTCTTTCTTTTTTCTCCAAAAAAGTCGTTAACAGTTTGTCCTTACTGCTTTCAGTTAATACTTGCATGACGGTGACATGTTGAATGATCTGCATCTTCCTTTTTGTCCCCCTATCCGAAGGCATTTGTCCTCTACAGTATAACGAAAAATAGATTTAAACGTGTAAAAAAAGGGGAGGTCCTAAGCCCTCTCCCTTTTTAGTCAGCAATCTCAAGTTGAACTTTCTTAGAAGACTCTGCACTTGCTGCAAACATGACTGTTCGTATCGCTTTAGCTGTACGTCCCTGCTTTCCGATCACTTTTCCGGTATCTTCAGCATTGACAGACAGTGTGTAAATGACCTGCTCATCTTTTTCTAATGAAGATACGTGAATATCTTCAGGGAAATCAACAAGTGGCTCGACGATGGACACAATCAATTCTTCCAAGGACAGCTCATTCATTATTTGCTGTTTTTCGCATTATGAAATTTTTCAAGAATTCCTTGGCTTGAGAAAAGGTTACGAACTGTATCAGATGGTTTCGCACCATTTTGAAGCCATTTAAGCGCTAATTCTTCGTTGATTTTCACCTCAGCTGGTGATAACACTGGATTGTATGTTCCAACTGTTTCGATGAAACGACCGTCACGTGGTGAACGAGAATCTGCTACAACAATACGATAGAAAGGAGATCTTTTTGATCCCATACGTTTTAAACGAATTTTTACTGCCATTTTACTAGCACCTCCGAAAATATTTCAACAAGATAGTATATTAACAATGATAAAAGGGTTTGTAAAGTGTTTTTTCTTAACAACGGTTTTATCATGTATAACCAATTACATAAATGGTAATTTAAAGCCGCCTTTTTTCTTTCCTTTGGACATATTGGTCATTTGCTTCATCATCTTTTTCATTTCGTCAAATTGTTTTAAAAGGCGATTGACTTCCTGTACAGATGTTCCGCTTCCTTTTGCAATCCGTTTTCTTCGGCTTGCATTGATGACCTCTGGCTGTTCTTTTTCTTCGGTCGTCATTGATTTAATGATCGCTTCGATGTGATTGAGCTGCTTTTCGTCTACTTGGACGTTTTTGAGCCCTTTCATTTTACCGGCTCCCGGCATCATTTGGATCAGTTCATCAAGTGGACCCATGTTACGAACCTGCCCAAGCTGCTCGAGGAAATCATCGAGCGTGAAGCTCATTGTCCGCATTTTTTGTTCAAGCTCTTTCGCTTTATCTTGGTCAACGTTTGCTTGTGCTTTTTCAATAAGCGTGAGCACATCTCCCATGCCAAGAATTCTCGATGCCATCCGCTCCGGATGGAATGGTTCAATTGCATCAAGCTTTTCACCTAGTGCGGCGAATTTAATCGGCGTATTTGTGACTGCACGAATTGATAGTGCTGCCCCGCCTCGCGTATCACCGTCTAGTTTTGTCAGAACGACACCTGTTAAACCAAGCTGTTCATTAAAGCTTTTTGCGACATTGACAGCATCTTGACCAGTCATCGAGTCAACAACGAGGAAAATCTCTTCTGGATTTGCGACTTCTTTTACTTTCTGAAGTTCATCCATTAAGTCTTCATCAATATGAAGACGTCCTGCTGTATCTAAAATGACATAATCGTGATGTTCTTCTTTCGCTTTTTCAATTGCCTGTTTGGCAATTTCGACAGGACTGACTTGATCACCTAATGAGAATACGGGCATATCAAGCTGTTTCCCAAGCGTTTGAAGCTGCTGGATCGCTGCTGGTCTGTAAATATCAGCGGCCACCATCATCGGCTTGCGATTATGTTTTTTGCGAAGTAAGTTGGCAAGCTTTCCAGTTGTGGTCGTTTTACCTGCCCCTTGAAGACCAACCATCATAATGACAGTTGGAGATTTTTTCGCTACAGCGATTTTACTCTCTTCCCCACCCATTAATTCAGTGAGTTCTTCTTTTACAACTTTAATGACCTGTTGTCCTGGGGTAAGACTTTGCATGACCTCTTGTCCAACTGCCCGCTCGCTTACTTTTTTCACAAAGTCTTTGACTACTTTAAAATTGACGTCAGCTTCAAGAAGGGCAAGGCGTACCTCGCGCATCATTTCTTTTACATCTTGCTCTGACACTTTTCCTTTGCCGCGGATTTTTGAAATCGTCTGCTGCAGTCGGTCGGCTAATCCTTCAAATGCCATACTGTGCCGCCTCCTAATCTAATTTCTCAAGCGATTCAATTAAAGCTTCTGCTTCTTCCTTTTGCGCGGAATCTGCTACAAGCTCTCTCATTTTTGTGAGAAGTTCTTTACGCTCTTTAAATTTCTTAAACAAGAGCAGCTTTTCTTCATATTGTTCAAGCATCGCTTCAGTCCGTTTAATATTATCATAAACAGCCTGTCTTGATACTTCATATTCATCCGCAATTTCACCGAGGGAAAAATCGTCTAGGTAGTAAAGCGACATGTAGCTCTTTTGTTTTGCGGTCAACAACGATTGATAGAAATCAAACAAGTAGTTCATTCTCGTTGTCTTTTCAAGCGTCATGGGCTCTCTCCCCTTTGTTAAGTTCATTCCCTTTACAACAACTAAGTTTACACGGTTCTGATCTATGTGTCAAGTTTTTATCTTGTCACTTCCTGCGGCGATATTTAAATAAAAAAGCCGGCAGTTTTGCCGGCTTTTTGATTAGTCTTCTTGATCAATCATGTCTGAGAATAATCCGTACACATACGATTCAGCATCGAACTCTTGCAGATCGTCTACTTTTTCACCTAATCCGACAAGTTTTACAGGGATGTTGAGCTCATTGCGAATGGCAAGAACAATCCCGCCTTTTGCAGTACCGTCAAGCTTTGTTAAAGCGATACCTGTCACGTTTGTCGCTTTAGAAAATTCCTTCGCTTGCGCCATCGCATTTTGACCTGTTGTCGCATCAAGGGCAAGCAGTACTTCGTGCGGTGCATCGGGCACTTCGCGCTCAATGACTCTCTTGACCTTCTCTAGCTCTTTCATCAAGTTGACTTTGTTTTGCAGTCTGCCTGCTGTATCACAGATCAAGACATCTGCTTTTTTGGCTTTAGCTGATTGAACGGCATCATAGATGACCGCTGCCGGGTCAGAGCCTGCTGTTTGTTTAACGACAGGAACACCAGAGCGCTCGCCCCATACTTCAAGCTGCTCAATCGCCCCCGCACGGAACGTATCACCTGCTGCTAAAATGACGGATTTCCCTTCATTTTTTAGCTTGTTTGCCAGCTTACCAATGGTTGTGGTTTTGCCGACACCGTTCACGCCTACAAATAAAATAATATTTAAACGGCCGTCTTCAATGTTCAGTTCAGAAATTTGTTCCTCACCGCTATTGTAAATCTCCACGAGTTTTTCAGAGATGACTGCTTGTACTTCACTTGGGTCTTGAATGTTTCTTAATTTCACTTCTTTTTTCAGCTCATCAATCAGTTCCATCACAGTCGTGAAACCAACATCCGCACCGATTAACACTTCTTCTAGTTCTTCAAAAAAGTCTTCATCCACTTTACGATAGCGAGAAATGAGTTCATTTACTTTTCCCTGAAACGAATTTCTCGTTTTTTCAAGTCCATCTTTAAACTTTTCTGATACTGAATCGGTTTGCTGCGTAAATTTTTCTTTTAATTTCTTAAAAAAGCTCATGGGTTCAAAAACCTCCTTTAATTACTGGACAAGCTCTTTCGTTTCCTCTAGTTTGACAGATACCAGTTTTGAGACACCTGACTCCTGCATCGTGACACCGTACAGAACATCTGCTTCTTCCATGGTTCCTTTTCGGTGTGTAATCACAATGAACTGTGTTTCTTGGCTGTATTTCTTTAAATACTGGGCAAAGCGGAACACATTCGCTTCATCAAGTGCCGCTTCTACCTCATCTAGCACACAGAATGGAACTGGTCTCACTTTTAAGATCGAGAATAATAAAGCGATGGCTGTTAATGCTCTTTCTCCGCCTGAAAGTAGGCTTAGATTTTGCAGCTTTTTCCCCGGCGGCTGCGCCACAATATCGACACCTGAGTTTAGTAAATCGTTTGGATCTGTCAACTTAAGGTCTGCTCTTCCTCCGCCAAATAATGCTTGGAAAACAGATTCAAAATGCCCGCGGATTTGAGAGAATGTCTCAGAGAAACGTTTCGTCATCTCCTGATCCATTTCTTCAATGACTTGGAATAACGTATTTTTCGCTTCTGTCAGATCATTGCGTTGTTCAGTTAAGAAGAGAAAACGTTCATTCACACGTTCATACTCGTCAATGCTGCCTAAGTTCACTGTTCCAAGCTCTTCAATGGCTAGTTTGATCAATTTCACGCGTTTTCTTGCTTCATCCGGCGATAGCGTCAGATGATACATTTCTTTTGCTCCTTCAAACGAAAGGGCATACTCTTCGTTTAAATAGGCGATGAGGTTATCAAGTTCAACTTCCATGCGGCCAAGCTTGATTTCTTCATCTTTTAAGCTTGTCGTGAGCTGTTTATACAGACGTTTTTGCTCTTTCAGTTCACGTTCAGCGAATTCTAATGTTTCAGAAAGAGCCAGGCGCTGTTTGCGTCGCTCTGAGATAAGCGCTGTCGTTTTGTTTTTATGTTCCAGTTTCTCTTTTGCCGCTTCTTCCAGTTGTTCGGCGCCGCTTGAGCTGGATGACATTTCACTTGTTAAGAGGGACAAATCTTCTTTTGTTTCCGTCAGCGTCTTTTCAGCCTCTTCTAATTCAGCCGTTAAGCTCGACAGTTTTTCTTGTTCATTTGCTAAAGACTGCTCTTTTTTGGCAAGCGAGATTTTCAGCTCTGTTAATTCGGAAGAAATGGTTTCTTTCGTTGAGCTTTGGGTCTGCTTCCGTTTTGTTAACGTGTTGATCTCTTCGTCAAGAGAGGTCAGTTTCTCACCTATAGATGTTTCAAGGGCTGCCTGCTCTTTATCCTTGCTCGCAAGTTCGCTAGAGCGCTGCTGCAACTCTTCTTTTTCTTGATCATAGAGCTCTAGATGAGCGTTAATATTTTTTTCAGCTACTTGCAGTTCATATAATGTCCCTTTTAACTCTTGCTGCTTTTCTCGAAGCATTTCGCCGCGCTGACGCAATTCATTTAATTGGACTTCGCTTTCGGCAATCGATTGCTTCGTTTCTTTTGTTTCTTTTTCAAGGATCGTTGTTTTTTCTTCCATTTCAACGAGCTGCTTTGTTAATGTTTCAATCTCTCGGTTTCTGGACAGGAGGGAATTGTTCTTTTTCTTTACGCCTCCCCCAGTCATTGAACCGCCTGGGTTCACCACGTCCCCATCAAGGGTCACGATACGATAACGATGTCCAAGCATTTTCGCTAGCTCGTTGGCACCTTTTAAGTCTTGAACAATCAGGACCGTTCCAAGCAAATTCCGAATGACTTTTTCATACTTTTCATCAAAGGAAACGAGCTGACTCGCTACGCCGATAAATGCGTCATGCTGCTCAGCTGTTTGAATATCTCTGAACTGAATGGTTCGTTCTTTGATGACGTTCATCGGCAGGAAGGTCGCACGCCCAAAGGAATGCTGCTTTAAGTATCCAATGGCCTGTCTGGCAGCCGCTTCATTTTCAGTAACGACATGCTGCGTGGCTGCGCCAAGTGCAATTTCAATCGCTGTTTCATGTTGCTGCTCTGTTTGAATCAGCTCTGCAATCGCCCCGTGAATACCGCCTAACCGATCCTTTGCCTTTAAAACCTCTTTCACTCCTTGGAAAAATCCTGAGAAGTCTTCCTGCATGGATTCAAGCATTTCTTTTTTAGATTTTGCCTGCTGTACATATTGATAGGCTTGGTAAAGTGCCGTTTCTTTTTTCTCGTATTGACGTTTCATCTGCTCTAGCTTTTGTTCCGCTTCTCTAAAGCGTTTCACCTGAGCCAAAATGTCTTCTTCTCGTTCTGAAAGTTGCTTCTCGGCTTCTGTTTTCTTTTCCTTCACAGATACCCGTTCTTCGATATGTTTCTGATTATTTTGCGTTAACCGCTCTAGCTGCAAGGCTGCTTGGCGCTGCTGTTCTTCTAGTAATTTACGTTCGTTTCGGATAGAAGCTTGCTCGTTTAATAGGTCAAAATAATCGCTTTTCAGCTGTTCAATTTGCCCTTCCACATCTTCACTATGAAGAGACAGCTGATGCTGTTTTGTTTTCACTTCATCTTTTAGCTGCTGCACTTCTGTTTGCAGGCTGTCACGTGTGACTTTCTGCTGTTCAATCTTTTCCGTTAACAACGCCTGTTTTTCGGTTAAACGCACGAGCGTGTCTTCTAGCTGCCCTTGGTTAGCGGCCGCATTTTTTTTCCGTTCTTTTAGAACTTCTTTTTTCCCTTCAAGCTTTTCTAGTTCTTCACTTGTGAAAAGGAGGACTTCTTGGAGGTCATGAATCGAATCGTCAAGCGCCTGAATACGGTCTCTCGATTCTTCGATTTTGGCTTCCTTCGCTTGAATGTCTGTGGACTGCTTCATTTCATCTTGTTTGAACCGCTCGACAGCTTCACCAAGTGTTGTCCATTTTTTGTGCAGTGCTTCAATATCATGGACGGTGAGAGCAATTTCTACATTTTCAAGTTCTTCTTTCTTTTGCAGATAGTCTTTTGCAATAGATGCCTGCATTCTTAGTGGTTCTACTTGATCTTCTAGTTCATGCAGAATATCTTCTACCCGGTTTAAGTTGTCCTGCGTTTCAAACAGTTTGTTCTCGGCTTTTTTCTTTCTTGTTTTATATTTCAGGACACCAGCTGCTTCTTCAAAGATACTACGTCTTTCTTCAGCTTTACTCGATAGAATCTCTTCTACCTTACCTTGGCTGATGATCGAAAAAGCTTCTTTTCCAAGACCTGAATCCATGAAAAGATCAATAATATCCTTTAAGCGGACAGATTGATTGTTAATGAGAAATTCACTTTCTCCAGAACGATAGACTCTTCTTGTCACACTGACTTCGTGAAAATCGATCGGCAAAAAGTGATCTTCGTTATCGAGCGTTAATGTCACTTCTGCTAAGTTGACTCGTTTTCTTGAGTCACTTCCTGCAAAAATGATGTCTTCCATTTTTCCTCCGCGGAGGCTTTTTGCTGATTGCTCTCCAAGTACCCAGCGGATCGCATCAGTAATATTACTTTTGCCGCTTCCGTTTGGTCCAACAACAGCTGTAACCCCTTTGACAAAGTCTACAGTCACCCGCTGTGCGAAAGATTTGAATCCTATCACGTCTAAACGTTTGAGGAACATGAGAGTGATCCTCCTTATGTATTTAAAGTACTTTTATCTTACCATATGAACTGAAAAAAGATGATGGAAAACAGAGTGAAATCCCCCTGAATCACGAGGGGGATTTTATTGGTTCATATGATGTTTCTGTAATTTAGCAAGTGCTTCCTGTGCAGCATGCTGTTCCGCTTCTTTTTTTGAACGGCCATTTCCAATTCCGAGCACTTCTCCTCTAAGGGATACATTGGCTTCAAATTCCCGGTTATGTGCTGGGCCTTTTTCATGCAGGATTCGGTATTCAAGTACACCTTTTCCATCTCGCTGAACAAATTCTTGAAGCTGGCTTTTAAAGTCCATAACATGTGAGAATGCCCCGTCATTAATTTTCGGGTACACATAGGCTTCTAGGAATCGTTCAACAGGCTCAAGTCCTTGATCTAAATAAAGCGCTCCGATAAACGCCTCAAATACGTCTGCTAAGAGTGCCGGACGCTTTCTGCCGCCTGTCATTTCTTCCCCTTTTCCTAAAAGAACAAGGTCTCCGAAGGACAGCTCATGTGCTAATGACACAAGTGATGGCTCACATACGATCGCCGCTCTCAATTTTGTTAAATCTCCCTCGCTCATGGCTGGATACTTTGCAAATAAGAACTGTGAGATCGTCAATTCTAAAACAGCGTCCCCTAAAAATTCAAGTCTTTCATTATCCTCATAAGGTTTTTTCCGATGCTCATTCACATAAGAGGAATGTGTAAAGGCTTGATAGAGTAGTTTTTCATTTTTAAAGTGTACAGAAATGCGCTGCTGAAATTCTCTGAATTGCTCTAGTTTTTTGCTCTGTTTCTGTTTGTCTTTATAGTGTTTTGGCATAGCAACCTCCAGGTAGGCGTCATCGCCTTTAAGGATACTGATTATATGGAGTCTCTCTTTCTACATGCAAGGAAACCGTGCTCCTTAGCATCTGAAAAAGGCTGACAATTGATCAGCTGAATATGTTGAAACTAACATAAATTTTCAAAGTCCCGCCATGAAAATAGACGGGACTTTGTTACGCTTATTGCTGGCTATTTATGTAGTTCACAGCGTCACCGACTGTTGCAATTTTTTCAGCATCTTCGTCAGAAATTTCCATATCGAACTCATCTTCAAGTTCCATAACTAGCTCAACTACATCAAGGGAATCAGCGCCTAAATCTTCTTTAAATGAAGCTTCCATTTTCACGTCAGCCTCATCAACGCCAAGGCGGTCTACAATAATTTTTGATACACGCTCTAATACGTCTGCCATTGCCTTTCACCTCCCCTCAAAGTATTATAGTTGATTCGTTTTTAAAAAACTAGAGAAAACGTAACGAAATTTTGATATTTCTTAGGACATAACCATTCCGCCATCTACTTGGATGGTTTGGCCTGTAATATAACCTGCTCCTTCTGAAGCTAAAAAGACAACAACGTTGCTTATATCTTCAGGCGCACCAAAGCGTGCGAGCGGGATTTGCTTCAGCATTTCTGTTTGAACATTCTCATCAAGCTTGTCAGTCATATCAGTAGAAATAAAGCCTGGTGCTACGGCATTGACTGTAATATGACGGCTTGCCAGCTCTTTCGCTGTTGTTTTCGTTAAACCGATCACACCTGCTTTTGCTGCAACGTAGTTTGCTTGTCCAGGGTTTCCGCAAACGCCGACAACAGATGCTACATTGATGATTCTTCCGCTGCGCTGTTTCATCATTTGACGTGTCACAGCTTTTGTACAGTTGAAGACACCTTTTAAGTTTATGTTAATGACATCATCCCATTCATTTTCTTTCATTCTCATGAGCAGGTTGTCCTTTGTAATTCCAGCATTATTCACAAGAATGTCGATTGAACCAAATGTATCAACGGCTTGTTTCATTAATGCCTGTACTTCTTCTGCATTTGACACATCCGCTTTGACAGCAAAAGCCTGCTGGCCAATTGCTTTGATCTCATCGACGACTTCATTTGCTTTTGCTTCGTTGCCTGAATAGTTCACCACAACATTGGCACCTTTTTTCGCCAAATCGATCGCAATCGAACGGCCAATACCGCGTGATGCACCTGTAACAACGGCTGTTTTATTTGTAAGCATCAAGAATCCCCCTTGAGTGTTTGAATGGCTGCTTCAATTGTTGCTTGATCTGATACGGAAATGGTCGTCAGGCGGCGATTGACTTTTTTCACAAGACCTGAGAGCACTTTACCAGGACCAATTTCAATAAATGTTGTCACGCCTAAGTCAATCAGGCGTTCTACACTTTCTTCAAATCGAACAGGAGAATACAATTGTTCAATCAGCTTCGTTTCAATTTCATTACGTGATGTCACGATGTCTGCTGTTACGTTTGAAATCACTGGCGTCGCGGCATCAGAAATGTCTAATTTAGATAATACATCTGTGAATTTTTCAGCTGCTGGTTTCATTAATGCAGAATGGAAAGGTCCACTCACTTCAAGTGGAATTGCACGTTTTGCGCCCTTTTCTTTCGCTTTCTCTGATGCAAGTTCCACACCTTTTGCTGTACCAGAGATGACGATTTGGCCCGGACAGTTTAAGTTCGCAAGTTCTACAAGATGACCGCTTTCTGTCACTTCTTTTGTCACTTCTACAAGCGCTGCTTGGTCTAAGCCAAGAATCGCCGCCATTGCGCCTTCTCCTGCTGGAACGGCTTCATTCATTAATTTGCCGCGCTTTCTCACTGCGTAAACGGCATCTTTAAACGAAAGAGCTCCCGCTGCAACAAGGGCTGTATATTCACCCAGGCTGTGCCCTGCTGCATAATCTGCTTTGATTCCGCTCTCTTCAAACTTCTTTAAGATCGCGATGCTTGTCGTTAAAAGAGCTGGCTGTGCATTATATGTCAGCGTCAGTTCTTCTGCATCTCCTTCAAAAATCATTGAAGATAAATCAAAACCAAGGGTCTGATCTGCTTCTTCAAACACAGCTTTAGATGCTGCTTCTTGGTCAAATAAATCTTTTCCCATGCCAATTTTTTGAGAGCCTTGGCCTGGGAATAAAAAAGCAATTTTACTCATGCTGCTCTACCTCCATTACGACTCATTCGTGTCTTCTTTTTGAACTTCTTGATGAATGATAGCTGAAACGTCTTTTTTAACGATGTCGCGCGCCTGACGAATGGCATGAAAAATCGCATTTTCATCAGAGGAACCATGCGCTTTAATAACGGGTGCTTTTAAACCAAATAATGCGGCACCACCATATTCGGAGTAATCCATTTTAGATTTCATCTGCATTAATTTTGGCTTCATCATACCTGCTGCTATTTTAGCTGTGAAACTGGATGTTAAGGTTTCTTTCAGCATTTTAAAAACAGAAAGGGCTGTGCCTTCGATCGTTTTAAGGGCGATATTCCCCGTGAAACCATCTGTGACAACGACATCAGCTACACCCTCTAATAAGTCACGCGATTCTACATTTCCTACGAAATTCAAATCTGATGCTTTTAATAATTCAAAGGTTTTTTTCGTTAAATCGTTGCCTTTTTTATCTTCTGTCCCGACATTTAAAAGTCCAACGCGTGGATTGCTCTTCGGGAAGACATGCTCTGCGTAAATAGATCCCATCATCGCATATTGCACAAGATGCTCTGGCTTTGCATCAACGTTTGCGCCGACATCCAATAATAAGAACCCGCTGCCATCAAGTGTTGGCAACGTCGGAGCAAGTGCTGGTCTGTCAATGCCATCAATTCTGCCTACGATAAACAGGCCTGCTGTCATGAGTGCCCCAGTATTTCCAGCTGAAATACAGGCATCTGCTCTTCCTTCTGAAACTTCCTGCGCCATTTTCACCATAGAAGAATCCTTTTTACGTCTCACTGCACGCACTGGTTCATCCGTTGGTTCAATGACTTCTTTTGCATCTAAGATCGTGATGCGTTCATGATTTGTTATGTATGATTTGATCTTGCTTTCATCGCCGACTAGTGTAATCTCGATATCTGAAAATGCTTCTAAGCTTTTTTGCACACCGTCAATAATGGCTTTAGGGGCATGATCTCCCCCCATTGCATCGACTGCAATTCTCATGTTATGTGCCACCTTTTACTTTTGTTTTGAGCGATACATGACGAAATCGCCTGAGAAGACAACTTCCTCACCTACATAGCTGTTTACTTCAACTACGGTTCTGCCTTTTTCTTTATCATGTGAGGCAACTTTGGCTTTTGAGACGACTCTTTCGCCTTGTTTGACCTGCCTTGTAAACTTAATATTTGCTTTTGCTGTCAAAGCCAGTTCATCGTCGATGACGGCTACTGCCAGCGAATTTGCCTGGGCAAAAAGATGATGTCCCCTGGCAATTTGGTTACGGCTGAATACATGCTCTTTTCTTACTTCAAAAATGGAAATCGCTTGATCATCAAGCTCTACATCAATCATTTCTCCAATAACTTCATCCAGCGGAAGAGACTTCACTTCATCCTCTAATGTCTTTTCGGCCACGTGCTTAATTCGTTCGCGTAACTCAGGGATTGACAGCTCCAAACGGTCAAGACGAACTGTTTGAATGCTTACACCGAACTTACTTGCCAATTCTTCATCAGTAATGAACGGAGTCGAGCTGATCGTTTGCTGGAGAAGCCTTTGTCGTTCTTTTTTATTTAGTTTCATATGCAGACACCATCCGTACATTTATGACTAGGTACTAATAGTAGTATATAATCTCATAGATGATAAATCAATCCTTGTTTCAAAAAGACAAGAAAATTCCTCCAGCACTTGATCAGCTCAATTTATCTCCGCCAAGCACACCGCTGTCTACGAGTGTTTGCCTAAGTTCTTTGTATTCAGGGTCTGTCCAAAAGGCTTCAGACTGCACGAGCTCTGCCGCATCTTTTCTAGCGGTTTCAAGCGCTCTATAGTCATGAACCATATCAGCCACTTTAAATTCAGGCATTCCGCTTTGTTTCTTGCCAAAGAAGTCGCCAGGGCCTCTTAGTTCTAAGTCCTTTTCAGACAGTTCAAAGCCATCCGTTGTTTCAGACATGATCCGCATGCGCTCTTTACCGGTCTCTGATTTAGGGTCCGCCATTAAAATACAAAAAGATTGATGCTCTCCGCGTCCGACCCGGCCTCTTAACTGATGAAGCTGTGACAGCCCAAAACGGTCCGCATCATAAATGACCATGATGGTCGCATTTGGCACGTTGACTCCAACTTCAACAACTGTCGTTGATACAAGGATTTGCACTTCATTGGAAGTGAAATCTCTCATCACTTGATCTTTTTCATCACTTGCAAGTTTCCCGTGCATTAAGCCGATCGACCATTTTCCGCGATACGCCTCTGTCAGCATGCTGTGAACATCAATCGCATTTTGGACATCCAGTTTGTCTGATTCTTCTATAAGTGGACAAATAATATACGCTTGTCTGCCTTTTCTCAGCTCTTTATCAACAAAAGCAAGAATCCGCTCAAGCATGTCATGCTTCACCCAATACGTTTCAATCTGCTTTCGGCCAGCTGGCAGCTCATCAATGACAGAGACGTCCATTTCTCCAAATACTGTGATGGCAAGCGTTCTTGGAATCGGCGTTGCGGTCATAAACAAAACATCTGGGTCCTGTCCTTTGCTTCGCAGTTTTTTCCGCTGTTCCACGCCGAACCTGTGCTGTTCATCTGTAATAACAAGACCAAGCTGCTGAAATTCCACTTCGTCCTGGATAAGGGCATGCGTGCCGACTAAAATATCAATATCTCCCTCTTTCAGACGTTCAAGCAGTTCTCTGCGGCGCTTTCCTTTCACTGAACTCGTCAAAAGAGCAATATTTAGCCCCCATTTTTCAAATAGCTGATACAGTGAATCGGCATGCTGTTCAGCCAAAATTTCAGTTGGCACCATCAGCGCACCTTGAAAGCCGGATAAATGAGCGGCATAAAGGGCAATTGCCGCTACAGCTGTTTTCCCCGATCCAACATCCCCTTGAAGAAGCCGGTTCATTCGGTACGGGGATGCCATATCTGACATAATTTCATCCAGCACTCTTGATTGTGCTTTTGTCAGCGGGAACGGCAGGCTATGAACAAACTCAAAGACCGCCTCTTTTGAGAACGGATGCTGGATGCCTGATGTTTTTTCTCGTTCTTTTTTTCTGATCGCCTGCATCTTCAGCTGAAAGATGAGAAATTCCTCGTACACGAAGCGTCGTCTTGCTTGCTTGAGCGAGTCTCTCGTTTCAGGGAGATGAATGGTTTTTAGTGCTTCTTGATAAGACATGAGTTTATAAGCAGCTACAAGCTGTTTTGGCAGTGGATCTTCTGCATGATCTACATAGAGTGACAACGCTTGTTTTACAAATCGTCTCATCATCTTCACGGTTACATTTTCTTTGACTGAATAAACAGGTTCTATACTGCCATCTTGTTCGTGTGTTCCTTTTTTAAATTCCTGAACCATAATGGATTGCCGGTTTTTATCCCACTTCCCTGTGACGGATACCGTATCGCCTAAAACAAGACTTCGTTTTAAATAAGGGCGATTGAAGCATATGGCTGTAATCAAAAAACGACCGACAAGCAGCCTGAATGTCAGCCTGCTTCGTTTTTTTCCATAATAGGTGAGAACGGGCTCACTGTGCACTTTTCCTTCAACTGTGACACGTTCGTCATGCCTGACTTCTTCTAAGTTGCGAAGCTCATAGTCGTCATATCGATAAGGAAAGTAGCCGAGTAAATCGGCTACTGTGTAGATTCCAAGTTCATTTAGTGTTTTTTCTGTTTCTTCTCCAATCCCTTTCAAGGCAGAGATCTTATCTTGCAATTTCTGTATCACGAGATGAGGTCACACCTCCGAAAATCTTCTTTTCAAGCTCTCTTGCTGTCGGTGTTGCAGCAAGTCCGCCTTGTGCGGTCTCACGAAGAGCGGTTGGCATCGTTTGACCAATTTTGTACATCGCATCAATGACTTCATCACAAGGGATGCGGCTTGTAATGCCGGCAAGTGCCATATCTGCTGCAATCATCGCATTAGAAGCGCCCATTGCGTTTCGTTTCACACATGGCACTTCCACAAGTCCTGCGACTGGATCGCAAACAAGACCCAGCATATTTTTTAAGGTGATGGCCATGGCTTCAGCGGATTGCTGCGGCGTACCGCCTGCCATTTCTACAATGGCTGCTGCTGCCATACCTGATGCAGATCCTACTTCTGCCTGACAGCCGCCTGCTGCACCAGAGATACTTGCGTTATTGGCGACAACAAAACCAAATGCACCAGATGTAAATAGGAATCTGACCATTTGTTCCTTTGTTGGCTTTAATGTTTCTTTCACCGCAAAGAGCGTTCCTGGCACAACACCTGCTGAGCCAGCTGTAGGCGTTGCACAGATCGTTCCCATTGCTGCGTTCACTTCATTTGTTGCCACTGCCTTACTGACAGCATCTAAAATGGTATGACCAGACAATGTTTTGCCTGATGCGATATATGCTTGAAGTTTCACCGCATCCCCGCCTGTTAAACCAGATAATGATTTCACACCTTTCAGTCCGTTTTCAACGGCCTGTTCCATTACTTCTAGGTTGCGGTACATCTGCGAGAAAATGTCTTCACGTGACTTCCCTGTCACTTCCATTTCTTGAGTAATCATAATTTCTGAAATGGAGGTATTCCGTTCTTCTGTTAGCTGCACGAGTTCTTTGACGTTTTTAAACATCATACATAACCTCCTTGTTGTTACTCTGCAATTTGTGTGACTTGAATAATGTTTGGCAGCGTCTCAAGCTCTGTTAAAACCGCTGGATCAATATTCTGATCCACTTCAATCGTCATGAGTGCTTCTTGCCCGACCTCTTTACGTGCCACTTCCATATGACCAATGTTGATGGCGAATTTCGCTAACACATTGGCAACTGCTGCAATCGTCCCGTAACGGTCGTTATGAACCACAAGAATGGCCGGGTGATTCCCTGAGAGTCTCAGTTCAAAGCCATTTAATTCTGTGATTTCAATTTTACCTCCGCCAATGGAAATCCCGATTAATTCAAGGCTTCCATTCGCATCTGAAATTTCTACTTTTGCTGTATTTGGATGCGCTGGCACCGCATCTTCTTCTTTAAACTCAATGTCGATTTCTTTGCTTTTTGCAATATCGATCGCTGTTTTAATTCGTTCATCAAATGTATCAAAGTCAAGAACACCGCCGATAATGGCTACATCTGTCCCGTGTCCTTTATACGTATCTTTAAAAGAGCCATAAAACGATACAGTAATTCGTTTCGGTTCTCTTCCGAACAAGCTGCGAGCCACTCTTCCAATACGAGCCGCACCCGCCGTGTGCGAACTTGATGGACCAATCATGACGGGTCCAATAATATCAAACACACTTCTAAATTTCATAGGTCTTCCCCTCTCATCACCAATCACAGATTGGTTTGTTACTCCCTTTAGACTAATGGATTCATTCGATTCCCGCAACTCATTTGACGAATGAACACATAGTAAAAAAATGCAAAAGAAGAAGAAGGGCTTCATGTGCCCTTCTTTCTTTATTCAACAGCCAAAATATATGAATAAAGCGGCTGTTTTCCATCGTGGACTTCAACTTCTACATCTTCAAATGTTTCTTCAATATATGCTTCTAAAGCTTCCATCTCATCAGATGATGCATCTTCCCCTTTGATGATTGTGACAATCTCATCATCTTCTGTCACCATTTGGGTCAAAAGCTCTTTTGCTGCATCTAATTGATTTTTAGCTGTTAAGGTGATTTTTCCATTGTATAGGCCCATATAATCGCCTTTGGCAATGTCGATCCCATCAATTTGGGTATCTCTCACTGCAAAGGTAATTTGGCCGCTTTTCACATGATCAATCGCTTCTAACATCGCTGCTTCATTGTCTTCATTTGAAGCTGCTTCATTTAGAGAAAGAAGTGCCGACATTCCTTGAGGAACGGTCTTTGTCGGAATAACAACGACCTCACGACTTGAGACAGTTGCCGCCTGTTTAGCTGCCATGACAATATTAGAATTATTAGGTAAGATAAAGACGGTTTCGGCATGAATGCTATCAATTGCTTTGACAATGTCTTCTGTGCTCGGATTCATTGTCTGTCCGCCTTCAATGACGACGGATGCTCCGATACTTTTAAACAAGTCAGCAATCCCTTCTCCCATTGCGACACTCACTACTCCAAAACGCTGTTTTTCAGCAGCTGTTGCTTTTGGTGCAGCAGGCGAGTGATCTTTTTCTTCATTGACGATCGAGCTATGCTGCTCTCTCATGTTTTCAATTTTCATATTAATTAAGCTGCCGTAGCGCTGTGCATATGATAAGACATCCCCTGGCTGCTCTGCATGAATATGAACTTTTGCAAGCGTATCATCAGATACCACAAGAAGTGAATCTCCGAATTCGCTTAATTCTTCTCTGAAGGCATTTTCGTCAAAGGACTGTTTGTCTTCTTCGAATTTCACCATAAATTCTGTACAATAGCCAAATTCAATATCTTCTGTGTTCATATGGCTTTGTGCACTTTTATGATGCTCTGCACTCACTAATTCTTTTAATGTTGGCAAAGAGGCCGTTTTAGGAGGAAGCTCTTCTCCTCTTAATGAAGCAAGGAAACCTTCATATACACAAAGAAGTCCTTTACCGCCGCTATCTACAACGCCGACTTCTTTTAAAACAGGAAGGAGATCTGGTGTGCGGTCTAGTGATGCTCTTGCTTCCTCAATCGTTAATTCAAGCACACGATCGATTTGGTCTTCTGTTGCTGAAACAGCAACCGCTTTCTTTGCTGCGTCTTTTGCAACCGTTAAGATGGTTCCTTCAATCGGTTTCATGACGGCTTTATATGCTGTATCAACACCGGCCTGCAAGGCAAGCGCAAATTCTTTTGCATCAATTGTTTCTTTTTGTTCTATATTTTTGCTAAAACCTCTGAAGAGCTGAGACAGGATCACACCTGAGTTTCCTCTTGCCCCCATTAACAGCCCTTTCGACAGAGCCACCCCGACCTTACCAATGTGATCGGTATTTGTTTCTTCAACTGCTTTTGCCCCTGAAGTCATTGACAAATTCATATTTGTCCCCGTGTCTCCGTCTGGCACTGGAAAAACATTTAACGCATCAACAATTTGTGCGTTTTGAGAAAGATGGTGAGCACCTGCAAGAATCATTTTTGCAAATGAGCGGCCACCCAGATTTCTAATAGACAATATATTTCCTCCTTACTACGGGTTCGTAACTTTTACTCCTTGTACATAAATGTTGACTGAGTCAACTGAAAGTCCAATCGTGTGATGAATCGTATATTTGACTTTCGTTTGAACATTATGTGCGACTTCTGATATTTTTGTACCGTAGCTGACGATGATGTACATATCAATATGAATGCGATCTTCTTTTTGACGCACAAGAACACCCCGGCTGAAGTTCTCTTTGCGGAGAATATCCGTCAAGCCGTCCTTTATTTGATTTTTGGACGCCATGCCAACAATACCATAGCAATCGATCGCAGCGCCTCCTGCCACCATTGCAATGACTTCATTTGATATATCAATTTGTCCGTATTTCGTTCTAAGTTCAATGGACACATTGGTTCCCCCTTTTTGAGAAATTGCCCTGAGTTATCACTATTTTACTATAAGACCCTTCTTTTTAAAAGAAATCATTCAATCCGACCCAATCCTACTTATACTATAGCCTTGATTTTTTATCAAGATGTCAAGGTATTTTTCTTGAAAGAGGAGTAAACAATCCTTGCAAACCCCTTGAAGCTGTGGTAAATTATTAAAGTATCTTGAGGCATCTCTAAGTACGTATATGAAGAATATGATGATGTTTTCGCAGTTAGGAGGGAAACAAATGGCACGTAAATGCGTTATTACAGGCAGAAAAACAAAAGCTGGGAACAACCGTTCTCACGCAATGAACTCTACAAAACGTACATGGGGCGCGAACCTTCAAAAAGTTCGTATTCTAGTGGACGGTAAGCCTAAAAGAGTATATGTATCAGCTCGAGCTTTGAAATCTGGTAAAGTTGAGCGTGTATAAGCAAGAGTAAACGCCTGCTACATTTAACTGTAGCAGGCGTTTTTATGTGGAAATAAAGGAGATTACTCATTAATCTTTCTTAAATGAACCAAGCATCGCACGGACAATGCCGCCAAGAAATCTAGGCAGTTTGATTGTATAAAATTTCATTTTGTCCCCCTCCTAAAAGTACCGCTTGCAGCACAATTGAGCTTAATCAGCCATCCACATTGATAGGTTGGTCAATCTTTGCTTCTTACCATTATTAATATGCCTTCATGAAAAGAAAAAGTACCATTTGAGTGGATGAGTTCGTTACTAATACATAGTGTGGAACCAGGCTCAATATGACAATTTTTCAGAGGATATTTGAAACCTTTTAATGTCAGCTTTTCAACCGATGTACCGAAGGGCAAAAACGACACATATTTTTTATCCGAGTCTTGTTTGATTTCGTATGTACCAGGTCCAAACATTTGAATGATATTTTGTTTATCTACAAGGGTCATGCTCTGTTTGTGCTGAATGCCTTTGTAAAGGAGATGGATATTCCCAAGAAAATGATCTGCTCTTCCGCCTGTGATGCCGTAAATTTGAATATGTGCTGGATTCTGACGCAAAGACCAGTTCAGCGCAAGTTCTAAATCCGTTTCATCTTTCTCTGCCTGAAATAAATTGAGTGCAGGCAATTTCTTTTTCAGTTCATGAAGCTCTTCTTCTGTCACACTATCAAAATCACCAAATGCTCTGTCAGGTACAATGCCATGCTCTAGTAAGAAAAGGGTCCCCCGATCTACGCCGACCCAGAGAATGTCCTCCTCAGATGCTTCATGATCAAGCGGCGGGATGTACGCAAAAGGACCGCCGGCTACGATATGTATGTGCATGATTACGCTCCTCTCCATTGAAAAAGAACCAAAGATCACAATGACTTTGGTTCTTTTTGTTATGCTTTTCGAATGGCCTGAATGGCCGCCGCGCGGTCGTCTTTCCCATATACCGCTGAGCCGGCAACAAGTAGATTAGCGCCTGCTTCTTTGCAGCTCTTTGCTGTCTCTACATTGACACCGCCATCTATTTCAATGAGTAAATCAGTTAAGCCTTTTTGTTCACTAAGTGTCTTTACTTCTTTTACCTTTGAGAGAACAGATGGAATAAACGCCTGTCCGCCAAAACCAGGGTTCACCGTCATGAATAAGACTAGGTCAACATCCTCTAATACATGCGCAATTTGAGAAACGGGTGTGTGCGGGTTTAAAACAACCCCTGCTTTGACACCTTGTTCTTTTATATGCTGAATCGTGCGATGTAAGTGTGGACACGCCTCGACATGAACAGAAATAATATCAGCGCCCGCTTTTGCAAATGCAGGGATATACTGGTCTGGCTGCTCAATCATTAAGTGAACATCGAGCGGCAACTTTGTATGCGGCCTGATCGCCTCCACTACATTTGGTCCAAATGTCATATTCGGTACAAAATGACCGTCCATCACATCAATATGAATATAATCCGCTCCACCTTGTTCCACATCACGGATATCTTTCTCCAGATTGGCAAAATCGGCTGATAAAATGGATGGGGCAATATAAACCATGATTTAGTACCTCGGCTTTCTATCTTTAATTTCAGTTAAAAACTCTAAATAATGCTGATAGCGATACTCTCTGATGCGATCGTGTTCTACTGCCTCTTTTACCGCACATCCAGGCTCTTTTACGTGCAAACAGCCCCTGAATTTACATTCTGCACTCTTCTCTCTGATTTCTAAGAAATAGAGCCCTAAATCTTCCGCTTCGATACCTGTAAATTCAAGCGAGCTGAATCCTGGTGTATCAGCAATGAGCCCTTCAGCCGTTCGAATGAGTTCCACATGTCTTGTTGTATGTTTCCCCCTGCCAAGATGGGAGGAAATATCATTTGTTTTCAGTGCTAAATCAGGACTCATCGCATTTAAGAGAGAAGACTTCCCTACACCTGATTGACCTGCAAATACAGTAATCTTGTGATGGAAATGCGGGGTCAGCTTTTCAATTCCATCCCCTTCGATCGTCGATGTTAAATGAACGTCGTATCCAATTTGGCGATAGTCTTCTGCATAGGCTTGAATCGTTTCTCGCTCTTGCTCTGTTTTCAGCAAGTCCATTTTTGTGATGCAGATAATCGGTTCAATCCGGCTCTCTTCAACAAGCACTAGGAATCTGTCTAAAAGCGATGTACTAAAGGTCGGCTCTGCTGCTGAGAAAACGAGCACCGCTTGATCAACGTTGCTAATAGGCGGCCGAATCAGCTCATTGGTCCGCTCTTTTACTTCCAGCAAATAGCCTTCCTTATCGTTATCTGCTTGATAGACGACATAATCTCCAACAAGAGGGGTTATTTTGTTTTTACGAAAAATCCCTCTCGCTCTACACTGAATTACTTTGCCACTTTCTAGAGACTCATCCAGCACATAATAAAATCCGCTTAATGCTTTAATAATTTTGCCCTCAGGCATAAAGTCCCTCCTTTATTCATCATCAGGGTATTCAATCGTTTTGGAGCTTACTACTTTATCATCCACTGTCACCTGATAGTATCCTTTTTGACCAGGTTCTATCTTAAATTTAATCGTTCGCTCAGTGGGCGCAGTGATTTTAAAGGTTTCATATAAATCAGAAATGCTATGTTCTGCGTCATCAATAGATATTTGAACATTCATTTCTTGTCCTTCTGTTTCTGGTTCATACGGAATCGCAATCTTTTCAGTCACCGTTTTAGCCGGTTTCTCTTTTGGGCCAAGAGAGAACGTAATTTTAACCGTATCACCAGGTTTAACAGCTGTCCCAGCTCCCGGTTCCTGCTTCATGACCTCACCTTTTGGCACATCGTCAGAATATGCTTCTTTTTCATCTAGCTTTAGTCCATTATCCTCTAGATAATTTGATGCGGCCTGTTTACTATACGTCGTTAAATCCCGTAAGGTAATATCGGCAGGGCCTATACTGACGGTCAATGTGACTTCTTCATCTGCTGCGACAAGTTCTGTATTCGCGGAAGGTTTCTGTTCCATGACAATGCCTGATTCTGTGTCATTATCATTTACTTCCTCCACAACAACCTGTTTAAACCCTTTTTTCTCTAATAGTTCTTTTGCTTTCTCGACCTTTTCACCTGTTACATCAGGTAATTCGGTTTTTTCTTTACCTGTACTTTGATAAAGCTGAATTTCTGTCCCTTCTTTTACCTTCGTTCCGATTTTCGGGTCTGTTTTGACAACCAGCCCTTTTTCAATCTTCTCGTCGGCAATATCAATGGGTTCAGAAGCGACGGTAAATCCGGCTTTCTTCAAGGTGTCTTCCGCTTTTTCAACCGTCATGCCAGAAACATCGGTCACCTCTACATCCTTTGGAAAGAGTAATCCTGGGAAGACCGTGATCGCTAAAATGGTCGCAGCCGTCAAAACAAATAAGATCGACGCTACAATCCACGGCCATTTTTTCCGTTTTTTCTTCGGCTTTTGTTTCTCTTTTTTCTTTGGTTTTTGAACCTGGTGGACGGCTGTTTTTTCATTGTCTTGATCGACTTGATGATCTTTTATAATAGGAATGGCTTTTGTTGCTTCATGATCTTCTTCAATGACAAAGCGCTTTTCTTTTAGTCTTGCAGGGTCAAAAGCCGTTTTTAAGTCTTTTTGCATTTCAGATGCATCTTCGTATCGATAGAATGGATCTTTGGCCATCGATTTTAAAATGATGTTCTCCACGCTTTGTGGTACAGAAGGATTCCACCTTCTCACAGATGGCGGCTCTGATTGCAAATGCTTCAGTGCGACACTGACAGCGGATTCTCCTTCAAATGGCATGCGTCCTGAAATCAGCTCATAAAGAACAATACCAAGTGAATAAATGTCTGACTTTTTCGTTGCAAGACCGCCGCGCGCTTGCTCTGGGGACAAATAATGCACGGAACCAAGAACAGAATTCGTATGGGTAATGGTCGCTGAGCTAAGTGCCATGGCAATGCCAAAATCAGTGACTTTGATATTTCCCAAGTTGTCTATTAATATATTGTGAGGCTTAATGTCTCGATGGACGAGCTGTTTCGCATGGGCTTCTTCCATCGCCGCAACGACTTGCTCCATGATGCGAACGGCTTCTTTTGGATGAAGCGGTCCATTGGCGTGTATGTATTCTTTCAGCGTCATCCCTTCGACATATTCCATGACAATATAATAAATGTCATCTTCTTCTCCTACATCGTAGATACTGACAATATTCGGATGATCTAAGCTGGCTGCTGATTGCGCTTCTCTCCGGAACCGTCTAATAAAATCATCATCGCTTGCAAAGTCAAACCGTAAAATTTTAATCGCCACTTCGCGATCTAAAATCATATCCTCCGCCAAATAAACGTTGGCCATTCCGCCTCCGCCTATGGCGCGAAGAATTTGATAACGGCCGCTGATCCTTTTTCCGATCAACACTTGCTGTCACCCTCCTCTGTTTGGGAGGAGATTTCTAACAGTACTGCTGTAATGTTATCTTCACCGCCGTTGTCATTCGCTGTTTGAACTAACTCTGTTACTTTTTCATCTGGTGCGGTTGTTTGCGATAAAATCTGAATCAAATGTTCTTCTTCTACTTTATTCGATAATCCGTCTGAGCAAAGCAAAATTTGATCTCCTGGATCCACTTCAAAAGTTCGTGCATCAATTTGAACGTGTTTATCTGTTCCTAACGCTTTGGTCAGCACATTTTTTCTTGGATGATATTCTGCATCCGCTTTTGAAATCTCTCCTGTTTTCACTAACTCATTCACTAGTGAGTGATCATCTGTTAATTGGGTCAGCGCGCCTTCTCTTAGCAAGTAGCAGCGGCTGTCACCAATATGGGCAATTGTGACCGTTTGCAAATGAACGAGCGCACAAACGATGGTCGTCCCCATTCCTTGGCATTCCTCATTGTTTTTCGCATGTTCGTATACTTGGTCATTAATGTCGCTAATTTTTGAGATTAACCAATTTTCTTGATCGGCTGGTTTATTTGGAATTGAAGATGTTTCCTGCCAGTATTCTTTTAAAGAAGAAACTGCCATCTTGCTGGCTACATCACCAGCAAGATGACCTCCCATTCCATCTGCTACAACAGCTAGAAGTGTGTCTTCTTTTGCTTCAAAAATACCTGCATCATCTTCATTATGCTGACGGACTTTTCCTGTATCGGTTTGAAAGGCTGCCCTTATCAACATTCGTCACCTCGTCTCTTCCTGACGCTCCTTCGCTCTTAGCTGACCGCAAGCAGCATCAATATCATGGCCTTGCTCTCGTCTAATCGTTACGTTTACGCCTCGTTCTTTCAGCGTTTTTTCAAATAGGAAGATTTGTTCTCTTGGTGTTCTCACGTAATCTCTTTCTGGTACATAGTTCACCGGGATGAGGTTTACATGGCATTTGATTCCTTTTAATAAATCAGCAAGTTCTTCTGCGTGATGGACTTGATCATTGACTCCGCCAAACAGACCGTATTCAAAGCTCACGCGTCTGCCTGTTTTTTGAATGTAATATTCAATAGCTTCCATTAATTTTGGCAGCTTGTATGCCTTATTGATTGGCATGAGGCGGCTTCGAATTTCAGTATTTGGTGCGTGCAGGGAGACAGCAAAGTTGATTTGCATTTGCTCATCCGCAAATTGATAAATCTTTGGAATGATCCCGCTCGTCGAAACCGTAATATGACGTGCTCCAATATTTAAGCCGTTATCATGGTTAATGATTTTAAGGAATGCAAGCATTTCATCAAAGTTATCAAACGGTTCGCCAATTCCCATAATGACAACTGAGCTGACACGTTCATCTGTTTCATCAAGCGCCTGTTGTACTTTCAAGACTTGGGCCACAATTTCTCCCGCCTCAAGGTTACGTTTCAATCCACCAAGTGTAGATGCACAGAATGTACAGCCAATCCGGCAGCCAACCTGTGTTGTGACGCAGACAGAGTTGCCGTATTCGTGGCGCATTAGCACGGTTTCAATGGTATAGCCATCGTGTAATTCAAATAAGAACTTGATCGTTCCATCTTGAGATGTTTGTTTGATCACTGTTTTTAAAGTCGTGATGGCGAATTGATCTTTTAATTTTTCTCTTAATTCCTTTGAAAGGTTAGACATTTCATCAAAGGATGTGACGCGTTTTTCATAAAGCCACTCAAAAATTTGTGTTGCACGGAAAGGCTTTTCGCCTTGTTCCTTTAACCAGTCTTTGATTTCATTTAGCTCAAACGAGTAGATCGACGGCATGTCTGTTTTCAGTTCTTTTCTTACTTTTTGTTTTTGTTCTGTCATTTTTTATCCCTTCTTTCTCATGCTGCAAATAAAGAAACCATCTGTTCCGAAATAATGAGGAAGTATTTGTACACTTCCGTTTTGAACAAACGGAGCAACCTGCTCAGGCAGCCGTTCATTAAGAGATAGATCGGGTTCGAAGTCTTGGTGTTCTTGTAAAAACGCATGAATCACTTGTTGATTTTCTGTTGGATCCATTGTACATGTACTGTATATAAGGGTTCCGCCTGGCTTTAGCAGCTGGGCTGTTTCATGCAAGATCGATTGCTGAATTGTCGCAAGTCTTGCTGAGTCTTCCGAGGACTTTGTATATTTCATATCTGGTTTTCGTCTGATGACGCCAAAACCTGAACATGGTGCATCAATGAGAATACGGTCAAACGAAGCATCATCATAATGGTCGGATGCTTTTCTTGCATCAAGCGCTTTTGCCTCAATATGCGTTAAGTTTAGACGCTTTGCCGCCTGTTTGATCAGTTTTACTTTGTGCTCATGTAAATCAAGAGACACAATGTTCCCCTCATCGTTCATTCGCTCTGCAATATGTGTTGATTTACCACCAGGGGCGGCACAGGCATCAAGCACCATTTCTCCCGGCTGAGGGTCCAGCGCTCTTGCGACAAGCATGGAGCTTTCATCTTGGATCGTGACAAAGCCCTCTTGAAAGAAAGGAGTGGATACGATAGATCCTTTCATGAGTTTGAGTGCATCCTCAGAGAGATCGCCGAGTTCTGTCTCAATTCCTGCATCCATGAGTTCTTGCTGCAGTGCAGTGCGGTTTTTTTTCATTTGATTGACACGCAATGTCTGCTTTGGCGGGACTAAATGAATACGGCACATGCTTTCTGCTGCTTCAAAACCGTACGCCTCCACCCATTCTTGTACGAGCCACAATGGATGGCTTGTCTCAACCGATAGCCGCTTGACCGGATCTTTGATCGCATCAAATGATGGCACGCCTTCTCTTTGCACAGAACGAAGAACGCCGTTGACTAGTGAAGAAATACCTTTATGTCCGCGCTTTTTCGTGAGTTCCACTGCTTCATGGATGGCTGCACGATCTGGAATTTTTTCAAGATAAACCATCTGATAAAGAGACATCCGTAAAAGCTGCATCACCCAAGGAGCCACTTTTTGCGGTTTTTTCACAAAGGGTGTGAGCATATAATCAAGTGCCAGCTTGTTTTGCAGTGTACCGTATACAAGTTCTGTTAATAGCGGTTTGTCTTGATCGGAGAGTTCTTTCTCTTTCATCACTGACTGCAAAAGCAAGTTACTGTAGGCTTGATTTTGTTCGAGTTTGATTAAAGCGTCTAGCGCTACTTCTCTCACATTACTTTTCTTCATTGATTAGCCCTAATTTCTGTCCAATTTCGATATTTGCGCCTCTTAAGAAGTCTTCACCGCTCATTTTTTTCTTTCCAGCGGGCTGTACACTCGTTAATAAAAGGCCTTGCTGATTTCCTGTTCCAACGACTGGTCCTTCTTTTTGAAGCTCAATCACTTTCCCAGGTTCTTCTGGTGCTTGAAGCGGAACTTTTTTCGTTTCCCATACTTTTAAGTTAGCACCGTTCCATTCAGTATAGGCAACTGGCCATGGATTTAAGCCGCGAACTTGGTTGTAAAGCTCTTCCCCTGGCTTGGTCCAGTCTAACCTTTCCTGCTCTCGCTTAATATTTGGTGCATACGTTGCTGCCTCTTCATTTTGCGGAATTGGCGAGATAGACCTGCTTAACACATTTGGAACTGTGTCTTTTAATAAGGCCGCACCAGCCACACTTAATTTATCGTGCAGTGTTCCGACGTTGTCTAATTCATCAATTTCTACTTCTACTTTGCTAATCATGTCACCTGCATCAAGCTTTTCTACCATATACATGATCGTCACGCCTGTTTTCTTTTTGCCTTGCAGGATCGCATAATGGATCGGTGCACCGCCTCTTAGTTCTGGGAGCAGTGAGGCATGAACGTTGATACAGCCAAATTCAGGTTCATCAAGTAATCTTTTTGGCAAAATTTGTCCGAATGCTGCTGTTACGATCAAATCTGGCTTTAACGCAAGCACTTTATCAATTTCTTCATCAAGACGTACCTTTTCAGGCTGTAAAACTGGAATGCCGTGTTTTAAGGCTTCTACTTTTACAGGAGGCGGCGTGAGCACTCGTTTTCTGCCTTTCGGGCGATCTGGCTGTGTGACGACCCCGACAACTTCGTATCCTTCTGTTATAAGTGTTTGCAGCACAGGTACTGAGAAATCAGGGGTTCCCATAAATACGATACGTGCCATTTTCTTCACCCTTCCATTTCCGCAAGTTCTTTTTCTGTATACGTTTGAATGATCTTCGACGTGAATAATACGCCGTCTAAGTGATCAATTTCATGCAATAAAGCTCTTGCTAAAAATCCTTCTGCTTCTATTGTAAATGGTTTGCCTTTCTTATCAAAGGCTTTCACCTTCACATAATTTGGTCTTTCAACCGTTCCGTACAAAGATGGAAAGCTCAGGCAGCCTTCAATGTCTGTCTGGCTCCCTTCCACTTCAAGAATCTCAGGATTTACTAAGTCAATCCTCCCAGAATCTTCTCCGATATCGACCACGGCGATTCTTTTTGAGATGCCGATTTGTGGTGCGGCTAGGCCGACTCCATCTAGTTCAAGCATTGTATCATACATATCATCCAGCAGTTTTTTCAGTTTTTTATCGAATGTATCAACAAGCTCTGTTTGTTGTTCAAGCACGTCTGCAGGATGTAAGACTATCGGTTTGATTGCCACGAAAAGACCTCCGTTTTACATCATCATATATGGATTCATATCGATTGATATCATCAACTGTTTTTGTTCCATTTCTTTTTGATAATGATCTTGTATTTTTCGTAATAAACTTGCCAGTTCATTTTCCCTTTTGTATTTTATCACGCATTGATATCGATATCTATCTTTGATCTTAGCGATCGGAGAAGCAGCAGGACCGAGAATTCTTGTATTCGGTGCACAATTCATTTTCAGGAACTGAACAATTTTGTCTGTGACATGCGCTGCCTTTGTCACTTCTTCATGTGATACAGTCACCATCGCCAAAAAATAAAATGGCGGATAGGACTGATGACGACGATGCAACATCTCCTGCTCATAAAAGGCTTCATAATCATGCTGTTTGGTTAATTCAATACTATAATGCGAAGGTGTATATGATTGAATAATGACTGACCCCGCTTTTTCATGACGTCCCGCACGTCCGCTTACTTGTGTAAGAAGCTGAAACGTTTTTTCACTTGAACGAAAATCAGGGATGTGAAGAGACGTATCCGCACTAAGGACACCGACAAGTGTAACATCTGGGAAGTCTAATCCTTTTGCAATCATTTGCGTCCCAAGCAGAATGTCCGCTTCTTTATTACCAAAGGACGTGAGAAGCTTTTCGTGTGCACCTTTCCGAGAGGTTGTATCTACATCCATTCGGATGACCCTTGCTTCTGGCAATACCTTCGTCAGCTCTTCTTCCACACGCTGCGTGCCTGTACCAAAATAGCGAATATGTTCACTATGGCATTCTGGACATTCTGCAGGTACAGGAGCTTCGTGACCGCAGTAATGGCACTTCAGCCGTTTTTGAAAGCGGTGATAAGTGAGAGAGATCTCACAATGAGGACATTGTTCCACATATCCGCAATCCCGGCACATCACAAAGGATGAATAACCTCTTTTATTGAGAAATAAAACCGCCTGCTCTTTCCTTTCAAGTACTTCTTTTAACCTGAGCATTAATTCTTCTGAGAACATGGAGCGGTTTCCGTTTCTTAATTCTTCTCTCATATCAATTAACGAAACGTGCGGCAGCTGCTGCTGATTGACGCGCCGTTTGAGCGTCAGCAGTGTATACACACCCTTTTTCGCACGCGCATATGACTCAAGTGAAGGCGTTGCACTGCCTAATACAACCGGACATTGGTGCCGCCCTGCTCGTTCAATGGCCACATCTTTCGCATGATACCGAGGCATTTCTTCTTGTTTATATGACGATTCGTGTTCTTCATCTATAATGATCATTCCTAGATTTTCAAACGGGGCAAAAACAGCCGATCTTGCGCCAACGACAAGCTTGACTTCCTTGCGGTGGATTTTCCGCCATTCATCGTATTTTTCCCCAGTCGATAAGCCGCTATGAAGGACAGCCACATTGGACCCGAAGCGCTCTTTAAAACGCTGGACCATTTGAGGCGTTAATGAAATTTCAGGAACTAGGACGATCGCTTCTTTTCCCTTTTGGAGGACATGATCAATCGTCTGTAAATAAATTTCGGTTTTACCGCTTCCTGTGACCCCGTGCAGTAAAAACGTTTCATATTTTTCATCGCTCACTGCTTGATGAATGGGTTTTGCCGCTTCTGCTTGCTCTGTTGTGAGATCAAGAGGAGTAGATGGTGTAAACTCCCTATCCCGATAAGGATCTCGATAAATCTCTTCATAGCTTTCTGTTAACAGACCTTCTTGAATCAAGGCTTTTATCGTTTGAGAACTAGCACCTGTTTGCTGCTGCAAATCTTTTGCTAAAAACGTCGTTTCATTCGCTTGAAATAAAAAGGTAAGCAGCGCCTTCTGTTTCACCGCATTTTTCTTTAACTGCTTCTGTTTTTCTTCAAGTTTTTCTTTCGTAACTGCTACCTGAAGTGTCCGTACCTTTTTCTTTCCGGATTTTTGTGAGACGTGATATCTGACTTCTAGATGACCTTTTTGGACATGCTTTTGAATAGGCTTCAGCTGTTCAGGCGGAATGTCAGCGTAAAGGATGCTCTCTTGCTGACCGAAAAGCTCTTTCAATGACTGCGGAAGTTCCTCAGCTGATAACACCTGAATTTCTTTTTCATATTTGGCTTTCATCGCTGCTGGAAGCATCGATTGAAGCGCCGTAATATGATAGGACAATGTTTTTTCCGTCAGCCAGTGGGAAAGCTCCAATAGCTCATCTGTCAGAACAGGAGATAAATCAAATAAATCGACAATGTCCTTGATGTTTCCTGACTGTACGTCTGTTTCTTCTTTGATTTTTGTCACAAACCCTTGAATCTTCCTTGGGCCAAAAGGAACCACTACCCTCATACCAGCCTTGACAAGGCCTTTAAAGCGGTCTGGCACACGATAGTCAAATGGCCTGTCAATGGCTTTCGTTGTGACATCGACGATCACTTCAGCAATCATGCTCGATCACGCTCTTTTGGCAGCAGCTGCTTTGCCTCCTGTAAGATTTCAAAGGCAAGATCTTTTTTGCTCATCATTGGCAGCTCTTTTTTTGTTCCGTCTGCTTTGATCAATGCTGCGACATTCGTATCTGTGCCAAAGCCCGCGCCCTCTGCTGCAACATTGTTCGCGACAATCATATCTAAATGCTTGGATTCGATTTTCTTTTTCGCATAGTATTCTACATCTTGCGTTTCAGCTGCAAAGCCGACTAGGACCTGATGTTCTTTTCTTTTCCCAAGCTCTTTTAAAATATCTTTCGTCCGCTTAAATTCAACCGCTAGTTCACCGTCTTGTTTTTTCATTTTATGAGAATACGTCGTGACAGGCGTATAATCGGCAACGGCTGCTGATTTAATCACTATATCTGCTTTCTCGTACACCTCTAACGCTGCTTGATACATCTCCTCAGCCGATTCCACTTGCACCACATTCACATGCTCAGGCGCAGTTAACGAAACAGGTCCTGAAATGAGCGTGACATCAGCCCCCATTTGCTCGGCAGCTTCTGCAATGGCATAGCCCATTTTCCCAGAAGATCGATTTGAAAGGAAACGAACAGGGTCGATCACTTCTCGTGTAGGGCCAGCTGTGACCACGACTTTTTTGCCTGAAAGCGGCAAGCTGGTTGGCTCATCAAAAAACGCACGGATGTGTTCAACAATTTTTTCAGGCTCCTCTAAGCGTCCTTTTCCAATGTAGCCGCATGCTAAATAGCCTTCACTTGGCTCTATAAACCGGTAGCCGTCTTCATATAAAGTGCGGATGTTCCGCTTGACAGCTGGATGGTCATACATGTGCACATTCATAGCCGGTGCAACCCATACAGGAGCTGTTGAAGCAAGCAAGGTCGTTGTGAGCATATCATCAGCAAGTCCTGCGGCCATTTTACCAATGGTATGTGCTGTTGCAGGGGCAACAAGAATGAGATCGGCCCAGTCAGCTACATCAATATGCGCTATGACTTTTGGATTATTTTCTTTAAATGTATCCACATACACCTCATGCCGAGATAGGGCTTGAAAGGTGAGCGGAGACACAAACTCACGGGCAGATTCTGTCATAATCACTCTTACGTTTGCGCCTGCCTGTACGAGTTTACTAGTGAGTGCAGCTGCTTTATATACGGCGATTCCTCCGCTGACGCCGAGTAAAATATTTTTTGACTGTAACATTTGTTTGTCCCCCTTAACGGCCTTTTTCACAAATTCGTCTACAATTCAAAAAAGTCAAAACCAATCATAGTTTTGACTTTTTTGAACGTATCGTATCTGCATAGCAGAAGCGATGTTATTCTTGCTCTTCTTTTTCAAATGTCAAAAGACCAGCATCGATTTCTTCAAGAGCTTTCCCTACAAATTTATAGGATTTTGTGTTTTCGATTTGTTGATCTTGATGGATTTGCATTTCACGTGCACGGCGTGCAGACACTGTGACAAGTGTATATTTTGAGTCAAGTTTGTTCATCAATGAGTCAATTGAAGGATCTAACATGGTTTATTCTACCCCCAGCATTTTTTTATATCTTGGTGCGACTCTGTCTCTTCGCAGGTGCTCTGCAAGGACGATCGCTTTAATTCTTTCACATGCAAGCTCGACATCGTCGTTTTCAACGACATAGTCATAAGCATCCATCATTTCAATTTCTTCTTTTGCAGCAGCCATTCGGTTACGGATGAGATCCTCAGATTCTGTCCCGCGTGTAATAATGCGGTTTTGAAGTTCTGAAAGACTTGGCGGTGCAAGGAAAATAAAGAGACCTTCCGGGAATGCTTCTCTTACTTGAAGTGCACCTTGCACTTCGATTTCAAGGAAAACATCTTTTCCTTCGCTCAATGTTTGTTCTACATAGTCAACAGGCGTGCCGTAGTAATTCCCGACATATTCTGCCCATTCTAACAGCTTTTTGTTTTCAATCATATGTTCAAATTCTTCCCTGGTTTTAAAGAAATAATCAACACCATTTCTTTCACCTTCACGCGGTTTGCGGGTTGTCACAGAAATAGAGTATTCAAATTTCGTATCTTCCTGGGAGAAAATGGCTTGTCTGACCGTTCCTTTTCCAACTCCCGAAGGTCCAGAGAGAACGATTAAAAGTCCTCTTTCTTTCATAATGGCGTATTACCCCTGCCCTTCATCTATGATTTCTTCTTTTACAGAAAGTCTTTGCGCGACAGTCTCAGGCTGAACGGCAGATAAGATGACATGGTCACTGTCCATAATGACAACAGCACGGGTTCTTCTTCCGTATGTCGCATCAATGAGCATGCCTCGATCTCTTGCGTCTTGTATCATTCGTTTAATCGGTGCTGATTCCGGACTGACGATCGAAATCATCCGATTCGCTGAAATGATGTTTCCAAATCCGATATTGATCAACTTTATGGTCATCTTCTTTCGTCCCCCTGTAATATAAACGTCTCTAGTCTCGCCGAAAGAGACGCACTGTAAACAGCATACACAATGACTATTCTATATTTTGCACTTGTTCTTTTATTTTTTCAATAGCGCTTTTCATTTCAACCACCAGCTTTGTTAATTGGTGATGGTTTGCTTTTGATCCAATCGTGTTCACTTCACGGTTGAGCTCCTGTACAAGAAAGTCAAGCTTTCGTCCGGCAGCGCCGCCTTGCATCAAAATTTGCTGGAACTGCTGAAAATGACTTTTCAGCCTGGTAATCTCTTCTGTAATGTCACAGCGATCAGCAAAGATGGCCGCCTCTGTGGTCAGTCTGCTCTCTTCAAGCGCCTCTCCGATCCATTCTTGCAATCTTTGATTCAATCGTTCTTTGTACTGACTCACAACCTCTGGTGCAAACACTTTGATTTCTTCTGTAAATGCCTCGAGTTCAGACAACCTGAGTTCACAGTCTTTTTGAAGTGATGTTCCCTCCTGCTCTCTCATAAAGCAAAGCTCCTTGACAGCTTCTTCACAAGTGTCAATCAGCAAATGCTCCAGCTGCTCATTCCGGCTGACTGACTCTTCCACCTGAACAGCCTGTTCCAGCTTCAGTAAGTCATGTGCATGCTGAATACCTGAAATATGATAGCGGTCCTCAAGGTCTTTTGCGGCTTTCATATATTCATCAAGCAGCGGCCAGTCAATCTGTAAAGACCGGCTTGCAAGTTTACCGCCTTCAATCGTAACAAACAGCTCAATTCGACCGCGCTGCACGTGACGAAGAATGATTTTTTTTAATGTATCTTCGAAATATAAAAGCGGCCTCGGCAAACGGGCATGAACCTCTTTAAAACGGTGATTGACCGATTTTAGCTCAACTGACACTGTCAGTTCACCATCCGTTTTACTCGCTTGGCCGAATCCCGTCATACTGCGTATCATTTGAAAACACCCAATTCTTTCATATTAATAAAATGAAAAAGGTAATAGCAGACACTATTACCTCAAAATTATACCATAACCAATTATTTTTTTCTTGTCAAAAGTGATCCCGCCAGTAAAAAAGTTGGCAATGCAGACATACCGATGATCAGAAGCCAATCAACTGGTGCAACTGCCACCGTTTTGAAAATCGGCTGAAGCGGCGGATAATAAATGACCACAAGCATCAGCAGCAGTGAAGACACAACAGCGCCGATCAAGTACATATTACCAAATGGATTGCGTTCAAAAATAGACCGTTCACTGCGGCAGTCAAACACATGAATGAGCTGCGCCAAAACGAGTGTGCTGAATGCAACCGTCTGCGCATATTGAAGATTGTTCGGATCACGGTGATACACAAACATAAAGGCTAACAAAGTGGCAATCCCGATCAGAAACCCTCTTGATATGACCTTCCAACCAAGCCCTCTTGCAAAAATCCCCTCTTTCATGTTCCGCGGCTTTCTCTTCATGACATCGCCTTCTGGTTTATCCATTCCAAGTGCCATAGCCGGCAAGCCGTCTGTGACAAGGTTTACCCACAAAATTTGAATTGGAACGAGAGGCAATGGAAGCGCAAGAAGCATCGCAAACAGCATGACCAAAATTTCTCCCACATTCGATGCCAGCAAATAGCGGACAAATTTGCGAATGTTTTCATAAATATTCCGGCCCTCTTTAATAGCGGATTTAATGGTCGCAAAGTTGTCATCAAGCAAAATAAGAGAAGAAGCTTCTTTGGCAACGTCTGTTCCGGTAATCCCCATGGATATGCCGATATCCGCCTGTTTAATCGCTGGCGCATCATTCACCCCATCACCTGTCATCGCGACAATATGGCCATTTTTTTGATAGGCCTTCACAATTCTCAGTTTATGCTCAGGTGATACACGGGCAAAGACGTACACATCTTCTGCTGTTTGCTCCAGCTCTTTGTCACTTAGCTGATCCAGAGCTTTTCCATCAAGCACCTTTCCTTGCTTCGGTAAGAGACTTAAATCTTTAGCGATCGCTTTGGCCGTTTCTACGTGATCGCCTGTAATCATCACTGTTTTAATGCCAGCATCCCGGCATTCTTTAATCGCTCGTCTCACTTCAGGACGAGGTGGATCAATCATGCCCTCTAGACCGATAAATGTGAGGCCAGTTTCTGCCTGCTGAACAGAGGTAATTTTTTCTGTCAGGCTTACTTTTTTATATGCAATCGCAATGGTTCTAAGCGCTTGTCTTGCTAAACCTTGAATGGCAGCTTCTGTTTCTTGCCGGTGGGCCTTTGAAAATGAGGCGGTGCGTCCGCCGTGCATCATATGACTTGAACGGTTCATCAGCACATCTGGCGCCCCTTTGGCAATGACATACCGCTCCTTCTGATTCGTTTCCACGACGACTGACATCATTTTTCTTTCAGAGTCAAAAGGGAATTCCTCCACCACACGAAATCCCGCTTCGATGAATTGCTCTGTAAAACCCGCTTTACGCGCAGCGGTTAGAAGTGCTCCTTCTGTCGGATCGCCATCAAGTCTCATCTCTCCGTCTTTTTCAACGATGGTCGATGTATTACAAAGTGCTCCGTATAATAGCACCTTTTGCAGGTTTGGATGTTTGTCTACATGGACAAGTTCTCCGTTTAAGGTAAAATCACCTGACGGCTCGTACCCAGTGCCAGAAATATTCCATGTTTTCCCCTCTGCCCATACATGTGTCACTGTCATTTTATTTTGTGTCATTGTGCCTGTTTTATCGGAGCAAATAATCGAGGCGCAGCCGAGTGTTTCCACAGCCGGCAGCTTTCTGACAATGGATTTTTGTTTAATCATCCGCTGCACACCTAGGGAAAGTGCGACAGTGACGATCGCCGGCAGTCCTTCTGGAATCGCAGCAACAGCGAGAGATACACCCGCTAAGAACATATGATACAAATCATGACCTTGCACCACACCAAGAACAACCACAAGAACAGTTAAAAATAATGCAGCAACAATTAAAATTTTCCCCAGCTGCTCAAGGCGTCTTTGCAGCGGTGTTTCCATATTACCTGCTGAATCCAGCATACCGGCAATTTGTCCCATCGCCGTATTCATCCCTGTACCAATGACAACCCCTACACCGCTTCCCCTCGTGACAAGCGTCCCCATAAAGGCCATGTTCGTCAAATCTCCAAGTGAGACATGATCTCGCGAGAGCGGACTCGCATGTTTGACCGCTGGGATGGACTCTCCGGTGAGGGCAGATTCTTCGATTTCCAAACTCTTTGTTTCTAGTAATCTGATATCTGCCCCAATTCGGTCCCCGCTTGAAAACTTCACAATATCTCCCGGCACGAGGTGCTTTGACGGGATCTTGACCCATTCATTGTTTCTCCTTGCATAGACATGCGGCGTTGATAATTCCTTTAGTGCTTGGAGGGACTTTTCCGCACGGCGTTCCTGATAAAAGCCAAGCACACCATTTATCAGCACAATCGCCACAATCGCCACAGCATCAATGTATTCACCTAAAAAAGCAGAAATAATCGTTGCCGCAAGCAGGATTAACACCATAAAGTCTTTAAATTGCGCTAAAAAAATAACGAACGCCGACGCCTTTTTCCCTTCCTGTAATTCATTTGGCCCATGCTTTTCAAGCCGCTTTTGCACATCTTTTTCTGACAGTCCGTCACCTATCGATGTATTCATTGTTTTTAATAAATCGGTTTGGTTCAGTTCATGCCAATTCATTTGACCTCGTCCACTCCTCTTTTGTTCTCTCTCTTATGCAGTGTTCTATAAGCCAGTTTATTCAGACTCGTCCTAAATCATGCTATAATAATAAGACTGCCTAAAGAACGAGAAAACGTAAGGTTCTTTCAGTAGATTTGTGTGAAAGAAGAGGGTGTATCCAACATGTCATTTGACGGCATTTTTACATATGGTATGACAAATGAATTGCAAGAAACATTAACTGGCGGAAGAATTTCGAAAATACATCAGCCCTACAAGCATGAGCTGATTTTTCATATCCGGTCAAAGGGGAAGAATCATAAGCTTCTTTTATCCGCTCACCCGAGCTATGCAAGGGTACAGCTCACTGAGCACCATGATGATAATCCGAGCGAACCGCCAATGTTTTGTATGCTCCTCAGAAAACATCTTGAGGGTGGGTTCATTGAACGTTTTGAACAAATTGGGTTAGATCGGGTGATCGTGCTGCACGTGCGAAGCCGAAATGAAATTGGCGATGAACAAACCCGTAAGCTGTATATTGAAATTATGGGCAGGCACAGCAACTTAATTCTCGTGGAGGACGAAACGGAGCAGATCATTGACGGACTGAAACATCTTTCTCCATCTGTGAACAGCTATCGAACGGTGCTGCCCGGACATCAATATCTTCTGCCGCCGGCACAGCAAAAGCTGAATCCTTTTGACGTGACGAAGGAAGATATTTTAAAGCATTTACGTTTTCAAGAAGGGAAAATCGCCAATCAAATTGTCGATACATTCTCTGGGGTTTCTCCGCTGTTTGCTAAGGAAGCTGTCCACAGGGCCGGTCTTGCCAATCAGGAAACGATTCCAAGTACATTGCTCGAGATGTTTCAGCTCATTCAGGCGCATTCTTTTACCCCTCAGCTCACGAGAAAAGATGGGAAAGAGTATTTTTATTTATTAGAACTTCAGCACGTCGATGGTGACATGAAGACGTTTGATTCTCTTAGTGAGCTACTTGACCGCTTTTATTTCGGAAAAGCTGAAAGAGATAGAGTCAAACAGCAGGCGGCTGATCTTGAACGCTTTGTTGCCAATGAAAAAAAGAAAAATGAAAACAAGCTAAAAAAACTAACAAGAACGCTTGAAGAATCTCAAAATGCGCATAAGTATCAGCTTTATGGTGAATTGCTTACTGCCAATATATATGCGATTAAAAAAGGGGATAAAGAAGCGACAGTTATCAATTATTATGATGAAGATGGCGGAGAGATCACGATCCCGCTCAAAACAAACAAAACCCCTTCTGAAAATGCGCAAGCGTATTTTACAAAATACCAAAAGGCAAAAAATGCAGTAGAGGCCGTAAATGAACAAATTGAGCGTACACATGAAGAAATTGCTTATTTTGACGAGCTGATCCAGCAGCTGTCCTCTGCCTCACCAAAAGATTTAGAGGAAATAAGAGAAGAACTGGTGGAAGGAAAATATTTGCGTCCCAAACAAAAACGCAATGCCAAAAAGAAAAAACCATCGGCCATTCAGCTTGAAGCATATGAATCCTCTCAAGGTGTTCCGATTCTCGTTGGAAAAAACAACAAGCAAAACGAATATTTGACCACAAAGGCGGCAGCTCGTGATGACATTTGGCTGCACACAAAGGATATTCCTGGATCACATGTCGTCATTCGTCACAAAGCACCTGATGAACAAACCTTGCTTGAAGCGGCACAAATTGCTGCCTACTTCTCGAAGGCAAAAGAATCAAGCTCCGTCCCTGTCGATTATACGAAAATCCGGCATGTGAAAAAACCAAACGGAGCAAAACCGGGCTTTGTCACATATGATCAGCAGCAAACATTATTTGTGACGCCTGATGAGGATGTTGTCCTAAAGCTAAGAAAATAAAAAAGAGCCGATTAAATCTTTAGATGAGATTTTATCGGCTTTTTCTTTGTCTTTTTTTTCTTTCTATATAGAGCTCATCCAGTGCATCTACATCCTCTTGTTCAAGCAAGGTCTCAATGGCCGCAGCCAGCTGTTTAGTGCGGGCTGGGCTTGCACCACTCGTAGATATGGAGATTGTTACTTTTCCTGCCCTTACAACCTTTGGCACAATCACATTGCCTAGCTCTGACTGGCTCACACAGTTGACGAGCTGATGAGGAAGCGCTGATTGCGTCATCCACTCGTTTACTGAAGGATCATCTGTAGCAGCAACAATTAAAAATGCATCCTTTACATCTTCCGCATCAACTTTCTTTTTCTTCCAAGTCAGCTGATATGTCTCAATGAGATTCGCCATTTCAGCACAAATGTCAGGGCTCACAATGGTTATGCTGCATGGCTCCATGCATAGCGCACTCGTCCTTCTAGCCGCAATCCTTCCACCGCCGGCAATTAGCACGTGTTTATTGGTTAGATCAAGATGAACTGGAAGCATGGCTTTCTCCTTGAAAACGAAACGCATCCTCTTTGTTTAAGATGGTTTCCTGCACACGTTCAATATAAGCTGCTTTTACATGGGGATGAAACCCAATATATCGGCAGACACGGACATCTCGCAGCCGCTCTCTCGCCTGATTTGCTTCACTCTCAATCTCTTTCATTAAAATGCCGGTAAATAAAAGATAAGGCACGAGATAGACAGGTGTATCGTCATCTACTGTTAACTGTGCTAAGACGTCACGATAATTCGGTTCACACGCTGTAATAAAACACGGAAAAACCTCTGCACAAGGCAACATGCTTCGGACATCATCTGCAATGCCAAACACATCCCGCTTTACATCTGGATCAGAGCTTCCACGGCCAATTAAGAGAATTTTTGCACGCTCTCCCTTGTATCCAGCTTCTTCAATCCTTGCGATAACCGCTTTCGTGACTTCTTGGTTCACGCCTATAGGTCTTCCATATGTCACCTTCACTTGTGGGAAACGTTTTTGTACTTTCACAATCTCATCTGGAATATCTGATTTGGCATGCATGGCAGTTAAAAGGAGGAGCGGGACGATCGCAATGTGGGTTGCTCCTTTTTGTACACAAGTCTCAAACCCTTCTTCGATTGAAGGGTCCGTCAACTCTAAAAAACAAATTTCTTGGATATCTGCTTCCACTAACGGCATACAGCTTTTCATAAAAGAAATGGCTTTATCCTGTGCTTCTTTTACCCTGCTTCCATGCCCAACATAAAGGACAGCTTGTTTCATTTGACTCCTCCTTGCGACCTTAGTTTTATTCAGACGAAAAGACACGATGCCTACACGTGTCTTTTCACCTTTGTTCTCATTTCTCAATCAGTGCTGGTTCAAACCAGTTCAACTTTTGATGAAAGTGAACGACATCTCCTACCACGATTAAACTTGGGTGCTCGATCCCTTCTTTTTCAACCGTTTCAGATAGTGTCGCCACCGTGCAGCAAGTCGTCTTTTGCCTTGTGGTCGTTCCCCAGTGAATAAACGCAGCTGGGGTTTCAGGATTCCGCCCATTTTTCAAAAGCAGCCGCTGGACTCTTTCCACGTTTTTGACGCCCATGTAAATGACAAGGGTATCAATCCCCGTCGCCAGCGCTTCCCACTTTTCTTCAAAATGTTCATCCTTTTGATAATGCCCTGTCACAAACGCAACATTTGAGCTGAATTCTCGGTGCGTGACTGGAATGCCTGCATAAGCAGCCGCTGCAATGCCAGAAGTAATCCCCGGGACAACTTCATACGGAATACCATGCTCAGCTAAGCATTCGATTTCTTCACCGCCACGGCCAAATACAAAGGGATCACCGCCTTTTAGACGAACGACTATGTTCCCTTCCTTCGCATGAGCAACAAGTGCTTCGTTAATCGCTTCCTGTCTCATCGTGTGATGATTCGGCAGTTTGCCGCAATAGATCAACTCCGCCTCCGGTTTGGCATGGGCAAGAATCTCTTGATTGACAAGACGATCATATAAAATGACATCTGCCTGCTGTATTGCCTTATGGGCCTTTAGTGTAATTAAGTCTGGGTCACCCGGTCCGGCACCAACAATGTATACTTTCCCCATCTTGCTTTCTCCCCCTGCCATCAGGCGATTATTTCGTTTTATCCTTTACATAATCAACAAGGCGCTGTTTTGACTCCTCGCGTGATAATTCACCTGTATCTAGGACGAGCTCAGGCGCAGCTGGCTCTTCGTATGGTGAATCGATTCCCGTGAAAAATGGAATTTCGCCGTTTCTTGCTTTTTTATATAATCCCTTTGGATCACGCTCTTCACACACGTTCAGATCACATTTCACAAACACTTCGTGAAATTCTCCGTCTTCGACTAACTGTCTTACGATTTGGCGGTCTTCTTGAAATGGTGAAATAAAAGCAGTAATGACAATCGTTCCTTGCTCAACAAATAATTTCGCCACTTCACCGATGCGCCGAATGTTCTCTTTTCTGTCGTCATCTGAAAAGCCTAAGTCTTTATTGAGTCCATGGCGTACGTTATCGCCATCAAGGACTGTCACTTGGTACCCCTGTTCAAACAGCTCTCGAGCCGCTGCGTTGGCGATCGTCGATTTACCTGAACCGCTTAGTCCTGTCAGCCAAATGATCCCGCTTGTATGGTTGTTTTTCTGTTGATATTCTTTTTTAGTAATAGATGAATCATGCCACACGATATGTTCGTTGCTCATGTCATACCCTCCTTTAAGATACCGTCGTTTTTAATCCTTCGATTAATGTTTCAATGACTTCTTTTCGGCTGAACGTGCTCGGTGGTAATTCACCATTTCTCAGCATCGTTCTAACCTTTGTACCTGAAAGAATGACATGTTCGCTTTTATCATGTGGGCATGTTTTTGGTGTTGCCATGGCTTCACATGTATTGCAGTAAAAGCTGTGCTCAAATTTTAATGGTGTGATCCCAATTTCTTCGCTTGTAAATTGTTCAAATAGCTCCTGCGCTTCGTATGTGCCGTAATAATCACCAACACCTGCATGATCTCTGCCGACAATAAAATGTGTACAGCCATAATTTTTACGCACAAGCGCATGAAAAATGGCTTCCTTTGGTCCAGCATAACGCATGGCAGCAGGAAAAACACCTAAAAAGACGCGGTCTTTCGGGTAATAACCGTTCAGTAACACTTGATAGCTTTTCATTCTTACATCTGCTGGAATATCATCAGATTTTGTTTCACCAACAAGTGGATTTAGAAATAGACCATCCACTGTTTCCAGTGCTGTCTTTTGAATGTATTCATGCGCACGATGGACTGGGTTTCTCGTTTGGAAACCGACAATGGTTTTCCAGCCGTTTTCTTTAAACTGTTTTCTTGTTTCTTCTGGCTCATACGTAAATTGCGGGAAAGGTTTTTCGCTGCGTTTCGTCAGTGTAATTTTACCACCAATATACGTATCACCGCGTTCAAATAATTTTTTCACGCCTGGGTGATTGCGGTCATCTGTTTTATACACATTCACTGCTTCTTTTTCCTTATCAGGTGTGTATTGATCTTCCACCTCAATGACCCCGTATACTGTTCCATTATACGATAGACGAACAATGTCACCTTGATTGATCTCCGCTGCTTTTTCCTTTGTGACAGGCAAAGTAATCGGAAGAGACCAAACGACACCACTTGCTAGTCGCATACTGCTGACAACTGCTTCATAATCAGCTTTCGTTAAAAACCCTTCAATCGGACTATACCCGCCAATTGCGATGAGTTCAAGGTCTGCAAAAGAGATGGCATCCAGCTCAATTTCTTTCGCAGCTGTGCTTAGATCAAATTCTTCATTTACTCGATTAATTAATACGCCACCATGTGGTGTTAAACTCATTTGTTCATCTTCCTCTCAATGTTCATATTTATTAGATGTTAATAGTCGGATTTATATTTAAATCCCGCCGCCCTGTTCATGAATCGAGCTGCTCTCATTTTTAACTGCCTTCATAAGACTCAGTGCACCTAGTGAAGCAAGCAGTACACTCATCATGATAAAGATAGAGTAATAGTCTCCTTTTAAGAAAAGGCTTACCAACAAATAAGATAGACTAAGTGATAAGAAAGGTGACACAACCCATACCTTCAGCATTTTTTTCACAACATGTTTATGAAAAATGTTCGGGCCACCCTTTGCCATACCAAGCCCAATAATGGACGAGGAGGTAATTTGAGTAAGGGGAACAGGGAGTCCGAATATAGAGCTGACGATGACAAGTCCTGCACCGGTGCTCGATAATAGAATGCCTTCACCCGTTTGATAGCGTGTAATTTTCTTTCCGTTTGTTTCTAGCACCCTTCTTCCTAGAAGCAGCGCCCCAATGGCCACAAAAATTCCGCCGTAAAGGGTCCCTTGCCCGACTGACAAAACACCTGATGCGACAAGCGGGCCGACCGCATTGGCGACATTGTTCATGCCGGCTGAAAACGCTTCTAAAAACCCACTGATAATCAAAACAACAGATAAGATCAATATTCCTTTTTTGGATAATGTCCGTTTAGGGAACAATCTGATGATTTTGACAACAGCAAAGGTAAAAACAAAGGCAACAATCGGAATAATCACCCAAAAAGAGACAATGACTAAGATCGATTTCACATACAGCACTTTATATGCGGCTGCCACACCGACCACAGCTCCTACTGTGACCTCACTTGTGGATAAAGGAATGGCCAAGAGATTCGCTATGAAAAGTGATAATGCGGCCGAGCCAATGATGATACACACAATTTCAAGTGTGATGACAGATTCAGGCATAATCCCGGAGCTGATCGTTTTGACGACCTCGCCGCCGCCAATCACTGAACCTGCTAATATTCCAACTGCACAAACGCTGAGCGCGTATATTGGCTTTTTGATCGCACCTGAACCATATGCGATGCCCATCGAAGCGGCTGCTCCGCTTGCGCCAATATTTAAAGCAAAGAATAAGCTAAATAAAATTGCGGCGATTTCCATACATTATGCTCCCTTACTCATGTAATCCGCACTCAGTCTTTGCTGTCCCTGACCATCTTCCAGAACGCAAATCATCAGCAGTAAATGCCGGCTGTGTACAAGGTGCACACCCGATGCTTGGATATCCTTGGTCATGCAGCGGATTATAAGTAAGATCCTCTCTAGACGCATATCTCCATATGTCCTTCCACGTCCAGTGGATGAGCGGACATACTTTGACTGATTGGAATTTTTCATCCTTATTTAAGAAGTTCGTACCTGCTCGTTTAGGCGACTGCTCTCTTCTTAAACCAGACAGCCATGCCGGATAGCCAGATAGTGCCTCTTGCAATGGAATGACCTTTCTCATATGGCAGCAGCTTTGAGGATTCGTTTCCCATAATTTATCACCATGCTGCTCATTCTGCTCTTCCACCGTCAGCTCAGGTGTTTTCAGCACGATGTCTAACCCAGGATATCTTTCCTTAACTGCATCAATGGTGTCGTATGTTTCCTTGAAATGCAGACCTGTATCTAAAAAGACAATTCTTGCATCTTTTTTTACTTTCGCAATAAGATCGATCAGGACAATGCCCTCAATGCCAAAACTGCATGCATAAACGAGCTGATCACCATAGTGGCCGTACGCCCATTTCAGCACAGATAGGGCCCCTTTATACAAATCGTCCTCTTGAAATGTAATGGACGGCTCTTGCCAATTTTCATAAGTTAACATTGTTTCTCCCCTTCCGGAGTACTGCTTCTATTGCTATTCTCCGCACTACTTTAATCTGATTTTTTCATTTTTTTCCACTTGAATCACTTGACCGTCCTGAACGACCAACGTAATTGAACCGAATTTCATATCCCCAATCAGCTCTTGCATATGCTTCACTAAGTCCTCATCCTGGTTTTGTTTCAGTTCCATCTCCTCTTCCTCCTCACCGTTAAAATAAAAAAACTTTCTTTCAGTCCGAAAGAAAGATGAGGAAGCTCACGATTTCCTTATCTTTCAAAATAGAATCATTTTGCAGGAAGTAGCACCTTGCAAATCGCAGGTTGCCGGGCTTCATCGGGCCAGTCCCTCCACCTCTCTGGATAAGAGTTTTAATTTGTATTAAATATTAACACAATTCAAACAAAAGTCAACCCGACTTTATTGATAGGATTAGTTTTTATTTAAATTTGAGTCTATTTTACTATTTTTAACCAAATAAAAAACTGTGCAGCGCAGCACAGCTTTTTTAAAACAAGACAAGCTTTTTAGACCGTTTCTTCCATCCAAGATTCAGACGAAGGATCCTGTCTCCAGCGTTTTAGTTTATTCATAGCAGAAGGCTCGATTGCTTTTAGCTCAAGTGCCACTTCTGTCAGTGTGTCATAGTCTGTCAGCGTGACATAGGGAATGTTTTTCTCTTGAAAAGCCGCAGCTGCTTTTGGCAGTCCATAAGTGAAGATCGCAACAACTCCGAGTACGTCACAGCCTTCGTCTTCTAGAGCAGCCACAACTTCAAGAACGCTGCCTCCAGTTGAGATGAGGTCTTCTACGACAACCACCTTTTGTCCAGGTGATACGGCTCCTTCAATTTGATTTCCTTTTCCGTGTGCTTTTGGTTTACTTCTTACATAACACATCGGTACATTCAGACGATCAGCTGCTAATGCCGCATGAGGAATGCCAGCTGTAGCTGTACCTGCGACAACTTCCGCTCCTTCAAAATGAGTGAGAATCAAGTCTTTTAAACCTTCCGCAATGTCCCCTCTGACCTCAGGATAAGACAAGGTGAGGCGATTGTCACAGTAAATCGGTGATTTGATACCGCTCGCCCATGTAAATGGTTCGTCTGGTTTTAAAGAGACAGCTTTGATTTGTAATAAATGCTTCGCGATTTTCGTTTTCATCCGGCAGTCACTCCCACTCTTTCAAAATTTGTTGATAAGCTTCCACTGGGTTTGTGGCTTTTGTGATCGATCTTCCCACAACAATCTGTGAAACACCCTGTTCTTTGGCAAAGGCAGGTGTCGCCACACGCTTTTGGTCATCCGTTTGATCATTTGGTAAGCGAATTCCTGGCGTCACAGTGAGAAAGGAAGGAGAGATTTGTTCATGAAGCTGTTTTGATTCATGAACAGAGCACACCACACCATCAAGTCCACTTTCATATGCCAATTGTCCATAATGAAGCACCGCCTCTTGCAATGGGCGGTCAATTAGTAATTCTTTTTTCATCATATCTTCTGACGTGCTTGTCAGCTGGGTCACTGCAATAATAGCCGGGCGATTTTGCCCGGCAGGGGTTCCGCTTTCAAGCCCCTCTACGGCCGCCTGCATCATTCTTTTCCCGCCGGCTGCATGTACATTCACCAAATCAACACCAAGTGCAGCAAGCCTGTTCATCGCTTTTTGCACGGTTGTTGGAATGTCATGAAGCTTCAGATCAAGGAAAATACGGCAATTTTTTTCTTTCAGTGCATCAATAATGGCAGGACCTTCTTGGTAAAACAGCTCCATGCCGACCTTTACGAATAATGGAGTGCCTTCAAAACGATCTATAAAGGCGTGCGCCTCCTGTCCTGATGGAAAATCAAGCGCGATGATGGGCAAGTACTTCATGTTTCCAGCTCCTTCCGATGCATTCCTCTACAGATGAATACCCATAAGCCGCTAACACATTCGGTAGTTCATCAATGATTTCCGGGCAAATAAATGGGTTCACAAAATTGGCTGTCCCAACAGCTACCGCACTTGCGCCAGCTAGTAAAAATTCAAGTACATCTTCAGCGCTTTGCACCCCGCCCATCCCAATAATCGGAATAGAAACGGCCTGACTGACCTCATGTACCATTCGGATGGCAACAGGTTTTACAGCAGGACCTGATAATCCGCCTGTTTTATTGGCAAGAATGGGTTTGCCTGTTTTTAAATCTAAACGCATCCCAATCAAGGTATTGATCATGGTGAGTCCATCCGCTCCAGCCGATTCAATCGCTTTAGCAATCTCAACGATATTGGCTACATTAGGTGACAGTTTCACATAAACAGGAACGGAGGAAACTTCCTTAACAGCTTTTGTCAATGTAGCCGCCATTTCTGGATCGGTCCCAAAGGCAATTCCGCCTGTTTTCACATTCGGACACGAGATATTCAGTTCAAGGGCGTGAACATTGCTTGCTTGACTAATTTGCTTTGCTACTTCAACATAATCATCAACTTGTGATCCAGCAACATTGGCAATAATAGGGGTATCGAACTGCTCAAGCCAAGGTAATTCATGTTCAAGCACGCCTTTTAGACCTGGATTTTGGAGACCAATCGCATTCAGCATACCGGCTCCTGTCTCAGCTACCCTCGGTGTCGGGTTGCCAAATCTCGGTTCAAGGGTCGTGGCTTTAATCATGATGCCACCCAGCAAGGAAAGGTCATATAATGATGCGAATTCTTTTCCAAATCCAAAACAGCCTGATGCAGGAATGATTGGATTTTTTAAAGATAAGCCGGGTAATTCGATGTTTAGCATGATAGCGCCACCTCCTCCGCTTTAAAAACAGGTCCATCCAGACAAACTTTAACGTACGGTTTCTCGTGCTGATCGGTATGACAGACACAAGCAAAGCATGCACCGATTCCGCAGCCCATTCGTTCTTCCATTGAAATATAGACAGGCTTATCGGGATAAGAGTCTTTTAGTGCTTTTAACATAGGTGTCGGTCCACAGGAAAGCAAGACATCAAAGTCCAGCTCATTCTCTTCAATGACATTTGTCACGAAACCTTTCGAACCATATGTCCCATCAACGGTTGCGATAAACGTATCTCCGAGTGCTTGAAATTTCTCCTCATAAAATACATCCTTTTTCGATTGAAAACCGAGAACATGTTTTACGATGACGCCTTTTTTCGTTAACCGCTTAGACAGTTCATATAGCGGAGGCACACCGATTCCTCCACCGACTAATAATGCGGTCTGTCCAGCCTGAACGACTGAAGGGTCATAGCCGTTTCCAAGCGGACCTAACACATCGACTGACTCTCCCGCCCGCTTTTGGGAAAGGAGCTTTGTGCCCTCTCCCTCTGCGCGGTAAATGATGGTTGCTTCTTGCTTTTCGGCATGAATGTTGGCAATACTGATCGGTCTTCTCAGCAGCGGTGTCATGGATTCACTGACCTTTATATGAAGAAACTGTCCAGCTGTTTGAAAGGATTCAACAAGATCACCCTTTAATGTCATTTCGTAAATATGATCAGCGATCTCTCGGTTCGAGACGACCGTCAAGTATGCTTTTTTCATATCGTTACAGTCACCTCAGCATTCGTTTTCACTTCTGGCATTTCATCTGCTCTAAATGTCATGCTCTCTAGCACTCTTAAAATCGCTTCCGCTGTATCTAGTGACGTTAAGCAAGCGACACCATTTTCAACAGATTCACGTCTAATTCTAAAGCCGTCTCTTGCCGGCTGTTTTCCTTTTGTTAAGGTGTTGATGACAAATTGGGCTTCACCATTTCGAATGACATCCAGCAGATTCTTTCCTTCTTCTCCTATTTTGCCAACAACACTTGATGGAATGGAGGCTTGTTTTAAGTAATTCGCTGTTCCTTCTGTTGCTAAAATATGATAGCCGATGGAATGGAATCTTCTTGCAATCTCAAGTCCTTCTTCTTTATCTTTATCAGCCACTGTCAGGAGAACCGTTCCGTCTTTTGGAATTTGAATGCCTGATGCAATCAACCCTTTGTAGAGGGCTTTTTCGATTGTGACATCTTTCCCCATGACTTCACCTGTTGATTTCATTTCAGGCCCTAGTGTAATATCTACTCTTCTTAGTTTTGCAAAAGAGAAGACTGGAACTTTAACATATACGCCTTCTTGCTCAACATGAAGCCCTTCTTGGTAGCCATAGTTTTTCAGTTTTTCTCCTAAAATAACCTTTGTAGCTAAGTTCGCCATTGGAATGCCTGTAATTTTACTTAAGAATGGGACAGTCCGGCTTGAACGCGGATTCACTTCAAGTACATACACTTCACCTTTTGATAGAACAAATTGAATGTTCAAAAGCCCAATGATGTTAAGGCCTTTTGCGAGTTTAATCGTGTATTCTGCGATTTTCGCTTTGATGTCCTCAGACAAAGTTTGCGGCGGGTAGACCGCAATGGAGTCTCCAGAGTGAACTCCGGCTCTTTCAATGTGTTCCATAATGCCTGGTATGACAACCGTTTCTCCGTCAGACACAGCATCTACTTCAATTTCTTTTCCTGTCAAATACTTATCAATGAGCACTGGATGCTGCGGATTGACTTTCACCGCATTCTCCATGTAGTGAAGTAGCTCAGCTTCTTGATACACAATTTCCATTGCACGGCCGCCTAATACATAGGAAGGACGGACAAGCACGGGGTAACCGATTTGATTCGCAATCGCTACTGCCTCTGGCACAGACGTTGCTGTCTTACCATTTGGCTGCGGCACGCCGAGTGTTTCTAATGTTTGTTCAAACTTGTCACGGTTTTCCGCACGGTCAAGGTCTTCAAGCGAAGTTCCAAGAATCTTAACCCCTCTATTTGATAATTCATCTGCTAAGTTAATCGCTGTTTGTCCGCCAAACTGAACGACGACACCTTCTGGCTGTTCAAGGTCGATGATGTGCATCACATCTTCTACAGTGAGTGGTTCAAAGTAGAGCTTATCTGAAATACTAAAGTCTGTTGAGACAGTTTCAGGGTTGTTGTTAATAATAATGGCTTCATAGCCTGCTTGTTTGATTGCCCACACTGAATGCACGGTCGCATAATCGAATTCTACTCCTTGTCCGATTCTGATTGGACCTGAGCCTAGCACGATGACACTTTTCTTATCTGTTCGTTCGGATTCATTTTCATCTTCATATGTGCTGTAGAAATACGGTGTTTCTGATTCAAATTCTGCCGCACATGTGTCCACCATCTTATACACAGGAACGATGCCTGCTTCTGTTCTTAGGTTATAGACATCTGCCTCATTCATATTCCATTCGCGGCTAATATAAATATCTGAGAAACCTTTTTCTTTCGCTTCTTTTAAAACGTCTACATTGCCTTTGTTTTCTTTTAGTGTCTTTTCAAATGCGATGATGCCTTCCAGTTTATGAAGGAAGAAATAATCAATTTTCGAGAATTCATGAATCTGTTCGACAGTATAGCCTCTTCTTAGCGCCTCAGCGATATAAAACAGACGCTCATCTCCTGCTTTGATAATCCGCTTTTCAAGCACTTCGTTTGTAATGTCCGCTTCGTCTTTTAATTCAATGTGATGCACATCCGCTTCAAGTGAACGAACAGCCTTTAAAAGAGACTCTTCTAATGTGCGGCCAATCGCCATGACTTCACCCGTTGCTTTCATTTGTGTTCCAAGTCGTCTGTTGGCAGATTCAAATTTATCGAAAGGCCAGCGCGGGATTTTTGAAACAATATAGTCAAGTGCTGGCTCGAACGCTGCATATGTTTTGCCTGTGACTGGGTTCATCATTTCATCAAGTGTTAGGCCGACTGCGATTTTCGCTGCAAGTTTTGCAATTGGATATCCAGTTGCTTTAGACGCAAGAGCAGAAGAACGGCTCACGCGCGGGTTTACTTCGATGATATAGTATTGGAAGCTGTCTGGGTCAATCGCCAGCTGTACGTTACATCCGCCTTCAATGCCAAGTGCACGAATCAACTTGAGTGACACATTACGAAGCAGCTGATATTCACGATCACTTAGCGTTTGACTTGGTGCCACAACGATACTGTCTCCTGTGTGGATGCCGACAGGGTCAAAGTTTTCCATGTTACAAACCACAATGGCATGATCTCCGCTGTCACGCATGACCTCATATTCAATTTCTTTAAAGCCTGCGATACTTTTTTCAAGCAAACATTGTGTCACCGGACTTAACTTCAGTCCATTCTCGACGATTTCTTTTAATTCTTGCTCATTTGTACAAATTCCGCCGCCTGTTCCGCCTAGTGTATAGGCTGGTCTAACAATGACCGGGAAACCGATTTGATCTGTGAATGCCATCGCTTCTTCAAGGTTATGGATGATTTCACTTTCTGGTACAGGTTCATTTAATTCATTCATTAGATTACGGAATAAATCTCTGTCCTCTGCTTTTTGAATAGCTGACAGCTTGGTCCCTAGTACTTCAACACCGCATTCAGCGAGTACACCAAGATCTGATAATTCAACAGCAAGGTTCAATCCAGTTTGTCCGCCAAGTGTCGGCAAAATCGCATCAGGACGTTCTTTTCGAATGATTCGTGTTAAAAATTCTGGTGTCAGTGGTTCGATGTATACCTTATCGGCCATTTCTGTATCTGTCATGATCGTCGCAGGGTTAGAGTTCACAAGAACGACTTCATAGCCCTCTTCTTTTAGCGCTAAGCAAGCCTGTGTGCCTGCATAGTCAAACTCCGCTGCCTGACCGATGATGATTGGACCTGAACCGATCACTAAAATCTTTTTGATATCTACGCGTTTTGGCATACTTCTTCCCCTTCTTTCTCAGTTGTATGAATCATGTCCATGAACTCGTCAAATAAGTAGTTCGCATCTTCTGGACCCGGTGATGCTTCTGGGTGATACTGGACAGTGAATGCTGGTGCTTCTTTATGTTTTAATCCTTCAATCGTATTATCATTTAGCGCAATATGTGTGACTTCAAGCACGTCTTCATTAATGGCGCTAACCGTGTAGCCATGGTTTTGAGACGTCAAGGTTACCTTGCCAGTTGCTAGTTCTTTGACTGGATGATTGGATCCTCTATGCCCAAATTTCATTTTTTCTGTACTTGCGCCGCACGCAAGCGCGAATAACTGGTGTCCTAGGCAGATACCAAAGAGTGGTACCTTTCCAATCAGCTGCTGAATCATTTCAACCGCTTCTGGCACATCGACTGGATCCCCAGGTCCGTTTGAAAGCATGATGCCATCTGGTTTTAACTGTAATACTTCATCTGCCGTGATATTGTATGGCACCACAATGACATCACAATCTCGCTTATTGAGTTCGCGCAAAATGCCATGCTTCATGCCGAAATCGACAAGCACAATTCTTTTGCCTCTTCCTGGACTTGGATACGCATTTTTCACAGATACTTGGCTTACTTGATCTGTTGGTAGCTGCATTGTTTGAAGGCGGCTCACAACGTCTTCTACTTGTTCATCCGGTCCTGCAAAAGCTCCTCTTAATGTACCTGCACTTCGAATCATGCGCGTGAGCTTGCGTGTATCAATGCCGCTAAGACCCGGGATATTTTTCATTTTTAAATACTCATCAAGTGAGTATGAAGAGCGCCAGTTTGAAGGCTTTTCACAAAGCTCTTTCACGATCAGCCCTTTCACAAACGGTGTGATCGATTCAAAATCATCACGGTTAATGCCATAGTTGCCGATCAGCGGGTAAGTGAGTGTGACAATTTGTCCGCAGTACGACGGGTCAGACAAAATTTCTTGATAGCCTGTCATCCCTGTGTTAAAGACGACTTCTCCGACTGACGGTTCTAAGCTGCCAAAGCCTGTTCCTTCGAATACTGTTCCGTTTTCTAGCACTAAGCGTCTCTTCATTTTACTAGTCTCCCCTCTTCATAAACGACTTTCCCAGATGCAAGTGTCATGACCGGCCATCCTGATACAGTCAATTTGTCAAACGGTGTATTTTGCCCTTTAGATAAGAAGCTTTTTTTGTCAATTGCCATTTCTTTGTTTAAATCAATCAGTGTGATATCAGCGATTTGACCTTCTTCCAGCTTTCCGTATGGAAGAGCAAAGGCTTCTGCTGGTTTGATGGTCATATAATCAACTAGTTCTTTTAATGTCCATTCCCCTGTTTTCACAAAACGTGTGTACAGAAGCGGGAACGCTGTTTCAAGTCCGACAATCCCAAATGGTGCCCTCTGCATCGTTTCGTTCTTTTCTTCTTCTGTATGCGGTGCATGGTCTGTGGCAATAAAATCAATCGTGCCATCTAAAAGTCCCTCGATCAGTGCCTCGCGATCTTCTGCTCCTCTGAGCGGCGGATTCATTTTATAGTTTGTGTCAAGACCTGGAATGTCTGCATCACATAAGAGAAGGTGATGTGGAGAGACCTCAGCCGTCACACGAATGCCTGCTTTTTTTGCATCGCGTACCACTCGGACGGATTCCTTTGTACTGATATGACATACATGATAATGACAATTCGCTGCTTCTGCTAAGAGGACATCTCTTGCAATATGCACCGATTCACAAATTGACGGTATCCCGTTTAACCCATTTGCTTTTGAAAAGTCTCCTTCATGAACGCATCCTCCATAAATGAGTGAGTTATCTTCACAGTGCGCCACTATGGCTTGATCAAGGCTTGCTGCCTTTTTCATTGCTTCGTACATCATGCCTGCGGTTTGAATACCAACACCGTCATCCGTAAAGGCAAATGCGCCCGCTTCTTTTAACGCTGCAAAGTCTGTCATCTCTTCGCCAATTTGTCTCGTCGTGATGGAAGCGTATGGCAGTACTCTTACAGAGGAGGTCTCTTTGATTCGATTCATCAGCCATTCCATTTGTTCTTTTGTATCTGGAACTGGTCTTGTATTCGGCATCGCTGCAATGGTCGTATACCCGCCTCTTGCTGCTGCCTTAGAACCTGTTTCAATGGTTTCTTTTTTCTCGCCGCCTGGCTCTCTTAAATGCACATGCAGATCAATCAAACCTGGTGATACAAATAGCCCTGCTGCATCAATGACTTCTTCTCCGTCTTCTCTTTCTAAGTGACCCATTGCTTGAATCACTTTTCCTTCTACCCTAATATCCTGCTGCACTCTTTCCCCTGTGCTTGTTAAGATAAAACCGTTTTTAATGAGATATGACATAGACAGAATCTCTCCCTTTTTGATGTAGTCTGCTATTTTGAAAAGCCCTTTTTAACACAGCCATTCGGATATACACACCATTTTCCATTTGTTTGAAAATCCTTGACTGTTTTGACTCTACTAATGAATCATCTATTTCAACACCTCTATTTACTGGTGCTGGATGCATAATAATTGCTCTTTCTTTCATTTTGCTTGCCCTGTCTACTGTTAATCCATAAGTCGATAAGTAACCCTCGTTGCCCATCTTTTCTGAGTGTCTTTCATGCTGAATTCTCAGCAGCATCACCACGTCAGACCGCTTCATGGCTTCGTCCACTTCGACATACGTTCCATGAGGATTTTGTTCATCTTGGAAAGAAGCTGGTCCTGAAAAGAGCACTGTCGCTCCTAGTCTTGCGAGGACTTCAGCATTGGACCTTGCCACCCTGCTATGTTTGATATCACCATGAATCGAGACCGTTAATCCTTCAAAACCGCCAAACTCTTCATAAATCGTCATCAAATCCAGCAATGATTGGGTAGGATGCTGACCGCAGCCATCTCCCGCATTAATGATTGGAATCCCGACCTTCCCAATCAGCTCTTTGTAATATTCGTCTGTACTGTCTCTGATGACACATGCCTTGACTCCGATGGATTCAAGTGTTTTCACTGTATCGTAAAGGGTCTCTCCCTTTTGAACAGAGGTACTTGCTGCGTCTAGGTTCAGCACATTCATTCCAAGTTTCTTCTCTGCCACCTCAAAGCTAAAACGCGTTCTTGTACTTGGTTCAAAGAAGAGGTTCGCTACAAATTCACCTGTTAAACCATGTTCCTGTTTCCCTTTTTTCAATGCACATGCTTCTTCAATCAGCTGTAAAATTTCTTCCTTTGACAAGCTGCTCATTGTCGATAAATCATTCATTTTTTCTGCCCCCTCTAGTTTTTCATCACTTTCAGGTTCAAAAAAACCCTAAGCCTCGACAGCTTAGGGTTCTCCAAAAGAAGCAGGGGTGCTTTCGCACGTTCTGCTCCGTTTAGAACCCTTGTCAGCCTCACTGGACTTCTTTTAAAAGGTTTTCAGTATTCGATTCATTTGACTCATCATCTTCTGCCTTCTGATGCGGCAGAATCAGGTTTAACAGGACGCCAGTAATGGCAGCGAGTGCCATTCCTGACAGCGTCAGATTGATTTGTTTCACCTCAATGAATGCCCCGCCAATTCCAATGACTAAGATGACTGATGCGATAATGAGATTGCGCTTTTCTTCAAAGTTCACTTTATGATCAATCAGGATTCGCAGTCCGCTTGAGGCTATGATTCCAAAGAGCAGGAACGAAACGCCCCCCATAACCGCGGACGGTACTGTACTGATTAATGCTGAAATTTTCCCAACAAAGCCGAAGCAGATCGCAAACACCGCTGCTCCGCCGATAACGAAGATACTGAACACTCTTGTGATCGCAAGGACACCAATGTTCTCTCCATAAGTCGTTGTTGGAGGTCCGCCGATGAGTGAAGCGAAGATTGTCGCCGCACTGTCTCCTAAAATGGAGCGATGAAGACCTGGCTTTTTAATAAAATCTTGTCCAACAACTTTGCTTAACACGACTTGATGGCCGATGTGCTCAGACATGGTCACAAAGGCAACCGGCACCATCACTGTGAGAATGCTTAAGGTCACAGCAGGTGTATAGTCGACAAATGGCACAACAAAGTCTGGTACAGCAAACCATTTTGCGTCAATGACTGGCTGGAAGTTCACAATACCTTGTGTTAAAGCAAAAAGGTAGCCGCTGATAATGCCGATTAAGACTGGAATCAAGCTAAGGAATCCTCTTAGGAAAATCATACTAATAATGGTGACAGCGAGCGTGAAACCTGCAACCATTAAGTGCTTCAGGCTGTAAACAAGCTCCTTTGCATTTGGATCCACGTACATCGCCATGTTAACAGCTGTTCCAGCGAGTCCGAGTCCGATGACCATAATGACGGGTCCTACAACAACAGGCGGCAGAAGCTTCATTAACCAGCCTGTGCCGAGCCATTTGATAAATAATGCGATGAGTGCATATGCCACACCCGCCATAAAGGCACCTACCATTGCGGCTCCAGGGCCGCCGGTGGCTTTTACATTCAAGATAGGGGCGATAAAGGCAAAGGACGATCCAAGATACGCCGGAATCTGTCCTCTTGTGATGATTAAGTACACAATGGTTCCAACCCCGCTTGAGATGAGCGCAACGGCTGGGCTCATATCAATGATCTTTGGTACAAGAATGGTTGCACCAAACATGGCAAACAAGTGCTGCAGGCTGAGTGACAGCCATGTGAACGGTTTTGGGATATCTCGAATGCCTAAATTGGCTTTTTGCTGACTCATGATTTTCCTCCTAGATGTGTCCTTTTTCATTAAAAAAGCCTCTTTGCGAGTATGCGCAAAGAGGCCTAGAAAAACCGTACACGTCACTTTAGTCGTGTGCTCGGTGTCTCTGTTATTGCCCTCTTTGCAAACTCTCTGGAATGCATTTAAAAAGGTTATTTTTCATATATAGCGACAAGGTCGTTTTGATCTACTTCATTAAGCTGAACCATGACTGTCTCTGCTTTTGATGTCGGGATGTTTTTTCCGATATAATCTGCCCGAATCGGCAGCTCCCGGTGTCCCCGGTCGACTAGAACAGCCAGCTGAATGGAAGATGGTCTTCCTACATCCACAAGCGCATCCATTGCTGCTCTCACCGTTCTGCCTGTGAACAGCACATCATCCACGACAATGAGTGTTTTGTCATTAATGTCAGCTGGAATGTCTGCACCCTTGACAAGCGGGTCTTGATTCTCTGTCTTTTTTGTCAGGTCATCACGGTATAGCGTAATATCCAGTTCACCCACAGTCACGGGGTTTCCTTCTATTTGCTCGATGCGCTCTGCAAGGCGCTTTGCAAGATGAATACCTCTTGTCTTGATCCCGGCCAGGATGACATCCTTCATCCCTTTGTTGCGCTCAATCATTTCATGTGCAATACGGGTAAGCGCTCGTCTTATCGCTTGTTCATCAAGAATAACTGCTTTTTGTTCCATCTTTTACACCTCTTTTTGACAAATAAAAAGCCCCTTCTGCAAAGGGCAGAGAGGGGCGCTCATTTGTGCATACTCGTGCACAAATTGATCCGTTATCCTTCTCAGCCTCTCTGGACTGTTTTAAAGAATCTCAATTTCTTCGTTTATTATTTCAAAAAAAGAACGGCCTGTCAATCGTTATTTCTTAATGAATCGATAAAAGCTTGCATATCAGCTGGAATTGGAGCTGTAAACTCCATATATTCTCCTGTTCTAGGGTGATCAAATCCTAACACGCCTGCATGCAGCAGTTGTCCATTGAAATCAACAGTTTTTCTCGGGCCATATTTTGGATCTCCTGCAAGCGGATAGCCAATGTATTTCATATGAACACGAATTTGGTGGGTTCTTCCTGTTTCAAGGCGGCATTCTACAACGGTAAAGTCTTTAAAGCGCTCCATCACATCAAAATGAGTGACCGCCTGCTTTGCATTTTCTTTTGTGACCGTCATGCTTTGGCGATCTTTTTTGTCTCGACCAATTGGTGCATCAATCGTTCCAGTATCATGCTGAATGATGCCATGAACAACGGCTGTGTATTTTCTAGTGACCGTTTTCGCCACCAGCTGATTGACGAGTGATTCATGCGCCATATCATTTTTTGCGACCATTAAAAGCCCTGACGTATCTTTATCAATCCGGTGGACAATTCCTGGTCTCATCACACCATTAATGCCTGACAAATCATTGCAATGAGCCATGAGGCCATTGACAAGAGTACCTGTCACATGTCCTGGTGCTGGATGAACGACCATTCCTCTTGGTTTATTAACCACTAGTACATCTTCATCCTCATAATAAATATCAAGATCCATTGATTCCGCTTCTACATCTAGTGCTTCTGGATCTGGAATTTCTACTTTGATTTGATCTCCAGCTTGTACTTTATAATTGGCCTTCACTTGTTTTCCATTTACTTCGATGAGCCCATCTTTCACCCACTGTTGGACTTGGGTTCTTGACCATTCTGGTTCAGTTGTGCTTAAAAATTTATCAAGCCGTTCACTCGTTTGTTCTTCTGAAACGGCAATGTTTACTTGATTCATGTAGTTGACTCCTTATTTTTCTTTCCATCTAACAGCATTTGAATAAAGAGCAGAATGACCCCCACACATAGAGAGGAATCTGCGATATTAAAGATTGGATAATGATAATCCCCAAATACGAAATGAGCAAAATCAACCACTTCTTGACGGAAAATACGGTCAATAAAGTTTCCAATTGCTCCGCCAAGCATTAAGGCAAGCGCTACGCCAAGTAGCTTGTCCTTTTGTCCATGTTTTTGCAAATAATAAACAATTCCTGCAATAACAACGAGTGTGATCACATAGAAAAACCACATTTGTCCTTGGAGAATCCCCCATGCGGCTCCTGAATTTCGGTGGGATGTGATGTAAAAGAAGCCATCAATCACAGGAATAGAATCACCGAGCATCATATGTTTGACAATGAGCCATTTTGTTAATTGATCTAAACAAATTATCACGAATGCGATTATGTAATAGAACACACACGTTCCTCCATCTTCATACTTTGGTCTTTATGCATTTTATCAAGAAAACAGGATGGAGTAAAGAAACTTTAGTTGACAGACAAAAACCTCCCTACATGTGGAAGGCTTCAAAATGAGAATCGTTTGATTCATAAGGATAAGGGGTGAATGCTTTTTTCTCGTATTGCTTATGATATAAAAAGTCGTCAGTCGTACGAGCAGTCGGAAGAATACTCATTTGTTCAATAGGCATTGTATGCCCTGTCGCCTCGCATATGCCATAAGTTCCTTGTTCAATTTTTGCAATCGCGAGCGAAACATCTTGCAGTTCTTCTTTAATGTGATAAAGAAGCGTGGTCGTTTTTGCTTGATCGAACGTGACATGTTCAGCGGGTGAACGCAATGATGCATATTCAAACAGTTTCGATTGCAGTTCTTCTCTCATTTGAAGGAGTTCCATGTAAATCGTCTCTAGATCGCCATTCATGTCGCTGTTTCAACTCCTGCCCTGTCGTGATAATCATATTGTTGCCCCGCCTGTTCACTTTAAAGCCATAAGATTTTTCCTTTCGTTCTAAACGCTGTCATTTTCTCTATATCAAAAACGCCCCGCTATATGCGGGGCGCTAGTTGGTGATATCACGCTGTTAATTCTGGTAATATTTCTCCACGATTTCAGCATTTTTGAGCGACAATGTTGGGTATTTTGGATTTGCGCCAACATCTTTTGAAATAATGCGGGAACGTTCGCACAGTTCGCCTTCTGCTTTTTGAACAACAATACGTCCTGATGTGTATTCAGGCGCTGATGCGTCTGCATGCTTCTCATCTTCTACTGTTAACTCAGAAATGATAAAGAGCTGCTTCACATCTTCTTTAATGGATGCAAGAAGGTTTTTCACTTCCTCTGTTGCATAAAGGGTCACACTCGCTTCAAGTGAACGTCCGATGACTTTCTCATTACGCGCAATTTCCAGCGCTTTTAGCACATCGTCACGTACTTCCATAAAGCGGTCAAACTTCACTTCTGTCGCTTCTGCTTGAGGAACAGCTACACCTTCTGGCATATCTGTTAACTGAACACTTGGCTCTTCAACAAAGCTTAAGTGGCTCCATAGTTCATCTGCTGTATGCGGAAGAATTGGTGCTGTTAGCTTCACTAACGCCATTAATGTTTCATAGAAAACCGTTTGCATGCTGCGGCGGTCTGGATGATCCGCATGCTCAATGTATACCACATCTTTTGCAAAATCGAGATAGAAAGAGCTAAGCTCAATCGTACAGAAGTTGTGGATGGCATGATAGACAACCGCAAATTCGTAATCATCATAAGCTTTTTTCACTTTATCAATCAATTTGTTTAATTTGATTAAGATATACTGATCCACTTCGCGAAGCTCTTCGACTGGTACTGCATTGACTGCTGGATCAAAGTCAAACAGGTTACCATGCAAGAAGCGGAACGTGTTACGGATTTTACGATAAACTTCTGCGACTTGTTTTAAAATGTCGTCAGACACTGGATGATCGGCTTGATAGTTGACAGAAGATACCCAAAGTCTAAGAATCTCCGCACCAAGCTGCTTCGCCACTTTCGTCGGATCAATCGTATTGCCTAATGATTTACTCATCTTGCGTCCTTCTTTATCAAGCGTAAAGCCATGGCTGAGAACACCTTTATATGGCGCTTTTCCAGTGACTGCAACTGCTGTAGATAAAGATGAGTTAAACCAGCCGCGATATTGATCAGAACCTTCAAGGTAAAGGTCTGCCGGACGAACCAGGTCATCTCGTTCTTCTAATACCGCTTGGTGAGAAGAACCAGAATCAAACCATACATCCATGATATCTTGCTCTTTCGTAAATTCACCATTCGGGCTGCCTGGATGTGTAAAGCCTTCAGGCAATAATTCTTTTGCTTCTTTTTCAAACCAAATATTCGAGCCATGTTCTCTAAATAATTGAGAGACGTGTTGAATCGTTTCATCTGTGATGATTGGCTCACCATTTTCAGCATAGAAGACTGGGATTGGAACGCCCCATACACGCTGTCTTGAAATGCACCAGTCACCTCTGTCACGCACCATATTGAACAGGCGCGTTTCGCCCCAAGCTGGAACCCATTTCGTTTCTTTAATATTATCTAATAGCGCTTCTCTGAAATCTTTAATGGAAGCAAACCACTGAGCAGTTGCACGATAAATTGTTGGTTTTTTCGTTCTCCAGTCATGCGGATAGGAGTGCGTGATAAAGTCGAGCTTTTTCAATGCGCCTTTTGCTTCAAGCTGTTCTGTGATGGCTTTATTGGCATCCTCGTAGAATATTCCTTCAAAACCAGGTGCTTCTTCTGTCATCACACCTTTTTCATCTACTGGACATAACACATCAAGACCGTACTTCATACTTACGATAAAGTCATCTTCCCCGTGACCTGGCGCTGTGTGAACACAGCCTGTTCCTGCATCTGTTGTGACGTGATCGCCAAGCATCACAAGAGAATCTCTATCGTAAATTGGATGTGCTGCAACGACCTTATCTAATTCTTTACCTTTTAAGGTTTTCACAACTTCGTACTCTTCAAAGCCAAGTGTTTTTGCCACTTGTTCAACTAGCTCAGATGCGATGACATATCGCTCAGCACCCACTTGAAGCACACTGTACTCTAGGTTTGGATGTACACAAATGCCAAGGTTTGCAGGAAGTGTCCAAGGTGTTGTTGTCCAGATGATGAACTGCTCGCCGTTTTCAAGTACGCCTTTGCCATCTTTCACTTTAAATGATACGTAAATCGATGGTGAACGTTTGTCCTTGTATTCAATTTCTGCTTCAGCAAGTGCTGATTCACTTGATGGAGACCAGTTAACAGGCTTAAGACCTTTGTAAATATAGCCTCTTTTCGCCATTTCACCAAAGACAAGAATTTGCTGCGCTTCGTATTCAGGCTTCAATGTCACATATGGATTATCCCAGTCTGCTCTTACGCCCAAACGTTTAAACTGATTGCGCTGACCTTCGATTTGTTTCCAAGCATACTCCTCACATAGTTTACGGAATTCTGCTGTCGACATTTCTTTGCGTTTGACTTTTTTATTTTTCGTAAGGGCTGTTTCAATCGGTAAGCCATGTGTATCCCAGCCCGGTACGTACGGTGCATGGAATCCATTCATTGATTTAAAACGGACAATAAAATCTTTGAGGATTTTATTGAGCGCGTGCCCCATATGAATGTCACCATTCGCATATGGAGGTCCATCATGCAAAATAAAGGTTGGGCGTCCTTTTGTCCGCTCTAAAACCATTTGATAGATGTCTTTTTCTGCCCACTCCTCTTGGATTTCAGGCTCTTTGTTCGGCAAGTTCCCTCTCATCGGGAATTCTGTTTTTGGCATTAATAAGGTGTCTTTGTAGTTCATACCTATTCCTCCACATGCAAATTCGTATTAAAAAACAATAAAAAAAGCCCTCTCATCCCATAAGGGACGAGAAGGCTTGTCTCGCGGTACCACCCTTTTAGACAAGCGCTTTGAAATTGCCGCTTATCCACTCTAAAATCGTAACGTGATCTGACGCCTTTTCTTACTCATTCATTTCAGAAAAGGAACTAAAGGGGTGATCTCATTGCAGCGTTTCGTAATGTCAGGCTTCCACCGTCCCTGATTCGCTTTATTACGCATGTAACCGCTGCGAGTGTCCCTTTCAAACGTTTATCTCTTGTTAATTTATGATGGTATTATATGCAACATGAGCACGTCATGTCAAGGTGATGCGCTTATTCTTTTTCGTCAAAGACAGCGTCAACTTCATATTCCAGCAAATGATCCCAATCATCATTTTTCAGAAGATCAAGCTGAGCTTCGATGAGCATTTGGAAACGAGTTCTAAAGACTTTCGACTGTTTCTTGAGCTCTTCGATTTCCATTGCAATCTTTCTTGATTTTGATAACGCTTCGTTGATAATACGGTCTGCATTTTTCTCAGCTTCACGAATGATCAATTTCGCTTCTTTATCAGAATGACGCTTCACGTCTTCTGCTGCTTCTTGCGCCACAAGAATGGATTTGTTTAATGTTTCTTCAATTGTTGCAAAATGGCCTAGTCTTTCATCAAGCTCGTTGACTTTGTCTTCAAGCTCGTTCTTTTTGCGAAGTACGATCTCGTAATCTTTACGTACTTGGCTTAAAAACTCATTTACTTCATCTTCGTCATAGCCGCGAAAACTTTTTGTGAACGTTTTATTATGAATATCATTAGGTGTTAATGGCACTCTTGCCACCTCCAGATTCAAATTCGTTATGTCAGAAGCTCAAATGTTACTTTGAATTTATCTTTTTTCGTCTTCCCATCAATTGTTTTTAAGCTAAAGCGGCCAAATCCCCTGACAGAGAGCTGATCACCTTCACCAATTGTAAAGGAAGGGTCTTCAGTGACTTTCCAGTTTACTTTGACAAGACCATTTTTGACCAAAAGCTGTGCTTTTTGCCGAGACTGACGGCTGACAGCAGCACATACAGCGTCAAGCCGCAGTGAAGAAATCGTATCTTCTTTGATATCGGTTTTGCTGATGACTGGCTGAAGATCTGCCTTACTGATTTCCTCTAATGAAACAGATGCTCTGCCGACATGCGTCAGCTGAGCCCGAACAAAATCGGCAACATCGCTTGTACAAATAAATTGCACGTTGTCCTCTGAAAACAACAAATCACCGAATTTTTGACGCTTCAGGCCTGTCCCAATGAGCGAACCGAGAAGGTTGGGGTGTTCTATAGAAATAAACTTTTTCGCATAGTTCACCTGAAAACAAGTCAGTTCAAAATCCTGTATGGTCGGTGCTAAATAGTCAGGATAGATCAAAGCCCTTTTTCGCTCCGCTTCCTCATACCCGCCAAAAAACATGAGACCCAGTTCATCAGAATGCTGAATCACGGACTGGGTAATGAACTGCTCACGAGGATCAAGAAAGTCTGTTAATTTCATTCGATATTGTTCGAGTACGATGTTTTTCCAGCCTAATACTTGGTCGACAAATGGCTGTTCGTCTTTTCTAAAATGTTGATAAATATCGCTCATTTTGTTCCCCTTTTATGTAAAAGAGCCTGGCAGATGCCAAGCCCGGCAGCCTGTTTACATGAATCGTACAATCATATTATAAAGACCAGTTAGTCCATACAATGATGCGAAACGAATCACAAGCAATGCCACAATTGGCGAGATGTCAATCATGCCAATTGGCGGAATAATTTTACGGAATGGTTCTAAATACGGTTCGCAAATGTTTGTCAAGAAGCGGCCAATCGCTGTTTCTCTTGCAGATGGTACCCATGACATAAAGATGTAAATAATGATCGCGAATGAGTAAATCGTTAATACAGTCTGTAGAAACTGAAAAATGTAATATAGAGTCACTTTGGTTTACCACCTCTGAGGTTCTTCCTCTGTCAATAGCTCTGATATTGTGCCAGATACATCCACATTATCAGGAGTGCAGAGGAATATATTCGAGCCAATACGCTGAATGTCTCCACCGATTGCATAAACCGTTCCGCTTAAGAAGTCGATGATTCGCTTTGCTTGATCGTGCTGAATGCGCTGCAAATTGACGACGACTGCACGCCGATTTTTAATATGATCTGCAATCTCCTGTGCCTCTGCATAAACACGCGGCTCACTTAACACCACTTTAGAGGATTTTTGCACGCTTTGCAAGCTGACGACATTTTGTTTTCCTGCCTGAGGACGCTCTTGAAATGCCGCTTTATCTTTTGTGTTTTTTTCTTCTTGTGCTGGTTCTCTTTCTTCATCAATATATTCGTACTCATACTCTTCATCATCGAGTGTGAAGAAGCTTTTAAACTTATTTTTTATGCTCATGTCACGCACCTCCTGTTTCATTTCCAACAAGTGAAGAGCCAATCCGAACAAATGTCGCACCTTCTTCAATTGCGATTTCAAAATCGTTTGACATGCCCATCGATAAATGCTGACAAGGTGCATTTACTTGGTTCAGTTGTTTTACCTCTTGTTGAAGGCTTTTTAATGTTTTAAAACAGTTTCGTATCACCGTGTGATCATCTGTAAATGGAGCCATCGTCATGAGTCCAGCAATTTCAATATGTTTGAAATCAGCCAGCTGTTTGACAAATGGAATCACGTCTTCGCTTTGTAAGCCGTGTTTTGACTCCTCAAGTGATGTGTTCACCTGTACAAAACAGCGAACCGTGTGATCCGCTCTTTTTTCAATTTCATTCGCAAGGGACATTCTGTCTAGCGAATGTAAGTAGTCAATGGTCTGAATGACAGATTTCACTTTTCGCGTCTGTAAACTGCCGATGAAGTGCCAGCTAATGTTTTCATCGGTTATGGCTGCCTGTTTTTCAAGTAACCCTTGGTCACGATTTTCACCAAAGTGCAAAATTCCGGCATCCTTGGCTTCTAATGCTCGTTCAATCGAGACATACTTTGTGACAGCGACAACCGATACATCGTCTGGATGTCTACCTGCTCTTTTACATGCTTCGTTTATTTGTTCATTTATTTGTCTGAGATTCTCTCGTACATTCAATTGCACTTATGCCTCCTTAAACCCGACAAAAGACATCATACGTCCTGTTTTCCCTTGATCACGCCGGTGTGAGAAGAAATGCTGCTTATTGCAACTTGTGCACATCGAACTGACATGTATGTTTTCTTCTTTTAATCCTGCATGAAGTAATACGTTTTTGTTTAGTGTTTTTAAGTCAATTTTGTATTGTCCTTGTGACATCTCGGAATACACATCCTCTGTTGAAAAAGGAAGCTGTTTCACTTGATCTATGACAACATCATCTACTATGTAGCAGCAGCTGCCAATGGATGGTCCAATGACGACTTGTATATGATCGGCATCAGCGCCTTCTTGGCGAACCCATGCATCAACCATGTTGGCGCCAATTTGTTTGACGGTTCCTTTCCAGCCGGCATGAGCCGTTCCAATCAGCCCAGATTGCGGCGCTAGAAAATAAAGCGGAACACAGTCAGCGAAACAAAGAGCGAGCATGATGTTTGGTTCAGAGGTGTATAAACCATCTGTTCTAGAGAGTGCTTCATCATACTGAAGACTTCCTCTTCCCTTTTGTTCCTTCGTGACTTTCATGATGCGATCCTCGTGTGTTTGGTCAGCAAACACCCAATTAGAGAGCGGCACAGCAGTAGCATCTGCAATGACTTGACGATTCATTTGGACACTAGAAGCATCATCTCCTACATGGAGTCCAGTGTTCATTGATTGATATGGAGAAAGACTAAAGCCGCCATTTTTTGTCGTAAAACCGGCCAATATCTCTTTTCCAGAACATGTCATGTTCGTCCAATCATGAATTAGCATTGCATAAGGTGATTTCTGCTGAAAGGGGTCATATTTGTCTATCAAAGCTGCCTCCCACCTTTCATTCATCTCTCTTTATATCGCTCCTATTTTACCACAAGACCTGCTAAGACAGTTAGTGGGATTCATTAAATATTACACTCAAATGTGCCCTTTCTACAGGTTTTTTTTCAAATTGATATGAAAACGTAATCTTTTTACCCGAAAAAGACATTGATTGCTGAGAATGGAGAGCTTGTTTTAAGGAAAATTTGATCTATTAGTTGAGGAATTTACACAAATTAAGAAGACAAACGGACAAGTATCACATCTTCGCCAATTTTTACTATATTTCGCCACGGGACAATCATTTCCTCTTCTTTTCCGAAAAATCCCATCATTTTACCTGTACCGCCAATGATAATCGCTTGTATTTTACCGCTCGTGACATTGATATCAATGTCTCCAATAGTACCTAATTTTTTTCCGCTGGACACATCGACGACATCTTTGATTTGGAATTCAGAAATACTGATCATCTGTCCTTCCCCGCCTTTCGTTTTCTACTATAATATGTATGATGGAAAAGCAGGGAAGCAGACCAATAGTTTCTCTTATCTACAATTTACTTAAGTGAGGACGGCCGTTTTGCCACATGACTTCGACTGGACATTCAAAAAAGGAAGAAAGCAAGTCACTTGTCATTATCTGCTTTGTCTCCCCTTTATGAAAAACAGTACCTTCTTTTAATAATAAGGTGTGCTGAAAAATCGGGAGAATCTCTTCTGCATGGTGGGTCGTATAGAGCAATGTGGGCGCATCTGGTTTTGATGCAATCAATGAGATCGTCTCTAGCACCTGTTCTCTTGCTAAAAAATCAAGACCCGTCACAGGTTCATCTAATATTAGGAGCTTCGGATCATTCATTAAAGCTCTTGCGATGAGCACTTTTTGTTTCTCTCCTTGCGACAGGGTTTCATACGTGCGATTGGCATATTGAAACGAGCCAAATGTTTTTAATAAATCAATCGCCTTCTCTCTTATCTCATCTGTCGGTGTTTCATAAAGTCCGATGGAAGCAAATGCCCCGCTCAAAACAATTTCAAATGCATTGTCATCTCTGTGCAGCTTCTTTTCAAGACCAGCAGAGATGAGACCAATTTTCTTCCTTAGTTTTTCACCAAGCGCTTCCTTGCCAAACACATGGCCTAACACCGTCATCTCACCTGACGTTGGAAAATAATATGAGCAAAGCATATTTAATAAAGCCGTTTTCCCAGCACCATTTAAACCATAAAGCACCCAGTGTTCCTGGTTTTTCACCTGCCAGTCAATAGAACGAAGCAGCCATTTTCCATTTCGTTTTAAAGAAACATCCTTCAAGTCAAGCGACACGATCTTTTCCCCCTGAATAAAAATTCTGAATATACAAATAATAACGTCTACAGCATATCGCAAATGTTTCAATCAGTAAACCTAACGCAAAAAAGCTGCTCCCTATAAGGAACAGCTTTTTTCCATGGTTACGAAATTTCAATTCGTACGCCTTCTTTAATATCAGGAAACGTATGTGGGGATGCAAAGACAGCTCCCGGTAATACATCATCAAACGGCTCTTGGAAGTAGATCGAAATATGGCCGAGTTCCTTAAAGTTGTCATTTGCTTTATTGCCTAAAGCAGTAATGGTATAAGTTTGGTCGCCCACTTGAATCGTTCCGCCTAATTTCAGCGGCTCTTCTTCTAAGTGTTCAAACTCATGAATGACAGACATATCTCTTAATTCCTGCGGCGCTGCTGGTCCAAATAAAACAATCAGCTTATCTTCTTTAAACTGCGGGACTAATATCCCAATTTCTTTTACGACAGATTGTGTTACCATGTATCTCGATTCCTCCTTTAATACGTTTAATACATACCGAAGCTAGCAACGTATGCGATCACAACAGATAGAACGCCTGTAATGAGACGGCTATACAAAACAGCTGGTACCCCATATTGTACCGTTTCCGGCTTCGCTTCACCAAGTGATAGCCCAACCGGGATAAAGTCACACCCTACTTGACCGTTGATTGCAAACAGTGCTGGAAGAGCAAATTGAGGCGGAATGTTTCCTAGTGCAATTTGACTACCAATCAGTACACCGATGACTTGTGCGATGACTGCCCCAGGTCCTAAGACAGGCGATAGGAACGGTAAGGTACAGACAACAACGAGCAGTAAGAGCCCCCATAAAGATCCTGCCAAAGGTGAAAGGAAATGGGCAATCAGATCACCGATTTTTGTATAATTGATAATTCCAATTAACATACTGACAAAGGCCATGAATGGAATAATGTTTTTAAGGAGCATATCAACAGAATCACGACCAGCTTGATAGAATGTGCCGGTTACTTTTCCGATTCCTCTTGAGAATCTCATGAGGAAATTCCCTTTTTCTTGACGCTCGATATTTTCCTCTTTCAGTTTTGAATAGGTTTCTTTGAAATTCTCTTTGTCAATTGGGCCGCTGCTTTCTTGACCTTCTACATTCCCTTCACTATCAGATGCTTCAGCAAAGGAAATATCTTTTTCTGTGACACCTGATACGAAGATATCCTCTGTAATGTGTTTTGCAAGCGGTCCAGAAGGAGAGGATGCCAGCACATCGACAGTAGGAATGCGTTTCATTGGATAAAGCCCAATTCGCGCTGTTCCTCCGCAGTCAATGACAACACACATCATTTCATCTTCTGGTATAGAATTTTTAAAGCCATCACATGCTTCTGTCCCTGTCATTTCTGCAATTTTACGTGCAACTGGGTGAATGCCTCCTCCTGTAATGGAAACGACCTTTCTTCTTTTACCGGTTGGTTCGAGCTCTAATCCTTTTCCCCATCCGCCAGCACCTTTTGCAACAAATACTTTGTGGTTTGTCATGTCTAACCCTCCCCTATTGTGAATTCGCTTTCATTTTTCCTGCTAAGTACTTTGTGATCCATTCCGTAATGATTCCGCGAAGTAAAATGACAACGATCCCGACTAAGAAGTAACGAACAGCCAGCTCTGACATAGAGTATCCAGCTTCTTTAATCCCGTTCGCAATTCCTAAGTAGACAAACAGTTCTCCTGCGTTGGCATACGGGAACAGCGATGTCACCGGATGAACAAATGAAACAGCTGAATCATAGAATGCTGGTTTTTGTTTTTCAGGTAAGAAGCGGCCAAACGTATAAGCCATTGGGTTTGTCAAAATAAGAACGGATAAGATCGGCATTAACGTATAGCGCAAAATGGTATATTTCGCTGCAAACTGAATCGCTCTATTCACTCGCTCTTCTCCAATAAACTTCATGACAGCATAAGTGAAAGTAAGTAACACAACAAGAGTTGGAACGATACCTGTCACAAGACCCATGAACTGCTTTCCGCCGGCTTCAAACATCCCGATAAAGTGCTCTCCAAACCATTGAATCCATTCCATGTTTCATCTCCCCTTTCTTAGTTCACATTTGTTATATTTTTTTTAGAAATCGAGACAAGCGCCTGCTCCGCTGCCATGGAGAGTGCTTGCATGACAGCTGGTCCCCTTTTGCGCTTTTTCAATGTTTGTTTCATCATGTGATGCTCATCAAGCACAGCCCCCACATGTTTTCCTTCATAGGAAGGCAGTTCCTTAAATTTAGACAAAATCGAGACGCCACCCAGCACATGACACTTTTGAATGATGTATGATTCATCGACAATGATGAGCGCAATGGCTCCAGGACCAAATTTGCGCCGCTCCATTCCTGAAAACAAGTGATAGCCTTGTTTCCCTTTATAGTCGTCAATCAGTGAATCCATGCTCTTGCGGTAGTACTTGATTTGAATAAACGATAAACCATACTGCACAATCAAAATGATACAAAGTACGATTGCTAATTTTTCCATAGCCTCACGTCCTTATGATTGAAATAAGTGATCTTGTAATGAACGCAGCTTCCAGACCGTTGTGCTTGCATCAAGTTCTACATCATCATGAGATAGGAATTGCCCCAATTTGATATCTTTTTTCGCTACCACTTTTCCGCTGATTAAGCCAATTGGGATGTGGCCGTTCGCTTTCATGTCTTGATGTGTTTCAAGTACACCTCTTACGGAGTATCCGCCAATACCATCAAGTGTTTCTCCTGCTTTAATATCTCTTTTCGCCACAGCGACAGTTTCTGATACTGGTACACCAATTGGATGGATTGAAGAATCGTGTTGTAAGACTGCTTTTGCGATCGTCACTGGTGTTTCAAGACTTGCTAAGTGGAAAGGACGATACAGTGTGTAGTGAGGACCTTTTCCAACTTTTAAGTAGCGAAGTTCTTCATCTACTGGCTCAAGATCACTCTTGACGATGACAAAGACACCTGGTGCCAGTCCGTTTACATATTCAACGACTCCGAAGTTATCCAGTACGCCGCCTTGCTGTTTTTGATTTAATTTATCTGCTACATTTTCTAAATTCGCTTCTACTCCATGCATGCCGACTTTATCAGGCAAAAGTCCTGTTGCATTACTTAATAGGTTCATTTCTGCCATCGTTTTTGTTCCGTCTTGGAATGCTGCTAGCATGTGGGCACTCATATGTTTACTATCTGCTTCAGCTTTACACGTATCTGGGTTTGCTTCTGGGAAGAATGGGTTGTTCTTACCTTTCCCAGCAACCAATACTTCAAGCCCCATTGTTTTTGCAAATTCGTATAGTTCTAGCGTTGCTGCTGGTTCATCTCCAGCTGATCCAGAGTAAACAAGTCCTGCATTCGTGAATAATTTATGCATGACCAAGCCGATCGTAATATCGACTTCTACATTTAAAAGAACGAGATGTTTTTTTGAATTAAGCGCTTCCAAAGAAATGTTTGCTCCGACCTCTGGAACACCTGTTGCATCCACAACGACTTCCACAGAATCTGATTGAATCACTTCTCTGTAATCATTTGTGACGACCATTTGATGTGGTTTCGCATGTTGCTTGTAAAAATTCGCTGCTTTCTCAGCTGCACTAAGATGAATATCACAAACACCTGCAACAATCATGCCTGGAATTTTAGAAATTTGTGAAATGAGTCCAAACCCCATTTGGCCTGCCCCGATAATCCCAACTTTGATTGGATCTCCGCTGCGTTCTCGTGCTAACAATTGTTGATAAATTGACATCTAAATCATCCTTTCAGGTTTTCTTGCTTCACAATAGATTGCTAGAAAAATAATCTGAAACTTTTAACAAATGTTATAAAAATTAACAAAAATCTGTTTACTGTAACATTTGTTATTTTATTTATCATTTGTTATGAACTTAGTTTATATGATGTGTCAACTTTGTGTCAAGATAAAATCGATAAAATTCTCAATCTTTTTGAGTCTAAAGACTCAAAAAAACTACCTAATCGGCTTAGGTAGTTACTTTAATAGGGCATCTCCGGTTTGTTCATCTGTAATTAACACATGAATTAATCCACCTTCTAACGCTGCCCTGATCGCTTCAATTTTCTCTTCTCCTCCAGCGACACCAATCACAAGAGGGATCTCTTTCAGTTTTAGAGGACTGATCCCCATCACCCGGTCGTTCCACGGATGCGGATACACTTCACCTTTATGATCAATAAAGTTATAACAAATGTCGCCCGCAACATCTTTCGCTTGCAGGATATCTTCCTCACCACTTGTCATATAGGATTTCACCATCGTTGAATGTTGCGGAACCCCGCCTATTCCTACGACCGCGATATTTGATGATTCTCCTAATTCAATGACTTTTTTGATCGACGGCTGTCTAATGAGTACATCTTTCGCTTCTTTCGTATCAAGCATGACAGGCACATGTAAAAACTCACATTTGGATTTGAGTGCTTCTGAGCATCTTCCAATAATATAGTTGGCATGAATATCAACATCTTCATTTCCGACGCCTCCGACAAGCGGAACAAATGTCACAGATGGAAAATGCTGAACAGACGTAAGCGCTTTCGCCATTTCATGCAAGGTTGTCCCTGATGAAAAACCGATGACTTGTCCATCCTTCATGACTTTTAATAAAAAGCCCGCAGCCGCAGCTCCTATTCGACTTTTTGTTGTTTCTTGACTGAGAGATTCCACACACACGACTTCTCGCAGCCCGTATTTCCGCTCTATTTTTCTTTCTAACGAACCATATTGTTGATTTACTTCATCATGAATAATGATTTCCACGATTCCTGCTTCACGTGCTTTTGCCAAATATTTCGATATGAGCGAACGGCTAACCCCAACAGCTTCTGCAATTTTAGATTGAGTGGCGCCTTCTTCATAGTACATATGCGCAACCTTAATGAGCAGCCTTCTTTCATCATGGAATGTCATAATAACCCTTCTTTCCGCTTCTCTATTCCCTCACAAATGATATTTTAAATAACATTTGTTAAAAACAGATTAAATGAAAAAAATAACAGAGTCAATACTACAGATGGGTTCTCTAAAAAGAATGAAAAAAGCCGCACATTAGCGGCGGCTTTAAAAAATATTTTTATTCATTTGTTTGATTGCTGCTTTTTCAAGCCTTGATACTTGTGCTTGAGAAATGCCGATTTCTTCTGCCACTTCCATTTGTGTTTTGCCTTGGAAGAAGCGTTTACGAAGAATCATTTTTTCTCGATCATTCAATCTGCGCATTCCCTCTTTTAAGGCCAATTCTTCTACCCATTGTGTATCTTTGTTCCGTTCATCACTAATTTGATCCATCACATAAATCGGATCTCCTCCGTCATTATAAATCGGTTCAAACAAAGAAACAGGATCTTGAATGGCATCTAGGGCAAAAACAATTTCCTCATGAGGGACTTCTAACACTTTGGCAATGTCTTCTGCCGTTGGTTCCTTGCTTGTCTCACTAATCAGTCTCTCACGGACTTGAAGCGCCTTATAGGCAATATCTCTTAGTGAACGAGACACCCGGATGGGGTTGTTATCGCGCAAGTATCGACGGATTTCTCCTATGATCATAGGGACCGCATAAGTTGAAAATCTGACATTGTGGCTTAAATCAAAATTATCAATTGATTTCATTAATCCGATACAGCCTACTTGGAAGAGATCATCAACATACTCGCCTCTGTTGTTAAAACGCTGAATCACACTTAAAACCAACCGCAAATTGCCATTGACTAGCTTTTCTCTTGCTGTATCGTCACCTTCATCTTGCAGCTGTCTGAATAATTTTCTCATCTCGTCGTTTTTCAGAACAGGCAGTTTGGAGGTGTCGACTCCGCAGATTTCCACTTTATTTCTGGACACTTTTTTCCCTCCCTACAGGAGCTGTTGTACAAAGTTCAGTATCTCCGTGGGATGGAAAAATATGCACGGTCTATGACGAGAAATATGTGAAAAAATGGTGATCCCTTTGACAGTACAGGGATAAAGCTTTCAAAAATTTTTTTTAGACCATCTTATTAAATTCTTTTTGCAATCGTTTAATAATTCTTTTTTCGAGCCTTGAAATATAGGACTGAGAAATACCAAGCATGTCGGCAACATCTTTTTGGGTCTTTTCTTCACCGCCAACTAAACCGAATCTCAGTTCCATGATCTGTTTTTCACGATCGTTTAATTGTTCTAACGCTTTTTTCAGTAATTTTTTATCGACATTTGCTTCAATATCGCGGGTGATAATGTCATCATCTGTCCCAAGTACATCTGATAAAAGCAATTCATTGCCGTCCCAATCGATGTTAAGCGGTTCATCAAAGGATACTTCTGAACGAATTTTATTATTTCGGCGCAAATACATCAAAATCTCATTTTCAATACATCTAGACGCATATGTGGCCAGTTTGATCTTTTTTTCTGGATTAAACGTATTTACTGCCTTGATGAGACCTATCGTTCCGATACTAATCAAATCCTCAATGTTAATGCCTGTGTTTTCAAATTTTCTTGCGATATAAACGACCAATCGCAAATTTCTTTCGATCAAAATGGCTCTTGCTGTTTGATCCCCTTTTGGTAATTTAACGAGCAATTCTTGTTCTTCATCCTTTGATAACGGCGGAGGCAGTGCCTCACTTCCACCAATATAATAAATCTCATCACTCTTTAGCCCTAGCTTCATGAGGAGTTTATACCAGTAGTAAGTGAGTTTAAATTTTAATTTTTTCATCTTCTTCTCCCTTCTAAATGTCCAGTTGACTTCGTAAGATAAAAGACATCACAAAAAAACTACGACACCCCTTGTATCATTTTTCCGTCTAACATCTCTGGATGAATGATGGATTGAAATTCCTGATCTGCTGATAATCCACTTAGACTCATCCCAACAAAACACTTCGCTGGCTGGATCATATGCGTTTTTGTATAAAGGACGACCGTATCTGGTTTAAAGCATAGTAGAAACCCGTGATCATGACCGACTGCGCGATACGGAACGAGTCTTAAACGATCAAGCAGCGGAAAATGGTCATCGAGCTTTTGCATCACTTCAACAGGATGAAACTGTTTCATTTTTTCTATAAATGGCTCTCCGAAAATAGATGTGAGCTGATCGAGCTGGACGATCATGACAGGTGTTTTCGTCAATGGATCATACAGCTGATTTCCAGAATCGACCAGACCATTTAAGCGGATTGTTTCTCCTTGAATGTGTATCTCCACAAGTACTTGTTCGTCATATTGTCTTTTTTTCGCACCAACCTCTCCTAATCGTTTCTTTGAAAACAGCCAAATGGCCGGAAAGCCAGTGAGAACAAAAAGCCAGCTAATGGGATCACCAAATCCATCATTTTGTGAAATAAGCAGTCCATCTTGAATGACTGTATTTGTCTGCAAAAACGAATGAACCCCGATCATGCCCCCTCCCATCAAAAATGTGACAAAGTAAAAAGCAAACAGGTTTTGAAAAAAGGAACGAAATCTTTGAAAGCCAAAGGTTCCAAGCACGATCAAGACAGAAAAAAGCAGTTTGCCTAATGGGTGCGACACAATCATTGCAAATGGCGTAAAGAGCAAGAGAACAATGCTCGATCCAATGAGAGCTCCTAACATATATCGCCTTTTTTTCACTTGTCGTTTGAGAATAAATGCCGTGAGTAAGAGCAGCAATAGATCAAAACAAAAGTTTAACAGCCAAATGACATCTAAATAAATGACCACCTTCTGCTCCTTTCATCTGAAACAAAGAATCAAAAGCAGTACTTGCACTTGTTTGTACCAGTATAAAACAGTCATCGGATGGAAGTCTGTCAATTCTTGTAGGGGATGATAGAGAACTTTTGGTGGATTGTTATCGTTTTTGTCGACGTATGAGACAGAAAGAACATCCGAATGATTTGTTGGACAAGTGTCTCCTCTACCCATTGCACAAAAAAAGACACGCTCCGAAGAGTCGTGTCTTTTTCGCTGTCATTCTTTCTCATTGATGGTGAGTGTTCCTTCTGCCTTCTGTCTTGTGACATTTCCATAATCATCTTTGACAATGACTTCAATCACTGCACCTTTTGCTTTTGCAATAGATGTCGCCGTCCAGTAGCCTTCATACGTTCCCGGTGCTACTTCACGAATCGGCAGTTCGGTTGTGTTTTGAAGTTTTGATCTAGCATTTGTCAGCGGCATATGAAGAACAAAGGTGGCATCTAGCTTTTCCCTGCTTTTAAATGAAATCTTAACCGATTCACCTGATGATAGATTCATATTATCTTTTGGCGTTAATTCAGAAATGACAGGTGCATCATATTGAACATCGATGTCGACCTTTTTAGTCGTTTTGTTTCCAGCTGCATCTTTTGCTGTCACTTTGATTGTATTTTTCCCGTTCTCAAGCAGCACCCTTGCAGAATATGCCCCATCCTTTACAGTCGCTTTTTTTCCATTGACTGTGACTTGATCTAGATAATCATCCGCTACTTTCCCTTCCACCGTGAGTGATTCTCTATTAGACTTGTCGCCTTTTTTCGGTGTATCAATGGTCAACGTCGGTGCTGTTTGATCGATGATCACCTTGACTGGCTTGGAATGTTTTGTTGAGCCTTTATCCGTTACAGTCGCCGCCGTGAAGACATGCTCTCCACTTGGAACAGATACATTTTCTTTGAAAGTACCCGACTCATCTGATTTGACGTTGGCCACCTCTTCATCATTCTGATAAATGGCCACATCGAGCCCCGGAGAGGCTGTGCCTTCAATCGTCAATTCACCTTGATTTGTAATGGTTCCTTCCTTTGGAGAAGTGATTTCTGGTACATCTGCTTCATAGTTTACGAGCGCACGAATCATATAATTCCCCTCTTCTTTCGGAGAAGGAGAAAAAGCACCGCTCGTCAGCTGCCAGCTTCTTTCAGCATTAGGGCCATCTTCATCTGTGGCAAGTCCCGGAGATTCGGTATTCTTTTTCGTTTGAATATAAACAAGATAGAAATCTCCATCCACTGTAATGGCTTGATCTTCTAAATCTACTTTTGTCCATTCACCATTACGCAGCGCATTTGCTTTTAAAGGTCCTGCGATTTTCTCACCTGGTGCGCCACCCTTCCCAGAAGCATCATATACTTCAACAGCAAATTCATCGCCTCCAGGAGCTGGCCATTCTGATGTCCAAAACCGGAAAAGACCACCTGTGACTTGTGCTTGTTTCTTTCCTTTTTCTAATGAAAACTTTACAGCCCAGCCATTGCCAGGATCGTAGAAAGCCCGTGCATTTTCAGCCGTTCCATCATCGTAGCCAATCTCTCCCGGAAAACCGATAAAAGGCTCAAGTTTCACTGACTTTTCAAGTGGCTTTTCCGTCACATCCGCTGTAAACGTATAGCCTTTAAACCCCTTTGCAAAAATTTTGACTGTATAGACACCGCTTAATGCCTCTAGAGAAAATTCACCGGATTCATCTGTTTTCACCGGCTCAATTTTTGCGTCCTCCACAAGATAAACAGTTGCATTCTTCACCTTTTCACCAGTTGTTTCATTGACGACCGTGCCGGAGATCGTTCGTTTCTCTAGCGGCTGTAAGGAGAAATTCGCTTCTGCTGTTTCTTTTGATGCCACTTTGACTTTTTGGGACCGTGATTCAAAGCCGTAAGCTTCCGCTTTCACTGTCCATTCTCCTGCTCCTTGAGACAGCTGATATTTCCCTGTCGCTTCATCGGTGGAAGTTGATTTTCCGCTTTCTAGAACACTGATTTGCGCTTTCATTGGAAGAGCTTGAATAGATGGAGCATCATGACTGTTTTGCTTTTGAATGTGTACATGTTTATTTTTTACTTTAGCAGGCTTTGCCTTTTTTGGATCAACTGATTTCTTATTCTGGCTTGTGGATTTTTCTTTTTTGATCACACCTAGCTGGTTCTTAGCTTGTTGAGACAAAGCCTCATCTGTGATTTTCACATCATCTAAATAAAAGCCATCTTTTGTGACACTGCCATCTGTTCTTATCTGAAACAGGACTCTCACTTTTTGACCTTTATAAGCAGATAAATCAACCTCGCCTGCTGTCCACGCATTTGTTTTCCCCGTATAAGCTGTCACTTGAACGGCGTCTTCCCCCTCTGGCTGTACATAGACATGCACATAATCATAATTGGCTTCGAGATCATGCCAGTATTGATATTGCAGGTAGGAAGAACCTGAATCTGGTACAGCAATGAGCGGCATAGACAAATTGGCGTCCGTTTTATTTTCATAAGGACTGTCTAAATTGGTGGCATAGACATGTTCCCCGCTAAATGCTTGTTTTGGACCTGTGGACGGTTTTCCCCACTGCCACGGATCTTTTGTTCCACCACTGAACCATCCACTTGGCCATGCTTCAAAATCTTGTGAGTAGCCAGTGGTGATGGATGTTTTAATTGGAAGTGTATAAGAATCTGATGCCGCTTCATTTTCTCCAAAATCTTTCACAATCCATCGGTACGTCACGTTTTCCCCCTCAAGTTCAGGGAGCTGCACCGTATAGGTTCCTTTCAAATGATTTCCATCCGTGCGGTTGGCTTGCAACGTCTCCCATTCACCTTGATCTACTCGGTAAGTCAAAGAAACATTTGCCACTGCTATCCCATCTTCTGCAGTGATGGTCAATGGGGTTGGCGTTGCAGCAAAAATTTCATTCGGACCTTTATGTGAAAAAACAGGTGGTTCTGTATCTTCTCCCTCTTTTGTCACCTGACCTTCAATCGTACCGATGCCATTGGTTAAAGCCGTAATCGCCTCTCTTGCATCCACTAACCCTGCCCCATAGCCGTTGTTAGGGGATTCAGGAAATTGCTGATCTGTCAGTGGTTTCGCTGTCTCAATGAGAATTTGCTGAATTTCATCAACAGAAAGGTCTGATTGCACTTGGCGAAGAAGAAGAACAACAGCTGAGACATGCGGACCTGCCATCGATGTACCATTCCACCCATCCTCATATCCTTTTCCCGGGATCGAAGAACGAATGTTTACTCCCGGAGCAGCAATATCTGGTTTCATTACGCCATATGGAGAAGGACCCTGAAGGGAGAAAGACCCTAACTTGTTGTCCTGGTCTGTTGCGCCTGTAGCAAAGGCTTCTTGATAGTTAGCGGGATTTGCAATCGAACCCGCGCCGCCTGGATTGAATAAATCGGTATTACCGGCTGAAAATTCTGGAAAGATGTCTGCTGCTCTCCAAGCATTCACTACATCTTTATACCAATCATCAAGACCTGGCCCACCGCCCCACGAATTATTCACAACATCAGGTGCCTTTTCTGGATGAGGATTTCCGTTTTGATCTTTCGGTGCTAAAATCCATTCACCGGCATCTAACAGATCAGCATCTGTACCGCCATCTTCTGAAAAAGCTTTCACTGCAATCCATTCTGCTCCCGGTGCGACCCCAATTTGATTTTTTCCATCTGGCTCAGAACCAACCATTGTGCCTGTCACATGGGTCCCATGCTCCAAGTCATCATAAGGGACTTCAGAGCCTGTCGTGGCATCATACCAATTCAGTTCATGAGATGGTTCGTTCGGACGAGCAGGGTCAAACCCGCGGTATTTTTCTTTTAGCGCAGGATGATCCCATTCGACACCTGTATCAATACTTGCCACAACGGTTCCAGTCCCGTCATAGCCTAAATCCCACGCTTCTGGTGCATGCACCTGAGCAATATTCCATTCGACTCCATCTACTGCTTTGATTTGTTTGTTTGGCTTAGCATGCTTCAAATCAACAGGACGATGAAGTTGACGTGTTTCATTCGGCAGCACTTGAGCTACTTCTGGAAAAGAAGCAACCTTTTCCATCACTTCTTTTGTTGCCGTCACAGCTAGACCATTCACAATATAGTAGGAATGAATATCTTTCACTTGCTTATTCTTTTTTTCCTTTTGTAAATACGCTAGGAGCGCTTGCTGCGTTTCATCAGATGTTGCTCTCAGCTCAGATACAACGGCTGATCTTTTTGTGTACTGCGTTTTAGCCGCGGTTAATTTTTGTTTTTTTGCTTTTGATACAGCTTCTTTTGCTACTTTTTGTACATTCGTTTGTTCCTTCATTTTGACTAAGAAGGTCACCTTATCTTCCTTTTGAAACTGCTTCTTTAATCTCGAAGAAATCTTGGGTTTTGTTGTCTTAGAGGAAACGGCTTCCTCCTGATATGAGGTAGAAGTCGATTTTGCTTGAACCATCCCAAAGCTTGTCATCGTTAAAGTACCAATCACCAAAAGACTCATGAAACGATAGACGGCGGTTTTATGAAACTTCACTTTCAATAAAATCCCTCCTCCTCAAATGGTCAAACAGTGTGTATCCTGCCCCTCCCCCTTCTTTTTGATCATGACAAGTTTCATGGTGTTCTCATTAATGTAGTCAAATAAAGTTCAACATTTTGTCGTTTTTTGTAAAGGGAATTAAAAATGATTCTTTTGACTTAAAAGACTCAAGCCAAAACACATACAATAGTTCCGAATAACACGCAGAAACAAGACTTTTATATCAATCAGACGCAGGATCTTCTCACCGTGCAGACATAAAAAAACCCCTTCCAAAGGAAGGGGATGAATCGTGCCTGCTTATCGTTTGTTGCGGTTACGTAAGAACGTTGGGATATCCAATGTATCATCACTTGACTGTGTATTTTGTCTTGGTTGTGATGATGTTTGCTGATGTTCCTCACGTTTTACTTCACGCTTTTGTGGAATGGATTGATTTTGCTTTAATCCTTGTCCTAATGGATTTCTTTGAGGTTTTGTCACTTCCGGCTCTTGCTCAATAAAACCGGTTGCGATGACTGTGACCACAATTTCATCCTTCAAGTTATCATTAATGACAGATCCAAAGATCATGTTGACATCTTCATCAGAGGCTGATGCAACAATATCCGCTGCTTCTTGTACCTCATAAAGACTAAGGTTCGTACCACCAGTAATATTCATGATAACACCTTGTGCTCCATCAATCGCTGTTTCAAGAAGTGGTGAAGAAATGGCTTTTTTCGCTGCTTCAGCAGCACGGTTTTCGCCTGTTGCGACACCAATTCCCATAAGAGCTGAACCTTTGTTAGACATGATCGTTTTCACGTCAGCAAAGTCAAGGTTAATTAAACCTGGTGTTGCAATGAGATCTGAGATCCCTTGAACACCTTGTCTTAACACGTTATCTGCTGCACGGAATGCTTCAAGCATTGGCGTGTTTTTATCGACAATTTCAAGCAGGCGATCGTTTGGAATCACGATTAACGTATCAACTGCTTCTTTCATAGAAGCAATCCCTTCAACTGCTTGAAGCTGACGCTTTCTTCCTTCAAATGTGAAAGGACGAGTCACAACTCCAACTGTCAAGGCTCCAGAATCTTTTGCGATTTTCGCAATGACAGGTGCAGCACCCGTACCAGTTCCACCGCCCATACCGGCTGTCACAAAGACCATGTCAGCGCCTTTTAGGACTTCTTCAATTTGTTCTTTGCTTTCTTCAGCAGCTTTTTTACCGACTTCAGGATTCGCACCTGCTCCAAGCCCTCTTGTCAGCTTAGCACCGATTTGCATTTTTGTTTCTGCTTTTGATAAGTTTAACGCCTGTGCATCTGTATTCACTGCAATAAAATCGACACCCTGTACGTCATTTTCAATCATTCGGTTGACAGCGTTATTTCCGCCGCCACCTACACCGATTACTTTAATTGATGCTAGGCCGTCTATATTTGTTTCAAACTCCAACATGCTGAATCCTCCTAATCCGTCGAAAATCTAGTTCTATTCCCAGAACATATTAAATAGTTTTTTCATTTTGCCCGGTTTTTTATTTGTCTCTTGTTGCGCTTTTTGTTTCACTTTCGGTCTTGGCTGAGCTTCTTTTACTTGTGGTGTAGAAGAAACCGGCTCCATGGACGCGCCTACTTCATGAAATGCTTCATCCGGCATTTGGAATCCAACCTGTCTGCCCTGAATCTTTGCATTGCGATAAGCAAAATGGATCAGGCCCACTCCTGTCATATATTGAGGTTCCCTGACCCCAATATAATTAGGACTTGCGATTCTTACATTGTTTTGTAAGACCGTTTGTGCCAGAGAAAGGATACCTGGTATAGCTGCCTGTCCACCTGTTAGAACGAATCCGCCAGGCAAATCATGGACACCCATATTGCGTAATTCCTCTGCCACAAAAAGCAGAATCTCTTCCAATCGTGCTTCAATGATATTGGCTGCTTCAAGTTGTGTATACGTCTGTTTTTGGTCCGTACCGATGACGGAAACTTCAAATGTCTCCTCAGACGATGCCTCATCATAGAATGCATGCCCAAATTGCTTTTTGATTCGTTCAGCTTCTTCAGTGGAAGTTCTAAGTCCTATAGACAAATCTTTTGTAATGTTCTCTCCGCCCAATGGGATACTGTGAGTAGAATAGAGATGCCCGTTTTCAAATACGGATATCGTAGTAGAGCCGCCGCCAATATCGACAAGAGCTACCCCTAGATTTTTTTCATCTTTCGATAACGCTGCTGAACCCGATGCGAGTGGCTGCAAGCAAATATCCATAATTTCAATACCAGCCCGCTCTACACATCGGAGCCAGTTATGTAGAATCGTTTTAGAACCAGTGATTAACGATCCATCCACTTCTAGCCGTACACCTAGCATTTTTTTCGGATCTGTGATCTCATCTCTTCCGTCGACGATAAATTGTCTCGGAATTACGTCTACTACGAGATGTTCTTGCGGAATAGATACTACCTGTGCAGCATCCAAGACACGTCTCACATCTTCAGCATGTATTTCTTTATTTTCACTAGACACTGCGACAACGCCGCTCGTATTCTGAATATGAATGTGGTTTCCGTTAATTCCGACTATCGCCTTTTGTAAAGGAAAACCTACCATTCTCTCAGCCTGTTCAAATGCTTGTCTAATAGAATGAACTGTTTCATCTATATCAACAATCGATCCTTTTTTTAACCCCTCTGAAGGGACATTTCCAACACCTATAATGTTAAGCGAATCATCCGCCATTTCTCCGACGATGACTTTTATATTGGATGTACCGATGTCAAGGCTGACGTAAATTTCATTGTTGTTCATTCTATGGCACCTCCTCACATATCAATACTTTCTATTCTATTATTTGCTGAACAACAATACAATGAATGTGTTTTTACAAGTGTGTAACAAAACTTAAAAAATCAACATTTTTTATTAGGATTACTGAAAATATTCGTTACATCATATGTATATCCTTTTTTATGACTCACTTTTTTTCTTTTTTTCTCTAGAAATTGTCCATTTTGTTAGTAGAATTCTTCGAATAACGGCGATATTTTGAAACAATCTAACACCGAATGCAAACATTCCGACTAAATACAAGTCTACACCAAGATGGACGCCCAGAAAAGCTAAACTTATTGCGAGTATAATATTAAAGAAGAAACCTGATACAAACACTAGTTCATCGTATGCCCCTTGCAGATGTGCTCTGATTCCACCAATCAATGTATCAAGCGCAGCAAGTACGGCGAGGGAAAGATAGTTAGAATACTCATTCGGTATCGTAAAATTCGTTAAGAAACCGATCGCAACTCCTATGATTAAACCAAGTACAGGAAGCCACATTAAGATTTTCCCTCCTTTACATCGTCAAGAGGCTTCAATTCATTTAATTGAATTGTACCGTCAAATGCTTTTAAATGAATTTTTTTCTTCGGCGGTCTAATACTCAAACTGAAATTTTCCTGAGCAAACAAATCACCAATATCCGATACATTTAAACGGCTGTATAATTTATCGGCCTGCTCGCTGACCATCTTAATCGTGACTGTATCACCATCTATGCTGTAACCATCCATTTTCGTCGTACCATTAATATCTCGAATAACACTGGTGTTAATCACCCGGTGTTCATTAATGGAAATATGTTTTGCCCCAAACATATTGGCTTCGTTGATTAATTTTTTTAGAAGATCAGGTGGTATATTTTTGACTTCTTCTCCGGTAAGTTCCTTAGAAAAAAGCTGAGTAATTTCTATTTCAACTCCTTCACCCGTTACCTCTGTAAAACCAGCCTTTTCTTTCAAATCCTTCAACGTTTTTGTTAATTGTGCTTCTTTTGATTGATCTTCTTGGTTGCCATACTTTTTTAGCATTTCATCATATTTATCAATTTCTTTCAATAAATCCAGTTCTTTACTTTTAGATGCAGATAAATCCTCTCTTAATTCCCAAACGTCTCGAGTATCGCGAACTTTAGGCTTTTGTAGAGAGTTAAACTGGATGGAGACCATGATGCCAAATATGACCATCAGGACTGTCAAACTAAGTAATGGCTTCTTTTTCCTCAACACCACTCACCTTTTCACATTTAATCTTTGTTTCTTAGAAGAGGATTCATACGAATATCCTTCTTTTCAATCGTCATGGAAATATGATCACTTGTCAGCTGATCAACCACCCCGCCTGCAATGTTTAATGCAGGAATTAAAACAGCTGGATCTCCAATAGCAGAAATGACAAAAGGTGCTGGATGTTGAACACCATCAACCGTGACGACTGGACCGTTACAATGTATGTATGATTGGTGTGTGATTCTTTGTCCGTTTATAGCTACAGCAGATGCCCCTGATATAAATAGTTCGTTTATCACATGGAAAATGTGGCTCTCATGCACAATGTAATTATTGACATTTTGTCCACTCGGGATATAAGATGCATCTTCAAGAGATACTTTTACCCCTTTCCCTTTTACACCTATTTCTCCTGTAAACATTCTGTATTTCTCAACATCTTCCAAAACATTAAAATACTTCTCTTTTTCATTTTTCAAACCAAACTCTGTTTCTTGGACCTTTGATTGAAGACGATAAAGTTCTTTTTCAAGTTTTTGATTCGCCTTTTCTTGCTTTGTTAGCTGACTTTTCAAAGAATATTCTTTTTTCCATTGTTCTGTTCGATTGACATCTACTCGATGCTGCTTCGTATATTGGTATGAAAAAGAAATCAGAAATCCAAGAACAAGCATTACAATTGAGAATATGACGGTTTTGCCTCTCAACGTTCATCTTCCTTTTTCTTAGATTTAAAAGCTTCAAAATATGTGGCTACTTCCATATGAATCGTACCTTTCTCAGAGGAGGAAAGCTCTTTGACAATGGCAGGGTACGTCGTCATTTTATCTGCGAATGTTTTAATTGATGCAATAACGGTGTTTCCATCATTCATATAAAATTTAACGAGCCACTGATTGGAGCTAGTCGGTACGTAATATACTTCTGAGATTAGTTCCTGAATAGAAGCCGGCAGTTGATTCAGAGCTCTCACTGTTTGCTTCAATTTCTCTTTATTGTCCCAATCGACAAAAATAGGTCCTGCGTGACTTGGTGTTACTTCATCTGGCAAAGCCGTCCCGTTTTCAAGAAGTTCATAATAAAAATGTCCCTTTTGCAGATACGCAATATTTGCATACTCTTTGACAGCAATACTGACCTTATTAGGGAAATGTTTTTTGATACTGACACTTTTAATCAATTTATTTTGCTTTATATGGTCTGCTGTTATATCTTTATTTAAATTCCAAAACTCTGTCTCGCCTTCTTTAATTTGCGAAAGTTTAACGAGCTGTTTTGTTGGTACATGTTCATTACCGGTAATGGTTAAAGAAGAAATTTTACTGATTGGTGTTTGCAAATAGACAATAATTAAAACCATGATAAAAAACAGCAAAATAAAAGAGATTAATCTCCGATTCGCTTTCTGCTTCCTTTGTTCTTTAATTTTAGGGATTCGCTCTTCTATATTGACGATCTTTTCATTTTCATGATCAGGCCGCATATATACTCTTCACCTCATTCAAAGCTGCTTGTCCGCACCTTTGGATCATTCTTTATCTCATATTGATTAGAAAACAAACGGCATGAAAAAATGCCGTTTGTTTTCCTGTGATACCATCATTCATAAGTAGTAGCCTTTAATTTGCTTCACCAATAATTTCTACTTCTGTATGCATCTCTACATTGTAGTCATCTTTGATTTTCTTTTGAATGTATTGAATTAAGTCGAGCACATCTTGAGCCTTCGCCCCACCAGCATTGACAATAAAGTTTCCGTGCATATCAGAAATTCTAGCGCCGCCAATCTGATATCCTTTTAAATTCGCCTTTTCTACAAGCTGTCCTGCATATTCAGGTAATGGATTTCGGAAAATACTGCCGGCGCATGGTTTATTATACGGTTGTGTTTCCTTGCGATAATCTTTATTTTGCTGCATTTTCTTTGTGATTTTCTCACGTTCGTCCTGTTTAAGCTTGAACACTGCTTCGAGAACAATTCCAGGTCGTTCCTTTTGAAGCACAGAAGTTCGATAGCTAAAGTTCATTTGCTCATTAGTTAACCACTCGATCGTTCCATCTTCAAATAAGACTCTCGCTTTCACAAGAATCTTGCTGATATCAGATCCATGTGCCCCTGCGTTCATATAAACAGCACCACCAATAGATCCTGGAATACCAGCTGCGAATTCCAATCCTGACAGCCCCTGCTTACTAAGAGACGTCGCGAGTCTTACAACTGAATAGCCTCCACCAACTGTAATTTCTTCATCATTGACAGTTAAGTGATCAAGCCCAGCGCCCAGCTTTAAAACGACCCCGCGAATTCCTTTATCAAGGACAAGTAAATTGGATCCTCTCCCAATGACCGTCCATTGAGTATCATGTTTTTTCACCTGATCCATAATTGTTTTGACAGCATCGACATCTTTAGGGATGACTAATAGATCGGCCGGTCCGCCTATTTTCATTGTCGTATGATTTGCAAGCGGTTCATTTTCAAGTACTTTACCAACTTGCGCTTCTAATAATTCATTCTTCAAGTTCTCCATATTACCCTCCGCCTTACCTCATATCATTCATCATGAAGTCGTAATTTCTTTTAACACATTATATAAACGTGTGGCCGCATCTGGTACTCCAAGTTCTTTTGTTAAACGGCTCATTTGATGTAGTTTCTCGTCATTACCAGCAATTTCATCAATTGCATGAAGCAAGCGATCTCCAGAAAGCTCTGATTCTCTTAAAACGATCGCAGCATCATGTTTTTCAAGTGATCTTGCGTTAATTTCTTGATGATTTGCGGTCACGTATGGACTTGGAATGAAGATGGTCGGAATTCCAAGTGCCGTCACTTCAGCAATCGTTGTGGCTCCCGCTCTTGCAACAATGACATCAATTGATTTTAAATACTCCGGCATTTGATGCAAGAAAGGCTTTGTGATCATATTCGGTGCTTCACCTTTTTCTTTTAATTCGTTCAGCACTTTTTCATAATGAACCTCACCTGTAATATATAAAAGCTGATAGTTCTTTGCCTTTAATTCATCTTGCATGTCAATCACTGCTTGATTGATTGGAGCTGCACCTCTGCTCCCGCCAAAAATGAGAACCGTTTTTTTCTTCTCATCCAGCCCGAACTCTTTAAGAGATTTTCCCTCTTTAATAGAGACGACTTCAGAGGCTCTTGGGTTTCCCGTAAAAACAACCTTTTCTGAAGGAAAGTGTTCCTTTGCTTCTTCAAAACAGATGGCTACTTTATTCACATACCGTGCCAGAAACTTATTTGTGATGCCTGGCAGGCTATTTTGTTCGTGAATGATCGTCGGGATTTTTAGCTTAGACGCAGCATAAACAACAGGACCACACACATAACCACCTGTTCCAATAACAGCATCCGGCTTAAATTCTTTTAAATAAGATTTACTTTTTTGGACGCCCTTTAGAAACCTCATCACTGTTTTTACATTATCAAAGGAAAGCTTTCTTTTAAAACCTGAAATTTCAATTGATTTAAAAGGGATATTTTCTCTTTCTACAATTTTCTTTTCAAGCCCATTCTCAGTGCCAATATATAAAAATTCCACATCAGGATGCAGTCTTTTCACTTCTTTAATAAAAGCTAGAGCAGGATAAATATGCCCGCCTGTTCCGCCTCCACTAATAACTATACGCATTATACCATTTCCCCTCAATTTTTTTCTGCTCTGAACAAAGTATAAACCCTGTTTTAAACAACAGGGCTCCGTCAAAACCTGTAAAGAAGAGTTAATCATCATGTTTTCGAAACAGAAACTGCCATTTTCACTCTTCAAATCATTTTTTCATACTTTTGCAAAATAAAAGTCTATATGGTTTTATGAACTATCGGCACATTAATATCTAGCATACCTGCTTACATTCAAAAGTACGCCAATTGCCATCAGCATTAATGTCAGTGATGAACCGCCATAACTTATGAATGGGAGTGTGATGCCCGTCACAGGGATGAGACCAGTGACAACTGCGATATTAATCATTACTTGAATGGCAACCATTGAGATGATGCCCACTGCCAAGAAACTTCCATATAAATCTGGTGCACCGAGGGCTATTCTAATGCCTCTCCACAATAGAACACTAAAGAGCAGCAAAATGAGTGATCCACCTATAAATCCAAGTTCTTCAGACAAAATAGCAAAGATAAAGTCTGTTTGAGGCTCAGGCAAATAGAAGAATTTTTGTCTACTCTGACCTAGCCCCATTCCAAACAGACCGCCTGGACCGACAGCATATAAGGATTGAATAATTTGAAACCCGCTGCCAAGTGGATCCTCCCAAGGATTTAAATAAGATGTAATTCGTTTTATTCGATAGGGTGCTGATAAGACAAGTGCGGCAAATCCGCTAAGCCCTAAAAGACCGAGAAAGATAAAGTGAGCGATTCTCGCACCTGAAACAAATATCATAATAATACAGGTTCCAACCATAACCGTTCCTGTACCTAGGTCCGGCTGCAGCATAATGATGGCAAATGCAGAAAACACAATGCCTAGTGCTGGGGCGAAACCTTTACGAAAGGATGTGATATTCTTTTGCTTTTCAGATAAGAATTTTGCAAGAAACGCAATCATCGCAAGCTTCATAAATTCAGATGGCTGAATACTAAACGCACCGACACCAATCCAGCTTCTTGAACCATTTCTCTCCATACCGATACCAGGAATCAAGACAAGCACGAGTAGGAGAAAACACACTGCAATCAGTATCTTTGACCAAGTCCGCCACGTCCAATAATCGACCCGCATAATGAAAAACATTGCGATAACTCCGATTCCGGCAAACAAAAGCTGTCTTTTTGCAAAATAAAACGAATCATCAAATTTATACGATGCCCACACAGCACTTGCGCTGTACACCATAATTAAACCAATCGTCAATAAAAGTAACGTAATGACAACAAGCAAAAAATCCGGAGAAGTTTTCTTATTCGTCAAGAGACCGACACCCCAAGCATAATTTCATTTGGGCTGTCAGTCATATGAGAGACAAGCCCTTATTTAAGCATATGCACGGCGTTTACAAACATGTCTCCTCGCTCTTCAAATGTTTTATGCTGATCCCAACTTGCACAAGCTGGAGACAATAAAATCACGTCTTCTTCTTCAGATATGCTAAACGCCGCAGGTACTGCTTGTTCAACATTATCGACATGTTTTACGTGATGTATTCCCAGCTCTTCACCAAGCTTCACAAACTTAGGCGCAGTCTCACCAAATGTAATTATTCCTTTTACATTCTTCATAAAAGGTTTTAATTCATCAAATTCATTGCCACGATCCAGTCCACCTGCTAGTAAAATGGTCGGCTGCTTGAAGGCAGACAAAGCTTTACTTGTTGCCAGTATATTGGTCGCTTTACTGTCATTATAAAATTTTCTATTTTGAATCGTCTCCACAAATTGCAAACGATGCTTCACTCCACTAAATGTAGTAAGAACTTGCGCAATCGCTTCGTTTGAGCAGCCTGCATTTTTTACAACACAAATAGCTGCTAGAATATTTTCTTGGTTATGCTCACCAGGAAGAACAACATCCTTGAGGTCAATGACATGTTCATTCATATAGTAGATGGCACCATCTTTAATAAACGCTCCATGTGCTACCGGCTCTTTAACTGAGAAAAACACTTTTTGCGCTTTCGAATCTTCTGCTAGTTTGACAACAGATGGATCATCTAGGTTAACCACAGCTATGTCATCTTCTTGTTGATGTGCATACACTTTCTGTTTTGCTTTTTCGTATTCTTCACGCGTGTGATGATAGTCTAAATGTGCGTCAAAAATATTTAATATTAAGCTGATTTTAGGTCTGAATTCAACGGTTCCCATTAACTGAAATGAAGAGAGCTCAGTTACGATCCATTCATCGCCCGCTGCACGCGCGGCAACTTCACTTGCGACCGTTCCGATATTACCTGCTACCAATGTTTTTTGGCTGTCTTTTTTCAACATTTCATAAATCAAAGTGGTCGTGGTCGTTTTTCCATTTGATCCGGTAATCCCAATAAAAGGAGATGAGGTCAAATGATACGCCAATTCTATTTCAGTCCAAACTGGAATTTTTCGGCGAAGCGCCTCTTGAACCATCACATTCTCATAAGGAATTCCTGGGTTCTTAATTAAAATCGTAATTTCTTTATCGTCGAACATACGAAGAGGATGACTGCCACAAATGACATCAATCCCCTTTTCAGAAAGTAACTGAGCAGGCTCGTTTTCTTCAAAAGCTTTTTGGTCATTGACCGTCACGTTTATTCCGTGCTCGTGAAGAATTGAGGCTGCCGCATATCCGCTTTTTGCAAGGCCTAGTACTAGTACATGTTCGTCTTTTAACATTTGCATCCTATTCAATTATAACCACACCTCGATGTAAATTCCTAAAACAGCAAGCAATAAACCAGCTGTCCAGAAGGTGACAACTACTCTCCACTCAGACCAGCCAACTAACTCATAGTGGTGGTGAAGCGGGCTCATCTTAAAGATTCTTTTTCCAGTTGTTTTGAAGGAGATGACTTGAAGGATAACGGATAACGTTTCAACAACAAATACTCCTCCAATAATGACGAGTAAAATCTCAAGTTTCGTTAAAATGGCAATGGCCACTATGGCACCGCCTAAAGCAAGCGATCCCGTATCACCCATAAATACTTTTGCAGGATGCGCATTAAAGACAAGGAACCCAAGGACAGCGCCTGCTACTGCTACCGAAAAGATCGCCACATCATACTGAGATTGATTCCAAGCCAATATAGCAAAAGCTCCGAATGCAATAGCAGCTGTTCCAGATAATAAACCATCAAGTCCATCCGTAAGGTTTACCGCATTAGAACCACCGACAAGCATGAAAACGACGAGGATAAAGTATGCCCATCCTAAGTCAAAGCTGACATCTGTTCCTGGAATGCGAATAGTCGTTGCAAACTCATAATAATGGAAGACTGCATAGAAAATCACAGCAATCACAATTTGCCCGATCAGTTTTTGTTTCGATGTTAAGCCAAGATTTCGCTTCATCGCTACTTTAATATAATCATCTAAAAATCCTAATAATCCGTAGCCAAGGGTGACAAATAACAATAAAAACATTTCTGGACTAATCTCAGAGAATTTGTTAATCATTACGATCGTTGTAATTGTAATAGAAAAGATAATCATAATTCCGCCCATTGTTGGGGTACCAGATTTCTTTTGGTGAGACTGAGGTCCTTCTTCTCTAATACTTTGACCAAATTTAAGTCTTCTTAAAAACGGAATAAAAATCGGGGATAAAAGAACACTGATTAAAAATCCCATTATGATTGTAAACAATATCACCTGTTCAAGCATTGTTCTTTACTCCTTCCGAATTTCCAAAGCCGTTTTCCATTAGAAAATAGCATTCATTATTATGATATTCATTCGTGTCTTTCGTATGTTGTTTTTGTACAAAATGCTTCATTTCATTACACTCTTTTCATCATTTTTAAGATTTGTTTAGATCTAAAATAGCGTCCGCTGCCACCTTGGCATCATCAAAGTCATAGACTTGATCACCAATGATTTGGTACGTCTCATGGCCTTTTCCAGCTATTAAGACTGTATCGCCCTTTTTTGCATTAGCAATGGCAAAAAAGATGGCCTGTTTCCGGTTCACAAAGCTGTGATAATAGGCGTTTGGCACGCCATTTTCCATGTCTTTCAAAATGGCTGATGGATCTTCACTTCTTGGATTATCTGATGTGAAAACAGGCTCATCTGCATATTTCACAGCGATTTGGGCCATCTGAGGGCGCTTGGTTTTATCACGGTCGCCCCCGCAGCCAACTACACAGAAAATTCTACCTTCTGTTAATTCTCTACACGTAGTCAGTACATTTTCTAAACTGTCAGGTGTGTGCGCATAATCAACGATGACTGGGAAGTCTTGATCAAAATTCACAAGTTCGAATCTTCCTTTGACTCCCTCAAGTTCTTCAATGGCACTAACGATCGTTTCAAACGTTAAGCCTGATACAATTCCTACTGATACAGCTGCTAGAATGTTATACACATTGAATTTCCCAATAAGGGCAACCGTCACATTTTTTGTGCCGATTGGGGTGATCAAATCAAATTGTGTTCCCTTTGGTTTAATTTGAATGTTCTTTGCCATTACATCTGATTCTTGCTCTAAGCCATACGTCATAATTTCAGCAGCTGTGACTTTTTCAAAATAACTAGACGCTTCATCATCTGCATTTAAAATGGCATGCTTCGGCTTATCGTGCTGAAAGGCACTTCCGAGCTGGGAAAAGAGCAAGCTTTTTGCATGTTTATATTCTTCCATTGTGTTGTGGTAGTCCAGATGATCTTGGGTAAGATTTGTAAAGACGGCAATATCATAATCACATCCATGAACACGCCCAAGATGCAAAGCATGTGATGATACTTCCATAATGGCCGTATCTACGTCTTGATCAAGCATCTGCTTAAAGGTCTTCTGAAGGGTGACACTCTCAGGTGTTGTGTTTTTCACTTCGAGAATTTCATCGTTTACCTTCATATACATCGTACCGATTAAACCTGTTTTTTTATCGGCTTTTCTCATGATTTGCTCAATCATGTGTGTTGTGGACGTTTTCCCGTTCGTTCCTGTAATACCAATTAGATTGAGTTTATGAGTTGGCTGTTCGTAAAAAGCATCTGCCATTCTTGCAAGTGCTCTTTGAGAGTGTTTTACAATAATGACTGGTACATCTGTTATGTGAAGTGGGTGTTCTGCTACAATCGCTGCAGCCCCGCTTTTCACAGCTTTTTCAGCGTAATCATGTCCATCTACTGTATAGCCTTTTATACAGACAAAAAGACTCCCTTTTTTCACTTCTCTTGAATCCATTTCAATGGAAGTAATCTCCGGATTTTCGTTTATCAGTTCACTGTTTTCACTTTTAAAGTATGTAAGGAGTTCTTGTAATTTCATTTCATATCAAACCTCTCAAATTCGTTCACGTGCATGTCTTGTGAAAAAAACACACAGTCTATATTTTATCGTAAAAAAAAGGATACATCCAGCGTATTCCTTAAGTTTCTCTTGGAAAAAACACACTTTATGCTCTTTTTTTAAAGCGACCCTTCACTTTCAACAAAAAGAGGCAGCCGAATGAGTGCGGCTACCCTCTGTTCATTCTTTATTATTCATCATTTAAGTATAATCGGATCGTGGAACCTTCTTTGACCTTTGTGCCGGCAGCAGGCGATTGCTTCACCACTTTACTGCCAGTTCCTGAAGCATCAATCTTTAAATTAATCAGGAGTGATTCAAGGTCAGAAACAGATCCTCCTACAAGATTCGGTACCTCAATGGTTTTTGTGTCCAGCCATTGGTACTTCTTTTCAATTTGTCCTTTTCTTTTTTTCACGCCCATTTCAGGCAGACTGTCTCGCATAATATGGCCCACAATAGGTGCTGCTACTGTCCCACCAAATTGAATCGTGCCTTTTGGGTTATCTACTGCTACATATACAACAATGCTTGGATCATCCGCAGGTGCAAACCCGATAAATGACACAATGTGGTTATTTTCCATGTACTTTCCGTCTTTTACTTTCTGTGCTGTTCCTGTTTTTCCGCCCACCCGATATCCTTCAACGAATGCATTCCGGCCAGTTCCTTGAGCGACTACACTTTCAAGGGCATACCTGATTTCTTTAGACGTCTCCGCTGAAATGACTTTCTTCTTGGCAATTGGTGATTGCTTTTTCACCACCTCTTTTGTAATTGGATCGATCCATTCTTTTGCAATATACGGCGTGTAAAGCGTTCCTCCATTTACTGCGGCTGCCACTGCAGCTACTTGTTGAATCGGCGTAACAGATACACCTTGACCAAAGGCTGTTGTTGCCTGTTCTACAGGACCAACACGATCAAGCGGGAACAAAATTCCTCTACCTTCTCCTTGAAGGTCGATGCCTGTCTTTTGACCAAAGCCGAAATTTTTAATATAAGAAAATAATTTATCTTTTCCAAGACGGTCGCCTAGCTCGACGAATCCTGGGTTACAAGAGTTTTGTACCACTTCTAGAAACGACTGTGATCCATGTCCTCCCTTTTTCCAGCATCTGAGCCTTGCGCCATCCACTGTCACAGATCCGCTGTCAAAAAAATGATCACGTTTTAAATTCACTTTATTTTCTTCCAGGGCAGCTGCCAGTGTAATGATTTTAAACGTCGATCCTGGCTCATATGTGCTCCACACCGGTAAGTTTCGATTAAATACTTTTGAATCAACTGATTGATAGTCAGCCGGATCAAAGTCAGGTCTGCTCGACATTCCCAGCACCTCACCATTTTTCGGATTCATGGCAATGGCAATCATGCCATCTGGGTTATATTTTGCCTGAGCATTGTCTAGTTCTCGTTCGATGATGGTTTGCACTTTTGAATCAACTGTTAATTTCATATCAAGGCCATCTTTAGGCGGTGTATAATCATCTGCTTCATCTGGCATTTTCTGCCCTTTTGCATCAGAATAAAATTTCACAGAGCCTTTTTCACCTTTTAAGTCATCATCATAGTACGCTTCTAGTCCAAGTAAGCCTTGATTATCAATTCCAGCAAAACCCAATACATGAGATAAGAAACTTCCAAACGGGTAATGTCTGATGCTGTCTTCTGCTACATAGACTCCATCTAAATCAAGTTCTCTGACTTCTTTTGCTTTTTCATGAGATACTTTTCTCCCCTCTGGGGAAATTCGTTCTATAGACGTTTTCTTGGTGACATGCTTGTACGCTTTCTCCTCAGACATATTCAGTACTGCAGCTAATTTTTTGCTTGTTTCTGCTGGGTCTTTCACCTGCCGCGGCACGACTAAAATAGAGGGAGCACTTTTGTTCGTCGCAAGCTCCACCCCATTTCGATCCAAAATATCTCCTCGTTCTGGTTCAAATGGGAGGTTACGGTTCCATGAATCTTTCGCTAAACTTGTCAGCTTCTCGCCCATAATAAACTGCACATATCCTAATCTAGTATCTATGATGAAAAAAATGATCACCCCAAACAGCAGCACGAAAAGCAATCGTTTTCTCACTGTTACACTTGACACTCGCACGCCCGGTTCACTCCTTACATATGGCTTGTTTTCATCATATGCAGGCTCGTCTTTTTATAGAACGATCTCGTCCATCGCTCAAGCAAAAGAAAAAAACCTAGCAAATGATTTGCTAGGTTTTCAAGTTAATTTGGACTTTTGAAGGTCACTGTGACGACTTTATCTGAAATCTCCGCTCCACTTTTCACGCTTTGTTTGACAGCATATCCCTGTCCATTTGTTTCAATATGCACACCTGAAATAGACGCATATTGAAGAACTTCCCTTCTGGACCAGCCTGTCATATCAGGCATTTTAATGGTTTTCCCTGCTGTTTTCAAAAAGACTTTCTGGCTTTCAGAGAATTCAGAGCCCGCACTCGGCCATTGGCGTTTAATGGATAAACCGTCACCAATAACAACAGGTGATAACTTTTTGTTTTTTGCTTCTGTTTCTGCCTGTTTCACTTCTAAATCTAGGAATGACGGCATTGTTTCTTGTTTTATTTTCTGTTTGCCAGATTTTTTATCGTCTGTTTTTGTTGGTGCGATATTTAAATAGAGCAAACTATTTTTCATCACAGGGTTAAAGATTTCTGAAACAGGGGCTGAGCCCGTTTGTGTTTCAGATAGCTGAGGCTGTTGGACAGCCACATAAACGAGCAGCTTCGGATCATCTTTTGGTGCCATTCCCATAAATGAAAAGACGTAATCGTTTCTCCCTTGAAGGTAGCCGCCAGCACCGCCAATTTGTCCTGTACCCGTTTTCCCAGCGACATCAAAACCTTTGATTTGGTATGGCTGTCCTGTGCCAATTTTTGAGGAAACGACCTCACCTAAAATGTCACGGACTTGCTTCGCTGTATCAGAAGAAATTGGTTTTCCTGCTACTGTTGGTTCGTGCTGTAAAATTGTTTTGTTTGTGTTCGGGTCTGTAATATGATCGATTACATATGGCTTCATCATCGTTCCACCGTTTGCAATGGCTGTCGCCGCTTCAATTTGCTGAATTGGGGTAATCGCGGACGCCTGACCATAAGCAGTCGATGCTTTGTCATATTCGTATCTGAAATTGATTTTACTAGACGCTTCGTTCGGCAAGTCTATGCCTGTTTTGTCATAGAAATGGAATTTTTGCAAGTATTGTTCATAGCGTGTGAAACCTAATTTTTCTTTTGCCAATTTCGCAAAAGCTACGTTTGAAGAACGTAGAACACCTTCATGAAAATCAATTTTTCCCCAGCCATTTCCGTTGTTATGGTCTCTTACAAGACCGCCGCCTACTTTATAAGTACCAGACTGATACTTGTCACTGCCTTGGTACACTCCTTCTTGGATAGCAGCAGCGAGTGTAAAAATTTTCATCGTTGAACCTGGTTCAAATGCGTAAGAAATGACATCGTTGTTATAATTCGTAATGTCGAGTTCATTTAAATTAAAGCTTGGCCGCTGTCCCATTGCAAGAACTCTTCCAGTTTTCGGATCAACGACTGTCGCAATGATTTTCTTCGGCTTATATTTTTTAGCGACCTGCGTCATACTTTCTTCAAGAAATGCTTGAATTTTTTGGTCGATGGTCAGTGTGACGTTTTTCCCGTCTTTCGGGGCAACGATGTCTTCTTTACTATTCGGAAGTGCCCATCCGCTTCTGTCGCTGTTATACGTTACATAGCCATCTTTTTCTTTTAAATATTTATTCAGAGCCTTTTCTAGACCCATTGCGCCTGACATGTCCTTGGTGGCTTCATCTAATCTAGCATAACCGATTAAGTTCGAAGCAAACATGCCGTTTGGATAATACCTCTTTGTATCTTTTTCAAAGGCGATCCCAGGAAGTTTTAGCTTTTCAATTTTTTCCTTAGTTGAAAAACTAATATCCTTTCCGGCTTTACCAAACTCGACTTGGAACGCATCTTTTGTATTCAGACGCTTTAAAATTTCACTCTCACTCATATCAATGACTTTTGACAGCTCTTTTGCTGTCTTTTCTTTGTCAACGACATGCATCGGATGCTTTGGATCGACCGTCATTTTCTTGCTCATGATCGCAATCAGTTTATACACAGATGTATCTTCCGCAATCACATTTCCGTTTCTGTCTAAAATGGAGCCTCTTTTGGCTTCAAGTGTTTTTTTCGATTGATATTGTTCATTGGCTTTTGCAGCTAACACTTGTCCATCGACGGTTCCCGTAATCTGAATATAAATAAAACGTGCAAGGATGATAAAGAAAAACAGGGCGAAGCAAATACTCGCAATTGCCGCGCCTCTGTTCATCATTTTATTCTTTTTAGGCATCGCCATGTTAATCGACCTTCTTAACATCTTTCGACATGCTTAAGCCTGCTTTTTTAGCGGCTTCAATGATTCTCTCTGGTTCACTTAGTAAATCTTTTTGCTTTTGCAGTTCAGTGATCTTTTTCGATTCTAAAGTCACTTGCTGTTCTAGCTTCTGCACTTCGATATTTGCGTGATAAACAGCAAAGGCTTTAGAAATGATGAGGATCGAGCTGCACATGAGAGCCATGACAAACATGACAAGTAAGATTTTTTCACCAAGTGTAATAGAACCTCTTCTTCTAATCACAACCGATTGACCTTGTTGCTCGGTTTGATGTTGCTTTACTTCTCTTTGGTAAGCCAAATTACTCATAAGAAACCTCCTTTTTATCATCATCTATGGTGTCGTTTACTTTTTTTCTGCAATTCGGAGCTTCGCTGAACGGGCACGGTTGTTATATTCCAGCTCTTGTTCTGATGCAACGATTGGTTTTCTCGTGATCAGCTTCAGTTTTGGTTCAAGTCCTTCTGGAATTACTGGCAGTCCGTGCGGAAGTTCTGGAAGAGAAGACATTTCTTTAAATGTACTTTTACATATCCGATCTTCAAGTGAATGGAATGTAATGACAGAAATTCTCCCCTTCGGATTGAGTAACTCTATTGCTTGTTCTAGTGCTTCTTCAAATACTTTCAATTCATCATTTACGGCAATTCGGATCGCTTGAAATACTCTTTTCGCTGGATGTCCGCCTTTTCGTCTTGCAGGTGCGGGAATTCCTTCTTTAATAATGTCGACAAGCTCTCCTGTTGTTTCAATTGGCGCTTTTTTTCTGGCTTCTTCAATTTTGCGTGCGATTTGCTTGCTGAACTTTTCTTCCCCATATTTGTAGAAAATCCGAACTAGATCTTCAAATGGCCATTCATTCACCACTTGTTTTGCCGACAAAGCAGCGGTTTGATCCATTCGCATGTCAAGAGGTGCATCATGGTGATAACTAAAGCCTCTCTCTGGTGTGTCAAGCTGAGGTGATGAAACCCCAAGATCAAAAATCACACCGTCTACGCTTGTAATTCCTTGTTCATTCAGACGTTCTTTTAAATATCGGAAGTTGCTTTTTATGAAAAGAATGTTCGCTTTAACATGTGCGAGCTTCTCTCGTGCATGATCCAGTGCAGCATCGTCTTGGTCAAACCCAATCAATGTACCTTTTTCTGATAATTGAGATAGTAAATATGAGCTATGACCTGCGCCGCCTAGCGTGCAGTCCACATATGTACCGTCTTCTTTGACGTTTAAACCGTCAACTGTTTCTTTTAATAATACTGTCTCATGTTGAAACATGATGATATGGTCCCACCTTTTTCAAATAGAAATGAATGTGTAGAAAGCTTGCTGCACAAGGGATTATTATATATCAAATCCAATCATGTTTTCAGCAATTTCAGCAAAAGAATCTTCTTGCTCTTCTGTATATTGTTCCCAGATCGACTTACTCCACAACTCAATTCGATTTGAAACGCCGATGACCACACATTCTTTTTCGAGTTTTGCATATTGGAGTAGGTTGGATGCGATGTTAATGCGCCCCTGCTTGTCCAGATCACATTCAACTGCGCCGGAGAAGAAGAACCGGGTAAACGCACGTGCATCTTTTTTCGTTAGCGGCAGTGCTTTGAGTTTCTCTTCAATTAGTTTCCACTCACTCATAGGGTAGCCAAATAAACATTGATCAAGCCCTCTCGTCAGCACAAACTGTTCTCCGAGACCGTCTCTAAATTTAGCAGGGATGATCATGCGCCCTTTTGTATCAATCGTATGTTGGTATTCACCCATGAACATGATCATCAGAGCCCCACTTTCTCACCTATACTCTCCACTATCCACCACTTCTCTCCACAAAACTTATTTTACACTGTTTCTACATAAAAAAAAACCCTGAACTAGTCAGGGTTCATTAAAACTTTATTTCAAAGTTTGACAATTTGTTGCTTGTTTTGAAATGAAAATGGCAGATTTTTGAACGTTTTGAAGAATTCTGGACCATATTTGTTTAAAAAGTACATGATATTCCAAATTCTTTCTTGTGGTGCTTCGAGTGGTTTTAAACTATTTTCAATCCGTTCAAAATCTCGAAGGATGTATCCTTCCTTCTCTTCCACACGCTTTGCAACCTTTTGATAAACAAATTGAAGCTGGTCTTCTATAAATTTGGCATTTTTATCTAATAGCTGTTCAAAGCCTGGTTCGATCTCTAGCGCTTCTTGTCTCATGGCCTCGTGAACATTCGCTAATTCACGTTTGGCATGTTGAACCGATTGAACGAAGCTGTCTGGAAGACTTTGCTGAAAGTGCGCATCCTTCTTTTCTTTCACGCCTTTTGTCAGCACTTCTTCAACTGACAATTCTCTTATCGGCAGCTTCTTATCAATATGCCTTTCAAGAATGGTGACGTGCAGTCTTGGAAGAACGGGTGCCATTTTGACATCGAAGTACTCGAAGATGCCTTTCAGCTCACCCCAATAATTCACTTCACCGTGTCCAGCCATAAAAGCAAGCGTTGGAAGAAGGGTTTCTTGCATCAATGGACGGGTCACCACATTATTGCTAAACCGCTCTGGGTGCTCCTCGACTTCCTGCAAAAGCTCATCTTTTGTCCAAGTAAGCCCCACTTCAGATATAGAAAATTGGCCATTCTCTTGTTCAATGAGGAAACGCTCATCATCATATTCGTAAAACAAGTTGGCTTGATGGTCACCAGCTTCAATAATCGGCTGATACCCCGCTTGTTCCATGGCAGCTTGCGTGTTATTTAAGTGAGCCACGATCGCATCACTCGACTCCACAATTTGCTTGAATAACGTACGTTCAAGTGGCTTCACGCCGAAGTCTCCTGAATTCAATAACAGCAGTCCATCTTCTTCAAATAGATCGCAAACAATCCACTCAAAGAAATCAGTAAACGTTTCTGATTTGCGCAAACATCGAAGAAGCTGATCAAACAAGTCATTTGTGTAAGCAGATTCCTCATAGGTTGAAAATACATCACGAAGCCATCTCTCTGTTTTCTCTTGGTGGAGAGGTGTTCTTTTCGCAGCTGTTTTTTTCACATGATGTAATGGAAGCTTTTGTTTGACTGGGCCTTTTTCGCCAGACGTGTACACAAAGTTAATTTCGTCTACGTCGTGATCTTCACCCGCTACCCAAAAGACCGGAATAACAGGAATGCCAAGCTCTGATTCTTTTTCTTTGGCAAACTGAATAATGGAAATGATTTTATGTATGGTATAAAGCGGACCTGTCAGTAGGCCTGCCTGCTGTCCTCCAACCACCATGACGCTCCGTTCATCACGGATCTTCTCAATATTCTCACGCATCGCAGCCGAATCAAATTTTGCATGGTATGCGCTCATATAATCCGCTAAAGCCTCGCGCGGGAAGCTCCTTTCCATGAGATCGTCGTATCTCTTTTTCCATGTGTGCTCAGAATGTATATCATAATCAAAAAAAGCAGTCATCTCTTTTTTTTCTTCTATATAATCACGTATGAATAAATTCTGACTTCGGATGGAAAGTTCAGTCAATTGCATGTTTAGAACTTCCTTTCTTCAATAAATAGTTAGTTTCCCGAAAAAAGTATAGCATGTAAATGAGCTCACTCAAAAGATTTTGTTTGCTTTTTTTCCAATACTTCCAAGCTTCTATTCAAGAAAGTGAGGAATGGCGGCGTCATCCCTTGACCTTGAGCTTTTTTTAAAAGGTAACCAATGATTGCTTTTCTTTCAGTTTGGCGGCCTTTGACGATATCTTGTAGCATTGACGATTGATTGGCAGCCGTTTGATGGCAAATTGATTTCACATGAGCCCATAGACGATCTTTCTCAAGCAACCCTAGAATGGAAACCGCTTCTTCAAATGCACATGTCATCATATGTTCATATGACGGGTTCGATACCAATTCCCCATTATTCACATGTAATAAAGCCGTCAACGGATTAATACACACATTGACGAGCAGCTTTTCCTCCAGTACTTTCTTCCATTCATCTGTATAAACCATTTGAAAATCGCATGTTGATAGTTCACTACCCATAGGTTCTTTTTCCTCATGCAGAAATGCTCCCCACTTGATGACACCAATTCCTGTATGGTTTACTGCGCGATCAGACACCTTCATTGCGCCATGCTCTACTACACCAATATATAACTGATGTGCCGTTTTCCAGTTCTTTAAATCGACGAGGTGGGCCATTCCGTTCTGCAAAAATAAGATCCGATGACGAGGCAGTCCCGATAATTCCCCTAGAACATCTTGCAGATGATGATACTTCACTGTCACAATCAGCAAATCAAATATTCCTTTGACCCCCGTATCGGCCCCAACAGCTGATTGAATGGTTTCCCCTCTTACCATTCGTTCGATGCCTAATGCTCGAATTTCTTCTGCCTGCTGTTTTCTTCTTGTAAAGACGGTGATGTCATGATGCTCTGATAAATAACTGGCACAAAGCAGACCAATCGCACCACCGCCAATGATTCCAATTTTCAATTGCCGCACTTCCCTTTTTCTGTTTACTTCATGTTATCAACTATTTTACCAGTTTCGTGCTACGATGCAAAAAGCAGATAACGCGCTATGATTGAATTTTTTTAATTAAAAAACTATAATAATAAGTGTAAAAACTTTTTTAGGCGGATGGGATGAAAACGCCTTCAATGACATCACTGTCGACATTATGTGTGTAAGGGGGAAGATCACATGACACAAGTAAAACGTCTTCTGATTAACTACAAAACATTAGAGGAATTTAAACAATTTAAGGAATATGGCATACAAGAACTTTCCATGCTTGAAGACCTAGAAAGTAATATGATTGAAAATGACAGCAACTCTCCATTTTATGGGATTTACTTTGGAGATAAGCTTGTGGCACGTATGAGCCTCTATCAAGTAGATGGCTCGACGACGACGTATTTTGACCATAATCATGATTATCTAGAGCTGTGGAAGCTAGAAGTGTTGCCAGGATATCAGCGTAAAGGTTACGGCGAAGCACTTGTTGATTTCGCAAAATCTTTTGGCCTTCCAATTCGAACGAATCCACGCGTCAAATCTGCCGGTTTTTGGGATAAAATGGGCTTTGAAGCGGTGAAATATGATATGGAACGCGATAAAGGAGAAAACCCACTCATTTGGGAGCCTGCACATATTCAAAAGAACACAGGTGAGTCCGCTTAATCATTTTAATCATTAAGAAAACGCCCCTCTTTCCATCTATGAGGGGCGTTTTCTTATTTTGCGTAATCTTTTAAGCTGATATTCTGTTTGACTCTTTCAACAATACCAATAAGTGCCCGGTAATCTTCTTCTGTCATTTTTAATTGACGTTTCAGCTGTTCATTTTCTTCGGTGAGTGATTTTAATTGATGCTGTGCATCTTTAAGCTCCTCCCGTAAATAAGCTGGACCAGATGGTTCTTTCTCAAGCTGCTCTAGAAACCGAATTACTTCTCGAAGCGTCAGTTCAGTCTGATCAGAAGATGCCTTCTCTTCTATGGTGAACGCATGCTGCGGTAAACCCGAAGAATGGATACCAATTTTTTTACGCAGTTCTTTTCGCTGTTTTTTGGCAAGCTCAATGCCTGCCTGGTACTGCTTTCTGACGTAAGAATTCCACCTGAATCCACATGCTGCTGCTGTTCTTGACAATGCTTTTCCAACCTCTTCAAATGCTGAAAGCTGGGTACCTCCATCTCGGATATGCCTTAAGACAACTTCTGCTAAAAGTAAATCTTCATCTTGTGTCCATGCGTCCTGCCGTGTAATCGTCAACTCATCATCCCCCCTGAATCTGAATACCACATCATATGCGCTTACTAGAGTAGATAGACTATTTGCAGGAGAGAAACCTAAAAAATAGATCAATAAAAAAACGCAAGGGAAGATTCCCTCACGTTTTTTTATCAAGCATTAGTTGCTTTTTACGTCTTTGCCTTTGTATGTTCCGCAAGATTTGCAGACACGATGAGAAATTTTCATTTCACCGCATTCTGGGCAAGCTACCATACCAGGTACTTGTAGTTTGAAATGCGTACGACGCAATCTTTTTTTCATTTTAGAAGTTCTTCTAAAAGGTACAGCCATTATTCCCACCTCCTTAAAGAGTTAAGATTCATTATTTTCTTCTAAGAGCTTCTTCAAGCCTTCCAGACGAGGATCAATTCGGTTTTGATGTGCATCTTCCGAAATGACCGCCCAGTCATTCCCTTCCTGTGGTGCAGCACCTTTTACGCCAGCTTGGTCGCAAAAGATTTGCATGGGCACTTCAAGAAGAATTTCTTCCTTGACTATAGGCGTTAAGTCGATGATATCGTCTTCTACAATAGAAACGTCTTCATCTTCTATGTCGTCTGTCTTATGAAGTACAAATAGTTCTTTTGTTGAAATCGCAAATGGATAATTTACATCAACAAGCGTTCTTGAACAAGGCAATGTCATTTCACCTGTGATGGTTAAATCAAATGCGACTTGCTTTGATTCGATCACTCCAGTCCCTTTCACCTCTACTGGTGAAATACGACGTATATCTGAATGAAGGCTAGTAAGTTCATTTAAGTCAACCGTCTCATGAAAATCGAAGCTGTTTTTAGCTTTTTGATGTAACTGATAAACTGTCCATTTCAATTGTATCACCTCTAAGAGCAACAAACATGATTATAGCTTTCATCATGCTATTTGTCAATATTTTTTCTTTACAGTCCTTCATGATGTCAAAGGGCTGTTTGACATCAGTTCTCGGAATGCCTACACTGAAAAAAATGGTCTTCATTTTTCCCTTATGCTACTGTAGCACAGACCATTTAACCATAGCAAGAAAGGCGGAACATCTATTGAAAGCAGTGGGAGTCGTTGTCGAGTACAATCCATTTCATTATGGGCATGCCTATCATGTGAATCAGGCGAAAAAACAAACCTCCTCAGATGTTGCCATTGCCGTTATGAGCGGTTCTTTCCTCCAGCGCGGGGAGCCTGCCATCGTCTCAAAATGGGCACGTACAAAAATGGCACTGCAAAACGGCGTAGACATTGTGTGTGAGCTTCCATACATATATGCCGTACAAAAGGCAGAAACCTTCGCCAATGGCGCTGTGTCCATCCTCGATGCATTAAAATGCCATTCTCTTTTTTTCGGCAGTGAGGATGGAGAGATCAACGCATTTGAGCGCACAGCACACGCTTGGCATGAAAAAAAGGCAGAGATTGATCTTTTAACAAAAGAAAAGGTGAAAGAAGGCCTTAGTTATCCAGCAGCAGCAGCAGGTGCGTTTCAAGAGGCCATTCATTCTGAACACTTACTGGATTTGTCCAAACCAAATAACATTTTAGGCTTTCATTATGTTAAAGCCATCTTAGAGAGAGCTCCTCACATGCAGCCTTTTACGTCTCAAAGAATTGCATCTGATTATCATGATGAAGAACTGCCTGACAACCAAAAAATCGCAAGCGCCACAAGTATCCGAAAAGCATTAAAAGAACAGAGCTCATTTCAAGAAGTCACGCCCTACCTACCAGACGCTACTTTAAAGCAATTACACGACTATCATTCTTCATATGGTCTTTTACATACGCAAGAAGCCTATTTTCGCTTTCTGAAACATGTTTTTCATACAATGGATACGAGTGAATTAGAGGGCATCTATGAAATTGAAGAAGGCATTGAACACCGCATGCAAAAAGCCATAACACATGCGTCTTCCTACGATGAGTATCTATCACTTGTCAAAACAAAACGATATACGTGGACAAGGTTACAGCGGATGAATACGCATCTATTAATGAACATGAAGAAAAAGACGATGCACGAGCTGCTTGAAGAGAAAAAAGCGCCCTATATTCGTTTACTTGGAATGACAAGGAAAGGACAACAGTACTTGTCTCTTGTAAAAAAAGAGTTGGATGTACCACTTGTGAGTAAACTGTCTTCCTTTTCACATCCCGCCCTTGATCTTGATATTCGCGCTTCAAGGGTGTTCAGCCTTCCCATCTCTGAACCCATGCAAACAGAGTTAACAAAAGCAGAGTTTAAAACATCACCGATTCGATATGATGAAGAGAGCGGACTCTTTTCATCTCGATAGAAAAAAAGCAGCCTGCAAGTCAGGCTGCTCTTTTTTATGATGCTTTCTCTTTTAATTTGTTTAAATAGTTTAGTGCGTCCTGCATGGTATCCACAGGAACGATTTTCATATCACTTTTAATATCTTTTGCTGTTTTGACTGCATTTTTGTAGTCAGAGTTTGGGTCACCTTTATCATTCGGTGCAAAGAAGATGTCTTTCCCTGCTTTGTCTGCTGCAACAACCTTTTGATCAATTCCGCCAATCGGTCCGACTGTACCATCTGCATCAATCGTTCCAGTTCCTGCGATCGCATAGCCATGTGTTTCATCTTCTTTTGTCAGCTGATTGTAAATTTCAAGTGACATCATTAAACCAGCCGATGGACCGCCGATGTTTTCAATATCCACTTTCACAGAAGGAGACACTTTCACATGACGGTCTGTAAATAGTGATACGCCAATTCCCACTCGTTTTGGCTCTTCTTTAAATGGTTTTAACGTCACGTTCTGCGTAATTTCTTTGCCATTACGTTCAAGTACAAAACGGACAGTCGTGCCTGCTTTTTTACTGCTGATATACGAAACCATTTTATCTGCTGACTCATATGTATGGCCGTCGACGCTTTTGATCTTATCGCCCACTTCAATCTTCCCATATGCAGGCATTCCTTTCATCACATAGCTCGCATATACCCCATTAAACGTATAATCTACTTTTTTTCCCGCTTTTGTATAAGCGGCAATCATTGCATTTTCTTGAGAACTTTTCATGAGCTGCAGCTGCCGTTTCATATAATCCTCATCAGACTCTCCGTCCGCTTTAATATTTTCTTCTGGAACGATTTCGTCATACTTGTTCATTTTTGCAAGCAAATACGTATATGGATTGGCTGGACCTACTTTAATGGTCATAAGAGAAAAGCTGCCCTTCTCGCCATATCCTCCGTCTACTTGAATGTGTGGCGCAATTTCTGTTGCATCACCTGGCTTTGTGACGTAATAGGGCAGTTTCACAAAAGTTAAGCCAAATAAGACTAGAACAACAGCAAAAAAGCTGAGCCAGCGAATATTTAATTTTTTCATTCGATTAACACTCCCATTTATCAATGACATCTTTCAGTTTTTCTTTTAGTTGGTCGGCGGCGAGTTCACCTGCTTCAATCATTTCTTGAACCTGTGTAAACGCACTAGAGCTAAAGGTCTCGAGCTTCGGCCGAATCATGAGATCTGCATGAATGGTTTGGTGACGAACCAATTCATTTTGAAGGATGTCCAAACTTTGCATAATGACATCCGATAATCTCGTTGCCTTTTCTGTTTTTTTCACCCTTGATACATCAGAGGCGATAATGAGATCTGCCCCCATTTCTTTGAGAACAGAGACAGGAATGCGGTCCACTACCGCTCCATCCACCAATTGCCTGCCGCCTATTTCATGCGGAACAAACACACCCGGAATGCTAATGCTTGCCCTGACTGCTTGTGAGACAGACCCTTCTTTGAACACAACCTTCTCCCCTGTCTGAAGGTCACAGGCGACAATCGCAAGAGGCACGCGCATTTCTTCAATATTCTTCCCATATGTAAACGTGTGAATCAGCTGCAAAATTCGATTTCCTTTTAACAGACCGATTTTTGGCAGTGTATAGTCAGCATAATACTTTCTTCTGAAGACAAGTGCAAGTTTTTTCATTTTTTCTACGTCTTGTCCTGCTGCATAAAAGCTCCCCACAAGAGCACCAATACTGCTTCCTGCGATCATATCCACCTGAATTCCTTGTTTCTCAAGACTAGATAAAACCCCGATATGCGCCATCCCTCTGGCACCCCCGGAGCCCAGCGCAAGCCCGATAATCGGTCGTTTCATGAATCCACCCTCCTCTTTCTATGCATATATACGAATCTATAGGTCTAAACATGCCCCTTCTCATCGTATAGTAATAGAAGACAGGCTCGGCTAGCATCTCTTTTTCTTTAATCACGAGCTCGCCAATAGATTATAACGGCAAGGGGCGACATCTCCATGAAAAAATGGAACACTCTGTTCATCGCTGCTTTTTTTATCTTTTTAACAGCCACTGTGATTACACATCCACAAGCCTCTTTGCAAGCATCGAAAAATGGACTTGCAATGTGGTGGGAAGTGGTTTTTCCATCGCTACTACCTTTTTTTATTTTGTCCGAGCTATTAATCAGTTTCGGGATTGTCAGATTTGTCGGCGTATTATTAGAGCCATTTATGCGGCCTATCTTTCGGGTGCCTGGTGTCGGCGGATTTGTGCTGGCGATGGGAATGGCCTCTGGTTTTCCTTCTGGCGCTAAATTGACGACAAGACTTCGGCAGGAAGGACAGCTGACAAGAATTGAAGCAGAACGCCTTGTGTCGTTTACCAATTCTTCAAACCCTTTGTTCATTTTTGGAGCAGTGGCTGTAGGATTTTTTCATCACCCAGCTTTAGGCATTGTGTTAGCCTGTGCACATTATTTAGGAAATCTCGCGGTTGGGGTGACGATGCGCGGATATAAAGCACGTCATGATGCGCACCTCAGAAGCCGAAAAGGATTTTTATTGCCTCCAATTCGAGAAGCATTCAGCGCTCTTCATACGGCAAGACTTGCAGAGAAAAGACCACTTGGCCAAATATTAAGTGACGCTGTCATGTCATCTGTTCAAACGCTCTTTATGATTGGCGGCTTTATCATTTTATTTTCTGTCTTTAGTCAAATGCTCGCTGTCGTTCATGTAACAGATCTTCTCTCTATCGGGATCGGCTCTATACTGAAAACGATGCACCTTCCGCCGGAATTAGATCTAGCCATGATTGCGGGTCTATTTGAAATCACATTAGGAAGTCAGCTCACAGGGTCACAAGAGGTTTCCCTGCTCGCTAAAACAATTGTGGTCAGCTTTATTTTGGGATTTAGCGGATTCTCCGTTCAAGCTCAGGTAGCTGGCATTTTGGCAGCAACCGATATACGCTTTAAACCGTTTTTCTTCGCCCGTTTGCTTCACGGTATTTACGCAGCCGTCTTTGCTTTTTTGTTATTCAAACCCCTTTATGTCTCTAAAGCAGACATGGCGCTTCCAGCAGGGGCATTTGAAACAAGCGAGCAAGTCGTGATGTTTAGCAACGTGTTATGGAATCAGCTTGTATCTGCTGGTCCTCTCATCACCTTGTTCAGTCTGATCGTGTATATTGCGCTCTATTATCAGAAATTAAAAAATGGATGAGTGCACAATGCACTCATCCATTAAATTTCTCTTTCAGCGCAGCTTCGACCTCTTGCGGTACAAGCTCTTTGACTGATCCATGATATTTCGCTACTTCTTTAACAATGCTTGAACTTAAGAAGGAGTATTGATTATTCGTCATCATAAAGAACGTTTCAATGTCATCATTCAACACTTTGTTCATTGATGTCCCTTGCATCTCGTATTCAAAGTCCGTCACCGCTCTAAGTCCGCGTAAAATGACTTTCGCCTCTTTTTGTTTCGCATAATCAACGAGCAGTCCATGAAAGGATTCCACTTTGATATTTGGTAGCTCCTTTGTTGCTTGACGAATGAGTTCACATCGCTCTTCAACAGTAAACAACGGCTTTTTTGACGAGTTATTGAGGACGCACACATATACTTCATCAAAAATCTTTGCCCCTCTTTTGATAATATCCAAATGGCCCAATGTGACTGGATCGAAGCTACCCGGACAAACGGCTATATTCCCCATGCTTTAATTTCCCCGCTTTCTATAGATCGTAATGCCAGTCATTCCGTACATTTCCTGCCTTGAGATATGCAGCTGTCCTGCTTCCTCTGGCAGTGTCACATCTTTATCATGCTCACACACAATGACGCCATCATCTGCTAATAAGGAATGCTCATCAATCGTATCAAGAAGTGCTTTCAACTTTTGATCTTTATACGGCGGATCAAGGAAGATGGCTTGAAAAGATTCTTCTCGCTTCACTACAGCGGCGAGTGCACGGTTTGCATCATTTCGAAACACTTCACTTTGATCCATCAGCGACAATTGATTCAAGTTGCCTTTAATCGTCTGAATCGCCTTCATATCTCGATCCACAAATATACAATGATCGAATCCTCTAGAAAGCGCTTCAATTCCTAAACCACCACTTCCAGCAAATAAATCAAGGGCCCATCCCCCATCAAAATACGGTCCAATCATATTAAAAATGGATTCTTTTACTTTATCTGTTGTTGGTCTTGTTGATTGGCCGGGTACGGCTTTCAGCGTGCGGCCTTTTTTTGTTCCAGAAATCACTCTCATTTTTCCACCACTTTTTCTGCTTGCATCTATTGAATATTGTTTGATGACAAAAAATTCAACATTATCTTACCATATCCACTCCACATGGGACAATGCACTGAATTCCATTCATTTTCTATGTATAGATCACAAAAGAGAGGGTCATACTACTGTTAACAGCATCTGATGTGGTGCTGTTGCCAACCGCGGAGAAGACTTACGTTTCCCCATAAGTTCTTCCTCCGGTTTCTCCTCTCCCTTTGCCTTCTCCTTAATGAATCATTAAGAATAGAAGGACCCCGCGGGTGATGCCGCGGGGATTTTTTTGTGTCTTTAAAAGCCCACCTTATAATCATACTCTTTTGCTTTGTCCAATTTCGATTCGTACTCTAATTTAATAAAAGGTTTATAGGAAGGCTCAACACGTTTTACAAATGGCAATGAACTGAGCTTTGCCATATGGCGCTCAAGATCATTCATATCACAATAAATCACTGCATATTTCATTTTCCTTGAAATATAGTGAACATTCCCAAATTTCCTTAGCGCTTTTGACTGCTTTAACGAATGCAGCCAAACGACCATCCCTTGACGTTTGGTATCCATCTTTTCACCTGCCGCTTTTCAATTCTTTCCGTTCATTATGTAAAAGACGAGACGTTCAAGTCTCGTCAAGATACTTTACAGCCACAGCTGCCTCCTGATCCACAGCCACCGCCGCATGATGATAGACCATCAAAATATGGGTTCCCTGTTGGAACTTTAATATATGCTGATACAGCTTGACCGATTTCAATACTAATCTCATCTAAGATGGATTGAATCGCTGTTTCTGCTTTTTTGAAATCAACCACTGTATCGTGAAGATCTAGCTTTCTTTTGACCTCACGCATTTCTTTTGAGATCGTTCTATAGTCCGGATGGTATTTGCCGAACCGCTGCACATCTTCATATTGCTCTTTTACTTTTGTAAAATGGGCAATAATTTGTTGGGCTTCTTCGTCTTGCTGGAGACGCTTAAAGCAGTTGCGGTAATGTTCAGCCTCCTCCGACTGAAGAATCATGGCAGCCAATTGATTTGCTTCCTCTTGGAGCTCCACGAATTCGATTGTCGCATACATAAATGTTGCACCTCCAATTCATAGTTTACCACGAAACCTATGGATCAGAAAATGCTTTTACGTGACAAATACATCCCACGTCTCTCTTTTCTGCTTATATTCAGGGTGACGAGAATTTAGCACAACGGTCATTTTATGCTTTCCTTTTGAAAGGTGCTTGACCACAAACGCCGCAGTATACTCATTGCCTGCCCGTTTCCCGTCTACATACACAGTAAAATACCCAGCCTTCTTATCCTTTTTTAGGGGTGAAGGTTCAAGGTGAAAATCTTGAAGTGTACTTTCTATATACACAACAGATCCCTGCACTTTGTATTTTAAAAAGCCTTGCTGCTTCATTTCACTTTGCGTCTGTTGCATGACTGGTACTGCTGGTTCTTGCCTAGTTACTTGCTCTTGATCATGTTGACTTTGACATCCGGTGAGAAGAAAAAGCAATGCGCATATTGACAGCATCCATTTCATGTTCTGATTCTCCTTTCGTCTACTTTCATAGGATGCTCATGAAATAGACATCTTAATCAACTCAAAAAAAGCCTCACCCGGCTCCATTTTGATTGCGCATTGCTTGGAACATCTGGATCATCATTTCAGCCATTTGGACACTATTGCTCAACTGGCTCACACGATGAGGAATGGTTTTTTCGTAAAAGTTCATTTTATCTAATTCAAACGAAGTGACATTTTCAGGATGCCGCGTTAACTGTCTATACCAGAGTGGGCGCTGCCTGATGAATTTGATTCGATCCTCTTCGGCCATGACAAACTCTTGTACTTCTCTCCGCACCAAAAGCATCCCCTTTCAATTAATCTTTCCTGAAGGAGAATGGGTGCTGGCTGCCTCCAGATGAACCCTTCTTTGAGCCATTTGATGAAAATTGACCGAGTAAGCTTTGTAAAGAGGAAATAGACTGGCTCATTTTATTAATTTGTTCATTCATTTGATCAGCGTCCATTTTTTTCACTGCAGAAACCATTTTAGACATAAAATCTGCTTTTCCCGGTTCACTTTGCTTAGCGGCTTTTTCTTCTTTTGCTTCTTCCGTTTGTGTTTGTCGGTAAGGAGACCACATGTCATCTTCCTCACCAAACATGACCCAATTCTCGTATAAACTTTGCCAGCTTTTTTCTTGCGTCTGCACTTCTTGAATTAATTTCGGATGGCGTCTGACGAACTGTTTAAATTCATCAATGGATGTTTGCTTTTGCTTATTTGTCATATCCTCACCCCCCATACAAATGCCTACTATACTATATACATCTGGGTCTATTTTGGTGAGCCCTTTTCATAAAAAAACAGCCGCCATCTGTGCGCAGCTGTTTAGAGGATTAAGACGTTTTCTTAATGAAGTTTTGTGTATAATACTTTTCTTTCACACCAACGCCAAGGTGCGTGTAATCTTGATTTAACAATGCCTTCCGGTGACCTTCGCTATTCAGCCAGCCTTCTACAGCTGCAGGGCCATCAACATAATTATACGCAATGTTTTCCCCCGCAAGCTGAAATGCGACCTCGCCTCTTTCTAACCGGTCTTTCAGCGTGCCGTATTTTTTAGATTCATGGGAGAAATAATGATTATCCTTCATGTCCTCACTATGCATGAATGCCACTTCAGAGGTTTCATCGTCCCACTTTAAGGTCGGCAGTTTGTACTTATGGCGGATAATATTGGTCATATCAAAAATTTGTTTTTGACTCGACGCTTCAATATCCTTCCACTTTTCGCCTGATATCGCCTCAGGTTCAATTAATTGACCTCGATAAACGACTTCATACGGCTTTTGTTTGACAAATGTATCTGCGTTAAAGGCTCGAATGCTCGAAAGAGTGCTTTCAAACTTATCCATGTAGAGCTGGACATACACATCATCTCCCACTTTCACCGTCGGCCTGGTATTCATATCATCTTCTGAGAATTCAAAGCGATATGAATTTCCCTCGTCCTCTACATGAATGTAAGGAGCGATTTGTGTTTTTTTAAACACTTCACTTGTGGCTTGACCGATTTTAAACGGCTCAACATTCAGCCCATCCCCTGTCGCAAACAAGGTCACCACTTTACTGTCCTTTACCCCTACTTGAATATAGTGCTTCTTCGATTGATTGTATATCCACCAGTCATAATCATATGCGGAAGGATCAATGCGATCTGGTTCCCCTAGCTGTTTAAGCACTTCGTTTGAAGACTTCCCCATAAAGGACATGAGACCTTTTTTCGGAATGTTGATCGGCTTATCGCTAGATGTTTCTTCATTAGACACCTTCGGCTCATTGCTGTTTTCTTTTTCTGGTGAAGATCCATATTGAATAAACAGAACATACGTTCCAGATATAATCAGGAGGATGAAGAGTGTTTTCAGTACAGTTTTCAAATAAACACCTCCGTTAAATTGGCAAGGTACAAAAAGTACCTTCTACTGTCATTTAAACAAAACTTGCTCCATTTATCAACGACAATACAGCCTATTTAACACGAATTTAAAATATGCCCCTCCTAATGAAGAAATCCTTGGCCATGATCCTGGTCTTGTTGAGAGATTTCCGTCAGAGCATCACCTGCACGATCGTTTGATAAATCTTCAACTGATAAATCCCCAAGGGCTACGATTCCTGTGAGTGCCCCGTTTTTGACAACTGGGATACGGCGGAGCTGATGTTCTGACATCAACCGGACAATTTCTTCTAGGGTTGCATCTTCTTCAGCTGTCAAAACTTCCTTCGTCATGAGGGCACCAACCTCTTGTGAGTTCGGCTTTTTCTCAGCAATACCTCTAAGTACAAGGTCGCGGTCTGTGACAATACCAACAAGCTGATCTCCGTCGACTACTGGAATGGCACCAATGTCAGCATCTTTCATTTTGACTGCCGCTTCATATGCATTGTCGTCCTTTTGCAACGTCACTACTTTTTTCGTCATGATATCTTTGATTTTTTTCGTTTTCACGTTGATTCCTCCATCCGTTATTTTCTTTATTACTGTAACCAGCTTATAAAAGAACATACCTTTCACAGTTGAAAGTTTAACGCTTTCATACTATGATTGTCAGTAAAGGGAATTTTTATAAGGAGGGGTTTTGGGTGAAGTTTGAAGGTACGGGGATTGAAAAGGTATCAGCTGACTTAAATAAATTGGATTTCATTATGGAAAGTGAAGGATTTGTACGAGCCGATCAATGGGATTATGAGCGTGTGACGTACGACAGGAAGTATAACATGGTAGAGGGGACGTTTTACTTACGGATCTCTGGCTACGCCACTGAGGGAGATGTCGGCTCCAAAAAAGCCCACATCCAGCTGCTGACACCTTTACTTGGAAAACACTATTATCCGCATGGTGTTGAATATGGAGAAGGCGAAGATTTCCCTAAATCTCTTATTCAATCCAGCAAAAAAACACTGAACCAATTGAAAGAAAAACTAGAAGCGATAACTGCTGAAGCATAAAAGCACAGCCCCTGCGGCTGTGCTTTTCATTTATTCATATTTCGGAATGAGCGCATCTGGTACGGCATCTTTCGCTCTTTCTTTTCTCGCCCAGTCAAAGAAGACAACAGCAAGAATCGATCCGTATACAATCTCCTGAATGATTTTCATCAAAATAGCACCTAGCTGCTGATCTTCTAGCAGCGGCAATGTATGAAACATGTCAGGTCCCGTAAGCGCAAGACCAGCAAGCATATCACTCGGTACGCATAGGTGCAGTGCTTGTATCCATGCGCCGGCATCTGAATAAGTGGCATAGATAGGCGCTTCACTAAACATAATGAGTGCGCAGGCAGGTGTCATTAAAATCCCATCTGCCATAATATATCCAAGCTTTAAAATGCCTGTAATCTGCGGCTGACTTTGCACTTTATGGACAAGCGGCCACCACATGAAAAAGGCAGCGATAAAAATGACAACCGTCATCAATGCGTGATAAAACGGATCTGTTTTGACAAAATCGAACACAAGCGGAATATGATACAGCGAAAACAACCCGTTAAAACCGAGTAAGGCAATCAACGGCTTAGAAAACAAGCGGAAAATCGGCTGAATACCCCGTGTTTGAATGATCCGCTCCCAAATCGCCGCAGGTAAACCTGTGATAAGAAGGGGCGGGATGACCAAATAGAGCACTGCCATTTGCGCCATATGCGCACTGAACATAATATGCCCCATTAAATCAATCGGGCTCCCCTTCACTGCATAAAGCAACACAAGCCCCGTGAGAAACAGCGTTTTCTCTTTCACCGTCGCACGGTGCTTACCCTTCGTCACGAGAAGCAGATAAAAAGCGGCTGCTGCTACAATACATGTCAAATAGTAAGGACTCCATAATGCACGAAATCCAAATATCTCTAAGTTTTCCATTGCTGCGCCTCCTTCAAGGGCAAAGCGAGCTTACCACCAAATAATGGTCAAAAAGGCTAAAACGGTAATAAACGCGACAAACACACCTGAGTAAAGAAACAACGCGGGTGTTTCATGCCCTTTTTGGTTCATGTGCATAAAATAATAAAGCTGAAAAGCGACCTGAATCACTGCAAGCAGTAAAATAAAAGGGACAGCGAACCAATTTCCGACGTCTTCAGAGGCGATTGTTAAAAAGGCAACAAACGTTAAACCAATCATCAAGCCGAAAGAAATGAGCTGATGCTTCATTTCTTCGGCATTTTTCTTTTTCCGATAGACAAGATCGACTTTGGACTGATTTGTGTTTTTATTTCCCATTCTTATCCCACCATTCCCATTAAATATACAACGGTAAAGATGAAGACCCACACAACATCAATGAAGTGCCAATAAAGGCTTGCCACATAATATTTTGGTGCATTGTATAAATCGAGTCCGCGTCTCATATTCCGAATCATCAGAGCGGTGATCCAGCAAAGTCCAAATGCGACGTGAGCCCCGTGTGTTCCAACAAGCGTATAGAAGGAAGAGCCAAGTGCAGAGCTCGTAATGGTAAATTCATACGCATGCACATAATGATAAAACTCATAAATTTCTACCCCTAAAAATCCAGCACCTAAAAGAACGGTTATACCAAGCCAAAGCTGCATTTTTTTAAAGGCAAAGTTTTTCATATGATACATAGCATACACACTCGTTAAACTGCTCGTTAACAGAAGCATTGTGGCAATAAACACAAGTGTGAGGTCAAACATTTCAGTTGTTGTTGCGCCGCCTGCATTTGAATTTTTCAGCGCCAAATAAGTGGCAAACAAAGATGCAAACAGGACCGTTTCTCCCCCAAGAAACAACCAGAACCCGACGAACTTATTCTTTCCTTCTAACGTGGCTTTCTCAGGAGAAGCCGGAAAGGTTTCCGCTGTCATTTTTTGTGGTTCCATTATGCTTTCACCCCTTTGTCATCGTCATCCGTCAAATCTTCTTTGTGAATATGGTATCCATGATCATCTTTAAGAGAGCGAACGAGCATGGTCGCAAACGTGATGCCAAGACCAATGAAGATCACCGGTAGACCCCAGCTGTGTTCTTGACGATACATAAAACCAAACGCTGACACAAATAGACCGAATGAGATAATGATAGGCAAGATGGAATTATTCGGCATGTGAATATCATCGAGCGGTTCAGATGCTGTCATTCCTTTTTTACCATCCATTTTCTCAATCCATAATGGATCAAGTCCCCGTACAAGAGGCAGCTGCTTAAAGTTATATTCTGGCGGAGGTGAAGATACTGCCCATTCAAGCGTTCTTCCATCTCCCCAAGGATCGCCCGATACACGCTCCCCTTTTGCTGTCGTCCAGATGATATTAATCAGCATGATGACAACTGCTACAAACATGAACAGTGCCCCAATCGTACTCACCAAGTTCCCAAGGTCTAGACCCTGACCTGGCAAGAATGTAAAGACTCGGCGCGGCATGCCCCAAAGACCGAGAAAATGCTGGATAAAGAACGTTAAATGGAAACCGACGAAAAACAGCACAAAGCCAATTTTCCCAAGCTTCTCATTCAGTATTTTCCCAAACATCTTCGGCCACCAATAATGCACACCTGCTAAAATACCGAAGACCACACCACCGATAATGACATAGTGGAAATGCGCCACAACGAAGTACGTGTCATGGAACTGATAATCCGCTGCTGCTGCTGCAAGCATGACGCCGGTTACACCGCCAAGTAAGAATGACGGAATGAACGCAACTGAATATAGCATCGGCGTTGTGAACTTCACATTACCGCCCCATATGGTGAGCAACCAGTTAAAAACTTTAATTCCAGTTGGCACCGCAATCGCCATTGTGGCTACGGCAAAGATCGCATTGGCAATTGGACCAAGTCCTGTTGTGAACATGTGATGCGCCCACACCATGAATCCAAGGAAACCAATTAATACAGTCGCAAACACCATGGACGAATAACCAAACAATCTTTTTCTTGCAAACACCGGAATGATCTCAGAGAAAATCCCAAATGCCGGCAAAATCAAGATATACACTTCTGGGTGTCCAAAAATCCAGAACAAATGCTCCCAGATGATTGTATTTCCGCCGAGCTCTGGATTAAAAAAGCTCGTATCAAACATTCGATCAAGCATCAGCATCGCAAGCCCTGCTGTCAGCGGCGGGAATGCGAATAAAATTAGTGCAGATGCCACAAACGTCGTCCAGGTAAAGAGCGGCATTCTCATATACGTCATACCTGGCGCTCTCATATTAATAATCGTTGCAAGAAAGTTGATTCCGGCAATTAGCGTACCAATACCCGCTATCTGCAACCCTAAAATATAGAAATCCATGCCGTGCCCTTCTGAATTCAGCGTGAGCGACGCATAGGCAGTCCAGCCTGCATCAGGTGCTCCGCCCATAAACCATCCAAGGTTTAAGAAAATACCTCCGAAAAAGAACAGCCAAAAACCAAGTGAATTCACAAATGGAAACGCTACGTCACGTGCACCAATTTGAATGGGTACAACCGCATTCATTAATGCAAATAAAAGCGGCATTGCTGCAAGGAAAATCATCGTTGTTCCATGCATCGTCATCACTTCATTGTAAAACCCTGCACTCACAAAATCATTTTCAGGGATGGCTAGCTGAATACGGATAATCATCGCTTCCAGGCCACCAATTAAAAAGAAAAATCCCCCTGCCACTAAATATAGTATGGCAATTTTTTTGTGGTCAACCGTCGTTAAGTAATCCCATAAGACAGCGCCAAACCCCCGCTTTTTAGCTATTGTACTCACCATGAAATCCCCCTCTTATCTCCCATTTGCCCCTTTTCATATCAATGTCTATCTTCACGTTCTAAAAACAGACTATATCTGACAGATGACTTATTCTTGGATGTAGAGACTTATTCGGGAGCTCTTAACAAAAACTTCACATAGATCGTATACCCTTTTGAATGTGCGCAACTTCAAGCTGCTCAAGGCATTTACTGTATTTTAAGACCTTTTAAATACTCGTAGAGTGCATCTGCTTCTGAGTCATTTAGTTTAGGGTACGTCCCTGTCATCTTATTACCTGGTTTAAAGCTCTCTGGATCTTTCAGCCATGCTTTGACATTTTCTTTGTTCATGTCTTTAATTCCAGCTACTTTTGTCCGCTCTCCGAAGGTTGCAAGGTTTGGTGCAGTCCTTGCCGCCTCTGGTCGTTCATCTCCAGGCTCTACCGCATGACAGCTTAAACAGTTTTTCTCTTTAAAGAGTTTTTCACCCTCAAGGGCTAGATCTGACGTAGACGCAGGCTTCTTATAATCTGCCATCTTTTTCGTCCAGCCTAAAAACTCATCTTGAGAAAGCGTTTTAACTTTAAAGTCCATTAAAGCATGTGATGGACCACAAAGCTCTGCACATTTCCCATAGAAATATTCTCCAGCATCTTTCGTTCGTTTTGAGTCAAACGTTAAATAAAACTTGTTCTCGTTGTCTGTATTTGTATCAATTTTACCCCCAGCTGATGGAATCCAGAATGAGTGTTTCACATCAGATGCTTTCAGCTTAAAATAAACCTTTTGATCAGTTGGAACAATCAATTCCTGACTTGTCACAATCCCATAATCAGGGTATTCAAATTCCCACCAATATAAGCTGGCTCTTACATTCACTACAAGTGTCTTTTCAGGATCTCGTTTTTTCTTATCCATGGCGCTTGTATCCCCTAGCTCAAGCGTGTACGCCACAACAGGTACAACGAGAATAATGAGTAGAAGTATCGGAATCGCTGTCCACGTAATTTCGAGGTTACGGTTCCCTTCTACCTGTTTAGGAATCGTATCTTCTCCCACTTTAGAACGTTTGAATTTAATGATGACGTAAAAGAAAATGATCGATACAACAATAACGACAAGAACCATAATAAGTGTACTCAGTACCGTTAGGAAAAACTGTTTATCTGCTACTTCCCCAACTGGCTTGAGTGTTGATAAGTATGGTTCACCGCAGCCCGCCAAAACGAGCGTCAGTAAGAGAAACAGTGAATAAACACGCCATTTTCTTATCATAATTTGTCCCAACCCCTTTTGCTTGATCTCCTTTGCCTTTCGCTTTTACCTCTTATTTATAAAATCACCTTTCACCCATCCATAACCCCCGCCTCTTATAAAAGCACTTACATTTCCTCTTTTCATAAAAAAATGATGTTTTTACTCAAAATACCATCTATGTATAAACAGAAAGCCGCCTAAATAGAACTGAATATCAGGCGGCTTTCATAGTTGTAAGAAAATGTTGTGTTATAAGATATAGCCATTGTTTTGATGTGATCAAAGTGTATTTCACTCTAGAATAGTGTAATAATAATCATCGCAACGAAAAAGATCGTTAAGTAGTTTAATGAATAAACGAACATGAGTGTTGACCACTTCATGATATCTTTCATTTTAAAGCCCATAAGACCAATGACGAGCCATCCAATGTTCAGCAATGTGCCAAGTGCGACAATCGGCCATCCTAATCCACCTAAGAAAAATGGAAGCGGAAGAAGACATGCTGTCCAAATGATGATTTGGCGTTTTGTGACTTCAAAGCCGTAAACAACTGGCAGCATTGGAATACCTGCTTTGCGGTAATCTTCCGTTTTCTTAATCGCAAGTGATAAGAAATGCGGAATTTGCCAGATGAACATAATCATAAACAGGACCCAAGCCGTTGTGTCGATGGTGCCTGTAACAGCTGTCCAGCCAATTAATGGCGGAACCGCACCAGATACACTCCCAATGACTGTATTAATGGTGTAATGACGTTTAGACCACATCGTGTATAGAACTGCATAAGTAAAGACACCGATAAATCCAATCACTGCTGATGTAACAGTTGTCATCAGAAGCATAATCAGTCCAAGTACAACAAGCAGAATACCAAATGCATACGCTTGACCTGGCTGAACTTTACCTGTCACCGTCGGTCTTGTTTTTGTTCTTTCCATTAGTATATCAATATCACGGTCAAACGCATTATTAATGGCGCATGAACCGGCAATAATAAGAGAAGAACCAATCATTGTTAACAGCACAATATCAAGATTCCCAAGAAAACTCATATCTGTAAAATAAAAAGCAAGCCACATTCCAGTAAATGTTGTAATGAAATTGGAATTGACGATGCCCATTTTAATAAGAGCAAGAAAATCTTTTAAAGCGGTTGTTTCTTCTATTTGTCCATGAATAGCTGCTTCCGCGGCTGTTTTGGAATTTGCCAATGTGTATAACCTCCCTTGCCCAAACCTTCAAACGAACGAATAAAACGTAAAATCGTTACAACTCTATCATACAAGATAAAGAGCTGTAAAAAAACATCCTATTAAATAATAAACGACAAACTTGAAGTTATTTGTGAACTTTTCGTGAATTTATTAGGATGTGCGTTTCAGAAGGCGGTGCAAAATGAAATATTCTCTCCTCTATTTCTATCAGACTGTCAAAGAAAGATCAAGCACTCTAAATCTGTAAACTTTGTGAACTAACATATCATTTTTTTGTGAACTTTGGTCATTATGAATTGCAACAGAACACGCATTTGGCTTAAACTTGAGAGCATGTGAGGTTTTCATTTAGATCAGAAGTTATTTAGAGAAGGTGAAATCATTTGATGAAATTTGCTTTAAGGTTATTGAGCGTTGTCACAACATTTGTGATGCTGATCGTTCTGATTGGCGGTGCGCTTGTGACGAAAACTGGCTCCGGTCTTGGCTGCGGCAGACAATGGCCCCTTTGCCACGGTCGTTTCTTTCCAGAAATGAACCCTGCTTCCATTATCGAATGGAGCCACCGCATGTCAACAGGAGTTTCCACCATTCTTGTATTGGCACTGGCGGTCTTATGCTGGAAAAGAATCAGTCCAGTATTCCGTGAAACCAAATTTTTGGTCATCATGTCCATTATATTCTTACTGCTTCAAGCGCTGTTAGGGGCACTCGCCGTTGTGTTTGGTTCTAACGCACTTGTCATGGCACTGCACTTCGGTATTTCACTGATTTCTTTTGCTTCCGTTTTACTGCTGGCACTGCTTGTGTTTGAAGCCACCAGATCTGAAACAAAGCTTGTGAAGCCGCTTCATATCGGCAAAAGAATGCAGTTCCATATTTATGGGTTGATCACATATACGTATATTGTGGTGTATACGGGCGCCTATGTGAGACATACAAAATCAAGTCTTGCATGCTCTGTCTTCCCATTTTGTTCAAAAGACGGCGCACTTCCAGCGTATTTTAATCAATGGGTTCAAATGTCTCACCGAGCAGCAGCCCTTCTTTTATTCGTTTGGATATTTGTTGCGATGTTCCATGCCCTTAAACATTATAAAGAACAAAAGCAGCTGTATTATGGATGGATCATTTCAGCCATTCTGATTACACTTCAAGCGATCTCTGGTGTCATGTCTGTTTATTCTCAGCTCGCACTCGGTTATGCGCTTGCTCATTCATTCTTTATTTCTTGTTTGTTTGGGGTACTATGCTACTTCTGCTTACTCATTGCCCGGTTTAAATATGAAAATAGAGAGCCTTTCAGATAAACATACAATCCCCCTTTCATCCGAAAAGGGGGATTTCTTTTATGTTTGTTTCGCTTCTTCAAATAGCGAAATGGCCTTTTTTCGTCTTTCTTGATGATCGACTGTAGGCAGAGGATATGTATCCCCCAACACACATCCCGATTTCATTTGCTCATCTATCGGCATTTTACTCGGTTCATGAATCCATTTTTCATTCACATGCTTTAGTTCTGGTACATACCTTCTAATATATTCTCCGCTTGGATCAAATCGTTTCGACTGGGTCGTTGGGTTAAAAATACGGAAGTAAGGAACAGCATCCGTTCCGACAGAGGCTGTCCACTGAAATCCTCCAATATTCGAAGCCTCATCATAGTCGGCAAGTTTTCTCGCAAAATACGCCTCGCCCATTCTCCAATCGATGAGATAATCTTTTGTCAGAAATGAAGCCGTCACCATTCTCAAACGGTTATGCATCCAGCCTTCTTCATTTAACTGTCTCATCCCAGCGTCAACGAGTGGGAAGCCTGTTTGTCCTTTACACCAAGCTTCAAAAAGTGTCTGATCATCATTCCATTTTATATGTTGAAAGGAGGCGTTGATTTCTTTTTCTTTCATCTCTGGATAATGCGCAAAGATCATATGATAAAAATCACGCCACGCTAGCTCTTTCATAAATGTTTCCTTGCCCTTATCTTCAAAAAGTTCTTCCTCATTGACTGCATGAAAGATCGTGCGAATAGAAATGGTCCCGGTTTTTAAAAACCGAGACAGCTTGCTCGTCCCAAAAACAGACGGAATATCTCGTTTCTCGTGATAATGCGTCAATCTTTCTTGAATAAAGCCGCCTAGCGTGCTCATCGCTTTGTCTGATCCAATCTGATCGAATTTCCTTGTACATTTCTTGATGATGTCCCTTAGTTTCTCATCTCCCTTTTCAGAAAGTGACTCATCACAAATCGTATGCTTGCTGCTCAGAAATGATTTGTCAACTTTTATCACAGACTGCTTCTCCTGCTTCCGCCACGCTTGATAGTATGGAGTAAACACTTGATAATGAGTCCCATCCGCTTTTAAAATATCTCTCGCCCCATGCAGATGCGTATCTTGCCACTTTGACACATGAATGCCCTTTTCTTCTAAGAAACAGGTCACTTGCTCATCACGAATTCGACCATTTCCTACTTCGTCCTCATTAAAAAAGACCGCATTGATGTCATAAGCATTCATGAGCTTTTGAAAAGCGGACAAAATATCATCATGAATGAGATGAACATACATGTGAGATTCTCTCGCTTCCTTGACGAAATTGGCCAAGTTTTGAAAGAAATGTTCGTTGTTCAAATCCAGTTCCATTTCTGTAAAAAATGGATCTAGATGATAAAAAGCAAATAATCGGTACTGATGTTTTTTTGCATATGTGATCGCTTTTGATAAGGCGATATGATCATCCAATCGCATATCTCGGCGAAACCAAATCACGACAATTTCCACTCTTTCTTCACCTCATTCTATAGTGTAATCACTCTAGCGGGCGGCTGCACATTTTAATGCGCTCAACAAAAAGACACATCGCAGTAGATGTGTCTTGGATTGTTTACAAAGGGCTAAAATGCTCTTTATTTTAGCCCTTTGTCTTCTTTTCAGCGTGATAGAAAGCCCTTGAAGTCTAGGAAGAACGAGTACTGGAGCGGAGCGAATGTGACATTCGTGAGCACCAGCACGCAGGACTGACAAAGAATGCAAGGGTTTGTCTATACGCTGAGACACATCGCAGTGGATGTGTCTCACTCATTATTCAGGCTTTAAGACAATCAACAGATCTCCAGTTTGAATCCCTTCTCCATTCGTGACATGAATTTCATCCACGACTGCTGAGAACGGTGCTTGTACCGTCGTTTCCATTTTCATCGCTTCATTGATCATCAAATGCTCACCTTGAGAAATTTTCTGTCCTTTTTCAACAAGTACTTTGATCACAGTGCCTGGCATCGATGCCGCAATGTGATTTGGATTTGAGCGATCTGCCTTCATTTTTTCTTGAACGGAGGATTTGATGCTTTCATCCTTAATGACCACTTCACGCGGCTGTCCATTCAGCTCAAAGTAAAGCACTCTTGTAGCATCTGGATTCGGTTCTCCAATTGACACGAGTTTGACAATGAGGGTTTTCCCTTTTTCAATTTCTACCTCAATTTCTTCACCAAGTCTCATCCCGTAGAAGAAGGTTGGTGTGTCAAGAACAGAGATATCTCCATAGCTTTCTGCTGTTTGAACAAATTCAGAAAAGACTTTCGGGTATAAAGCATATGCAATGGCATCTTGTTCTGTCAACGTCAAATCATGTGATTCTTTGAACTGCTTTTTGATCTCTTCAAAGTCCACAGGCTTCAGTTTCTCACCCGGTCTGACAGTAAGCGGCTCCTCCCCTTTTAAAATCAGCTTTTGCAGCTTTTCTGGGAATCCGCCATGAGGCTGCCCTAAATAGCCTTTAAACAATTCAACAACCGAATCTGGGAAATCCAGTGTTGCTCCTTTTTCATAAACATCCTCTTCTGTCAGATCGTTTTGCACCATATAAAGTGCCATATCTCCGACCACTTTAGAAGACGGTGTCACTTTCACAATGTCACCAAACATGTCATTTACACGTCTGTACATTTCTTTTACTTCATTCCAGCGTTCGCCAAGGCCGACCCCTTTCGCCTGCTGTTGCAGGTTACTATACTGGCCACCAGGCATTTCATGCTCATAAATTTCTGTATGCGGTGAATTCATTCCGCTTTCAAACTCATGATAATATTTTCTGACGGAATCCCAATATTGTGAAAGACGTTCAACCGCTTGAACATTCATTTCTGGCTTTCTTTCATGTCCGTCTAAAGCATAATATAATGAGCTCGCACTTGGTTGTGATGTGAGCCCCGCCATAGAGCTGACTGCAACATCAACAATATCAACACCTGCATCAATCGCTCTTGCATAGGTGAAGAGTCCATTTCCACTCGTATCGTGTGTATGAAGATGGATTGGAATCGTGAGCTCGTCTTTTAGAGCCGATACAAGCTCATAAGCCGCTTGCGGTTTTAATAATCCCGCCATATCTTTAATGCCTAAAATATGAGCGCCTGCGGATTCAAGCTCCTTCGCAAGAGAGACATAATATTTCAAATCATATTTCGGACGTGATGGATCAAGAATATCACCTGTATAACAAATCGCTGCCTCTGCCACTTTGCCGGATTCACGAACAGAATCAATGGCAAGCGTCATGCCTTTGACCCAGTTTAGACTGTCGAAAATACGGAAAACGTCAATGCCTGCCTCTGCCGATTCCTTTACAAATGCTTTAATCACATTATCCGCATAGTTTGTATATCCAACAGCGTTTGATGATCTTAATAGCATTTGGAACAAAGTGTTTGGCACTTCTTGGCGAAGCTCTTTCAATCTTTCCCAAGGATCTTCTTTCAAGAAACGATATGCCACATCAAATGTAGCGCCGCCCCACATTTCCATACTGAATAACTCTGGCCATAAACCTGCTGTTGGCTGCGCAACTTTCTTTAAGTCGTGTGTTCTAAAGCGTGTTGCAAGCAGCGATTGATGCGCGTCTCTAAAGGTTGTATCTGTTAAGAGTACACCGCTTTGCTCTTTCACCCAATTGGCGAGCCCCTCAGGTCCATGCTTGTCTAACAATTGTTTTGTTCCAGAAGGTATCGTTTCATGGACAGCAAGTTTCGGCACATTTGGTTGATCAAAATGAGGCTTCTTATTTTCCGAAATACCAGGGAACCCATTAATGGTAACGTTACCAATATAAGTAAGCATTTTCGTTCCGCGGTCTTTTTGCTTAGGGAAGTTAAATAGCTCAGGTGTTGAATCAATAAACGATGTATCATATTCCCCTCTTAGAAACTTCTCGTGCTTTGCGACGTTTTCAAGAAACGGGATATTTGTTTTAATGCCACGAATCCTGAATTCTTGTAAATTTCGGACCATTTTAGCCGCAGCTTGATCAAATGTAAGTGCCCAAGTTGACAGCTTGACCAACAGTGAATCGTAATAAGGTGTAATCACCGCACCTTGGAAGCTGTTCCCTGTATCAAGACGTACACCAAAACCACCGCCTGAACGGTAAGCCATGATTTTTCCTGTATCTGGCATAAAATCATTCAAAGGATCTTCTGTTGTGACCCTTGATTGAATGGCAAATCCATGTGTAAAGATATCTTCTTGTTTTGGTATCCCGACTTCTTTGCTGTGGAGGTCATGTCCTTTTGCGACAAGAATTTGGGTTTGGACGATATCGACACCTGTGATCATTTCTGTGATCGTGTGTTCCACCTGGACCCTAGGATTGACTTCAATAAAATAAAACTCCCCATTTGCCACTAGGAATTCTACAGTCCCTGCATTGATATACGATACATTCTGGGCCAGCTGAACAGCCGCTTCACAGATGTCTTCACGTAATTGATTAGAAAGAGACACACTTGGCGCAACCTCAATGACTTTTTGATGACGCCTTTGAACAGAGCAGTCACGCTCGTATAAATGAATGATATTGCCGTGATTGTCTCCAATCACCTGCACTTCAATATGTTTCGGATTTTCAATCAACTTTTCAACATATACTTCGTCATTTCCAAAAGCCGCTTTCGCCTCTGACTTTGCACGGTCATAGGCTTCGTTCAGCTCCTCTTTTGATCTGACAATCCGCATACCTCGGCCGCCGCCTCCAAGTGAAGCTTTAATAATAAACGGGTAGCCGTATTCTTCACCGAATTTTTCGACTTCTTTGACCGAATCAACTGGCCCGTCACTTCCTGGAATGACTGGAATCCCAGCTTTTTTCGCTTCATCTCTCGCTTTTACTTTATCTCCAAACATATCTAAATGTTGAGAAGTTGGGCCGATGAATTGGATGCCTTCCTCTTCGCATCGTCTTGCAAAATGAATGTTTTCAGATAAAAATCCGTATCCTGGATGAATCGCATCCACGTCATTTCGTTTTGCAATTTCGATGATCCCCTCGATATCAAGGTAGGCATCAATCGGCTTTTTCCCTTCTCCAACTAGATATGCTTCATCGGCTTTATAGCGATGATAAGAGCCCGAGTCTTCTTTGGAGTAAATGGCCACTGTACGTAAGTTGAGCTCCGTACAGGCCCTAAAGACTCTGATAGCGATTTCCCCTCTGTTTGCAACTAGAACCTTTTGAATTGTTCTCTGTGACATTCTCACTCCTCCATATCCCTTAAAATTTTATATGTACTCTATAATAAAGGAAGAAATGAAAACTGTACACTTTTGTTTTCTAAAGATTCAAAGTTTTCTGCAATCCATTTTTTTGAAGCGATGGTTTGCTGATTGATTTTTTCTTTTTATAACGCTCTTTATATTCAGTGAACATGCTGATATTCAGCAATATTCCCATACATCCACTCAGTAAAATGATAGAGGATCCCCCGTAGCTGATAAACGGAAGTGTGACCCCAGTGATCGGAATGAGACCTGAAACACCGCCCAAATTAATACACGTTTGGATGGCAATCATTGAAGAAATTCCTATTGCAAGCAAACTTCCAAACGGATCTTCACACTTTCTCGCAATGTAAAAACCTTTCACAACAATAAAGCCAAGGAGAGCAAGGACAAAAAATACACCGAAAAAACCAAGCTCTTCCGAGATAATTGCCATGATAAAATCTGTATGCGGTTCTGGAAGGTATCCATACTTTTGTACACTCTCTCCAAGACCAAGCCCAAAAAAGCCGCCTGATCCAATCGCATAATATGAATTAATCAATTGATGCCCAGAAGCGCCTGCGTCTTTAAATGGGTCTTGGAAACTCTCAAAACGTCCAAGACGATTCTGCGTAAAAATTTTATCCCAAAAAAGAATAATAAACGGTGTCACAACAACCATCACCGCACTAAATAAAGCGAGCAGCTTGGCCAGCGTTTTACCGCTAAACCCTGAGCATAAAATCATCGCAAGGGCAATCATACCAATGATAAAAGCTGTCCCATAGTCTGGCTGCAAAATAATAAATCCGCATAGGATGGAGACAACCACAATTGGAGGTGTAACCCCTCTTAAAATATGGTCAATATAATGCTGCTTCTTTGCATAGACAGCAGCAAGATAAATGATGACAACGATCTTCACGAATTCCGCTGGCTGAAGACTAAAAGGTCCAAATTTGATCCAACTTCTAGCATTCCCTGCAATGTGACCGCCAAAGTACACATAAATGAGAGAAAACACAGATAGCAAAAGCATCACAATTTGGAATCTTTTATTTAAGAGCAGCTGATACGGAATGAGGGCTGTAAAAATCAAGATGACCGCCCCGACAATCATAAATAAAAGCTGTTTCTTGAAAAAATTATCTGGCGCAGCATCATATCTGATCACAGATGTAATCATACTTGAGCTATACACCATCACCAAGCCGAATGCGCTAATTAATATAATGGCGAACAATAATGAGTAGTCATACGATTTTAGCATTCTCTTTAACATATAATCCTCTTCCTAACGTCTATTTCTACTGCTTGAAATTCTCTTCTCTTAGCTGTTCTTATTCTACTACATTTTCTCCGTTTGATCCCGTTTTACCTCTTTATATTGTTCGTCTTTCATGAGACAATCAAGTCCGTTTGGCATCAATCAAAATAAAAAGGCGGACAAAAAAACTCAAACTTATGTTGTGGAAGTTTGAGTTTTCAATCATTATTTTTTTGTGAACGCATCATGAAGTGCGGATAGTTCTCTCTCAAGTTTATCGAGTAGTTTTTTGCCTTCATGTTGATCAACTAATCCAAGCCGGACAGCGAAATCAATTTCTCTCGATAATCCGAACATTTGAGTATCTAAAACCTCTTCATAAAGAGGACATTGCGGCATCGTTAAGTTGTCCATTTGCACTTGGATCAATTTTAAAATTTTATCTGCATCCAATTTTAATAAAGCCAGTGCTTTTTGCCGATGATCGACTAAAATTTCTGACGCCAAAAGTATCCCTCCGTTCCCCAGGCGAGTACCTAATTCTTCTATTTATCATAAAGCGAAACGCCCAAAATTGCAAGCAGATTTGTACAGTTCGCTCTGTAAAAATAAAAAGAAGCCATTCGTCATTAAAAGATACTCATCTCATATTTTTCACTCATGAGCTCAAGCAGCTTAATACCCGCAATACTATTCCCTTTTTCATCCAAAGCAGGCCCGAATATACCTATCCCAAAGTCGTATGGCGCCGCCCCCATAATTCCGCCTGAAACACCACTTTTAGCAGGGATTCCGATATTGATCGCAAATTCCCCGCTCGCATTGTACATACCGCATGTGACCATAAACGTTTTACAAATTCTAGCAACATCTTTCGAAAGGATTTGCTTTCCTGTCTCTGGATGCCTGCCATCTAATGAAAAAACACACGCGATCTTCGCCAAATCCAGGCTATTCATCATGACGGCGCACTGCTTCGTATAGACATCCATCACCTCTTCTACATTCCCTTTAATGATATGATATTGCTTCATATAATAGCACATTGCGCGGTTAATCATTGATGTTTCAAATTCGGATGCAGCGGTTTCTTTGCAATATGTAATGGTGGTGTCATTGGCAAGCTCTCTAATAAAACCAAGCAGCCGGTTCAGCTGATCTTGCGGCGTTGCCCCTCTTATTAAACTTGTAACGGCAAGCGCCCCTGCATTAATCATTGGGTTAAGCGGCTTATTGGGGCTTGCTGTCTCTAGTTTAATCATCGAATTAAACGGGTCGCCAGTCGGTTCTTGTCCAACATATTGAAACACTTTTTTCGGTCCTTCTTCTGAGAGCACGAGCGCCAGGGCTAATACTTTTGAAATACTTTGCAGGGTGAATCGTTTATCAACATCTCCCGCTGAGTGGCACGTATTACTCACATGATAAACAGCGACAGATAAATCCGATTGATCCGCTTTACCGAGTGCCGGAATATAGGATGCTACCTTTCCATTTTTGGCCACCTTTTTTGCCTCTTCTACAAATCGCTGAAGCTCTTCATTGTCACGACATGCCATGCCCAAAATCCTCCCTATTTTTCGTCTAATCGTAGTGTGTACAAGGAAGTGCATGTTTATGAAAGTGACAAAGCGGGCGAAAACTTCTATAATTTATGTTGGAAAGGGGTTGTCTTGAACATGAGCATTATTCAAATCAAGGGGAACGTACAATACAAGATCACCATTGATCCGAGTGTATGGATTTTTGATGACCGTAAATTTTTAATGGATTCATTTTTTGAGAAAAGTGCAGCAAACGAAGAGCAGCAGCTAGATCAGGAACTCGATCAAGAGCGGGTCATAAGAGAAGGTCAAACACTTCCACCCACATTAAAAACAGAGAAAAAGTACGAAAAAGAAAGGCTTGTCACAGGCAGCTTCGGGATGAAACTTGGCGACATGATAAAAAATGCAGAACCGCTCGAACAAGCGGAGACGTGTGAATTTGTCACAGAAACAGAAACAATTGCTGTTCCGCTCTCTAAGGCGATGGATAGCATTGCCCATTTCAGCCAAAATGGAAAGCCTATAACAGAAGAAGGACCAATCCACGTTTATTTCGAGGATCAGTCCAACATCACTCAGCCGATTAAAGGCGTCAAAGAGTTAATCATTACATAAGATGACGGGTCTGGACTATAATAAATCAGCTGCAAGCTGTGCAAGTCCAGACCTTTCTCCTTTGACAAGCTTGACATGTCCAGATATTTGCTGCCCTTTGAAACGCTCAATGACATATGTGAGCCCATTATTTAAGCTGTCTAAATAAGGGTGATCAATCTGCTCTGGGTCTCCCATCAGCACAATTTTACTTCCCTCACCAACCCGCGTTAATAATGTTTTTACTTCGTGTTTTGTTAAATTTTGCGCCTCATCGATAATGATAAATTGATCAGGGATACTTCTCCCGCGAATATACGTTAAAGCTTCCACTTGAATTGAACCGATGCCCGCTAGTATCGCATCGAGTTCACCAGGTTTTTTTGTGTTAAATAAAAATTCTAGGTTGTCATAGATCGGCTGCATCCACGGTCTGAGCTTCTCTTCTTTTTCGCCTGGCAAATACCCTAAGTCCTTACCGACAGGAACAATGGAGCGGGCCACGATGAGCTTTTTAAACATGCCGAGGTCCTCTGTCTGCATTAATCCAGCAGCAAGTGCAAGCAGTGTCTTTCCTGTTCCCGCTTTTCCGATAAGTGTCACAAGCGGAATATCGCGGCGTAAAAGTAACTCAAGCGCCATCGTTTGCTGGACATTTTTTGGGCGAATTCCCCAAATATGTTCTTGGTCATAAATAAGCCGTTTCACATGCTCTGCTTTTTGATCAAGCATCCCCAAAGCAGAACCACCCTCATTCCCCTTCATAATAACAAATTGATGAGGGTTTAATGGCGTTTGGGTAACGTCTTTTATCGGTAACTGATTTTGCTTATAAAATGTATTCAGCTGCTCAGTCGGAATATAGAGCTCGTGATAGCCGTTATCAATATCTTCATTTTGTAGCACTCGATCGCTTAAGAAATCCTCTGCTTGCAGACCAATGGCATCCGCCTTTACTCGCACTAGGACATCTTTGCTGACCAAAATGACAGGCCGGCCATCCGGTTTTGTTTCTTCCTCTAAGCTCAAATTCTTCGCAACAGCCAAAATCCGGTTATCGTTTGTTTTTTCGATGAAAATTTCTTGAAGCTCATGGAAAGAGCGATGATTCAGCTCAATACGCAGCGTTCCTTTTGACTCCAGCGTAATTTTTTCATGCAGTTTCCCTTTCGATCTCAACCCGTCGATTAAACGTGAGACACGTCGTGCATTTTGCCCAACCTCGTCCATATATCTTTTTTTCGAGTCTACTTCTTCTAACACTACGGCCGGAATCACGACCTCGTTGTCTTCAAATGAAAAGATTGAATTCGGATCCTGTAATAACACATTTGTGTCTAATACATAAATTTTACTCAGGTCCTTCGCCTCCTGATCGGGGTTTCATTCATCCTTGTCTTTCCAAAAACGATTGTTAAAATATATGTTTTCATGAATAAAGTTAGAAGGTTAATTCAACAATAAAATAAATCATGCAGTTTGTGAAGGAGGGAATACACATGCGACTATTTTTGACGTTATTCATGGTTCAAACCATTCTTTTATTAGGCGCTTGCCAGCATCAAGAGAAGCCTTTGGCACAAGAACATCAAGACGGAAACAAGCATTTAGTAAGAGTATCAGACTCATCCAAGAAAAACACTGACAAAGCCCGCCCATCAACAGATGTGGCAAAGCACCTAGTGAACGTGACTGAGCATGTAGCAGATGTAAATGACGCAACAGCGATCGTCATCGGCAAGTATGCTGTCGTCGGCATTGATGTAAAAGATGATTTAGATAGAAGCAAAGTTGAAACCATTAAATATTCAGTCGCCAAAGCACTGAAAAATGACCCAGAAGGTGCGAATGCTGTTGTCGTCGCTGACCCTGATACAGTGAGCCGTTTAAAGGAAATGGGCAAAGAAATACAAGCTGGCAGGCCAGTAAGTGGAATTATGGACGAACTAGCAGCTATTGTGGGCCGTGTTATGCCAGAAATGCCTCGAAATGAAATCTACCGTAACGAAATAGATCCGACAAATGATCCGAATCATCAGCTCAAACAACAAGATCAAAAGCAATTAGAAAAAAACCAAAATGATCAATCAAACCATCATATGAATCAGAAGAAATAATGAGAACGGCTTATATCTATTGTGATATAAGCATCAGATTGTTGACAAAGGGCTAAAATGAACTTTATTTTGGCTCTTTGTCTTCTTTTCAGCGTGATAGAAAACACCTTTGCAGTCTAGGAAGGACGAGTATCGGTGCGGAGCGAATTTGACATTCGTGAGCACCGAAGCGCAGGACTGACACCGAATGCGAGGGTTTGTCTACACGCTGCGGCTTATATCTCTTGTGATATAAGCCTTTTTTATGCTGATTTTAAGTGGCTCAAAAAACATGCTATAATGAAGGCATGACCAAAGTGAGGTGAAAATGATGAGAGTGAAGTGCTCATTATGTGAAAAGCTTGAAACCATTAATGATGATACACTTGTTGCTAAACGGTTAAGAAATCGACCGATTCATACATATATGTGCGATGACTGCCAACAAAGAATTAAAGTAAAGACAGAGGCACGCATCAAAACTGGCAGATTCTCTCTTTATCAAGATCCTGCGACGAAAGAGAAAAAGAAGAAAAAAGGAAAAAAAGAACAGAAGACATAAAAAAGACCTGACACAAGTTCAGGTCTTTTTTACGTACTTACTGTTCCTTCTTTTTTCGCACGATGCAGCCGTATTTTATAAATAATCAAAATGACAGCTGCCACAACCAGGCCTTCTGCGACTGGCAAGAAGATACCTAGAAATGTGAGAAACGTGCAACCAAAAATCAAAAACAAATAAATGACAAGTGCTTTTAAAATCGGTAAACGTCTAGCAAATCCGAGTTTAAAAACAATAATCGCTAAAACAAGGATGGTGCCATATAGGAGCCACATCCCTGTCTGCGGATTTTCATCGACACGAAACAGCATCGCGAAAAAGGATAGATTCTCACTTACTTCCTGATCATTCAAAAAGATTCCCTCCCCTTATCTTTCAGGGTTCTATCTTTTTAATTCTTCATGGAATTAAGATAATCCTGCTAGCTTTTTCTTCTTCGCTGCTTTCTCACGTTCGTTTTTATCTAAAATTTTCTTTCTTAAACGGATCGATTCCGGTGTAACCTCACAGTATTCGTCTTCATTTAAGTACTCAAGAGATTCCTCAAGTGACATAATACGTGGTTTTTTCATACTAACCGTTTGATCTTTTGTCGCTGAACGTACGTTTGTTTGTTGTTTCATACGGCTCACGTTGACAACAAGATCGTTTTCACGGTTATGCTCACCAACAATCATTCCTTGGTATACTTCAACACCCGGCTCAACGAAAATCACACCGCGCTCTTCAACGCCTTGGATTCCGTAAGCAGTTGCTTTACCTGTTTCCATTGAAACAAGTACACCTTGACGGCGTCCGCCAACTTGACCAGACTGCATCGGCTGGTAGCTGTCAAACGTATGGTTCAAAATACCAAAACCACGAGTTAATGAAAGAAATTCAGTTGTATATCCGATTAAACCACGTGATGGCACTGTAAAGATCAGGCGAACTTGACCATTACCATTATTGATCATGTCAATCATTTCACCTTTTCTTGCGCCCATTGATTCCATGATAGAGCCAGTGTGCTCTTCTGGTACATCAATTTGAACGCGCTCAACAGGCTCACATCGAACACCGTCAACTTCTTTTACAATAACTTCTGGCTTCGATACTTGCAGTTCAAATCCTTCACGTCTCATATTCTCAATCAGAATGGATAAGTGAAGCTCACCGCGTCCTGATACGACCCAAGCATCAGGTGAATCCGTTGGATCTACACGAAGACTTACGTCTGTTTGAAGCTGCTGTTCTAAACGCTCTTCAATTTTACGTGATGTCACGTACTTTCCTTCACGGCCTGCAAATGGGCTGTTATTCACAACAAATGTCATTTGAAGTGTCGGCTCATCAATACGCAGGATCGGCAAAGCCTCTTGGTGTTCTACCGGGCAGACTGTTTCACCTACGTTGATGTCTTCCATACCAGATACTGCGACAAGATCTCCAGCTTTCGCTTCATTGATTTCCACTCGTTTTAACCCTTGGAAACCAAAAATCTTTGTCACGCGGAATTGTTTTACACTGCCATCCACTTTCATTAGAGCAACTTGCTGTCCTACTTGCATCGTTCCTCTAAATACACGGCCAATTCCAATTCTTCCAACATAATCATTGTAATCAAGTAGCGCCACTTGGAATTGAAGCGGCTCTTCATGGTTGTCGACTGGGCATGGGATATGGTTGACAATCGCTTCAAACAACGATTCCATGTTTTCATCTTGCTTACTAGCATCGTTACTTGCTGTACCATTGATTGCTGATGCATATACAACTGGGAATTCAAGTTGTTCTTCTGTTGCATCCAATTCAATGAACAAGTCAATGACTTCATCGACTACTTCAGCTGGACGAGCAAAGTCACGGTCAATTTTATTGACAACAACAATTGGTGTTAAGTTTTGCTCAAGTGCTTTTTTTAGCACGAATCGTGTTTGAGGCATACAACCTTCATATGCATCCACAACGAGAAGTACACCATCTACCATTTTCATGATACGCTCAACTTCACCACCGAAATCGGCGTGTCCTGGTGTATCTAAAATATTAATGCGTGTATCTTTATAATGGATCGCAGTATTTTTAGCTAAGATCGTAATACCGCGCTCTCGCTCTAAATCATTTGAATCCATGGCTCTCTCAGCGATATTTTCATTCGCACGGAAAGTACCAGCTTGATGGAGCAATTGGTCAACAAGCGTCGTTTTACCATGGTCAACGTGGGCAATAATTGCGATGTTGCGAAGGTCTTTTCGAAGTTTCACATTTTCATCTCCTAAAATAATTAGATAACTTTCATATTATATCACAATCCCCTTTAAATGCCGATCGTTTTTCTGTAAACTTATATTAACTCTAAAAAAAGGGATGGAGACAAATGAAACAAATCAAATGGCTTCTATTATTATGTGCATTACTTGCGGTTGTCAGTATGGCGTTTATTGGGGTAACTCTTGCAGAAAAAAACGTGCTGGGTATTTGTCTAAGTATTGTGTTCGCCATGATTTTCATGGGTACAGGATTTACATTAAAACGAAAATTAAACGTACAATCATAAAATTTATGAAAAGCCTTTTACATTTTACATGTAGAAGGCTTTTATTTTGGGTAAAAACAAGACCAACCACCTATGTAACACTAATGATTCAACTAAAAATTTCATATAGTGTTGGCAAATCTAAGCAATCTGAACTCCTCCATTTTTCGACAAGAACTTTTATAGTTCTCCAAAATCAAACACAAAGTTACATTTTTCCTATTCTTCCACAAAGTTTCTCATGGTATGCTGTTCTTGCAACAAAATTTAACAGAAAAGGGAGAGAAAAGAAGCATGAAGAAGTTTTTGAGCAAATCGCTCAGCTCTGTTGTATTTTTCGCTTTAGCTATCATTTTTACTTTCACAACAGTAGCTCCTGGGCAAGCAAGCGCTGCAACTTTCAAAGGGATTCCTTTTGAGCAGCAACAAATTATTAAAGATTTATTGGAGAAAAACGAGCGTGTTATCAGCATTCTCATCAACTCATTTGTTGAGGAAGACAACAGCTACACATTTGATGTGAAAAAAGCTGTTGAGCTCGGTTTGACTGAAGAAGAAGCGGCGACTGCTGAGAAATTCTTAGATCGCGCAGCTGTTCTTACAATCGTTTTCAGTGAAAGCATCACTAAAAACGAAAAAGGAAAATTAGTTTTTGATGCAGAAAAAGCTGTTGAACTTGGTCTTACTAAAGAAGAAGCAACTAAATTCGAAAAGCTTTTCAAATCAGTGATCAAAATTGCTGATCTTGCTGGTGATGCACTTGTTCTAGACAAAAAAGGAAACGTTGTAATTGATTCTAAAATCGCTAAAGGTCTTGGATTCAGCTCTACTGAATTACTTGTTGTCAACCAATTGCTTAAGAAAATTCCTCAAGAGCAATTAAAAACGTTCTATGATGCAGTTCAAATTGCAAAAGAAAAATTGAACTAAGCTCAAAAACCCCCATCCGGTTCATCCAGATGGGGGTTCTTTCTTATATCCAATAAATCAAGAGCATGATGAGATAGACGATACTAAATACGATACTTGCCCGTAATAACAGTTTTCCATAGTAGCGCTTTTCAAACTTTCTTTTTTCTTCTTTTTCATCTATGAACGGTATGAAATCTGTTGACTTTGCAATAGACACTGGTTCTTTCATTTCTTCATATAGATGAAGGCATTTTTTGCATGAACGTAAGTGCTCATTCACTAATTGATTTGTTTCTTCACTCGTGTCCCCTTCTATATAAAGTGGTAATAGTTCTTCAATCAAATAACAGTTCATTTGTTGAACTCCTCACAATGTAGCTTTCGTTTCAGCTCTAATCTTGCTCGATGAAGGGTTGTCTTTACTTTAGATAAAGTCCAATTCAAAATTTCCGCTACTTCTTCATACGATAATTCCTGAATATCTCTTAAAATGAGGACTTCTCGGTAAGAATCCTTCAATTGATTGATATGGCTCCACAGCCTTTGAATATCAGCTTGAGTTTCTAAATGATCTTCAGGTGTCATGAATATCTGCTGCTCTAAAAAGTCAGCTTTTTCTATATCCGTAAAAGTTCGTTTTACTTTTCGGCGATAGTCGTTGACAAATGTATGATAAGCAATGGTGTAAAGCCATGTTTTAATGCTTGAATGTCCTTTAAAAGAGGATAATCCATGCAGTGCCTTGATAAATACATCCTGCGCAAGATCCTTGGCTGTTTTGACATTTCCCGTTCTGCGATATAAATATTTGGTGATTTCCTGAAAATATTCTTCATATATTTTTTCAATTTGATTGGTCGGTCTAGACATCAAAAATAAAACCACACAGTCATCCAAATTGATAAAACGATAAAAAAGAAGTATAACGAAGAAATAAACCACTTCATGCGTTTTAATTCGAGATAATCGCTCTGATCCTCAGTGTGGACAGGAGCAAACTCGTTTCCCTTAACAGAATGCTGAAACTGCTTTTCATGCGTCTTCATCCAGTTAGAAGCCTCTTCTCCAAGCTCCCCTTCCTGATACAATTCATATAAGTCTTGAAAGATGGCTTGTTTTTCTTTATCTGTCAAAACGTTGCACCTCTTTTGTTCGTCCATTTACTTCATATATTTTCCGCTCATTCGATCCGAAGGTTTGAATGATCACAAACCACGAAATGCTCATTTTCCCGTCTTTGTCGATCATTCTCACCGGCTTGATTTGTTTTTTATAGATGGCATAAGGTTCATACTTTTTGAGAACTTGCTGATAGACTTCATCACGTTCTTGATTCGATACCGTATGCGGTAAAGAAGAGTCTGATTGCCAATTCAACTCAATTCCATCGGCATCTCTCGTCACATGAAGTAAATTTGATGATCCGTGAAAAGTATATTGTTTGTGTTCACGAGTTCCTGTTTCTATCTTCACGTCTTTTGACTGTTCCCCTATCAATTCCAACAAATCTTCGTCACTGATATTTCCTTTTTTCTGTTGAAGAATCGCTTTTGATAGCTGTATTTTCAGCAATTCTTTCGTTGAACCATTAAACAGAAATTCAGATTGATCGGCTGTCTTTACCGCCACTTCATGCTGCCATTCAAAATAAAAAGCATCAACGTCTGTGATCTGGTAAGCTGGGGGCTGTAAATTTAACTTTTTATAAATACGATTTATTTTCGTTTTCATTTCTTTGTTTGTTAAATTGATCCCATCTACATCCTTCAATTGAAAGATGGCGTTCCCATATTGCGCTTGTCCAAGCGTCTCTTTTTTCCAGGTGGCAAACGCTAAGCTCTCATCTTTATTCTGAGACATTTTTGGCAAAAGAAGAACGCTTGTCTCCCCGTCTTCTTTTTCAACCACTACATGAATGCGGTCTAGATCAACGGATCGGCCGCTTCTTTCAAAAAATTCAATGGTTTTTTCCCTATATTCTTTATCGGTCAAATGCTGACCCTTTGCGCGACCATGATAAAAATAGCTGTTTAATTCACCTGTAAACGCAGAAACATTCACTTCATACTGATCGGCTGCAAACACGTAGTTATCAGAGATCGGCTGCTTAATAGTCGTTGAATATAATGAAATGTCCGCTGGTACAAACTTTGAAGCGAATGCTTTTGCACTTGCTTCAGATAAAGGGCGATATTCTTCTGAGAAAGTATCTGTCAGTTCCGTTTTAGTAAATTGAAACATGATATGTGGGAGATTTAGGATCGGGTTCAGCATTAGCATAAAAAAGACGACAATTCCCCAAGCACCCCACTGTCTCAACTTCACCTTGTTTTGTAGTAACGCACATAACAAATGTAATGTCATAAAGCTTCCTGCGGCCGCTACTAAAATCACAATGGATTTAAACGAAGATTGCAGCTCATGCTTCGAGATAGAAGGATAAAAAATATACAGCAGCGCAGCGAAAATCAGGCCATAGAAAAACAGCAATTCTTTCCACTTCTGATGCCAAAACAAACGAAAGAATAGGTAAAGTACCAAAGCGGCAAAGCCAATCATAAGCACAATGGTCATCAAATTTCTCCATACCAGCTCCGTATCACCGCTGAGAAAGAACTTTTTGCTTTCAACTAACACAATAAATACCGTTTGACATAAAGGCAGAAGTAACACAGATAAATCAAATGCAAAAAACATGCCCCTATTTTTTAAATAAGGAAGAGAAATCACATAGAAAAGTGATGCAAGCAAGACATATCCATAGATGAGAAATTGCATGAAATCTGTCAGCACTTCAAATGTTTCGATCGTATACTGTCTAGCTAGCACTTGGTGGATCATCTCAAGTGTCATACTCCCTAGCAGAACTACTCTTAATACGATTCCAGCATAAAATACATAACTACTCTTCTTTTCTTTCCATATGGGAAGTGTAATAAAAAGGACAAATAGTCCAAGCACACACCATTGAATCATGTGGATACTGTACTCATTTAAAATAAAAAACCTTTCAAAATGGAGGGATAAATCACTAAACAAATCAAACATCGCTACACAATCCTTTACTTCAAATTAAGGCCTCGCTCGTATAGACATTTGACTTGTCAAAAAGTTTCATCAAATACAAAAAATCACTTCATTCTCATGAAGTGATGTTGTTTATTTTTTATTTCCGCTTCCCTTTATGTAATCATGCAAGATTTTTTCACAGACGGATCGATTTCCAGCAACAATGCTATTTTTCTCTAGAAACGTCAAGCGTTCGCCGTGAATATTCGAGTAAACAGCGCCTACTTCATCAAGTAACACACATCCAGCCGCATAATCCCAAGGCGCTAACCTTAACGTGACATATGCATCGCTTCTTCCGCTTGCAATATAAGCTAGTTCAAGTGCAGCTGACCCAATCGTTCGTGTTCCTCTCACATCGCGTACGAGACGGGCAAACGGCTTAGCGTCAAAATGGGGGCTTTCAATCGCCCATGTTGGGTTAATGCCGACAATGGCTTTTTCAATGGCAACATCTTTTAAAGGCGGGAGTAAGGTATCGTTCATATACGCCCCTTCTCCTTTGACTGCATGATAGAGCTCGTCATGGATGACGTCATAAATAAGGCCGATTTTCCCCACACCATGTTCAAATATCCCAATTGAAATGGCAAAATTTCGTTTTTGATGGATAAAGTTCATGGTGCCATCAATTGGATCAATGATCCATACTATCCCGTCTAGAGAGGTCACTTCTTCCCCTTGGCCCTCTTCTCCTAAAATATGATGATCTGAAAATGTCGACTGTATCTTTTCAATGAAGAAACGTTCTGTTTCTTTATCGATGTTTGTGACAAGATCATTTGGATTTGATTTTGTTTCAATTGATAGACCTTCCTGCATGGATGCTTTAATGCGGCTACCCGCTTCTTTTACCCAAAGCTTTGCAAGTCGGTCAATTTCCACCCAGTTTGTCATCGGACTGTAAACCTCTTTTCTATGTAGTACCTATTTGTATTAGCATACTGATATTATGTACGTAAAAGCAAGAAAAAAGCAGCTTCATACAAAAACGAACCGATGAATTGGTTCGTTTTTACCTCACCTTGTTTTACCCTTGAAGCTGCTCCCATTCTTTTCTTAGGCGCTCAAGCTTTCGTTTGCTGCGTTCTACCTGGATATCATCTTTTTGCTCGATGGCTTCATGAAGCGTAGAAAGCTCATAATCAACCTCTAATCTCCACACAGCGATGCGATTCTTCTTCTCTTGTCTATACCCATGCTTCACGATTTGCTTCACTGGTCAACGCCCCTTCCAGAGAATGATTCATTCCTTGTCAGTTTTCATTGATAACAATACAATCGATAAGAGAAATGGTTCTTGCTTATATCGTATGAAGCGATCGCATAACCGCAACGACATTCTGAAAATTGTGTTTTTACCTATTTGTTATGTACCACAAAATCGAAGTTTTTAAACGCCGAATCAAGATCCCTGCTATCTTTCTCTTTAAAGTGCATCTTTTTTTGAGCTTGACCCAAGCTATGATAAAATATGATCAGCGAAAAGATACAGGAGGCATAACATGAGTGAAATGCGTTTTAGAGATGAAGATTTTGAAACATTCACAGTAGACGGTTTAGATGAACGTATGACCGTATTAAAAGAGAGAGTCCGTCCAAAGCTTGAAGCACTTGGTGAACATTTTGCACCGCTTCTTTCTTCTATTACAGGTGACGAAATGTTTGTCCACGTGGCAAAACATGCAAGAAGATCAGTCAACCCGCCAAATGACACTTGGGTGGCTTTCGCTAACAGTAAGCGTGGGTATAAAAAGCTCCCTCATTTTCAAATTGGGCTTTGGAAAACTCATGTATTTGTATGGTTTGCGCTCATTTATGAATCTCCAGTGAAAGGTGAATATGGGCAACTATTCGAAAAAGAGCTGGACACGATCCAAAAGAAAATACCGCAAGACTTTGTTTGGTCTAAGGATCATATGAAACCGGACGTCCTCCGCCACAGCGAACTTGATGCTGAACAGCTGAGAACACTATTTGAACGTGTTCAAACAGTCAAAAAGGCCGAACTCCTTTGCGGCATCCAGCTTCCTAGAGAAGAAGTTATTCAAATGAATAATGAAGAATTCTTATCAAAAATTGAAGATGCCTTCCGCACAGTAACTTATCTATACCGCTTTACACAAAAAGAATCTGTATAAAAAAACGAGCCTATGTTGGCTCGTTTCAGATTGTTGACAAAGGGCTAAAATGAACTTTATTTTAGCCCTTTGTCTTCTTTTCAGCGTGATAGAAAACCTTTGCAGTCTAGGAAGGATGAGCACTGGAGCGGAGCGAATTTGTCATTCGTGAGCACCAGCGCGCAGGACTGACAACGAATGCGAGGGTTTGTCTACACGCTGAAACGAGCCTATATTGGCTCGTTTTTCACATCCGTATCATAGCTGTTTCTTCAGCCTCTCTTGCACTTTTTACTGTGCGATAAGGGGAATACCCACTTCCCTTTTCAAACGCCGCACAATGCGTCTTTTCTTCTGCTTTTGATGGTACAACTTCTTTAAATCGTTTATAAGCCTCTAGTAACGCTTGTTTCGCAATTCCTGTTTCATAGGCTTTTTCAACGGCTTGAAAAAATGAAATGACCGCCATCTTTTCTTCAGTTGTCCAGTCGACGTCCATTGGATATTGATATTCCATTTACTTGTCCCTCACTTTAATCCACATTTCTTATTTGAACTTTTATTATAGCATCTGTTTGATCAGAATCCGATTGATTTTATGCTTTACATTCCGATCAGTTCATAATATAATTCTTTTGTTTTATGCAATGAAATCTGCTGTTATTGGGATAATAATAGCAGGTATTTCGATGAAGGTGGGAAAGCAATTGTCACAACATGATACACCCTTATACACTGGACTAAAAAAACACGCTTCAACCAATCCAGTCCAATTTCACATTCCAGGCCATAAAAAAGGAGCCGGAATGGATCCTGAATTTAGAGCATTCATTGGAGACAATGCATTAAGCATTGACCTTATTAATATAGAACCTCTTGATGATTTACATTCGCCTCGAGGAATGATCAAAGAAGCACAGGAGCTTGCAGCAGAAGCATTTGGTGCCGACCATACGTTTTTCTCTATACAAGGAACAAGCGGCGCGATCATGACAATGGTGATGACCGTCTGTGGCCCTGGAGACAAAATTATTGTTCCACGTAATGTCCATAAGTCGATTATGTCTGCTATTGTATTTTCTGGTGCAGTACCTGTTTTTATTCACCCGGAAATTGACAAAGAGCTTGGCATCTCTCATGGCATCACGCCAGAGTCAGCTAAAAAAGCGCTGACTAAACATCCAGATGCGAAAGGGCTGCTTGTGATTAACCCAACGTATTTTGGTATTTCAGCTGATTTAAAAACCATTGTAGAGATTGCTCATTCATATGACGTACCTGTTCTTGTAGATGAGGCACATGGTGTGCATATTCATTTTCACGATGAGCTTCCATTGTCTGCGATGCAGGCGGGAGCTGATATGGCAGCAACAAGTGTGCATAAACTTGGCGGCTCTCTCACCCAAAGCTCGATTTTAAATATAAAAGAAGGACTTGTTTCAAAGGATCGAGTACAATCTATTTTAAGCATGCTGACAACTACGTCTACTTCTTATTTGCTCTTAGCCTCCCTGGATGTCGCTAGAAAGCGATTAGCGACTGAAGGAAAGGCACTTGCAGATGAAGCCATTCGATTAGCTGAATCAGCAAGAACTCGTTTAAACGAAATTGAAGGCATTACTTGTATTGGTCAAGAAATTCTCGGTTCACCTTCTACTTACGATTATGACCCAACAAAATTAATCATCTCCATTAAAGACCTTGGACTCAATGGCCATGATGTGGAGAAATGGCTAAGAGAAAGCTACCGAATTGAAGTAGAGCTCTCTGACCTATACAATATTTTATGTATCGTGACGCCTGGCGATTGTGATGAGACGATTGATACGCTTGTAACGGCTATGAAGGAAATTGCGGCCACCTCTGCACGTCAAGGCGGAAAACAAGCCGTAACAGAAGTGTTACTGCCTGAGATCCCTTCGCTTGCGATGACGCCGCGTGACGCTTTTTACGCAACAACGGAAGTCATTCCATTTAAAGAAGCGGCTGGCCGAATCATTGCAGAATTTGTCATGGTTTATCCGCCTGGTATTCCTATTTTTATACCAGGAGAAATCATCACAGAAGAAAATATCTCCTATATCTTTAAAAATATCGAAATCGGTCTTCCTGTTCAAGGACCTGAAGATTCCACACTAAATATGATTCGTGTCATTAAAGAACAAAAAGCCATTTTATAAAAAAGAAACATGCAGCCCCAATTGGAGCTGCATGCTTTTTTATTTATTCAGAGGCTTCATCACAGCAATGACAGTGACCACATGTTCCATAAAGTGTTGTCACTTTTTCATTTTCAAATTGATCAATGGTTTCATTGCAATCTTGACAAATAATTGTACCCACGTACATTCCCCTTTTCTTTACTCAAAGTTTGAAAGCGTTTAATCTATTTCATATCTCTATAATATGATGTCACATTTAAGTTGTCAACGGTTAATTGTATGACACATTTAATCATTTTTTATAAAAATATGCTTTTTTCTCATCATATTGAGGAAACGTTTCAAATGTATTTTGCTTCATATCAATTCTGTAACAATTGAGTAACAATCGAAAATTGTCAAAAAGGACGTGATACACTAGAGTGACTAACAGGGAACTGGCTCCTAAAAATGTTGGTACAACCCCAAAGGATTTTGAGGTGAATAGATTGAATTTTATGAGGACCCTTCTCATTATATTCCCTATGCTCTTTGTACTTAGTTCATGCTCATTTGCGTATATCATACCGAATCAGACAGACCAGGTCAGTCATATTCAAAAGCCAAGAATTCTCTTTTTTACTGATGCAGAGAATCTTGATAAAGAAAGTCCTTATTATGACGCAGTGCTCGATTTAAAAAATGAATATCCGAAGGAAATGTCCAAGATGATTGTCAAAGAAGATCGTAAAGGCTGGAAAAATGAAGTAGACGAACTGCCGGCTATTTTACTTGTCAATAATGAAAAGGTCATTGTGAAGGTGGAAGGTAATGTCCGAAGTAAAGAGGATATCTTATCACCTATATGCCAAGCATTAGATCGAGTGAATACAAATTAACGATTCGACTTTGCACTTATATATCCATATGAAAAAAGCCCTCAGCTCATGAGGGTTTTTCTTTTTCAGCGAGGTTTCACATACATAAAAAAACCCTCTCCGTGTGGTGAGGGCTTCAGCGTGTAGACAAACCCTCGCATTCTTTGTCAGTCCTGCGTGCTGGTGCTCACGAATGTCAAATTCGCTCCGCTCCAGTACTCGTCCTTCCTAGATTTCAAAGGTTTTCTATCACGCTGAAAAGAAGACAAAGGGCTAAAATCAAGTTCATTTTAGCCCTTTGTCAACAATCTGAAACCCTCTCCATGTGGAGAGGGTTTCAACGTTCATTATTTTACGATATGGATTGGGCTTCCGATTGCTACTTCAGCCGTTTCCATTGTGATTTCACCTAAAGTTGGGTGAGCGTGAATTGTCATTGCGATATCTTCAGCTGTCACACCAGCTTCAATTGCAAGGCTAAGCTCTGAAATCATATCAGAAGCACCAACACCTGCGATTTGTGCACCGATAACTAGACCATCCTCTTTACGAGTGATCATTTTCATGAAGCCATCAGTTGCATCAAGAGAAAGTGCACGTCCGTTCGCTGCGAATGGGAATTTCGCTGCAACGATGTCGATTCCTTCTTCTTTTGCTTCTGCTTCAGTGTATCCAACAGTTGCAAGTTCTGGCTCAGAGAATACAACAGCAGGAATACCAAGGTAATCAATTTCAGCTGGCTCTCCAGCGATTGCTTCAGCAGCAATTTTACCTTCGTAAGAAGCTTTGTGTGCAAGTGGTGGTCCATCAACGATGTCACCAATTGCATAGATGTTTGAAACGCTTGTACGGCATTGTTTGTCAGTTTTGACAACTCCGCGGTCTGTCAATTCAACACCAACTTGCTCAAGACCAAGCTCATCTGTGTTTGGACGACGACCAACAGTCACAAGTACGTAGTCAGCATCGACAGTTTTTTCTTCACCTTTTACTTCGAAAGTAACAGTGACACCGTCAGATTTTTCTTCAACGCCTTTTGCAAGAGCGTTTGTGTGAATTTCAACGTTTCCTTTTTTCTTCAGGTTACGTTTCACTAATGAGCTCATTTGCTTTTCAAAACCTGGAAGGATTTCGTCTCCACCTTCAAGGATGACAACTTCTGTTCCAAAGTTCGCATAAGCAGTACCAAGCTCAGTACCGATGTATCCACCACCGATGACAACTAACTTTTTAGGTACTTCTTTAAGCGCTAAAGCACCAGTTGAGTTAATCACGCGGTCTGTGTATTTAAATGTAGGCAATTCGATTGGACGAGATCCAGTTGCAAGAATTGCATTTTTAAATGTATAAGTCTGCGCTGAATTTTCATCCATGACACGTACAGAGTTGCTATCTACGAAATAAGCTTCACCTTTGACGATGTCTACTTTATTTCCTTTTAGAAGACCTTGAACTCCACCTGTTAATTTGTTTACAACAGAAGCTTTCCACTCTTGAACTTTTGTGAAATCAACTGTTACGTTTTCAGCTTTGATACCCATGTCTTCAGAATGCTTTGCATTCTCGAAACGATGTCCAGCATTGATCAATGCTTTTGAAGGGATACAGCCGACGTTTAGACATACGCCGCCAAGTGTTCCTTTTTCAACGATTGTTACTTTTTGTCCTAGCTGTGCAGCACGAATAGCAGCTACATATCCACCAGGACCTGCACCGATGACAAGAGTATCTGTTTCGATTGGGAAATCTCCTACTACCATGAATTTACGCCTCCATTAAAATTAATTGTGGATCATTCAATAAACGCTTGATGTGGTTAAGGGCATTTTGCGCAGTAGCTCCATCAATCATACGGTGGTCAAAGCTTAGGGAAAGAGCTAAGACTGGAGCTGCAACGATTTCGCCATCACGAACAACCGCTTTTTCAGCGATACGGCCAATACCAAGGATCGCTACTTCTGGGTGGTTGATGACTGGAGTAAACCATTGTCCACCAGCAGAACCGATGTTTGTGATTGTGCAAGATGCACCCTTCATTTCAGCTGGAGCCAATTTACCATCACGTGCTTTTGTTGCAAGCTCGTTGATTTCGTTAGATACTTCGAAAATCGCTTTGCGATCTGCATTTTTCACAACTGGAACAAGCAAGCCTTTTTCAGTATCAGCTGCAATTCCGATGTTGTAGTAATGCTTTTGAACAACTTCATCTGTTTTATCATCGATAGAAGTGTTAAGTACTGGGTACTTTTTCAAAGCAGAAGTTAGAGCTTTTACAACGTAAGGCAAGTAAGTTAACTTGATTCCTTGATCAGCTGCAACTTGTTTGAATTGTTTACGATGTGCAACAAGGTTTGTTACATCAACTTCATCCATTAATGTTACGTGAGGAGCTGTGTGCTTAGAGTTCACCATTGCTTTCGCGATCGCTTTGCGGATTCCGCTCATTTTCTCGCGAGTTTCTGGGAATTCTCCTTCTAAAACTGGAGCTGCTGCCGCTTTTGGAGCCGCTTCTTCTTTCGCACTTTCAGCTGCTTGAGGTGCTGCTGCTTGAGTTGCTGCAGAACCGCCATTAAGGAAGCTGTCGATATCTTCTTTTAGCACGCGGCCATTTTTACCAGTACCTGCAACTTTGTAAATTTCAACGCCTTTTTCACGCGCATATTTACGTACAGATGGCATAGCAATAACGCGTTTGTTAGGATCAGCATCTACTTGCTCTTGTGCACCAGCACCAGTTGCTGCTGCCGCTTCTTCTTGAGCAACTTCTTTCTTTTCAGGCTCGTTACCAGCTTCAGCAGTACCTTGTACTTGAGCTTCAGTTTTCGCTTCGCCTTCTTCTTCGCTGCCTTTAAATTGAAGATTTTCGTAACCAGGTGCATCAAACGTAATGATTGTTTGTCCTACAGTTGCAACTGTTCCCTCTTCAACTTTTAATTCTAATACTTTTCCTTTAACAGGTGAAGGAATTTCTACAACTGCTTTATCATTTTGTACCTCTGCTAAAACGTCATCTTCATTGATTTCGTCGTTTGGTTTTACAAACCACTTAACGATCTCACCTTCGTGGATACCTTCTCCGATGTCCGGAAGTTTAAATTCAAATGCCACTGTTTTTCGCCTCCTAGATTATGTTAAACCCTTGTTCTGTCAACATTACACGGTCATGTAATTGATAAAGGGGAAGAGAAATAAATTCTTTTCCCCTCTGTCATTTAATTAAAATTCAAGAACTTTCTTAGCTGTTTCAAGCACGTCTTTATGGTTTGGAAGCCATACGCTCTCAGCTTGAGAGAAAGCAAATACAGTATCAGGTGCAGCTACACGAAGTACTGGTGCTTCTAGGCTAAGAATTGCTCTATCATTGATTTCAGCTACTACGTTTGCTGCAATACCAGCTTGTTTTTGTGCTTCTTGAACAACGATCGCACGGCCTGTTTTTTCAACAGAAGCGATGATTGTTTCAATATCAAGCGGGCTCACTGTACGAAGGTCAACGACCTCAGCAGAAACGCCTTCTTTTTCAAGTTCTTCAGCAGCTTTAAGTGATTCGTGAACCATTGCACCGTAAGTGATGATTGAAAGGTCAGAACCTTCACGTTTCACGTCAGCTTTACCGATTTCAATTGTGTACTCTTCTTCAGGAACTTCCTGACGGAAAGAACGATAAAGTTTCATATGCTCAAGGAATACAACCGGATCGTTGTCACGGATTGCAGAAATTAAAAGTCCTTTTGCATCGTAAGGTGTTGAAGGAATAACAACCTTGATACCAGGCTGTTGTGCAATAAGACCTTCTAAGCTGTCAGCGTGAAGCTCAGGTGTGTGAACTCCTCCGCCAAATGGAGAACGGATTGTCACTGGAGAATGCCAGCGTCCACCAGAACGGTAACGCATACGAGCCATTTGTCCAGAAACAGAATCTAATACTTCGTAAACGAATCCGAAGAATTGAATTTCCATTACTGGGCGGAATTCTTGTAGTCCAAGGCCAATTGCAAGACCGCCAATACCAGATTCAGCAAGTGGAGTATCGAATACACGATCCTCACCAAACTCTTTTTGCAATCCTTCAGTCGCACGGAATACGCCGCCGTTTTTACCAACGTCTTCTCCGAAAACAAGAACGTTTTCGTCATTTTTCAGTTCTGTGCGTAACGCATCAGTGATCGCTTGAATCAATGTCATTTGCGCCATGGCTTACTTCGACTCCTTCTGTTTGTAGATTTCAAGCTGTTCAACCAAGTTAAATGGTTTCACATCGTACATGTTTTCAATCAAATCAGTGACTTTCTGCTTAGGCTGTTCGTCAGCTTCTTTGATTGCTTGTTTGATTTGTTCTTTTGCATCTTCGATGACTTTATTCTCTTCTTCTTCAGACCAAAGGCCTTTGTTTTCCAAGAATTTGCGGTAGCGTACCAATGGATCTTTTTGCTCCCACTCATTTTCATCTTCTTTTGTACGATATCTTGTTGGATCGTCACCAGCCATTGTATGTGGGCCGTAACGGAATGTAAGAGTTTCAATTAATGTTGGACCTTCACCATTTACAGCACGCTCACGAGCTTCAGCAGTCGCTGCATATACAGCTAATGCATCCATACCGTCAACTTGTACGCCTACGATACCAGCTGCAGCTGCTTTTTGTGCAATCGTTTGTGCAGCAGATTGCTTTTCAACAGGTGTAGAGATCGCATATCTGTTGTTTTGGACAACAAAAATCGCTGGCGCTTTGTAAGCCCCTGCAAAGTTAATACCTTCGTAGAAATCACCTTGTGAAGCTCCACCATCACCAGTGTAAGTGATTGCAACAGCATTTTTACCGCGCTTTTTCAAACCAAGAGCTACACCAGCAGCTTGAATGATTTGTGCACCGATAATGATTTGCGGAGAAAGTGCATTCACATCTTCAGGCATTTGGTTTCCAACAAAGTGTCCACGAGAGAACAAGAATGCTTTTGTTAGTGGAAGACCATGCCAGATTAATTGTGGTACATCACGATATCCTGGAAGAATGAAATCTTCTTTCTCAAGTGCAAAGTGAGTTGCAAGCTGAGAAGCTTCTTGTCCAGCTGTTGGCGCATAGAAGCCAAGACGTCCTTGACGGTTCAATGAAATTGAACGTTGATCTAATACACGTGTAAACACCATACGGCGCATTAATTCTTTTAATTGGTCATCTGAAAGATCTGGCATTGCCGCTTCGTTTACGACTTCGCCTTTTTCGTTTAAAATTTGGAACGTTTCAAACTGCTTTTTGATGGCATCGAATTGCTTTTTGCTATCAACAATTGCTTTTTTTGTTTTTGCAGCCATTCTAAAGTCACCTCTTCCTTTCTTTTAACAGTCAATTTGTCGTGAATCCATTTATACATACAGATATAGGATAACCCAAAATGCTCATATGACTCCTGTATATAATAGCCACAAAGATCATTGTCGAAACATTGGATGATCGCTTGCTTTTGAGTTTTTCTAACTGTATTAACGATAGTTCACAAAAAACTAATACAACTTCTGTTAACAAGGAATAGTTTACAACAAGAAAAATAGTCCGTCAATTGATTTAACGGCTTTATTTAAATAAATGTATTCGCTTTACTTTTTATGGTGACCTGTATCAATCTGTTTAATCAACAGCACAAACTGTACTAGTATAGAGTGGATCACTGTACTACAATAGCACATGTTTGTTTTTGTCGAAAAATAAAAAAAGAGCTATTTTCAGCTCTTTTGATCGTGATGGACAAAGGGCTAAAATGAACTTCATTTTAACCCTTTCTCTTCTTTTCAGTTTGACATCTTGGAAAAACGAGTAACGACACGCAGGCACTTAGTGAGTAGCAGCGATAAACAGAGCTAGCAAATATGCAAGTACTGTTTTTAACTGTTTTGTGATTCTTTCTGAGCTGTTTTGTATAAAGCTTGTTTATATTCGTTCAATTGATCTGTATATTGATTGAACTTCTTGCTTTCTTTTCTAACTTTACTATAGGAACGATTGACTGTTTTCAGTTTGGATTTCAGTTCGGCGTATCCTAAGTCTTTTCTTTTTAAGGATTCATACAAGTGCTTGTCTTGTTTCAGCGCCTTTTGATACTCACGGTAAAGCTGATCATACGATGCATATCTTTTTTCAATTGATTTGACTGTTTGTTCTGCTTTGTCTTTTACTTCCGCATCTTTTATCTGTCCAGCGAATTCCTTTACAGTTTGAAATTCTTTTTTCGATTGATCCATGCTGTCTTTTTCTGTTTTTAAATGTTCTTCACGCTTTTCTGCCGATGCTAATGCTTGATCAGACAAGTTTGAGACTGTTTTTGTGTGGTCTTTTGTTGTTTGAATCATTTTTTTATACAACTGCTGCTCTTTTTTTTCATAGCTTTGCAGTGCGCCTTGTTCTTTTTCAAAGGATGCTTCTTTTTCGCTCATTTTTGTCATGGCATCTTGCATCTCATAAAGCGGATTTTGACCTCCGCAGCCCGCAAGCAAGAGGGTACATATCCCCGCTAAAGTTGCACCTGCTTTTATTCTTCTTTTCATCTGTTTCAATTACAAGGTCCCCCTTTACATCTCCACATACCACTATAATTTTTCAGAGCGGTTGTGACAAGGAAAGAGGATGGTTTTTTGAGGGGAAAGAAGATTTTTTTCATGCTCTAGGCTCATGACTATACAAATAGTGCATTCATACATAGTTTATATTACACGCTTCGCCTTCACTTATGAGAGGCCGAGTGTATTTCCAAAGGAGGTCAAAAGTATGTCTAATTATAGTCATGGAAGTATGTATGGTGGATACGGCGGTTACGGTTATGGATACGGCGGCGGTTGTTGCTATCCAAGTTATGGTGGTGGATACGGTTGCGGTTACGGTGGTGGACGTACATTCGCTTTAATCGTCGTCCTATTCATTCTATTGATCATTGTTGGCGCAGCATTCTTAGGCGGCGGTGGCTGCTGCTAATGGCTGAATAAGCCTCTGACCGGTCTCATACGACCGGTCTTCTTTATTTCATTGCATATGTTGTGTATCATTTTATATACTTTACATACAAAGGAAATAGGAGTGAAGTTTTGTGATTACCATGGATGATATCGTACGAGACGGGCATCCCGTCTTAAGACAAACAGCTGAAGCGGTCGAACTCCCGCCAACAGAAGAAGAAAAACAGCAATTAGCTGACATGATTGAATTTGTCAAAAACAGTCAGGATGCAGACATTGCTGAAAAATATGAACTTAGACCCGGTGTTGGCCTAGCAGCTCCGCAAATCAATATCAGTAAACGAATGATCGCTGTTCACTGTGAAGACGAGGGCGGAGAACTTTACAGCTATGCATTATTCAATCCTCGCATTGTTAGCCATTCAGTCAAAAGAGCTTATTTAGCTACTGGAGAAGGCTGTTTATCTGTTGATGAAGCCATCCCTGGATTCGTCCCGCGCTATGAAAAAATCAGGGTGAAAGGTACAACGCTTGAAGGTGAAGACATTGATATTCGCCTAAAAGGGTTTCCGGCCATCGTTTTTCAGCATGAAATTGACCACTTAAATGGCATTATGTTTTATGATCATATTCAAAAAGATCATCCATTCGCCGAGCCAGAAAACGCGGTTGCGATCGGCAGATCATAATATAAAAACAAGACCCGTCCATCAGCGGGTCTTGTTTTTTATTCATCAATAAGGCCTAATTCAGTCACAGCGTGGAATATGCCATCCTCATCTACAGGTTTGGTGACAAAGTCAGCTAATGTTTTTAATTCATTGACTGCATTCCCCATCGCAACGCCTGTTCCAACAAAAGAAATCATTTCTCGATCGTTCAGCCCGTCACCGAAGGCAATTGTGTCCTTTTGATCGTAAGGAAGTCTTTCAATGACTCGTTTAATTCCTTCAGCCTTCGATCCACCTTTTGGCAGGACATCAGTAGACAGCTCATGCCACCTGACGAGATCAATTTCTTCACGGAACGCTTCATATAGATGTTCCTCTTCTGCTTTACAAAATAGCAGCATTTGATAAATGACGTTTTCTTTAAAGAATGACAAATCGTGCTCGGGATGCTCTGTTTTTAAAGTGCCAATCCCTTCATGGATAAATGGATGGTTCGGCACAGATGCCTTCATCGTCTTCTCTCCCATGAAAACAAGCGGATGATCATGTTGATCCGCTGTTTCATAAATTTTATCCATCAGCTCTTGCTTAAGCGGATTGTCGTAAATGACTTCTCCTTCGTACATGACATACTGACCGTTATAAGCAATAAATGAGTCAAGCCCTATTTCTTCTAAAATAGGCTGGATGAGAAAAGGCGAACGGCCAGATGCAATGAAGAGATGATGCCCTTTTTCTTTTAATAAACGAACAGCTCGCTTCGTTGATTCAGGTATTTTTTTATCATGGTCATATAAAGTACCGTCGATATCAAAGAAGATGACTTTTTTATTCATATCTCGTCTCCTGTCTCTTGTTATGTATACCCTCTCCCCTTCATCATACAGAAAGATCTTCACTGACGAAACCACTTCCTCTTAAAACGCCCATTTCCCACATATAACCATGTAACATTAAGTGGAAACATCATATAATACAAGTATATAGAGAGAACGGAACAAATGGCTGAATGAGACTCATACCGAAAGGAGGCGATCCGCGATGCTTCGTCGTCTGCGCAAGAAAATTCGAAGACAATGGAAGGACATGCTTCGTAAAAAATCGATTGCTTAAAAGGATCTTCCGCACATTTGCTGAAGGTCCTTTTTTCTCTGAGACTTTTCTTATGCGCGTTTTTTTAATATAATAGAATAAGCGAGTGTAACATACGGTATTTAAGGAGAGATTTGGATGATATATAAGGTATTTTTTCAGGCAAGTACGACTGAGGTACCTGTGAGAGAACACACAGATTCACTATACGTTGAAGCGGTTTCTGAAAGAGACGTACGCGATAAGTTGAAAAAACATAACTACAATATTGAATTCATTCAGCCTGTAGACGGTGCTTTTTTAGACTATGAACGAGAAAGTGAAAATTTTAAAGTATTGGAGCTATGAGAGGAATGAAATTTGTAAAAAACGATCAGGCGGCAGTTTTTGCGCTCGGCGGATTAGGCGAGATCGGTAAAAACACGTATGGCGTTCAATTTCAAGATGAAATCATTTTGATTGATGCTGGTATTAAGTTCCCTGAAGATGAACTTCTTGGAATTGATTACGTCATCCCTGACTATACGTATTTAGTTAAAAACGAAGATAAAATCAAAGGTCTTTTTATTACTCACGGACATGAAGACCACATCGGCGGTATCCCTTACCTTCTCAAGCAAGTAAATATTCCAGTTTACGGCGGCAAACTCGCAATCGGCCTACTTCGTAATAAATTGGAAGAGCACGGTCTCTTGAGACAGACAAAACTTCACATTTTTGAAGAAGAAGATACCATTAAATTTAGAAAAACAGCTGTGTCTTTCTTTAGAACAACACACAGTATTCCAGATTCTTATGGAATTGTCGTGAAGACACCTCCTGGTAACATCGTACATACAGGTGATTTCAAGTTTGACTTTACGCCTGTTGGCGAGCCTGCCAACTTAACAAAAATGGCTGAAATCGGGAAAGAAGGCGTTCTATGTCTTTTATCCGATAGTACAAACAGTGAAATTCCAGAATTTACGATGTCTGAAAGACGCGTAGGTGAAAGCATTGATGACATTTTTAGAAAAGTCGACGGCCGTATCATCTTTGCTACGTTTGCTTCAAACATTCACAGACTTCAGCAAGTGATCGAGTCCGCTGTTGCCAACGGTCGAAAAGTTGCGGTGTTTGGACGAAGTATGGAGTCTGCTATTGATATTGGACAAGATCTTGGCTACATTAAATGTCCAAAAAACACGTTCATTGAACACAATGAAATCAACCGTCTACCAGCAAACAAAGTAACCATTCTTTGTACTGGTAGTCAGGGCGAACCGATGGCCGCTCTTTCTCGTATTGCCAACGGTACGCACCGCCAGATTTCAATTAACCCTGGAGACACTGTTGTCTTCTCGTCTTCACCGATCCCAGGTAACAATATTAGCGTAAGCCGTACCATTAACCAGCTTTATCGTGCTGGTGCTGAAGTCATTCATGGCTCACTCAATAATATTCATACCTCTGGACACGGCGGGCAGGAAGAACAAAAGCTGATGCTCCGTTTAATTAAACCTAAATTCTTCATGCCGATTCACGGTGAATACCGCATGCAAAAAACGCATATTAAACTGGCGAATGATTGCGGAATTCCTGAGGAAAACTGCTTTATCATGGATAATGGTGAAGTTCTTGCACTAAAAGGTGACGAAGCAAGTGTCGCTGGCAAAATTCCTTCAGGTAACGTATATATCGACGGAAGCGGAATTGGCGATATCGGGAATATCGTCTTAAGAGACCGCCGCATTCTTTCAGAAGAAGGTCTTGTCATTGTTGTTGTCAGCATGGATATGAAAGAATTTAAAATTTCTGCAGGTCCTGATTTAATCTCAAGAGGTTTTGTCTACATGAGAGAATCTGGAGACCTCATTAATGACGCGCAAGATCTCATTTCAAAGCATCTTGAAAAAGTAATGGAACGTAAGACGACTCAATGGTCAGAAATTAAGAACGAGATTACTGACACTCTTGCTCCTTTCCTTTATGAAAAAACAAGACGCCGCCCAATGATCTTACCGATTATTATGGAAGTGTAATGACGTACAAGGAGACACAGCCAATTGGCTGTGTCTCTTTTTTATGCGCATTAAAAAACCCGCATATCTGTAAGATACGTGCGGGTTCAGTCATTGTTTTACGATTGAATCGGGAGATGCTGAAAACTTCTCACATCAAACAATCCTTGTGTTGTCATTTTCACATCAGGAATGACTGGCAGTGCCAAGAAGGATAATGTCAAAAACGGATTAAAGTCTAAGACAAAGCCTGTTTCCTTTAAAGCATCATGGAGTGCATGAAGGCTTTCATTGACCGTATGTGCAGGTTGATCTGATAATAAACCGGAAATCGGTAATGGAAGCGTATGAAGAACTTTTCCGTCTTTTACAACGGTCAAACCGCCCCCTGCTTCTTTTAACGTCTCAATGGCTTTGATCATATCAGCATCATTTGTTCCAACGGCAATTAAGTTATGCGAGTCATGGGCAACTGTTGTTGCAATTGCCCCCTCTTTTAAGCCGAATCCGCTGACAACCCCTATCCCAATTTCAGATAGACCTTTGTGGCGTTCGACAAGTACTATTTTTAATACATCTCGATCAATATCACTCGTAAATTGTCCATCGCTTCCAGAAGGAGATATTTGTTCTAATTGCGTTTCAAGCTGATTCGGTATAATGCGAATGACATTCATCTTTTGATGATCTGTTATAGGCAGCGTTAGATCTTTCTCTTGAACGTCCACTGCATGTACCGATTGCATGAGCGAAGAACTTGGCGTGATCTTGTCGACACTTGGCAAATATTCTCCATGTTCAGAGACCAATTCTCCTGCGATAAAGACGCTTGTAATTCCTACCTCATGTAAGTCAGAAATGAGCATAAAGTCCGCGTCAAAGCCTGGTGCAATCGCTCCCTTTGTTTTGAGACCGAAGCACTCCGCTGCGTTTAAACTTCCCATTTGATATGCTAAAAAGGGGTCCAATCCTTCTTGTATCGACATCCGTACTTGTTCATCAATACTTCCTTGAGCCATTAAATCATCTAAATGTTTATCATCCGTACAAAAGAAAAAGCGTCTCGCATTCTTCTCATTGACAGCAGGTAATACGTTTTTCACGTTTTTAGCAACAGAGCCTTCTCTCAGCATGACATACATGCCTCTTTTGACACGTTCAAGGGCCTCTTGAGCTGTTGTCACCTCATGATCCGTTTGGACATTAGCTGTTCGGTACACATTAATTAATCGGTTCGTTAATCCTGCTAGATGGCCATCAATGAGTTTATGTTCATGTTGAGCATCAAGCAGTTTTTGAAGCATATCTTCTTCCGCTTGTTCCACCGCGACATAATCCATCACTTCGGCAAGACCAAGCACTTCTTTCTCCTGATAAAGAGGCTTTAAATCTTTTGCTTTTAGTGCAGCACCTGATCGTTCAAAGCTGACTGCCGGTACACAGGATGGCAGCATGAAATATATATTTAGAGCAGCTTTTCTCGCTTCTTCGAGCATAAAACGGATACCTGCAACACCGGATACATTGGCAATTTCATGCGGGTCTGTTACAACAGTTGTCACACCGTGAGGAACGACAGCTTTGGAAAATTCAGCAGGAGTCACCATCGAGGATTCGATATGAACGTGGCCGTCAATGAAACCAGGAACAAGCATTTGACCTGTTGCATCCAGCTCCTGTTCTCCCTCATACTCCCCAATTCCTACTATTTTTCCATTTTCAACAGCGACATCAGCGTCTATCCATTCCTGGTTAAACACGTCCATAACCTTCGCATGTTTAATCACTAGGGCTGCTTTTTTTCTCTTTGCAGCTACCTCAATTTGATGTCTGAAAAGCTCCTTATCCAACGACACTGCCTCCTCCGAGTAAACAATATAATGTTTCTTATCGTAAACGAATCTGTTTGCCCAGTCAATGACATTTAGAGAAAATCAACCATATCAAAAGATTGATTTTTATTTCTGAATAGTGATAATTGGCTGAAAAATAACCATGTTCTATTTTGCTGTTCTTTTAGAAAGTAAACGGCTCTTTTCCATTTTGTTCTCTCCCACAATGTCCGCCCCATATGTACACTTCTAAAGCAAAAAAACACCCCTTCTCGGAGTGTTTAATAGTCGTTCTGCATTTCTCTTTTTTCAAAGCGCCCGATATCTGCCACTGCCCCAATGACAATGAGGATATCTTCTTTTTGAATCATTTCATCTGCGAGCGGTGAAACGATCACTTCTTTCCCGCGTTTAATTGCCACGATATTGATCCCGTACCTTGCACGAATGTCGAGATCTAACAAAGAGTGCCCAGCAAGTCTGCTGTTGGCGACGATTTCAATGAGGCTGTACTCATCTGACAGCTCTAAATAATCAAGCACGTTGTTAGAAATAATTTTATGTGCAATCCGCCTGCCCATGTCTCGTTCAGGATGGACAATACGGTCCGCACCAATTTTATTCAAAACCTTTTCATGGTAGTCATTTTGAGCTTTCACTGTGACCATTTTGACACCAAGTTCTTTCAGCATAATCGTTGTTAAAATACTCGCCTGAATGTTTTCACCTATCGCCACGATCACATGATCAAAATTGCGGATGCCTAGGTTTTTTAGGACAGATTCGTCCGTCGAATCACCAATCACGGCATGTGATGCAATTTTAGCATATTCGTTCACACGATCTTCATTCATATCCATGGCCATGACTTCAAGTCCTTCTTCGCTTAGCGCCTTGCAGATACTTCCGCCGAAGCGTCCAAGACCAATGACTGCATATTCCTTTTTCATGTTCAGACTCCTTTTATATCACTTACCATGCATTTTACTACGGTTTCATTAATGAATCCATATGCGACCGTATTTTTTTACGGAACGCTTCACTTAAGTAAAGGTCTGCTCCTTTTTCGATTTCACTGCGATAATGACCAGGAGGCGCAATTTCTTCGCTCTTTTTTAAAACGAGAAACGTTAAGCAGTCCTCATACACTTGATCACCTACTGTGACATCGACAAATGCTGGGCGATAAGTCCCTTCATTTACACCTTCTCGTTTGTACAAATAACGAATGGCATCAAAAGGTACTTCATATAGAACACCCTCTGTTTCTCCGCCGTCTTCTACCATATCTGCTCTTGATCCATCAGGGCGCACCAATGTAAACCTTGTGGTAAAACGATCAAGTGTGCCGCCGCCGATGATTTGTTTGAAATAATGTTCCACTTTCGCAAGCTTAAACCTTGCATCATCCATACAGGACCCATAGGCAAAATAATAGAAGGAAGACGGTTTGCGCTCCCATAGTTGATATGACTTCCAGCAGCCGCTTTCAATCTCCTTCAGGCTCGATGCCTTCTGCTTACATATTGTATAAGCAACGGCTGACCTTGGCCCCTGGTCTGTCATAACCTCTATTTCCTGCTGGTCATACCCTTCCTCTAGCTCATCTATCTTATGCAGCGTTTCATCACTGACCTCATACAATTCTCCATATACTGTGTTTTGTTCCGAGACAACACACACAGGGTAACCCTCACCTGTATCGTACAGTCTCCCTTTTATCCAAGCAGATGCTGCTAATGGACTGCTTTCTTTCATCAATGTCTCGTGATACTTTTCGTGCTTTAAAAGTGTCCCATACACAAATAACGTCTTTGTCTCCTTCGTCATCACACATCACATCCTCTCACCTTGCTACTATCTGCTTTTTTGATACACAGGTAAGTAAATATCAAAAGCCGTTCCTTTGCTGAGCTCGCTCTTTACATCCATTCTTCCATGGTGATCTTTTAAGATTGTCGCACAGATCGTTAAACCAAGTCCTGTACCTTCTTTTTTAGTCGAAAAGAAAGGATCATATATTTTCAGAATGTCCTCTTCGGACATTCCTTTTCCTTCATCTTGAATCGTGATTTTCCATTCATTCATCACTTTTTCTGTTGATATGTATATACTGCCGCCTTCAGGCATCGCCTCGATCGCATTTTTGATTAAGTTAATGAACAGCTGCTTCATTTGATTGGCGTCTGCTAATATCGTGCCAGCATCCTGCTTTTTAAATGGCTGTTTGAGATCAATATTTGAAAGAACGGCATTGGTCTTTAATAAGGTAATCACCTGCTCTAGCAAATCATGGAGCTGTACTTCTTGAAATTGAACCGATTGAGGTTTTGCTAAGACAAGCAGCTCACTTAAAACAAAATCAATGCGTTTAATTTCAGAAAAGATGATATCAAAATAATCGGTTCTTTCAGGATATTGCGTTTTCATCAGCTGCAAAAATCCATTGACTGAGGTGAGCGGATTTCTGACTTCATGGGCAATACCAGCGGCTATTTGTCCTGCAACAGCCAGCTTTTGTGCCTGCATTTGCAATTGCTGATTTGATCTTTCAAGTTCAAGCTTTGCCTGCTTTTGTTTCGTGATATCTGCAACCGTTCCAATACCTCCAGTAAACTGGTGCTGTTCATCGAAATAAAGCTTATAATGCACATCTCCCCATACCTTTTTTCCTTCTTTATGGAGAAGCTGCAGCTCCACCCGCCCCTCATCCTTATGCTCTTTGATCACAGACAACAAATGCTGAACGACATGCTCTTCTTGATCAAAGTACTGATTGTACATCGTACCTAGACACTCCTCTATGTCGTAACCCGTCATTTGTTTCCAGGCTTGATTTAAAAAAATGATTTCACCTTTTTCATTGGTTTCAAAGACGATTTCTTGCAAGTTATCTGTTATTCGATTCAGCCGCTCTGTCAGTTCGTGTGCTTCTTTTTCTCGTTTATTTAAATCTGATACAAGCAAATTCAACCGGTCCACATAGCCTGAGATGCTCCAAATACCGGCCAAAACAACGACTGTAAAGGCTAGATCGAGCGGCCAATTAATGTGATAGCCGCTAAGATAATAAAAGAAATCCCAGCTCAAAATTAATATAAATGCAAGAACGGATAACAGGATCCGTACTTGATATGTTTTGTTCAAATAATTCCACCTGCCGCCCTGAGATTCTTTGTCAATTGTACCATTTTCCACTTATTTTTTGAGGGAGATGCGGCATTTTTAAGGAACTTTTTTAGAAAAAATAGCCTGCTCTCAGCACAATGGGAGAGAACAGGCTATTTTTATTTACTGCTGAAGGGCTTCTTGAAGCTCTTTTAGCAGTAGTTCTGCGCCTTCAGCGCTTAATGTAATTTGACCATTTCCATACTCGTGGTTCTCAGAAGTAATCTCACCAGTCATCAGGCAGACGCCCTCTGGCTGATATTTTTTCAAGACGATTTTATCTCCATCTATAAAAAATTCCATACTGTCTTTAATAGCGATATCAAGTGCTCTTCTCAATTCGATTGGCATCACAATACGCCCTAGTTCATCTACTTTTCTTACAACTCCGATAGATTTCAATTTCGTTCCCTCTTTCTTTCATTAGCTCAAGATCAATCTGTTTTTCACCAATTGATATATCGTAGACGTAAGAGATTCTTAAAAGGTTTCTCCTGCATAAAAATTTTTTCAAAATCGAAAAATCAAAGGGAAAATTTATTGTGATTGTCAAAATGAGACTTGAATTTTACAGATTCATTTCAAGGTGATCACAAACCCCCACAAATGACCTCAACCCTCTGAACTTTTAAATGTAAAATTGTTTAAAACAGCAAAAATAGAGATTGGGTGAAAACATGTTTCAAAATGCCGAAATTGGAATTGATTTAGGAACAGCTAACATATTGGTTTACAGTAAAAATAAAGGAATTATTCTCAATGAACCATCCGTTGTGGCAGTAGATACGGAAACAAAAACTGTCCTTGCGGTGGGGTCAGAAGCAAAAGAGATGATTGGGAAAACACCTGGAAAAATTGTAGCGATCCGTCCGATGAAAGATGGTGTCATCGCTGATTATGATATGACAACCGATTTACTCAAACAAATTATGAAAAAAGCAGGAAAAAATATTGGGTTTACCTTTAGAAAGCCGACTGTGGTTGTTTGTACACCATCAGGTTCAACAGCTGTCGAACGCCGCGCGATCAGCGATGCTGTCAAAAATTGCGGGGCAAAGCATGTGCATTTAATTGAAGAACCCGTCGCAGCTGCAATCGGTGCTGATCTCCCGGTGGACGAGCCTGTTGCCAACGTCGTTGTAGATATTGGCGGAGGAACGACAGAGGTAGCGATCATTTCATTTGGCGGAGTTGTCTCTTGCCACTCGATCCGAATTGGCGGAGATCAACTGGATGAAGATATCATTACTTTTGTGAGAAAGAAATACAATTTACTGATCGGTGAACGGACAGCTGAGCAGGTAAAAATGGAAATTGGTTATGGACTCATTGAACACGAACCTGAGTCATTAGAAGTTCGTGGACGCGACCTTGTCACAGGTCTTCCAAAAACAATTACACTTGAATCAACAGAAATTCAAGGTGCTATGCGAGAATCACTTCTTCATATTTTAGAGGCGATTCGGGCTACATTAGAAGACAGCCCACCAGAACTGAGTGGTGATATCGTAGATCGTGGCGTCATTCTAACTGGCGGTGGTGCACTATTAAACGGCATTCAAGAATGGCTCTCTCAAGAAATTGTCGTCCCAGTTCATATCGCAGCAAATCCTCTTGAATCTGTCGCAATTGGAACGGGTCGTTCATTAGAAGTAATCGACAAATTGCAAAAAACATTAAAATAATCTTCATGTTCTACTTCTTTTTTCATCATTTCGATCATATCGTGATGAATGGATAAACGTGAAGGAGGAAGAACATGTTGCTTGATTTAGGTAAACGGGTCGTTGTCACAGTCATTTTAACCGGTATTATTTTAGGAGGAATGAGCCTGTCGTTTTCACATATGCCCCCTTCTAATGCACAGCCTGTGAAACAACTGAACCGCTAAAAAAGCCGCACGAAAGCGGCTTTTTTATTTTGCTTCGGGACGGCTCCCCATTTTCCTTTTCGGTCTTAAATCTGATATGATGAACATGACTAAAGGAGGGTTTTTTTATGAGTTCATTCGAAAAACAACTAGATCAATATGCAAAAACCATCGTTGAAGTAGGTGTAAATGTTCAAAGTGGTCAAGAAGTGGTCGTATCTGCGTTCACTGAATCTGTAGACCTTGTCCGCCTTGTGGCAAAACACGCATATGAGCGCGGAGCGAAAAACGTACATATCCGCTGGAGTGATGGTGTTCTGACCCGTTTAAAATATGAACATGCCCCACAAGATGTGTTTGAGCAATTTCCAGAATGGGAAGCACAGATGATGGAAACCATCGCAAAACGTGGCGGTGCTTTTATTACGATCTTGTCAGAAAGCCCTGATCTTCTAAGTGGCATTGACTCGAAAAAAATTGCTTCACAGCAAAAAGCTGCAGGTTCAGCACTTCATACATATCGTCAATACGTTCAATCTGACAAAGTTGCATGGACAGTCGTCGGGGCTGCATCAAAAGATTGGGCGAAAAAGATTTTCCCTGAGCATGCAGATGAAGAAGCTGTTGCATTATTATGGGAACAAATCTTTAAAGTCGCCCGCGCTGATCAGCCAGATCCTGTTGAAGCGTGGAAAAAGCATGATGAATCACTAAATGAAAAAGTAAAAGTATTAAATGAACGTCACTACCACAAGCTGCACTATGAAGCACCAGGTACAGATTTAACGATTGAACTTCCAGAGCAGCATATTTGGGTAGGTGCTGGCAGCGTAAGTGAACGCGGCGTATCATTCATGGCCAATATGCCAACAGAAGAGGTCTTTACCGTACCTAAAAAAGATGGTGTAAACGGAACTGTCTCTAGCACTAAGCCACTTAGTTATGCAGGAAACATTATCGATGAATTTACGTTAACCTTTGAAAATGGGCGTATTGTAGATGTGAAAGCAAAAGAGGGCGAAGACATTTTAACCTCTCTCGTTGAAACAGATGAAGGCTCACATTATCTAGGTGAGGTTGCCCTTGTACCAGATGATTCACCAATTTCTAACTCAAATATCCTCTATTACAATACACTTTACGATGAAAATGCATCCAATCACCTTGCCATCGGCAGCGGTTATGCATTTAATATCGAAGGCGGTAAAGAGATGAAACGTGAGGAACTAGAAGCAGCTGGTGTGAACAGCAGTATTACACACGTCGATTTCATGATTGGTTCAAAGGAAATGAATATTGATGGAATCACAAAAGATGGTAAACGTGAACCGATTTTCCGAAATGGAAATTGGGCTTTTTAAAGAAAAAAGACATCCTCATGTGGATGTCTTTTCTTTATGTTTATGCATACAGTTCTTGTAGTCTTTTTTGAATCTCTTGATCTGATAAGAACTCATCATAAGTTGTTTGTTTATCAACGATGCCGTTTGGCGTCACTTCGATAATCCGGTTTGCAACTGTTTCAACAAACTGATGGTCATGAGATGAGAAGAGCATAGCCCCTTTAAAGCTCATTAGACCGTTATTCAGCGCTGTGATGGACTCTAGGTCTAAATGGTTCGTCGGCTCGTCTAACAGCAAAATATTCGCTCCAGACAGCATCATTTTTGATAACATACAACGAACCTTTTCTCCACCTGATAAGACGCTTGCTTTTTTCTTCACTTCTTCCCCTGAGAAAAGCATACGGCCTAAGAAACCACGCAGGAAGCTTTCACTTTGATCATTAGGAGAATATTGACGAAGCCAATCAACAAGATCTAAATCGCTTCCTTCAAAATATTCGCTGTTGTCTTTAGGGAAAAAGGCTTGAGATGTTGTCACGCCCCATTTAAACGTCCCGCTGTCTGGCTCCATTTCACCAGCAAGGATTTTAAATAAAGTAGAGACAGCAAGCTCATTACGGCTTAAGAACGCAATTTTATCCTCACGATTCATAATAAAGCTGACGTTATCCAGTACTTTTACACCGTCAATCGTTTTTGATAGACCTTCTACTTGAAGGACATCATTTCCGATTTCACGCTCTGGCGCAAAATGAACATAAGGATATTTACGAGAAGATGGTTTAATGTCATCTAGCGAAATCTTATCAAGCAATTTCTTTCTTGATGTCGCTTGCTTCGATTTAGATGCGTTCGCACTGAACCGAGCAACGAATTCTTGAAGCTGCTTAATTTGTTCTTCTTTTTTCTTGTTGGCATCCTGGCTGAGTTTTAATGCCAGCTGGCTTGATTCATACCAGAAATCATAGTTTCCGACATACACTTGAATTTTTCCAAAGTCAAGGTCTGCAATATGCGTACATACTTTGTTTAAGAAGTGACGATCATGCGATACGACGATGACGGTATTCTCAAAGTTAATGAGGAACTCTTCCAGCCACTGGATCGCTTGTAAGTCCAAGTGGTTCGTTGGCTCATCGAGAAGGAGAACGTCAGGTTTACCGAATAGAGCTTGTGCTAACAATACTTTAACCTTTTCAGATCCGCCAAGCTCAGACATTTTCTTCGATTGCAAGCTCTCTGGAATGCCAAGACCTTTTAATAGGATCGCAGCTTCACTTTCCGCTTCCCATCCGTTTAACTCAGCAAATTCACCTTCAAGCTCTGCTGCACGAATCCCGTCTTCATCTGAGAAATCAGGTTTCATATAAATCGCATCTTTTTCCTGCATCACATCATATAGACGTTTGTGACCCATGATGACGACTTTTAACACTTCAAACTCTTCGTATTCAAAGTGGTTCTGTTTTAAAATCGCTAAACGTTCACCAGGACTCATATGAACATCGCCCGTTTGAGCTTCAATTTCTCCAGAAAGAATCTTTAAGAACGTTGATTTACCAGCTCCATTGGCACCAATTAGTCCGTAGCAGTTGCCAGGAGTGAACTTAATATTTACTTCTTCAAATAATTTACGATCAGCAAATCGCAAACTAACATTATTCACTGCAATCATTTATTAATCCTCCATCACTCATTCATCAATATGAAGTATAACATGAATAACGATTGATAGAAACGTCTCTCGCTAAGAACAAAGGCTTTTTGTCGAATATGGTATAATAAGTGGGAATGTTTTTGTTGAAGGAGTTCGGGCGATTTGAGATTACTCACACTCATGGAATACTGTTTATTGATTTTCTTTATGGGCATTTATTTATCGGCGACTGGCTTTAATGCAAGAGACTTTGGCCTTTATATTGGACTTGTCCTCATTTACACACTGGTCCATATCTTTTCAAAACGGTTTTTACAAAAGCGCGGAAAAGACAATGTGAAAATTGGATTATTCCGTTCTGTTTTGGCGATTACTGGGTCCGTTTTCGCTTCTGTTTTGGCCATTGTCATCATTGTCACAATGCTCACACCAAATTAAAAACGACCCTACATGAAGGGTCGTCCATTCAAGCACCTTTCTTACGCATTGAGAAAGGTGTATTTATTGTGTTTGTCGAATATCGCCAAATGGGAAGAAAACAAATTCTGATGTGCCGACAATCCGATCCTTTTCAATGAGTCCGAGTCCATTTCGACTGTCCATAGAATTCAGTCTGTTGTCACCCATAACAAAGTAATCGTTTTTCGGTACTTTCACTGGACCAAAATCTCCTGTTAAATGTACCTCATACTCTTTGGCATGCGCCTTGTTCTCTTTTAAATAAGGCTCATCTACTTTTTTACCATTAATGTAAAGCGTATCATCCTTCATTTCAATCGTGTCGCCTGGAAGGCCGATCAATCGTTTGACATAATGAATTTTCTGACCGTCTTTTCCATTAATAATCACGATGTCACCACGTTTGACTCCACCGAGATAGTTGATGGTTTTGTTAACAAACAGCTTTTCTCCATCATGAAGGGTTGGTTCCATTGACTCTCCTTCCACCACATACGGCTCAAAAATAAACGTACGGATGATGAGGACGAGGGCAAGTGCAATTAAAATGGCTTTGATCCATTCAAACAGAGAACTTTTCTTCTCTTTTTTGGCTTGTTTCCCATCAGATTGAATGTCATTTTCGTTTTGTTTGTTTTCTTCGTTCAAAATACTGCTTCCTCCTAAGACTTTCTGCTAAAAGACTTGAAACGCGAATTGAATAACTTTACTTTATCACATGTCATTTAAAAATTCACAAGACAACCATTCAATTAGATATTTTTTCCTAATTTGCTGATGATTAAACAAAAAGAAGCACCGCTCTTCACGATGCTTCTTTTCAAATTAAGCTTCTTGTCGGACTGGTTTTTTTAGAATTCCGAGAAGTAGCGCTGTAACAATGGCACCGATTAAGATGCTGATGATGTAAAGAACTGGATGGTTTGTTACCCAGAAAACGAATAGTCCGCCGTGCGGTGCAGGAAGCGTCACTCTAAAGAATTCTGTTAATCCACCTGCAACTGCTGCACCAATCACAGCTGAAGGAATGACGCGCAGAGGATCTGCCGCTGCAAACGGGATCGCCCCTTCCGTAATGAACGCAGCTCCCATGAAGTAGCATGTAATACCTGCTTCACGGTCACGTTTAGAGAATTTGTTTCTAAAGATCGTTGTCGCTAGGGCAATTCCTAGAGGCGGCACCATTCCGCCTGCCATAATCGCAGCATGCGGTGCATAGTTGCCAGCAGCAATCATCGCAAGACCAAATGTGTAGGCCGCTTTGTTAATCGGACCACCCATATCAATGGCCATCATACCAGCTAAAATAATCCCCATTAATACAAGGTTTCCAGTACCAAGTGATTCAAGCCAGTGTGTTAATCCGTCCATGACCATTTTAACAGGTGTGTTGACGATGTAATGCATGATAATCCCTGTAAAGAAAATACCGAACAATGGATAGAGCAGAACTGGTTTAATACCATCGAGCGACTGTGGTACAAAAGTGAATACTTTTTTGAGCAGCACCACGATGTAACCAGCAAGGAAACCAGCAATCAATCCGCCTAAGAATCCAGCACCTGCTGCTGAGGCCATGAATCCGCCAACCATACCTGGTGCGAAACCTGGACGATCTGCAATACTCATTGCGATAAATCCAGCTAATACAGCAACGATTAAGGCAAGTGCATTATCTCCACCAATTCCTTTTAATACAGCTGCAAATGAATTGAAAGAAGGGTCTTTAGGGTCAGCTGAGTTAATTCCCCAGAAGAATGAAATCGCAACGAGGATACCGCCCCCAACAACAAACGGAAGCATGTTGCTTACACCGCTCATTAAGTGCTTATAGAATCCACTTCTTCCCTTACCTGACGATTCATTTTCATCTTTTGAAGAACTGCCGCCTGAACCTTTATAAATCGGCGCATCTTGATTGATGGCTTTTTCGATCAATTCTTGCGGACGGCGAATTCCAGCTGTCACAGGTACTTCAATGACATGTTTGCCTTTAAAGCGTTCCATTTCCACTTGTTTATCAGCTGCCACAATAATAGCTGGCGCTTCTTCAATTTCTTTTGCTGTCAGGGCATGTTTAATTCCACTAGAGCCATTTGTCTCAACTTTAATGTCAACGCCCATTTCTTTTGCTTTTTCTTTCAAAGCATCTGCGGCCATAAATGTATGCGCGATGCCTGTTGGACAAGCTGTCACCGCTAAAATTTTAGCAGGTTTTCCCGGTGCAGCCGGTTCCTCTTTGACTTCCTCTTCTTCTTCATCGTCTTTATCATGTGTATTGATAATTTCAATGATTTCATCTTCAGTAGCCGCTTCAAGAAGTTGCTTTCGGATCTCTTCACGCATGAGAAGTGTGGATAAACGAGAAAGTGCTTCTAAATGCGTGTTGTTTGCGCCTTCAGTTGCTGCAATCATAAAGACAAGATGACTTGGCTGTCCGTCTAATGATTCATAATCTACACCAGCTGTTGAACGGCCAAATGCAATGGCAGGTTCTTTCACACTTGCTGTTTTCGCATGAGGAATCGCAATTCCTTCTCCGATTCCCGTAGAGCTTTGTTTTTCACGATTAACAACAGCTGCTTTGTAGCCTTCTTTATCATTTAATTTACCAGCTGTATCTAATACAGTGACCAGTTCTTCAATAACGGCTTCTTTTTGCTGGCTGTCTAATTGAAGCTTAATCGTATGCTTCGTGAGTAGTTCTGTAATTTTCATGATGACTCCTCCTTTAAATGCGTGTGACTTTTACTTGTGGCAATAATGTATCGACAAGCTCTTTTGTTCCAAGTTCCTCAGAAAATGCTGTAGCACTTCCTGATGTGACGCCAAGCTTAAATGATTCTTCTATGGAAAGGCCTTTAGAAACGCCAGCTAAGAATCCTGCAACGACTGAATCCCCTGCACCAACTGAGTTGATCAACTTGCCTTTTGGAACATTAGATTGAAAGATCCCTTCCTTACTGAATAAGAGAGCGCCGTCTCCAGCCATAGATACAATGACATGTTCAGCACCTTGTTCCAACAGCTTTTTCCCATAAGGAATGGCTTCTTCTGCAGATGAAATACTGGTTTCAAACATTTCACCTAACTCATGATGGTTTGGTTTCATTAAGAATGGTTTCAGATCTGCTGCTTTTTTTAAGGCTTCTCCAGAAATATCAAGTACTACTCTTACCCCTTGCTTCGCACATACTTCAGCAATGCGCTCATATGTGTTATGAGGCAGTGAAGAAGGAATGCTGCCTGCTAATACAACGACATCGCCTTCTGTTAATGAAGTGAATTGGGATAAAAACGAATCGAACTGTGCTTCAGTAATACTTGGACCGAGCCCGTTGATTTCTGTTTCTTCGCCTGTTTTTAGTTTCACATTGATACGTGTATCTTCTGACACCTCATGAAAGGCTGTTTGTAATTGTTCGTTTTGTAAAAAGTCTTGAATATATTTCCCTGTAAAACCGCCAATGAATCCAAGTGCTTTTGATTCAACACCGTGCCGTTTTAAAAGCCTTGAGACATTGATTCCTTTACCACCTGGATATTTTTTGTCATAGGTTGAACGATTTAAACCGCCGACCGCAAAATCCTCCACGTGTACGATGTAATCAACTGATGGGTTTAAAGTAACTGTATAAATCATGTTTTCACTACCTTTATAACCGTTTTTTCATGGTAATTATCGAATGAATCCTCTTTTGCGTCGTTTGTGATAATGGTGGCTTCCTGTAAACTAGCAAAGGTTGAAAACGATATTTCGCCAAACTTTGAGGCATCTGTTAAAATGTAGGTTTTTTTCGCCTGCTTCATAGCTCTTTTTTTAATGAGCGCTTCTTCTGGATCAGGTGTTGTAAACCCTGCCTCGGGATGAATGCCGTTCGTCCCAACAAAGCTTTTGTCAAAACGGTAATTTTCCATAGCTGTCAAAGCTGCGGCTCCCACTATGGCTCCTGTTCGATGTTTCACTGATCCGCCTATCAAGTAAAAAGAAATGCCTTTTCTCATGAGTGCTTCAATGTGCATGACACCATTTGTCACCACCACGATATCTTGATCTGGATCGATAAAGTCAATCATTTGCTGTGTTGTCGTACCAGCATCTAAGTAAATACAATCGCCTTGTTTTAAAAGTGATGCAGCTGCCTCTGCAATCAATGACTTTTCATGAAGGTTTTTGGCAGATTTCTCAAACACATCTGGTTCAAGACGAATACTAGATATTTTAGCAGCTCCTCCGTGAACTCTTTTAAGAAAGCCTTTTTCTTCGAGGGCTGATAAATCTCTTCTAATTGTAGATTCAGACGCATCCGTCATAATCGTTAAGTCCTGTATTTTGATGACATCGTTTTCTTCTAAATAGTCGATAATGAGTTGATGTCTTTCTGGTGTTAGCATTGAAAACACCCCCTTTTGAAAACGTATTCATTTTGCGCGCACCTTTATTGTAATCGCTTTTTTCAACATTATCAATACAAAACAATCAAATACATTCAATAACTATCAAAATCTTTCACAATGGTCATCTTACCTTTATATGTACCATTTGTAAACTGAAAAATATGTGACATTGAGAAGAAAGTCATGATATTAGCATTTCTATCATTTTTCATTTCATTCAATTGAACGAAAAAAAGCCTTTATGCGTTTTGCATAAAGGCTTCAGGTGCGGAACAGCAGGCAACATATCTCGTTCTACCTTCTTGTCAGCACCTTGAACGTTAACTTTAGGATTATTCATATCTAAGTGATTCAATAGGATCGAGCCTCGCTGCTTTATTGGCAGGAATCAGTCCAAAAATAATACCAATGAGCATACTAAATAGGACGCCTCCACATACGATTTGCCACGATACAAGAGAAGGCCACCCTGCAAACAGTGACACAAGTGAAGCACCTCCTAAGCCAAGCGCGATTCCAAGTAACCCACCGATCAGTGTAAGGACGACAGACTCAATTAAAAACTGAACGAGTATTTGAGCCCTAGTTGCCCCAAGTGCCTTTCGAATTCCGATTTCTCTTGTTCTTTCTGTGACAGATACGAGCATAATATTCATGACACCAATGCCGCCGACAAGTAATGAGATACCAGCAATTGAGCCAATGATTGTTGTCATGACAGACGTAATCTGACCAATGCCTGCTGCAATCTCTTCCAGATTGATCATTTCGTAAGCATTTTCTGTATGGTGATTTTCATTTAAGCGTGCAGCCGCACTCTTTCCTACTTCTTTCATTTGATCAACATGTGCGACTTGAATAGACAACTTATCATATTCTTTCACACCAAATGCAGTTGTCAGCATTGCAAAAGGGACATATATTTCATTCATATCAAATGAAAACAGCCCTTCCTGTTTTGCTAGAACTCCGATCACCTCAACCGGCTGTCCATTCATCCAAATCAACTCGCCTACTGCCTTCTCTCCATTAAACAATTCTTTTTGTATCCCTTCTGAAATAACAGCTGCCCTTCTTCCGCTCCTAAAATCGATTTCACGTAAGTCCTGTCCTTCTGCTATATGTAATGAATGTACATTCGTGTAGCCTTCATTAATCCCATTGACCGTTGCATCTATTGTTGTATCTTGGAATCTTAATTGCATGCCTTGTGCCGTGGAGGAGGCAACCTGTTTAACCCCATTCAATGCTTGAACACTTTGAATGTCTTCTTCAGTAAATGTGGCTTCAAATAACGCATTCGGATTCGCATTTAACTCCTCATCAGAGGGTGTATAGGTCATATCAATGGTATTGTTTGGCCCTGAAATTGATTCTTTCAGCATTTGCTCGCCGCCTTGACCGATGGCAACGACTGCAATCACCGAGCCAACCCCAATAATAATGCCAAGCATCGTTAAAATAGACCGCAATTTATGAGCAAGGACAGAATTCAGCGCTATTTTGATATTTTCAAAGAGTTTCATTCATTCGTCTCCTTGTATCAATCTATCTTGAGCGAGGCGTCCATCTCTCACAACGACTATCCGGTTTGTATACGCAGCTATTTCTTCTTCATGAGTAACGAGCACAACCGTTGTTCCTTCCTCATTGAGCTTTGTAAACTGTTCCATAATCGAGCCGCTCGTTTTTGAATCAAGAGCGCCTGTTGGTTCATCTGCCAAGATAAGCTCCGGCTCATTGACAATCGCACGTGCGATGGCTACTCTTTGCTTTTGACCCCCTGACAACTCGTTTGGCATATGCTTCATTCGATCTGCCAAACCAACCTTTTCAAGTGCCATTTCCGCACGTTCTTTTCTTTCCTTTTGACTGATACCAGCGTAAATCATCGGAAGTTCAACATTTCGCCTCGCATTTAATCTAGGCAGTAAATAAAATTGTTGAAAAACAAAACCAATGGATCGATTTCGAATCACTGCCAGTTCTTGATCCTTTGCTGCCGACAGCTCCATACCTTGAAAATGGTACTGTCCGGAGGTCGGGTGGTCCAGACAGCCAATGATATTCATTAACGTTGATTTTCCAGAGCCGGACGGGCCCATAATGGACATATACTCGCCTTTACCAATGACGAGGTCCACTTCACTTAATACATCAAATGTCTCCTCAGCGACTTCGTAGCTTTTTGTCACGTTTGAAAGCTGAATCATTCAGCATTCACTTCCATTCCGTCATACATATCATCTGATGGCTCTGCAATGATTTGATCTTCTTTTGTTAAACCTTTCGTCACTTCAAGATCTTGACCTGACGTTTCACCTAATGTCACTTTTACTTTCTTCAGTGCATTCTTTTCAACAACATAAACGTATGAACCATCTTTCTCTTTTTTCACAGCTGTTTCAGGAATTGTGTGCACTTGACGCTTGTCCGTTTCAATTTCCATGATCATTTTAAAGCCTGGTTTTGCATCCGGCTTTTTCCCTTTTATTTCAATTTCGACTGGATATTGTACGGTTTGATCACTAGCAGCTGTTTCTGCTGTTGACTGGGCAGGCACAGCGCCCACTTTTTTCACCACTCCTTGCCAACTCTTTCCGCGAATGACATCAGACGTTACCTTTACTTTTTGTTTCTTTTTGACTTTCATAGCATCATACTCACTGATTAAGCCTCGTACAATCATTTTTTTCTCATTGCCAATATGGATTACCGGCTGTCTCTCTTCTAGCTTCCCTGCGCCAGCATCTTGCTCGATGGAGATGACTGTTCCTTCAATTTTGCTATGTATCGTTAAATCTTCTATTTGTGCCTTTACTTTTTCTTGGTTAAGCTCCGCTTGTTTTTGCTCTAATTCAGCAGCTTTGAGTTCGAGTTCAAGCTGATCTCGCTCGTTTTTCGAATCAAAGCCCGCCTTTTTTCCCTGATTTTCATCTAATGTATTGAGTCTATTTTGTAATTGTTGAAGCTTTAGTGTACTTGATTCAGCCGCAAGTGCTTGCTGCTGTTCTTCAAGCTCCAGTTCCTTATTTTCATATGTAAGGAGCGGTGTTCCAGCTTTCACCTTTTCTCCTTCTTTCACAGCGATATGATTCAGGCTTCCCTTCTCCTCTTCTGTATAAATAAATTGCTCCTCCGAGAATGAAAGTGTTCCAGGCGTCATCACCTTAGAGGTTATTTCTTTTGGTGTGAGTTTAACTGTTTTAAATGCTGCCGTAGACACAGGTTTTGATTGGTTTTTTGCAATGTTAAATCCAATAAATAAACCAATCACAATAATCAAAATGGATCCGATGATGATTTTCTTTCTCATAAAAACATTCTACCCCCAGCTTACTGCATGTTGATGGTGATCGTAGTTCCTACATATTGAAAAATTAAAGATAATACATAAAAGACACTCACAATAATCCAAGATATTCTTGGCGAAATGCGGCCGACCTTGATCAATAAAAAGCCTGTTAAAACAAGATTCCAGATCACAAAAAGGTCAATATTTCCTAACACAGCATGCCATGAACCAGACATTCGAATGAATGCGTTTAATGAGGTAATAGTGATATCTTTTGGCACATGAAAAATGATGATCGCTAAATGAGAAATGATCGTACCAATGATCGTAATAGGTGTGATATAAAGCACACCTGAAAATAGCTGCTGAAACGTTGCATCACCTTTTGCTAAAAAGACGATGAACTTGTATACGGCAGTATTAATGACAATCCCAATGACCAAACCAATGAGCGTGATCACATAAACGAAAGGGATTGGTAAAATTAAATCTGCCCACATTCCTTCATTCACTAGCTGAGACAAATAAGTGACAACAACTGTTAATACAAGCACACATGATAAAGGCCACCAAACGAATGGCTGCTCCCACACTCTTTTTAAATGCTCTGATGGTCTTGTGCTTACGCCTATAATTGTGGGTTTTTGCGTTGTTTCTTTCATCAAATGTCATCCTCTCCATGTGCTGTAAGTATGGAAACGTTTTTTCATACTCTTGTTGTTTCTATTTTATCAAAAGATTGCCAATAAGTGATAGATCATTTGATTTTCTTATTTTCATAGTGATAGGATTGAATCTATTATTCTATTTTCATGAACGACATCCTTCAAATGATACTTGGACCGACCATATTCATATGAAAAAATCATGATTTTACTGACTGAAAAACATTTTATGAAGTAAACAACATGTCTTTCGGAATAAATATCCTTTTCCTTTGGATTCAGATGGTCTCAGTTAGACACAACAATTTTTTGTTAAAATATTCCTAGTAATTTCAATGAATCCCGGCTTTATAGGACTATGTTTAGCGCCTTTTATAGAACAGATGAGCCTTTAGTATCAATACTTTCATATTAAAAAAATAAAAATAAAAGGATTTTACTTGATCAAATGTTATTTTTTCATATAATGTAAAATAGAGGTAGGTTAAATGATAGTGGAAATGGAGTCAAGTGAATGTTAAGAGAAAAATTGAAAATGCAATTGATTTTACTTTATGAAAAGGAACAAGAAGCATGGCAATACTTTCGAAAGGAAAGAGAACTGATTTATCATGAGCTCAAATTACTTGATATGAAAGAGAGCAGACCTTCTAATGACAAAATATACTACGCAGCAAGGTGTGTAGATATTATTAAAGAAAAAAAGGGAAGCATCGTGAGCACAAAAGAACTAAAAGAACAGCTTCAAGCTCAAACAGATTTCAATGTGAGACGAATCAGCGAATTGTATGATCTCATTCAACAGCTCGATCCTCACATTTCTAAAGCACGCCGGGGATGTTTTATTTACGAAGATCATACCCAAGTACCTCTACAATCTTTTCACACATAAAAAAATTGGTTACAGCCGCCGGCCATAACCAAGTCCTCTAATATCTATTATCCACCACTTACAGGAGGAATGAGTGCAACAGTGTCCCCGCTACGCACTTCAGCATTTCCCCTCGTATATATTTCGTTGACTGCAACCATCACGTTTTGTGCAGTATCAACTCCATATACCTCCTGTAATTCTATTTTAATCTCATCAACCGTTGTTTGATCTTTTTGAATGATGATTTGTTGTTTACCGGCCTTCTCAGCAAGGCCGGCGAACAATAATACGCTAATCATGCCGCTTCCCTTCTTTCTCGTTAAGTTGGAGAGTACTAGGTTTTCCTTCCGGGTATGAAACGGTTTCAAGCTGATCACCTATCCAAGCCTCTCCATCTTCCCAGTATTCCTTTTTCCAAATAGGAACGATTTCCTTTATTCGTTCAATCGCATATTCATTGGCTTCGTATGCAGCTTTCCGATGAGGTGATGAAACAGCTATTGCCACTGCAATGTCACATATCTCAAGAGTGCCAATACGATGCACAATAGCAGCTTCTGTATCGGGCCAGCGTTTTTTAATTTCTTGTCCAATTTGACTCAACATATTTTCCGCCATTGGTATGTATGCTTCATATGTTAAACGCAGCGTTTTTTTGCCATTTGTCCATTCTCTTACCGTGCCTATGAATGTCGTAATGGCTCCCGCTTTGCGTCTTGTGACATGCTGAATCAATTCATTCACATCAATTGGCTCTTTTGTGATCTTAAAAAGTTCATTCATACGAGGCTTCCCCCTTCAATAAATTAAAAGCAAATGTGATCCCGCGCTTATCAAATGCTGAAAACACAGGAAACGGGTATTTCTCAGTGAATTGTATTTCTTTATTGAAATAAATGGCTGCTTGTATATGAGAAAGTGTTGAAAGATCAATGAGTTCCTGTTCGTCTTTGACACACAGGATTTTGCGGTAAGGCGCCTGTTTGTATCCTTCGATCAAGACGGCATCTAAAGGAAGATGCTGACACATGTTGAGTAGTTGCGCGAATGTCATGTGCCGTATGAAAAAGTGACATTCACCTTCTCCCTCCACACCTGCGGCAAATGCACCCGCTTGAACATATCGATCCGTATCTTTTTGTTTGAACAGACGGTCTGGCTTTCCGCCATGTCCGTGATGTTTGAAGCAGCCTAGCTGCATTTCTTCTTCATCCGCCAGCTGACATAATTTTTCGATCAGCGTCGTTTTACCACTATTTTGATAGCCCACGACTTGTAGAATGTTTAATTTGTCATCCAACATGGAGCACCGCCTTCGTGGTGAAATAGCAGAACGCTGACCTGGTCACCTGCACTAAACCCTCTTGTTCCTCCGGGCAATACAATGAAACAATCAGCATGAGCAATAGATGTCACCGCACTAGATTTATCAAGACCTGTTGGCGTCACACTCAGCTGGCTGCCAGCGAAATCAAGTGATGCTCTAACAAATCGTGTGAACGGATTGGCTTTTGGAAAATCATGTGTCAGCTTCGCCTCAGCAAAAACGGGAAATGGATTTTCTTTCAAACACCATTTATAAATGATCGGTTTGACAAATAGTTCAAAGCCAACAAAACAGGCAGCCGGATTTCCTGACAGCCCATAAAGCACTTGACCATTTGGCAACGCAGCAACGGTCGTCACACTTCCAGGTCTCATGGCCACTTTATTAAACAACACATCTGCACCAAGTTTTTCATAAATAGCAGGTAAAAAGTCAAAATCACCTACCGATACACCACCTGTTGTGATGAGCATATCAACTTTGCTTAAGGCTGCTTTTACTGCTTCATAGCTTTGATCAAAATCATCGGATACACCGCCTAAATCAAGCGGTTCTCCTCCAGCTTCAAGAACCTGGGCGTAGACCATACTCAGGTTACTATTTCTAATTTTACCGTCCACCATGGCATCACTTACTTGTAGGAGCTCGGTGCCTGTTGAGATGATACCGATGACCGGTTTTTTGACGACCGGCACAACCGCATACCCGAACGTTGCCAATATCGCCGTCACGCCTGGGGTTACTTTTGAGCCTTTTTTGATCATGACGTTCCCTTTGAGGGTCTCTTCTCCTTGGCGAGAAATATTGTCACCCTTTTTCAGAGGTCTTTTAAGTGACATCATTGATTTACCGTCTTTTTCAAACGTTTTCGTCAATTCGAGCATGATCACAACATTTGCTCCTTTTGGAATCTTCGCTCCTGTCATGATGCGAATCGCTTGAAAAGGGCCGATCGTTTTTGCAGAAACAATACCTGCCCCTATATGATCAATGACCTCAAATTCAACCGGATGCTCGCTCGATGCATCCTTTGTATCTTCTGCTCGAAGTGCAAAACCATCATACGGAGAACGATCAAAGGCAGGAACATCGTGATCTGCTAAAATATCCTCTGCAATCCATCTTCCAAGGCTGTTCTTTAAAGGAACCCATTCGACTTGTCCATGTTTTTGAAATTGGTGGACTTTCTTTACTGCCTCTTCTACTGGAATTGGCTGTCGTCTTTCCATCACTTCTCACTCCTATATGCCTAGCAGTCTTGCTAGTAATGAATTGGCTACTTTTTCATCATTTGTCCCATGGATTAATACACGTCCTCCTTTAAAACAAACGATACGGTGTCTTTCATAGCGTATATGAATTAAAAAATCGTTCACTTCCACCTCACAAATAGAGGACAGACGCTCTTTTACATGCTGAAATGAAAGGTTTTCTAAATCCTTAGATATGATTTGAACGGTGTCACGTCCGCAAAGAACCGCTGTTTTTTTGCGCTGTTCCTGTAAATATGGATACGTTCTATTTGTGCCGCAAGAAGGACAGCTCTCCTGCTTCGTACGAGATACATCCATTTTAAACGAAGACGACTGCCACAAATCAAACGTGACAAACTTTCGCTCCATTTGCTCTTCATGCCCTGTTAAATATTTTAATGCCTCTGTTTGCTGATAAGCCGACACCATTTGGACAGCAGGAGAAATAATACCAGCTGTATCACATGTCAAACCCCCAACAGGCATTGAGGTAAACACACAGGATAAGCAAGGTGTTTTGCCCGGCAAAATGGTCATATACATTCCCTGACTGCTCACACAGGCACCGTAAATCCAAGGCGTATTTGTTTCTAAGGATAAGTCATTCATCACCATTCTTGTCTCAAAATTATCAGTCGCATCAATGACGATATCTGCCTTTCGGAATAAAGGTCTTAACAGCTCTACTCCTGCATCTTCAATAAGAGCGTGAATGGTCACTTCATGGTTGATCTCTTGGAGACGTTTTTTCGCCGCTGCCGCTTTTGGCACATGCATCTTTGCATCGTGTTCAGTGTACAGCTGCTGCCGCTGTAAATTTGAGAATTCGACATAATCACGATCTACAATCGTCAAAGTACCAATTCCTGAACGGACAAGCCCTTCAGCAGACGCTGTTCCAAGTGCACCAGCTCCAACAATAAGGACATGACTTTCGGCAAGCGCAGACTGCCCTTTTTCCCCTACCGGAGGGAACAAGATTTGCCTTGAATATCGCTCGTTCAATATTGTTCTCTCCTCCTCGTTTTTATGTATCATATCATACCGTTTTCAGGTAAATCGCTTCTTTTATTGATATTGTGAAATTCATTTGGTGCCACGTTCAGTTCGTCGGCTGGAACAACCTGGACGTGAAGTTTTTGTAATAAGTCTTTAATAGCTAATTGATTCTCTTTTAAGCACGCATAAATAAACGGAAGACTGCGGCGGTGATAAAGCGCAAATAACGGCTGTAATCTTTCCTGCACCATCGGGACCACAGCATCTACATGCTCATGGCAATAAGAAGATAAAGCGACGGCTGTCTCTTTTCGTATGAATGGCATATCACATGCCGTCACTAAATACCACTCTGCTTCTTGCTTTTGCATAGCGGTATATATGCCTGCAAGCGGGCCATACCCACGCACCTGTTCATCATCTAACCAAACAGCTTGTTCCCCTCTTGCTTTGAAAAAAGGCAGAAGCTTCGGGTGACTGATGATGATGGTTTCCCCTTTCAAAAGTTGCTCTTTCACATGTTCATATAGTGGTTTCCCCTGATAGACATGACTTGCCTTTGGCTCTCCAAAACGCCTAGAAGCACCTCCGGCTAGTATCACATTCACTATTCTCATCATCTCATCCCCTTTGATATGGTTGTTCTAATCGCACTCATTTCGCATACTTTATTGATAACATGAATAAGGAGGGTCTACCTATGAACCGGCGCCATGCTTCTCCCCTATTCCATGATCTGTCTCAAGAAAATCTATTTTTAAAAGCTGAAACGGCCAAATATCAACAGATGATTTCAGATTTACAGTCCACATATACGTATGCTAAAAACAAGAAGCTATCTCAAGAATATCATGAGATGAAAAAGGATTTCACTCAATTAAAACAGCAATTGGATGAAATGACCATTGACCAAGACGAAGCATCATCTAAAATACAGGATCTCTCTTATAGCAAATCGGAATTATTACATAAAATCGTCCTTCTTCATGAAATACTGCAAAAGGAAACCTATCATAGACGAAAAGAAACAGAGGAAAAGCACCGATTGCATTTGAAGGTTGTAAAATATAAGGAAATGTCTCAGCAACTACAGGAGCGATTACTAGATCAAGATAAACAGCTTGCAAAAGAGGAGAAAAAAGGAAATACTTTATCCGTTGTGATTGAAAAACTGCAGCAAACTCTAGGCGATAAAAACGCAGAGCTTCTTTTATTACAAGAAGGCGTGCGGCATCTACAAGAGCGTTTTTATGAAACACAAGAAAAATTACTGCAAATCGAAAAAGCAAAAGAAGCCATTTTTTATGAAACGCTCACGAGCTACCAAAAACAGTTAGCCGAAAGCGAGGAATGGATCGCTTCTCATTTTGCTGATATCGACCAGTCAGCCCAAACAAATGCCGAGCCGTTCTCACAAGAGCCTATTTTGCAAACAACCGAAGAAATAGGACCGATTTTGAAGAAACTAAACGAACAAGTAGAAACGCTCCAGGCAAAAGTTGATGCGGTGCAGCGGAGTGGAGAGGTCATGACAGTGAAGATCGATGGATTTAAAAAACAGCGCGACAACATGCCCAAAGAACGAAAGATTGTCTATACAGTTGATCAAAAAAAGTGATCAGTTCATCACGTACGCAAGAAAAAACTGCTGGCATTTACGCCCAGCAGTTTCTTTTTTATTTATTCGTCTTCTGTTTGAATGTCGCCTTCTAAAATATACTGTCCGCGATAAGGTTTCTTCACTTCTGGGTACATTTTAATTAAGCTTTGCATAAACGTTGTCATATTTGGAATTTCAAGACCGCTTTCTTTTTCAATCTCTTTTTGAAGCTCAGAGCTTTTAATTGCCGCATTATGACGCTTTAATGTTTTGATTGCAGCTTCACGAAGCTTAGCTGCCTTTGATCCAGGTCTAGCTGTGCCTCTTCTGCGTCTTGTAGATCCTTCAGGAATACCTACAGGTGCACCATTTAGCTGACCTGTTCCTAAAGATGATGTAACGTTTGACTGCGTTTGCGCAGGCTGATTGTAGCTTCTCATTTCTTGTGCAGCCAGCTCAGCTAATACAGGCAATGAATCCGTTTTTCTCTCTGTACGCACTTCTTTTTTTGTATCTGTGACGAGACCTGTACCTTGACGGTCTAATTCTCTTAGTTTTGCGTAAATCGCATCTCGTTCAATTTGATATTCACGGATGACCTTTACTTCTGCTTCGTTTAATTGTTCCAATCGTAAACGTAACGCTTCCCTCTCATTAAACAATGGATTTCCCCCTCATCATATAAAAAATATTCTATAGTAAATATTAGATTAGAAAACTAATTTTATCAACTATTTTTTTATCATTTTACAGTTTGCTATCAGATAGGTATTTCCAACTAAAATTTTGCCAAAGAAGAAAAATCGGCACCCATTTCATTGCCACTATAGGCTTTTGACCACCTTTAAAATATTGTAAAAATTTTGAATAAATGCTTATACTACTTGATTTATATAGTTATTTACCAAACTGAAATTTCTTTTGTGCAAAAACGTTCTGAATAGTAAAAAGTTAAAATCTTTACATTTTCATTTCAAAATAAAAATGTAAATAGGCCATAATACCTTTTTGTTTCAGGAAATTTTTTTAATGCAATCCCTCATTTTCTCTTTTCTTAGGCATTCCACCTACAATCATATTCATCCAGTGCAATATGTCTCCTATTTTTCCCCATGAAAAAACCCCCATTCATGGGGGGGAAAGCCTATTCTGCAGCCTTTTCAGACTCAGAAAGAACACGATTGACACGTTTTTCAAGCATTTTCATACCGCTTCCGCCAGCTTGGAAGTGGCGTAAAGCACCTGTTTTATCGAATACATAGTAAGCTGGTACATATTCGTTCTCAAATGCTTCTGTTAATTTATGGTCGCTGTCTACAAAGATTGGCTGTGTGATTTCATGCTCATTTGCAACCTCTTTGATTTTTTCTAGATCTAGGTCATCCTCTGAACGTGGCATATGAACTGCGATCACGTTTAGTTGATCCTTGTATTCATCACGGAATTGGTTCACTTGCGGCATCGCCTCTTTACAAAGGTGACAGCTAACTGACCAGAAGTGGATCAATGTTGGTTTATCACCGATTAATTCTTCTCTTGTTACTTCTCCATTTAACCATTCTTTTGCACCAGTTAGTTCTGGCATTGGTTGACGTAATTTCATTTTGAAGCGCCTCCATCCATTGTATGTCTCGAAACAAAAAGGTCTAACATCAGTTAGACCCCAGCGTGTAGACAAACCCTCGCATTCTTTGTCAGTCCTGCGTGCTGGTGCTCACGAATGTCACATTCGCTCCGCGCCCGTACTTGTCCTTCCTAGACTGCAAAGGTTTTCTATCACGCTGAAAAGAAGACAAAGGACTAAAATAAACAACATTTTAGCCCTTTGTCAACAATCTGAAGGTCTAACATCAGTTAGACTGTTTCTTCAACTATCAATTAAAGTGTTTTTTGACCAGGCTTCCAGTTCGCTGGGCAAAGTCCACCAGTTTGTAATGCTTGAAGAACACGTAGTGTCTCATCTACATCACGACCGATATTGTTGTGGAATACTGTTTGATATTGAAGTTCGCCTTCTGGGTTAATGATGAATAGACCACGAAGTGCAATTCCTTCTTCTTCAATTAAAACACCGTATTCTCTAGATACTGTGTGGTTTGTGTCAGCAGCTAGTGGGTATTTTAATTCTCCAAGACCATTGTCTTTACGATCTGTGTTGATCCAAGCAAGATGCGTATGGATTGTATCAGTAGATACACCGATGATTTCTGCATCTAAATCTTCAAACTCATCATAACGATCGCTCATTGCTGTAATTTCAGTTGGACAAACAAAAGTGAAATCCATTGGATAGAAGAAAAGAACTGTCCATTTGTCATTCTTGATGTTTTCCTCTAAACTCACTTTACCAAATTCCTTATTAGCAAGTACTGCTTCCATTTCAAAACGTGGAGCTTGTTTTCCTACAAAACGCTCTGCCATATGTAAATCCCTCCAAAAATAATATCTTTATACAGACTTCTTAGCTGTATATAAAATGAGAATCAATAGGTTAAATTCTCATTTAGTTAATAACTTCACAAATATAATTATAATACTTAAGCGATTTTTAGTCAATATTAATTAATAATAAATTTAATTAACGATTTGTCACAATCTCTCGCTCCAACTATTAAAAGTTTAACATGACTTGCATAAGGGAACAAATGATTAGCTTCTCATTTCGCACATACATAGAAAGGTTTTGAAGATCATGAAAGCACTTGAACAAGTAGATTGGGTTTCCATCATCATGAACAGCAGTATAATTTTGTTAAAACTAATCGCTATTTTTGTGATTTATTTTATCATTAGAGCGATTGGAAACAAGATGATTAAGCGTGCCTATTCAGCATTCTCTGAAAAGCATGATGTCTCTTTATCACGAGCTCAGACGCTGCAAAGTCTTACCTTAAATATTTTCGCCTACTTGCTGATTTTTATTCTAGTTGTGATGATCCTCGACTTATTTCATTATAACCCAACCGCCTTGCTGGCTGGGGCAGGTGTTGTAGGACTTGCCATTGGATTTGGCGCTCAGGGATTAGTGAGTGATATTGTGACAGGCTTCTTCATACTGCTGGAAAAACAATTTGATGTCGGCGAGTATATAACGGTTGCTGGTTTCGATGGAATCGTTGAACAAATTGGACTGAGAACAACACAGCTTAGAAGCTTTGACGGCACTCTTCATTTCATTCCGAACCGAAGTATACTTAATGTAAGCAATCATTCACGAGGGACGATGCAGGCACTCGTTGATATCGAATTATCCCCAGATGAAAATGTGGATCAGATGATCACCACTTTGCAAGCAGCCTGTGATGAAGTTCGTGAGAGCATGCCGCAAATCATCGAAGGTCCTCAAGTCGTTGGAGTGGAATCATTTGGCTCCTCATCCCTCGTCCTTCGTATCATTGCAAAAACTGAAACGATGGAGCAGTGGCGTGTCGAACGAATTCTGCGCAAAAAAATGAAAGAAGCACTTGATCTAGAAAAAGAGCAAAAAGAACCAGGATCATAAAATCCTGGTTCTTTTGTTTGTTTTATTGAACACGCTGTTCTACTTCTTGACAAATTTCATCAGCCGTCATACCTGACGCTGTAATGACAGATGCCTTTGTCGTTGTGTCTGAAATGCCAAGAACATTTGAATCTAACCCTGTAACCACATAGCAGTCACACTGATCCATTTGCTGTTCATTTTGAATACGTACGACATCATACCCTTTTTGCTTCAAAAGCTCTTCTACATCGGATAAAGATTGTTCTACACCAATTCTTGTCATAATCAAGAACACCTCCTGTTCATAAGGTGTACAGGAGACCATTTGATTATTCATTCACCTGCTTGCTTTTTAAAATAAGCCGTCATGACGTTCACAGCTGTTTCAATCGCATTTTCGTCAGGAGTCAGCTTGGCGTGGTGCAGACCATATTCTGAATCTACCCCTAACCAAAACATGAACCCAGGGTATTTTTTTAGCATGTAGCCGAAATCTTCTCCTGTCATCGCTTCTCTGCATTCAATGACATTCGCAAGCCCTTCTTCGGCTACATATGACATAAATTCCTCTGTCAAATCCTTTGAATTGTCCACTTCGTAATAAGATGAAGGGTATCGAACTGTCGCCTTGCATTCGTAGCCAATTTCAATTCCCTTTGCCAGTGCTTCAATTCGTTTTCTCACCTTTTCCATAGACTCTGGCGAGAGCGTGCGAATGGTTCCATCCAGCTTTGCGTGCTGCGCAATGATATTTTGAGCAGTGCCACCTGTAATCGTCCCAACTGTAATGACGGCACTATCAAGAGGGTCCACATTACGTGAAATCACCGATTGCAGCTGCCCTACTAATGCACTTGCAGCCACTACCATATCATTTGCTAAATGAGGGTATGCGGCATGCCCGCCTTTTCCTTCAAGATCGATCACAAGCTCACTCGTATTAGCAAATAATAGGCCCGGCTTTGTTGCAATCGTGCCGACTGGATATTCAGGTGCAATATGCAGCGCTGTAATAAAGTCTGGCGTCCACTTTTTTAGAACATCACTTGCAAGCATTGGTTCAGCTCCGCCTGGCCCTTCTTCTGCCGGTTGGAAAATAAATAGCAGATCTTCTTTGATTGGCTGATGCACGAAATGATCAATGATACCAAGAGCAATGGTCATATGAAGATCATGTCCACATGCATGCATGTTGCCCTCATGTACCGATTGAAATGGGTAGCCCGTTTCTTCAGGGATAGATAATCCGTCCATATCTGCACGATACGCAAAGACGCGCGTAGGATTTGTCCCTTTTACTTTCACAAAAAGTCCAGTCCGCCATGTTTCCATCTCGATTCGATCTGTTGGGTACGATTCGAGATGCTTGATGAGGTAAGCTTGTGTTTTAAATTCCTTAAAACCAAGCTCAGGAATTTGGTGCAAATCTCTTCGAATGGATATTAATTGCTCACGATTTAACAAGTGAACTCGCTTCCTTTCCTCTATACGAATAAGACGTGGATATATCATCCACGTCTATGTCTTCAGCTGAGAATTGTGTCAATTAAAGCTGACGCAGTTCTTGTTTGATTTCAGTTTTACCTTTTGTTTTTTCATCAATGTCTTTGATTTTCTTTGCAGGTGTACCTGCTACAACCGTGTAAGGCTCGACATCGTTCACAACGATCGCTCCAGCTGCTACAACTGCACCTTTCCCAATTGTCACACCTTCTAAAACAACAGCGTTTGCACCGATGACAACATCATCTTCTACTACAACTGGCTTAGCAGAAGGCGGCTCAATAACACCTGCAAGAACAGATCCCGCACCGATATGACAGTTCTTACCTACTGTCGCACGGCCGCCAAGAACAACGTTCATATCAATCATCGTACCTTCACCGATGACTGAACCGATATTAATAGAAGCACCCATCATGATGACTGCATTATCGCCAATTTCCACTTGATCACGAATGATTGCACCTGGCTCAATACGTGCTTTGATGTTTTTCAAATCCAACATAGGAATCGCAGAGTTACGACGGTCATTTTCCACGACAACATCTTCAATTTTGTCTTTGTTTGATGCTAGAGCTTCTTGAATTTCGCTCCACTCACCGAAGACAACACCAGTATTACCTGTGATAAATGTTTTTGCATGTTCACCAAATTCAATACCTTCTAAGTCCCCTTTAATGTAGACTTTAACAGGTGTTGATTTTGTACTATTTTGAATAAATGAAATAATTTCATTAGCGTCCATTTGTTTCATGTATGTATGTCCTCCTCTTAATTTATACTTCATTACTGTACCAAAGGAGAGTTTTAATGACAAGTGAAAGAATTGTCTGCGCCTTGGCAAATAAAACAAGCGGGCCTATTTATCCCGCTTCTTGCTGGTGAAGATGAACAAATTGTCTACCAAAAGAAATCAATTCCTCTTCCTCGTTTCCTTCTGGATTCAGCTCAATTTTGATGGATGGTAGGACGATATCACCGCCCAGCTCCTTCACTTTTTCTTCAATTAAATCCACAGCTCCACAAAAATGTTCATAAGATGTATCTCCAGAACCGAATACAGCAAATGCTTTACCCGTCAAATCAAGCTCTTCCATTTCCTCATATAGATCAATAAAATCATCTGGAAGATCACCATCTCCCCAAGTATATGCACCTAACAGAATGTGCGAGTAATCATGAAGAAGTTCAGCATCAATATCCATCGCTTCATGCCGGTCCACGCTAGCCCCAGCTTCCTTTAATCCTTTTTCGATTAAATCAGCCATTGCTTCTGTATTTCCTGACATTGTGGCATACACCAATAAAACTTTTTTCGTCACTTTTTCTTCCTCCTTATTAATGAATCAGTGCAGGTTCCTCATAAGGCCTGACAAACTTACTTTCATATAAACCCGCACAGAAAAAATTCTCCTTTTGATTGGCGACACGAAAACCGTGCCCTTTGATCGTATCAAACCACTTGAGCTCTTTTTGCTCTATATCAAGCTGATACACCTTAGAAAATCCATGCTCGTCCTGTGAGGTGGTCACGTACACAATGCCGTTATCCTCTGACACATCCAAAAATGATTCCTCTCGCGCAAAAGCTTGTGATTGAATATCATGCAGCATATTTGTATGTAAGTCTAAAATTTGAACAGACCCTCTTTTCCCTTTTTTAGAGCCCAACGCACAGACAAGGAGGTGTTCCCTGCAAAGCAGCATAGAAGCAGTCATTCGGTGCTCTTCTCTGTTTAGGAGAAAAATCTGTTCACTTTGCAAGTCATACACCCATATTCCTCCATGCACCTCATGAATCTGCGTTCCAATATAAAGATAATCACCGGCTACACATAATGAACGAATCACAGGGGGCTGATTCACATGAGCAAACGGCTTCATAATTTCCCAGGAAATTCCGAAATCGGTTGACACATAAATACTATGCTTTCCATGTGCGCATACAAACCCATCTTTGCGTCCTGTAATAGACCAAACAACTGCATTTGTTGGAAAAGATGATAGCGCCCATGTGTGGCCCTCATCTCCTGATCGTATGACAGTTCCATTTTCACCAACTCCGAACAAATACGGACCAATATAACTGATAGCGTGGATTTTATGCTTGAGCTTAAAAAGCTGCTGCCATCCGCCCTCCACACTGTAATGAAAAATACCTTCTCGTTTGACAGCAACAAAGTAGCCGCCACTTTTAGACGCAGCAACAGCTGTCGCACCTTTATGAAACATGATTTTCAACTCTTTTCTCAGACAATGATGCCCACGTTAAAAAGCTTGTTGCAAACTCCTCACAGCACGCCACATCTTCATCTGTTTCTGGTGCAAGTTCCATTTTCAATGTTTCAGGAAATACGGATGCACCTGTCGATTTCAGCATGTCATGAAAGGTATGAACAGCCTCGCAAAACTTCGGATAACTGTAATCGCCTGATCCAAATACCGCCGCTTTGATGTGACTAAGTTCAAGTGCTGAGACCTCTTCATAAAAATCTTCAGCTTCATAAGGGAGATCACCGTCCCCCCATGTGTAAGAGCCGATCATGACATAATCGTATGAAGAAAGATCTTCTGCACTTGTGTCGTCAAATTCCATCATCTCTGTCTCTATCCCTTTTCCTTCAAGCGTTTGTTTTAAGATCGCTGCCATATCTTCCGTATTGCCAGACATACTCGCAAATGCAATTAGTGCTTTCATCTATTGGTCACCTCATCTAAATGATAATCATTTTCAATTATTATATGTACACTTTAAATGATAATGATTTTCATTGTCAAATGTTTTATGAAAAGGTGCTGTTCAAAATAAACATGACGTACATCAAAAAACCGCTCATTCCAATTGGAAGGCGGCTCTAATTGATCGTGACCCTATGTCACTCGTTTTTTTATTTCTGAATAAAATATGGACCGCAATCGGATTCGTGCGTCATCACAAATGTCCAATTTTCTTCCCAATCCATGACATACAGATCGCTATAGTCCATGTGTCCGTCTGTATATGGCAATTCCTTCACTGACAGGTCAGCGGCGTTTTCAAACAGATACGCTTCTTGAGCAAATTGATAAAAAATAGTACATGTATGCTTTGATTGCTGATGAAAGGCGTTTATCGCTGCCTCTTTTTCAAGGCATTCAACTTTTCTCCAGCTACATAAGTGCCATAGGAAGCCATCCATCCCAATCTCTTTTTGTTCTTCTAAAGAAAGATGACTTGCAAAACGTCCACGCCATCTCTCGCGTAAATAAGTTCCCCACTTCGGTATATCCATCTTCTTTTTTTGTTGATTTCTCATCATTTCTTCCAGCTTTCTGCTTTTTCAGTAGATAAATCTATTAGAAACCGAATCAAATCACTTATCCTAAAAAGCACCTCCTCTTCCAGAAGTACTTACACTGCCTCACTTTCAAGCATTTCTTTCACCACACCAACAAATGCTTGAACTTGTTTTAACTGAAAAGAGGCTTCATATCCTAACAGCCATGTGTCACGTCCGATTTGCTCTCCATTTGCGTCTACGAGCGGGGTTTTGTGTACACTTTTCTCATGATCATATAAGGTGACCGAAGGCAAAATGGCGTAGCCGATACCGTGATAGGCCATTTGTTTACATGTCTCAATCTGGTCCACAAGAATCGTCTGTTTTGGCGACACTTTAAACTTTTGATGCCACCAGTGCTGAATTTCTTGATAATAGGTGCTATCACTTTTAAATTGAATAAACGGGCGTTCTGTCTCAATTAACTCATCCACGTCCTTGATGACAGAATCGACTAAATATAAATGATCGGTCATTAAGTATTCCTTTGTGCCCTTCCAATCAGGATTCCCGCGAATGATGCCAATGTGGACATGGTCTTCATACAGACTTTTAAGCATCTCACTACTCCAGCCTGTCACAAGAGATACTTTGGCATTTGGGTATTTCTCGACATACCGCTTCAGCACCTTTGGCAGCCAGTGCTGACCAATAATGGACGCAACTGCAAGCTTGAGTGTACCGTGAATTTCTCCTTCAAGCTCGTCAATTCTCTCTCGCACTCGATCCTGCTCAGTCGTGACCTCTTTGGCGAATTGAATAATCTGTTCGCCAGCTGAAGTGACTGTCAAGCCTTTTTGTGAACGAAAAAAGATTTTGGTTCCCCACTCTTTTTCAATCGTTTGCAGCCTTTGAGATAAGGCAGGCTGAGAGACAAAGAGCCGCTCTGAAGCCTTTCTCATATTCAATTCCTCACTAAGTACAACAAGCATATGTAACTCTTGAAGCTGCATGAACGCCCTCCTTCTCTTGATAAGTTTTTCTTATTTTATATAGTCATTATATAAATAATAGCTTATGAAGGCAAAAAAAATAAGCTGGGCTACAGCTCATTTTTTTGCGGAATGAATGACTTCATTTAAGCGCTTTAATACAACACGCCGAGTGAAAATTCCTTCGAATACTTGCTCTTCATTTTCCACACAAACAAATCCATTATTCGTCACAGCGTGAACGCCTTTTAAAACAGGATCCGTCGTTTTCAGTCTTGGAATATCTGATAGCATGACCTCTTCTACCTTCAATTGGTCGAGCTTTTCAAATTCAATTCGTTCTAAGCCAAAGATTTTATCCATGATCATATTTGTTCCAATTAACCCATGAAGGTGATAAGAAGCATCCAGAACAGGTATGGCTGTATATCCTGTTTTTGTCAGGACCAATAGGGCGTGCTCAAGATTATTTCCAATTTGAACGTGTGCCACTTTATCTGCATCAATCATATGCTCAGCTACTGTTGACTCAAGTAATTGAGCCGGTTCTATCTCTATCATGTTTCTTCGACCCCTTTTCTCTCAATCATCAATCATACATTCCCCTTTAACATTAAGCATAAACTAAAACGAATTTTGTCGAAAGATTTTTTTCTGCATAAAAAAGATACTCAGCGTAGAGTATCTAATAGAATGTTCAATCGATATTAATTCTCAAACCTTACTCTGTCATACAATGTGATCAATTTCTTATACGTATTGTCGTCGACATTTTTTGTTCCACATTCTATATCATTGATCTCACTGCTTAGTAATTCGACAGCATATTCCTGATTCAGTAATACGTTTAATAATAGCTTTTTCTCTTCTTCATTAAAACGATTTTCGATGACGCTCATTCAACATCAGGCCCCCTGTTTCATATATGCTTTTATATTGATTAGCAGGCGTTTGAATGTCTGCTTCCTCTCTATACAGCTAGAATAAGGAACTAGAATCGAATCGTCAACCGCACGTTTCGACAACGTTTGGAGAAAAATGACGGAATTTATTTTGTGTATCGATTGGCGTAGCAAAATGCTGCGTATGAGTCGGGTTTTATTTTTGCTTCAATTCCCATGGCTGTGATCATTCCGGTCATTTCCTGGATCAGCTCTTTTGTACTTCCTTTTTTGCCAATATCTAGATGGACTTCAAAACGAAGGTCTGCCCCTTCCTCAGCAAACGGAAGAAGCAAATCCATCAGTTCTGTTAAAGGTCCCTCAAGGATGTCTGCACATACCTTTTGGCTAAACGCTGTCTCTAATGAAATTTTTTCTCTAAGACTTTGTACAGGCCGATTCAACACTTGCTGCGTGAGACAGCCCCAAGCTCCTTTGCCGATCCGGTGAAGATGAATTGCAGTCATAAATCTTGTGACATTCTGATTGACCTGAGAGTCCGTACCAATTGATAGTACATAAACAGATCTCGGGTCTTTCTGAATAAAGTCTTTCATTCTCATGACAACATCAGAAAACGCTAAATGCTCTTCAGAAAGATTAAAGAAAAAAGAATCACTCACAGAAAGGAACTCCTTTTCAATGGTCTCTTATCCGAATATTGCACTGAATGATCATCTTCCATTTGTTCATCACTTATGAAGTGTATGCTTCCGCAATCAACGAAGGAATTCTTAGAAAAAACATTTCATACGATTCAGCTTAGGATTGTAGAAGCTCAAAAATCTCAATCGAAATCATATCAATGTTGTCAAATGGGAAAGTGTTTGGCTTATCCCCTTGTTGAAAAACAGTCAATTCAAACGTTTGATTCTTTTCGAAATACTTAACACTACAGATTTTCTCACCGTTCACTTCGAAATAACGCTGTGCCGGCTCGTTTGCAGCTTCTGCTGTCTCTTGAAGACTTTGCAGCCTTGTAATGATACCCATTAATTGTGACATTCTAAAAAAAGACTCCTTTCAAAAAAACAACTCAAGATGAACCCGTATTGATTATACACAAGTCCTACAAAGCATCATACCATAAAGTGTTCTCAGATGATATTTTTCCTCTTGAATTCAAAAAAAGAAAAAGAATCTGTTTTTTTATTTTGAGTCTTTTTTCTTTTCTCATGCATCTTGTTTTTTATAAACCGGCCGATCTCATCAGGCGTTTTGCAATTTCGTCAAAATCTTCTTTCGAAATACCTGGAGCAAACTCTTCCGGCAAATCTCTATAATCTGGCACGGGTGCACCTTTTGGCGTGCCCTCAATAACTGTCAGCGGCTTTCCATCAATCGGATGGTTTCCTTTCCAAATTTGATTGATATCCTTATAATCCGTATCACTAAATGTATACAGTTTTGTATGAATATTCTGATCTTCAAACTTTCTTGCAGAGTCAAAGTATTTATTGTCGAGATTTGGAATTGGCAGCATCTTCCCAACATCTACCCCTGTCGCTACCTCAAGGGCTTTTGCATACGCCACAACATGAACGCCGCCTCTGACAAGTAAATAACCGATCATTTCTCTTGCCGTAGGGTGATCCGTCATTTCATATACACGCATTTTATGCGTGCGAGCTCCGCACTCTAGGAAGAAGTTATGAAGAAGATCCAGAATCAGATTACCACTTGAGAACACATTCTCACCCGTCCACGGCTTTGCCATGGAGTCAAACGGATAGCCTGTTTGTGCCGTTTGGATAAAATGCTGCGTATTTCGTTTATCAACAGCCGCTTTCATCGGGGTCGTATCTGGATCGCCCCCATGGGTGGTTCCCGTAATCATGAGATTGACTGCAGTTGTCACAAGCTCTACATGACCGAATTCTTCAGCTGTAATACTTGATACAAGATCATAAAATGGTTTGAGCTTTCGTTTCCCTCTAAAGTTAAACGATTGAAACATGTAGTTGTTTAATGTGGACATTTCACCAAATTTTCCGCCGAGTAATTCTTGCACAGCCGCTGCACCATTTGCATCTGGGTGATCTGGCATTGGTAAATCAATCAGCAGCCGCTTGTCACGTTTGATCATGACTTTTCCCTCCTACTGTCTAACTATCATCATTTAAGGTGTATGGATGAATTGGGATGTCCTATGCATGAAGGGAATGATTGGCGCACAAAAAAAAACTTGGCGGGGGTAGCGCCAAGTTTTTTGGATCTTGATCTGATAGAGGGGTTGGGGAACAGAGAGTAGCTTCTCTCTATAACTAAATGATAATGATTATCAGTTTCATTGTCAACCATTTTTTCTATCTTTTTTCTAATAAAAAAAACAGCCATGACGGCTGCTTTTAAATTAATCCTTCCTGCTCATATAGATAAGCATACGGAAGATCTACAAACAAATACACGTCTCCCTCTAGCGGATAAGAAAACGTACGTATTCGTTCTCCAGTTTCTAAATCACTGTAGATATCGCTAAAAAATCCTTTTCCGCTAATTCTCATTTGAAGAATATTTGCTAGAAAATAAGGGCGCCAGCTCCAGTTTTTCTCTATATACTCTGGCTGAAACAGCCATTCTTTCTCTTTCTTAAATACGTTTCCAGTGATTTGAAACCCTTCTTCATTACACATATAAATGCGAAAGCTGCAATCGGTTAGTTCAAGTGCCAGTTTTTGTATAAGTTCATCATTTGTGCTGCATGATTTTTTTAACGTACTGACGGCGTGATGAATTCGCTTATAAAAGGTTTCAGAATGTTCATAGACAGCTTGGAGTTTCTTTTTCTCATGGGCAATGAATTGTTGAAATTCTTCTTTAAGCTGCTCTTTTCGTTTGTTACGGTCAATTAATTGTGCGGCAGGCTCGTGAAGGTAGAAGCCTTGAAAATATCTTCCGCCATTTCTCCATGCATATTGCAGCTGAAAATTCGCTTCAATGTCTTCATAGATTAAAGCCGCTCCTATTTTTCTTGCAAGAAGTGAAATGCTGTATAACACATATTCATAGGAAGGAGATGGAGACGAAGCCCTTAAAGCCTGAAGATCTATTTTTAATAGATCAGGTGAAAGCAGAGCAATCCGGTCAAGATTGCTGCTTTCTTTTCCTATATTAGATACGGCGATTTTGATCCCATATGTACGATAATACGTTAACGTATGGTAAAGCTGTTCAATGTCGCCGCTAAACGTATGTTCAGTAATTTCAATGACAAACCGGTTAAGCTGAATACCCCTTGCTTCATATTCTTTTAAAAGTTCTAAGAAACTTTCGCCATGATCAAGCATGAGGACATTCGCATCATGATTAATAAAGATGAGCAAATCTTCATCTGCGGTCGTGAAGAGATCAAGCGCTTGACTTAATACTCTGTGATCTACTTCCAATTTATATTCGTCAGGAATAGATGAATCCGTAAAGAAGGAGCCTAGACTAACTGTTCCCGACTCAAGCTTCATTCTTCCAAGAATCTCATAGCCTATCACTTTTTGTTCCTCCGCACTGAAGATCGCTTGATAGTGCGGGAAAACATCTTCAATATTCGTTAAAATATCCAATGGATCGACCATTTTCATCACCTGCTTCTCTCTTTGTGTGATTATACCATATCAAAAGCAGGTCTTACACGGTCATTCAAAATGGTGATTGGTTGAGCCATTGCCCCCCATCCATCGTGATACAATCTCCATTAATATAAGATGCATGCTCAGATAATAAGAAACTCGCAAGTTCTGCAATTTCTTCTGGTGTGCCAAGTCTACCGAGCGGAACACTATCTAATGTTCTTTGGGCAGCCTCTTCTGATTCCCACAGTTTATCTGCACCACCTGTTCTTTCAATGGGTCCCGGCGCAATGGCATTTACGCGAATCCGATATTGCTTTCCCCATTCCACAGCAAGCGTTCGGGTAAGCGACAGTACGCCTGCTTTTGCGGCTGCTGAATGCGCTACACCAACACCAGCCCCCCATGCATATGTGGCGACCATGTTGATCATACTTCCACTTTTCTTTTGACGAATCCAATAGTTGCCCACTGCATGGCTGCAAAAAAAGGTGCCATTTAGCACAATATCAATGACCGCTTTCCAGCCGTTAGGAGACAGTTTTTCTGCTGGAACTAAAAAGTTGCCTGCCGCGTTATTAATAAGTGCATCCACATCACCAAATGTATCTACCGCAAACTTCACCATTTGATCAGCATCTTCTGGATGTCGCACGTCCATTGGAAAATAAGCGATCGAACCACCTTGCTGTTTGATTTCATTTGCCGTTGTTTCAAGGGTCTCTTCTGTTCTTCCAGTAATCACAACATTCCAGCCCCCGAGTGCCAAATGAGTCGCCATCGCCTTTCCCATTCCGCTTGATCCTCCTGTGACAATCACTGTTTGCTTCGTCATTTGTTCTCCCCCTTTGTGTGTTTTGAATGACTATTCATTCATTATCCATCTATCATATCATGATTTCCCCTCCATACACCATATGGGAGATTCATCAAAAATCATGCTATACTTAATTTTATTTTTAAAGGAGTCTTATATGAAGCAACTTTCCCGTAGGCAGTTTTTAAAAGGAGCAGCTGGTGCGAGTATTCTCGGACTTTTGGCGACCACATCCGGTTATGGCTATGCTCGGTACATTGAGCCGCGCATGATCGACACCGTATCACTCACCATTCATGATGCTCAGCTACCGGCTTCTTTTGACCAATTTAAAATTGCGCAATTTAGTGACGTTCATTTAAGTGATACATTTTCGGCAAAAGATTTAGAGACTGTTGTCCAAAAGATCAACGCTGCATCTCCAGATCTCATTGTGTTTACAGGTGACCTTGTTGATTTTGAAGCATCGATTGAAGAACATGAAAAAGCCAAAGCCTCTTTGTCTAAGCTTGATGCTCCGTTTGGAAAGTTTGCCATATGCGGAAATCATGACTACGGACCCTTTGGCATTGATGTATATGAAGAAACGATGAAAGCTTGCGGTTTTACATTATGTAAAAATGAAGTGTTTCACTTAGAAAAAGAAGGCGGACGCATACAGATCGCTACACTGGATGATCTCATGATGAGTATGCCTGATTACCATTTCATCAAACGAGAAGTCTCTTCTGATCTCTTTACGTTATTGCTTGTGCATGAGCCTGATGCCGCACTAGAACTTGAAACAACACCTATTAACTTGCAGCTTTCTGGGCATACGCATGGCGGTCAAATACAGCTTCCTTTCTATGGACCGATTCTCACAGCACCTTTTGGGCGTATATATGTCGAAGGCTTATACGGTAGCTATCAGCACCGTATCTATGTCAACCGCGGGCTTGGGACAACTAGACTGCCGCTTCGGTTTTTAGCCAAACCTGAAATCACTTTTTTCACCTTAACATCTCACGTGTAAAGAGAAGCCAAATCACCTTTTCCTGCATATGTATAAACAAAGATCATTCTCATGACAAATGTTAGGAGAAACCTTACTGGGCCTGATCCCGTCCATATAGTATATGTGAGGCGGGGATCATGGCTTCTTTTATTTGAGTAAAAGGAGTGTACTTTCGTGCTGCGATACACGGTAAAAAGTGGAGAAACACTTGCTTCTATAGCACTTGATTTTCGAACAACGACAGATGATTTAAAGGCTGCAAATCCGTCACTTCAAGCCCGCGAGCCAGAACAAAATGAAGTCATCATCATCCCTGGATTACCGGATCCTAACACGATCCCTTACCGCATATCTGTGTCAATTTCAGCGAAACGTCTCGTGCTGTTTTCTGGATCACAGCTCTTGCGCTCATACCCGATTGCAACCGGCAGAATATTAAACATGACACCGACAGGTTCTTATTATATTGTCAACAGACAGCCAAACCCAGGAGGTCCCTTTGGCGCCTATTGGCTGAGCCTTTCAAAAATTCATTACGGCATCCATGGAACGAATAACCCGTCTTCAATTGGTAAAGCTGTGTCTAGAGGGTGCATTCGCATGTACAATCAGAATGTCATCGAACTTGCTTCAATTGTTCCAAATGGAACACCTGTGACCATTAGCCAGTAGGAGAAATTAATTGTACGAATGGTTAAAATTTTATATGATAGAAAGTGGGATCTTCAGGTTAAGGAGCGTATTTATGGATATTTTTAAAAACAGAAATTTTGTTCGTCTCTTTTTTGCAGCACTTGCCTCGCAAATGGGGACAACAGTAGGCAATATGGCGTTTGCCTTTTATTTGCTCGACCATTTTAGTCATCAGCCCGCTTACGCCACTTTAGCAGAGTTAATGTATTCACTGCCTACGATCTTTGTCTTTTTTATGGTCGGTGTGGTCGCAGACCGTTTTGATCGTAAAAAAGTCGCAGAGAATTGTGATTGGATACGAGCTGGGCTGACGATCGTTTTATTTATCGTCATTTATTTTAATTCACTGCCGCTTATTTTCTTGATCTTGTTTATACGAAGTGCCATTACGAAGTTCTTCTATCCAGCTGAAGCCTCTCTCGTTCAGGCCATTTTAAATAAAGATCAATATGCAAAAGCTGCAGGTTTAAATCAGATGCTGTTTAGTTTGTTTATGGTATTTGGTGTTGGAATTGGTGCCATTATGTATAAAACGATTGGACTTCACGGTGCCATTACCATTGATTTGGTCAGTTTTATTATTTCCGGTATTCTCATTCGATCATGCAATATTCCAATTGAAGCACGTCAGCCAAATGGACAAGCAGGCTGGAAAGGCATGACCGTTAAAACATCTCTAAAAGATTTTAAAGAAGGCATTCTCTATATTTTAAAAAATAAATTATTGGCTTCTTTAATTTTTGGCTTTTTTGTTTTTGGTCTTGTGAATGGCGCATTTGCCGTTCTTCCGATGTTTACAATGAAATACGGTCTTTCACCGGACCATTTTGAACTGCATACATCCTTTTTTACGATCGCGATCGGTGCCGGACTTCTAGTTGGAAGCTTACTTGGCTCTATTCTTGCGAAAAAGGTAAAGATGCAATATCTCATGTCGATTCCAATTCTAGTTGCAGGTATTTTAATTTTTGTCCTTGGTTCTACCCATACATTATGGTTATTTTATGTCACATCATTTGTCATTGGTACATGTATTGGTCCAGTCAACATTGTCATTGGAGGCTGGCTCCCAAGAATTGTTCACCCTCGTCTGATGGGACGCGTATCAGGGTGGGTTGATCCGCTCACCATGTTTGCACAATCAATGACGCTAGGTTTAATTGCCGTGTTATTTCCAAAGCTCATCACCAATGTTTCTTACATTTATTACGGAATGGGTATTATTATTTTACTCGTCTTCCTTTTTTACTTCATTACACTGCCAAAGTTCAGCAGAGAAGCTGCTGACTTAGATGTACAGCGTGAATTAAAAGGTCAGGGAGTACAATAGATGAAGCAAAAAGGACTTTCTTCTATAGAAAGTCCTTTTTTCATGGCAGTAACATAAACGACGCTTATTTTTTCTGCTCATCGAAATGAATTGAAGCAAAATGAACGATTCTATCGACTGTATAAATGCTAATAAATAAGATGAGAAAAAGAAGAAAAGGATGAATCGGCTGATCATCTATCACGTACACAATGCCTCCAACGACAAAAGCGACCAATAAAGGCGTTAAAATATCTTTCAATCTAAACCGTCCTTTCTGTTCTCATTGACTTTACTCTTCTTATTTTATAACAAATTTTTCTTTTTATGAAATAAAAGGGATGTGTATAAATGCAACATTTTCAATAAAAATTCTTTACAATATTGGAAGTTTTATAGTAATATAGTCAGGTTGGAGGTGAGGGGTATGCTAAAAAGCTATTATTTTATTCATTCAAAAAATGAACAAGGACAATATGTTGTACATACAGAAGACTGCGCATTTTTAGGTGATGCAGCAAGCCGTACGTTGATTGGTCTGCACATGAACAGTGAAAGCGCCATGGATGAAGCCAAAAAAATGACGAGTGAAACTGATTTTAACGGCTGTTTTTACTGTGCTTATTCTAGCCATACGAAATAGTCCATGTTTTTAAGCCATATGTTCGACTTTGATTGTCTTGCATATGGTAGATCTGCAATCATCAAAAACTTATTTAATTTTGATCTGTACAATAAAAATCCCCTATTAAAAGGGGATTAAGTTATATCTATTTGCTATTAACTTTTAGACATGTTTATGAATTTTCTAACGTTTTTTTATATTAATTGTTTTAGAATTTACATACCCTAGATCTTTACCATTCTTACTAAATAAATCGACATGTACAACAGCTTCATATCCTCTATGTTTGTATTCTGGTAGATTTAAACTTAATTTTTTCAGCGGGGTTTTATATTTAAAACTCCCTCTTTCAAATTTTGCGGTATATGTATAGAGTCCGATTGGAGACAAATGAGCATCATATCTTAGTTCACCACATTTACCATTTTGTTCAATTGTAAAATCAACAGTTTTAGCTTTTTTAGAATAATTGGTAGCATCTGTCCATACTCTTACCTTACATGTAGATTTAGCAAAATACGGGGTTTGCCAATTGCTAGTAGCAGCTGATGCATCGATAGAAAAAAAGATTGATACACATAAAAATACAAACGAAATTACTAGTCTTAACTTCATAAAATCACCCTTTTTTAAAAATATATAGAAATTATACAATATTATTACATTTTACTCAACAATTCCTTCTGAATCACAATATACGAAAACGTTCCCAAAATTATTTTTTAAATTTTCATATTATAAATAATTTTTTGCGTATTTAATCCATTTTGTTTCTATAATAAACATCAAGTCATGTGCACAATTAAAAAAAAATGCCGATCAAGTCCAATACATATATCACTTTTAACAATAACTCTATTTGCAATTTACTAATAAAATCGTATAATTTATACTAAGCACAGGAAGACGAAAGACAAAGGAGAGAAAAAATGGACGATTATGCTCATACTAAAGACATAGAACCTACAGCAGAAAACATCGCAAAAGCCATTTATACTGTTAACCGCCATGCTAAAACCGCACCAAATCCCAAGTTTCTTTATCTTTTGAAAAAACGTGCGCTGCAAAAACTATTGCAAGAAGGTAAAGGAAGAAAAGTGGGCCTACATTTCTCTAACAATCCCAGATATAGTCAACAACAGTCCGACGTGCTGATTGAAATCGGAGATTATTATTTTCATCTGCCACCAACTAAAGAAGACTTCGAATTTTTGCCACACTTAGGAAATTTAAATCAATCATATCGCAATCCGAAAGCGAATATGTCATTAAATCGAGCAAAACAAATACTTCAAACGTATGTCGGTTTAAAAGAAAAACCTGCCGCCACAAAACAAAAATCACATTATACAAAACCCGTCTTCAAACGTCTCGGGGAAAGTTACTTTTAAACAGAAAAACCACTCAAAGCGAGTGGTTTTTTTCTTTAGATAATAAAATGATCTACTTTTTCAATCAGCTGATGAATTTCTGGTTTACTAATTTGATCATCTGCACCGATGGTTTCCCCTTTATGACGCAGATCGTCCGTAATTAATGAAGAGAAAATGAGAATTGGAATGGACTGTGTTAAAGGATTGTCCTTCAGCAGCTTTGTTAATCGATGTCCATCCATTTTTGGCATCTCTATATCTGTAATAATCATATCAATTTCTTCTGTCACACTAATGCCTTTACTGACGAGATCCATGACATGGTCATATGCTTGTTTCCCATCTTCAAAGGTCACAATGTTTTTATAGCCTGCCTCGGTTAATTCATTTGTTAATAAGCGCATGAGAAGCGGAGAATCTTCAACAACATACAGCTTCTTCCCTGTTCTTCTCTCGTCTTTCTCACCGTCAAACATATGATATGTGTCTACGCCAGATGCGGATTCAATATCATAGATGATTTTTTCGTAATCTGGAAGGAAAATCATTTTCTCGTCAAGCTTGATGATCCCTGTTAAATGACGGTCCATTCCTTGATTGAGTGCAGTTGGTTTTTCAATCTCTTCCCAGCTGACGCGGTGAATTTGTGATACCGTTCCTGTATGGAACACAAATTTCCGTTGGTTGAATTCAGTCACAATGTATTTCTCTTGTTCTGACTGATCTGACTCGACATTAAAAAAGGAAAATAGATTGATGACTGGTAAAATCTCGCCTCGTAAACTAATCATCCCTTCTACATCTTGGTGAGAGTGCGGTATAACTGTCACCTCAACTGGCTGAATAATTTCTCTTACTTTCATGACGTTAATGCCGAATTGATTTGAACCAATTTCAAACTTCACAATTTCCAATTCATTAGTACCAGTGTCAAGTAAAATTTCTTGTTTGTTTAAAGCCACGGAAATCCCTCTATTCTTCAATATAAGATTGTACTTTTTATATCGGCAGCATGGGTAAAAAGTTGACGTTTCTTTACGCTTTCTCTCGCACGAATTGATGAATCACAAGTCCTATGGCTGCAAGGATGAGCAAAGACCCTAATGCAAGACGGCTTGCGAGATTCCCATGTGTTGCAAATAGCAGTGTGACGGAGCCATAAATGATGGGACCAACAATTGAAGACACCTTTCCCGAAAACGCAAAGAGACCAAAAAATTGCCCTCGTTTTTCTTTAGGCGTCAGCTCAATAATGAGGATTCGTGATGATCCCCAGCTTGCACCAAGTGAAATTCCGAATAGACTGCCTGCTACCCAGAAGACCCATTCAGTTGTCGCTGTCACAGCTAGAATGAGCGCCACAATTAAAATGACATACACGACTGTAATCGAGCGCTTTGCCCCGATGGCCTTTGTGACATATCCGAATAGAAACGAGCCAATGATACTTGAAATCGTGGACACAAGATAAAGCAAAATAAATTGACCTGCCGTAAAGCCAATGATAATTTTTGCATAAACAGCCATCATCGCAATCGCTGTCTGCAACGCATCATTCATAAAAAAGAAAGCGATCATAAAAATAAAGGCCGGTTTGTACTGCTTCATCTCTTTAAACGTACGAATAATCTCTTTATACCCGCTGAAAAAAGACGCCTTTTTCTCTTGCTGCGGGAGAGGTTGAGGATCTTTTATAATAAAGAGAAAGGGAAGAAAAAAGAGAAAGAATAAAAGGGCTGTCGGAATAAATGCTTCATGAAACTGGTCATTTCCTACAAGTAAATAAACAGAAAGGCCGACAAGTGTACCTAAATAGCCGACAGCAATACCGAATCCAGAAATGAGGGGGATTTCATCCTTTGTCCCAAGATCGGGCAATATGGTGTCATAAAAAACAAGACTAGAGTGATAGAAAAATTTGGCGATGACGAACAAGGTAACCACCACCAATAAGGAGACAGGAAGACCAAACCATTCGCTTGAGAAATCAATCCCAGCAAAGATCCCCATCATAAAGGTACAGGCAATACAAATCAGGGTAAACACCGTGATATACCGCTTCTTTTTCCCTGTACGATCAATCAGCACACCGTATAAAGGCGTAAAAATGACGAGGAAAAAGCTTGCAAGTGCGTTCGCATAAGAAATAAATGTACTGGCGATTTGATCCATCCTCGCACTGTCGCCTATCGTCTCCTGCAAGTAAAATGGGAAGAAAATGGTGATCATATTCGATGAAAATATCGTATTTGCAAAATCATACAATGCCCAGGCCAAAACAGGTGCGGTGAAAAAGAGCCCGAAGCTTGCCCCTTTTTTTTGAACGGTCATTTTCCCTCTTTTCAATAGATTGACTCCCTTCTCTGCTTTTATTTTCACTATCATTCTACTTTATGTGACGTTTCCCTCTTCCATACAAGCAATCTATACAAAAAGCACCCCTTACTATTTAGCAGAGGTGCTTCTTTTCATTATTTCTTTACGACAATGGTACTTGCAATCAAATCGTGAAGTGCTTGTTTTTTTTCTGTGAAAAACGCAATGATGTAGCCAATGAATAAGATTGGAGACAAAAAGCCTTTTGCAAAAAAGCGGCCTGTCGCGCGCCCGAATGTTATTTTTCCACCCGTTACTTTTGTCACTTTGATGCCAAGAGCCATTTTGCCAAGAGTTCCTTGCAGCTTTGATGATTCCATGATCGCATAATACAGCCAAGTCAGCGCGATACCGACTAAAATCGTTACGCCATAGAAAAAGATAAAGCCCATAATGACTGCCCATTCTTCATCCGTGATCACCGTTGAAGAATAGTAATAGCTATCATCATACATTAAAAATGCCGCCTCAGGGCTTGAGACAAAAAAGAGTGTTGCGAGAATAAATACAATGAATGAAAATGGTACACTAATAATGACACCGTCTAAAAGATGAGCAAGAAAACGATAACCTACACCAGCTAGTTCAGGATGTTTTTCTTCTTGAATAGGTGCTTCTGACATGTTTGTTTCCATCCTATTTCTCCTTTATTATGTATGTTTTCTATAAATTTCTTATAATCATTCGTTATTATATCTTATGAATATCGCAAGATCAATGGAGCTTTACATTTTTACATGAATTTTAGATCATTTTTCAATGATGATTTATGTGAATAAATACTGAAAATTCACAGAAATTATGGCACATCTAGTTCTTTCAACGCCTGATTTTTTAACATTTTGTGATATTTTTGTCTCATTTCGATTCTTCTGTTGACAATCACATTTCACATGGTACAATAGTCAAGGATTTTTTAAAGAAAGGTGTTCATGATGGGAACTGTCGTACTATTAAAGAACAACGAAATGACTGTGATTGAAGATATTTGCGAAGCTGATTTTTTAGATATGAAACATGGTTTATCTAATGAAGATGCTGCTTATATCTCTTGGTATGAAGATTACGATACTGCTTATGGATATTGATTTCATTTCATAGATGAAGCGTAAAAAAAGGCGATACAACCTTCAAAGAGGTGGTATCGCCTTTTTACGTTTGTGTGCTTCTTTCACTTTCAGGTTCTACATGAATAAAGATTTGTGCATGCGGAAACGCCTGCTGAATGTTCTCTTCAATTCGATCACATAATTGGTGGACATCTTCAATGGTTGTTTTTCCATGAACAATCAAATGAAAATCAATATATTCTTCAGCACCGGATCGTCTTGTTCGAAAGTCATGATATTCAATGAATTCTTGACTGAATGTTTGAATGATGCCCTCTATCGCTTGTTCTTCTTCCGGAGTTAACCGGGCGTCGACAAGCGGCGGGAAGGCTTCCTTCATGAGTTTAAACGCTTCACGCATAATATAGAGCGCTAGCACCATTCCAATAATCGGATCGAGGAAATACCAGTCCGTTAATGCAACAAGCAATAAACTAATGGCGACCCCTAGTGACGTAAACACATCTGTTAAAAGATGCAGCGCATTCGATTTCATGGCAACAGAATGTACTCGCTCTGCCTCTTTGTTCACAACTCTCGACACAACAAAATTGATAAGTGCGCCGATCAGCATGACCACAATACCAAGTACCGGCAGTTTAACAGGCTCAGGATGCATTAATTTATGAACACACTCATAAATGATCCAAATCCCAGCAACAAAAATTAACAAAGTTTCAATCGTTCCAGAAATATTCTCAACTTTCCCATGTCCATAAGGATGTTTTGAATCTGCCGGCTTTCTTGAAATACGAACAGAGATAAATGCAATAAAAGAGGCCATTAAATCGAGAAAAGAGTGAATGGCTTCTGATAAAACCGCAACAGATCCAGTTAACACCCCTACAATGATTTTAAGGACCACAACAAACGTATTACTCATGACGGATAAAAAGGCTATTTTCGATGTCTTTGCTGATTGATCCATCTATTATCGTCCTCCTTCAGGAGATCGTATGCCTGTGAAAGCAATTCCCATGACTTGATTCTCTCGTTCTTTCAGTTTATACCGTTTTGCCTTATTCTAATCATCTTAAGCAGAGCTGTATTTTCCGAGCAGGTTACGCTATAATAAATGTTGCTCTTTCTTCATATATCACTCATGCTGTGATGGATAGGAGAATAGACTACATATAACGATATCCGAAGCCTTTCCGCAGGTGACATTTATGCAGTGAATGGTAAAATAGGATAAAAACATAAATTTTTAAGGTGATGAGAAATGGAGCATTTGCTGAATCCAAGAGTAAAGGATATTGAAATTTCAGGCATTCGAACATTTTCAAATCTCGTATCTTCATATGAGGATGTCGTTTCATTGACCATAGGTCAGCCCGATTTTTATACGCCGCATCATGTCAAAACAGCTGCCAAAACAGCCATTGACGAGAATTTCACCTCGTATACTCATAATGCTGGATTTTTAGAGCTAAGACAAGCGATCCAGCAGTACATCAAAAAGAAAGTCCATCTTGATTATGATGCAGAGACAGAAATCATTGTGACAACAGGTGCGAGTCAAGCAATTGATGCTGCGTTTCGAACCATTTTGACTGAAGGCGATGAGGTCATCCTGCCCGGCCCTGTGTACCCTGGCTATGAACCGATCATTCGGATGTGCGGTGCGGTGCCTGTGCATATCGACACAACAAATGCCGGTTTTAAATTAAACGCCAAGCTGATTGAAGATGCATTAACGGAAAAGACAAAGTGTGTTGTCCTTCCATACCCTTCAAATCCAACTGGGGTCACGCTATTAGAAGAAGAATTGAAAGAAATTGCACAGCTTCTTGAAGGAAAGGATATTTTTATTCTATCTGATGAAATTTATAGTGAGTTGACATTTGATCGTCCGCATCATTCCATTGCTTCTTTCTTAAAGGAACAGACGATTGTCATCAATGGACTGTCAAAGTCTCATAGCATGACCGGATGGAGAATCGGCTTTTTATTTGCTTCCGCTCCTATTGCTAAACATGTATTAAAAGTACATCAATATAACGTGTCTTGTGCCTCGGCTATCTCACAAAAGGCGGCACTTGAAGCAGTGACAAATGGTGTGGATGATGCACTGATCATGAGAGAGCAATATAAGAAAAGACTCGACTATGTATATGATCGACTCATTTCTATGGGGCTTCCGGTCATTAAGCCTTCCGGCGCTTTTTATATTTTCCCTTCCATTGAATCGTTTGGGATGAGTTCATTTGATTTTTGCATGGAGTTGTTAGAAAGTACAAGACTTGCGGTCGTACCTGGTTCTGCTTTCTCTTCACTCGGAGAAGGATATGTGCGCCTTTCCTATGCATATTCACTTGAAACGTTAAAAGAAGGACTTGACCGTCTCGAACAATTTGTTCTTGAAAAGCGTTCCATACAATCAATAGACGGATGAAACAACGGCTCTCTTGCCGTTGTTTTTTATTTTGCGGGAAACATGATGTGAAACACAGTCCCTTTCTCTGGGTCGCTATCTACCCGGATGGTTCCGTTGTGATTTTCTAAAATATTAAATGTCACCATGAGCCCAAGTCCTGTTCCCTTTTCTTTTGTTGTTAAAAAAGGTTCACCGATCCGCTTCATGACCGATTCAGGAATACCAATTCCTTCATCTCTAATCGTGACAAGTATTCCTTCTTTTTCGGCTTTGGCGGTAATGTCTACCTTCCCTCCGTCCGGCATGGATTCGACGGCATTTTTGATTAAATTGATAAACACTTGCTTCAGCTGGTTTTGATCCCCATTCATCAGAAGATCCTCCTCGATATCACTTGTGTTCATCAAAATTCCATTTAAGTTGGCCTGTGTCTCTAACAGAGCGGTGACTTCGCTAATGATTTTTTTCAAATCAAGCGTCTGCATGGATGCCGTTTGCTGCGGCTTCGCAAGCATTAGTAGCTCACTTAAGATGATTTCAATCCGGCTCAGCTCAGAGAAGACAATTTCAAAATATTGATCACGGTCTTTTGTTTTTGGTTTAATGAGCTGTAAAAAGCCCTTAATCGCCGTCAGTGGATTCCTTATTTCATGTGCAATGCCTGCTGCCAATTGACCTGCGATTGATAATTTTTCAGAGCGCAGCATGAGTTCTTCTGTCTGTTTTCGTTCAGATATATCTCTTAAAATAATTTGAACGGCTGTTTCACCAAAAAATGTGGTAGGGATACACACCATTTCTGTATAAATCAAACGGTGTTTAAACGTATGGCAGCTCATCGTCACAATCTCAGAATCTGATGCTCTTTCGATTATACGTGATAAGCTCTTTTTGACTTTTTGCTGATCACATGAATGGATTTGATGAAAGATATCTTTTCCGATTAATTTATCGTAATGTTCGGCTTCAAATAATTTAATACCTGATTCATTCATAAATACCCATTTATGATCGTGGATGACGGCAATGGTATCAATAGAATTTTGGATAAGCAGCTGATACCGCTCTCTGCTTTTCTGAAGAACGGTTTGAAATTTCTTACGGGAAGAGATATCCACTAATAGTAAAAGTTCTGCCCGTTGATTTTGATAAATTGCCGGAGATGACTTCACCTCAATATGAATCATGCTCCCGTCTTTCCTTTTCCATATTTGTTCAATCATTCCGACTGGAAGGCCTTGCTGCAGTCTTTTGATTCGGCTTCTCACAATGTCATGGTACTCCTCGGCAATAAAATCAAACGCAGATTTGCCGATCATTTCATCTTTTGTACATACACCCATTAATTGCAGCATCGCATCGTTGGCATACACAATTTTTCCAAGCGCCGTAATACATAACGGATTTGGCAGCATGGCAATCAGATTTTCAGCTTCACTGACATCTTGGAAAGCCGGTAGACTGCCTAACGACTGTTCTGACGCTTCTGTTGGTTGAAATGCTGCTTTTTGAGGCTCTGTATTCATTACCCTCATTTTCAGGATCATTTCTCTACTCAAATCGTTGTCTAACCCATCACAAGCAACAAAATCAATGCTTGCTTCTACCCATACAGCTGTAAGATCACTTCTAAGCAGTCTAAAGTGGCAAATCTCTAGCATGTGCTGATTATAGAAATAACTTTCGACGAGAAATTGATCTTCGGTATGAACAAAGTCTTTCAAAAAACACCCTAGTAAATCCTTTTGTTCATAGAGCAAAAGCTGCTTACAATTGGAAGAAATGTAGAGAAAGCGGCCATTAGAAGAAAGAACGGCATGTAAATCAATATTCGAGTACAGCTGATTCGAATCTTTCATTTTTTGTTCCATCGTCGTCCGACCCTCCTTTAATTTTTTTAGGGTTGTCCTTAGTTTGATGTATAAAAAGGATTCGCTAGAAAAACCGTATTTTCCTCCCAATCTCGTGTGAAACGTCCATATTTTCAGCAAAAAGGGAGCACTTTCTCTTGCTGTGCTCCCTGCTGTTTATTGCTTTTCATATTTCTTTTGTAATTCAACGTACTTATCAACAATTTTACTTGGAATGGTTTTAATGACAGGATCTTTATCTGATACATACGGTGTGACGACACTAAATGCCACTTTCGGATTGGAAGAAGGATAATATCCTCCAAAGGTTAAATTGTACGTGGCATTCCCCCACCAGCTCCGGTTGGCACCATAGTAGAAGGTTTGGGCTGTACCCGTTTTCCCTGCGACATCATGCTGACCGAACCGGCCAGCGGCAGTCCCGCCTGTTGATGTGACCATTTTTAGTCCCATTTTGACACGGTCAATATCTGCTTTCGAGTTGTTAATGGTGTTCAGCACCTTCGGCTCATATTTCTTCACAACAGGGCCTACTTCTTCCTTATTCGTTGGAAAGTGAACACTTTTCACCACTCTTGGCTGAATACGATTACCTCCATTTGCGATGGTCGACATGTATTGTGCGACTTGAAGTGGTGTATACGTGTCATACTGACCAATCGCTTCATCAAGCAAGAGTCCGCCGACTGTCTTAGGATGCGTCTGCATTCCGCTTGATTCCTGCGGCAAGTCGATCCCAGTTTTCACACCAAGTCCGAATTGCGCATAGTAGTTTCTCATTTTTTGTAAGTGTTCAGGTCTTGCTGGTAATGGCCCATTCTTTTGGTAGGTGATCCCTGCCATTCTCATCGCTACTTGGAACATGTAAACGTTGGAACTCTTTTGGAGTGCCTGAAGGTCGTTAACCCACCCAAGATCTTTGTAAGACCTCTTCGGTTTTCCACTTCCCGCAAAATACAGCGGTGTATCCGTATAGGATTGGTTGTGTGACATACCATCTTGATAACCAGAGAGGACAGTAGCTCCTTTGACAACAGAGCCCATTTCATACTGTGTCGTAAATGTTCCGATCGCATAATCTGTGACGTCTCTCCCGTCCATTTTCTTCCCTGACATCGCGAGAACATCACCTGTGTTAGGGTCCATCATCACAACAAAGGCACGGTCCATCATATAGTTTCTTGCACTAGCAGATCTTAGCTCTGATTCAACGATTTTGTCGACTTCCTTTTGCAGCTCCATATCAAATGTGAGTGCAAGGTCAAGTCCTCTTCGTCCTTCTGTCCGCTTGATTTCATCAAGCAGTTTTCCGCCGACCTGTGTATATTGAACAGTTGCTTTTTCTGGATTGAGAAAATCTTCATATTGATATTCTAAATAACTTTTTCCTACTCGGTCATTTCTCGAGTAACCTCTTGCCATATAGTAATCTTCACGCTCTTTTATAATGCCTTGCTCTGGGGTGGTGACACCGCCAAGGACATTATAGAGGGTTTTTTCATACGGATATTTCCTTGTCCAGTCATTGATGACATTTACACCAGGCAGTTCATCAAGATGCTCTGATACAAGTGAGATCTCTTCGTATGTCAAACTTACGGATGATGTCTGTTTTGATTCTTTTGTTTCATCAAGCAGCGCAACTTTTTCGTCCCCTTTTTTCTCTTCGTTCGGGTCCATTGCTTTCACGATTTGAGGTTCAAAGGCATATCCGCCTGTAAACCTGCGATAGATCGCTGCAACTGCTTTTTCCTCTGCATCTTTTTCGATCGCCTTGACTTCTTTCTTAGGCACACGCTCTACTTGAAGAGGATAGACATCTTTTGCTTTAAGATTCTTTTGCTCTGCTTTTGAAATGAGCTTATCCGCTTCTTTCGGATGGCTGGCCAGCCAAAAATCTCGAATGTCACGCTCTCTCAAAAAATCTGTATCCATTTTTATATAAGTCGCAAGTTTTCTTGCTACTTTAATCTTATCCTCCGCTTTCACACCGCTTTCTGATGTATAAACGATGGCAGGTACACTTTCGTTATCAACAACGACTCTTCCTCTCGCGTCATACATTTTTCCTCTTGGAGACGGGTATGATGCTGTTTTGACCTCAGTTCGGTTGGCTTGCTTTTTATAATCCTCACCATTGACGATTTGCAGCACACCGAGCTTGATAACAAGTCCAGCAAATAAACTAAATACAGCGAAGAAAAAGAGATTAATTCTCCAGGCGTTCCGGCGCTTCATTTTTTTCTGCTCGGCAGCACCTTGATGCTGTTTCTCTCCCACTTATGTAGCTCCTCTCATCCTTTCAATCTTTTACAATTACCACTCATTATTGTAACACTTTTGTAATAGTTGTTACAGCGAAACAAGTGAAAAAAAGCTGTCAATCCCTATTCTGCAAAAAAATATACTAACACTTTAAAATATTGGTATGTTTATGTCGTTTTCTTTAAATAGAAAGATTCTCCATTCATTGATATAAGGAGACTCTTTCTATGACTTTAACAAAAATGACAAATGGGCGTTGTCAATGGAGGATGCTGGTACGTTTATAACAAAAAGTCCATGTTATGATTTTCTGTGAGAAAACAAAACAAAGATTTTAGGAGGAGTTACAAAATGAAAAAGAAATCATTCATTTTTTCAGCGCTGACAGCTGCTGCATTGATCACGTTCACTGGAGGGCATTCAGCTGATGCGAAAGAGCTTAACCTGAAACAAGTCATAAACGTACAGCATCAAGCCATTGATCTTCATACATTAGCTGCAAAATTACATATCTCTTCAGATGTAAACAAGCTAAGCACTTCAAATCAAAAAGAGATCGAAGCTCTATTAAACAAGCTGATCAAAAGTGGTCAACCTGTTACTGGAACAAAAGTGGTGAAAGAAGTAAACAAAGCAAAAAATGAGCAAAAACAAGAATCAGTGAAAAAACCAGCTGCTTCTAAACCAAGCACACCAGCAAAAGAAAACACAACGAACAACAGCTCAAAATCTGATCAAAAAGACACAACTGCAACAAAAGCAGACAGCAGCTTAAATGCATTTGAACAAGAAGTGGTTGAGCTGACAAATAAAGAGCGTGCAAAACAAGGCTTAAAAGCTCTTTCTGTTGATTCTAAATTAAGCAAATCTGCTCGCGCTAAATCACAAGATATGAAAGATAAAAACTATTTCTCTCATACAAGCCCAACTTACGGATCTCCATTTGATCAAATGAAGCAATTTGGTATCACGTACAAAACAGCAGGTGAAAACATTGCTCAAGGTCAAAGATCACCTCAAGAAGTAGTAACAGCTTGGATGAACAGTGAAGGTCACAGAGCGAACATTTTAAACAAAAACTATACACATATCGGTGTAGGTTATGTGAAATCTGGTAACTACTGGACGCAGCAATTCATCGGAAAATAAGATCAAAAAAACCTGTCTCTATTTGGGACAGGTTTTTAGTTTGTCTTCTTTTTTCAGCAATGTGAGGGCTTGTTTACACGCCACAAACTGTTCCACGTAGGCGGGGCAGTTTTTTTATTTCACCCATAATTTATAGATGCTTTGTGTTCCGCTGTTTTCTTCGCCCTGTTCGCTGAGCTTTTCATATAATGACTTCGCTAATGACAGGCCTGGCATCTCTTCTCCCATCAGCTCTGCTTCTTCAAGTGCAATGCCCATATCCTTAATAAAATGCTTCACATAAAATCCTGGCTCGAAATCACCTTTCAGCATTCTTGGTGCAAGGTTTGACAAAGACCAGCTGCCGGCTGCTCCTGTTGTGATGCTTTTAAGTACCTGCTCTGGATCAAGTCCTGATTTTTCCGCATAAGCCATTGCCTCTGCCACACCTATCATCCCTGCTGCGATAGCAATTTGGTTACACATTTTTGTATGCTGACCACTTCCTGCAGGTCCTTGATATTGAATGTTTTCGCCCATTTGCTGAAATAGCGGCAAGCACGCTTCATAGGCTGCTTTTTCTCCGCCAATCATGATGGCCAGCGTGCCGTTTTTGGCTCCTACGTCTCCGCCAGAGACCGGCGCATCTAATGCAAATAGTCCTTTTTCCTTCGCTTTCGCTTCAATTTCTTTTGCCAGCTGAGGTTTCGATGTGGTCATATCAATGAGGTATGTACCAGGCGCAGCATGTTCCAAGAGTCCATCTTCTCCTAAATAGACTTCTTCTACATCTGATGGATACCCGACCATTGTGATGACGGCATCTGCCTCCTTTGCGATCTCCTTTACGGTCGATTTCCAAAGAGCACCTTTTTGAACCAATGTGTCTGCCTTTGCTTTTGTTCTTGTATAAACGAGAACTTCGTAGCCAGCATCCATTAAATGCCCTGCCATACTATGTCCCATTACACCGATTCCAATAAAACCAACTGTTTTGATTTGTGCCATCAAGAATTCCTCCTTATAGAGACTTTGTCAATCCACCATCAATGATGAGGGTTTGACCTGTCATATATGTATTGGCTTCAGATAAAAGAAAAGCCGCATATGCTGCAAATTCCTCTGGCTGTCCGTAACGGCCCAGCGGAATCATACGTTCAGCTTGTGCTTTGATCTCTTCAACCGATTGTTGCTCCTCTTGTGCACGGTGTTTGTCCAACTGTTTCACGCGCTCTGTTTCAATTTTCCCCGGGGCTAAGGTATTGATCAAAATACCATCTTTGGCAAGCTCCTGGGCAGCTGTTTTTGTCCAGCCGGTAATGGCCGGTCTAAATGTATTCGACAGCATCAAGCCTGGGATCGGTTCTTTGACCGACATAGATGCAATATTTAACACTCGTGCACCTTGTTTTTTTAAATACGGCAAGGCTTCTTTTAATAACCGAATATAGCTGAGTAAATGAAGCTGAAATGATTCCATCCAATCTTCATCTGTTAAGGTTTCAAGTGTTCCTGTTTGAGGACCGCCTGTATTGTTCACTAGTATATCAAGACGTTTTTCATCACCTGCTGCTGCGACGACAAGCGCTTTAATTTGCTTGGCATCAGATACATCACATACTTGATACGTCAGCTTCCCTTTTACAAGCGGGGATAATTCTTTGACCGCTTCTTGCAGCGTGTGCTCATGTCTTCCCGAGAGCATCACATCTGCTCCCTCTATTGCAAGATGAAAGGCAATGGCTTTACCGATACCTTGACTGCTTGCTGCGACCAATGCTTTTTTTCCAGATAGATTAACATGCATGTTGGCACCCTCCTCTGTTCATATTTTATCATACAAAAAGAACCTTGCTCACATGGCAAGGTTCTTTTCTTCAAGATTATAGTTTAAACCGATTGACTGCCTGACGCAGTGCCTGACTTGATTCGTTCAACATTTCTGTTGATGTTTTCGTTCTTTCTAAAGCTTGTACTTGTTCGTCTGTGGAAGCATGTACTTCCTCAGCTGAAGCGGCGGATTCTTGTGAAATGGCCGCAATACTTTGAATGGAATCATTCATTTTCTGCTGTTCTTCAGTCATTTCATTGATTTGTGTATGAATGCTGTCAATGGAGCCGACAAGTGCCTGCATTTCCATTGTGATACTGCTGAGTGCCTCACCTGTTGAATTGATGGCATCACCTTGTTCTTCATTCATTTTGCTTGCTGCTGTCATCGCTTCAGCTGCCTTTTTCGATTCATCTTGAATGAGTTTTACGGTTTCACTAATATGTTTCGTTGATTCTGCAGATTGTTCAGCCAGCTTTCTGACTTCTTCTGCAACAACAGCAAATCCTCTTCCGCTTTCTCCTGCTCTCGCTGCTTCAATACTTGCATTCAGTGCGAGTAAATTCGTTTGATCTGAGATTTCAGAGATCGCTGTTACGACGTTTTCAATATTTTTTGTTTTATGCTCAAGGTCAAGCAGCATTTGCTCTACCTTCTTCGATTCTTCATTCGCTTGTGTTGATTTTTGGACGAGCAGACCAAGAGCATCAAGTCCTCTATAGCTTGCATCTTCCGATGATTTTGAGTTGGTTTGCATTTGCGTGGCAAGCTCACCCATATGACGAACTTTTTCATACAAATGCTCTGATTTTTCATTAATGGTTTCCGCTTCTGATGCTTGTTTCGTCGCTCCTACAGCGACCTCTTGAATAGCCGTTGCAATCTGTTCACTAGACAGCAAGGTCTCGTTTGAAATTTGGGTCACTTCATCCGTTGATTTCACAACCTGATCTGAAGACTCTTTCACTTTTTCAATTAAATCCCTGATGCCTTCAGTCATTTGATTAAAGCTTTTCGTCAGGAACCCTATCTCATCCTGAGACTTCGACTCAAGCGAGCTGGTTAAATCGCCTTCAGACACTTTACGAACATGCTCGATGAGGCGTTTAATTGGTGTTGTAATGCTTCTAGCCAATAAGTAGCTTAGAATCATGGCAAGTATAATGGCAATGACAGAAATAATGATACTTGTCTGATTCATTTGTTCAGTGATCCAAAGAAGTTTCTTTTTCTCGAAGCTCACACCGATCGTCCAGTTTGCCTCTTTAATTTTTGAGATGACGGTCAGCTGTTTGTCATCATCAATACCCGAGTTGTCGATCGCTTTTTTCACAGAAGCGACTTTTGAGATATTTTTTCCTTGCTCTGTTGGATGTGCCAAAATGGTCCCTGTGCCGTCAACTAAGAAAGCCGTTCCCATATAAGGAATCTTTTGTTCTTTTATATAAGACTGAATGGAAGCCAGTTTCAAGTCAAGTCCAGCGACACCGACTACTTTCCCGTTTCGTACGATCGCCTTTGTGGCTGAAACGACCATTTCATTTGTTGCTTTATCAATGTACGGATCTGTCCATAGGACGTCGTCAGGCTTTTCAGCCGCTTGAATATACCAGTCTCGTTTAGACGGATCATACCCTTCACCAAAATCGGACTCCGGGAAAGCGAACATTTTACCATCACTTGTTCCTATATAGGCAAGCGAGATGAGTTCATCCTGCTCCTGCAATCCTTTTAATTCATCGTTTTCAAATGCCAATGTCTGCTTTGTTTGTTTCTGTGCAAAATCTTCAGTAAGTGTACTTGTTGCCAATTTGTTAATCGTATCACCGTAATTCTCAAGCTTTAGTGCTATGATGTCTCTCATGCTTTCTGCCGTTGCTGCTGTCGTTGTTTTCGCATCTCGTTCAATCAGTGGTCTTAATACTAAATTGGAACCCACTTGAACTGCGACAACGGTTAAAATTAAAATAACTGAGATGAAAACAGCTATTCTCACTTGAAGTTTCTTAAACATCTCATCACCCCTACATCCTACTTTCGCATCTTAATGTGTATATCGGCAAAATTGGTACCGCATTCAATAGTTGTAAGAAAATTTAAATAGAAAAAACAAGCCATAATGACTTGTTTTAAGTAAAATATTCAATTTTTGCAGACGGAAAGTACTGTTCTATATATGATTCTAATGTCTGTCTAAGTTCTTGTTCTTCATCTTTTTGATAGATATATTTTCCAATTCCGTATCTACCCCACTTATATCTTCTCTTTTCTTCATCTAGTTCTAGTTTTGTTTTTGGATAGTTTTTTTGGATGACACGCTTCGCCGGTTTTGTAAAACGGTGCTGAATCATTTCAAAGGTGATATCTTGTCTCACTTCTTCAGGGAGAGCTGCATCGAGTTTTTCAAATAGGACTTTATAGCCCTCTTGCCACCCTTCATGAATGTAAATAGGGGCAATAATAAAGCCAAGTGGATAGCCTGCTTTTGCTACCTTTACAGCCGCTTCAATCCGCTGATCGAGTGGTGATGTGCCAGGTTCGAAATATTTAATGACATAATCGGCATTGATACTAAAACGGAATCTTGTTCGTCCATTGTGTTTTGCATCTAACAAATGGTCTACATGATGAAATTTCGTAACAAAGCGTAGTTTGCCAAGATCGGTTTGACCAAAGTATTCAATCGCTCGTTTGAGTGTGTGAGTCAAATGGTCAATTCCGACGATATCAGATGTACACGAGGCTTCAAATCGCGTGATATCAGGCGCACGCTCGTTCATGTACTGTTCAGCCTGATCTAAGATCTCTTCTACATTGACATATGTGCGAATGTACGGCTTACTCCCCATAGTCGTTTGCAGGTAGCAATAATGGCAATGCCCCATGCATCCTGTCGCAAACGGAATGGCATACTCTGCAGATGGTTTAGATGTATCAAATTTTAAGGTTTTTCTCACGCCGATAACGAGCGTCGACTTTGCATTACGGTACTTTTGCAAATCATTTTTCCCCGGAATATTTCTCACTTGGTTGTGTGAGGTTGTTTCTCTAATTTCAATTCCCATGCCTTCAAACTTTTCTTTCAGCTCTTGTCCTAATGGGTACTCTAGCGCCCGAGGTTCAATATACACAAGCTGGGGAACGAACGGTTTGATCATAATTAGCACATCCTTACCTTATAGGTTCATATCGTTACTTTAACCTCTCAGGATGGCTTCTATCCTTTCTAAAATCTCCCTTATTCAAACAGATCTTGATAAAGGGCTTCTGCTTCTTCGTATGTTGGAAATACGGCATCATCAGGGGCTAATGGGTGATATGTTTCAAGTAGAAATAGCGCAAGCTCTTGCTCATTGTAAGGGTGTGAAACGATTTCCGCTTCTTTAATTTGTGCGACATTGGCTGCATGTGGATTTCGATAAATCACATATACTTGATCACCTGGCTTATAGTTAGAGAAAGACAAACTGGTCACCTCCATTTTTTATTTTAGGATGCCCTTCTCTTCATGCGATATGACTGATTATGATAAAATTCGACAAAAAAACCAGACAGTTTGACCTGTCTGGTTTACATCACCTAGTTATGTTGAAACGTTTTTTTCACGAAATCAACCACTTCTTCAGTTGTACTCAGTGATAAGATATGCTCTTTAAATGATGCAGCTTCTTCCTTAGAAAGCTTGCTTAACTGCGTTCTTGCTGGAAGAATCGATGTTGCGCTCATTGAAAATTCATCTAATCCTAATCCAAGTAGGAGCGGGATTGCGATTTCATCTCCTGCCATCTCACCGCACATGCCAACCCATTTACCTTCTTTATGCGCTGCTTCAATCACAAGCGTTATGAGGCGTAAAATAGCTGGATTGTATGGCTGGTAAAGATAAGACACTCGTTCGTTCATTCGATCAGCAGCCATTGTGTATTGAATCAAATCATTTGTTCCAATACTGAAGAAATCTACTTCTTTTGCAAATTGATCTGCGATAACAGCTGTTGATGGAATTTCTACCATCATTCCGATTTCAATGGAATCAGATACTTCTGTACCAGCAGCAACCAATGCTTCTTTTTCTTCAAGTAAAATAGCTTTTGCTTCTCTAAATTCTGATAACGTCGCGATCATAGGGAACATGATTTTCAAGTTTCCATATGTACTTGCACGAAGTAACGCGCGTAGCTGTGTTCTGAAAATCTCCTGCTCTTCAAGGCAAAGGCGGATCGCTCTATAGCCAAGGAACGGGTTCATTTCTTTTGGAAGCTGCAAGTAAGGAAGTTCTTTATCGCCACCAATATCTAGTGTGCGGACAACCACAGCTTTGCCTTCCATCTTCTCTAAAACGGTTTTATACGCATCGAACTGCTCTTCTTCTGTTGGGAGCTGATCTCTGCCCATGTATAAAAATTCTGTACGGTACAATCCAACTGCTTCGCCGCCATTTTCAAGTACACCTTTCACATCTTCAGGTGTTCCAATATTCGCAGCTAACTCTACGTGAACGCCGTCTTTTGTGACCGTTGGCTGGTCAACAAGTTTCGCCCATTCCGCTTTTTGAGCTAAGTAGTCTTCATGCTTTTTTTGATACGCTTTCACTTCATCTTCAGAAGGCTGAATGATGACGTCTCCGCTAATACCATCAACAATGATCAGATCATTGTTTTTCACCGTTTTTGTTGCTTCTTTTGTTCCAACAACGGCTGGAATCTCCATTGATCTTGCCATAATTGCTGAGTGAGAAGTACGACCACCGATATCCGTCGCAAAACCTTTGACGAATTGTCTGTTCAGCTGAGCTGTATCAGAAGGTGTTAAATCTTCAGCAATGATAATGACTTCTTCAGAAATCATACTTGGGTTTGGAATGTCAACGCCTAGCAAATGACCAGTGACACGTTTTGTAACGTCGCGAATATCCGCTGCACGTTCTTTCATGTATTCATTGTCCATTGCTTCAAACATTGTAACAAACATTGTTGCTGTTTCTTTTAAAGCAAATTCAGCATTTACTTTATCCGATGTGATTTTATCCTTCACTGGGTTGAGCAGCTCTGGATCACTTAACACAAGAAGGTGTGCAGAAAAAATATCCGCTTTATCTTGGCCAAGTTCTTTTAGCGCATGCTCTTTAATTGCTTCAAGTTCTTGCTTTGAAACATGAATTGCTTCTTCAAAGCGTTTCACTTCTGTCTCTGGATCATTGATGTCTTTTTGGTGAACTGTTAAATCTGGTTCTTCTAGACGATATGCTTTTGCAATCGCAACGCCTGCTGAAGCACCGATTCCTTTCAGTTGTTGCATTACTCGCCTAGGCCTTCACTTTTCATTGTGTCTTTTAGCGCAGCAAGTGCATCATTTTCATCAGAACCAGAAGCAGAGATTGTGATTGTAGCACCTTTCGCAATTCCTAGAGACATTACACCCATAATAGATTTCAGGTTCACTGTTTTACCATTATATTCTAAGTTGATATCAGCATCATATTTACTAGCAGTTTGTACAAGAACTGTTGCAGGACGTGCGTGAATTCCAGAATCTGCAGTTACTTTGAATGTTTGTTGAGCCATTTTTATCAATCTCCTTTTTATACATTTCATACATCCACAATATTATATCATACTGCCGAGCTTGTCATCTAACAAGAACGGCAGTTATGAAAATTATTTTGAAATTTTCATGATGTTTTCTTGGCCAGCTTTGATTTCACCGGATTCTTGAAGGTCAATAAATTGTCCTTCACTTAAGTTTGTAAATACAATTGGTGTCATTAAAGATGGTACTTCTGACTTAATTTTATCAATATCAACCTCTAAAAGTTTTTGACCGATTTCTACTTGGTCTCCCTCTTGTACAAATGCTTCAAATCCTTCTCCTTTGAGGCTGACTGTATCAATCCCGAAGTGAATCAAGATTTCAAGTCCACCATCAGACTGGAGGCCGATGGCGTGTTTTGTTGGGAACACATTTAAGATTTTTCCTCTTACTGGTGAAACCACTGTTCCCTCTTTTGGCAAGATAGCAAAACCGTCACCCATCATTTTCCCTGAGAATACTTGATCTGGCACATCTGTAATTGGATGCAGCTCCCCTGTAATTGGTGAAGCAAACGTTTCTTCCCCTTGTTCGTTTTGAAGCGGTTTTGCAATGACTTCTTCAACCTGCTGACTGACTTCTTCTTTTGCAGAAGGGTCTTTCGCTGGTCGAGATGTGCGCCCTGCAATAATGTCTTGCATTTGTGTTTTTAAATTATCAGAGCGTGGTCCAAAGATGGCCTGGATGTTATTCCCTACTTCAAGGACACCTGAAGCGCCAAGCTTTTTCAAGCGGTCTTTATCCACTTTTTTCTGATCATTTACAGTGACACGTAAACGCGTAATACAAGCATCTAGGTGTTTAATGTTTTCTTGGTCACCCATTGCTTCAAGAATTTCATAAGGTAAGTCATCGCCTTTTCCAGATTGAGCGCTGCTTGCACCGTCAGCTGCTTCATCTTCTCGTCCTGGCGTTTTCAGATTAAACTTGCGAATCGCAAATCTGAATCCGAAGTAGTAAATGACAGCCAGTACGAGACCGACTGGAATAACAAGCCACCAAGCGGTTCTATTTGGCAGGATACCAAATAGGAAGAAGTCGATTAACCCTCCTGAGAAGGTCATCCCGATTTTCACGTTTAGAATATCCATTATCATAAAGGATAATCCAGCGAATACACAGTGAATCGCAAATAATATCGGTGCAACAAACAAGAATGAGAATTCAAGCGGTTCAGTGATCCCTGTTAGGAAAGAAGTAAGGGCCGCTGACCCCATAATTCCTGCTACAAGTTTTTTATTCTTAGGTTTTGCTTCATGGTAAATCGCAAGTGCTGCTGCTGGAAGTCCAAACATCATGAACGGATATTTCCCTGTCATGAATGTCCCAGCTGTCAGCTGAACACCATCTTTGATTTGCGCCATGAAAATACGCTGGTCACCACGGATAATATCTCCTGATAAGCTCTTATAGCTAAAAAATTCATACCAGAATGGTGCGTAGAATATGTGGTGCAGACCAAACGGAATTAATGAGCGTTCAATGACACCGAATACAAAGGCAGCTAGCGGCTCATTCGCTGCAAGCAGTCCAGTTGAAAATGAGTTCAATGCACCTTGGATTGGCGGCCAAATGACGAGCATCAAAAGCCCTAAAATAAGTGCTGAAATCGACGTAACGATTGGAACAAAACGCTTACCAGCAAAGAAGCCAAGATATTGCGGGAGCTCAATTTTGTAAAATTTATTAAACATATAAGCGGCTAATACCCCGACAATAATCCCGCCAAACACGCCGGTAGACAAGGTCGGTATGCCGAGCATATTCACATACGCTGGATGACTTTCCTTAAAGAACTTAGCCAATTTGATTGAATCGGATGGAATGGAACCGTTGGCCATTAATACGGCACTCATCGTTACGTTCATGACAAGGTAACCGATGATCGCGGCAATCCCTGCCACACCGTCTCCATTGGCAAGACCGATGGCAACCCCTACAGCAAATAGGAGTGGAAGATTCGAGAAGACAATATTCCCCGCATTCTCCATAACACTAGCAACAAGCTGAATTGTATCATTGCTTAAAAATTGAGCGACATCAATCAGCTGCGGATTTTGCATCGCATTTCCGAGTGCTAGTAAAATACCAGCAGCAGGAAGGATCGCAACTGGAAGCATAAGTGCTCGTCCAATTTTTTGCAACACACCAAAAAGTGATTTAAACACTGGTTGAACCTCCTTTTGTTTTCGCTTACAACATGCATTTCAATTACACACTGACGTACATTTCATAATTAACCGTTTACATTTCACTTTCAGAACACAAAAAAGGCATGGTGATATAAGGTTGCGCAAATAACAGGATCTTATCCTGTATTTACCTTAAGTCACTCATGCCTGATCGAATCAGTTACACGTTTCAAGGAAACTATGAAATTTTATTCGTCAATCTGTACAGGTGAAGTGTCAAATAGACAGCTTCGGCATCTTGTACAGGCTTTTTCAATGCATGTTGCAAAATTTTGATCATTTTCCAAGCAGTATTGTAGCATAAAGGATATTCATTTTTCAATAGATGAAGCAACTTTTCTGGCTCCTCTAATGATTCTTCCCGTTTAATACGCTCAATCGAAAACGTAATATGGCGCAGTAAGCGTAAATAATGAATACTTTCTCTATCTACTTTCATATGAAATGCATCTTCTATGACTTGGACCATTTGTGTCATGAGCTGCGAATGACGGTTGACCTCGGATAAAGGCCGGTTCGTTAAAGCAGAGTGAATGTGGAGCGCAATAAACCCAATCTCTCCTTCGGGCAGCTTTGTTTCAACATCTGGCCGCGCATTTATCAGTTCCACGACTTCCTTTGCGACCTCGTATTCTTTCGGGTATAAGGATTTCGTTTCAAGCATAAAAGGATTGGTGATATCATAGCCTTGCTTAACTCGTTTAAAACTAAAGGCAATATGATCTGTCAGTGCAATATGAATATGCTCATTTAAACGATGCCCCATTTTTTCTCGTATATGATAAATGACGTCATTGGCAAGCTCAATCATGTCCTCATTAATGTGGTGCAGCAATTGTTTGTATTCTGTTTGCTCTTTTGTATTCTTTAACACAAACATTTTCTCAAATGCCGCTTGATCGAGAACGTCACCCGATTTTTTCCCAAAGCCGATCCCTTTATCAATCAGGACCACTTCGCCTAAAGAAGGGTGTTTTGCGATGATGACATTATTATTTAACGCTTTATCAACGGTGAAGGATTCCATGAACATCCCCACCTCCTTCTTATTCAATCCTTCTTATCGTACAAAACAGATGAAACGTGCGTCAACGATTGTTTTTCAAAATAGTCGTTGTGCGCTCAACGAGTCGATATGACAGCACCCTTTTTTCTGGTGCCTCACCTTGTAATACTTGGTTGAACAAGTCAAATGCTTCCTGCCCCATTTGTTTGAGGGGAATATCTATACTAGAAATCCCCAATGCTTCACTCAATTGATCGTTTTGAAAGCCAAGTATGGCTGGTGATTCTCCAACGTTTATTTGGTGACGCTGTGCCTCTAGTAAAAAACCTGCTGAGACATCATCGTTTGTAATCAGTAAGGCTGTCGGACGATTTTTCATCTCTTTCCATTCTGTAAATAATTGCTTGCCATCAAAAATGGTTAGTTTTCCTTCAATGACCCATTCATCATCAATGTCCTGCCCAAGCGACCGCATCATTTCTTGATAAGTCTGAATGCGAACTTGGCTATTCTCCCCTTCTGTTCTAGCAAGAACGATTGCGATTCGCTCATGACCGCATGCCGCTAAGTGTTCAAGCCCTTCCTTAAAAGCCTGATCATGCGCAATCGATACCGATGAACATGTATCATGCGGAGTAGGATGACAAAAGATAATAGGACCAGATTCCTGCCACTTTAAAATTTCTCGATCACTTAACGCATTTGAGCAAAAGATTAAACCATCCACACGCTGCTCTTTTAAGCTCATTAATGCTTCTTTTTCCTTGAATGGGTCATATCCTGTTTGAAACAAGGCAAAATGCATTCCGCACTCCTGTGCTTTCTCTGCAATCCCTGTGACAATTCCGCTGAAATAGGAGTGATCAATTGTCGGAAGTACAATTCCAAGCATATTGGAATAGCCCTTTGCTAAATGAACTGCCTGAATATTCCGTGTATATTTGAGCTCTTTCATCGCACTAAGTACGCGCTCTCGCTTTTCTTCTTTGACATAAGGATGATCATTCATCACTCGTGATACGGTGGTAACCGATACACCCGCTCTTTTCGCAATATCCCTTATGTTAGGCATTTTTTCTCCTACTTTCTCTTGATATGGTAAGCGTTTCATACTTTAAGATGTATGTGAGCTGAACAAATCACTGGGTGGAAAGGGGAATTCAAGATGGGTATTATCATATGGATCATATTATGTTTGACTATTTTGTTTTCTGCTCGATTCGCACTACATCCTTTAGGAAAAGAACATAAAATCAAGCCGTTTCAATCAATTGATGATTTTTTTGTTGATAAGGATCGCAAAGAGTGACAAAAAAATCACGATGACGCTCCCAATACTTGGACGTTCATCGTGATTTTTTTCATTACTTGATGATCGTCAACTCTTTTGGATAATTGGTTAAGGTGACTGGGCCATCTTTTGTAATGAGAACATCGTCTTCAATTCTAACCCCGCCGACTCCTGGTACATAAATACCCGGCTCGATCGTATAGACCATCCCTTCTTTTAGAAGGTCATCATTTGCTTGACTCATAGAAGGGAACTCATGAACAGAAACCCCGAGTCCATGCCCTAGACGATGCGGGAAGTATTCGCCATATCCTGCTTCTGCGATCAGCCCTCTTGCTTTTAAGTCAAGGTCACCAATTCTCACACCCGGCTGGCTCATATCAAGTGCTGCCAATTCGGCTTTCAAGACGGTGTTGTAAATATCTTTTTGTTGTTCAGACGCTTCTTGATAGATGAAGGTTCTTGTAATATCTGAACAATAGCCATCCACAATCACGCCGAGGTCAAATAAAACAAAATCACCTTTTTTCAAGGCTGCCTGCCCCGGATTTCCATGAGGTTCTCCTGATTTTTCTCCGAATAGTACCATGGTTGAAAAGGACATGCCCTGAATGCCTTTTTTCTTCAGTTCATATTCGATGACAGCAAGAACTTCGGTTTCCGTCACCCCTTCTTTTAGGGCATGAACCCCAATTTTGACGCCTTCGTCTGCCAATTGAGCAGCTTTTTTCAATGTTTCAATTTCAGCTTCGTCTTTAATTAGTCTTAGCTGATTGAGCACACCTTCTGCCCGGACAAATGTTTCTGCCCCAGTGACAGCTTGGAGCTGCTCTGCTCTTTGCAAAGGAATGGATTCTTTTTCAATCGCTAGGCGAGTCGCTTTTACTCCTCGTTTTTCTAGTGCCTTTTGTATGAAATCAAAGGGGTTTTCATGGTCTTCATATCCAATGAGATCTCCAGCCCATCCCGCATTTTTTGCTTGCTCAACTTCCATCTTAGGCAAAATGAAAAATGGATCTGCTTCCTCAAAAACAAACAGCCCCATCACTCTTTCATGCGGCTCTGTGAAGTATCCAGATAGATAGAATACATTCTCCTTTGTATGTATAAATGCACCTTGAATGTCTTTTTTCTTAAGCCAAGAAGACAAGTTTTTCATTCGATTCATCGTGATCCTCCTCACACGTTTGACTACTGATCTATTGTATCAGTTTTCACTGTATTTCGCACAAAAGCGCACTGACCTAAAGCCAGTGCGCTTTTGTGATTTGCTTAAGAAGCACGAAGCAAACGAAGTCCGTTTAAAATAACCAAAATCGTACTGCCTTCATGCCCAATGACACCAAAAGGTAAATCAAGAACTTGTAAGAAATTCGCACAGATTAACAAACAAATAACTGTTAATGAAAAGATGATGTTTTGTTTAATGATTCGGTTCATCTTTCTTGAAAGACGGATCATCTTTGTCAGATTGTTTAAGTTATTTTTCATTAAAATGAGGTCTGCTGTTTCTAAAGCAACATCTGTGCCTCCGCCCATTGCGACGCCAACATCTGCTGTGGCGAGTGCCGGTGCATCATTGATTCCATCTCCGACCATAATGATCGAATCACCTTGTTTTTTCAGTTGATTGACTTCATGTACCTTTTCATCTGGAAGACATTCAGCGACAACGGTTTGGATGCCTGCTTCCTCTGCAATCGCTTCAGCTGTTTTTTGCTGATCCCCTGTGAGCATGACGGTTTGGATGCCTAAATCATTCAGCTCCTGAATCATTTTTTTGGCTTCAGGTCTGATTTGATCCTTCAAACCGAGACAGCCGACGACTTCTTGATTTTTTTGAACATAGACAACTGTATATCCTTTGGATGAAAGAACATCACCATTCTCTTCAATGTCACGGTCCATTGCAGCTTTTCCGGCAAAATCTTTCTTCCCAATCCGCCATGTGTCCTCATTTAATTGTGCTTCCACACCAAAACCTGATGTTTCTTCAATGGTTACGTGGGCTGCCCGCTCTGTATGATGCTCTTTTGCCATATCAGAAATGGCTTTAGCTAATGGATGGTTTGACTGACTTTCAATTTGATAGAGTGCATGATAAAAGGTCGATTCATCTTGCCCTTTTGCCAAGACCACTTTTTCAACAGCTGGTTTTCCACTTGTAATCGTACCCGTTTTATCAAATGCAATCATCGTACTTGTGCCCAGTTTTTCTAAAAAGACACTTCCTTTTACAAGCATACCGTTTCTTGCACCGTTTGAGATGAGTGAAAGAGCTGCTGGCATAATTGAGGCAACAAGTGCACAAGGCGAGGCAACTACCATAAACACCATCGCACGGTAAAACGTTTCACTCATGCTCCAGCCAAGTACAAAATGAGGCAGGAACATTAAAATCGCCACAGTGATGAGCACACCTTTTACATAGGCACCTTCAAATTTTTCAATAAATGCTTGGCTTGGCGATACACTTTCTTGTGCAGATTCCACCAGCTTAATGATTTTATGAAAAAGTGTTTCTTCATTATGTTTTGTTACTTCTACTGTTAATGAACCATTTAAATTCACTGTTCCTGCAAACACATCTTCCCCTTGCCCTTTTTCCTGAGGCACCGATTCACCCGTTAAGGCAGATTCGTCTACACTTGTTCTTCCGCTCATGATCACACCATCTGCTGCAATTCGTTCGCCCGCTTTGATTAAAATACGGTCGCCTGGCGTAAGTGAAGAAGCAGCGATTTGGATGGTGGTGCCATCTTCTTCAATTAAAGTGGCTTCATCTGGAGCGATACTCATTAAGGCCGTTAAGTCTTTTTTACTTTTATTTGACGTATACGTTTCTAGCGCACCGCTGAGCGAAAAAATAAAAATTAAAATGGCGCCCTCTGCCCAGTAGCCAATGATCGCTGAGCCTATCGCAGCAAATATCATTAAAAGTTCTACATTTAATGTCTTGGATGAAATGGTTTCTTCAATTCCTTCCTTTGCCTTTGCAAAACCACCAATAACAAAAGCAAGAATGAAAAGAGGAATACTCCACATCGTTTCATCCTTTAGAAACCATCCAATCAAGATGAGAATCCCCGAAATGCCTGCTGCGATTAATTCCCCGTGCTGTGCCCATTTTTGAAAGAGCGAGTTGGATCCCTTTTGATCTGTCGTTTGATAAAGTGCTGTATTCTCATTCATGATTACTTTCTCCTCTCTAATTGATAATGATTTTCACATTATCAATCGTTGCCCGTTCCGTTTATCATCTATATTTTCTGCTATTTCAAGCTTTTTATAGGTCTGTAACTCATTATAACAGGTTCTGATCAATTTTCAATTAATAATTATTATAATTTCTTTTTGATAATAATTATCATTATTAGTGTCCGACATTTCTTCCTCTTTCTGAGCACATTTTATTCATCTGAAAGGTAATTGAACACAAAAAAGAACCAACGGATCGCCCATTGGTTCTTTACAGAAAGCTTGTGTTCTACGAATTTGTCCACTCTTTGATTTGTTTTTTCGTCAGCGGACCTACATGGTTTTTGACCACTTCACCCTTTTCATTGATGAAAAAAGTCGTCGGGATCGTAATAATTTGGTATTTCTTCATCATTTCGCCGTGCTCATCGAGAACGATCGGAAATGTGAACTTTCTGTCTTTCACAAATTGGGCAACTGCATGCTTGCTTTGCTCAGCACCAAGTAAATTCACAGTTAGTATGTCTACATCACTTTGATTTTCTTTCACGATCTGTTCAAAGGCTGGCAGCTCCATTTTGCAGGACGGGCACCACGTTGTCCAAAAATGCAGAATGGTCCGCTTCCCTTTCACCGGGATCACCTGCGTTTCACCTGTTAATGTAGGAGCTTCTATCCTCGGCGCCATTACAGGCTCTTTTGCTTCAGCCTCTATGTTCATCAGAAATAAAAGAAGGGTCATCATGAGAAGACTGGCGGGTAGATATTTAAAATTCATCAGCATCTTCCTTCCTGATTTTCCTATAGCTTGCCCGCTAGCTGCACATGACATTCAAGCTTTTTTCAATGTAAGAAACATGGAGACGCCGAGTTCCTTGCAAATCGTCGCATAATGCAAAGCCGTTAATAGCAGCATCCCCGTGTTCATTCCTAAGATAACGCCCATCATATTTAAGGATTCGATGGATCCTAGGAAATACACCATAGAGAACGACACCACGTGCACCCATATATTATGTAGGAACACATCTTTAATGAGACCCATACCAATTAAGCACGCTTGAAACGGCATGACGAACAGGTGGCATAAGAAATAAGGCCATAGCAGCTGCAAGTAGACGGCTGCTTGAGGTGAGTCAAAAAAGAGCTGCGTGAGCGGATAAGCGAAATAATACATGATCATCACGGCTGGCACCCCATAGCCAAACGTAATGAGAATCGCTTGTCTGACACGTTTTTTCACGAGATCATACTGCCCCAAGGCATAGGCTTCTGATACATTCGGAATCATCACAATCATAATGGAATGAGCGATAAACGCCGGAAAAAAACCGATCGACATCGCTACACCAGCAAGCATTCCGTAATGATCAACAGCAAGCGTACCAGAAATGCCCGCTGCAACGAGGGCTCCTTTGATTAAAAACGGTTCAATCGCATTGGCAATGGCATGAAAGATACGCATACCTGTTGTCGGGATGGAGACTGCTAACAAACGTTTTCTGACGTCAATCCCTCTTAACTCAACCGATCTGACATTCACAGCATTTTTTGCCATGACGTATTGGGAATATAAATAGATAAAGACGACGAGATCACTTGCAACAATCACACCAATCGCGATAAGCACCGCTGTTTCAATATCAAACGAATACCAATGAAAAAACAAAAATAAACAGATAAGCTGGATCGTTTTTTTCAGCATATTGGCTAGAGCAATTCTGCCCATTTGCTGCTTGCCCATAAAATAGCCGCGTGCAATGGACGTAAATGCGATGATTGGAATAAGTGACAGAACCAAGCCCTTCATCAGCGGATGATACGATTGAAATACAGGAATGAAAGGCAGTACAATGGCTGCTATTGTCGTTGTTGTGCATGTCACCACAAGCGTCATTTTAAATGCATGGCGAAGCATACTTTTATGAAGCCGCTCATGCGATTCTGCAATGAATTTAGAAATGGAGACTGGCAGCTCTAAGCTGGCGATCACAAGAACAAGCATGATGATGGGAAGGATGCTCATATATAAACCCATTCCATGTTCTCCAAGCTCTCTCGCTAAAATCATATTGACTAAAAACTCGATACACTCAGCAATGAAAGCTGCGACAGATAGCAGAATGACCCCTTTTACAAATCGATTCATGTAGCCTCCCCTTGTCTAAAAGCAAATTCTTTTCACATTCTATGAGACAAGTCCTGAAAATATTTTAATAATTGAAGACAAAAAAACAGCGACTGATTGATCGCTGCTTTTCTTTACACTGCAAACACGTGACGGCCAATGCGTTCTACAATTTTACGAGAACGAATCCAGTTATCTGTCGCCGTTTTTGGATTATAAAAATAAATCGCCTTTGTTGTTCTGTCATCTTCTTTGACAACCTGCTTCACAGCTTTTACGGAATCCTGGTCTGCCTTATCATTGATACTTCCATTTGATACGGGCTGGAAGGCATTTCGCTGATAAATCACGCCTCTGACACTGTCAGGAAAAGAACGGTGTTCCACGCGGTTTAAGACGACGCTTGCTACAGCTTTTTTCCCTGCGTAAGATTCACCTTTTGCTTCGGCATGTACCAACCGAGAAAGCAAGTCCATTTCTTCATTAGAATAGTGTGATTCATTTCTTGAGCTTGCTGGCTTTGCCGTTTCCTTTTTCTTCGGCTTCGGCCTCGGTTTTGATGCCTTTTCCTCTGTTGATGTGCTTAGCATTTTCACTTTCGGCTGATGTTTCTCCTCTGAAAACGCTGGAATCACGGTAAGCTTATTATCTTGATCTATATATGAAAGCTGATGCTTTTCAGGTGCTTGTTCAAGTTTCTGACTTAATGTGCCCTCTTGCTCTTGTATATTGTCCATCTTGATCGCTGAGATGAGCATAAGGATGGCAAAAAGAGCTGTATGAATTTTGATCATTCGCCTCATTCCTCCCTTAATTAATGTAGGCCGTAAGATACTTGTCCACTCTAACAAGAGCTTCTTCTATTTTCACGCACAAAGATTTTCATGCCTGTCCAAATTCCGTCATTAAATGGCATGTCCTAGTTGAAATACGCATGAACTGGTAATGTAAGCGTTTAATATAGTCTCTTTTTAGCCTATAATCATCCTTATGCTCCTGATTATGGGTTATTACATTTTCTTTTCATATGTATCAAGCTGGTTTGAAGTGTGACAAAAGAACCAAAATAAAAAGCTTTTTCTCATGAATGAGAAAAAGCTTTAGCTTCTTGCTTCTTTAAGATATTCAAAAATAACATCTCCACCATGCTTGGCGATTCCGCGAAAATGTTTAAAATCATCTTGATTGACCAATACAGAACGAAATGTTAAAAAATCATCCTTTTGAATGGTCACTTGTTTTTCAGTACCATTCCGTAATGATTCTAGTATTGTGTTGATGTGTTCTTCAGTCAAAAAAACCGCTCCTTTTCAGCCTTGATCAAATATTAAATATACCATTCGTTTTCAAAGCGTACAACGAAAACGAAAGAAAAACGTCTTTATCCTTTACATTGGTATGAAAATATTGCAAAATACTTTTTAATAGGGAATGAAATCTGTTTTTAAAGGAGAGGGATCGGTTGAAGATTGCAAAAATTGGGAATGTGATCGAATTTAGAAATGGTTTAACAGGTGTAGTTGAAAAAGTGAATGAAAACTCTGTTATTGTGGATGTCACCATTATGGACAACTATAGAGATTTAGAACTGGATTCACTAACAGTCGTTAATCATAAAAACTATAAAATCATCAAAGACTCCGTACATTAATTTGCAATCCTCAATTCAGACTACCGTTACATAAAGATATACACAGCAAAGCTGACTCGTGTCACAGCTCTGTTCTCTTTTGACCATCACATATGAAAAAGGCTGACAACCATATAAAGTGGCGTCAGTCTTTTTGCGCGTGAAAGGTTTGCATTTCCGCTTTTGTTTTGTACATATCAACTTCTTCAGGTGTTATCACGCCTTTATCAATTAAAAGGGCGATCACTCCAAGTAATGTGGAGGCACTCCATTTATATCGTTCTTTGTTTTGATGTTCAAGCATCTGAAGCTCTTCCCTTAATTCCATTAGCAGCTTCTCTGTTTTGTCTTCTTTGTTTGCCAACACAAACGCCTCCATTTTCATTCGCTCGTTTCAATTTTATCTTAAAGTAAATATATGAAGAATAAAAGCATGATACACCTTTACAAACATACGTTCTGTCGTGTATACTATACATACGAGCTGGTAGCCCCCAGCCGTCCTAGCAAGTTCTATTCCTATTGGTATGAGAAGAGTGACATGACTCTTCTCTTTTTTTATGTGCCATCATAATCTATTCCATAAAAAAAGACATGTCATCCACATGTCTTTTCTTATTTATTAGCGATTATCAATCGTTTCTGGATACATATCGTGATTCATCATACGATACGATGCCATCTCTTCATACTTTGTCCCAGGTTTTCCGTAGTTCGTATACGGATCAATTGAAATACCGCCTCTTGGTGTAAATTTGCCCCATACTTCGATATATCTTGGGTCCATTAATTCAATGAGGTCGTTCATGATAATATTCATACAATCCTCATGGAAGTCACCGTGATTACGGAAGCTGAACAAATATAATTTTAATGATTTACTTTCGACCATGATTTCATTTGGGATGTAGCTGATATACACGGTCGCAAAATCTGGCTGCCCTGTTTGCGGGCAAAGGGATGTGAATTCTGGGCAGTTGAATTTCACAAAATAATCTCTATTCGTATGTTTATTCGGGAACGTTTCAAGCACTTGTGGTGCATAGTCAAACAAGTAATTGGTCCCCTGATTTCCTAGTAAAGTGACACCTTCTAATTCTTCTGGTTTTCTTGTCGTCATTTTGTCTCTTCCTTTCTATACGCCTCGTTTATTTCCCCACAATAGCGTGTGCAGTTGTGGTAAGACTCTCACACGATTCAAATCAGGATCTTGCGCTACTTGATCTACAAGCATTTCGTATTTCTTTAATAAGTGCGTTAATAAGTACGCATCATCAGCTGTTGTTGTATCATCATTTCCCACCTGCAAATAAAAGGGGAGTTCTGGGTATTTCGCATGGACATCCTTTGCATAGGCTAGATCAAGATCATCAAAGATCACGACCTTCAGGCTTGCATGTTGCAACCTGTTTCCCTTTTTCAATTCATCTATGATACGCGTAAGTTTCGTAAAATCTGTTTTCATATTTGAACTTGGTGGTTTTGGAGAAATGGTTAAATCATCTATCTTCAAAAACCAATCTTGATACATCGTTCCCTGCGTTTCAAGCGCCGTATCAATTCCTTCTTCATGCAATAAATCAATAAGTGATTCCATTTGTTTCAAGAGCGCAGGATTCCCACCTGAAATGGTGACATGAGAAAATGCCTTTCCACCTATTCTCTTCAGCTCTTTTACAATGTCCTCTGCCTGAAGCCACTGAATATCATGCTTAGCTGATCCATCCCATGTAAAAGCTGAATCACACCAGCTGCAAGAGTAGTCACAGCCAGCCGTTCTGACAAACATGGTTTTTTGACCAATAACCATTCCTTCTCCTTGAATGGTCGGACCAAAGATTTCTAAGACAGGAATCGCTTTAGTCATTGAGCTCAACTCGTTTCGGACGGTAAATGCAGTAGCTTGTTGGTGTCTCTCTGACAAAAACTTGAACACATACTGGTTTGTTCGCTAAAGTCGTTAAATATGCGGCCACTTTATCATACACAGTCTTTGCGACAACCTCAGTGGTTGGCATCGCGTATGGATCATTTGATGAGAATTCTTCATGGTCATTGAGCAGTGTATGGTCGTACTGTCCATGAATGAGTTTTTTTAGCGTGCTAAAATTCACAAGGAAACCTGAATCATCTAGATGATCTCCTGCAATCGTAATGTTAATCGTATACGTATGACCATGTACACGGCTACAAGCGCCAGCATCTTCTCTCGGGATAAAATGGGCTGCCGATACATGCATATCTTTATTCAATTCAAACGAAAATGGATGATTCGTCTGTGGATAGATTTGAGAAAGCATTTAGTTCGCCTCCTTCATGTCCATATAAGTGTCATAGCCATTTTTCCGAAGCTTACATGCAGGACATTCCCCGCAGCCATCAGAAATGATGCCATTATAGCAAGTGAGTGTTTCATTTTTCACAAAATCTAGCGCATTCAGTTCATCAGCCAGTTTCCACGTTTCAGCTTTATTCAGCCACATGAGCGGCGTATGGATGACAAATGGTTTTTCCATTGCCAAATTCACCGTGACGTTACAAGATTTCACAAACTCATCTCGGCAATCTGGGTAGCCGCTAAAGTCTGTCTCGCACACACCCGTGATAATATGACGTGCTCCAATTTGATACGCAAGAATGGATGCAAAGGATAAGAAAACTAAGTTTCTCCCCGGAACAAATGTGGAAGGCAGTTCTCCTTCCTTTTCTTCAATATCAATGTCATCTCTTGTTAAGGCATTGGGTGCAAGCTGATTTAAAAGAGACATATCTAATAGATGATTTTTCACACCTAGCTTGTCAGCAATTCTTTTGGCAACATCAATTTCTTCTTGATGACGCTGATTATAATGAAAGGTTACCGTTTCAACCTCTTTAAATTGTTGAAGTGCCCATAGTAAACATGTCGTACTGTCTTGTCCCCCGCTAAAGACAACGACCGCTTTTTCATTTTTCATTTTTCCTTTTCCTCCTTTTGCAGACCCGTACCTCCGCACAAAGCTGCATCTGAAAGGTTCATGAAAACCCCTATTTTTCTCAAAAGAAAAGACACCTTTACATGTGTATGAGGTGTCCCAGCCATAAAAAATAAAAAATGCCACATCCAAGGATACGGCAAGTCCTTAGTTTTTTATAGAGGGTTTTGCTAGAACCTCTCCCGTTTTCACGGATTTTTGTTCAATTTTCACAGAGGATAGTGTACCACATAATTGGTGTACAAGCTATCCCTTCTTTACTTATCACGTGATGCAGGCACTTTTTTCAGACAAAGAAAGAGGATAAAAAAGATACTGACATAGCCAAAAACAGGGTAAACCGTTGAAATGAGTGTGCCGTATCCAATTTTACTGATGACATAACAGCAAAGCAGAATAAAGGATATCGTATACATACTGTTCAATCGGATATACGCCCTCACCTGTCTTTCGAGACCGTATAAATTTCCTATAACGGATGTAAAGACTTCACCAAAGATCACGAATAAATAGATGAGATGAATGGAGTTTGCGACTTGATACACCACTTGGGCCATCGGAATATCATACGCTTCCAGCATTTCTAATGAAGAAAGGGATAAAAAGCAGGCGAGCAGAATGAGTGTCAGCATCAGACCTCCAAGCACCGCTCCCCTTTTTATGACGGCTTCGGATGTCATTTCGTTTGCAACCGGCACTAATACGGCTTGAGACAGCGCTAAATTAAATGCACCATATGAAATCGCAGACAACATCCATTCGCCCTCTCCCATTTGCAGCCCCAGAACGTGGCTTTCACCGCTACTAAACACAAATGAATCTAGAAACACAATCAGCGAAAAGAAAATCAGCATTGGAACGACAAGTACATTGACACCAAATAACCCTTTTGAACCTTTAAAAAGGACAATGACACTTAAAATAATCGTTAAAAAAATACCATATTCTTTTGAGATGCCAAGTTGTTCTTCAAAAATAGCGCCTGCGCCAGAAATCATCACTGACGTCACACCTAGTAAAATAAAAAACATGGCGATGTTAATATATCGACTCGCAGCAGCTCCAAATAAAAACCGATTCATATCTTGATAAGACTCCGCTTCAATTCGTTTGGAAATAAGCATCATTTTTGCGCCAAGGCCGGTAAAAATAACACCGCTAATCAAAATCCCGATCAATCCAATCCAGCCAAAACGAACAAAAAATTCTACGATTTCTTTTCCTGTCGCAAACCCAGCTCCAACCACTGTTCCTACATATACAAAGGCAAGCTGAAAAGCGGATTCATTTGAACGTTTCATATGACCCCTCCGCACCCATCACTTTCGATTGTCTCTTTTTTATCCTATGAAACAAGTTCCTTGAAAAGAAGGACAAACCATGATTAAATGCAAAAAAGGATTTTTCATTCAGCTATGAGCAAAACAGTTGAAAGTCAAAATAGGTCAGAGTATACTATAGTCAAAGATGGTCAAACAACAGACCATTTTATTTAACATTCATTGGTCAAATAAAGTCAAACTTTATTTTAAGGAGGTCATGGCTCATGCGTTGTCAACATTGTCAAGTAAATGAAGCAACTATTCGCCTGAATATGCAAGTAAATTCGTCCCGTAGCCAAATGGTTTTATGTGAAGACTGCTATACCTCTTTGATGGAACAGTCAAAAATGAAAATGGGTCCTAACCTTTTCGGGGGCGGTTCATTCTTCTCTGAGCAAGCAGGACATGCGACGAGCCAAGAGCGGCCTAAACAAAAAGGCTTACTCGATGAGCTTGGCCGGAACTTAACGGATGGCGCACATGCTGGTTTAATCGATCCTGTCATTGGCCGTGATGAAGAAGTCACAAGAGTCATTGAGATTTTAAATAGAAGAAATAAAAACAATCCTGTCCTCATTGGTGAACCTGGTGTTGGTAAAACGGCCATAGCCGAAGGACTAGCACTAAAAATTGCAAATGGAGATGTACCAAATAAATTAAAGAACAAACAAGTTTATTTATTAGATGTCTCTTCACTTGTGGCAAACACAGGTGTACGTGGTCAATTTGAGGAACGGATGAAGCAATTAATCAAAGAATTGCAAAGCCGTAAAAATATCATCTTATTCGTTGATGAAATTCATCTTCTTGTAGGCGCAGGCTCTGCCGAAGGGTCAATGGATGCCGGAAACATTTTGAAACCAGCTCTAGCTCGAGGGGAACTGCAGCTAGTAGGTGCGACAACATTAAAAGAGTATCGTCAGATTGAAAAAGATGCTGCCCTTGAACGCAGGTTCCAACCTGTCATCGTTGATGAGCCAACACAGGATGAAGCATTCGAGATCTTAAAAGGCATTCAGGATAAGTATGAAGCCTATCATGGCGTCACCTATTCTGACGAAGCCATTAAAGCGTGTGTTCAATTATCTTCGCGGTATATTCAAGACCGCCACTTGCCAGATAAAGCCATTGATTTAATGGATGAAGCAGGTTCAAAAGCGAATCTCTCCATTGATGCAGCAAGTGAAGATGAATTAACAAACCGTCTTGCGCAAATTGCCGCTGAAAAACAAGCCGCTTTAAATGAAGAACGCTATGAAAAAGCAGCGAAGCTTCGAGACGAAGAAGAAGCGATTGAAGCGAGATTGCAAAACAAAACAAATGACAAAGAACATGTCGTCACAGCTGAGGACATTCAGTCGATTGTAGAACAAAAAACAGGTATCCCTGTCGGCAAACTACAAGCAGACGAACAAACAAAAATGAAAGAAATTGATGTCCGCTTAAAAGCCCGCGTCATTGGTCAGGAACATGCGGTTGAAAAAGTGGCGAAAGCCGTAAAAAGAAGCAGAGCCGGCTTAAAATCAAAACACAGACCAACTGGCTCCTTCCTATTCGTTGGGCCAACAGGCGTCGGGAAAACCGAATTGTCTAAAACATTAGCGGAAGAATTATTTGGCTCAAAAGAAGCGATCATTCGTTTAGATATGAGTGAATACATGGAGAAACACTCCGTGTCCAAAATCATCGGTTCTCCTCCTGGTTACGTTGGACATGATGAAGCCGGACAGCTCACGGAAAAGGTTCGCAGAAAACCATACAGCATCATTTTGCTCGATGAAATCGAAAAAGCGCACCCTGATGTCCAGCATATGTTCCTTCAAATCATGGAAGATGGTCGTCTAACAGACAGCCAAGGCAGAACCGTCAGCTTTAAAGACACAGTCATCATTATGACAAGTAACGCTGGCAGCACAGATAAAAAAGCGGTCAAAGTCGGATTCCAGTCTGAACAAGAAGAAGCCATCGAAGAACAATCATTGATTGATTCGCTGAGCGCTTATTTCAAACCGGAATTCTTGAACCGTTTTGACAGCATCATTCAGTTTGATTCATTAGATAAAGACGATTTAGTCAAAATTGTGGATCTTCTGCTCAAAGATTTGTCAGAGCAGTTAAAAGAACAAAATCTAACTGTTCACGTCACAAACGAAGCGAAAGAAAAAATCGCTGAACTTGGTTATCATCCAGCATTTGGGGCTCGTCCGTTACGAAGAACGATTCAAGAGCATGTTGAGGATCAAATGACGGACATCTTGCTTGAAGAAGAACAACTTACTGGATTTACAGTCGATGTTGAACATGACGAAATTGTTGTGAAAAAGAGCTAAGTACATCCTAAGGAGGATCTTCAGCTCCATCATGTTGCAGTGTCTAAATTCCATCTGAGCGCCGACGCTCCCCCGCCTCTTTTCCTTTACGATAAAAGAAAAAGAGGTGGATTACATGGATCACATGATCAATTGGAACTACGATTTGATCAAAATCATACATGAAGAAAAATTAAAAGAATTGCTCTTAGATGAAACAGCTCAAAAAAGATGAAGTTTCCAGATTGTTGACAAAGGGCTAAAATGAACTTGATTTTAGCCCTTTGTCTTCTTTTCAGCGTGATAGAAAACCTTTGCAGTCTAGGAAGGACAGCTACTTGTGCGGAGCGAATTTGGCATTCGTGAGCACCAGAGCGCAGGACTGACAAAGAATGCGAGGGTTTGTCTACACGCTGAAAACTCCCTTTTATATGAGAGAGTTTCTTTTTTTACGGCTTTCAGAAAGCGCTTTCGTCAAAATTTCTTCACATAAACTGTCTTAATTTTATATTCTGACTAAAACCCTTCTAGAAGACACCGATATTAACTATAGAAAAAGATAGTTAAAGGATTTGGTGAGATAATGGACAAAACATCGTTAATTGGTATTATTTTAGCATTTATTGCACTGAGTGTCGGTATGGTTTTGAAAGGTGTGAGTCTAACCGCTCTTATCAACCCGGCGGCTATATTGATCATTGTGGTTGGGACAATTTCAGCTGTTGTCATTGCCTTCCCATCTAGTGAAATTAAGAAAACACCAAAATTATTCGGCAAAATTTTCAAAGATAGCAAGCTTCCAACGATACAAGAAATGATTCCTCTATTTTCAAACTGGGCACAAATTGCTCGTCGTGAAGGTCTTTTGGCATTAGAGGCAAATCTTGAGGAAGTCGATGACGATTTTCTAAAGAACGGCTTAAGCATGGCAGTTGACGGTCAAAGTGCTGAATTTATTCGCGACGTCTTAACTGAAGAAGTCGATGCCATGTCGGAGAGACATCAGTCAGGCGCATTAATCTTTACACAAGCTGGTACATACGCTCCGACTCTAGGGGTACTTGGTGCCGTTGTCGGACTTATTGCCGCACTTGCAAACATGGGAGACATTGAAGCACTTGGACATGCGATTAGTGCTGCCTTCGTCGCCACACTGCTTGGGATTTTTACAGGGTATGTGTTGTGGCATCCATTTGCCAACAAGCTGAAGCGTAAATCAAAGGAAGAAGTAAAGCTTCGTCTCATTATGATTGAAGGGATTCTTTCTGTCCTTGAAGGCCAGTCTCCAAAGGTCATTGAGCAAAAACTTCTGATGTACTTACCAGCAAAAGAACGTGCAAATCTTGTCATTGAAGAAGGAGAAAAACAGAATGGCTAGGAAACGTAAAAAACATGATCATGAAGACCATGTAGATGAGTCTTGGCTGATCCCTTACGCCGATCTTCTTACGCTTCTTCTCGCCCTCTTCATTGTGCTGTTTGCATCTAGCTCCATTGATGCGGCAAAATATGAACAGATGGCTAAATCGTTTAATGTTGTCTTTACTGGCGGCACTGGCGTAATGGACCAATCAAGCATGCAGAGCACCGAAGAAACAGAAAACAGCAATCAAACCAAAAAATCAGCAGAAGATGAAGAAGAAGAAGCAAAAGCGAAAGCTCGTGACCAAGCGGTATTAACAAAGGTTAAAAAGCAAGTAGATTCATTCATTGCGGATAAAAAACTTGGTTCGAAGCTTGAAACAAAGCTGACGGATGAAGGTCTGCTTATTACAATTGAAGACAGCATCTTCTTTGATTCTGGGCGAGCGGTGATCCGCTCGCAGGATGTTCCGTTAGCCAAAGAAATATCAAAGCTGCTCGTCATTAACCCTGCTCGTGATATCGTCATTAGCGGACATACAGATAACGTTCCGATTCGGAATTCTGAATTTGAATCCAACTGGTATTTAAGCGCCATTCGTGCGGTCAACTTTTTAAATATTCTCCTTGAAAACAGCAACCTAGACCAAGAGAACTTTAGCACAAAAGGTTACGGTGAATTTAAACCGATTGCCTCTAACGATACCGCAGAAGGCAGAAGTAAAAACAGACGCGTCGAAGTTCTTATTTTACCAATTGAGAAAAAAGCAAAATAAAAAGGAAGCCAACGGCTTCCTTTTTTATGTGTTTATTCTTTATGATCATATAAATGCTTGGCACGCAGTCCTACATGTTTGAGCATATCGATGCAGGCATCCTTTTCCTCTTCACTAAGCACACTGATCATCTCGTGAATCTCTTTTGCATGATCTGGGAAGATGTCATCAAGTAAAGCTCTTCCCTGCTCCGTAATATGTGCAAATGTCACCCTGCGGTCTTCTGCACAAGCTTTCCGGCTAAGGAGTTCTTTTTTCTCCAATTTATCAACCACATACGTGATGCTTCCGCTTGCGAGTAAGATCTTATCACCTATTTGCTGAAGCGGCTGATCACCTTTATGATACAGCAATTCTAATACAGCAAATTCAGTCGGATTCAGACCATGTTTCACAATATGTTTGTTCATGTGGTGATTAATGGAGCGATAGGCACGTGATAGTACAATAAATAATTTCAAAGATTTCTCAACATTATGATTTTCCATTTTTTATCATCCTTTATGAAATGCAACCCACTAATGTGACATTAATAAACAATAAGTAAAATGTCAACATGTTGATCCATTTTTAGCATGAAAAAGAGACCAGAACGAATCACCTAATTTTTTAAAAATCTCACAAGTCATCGTAATAAAGATAGGTTCAATGCTATAATAAGTCTATTAGGTAATACGTTGGAGCGATGAATCATGAGTATACTGAAAGGGTTTTGGAAGAAGATCAAGCTTTACCTTATTTTGGTCGTGATTCCAACCCTCATCATTAGTTATTTTATCTACGAAAAAGAAACTGAGAAAATTGATGTAAAAAACAAACAAACCGCTACACTTATGTTAAATATTCACAAAAACCAAATGAATTATTTAATCAGTGAAACAGAAGCAAGATTAACTTCCCTTGCCATGGGATTTGACCAGCCGCTTGAAACGAAAAGAGTACAAAACATCCTAGAGAAAATCTATAAACAAGAACCTCGTTTTTCAGGCCTGTATCTCCTAGACCAAAAAGGAAATGTCACAGCCAGCACCACACCATTAAAGGAAAAAATCAACCTGTCATTTAGAGATTACTTTAAACGTATTCAAGTCACAAAACAGACCGTCATCACAGATAACTATGTAAGCCGCATTACTAAGCAGCGGATTCTCTCCATTTGTGTCCCTGTTTTGAATGAAAACGACGAAGTCACGGATGTGCTAGTCGCTGCGATTCAAATTGATTATTTAAGAAATATTATGAATGTATTAAACCCAGAGCTTCATTTTAAGATGCTGAATCAAAATGGAGACGTTGTGTTTACAAGTGGTCCACAGCCAGCATCTGAAAGTGATAGCACCGTGTCTACATATTTAGATGAAAACAGCTGGAAGCTGGAGGTTTTTCCGCAGCGTGCGACAACAAGTGAAGTCCTGTCTGTGATGCTGTTTCCTTTATCCAGTGCGTTTATTCTCTTAAATATCTTATTCACACTCGTCCAATATATCATTTTAAGACGACAAACCCAGCAGGAACGCCACCAAAATGAAGCACAAAAACTTGAACTCATTGGAACACTTGCGGCAAGTACAGCGCATGAAATTCGCAATCCATTAACAGGCATTAGCGGGTTTATTCAACTTTTGCAAAAGAAGTATCGTTCAGAAGAGGATCAGCTTTATTTTTCTGTCATCGAGGAAGAAATTAAACGGATTAACCAAATCGTCAGTGAGTTTCTTGTGCTAGGAAAACCAACGGCTGAAAAGTGGCAAAATAATTCTGTGAAAGAAATTGTGAGTGAGATCATGCCCATTGTATTTTCTGAGGCGAACCTTTATAATGTCGAGGTTGATTTGCAAATCAATACCATTCAAGATGTTGGCGTGTATTGCACGAAGGATCACATTAAACAAGTGGTATTGAATGTAGCGAAAAACTCGTTAGAAGCGATGCCAAATGGCGGTCATTTGAAGATTGTCATTGAGGCTGAAAAAGAACAGGTCATCATAAAAGTGAAAGATACAGGTGAAGGTATACCAGAAGAGATGCTGAAACATATCTTCCTCCCTTTTATTACGTCGAAGGAAAAAGGAACAGGTCTTGGGCTTGTTGTGTGTAAACGAATCATTTCGATGTATGGGGGGACAATCGATATCGAGAGCGAAGTGAATAAAGGAACAACCGTGATCATCATGCTCCCTTCTGCACACTAATAGCTGAAGCATTCATCCGGTTTTGCTAATGGCAAGACCGGTTTTTTGATGTCAATAAGAAGGACGATTGACAGAAAGGAGACTCATTTGTGATACAAGATCATGAAAGGAAGCAACAGATTGTTGTTCATGAAAAAGAAGAGACTGATACTCATTCATCAGGTTGTCCAGTTCTTGACTATATTTAATTGTCGTCTCACCTGTATAGCCTTCTACTTGAGCAGCTTCTACCATTTGTCTTCTCTTTTCATCAATTGACATTAATAGCTGTTCTTTCCGTACATAAATATTCATGATCTCAGCTCCCGCTATGAATTCGTCTGTCTAAGCTCTAAATGATCCGACACCAAAATTATACTTTATTTGTAAATTAAATTAAATATGCTTATTTTATTTAATTTTTTACAGCCTAAAGACCTTTTACCCAATGAATTCTGGGGGTAAACTTCAAAATTGGACAGGACTGACACATTGATTAAACAGAATTTTATCCTATGCAGAAGACCAAAATCAACTATTTTCTCTCTCATTTTATGTCTATTTTCCTAAAAAAAAGCTGATCTTCCGCCTCATGCGAAATGATCAGCTCCCACTATTAAACCGTTTCTTCTTCGTAAATTGGCACCCAGCCCTCAGTTGTGACAAATATGCGAACTGCGACGACTTGACGATCTTCTTGAAGTGTAAAGTAGTGACGAATATTCGGGGGCACAGAAATTAAATCACCTGGATTCAGTCTCACATCAAAAAAGACGCCGTCTTTGCCTTGAATGGCAAAGATTCCATGACCGCTCACGATAAATCTGACTTCATCATCCGTATGATGATGCTCACGTTTAAAGTTTTGAAGCAGTTCATCCAGGTTAGGGGTCGCATCTGATAATGAAATCACATCCTGCGCTTTGTATCCTCTTCGCTCGGAAATACTCTTTATTTCCTCTTGAAACACAGTTAAAATTTCTTCCTTTTCATCATCTGTTAAATCGTACTTTTCTGATAACTGTTTTGGTAGTTTTTCAATATCCCAATGTTCATAAATGACCCCTTGCTGTTCTAAATACGCCTGGACCTCTTGTTCGTTCTCAAGTAACGTGTTCTCTTCATTATGAATGTAAATGGTCGCCATGTGTTTTTCCTCCTTTTTATTTAACAAGCTGCTTTTGATAAAGCGCTACTTTCAAATGATAGGTAAATAAAAATTCATAAGCCTCTAAGACTCGTTTGGCTTCAAATGCGCTTTTCCCCCAAACGGTGATGCCATGATTACGAATGAGTACAGCACCAGCATCGTCCGTCAGGTGCACTGCAAATTGCTCTGCAAGGTGCGGAATATGAGCTGGGTTTTCAATAATAGGAACAGCAACTTCTGCATCCTCTTCCCAATAACCAAGCGCTTTAATGATTTCGTTACCTTTAAAACGAACTTCTCCTTTATCGCCATACAGCTCAGAAATGACATTGTTATCGATCGTGTGGACGTGAAGACAACATCCTGCTTTCGTCCGCTCATAAACGTATGTGTGAAGCAGTGTTTCAGCTGATGGCCTGAGCGGCTGATTCGGATGAACCGGCTGACCTGCTGCATCAACAAGAACAAAATCTTCATCGGTTTCTTTTCTTTTATCTTTGCCGCTTGCCGTCACCAAAAACGTGATGGGATCATCCGACACTTTTATCGATAAATTGCCGCTTGTTCCGTAAAACCAGTCTCTTTGTGCCAATTCACGTTTGACGTCTGCTAGTTCCTTCCAGCGTTTACTCTTCTCGTCTGCCATTCCTTCACTTCCTTTATTTGATCAAATTGCGCTTTTAGATCAACAAATGTTTCATACTCTTTATGTACGAGCCCTAGCTCTTTACATTCGTTCAGTAAATAATCACGCGCAAACGTGAGATCCGCATGTTTCGCTGCCTCAATATCAGTCACTGAATCACCAATCATGATAATAAAATCATCTTCCTGCGTCAGCTCTCGAATAATGGAAGGCTTGCAGCAGCCACAGCCATTTTGGCATTCTGAATCACAGGCATGCGGCCATTCAATTTGAATATGATCTTCTTTAAATGATGCATGGTTACAATAAATATTCTCTTGTTCGACAATCCCTTCAAGGATAGGATAGACAAAAAAGTCCATACCGCCGCTGAGTACATAGAAAGGAATATCTGCTTTTTTGACATCATCGACAAACTGTTCAAATCCTTCACGAATCTCTGTATCCTCTAAAATAAATGACCGAATGGCTTCTTTCTGATCACTCGTCAGTAACTGAAACATCTGCCCGACGCCTTCTTGGATCGTGATCTCTTTTGCTAGAACACCATCCTTCCATTTCGTCCATTCTTTCGGAGCAAACTGCTTCATGATGCGAATGATATTATCATTTTTCGTAATCGTGCCATCAAAATCACAACATACAATTGGTTTTTTCATTTATTCTGCTACCCTTCCCCAAAGATCAAGTGCTGCTTGTAAGTCTTGACAAGTTGATGCTTTTTCTTCGATAGACTCTTTTTTGACCACCGCATCAATGATCGAACGAAAGGCTTTCCCTCCTCCAATTGCTCCCCGCGGATGTCCGTGAATTCCCCCGCCTGCATTAATGACATGATCAAGTCCAAAATCTTTGATTAAGATCGGCACCATTCCCGGGTGAATGCCTGCTGAAGGAACAGGAAATGTTTGTTGAACTGTATCCTCTTTCACACATGCTTCGAAAATGCCAATGGCATCTTTTTTCGGAAGGGCGACTGATCCATAAGGAGAGGGAAAAAGACTTAAATCAGCGCCAGCATATCGATTTAATTTGCCTAAAAGAAGAGAATGCGAGAATCCATAGTCTGGAGATGATGTCATTGCACCGCTCACTGCCGGATGTGCCATGATCGGCAATGGGATCTCTGGATCTTCAGCCAAGCTTTGCATGACATCAAGTCCATAGGCAAAAACGTTGAATAAAAGCGCATCAGCCCCGAGTTCGGCTGCCTTTCTTGCTCGATCTTTCAAATCAAAAGTTCTACCAGTTAAATTAACAGCATAAAGCGTGCGATGTCCTGTCTCTTCATATGTTTCTTTTAATATCTTTTTTCCTTCCTTGATTCGATCTTCAAAAGGGGCTAATGGGCTTTCAAATAAAATCTCATCATCTTTGATGAAGTCTACTCCACCTAAAGCCTGTAAGCGGAGCTGTTCTTTTAAATCCTCCATATCACGACCGATCACGCCTTTAAATATACTCATCAATAGCGGCCGATCAAACACGCCTACTTTCTTTCGTATCCCCTCAATGCCAAATACCGGTCCTGGCAGACAGCTTTTAAACCTTTCCGAAAATTCGATATCGACGAGCTTTACTTTCCCATCCAGTGAAAGCTTTCCAAAAATCGTCGTCAACACCGCTGGTATATCAGCTGAAAAGTTCGCCTCAGGATAAGCAATGGTCACCTCTGTTTGATACAGACCACCATTTGCGGGAGACTGTTCTTTTACGCTCACCACACGTCCTTTATGTTTTTTCAGCTGCTCCTTTTTGAGCTGCGGCAAGTCCGTCCATGACCCGACCGTTAACCCAAGTGCGATCTGCTCTGCTTTTCGGTCTATTTGTTCATCCTCTCGATGTGTTAGTACGTATGTTGCCAGTAGTTCACTCACTAGGAATCCCCTTTCGATTGCGTCCTGTATATGGTCAATAAAAAAACCTCTTTAAGTGCTTGATCAGCGCGTTAAAGAGGTTTCGTCTCATTCATCCGAATCTTATCTCTCAGCGCTTGCTGCAAGAATTAGCACCGTGCTTCATGGAAGTCGGTTGCCGGGCTTCATTGGGCTAGTCCCTCTGCCTACTCTTGATAAGAATATTCAATTTTCTTAAATATTGCCTGAATTATCGCACCATTTTTTTACGTTGTCAATGGCTTTTTTTCAAATAACTGCAAGGCAGCGATACGATCAGCTGCTTCCTTTAGCCGCTCCTCACTTGTTAAAAGTCCGACTCTGACGTAGCCTTCACCGTGAGCACCAAAGCCATTCCCGGGTGCCACAACAACATGTGCTTTTTCTAATAATACATCAGAAAAAGTTTCAGATGTATACCCTTCAGGCACCTTTAACCAAGCAAAAAACGAGCCCTTTGGCGCACTAACGTCCCAGCCAATCTCTTTGCATGCAGCAATCCAAGTGTTTCGTCTTTTTTCGTACCGATCATTTTGTACTTGTACGCACGTTTGATCGCTTAAAAGTGCTTCTGCTGCTGCATCTTGAGTTGCTTTAAACAGTGACACAAACAGGTGATCCTGATAAAGCTCAATGGCTTCGATAACAGAGGCATTCCCTGCTGCAAAACCGACTCTCCAACCAGCCATATTATACGTTTTGGACAATGTATAGATTTCAATACCGGTCTCTTTTGCTCCGTCTATTTGCAGGAAACTAAGGGGCTTTTCGCCGTCAAATCCTATGCCGCCATATGCAAAATCATGGACAACACACATCTTATTTTCACTCGCAAACGCAACAGTATCTTCAAAAAATGTCCGGGTTGCAGTCGCACCAGTCGGATTATTTGGGTAATTTAAGTACATCAATTTTGCTTGATTCTTATCTTCCTCAGACAGTTGGTGGTAGTCAGGCAAAAAGTTATTTTGTTCAAGAAGAGGCATTGTGACCATGCGAGCTCCGGCAAGCACAGCGCCTGACCAGTAATCAGGATATCCTGGGTCTGGAACAAGCAGCGTATCACCTGGATTCAGTAAGCATTGCGGCAATTCGACTAGTCCCGCTTTCCCTCCAAATAAGATGGCAATCTCTGTCTTTGGGTCAAGCGTGACGCCATATTCTCTTTCATAAAAAGCAGCTGCAGCTTTTTTTAGTTTCGCTGTCCCGCGGAATGAGGAGTATTGATGATTTTCAGGTTTTGCTACCGCTTCCTGCATCGCTTTCACAATATGTGGAGGAGTGGGCTGATCAGGATTTCCTTGACCTAAATTAATCACATCTGCCCCTTCCTGCACTTTTTTCTGTACTTTTTGTACAAGCGACGCAAAAAATTGTTTCGGTAAATGTTTCAATACATCCGATTGCTGGAATTCCATTTTTTCACCTTCTATTCAAGTTACGTGACAATACAATCACTGTAATGGATTGTTTTATGAATTGTAAAGCAATTTTGAAAAAAGATTGACATGTGAACTGTAGCTCTGATAATATCTAGAATTAAGAAATGCAAGCAGACATGAAACAATTACATATTGATTTCTCTTATCGAGAGTTGGGCGAGGGATTTGGCCTTTTGACCCCAACAGCAACCGACCGTTAATACCACTGTGAAGTGGGGCGCAGCAAGTACAGCGCCAAGACAATTGTCTTATAGGGCACGGTGCTAATTCCATCAGACGTATGTGCTGAGAGATAAGAGAGGCTTCGAGCATACACGCCATCAAGCCTCTTTCTCTCAGGAGAAAGAGGCTTTTTTATATGATTTGGAGGGGAAACAATTGGTTACACTTACGGCATCATATGAAGAATTAACAGAAAGTTCGGCAGTTGCACTTGCCATTAGACTTGGATTGATTCAGGAGAGCAGTCATTTAACATGCACTGAAATCGGTGACGGAAATTTAAATTACGTCTTTCATATTTATGATCACAAACAAGCAAAAGGACTGATTATCAAGCAGGCCCTTCCTTACGCAAAAGTCGTTGGAGAAAGCTGGCCGCTGACATTAGATCGTGCAAGAATTGAAAGTGCAGCACTCATCAAGCAATCAGAGTATGCACCACATCTCGTACCAACCGTCTATTATTCGGATACAGCTCTTGCTGTCACAGCAATGGAAGATCTATCACACCTTGAAATCGTCAGAAAAGGGCTAATTGCCGGAAAACATTATCCGTATTTATCAGATCATGTCGGAGAATTTTTAGGCAAAACACTATTTTACACGTCTGACTTTGCCACAAATCCTAAAATCAAAAAACAATTCGTGAAGCAGTTTACGAACCCTGATCTTTGTGACATTACAGAAAAACTCGTCTTCACAGATCCTTTCTTTGACAGCGAAACGAATGACTTCGAAGAGGAATTAAGAGAAGAAGCACAAGCACTATGGGCTGATCTTGAACTGCAAGCAAAAGCAGCCGAATTGAAACGGATCTTCTTAACCTCTGCTGAAACACTGGTACATGGAGATCTTCATACAGGCAGTATTTTTGCAAACGAAACGGAAACGAAAATCATTGATCCAGAGTTCGCTTTTTACGGTCCTTTCGGATTCGATATCGGTCACTTTATTGCCAATCTGTTCATAAATGCTTTATCTCATGAGAATGAGCAGGATCAGCAGCACCTTTTTGATCATGTCGTCAATGTGTGGACAACATTCAAAGAAGTGTTCACAAAAGCATGGAAAGAAGACAGTATTGAAGCGTTTAGTGTATCGGACAGCTTTTTAGAAACAACGTTTGACCGTATTTTAAAAGAAGCCACCGGCTTTGCTGGCTGTGAGCTTGTTCGCCGAACCATCGGTCTTGCGCATGCGGCTGATCTCGATGCGATTCCATCACATTCTAGAAGGCTTCAGCAGAAAAAAGCAGCACTTACACTAGGAAAAACATTCATCAAACAATATCAAGCAGTGGAAACAGCGTCTGACCTCGTCGCATTATTCCAGCAAACTGTAAAGGAGTGACGAGTTTTGTCTAAAGAATTTGAAGTTCCCCGTTCCGTCGAATGGGAAGAAAACCGTATCAACATTTTGAATCAGCAAAAATTACCCGCTGAAACCGTGTTTGAGCATTTATATACAAAAGAAGATGTGTATGATGCCATTGTGACACTAAAAGTACGCGGAGCACCTGCTATTGGCATTACAGCGGCTTTTGGGCTCGCACTCAGTGCACAAGAGATTGATACAGAAGACATTGATCTCTTTAAGCGAGAAGTCGCTCGCCTGAAAGAATATTTAAACAGTGCTCGTCCAACCGCTGTGAATCTTGCCTGGGCATTAGACCGGCTTTATCAGCGCATTGAGCGTGCTGCTTCGGTGAATGCAGCCAAAACTGATCTTGTCCATGAAGCCATTCAAATTCAAATCGAAGATGAAGAAACATGCCGGCAAATCGGTCAAAATGCTCTTCAGCTCTTTAAATCTGGTGATCGAATTATGACCATTTGCAACGCAGGCTCCATTGCCACAAGCCGGTACGGAACAGCGCTTGCACCCTTTTATTTAGCGAAAAAGAAAAACCTCGATCTTCACATTTACGCATGTGAAACACGTCCTGTCCTTCAAGGCGCTCGTCTGACGACATGGGAATTGATGCAGGGTGGCGTAGATGTGACGCTTATCACGGATAATATGGCAGCCCATACGATGAAAGAAAAACAAATTTCTGCCGTTATTGTTGGTGCAGATCGAATCGCTAGAAACGGTGATACAGCAAATAAAATTGGAACGTTAAGTCTGGCTATTTTAGCTAAACACTTTCAAATTCCATTTTTTGTGGCTGCGCCTCTTTCGACCTTTGATGTGTCAACTCAGGATGGGTCAGATATTCCGATTGAAGAACGCGACCCACAGGAAGTAAAGGAATTAAACGGCATCCAAATTGCGCCTCCTGACGTGCAGGTATTTAACCCTGCCTTTGATGTCACTCCTCATCATCTCATTTCCGGGATCATTACAGAAAAAGGCATTATCACTTCCAACTATACAGAAGAGATTGATGCACTATTCACCGAAAGCGTGTCACTTTAATCAAACAAAAGCGCGGAGTTCTTATCATTTAAGAGCACCGCGCTTTTTTGTTTCGTTCGTTTTTGCTAATATTTCTTTTTTCTGTTCTTCTGTCAACACGTTCATTTTGACACATAGTGATGTGACGGCGTACATTTTATCTTTTTTGCCCCATAACATGTTAGCAGCCTCCTTTTTCCCTAGACCAACTTTTTTAGCTTAATAAAAGGATATGTCGCTCACTAAACATTTGGAACAGGTCAATTCATTTATTTTTGAACAAATGGGATGCCTTCTAATTCTAATAAGATCGCTTTCATCCCTGTCTTCGTCCCTGCATAACCAGTCAGAGTCCTGTCTTTTCCAATGACCCGGTGACACGGGATAAAAATAGGCAATGCATTGCGTCTATTAGCTTGTCCAATGGCTCTGACAGCCTTTGGATTGCCGATCGCTTCTGCAATATCAGCATAGCTTTTTGATTCACCATACGGAATAGTAGAAAGTGCCTCCCACACTTGCTCTTGAAACGGAGAGCCTGCTTGCTTGAGCGGGAGATCGAACACTTTCCGATCGCCCTTAAAATATTCATCCAGCTGTTTTTTCGCTTCTTTTAATACAGGCGTGTCTTCTTGTTTAAAACGGTCTCTCTGCTCTTTGACCAAAAACGATTCATCATCAAACTTCACTTCAATGATGGCACCATCTTTCTCTAGTATATATAATGCCCCGATTGGTGCGGTATAGACTGTATAATACACATTAAAGCTCCTCTTCTTGTTTCTGCTGCCGGAGTGGAAGCGTGAGATGGAACACTGTTCCGACCCCTTCTTCACTCTCTACTTCAATGGTTCCTTGATGCTCTTCAATAATTTTATAACTAACCATTAACCCAAGTCCAGTGCCTCTTTCTTTTGTTGTATAAAATGGTTCTCCGAGACGCTTTAGTTTATCCTCTGTCATGCCGCAGCCTTCATCACGAAGAGAAATCACAATGTGCTCCTCCCCCTTCCTTTGAATGCTCACGTATACATTTCCTTTCTGAGGCATTACTTCAATCGCATTTTTTAAAATGTTAATAAAGACTTGCTTCAATTGATTTTGTTCACAGTAGATGAGCGGAATATCATCGAGCACATCTAAATGCATTTGTACATTGCCAAGATTGGCCTGTGCGTGAAGAAGGTCCATCGTGTCTTTGACAATTTGCACGACATTTTTTTCTTCATAGATGATGGCCTGCGGTTTCGCTAAAATCAAAAATTCTGTAATGATGGATTCGATTCTTTTTAGCTCTGATGTGATGACATTAAAATAGAGCGAATACTCCCCTTCAATGTTTCCTTTGAGCAGCTGAATGAAACCTTTTAAAGCCGTCATTGGATTTCTAATTTCATGGGCAATTCCAGCGGCAAGCTCTCCGACAACATGAAGCGTATCCGATTTTCTTACCCGCTCCTCTAATTCCTTGCGCTCAGTCACATCTCTAAAGATGGCCAAATTCATGTTATGAATAATATTTCGTTTAAAAGAAAACTCCAAAATACGTTGATCTGGATGGTTCAGCACAAATGGAACTTCATTGTCCATCTCGTCTAATGACATCGCCTGAGCTGGCTGTGCCAAATTTTCAATTTGATATGGCGCAAGGATATGAAAAAGGTTCATTTCCGTTAAGTGATCATCTTTGAGGCCAAGCAGTTCACTTGCGGATGGATTCACATCAATAATCCGGTATTGATTATCGAAAAGAACAATGCCATCCATAGAGCCATTAAATACTTTACGGAATTTGAGCTCACTTTCTCGCAGCTCCTCTTCCATTCGCTTTCTGTCACTGACATTCCGTAGAATGGTTAAGTGCTGCCCTTCTAATACCGCATGCTTAGAGGTGAACTCAAGCTCTTTGAATTGGCCATTCGCCATTCTAAAGAGGAGTTCTTCTCTGATTTCAAGATTCCTTATATACCGTCTTCTTGTCGGCCGGTATCTGCGATCAGATTTGACTAGAAAATCCATGAGTTTCTTGCCAATCAGCTGATGCATCGGTAATTCAAAAATTCGGCAGGCTGATTCATTTGCCCTGACAATTTCTCCATCATCCGCCCAAATGATGATGGCATCCATCGCATTTTCGAATATTTCTCTAAAACGTTCTTCACTTTTTAGCAGCTTTTCTTCCATTAATCTTTTTTCTGTAATATCACGCATGATGGACATGTAAAAACCACTCATCACATTGGATGTGATGGTCAGTTCGAATAATTTGTGCTGCCCAGATTGAAGGGTAACAGGAAGTTCTCCCTTTGCTTTCCCTGTTTCTTTCAATGAAGTTAAGAGCTGCTGGAGCGCTGGAAGGTTTTCTTCTTCAACAAATTCATTTAAGTAGCGGTCTGTTAAATCTGTTTTTTGAAGTTCAAAGCTCTGGCAAAAAGAGTGATTGGCGTCAATCATACAACCATCCTGATCAAAAATGACCATACCGTCAATCGCTCGATCAAATAAATCTTTAAACAGCTGCTCATTCATCGAACGTTCTCGCTCTAATATTTTCTTTGAAGAAATATCACGCATGACGACAATATATTGTTGATTCACCACGTCGTGCTCCGCCACAAATTCAATATATTTTGTCTCTCCATTTTCAAGTTGAATGGAGATCTCTCTTTTTAACGTTCCTTTTCTAAAAAAAATCTCAAGCGAGCAGTCAATTTTGTTTTTCGGGATGCCGTATAGGAAATCTAGAACGGATTTATTGAGGAGGTCTTCTTTCGGTGTTTGTACAAGCCTGCATGTCGCTTCATTGGCTTGGATAATGTTGAGGTGCTGATCAAATATAAAAATCGCATCTAACGTCTTATTTAACAGCATTTTGTGCTGTATCAATTCATTTCGCAAATATTCGTTCTCTTTTTCTAATTTTCTGATATTTTTCGCACCATCGAGCGTTTCAGTCATTCTCTTACACTCCTTTTCCAGCCTCATTCCTCTACAATATTTCTACAAGATTTTCATTGTTCCTTCATTCGACTCATAAAAAAAGAGAACTTTTTACACGAGGCTTGCTTCATTTGTTTCATTTGGATGACACGATTGTATAACGATTCTCTTTTCTTACGCTTCTTTTACAACCGTTCTACAATTTCACATCAAATAGCGAAATGAGCCAATTTGTATTTTAAAATGGGGCAAATGAGGGAACAGTGCACTTAGAACGTTTATGTTCGAAAAGAAGCAGGAAAGGTGATGTTATGACGTCAACGAGAGACAGTTATTTTGATAATGCAAAATTTCTTCTGATTTTTCTAGTTGTTTTTGGTCATTTGTTACGGTCATTCATACATGATAATGACTGGATACTCTACTTATATAAATTTATTTATACATTCCATATGCCCGCTTTTATATTGGTGTCTGGCTTCTTTGCCAAAGGTTTTAGAAAACCAGGTTTTATGAAAAAAGTCGCAGTTAAGCTGATCATCCCATATTTGATTTTTCAGGTCATCTATTCTGTGTATTATTATTTCTTACAGGATCAAAGCATCTCTAACTTAAATCCGATTGATCCGCAATGGTCTTTATGGTTTTTAATCAGTTTATTCTTTTGGAACTTACTACTCATTCCTTTTTCAAAACTGCCATTCCACTGGGCAATGATTGTTAGTTTATCGATGGCGTTACTTGTCGGTTACGTGGACAGCATTAGCGATACACTCAGCCTATCTCGTACGTTTGTCTTTTTGCCGATGTTTTTAGCTGGCTTTTATTTAAAAAAGCAGCACTTTGAATTTATCCGAACAAGCAAAGGGAAACTGACTGCACTTCTTGTACTGATGGCCGTGTTCATGTTTTGCTATTTTTATGAATTCGATTATTCCTTTTTATTTGGGTCACAATCGTACGCTTCTCTTGGAGATGAAGGACTCATTGCAGCTATGAAACGAATGGCATGGTATTTACTTGCATTTGCTGCTACCTTTAGTTTCTTTGCATTAGTCCCTACACGCCGGTTCTTCTTTACCAAATGGGGCACAAGAACGTTATATGTCTATTTACTTCACGGCTTTGTGATTAAGCTTTTAAGAACGACTTGGTTTGATGATTGGGCTCTAAATACGGCAAGTGTATTGATTCTATTGCTGCTTACGGTCCTCTTAACCTTTACCTTATCTAGCACATTTGTTAAAACTGTTGCACAACCAGTCATCGAGCTCAAAATGACCAGTCTGATGCGAACCATTACTGGCAGACAAAACAGTTATATTAAATAGAAAAAACGATCTCTCAGGATCGTTTTTTTCTATTTATTTTTTGTTTTTCTGTTCAGTGTGACATTCATCGTTTTTTTTAGGCTTCATTAAGGTATCAATCCATTTACTGCTGTTTATATCTCCTAGCTCGCTGCCAAATTCCTCTTCCAAGATATCGGGGTTCATCGGTTTTTTATGGTCTTTCATATCTTTACTTTTCACATGTTTTTTAGTCACGAGATGCTCCCCCCTGTTTACCTTGATGAGAATTTCGGTTCGCTTGGCGGTCTTCTGATTGCTCGTCAAATTGTGTTTGTCCTTGATCGTGTACCATGCTTTCTGTAGGCGTCATATTATTCGTGAGTGCTTCATTTTTTGCTGTTTTTCTTTTCATTTGTCATCATTCCTTTTTAACATGTTTAGTTCTTCGCTCAATTGATCAAACAGCTCTTTCATTTGTTTGACTGTCACTGGTTTTTCCTCAGGCTTTAACTCATATCCAATTTGCCCATTCGCTTCTAGTGTTGCTTTTTTGAGACTGCAAATGTCTGTGATGCCCTGCTGCTTTAAGCGCATTTTGAATTGATCCCTTGTCAGCCGCGTTTTTTTCAGCTTGTGTTCAAGCATTTCCCCATCCTCTAAAATCACCACAGACTTCCCTGAAACCAATTTTTCAAAAAAATCAAATTGGATCGACAGCTTTTCCATAATCACAAGCGCCACAATAAAAATGGCGGCCGCATAAATGGTTTCAAGTAAATTATGCTCAATAAAGGGTTGGATAATAATCGATCCAATCGAAATCATGATGACTGTCTGTTGAACCGTTAATTGACTAATGGATTTAGGCCCTGCTATTCTCAGCAGCAAAGTACCAACGAGCAGCATTACAATTGCTTTCCATAACACATCCAGCACGTCTCTTTCACCTCTTACCTATAGATTGCGAACATCCTTTGTGATTTAGCCAGTTATATAATGGAAATAAAAAAACCAGCATTCAGTAGGAATGCTGGTCTGATTGTCGACAAAGAGTTAAAATGATCGTTATTTTAACTCTTTGTCTTCTTTTCAGCGTGATAGAAAACCTTTGCAGCCCTAGGAAGGGCGAGTACTGGCGCGGAGCGAATGTCACATTCGTGAGCACCAGCACGCAGGACTGACAAAGAATGCGAGGGTTTGTCTACACGCTGAAACCAGCATTCAGTAGGAATGCTGGTTAGCCGATGATCACACGCTCTTTCGGATAATGATAATTCGCTTCACTTTCCCGGCGGCCAATTAAATACAAGAAGCTTGGAATTCCAATCCGTCCTATAAACATGACGACCATAATAATACACTTACCAAATACGGACAAGTCAGACGTAATTCCGAGCGACAGTCCCGTTGTTCCGAAGGCAGAACAAACTTCAAATAAAGTTTCAAGAAGTGTATGATGGTCTGATAAAGTTAACAGAAACGTAGCACCAAACACTAAAATAAAGGCCATCATCGTCACCATGAGGGATTTATTAATATCCGCTTGATGAAGCTCTCTTTTAAAGATTTTAATGGACTTATTCCCTCTCGCAAAATGAAACAAAGCAAGTAAATTAAGGGCAAACGTGGTTGTCCGTATTCCGCCCCCTACCGAGCTTGGAGATGCCCCGATAAACATCAACAAACATAAAAATAACAGTGTCGGCTCTGTCAATTGCGTAATATCTAATGTCGAAAGCCCGCCACTTCTGGTAGCTGTTGATTGAAACAAAGAATAAAACAAGATTTCATGCCAGCTCTTCCCTAGAAAAGTGAACCGGGCTTCAAGTGCATAAATCCCAATTGCCCCAACGACAACAAGGAGGCCAAACGTGATTGTTGTAATTTTCGTAAACAATGAAAACGATGCATGTTTTCGGTCTTGATTGAATAAATAATCCTTTACTTCGACAAGTACCGGAAAGCCAATAGCGCCAAAAATGATGAGCAGCATCGTGATAAATTGGACGAAATAGTCATCTTTATAAGGAATTAACGAATTCCCAGTAATATCAAAGCCTCCATTGGTTGTGGCACTGATACTAGAGAAAAATCCGTGTAAAAAAGCGCCTTGCACATCGTAATACTTTAGAAAATACATACTTAAAATCAGACCACCTACAAACTCAATCAGCAAGATTAAATATAAGACCTGCTTCATGAGTTTTACAATACCTGATAAGTTGCTCTGGTTTTGGTCTGCCATAATTAATTTTCTTTCTTTAATGCCGATCCTTTTTCGCATAACCAGCCAGACGAATGTACCAAGGGTCATAATGCCGATACCCCCGATTTGCAAAACAAATGCAAGGATCCACATCCCGGTCACACTAAATGTTTGTGACGTATCGACAACAGTCAGACCCGTGACACTGACAGCACTCACAGCTGTAAACAGCGCATCAATAAATGTCCATTTGACTCCTTCTTGGTGAGCCACTGGTAGACTGAGTAGAATGAACGACACGGTCACAGCAAGAAAATAATAAAGGGCAATCAACTGAAAAGCCGACAGCCGGTCGATTAGTTTTTTCATTGGATTCATGGTTATTCCTTCTTTTATCTTTCTTTTCGAATACTATATCATTTTAATGAAAAGAAAAAAGATTTTAAAGGTATTTTGTGCTTTATTTACTTTTTCATCAAAAAGAAAAAGACATCCTTACGCAGAATGTCTTTTGATCTTTCTTATTTTGCTTCTAGTCTTCTAATTCTTTCGTTTAAATCAGGGTGTGTTGAGAAAAGAGAAGCTTTTCTTTTACCACTGATTTTCAGTGTAGCAACAGCTGCTTGATCATCATCTTTGATTCTTGATGTATACGCCTCTAGTGAACGAAGCGCATGAATCATTTTATCTTTTCCTGCAAGGTCCGCACCGCCGCGGTCTGCATGGAATTCACGATGTCTAGAGTAAGCAAATACGACAAGGCTTCCTAAGATAGAGAAAATAATTTGGAAGACGATCACAGCGATAAAGTGAACAATCGGCACAAGCTCTTCACGTGGAACGAAACGGCTTGCGATCCATGCCGCAATTCTTGAAAGGAAGACAACAAACGTGTTGACGATTCCTTGAAGTAACGTCATTGTAACCATGTCACCGTTCGCTACGTGAGCGACTTCGTGAGCGATAACCCCTTCAACTGCTGCATCATCCATTTCATGAAGCAATCCAGTTGATACGGCAACAAGCGATCTTCTTTTAGAAGGACCTGTCGCAAATGCATTTACTTCAGATGATTGGTAAATACCGACCTCAGGCATTTTAGAAAGGCCTGCTGCTCTTGATAGTCTGTGAACGCGGTCAACAAGCTGCTGCTCATCATATGTTAATGAATCCTTTTCTGGATTTAACACACGCACACCCATCATCATTTTTGCCATCCAGCGAGACATCGCTAGTGACATAAACGAGCCTACAAAACCAACAACTGCACTGAATACAAGAAGATAAAGGATATTAAGTCTTCCGTCTGCTCCTATATAAGAACCAACACCAGTTGCTGCACTAATAACCGATAGGACAATACCAATCGTAGTGATAACAAGAATGTTCGTTAATATAAACAGAAATATTCTTTTACCCATACATAACCTCCGCTGTCATATTAAGTTCATTTGAACTTATTAATAAAATTATAAAAATAAACGTCTCAAATTGCAAGGAAAAAGGAATCGTTTTACTATGTTTATCATACTGGCTAAAACCTCGTCATTTCAATGATTACGCTACTTGCATCCGCAAACAAGTGAACAAATTGTGACGCATCGGTCCTATTTTAGTTTATTTTGCATTTTCATTAAAAAGAGATTATGATGTTGAATTAGATCAATAATCACGTTTTTGACGTACAAAATGAGGTGGAACATGGTGACTTTTAAATTAACGAGAATTGACATGACGAGACTTCTGTATTCTCTAAAAGGCGAGGGAGATCTGACTCCGCTTCAGCTTTTGAATTTATCTGTAAAAAGCGATAAGGAACATGAATATGATGAATTAAAAATCCCTTCGTTTTTTGAAAAACTCGAACGGCGGAAGCAAAAATCAGAGCACGGGCTTTCAACGAACGAAATCGTTGAGCTTGGCAACTTGTGTGAGTTGACTTCACTTAAATCGACAGCCATTCAAAACTGGATCAAGCGCGATATTAAAGATATGATCGGCCATCCAGAGCTTGGCAAGAAGTACTCCATTGATCAAGTCGTTATTTTATTAATTGTCCGGGATTTAAAATCAGTATTTGATTTTGATGCTATTCGTACGATCTTATCTGCCTTATTTAATACGATCACAGATCGAACGGATGATATTATCAGCCCCATCCGTTTTTATGAAGCATATGCGCACGTCCTTGATTTTATTTATCACCATACACATTTTCCATTAAAGGAAACGAATTTACGAGAAATGACTGAAGAGCAGACGGACAAGCTACACGAAGAGTTTACAGAATTGACGAAGCCGCAATGGCATTTGATTAAAGGCATTATCAGTTCTACCGTTTTCTCCGTTTTCACTTCTCACTTGCAAAGCACAGCGCAAGAAATGATGTTTAATACGCTTCAGCTGAAAAAGGCTTAAAACTGAGCCCGAGGTGACCTTCATCACCTCGGCTTTTTTGTGCAGCAATTGCCAGCATAATTGCAGGCTGTTTTTTTCAAAATAAGAAGGCGCAACAAACATGAGGTGAAAGGAGGAATATGTGATGGCAAATCGAAATCAACTTCTTGTTCCTGGAGTAGAACAAGCTTTAGATCAATTTAAATACGAGATCGCTCAAGAATTTGGCGTGAATCTCGGTTCAGATACAGTCGCACGTTCAAACGGTTCTGTTGGCGGCGAGATGACAAAAAGACTCGTACAGCAGGCGCAATCTCAAATGGGCCATTCAACTAAATAAAGACATGGTGAAATACGCCGGATCTATTCTGGCGTTTTTTTACTGTTCATATGTAGGCTCATCCCGGTTTTCACGGTATGAGGGCGATGTGTTGTTTCCTTTTTGTTTGACGCCATCTCTGTTACGTTCGCCGTACGGACGATTCTGACCACTGTCGTTTTTTTTTACATGCTTTTCAGCATCACCACGTGATGTGCCATTTGGATGTTTTTTTTCATCTGGATCAGTTGAGTGATTTTTTTTTTGCTCTTTGTCTTTTTCAAAAGAGCGATCCTTTTCTTCTTTTCCCTTTTTCTCTTTGTTGTCAAGATTAGGGCTTGTTTGGTGAGGCTTTTGAACAGCTCCTTGCTCTTCCCTCTCAACTTCCTTCTGCTCTTTGTCTTCGCCTTCAGGAGCCTCTTTATCCGGCTGCATCTCATCGCTATCGTCTGTCTTTATGTCTTCTTTTTTGTCTTCGTCTTTTTGATCTTCATCAGCATTTTTCGGCTCTTCTTCTTTGACAGCCTCGTCATCTGCTGGATCTTCATCATCTTTTTTAACGTCCTCTTGTTCGTTGTCTTGCATTTCTTGATTTCTAATATAAGTTCCTGTTGAAATGCCTGCTTTTTGTGCCTTTTCTCTTGTTTCCAGGTCACCTTCCACAGTTTCCAGCTTATAATTGCGCTTTTGATATTCCCCCGAGATGGTGCTGATTTTACTTTTTACGTTTGTTTTGTATGTATGATCCTGCTTGTTTTCATAAACAGTTGAAATATAAATGCTTTTAGAGTGGTTCACGTATCCTTTTTTATCACAATCATCGATGATTTCCTGCACGACTTTGGTCATGTCGTTTTTTTCTAAATCTTTCATACTGGCCAGTACTTGCTTCGCATCTTTATTCAGCGGAGTGACACCGATCACTTGATAATTGTGATCGAGTTTCAGCTCAAAGCTTGGGTTAATGTCAATCGTCATATATGCATATGCTTTTTGACTTGAGAAAGATGGCATCATAGTGAAAATCACGACAATAATTGCTGCAATTGATAGAATTCCTGCATTTAACGGACGTAAACGAAGCAGGTCAAAAAAACCGGCTCTTTTTCTTTCGAGACGTGATTCATTCGGAAACGTCACTTCTTGACCGATTTCATAGTCTTGCTGTTCATACTTTGTCCGCAGAAATTGTCCATCAGGGGTCAGCAGTGTGACATATTTTTTGTTTTTCTCTACTATAATGCCTCTTCTCATGAATTAAGCACCCCTTTAAGGTAATCTTTCAAATACACATAATCACCTGTCATAATGATCGCCATCGCAATAATATATTTTCTATTTCTCTCAATCGTTTTGCGGCTGACTTCCACTAGCTTTTCCAGCTGTTTGACTGGCAATTGTTTTTTCTGAAATAAAATGGTTCTCAGTTCATCGTGCTTAACGAGTGTATGGGCCACTTTAATGGCATTTTGTCTCGCATCCGCATGCTTTGGTGAATGCTCAAGCAGTTCTTGAAACGTAAGACCATATACTTTCAATCGTTCTTTAAAATGTTCAATCTCTTCTCTTCTATGTTCTTGTTCAATTAAACGCCTATATTCATTTGCAGAAAGCTCTGCTTCAATCATGCTTTGTGAGTATTCGCCATTCTCACTTTCTTGAAGGTCCATTTGAACCGTTGGCGCGTTTCTTGCTTCTTTTCGAATATAATCGATTACTTTTCTTTTAATAATTAACTCCGCAAATGCAAGGAGTGAGTTGCCTTTTTCGGCAGAGTATTTTTCTATCGCTTCATTAAAGGCAATTAAGCCTACGCTGAATTCATCATCTTTTTCATCTATATATCGTTTACAAACGGATGAAACCGTCTTAGCGACAAATGGTTTGTATTGCTCTATTAATGCATTTTGCAGCTCGGTATCACCCTGTTGGATGTTGATTGCCGACTGCTCTAATGTTTGCTTTTTCTTTCCCTTTTTAAACAAAAGGCTAAGCAATGGTTTCACCTCAGTTCTCCCTATATTACTCATTTATGATAGCTAATTTATGAGGGAAGCGCAAAGGAAGAAATGAGGAATTCATTTCCTGTTACTCAATTGTGACATGTATTTCTTTATCTACTTTACAACGTTTCGTTTAAAAGCAAAGAAATAAGGGGGTATCCCCCCCTTTTTTGTAATATACGTGTTATGAAAATGAAATGATATTTCTTTCAAAAAACCTACTCTTCCAGCCGAATCTCTTGTTTTTCCTCGTTTTGCTGGCCGCCTTTTCTTGATGGACTTGATAAAAACCAGCCAAATGCTGCAATCGCGAGAAGGACCGTCCAGAAAATGATTTTCCATAATGTTGAATGAATGAAATGAGAGGACACGATCCCAATGGCTGGATGAGAAAGTGTATAGAGCGTCAGCTTCACGCCAACCCATCCGACAATGACAAATGCTGCTGTTTCTAGGCTTGGTCTCGTTTTAAGCAGTTTCACAAATACAGTCGCCGCAAACCTCATGATCACTAGACCAATGATACCGCCTAATAGAATGACAATAAATTGACCGCCATCAAGCCCGCCAATTTGCGGAAGATTTGTTGCTGGCAGAGTCACAGCTAATGCAACGGCTGCTAAAATAGAATCTACTGCAAATGCAATGTCAGCAAGCTCAACTTTTACGACGGTTGCCCAAAAGCCGCTTTGTTTCATGTTTGTGTCTGCTTCCTTTTTCTTAAATACGTGCGATTTTAAAATATGGTGAATCGAAATATATAGAAGATAAATTGCGCCAATGGCTTGAACTTGCCACACATCTACTAAAAACGAAATAAGAAAAAGAGAACCAAATCGCATGACAAATGCTCCCGCAAGTCCGTAAAACAATGCCTTTTTTCTTTGTTTTTCAGGAAGGTGTTTGACCATCACAGCCATAACCAGCGCATTATCAGCTGCTAAAATCCCTTCTAATCCAATCAATACGAGAAGAACCCACCCGTACTCTAAAATAATTGCTGCATCCATCATCATTCCTCCTTATTTTTTATCTATTGTCCCACAACAGACAAAGGCTTATGAATGCAAAAAAGACCTTTGCCTGTAATGGCAAAGGTCTTGCTAGACATGTGATATGTAAATCATGCCAACAAAGCCGATGGAATGAGATTCCATGTAATGACGACTTTGTTTCCGGTGATAACCGGACGCTACTCCCCTTTGGTGGGATTAAGAATATTTAGATTACTTATATCATAATCAACAGATCCCGGATTGTCAACAGGTGACTTTTCATCTTCACCCGCTGATTAAGCCGTTGGTGTTTCTGTTTTTCTTTTTCTTCGTTTGAGCCACACGTAGACAACAAACAACAAGAGCACACCAATTCCAATCGGCAATACATATGGTTCTAAAATGGTTCCAACCTCTTGCCAGTTCTCTCCAAGGACAAATCCTAAATACACGTACACAAATGTAATCGGCGTAATCGCCAAAAACGTATACAGACAAAAAACCCACACATTCATCTTCGCAATCCCGCACGGAATGGAAATAAGGGTTCTGACCCCTGGAATAAACCGGCCGCTAAACGCAACAAATCCGCCATGCTTTTCAAAAAAGGCATCCGACTTATCAAGTGACTCAGGTTTAACAAAGAAATACTTCCCATATTTATTTAAAAAGGGTCTCCCTCCATAACGCCCTAACCAGTACAAGGTCAAGGGGCCTGCCACACCGCCAATAGAACCGGCAGCCACAACACCGATGAAGGCCATGTCCCCTTTTGAAACCCAGTAACCTGCAAGAGGCAACACCACTTCAGCAGGAACAAATTCAATGCATAATGCAAGAAAGATGCCGAAGTACGACAAATTCTTAAAGGCATCAGCTAATGAAATAATAAAATCTTCGATGTTTATCAATCCCTTTCACACATAATCAGTTTGACAGGCTATGCTTGCAAATCGTACCGTGCCACCTATTAAACGAATAAAACACCAAAAACGATTCACTTTTCTTCGTTTTTTTACATTAAATTTGATTTTACTATAAAAAATGTTCAAAAAAATGCTGAATGCCCTTTTTAAGTAAAGGAAAAGTGAACACAGGCGCCACTTGATCCGATATATTAAGTATATGTCTGTTTTTAGATACAGGAGGTTTTCTTACATGACACATTTAACAGGAAGCTACAACGGATGGCTTGTCTTTCTGTCAGTCGCTGTCGCCGCTGTCGCCTCCTACTCAGCTCTTCAATTAGCCAGCCGGGTGATCCAGTCGAGCGGCGCAAAGAAAAGAGTATGGTTGATCATTGGTGCGATGATCATGGGGATGGGAATATGGTCAATGCATTTTATTGGCATGATGGCGTTTCATCTACGCTCTGGTATCACATATGAAACACCCTTACTCATTTTATCGATTTTGACCTCTTTTATCGGTTCTTTCATTGCTTTTTCAATATGTATTCAGCAGCAACTTTCCACAAGACGACTTTTGATTAGTTCGATCACGATGGGCTCAGCTATTTGCAGCATGCACTATCTCGGATTGGAATCAATGGCGAATGTCACCATCAGCTATGACCCTGTTCTCTTTTTTCTTTCGTTTTTTATTGGTGCGCTCGCTTCATTCTTTTCATTACACCTTTTTTTCCGGCTCCATCGCTCTGAGAAAAGGCGGGAGGATCAGCTGTTAAAAATAGCGGGTGCACTGATGATGGGCGGTGCTATTGCGGGCATGCATTACACTGGCATGGCGTCTTCGACGATGTTTTTTCATTCAGATGGTCAGGTCGCTGCGGGTGGTTCTCTTGAAATGTCACCATTCAGCCTGTCCATTTTCATCGGCCTGATGACACTTATCGTCCAATCACTCATGATTTTCGGCGCCTATATTGATCACCGGATTATGTCACAATCAGATCAGCTAAAAGAAAATGAACAGCGGTTCCAATCACTGATCAAACATAATATAGATGGTATTATCGTGTTATCCGTTGATCGTAAAGTGATATCTGCGAATGACCCAGGCAAACACATTTTGAAAATGTGCAATTCCTGGATTGGTGATGATGTGAGTCAATACGTCATGCCGACTGAGATGTGGGAAGACTTTATTTATCAATCAAAAAAAGCAATTACGCGCGAAGCAGAACTGAAAGCAGCAGATCGTTTTTATTATTATCATGTTACATACATACCCGTACACGTCAACCATACACTTGACAGCATTTATCTCGTTTTAAAGGATTTAACCCAGCAGAAGATTGCTGAAAAAGAAATTCATGTGATGGCACATTATGATGCACTAACTGAACTTCCGAACCGTCGTCACGGAATTAATCATTTAAATGATGTTTTATCCGCTCAAGAAGAGACAAAAACGTCAACGGCAGTTCTTTTTCTTGATTTAAATCGGTTTAAAATTATTAATGATGCCCTTGGTCATAACATAGGCGATCTGCTGTTGAAAGCCGCCGCAAACAGACTAACCAAATGTTTGCCTGACAATGGCTTTATTGCAAGAATTGGCGGGGATGAATTTTTAATGATCTTTCCTCACATGGAGCATAACACACATAAAATTGAACAGCTTTTGAAAAACATCATTCGCCAATTTGAACGTCCTTTTTTCATTCAAAACCATCAGCTCATTACATCCATTAGTATTGGAATCGCCATCTCTCCGCAAAACGGTAAGAATGGTATGGAATTGATGAGAAAAGCAGATATGGCCATGTATTTATCAAAGAAACATAAACAAAGCCGCTATGAATTCTTTACTGAATCTATGGAGAGATTGAGTGAGGACAGACTCAATCGCGAACTGGAGCTACGAGATGCCATTCAAAGAAAGCAGTTTGTGCTTCATTATCAGCCGCAAATCAGCGCCAAAACAAGACAGATGACAGGTGTTGAAGCCCTTTTAAGAATGAAAGCACCAGACGGTTCTCTAAAATCACCAGAGGCTTTCATTGAACTTGCTGAAGAATCGGGCCTGATTATCGATATTGGAAGGTGGGTCATTGACACGGCATGTAAGCAGGCAAAATTGTGGTATGACAAGCAATTGAAAATCCCTGTAGCGGTCAATTTATCTGCTAAGCAGTTTAACTCTGAAGACTTAATTGATTTGATCAAGCTAACGCTAAAAAAATACGACCTTCAACCATCACTTCTTGAGCTTGAAGTGACAGAAAGCATGACAATGGACAACATCAAGCAGTCAAAACAAGTACTGACATCTCTAAAACAACTTGGCGTCCGTATTAGTATTGATGATTTTGGTACAGGCCACAGCTCTTTAAGCTATTTGAAGGATTTGCCGATTCACCGGCTGAAAATTGATAAATCATTTATCGAGGATATTTTGAGCGATTCAAAGTCTGAACAAATCACAGGGGCTATTATTGCAATGGGGCACCAGCTATCTCTAGAAGTCATTGCTGAAGGTGTTGAAACTTTTGCACAAGCGCAACTTTTATCTGCGCAGGGCTGTGACGATCTACAAGGCTTTTATTATGCCAAGCCACTTCCAGCTAGTGATATTGAAAAATTTATCGCCTATCCTGCTCATCAGCTGGATACATAAAAAAGGTGCCAACCATGGCACCTTTTCGTTTTATCTAAATAACAAATGCTGACTGTGAATACCTGCTTTTTTCAGCAGACTAATTAATTGCTCCTGTTCTTCACGCGAAAGACCAGAAAACGCCCGCGCAATTCGAAGAGAATGGATTGGATAAATTTTATCCAGATAACTGCGCCCTTTATCCGTTAAATGGGCATAAACTGACCGCTTATCCTTTGGGTCCTGTTCTCTTTCAATGAAACCATTTCGTTCTAACTTGTCAATTACGTACGTAACATTCCCGCTGACAAGCAGGAGTCTTGAGCCGATTTGCTGAAGTTTTTGAGCACCTCTCGTATACAGTAATTCGAGAACGGCAAATTCAGTTGGATTGAATCCATGCTCCTTGCTGTCTCTAATACTGTGTTCGGAAACGCTTTTAAATGCCCTTGCAAAAACTTTGTAAAGCGTCATTGAACGTTCTACTTCTTCTTCATTAAACGATAGTCTCATCACATATCTACCTCTTATAATATTTTTTTAACTTCAAGGCTTTCTTGCGGTGCAGTTGGAGCCTTTCGTAAAAAATAGAAGTACGTTTTTGAAAACCCTTTCAACCACATAAGTGACTCCATTCGTGTTATGTATAAGATTTCGATATAAACTTTTAAAATCCTTCTTATTTTTCACAATCATCTCGAAAAAAAGCTTTTCCAGCAAACCATCATGTTACGACAAATTTTAACATAATCTGTAAAGGCTCTATATTTTCTTACATTTGATTCGTCAAATTTCTACAAAATCCAATATTGCTATAATATTAAACACAAAAAAAAAGAACCCTTCATGTGACAACGCACATGATAAGGGATGTTAAAGATAGCGATCGGTTTTGTTGAAAAAGAAATGATACTCTTTTTTTAAGTCACTAATTGTCATGTTCTTGGTCATATCAGGGCTATACACCCCAAGTGAGCAAAGCTGCTTCGTATAATAATGTCTTTCTTTCGCTAAAGCTTCTTTTAATATACTCCGCATGACTTCTCCCCTCCTATCAATGGATATGGATCGGGTGCTTATGAGGACTTTTTATACAAATCATTTTGTACGGCTCTAAGAAGAGCATGTGCATTCTGACCTGCAGCCTGCATGAACTGCTCCAGCAGTTCATCCCTCTTCACATCTAATGCGATGATTTCTTTTGCCATACGGATGATCTGTGTTTTCTCCATCAAGTGCGCCTCCTCCTTATTTTTTCTTTTTCTTATCATATGTTCACGTGATATGATTTGCACTTTATATGTTAATTTTCCTTCCATTGTTTTTCGATTTTTTCATTTTTGTGTTATATTATCTAACAAACGTTAGGTTTTTTTACTGACTGTTGGATATAATATGAAGAAAAGACTTGCAGGGGTGAGGATATGACGCAGGAAGATGTATCTTATAAAGATAAAAAAGTCATTTCAATTGGGATAGTCAGTGAATTAACAGGACTTTCCGTCAGGCAAATCCGATATTATGAGGAACGTAAACTCATCTACCCCCAGCGCTCAACAAGAGGCACACGGAAATATTCTTTTTCTGATGTAGAACGTTTAATGGATATCGCCAATAAACGGGAAGATGGTGTGCAGACAGCGGAAATTTTAAAAGACATGAAGAAAAAAGAACAGGCATTAAAAAGCGGACAATATAAGAAAAAAATGCTGGAAGGACAGATCAACGCGCACTTCCGGTACAAGAATCGATGAACTAAATAACAATTGCTTACTCGGCAAAATAGACTTAGCATCTAATCGTCCTGAATATGAATCGATGAAAGCACGAACTGACCCAAAGACCGATTCTTGCTGAAGAGTCTATTTCAGGTAGCGAAAGGAAATGCGTTACAGCTCATCTTGAATCATTGAAGCAACAAAACGAGGCAGCAATTGCAGCCTCGTTATTAGCTAAAACAACCATTCAACTATTTATCCCCTAAGGTACTTGATCTTTAACGATTTAGTTTTTCAAATTTGTTCAGGAATCGAAACAGTTCGTTCATTGAGCACATTCCCCGTGTTTAGCGTCGTTTTGGGTTCTATTAAGAGCAAGTGAACTTCTTCTTCAGCAATGGGCTGATGTTCAACTCCTTTTGGAATCACAAGAAATTCTCCTTCATGAAGCGTTATTTCCCTATCCCTAAAACGGATGACTAGATTGCCTTTCCACACAAAGAACATTTCATCCTCATCATCATGGTGATGCCAAATGAATTCACCCTTCATTTTCACCATTTTCATGTATGAGTCGTTCAACTCTCCACCTATTCTAGGATTCCAATAATCATTTATTTGCGAAAATTTTTCTTCGATATTTACCTTTGAAATCAATCGATTCCCCTCCTTATTAAATGGAAACGTCTGTTTTAGTTGCCACAGCTAAAAAATTCTCATTTTCTCCTCTCGATCAGATAAAAGGGACGCCGCAATGAGCATCAACCTCTTCTATCATTTAGTTTACATACTTCTTTGGATCACGTAAAATCAAAAAATAGCATATAGATCATCATAATTTGTGATGCAAAAAAGGAGAGTTAGTTTGGATATTAAATCTTTGGAAGTATTTAAAGCCGTTGCCATTGAACAAAGCATCACAAAAGCTGCTCAAAAATTAAATTATGTGCAGTCCAATGTCACCGCAAGAATCCAACGTCTTGAACAAGAGTTAGGTGTACCTCTTCTCTATCGATATCATAAGAAAATATCTTTAACGCCTGCAGGACGTGAACTGCTGCCCTATGTAAATAAATTACTATACGATTACGAAGAAGCGATAGAAGCAGTAAAGCTTTCCTCTACTCCGCGGGGATCTTTACACATTGGATCTATAGAGTCCACCGCATCTACAAGATTGCCCAGCATTTTCACAGAATATCACAAAAAATTTCCACAAGTAGAATTGAGCTTGTATATGGCACCTACAGTCGACCAAGTTAGCGCTATCCTCAACTACAAAGTAGACAGCGCGTTAGTAGATGGGCCAATTCTTCATCCAGAAATCATCGAGTATCCTGTATTGGAAGAATCCCTCGTTCTCATTACAAGCTACTCCACGGAGCAATTCCAGGTAGAATCTATTTTACATGAGCCGTTGCTCTCGTCATTCGCCCATTGTATTTATTTAGGACGATGGCAAAAGTGGCTAGAGAACAACGGCTATCCTCCTATGAAGGTAATGGAATATGGTACGTTAGAGGGCGTCCTTAAATGTGTTGAAAGCGGGCTGGGAGTGACTATATTACCAAAATCTATGGTTGAATCTCGGGGGGAAGGCAAATTTACCTGTCATCCATTACCGGAACCACATCGGATCGTGCCCACTGTGTTGATCAGGCGACGTGATTCGTACATGACCAGTGCTCTGTCACAATTTATGGAGTTAATAGGCATTACGAATATGTGATCTGAGACAAATCATTGTTTTCATTAATAAGATCATGTGTGTTAAAAAAGAGGATAGTTAGAGCGACATTCTTTCAGCTCTTCTATCCTTTTACATTATCTCAACTTATGCCTGATTTATCATAAAGCATATGAACGATACTTTTTATTTAGATGAAGCGTCAGTTCCTTCAACAACCCCTACAAAGTCAATTCGTACGCCGCCTTTTTCAGGATCTTCTTTCACCCGAAAGGCAAGCGCCTTTTTTTCTCCAGTGTTTACATCTTTATAATTTGCATGAAAGACATGGATGCTGGCTTCTTCCAATTGAAAATCTTCATAAGAAAGCGTCTCAATTCCCCATTCCTTTTTCGATTTAAGAATGTCACTTGGGCTTGGGACTGCGCCTTCGACATAGACATTGTCCATTTTTCGTTTATTTCCTTCAGTTATCGCTTCAAGCATATGCTCTGATGCCACAAGTCTTCTGTCTTTCCCCTCGTCTTCTCTTGAACATGCACTTAGCAAAACAATGCACATGAAAATGAATAAAAACTTCTTCATTTTTTTCTCCCACCTTCTCCTTAAAATGTAAAGGATGGAAGCGCTATATGCAATCTTTATTCAAAAAAGACTGTAAAACGTTACATTTTACAGTCTTTTGACTACATCAGTGTATGAAGAAATGCTGTTGCAATTCCAAAATAGATGAGTAAGGATAAAATATCATTCAATGTTGTGATCAGCGGTCCAGATGCAATGGCTGGGTCGACGTTTAATCTGTGTAAAATAATCGGCACGACCGTACCTGCCATTGTCCCAATAATCAGTGTTGCAAGAAGCGAGGAACCAACAACAAAACCTAAAATCATATTGCCCTGCCATACCATGGCAACGACCGTAATAATGATTGAACAAACAATCCCAATATAAATACTTGTTCTCAGCTCTCTGAAAATCAAGCGCATAATGGTTTTTTTCGTTAATTCTTCTTTTGACAATCCTCTAATGACAACCGCTAGAGACTGTGTCCCTGTATTCCCTGTCATACCTGCAATCATCGGCATGAAGAATGCTAAAGCAACGACTTGCTGCAAGGTATCTTCAAAATAATTCAAGATACTGCCTGAAATCAGCCCAATGAATAGAAGCAAAATGAGCCATGGAAGACGGCGGTATGCCGCCACAAATGCCGGTGTGTCGAACGTGATATCTTTACCAGAGGCAGCAAACTTTTCATAGTCTTCTCCTGCCTCTTGAATCACAACATCAATGATATCATCGACTGTCACAATTCCGACTAAGACATTGTTCTCTTCTACAACAGGGATGGCAAGGAAATCATATCGCTCAATGAGCTTTGCGATTTCTTCCTGGTCTTGAAAGGCACCAACGGCAATGACTCTTGTAAACATAAGATCCTGCACTTTTTCATCTGGCTCACCTAAAATAAGATCCCTGTATGAGAGTACCCCTACAAGCTGTTTTTGATCGTTTATGACATATAAGTAGTTGATCGATTCAGCAATTTCAGCAAAGCTTTTCAGCTTCACCACGGCATCCTGAACCGTATAATGCTGCGGAATCCAAACGTACCGATTGGTCATGATCCGGCCTGCTGTCTCAGCAGGGTAATTCATGAGAAGCTGGACGGCCTTGGATTCCTCTGCTTCCATGTTAGATAAAAGCTGATCCTTCAGCTCATCCTCCATCTCATCAAACAAGTTGGCTAGATCATCGTTATCCATTTTGTTTGTGACGAAGGTGGCTTTGTCTTTCCCTACTTTTTCAAGAACAATCTCTTGATATTCCCGCTCCAGTTCACCCATCATTTCCGTCACGTCATCGACTGTTAAAAAGCTGAGAAAGCGGCCGCGGTGTTTTTCTGGAAGCTCCTTGAATAAGTAGGCCATATCATAAGGCTGAAGTTCTTCCATAATGTTTTTAAATTCTTTACGTTTTCCATCTCTTAGTAAAATAATGATGCGTAAAATGAGTTCATCGTACGTAATGTTCTGTATCATCGCTGTTACCTCCCCAAAATCAGGAGATACCCGAATCCCTTAGATTGTGCGGGGGTCAGGATCTCCTCTATCTGATGCGTCAATCTGATCTTTTGACATACTCTCTATGTGTCTCGAATCGGGATGATCCATCCCCACACCTCCTTTTCTCATAAAAAAGCACCTTCAACCGAATGAAGGCGCTTTGTAAGCATGACAAATAAACACTTGCTCCTTCAATCGTAGAGCTTTAGCACTGTATGGCATAGGATTCATCCAGCTGCATTAAAAATCACCTTATGTCGATGATTCCTGTTGACCCATTGGCGTCTTTGGACATTTTTGGGCAGCAGCGTATCTCCATACAGGAGCCTCACCTAACGAAGTCTCATATTGTTGACACACTGAGATTACAGAAAAAGCGCAATGATGTCAATAAGCAAGATGCCAAGTTTCCTGATGTATTCGCTTACTTTTCAAAAAAAGAGCGATAGACAAGTTGACCATCGCCCTTTCACGTCTTCTATTCCTCTTCCGGCTGATTCATATCCTCTTGGGAGAGGAGATGAAAAGAATCATGCAAAAACAAAGCATATCCTTCTCCATCAGGATGGGGAACATATTCCGCACGATCCATCGTCTGTTCTTCTTCTTTTTTCTTCATCATATTCTCTCGCCTCCTTCCCAGTAGTTTGTCCCAATGAAAAAACCTTACACATAAAAGTGTAAGGTTCAGCATGTGCGTGCTGGTGCTCACGAATGTCAAATTCGCCCCGCACCAGTACTCGTCCTTCCTAGGGCTGCAAAGGTTTTCTATCACGCTCAAAGGTTCATTTATAGCTTAATCGTCCCATTCTTGCTTGAGGATTTTGCCTGTTTTAGCGGAAATCTCAAAATCAACTTCTTCACCGCTTGGTGTCGTAATTTCAATTTCATACAAGTACACACCATTTTCTTTATCTAATTCTGAATCTGTGACTGTTCCTTTTACTTTTGCAAGGGCAATTTGTTCAGCCTGTTTTTTGGTGATTTTTACATTTTGTTTCTTTTCTTTGACTGGATCATTGAGCGCTTTGCCTGTTTTGGCATCGACATATACTTTATATTCAAAGCCGCCTTTTTTAATCTCGACCTCATATACCCATTTTCCTTTTTTACGCTCAAGATCTACATCATCTACATAGCCTTTCACAACTTTTAATGCTGCTTTTTCAGCCTGTTTCTTTGAGACAAATGAAGATTTCTTTTGCACCACTTGTTCGGCATTTGCCGTTTGATTTGTATTTTGCGCTTGAAGGGTGAAACCACCTACGACAAGTGCTCCTGTGAATGCTGTAGCTACTAGTACTTTTTTTATCATGTTTAACTCCTCCTCTGTTTGATTTCTCCTTTATCTTAAAAAAACAAGATGATAAAGGAAGGAAAGGAACATGAGAAAATCATGAGAAAATGATTAGTTTTCGTACGTAATGCCTTCAATATCTCCTGTATAGGCATTCACTAATACCTCTGCCTCTCTTCCATCCGGCAAATCAAGCTCTACCTCAAACACGAGCATTCCGCTAAAAGTTTCAAGATCTGCATCATCCACTGTGCCGCCCACTTCTTTTACGGCAATCTGAATGGCTTCTTCTACCGTTATTTTTGTCAGCTTCTTTTCTTTAGAGGTTGGCTGTTTCTTTTCTGCTTCAATCACCTTGAACGTGTCTTTTTCAACATCCACTTGATACAGTTCTTTTTTTGATTGAATCGTAAAGATAAAGCGATCCGATTTTTCTTTCTTTTGAATCACGGTACCCTTCACTTTTTTCACTGCCACTTCTTCTGCTTGGAGTTCGGCATTTTTCTCATTTGGTTTTTGATAGCTCTTTAACTGTTTCATCTCTTTCATTTGACCGCTTGAGGAAGATGCAATGATTTGATAGATGCCATTTGAATTTTCAAGCGTCAATGTATAGTCCTGTTTATGATTGATCAGATCAATATTTGTGATGTTTCCATTGTAGTCTTTTGCGATGATTTTTTTAATGTCTGCTTCGCTTAATATTTTTTTGTCAATGGTTTGAATCATGAGCATTGCAAAAGCCACAAGAATGAAAAGACATCCTGCGAGCGTAAGCAGCATTTTCATTTTTTTAGACATGCAGCGCCTCCTTCCTATTTCCTATTTTATAAGGAGGAAATGAGAAATTGATGAGAAAAGACCTACTTATTTCTGAAAAAGAATGGTCATCACGGTTCCTTCACCGATACGGCTGTCTACCTTTAGCTCAGCCCCATGCTCTTCAGCAATTTGCTTCGCAATTGACAGGCCAAGCCCAGTTCCGCCCGTCTCACTGTTTCTCGCTTCATCCACACGGAAAAAGCGGTCAAAGATTTTCGGCAGATCCTCTTCTTTTATGCCAATTCCTTTGTCAACAACCGAAATAAACGGTTTCTCTCCTGCTCGTCCGCAGTTCACATCAACTGGCTCTGCACTATATTTAACCGCATTATCAATCAAGATGGTCAAAAGCTGTTTGATCTTCTCTTCGTCCCCTTCAGCAATCACAGGCTGATCTGTTTGTACATGAGTAAAGATGGTTCGATTGGTTGCCACTTCAAGTGTATGACCAACTTGGCTGCACAATTGACCAAGATCAACCGGCTTCATGTCCAAGTAAAGCGGCTGCCCATTTTTCGCCAGTGTGAGTAGTTGATCTGTCAGCCTTTTCATTTTTTTTGCCTCATCATGAATGGCTTGAGAGGATTCTTCTACGACCTCTGGCCGGCTTTGCCCCCAGCGTTTTAGTAAATTGCTGTAGCTCATGATGACGGTAATGGGTGTTTTCAATTCATGAGAAGCATCGTGTAAAAATTGCTGCTCTTTCTCATAATGTTTCTCGAGAATTTCGGCCATTTCATTAAAGGTTTGACCCATTTGATACAGTTCATCCTTTGAATCGCCTGTTAATTCAATTCGTTTAAATGCCTTTTCTCTCATACTTGCTTTCATCGTATTGGTCATTCGACTAATTGGGCGGACAATTTGTTTTGTTAAAATGTGGCCTGCAAAATAAGAAAGCACAATAAACAAAACGCCAGTAGTGATTAAAATCATTTTTAATAACGCCAAGTTCTCTTCTGTATTTTCAATTTCTTCATATACTTGCAGCGACACAATGTCCCCATTTGTCCAAATGACAGGGATAGCCGCGAACGCAATCATATGCTTATTGTATTCTTGAATTTCTGCTGTCTGACCAGATTCGTATGTAAAAGGAAGTGAGCTAAACGTAGATTCCTTCGTGACGGTCAGCTTTGATTCACCTTTCTCTGTGACGACACGGATCATACCATTTTGAGGCAGATACGCTTTCAGAAGCTCTGAAGATGGAAGTCCCTCTTCTTCTGACTTCTTTAGTGCAATAGCAATATTTTCAGCTACTTCCGACAGTCTGGACATATCTTTTTGCGTCAAGGTCATCGAAAAAATAAAATAAATCGCTGTATGAAACAGCAGCACCATTAAAAACAAGGACAACGATGTATAAAGCTGGATCTTATTTTTTAATCTCATGCTTTATCCTTTCATCACATAACCCACACCTCTCACTGTGTGAATCAATTGTTTTTCAAACGGGTAATCGATTTTTTTTCTTAAATAGCGAATATAGACATCAACCACGTTCGTGTCACCAAAATAATCAAAACCCCAAACAGCTGTTAAAAGCTGATCTCTTGTGAGCACTTGCTGCTGATGTTTCAATAAATGAACAAGCAAGTCATATTCTCTCGGTGTCAGCTCAAGCGTCTGATCGCCTCTTTGAATTTCTCTTGTTTTCTCATTCACCGTTAAATCTGCAATACTTAGCTCAATTTCCTTTTCCTCTTGCGCATTGTGATTGAACCTCAGCTGTGCACGAATTCGCGCTAATAATTCTTCTATATCAAAGGGTTTTGTAATATAATCGTTTGCCCCAAGATCAAGACCGCTGACCTTATCGGGAACACTTCCTCTTGCGGTAATCAAAATGATCGGTGTTGCCGTATTTGTCTTTCGAACCCTTCTAAGCACTTCAAGTCCGCTTAATTCTGGAAGCATGACATCTAGAAGCACTAAATCAAAACTCTCCTCTTCGAGCGCCTGGAGTCCTTTCATCCCTGTATCTTGGACTGTGACCTCATATCCTTCATATTCAAGTTCTAATGACAGCACTCTTGCAATTTTCTTTTCATCTTCTACCACGAGTATCTTCCCTTTGTTCATCTCTATCTCTCCTATCTGAAAGGCAAGCTTGTCTTTCCATTATTATATGTTGCCTTTCTCCATTGGAACAGTCACAATCTTCATATCTTATTTTTCATGAATAAGGAATTGTTATGTAATATGGTTGATTTTTATTTTCAGCTGATCCTTTCACATTACACAAATCAACAAAAAAAGCCTCTTTTCTGAGGCTGGTCCCTTACTTCTTTTTAGGTTGACTGACAAAAAGCTCATCTACAGTCGTATTCAAAACAGAGGCGATGTCAAAGGCTAATTGTAAAGTAGGGTCGTACTTATCGTTTTCAATGGCATTGATGGTTTGTCTCGAGACCTTACATCGTTTAGCAAGTTCTTCTTGGGATAATTTAATGGATTTTCTTAGTTCTCTTATATGATTTTGCAATTTAATCACCATATTTTTTTCTGTATATGAGTAATGTAACTAAATATATGACCGAAATCACAGTTAGGAACATGATGGGAGAAATCCCAAACCCCTTATCAGAATTGTTCCCTTGGGTCGTTAAAAATATGGACTCTGCGACTTCTAATAAAAGCATACCAATGACCACCATAAATGCATACGATTGAGCTTTTGAGTAGATAAATCTCTTTCTTTCATCACCCTTTTGAATCATAGGCGCGATAAAAATGAACAGTCCGACCACTAATAAGATGACTGAATACACAACTTTGACAACATCCAACGGGTAGTCCCCTCCCAATCAAAATGTCAAATACTTTTTACATTCTATATTCTTTCGATCATTATAATGAAAAAACAATTAATCTGCACATGTCATGTACCTTTTTCTTTTCTGTCATCCTCTATCTCTTTAAATGATTGTTTTTTCGATCTGCCTTTTTTAGTTCTTTTCACCCATTTTCATCTGTACAGGTGCAAGCTCACTATGCAACATTTCATTCTTTTTCATATGATACTAAGAGTTTTCCTCAAAAGGCGACTTCTTTCGGCAAGATATGAGGAGAACTGCACAATAAATAATTATTTGATTATTTGAAAAATTATTACAATTGACCCTTTCCGATCAAACATTTGTTTTATACAATAACATTACGCAACCTGAATCTACTTTGAAAACAAAATAAGGAGGGCTTTCTTATGAAAGGTGAAATTCGCTTAATTCCGTATGAAGTAAAAGCCAATGTGATGGAAGCGAAAGAGACGCCGGAAAGTATTCAGGAGATTAAAGCACCCGAACTTTGGTCAAGTGGCTTCAAAGGAAAAGGCATAACCATTGCTGTCCTTGATACAGGTTGCGACACGGAGCATCCCGATTTAAAAGATCAGATTATCGGAGGAAAAAACTTTACCGATGATGACAATGGCGATGCTGAGAATGTAAAAGACTACAACGGGCATGGTACCCATGTCTCAGGAACGATTGCAGCAACGGATCAAAATGGCGGCATTTTAGGTGTTGCGCCTGAAGCCAAGCTGTTGATCGTGAAAGTTCTTGGAGGGAAAAATGGCAGCGGGAAATACGAATGGATTATCAATGGCATTAACTATGCGGTTGAACAGAAGGTTGATATTATTTCCATGTCTCTCGGTGGGCCAAGCAATGAACCAGAACTACAAAAGGCCATCCAACATGCGGTAAGCAGCGGTGTGCTTGTTGTCTGCGCAGCAGGAAATGAAGGTGACGGAGACGAGCGTACTGAAGAGTTCTCCTACCCAGCTGCATACAACGAGGTCATTGCCGTCGGCTCTGTCTCTCTTGCAAGAGAATCCTCTGAATTCTCCAATGCGAATAAAGAAATCGACCTCGTCGCTCCAGGTGAAGACATTTTATCCACTCTCCCTAACCATAAATACGGAAGACTAACAGGCACTTCCATGGCTGCCCCTCATGTGAGCGGTGCACTCGCCATTATTAAAAATGCCGAAGAAGAAGCGTTCCAGCGTAAGCTGACAGAACCTGAGGTATATGCTCAGCTCGTACGGAGAACCCTTCCGCTAAAACAATCGAAAACCCTTGTAGGAAACGGGTTTTTATATTTAACTGCACCAGATGTGCTTCTTGAGAAAACATTGGAAGCAGAACTTTTGTCTCTATAGGTACATGTTAGGTCCTGAGAAAAGATAGAATTTTCTCAGGATTTTTTTAATTAAAATTATTCAAAATTTACTTTGACGAAATGAAGTGAACGTTATATAATCGAACACAATAAATTCATAGTTTGAGAGTCGGTAATTCGATCACACGTCGAATTTTAATTGGGAAGACCGGTGAAAATCCGGCGCGGTCCCGCCACTGTAAGTGAGGAGAGCTTTTCGTTAATCATCCACTGTCGTGAAGATGGGAAGGATGAAAAGCTTGCAGATTCACTAGCCAGGATACCAGCCGCTCTATCACATCAAACCCCCTACGGTTGATAGGAGATGTCGGAAAAGCGTTCGTCATTGATACTTACGCCTTCTTTCGCACACACATTTTGTCTTTTTAAACCAGACATTTGCCCTCATCAATCTTGACCATGAGTGTGAGTGTCTTTTTATATTTAGAGGAGGAATTGAAATTGACAATTGTTAAAACAAGTAATCTAGGTTTTCCGCGAATTGGTTTAAACAGAGAATGGAAAAAAGCACTTGAGTCTTATTGGAAAGGTCAAACTGACCGAGAAACCCTCTTAAGCACACTCGATGAACAATTTTTAGCCGCTATTAAAACTCAAATTGATCAACAAATTGACGTTGTACCTTCTGGGGACTTCACCTTCTACGATCACGTGCTGGATACTGCCGTTATGTTCAATTGGATTCCAGAGCGCTTCCGCAGCTTGAAAGACCCGCTAGATACATACTTTGCGATGGCAAGAGGAACAAAAGATGCTGTCTCAAGTGAAATGACAAAATGGTTTAATACAAACTATCACTACATCGTTCCAGAATACGAAAAAAGCACAGAATTCAAACTCACACATAACAAACCGCTTGAAGCATACGAAAAGGTGAAAAAAGCGTTTGGTGTTGAAACAAAACCTGTCGTTCTTGGTCTTTATACATTTGTTTCTCTTTCTAAAGGCTATGAAGCCAATGAAGTGAAAGAGATTCAGCAACGCCTAGTGCCGCTTTATACTCAGTTGTTAAAAGAGCTTGAAGAAGCCGGTGTAAAATGGGTTCAAATTGATGAGCCTGCTTTAGTCACAGCTTCAAGTGACGACGTGAAAGCAGTAAAAGCCATCTATCAAACGATTAAAGAAGCTGTACCTGCCTTAAACGTTCTCCTTCAAACATACTTTGACTCAGTAGATGCCTATGAAGAGCTTGTGACGTATCCTGTTGAAGCCATCGGTCTTGATTTTGTCCATGATCAAGGACGAAACCTTGAACAATTGAAAAAACACGGCTTCCCAAAAGATAAAATTTTAGCAGCCGGTATCATCGACGGCAGAAATATTTGGAGATCAGATCTAGGAGAAAGATTATCGTTTATTTCTGAAGTGATTGCTGACGTGCAGCCGAAAGAAGTATGGCTGCAGCCTTCAAGCAGCCTGCTACATGTACCAGTTGCAAAACATCCGAGCGAACAGCTTGAAGAAAAACTATTAAACGGACTTTCTTATGCCACTGAAAAACTGGCTGAATTAACGCTATTAAAAGAAGGCTTATCAAAAGGAGCAGCTGCCATTGATGCAGACATCCATGCAGCAAATGAAGCACTTCTGACGTTAAAAGAATTCGCGAAAGGAACGAATGCGGACCTGACAGCAGAGCGCAACAATCTTTCATCAAAAGATTTTAAACGTCCAGTTGCTTTTGAAGAACGACTACGCATTCAAAATGAATCTCTCGAACTGCCGCTTCTTCCAACCACAACAATCGGAAGCTTCCCTCAGTCAGCTGAGGTGCGCAGTGCTCGTCAAAAATGGCGCAAAAATGAGTGGACAGATGCAGAGTATGATGAATTTATTAAAAAAGAAACAAAAAGATGGATTGATATTCAAGAAGAGATTGGCCTAGATGTACTCGTTCATGGAGAATTTGAACGTACAGACATGGTTGAATACTTCGGTGAAAAACTCGCTGGATTTGCCTTTACAAAATTCGCTTGGGTTCAATCTTATGGATCACGCTGCGTGAAGCCGCCGATCATTTATGGAGATGTAGAATTTACAGAGCCAATGACAGTGAAAGAAACGGTTTACGCTCAAAGCTTAACGGAGAAAAAAGTCAAAGGAATGCTGACAGGGCCTGTCACGATCTTAAACTGGTCTTTCCCAAGAACAGATATCTCTCGTAAAGACATTGCCTTCCAAATCGCTTTTGCTTTACGTAAAGAGGTAGAAGCGTTAGAAGCAGCGGGTATTCAAGTGATTCAAGTGGATGAACCTGCGCTAAGAGAAGGTCTTCCTTTAAAAGAGAGTGATTGGGCAGCATACTTAAACTGGGCAGCAGAGTCATTCCGTCTATCGACATCGTCTGTTCAAAATGAAACGCAAATTCATACACATATGTGCTACAGTAACTTCGAGGATATTGTTGATACGATTGAAGACCTTGATGCAGACGTGATTACGATTGAACATTCACGCAGTCATGGCGGGTTCCTCGATTATTTAGAAAAACACCCGTATTTGAAAGGCCTTGGACTTGGGGTGTATGACATTCACAGCCCGCGCGTTCCATCTGTTGAAGAAATGAGTAAAATCATTGATGATGCACTGAACGTATGTCCGACAGATCGCTTCTGGGTCAACCCTGACTGTGGACTGAAAACAAGACAAGAACCTGAAACCATCGCTGCTTTGAAAAACATGGTGACAGCTGCTGAAGTCGCTCGTAAAAAGCTAGCGCAGCACGCATAATGGACTCACTCTTCCCCTGCTGAACATTTGGCAGGGGTTTTTATGCGCAAATTGTCCTGTTCGATCTCCTCCTACAATGATTCCTTTTCTATCATGATTCGTTTATACTAGAGAAGTCAGTCGAACAAAGGGAGGAAGACAATGAATCACGAAGCTTTTTTACAACGCGCAATTGATCTTGCAGTAGAAGGAGTAAATAGTGGCACTGGCGGCCCTTTTGGAGCGGTCATTGTCAAAGACGGTCAGATTATTGCAGAGGGAAGCAACAATGTCACAACAAGTAATGATCCAACTGCACATGCAGAAGTGACAGCTATTCGAAAGGCGTGCCAAACACTACATACATACCAATTAGAAGACTGTATTTTGTATACAAGCTGTGAGCCTTGTCCAATGTGTCTTGGTGCTATCTATTGGGCTAGACCAAAGGCCGTATATTTTGCCGCTGGACACAAGGATGCAGCGACTTCTGGTTTTGATGACTCCTTTATTTATGAAGAAATCAATAAAGAATACGAATCAAGAAACATTCCATTTTACCAGCTGACCCTTCAAAAAAACCTTGCTCCATTTGAAGCATGGGACACATACGACAAAAAGAAAGAATACTAAAAAAAGACACCTGCTCCACAGCAGGTGTCAGTAGATGCTTGAGAAAGGGCTAAATTTTAGCCCTTTTTTCTTTTCATTAGTCCGCCACTTCGAGCTCTACTTCGATGTTTCCTCTTGTTGCTTTTGAATATGGACAGAATTCATGTGCAGCCTCAACAAGCTCTTTCGCTTTGTCATGATCAAGCCCTTTAGCGGAAACAATCAGCTTCACGCCAAGTTTAAAACCGCCATCACTTTCATCTTTTAATAGACTGACATGTCCTTCTACTTCTGATTCAATTTCGACACCTTGCTTCTTGGCGACTTGTTCAAGCGCCCCTCCGAAGCAGGCCGCATAACCCGCTGCAAATAATTGTTCAGGATTCGTACCAGTTTCTCCATCTTTCTTTGCGTTTGGCATCACAATGTTGTGGTCAAGCACACCATCATCAGAACGAACATGTCCTGCTCTTCCGTGTTGTGCTTTTACTTTTGCAGTAAATAATGGTTTCATCTTGATCTCCTCCTTCTTCTACTTATACCTTTCACGTTCTATTCGTTGCTCAAACATTTATGGCACATTGAAGAATTTTTCATTTTTAGTCTGTAGTTATTTTAAAAAGGAAGAAAATCTTATACAATGATAAGTATGACAAAAAATAGTTGGTGACAGATATGACAAATGAATTTGAACATATGAAGCTGGAAAATCAGCTTTGTTTCTTGTTATATGCAAGTTCAAGAGAAATGACGAAGCAATATAAACCATTATTAGAAGAGTTAAATATCACATACCCGCAATATTTGGCACTGCTTTTGTTATGGGAGCATGGGACATTAAATGTGAAAACAATGGGAGAGCTTTTATATTTAGACTCCGGTACACTCACACCTATGCTAAAACGAATGGAACAAAATGGACTCATCATCCGTGAACGTTCAAAAGAGGATGAGCGTTCGGTCCAAATTCGTTTAACAGAATACGGAGAAGCTTTACAAGAGAAGGCCACTTCGATTCCATTTCAAATGCTGTCTGGAACAGGCAGATCAGAAGAAGAGCTGAAAACACTTCGCGCTTCTTTACATGAGCTTCTGCAAAAATTAACACAATCAAAAGGCTGAGGGAATATTCCCTCAGCCTTTTTTTGATGTCTATTATTGAGCGACAGCTACTAATTCTACTTCAATGTTTCCTTGCGTTGCTTTTGAGTATGGGCAAACGCCGTGTGCTTTATGAACAAGTTCATCAAGTGCAGATTGCTCAATTCCAGTTCCTTTTACTTCTAATTTGACACCTAGTTTGAAACCGCCGTCTGAACTGTCTTTGATTAAGCTTACATGTGCCGTTACTTCACTTTCAAAACGGATACGCTCTTGTCTTGCGACCATTTGAAGGGCTGAATCAAAACATGCAGAATAGCCCGCTGCGAATAATTGCTCTGGATTCGTTGCTTTCTCAAGCTTTTTCGCTCTTGGCGTTCCTGGCATTGCTACATCATGCTCTAGTACACCATCTGTTGACACAACCTTACCTTCTCTTCCTCCTACAGCTGATACCGTTGCAGTAAATAAAACTTCTGACATGAATATAACCCTCTTTCGCTCTATTAATATTTTCTACAATTGAATTGTACACAATCTAAATTCAAGAGTCAATGAAAAACACTCACTTTCATCTTTCCTCCATTTTTTATTTTTATGAATGTGCAACCTACGATGATTGAAGCGGTCAATAAAAAAAGCCCTTTAAAAAGGGCTTTTCAGATCGTGATATGCTGCGGATTCGGTTTTTCTAGCGTATGGTTTCTGTTATCGGGGTCGGCATTAGGTGATGTGATCCATAATGCCAAGATCGTGATGCTTGTACAGACGACTGCCCATTTTTTAAAATTCATATAAACAATCCCCTCTCTGAATATAGATACGAGCATGTTCCGCTTCCCCATAGAACATGGAAGATTTTTCATAATCCTCCATTTCATTATAATACTTTGCGGTGTCTAAAGCCAGCTCTTCTATATCTGGATATGCATAGGAAGATTCTAAAAAATGGAAAATCCGTTTAATATGCTCTGCATCTTGTCGTAAGTACAATGCTTCTAAAAAAATGGTCTTCTGAATATGAATGTCATCCTGCAGAGCTTCTGCTCGTTTCATACATTCTTCTCTGTAATATAATGCTTCATCGTTTTTACCTTGTTTGTATAAGATCTGAGCGGCTGTATAAAGAGGGTCTATCGATCGACGAAGATGATCAGATTGGTTTTGATCAAATAATGAGATGGATTCTTTCATTAAGTCGAGTGCGCGGTTCAAGTCTCCCATTCTGTAATAACTGTTGCCCATATTAAACAAAGAAGAAGCAATAAAACGCACATTCTGAAAGTCTCTTGATCTTTCAAGTGCTCTTTCGAGATGTGGCAATGCCTTTTCATGCCTTCTCATATCATCATAATTACCGGCTACAATAAATTCACACTGAATGGTACGAAGCGCATATAGTTCGTGCTGAATATAGACATCCAGCGCTAGTTTGGCATGGTGCATCGAAATGTGTGTTTGTTTCATGTGATAATATATTTCTGACATTTTAAAATGAAATTCTGCACGTTCAATATCGTCGGATACAAAAGAAAGCTTGTGCTCTGCCTTTTGATAGGACGATATGGCAGCAATGTACTCTCTCCGGCCGAACTCATACATGCCTCTGAAGAAATGATAGTAATATTCAAGCATGCCTGTGACATGCGTTTGATGCTCATCTATTTCTTTCGAAAGCTCGGAAAAGTTGGCGCGAAGCTTTCCTTCCTTTAATGGCTTTAAATAATCGAGCATGACCTCATGCCTGAATTCCATTAAAGAAAAATAGAGAAGCAAATTCTGATCTTCTTCCATTGAATCAAGAGAGGTGCGAATTTCCTGCTTTAACTGTTCTGCTTGTTCTGAATCAAATCTGCGGATTAATTCATACCACTTGTTGATTTTCACTCCAATATCCGAAGAGGGAATGATTTTCGCCATACGTTGCCTTCTCCAATCTTCTCAAAATATAAAACATTACCATATTTTATCATACTTGACCGAAGAAATACAAAAATGAAAGGAAAAAGAGAGCCTTGTGCGATAAGACTCTCTTTTTGGATGGGTTATTCTCTTATTTGTCCTTGACCACGAATGACAAATTTTTCAGAGGTTAGGGCTGGCAGACCCATTGGTCCTCTAGCATGCAATTTTTGTGTGCTAATGCCGATTTCCGCTCCGTAGCCAAATTCAAAGCCATCTGTAAACCGGGTAGATGCATTATGATATACAGCGGCAGCATCAACGGCTGTTAAGAAAAGTGCCGCATGCTGCTCGTTTTCCGTAATGATCGCTTCAGAATGCTTAGAGCTATACATTTGAATATGCTGTATCGCCTCTTCCATGGTCTTGACGGTTTTAATACTGACAATCGGCGCTAAAAATTCCGTTTCAAAATCAGTGGTCGTCGCTAATGTGGCACTAGGTGCAAGTGCACATACTGCTTCATCGCCCCGTATTTCTACACCATGTGTCTGAAGTGCTTCAAAGAGCGAAGCGCCATGTTCTTTTGCCCATGTTTCATGAATGACAATGCTCTCAATGGCATTACAAACAGATGGTCTTTGTGTTTTCGCATTCAGAACAATTTGTTCAGCCATTTCTTTTAGGGCTGTTTCATCAATGTAAATATGACAATTCCCTGCACCCGTCTCAAGTACTGGAACAGTAGACTCTCTCACAACAAGATCAATTAAATGTTTCCCGCCGCGTGGAATAAGGACATCTAGATAGTCATTTAAAGTGAACAAGGTTTTAGCCGTCTCACGGCCTGTATCTTCAATCAATTGTACACTGTCTACGGGAATATCCGTTGGTTGCAGCGCTTCATGAATGACTTTCACAATCGCTTTATTACTATGAATGGCCGATGAACTTCCTCGAAGAATCACAGCATTTCCAGTTTTCAAGCAAAGAGTGGCCGCATCGACTGTCACGTTTGGTCTTGCTTCGTAAATCATCCCAACCGTTCCAAGAGGCACACGTACTTTTTCAATGAAAAGCCCGTTTTCTTTTTGAATGGTCTCTAATGTTTCACCAATTGGGTCTTTGAGCTGAATAAGTTGATGCGTAGCGTCTGCAATCGCTTCAATTCTCTCTTCTGTTAATGTAATTCTGTCGATCACAGATGGCGTGAACTCTTTGTCTATAGCCGCCTGAACATCTTTTTGGTTTTCGGCAATTAAATAAGCTGAAGATGCTTTTAATGCTTTTGCAATAGCGTCTAATGCAGCATTCTTTTGTTCAGTTGTTTTTAATAGCAGCTGATCTTTGGCTGCGCTTGCCTTTTTTGCTTTTTCTAGAACTTCATTCATCGTTTTCCCTCCTCAGTTTTGTACGTGCTGAACCCAGTGATCTCGGTGAATGACTTCAGGTTTTTCATGAGAAAGCTCATGACTTCGCATCCCTTTAATGCCAAGAAGCTCATCTGAATCATACAATGTTTGTCCTTTACCGACTAATCCGTTTGGACCAACAACTTCGACGACCTCTCCTTTAGAAAATTCACCAGCTACATCAATGACACCAGCTGGAAGAAGACTCCTTCCATTATGCAAAATCGCCGCCTCTGCCCCCGCATCAATCATGATCTTTCCAGAGACTGGTGAGTGGAATTGAATCCATTGGCGACGGTTATTGACTGATGATAAGTCTTGTTCACCAATATATGTGCCGTCCCCTTGACCAGCGAGAATGTGAAGAAGCTTGTCTTCCCCTGTACCTGTGCCAATGAAGACTTTAACGCCAAGGGAGAGAGCTGTTTGTGCAGCTGAAAGCTTAGATTTCATCCCGCCTGTTCCAACCTTTGAACCCGTACTCTTCGCATATGAGAACAATTCATCTGAAATGTGAGTCAGCACATCAAACCGCTTCGCATCAGGATTCTCACTTGGATTGGCATCATAAATTCCGTTGATATCTGTTAAAATGATCAATTGGTCTGCATGAATTAAGCCACTGACCAGTGCTGATAACATGTCATTATCACCAAAGGTAAGCTCCTCGATGGACACAGAGTCATTTTCATTAATGATCGGTAAAATTTTTCTTTCGAGCAGTTCCATCATTGTTGCGTAAGCATTTCGATATCTTGTACGATCTGAAAAGTCATTACGTGTTAAAAGCATTTGTGCAGGCGTCATCTGAAACTGTGAAAATAGTTCTGTATATTTCTGCATTAACAAGCCTTGACCAACAGCAGCAGCAGCCTGCTTCCCTTTTAAGGTCACAGGTCTTGACGGATATCCTAAACTGCCAAATCCCGCCGCAACAGCACCTGACGAAATGAGAATGATTTCATGTCCTGCCTCTTTTAGCTTTGCGATGGCTTTGACATGATCCTGCATTTTGTGTTCATCAATGGCTCCCTTTTGCTCTGTTAATGAACTGCTACCAATTTTTATGACGATCCTTTGCTTTTTCATCATTGATTCCCTCCGCTATACCTTTCACCACATAAAAAATCCCTTTTTCTCCTTATGTAAAGGACGAAAAAGGGATTTTCCGTGGTACCACCTTCATTGAATAAGCATACGTCTGCTTATTCCACTCAACTCCTGTAACGCCAGGCATGCGCTTAGATTTTTCCTCTAAGGCTCAAAGGGTAGGTTCAGCAGCTGTCTGCGGCAAATGTTTCAGCATGTCATTTGCTCTCTTTTACACATCAGGTCCTGCTTACTATTCCTTCTCAACGCTCGTTAATTTTTTTATATTATCACCAATTGCTTCAGAAAAGTCAAGCGGTCAATTAAACACAATCGTTTTATTCTCATGAACAATGATTCGATCTTCCAGATGCCATTTGACAGCTCGGGCAAGCACACTGCGCTCAATCGTGCGGCCAATATTTTTTAATGCCTCTGCATCATCTCTATGATCTACCCGCTCAATATCCTGTTCAATGATTGGCCCTTCGTCTAAATCATTGGTGACATAATGGGAAGTCGCGCCAATTAATTTGACTCCCCGCTCGTATGCCCGCTTGTATGGGTTTGCACCGATAAACGCTGGCAGGAAGGAATGATGAATATTAATGATTTTGTTCGGGTGCTGTTCGATAAAGGCTGGCGTCAAAATTTGCATGTATCTCGCAAGCACAACCGCATCAATATCATATTCTTCTAATAATGCAAGCTGTTGTTTTTCTGCATCTTGGCGAATGTCTTTATTTGCTTTCACGAAGTGGAATGGAATGCCGAGTGCTTCGACTGTATCTTTTGCCGTTTCATGATTGCTGATGACAACCGCTATTTCAGCCATTAAATTACCGCTTTGCCATTCCCATAAAAGTTCATGTAAACAATGAAGCTCTTTGGACACAAAGATCGCCAGCTTTTTCAGATCACTTGCACGCGACATGCTCCATGTCATGTGAAATGATTGCGCAATTGGCTCAAAACTGCTTTTCAATTGATCTAAGTTGGCAGAAATGTCTTTCCAATCAAATTCAATTCTTAAAAAGAACCGGCCGCTCTCATGATCTGTTGTGTATTGACTAGATTCAATGATGTTTGCTCCATGTTCAAATAAAAAAGTAGAAACAGCTGACACAATACCAGGCTGATCCGGGCAGCTGACTAAAAGCCTTCCTTTTTGCTCATGCTTTTGTCTGTGTAATTCAAGTTTCTCTGTAATCAATGTTCTCATTTCTTATGACCTCATTTACATTTTTCATTCTAATGAAATATTATACTGGACTGGAAAGAGAAAAAGCAATTAAGCGTCGTGTTTTTTATTGAATATTCATTCAATTCTGCACCTAGCGTGATATAATATGAATAGACCTTTTATCACAAAAGGAGTGATGGAGATGAAAAGCATGACTTTGTTTGGTAAAGTGAGCTTTTGGCTCGGCATCGTATGTCTAATCACGGGCATTTATCTATTTATGACCGGAGAAAGACTCATTCCTTTACTTACATTTGGTGTATGTTTTCTGCTTGTGAGTCAGCTTTACCGCAAAAATGAAAACGATTCCAATCATCATTCGATGTAGCAAAAAGGCTGGCACATGTTTGCCAGCCTTTTCTTATTCAATGATTTTCAACCCGACCGCTGCTGATAAAATGAGTGCGATAAAGAAAATACGTTTTGCGTCTTTCGACTCACCATAAAACATCATCCCAACAATCGCTCCTCCAGCTGCTCCGATTCCTGTCCAAATCGCATACGCCGTTCCCATCGGAATTGTATTCATCGCAAGAGACAGCATCAAAAAGGATAGCGAAAATCCAGCTGCTATGAAGAAAATCCATTTGACATGGCGATCTTTCTGGAATTGATTCATCATGGTGACACAAAGCATTTCTAAGATGCCTGCCCCAATGAGTAAAAGCCAGCTCACGATTCAGCCTCCCCTTTCTTTTCACCTGTGGTCAATTTGAGTCCTAATACACCGCTTAAAAGCACCATGATCAAAAGTAATTTTACTAGCTGTACCGGTTCACCCATGACCATCCCTACTATGACCGTACCTGCTGTTCCAAGTCCGGTGAAAACGGCGTAAAGTGTGCCAACTGGAAGTACAGTCGTGGCTTTCAGGAGTAAATAAAAGCTGACAACAATACAAACGATGGTTGCGCTCCATTCCAATATAGAGCCAGCATATTTCAACCCCATCACCCAGCCGACTTCAAATACGGCTGCAATCAAAACATTTCCCCATTTCATTCGATCTCTTCCTTTCTTACCGATTCCAAGCAATAAAAAAAGCCCGGAAATCGATCGTTTGATCAAATCTCCCGGGCTTTTATCCCTCCGTGTCCATACGGTCTATTGTCTAGACCCTATGTGTTTTCTCTCGGTCCAGACTGCGCTGCCCGCACGGAACCCTAGAAAACCAATTCATGATAATCAGATCTAGCATACAGCCGATTCTGTATGAAAAAGTGTATCACACCCTGATATGCCGGTCTACCACTTTGCTTTTCCCCTTCAAATATACTTGTTCATTTTTCGAAAGAAAGTGGATGAAAGCGAAGTATACTAAATGTTAGAAAGAGGAACGACCACATCACTGATATAATAAAACAAGAGGTGGATCAAATGATGATGACCGACGAACAAAAACACGAATTTTATCAAGCACTTGTTGATAAGAATCCGCAATATGACGGCACGTTTTTTGCTGGTATTAAAACAACCGGCATCTTCTGCCATGCCACGTGCACTGCTAGAAAACCAAAATATGAGAACTGCGAGTTTTTCTTTACAGCAGAGGAGGCGCTGCTTGCAGGGTATCGGCCGTGTAAGCGATGCACGCCTTTAACATATCCTAACAGCATTCCAGAAGAAGTCAAAACACTTGTATCAGCAGTTGAAGAGAGTCCTGAGAAACGGTGGAAAGAAGAAGATTTTCGCCAATTAGGGATTCACTCTGCAACAGCTCGGAGAAAATTCAAAGAAATCTATGGAATGACCTTTGTTCAATATGCTAGATCACGCCGAATGGGGCTAGCGTTTAAAGAGATTCTGAACGGAAAAAAAGTCATTGATCAGCAAGTCACCTTCGGTTACGAGTCTTCCAGTGCCTTCAATGATGCCTTTACGAAAATCATGGGAAATCCACCCAAAAAGGCGCAAGTCAATATTTTGCATGCGAATTTTATTTCTACTCCGATTGGGCGGATGATGAGCATTTCAGATGCAACCCATGTGTATTTGCTTGAATTTATGGACAGGCGAGGATTAGAAAGAGAAATTGAGAACATCAGAAAAAAACATCATGCCCGTATTTTAGTTGGAGAAACAAACGTCCATCAGCAATTAGCAAAGGAATTGGCCTTATATTTTGAAAAGAAACTCACGCAGTTTACTGTGCCACTTGCTATACATGGCACCCCTTTTCAGAAAAGGGTATGGGATCTTCTATTACAGATTCCGCCAGGCGAAACGAGATCGTATCGAGATCTTGCCATCATGCTTGGCGATCCCCATTTGGTTCGGGCAGTTGGAAATGCAAATGGTGCCAATCAGTTGGCCATCATCATTCCTTGTCACCGAGTCATTCAAACAAGCGGTGAACTTGGCGGATATGGCGGGGGAATCGAACGAAAGAAATATTTACTTCAGTTAGAACAGCGTCTATAAAAGAAAAAGCGGCTCTCCTTATGATTCAAGCGAGCCGCTTTTTCCGTCACGAGTAACACTGTAAACATCAATCATTTGATCCCATTTTGAAATAGTTTTTTCTTTTTTCATCCCCATTTTCATTGCGACCTTGACTGACGCTTCATTGTCAGGGCGAATTAAGCTGACCATTCGTCTCACCTTCATTTCGTCAAAACCATACGCAAGACAGCCTTTTGCAGCCTCAACAGCATATCCTTTTCCCCATGCCGATCTCTTTAGCATATAGCCAATTTCAAGCTCTGTTTGTCCTTCGACGTTTTGGAGAACAATTCCGCTTTGTCCAAGTGGTTCTTTCGTTTCTTTTTCTTCAATGATCCACAGAGATGTATGGAATGTGCGGTCATTCTTTTGATTCCAAGCAATCCACTCTTTTGTCTGCTTTTCATCCTTTAGTGAAGGATAATACTTCATGACCTCTTCATCTTGGAACAGCTTTTCATATAAAAAAGGCGCATCGTCTTCATCCATTGTTCTCAGTCTGAGACGCTCTGTTTCGAGCACGATCCGTGTTTGATGTGCCATTTTTTATCCCCCCTGCTTACTTGCTAAAAATATCTCCGAACAACCCATTTGAATCTGGGGCAAAGTAATGGAACCCCGCACCCGTTAAACTAGCAGCTAATGCGGTCCACATGATTAAACTGACCGTCATCCACACAGTGACTTGTTTTCTTTTCGTACCGAAGCTCATACACATAAAAGCCGCTAAATGACTGCCAATAATAAAAGGACCGATAAGTGCCAAACCAGGGAGACCGTACCGTTCCCAAACCTTTCTGGCTTTCAGCTGTTTTTTCTCTCCTTTTTCATCATGTTTCTCCTCTTTCCTCTTCAGCCACCACGCTTTAAATCGGTCCACGAAGACGATGAGTAGCAAGACGGTAAGAAAGTTGCCGACGAATCCAATAACTGCCGTTGTCACAGGATGCAGACCACTTAAAATCCCCAGCGGAACGACACCAACCACTTCAAAGAAAGGTAAAGCAGCCAATATAAAAACGAGTACATACCCCCATACAATATCCAATCACAGAACCCCTTTTCATTTTTGTCCTCTTCTCATTGTAAAGAAAAATGTGATCCCATATCTACATTTTTTTAGAAAAAGAAAAGCACATCGCAAGTGATGTGCTCTATCTACATTAAATGTTCATTTTTCTTGTTTGTTTTCTGTAAAAAAGCGATTGTGAGCAAGACTAAAATCACAATGGATACCAGACTTGTGAAAAGAAGCATCAGAGGTGATGTCCATCCAAGCCATTCGAATAGGAGCTGCGGCCCAAAGAAGATCACCGGAATGAGCGACACCATATTGGCTTTTAAAATGGCATTCAATAAGACAATACACAGCAGCAACAGAAGAATGACGCCCCATCTTTGGCCCGAGGTCAGCACAAGTAAAGGAGTACCAAGTTTTTGGTCCAATAATTTCACTGTGATCAAGGCTGTCATCTGAAAAACACCTAATATCCAAAAATAAAAGAATGCCCTCCCGCTTGTTTGAAAGGCAGAAGCTCTAAACATCACAATGGTCATGATCACATTGGCCACTATGATCAGCGGATAACCAATGAGTGCATACCAAGAATACGATAAACTTTGACTGATGGCATCTGCTAACATCATGTAAAAAAGAGATCCAATTAAAAAAGCACTGACAAACGGAACCCAGTCTTTATGATTTCTAGAAAGCTCTTTCGCTAGCTCATCAGCAAAGCCCCGTGGATCTCCGCCAAATACATCTTCCCCTGTTTTCCCCTCTTTCTCAGCTTCGACAGCGTGTGTCGTTAATTCATCCATCACTTCGTCGATCTCGTCCTGATTTTTCCCTTTTGATATGAGATAGAGTTGCAGCTCTAATAAGATGTGTCTCGTTTCTTTTGTTACCATCTTCTCACTTCCCTTTATGTAATAATCGCTCTACATTCCCTGACAGCTCATTCCATCGCATGGTAAAATCAGTCAGCGCTTCTTCGCCTCTTTGTGTGAGCGTATAGTATTTCCTTTTCGGCCCACTCGCCGATGCTTTTGTGGACGTACTGACCAGCTGTTCTTTTTGCATGCGCAGCAAGATCGGATAAATACTACCTTCACTAATTTGATCAAACCCATAGTGCGCAAGCTTCTTTGTCATTTCATAGCCATAAATTTCACCTTCAGAAATAATCGACAGTAGGCATCCTTCTAAAATTCCTTTTAGCATTTGTGTTGATTGTGTCATCATCGATCCTCCGCTTTCAGTACCTTGCATGACAAGATAGTTTGATCTTACCACACACTATCTTGCCATGCAAGATACCGACTCAGAAAAAAATCACCGCTTAAAGGGTGATTTTTACGCCCAAGGCTTATCCGTCCCAAGTGCGTCAGCCAAAGCTTTACTATGCTTCCGGCGGCTTTTTCTTTCCTCTGCCCGCTGCTTCGCTGTTTGATGAAGCATGATTTCTTCCTCTGTTTCCGGCATGACTTGTGGAACTCGTTTTGGCTTCCCGTTTTCATCAAGCGAGACAAAAGTAAGAAATGAAGTTGCTGCGAGTCTGCGCTCTCCAGACATCAAGTTTTCCTTAATGACTTTGACGAATACTTCCATAGAAGATGTACCGACCCATGTCACATAAGATTCTAAGCAGACGGACTCTTTCTGTCCAATCGGCTCTAAAAAATCAACTGAATCCATTGATGCGGTGACTGTTTCACTACGGCTGTGTCTTGCTGCCGAGATGGAAGCAATGTCATCTATATAACTCATTAATTTCCCACCAAATAACGTTTGGTGGTTATTCGTATCGAGGGGGAATACCCTGCTGGTTTTCACAACTTTCGATTCCTTGCAGTATTTGAAATTTTCTTCACTCATCGTCATAGCTCCTTCTTGCTGTTTTCGTTGATGCGGAACGACTTTTATTAAACACTATTCTATTAGGTTTGTCTAAACTTTTTGCTTTAGTCTCTCATGAGAGATTTTCTTTCGGAAATGTTTCAACATTTACTAGAAGGAGGAATAATATAATTATCGATAAACAAGGAGGCCCTTTGATGGATTCTATGAAATCAGAGAAAGTGTATAAAACGCCGCAATGTATGAGTGAATATGATGATTTACAAGAAGTCCTCTTATGCAGTCCAATTTATATGGAAATTAAACAGATCATCAATGAAACCCAAAAGCATTTTGCAAGAGAAAATATTTCTCAAATCAAAGCCCTCACGCAGCATAAGCAATTCATCCAAACGCTGAAAAACCATCATGTCCGGCCTGTCCTTCTTCCTGCAAATGAACGTTTCCCTGAACAAGTCTTCACTCGGGATATTGGATTTACAATTGGACAGACTTTATTTGTTTCAAACATGGCAGCCCCTGTCAGACAAGGAGAAGAACATTCCTTAAATGAATGGGCACAGACAAAAGGATGGACAACCATCACGCTGGATGATGGAACGATTGAAGGCGGCGATGTGCTTGTAGACCAAACCCGGGTATTTGTGGGGATCAGCAAAAGAACAAATCTAGCCGCCATCCAGCAGCTCAAAAAAGAACTGCCGAATCACGACATCATTCCTATTCATCTTCCTTCTCACATTTTGCATCTTGATTGTGTGATGAATATTCTTTCTCATCATGAGATCTTGATTTACCCTGAAGCTTTTACGGAAAAGGATCTTCATATGCTCAAAAAGCATTATGATCTCATTGAAATAAGTGAGCAAGAGCAGTTCACACTTGGACCAAATGTGTTGTCCATTGGTCAGAAAAAAGTCATCAGCTTACCAATCAACCAAGAAACAAATGCTGCATTAACAGCCCGCGGCTACACCGTCATTGAAGTGGATTTTTCAGAAATCATTAAATCCGGCGGCTCTTTTAGATGCTGTACATTACCTATTAGGCGTTCATAAAAGCCAAAAAGCCAGCTTGTCTACTCGCTGGCTTTTTAAATGCTTACCTTCTTCCCTCTATCTATTTCCTATCATATAAATGACAGGCCACTTCATGTCCTTCTTCGACTGCTTGTAATACTGGCTTTTTGTCCGCACATACATCCATTGCAGCAGGACATCTTGTCCGAAATACGCAGCCGCTTGGCGGATTCACTGGACTTGGAATTTCTCCCTTTAAAATAAACCGCTTGCGTTTATCTTCCACATCAGGATCTGGAATCGGGATAGCAGACAGCAATGCTTGTGTATATGGATGAAGCGGTGTTTTATATAAAGCATCACTGCTAGTCATCTCCACGAGATGCCCTAAGTACATGACACCGATTCGATCGCTAATATATTTAACCATCGATAAATCATGGGCAATAAATAAAAACGTCAATCCTTCTTCTTTTTGCAGTTTTTTCAGCAAATTCACGACTTGAGCTTGAACGGATACATCTAGTGCAGAAATCGGCTCATCTGCCACGATAAACTTTGGTGATAAGGCTAGTGCTCTAGCAATCCCTATTCTTTGCCTCTGACCTCCGCTGAATTCGTGAGGATAGCGTGTAGCAAAATCATGACTTAGCCCCACCGCTTCAAGCAGTTCCTTCACGCGCTCGAGCCTTTTCTTTTGACTGCCATACAATTGGTGGATTTCCATCGGTTCTAGCATAATATCTTTTACAGAGAGCCTAGGATTTAAAGAAGAATACGGATCTTGAAACACCATTTGAATTTGTCTATTGAAATCAAATGATTCTCGGTTCGATAAGTGATGGAGACTTTTCCCTTCATACAAAGCTTCACCTTCTGTCGGGTCATAAAGCCGCATGAGCACTTTTCCAAGTGTAGATTTACCGCAGCCTGACTCACCAACAAGACCAAAGGTTTCGCCTTGTTTCAGCTGAAAGGTGACACCATCTAATGCTTTTAACGTTCTTCCTTTCGATAGATGAAAATGCTTTTTTAAGTTGTTGACTTGCAGAAGTGGTTCACTTCCCATCACATCTCCCCCTCTCAGCTTTCAAATACCGCCTTGTTCCTGCCCATTCCTGTTCATATGAAGTACCAGAAAGAGAAAGGAGTTCAATCTGTCTGCCCGTTTTAGGCGAGTGAAGCATCATGCCATCTCCAGCATACATCCCTACATGGCGAACTGCTCCCTTCCCATTGTCATTGGCAAAAAACATGAGATCACCTGGCGCCAAATGGTTTGATGCGACTGGAGTTCCTTGAACTGCTTGGTCACTTGCGTCTCTCGGTAATAAACATCCACACGCTTTGTACATACTGTAAACAAAACCCGAACAGTCGTAGCCATAGCTGCTCATGCCGCCCCACAAATATGACAGTCCAATAAATTGTTTTCCTATGGCTAAGACATCCTTGCCGCTCATAGAAGAAGGTGATGAAGCGTGGCGCACATCTTCTTTTTTGATTTCTCTTCTTCCTACTGGAGTTAGAACATCAAAGGAATCGCTCATTTCTTCAACAAGTGCTAGTTCTGTTAAAAAACTAATCTCCATATCCGGTATTCCGTTTTGATATAAAACCGCTTTTTTCTGACAAACAATCAAGGGACTAGCAGGTGGTTCACTCTCTGATACTTCATTTAATTGCACTACGGGGATATAACCTGGGTAGCCTTGCGGGTGTTTCCGGCTTGCCTGCTGCGGGATGACAACTTTCATCCAGCCATCTGTCTCCTCCAGCCCAATGACTCGTTCGCCAAGCAGTACTTGGGTTTGAATAAGGTTTTCTTCACATAAGGCCAATTTCTGTTCATATGTTTGCTCATCAATCCATTCTTTGATCTGGACGGAACTTTGAAGAACGTGTCGATCCATTTCTCTCGGCGACTGCGGTGCTGTCCATATATTTGCGACTGGAACCTTTGATTCATATAACATCATAAGACCCCTTTCACTCTTTGAATGCCTAACCCATGATGCGGTGGAAAGAGAATATCTTTCCCTTGATAGATAATTCCTCCGTCTATTAAGTCCTCTTTGAGCATAAGCGGCGCATCAAAATCGTAACGGGTAATATTCGGTTGGCTTGCAGCAAGATGAGCGGCTGCGGTAATCCCTAGTTTTGATTCGATCATACTGCCAACCATGCACTTGACGCCGTATGCTTCTGCTAAACTATTGATTTTCAGCGCTTTTTTGATACCGCCTGTTTTCATTAATTTTAAGTTGATGAGATCACAGCTTCTCGTTTCTAACACCTTGATGGCATCATGGAGGCTAAAAATACTTTCATCTGCCATAATCAATGTGTCTGTTGCTTCCGTCACCCGGCGCAGACCCTCGATGTCTTCTTTAGGCACTGGCTGCTCGACTAGTTCAATATCGAGTGCCTCCATTTTTCGAATGGCGACAATCGCTTCCTTACATGTCCAGCCTTGGTTGGCGTCAAGCCTGATTTGAATATCCGGCCCGACTTTTTCTCGAATCCGTTTGATCCGCTGAATATCCGTATCTATATCATCTTTTCCCACTTTGATCTTTAAGGTACGAAAGCCTTCAGCTGCATATTGCTTCGCATCCTCTGCCATTTCTAACGGACGGTTGACACTAACCGTGTAATCCGTTTCCAGCTGATTACGATAACCACCAAGATATTGATAAAGCGGCAGGCCAGCCTGCTTCGCTAAACCATCGTAAATCGCCATATCTATTGCAGCCTTTGCACTCGTGTTTCCTACAAGTACACGGTCGATCGCTGAAAAAATTTGTTCATATTGTGACAATGAGGCCCCAATCAAGATCGGCCTCATCACAGCGCAAATAGCATAGTCGATGCTTTCCAGTGTTTCACCTGTAATGACCGATGTCGGCACTGCCTCTCCATAGCTGACATCGCCTTGATCATAGGTGATGATCACAATAAGAGATGCGGCGTCATACACCGTTCTTAATGCTGTTTTGAAAGGCTTCTTTAGCGGTACACTCGTTCTGCATGTGCGAACATCTACGATTTTCATTTGATCGCCTCTTTCGCTGCAACACCTGGGGAAATATGCAGTTTTTTCCCTGTAGCATCTAATGTAGCCTGCACGCCGATTGGAATGGCGAAGTTTGGAGAGGAATGACCGATCCGAAAGCCGCCAAGTGCAGGTTTCTGTTGCGGGACAATATACGTCTCCCATAACTGATCGAGCGTCAACGACTGCTCTTTCTTTTTCGGCTCACATTGATGAAAATCACCAATGATAAATCCCGCCGCATCATGTAATTTTCCTGCAGAGGCTAGGTGCTGCATCATTCGATCGATTTTATATGGTTCTTCGTCTATATCTTCTATCAATAAAAGCTTCCCCTTTGTATCAATTTCAAAAGGTGTACCAAGTGTCGTGACAATAAGGGCAAGATTTCCTCCGGTGATTTCGCCTGAAGCCGTGCCATGATAAAAAGTGTGAAGAGGTGACAGGTGGTTCGTATACGAAAAGGCTTTCGGAGTGAATAGCTGTAAAAAGGTATCCTTTGTATACGGATGAACCTCTTCAAGTCCCACATCAGAGGAGAGCATTGGACCATGAAAGGTGACAAGACCCGTCTGCTGCTGAATGGCTGTATGTAAAAATGTAATATCACTGTATCCCCAAAAGATTTTTGGGTTCCGGCGAATCAAATCATAATCAATGGCTTCTGCAATTCTTCCTGTTCCGTATCCTCCGCAAGCACAAATCACTGCCTTCACGTCTGGATCTTGAAACATGTGATGAATATCTTCCACTCGTTCATGATCATGACCTGCTAAATAACCATACCGGGAGTCGATATACTTCCCCTTTTTCACCTTTAGCCCTAAGCTTTCTAAAAAAGAAATACCTCTTGCTAATTTCAGCTCATCAGGCGGGCTTGCTGGTGCAATGATTCCCACTGTATCTCCTGTTTGAAGTGCCACTGGCAGATGGTTCACGCCAATCCCCTCTTTCTCTTCGTTTCTTTCAATCTATGGGCATCTTCTTCATAACATGAACAAATAAAGGAACAGACGCTTTTTTCAAAGCGTCCCGTTCTCTCATTTTTTTCATTTACTCTCCATCTACCTGTGCCCATTTCAAATCAATGTAACCAACAGGATGGCGGACAATGCCCTTTACGCCTTCTTTTTGTAAATAGACTTGGTTATAAAAATGAATGGGAATGATCGGTGCTTCTTCCATCAGAAGTGCCTCGGCATCATGCAGCATACGATTTCTCTTTTGTTCATCTGCTTCTTGACTCGCCTTTTTGATCAGCTGATCATACGTATCATTTGACCAACCTGTCCGGTTCATCGCATTTCCTGTTTGGAAGCTCTCTAAGAAATTGATAGGGTCTGCATAGTCAGCTAGAAATGAACTTTGCGAGAATTGGAATTTGAGTGCCTTTTGATCTTCTGCAAACACATTTGCTTCCATGTTTGCAAGCTTCACATCTACCCCTAGCGCTTCTTTTAATTGCTGCTGAATGGCTTCTGCTTTCTTCTTATTTTCAGGCTTTGTACTGTATGTTAATGTGACAGGCGGCAGCTTTGAATAGTTCTCTTCTTTCAACCCTTTTTCTAATAGTTTTACAGCTTCACTCGTATCATGTTTGACAAGGTCGCCGCCAGCTTCTCTGAAATCTTCACCCTTTGAATCTAAAATTCCTGGTGAAACGAAGGCACGTGCTGGCTTCTCTTCATTTTTCGTCACATACTCTACAATATCCTGAGGATTGATCGCCATTTGAAAGGCTTTGCGAATGTTCTTATTTTGAAAAGGCTCCATGTTGACATTTAGACGATAAAAAAACAGCCCTGCTTGATCCTCAATTTGCACATCTTTGCTTTTTAACAGGTCTTCACTTTGTTCTGCGGGAACGAAGGCCGTATCTAAATCTCCTGATTGATACATTTGGTAATCTGTGTTTCGATCACTGATCATGAGCCATTTCACTTGATCTAGCTTGACCGTTTGTTCGTCCCAATATGTGTCATTTTTTTCCATTGTAAAGCTTTCATCATGCTTCCACTCTGTCAGCTTAAACGGTCCATTGCCGACAAAGGTTTTCGCATCCTTGGCCCAGTTTGGGTCCTTTTCCGCTACCTTCTCATTCACTGGGAAAAAGGCAGGGTTTGCCGTCATATTTAAGAAAGATTTCTGCGGGTATGCTAGCTTGACCTCTAGCGTTTGATCATTAACAGCCTTGACTTTTACATCTTCTTTCTTCCCTTTTCCGCTGTTAAACGCTTCGCCCCCTTCAATCATATAAGCTAAGAATGCCGCAGAAGAGCCCGTCTTTGGATCTAGCAGCCGCTTCCACGCATATTCAAAGTCACTTGCTTTGACTGGATCACCATTTGACCACTTAATCCCATCCCTTAAATGGAACGTGTACGTTTTTCCGTCCTTTGAAATGTCCCATTTTTCCGCCATGGCAGCAGATGGTTCGTGCTTCTCATTCAGTCTCGTTAATCCTTCCATTAAGTTATTGAGCCCTTGCCAGGACACATTATTAAAACCAATGGGCGGATCAAATGATGTCGGTTCGTTTTCGTTATTTAATGTTAAAACTTTCTCTTCACCCTTGCTTGAAGATCCTTTGCCTGCTTGCTCATTGGCTGTACATCCTGCAAGCAGCATCACTGTGATAAAGCACATACTGAGAATCCAACCTGTTTTTCTCATGAAAAACTCCCCCTTTGTGTTGAAGATAAAACCGTTTGCTTCGCTCGTTCATCTTGAAGCCAGCAATTTACTGCATGTGTAGGTGAACGCTGCGTTTCATGCGGCATAATATGATCACACACTTTCATCGCAGACGGACATCGATCGGTATATGGACAACCTTTTGGCGGAGCAAATAAATCTGGCGGGCTTCCTTCAATAGGAATGAGTTCATCTTTCATATCCAGCCTTGGAACGGATTGCAGCAGCCCTTTTGTATAGGGATGCTGTGGACTGTAAAAGATATCTCGCCTTGTCCCAACTTCAACGATTTTTCCCCCGTACATGACAGCCACTCGATCAGCGACTTGTGCTACGACCCCTAGGTCATGTGTGATTAAAATAATCGTCACGCCTGTTTTTTTCTGAATCTCTTTAAATAGTTCTAAAATCTGCGCCTGTATGGTGACATCTAGTGCAGTTGTCGGTTCATCTGCAATCAGCACCTTCGGCTCACAAATAAGAGCCATTGCAATCATGAGCCGCTGCCTCATGCCGCCGCTGAATTGATGCGGATATTGCTTCAGCCTCTCTTTCGGCTGCGGTATCCCCACCAAATCAAGCATACGAAGCGCCTCTTCTTTCACTTCTTTTTTTGTCAGCTTCTGATGCACTTTTGCAGCCTCCATCAGCTGATCTCCAATTGTCAGCGTTGGGTTGAGTGCCGTCATAGGATCTTGAAAAATCATGGAGATATCGACACCACGAATGCTTCGCATGTCTTTTTCAGATAATGACAGCAAGTTGCGATCACGAAACCAAATTTCCCCTTGATCGACTTGTGCGCTATATGCAGGGAGAAGCCGCATGATACTTTGAGACGTCACACTTTTTCCGCAGCCTGATTCTCCGACAATGGCGAGGGTTTCTTTTTCATACACATCCACATTCACCCCGCGTACCGCTTGAACAGAACCGCCATATGTCCGAAAGCTAACATGCAGATCGATAATCCGAAGCATTTTTTTCATCACGCCATCACCTCTTCATCTTCGGATCAAGCGCATCTTGCAAGCCATCACCTAAATTATTAAAGCAAAACATCGTCAGCGAAATAAAAAATGCCGGAAAGAATAAACGCCACCAGTGACCATTATCTGACAGCACTGTCGGCAAGGCATCATTGGCCATCACACCCCAGCTTGCAAACGGCGCTTGAATCCCTAAACCAAGAAAACTTAAGAACGCTTCAGCAAATATCGCTGTCGGTACAGTCAGCGTCATCTGGACAATAATCGGTCCCATCGTATTCGGCAGTAAATTTCTGCGAATGATGCGCAAACTTTTTGCGCCAAAGGTTTTCGAGGCAAGGACATATTCTTGGCTTTTCAGCTGAAGGACTTGACCTCTCACGATTCTTGCCATCCCAATCCATCCTGTGACAGTGAGCGCCACAATAATAGTGACAAGCCCAGGCCCCATCAGAACCATCAATAAAATGACGACGAGTAAATACGGCAGACCGTAAAGCACCTCGACGATCCGCATCATGACATGGTCATACTTCCCGCCTTTATAGCCTGCAATACCGCCATAGATGACACCGATTGCAAAATCAATGAGAGCGGCCATCACGCCCACAAATAATGAAATGCGTGCGCCGTACCAAGTACGTGTAAACACATCACGTCCAAGTTCATCTGTTCCAAACCAGTGAGCAGCTGACGGTGGCAAGTTTTGCATGGAAAGCCGCTGTTCTGTCACACTATTCGGTGCAAGGAGTGGGCCTAATACAGCCATGACGAAAAGAAAAATCAGCACCGATAAACTAAACATAGCGAGTTTATTTTGTTTTAACCGTCGCCAAGTATCTGCCCAATACGAAAGTGAGGGTCTTTTAATGGCATGGACTTCAGATGTCTTTTGTTCTTTAGGAGCAAACCATTCATCTGGCACTTCATGCGCTTGATTCGTTTGATCATGCTGAAGATGTATACTCATGCCTTTCCTCCTTTCTGATGCAGCTGGATCCTTGGATCAAGCAGACGATATGTCACATCTACAATGAAAAGAAGGGTAATTAAGATGATGCTGTAAAAAACAGTGGTTCCCATGATGACAGGATAGTCACGATTATTAATACTCTCAACAAAGTATTTTCCCATTCCAGGGATCGCAAATATTTTTTCAATCACAAAACTGCCTGTTAAAATACTTGCGACAAGTGTGCCAAGGATCGTGACAACAGGTAAAAGCGCATTCCGCAGGGCATGTTTAAACACAATTTTATAAGGGGAAAGTCCTTTCGCTTTTGCAGTTCGAATATAGTCCTGCGACAGCACTTCAATCATGCTCGATCTCGTTAACCGGGCAATGATAGCCATTGGACCTACCGCCAGTGCAATGGTAGGAAGCACCATATGCATTGGACTTGTCCACATCGCTGTAGGAAAGAGCTTTACATTCACAGCAAGCTGCTGAATTAATAAGGTAGCAAAGATAAAGTTTGGTATGGATATACCGAAAACAGCAATCGTCATGGCGATATAATCAATCAAGCCATTATGCCGGAGGGCAGCCATGATTCCGAGCAAGATGCCGGAGATGACAGCAATCAAAATAGAGATAAGACCAAGTTCTAATGAGACTGGAAAACCTCTCGCCAATAAATCATTGACACTTTCAGAAGGCTTTTTAATGGAAGGACCAAAATCAAAAGTAACGATGGATTTTAAATAGATCATATATTGAACATAGAGTGGTTCGTCTAAGTGATAGTAGCTTTCGAGGTTTCGCTGGACAGTTTCGTTTGTATTTCGTTCTTCATTGAAGGGCGATCCTGGGATGACCTTCATTAAAATAAACGTTAAAGTTGTGATGGTTAAAATCGTGGCAATCATGGCAATCAAACGCTTGAGCAAAAAGCTGGCCATCTGCTGTCTCCCCCTCGCTTAACAAAATGTTGTACGTGCGGCAAGCTCTGTCATGACAAGCATCGCTTGGTAGGCTTCTAATATATTCTCTGCTTGGTACGTCACCGTTGTTGTCCCTTCGATGATGGCCGTACCCGGCATTAAATTCGCCCATTCGGCTTGTCCATAATTGGCAAACTCGATTTTCAGCACTGGCTGCTCAGGAGGCGTGAGCGGCTTCATTTGATGAATTTGTTTCATGGCAGCTTCCACTTGCTGCGAGATGAGGGTGCTTACTTTCGCTGGTGTTAAGCATTTCACAGCAGATCTTGAAATGGTTTCTTTCACCGCCACTGTTTTCACGCCAGGCATTAACTTTTCGGCTTCAAGTGCCGCTTGATCGTCTCCGCATACAAGAATGACTGGAACACCATAATAACCTGCGACATACGCATTAAAGCCCATTTCACCAACTGGATGATCATTTATGTAAAAATGTCTGACACCAAAAATCATACTGTGAGACATCACACCTTTCATTGATGCCCTCGCATGGTAGCCTAAAAAAACAGCGGCATCATACGTTTGATCTAATCCTTGAACCATTGAATAAGGCTTTACATCCCCTGATATGAGAGATGCTTCCTCATGCAAATCTTCAATCAACAGATTATTCATTTTAGAATGGCTATCATTCACTAAAATATCGGTCGCCCCATGTGTAAGAAGAGCTTCTACACAGGCGTTCACTTCACCTGTCATGATTTTTCTCCCGCGCTCATAATTGTGCTGGCGGCTATCAACAAATGTATGATCAGCTAGACCAGTAATTCCCTCCATATCGACTGATACATAGAGCTTCATCCCCATCCCCCTTTAATTAAACTTAAAATTTGTGTATATTTTTCTAAATTTTCTAAAAAATTATATGAGAACTTGATTGATTTTTCAATACAATGTCTGAAAATAAGGAAATTAGACTCAGGTAATACAGGTCAAAAGCATTGATGCGAAAGGATTTATTTTACAGAAAAAACACCACTAGCTATGTCTTTAGTGGTGTTTGTCTGCTTCATCGATTTGCGATTTTAGCTGCGCATATTTTTTCATCGTTTGTGTAAACAAGTCATCGAACATTTGCGGTGCCTGCTGCTGGATGACTGCAGCGCCTTCTCCTGTAATCCCGCCTTTTGTTGCGACCCTATTCACCGTTTCAGCAAATGTCAGTCCGTGTTCAACAAGAACTTGTCCTGTACCGAGCAGCGCATATGTTAAAAATTCATAGGCTTCTTCTAAAGAAAGCTCACTATTCCGAACAGCGGCTCTCGCCATTTCTTCAAAGATTGCTGCAATAAAGCCCGGAGAAGAGCTTGTCAAATTACTCGCCGCATCAAACCGGTCCTCTTCCACTTCCCTGACGATACTAAAAGCTGAAAGCAGGCGGTGGAGTCGTTCTTGTGCCTCCTGTCCAGCAGTTTCACCATGCGCCACAAGGGATACACCCGTCCCTACGGCTGATGTCAAAGTGGGAATGTATCTAGAAACCGGCTGATTCGTATGTTGCATTAATTTGTCTAACGTGACAGCCGCTGCCACTGATACGATATGAAGAGATGTCTTTGCGGGGCTCAGCTGATCTAATACATCAAGTACAGCAAGCGGTGGTACACAAACAAACACGACATCACATGATGCAGAGATGTCATCTAAAGAGCAAATGTTGACATGCTGGTTCTTCTCTTTCAGCTGTTGCAGCCGCTCCGTTTCACTTCTTGTATGGATCATAAACTGACTGGCATGAAGTACTCCTTTGTCCAGCCATTTTTGTACCATCATATCTGCCATGCTTCCATATCCAATGATTCCAATAGTCTCCACAGTTTAATCTCCTCTATTTTGCTTAGATTCACTACTTATTTTAACAATTTCCCACAATGTTTTCATTTTTATCCCACACTTTTTTCTTACGATAAAGTCAGTATCCACCACATACGGTCAATCACCTTAAACACATACATGTAAAAATCGATGAAAGAGAGTGATCTTGATGACACATCACAAAGATGAAAAACACACTTCTTATGAATTACAAACCATTGAACAGCCGAAAAAAAAGCAGAAGAAGCCAAGTGGCTGGCTGAAGCCATTTGTCAGCGGGATTGTAGGAGGTACGTTAGCGTTAGGTGTTTACGTTCTAACTCCATATGCTCAGCATTCAGAAAATAGTTCAACTGATTCGTCAACGAAAACAGCCGCTGTATCGACAAATGATACAAGTACAAATTCGTCAAAAACAACAGCGTCACAAACATCGAATTCGACCAGCAGTATTTCAAATATGGTCGAAAACGTATCACCAGCCATTGTCGGCATTACAAACTATCAAACACAAAGTCAAACAACCACAGATTTTGGCGATATGAACACACCTTTTGGTGGATCACAGCAAAATCAAAACAGCAGCAGTCAAGAACAAGAAAGCGGTACCGGATCAGGGGTTATTTTCAAAAAATCCGGCAGTAAAGCCTATGTATTAACAAACAACCATGTGATTGAAGGAGCAAATAAATTAACAGTCTCCTTGCATAATGGCAAGACGGTAGCAGGAAAAGTGGTTGGTTCTGACCCGCTGACTGATCTTGCTGTCGTGGAAATTAGCAGCAGCGGCGTTACAAAAGTCGCTGAACTTGGAGACTCCTCATCCCTTCGTGCGGGAGAAACCGTCATCGCAATCGGAAACCCGCTTGGTGAAGATTTATCAAGAACAGTGACACAAGGAATTGTCAGCGGTGTGGATCGAACAGTTTCTATGGATACATCAGCTGGCGAAAGCAGTATTAATGTCATTCAAACAGATGCCGCCATTAACCCCGGTAACAGCGGCGGACCGCTTTTAACAACAGACGGAAAGGTTGTGGGGATCACCAGTATGAAAATTTCTGAAACAGGTGTGGAAGGTATCGGGTTTGCGCTCCCAATCAATGATGTCAAACCAATTGCAGAGCAGCTTCTCACAAAAGGAAAAATCGAACGACCTTATATCGGTATCAGCATGCTGGATCTCGAACAAGTACCAGATGCTTATCAGAAGGAAACGCTTGGACTGACAAGCAGTCAGCTGGATAAAGGCGTGTACGTAAAAGAAATCGCTGCTGGCTCACCTGCTGCAAAAGCTGGATTAAAGGCAGAGGATGTTATCACCGCCATCAATGGCAAAAAAGTGACAACCGGCAGTGAATTACGCCACGAGCTTTACACGAATGCAAAAGTAGGAGATACCATCAGCATCACACTCGTTCGTAATGGAAAAGAAGAAACAAAACAAGTGACATTAACGCAATCTGAATCAAAGCAAGTCAGTTCTTAACGAAAAAAGCAGCTCATAAAAATTGAGCTGCTTTTTTCATGTTCACTTGATTGGGACCAATCTTTGTTCAATTTCTGCTCGTTTGTGCTCTAAAAATGGCGGAAGTGCTAATTGATCACCAAGTTCATCCACGCTTTCATCCACTGTAAATCCCGGACCGTCTGTTGAGATTTCAAACAAAATGCCGTTTGGCTCTCTAAAATATAGGGCTTTAAAATAAAAACGTTCTACAACACCAGAGTTGGTGAAACCGGCTTTGGCTATTTTATCATGCCATTTTTCAAGCTCTTCTGCGTCCGCTACACGAAAAGCTACGTGATGAACACTCCCTCTGCCAGATCGCTCAGCAGGTCCTTCTGCTTTTTCAATGACATGAATCTCTGTTCCAGCTCCGCCTTGTCCTGATTCAAAAATCGTCACGATTTCCCCATCATTTGATTGTTCACGTGCTTTTTCTGTGAAACCAAGGATGCTCGTTAACACACTGATCGTTTTATCTGCTTCTGCGACTGTTAATTCTACTGGTCCCAAACCTCTGATCGCAAAATCAGCAGGAATCTCATCATGCACTGGTGGCTTCGCTCCATCTTGCACGTTTGGTTCTACAGTCAAAAACAGCTGCTGTCCTTCTGGATCTGTAAATTTCAAAGCAGGTCTGCCGCCTCTTAAAGAAGCTGTTTCTTTCTTTACACCTTTTTCTTCAAAGCGCTTTTCCCAAAATGTGAGTGCCTCTTCTGAAGTGACAGTCAAACCTGTGCGTGAGATCGCATTTGTTCCGTCCAACCGGCGGGCGAGCATCGGTATTTCAAAAAACGTCAGCTCTGTACCAGGTGAGGCGACCTCATCTCCATAAAATAGATGATACATCGATGGATCATCTTGATTGACTGTTTTTTTCACCAGTTTTAAGCCAAGGATTTGGCGGTAGAAATCAACGTTTTTCTGAGCATTTGCTGTTAGTGCTGATACGTGGTGAATCCCATTTATTTTCATTGTGTTCACTCCTATTATAAAATATCTCGAATTCAAGATAATATCCTTATGAATAAAATAGGTCATTTTAGAAGAAAAGTCAACCATTCGGCTGCATCTTTATTGGACGTTCGGCTTCCGCCTATTAAATTAACATTAAATCAAAAATAATCTTCTATTGTTCGCTTTTAAGATAACATTCATCCTAATATCTCCAATAAATGAACACTTTTAAATACAAATACGAAAATCAGAAAATTTTTTTAATTCTAGTTTTCCTAAAATCGTATTACAATGAACAAAATACATGTCACAGTAACGTACGAAAGTGATGCAGGAGGTCGTGTGTAATGAACAAAGAACAACCAGCGTTAAAACAAGACATCGGCTTATTTTTTGCCCTATCTCTTGTCATCGGAACAATTATTGGATCTGGCGTTTTTATGAAGCCTGGCAACGTCCTTTCTTATTCAGGAAGCTCAGGCATCGCCTTATTCGCATGGCTGTTAGGCGGGATCTTAACCCTTGCAGGCGGACTCACAGTCGCTGAAATTGGTACACAAATCCCACGTACTGGCGGTTTATATGCCTATCTTGAAGAAATATACGGTGAATTTTGGGGCTACTTATGTGGCTGGGTGCAAATTATTATTTACGGGCCAGCGATTATTGGTGCTCTTGGTCTTTATTTTGGTTCATTATTAGCTAATTTATTTTCTCTTTCTTCTTTATGGGCTACAACGATTGGCATTATCACCGTTCTTTTTTTATGTGTGATCAACATCATGGGAACGAAATACGGTGGTTTTGTCCAAGGACTGACCACGATCGGAAAGCTTGTTCCAATTGCAGCAATTATTGTGTTTGGCTTATGGAAAGGAAATGAACATATTTTCACAGCCGTCAATGAGAGTATCGCACAAATGAACTTCGGTGCAGCAATTTTGGCGACGTTATTCGCCTATGATGGCTGGATTTTGCTTGCAGCGCTTGGCGGTGAAATGAAAAATCCAGAGAAACTGCTTCCTCGCGCGATGGCAGGCGGTATTTTAATTGTCACAGCATGTTATCTCTTTATTAACATCGCCCTTTTGCATGTGTTACCAGCTGATCAAATCGTTCAACTAGGTGAAAATGCAACAAGCACAGCTGCTACAATGCTCTTTGGTCCAATTGGCGGTAAAATTATTAGTATCGGAATCATCATTAGTATCTTTGGCTGTTTGAATGGAAAGGTTCTTTCGTTCCCGCGTGTCATTTTTGCGATGGCAGAACGAAAACAAATTCCGTTTGCCAAAGCCATTTCACGCATTCATCCTACTTTTCAAACACCTTGGATCGCTGTATTTGTACAGATTTTGATTGCCATTGTGTTTATGATCGTCAGTAATCCCGAGAAGCTGTCAGAAGTTTCAATTTTCATGATTTACATCTTTTATGTGATGGCCTTTTTCGCTGTCTTTAAGCTAAGAAAACAAAACAGGGGAATGAAGCGCGCTTATAGCGTACCACTTTACCCGCTCACACCGATCATTGCAATTATCGGCTCTTTCTTTGTCTTAATCAGCACCATGATCACCGATTGGCAAAGCTGCCTGATCTCCATGCTGATCGGCATTGCTGGACTGCCGATTTATTACTACATGAAAAAAACACAAAATAAAGCAGAGCGCTAAGACAGCCTCTGCTTTATTTTTTATATTGCTTAATGACCTTATAAGATTCGTTTAAATATCTCATCAGCCGGTATGGCTTACTTAAAACCCGGATGGGGAGTCTTGAAATAAATCCATTCAGATTCGCCTTATACTCCTGCGTCATCCGCTTCGGCTTTGTGGCAATTTTTTCATACACTTCTTTGTAAAATTCCTTCATGATGTCGACTTGCACACTGATCTTCTGATGACACTCTGTACACTCAACGCTTTTCATCTGATCATTCACATAAACGATGCTGTGGAGGGTCTCTTCTTGGCACCGAGTACAGTGTAGGTTTGCTTCCATTTCGGTTTTCTTCAAGATACACAGCTCCTTTCTCGTTTGATGTTGCTCTTTTTATACAATACGATGGCTGTCAGCTGTTTATTGGACAGATGCTTCCTTTAAAATAGCTGCCGCAGTCAATTCATCGGTGACGAGCACCTGAATAAAGCCGCCGTTTAAAGCCCCTAAAATACTTTCAGCCTTATGGGTTCCTTCCACAACTGCGATGACTTTTTTCACGTTCTTTAATTGTTCTAACGATAATCCAATCACCTTTTGGTTCAACTCATCTTGGACTGGTTTCCCTTCCCCGTCAAAGAAACGAAAACCAATATCACCAACAGCTCCTGATTGCCTTAAACCAGACAAATCTTCTTCTTTTAAATAACCGACTGTTTTCAATGTAGAGCCTTTATGCGGATTCCCAATACCGATCAGGGCAATATCAACATTTCTGCCTTCTTCAAGCACAGCTTCTATGTCCTGCATCGCCATCAGCCGCTCTTTTAATTCTTCTGTTTCTAAAATTGCAGGTGCATATAAATAGGAGCACGTACCATTCATCTTCTTTGCCAGCTCATATGCCAGCTGATTCGCGTGAATGTCGACTGCCTGCCTGCCCATTCCGCCCTCTAAAGGAATGACTTTGACATCGTTTCTTCGCTCAAATGGATATTCCTTCACGAGCTCGGCAAGTGTGGTTCCCCATGAAATACCGATTTTCTCAGCGTCTTTCATGTTTTTAGAAAGATAATAGGCGCCCGCTTGACCGACTGCCCGTTTGACCATCTCAGACATTGTCCCGACACTTGGGACAACAACAGCATCCGTTAATTGAAAGGTCGTTTCGAGCTGCTTTTCAAGTTCCACTGTATGAATACTTTCGTCTTTAATGTACACTTCAACGATTCCCACATCTTTTGATTTTTGTAAGAGCTTTGAAATGACTGGTCTTGAGACATTGAGCTTTTTTGCAATCTCCTGCTGCGTCCACCCGTCTGTATAATAAAGATGAGCAACCTTGACGAGCTGTCGTCTTTCTTCCCAATTCAGCATGTGACATCATCCTTTTAATATACTATGATTACCAGTATACCAAACATTCGTTTCTAATTGGAACAATTGTTATGAAAATAAAAAAAGAGCGATTAACTCTCCGCTCTTTTTCCCTCGCTATATTTAGGCTGATACGTTCTCCCGCCATCTAATAAGAGTATCTGTCCGTGCAAATAGCTTCCCTCGTCACTTGCGAGAAATAAAGTGACTCCAGCAATATCTTCTGGTTTTCCTAATCTCCCGATAGGAATAAGGGATCGAAGCTGACTTTTCTCAAGCTCAGTCGGATAGAGCGTATCAAGCATCTGAGATTCAATGACGCGCGGTGCAATGACATTGATGCGGACATGATGGGAACCCAATTCCTTTACAAGCGAACGCATGAGACCAAATGCCCCGGCTTTTGACGCGTAATACTGGATGCCGCCGCCAGAGCCTGTTATCGCAGATCCTGATCCAATAATGACAACGCTGCCTTCTTTCCGCTCACATAGATAGGGTGCTAATGCTTTGATGCAATAGAAAAGACCATATAGATTCACAGCCAGTGTCTTTTTCCAAAGGGAAAAATCAACCTCTAAAAAAGGAAGGGATTTCGTCATTCCTGCTGAATAGACAAGATGCCCAATGCCACCCAACTCCCTTTCAGCTGCTGACGCCATTTGCTGAACACTTTCCCACGATGAAACGTCAGCTTGGAACGTCAGCAGCTGAGGATGCTGTTGTTTTAAAAGCGAAAGTCCCTGTTCATCTATATCTGACACAGCTACACGATGCCCTTCTTTTAAAAAACGCTGAGCAATTTCTTTGCCGATGCCTTGGGCGCCACCTACGATGAGAACTGGTTTTTGTTGATTAGCCAGCGCTCTCACCCCCATCAAGCATAATTGCTGCTCCATCTGTAAATGCACCGTACGATGTACTTAAGAAAACCGTCATATGAGCCACCGTCTCCTTGATTTGCTCTTTGTCAGGAAGCAAATGGAGAGGCGGCGGAAGTAGTGCCAATACCCGGATGCCTTTGTCTTTAAATTCGCGCGCTAATCCTTTTGTCATGGCATTCAACATACTATTTGATGTAGCATGTGAGATCCCGCCATCACCTGTTATGCTGCCTGATGAGGAAATATTAATGATGCAGCCCTGCTTCTGATCCACCATATGCCAAACAGCAGCTTGACTGGAAAGAAAGACTGTATTTACGGATCTTTCCACTTCATCGACCCAGATCTCAGGATTTACGTCATCAATCTCCTCACCTGCTTTTTGCTCGGCTTGATTGACTAAAATATCAAGCTTGCCGCATGTATCGATGACTTGTCTTAGCATAAGCGTAGCATCACGCGGTGTCTCAAGCGGATTGATGACAACAGTCGATTGGCCGCCTAATTTTTCAATGTCTTCGCTTATCGACTTTGCTTTTGATTCATCACGAAAAGCGTGTATGAAAACATGTGCACCTGCCTGGGCCAAAGCCAGGCAGATGGCTTCTCCAAATCCATCTGTGCTATCTGTCACAAGTGCCACTTTCTGATGAAGCTGGACGTGCACACGGATCTCCTCCCTATCCCTTGTTTGGCATTTATTTTCTCAGCTTACTCACAATATCAAGAGCTGCTTCATAAAAGCCTTCTGAGATGGTTGGATGCGGGTGAATCATTTTGGCCATCTCTTCAGCTGTTCCTTCTAAATACATAAATGAAGAAGCCTCTGATATCATCTCCGTTACATGCGGACCAACCATTGTAGCGCCAATGACTTCACCATATACGGTATCGTACACGAGTTTAATAAAACCGGTTTGAACACCTGCTGCCAACGCTTTTCCGCTTGCAGCTAAATCAAATCGCTCTGCCCGCACGTTTAGCCCTTTGGCTTTTGCCTCTTTCTCTGTCAGTCCCACACTCGCTACTTCTGGCAATGTATAAATACATCTAGGAACGATGTCGTGATTCATTTTTTCAGGCTCGCCGCATATATTGCTAACCGCAACAGCTGCCTCTGCCATCGCCGCATGAGCGAGCTGATAGCCGCCGGCTACATCTCCAATTGCATATACACCTTCAGCACTTGTCTTCATCTCATCGTTTACTTTAATAAAAGGACCATCCAGCTGAAGGTCCAGCTGACTGACAGCAGAGACATTTGGTCTTCTTCCGACGCAAACTAGCAGTCTTTCAGCCGTAAAGATGTGCGTCTCTCCTTTATCGTCTGTCGCATGAATTGCTTTGACTCCTTCGCTTTCTGTTACCTCTGTCACCGTCGTTTTCTTTGCGATATGGATGCCTTTTTTCTTCAATTCTTTTTCTAGTAATTTCGACGCTTCTTCATCTTCCTGCGGAATAATCGACGGAGCGGCTTCTATAATGGTGACTTTTGATTGGAGACTCTGGAAGATGCATGCCAGCTCAAGACCAATTACACCCCCGCCAATAATGACGACAGATGCAGGAATATCTGGGATGTCAAAGATCGTATCACTTGTGTCAAATTGAATCTCTTTGAGCCCTGGAATAGGCGGAATAGCAGGTGATGAGCCAGTGGCAATGATCAGCTCTTTTGTTTCAATCGTTTCTGATCCATCTTGTTTTTCAATGTCAATGCGATTTTTTGTCACAGCTGTGCCTCTGCCGTTATATACATCAATCTTTCCTTGCTTTAATAAAAAGGCGATTCCGCCCCTGAGTTTTTCGATGACATCATCTTTACGTTTTCTCATTTTATCGAAGGAAAGAACCATCTCACCTGTTTCGATTCCCCAGCTTTTTGCTTTCTCAATGGATTCAATGACTTCTGCATGTTTGAGCAGTGTCTTTGAAGGGATACAGCCTCGATTTAAACAAGTCCCCCCTAGAAAATCCTCTTCAATCAATGCAACCTTGTGTCCACGTTCAGCGGCTTGAAGGGCGGCAGTATATCCGCCAGGCCCTCCACCAATGACTGTCAGATCATACGTTTTTGTCATCCGATTCATCTCCTACATTAGCAATTCAAATGGTTGTTCAAGCACTTTTTTAAGGTCTGTTAAAAAGGCGGCTGCTGGTGCACCATCTACCACTCGATGATCAAATGATAAACTGACGCCCATCATTGGCCGCACCTGAATTTCTCCATCGATCACTACAGGTTTTTCTTGAATGCGTCCAACACCTAAAATCGCCACTTCCGGCTGATTAATAATTGGGGTAAACGTGTCAATGGCATACATCCCTAAGTTACTAATGGTAAATGTAGACCCCTTCAACTGGTCTGGCAGTAGCTTTTGATCGCGTGCATTTCGACCAATTTCTTTTGCTTCTTTTGTGAGCTGTTTCAGCCCTTTTTGATTTGCATGAGAGATGACCGGAACCATTAAGCCGTCTTTCACAGCAACCGCAAGACCAATGTGCACATCCTCATGGAAATGGAGCTCATTTTGTTCAAACGTCATATTGATTTGCGGATGGCGCGTGAGGACACTGCTGACCGCATGGATGATGATTTCTGTAAACGACAATCTGTAGCCTGTCTCTTTTTCAATCGCTGGGAGCAGCTGTTTGCGCACTTCTTTTGCTTTTGTCATATCAATTTCACTTGTTAATGTGACGTGCGGCGCTGTAAAGGCACTTTGTGACATGCGATCTGCGATCACTTTTCTCATCCCGGCTAGTTTTTGTGTTCTCACTGGAGCAGCCTCTGCCTTTTGTGCGCCTGCTGCTGTCACATCACTCTTCATGATTTTGCCGTGAGCGCCAGAACCAGCAACATTCGCTAAGTCGATCCCTTCACGAGCAGCCACTTTTCCTGCAAGTGGTGATACGCGCTGGCCTTCCTCGTTCGTGTGAAGGGCCGCTTCGACATCCCGTTTTTGAATTCTGCCTTTTGGTCCTGTACCAGATACTTCGTGAATGGCTACTTGGTGATCTTTTGCCGTTTTTCTCGCTGCAGGAGTTGCGCGTACTTTCTCACCCACCGCTGGTTCAACTTCAGTCGAAACAGATGGTTCAGATGGTGATGACGTTCCGCTGTCTTCAGAAGATGCTTCATCTGACTGCGCTGGCGGCTCGCTCGGTACCTGCTCATTAGCCTCTCCGATATATCCAATGACAGCATTAACTGGAATCTGATCATCTGCTTCGTAATATTTCTTTAGAAAAACGCCATCATCATAGGCTTCAACCTCGATATTGATTTTGTCTGTCATAATCTCAAATAGAGGCTCACCGATTTCAACCGAATCTCCTTCTTCTTTAAACCATTGAAGCAAGGTACCGATCTCCATCGTACTGCTTAGCTTCGGCATAAATATCTCTTTTGGCATGATCTTCTCCCCTTTACTTAAGAGCGCACGAGCTCTTTTGCTGCTTCAATAATATCTGGCACTTGTGGAATGACTGCTTTTTCCAGCGTTGGGTTGTACGGTATTGGGACGGCAAGACCACCAAGTCGTTTAATAGGCGCATCTAAATAGTCGAAGGCTTCACTTTCCGCTATCATACTGGCAATCTCTCCGCCGTAGCCGCCTCGTTTCACTGCCTCATGCACAACGATACATTTGCCTGTTTTTTTCACAGATTCAATAATGGTTTCTTCATCTAATGGGACGAGCGTTCTCGGATCAATGATCTCGACATCGATCCCTTCCGCTTCAAGTTCCTTCGCTGCTTCGAGCGCTTTATGCACCATAATGGCTGTTGCGACAATTGTGACGTCCTTTCCGCTTCTCTTCACATCCGCTTTCCCTAAAGGAATCGAGTACTGCTCTTCTGGTACTTCACCAATTGTTTTATATAAAAGCTTGTGTTCATAGAAAATGACAGGGTTGTCATCATCCATTGCTGCTTTTAAAAGTCCTTTTGCATCATAAGCTGTTGAAGGCTGAACCACCTTTAGTCCAGGAATATGAGCCATCCACGCTTCTAAGCTTTGGGAGTGCTGCGCTGCGGCACCTGTCCCAGAACCTGCTGGTGTTCTGACAACAAGCGGCACCTTCCCTTTTCCGCCAAACATGTAACGTGTTTTCGCTGCTTGGTTTACAAGCTGATCCATTGCAATTGTAATAAAGTCAGAGAATTGTAGTTCTAAAATCGGACGCATCCCTGTCAAAGCCGCTCCGACTGCGCCTCCTGCGATGGCAGCCTCTGAAATCGGCGTATTGCGGACGCGTTCTGGACCGAATTCCTCGATCATCCCGCGCGTGACACCAAATGCGCCACCGTATACGCCGATATCTTCACCTAAAATGAAGACATCTTGATTTTTTCTCATTTCCTGACTCATTGCTTCTCGAACGGCTTCTAAATATGAAATCTCTCTCATTGTCGTGTTTGTCACGTGATTCCCCTCCTAATTAGGCGTATACATCCTCTAATAGTGTGTCAATTGATGGTTCTTTACTATTTTTCGCAAATTCAACAGATGCCTCGATCTCTTGTTTCGCTTCTTCTTGTAAACGAGCAGCCTGCTCTTCTGTCAGAACATCTAGCTCCATTAAGAGTGACTTAAAGCGTTTAATTCCGTCTTTTTGTCTCCATTCTGTTTCTTCTTCACGTGTACGGTATTTTTTCGCATCACTCTTTGAGTGACCCTTCCAGCGATACGTTTTCATTTCAATGAGTGATGGACCTTCTCCAGCTCTTGCACGGCTGACCGCTTCATCTACTGTGTTCATAATCTCAACCATGTCATTTCCATCAATCGATTTTCCTGGGATTCCATAGCTTTCTGCTCTTGTTGAGATGTCTTCAATGTTGATCATTTCTTTCACAGGACCAGACATGCCGTATTGGTTGTTTTCACAAATAAACACAACAGGTAAATCCCAAATGGAAGCAAGATTCAGCGCTTCATGGAAGCTGCCTTCATTTGTGGCGCCGTCTCCGAAGAAACAAAGGACCACAAAGCCTTCCTTTTTCATCTTGGACGTGAGCGCCGCACCTGTTGCAAGCGGAATACCGCCGCCAACAATTCCATTTGCCCCAAGGTTTCCTTTTTCTAAGTCGGCAATATGCATGGAGCCGCCTTTTCCTTTGCAGTAACCCGTTTCACGTCCGAACAGTTCAGCCATCATTTTATTGACCTCTGCACCTTTTGCAATACAGTGACCATGTCCGCGGTGTGTACTGACAATCTTATCTTCATCCTTTAACACAGCAATAGATCCAACAGCCGATGCTTCCTGTCCAACACATAAATGGGTCGTTCCATGGATTAATCCTTTAGCAAAGAATTGATCGACCTTTTCATCAAAATATCTTACTAACCACATTTGTTTATATAAATCTGCTAATTTCTCATGACTAATCTGTTCAGGCAAAGTGATTTGTTTTTGCATTTCTTCTCTCCCCTTTACATTTGTTCTTATATGTTACATTTGTAATTATCATACGTTTAACTCTCATTGAAGTCAAGCATTTCCGTTTATTTTTTAAGCGTTTTCATCTTTTTTCAGAAAAAAAGAGAAAGGCAAAGCCCTTTTCCAAAGACCTTCTCTTTCTCTCCATCTCGTACATTCTCATTCATCTGGATACATCATGATTTTGACACTTTCACCTTCTGGATGCCTAGCGCATTCTATCGCCTGACGAAGCTGACTTAATGGATATCGATGCGTCACCATTTTTTCTGTATGAACGACTTTCGCTTTTAAGAGCTCTAGCGCTTCACGATAATGATAGGGATGCGAGGAATAAGCTCCGACTACTTTCACTTCATCATGGAAAAAACGTTCTGCTGGAATGGAGACATCCCCTTTCGGAAAGTGAGCAAAGACCAAAATCGTTCCGCCTCTTGCGACAGCTTGAAATGCTTCTTTTAAAAGCGCACTACTACCCACAGAAATAATGACAAGGTCCGCTCCCTTTCCATCTGTTTCTTTCATGACGCGGTTTTCTACTGGCTCAGATGCTGGATGAAAAGCGACGTCCGCCCCAAGATTTCTTGCTTGAAGGAGCCTGTTCTCATTTACGTCTGTGATCATCACTTTTCCAGCCAAATAATATTTGGCAAGCTGTAATTGAATGCAGCCAATTTGCCCCGCTCCAAGAATCAAGACCGAATCTCCAGGATGAACGGGCGCCCTTTCAAAGCCGTGAAGACAGCAGGCAACCGGTTCGACCATCGCTCCTTGTTCATATGAGACGTCATGTGGGAGCTTGCCCATTGTATGCTTAACATGTAAAGCAGGAACACGAATATATTCCGAAAAACCGCCCGGCTCTACATTTGTGGCTGCAAATTGCGGGCACATTGTATAAAATCCTCTTTGACAAAAGTCACAAGTAAAACAAGGGACATGATGCGCTACATACACCCTGTCTCCCGTTTGAACATGTGTGACGTGACGGCCTGTTTCGATAATGTCACCAGCGATTTCATGCCCTAGCACTGTGCCAGGAGGTATCGTCTCATGTGTCGCTTTATAAATATCCGTCCCGCATAACCCGCAGGCACGCATTTTTAATAACACTTCATCATCACCAATGGCTGGCCGCTTCCGCTCCTCGTAACGAATGTCCTCTGAAGAATAAAAGACAGCTGATTTCATTTAGCCGCATCCTCCTTTTCATCACATGTCGCAAGACTCTGCAAGGATTGAACGAGCTGCTTGTACTCACTCATCTCACTTGAAATCCAGTAGCGTCCGCCAAATATTCGCGCAGGTCCCACTCTGACATATACTTTCCCGATATGAGGATATGGTTTTAAAAACAATTTTCCTTTAATATCGGACACGGCATATGTGTGCCACCTGCCAAAAGCACCTATTTTCAGCTCATCTTCACTAATCATGATATTCGTTGGCTGATTCAGGCCAGTGATGCTAGAAAGCATAAGGATAGGCAGCGTATAGACACCTAACACAGCTAATGGCTCAGGTCCTGCCGACATCAACGTATAAAGAGACCAGAGAAAAAACACACATATTAACAAGGCCGGAAGGAAAATAGAAAACATGGCAGACGTTCGGCTATAAGCATGCTGCTGCATGAGAGCTCCCCCTTTCAAATGACATGGAAGGAGCTTTCGCAGCTCCTCCACGCAATCATCGTTCACTTAATATGATCGATAATTTTTTCAATATCATCTTCAATGCCAAATCCCGTTAAAAAAGATAACGTTTGAATCACAGGCGTTCCTTTTGTATCACTAACAGGCGTTGTCGTCACAATTAAATCAGCACCCTCCGCTTTCTGCGGAACCTCAGATGCCTTACACTGTTCAACGATGACATCGTATCCTTTTTCCTTTAATGTCTCTTCTACCTTTTTTGCCACAACCGTTGACGTAGCAACTGCCGTTCCGCAAGATACTAATATTTTTTTTGCCATGAGAATCCCTCCACCTCGTTTATTGATCTTTTTGATCTAAGCCCATTTCTTTTGCATACTGCTTTTTAATATCATTTCGCACCCAGTACCAAAGAAGCGCATATGCCAGTGCACAGACAATCGCTGCAATGAAGTAAGGATTGCTCGGATCAAGAAGTCTCACCATGATCCAAGGAATGACGTGTGAACCAAGATCGATACCAGAGATCATATTTGCCCCTTCTGGGAAGTCGAAACCAACTGCTTTCCCCATTGTTGTGGCGAGTGGTGCAAGGTTCGTTGCAATGAAGAAGACAATCATTAAGGTAAAAATACTGTTAATGAGGCCGCGAATAATATTCCCACGAGCGGCTGCTACTGCCCATACTACTGTAAATGGCAGAACCGATAAGTCTGCAAACGGCAGCATACCATTGTAAGGAAGAACGACAGCGAGCAAAATGGTGATTGGCACCATCAAAAGGGCTACAGCCATATTCGCTGGATGACCAATGACAATCGCTGTATCCAAACCAATATAGACATTTTTTCCAGGGAAACGCTTTTGAATATAAGAACGAGCACCCTCAGAGATTGGAATAAGTCCTTCCATTAATAAAGCAACCATTCTTGGCATTAACACAAGCACTGCAGCCATTTGAATTCCAAGGGTCATGACACCTTTTGCATCATAGCCCCCAAGAAGACCAATAATGATACCAAGTATAAGACCCATCACAAGCGGTTCACCAAAGATGCCAAAACGTTTTTTCAAAGTTTCTGGATCCGCATGAATTTTGTTTAGACCAGGGATTTTATCAATCACGCGGTTTGACGCATACATGAGCGGAGCGAAGTTGACCGTTTCAGCATGAGCCATCGATACGCCTTTTAATCCGAAATGGTGTTCAATCGTCGGTGCCGTCCAATCGGCGAGTTTTAGTGTAATCGCAGAAACGATTAAACCAACGGCAAGAGCTAAGAACATATTATGATAAGCGTAGTAAGTAACAGAAGCAGCGAAAATCAAATGCCAGAAATTCCAAATATCCACATTCAATGTTTTCGTAAAGTTAACAGACAGCAAAATGACATTTAACAAGAGCACAAGAGGAATCATCAAAGGGGCAACAGGTGTACCAAATGAAATGGCGGCTCCAATCGGCCAACCGACATCTAAAATATCAAGCTTTAATCCAAGAGAATTGACCATGGCTTTGGCTGCTGGTCCAAGACCGCTTACAAGTAAATTAATGACCAGATTGACCCCGACAAATCCAATTCCGATGGTAATACCTGCACGGAAGGATTTTTTAAATCCTTGCCTTAAAATCATACCGAATAATGTCATAATAATTGGGAGCATAATTGTTGGCCCTAAGTCTAAGATGAAATCGACGGCTTGCTTGATCATACATCCACCTCCTGATTTTAAATAAAGCGCTTACATTATGTCGTGAATAGCTATTGGTTTAATTCTTTTTGAAGTACATCAACGGCTTCTTCATACGATGTCATGTGAGATAAACTTGTCATTACTTCTTCTTTTCTGAAAAGCGTCATCAGTTTCTCTAACATCACGAGCTGCTTACTAGGTTCAGAGATTGCCAGAACGAACACAATTTTGGCTTGAACTGTCTCATGAGGGCTTCCCATCTTATGAAAAATAACAGGTTCCTTTAATGTCGCTACACTGATCGCCGGTTTGTTTACATGTTCAGGATCTGTATGGGGAATGGCTACCCCAAAGGTCGCAAGAGGAAGACCGGTCGGATATGTTTTTTCTCTTTCAAGCACTGCTGGTAAAAAGCTCGATTTAATATACCCTCCAGTTTCTAACCTTTCTGCTAAATAGGCAGTCACCTCCTCACTTGAAGATGCTTCGTATTGCAGCTCAATCAGCTGTTGATCTAACTCAAACAAGCTGTTCAAACAACCACCCCTTTCATTTGGTATAAATATGAACACATGTAACAAAAAGAATGAACATTTTAAAATAGAACCTTTTGTGAAGCGCTTACAAATAGATGTTTTGTAAAATGTTCAATACTGTTACCTTTGTAAAGATATTATAATATTCGAAATTATAAGTCAATGTTCCTAGGAAAATTTTTATAAAAAATGATGCAGCTTTTTGCCGCATCTCTTTCATTACATCACATCAACTTCTTGTTAAATATGGCTTCCTATATCTAAAAACTCAGATACAAAAAGGTTGTCTGTCTGCTCTGTCATTTCTTTTTTTGTGCCGATTTTTTCGATTCTGCCCTCATTCATCACCACAACACGATCAGCGATATCAAACGCTTCTTCTTGATCATGCGTCACAAAGATGGTCGTCATTTGAAATTCTTGATGAACTTTTTTCAGCCAATGTCTTAATTCTTTTCTCACCTTTGAATCTAGTGCACCAAAAGGTTCATCTAAGAGAAGAGCTTTCGGTTTGACGGCAAGTGCACGCGCGAGTGCTACACGCTGCTTTTGTCCACCTGACAGCTGCTCTGGATAACGATGTTCATACTGCGTTAATTGAACGACTTTCAGCAGCTCATGCACCCGCTCTTTGATGTCTTTTTTAGGCAGCCTTTCTCCTCTAGGTTTCATCTTCAATCCATAAGCCACATTATCAAATACCGTCATATTTCGAAAAAGCGCATATTGCTGAAAGACAAAACCAATTTGCCGTTTTCGCACTGGAATATAAGTATAATCCTGTTCTCCAAATAAGACCTGCCCTGTATTCGCATCATCAAGCCCTGCAATAATTCTTAATAAAGTCGTCTTACCTGACCCAGACGGTCCAAGTAAGGAAATCAATTCCCCATTTCCGATCGTCAAATCCACGTTTTGCAAAACCTTCGTATGCCCAAATTGCTTTGATATTTGTTTCACTGTAATCCCCAAGGCTGATCCCTCCATTTATTTTGAACGCTTGCCAAGCCTATGATCCATCTGCTGAATGATCTGCTTGATGATTAATGTAATGACCGCTACAAATGCCATGAGAGAGGCCACGGCAAAAGCCGCTTGGAATTGATACTCGTTGTATAGAATTTCTATATGAAGCGGCATCGTATTCGTCATTCCGCGGATATGACCGGATACAACCGACACTGCACCAAATTCACCAATTGCCCTAGCCCCTGCTAAAATAGCGCCGTAAAAAAGGGCCCATTTTATATTTGGAAGTGTCACAAGGAAAAAGGTCTTCCACCCACTGGCACCAAGCGTAAGCGATGCTTCTTCCTCATGAATGCCTTCATTTTGCATAAACGGAATTAACTCTCTCGCAACAAAAGGAAATGTCACAAAGATGGTCGCAAGAATCATCCCCGGTACAGAGTAAATCACTTTCCATCCATTTGCTAAAAGCCACGGTCCTAAAAGTCCATTTGAACCAAATAAAAGTACAAATACAAGTCCTGCAATGACAGGTGACACCGCAAACGGAAGATCAATGACAGTCGTTAACAAACGTTTTCCCGGGAAATGAAATTTTGTGATGAGCCAAGCAGCACTGACCCCAAAAATCATTTGAAGCGGCAATGTGATCATCACAATGAAAACAGTCAATTTAATTGCCGCAAGCGTGTCTGGATGTGAGATGGCAAGAAGATAAGAACTCCATCCTTTCTCAAAAGCCTTTGAAAACACAGCAATCAACGGCATGAGTAAAAACAAAATCAAAAAAGCATACACCACACCAATCAACATACTCTTCACCGCTTTTGATTCCGTCACAGGACTCCTGTACTTGATGCGGTGCTCTTTAATAAACTCCCTTTCCAATCATCTCACCTCACTTCCACTTGTTTTTTCCGCTCGACAAACCACTGCAATCCGTGAATCAATAACAAAATGACAAATGATAAGAGCAGCATGAAACAGGCAATGGCTGCGGCACCTTGATAATCATACTGCTCAAGCTTAGACATGATCATCAGTGGTGTAATCTCTGTTTTAAACGGAATATTTCCCGCTATAAACACAACGGAGCCATATTCACCGAGTGCTCTTGCAAATGCAAGAGAAAATCCAGTCAGCACCGCTGGAAACAAGGCAGGCAGCAGTACATGAAAAAAGGTCTGTTTTCTTGTAGCACCAAGTATAGCTGCGGCCTCTTCCACTTCCTGCTCAAGCCCCTCAATGACCGGTTGAACCGTTCTTATGACAAATGGAACGCCAATAAAAATCAGTGCCAAAATAATACCAAGCGGGGTGTATGCCACCTTCACATGCAAAAATTGCCCAATCCACCCATTCGGAGAATAAAGAGTCGTCAAAGCGATGCCAGCCACTGCCGTTGGAAGAGCAAACGGCAAATCGATGAGGGCATCCAGGATGTTCTTTCCTGGAAACGAGTACCGCGTGAGAACCCATGCGATCAGTACACCGAAACCTGCATTGATGAGTGCAGCTGCAAAAGAAGTCGTAACCGTCAGCTGCAGCGACTTTAGCACCCGCGCATCACTAAAGACATTCCAAATTCCTTCTGCTCCTAATGAAGCCGTCCAAATAAATACCATAGATAAAGGAATCACGACAATCGCACTAACATAAACAAGTGTCACTCCGAGACTCAGCCCGAATCCAGGCAATACACGTTTTCTTTTATTGGCGGCAGCATAGCCTTTCTTCATCACGTCGCCCCCTATTTTTGTCCGCTATATATTTGATCAAATAATCCGCCATCATCAAAAAATCTTTTCTGCGCCTTTCGCCATCCGCCAAATGCCTGATCAATGGTCACCATATCAATCTCTTTAAATTGATCTTTATATTTGTTTAGCACTTCTTGATTTCTTGGTCGATAATAGTTTTTCGCCGCAATTTCCTGACCTTTTTTAGAATACAAATAATCTAAATAAGCCTTTGCCACTTTCTCTGTTCCTTTTCGTTTCACATTTTGGTCGACAACGGCAACGGGCGGCTCTGCTAAAATACTAATGGAGGGACTGACAATTTCAAATTTGTCTTTGCCTAATTCATGCAGTGTTAAATAGGCTTCATTTTCCCAAGCAATTAACACGTCACCAAGACCGCGCTCGACAAAAGTTGTTGTGGCGCCACGAGCACCTGAATCGAGCACCTCGACATGCTCATATAACTTTTTCACAAAATCCTTCGTTTTTTCTTCATCCCCATGAAAGGTTTTATCGGCATATGCCCATGCGGCTAAATAATTCCATCTTGCACCGCCTGACGTTTTTGGATTTGGTGTGATGATAGATACACCTGGCTGAATCAAGTCATCCCAGTCTTTAATATTTTTGGGGTTTCCTTTCTTCACAAGAAACACAATAGTAGACGTATAAGGTGTGGACTGATTCGGAAATTCTTTTTGCCAATCCTTTGAAAGTAGCCCTCGATCTGCAATGGCATCAATGTCGTACCCAAGAGCAAGTGTAGCCACGTCTGCTTCGAGTCCATCAATAATCGATCTCCCCTGCTTACCTGACCCTCCATGAGACTGCTGTATCGTCACATCTTCACCGGTTTTGTCTTTCCAATAAGTCTGAAAGGCTTGATTGTATTCCTGATACAATTCACGGGTAGGATCATATGACACATTCAACAGCTCAATCTTTCCCTTTTGATTTGAGGCTTCATTCGCATTTGAGCATGCAGCACTTGTGATGATGAAAAGTGTCATCGCAATAGAAATCCATATCCATTTTTTCATGTTATCCGCTCCCTTTCACATTGAATAGTGACACCAACCTTGCCGTTTTCAGTTCAATACGCAAAAAAGGCTCTCAGCGATTGAAGTACAAAAAAGTTCTGTACGTCAATGCCAAGAGCCTTCGGTTGTCCGATCAGCTATGTATGATTGATGTTAGTCTATATATTATTCAAACTATTCACAGGTGTCAACTATGTTTTTATTTTAATGAAAACACAAAAGAAACGCCTTCTTGATGAGGCGCTTCTTTTCCCGGGAAATGCTATTGATCTGCAGCTACCTTTAGATTGACACCAACAGCAGTTCCATTTCTCGTTGAATCAGCTACTCCAGTGAATGTCCCTGCTTTTCGATCAATCAGTAAAGCTTGCACATTCCCTATATCAATAGGGGAACTGCCAAACTGGTGACCCATATCATTTAACTTTGTTCTTACATCTAGAGGGACACCTACTTCATAACGATACGAAGTTAAGCTGTTTGTATAGATTCTTGGCTCTTCTACCGCATCCTGTAGCTCCATGTCATATTCAAGTAAATTGAGAATCGTCTGTGAAACAGAAGCAATGATCGTCGTTCCACCAGGAGACCCAACAGTCATGACAGGCTCTCCATCTTTAAAAATGATCGTCGGAGTCATACTTGATAACGGACGTTTATTGGGCTGGACTTCATTTGCCCCGCCAGGTCTTGCATCAAAATCAGTCAGTTCATTATTTAAGAAAAATCCATACTCTGGAACAAGTATCCCTGTACCAAATAATTGTTCAATGGTAGTTGTAAATGACACAACATTTCCCCACTGATCTGCAACAGTAAAATGGGTCGTCTCACCAATGGTTTTATCTTCTGGCTGAGGAACAATTGGAGATGGATTTTTCTCATCCTCATATGCCCAAGGATCTCCTTCTTTCGGGCTGCGATTCATTTGATCTAATTGAATGAGAGAGGCTCTTTCTGAAATGTAATCATCGTCTAATAGTCCTTTTAGTGGAACATCTACGAATTCGGGGTCGCCGGCATAAGCGGCTCTGTCAGCATAGGAGAGGTGCATTGTTTCAGCAAGCAGCTGATATTTTTCGAATGATTTGGGGTCATACTGAGACAGGTTAAAATGGTCAAGTATTTTGAGAATTTGTAGCATAAACACCCCGCCTGAGCTTGGTGGAGGCATGCTTGCAAGCTGATATCCTTTATAGTCTCCCCAGATTGGCTTGTCAGTCTTGACTTCATAACGTTTGATATCTTTTGAAGTCATCGTCCCGCCAAAATCTTGAACTGTATTTGCAAGTGCCTTTGCTACTTTTCCTTCATAAAACGCTTTGCTTCCTTTTTTCGCAATGAGTTTAAATGTTTTTGCAAGACCTGGCTGGACAAGCAGATCTCCTTCTTCGAGCGGCTGATCATTTGGAAGAAAAATTGGCGCTGCAGCCGTTTTTTTCAATTTTCCTTGGTGATCATCAATCGCTTTTGCCAAGACAGAATCAATTTCAAAACCATCTTCTGCAAGTTGAATGGAGGGCTCAATCAATTCCTTCATAGAACGAGTACCCCACTTATCTAATGCAGCTTCAAGACCTCTTACAGTCCCTGGAACACCTACCGCATTTCCATGTGTAGATCGCTCAGCAAACGGAATTACTTTTCCATCATCTGTTAAAAACATGTCAGGTGTTGCGCCCTGTGGTGCTCGCTCTCTGCTATTGATGATGGATGTTTCCTTTGTCTTTCCATCATAAACCATCATAAATCCGCCGCCGCCAATTCCAGACATCATTGGCTCTGTTACGTTAAGTGCGTACTGAATGGCAACAGCAGCATCCACTGCGTTTCCACCTTTTTTCAATACGTCAGCACCAATCTCCGATGCAAGCGGATGTGCAGTAGCCACCATACCATCTTTGCCAACAGCTACTTTATTCCCATGAGTTTCGTTTGCAGTGACTTGGCTGACCGGCAGGAAAAACGAGAAAACAAACAGACATATGGACAAAACAGTTAGAGAAATGCGTTTCATGAACAACACCCCTTCCATATTCTTACTTTGACCTTACCGACTTCTTGACCAGAATACAATAGATTATTCTAAAATTTCAAAATTTTTCATTCTATCATCCTATATCTGCCAAACAAAACACATGTTTTCAAAACATATGACATGCACATCTCGTAGTAATAAAGACATACGTTTTCCAAGTTTGAAACTTCACGATATAATAAACTCATAACAAAGGGGGAAAAAGAATGAACCACAAAAGCACTTTATTTTGGGAATCTTATTGGGAAGAAAAATCAGAAAAAACTCCTGATCACGCCTCTGTTTCTGCTTGGGCATTTGGTGCAAATCCAGATCACTTGCTTGACCTTGTACAACAAGGAAAAAAAACAGCCACTTGTTCTGGATACCTTTTTTACGAAAAAGAACAAGAGCCTCTTCCAAAACCCGGTCAATATGCGGTCATTTTGGATAGCCAGGAGGAACCAAAAGCCATCATAGAGATCACGCAAGTAGATATCATGCCAATGAATGAGGTTCCTGAATCATTTGCAAAAGCAGAAGGTGAAGGCGATCTTTCATATGACTATTGGTACAAAGAACATGAAGAATTTTTCACAGAAGCCCTTAAGCCGTACGGATTAACATTTAAGGAAGATATGCTCCTTGTTTGTGAGCGATTTAAGCTTGTTTATTCAGCTTCTTAACTTTTAAGCGGTGCCAAAAATGGTCCGCTTTTTTGCTTTCTTTTCCCCTTTCTGAAAAAGGTGAGTTGAGATCACATCTTTAGGTCAGAATAAGATCAAATAGAAAAAGTGAAGAAATTTTCGACTACACCTGTTTTTTTTCGACAAAAGAATATATAATTATTTGATGTGTGCATTGTCTCATTTATACAATGGAGGGTTTTTACATGTTAAAAAGGAAAAAAGACAAGTTTTCCGTCTTGTTAACGGAAATTGCTAAAAATTTAGATGAAACTGCTGAGTATTTTGTTAGCTATAAAGTAACAAATCAAACCACTCTGAAAGAATTTTCTGACACATTGAAGGAATATGAGACAAAAGGTGATAATCATGTTCATACCATGATTAAAGAGCTGAACAAAGCCTTTATTACACCGATTGAACGTGAAGACATACTTCAATTGACGAATAGCCTCGACGATGTTTTAGACGGCATTGAGCATTTTTCAGCAACATTAGAAATTTATTCAATTACAAGCTCTGATGAACATATCGACAAATTCAGTCACTACATCAGAGAATGTGCGAAAGAAATTTTAACGACTATTGAATTACTGGCTGATAATCGCTTGAAAGATATTCATCCGCACGCAATCAAAATTAAAGAGATTGAGCATAATTGTGACAATCTTCACCGCAAATCACTAAAGAACTTGTTTGGAAAAGAAACAGATCCAATTAAGGTCATTCAATACAAAGAAATTTACGAAACACTTGAAGAAATCGCTGATTCCTGTCAAAGTGTTGCCAACAATCTAGAAACAATCATTATGAAGAATGCGTAACGGGGTTAGTTAAACATGGATACATTACTCATCCTTACCATACTTATTGTCATTTGTGCACTTGCTTTTGATTTCATTAACGGATTCCACGATACAGCAAATGCCATTGCTACTTCTGTTTCAACAAAGGCGTTAAAGCCTAGACATGCTATTATTATGGCAGCGTTTATGAACTTCTTAGGAGCAATGACATTTACAGGTGTGGCAAAATCCATTACAAAAGACATCGCAGATCCTTTTACACTTCAAAACGGATCTGTCGTCATTTTGGCTGCTTTAATTGCAGCCATTACTTGGAACTTGCTTACTTGGTATTACGGGATTCCGAGTAGTTCTTCACACGCACTGATCGGGTCAATTGCAGGAGCTGTTATTGCCTCTGCTGGTTTTGGCGCTTTAAACTATTCGGGATTCATTAAAATCATTCAAGCACTATTGCTTTCACCTATCCTGGCTTTTGTTTTGGGATATATCGTGTATACCATTATCAAAATTATATTCCGAAACAACAATCTCGCAAAAACAAATAAACAATTCCGACGTGTTCAAATTTTAACGGCTGCACTGCAATCGTATACCCACGGAACAAACGATGCGCAAAAAGCGATGGGAATTATTACGATGGCTTTAATTGCAGGTAATTTGCATACAACAGACGACATTCCTTTCTGGGTACAATTCTCTTGTGCGCTTGCAATGGGACTAGGTACGTCTATTGGCGGCTGGAAGATTATTAAAACAGTCGGTGGTAAAATCATGAAGATTCGTCCAGTAAACGGAGTATCTGCAGACTTAACGGGTGCAGCTATTATCTTCGGTGCAACATTTATTCACTTACCGGTTAGTACCACTCACGTGATCTCATCTTCTATTCTAGGTGTAGGATCTGCACATAGAGTAAAAGGAGTCAACTGGGGTACGGCAAAACGTATGCTTGTCACTTGGGTGATCACATTACCGATTTCAGGAACTCTAGGGGCACTTATATACTTTGTGTTAAATGCGATTCTTTAATTTAAAAGACCTGTCTAACAGGTCTTTTTTATTTGTTTGCATCCTCAAATGGTCTTTTTCTGCAAGCCATTTTTTCATGAAGCAGGGTTTCCAAACATATCCATAGAAATAAATAAGTATCCATCTGTCTATGGGAGAGAAGAACATGCTATTATTTTTTCAATTGACTGTTTGGTTATTGCTAGGTGCTCTTGCTGTATATGTATTTGCGGTATGGCGCTTTGAACAAAAAGTAAAAGAAAAGATGTTTGCGATTCGTAAAACGTGGTATTGGATTTATGTAGCGGGTGCTGTTGTGTACTGGACAAATGACCCTGCTTCAATTTTCACCGATTGGATGCACTACCTGATTATTGCTGTTTTTTTCGCATTAACTGATGCCTTTATTTTCCTCAGCTCCTATATAAAAAAACTCGGAAATCATGAACTTGAAACCGACACCCATCAACTCCTAGAACAAAATAACGACCTGCTTCATTCTTACCTCAATAAACTAAAAACGTACCAATACCTATTGAAAAATGAACCGATCCATGTATATTATGGAAGTATAGAAGCTTATATAGAGGGAATTGAACGACTGATCTATTCTTTTGCAGAAAAAATGAATATTCAAGCAGTTCTTTGTCCTTATGATACGCAGGAGCAAAAAGATGACTTGCTGCGGACACTTGATCAGAGAGCGCTCATTCAAGCAAAGCTTGACAGGCAGGAAGTGTATTACGATGATTTCGGCAAATTGGTTCTCATCCCGTTTTCAGTAGCGGATGCACACTTTGTGATTAAGCTGACCTCTGAGGAAATTGTCACTGAATTCGACTATTTATTAATGACTTCACTTACAACGATTTATGACCTAATCTTGCCTGACGAAGAGGAAGGTGATGAAGATGGAACACGCACTTCAAGGGGATAATAACAATCGCAAGAAAAACCCATTTAAGATTTTAAAGAAAAAGCGCCATATTAGTATGGCTGATTACAAAGTAAGTCCCCATACGGAGCGTATTTTCAAAAAGAATGAACAGCTCCTAGATGAGTATAAAAATAAAAAAGCTTGATTACACTAAAGGACGCGGAACTTCATCCGCGTCCTACTTCCGTTTTCACATCTACTTGCATACAATAAAACCAACTGCTGCAACGATTGAGGTGCCAATATGAAAAAGAAACTTAAACAATTGAGGTATGTTCAGTTTGCTGAATTTAAGCCATCCCCTTATGTCTGCCGATTACATGAAAAAAGTGAAGCCGTCATTCAAGCGGCCAAAAAGAAAGACTCACTGATTTAATAGTTGAAGCAACTTCACTTTTGTTTTAGGACCGTATACTCCATCACTTGTTAGACCATTCATCAGTTGAAATCGCGCGACGGCATTGGCTGTTTTTTCCCCATAAACGCCATCAATGCCCTTATCTACAGCTGTTTTGTCAGGATAAAAATACACAGCAGCCAGCGCTTTTTGGACGAGACGTACATGCTCCCCCTTTGTCAGAGGTGATGTCACCTTTAACACCCCATCTGGCAGTTCATAACTGAGCTTTTCTTCTGCATGATAAATCTTGAGAACTTGTCCAACTCGAATCATGTTCGGGTCACTAATCTGATTCCATGTCTGTAAATCACTCACTGTGACACCATGGGCTTTGGCAATACTCGTTAGCGTATCCCCGCTTTTCACCACATATGTGATAACCGTTTCCGGATCACCTGCAGTCTCAATTCCTCTTTTAAATTCATCCCATGTAGCTAGCAGCAGACGTGGACATGTTTTTCCTGACCAATGCTGATGCGTCACCACATTTGCTAATGGAATGCCATGTTCTTTTAAAAGCTTTTGAATAAGCCACTGGGCATGTTTGACAGCTTGTTGAAAGTTTCCATCCTCATTTTCACAAATTTCAATGCCAATCGATTTTCGGTTGCCATCTCCATGTCCATCCCCAGCATGCCATCCATTTTCATTTAAAGGGAGATGCTGAAAAATTTCCTTGTCATCCACTGTAAAGTGCCAGCTTACCTCTGTTGTTGAGCGTTTGACATATGCTGCGTGACTTTTTGCGTCAGCTCCCTTAGATGTATTGGCTGTGTTATGCACAGTTACATAAAGCGGCGTCATAGCATATCCTGGCCGATTTCCGTTTCCAACTGGAATAAAATCTTGATAAATTTGTACCATGTTTTGCACTCCTTTTTGTTAAATTGATGTTTGATCTTGCTCATCAATCGGTGGCAAACGTAAGACAAATTTGTTTGTTTTCGTCATAAGACTATGGTAAAATTTGAATTCAATCGCCGTTTTATCTTTGTAAAATATAAAAAAATAGAATAAAAAACAGGAAAAACTTCCAATTTTCTTTGATTTTATGTTAAAATTGTTAAAAACAAGCCGATATAAAAAGTAAGCGATAGCTTTATTAGCCATTTAGTCCTATATGGACTTTTCTTTTACGGCAAAAATAGAACATACGTTTGTATGGAGGTTTTGACATGACTTATTTTTTAACCCATTTAGAAGAAGATATTAAACGGTTATACACTCAACTGCAAATAAGCGGTCCTGCCTATGTAGACATGCATAGGATCGCCGCTGAATTTCATGTATGGGTACACTACGAGGATACTGGCAGCATGATGATCAAACATCAAGGTCTTTACAGTATTATTTTAAACAGAGCCTTATCGTCAGAAGAACAGTGGCAAGATTTCGCCCACGAGCTTTGTCATGTGCTGAAGCATACAGGCAACCACTTTAACATGCACAAGCTCTTTCGAGAACTGCAAGAGTTTCAAGCAAAACAATTCATGTATCACTTTTGTGTTCCGACTTTTATGCTGCTGCAAATGACGCTCCCAAACCTTAGGCAGCAAGCCATTTTGCATATTGCTCAAACATTTCATGTCACTCGGGATTTTGCTGAAAAACGGCTTGCTCTATTTGAACAGCGAAGAGCCGGCATTCAATTTCAAAAAGAATTCACTTCTTATTTAATGAGAGCAGGCAAGGTCGCAGAAAATGAAGCTGCGTATCAAACAAAAGCGTCTGCACACGTGACGTCAGAAGTTTATTCATAAAGGCTTAACACTTGTTTCAGTACATTTGTGTATTGATAAAATTGTTCGGTTTGTGTATCACGCCTACGGCTCCGCCTAAAGTCTTGAAAGAAAGCTCTTCTCTGAGCTTGGCTAATTTCAATTTGAACACTTTTTCCTGTGAGGCATTGATTATTAATATTTTGAGGATGTGTTCCAGCAAATTGATCCGATTCAGATAAAAGTAAGGCATGGAAGCCATTTTGTGTGAGATACTTCACTGTTTCAGCAGCTTTTTCCCTGTCGGTACCGCCAACTAAAGTTTGTAGGACGTCTGTTTCTCCATAGCCGTGGAGTGCAAACGTATAATGATGTGTATGCACTTGAGAAAGACAAATCGGCTCATCAAAACGTGTGCTCGTAATATGAAGAACATGATTGCCTTTCACTTTAAGGCCCTCGAATAAATACATAGAATAATCGGTTGCTACTTCATGGACCAGCTCGCTCACGCCAGATTCAATCCCTCCCGCATGAGGTGACAGGACGAGAAGCTGATCCCCTTTCCGCTGATGAAGAATCTGATAGTCGATCCCTTTTCTTTCATGAGCGGAAAGCTCTTCATAATTTTGATACGTATCTATGATTTGATTCATTCCATCTGCCCCATTTCTCTATATGAGCATAAGTCTACTGATCGCAAATTCTTTTGTAAAGTGTTTTCGAATAACCAGTGTGATCTGAATGCATCCTTAAATTTTCCTTATCTTTACGGGCTAACTGTTGAATGTTGAGAAAAAATGACCGATAATTGAAATGAATAGAACTTTTGGACTATATGAATCTTTTTGTAATCTCTCTCATATATTAGAATATTGCGATCTACACCTGGAGGAATTCATGTTTAAAAAGAAAACCACCATCATCCTTGCCATCTTATGTCTTAGCTTCGCCGGAATTATTTACTGGAAATGCTTCTCTCTTCAAGGCGTGTCTCACGGAACATTCATCCGCTCGATATCATCACCTGATGGAACCTATACCATTAACACATATCGACATAGCGGAGGAAAACTAAAAGAGAATGCGGTCAGAGCAGAAATTGAAAACAAACTCACCCATCACAAAAAAACAATCTACTGGAAGTACCCTGATAAAGATCCTCTGATCAAATGGGAAAATGCACAGCTCGTTCAAATTGGACATGAGTTTTTAAATGTGGTCAAAGGTGAAACATACGATTATCGCTTTGATCAGAAAAATAGAAAATAACGAGCCAGCAAAAAAACGAACCCTTTTTGGATTCGTTTTTTACGTTGACATCACCTTTTGCATAAATTCTTTCATTTCTTTGCTAACCGTCGTCAACCTGTCTACAATTTCACTAAACTCCGTCACTAATAAAGCTTGTTCTGAAGATGACCCTTTCATATGGCCCATACTCTCAAGTAATGTATGTATATTAGAGGAAATCCCTTGCAATGAGCTTTCTATGTTTTCTGTTGCACGTGAGGTTTCGCTTGATAGCTTTTGAACCTCGCTCGCTACCACACTAAAACCCGCTCCCTCTTTTCCTGCCCTGGCCGCTTCAATTGAAGCATTCAACCCTAGCAAACTCGTTTGCTTAGAGATACCTTTGATCATTTTTGTAATATCTGAAGTTTTTTTCGAGCTTTCAAGTGTTTGCTGTGTTTGGAATGTCATTTCCTCACTTGTCGCAGAGAGCTCTTCTGAATGAGCCGCCACCACATGTACTTTTTCTTGAATACTTTGAATGATGTCGTTCAATGACTCCATATACGCCTCAAGCTCTATTTGATTTTTAAGTGGAAAACCTAAAGCGATTGCACCAATGACTTGTTGATTTTCATCGAAAATCGGCAATCCCATTGCATTTAAAGGCGTCCCATACACCGATTCAGGTACAAATGTACTTGATGTTTCACCTCTAAGCGCATTTTTCATATTCTGATCATCTGGTTTAATGGGATCTCCTGTCCGTATTTGAAAATCCACATCTTTTGATGGCAAATACAGCAAGAATTTTTCTCGATCAATGACCCCCATCGTCACTTCATCTTTTAAAATCTTCATCATATAAGGTGCTGCTGTTACAATACTCTGTAGTATATCCATTCTCTCTACCCCCTTAATGTATTTATCGGTCATTCCTCTTAAATTTGATTATTATTTTTTAAAAATAATGATCAAGATTGAAGTTTTTTTCATATTTACGAGTAAAAAGTATGCCAATTCCTTTCTATATTCAAAAAAACGAGAATTTGCTATACTTATAAAATCAACATATGATGAAATGGTCATGTAACCATTTTATATATTCACTGGAGGCGCATGTTGTGACACAACCCATGAAGTATGAGCGGGCGATCGTCATCGGAGGCGGAATAACGGGAATGCTCGCTGCAAAGGTTTTATCAAGTTTTTACCTTGAAGTATTGATTATTGAAAAGGACGAATTGCCCGACGCTCCTGAGAATCGTCTTGGCACGCCTCAAGCCTTTCATCCACATAGAATGCTGCCACTAGGCAAACAAATAGTGGAACGTCTATTTCCTGGTTATACAAAAGAATTACTCGAAATGGGCGGGTACAACACATGGCATCAGACATCTCGATTTATGACAAAAGATGGCGAGTTAATACTCACCGATACTGAAGAAACAGCTGTCACACGACGTGCCATGCTAGAGTGGGTGCTGATGCAAAGAATGTTACGTGAGGAACGTGTTCAATTTTTAGAAAAACATGAAGCGATCGCTCTTCTTTTTGAAGAAGAAACGACTAAAGTGAGTGGATTACAGGTCAAAGATCGGAGGATAAAGCCTGGAATCATCAACAAAATGAGTGCGGACATAGTCATTGATACGTCTGGAAGAATGTCTAAATTGCCAAAATGGCTGAAAAGCGCAGGGCGAACCTTGCCGCAGACAGATGAGCTGATCGTGTCTCTTGGCTATAGCACAAGATACTACCAAATACCACCTGAGGCACCGAATCTGGAACCAATGGTCATCGTTGGACAGCCAAATAAGAAAATTCCAACAGGACTGTTTGAACGAGTAGATCATGATTTAGTAGCGGTTCTTCTCTCAGCAGCTGGCGGTTCTCATTATCCAACAACAGACGCTGATCAGTTTGATGCAGAGACCGCTAGGCTGACCAATCCCTCGATAGCAGAAGCCATCACTCATTTAATTCCCTATACGAAACCAAAAGGATTTAGAGTTCCGGCTTGTGTCAGAAACCACTATGAACAAATGGAAGATTGGCCAAGCGGCTTATTGGTCATGGGTGATGCCTTATCCACATTAGATCCAATACATGGTCAGGGAATGACAAAGGCAGCTCTTGAGGCACAGACACTTGAGCGTATGCTCAAACAAGCACAAGAAGATGGGCTTATTTCTTTTGAACGGCATACCTTACAACAAATGCAGCACGCCAATGAGCTTGGCTGGTGGCTTTGTGCAATTGCGGATATGGCTTGGGAAGGCGTCGAATTAAAAGGAACCCCCATTCCCCATCTGACATTTGTACAAGAATTTTTCAATTATTATGTACAATATGCCGTTCAAACAAAACAACCTAAATGCCTTGAGGCGTATCATCGTATGCATTCATTCTTAATAGAACCGAGAAAAATCATCAACCTAGAGCAGCTGCAAGACATGATTCAAGCTGACTCCACTGGTGAGGTCCGCAACTGGTGGCATAGGTGGAATCAAAAAAATGATGAATTAAATCGAGCTTTCTTCTATGAAGCTGTTCCAGATTTTCAATTACATCTGTTGCTAAAATCAACATAAAAAAAGCCCCTCAAAGGGGGCTTTTAATTAACGTAATAATTGAAGTACGTTTTGTGGCTGTTGGTTCGCTTGTGCAAGCATTGCTTGAGAAGCTTGAGAAAGAATGTTGTTCTTTGTGAACTCACTCATTTCTTTCGCCATATCAACGTCACGAATACGAGACTCAGCAGCTGTTAAGTTTTCAGCAGAAGCGCTAAGGTTGTTGATTGTGTGCTCTAGACGGTTTTGGACTGCACCAAGTGATGAACGTTGTTTAGATACAGCGCCGATTGCCGCATCGATTTTTTCAATTTCAGTATCGAAATTGAAGCCATCAACACTTACATCAATATCTTTAACTGTTAATGTTTCTGCATCCATTTTACCAATTTCAACAATAATATGTTGTTCCTTGTTCGCACCAATTTGGAATTGGAATCCGTCTGTAACATCTCCATTTAAAAGGTTCTTTCCGTTAAATGCTGTGCGGCTTGAGATACCATCAATCTCTTCAACAAGTGCTTTAATCTCATCTTGAATCGCCGTTAAATCCTCAGTCTGCTGTGTACCTACGTTACCCGCTTGAACTGTCAATTCACGCATACGTTGAAGAATCGCATGTGTTTCAGTTAATGCACCTTCAGCTGTTTGAATAAGAGAAATACCATCTTGTGCGTTTTTAGATGCCATTTCTAACCCCCGGATTTGTCCACGCATTTTTTCAGAGATCGCAAGACCTGCTGCGTCATCTCCTGCACGGTTGATACGAAGACCAGAAGAAAGCTTCTCCATGTTCTTTTGCCCTGCTCCATTATTTGCAGACAAACGGTTCAGTGTGTTAAGTGCTGCGATATTGTGGTTAATTCTCATATTAAATGACCTCCATGTGTTTGAACCAATTAGACATCCATGTCCAAAAGTTCTAAATTAGAATTTTTTTGTAAGCCTTACAATCCATTTATCGAACTTTAATGGAATATGTTTAACAAAAAAGGAATAAATAAGGAAAAAGTCTTATTCATTATGATCGTTTCGCTAGAGTATGACAAATTTAAAGGTCATTTTTCATGATTTATCAGAGGGATTTAAGAATCATAAGTAAGGAGGAGGAGAAAAAACGAAGAAAAAAGAGCATAAAAAAAAGCCCCCTCAAGGGGCTTTTCATTAACGTAGTAATTGAAGTACGTTTTGTGGCTGTTGGTTCGCTTGTGCAAGCATTGCTTGAGAAGCTTGAGAAAGAATGTTGTTCTTCGTGAACTCACTCATTTCTTTCGCCATGTCAACGTCACGGATACGAGACTCAGCAGCTGTTAAGTTTTCACCAGAAGCACCAAGGTTGTTGATTGTGTGCTCTAGACGGTTTTGAACTGCACCAAGTTTAGAACGTTGATCTGAAACTTGTTTAATAGCGCCATCAACGATGTCTAATTGTTGATCAAATGTAAGAGTTGGTGTAGCAGCAGTAAATTGTGTTACATCAAGGTCAGATACAGCTTGACCAGTTACAAGTGCGCCAGATGCATCAGTAGCACCTAGAGCATCAGAAGACATTGCTTCGATGTTAACATCTAATTTTTGTGCTTTGTTTGCACCAATTTGGAAAGTCAGAGTAGCTGTACCGTCAGCGAAATCGCCATTCAACAATTTTTTACCGTTAAATTCTGTACGGTCAGAGATACCATTCTTGTTAGATCCGTTACCAATTTCTTGGACAAGGTTATTAATTTCTTCTTGAATTGCACCAAGATCTGTATCATCTTGTGTACCAGTGTTTCCAGCTTGAACAACAAGCTCACGTACACGTTGAAGGATTGAGTGAGTTTCAGTCAATGCACCTTCTGCGATTTGGATAAGAGAGATACCGTCTTGTGCGTTTTTAGAAGCCATTTCTAATCCGCGGATTTGTCCACGCATTTTTTCAGAGATTGCAAGACCTGCTGCGTCATCTCCTGCACGGTTGATTTTAAGACCAGAAGAAAGTTTCTCCATGTTCTTTTGGCTCGCACCGTTGTTTGCAGACAAACGGTTTAATGTGTTAAGTGCTGCGATATTGTGGTTAATTCTCATTTCCTATTACCTCCATGTATGTGGGACCTGACAGACGTCCTTGTCTGAAAAAAGTCCTTTATTCTAGGGCTTATCAACCCTGACAATTCTATTATCGGACGTGGTTATGGGATGTTTAGCAGATTTTTAAAAAAATATCTTGTTTTTTTATGATGTTCATCCTATTTTTAACAATAATACAAAATATAAAAAGCTGCTAATCTATTATCAGCAGCTTTCATTTTATCAATATTGCTTGATATCAAACATTAAGATATTTTGGTACACCACGTAATCTTTCTTACTTGTGAAAGGTCCTTTATTGTGTTCATCATTGATCTCATAAAAGTTCATCCCAATTCCAAAGCTTCTTTCTTTGTACCAGTTAAGAAAATTGTTGATTTCTTTCATTGAGAGCAGATAATCCTTTTGCAGTCCGTTTATCATAGTAATTGAAAGTATACCTTTTGTTGATTCTTCCCCTGGCTTTGTTCCATCCTGATCTTTCGGTTCTTCGGTTGACCCATCACCAGGTTTTGTTCCGTCCTGATCTTTTGGCTCTTCGGTTGACCCATCACCAGGTTTTGTTCCGTCCTGATCTTTTGGCTCTTCTGTTGTGCCATCACCTGGATTTGTCCCATCCTGATCTTTCGGTTCTTCTGTTGTGCCATCACCTGGATTTGTCCCATCCTGATCTTTCGGCTCTTCGGTTGTACCATCATCTGGTTTTGTTTCCTCCTGATCCGTTGACACTTTTTGCAGATCTTTTAATGGAATAGAGATAACAGATTTAAAATTGTTTTTGACAGAATGACTACCAATTGATTCAGCATAGTCTCTTCCACCAATAACATATAATTGATCATCAGCAATAACTGCCACAGATCCAACTCTACCTTCAGGGATTTCATATAAAGAATCTTTAACTTGACTAGTTTTTGGATCAAATATTTGAACTTGTTTTAATAATTTGCTAGATCTATCTCCAATTTGCTGTCCACCAATGATAAATAGTTTATGATTATATGTCGCAAATGCAGCTTCATAGGCAAAAGAATTTAATTGAACATCCTTTAAGCGTTGCCACTTCCCTTGCGACCTATCATATTCTAAAATGTCTTTATCTTTCCCTCGGCTAACATTAGCCTCACCACCAGCAATATATATTTTCCCATTTATTTCTGAAATACTTCTACCTTGGTGATTCACTAATAGGGAACTATCTAAAGATTCCCACTCTCCACTTACCGTATCATAGGAATAAAAATTTTCTTTATAGGATGATAAAGAGGATACGATATAAATCTTTTCTCCAACTGTAACAGCTCGTAAGGCACCTGTTGTATAGGATGTATATATAAATTTATCAGGCATCTTAATCGGTTCTTCTGTCCATTGGTCAAGTTCTGTATCATAAACATCCATAGTTCTATGAACTGTTTTAGTCGTTTCATAGAGACCGCCAATGACATAGATTTTTTTATCTACTGTCGCATAAGCAGCACCTGTTCTTGACCTAGGCATCGCTGATTTTTCTGTCCACGAATCAGTTTTAGGATCATACATATATGTTGAATCATTGAACTTAGACTGCTGGCTAGCTCCACCGAATACATATATTTTTCCGTCAACTACACCTACACTTGCTCCGATACGCTCTTCCGGTAAGTCCGCTCGCTTCGTCCAACCATTTGTCTCAGCTGCATGAGCTTTTAACGGATGAATTGTGACCATCATAAAAATGGTCAAAAGCACTAAAAATAATCCTTTTTTCATCGTTTCTTTCCTCCATCTCTTAAATTCCCCTCCTTTTATCGACATATTTGTAATAAAATTTAATTTTTACCGTTGTGCCTGTCATAAATTTAGGACGCTCTTATTTCTATTAATATCTTTCTACATATATCACTTTTATATGACATTACCTTTTCATAATCGCTTCTTCATTTTTCAACTGAATCATGAGTGAGGATTGAATATATAATAAATTGATAATACGTCGTGCCATTTCTGAGGGAGATGCATTGTAGTCATTTCTGATCCATTCAATGATAAAACCAAAAATGCCGTATGAACGATACTGGACAAAATAACTGTCGTTGATTTCTGCATACTGATCACTCACAAACGACATTCTATTTTGGAAAATATATTGTATTTTCTTAAGCAATTTTTCTTGTATGTGGGGAATTCGGTCTTCCATCACTAATAAATCATAATAGTCGCGATTTTCAACGATATATTGAAATACATCGGTGCCATCTGGTTTCATGCGAGTTAAATCCAACAGTGGATTTTCACGAGTCGGCTTACAAAATTCATATTCGAAATCTACCATTTCTCGATGAATAACATCTGCTGCTAATTCATCTTTACTTTCATAATGCACATAAAACGTCGTCCGATTATAGTTTGCCTTTTCCACAATATCCTTCACTTTTACATGCGAATATCCTTTTTCTTTTACTAGTATTTTGAATGTTTGACGAAGTGTTTCTTTTGTTCGCTCAACACGGCGATCCTCTTTTTTGATCATGGGCCCCTCCTTTAGACACTTTTTAAAAAATGTTGATTAGAGATACATAAATTCATTTGTGTTGAAAACCTATACAAAAAAGATTTTTTGCTGATTGAAACGGAAAATCTTTCGTCCTACAATCAACTTAGTCATAAAGAAATGAATTTTTGTGACATTTGATCTAACTTCTTCAGAATATCATACTATACAAAAAGTGAGGGCACATGATATGGAAATTCAAGCGATGGTCACAACAAATGAAAAAGATTTCGAGAAACAAACACTATTACTAGATGATCCAAAAGCAGATGAAGTGCTTGTCAAAATCGTTGCATCTGGCGTTTGTCATACGGATGCCACTGTATTAGATGGCACGCTCCCTGTCCCACGTCCTGCTTTATTAGGACATGAAGGCTCTGGCATAGTCGTGAAAGCAGGTTCTAATGTCACAACCGTTCAAGAAGGAGACCACGTTGTACTAGGTTTCGCTTATTGCGGTCATTGCCATAATTGTCTTGACGGGAACGCTGGTGGATGTGAAAACATGATTCCACTGAATTTTTCTGGTCGCAATAAACATAATGAAACGCCTATCCATACACATGATCATCAAGATGTATCACAATTTTTTGGTCAATCGTCATTTGGTACATATGCAACGGTTGATGAGAAAAATGTGGTGAAAGTAGACAAAGAAACTGATTTACGTTATTTAGGACCATTCGGCTGCGGCTTAATGACTGGGAGCGGTACTGTCTTAAATTCACTTGCTCCAGCTCCAGGTACAAGCATTGTTGTGTTCGGTACAGGCGCTGTTGGTTTAAGTGGGTTAATGGCAGCAAAAATTGCAGGCTGTGATCCGATTATTGCCGTTGATATCCATGATAGCCGCCTTGAGCTAGCAAAAGAATTAGGTGCAACACATGTCATCAACAGTAAACATGAGAATCCAGCTGAAAAAGTAAAGGAAATCACAGAAGGAAAAGGAGCACATTACTCATTTGAAACAACTGGAGTACCAGAAGTCACACTAGCTGCCCTTCACTGCCTGCGTGTCAAAGGAACTTGTGCAACAGTAGCAGTAGGAAAACGCGATTTAACGTTTAATGTCACAAATGATCTCATGCTCAATGCGCTCACGCTAAAAGGTGTGATAGAAGGAGATGCCGTTCCTCAACTATTCATTCCTAAACTAGTCAAGTTTTTTAAAAATGGACAATTCCCAGTTGAGAAACTAGCAAAATTCTACGAATTAGAAGAGATTGAACAAGCTTTTGAAGATTCTAAAAATGGATCTACGATTAAACCAATTCTTATTTTAGATAAAGAGTATCGAGCTTAAGCCGAAATAAGACATGAAACTCAAAATCCCCCTTTCCATATAAAGGGGGATTTTTGGACTTTCATGCTGTCCTTACCTTCACACATACATCACCGGCGTCGATATTTTAATTATCTTCCCGCCTCGACGATAAAACCTTGGAACACGGCGGCTTATTGTTGCAATGACTTCATAGTTAATCGTATTGAGCATTTCAGCAATTTCATCAACAGAAATTTCTCCGCCCTTTTGACGGCCATAAATGACGACTTCCTCGCCTTGCTTTGCTTTCATCTCTCCTAAGCTGATCATCGTCATATCCATTGTGACTCGGCCCGCAATCGGCATTCTTTCTCCGCGGAAAAGCATAAACCCTCGATTGGATAAAGCACGCGAGTACCCATCTGCATAGCCAATCGGTATGGTCGCAATGACTTCGTCAGGCTTTGCCACATAGGTTGCCCCATAGCTGACCGTTCTTGGCTTTGTCACCATTTTCTTCACGAACGCAATCCTTGCTTTTAAACTGAGAGCGGGCTCTAGCTGAACAGCGTCTAAGCTTTTAATGTATTGCGAGGGATACAATCCATAAAGTCCGATACCAAGCCGGATCATATCGGCGCTAAATTCAGGAAACGCAATCGAAGCAGCTGTATTGTTCATATGTACGGTCGGCAGTTTGATCCCTTCTTCTTTCAAAAACCGAAGAAAATCAATGAAGATGCTGTGCTGCAGCAACGTGAAATCAGGTTCAGGCTCATCCGCAGTGGAGAAATGCGTAAATATTCCATCCCACCTCAGGTTTTCACTCTTTTCAAGCGCCTTCACCACCGCTAACAGCTCTTCCTTTGTCCGTACACCTAATCGCCCCATCCCCGTGTCAACATTGACATGAATCCCAAGCCGGCGCTGGCTTTCTTCTTCCGCTAAGATCTCATTTGCTTGAGCAATCCAGTCTTCTCGAAGGCCGGAGAGATCAATTCTCCAGGCTGCGGCCCTTTTCACACAATCGAGCGGTGTAAATCCAAGAACCAAAATCGGCGCTTCAATTTTTGCTCTTCGCAGCACAATGCCTTCCTCTAAGCTAGCAACTGCGAGCTCCGTCACACCGCTTTCCAGTGCCTGCCGTGCTACCTCCACTGAACCGTGTCCATAAGCATTCGCCTTCACGACAGCCATGATCTTACTTTTTCTTGGAATATGCGCTTGAATCGCTTCGATATTTCTTTTTATCGCATCAAGATTGACTTCTATCCAGACTTCCCTGCAAAGCTTTTGCATGTATTTCTCCTCCTAATCAATTTAATCATCCCTTTATCCATGTTCGCTTTTATGCGTAGTCTATCTTTATTCATTTTTAGGAAAAAACATTCAATCACGCCAAAAACAAATAATTCCTAAATATGTATATTTTTTGAATTTTTATTTATTTAGACATTTTTTGACATTTTTCTCCTACTAGACGTGCTATTCTTATAAGCATCTGTTAAACATTGGTTTAATAGAAAAATAAGGAAAAGGGAGATGTTTTAATGTTTAAGGGAAAAATGAAAAAAATAGTGGGAGCTACTCTCTTCACTGGTGCTTTAATGTTCTCTGCAATTCCTGCTGATGCCGCTTCGAATTTAATCCCTATTAGGGACAAGTATGATGGCTATCAATATCAATGGAATGGCTACAATAGCAGTGGAGTAGCAACCGTTACCGTTTTCTTTAGAGATTCGAATGGTAAGTCTTACTCTAATACTTATGAATGTGTCACTGTTATAAGCGGCACTTGTTATGTTTACGAATAATGTAAAAATGCAAAAAAATCTGCCCCTTTATTAGGGCAGATTTTTTCACTTCACTTACTTAGAGGCCTCACATGAAATTGTGATTCCCCCTAGTAATCATTTTTCATGTGGTACACTTTTCTAGCTATTCTCATATTATTAACAACATTGAATCGATATAAAGGTGAAAGAGAAATTTAACATTGGCAATTCAAATTTTGAATGAGTTTATAGTGGAGTTTTGCGAATGAAAAATGAGACTTGAGAACTTTTGAATCTTTGTTGTTCTAGTATCGGCTTATACTGCCTGCCTTCCAATCAGAATGTTAGATTCATGAATGCTTTGCTAACTATTGATTTTGATTAAAATCTTTAGCGATAAGAAAGGTGACAATCAAATAGAAGATTGTGCCGAAAAACATACCATTTAACAAACTGATTAACAACATCTTACAAATCAGACCAACATAATAAGACACTGGCGTCCCTGGAAATACAGCCATATTTAACAGGCTAATCATAAAGGTTAAAGCAAAGAATATAATGAAAATCCTTCGAAATAATTTGGATTTTAACATTGTCATTTTACTTCCTCCTCAGTATATTTTATGTGAAAAATATACTTTATCCATTGCATAAATTCCATTTTAAAGTAAAAAGCCCTTTAAGGGCCTTTTACTAAGCAGAATAACCGATACTTGCTGTATGACCTCTCCTAGCTTCATCATGACTTGCTGTAACTTCAGATGTGAAATAACTCACAACACTTATCACACTCATCACCACGAATACAATGGATACAGTTTTAAATTTCATATAGACAGTCACCCCGCTTTACTTGAACTTGGAAATAAAGAATTTTTTCATAAAACAGCATTGCCTTGTCTTTATCTCCCAATTCATTATAATATTTTGCGGCATCTTTTGCTAAGTCTTCAAGGTCAGGATACATGGACTTCATCTCTAACCATTCTGAAATTTGCTCTAGTTTTTCAAAATTGTTGTCAACGTATAGTGATTTTAAAAACGTAAAGATACGTAACAGCACATGATCTTTCAGTTTTTCAGATAGTTCTATACCGCTATCCAAAGCATACGTACCTAAATCCTGTTCGTTCTTTTTAAAATAGGCTTTTGACAACATCACGAGAGGGTCTAAAATCCGATTTAAATGCTCGTAGCCCCGCTCTTTAAATGCTCGAATCGAGTCATTAAAGTGAATAATTGCTTGTGCTAGGTCACCGTGATGAAAATAGCTCAACCCTAAATTATAGAGCGCTGACCCTTCTAATCTTTTTGTTGAGTGATCGGCAACTTGTTCTAGTGCGCGTTCAAAATGTGGAATGGCTTTTTCGGGACAGCCCATATCGATATAGTTTAAGCCAATGACAAAAGAACATTGAATTTCTCTAACTGTGTATGTATCTTTTTCTCGGTAACATTCTATCGCCTGTGCGATATGGTGCATGGACATGTGGGTTTGTTTCATGTGGTAATAGATTTCAGCCATTTTGTAATTGAACTCGGCACGTTCAATATCGTCACTTACAAGGGTTAACTTTTTTTCTGCCCGCTTATAGAAGGTAATCGCATTTAAGTATTCGTAGTTCTCAAATTCATACATGCCGTAGAAAAAATTGAAGTAATATTCTAGCAATCCTGTTAATTTCTCTTGATCTTTTTTTATCTTCACTGCAAGTTCCCTGAAGTTCGCTCGTTCTTTCCCATTTTCTAAAGGATCCAAGTAATCTAGCATTAATTTATGTCTGAACTCCATGAGTGAGAAATATAATAATAGATCCTGATTTTCTTCCATATCATCAAGCATCGATTTGATTTCTTCTTTATACGCCTCGGCATCAGGAACATTAAATCTTTGAATATGATAATACCATTCATTGATTTTCAAGCCGACGTGAGAAGAAAGTACTTTTTTCATCCACCCCTACTCCTCCCTCTATTTTCCCTATAATGACATATATTATCATTTTATAAATCTTTCGACACCGAAAATAAACCGCAAAAAAGCCCCTTGTAAAGGAGCTAAAACATAAATGATCTTTCTTCATAAACAAGAACCCAGTATTCCGCCCCCGGTTCTCCTTCTTCTACCACTGCCTTCCAACCTCTTTTGTGATAGAAAGATAAAGCCTTGTGATTTTCGGAAACGCATTTGAGGGTGACCGGTGTTCCTAGAACTTCTATAGCATGTTGAAGCAATAGATCTCCAGCCCCTTGACCAGCCGCATTTGGATGGACAAACAAGAGATGAATAAAACGATCTGGTACATATAGAGAAATGAAACCAAGGATTTTATTGTTCTTCTCGACTAAAAAAATTTGTTCCTCCCGGGTATCCTGATCAAAATCATGCTGATGTATTTCTTCCGTATGGAGCCAGTGAAAACTTTGCCGGCGGGATTCGAAATAAATGTCTCTTAATTGTGGATAGTCGATCGTTTTTGCTTCTCGTATAAGCATGTGAATCCCTCCAATTTCCAATTAAATAGGGCAGCCTCTAGACATGATGACCGAAATGCTTCCAGCGAGTAAAATTATGAGCTGGATCCTTCTTCACGTTTTCCCCCTAACTTCATAGATAACTGAACACCAATCATCAGCATCACGATGGCGAGCATTGCGACAATAGCAGCTTGAAAATGTCCGCTGATATCGAAAATCAAACCGATTAAAAATGGACCAAATCCTCCCATGACGTACCCGCCCATCTGTGACATCGCTGACCATGTACCGGCTTCTTCTGGCGTACGCGTTTCAATAATAGGCAGCATAAGCGCCAAAGGAAATAATCCACCTGCTCCAATCCCTAGAAAAATAACAGCTGGCAGGATCGGCATTGGCAATAGAAGGAATATGAGGCCAATCAGCTCTGACAAACTGCATAAGATCAGAAATAATTTCGGCTTTCCTAGACGATTGACGATGTTTGGAACGAGTAATGCCACCGGAATCTGAATGAGTGTAAATATCGTAAGCAGCATGGCGGCATACTGCGGACTATTCCCAAAATCAAGCGCAATGGGTGAAATCCACGCTGTTAACGAATAGAACATGCTAGACATAAAGCCAAAGAACAAGGTGAATTGAATGGCTTTTTTGTTTCGCAGCGGTAATCTCAGTGGCACGTCTGCAAGATCCGCTTGTTGGTTTTGACGAGCTAGACCGAGCCATAAAATCATGGCAATAACGCCTAAAATCGCCCAGCAGGATAACGCAAGTGGAAGGTTATGCTCACTGCGAAGGTAAATCGGAATGGTCAAGCCCGAAGCAAGTGCAGCTCCAACTGTCATCGATATAGAGTACACACTGACAATCCCAGGACTTTTCGGGAAATACTTTTTAATAAAACTAGACAACAATGGTCCGGCAAAACTAATTCCAACTCCTCCTGCAAAAGCAGTCATGAGAAGGATGGTAACCGTTTGACTTGTACCACGGAGTCCAGTCGCAATTGTGATAAGAAAAATCGAGAAAAAAAGAGTTCTCTCTAATCCAAACCGGCGGCTTAGTTTCGTTGCTACAGGGGCAAACACTCCCATGCACAAGACCGGCAAAGTGGTTAAAAGACTTGCCGTGAGTGCACTAACGCCAAGGTCTGATTGAATCATGCTCATCATAGAAGCTACGGATGTAATGATTGGGCGCAAGTTTAAGGCAGCTAAAAATAAAGCAGCTAAATAAAATATTTTTTTTATCAATACTCTTCTTCCTCTCTCATCTTGTTGAGGTTACTATGAGTATAAATCCGCTTCATTCATTGATCAATACAATAATTCGTATTATGATGATAGGAAAATACTATCATTAATGAAAGGATGGCATATGGATACTCGTCACATTACCTATTTTATGGCTGTATTCGATCATTTACATTTCACAAAGGCTGCAGAGCAACTAGGTATATCACAGCCTACATTAAGCCAACAGATTCAGCTGCTTGAAGCTGAAGTTGGGATGCCGCTTTTTGACCGAATCGGTAAAAAAGTAGTTGCAACTGAAGCTGGTACGCTTCTTTATCAATATGGCATGAAAATGCTTCAGGCTGAACGAGATGCCAAAAATGCTATGAAAGAGCTGTTATCTGAACAGCGGGGTACCGTTCGGCTTGCCGTCCTTCCCTCTGATCTTGACTTTCAGCTTGTTCCGCTTTTTGTAGAATTTAAAACGCTGTACCCAGAGATCAACCTAAAGGCTTTTTCGACCATCTTTGTTCGTGACGAGGTGCTCTCACATAAAGTCGATATCGGAATTGGGCTGCGCGGGCCTGCGGATAAACGACTGATTCAAATTCCACTTGGCGATGAGCCCTACGAATTGTTTGTTCATTCAGACAGTGAACTGGCAAAAAGGCGTGAAGTGACGCTAAAAGAGCTGACAAAACATGCACTGGTCATGTATCCAAAAGGCTATCTAGGAAGAGATTTGGTCGATGACGTATGTAAAGAACACGGTTTTGAATTGGACACGGTCATGGATGTTGGGTCTGCCACTTCATTATTGCAGCTGGTTGAAGCCGGTATCGGCGCCACCATCCAGCCAAGAGGGCTGTTAAAGCAACATTCAGCATGGCCTAATATTGTCTCTATCCCTATTTCTGCCCCTGCTCCTGTTCGGCATCTTGAATTAACGTATTATGCCGATCGATTTGTGACCAAAGCGCAAAAACAGCTATCTGAATGGCTAATAGACTTTTTTAAATCAAGAACAAACTAAAAAGTGAGGGTAACACATGAAGAATGCAAACAGCATATTTACAAGAACAAACCGGGTTGTGATTCGTCAGTTTGATCAGCAGGATATTGAAGCATTTTATCAATACCGATCAAATCCCTCTATTGCCACATTTCAATCTTGGGAAAACTACACGCACGAAGACGCTGAATCATTTGTACAACACCAAATGACGCAACAACCTAATCAACCAGGGACGTGGTTTCAATACGCGATTGCCTTATCTGAATCCAATCAGTTGATAGGAGATTGCGCCATTCATACACTCGGCAGCGAGCCTAGAATCGTTGAAATAGGATTTACACTCGCGCCTGAATTTCAAGGAAAGGGCTATATTCATGAAGCCTTGAATTCAATGATCGAATATATTTTCACTACACTGAACAAACATAAAATCATTGCCTTTACAGATGTACGCAACGAAAAATCTATTCGAGTGCTGGAACGTTTAGACATGAGACGCGAAGGACATTTGCTACAAAATTATATGTCAAAAGGACATTGGGTCGATGAGTATCAATATGCGATTCTTCAATCCGAGTGGGCCGCGAAGCGTCATTAATCATTTATTTCCTATTCAAAATCCCTAAATAAGCGCTCCACGGTCCTACATCGGTTCGATATCGTTCCGCCATGACCCGAACAATGTGGGAAATATGGGTGAAATCATGGACAACCCACGCAGAAAGTAATTCGCTCACTTGCACGACGCCGAATTCTGGATGGACGCCCTTTTTCTCTAGATCAAGACTTGAATGTGTCATACGCTGAATGTATGCCACATTCTCCATCCGCACATGATGAAGCTCCGCTAGTGCTTGTTCTATCTGTCTTTCAGTTTGATTCAAATGGGAGTAGCGGTCAAATGCAGGAAATGGGGTATCCTCTCCATCAGCAAGAATGACATTTAATCGGGGAATCCAGTTGAATTTCTCTGCTTCAATCAAATGTTCAATGACTTCAACGGGATTCCACGTTCCCTCCCCTTCACGACTGTGAAGCCAATCCTTCGATAAACCTGACAAAAGACTTTCTAATGTACGAGGAGTTCGACTCAACATATCTAAAGCTTCATCCAAATTGAAATTCATATGGTAGCTCCTTTATCAATTTTTCTTTATTCTAATGTTTTTTGATTAGATTGCAACTCATACCTCAAAACAGATAAAGAAGAAAATAAAAGGTGCTTTTGATCAACCTTCTATATACAAATAGAACTTTTCTATAACACCCACCATCCTTTCTTTTTTTATAATAGAAAAAAATGAAATGCGGTGATAGTGATGTCTACAACGATTGGGATTATGGGTGGTATGGGCCCTTTAGCGACGATTGATCTGATGAAAAAAATTATCTCTCATACACCAGCTATTAAAGATCAGGATCATCTCCATGTGATTGCTGATAATTATCCGCAAATCCCTGATAGAACCAATGCCATATTTGGGAAAGGCGAAGATCCTACAGAATATATGATTGCATCAGCTAAAAGATTAGAACGCGCAGGAGCGGACTTTATTCTGATTGCATGCAATACCGCTCACTTCTTTTTAGAAAACGTACAACAATCCACTCATATCCCTATCATGAATATGCCATTAGAAACCGCAAAGCACCTGAACAAACATCACTATACGTCTGTGGGCTTACTATGTACTGATGGCACATTAAAAACCCAGCTCTATCAAAAGGCTTGTGCCCATCACAAGATTGATGTCATGACTCCTAGTGAAAATCTTCAGAAAAACGTGATGAATGGGATTTATGCCGTGAAAGCAGGGAAATTGAGTAAAGGCGAAATTGAACTGGCGTTAGCTGCAGAAATTTTAATCAATCAAGGAGCAGAAGCCATCATTGCCGGCTGTACAGAAATTCCTTTAGTTCTAAGGTCAACCAAAGCTGTGAAAGTGATTGACCCTACTGTCATTTTGGCGAAAGAAGCTGTAAAATTAGTGTATGAGCTTGAAAAGCTAAACATTTAAAGAACGTCATATAAGGGGATAACATGAATATTGAGAATATAGAAGCGTTTATTTATGTATGCCAGCTAGGCAGTATCAATAAAGCTGCAGAAGCACTGTATTTAACCCAGCCTTCTGTTTCGGCACGTATTCAATCGTTAGAAAAAGAATTAGACCTGAAATTATTTGATAGACAGAGAAATAAACTATCTCTGACGGAAAAAGGTGAACAGTTTTACCCGCATGCCAAAAAGATTCTCCATTCTTATCAAGAAGCAAAGCATAGTCTTAAACAAACGATGATCCCTTATGAATTGACGATTGGATGCGCATCCTCTATTTCCAATAATCTATTGCCTAACATATTGCCCGCCCTAAAAGAAAAATACGAAAACCTGAAAGTGAAAATTGTAACAGGACATTCAAAGGATGTAGTCCAAAAAGTGATTAACAACCAAGTAGACTTTGGCATTGTCAGGACTGAAACACATCCTCAAATTGAATCCATCCCGATTTTCAGCGATCCAATCGGGCTGTTCGTCCCAACTCATCACCCGCTCGCCAGCCTAGACAACATCAATATGAAAGAACTAGAAGAACAACCTTTTATTTTCTTTGACTATGGGTCATTTGATTGGTTGATGCTCCACCGATTATTTCAAAAAAACAACATCACACCGAACATTTCCATTGAGGTTGATCATATGGAAACTGCAAAAAATTTGGTGCTGCAAGGAATGGGACTATCGTTTCTTCCTCATCATTGTGTTAGAAATGAAGTAAAACAAGGAACATTAAAACAAATTTCAATCGATCCATCTATCAATTTCAACATCAATATTGAGTTTATCTATAAAAAGGGAAAATCCAAATCCGTTTTCATTGATCAACTCAAACAGTTTTTTCATGAATTAGATTAAAAAAAGCCCTTTTTGGGGGCTTTTTTTCTTTCACTATCGTTTTTTCACTGGATGAATGTCCCCTCCCAAAAAGGCGATATTCGGATCTCCACTATTTTCTAGAAATTCAGCCATTTCTTGCAGCTCTTGATTGATACGGTCATTCCTTGGCATATCTGGGTTTAACAGAAGGTTGGAGTGAATAGCAGTAGCTGTTTCATACAAGACATGTTGATCTTTTATCTGTTGAATGCACTGTTTCATGCGCAAGAAAAACCATGCAATCTCTTCAATGTCTTCCATCGGATAATGCGCTATTTTGAAGAGATTCTGCTGACGAAGGTCTCCTCTCTCAAAAATGTGTTCAAGCTCTTCTTTACTGATATATAAATCCGAAGCTTCCTCCTCAATCTCTATTACTTCAACCATGGCGTCGTCAGCTGTATATAACCGCTCAACAAATTCATCGAAACTATCTGCCAGCTTAAAATCTACTTCCAGCTCTAAATCGAAATAGTGAATAGGAGGATGTTCCTTCGTTTCTCGATAATCCATGGCGATCCATGTATCTTCTTCCCCGCTGATGAAAATAAGTCCCTCAGGCAGCTCCAATTCATCACTTAACTGAACACTATTCATAATTACATCATCTTTGGCGATTCCTCTTAGATGGTCGAATTGAACATGATCCTCTGCCCATGAATTCGGCCGTTCGGTTGGAAAAGCATTGCGAACTGTAAAACCACCATTCCATTCTAAAATGAGTTTTTTGTATGTATCAGGTAAAGTGACACCAAGCGTTCCCTCTGCTTCATGAATTTGTTCCTCATCTATCTTTTCTAACGTAAAAGGACTCTCTTCATCTTTCTCCCAGAATGATTTCAAAGTGGATGCCTCCTCGTATCTATCTGAGATAAGTATAACATTGACCAACTGTTCATTTACTCATTCTACTTCATAAAAAAACAGACTCTTAAAGTCTGTTTTAATCTTGTCTATACGTTTTCAGAAGTTGTATTTCGATCAATCATAGTCGTGTTTCGATATGATTTTTGTTCCTCCATTGTTGTATTCAGAATTGATTTTGTTTCAATGATTTTTAAAGTTTCTGCTGTTGAAACACTTAACAATACAATGGATACAATGATTAGGAGTCTTTTAATCACCATACAGACACTCTCCTTTTTGAATATCATTTTGAGCTTTAAGAGCCTTTCTATTCTGCTACTCTTTCCAAAAAGAAACCGTAAATAAAGAGCTCCCTCTCAGGAGCAGTGTGCTAAATACGCTGTCATAAACCATAACTCAATGGACTACTTGTGTGTCTGATTTTCTTCTAATAATTTTATAATCTTTTCATTAGATTGTTGAATATTTCTCTAAATCGATACCATGTTCCCTGTAAATCCTATCAATATAATGAATAAAATAATGATCATCCACATAAAATTGCCTCCTATGGTTGAATTAACGTTCTAATAGAAGAATAGCCTCTAAAATTAACTTCCTCAAATTTAGTACTATTATCAAAAGGTGCAGGAAAAGCAATGACTTGAAAATTCTTTTCCTTTTTCACTTTTGGCAATTTTATTTGATAAACATTTGTTTTTTCACTTTCTACAGATACATACATCACAGGTTTTCCATTGAATTTTTGTTGATCGAATTCCGAGAATGCGACTAAAGCATAATTCATTTTTTCTTTACTTGTATTATCCACTTGGAGATAGACCGGCATTTGACTTTTTGAAGTATACAGCACTTTATTTGAAACCTTTCCTGAAGCCATGAAAATTTCTTCTCCAGTTAATTCATCCGTTTTATATATTGGAGAAAATTCACTTCTAATATGATGAGATGAAGCTTTTTTTGTAATGAATCGCATAATATAATTTTCTTGTAAACCTGTCGCTATATCTATATGACTATCTTTCAAATGATACTTTGCTTCGGGAACAATAATAAACGCTATTTCTCCAACATCTTTTGGTAATGTCGCTTTGATTGGTAATGTCATCACCTGGTCTTTAGTCATCTCAAATGTGTATGATTTAGCTGGTCTATGATTATCTGCAGAAAATGCTATTTGATTAAAATTTGCTAGTAAGAATAACGTGTACTTTCTATCTGCGTCTATGTAGTGTGAGAAGGAAAGAACTTTGTTCATTTGGTTCTTCTTAATCAAACCGATATCTAGAGTATCAAGAAGCTTCCCCTCAGGTTCATACATACCATATGATACGGTCTCCGTTCCTGGTCCAGTAACATCCAACATTTCATCATTATAGTCTATATCGCCAGAGACTTTTCCTTGTCTGACAAATAAAATAAAAGTCATTAGTAATACGATGAAAATGGTTATGAATAAAATTGTTCTATGTCTCATCACGACTATTAAATTTTAAAAGTCTTTTGGCGACTAACAGTTTTATAACCACTATCTTTATATAAAGAGTTTCCAATCGCTCTACCTTTACATCCCCAGCCACCATCAACACCACCGGCAGCATTCGCTCCAGCATAATTTGATTTCTTCGCAGAATCGGTCTTGCTTTTAGAAAGTCCTCCATCTCCTCCATATAGTCGTGATTTTGCTTCTATATAATCAATTTTACCCTTTGACTTCGCTGTCGTTAACATGCTGTAGTTACATTGAAATATCTCGCCAATCAATCCACCAGTTTTTCTTAGTTTCCAATTCGTAACATAGTCAGCTTTTGCCGATTTTTTGTTAGTTGAATGCGATACAGAATCCGTTGAAGTATCCTCTGCAATTGTTATCCATTCAGTTTCATTTTTCTCAACAGTAGTTGCTGAAACAGTTGCAGGGAATATCGTGCTAGCTAAAAATATTGAAGACAGTAATAATGTATTGCTTTTTTTCATCATGTAAACCACCTTTATCAATTTTTAGAGTAAATACATATACATTTAATTCAATATAATGATTTTAGGATAGAGTGAGCATACATTTTTTCACATCCGACAAAATCACTGCTTTCTTCTATAAGAATCTCCCGCCCTTTTTACAGTTTCAAAATATTCCATTACTCCGTAGTTCATCACCTATCATTAATTAATTTAGAAGCTTACATGACAAACACTCAGAATCATTTTTCAGGCCTACTACTCTTGAAGACAGTTTCAAGCTGAAAATTTCTATACCCCTATCCACACTCCATCAATTCCCTTTATATTACATTTATTATCACATAATGGAATTTATAAAACACCGAAAAGAAACCGCAAAAATAATTGAGAAACAAAACATGATTGCCTTATTTGCAAACTAATAACTTCTTCATCACACAACAAATAAGCAGACTCGTTAAAGTCTGCTTTATGCTAACTTCTATAAACCATTGGAAACCTCTTGCAAATCACTCCTGACATTTAGGACATATCCAATGAATCGTCTAACCACTCTTCACAATGTTCAATAAGCCACCTCAAATATTCCACATATTGACCGGCATGATAGCCGTCACAAACAGCATGATGGACTTGAATCGCGACTGGCAAGGTGATTTTTTCTTCTTTCATCTTAAATTGACCTACCGTAAATATTGGTAGTAAATAAGTTATATCTGTAGATACATTAAGGTTAAAAGAAGTAAAATCAATCCACGGCAGACTTGAAATATTGAACATGTTTTCTGGCATATGAGGTTTCGGAAATAGGTTATTACTTTTGCTGTAAGTGTCCATGTCCGCTACACAGCTTTTATAAAACCGAGCAAAGTTTTCGTCATAAGGCGTCCAGATACTTGAAAATGTCTTTGTTTCTTTATTTAAAATCGTATAACTAGGATGGAGAATCTCCCAGTAACCAAGTGCATCGTTCACTTGATCCATCCGAAACTCAGGAATTTGCTGCACAGCTCTTGCTAACAAATAAATTTGCACAGGATATACTTTTAGCCTTTTTTCTTTTAATATTGCATACAATTTTGTGATGTCTAGATCGATCACCAGACTATATGTGCATCGGGTTACCGTCATATAATGATGAAAGTGCTCTTTTCTCGGATAATTTTCATCTATTTGTTTAAACATTTTTTATCTCCTCCTGAATGTAATTGCTTGTATTCAGGAGGAAGCTTTATCTGTTTTTACCACCACGATCATCCTTTCAACCGGTAGGTTATGTTTCTGTCTACCACTACTCTAAGTTATAACGTTTTCATTCAATGGCTACCATAAGCTTAGCCTACGATAAAGCCTTCAGCAATTCTTCTTAAGTGATCTTGACTAACGTGAACTTTTCTAGTGCTCTATATCTTTCTCAGCTTACAAAGAAGATATAAAAATCCTGTAATTATTAACGATATACTGTATTCACTTCTATCTTTTCTGTAGAAGCTATTTATCCTCCTCTTCTTCTTTAATATCCCCCTCTGGTATTTCTTCGTTTTTAAGAGCAAAAAAGATATTCCTTTTTTATATTCTACGAATGATTTAAATTCTTTGCTAGTCATGTCTTTTCGTAATTAATATGTATATTATACCATTCTATCCTATAACAAATAACCTATTTACTTCATTTATTTACAAATGATAACATTATTTAAAGAAGGAAGAATATTTCTAACAACTAAAACAATTATTGAATTATTAATTAGTTGAAAGCTTAATCTAAAAAATATTCCAAAGTAGGAGCTTATTATGGGAAAATCAAGTACTTCCAAAGGTTTAATATTATCAATGGTTGCAGGAATTTCTGTTTTTATACTCTCACCTTTTGCAGAAGCAAATGCATCTAAAGCTTTTGAGAAAGAACAGTTCTATTCTTATTCATTTGTAAAATCTTCTTTTGATCAAGCAAAAGAGCCTACAATAGATGAAATAACACAGTATTGGAATTTAAATGAAGTAGAAACAGAAAAGTTCAAAAAAGCAATTAAAGGAGCTCAATCAAAAACAAATGGAGAAGCTATTACACACGGTAAATTCACATGGGCTATAAAAGCAATAAAAGAAGCTTATGATCAATTACCTACAAAACTGAAAGTAATGATAGGCGGTGTTACAGGGTTAGAAACAATTCTAATAACTATTGAACATTATACAGGCACTCTTGAACATGGTATTTATTTAGGTGCTCTTAAAGTTACTGGAAGTGAAAATGCAGCATGGTGGGTTGCTAAAACCATCATGTTGTTCGTTTTTTAAAATGTACTAAAACACACCTAGATGCTGAAACAAAAAGGAGGTTCTTGGTTAATGACACAGGAAAATAAAGCATCCAAAAGTTTGTTAATTACTTTACCCATCGTTATTATAGCTGTTGTCTTGATTTTAGGAAAAATTGATACACCTGTAACAAATATTTTATTTTATGTAGTAGCTTTCGGTGTAATGGGTTTAACTGTTTCAAGCTTAGTAAAAGACTACAAAAAAAAGAAAGATTGATTCTGTGCAGAGAGCCACTTTATGTAGCTCCCTGTTTAAGAAAAACAGGTCAACGAACCACCACCTATAAAAAATTTTATTGTTAAATGGTGCACCTGTAAAAGTAGTGAGTGAAAGACTAGGATACAAAAGTATAAAAGTAACGCTTCAAACATATGCTCATGTACTAACTTCAACAGGCCAACAGATAGCTGATCAAATGGACGGCATTTTAAATTAACCACACTATATTTTCAGTGTGGTTTTTATTTTGGTAATGTTACCTTTTTCTTTTTGGTTTTAAAAATACAAAAGCCACTCTCGATTATCTCGAGAGTGGCTCTGTATCAACATCTATGATTCCGACTGGCTCGAACCAGCGAACTCTATCCTGTCAAGGTGAATGACCTCATCCGAAGCAAACAGACCTTCCCTGAAAAAGACTGATTTAATAAGGTTCTATGATGAGCCTTTCTGATAAAAAATGTGCATTTCTGAAGAGAGCTGAAAGGGTTCGTCCCCAATCCGTCCCCATAAAAAACAGACCATGCAGGGTCTGTTTTAATTTTGCCTATACGTTTTGAGAAGTTGTGTTTCGATCGATCATAGTCGTGTTTCGATCGATTTTTTGTATTTGTATCGATGTTGTGTTTCGATCAGTTGCAATAGTGTACACTCCTGCAGCTGCAACCACAGTAAGAGCAATCATCTTAAAACCCTTCTTAAAACTCATACAAACAATCCCCTCTCTGAATTTTGAGTTGTGTTTCTAATACCTTTTGATAAGCAGCTGTTGCTTCTTCAAATTGACCTTTTTTCCCATACTCATCTGCATACACTATATAGCATGCCTCAGCGTAAGCGAAAAGCTGTTTCTGTTCTAGATACTGAAATACTTCGGCCAGCTGCTCCTCATTTATATTATTAACATAAACCGCTTCTAAGAAGTTAAATAGATTTTCATAAAGCTTATTAGGGGCTTCCTTAAGTATATTAGTTCCTTGTTTTAAAGATGCTTCTCCTTCTTTAAGTCTTCCTGCTTTAAATTGCGTACAGCTAATCGCAAAATACAATTTTGTAAGAAGCTCAGAATCATCATCTGCCTTTAGAATAGCCTTCTCAAAATAATTGATTGCTTCATCCCATTGACCGTCTCTATCAAATGTATGGCCAATATTCAAAAATGCTTTAGTTAGGATTTTTTGATCTCCAATTTCCTCTGCTATTTTAATTGCATTCTTTAGATGAGGAATTGATTTATCATGTCGAGCCAAATCATCATAATTTCCTGCTATGACAAATAAACATTGAATTTTTCTTACTTTATACAGATCATATTGATCGTAGATTTCCAGAGCTTTTAAAATATGATGCATCGAGACGTGGGTTTGTTTCATAATATAGTAAGCTTCAGCCACCTTGAAATGAAATTCAGCTTGTTCAATTTCATCTATAACTAGCGTAAGTTGTTTCTCCGCCATTTTATAGTATTGGATGGCCTGTACATATTCTTTTATACTGAACTCGTACATCCCACGAAAAAAAGCGTTGTAATACTGCAGCATGCCGGACAATTTATGATTGGAGTTTTCTATTTTATCAACTAAGTCTGCAATGGATAAAGAGCGTTGATCAGAGGGCTTAATATAATCAAGCATAAGCTGATGACGAAAGCACATCAATTGATAGTAAATCAGTAAATCCTGGTCTTCTTCCATTCGTTCAATTTCTTGTTCTACCTCAGCTTTCAAAATCTCTGCATCTGGAACACTAAATTGACGAATCATTTTATACCATTCATTTATTTTCACACCAACATGTGAAGAAAGAACCTTCTCCATCCCCTTACTCCCCTTCTACAAGATTTCCTTATATTACATTTATTATGACATACAGAAATTTACAAGACACCGAAAAGAAACCGCAAAAAGAACCATTGTACATCAATAAACCTTTGGCACATGTCTTTATCATCACAAAACTAAAAGGCAGACTCATTTCAGTCTGCCTTCATCTTCTAGATTTCCATGAGAATACCTTTTGTCTTCAGGTAATTTGCATTGAATCTAGCCTTTTTTCTTTTAATATTGCATACAATTTCGTGATGTCTAGATCGATCACCAGACTATATGAGCATCGGGTTACCGTCATATAATGTCATATAATGATGAAAGTGCTCTTTTCTCGGATAATTTTCATCTATTTGTTTAAACATTTTTTATCTCCTCCTGAATGTAATTTCTTGTATTCAGGAGGAAGCTTTATCTGTTTTTACCACCACAATCATCCTTTCAAAAGATATATCATGTTTCTGTCTATTCAAAGACTACCATGACCTTTACCTACGTTAAAGCCTGCAGCAACTCTTCGTAAGTTATCTTGCCCAACGTGAATTTTTCTAGTGCTATATATGTATTCTCCGCTGAGGTATTCATTCTATTATGACAGTCATTCACTAGCTCATGTTCATTTGGTAATGGTTCATGTATATGTTCTGTTTTTCGAAATGCTTCATAGTATCTTATACCAAATATTCTTTGGGACAACGCATTAATGTGAATTCCGTCCGGATTAGATATAAGGCCTTTCGCAGTAACATAATAACAATTTTCATGATGATGTGCATATTTTTGTAGTACCTCATTGATCAGTTGATATTCCACACATCCTGCGCCAAATGCTGTCTTTCCTAAGAAATCGCCCAAACCACCTATCACAAGCGGAATGTTAGGTACAGATAATTCAGTTCTTAGCTCATGAAATAATCTTCGTATTTTTTCATCGTATTCTTTGTATTTCCCATCTTGGCTGTCACTTTCTCCTTGATGCCATAATATCCCGGCCAATTCGCTATCTTCCTTTGCAAATGTAGCTTCATTTATTGCATGACGAAATAATACCCCATCTCGTGACCACTCATCAATGGAACTGCCACCTTCGGCACATGGAATAAGACCAATTTTTTCTCCCTCATGATCCTTACACCAAGTCTCCGCGAAGGAAGCCGCCAGTCCTACACCAGCTACCGGCCTATCAAAATGAATCGGTTCAGTCATCATTTGCCATCTTCCATTTCGCAGCATCATGATTCTTTCATTATAAATTGGCGGCACTTCATGCTTAAAGCCTCGACCCGCCATATTAGATTGTCCAATTAGTAAAAATGACTTCATATTTTTCTCCCCCTCTCTTTATTTTTCATATTTTCCTATTTTTGTTGAAAGAACAGTAAACAGCAATTACTTAGGGTAAGATCCTGATGCATCTATCAATCAGGTGGATCGACTATAATCAATCCACTTAAACCATTTTAACAAGAAGAAATCTCTTGTCCATGTTGTCATATGGGCTTACGTTAAACTTGTGAAAAAAACATATTCATGTATAATACAATTGATGTATCACACATGAATTTTAGGAGGGTGACCTTTTTGAAAAGAGAAGATGCCTTAAAACTAAGATCAGATATTAAGAAGATGATTATAATAACTGGGGTTTTTGAATCTCAAAATTTGCCCAATGGACCATTTGAAAAACCTCTACCAACTTCTCAAATGATGGCGTTAGAGGAAATAGAGATGGAAAAATTAACCGTTTGGCAACTATCCAATAAACTTAGATTAGAGACTTCAACTGTAAGTAGATTGGTAGATAAGTTAGTAAAAAAGGGACTTGTTTATCGTGAAGTAAATGAAGAAAACAGAAGAGAACTTTTTCTGCACCTCACAGAAAAAGGCCACATTACTGTTAATCGCTTAAGAGAACAATCCCTTACATTTTATCAACGTATCCTCAATAATTTATCAGAATCAGAACAAAAAATAGTTGTGGATGGTTTTGAATTATTTATTGATTCTATTTCTAAGTCTTTTGATTAGAGTGAGGTAAATCATACCCTTTGGAGGATAAAATGAGTTTGGATTTTGAACGTCCTATTATTGAACTAAAAGAGAAATTTGATGAATTAAAGAAAATGATGAAAGAACATAATGTAGATTTATCATCAGAAATTCAAGAATTAGAAAAACGTTTAAATAAAATGCAAGATGAAATTTATTTTAATCTTACACCTTTTCAACGAGTTCAAATTGCAAGGCTACGTAACCGGCCCACGACATTGGATTATATACCTTTATTGTTTACAAACTTTTTCGAACTTCATGGTGATCGATTATATGGTGATGATCAAGCAATGATAGGTGGTATTGCAAAATTTAAAGGGATGCCCGTTACGGTTATTGGTCATCAAAGAGGGAGAAGTACAAAGGAAAATATAGAAAGAAATTTTGGAATGTCACATCCAGAAGGATATAGAAAAGCGCTAAGACTGATGAAACAAGCTGATAAATTTAATCGCCCTATTATTACATTTATTGATACAATTGGCGCCTATCCAGGCAAAGGGTCTGAAGAACGTGGAATTTCTGAAGCGATAGCTCGAAATCTATTGGAAATGGCTACACTTAAAGTGCCAATTGTTTGTATTGTAATTGGAGAGGCATCAAGTGGTGGAGCTCTTGGTATTAGTGTCGGTAACCATATCCATATGTTAGAGTATTCATGGTACTCGGTCATTTCGCCAGAAGGAGCAGCATCTATCCTATGGAAGGATGCTAAGTATGCTCCAGAAGCTGCTAAACACATGAAAATTTCAGCAAAAGATTTAAAGCATTTAGGAATTATTGATGAAATCATTCCTGAAATTAAGGGTGGAGCACAAAATGATATAAAATCACAAGCAAAATTGATTGAATCTGCAATCGAATCATCTCTTAAAAAATTGATACGATTATCCTCGGAAGAGCTTATACAACAGCGGTATGACAAGTATAGACAAATAGAGAATTATAAATGAAAATACTTAAAACCGTATTACATTTCTGAGAATTCTTACTAAAAAGTTCTAGATATTTTGTAAGTAACCTCTTAAACTGGATATGCTGATACTATTAAAAGTGTGTGATCTGTATGGAAAAGGGATTTTTTGATTCTAAAAATACTGAGAAACAATCTGGTGGATAAAGTTCGTCCCCAATTCGTCCCCAATTCGCCCCCAACCAAAAGAAAAAAAACAAAAAACCCTTGCTAGGCAAGGGTTTCAACGATGATTCCGACTGGGCTCAAACCAGCGACCTCTACCCTGTCAAGGTAGATATGTAGAATCCTGTGATTATCACCGATATCCTCTATTCACTTATAAACCTTGATACATAAGCTTTCCTTACCCTTCTGTATCCTCTGGTGTTACTTCGTATTTTTTAAAAACCGAAAAAAATGTTACCTTTTTATACACCTGTTTTAAGCTTTATCACCATTAATATATTTCACTAACATAGCTGCTGCGTACATAAAGAATGCAGCGATTAAACCATTCACCATACTTCCAAAAACTACAATCAAAATCTGTCCTGCGTAATCTGTCCATGTTTTATCTGGAAATACAGCAATGTTCCATATACTCACCAGCATATAGAATCCAGTCACAACGATAAACGTCCAAACAACTAACTTTGATTTGAGCATTTAACGACAATCCTCCAATATCCATTTTCTTCTATGATAACATGAGTTCTTTTAAAATCCTCAATCAATTCACCTTGTTTAGACAAAGACGCTTCGGATGCACCAACAATCCTAATATTTTTATACGCCTAGAACGATGCTTTAATTTCATCATTAGTCGGCTCTCGCGTTCTAATTTCTTTAATTTTTTGTTTAGCCAAACTATAATAGCAGTATAAAAGATCATCAATATAATTAATGTAACTGTTCCTTTCTTCCTTCACCTTCAGAGCCCTATAGACCTTCAGCTCCTTGATTAGAGCATTTCAACTTGCTTCTCATCGATCCCTGGTAATATACAGATTTCACCTTACCACTCCTTGAAAGTTCATATTGAAATTTTCTTATAATCTATCTAACTCTAAAAACCGTTCATATTTTTACAAAAACACCCTTGATTTTATTATAAAAAATGGGATAATCAGGAATATCAAAATAAACAAGGGAGAGTTTTAAATGAGATTAAAAAAAATTTTAACTTTTTCGGCATTATCCTTTGCTTTACTTGTTTCTGCATCTCCTGCATTCGCTTCAACTTCTAATGCAGACAGCAACATGAGTCAAAAGGTAATAACTCCTCAAGATGAGCTGAAAACTATTCATCTAAAAGCCAATACACAAAAAGAATCTATCAAATGTTTCGGTCTCTTTATTAAAAGATGCATAAAAGGGTGATGGTACTTGGACAGGCAAAATAGATAGGGGGGTGACCCTCCTATCATTTTTAATTAGCTAACTTTAAAATATATAGCCGCCATCACTATGCCTATGTTAGTGATTTCAAGATTTTAATTCAACCTTGATAATTACTGTCTGTTGATGAGTTCCAAATGGTCTAATTTTACCTTTTGTTTGTTCCCATCTAAGAATATTAACATTGAAAAGTTGGTATTAGTCCGTTTACTTCTTTCCCCCATTATGCTTATGTTTCCACCGTTTGTTAAAAGATCAACCACTTTGAGAAAAAACGTTTCTTTTTGTTACATGCGCTTATATGTAACTAAACGTTACGTTAGAATGTATTTATTAAAGGGTAGGCAACAACAAATAGAAAAGAGAAATAGCTAAAGTAACAATATATGGAAATAAACTTGGTATCTCAGCATATACAGCCTATGAATTAGGGAAAAGAGAACCAGACCATAATACGTTAATAGCTATATCGAACATTTTAGATGTCTCGATTGATGTTCTTCCCAAAGGTAGAAACAACAAGTCGAATATTAAAAAGATCTCGAAACATTAATCGCTTCTCGAGATGGAGAAATTACAGAAGAAGAAGCTCGCGAATTATTAGAAATTAACCCTTAAAACACTGCAGAACACTTTAATCGTTTTGATCCTAAAGATACTGAGAAACAATCTGGTGGATAAAGTTCGTCCCTAATCAAAAGAAACAGAACGAATATTCGTTATCAGAAAAACAAAAAACCCTTGCTAGGCAAGGGTTTAAACGATGATTCCGACTGGGCTCGAACCAGCGACCTCTACCCTGTCAAGGTAGCGCTCTCCCAGCTGAGCTACGGAATCGGGTTATGTATCAGTTCTGGGCTTTCTGTTACTGACAGTCTCTATTATATAACCATCATGATCAGTCGTCAATGGTTTTGTTCAAAAAAGGAACAAAGCCGGTATCCATACCGGCTTTTTACTGACTTTTATGATTGGTTCACAAGGACGGGCTTTAGTTGATCTAGTGCTTGTTTGAAGTCCCTTTTGAGATCTTCTCCGTTTTCTACGCCCACACTTAATCGAAGTAAACCATCCGTGATGCCTCTTTTTTCTCTTTCTTCTTTTGGCATAGCGGCATGGGACATTTTGGCCGGATAGGAAAGAATGGATTCGACTGCTCCGAGGCTGACCGCGAATACAGGTAATGTGACGCCATCGACCAATTCTTTTACAGCCGCTTGGTTTTCTAGTTCAAATGAAAGAACAGCACCTGCACCGCTCGCCTGTTTCCGCTGAATGTCTGCCCCTGGGTGATCATCTAATCCTGGGTAATATACTTTTTTGACCGCAGGATGTTCTTTGAGGAATGAAGCCAGTTCTAATGCGGTTTGACTGGCTTTTTCTAATCTGACTTGAAGGGTCTTTAATCCTCTAAGCACAAGCCAGCAATCCTGTACGCCAAGTACTGCCCCGAAGGAGTTTTGCAGCGAATAAAGTTCGTCTCCTAGCTTCTCATCTTTTACCACGGCTAAGCCTGACAGTACATCACTGTGGCCACTTAAAAATTTCGTTGCGCTGTGCAGCACAACGTCAACACCAAGGTCCAGCGGACGCTGAAGCGCAGGCGTTAAAAACGTATTATCTAAGAAAGTCAGACAGTCATGTTCTTTCGCAATCTGTACGACACCTTCAATATCCGTAATACCGAGTGTAGGGTTTGACGGTGTTTCCATGTAAATGACTTTTGTATTTGATTGAATGCCTTGTTTCACTTCATTCAAATTGGTCATGTCCACAAAGGTATGCTCAATCCCAAATCTCGAAAGAACTTGGGTGATCATTCGAAAAGTCCCGCCGTACACATCTCTTGTGACAAGAACGTGATCTCCTTTTGATAACAGAAGAAAAGCGGTTGAAATGGCTGCCATACCTGACGCAAAGGCAAGACCCCTTGTTCCTCCTTCTAGCGCTGCAATGGTATCCTCTAATGCCTGACGTGTAGGGGTGCCTGATCGGGAGTAGTCATATTGACCAAAGTCATCGAAGCTGCTTTGGTGAAATGTCGATGCATGTTGAATCGGTACACTGACTGCACCTGTTGAACGGTCTGTTTTAAACGCATTATGAACGAGTTGTGTTTCTAGTGTCCAATCGTGTGTGGTCATTTCGTGTGTACCTCCTCTTTCACATTTGATAGTGCCTGTTTCAGGTCTGCTTTTAGGTCCTCCACATGCTCAATCCCGACTGAGAAACGGAGCAATTTGTTACACACACCGTTTGCAATACGAATCTCTTCTGGGATGTCCATATGAGTTTGCGTTGCAGGATATGTAATGAAGCTTTCGACTCCGCCAAGGCTTTCAGCAAAACAAATCGTTTTCAGCTGCTTCAAAAATGGATTGACCCAGTCCTCTTTGGCTACTCGGAATGACAGCATGCCTCCCTTGCCTGGGTAAAGGACATCTTGAATTTCAGGCTGCTGCTTTAGAAAATCAGCTAATTCCTTCGCATTTGCTTCGTGCTGGCGCATTCTCAGCGCCAATGTTTTCATTCCTCTCATTAAAAGCCATGAGTCAAATGGAGATAAAACCGCCCCAATGGCGTTTTGATGCTGGAACATGTCTTCCGATAGCTTCTCTCCTTTTGTGACGACAAGTCCGGCAAGAACATCGTTATGTCCGCCTAAATATTTGGTTGCACTATGAATGACAATGTCCGCTCCGAGTGTAATCGGTTTTTGCAAGACGGGCGTATAAAAGGTGTTATCCACAATGACCAATGCACCGTGTTCTTTTGCGATTTTCGCAACCTTTTGAATATCCGCTTCCTGCATGAGTGGGTTTGTTGGCGTCTCAATAAAGACGGCTTTTGTATTCGGCGTCATTTTAGAGCGTAAACAGTCTTCATCTGAAAAATCATCATAAACAAAGCGCAGTCCGTACTTTTTCCATTCGTTTTCAAATAGACGGTATGTACCGCCATATAAATCTGATGAAACAATGAGTTCATCCCCGCTCTCAAACAGCGCCATGATCGTTTGGATGGCAGCCATTCCCGAACTGAAGGCAAAACCGGCCGTTCCTTCTTCGAGTGAAGCAATTGCATCTTCTACAAGCTGCCTTGTTGGGTTTTTCGTCCGAATATAATCAAATCCTGTTGATTCCCCAATGCCTCTATGTCTGTAAGCTGTTGAAAGATAAATGGGAGGACTGACAGTACCAGTCACCTCTTCGCTGCGGTTTCCAATTTGCGCTAACTTCGTTTCCACATGTTCTGTCATTTGACACCATCCTAAGTAAAAATCTAATTTCAAAACAGAAAAACCCCTTCTTCATAAGAAGAAGGGGTTTAATCGCTTCCTCTTATCTTCCAAGCAAAAAAGCTGCTTGCTGGATTTAGCACCTTGGTACATCACATGAAGTGATGCATACCGGTTGCTGAGGTTTCAAAGGGCCAGTCCCTCCACCTCTCACGATAAGAATGTGTTGTCTGTCTGTTCTAATTCTTAATACTGTAACGCATTAAACCTCATTTTTCAAGGGGAAATGTAACGATTAATTAAAATTTTCTGTATTTTGTAGTAGATTGGATGTAAGCCAATTTGATTGCATGTTAGCATATAGGAACAACGCTGTTTTTCGTGTTACAATGAATGGAAACGTTTCACTTATGATGAATTTGGTTAGCTGGAGGAATGGATTATGGTGAAGAAAACAGGCATCATTCAAGAAGAAACCTTACAGTCAAAAGAACTTGGGGCAGATATGACCATTTTGATTTATTTACCAGTCAATTACTCCCCCCTTTATACATATCATGTCATCATTGCACAAGATGGTCATGATTATTTCCGTCTAGGTAAAATAGGCAGACAAGCGGAAGAATTAATGCAAAACAAAGAAATGGAACGCTCGATTATCATTGGTGTCCCATATGAAAATGTTACTGAAAGGCGAAATACGTATCATCCAGACGGACCAAAGTTCGAGGCGTATAAACGCTTTTTGGCAAATGAACTAGTTCCGTATATTGATGAACACTATCCAACGTATCAAGTTGGATCAGGTCGTACATTTATTGGTGATTCATTAGGTGCTACGATCTCACTTATGACAGCCATTGATTATCCTTCGTTATTTGGCGGACTGATTTTGCAGTCTCCTTACGTGGATGAGTCTGTTCTGCAAGCAGTCAAACAGTCATCATCCCTTGCTCATTATGCCATTATCCATCAAATCGGGTTAGAAGAAACAGCTGTGAAAACGACAGATGGGCAAGTGCTTGACTTTATTCAGCCGAACGAAGAATTAAAGGTCATTTTGGAGAAGTCCGGTGCGGATTATTTATTTGAGACATTCGAAGGCGATCATAAATGGACGTTTTGGCAACCGCTCATTTCACCTTCCTTAAAAAGAATGCTCCCATATTCGTTAATCAACTGAATTTTGTTATAATAAAAAATAATAAATACTTTCTTAATCAGGAGGGAACATGATGAAATACGGAGTTGTTTTATTTCCATCAAAAAAATTGCAAGACATTGCGAACTCTTATCGGAAACGTTATGATCCGAACTATGCACTCATACCACCTCATTTAACATTAAGAACACCTTTTGAATTAACGGATCTAGAAGCAGCTGAGGTCGTCTCCACCTTGCGAGAGTACGCAAAAAATGCTTCTCCTATTACGTTACGTATTAAAAAATTCAGTTCATTCGCTCCTGTAAACAACGTGATTTATATGAAAGTAGAACCGAACGAAGAATTAATGACTCTCAATGAGAAGTTGTACACTGATCCGCTTGCTGGTACACCTGAATATGCATTTGTTCCGCATGTGACAGTGGCTCAAAAGTTATCAGACGATGAGCATTCAGACGTTCTAGGCACATTGAAGCTGAGAAAAATTGACCACGAGGAAACGGTTGACCGCTTCCACCTTTTATATCAATTAGAGAACGGTTCTTGGACCGTTTATGAAACATTTATCTTAGGAGAAGAGGGTTAAAGACATTTGAATACAGTCATCGTAAAAGAACAAACACAACGAGAAGATGCTTATTATGTTCGAAAAGAAGTTTTCGTAAAAGAACAAGAAGTCCCGTTAGAGATCGAAATTGATGAACTTGAGGACGAAGCCATTCACTTTGTCATTTATAATGATGACAACAAACCACAAGCTGCTGCTAGACTGCGCATAATTGAAAGTCATAAGGCAAAGCTTGAACGAATTTGTGTATTAAAAGAGGCGCGCTCTTTCGGTCTTGGCCACCAGCTTTTAGAAGCACTTGAGTCTGAAGCGATGGCAAACGGAGCGAAAGAAGCTGTCATGCATGCACAAGTCCAAGCTCTTCCTTTCTACGAAAAGAAAGGCTACAAAGCCGTTTCAGAACCGTTTGAAGAAGCAGGGATTACACATGTCAAAATGACAAAAACACTATCCGTTTAACGAAAATAAAAAGCCAGGGCATCATGGATGCTCTGGCTTTTTATTGATTCCATCTCGTTCGCTCAGGAAGAAAGCGCAGTCATTTAGACGTAAGTATTGATATGAACGCCCTTACCTTCTTCCATAAACATATCTCGTACAAAGCGTTCCCGCTTTTTTTGCTGTACTTTCGTTTCCGCTTCTGTCACTAAGTCCTCTTTTTTCTCCAGCTCTCTGTATACCTTGTCATGAAAGGTGCGGGTGACCTTCGTCACTTTCGCATAGTCTTCTTTATCCTGAGGAGCAGGACGATTGATATATTGAAAATACAGATCCGGCTGAATCGGGGCTATATATCCCATCAAGAACGCCTCCTTTGCTTCTCTTCTACTCTACTATTCCCTAATTATGACTGTTTGAAACACGCCTCATTTGATATGATTAGATGTGTTTCTTTTTAAGATTGATTGACTATTGGAGGACTAGCTTTGAAATGCGCACGACGACATGATCGAACGATCTCATTACATACATATTCGAGAGAACACTATCAATTCCTCCATGATGAGGGGAAAAAAGGGCATTTATCTTGCCCATATTGCGGACAACCCGTCTTTTTTAGATTAAATATACATGAAGAACCTGCCTTTATCCATAAGCAAATTTCTCAGCAAGAGATTTGCGAAAAAAGAGAACAACAAGAGGAAAAGAAACCGGCTGAACGAGAGGAACATGCATCCTACAAAGAACTTGGCGGCTTTCGCTTTCCAACCGGCAAACAGATCATCTCACAAACAGAGGAATCGGATGACTGGCAGGAACCAAGGTCCATTCAATTTGGCGAAACCTTTCATTTAGAAAAGAATGAAGAAGTGCATACCATTGACCTCTTTCCACACATCACCTTTAGCGCACCGCAGCTTCAAGCAGTCACACACAAAGACGGTCCGATGCTTGTGCTAGCTGGCGCCGGCAGCGGGAAAACAAGGGTACTGACAGCAAGAGCTGCTTATCTGATGTCGCACCATCAAATCCCTGCTCACCATATCCTGCTCGTGACCTTCACCACAAAAGCAAGCAGTGAAATGAAAGAAAGACTGCGTATGCAGTATCAGCTTCATCCTTCACAGGCGAGCCAAGTTGTGACAGGCACATTCCACAGTTTATTTTATAAAATGCTGCTTCACGATGATCGGGGCAAATGGAACGGACAGCATTTGATTAAATTCGACTGGCAAAAAGAGCAGTATATTCGCAAAGCGATCATGAATGAAGGACTTGATGAAAAAGACTATCCAACCGATCAAGTGCTGCAATCAATCGGCTATTGGAAAAATGCTTTTTTACCAAACGAACTTCCTGAGCTGAAAGATGAAAAGGAAAAGCAAATGTGGACAATCTATCAATCATACGAACAGCAAAAGCGTGAAAATCAACAATTTGACTTTGATGACATGGCGATTGCCTGTTTACACATGCTGAATAAGCAGCCTGAATTGCTCAAACAATATCAAGAACGATTCAAGTATATTTTAGTAGATGAATTTCAAGATATTAATCCCGTACAATATCAATTAATCCAGCTTTTAGCTGGAGAATCCGAGCAGCTATTTTGTGTAGGCGATGATGATCAAGCCATCTATGCATTTAGAGGAAGCAATCCTGCTTTTATTCTTGACTTCAAACAGGACTATCCTTCGGCCGAGATCGTCCATTTACATGCAAATTACCGCTCTCATCATACGATTGTCGCAAGTGCAGACGCCATTATTAAGAAGAACCAGCATCGTTACGAGAAAACGTTAAAAGCCGTACGCGTGGAGAAAATTCCGCCGACTCTTTTTTATCCATATGACGAGGAAGAGGAAGCGACCATGATCGTAGCAGATATTCAGGAGAAAATTAAAAACGGTGCAAAACCGAATGACTTTTGCGTGCTGTTTAGAACGAATACAGGAGGCCGTGCGATTTATGAACGTCTTCATCAATCGGCGATTCCGTATCAAACCGATGCTGGTGTAAAAGCCTTTTATAGCAGAAGAATTGTTCGGGTGCTGCTCGCTTTTCTTTCGCTAAGTCAGGATGCAGATGATGTCGCCGCAATGAAGCTGCTGCTGCCCGTTTTCTTTTTAAAGCAGCAAACACTGAATACCATGAAGGCGCTGACCATTACGGAAGATTGTTCTATGGTAGAGGCACTTGGAAAGCTAACAGACATTCAGCCGTTTCAGCGCAAAAAACTACAATCGATCGTTCCCCTGTTTCGAACGTTAAAATCGTTAAAGCCATCTGAAGCTGTAGCGTTTATTGAACAAAGGATGGGACTTGGTGATTATTTAAAAAAACGTGTGAATGATACGAATGTGCTTGAAAAAGGAACAGATGATGTACGAGATGTGAAAACAGCGGCGAAACGTTTTGAAACAATTGAAGCCTTCCTCGCTCATGCCGAACATATGAAATCTGCTGAAAAGGAAAAATCAGATGAACCAGGCGTTCAGCTCATGACGATCCACCGTGCGAAGGGACTAGAATTCCAAACAGTGTACATCACGAGCGTGGTTGATGGGGCGCTCCCTCATGACTTTGCACTTGATGAGCTGAGAAACGGTGATGAAGAAGCCATTGAAGAGGAGCGGCGCTTATTATACGTTGCCATGACGAGAGCAGAACAAACCCTTTATCTATCCGTTCCATCATATAGAAGAGGAAAAACTGCTCACCGCTCCCGCTTTTTGTACCCCCTTTTAAAGAAAAATCGTGAATTATTCACACAAAAACAACAGGCCCCCCTTTAAATGGAGAGCCTGTTGTTTATTTTTTGTTGTTCATCATTTTAGCGATTGTATTAAAATCAAGCTTTTCTTTTCCACTTGTAATCGATTGAACGATTTTGTCTTCCATTTCTTTAGGTACACGTTTGTTTGCAAGCTGCGCCACTTTTTTAATGACACCTCGAACGGTATTCTCATCTTTAAAGTTCGCGTTTTGCAAAGAACCTGCAAGCTTAAAGACATCATTCATATTTACACCTGTTTTATTTTCCACACTTTTAAAGAACTTATTATCCATTCCTTTGCCTCCTCTTTGTGGAGTAATCACCTTACTATATGAAAATAGGCGAGATATGTGCCTATCCTGCTGCCTTGTTAGCAAAGAGAAAGGAAAGCAAAAGGCTTCCCTATTGCTTCCCTCACCTTCTTACTGTTTAGTTAAAGAAAGAAGCACCAACGATGATTAGAAGAATGAAAAGCACGACGACAAGAACAAAAGTTGAACCATAACCGCCGCCGTAGCCGCCACCATAACCTCCGCAATAACCGCCACCGTAACCGTAACAACTCATATTTAAGCACCTCCTCTTCTCCCTTACAAAATATGAAAAATACATGAAATGGTTTGGACGATCACATAAAAAAGTGCGGAATTTTTATTTCTGCTGTTTAAAGACGTAATCTGCCTCTCCATGACGGATCATGAATGCTTCTGTTTCTTTCGCAAAAGTATCCATTTTCTCGCCAAATGCTTTTAAGTGCTCTTCAAGATCCTTCGCTTTATTCGCTAGATCCATTTCAGCTTTTTCGTGCGCTTGCTCTTTCCCATCATGGGGTTTAGTGAACAAGGAACCGATTAATTGTTCGAATGCATCCATTCTGGTCACCCCTTCTCTCTTACATATGCATCACCCAAAAAAAGGGCAACAAAAAAACCGGATAAATCCGGCTTTTGTTTTTCCCTATTGAGGTTTCTTTTTCTTCCCGCAGCCGCAGCCCGTCTTCTTGATTTTCTTCGTATATACAGATTGTTGATTTGACTGCGCTGGATACCCTTGAAGCATATGTGACGGTGTTTCAGTTGGTTTCATCGCAACCCTTCCTTTCCTATTCCATGTTAGTATATGCATTTTCTTTAAGCGTGTCTGATCAGAATGCCTGTTTATTTCACAAGCTTCGACACGACTGCTTCAATCAAGCCTGCTGCGGCGGCAATCGCTAATAGTAAATTAAGCCACATGCTGATGACAGGAAAAAATATGTATATCAGTAGTAAAGCAGCAGTGCACCACATACCCGTACACCAATAACAGCTTAACAGCTCTCCTATCCAAGATCGCAGTCCCTTCCCCTTAATGACGATATAGGTCTCGACTTCACCTTGTTCGTTTACCTCTTCTTGCTCTTCATGAAATAGACGGCGAAAGGGGGCTGTAATCGTATCAAACACGATCAATCTCGTCAGCCTAAAGGATGCGAGGGCAAATATAGCAAATGACAAAGCGCCGCTCATGGAACCTCCACCTCCTTCATTCTTCTTTTTCCGTCCTTTCTTTATATATGCAAAAAGAAAGACCACCATGATGAATCGGGTGCAAATAAAATTGGGTTGTACTTTTTCATGCTTTCCGATTCCACCTTGAGCCCCTGCTGCATTAAATAATGTATAGATAAGAAAGGAGTGAAAGTATTGTCTATTGAAGAAAGTGCTGATTTATTATACACACAACTGTTGAACGAATTAATCAGCAATTATGATGATTTCATCGAGATCAAGGATTCCGAAAATGTCACGATTCATAAAACAGATGTAACAGCCGCACTCTCCCTTCAAGCGACCGTAACGACAATCATTACTCTTTTAATTCAAATTCTTGTACCAGATGATGAAGTGGCTGCAAACATCACAGAACAGCTTTTAGCTGCACAACAAGTGACAGTTCAAAAGAAAACAGTGATTCAAATCATCAATTGTTATAACGTCACGATTACATTATCTGATGCATCCATTATGAACTCCGTACAAATTCTCACTCAAACACTGAATGTACTTTTAGTTGAAGCCGGCATTCTTTGACCCTTTCTTTTTCTAACATCACGTATGAAAGAGGTGAAATAATCGTGGCTGAAGAGAACGAAAAAAAGGAGTTTCAAATCAACACTGATGTTGATCCATTAACAAGCCTTCTTGTGAGTGATATTTTAAACAAAAATAATGTCACAGATGATCAGAAAGCAAACCTTTCAGAAGATCAAAGAAGGATGATTTTGAAGCTGGTTCAGGATTTACAAAAGAAAGCAGATGATTTCGTACAGCAGCAGCAGGAGAAAAAGCGTCAGGCAGAGGCAGCAAAACATGCAGAAGAGGTCGAGCCTGAACCACAAGTGCGCCCTAAACGAAATTCACTTAGAGAACGTATCCAGCAGCGTCGTCAAGCGCAGCAAAATAACGATTAAATAAAAATGGGTTGCCTGCTAGGATAAATGCCCGAGACAAAACCAATCATTCCAGCATTTAATAAAGTAAACGGAAGGAGGAAAAGAAATGGATTCTAAACCATACTCTTGGGTCGCACTAGATCGCAACTGTACACACCACGGCGATTACCATCATAACTACGAAAGAAAAGCAGTTTGTGACGGCCACTATTATGATGATGAAGATGTTTTACAAGACTTTGATCAAGTGAGTGTAACAAAGCAGACATCTGAGGAAGTCATTATCGTTAGAGATTCTTGTGACATTAACGTCTCTTCTGTTGATGCACAGGTTGCAGCATCTATCCAAGCAGCTGTTCAAACAGCGATCATCACCATTACAAACATCTCAATCGCTGATGGTGACCTAGCTGACCGCGTCACGCAAGATCTATTGCAAGCAGCTAGCCACAAACAAACAAATCGCCAGAAACTTGTCATCGAAAACTCTAGAAACGTTACAGTCTCTACAATCGATGCAGACATCTCTATTGCCATCCAAACGCTTACACAGACACTTGTTGCGACGATCGTTGCAATTGGTATCCTCTAATGTACAAAAGCAGAGCGAAAAGCTCTGCTTTTCCTTTTTCTAAAAATACAACAAAGATAAATAGTCATTTACCCACACCAACTAGAGGGCGCATACATATGTTGTTAAGGACTAAAGTCAAATACCTTGTTAAAGGAGCTGAAATCCATGAGCTGCGGAAAACACCATGGCCGACATGATGAAAACTGTGTATGCGATGCGGTTGATAAGATTTTAGCAGAGCAGGAAGCTGTAGAAGATAAATGTCCTACGAGCTGCTACAGTAATTTATTAAGCCCGACAGTTTCTGGAAAAGATACGATTCCGTTTTTACTTTTTGATAAAAAGGGCGGATTGTTCTCTACTTTCGGAAACATTGGAGGATTTGTTGACGATTGCCAATGCTTCGAATCCATTTTCTTCCGGGTTGAAAAATTGCATGACTGCTGTGCCACATTATCTGTATTAAGACCTGTTGATGTACACGGACATACGCTAAGCGTTTGTCACCCTTGCGATCCTGACTTCTTTGGTTTAGAAAAAGCGGACTTTTGTATCGAAGTTGATTTGAACTGTTTCTGCGCGATCCAATGTTTAAATCCAGAACTTGTCGACAGAGTCCTGCCAACAAAAGATAAAAAGCATCATCACCACGGCTAAACCAATCGCCCGCTCATCTAACTTGTCATAAGTCAAAGCATCCCCTTCCTCACGAATGACAACCAATCATGCGGAGCAGTCAGCAAAAGGCGGCCGCTTCCGCATTGATTGACATTAGATGCATCAACCGGCGAGACACATAATAAAGCTTATAGATGATGATGACAGTGCTCAAACACTCAAACAAATTTCCTTGTATAGGAGGGTTGAATATGAGCCGCAAACATTCATGGAACTGTGTAGCAGAGGCTGTTGAAAACATAAACGACTTACAAAATGCCGTCGAAGAGGATTGCCCGACCAGCTGTTACAGCAATCTCCTTTCTCCATCACATTCATTAGGTGACACTGTCCCGTTTGTTCTATTTACCTCAAAATCAAAACCATTCGTCGCATTCGGAAACGTCGGAGAAGTAGATGCTGGCCCTTGCTTCAGCACTGCATTTTTCAGAGTCGAACACATCTCTGATCACTGCGCAACACTCAGCTTGCTTATTGCATTTGACAAAGATCGTCATATTTTAGATTTTACAGATAAAGATTCCGTATGTGATGTGTTCCGTTTAGAAAAATCAAAATATTGCATTGAAGTAGACCTTGACTGCTTCTGCGCAATCGAGTGCTTAAATCCAAGACTCATCAACCGTAGCTGCTAACAAAAAAAGTCCCGTTATGGGACTTTTTTTATGTTCATTAAAAACCAAGTGGATGAATAGAAGAAATATCACCAATCGCTAATTCCACTGGATTACCGCCGCCTGCTGTGCGGATGACCACCATATTGTCTTTTCTCTCCATGATGATTCCTCTGTATGTTTTTCCATCGGCTTCAATGAGGCAAAGCGCTCTCGGCATATTATGCGGCAGACTTGTAAGAAAATCGACTTTCTCCTCGATATTCATTTGGCTTAACGGCTTCTTCACTCGTTTTCTTCTTGGTTCTTCTTTTGTTTCATGAAATACGCCTTCTGGCTGTTTTTCTTGTTCTTGTACTGGCTCTCGATTTTGTGAATTATCTTTTTCTTGATTGATCTCCCGCTCTTGCTGTAGCGCAGGCGGCTCTTCTTTTTTCTGCTTTACTTCCTGTGATACAGGTTCTTGCACGCTTTCTTCGATTGCATCCTCTTTGGCGCTTTTTTTGGTTTCTGAAGGTTTTTCTGACTTCTTGCGCTTTCTCACAATATTTTGCATGGCCGGCGCTGATTCATCATAGCTCGGCTGAACAATATACATAAGCGGCTTTTGATTCTCATCACCTTTATTTGACATACTGATCCCTCCCGAATGATTCATTCCTTATATATATGAGAGGACACCCCAAATCAGAAGAAAAATAAAAAACAGCATACCAGTGATTGGTATGCTGCAAATCATTTATTCGTTTAGCGGGCAATGATATGGAAGCCAGAATCAACATGAAGATTCTCACCTGTCATGCCGCGCGATAAATCACTGAATAAGAATAGTGCTGTATCGCCAACTTCTTCAGGAGTCGTTGTACGGCGAAGCGGTGCACGCTCTTCAATATCCTTCAGGATCGTATTAAAGCCGCTGATTCCTTTTGCAGATAACGTACGAATTGGACCAGCAGAAATGCTGTTCACACGGATGCCTTCCGCTCCAAGATCAGCTGCTAAGTATTTCACACTTGCTTCAAGGGCTGCTTTTGCTACACCCATGACATTGTAGTTAGAGACAACGCGCTCTCCGCCTAGGTAAGTAAGTGTGACAATGCTTCCGCCTTCTGTCATGAGCGGACGTGCTGCTTTTGCTACAGCTGTTAGTGAATAGGCACTAATGTTGTGCGCTAAAAGGAAACCTTCACGGTTCGTGTTCAAATATTCACCGACAAGCTCTTCTTTGTTCGCAAATGCAATCGCATGTGCAACACCATGGATGACTTGTACTTTTTCTTTAATCGTTGCAAAACATTTTTCGATTTCTTCATCACTTGTCACATCACACGGAAGAATAATGGAATCATCACGCTCTAGCGTGCTTGCTAGCTCTTTTACTGATTCTGCCAGACGATCTCCAACATAAGTAAAAATCAAACGAGCTCCTGCTTCGTGAAGTGAACGAGCAATTCCCCAAGCGATGCTTCGTTTATTGGCAACACCCATCACCACAATATTACGGCCTTCTAAAGAAAAGTTCATATGTATTAAAGCCTCCTATTTTTTCAAGACATAGTATTAGTACCTGATCATAATCTTATCACAAATCATGAGATATTGACAATTTTGCTGAAAGAAAGTTTTTATTTCAGCAAAAAGACCGCCCTCACAAGTGAAGACAGTCTTCTTTTTATGCTTTGACTCTGTTTTGCTGATAAGCAAAGTGGTTAGTCGGTCCGTGCCCAGCGCCAATATTCAGAGGGAATTTGATCGCCTCATGGACAAAGGTTTCTGCCGTTTCAAAGGCTTCCTTCATGGAACGACCTTTTGCTATTTCTGCCGTTAATGCCGCTGCAAATGTACAGCCTGTTCCGTGTGTATGTGGTGTATCAATATGTTCATTACTGAGTTCAAAAAAGCTTTTTCCATCGTACAAAAGGTCTGTAATGAGGCCGTCTGAAGGGCTATGACCTCCTTTGATCACAACATAGGACGTGCCAAGCTCATAAAGTCGTTCTGCTGCTTTATGGCGATCGTCTTTTGTCTGAATGCGCATGCCTGTCAGCACTTCTGCCTCAGGGAGATTCGGTGTGACTGCATAACTGACAGGTAGTAACTGTGTTTTCATAGCAGAGACCGCATCTTCATTTAATAAAGAAGCGCCGCCTTTGGCAATCATGACTGGATCGACAATTAGTTTCAAGTCATATTGCTTCGTCTTTTCAGCAACGACACTGATCATGTCGGCACTCCACAGCATCCCTGTTTTAGCGGCATCTGGCAACAAGTCTTCTGCTACTGCATCAATTTGACTTTCGAGCGCCTCGATAGACAGTGGATAAATACCGTGAACACCAAGTGTGTTTTGAGCTGTAATGGCCGTAATGGCGGACATTCCGTACACACCAAGCTCCTGAAAGGTTTTCAAATCTGCTTGAATACCTGCTCCACCACCAGAATCAGTACCTGCGATGGTTAATGCTTTTTTAATCGTCATGTCATCTCACCCTCTCATTAGCCAATCCATTGATGATAAATCGTTCTCGCTTTCGCAATATCATTTGTCCCATGTACAAGCGCTCTGCCATCTTTGAATAAAACAAGCTTGTACTCATCTTTCTGACACGAAAGCAAATAAGGATTTTCCAGCACATCCATTCCTGCTTTCTTTAGCTGACGGGCTACTTCATGCAGCGCCGGGGGTGCCCCTAGTGCACTGCGAATTTGGACGGTATTTCGTCCACATAATACATCTGCTTTTGCTCTTTGATCATATGAGAGAAATGGGTATGTCTTAAGACCGCAGCTTGGACATTGTTTCTTTTTTAAAGACGTAACGGATCGAATATCAGATCGCTCGTTTGTCCATAAATCAAACGATCTTAATACCGGCGTGATGTGGTGTCCTGTTAAAAGCTTCAGTGCATCCGCCACTTGATAGGCCGCAACCTGCTGTACAACTGGACTAATAATTCCTGCTGTATCACATGTCATGCCTTGTGCAGGTAAATGCTCAAGCAGGCAGTGTAAACATGGTGTTTCACCAGGAATCACTGTGAATTGAATACCGTAGCTTGCTACACAGGCTCCATAAAGGAACGGAATTTGATGTTTGACGGCTGCATCGTTCGCAATCATTCTCACCTCAAAATTATCCGCTGCATCCACGATGATGGATGCCCCGCTGACGTACTCATCAATATTTTGAGCGGTCACGTCAAGGACGATTCCTCTCACGTGAACATCACTGTTCACCTGCTTGAGTCTTTTCTCAGCAGCCACAGCCTTTGGCAGCCGATCAAGAACATCTTGTTCTGTGTATAGCTGCTGACGCTGCAGGTTGCTCCATTCAATATAATCTCTATCCAAAATGGTGACAGATCCTACGCCGGCACGGACGAGCATTTCAGCACTCGCTGTTCCAAGTGCCCCAGCCCCAATAATGACGGCCTTTGAGGCATGTAGCCGTTTTTGTCCTTTCTCTCCAATAGGCCTAAAAAGCTCTTGGCGTGAATAACGTGTGCTCAAAATGCTGGCATTCCTTCCTGCGGACTGCTGGCTGTTCCATAGTTTTTGAGTGGAATACGGCCTGCCTCGAACCCGAGTCTTCCAGATTCAATCGCCAGCTTCATCGCTTTAGCCATTTTCACAGGGTCCTTTGCGCCAGACACGGCTGTATTCAGTAATACAGCATCAGCGCCCAATTCCATCGCATAAGCAGCATCCTTCGGAGAACCTACACCCGCATCAATAATAACTGGCACCTTTGCCTGTTCGATAATAAACGATAGATTCAGAGGGTTTAAAAGCCCTTGACCTGAACCGATTGGAGAAGCACCTGGCATAATGGCATGGACACCAAGTTCTTCTAATTTCCTTGCCAACACCACATCATCTGACGTATATGGCAGCACGATAAAACCTTCTTCTAATAACATTTCAGATGCTTTTAACGTTTCGACTGGATCTGGCAGAAGTGACCTTGAACAGCCAATGACTTCTACTTTGATCATGTCACACAGTCCAGAAGCTTTCGCTAAACGGGCAATCCGCACCGCTTCTTCCGCTGTACTTGCCCCGGCAGTATTTGGCAGCAATGTATAGGCTGATAAATCGAGCTGCTCTAAAAAATTAGGCTGTGATGGTTCAAATATGTTCATTCTTCGCACAGCAAAGGTCAAAATTTCAGCTTCTGATACGTTGACCGCCTCTTTTTGCACTTCAAATGATGGATACTTTCCTGTCCCTAGTAATAGTCTTGATGTAAATGTTTTTCCGCCAATGCGCAGCATGGTGTCATCCTCCTCCTACAAAGTGAACGATTTCAATCGTGTCATTTGGTTGAATTTTTACCTGTTGAAAGGCTTCTTTATCTATAATTTCTTGGTTCTTTTCAACGATCACCACTCGGTTTTCAAGTTGATAGGCTGATAGCAGATCAAAAATCGTGCCATTTTCCTTATCGAAATCAACCATTCTTCCATTCAATTGAATTTTCATACGAACAATGCCTCCTTTCGCCCAATACGAAACGCATGAAGCCATTCCTTGTGAACCGACTCGCCTACTATTAAGCCGCGAATGATTTCCCCCGTAATTGGCGCAAGTAAAATACCATTTCGGTAATGTCCCGTTGCAAAAAGAATACGCTCGTCTTCTGGATGTTTTCCGATATAGGGGTGCCGGTCGCTTGTCGCTGGCCGAAGACCTGCCCAGCATTGATCAGTCGGCATCTCTCGAATAGAAGGCATGAGCTGAGATGCTTTGTGAATAACTGCTTCAATACCGCCAAGTGTCGGAACGGCCTGCCAGTCATTCGGTTTCATCGTTGCACCAATCACTAGCTTACCGCTATCCCTTTGAACGATATAACAATGATCATGATAGATGGTGTGTGCAAGCGCTGGACCGTTATTCCAAACAGATACGCATTCTCCTTTTACAGGATAGAGAGAATGTGATAACCCCAGTTCTTCTAAAAAACGGCCTGACCATACACCACTTGCTACAGTCAGATGATCACATGTGAAGATGCCTTTAGCTGTACTGACTGTCAAAGTTTCTTTTCCCCTCTCCACATCGATAACGGGGGTAAACTCCTTCACATCCGCTCCGTGCCGAACAGCCGCCTGCCAAAAAGCCCTGCATACCGCATATGGCTCGACATGTACATCATCTGCTATCAAGCCTGCTCCTACGATGTCATCTGCTATTTGAGGCATACGTTCTTTTACGCTGCTTGCTTCAAGCCATTCAAATGTGGGCAAATGCTGCATCCGGCAAAGCGCTCGCTTTTCTTGTTCTGTAAAAGCCACCTTCATAATCCCGCCCACTGATGTCCGAATATCAATGCCCGATTCACGCTGAAGGTCGACCGTTAATTTTTCATATAAAACCTGACTTTGTCTGCCTACTTGAAAGAAAATATCCTCATCACCTTCTCCTTCAGCATGTGCACCCAGCATGCCAGCAGCCGCACTCGTCGTTTGCTTCCCGATCTCATTTGCCTCAAATAAGACAATCTGCTTTCCTGCTTTTGCAAGGTGATAAGCGATCGACATCCCTATGATTCCACCACCAATGATTGCAACATCATAATGCTTGTTCATAAGGATTCTCCTTTCGCTTTTTAGAAAATGTTTGCGCCATTTTGCGCGGCTGAGGATGAGCAAAAATCCCCGACATGACGGCTATTCCCTTTAAATCAACATGCATCAATTCTGGCAGTCGTTCTGGTGTGATTCCACCAATGACAACGACTGGAATGGACAGCTCAGAAGTCATGTCTTCCACAATCTTTATGCCTCTCGCCTGAAGTCCGGGTTTGCATGCGGTATCATACACATGCCCAAACATGACATACTCTGCCCCCTTCTTCTCTGCTGCTTTGGCTTCTTCTATCGAATGAACCGATACCCCCGCATGGAGGTGAGGAAATTTTTGTCTTAATTCCTTTGGCGAAAAGCTGTGTCCTGGAAGATGAACCCGGTGAATATTGGTCAGCAGCGCAACGTCAACTCGGTCATTTATAATCAGCTTTTCTTTCGGAACACCTTCTGCTAGGAGTTGTTTCACGAGTTGAACCAGCTCACCTGCTGCCTTCGATCGTTCACGAATATGAATAAAGTCTACTTCAGACGCAATGTCTTTTATTTGCTTGATGAGCTCCCTGACAGGAAGCGTATCATTTGTCACTGCATGGAGTTCCATTTGCACCAACCCCATCTAAGCATGCTGTTTGCCACATTTCTTTTTCATACGCCATCTCCCAGAAATGGTATTCGTAATAGCTCGAAATCACGAAATTTTCTTTCATATTAGCCCGCACATGTTCTGGCGCTTTTTCTGCAAGTTCATCAAAACGGTTCACCTGTTCAAAAACAAGCTCTTTAAACCAATCCCCGCCATATGTCAAAATCCATTCTTGATAAATCGGATGGTCAGGTGTTGTTTGTTTCAGTTTTTCTCCTACCTCATAATAAAGCCAGTAGCACGGCAATAATGCGGCTAAAATTTCTTCAAAACGACCGCTTTTCACAGATCGGTACATATGCGAGGTATATGCATAAGCAGTTGGAGAAGGTTTAAAGTTTGCCAGCGCTTCATCAGAGATCTGGAGCAGTTCTGTGAACTTTCTATGCAGTGATAGCTCTGCTTCATACGTACCCTGCGCATGATATGCCATTCTGCCTGTCGTATGTAAGTCCTCACTAATAGCGGCTCCATACGATTGTACTTTTGCAAAATGAGTTAAATAGTACGAATCCTGCATCACATAATAAGTGAAACGATCGAGTGAAAGTGTGCCATCACCAATCCCTTTCACAAAAGGGTGTGTAAAGCTCCCATTCCACCATCTAGCTGCTGCTTCTTTACATTCGTTCGAAAATGTCATGTTCCTCTCCTCCTGTTTTTCCATATAAAAAAACCACTTTCCGCGTGGAAAGTGGTTTGGAATTTGTAAAAAGCATAGTCAAACACCGCACCACTTCCCTACGCAGGTATGAACCTGTTCAGGTAATGAGGGTCTAAAAGTCTACACTTTTATCTCAGCCCTTTTAAAGGACTCCCCTAGTGGATCAAACATATATTGTTGTACCTCTATCTTAATCAGGATTTGTTCATCGGTCAAGGGTTCATTGCAACTCTAATTGGGCTCTAAGTCCTGCCACATACTCCCGGGAGCCAGACACAAGCACGCGGTCACCGCTTCTAAGTGTCGTATCCCCATGCGGTACTAAGCTGTCAATTCCTCTAAAAATACGGACAAACACCAAATCGCCGGTAAAAGGAAATTCCCTCAGCATGACATTATGATACCGATGATTGTTCATTTGAATTTGATACAAAGAAGAATCCTCATTTGTTAACAAGCGAATCGCATCAGGTGCTTCAATCAATGCCCTCAGCACCGTTTTAGATGATAAGAAGTTAGAAAAGGTATCGATCCCTGCTTCCTTTAAAGTCAGCTCGGTTTCCGCTTTGTTAACACTTGCAATGACTTGTTTAGACCCTTCTTCTTTTGCAAATAAAGCAATTTCCTTATTTTTCGTTTCACTGCCTGTAGCCACAACGAGCACATCCTCTTGCCCGATGCCAGCCTGCCTGAGCGTATCATCGTCATATTGTTCAATCGCTTCAACTTCAAAGATGGAGTCAGCAAGCAAGGCTTCTTTATTTTCCTGAAAGACGTGTAAAATACGGATGTCATATTCATCCTGATGCAAATCAAGCGTCACAGGTAACGTCAGCTGATTCGCTCCAATAAACGTCACACGCTTTTTATGATTGGTTTCACGTTCTTGTTTAAATAAGGCCTTAAACCAAACAGGTGTTAAAACACTCGTGAGCACAGCGACTAGAATAAGGGCTCCTGACATTTTATGATCAATGACACCAAGCCGCTCACCAATCGTTGCAGCAGCAATAACTAGGGATAACGTCGAGGTTAATAAAAAACCAGAACCGATAACTTTTTTCATGTCATACCATTTTTTTAAATAAAGAATCGGAACGAGTTTACTAAGCAATAATGCGATAAACAGTAGCGGAATCATGATCATGATGGTTGGATCTTTAAAGAGTGACCATATATTCAGGTCCACACCGACCATCACAAAAAAGATCGGAATTAAAAATCCATAGCCAAACGAGTCCAGCTGCTGTACGAGCTCTTTATTAGGCGAAAGAAGAGACACAAGCACACCTGCTAAAAAAGCCCCAAGAATATTTTCAGCACCGAGTGATTCAGATAAGGCAACTAAGACTATAATGAGAGTAAAGATGGCTCTTGTCCCAATTTGCACCGTTCCTTTTGACATGGACTGAAAAATGGACTTTGTCTTAAATACCCTGCCAAATAAATAAAGAAGAATACCTGCCGCAAATAATAATAAGAGCAACCACATGTTCCCTGTTCCATCGCCATAAATGGAGGAAAACACAGCAAGTAAAATCATTGTCACCAAATCAGCAATGACGGCTACAAGCAAAATGATTTGACCAATATTCGTCTGCATCAACTTTTCCTCTTTTAAGGTAGGAACTACCACACCCAATGAGATGGTGGAAATAATAAGCGTCATTAAAAAGGCATTTTGAATAAATCCTGCAAGGACAAACGCATAAGACAGGATAAAGGACATACAAAATACGCCAACAAAAATAATGGTCGCTGTTTTAAATGTATTCGGTTCTTTTAATCCATTTGGTAGTTCTCGCGCTTTCTTCTTTGATTCAAAAGAAGAAAAATCTATTTCAAGTCCACTTAAAAACATAAGAAAAATAAAACCTAGCATGGATAACGTATCTAGCCATGCGTCGTGTTCAACAACTAGTTGAAGACCGCTTTTTCCAATGATGAGCCCCATGATGATTTCAGCGACAACGACCGGGATGGTCAGCTTAAATCGGTGCAATAAAATGGGGGTGAAAAAGGCTACAATAATAACGACAACGAGTGATGAAACAGATGTATGCTCCATTGGCTAAAGCCTCCTAACATTCATGTTTAATTTTTAAGTTTTACGTTAAAGCATTGATTCTAACAATTGCGCAAATGAAATGAAAGCCATTCGTTATATTTTCTAAAATTCAAACTTCTTTATATCCGATCAATGGATGAAAAAATCAGGAGGAACCTTTATGAAATTCGATATCATCGGCGATATCCACGGCTGCTACGAAGAGCTGCTTACCCTCATACACAAACTAGGATACGAACTCAAACATGGACTACCTGTCCACCCTGATAAGAGAACACTGGCCCTTGTTGGTGATTTAACAGACCGCGGCCCTCGATCAGTTGCCGTCATGCAATTTGTCATACACGCCTATTCTAAGGGCGCAATCCGCTATGTGCCTGGTAACCATTGTTTTAAGCTGTATCGCTATTTGAAAGGAAATCCCGTAAAATTACTGCATGGCATTGAAACAACAGTGAATGAAATCAAAAACCTGCCGCATGATGAACAAACCATTTTATCACGTGAATTTAAACATTTATTTGAAAAGGCACCGCTTTATGATGTACTGATTCCGAATGAACTGATCATTGCACACGCAGCGATGAAGGAAAAGGATATTGGCAAAAAACCGAACAAACAAATGAGGTCTTATCTATTATTTGGAGCAGTCACCGGAGAAACATGGCCAGACGGTCGACCTGTCAGGAAGGACTGGGCAAAGGAATATCACGGAAAACCATGGATTGTGTACGGGCATACACCCGTAAAAGAACCAAGATTTATCGGTAGAACGGTTAACATTGATACAGGCTGCGTCTTTGGCCACAAGCTCTCTGCCCTTAGATATCCAGAGCTTGAGACCGTATCTGTTCCTTCATCTATGCCATATGATGATTCAAGATTTCAGCATTTCACGCAATAAAAAACCCGGTCCACCATGACAGGTGACCGGGTTTACTTGTTTACTGAAGCAATAATGTCATATCATCCGGCAAAGGAGCCGAAAAGGTCATGGACTCCCCTGTTATCGGATGCGGAAAAACAAGGGTTTCACTATGAAGTGCCTGCCTGCCTATTCTCTCGCTTGTTCCACCATATAGCGTATCTCCAACAAGCGGATGACCAAGGAATTGCATGTGAACACGAATTTGATGAGTTCTTCCCGTTTCAAGGGTAAGGGACACATCAGACATATCTAAATGAGTATGTACCGCCCGCACCGTATAATGTGTTACGGCTTCCTGACCAGATTCATCCACCATTCGTTCAATAATGCTGTCCCCTTTTCGAGCAATTTTTGCTCTAATTGTTCCTTCCTTTTGCGTGATCATGCCATGTGTAATGGCTCTATACGTTCGCTTGACTTCCCCTTTTTTCTGCGCCTTTGATAAAAGGCTGTGTGCAAAGCGATGTTTAGCGACTAACATGACACCAGAAGTATCACGATCAAGACGGTTCACCAAATGGACAGTCAGTCGAACAGGCTGTTCAGCATAATGGTGAAGCACCCCATTTGCAATACTATACTCAGGGTGCTCTCGAGAAGGAATCGATGGGATATACGGCTTTTTATTCAGCACAAGCACGTGCTCGTCCTCAAATAAAATATCAAGCGGAATGGCCGCAGGTTTTAGCCCTTCACTCACTTTTTCCTCGGGAAATAAAATGGTGAGCCTGTCTCCCTCGCGCAGCTCATATCTCACGGTCACATGCTCTCCATTAATCAGAAGGTCACCGCCATCAAATTTAATATCTGTCAGCATTCGTTTTGAAATGCCAAGATCGATTAAGTAGTCCTTCAGCAGCCTGCCTTCTTCTTTGGCTGATATGGTTTTGTTTATCTTAAAGTATTCCAGCGAGAACAACCTCTTTCTTATTCTCCTTTGCCGATAAAGGAATCTTGCACCCTTTTCCAAAACGGAAATGGTCTAAATCGGGCAAACCGGACATTCTCGTCTGCCACTCGGCATTGAATGGATTTCACATCTTTATGCAGCAGCGACAAATGATCTATCGTCACCTGAAAATCCACATCATTAATCGGTTTGATCACACACATATGGTGGTCGGGCAAAATGAGCGGCGAACCGACCGTTCTAAACACTCTGTTGTTGATTGAAGCCATTTCTGCCAGCTGGATCGCCCTAATGGATGGGTGAATAATAGCCCCGCCAAGTGCCTTATTATAGGCTGTACTGCCAGATGGTGTAGACAAACAAAGACCATCTCCTCTGAATGTTTCAAAAAGCTGACCCCTAATCTCAACATCTGCCACAAGTGTACCTTCCATACTTTTAATCGTACATTCATTCATTGCTAAATATTTTTCTTCCCTGCCCCCATCGTTGTACCTGACGATGACTTCAAGAATCGGATATTCCACAATATGATAAGGCGTTTTGGCAATGGCTAACACAAGCTTTTCAATTTCACTCGGGACCCAGTCCGCATAAAAACCAAGATGGCCTGTATGTACGCCGACAAAAGCGGTTTCGTTCAGACGGTTGCTATACCGGTGAAAAGCGTATAAAAGGGTTCCGTCTCCGCCAACTGTAATGACGAGATCGGGTTCCTCTTCATTTAATTCCATTCCAAAATCCAATAAGTAGGTCTGTATTTTATTTTTAAGTGTGTCAGATACAGAATTCCCTTTCGAAGAAACTGCAAATTTCATGAATTCTTCTCCTTTTCCACCTTGCTGCTATAAGAGGGCAGCATCATATTTGATCAAGCTTAGGCTCAGCTATCGTTTTTCTTTTTCCGGGAAAATGCCACTTGCGCTTCTTGAATTTCCCCTCTGATTTCAGACATCTCATCATCAAGAAGAGATGCTGCCTCAGAAGCTCTTTGAAGGCGCTGCTTGACCTTCTCCGGGATATTCCCGCTATATTTATAATTCAGAGAATGCTCGATGGTCGCCCAAAAGTTCATGGCTAATGTACGGATTTGGATTTCGACGAGGAGCTGCTTCTCTCCATTGATCGTTTGTAGCGGATATAACACAACAAGGTGGTACGAGCGGTATCCGCTTTCTTTATGTTCTGCAATATAGTCGCGTTTATCTACAACCACGAAATCTTTTCGTGACTGGAGCATTTTCTTGACGACTTGTATATCTTCTACAAATTGGCACATAATGCGAAGCCCTGCAATATCCTGCATCGTTTCAATCTCATGCATCGGGATGTTTTTACGCTTTGCCTTTTCCAATATGCTGGCAACGGGTTTCACTCGGCCAGTGACAAATTCTACTGGTGAATGGTCATCCTCAAATTCATACAGTTTTCGAATGCCTTTTAGTTTCACTTTTAATTCTTCGACTGCTTGCTTATATGGTGCGAGGAATTGATCCCATTGTTTTTTGTCCATGAAACTTCCCCCAATTCCAAATACCTAATTATTTCAGAGGAATGTGCTCTTCACTTTCTCTTCCATATCTCCGTAATTGGCATTGTCTTTAATATTGTCGATTAAATAATTTAATTCCTGATGAAGTTGAATGAGTTCTAGCGTTTGCTCTTCCGCCGCCAAATAGACAGGGATTTCACGATTCATTGCTTCTTTTAATGGAGCCCATGTATGTTCTCCTAAAATAAGATACGTAAAAGACTCCTCAGTCTCAAGTATGTAAACGAACGCAAAGTGATCAGAATCAACAAGCATTTGTCCTGATGCTTTTGCTTTTTGAATTTGCTCATCTGACTGGACCGTCAAGATCAGCCTGTCTTCTTTTAAAGTTGCTTCTGTGATTTCAATTCTGTTTTGCATCATGATCTCCTTTACAACAAAGTACAGCTTTATTTTATCATATCAAGTTCAATATTGATAAACCGAACTTTTTGAGAAAATTTGATTTCTCAATTTCGTTGTTCATTTTGCCTCATTTAGCATCTATATACGTCTCTTTTTAAGGAATAAATAAGAAAAAAAGAAGCTTTTCATGTACAATAATCATATTTCCTCTAAATGAAAGGTTGATGTCAAAATGGCACAGGAAATTGAGATAGAACTAAAACAATTATTAATGAAAGAAGAATTTGAACAGCTAAAAGAATACTTTCAATTAAAGGACGAGGACTTCCACACTCAAACCAACTATTATTTTGATACACCTCAATTTGATATAAAATCCAAATTCGCTGCATTACGAATGAGAGAAAAAGGCGGGCAGTGGGTCCTCACATTAAAGGAACCGCATGAGATCGGCCTTTTGGAAACTCACCAAACGATCGATCCTCCCGAAAGCCTTGAACATTTCCACCTGCCAGAAGGTGAAGTGGCAGACAGATTAGTACACCTTCACATCCAAAAGGATCAAATCGTGTATTTTGGTTCACTGGAAACGTCAAGAGCAGAAAAAATGATCAAAGAAGGCTTAATTGTTTTGGATCACAGCCGATATTTAACAGTAGAGGACTATGAACTTGAATTTGAAGTGAGCGATTTAGACATTGGACAAGCCGCTTTCACAGCATTGCTTCAGCTATTTCAAATCCCACCAAGACACACGAAAAACAAAGTCGTACGTTTTTATGAAGAAAAAATGAAAACAAAAGAATAGATGAATTCCTTGAAGGAGGAACATGATGAACGTCAATCAACTTCAATCCTTTATGCAGCTTCAAGCACTCAAAACGTTACAATCTGATAACGGACAAACACAACTCACAGCTGGACAAGAATCAAGCGCTGAGACTTCATTCCAGTCGCTGTTGCAAGATTTTTTAGGCGGATCAGAATTATCTCGTCTCCCGCTTTCCATTTCTGCTTTCATGGGATCGGACCCATCAACGTCTCCGAACACGCAATATGCACGCATGAATCCATATTTATCTGCGATAGCGGGCAGTGAACAGCTTCAATCTCAGTCTCTTTATGCAAATGACAGCCAATTGAATACCGCAAATGGTATTGGAAACGTCTTAAATAACAGCTACACACCGCCGCTTCAAAAAGCTGTTTCAGGCTCTTCATCAAAAGAGATTAATCAGATCGTCTCACAAATGGCTCAAAAGCACGGAGTTCCAGAAAAGCTGATCCACGCAGTGATCAAGCAAGAATCCGGTTATCGCACGAATGCTGTCAGCCATGCAGGTGCACTTGGACTGATGCAGCTTATGCCGTCTACTGCTAAATCACTTGGCGTGAACAATGCCTTTGATGCAGCCCAAAACATTGAAGGCGGAACGAAGTATTTAAAACAAATGCTGCAAAAATATAATGGAAATGTCTCACTTGCCTTAGCCGCTTATAACGCAGGCTCAGGGAATGTAGATAAGTACGGAGGCATTCCTCCATTTAAAGAAACACAAAATTATGTAAAGAAAATCACAGCTCAATATTTCGCCTAAACCGAAGAGAATAACCTCTTCGGTTTTTTGTATGTCGCTTTTCACCCTTTTTTGACTGAATGTGTTATGATATGGTCAATTGAACACGGACCCTGTCTCCCTCACTATTCCCAAAGCACCAAAGCGGTTTGTTTGTGGAATTGAGTAGAGGTTGTTAAAATAAGTATACAAGAATAGAAACAACAAAATAGAACAAACTGAATATCACTTTTGAAATACATGAAATTCGCAATAGGGTGAGCCATCCTATTAGCTACGAGTTAAAGGAGTAGTCAACATGGTACAATCGTTTAACGCACCTTACGAAGCGGTTGGAGAGGAACTTCTATCGCAACTTGTTGATACTTTTTATGAAAATGTAAAGTGTCATCCTTTGCTTCATCCTATTTTCCCGGATGACTTAAAAGAAACAGCAAGAAAACAAAAACAGTTCTTAACTCAATATTTAGGCGGACCGCCGCTTTATACTGAGGAGCATGGTCACCCAATGCTACGGGCGAGACATCTCCCTTTTCCGATTACTGAGGAGCGGGCGGACGCATGGCTTGAATGCATGGAGGATGCAATGGATCAAGTAGGACTAACCGGCGATATTCGTGACTTTTTATTTGAGCGGCTGTCTTTGACGGCTCGTCACATGGTCAACCAAATACCTGAAAAGGACGGACGATCTTGAGCTGCAATCCGCATGAGCAATATTTCTCACATTGTCACGGACATCCTCAAAAGCCGATTGAAATCTATGTATTCATTGATCCTCTCAGCCCGGACTGCTGGTTATTAGAGCCATCAATTAAAAAGTTGAAAATGAAATATGGCCGTTTCTTCACTTTACGAACGGTTACAAGTTCTAGTATTAATGCTTTGAACCGGAAACGAAAAAAACATTTACTAACCGAAGCGTGGGGGAAATTTGCCACGAAAACTCAGACCAAAAAAGAACAAATGCTGTCTGAACAAATTGTGACATCACCTTATCTCGCCTCTCTTGCATTAAAAGCAGCTGAACTTCAGGGCAGAAAATGCGGAATGAAATTTTTACGACTCATTCAAGAATCGCTTTTTTGCCATCAGCAGGACGTCACCAGTGAACAAGTCTTGCTAGAAAATGCAAAAACGGCTGGACTGGACATTGAAGAGTTCCAGCGAGATATCCATTCTCAAAGTGCTGTCAAAGCGCTCCAATGTGATATGAAAATCGCAGCTGAAATGGATGTGTCTGAGCTTCCCACTTTCGCCTTTTTTAATACGATAAATGGTGAAGAAGGATTAAAGATTTCAGGTGCATATTCTTATGATATTTACGAGGAAATTCTCTTTGAAATGATTGGCGAAAAACCAACACCTTCAGAACGACCGCCAATTGAATGGTTTATCGCTTACTTTCAATTTGCATCAGCAAAAGAAATTGCCGTTGTATATGACCTGACCCTTGAAGAAGTTGAACGCGAGATGAAAAAACTCGCATTTGCTAAAAAGGTAGAACGTGTACAAGTACATCAAGAAATGTTTTGGCGTTATACAGAAGGAGACAATCATTCAGATCTTGATGTCTACCGCTGTGAGAATGAACATGGGTGCTGACCCATGTTTTTTTCTTCACTCCCAAAGGAACACTTGTTCTATTTATAAGTACGAAGAAACCGCGCCGGGATAAGCGCGGTTTCACTATGTCTTAACGACAACAAAGGGGATGGGAGAAATTTTTCACGGTCAAACAAAGGGGTAATGTTTGTATGTGATTAATTTCACATCTGTAGTATATCAAATTTTGTCGACTTATGACAACCGATATACTATATGTTCATATTTTTGTCACAAAACATAAGAGGACTGTCACTTTCATATAGTGAAAGTAACAAAAAAATGGGGGGATCTGCATGCGCAGCACAACCATCGGACTTGTTGCCATTGGCTTATGTTTCTGTTTAAATATATTAGGCTTAATGAAGATGCTGCCTCTTTACCTGACATCTCCACTCCTATTCGCTTCCATTCTCTTTACACTCTATCGAATGAATCACCGAAAAACCTTCAAAGGATTTAAAGCGTAATCATTGAATGTACAAACCTCGTTCATATAGACGAGGTCTAGCGTGTAGGCAAACCCTCGCATTCGGTGTCAGTCCTGCAAAGGTTTTCTATCACGCTAAAAAGAAGTCAAAGGGCTAAAATTAAGTTCATTTTAGCCCTTTGTCAACAATCTGGTCTTTTTATTTCAAGAAAAAACTCCTGCCAAAAGGTGAGTTTGCACTCACACATCTGACAGAAGTCTTCTCGTTACTCACCAGTCTTTGAGATGAGCTCTTCCATTTCCTTTAATTTTTCTTCAAACAATTGACATGCTGCCTCAATTGGCTCTTTCGATGCCATATCTACACCAGCTTTTTTCAGCACGTTGATTGGATAGTCAGAGCTTCCTGCTTTAAGGAAGTCTGTATAGCGCTCCACCGCAGGTTTCCCTTCTTCTAAAATTTGTTTACTTAATGCCTGAGCCGCACTATAGCCTGTCGCATATTGATACACATAATAGTTGTAATAGAAATGCGGAATTCGCGTCCATTCTAATCCGATTTCCTTATCCACAACCATACCGTCGCCAAAATACTTCTTATTCAGGTCGTAATACAGGTTCGTCATAAACTCTGGCGTTAATGCCTCCCCTTCTTGCGCTTTCACATGAATCAGGTGCTCGAACTCTGCAAACATCGTTTGTCTGAATACCGTCCCTCTAAATCCTTCTAACAAATGATTGAGCACATACAAGCGCTGCTTTTTGTCCTCTAAATGATTCAGTAAGTATTCACCTAGTAATGCTTCATTTGTTGTAGAAGCTACTTCCGCTACAAAAATACTGTAGTTTCCGTACGGATATGGCTGATGCTTTCTTGTATAGTAGCTATGTACAGAGTGACCAAATTCATGAGCCAGTGTAAATAAATTATCAATATTATTTTGCCAGTTCATTAAGATATAAGGATTCGTACCATAGCTTCCAGAAGAATACGCACCGCTTCGTTTCCCTTTATTCTCATAAACGTCTACCCAGCGATTTTCGAGTCCCTCTTTTAATACCGAAACATATTCTTCTCCTAATGGCGCTAACCCTTTCAGCATATAATCCTTTGCTTCATCATAGGTCAGCTTCATGCCAGCATCTTTTACTAATGGTGTATACAAGTCATAATTGTGCACTTCATCAAGCTTTAATACCTTTTTACGCAATTCAATGTAGCGGTGTAATAACGGTAAATATTGATGAACTGTATCAATTAGATTGTCATACACTTCTTCAGGAATACTGTTGCGTGATAACGCTGCTTCTCTTGCAGATTTGTAATGACGTACTTTCGCATAAAAATTATCCTTTTTAATCGAGCCACTGAGTGTAGACGCCAAAGTATTCTTATATTGATCATACGTTTTATAAACGGCTTTAAAAGCATTCTTTCTCACTTCACGATCATCACTGTTTAAAAAGGTAATGAAGTTGCCATGAGTAATTTTCTTTTCTTCTCCATTTTCATCCTTAACAGAAGGGAACGAAATATCTGCATTATTAAACATACTAAACGTAGTGGATGATGTTGATAAAGGTTCAGAGGCTTCAGCTAATAAAGCTTCTTGCTCCTCACTTAAAATATGCGGACGCTCTTTGTTAATTTCTTCGAGAGCGTGAGAATAAAGTTTTAATTCTTCTTTTTCCAAAATAAATTGCTGCAACTTATCTTCTTGAATAGATAAAATTTCCGGAACAATATAGGCAGATGTACTAGACAGCTGTGTAAATAAATTGGATGCTTTATCATTTAAAGCCTGAAATGATGAATTTGTTGTATCTTCATCGTATTTCATGTGCGCATATGTATAAAGCTTGCCAAGTTTTTCAGAAAGTTGATCCTGAAATGTTAGGGCTTCATACAAGACATCAGCAGAATGGGCCAGCTTGCCTTTAAATTGGGCGAGCTTCGGAATTTCTTTTTTTACAGCTTCGAATTCCTTATTCCAAGAATCGACACTTTCAAAAATATCTTCAAGGCGCCATTTGTTTTCTTCTTTTACTTCGCTTCTGTCTGGTAAATGATTGTTGTTATTTTGTGAAGTCATATGAATCCCCCTTGCATGAGTTGTGTTGAACCAACCTTTCGGAAAGTGAAAGAAATTGGTGTTGTATTTATCTTCTTTGTTTTGAACTATATTTGTCAAATCATATGCAGAAATAAATACCAAACAAACTAAAAAAATGAGAAAAAAGCGTTTCTTTCTATTCAATAGCAGCACCACCTTTTTCTTATCATGATCAAAGTGGGCATGAAACATGCTAATGAAATAAGAAAGCATCTCGTTTTATCGCTTCATCTGCTGTTTGTATAGGCTTTTGATTCGACGTTACTTGATAATTACCCTCTTTCGTCATGTATAAAAACCCTAGATTCACAAGCGCCCGTACATATGAAATGATCACCCCTTTGATTTCTTCTATTGTGACATTGGCATATCGGAGCTTCACTTCTTTATTCTGGACACATCGCTTAATTTCTTTTAAAAGTAGATGAATGGTCACTTGTTCTTTTCCCTTTCTAACCATCCAATCATAAAGACATCCTTGCCACACATAAACAGGGCTTGAAAAGATATATGCTTCTGTCAGGGGGATAAATAATTCTGTCGGTAGAAATGGCCATGCTGTTTGATGATGCTCATAAAAAATGGTTCTTAAACGCTTGCTTTCATTTGCTAAAATGCGGGGTGGCCGCTCCCTAAATTGCCGAATACACTTGAGCCACTCTTTATACAATTGATGATTGCTCGAGGAAACAGATAAGAGTGCTGGTAGTTGGCGATAAGCTGAAGGCGGTCTAACGGTCATTGAGGCACATATTTTCGTTGGCTGAAACACGAGAAGTTGATCCAGGTGGATGAATCTATTTTGGATCGGACAATAAAAAATGAGTCTCCTATTCTTTGACTGCCTTAAAATTCCCCAATGAATGGAGGAGAATGAAAAGAGTTGGCCAGCCATTCGTTTTAAACGATTCGCCCCTATGATCCATATAGGATAGAGCCCCGCAGCATGGAGACCTTCCGTTCGTTTATATAGCTCTTTCCACGAAATATTTGCACATTGAAATTCGATGGCATAGCTTTTATTTTCTATAGCAACGGTCACATCAGGGCGCTGCTGAATGTTTGAAACATATTTCTCTAGTAACGGCTCATATCCAAGCTGCGTGAGCCAATCCTTAAGAGCCATTTTCCCTGCCTGATGATAAGCTGTTTCACCGGTGGACGCTAATGGACATGCCGAGAGCTGTTTATGTGCAAAATGATGGACACGATGCTCACCTAGCTTTAATAGAACCTCCTGCCTACATTCAGGACAGTAAAATTTGCACGTAGCTCTTACATGCTCTAGCCGCCTTTTAGTCAGATGTTGTGTGATGCGAACCAGCTTGCCATTCTCCATGATCGCTGCATTCATATATTTCGCCCCTTGCTCTTTGATGACCGTATTATAGCTTTTTCTCTCACAAGAAAGCGAATATCGAAAATGAACTTTTACCGTGTCAAAACACGATTTCAACCTGCTTTCCCTTAGTAAAATCAAAAATCCCCCTTTTAGAAAAGGGGGAAATACAATTTTTATAAAAGTGGTGATAACAATCTTGCTGTTGATTCAAACAGCCTCACCCTCAAAGGTCTCTTCGCAAATTCTTCTGGAACAATTTCATGCGACTGCTCTAAATCACCTAAGAAATCGTTGACCAGCTTCTCTGTGCTTTTTGTTTTATAGAGGAAAGCATTCACTTCAAAGTTCAGATGAAAACTTCTCATATCCATATTTGCTGTACCAATTGATGCTAGCTCACTATCCACAATGATAAACTTGCTATGCATAAAGCCTTGATCATATTCGTATACCTTCGCACCTGCTTCTAAAAGTTCGGGGAAGTATGAACGGGACGCATGAAATACGATGCGTTTATCTGGATTTTTCGGCGCAATGATTCGCACATCGACTCCGCTCAACGCAGCAATTTTCAGTGCGGACAAAATATCATCATCAGGTACAAAATAAGGTGAAGCAATCCAAATTGATTTTTTGGCGGAGATAATCATGGAGAAAAAAAGATTTTTAATGACTTCCCACTGTTTATCAGGACCACCCGCAATCATTTGTACGCCTTCTGCTCGACTCTCCATATGGCTGAAATCTTTAAAATAATCCACACCCGAGCACCTTTCGTTGGTCATGTAATACCAATCCTGCATAAAAATCTGCTGCAAATCACGAACGGCCTCACCTTTAATCATCAGGTGTGTATCACGCCAAAATCCATATTGTCTGCTTCTACCCATATATTCGTCCCCAATGTTAAGTCCTCCGACAAATCCTACTTCTCCATCAATCACCACGATTTTCCGGTGATTTCGGAAATTGATTTTATTATTTAATAAGGGCAGTCTCACTGGTAAAAACGGAACGATCTGCACGCCAGCCTTTTCTAAGTCAGCAATATATTGACGGGAGAGTTTTAGGCTGCCTACATCATCATATAAAAAGCGGACAATCACACCATTTTTTGCTTTCTCGATTAAAATGTCCTTTAATTCTTGTCCCAGATCATCATGACGGAGAATATAATATTCTAGATGAATGTGATGTGTTGCTTTTTTGATCTCTTCAAAAATATGAGAGAACGTTTCTTCTCCATTGGTCAGAACTTTAGAGGATGTGCGATACGTAATAGGGGTATGTCCAAGTCTGTGGGCCAGCTTAAATAAGAGCTGCTGATGGTCACCCATATGAGTCATTTTTTCAATTGCTTCTCTGTGGATACGTTCATCTTCCTGGACAAGCTGTTCATCCAGTACCGCTTTCTTTTCAAAAAGTCTGCGCTTTTTAATATTGCGTCCAAAGAAAATATAAAACAAAAACCCGAAAAGCGGAAAGCTCCCAAGCAGCACAAGCCACGTAATCGTTTGAGAGGGATTTCTGTTTTCTAAGAAAATGACAAACCCGATGAAGATAATCGATAAAGTGAATAGAACACTGACGGAACTTAATACACTTACCGCTAGATCACCGGCAAAAATTTGGATAATCAAATAAGCACCTATCGTAATGATAAGAAAAAATAGAACTTTGACTACATTTCTCATTTCATTTTCTCCTTGCCGATCACTTTATTTACTTTTTCATTCAGATAAAAAAGTCGATTCCTCTATAGAAATCGACTTTTGGTTGTTACGAGAAGTGCTGTTGAATCGTTTCAAGCGCATTCTCTTTGACAATCAGCTGACCGTATTCTTGCAGTCTGTAGATGCTGACCACTGATTCATGAGCATATTCAAGCAGAATACTAAGCTTATTCTCCACCTGCTCATCTGACAAATCCTCGTGGAAGTCAACATATAGATAATAACGGTTTTCAAACGAATATAAACTTGTCGTAAAATCCTGCATATTTAATTGAGAAAGTGCAATCAAATCTTCAAAGTCATCCATTTTCAATACGAACTGAAGTTGAAGTTTTTTGTCCTTCTCATTATGATCTTCTTGATCTTGCTCTTCTTTATGAAAATCATCAAGCAGAGCATCTAAACTTTCTTCATCTGTTTGATCTTTTTTATCTTCTGGAATCGGCAATTCGAGCTTTTGTCCATCTTTAGAAAGTTGGGCTTTTGTCACGACAATTTCAAGACCTTTATCAAGTGCCTGTACTTGAATCCAAAGTGGTCCCTCTACTGCAAATTCTTCTTCTTCGTGCACTTCGTCCATCACTTCCCAGAACAGCTCTTCACTGCGCTCACGATTATACCAAATCTCTTCACGGTCAAAACCGCGATCTTCAATATCACCGTAGGAAATATAAAATTTGACTGTATGTTCATTTATTCTTTCGATTTCCATTTTGCCAACCTTCCCTTCTATATAAGATGTTGAAGGGACATACAAGCTCCCAATTAATAGTACTTTACTACACTTTACCCGTTCCGTCTACATGTTAACCATTTAAAGAAATGAGGTATTGCTGTGTACTGTCTATTTTATGATAAAACATGAATAAAAGAAATAAAAACGCATTTTTTGCAGAGAAAACTTGCAGAAACATATATTTGAATTGTCCTCATATATTGGTTGTACGAGCTATTTTAGTGAAATGAGGTGAACTGGATGGAAACAGAGTGGATCGTATCCTTACTGATGATTATTGGCATAGACCTCATATTAGGCGGAGATAATGCATTAATCATTGCGATGGCCAGTCGAAGCTTATCAAATGAAAAACGAAACAAAGCCATATGGATCGGCACACTTTTGGCAGTGCTGATGAGAATCACCATGACTGGTGCTGCCGTTTATTTATTGACCATCCCCTATTTGCAATTTATCGGCGGTCTCTTTCTCCTTTATATAGGATACAATTTGTTAATTGAACAAAAGAAAGAATCCATTCGGATTAAAAGCAGCGGCTCCCTTTGGCGTGCTGTTCAGACCATCGTGATTGCAGATCTTTTTATGTCACTTGATAATGTGATCGCTGTTGCAGGGGCAGCTAAAGGGAACATGGTGCTCACTGCCTTTGGCTTAATGATTTCAGTTCCGATTATTATTTGGGGAAGTAAGCTGATTCATGCAGCACTAACCAAGTTTCCGATTCTCTTATACGGAGGGAGTGCCCTTTTAGCTTTTACAGGCGGAGAAATGATTGTCCGTGATGTAAAACTGAATGAATTTATGGCGCAGCATACAACACTTGAATTGTTGCTTCCTTTTTTAACCGTCGCAACCGTTATTTTAGCCAGTCTCTTTTACGAACAAACGGCTGAAAATAAATAAAAAAAGCTGCCAAATGATCGGCAGCTTTTCGTGTTGTCTATTAGTTAGCGAGTCGCTGAGCTTCTCGAAGTTGGAATGTACGAACCGTTCTAGGAAGGAAACGTCTAATTTCATCTTCGTTGTACCCAACTTGCAGTCTTTTTTCATCCAAAATAATTGGACGTCTTAGAAGACCAGGGTGCTCATTGATTAGTTTATACAATTGTTGAAGCGGCATTGTCTCAACATTTACATTTAGTTTTTGGAATACTTTAGAACGTGTTGAGATAATTTCATCTGTACCATCTTCCGTCATACGAAGAATCTCTTTGATTTCATCGATTGAAAGAGGCTCAGAAAAGATATTTCTCTCTTGGTATGGAATATTGTGCTCTTCTAACCACGCTCTTGCTTTTCTACATGATGTACAGCTTGGTGATGTGTATAATGTTACCATAAATCTTCACTCCTCAATTTGTAGAATGAATATTGATCTGTATTCTTAAATTAAAATTGTTCTAAATAAGTAATCTTTATAGTGATTATACTATAAAAAAGTAAGTGTGAACAGATTTTCTTGCAATTTTTGTGACAAAAACTAGACAATTTCATTCTTTTTGTGCTGATGTTTGAAGTCTGAACATTCTCATTTAGTCGAGATGATCGAAAATATTTTTTTGTTTTCTATTTTCAACGGGCTTCAGCACATCATCAACATCCTCATACGATTGTCCATACCACTCTTCGTCTTTATACGTATGGATTCTTTCGTACGTCTTTCTCATGGCCTCCATCATTTCTTCCTCATTATCTGTACGAGGCGACCAATAAAGAATTTCCATGCGGTTCACTTCATTCGTTGCAAGTGACCTGCGTTTATAACCAATTGATTCAGCATGCTTGAAGTGCTCTCTCTGATAAAACTTTAGGCGTTTTGCAGTATCTGCATCATCTTCATCTACAGGCTCGACCTCAAGCAAGATCGGTTTTCTTTTTTCCTTCAGCTTATGAATGAGCTTTGAGCCGAGGCCTTCACCTCTTGCATCCTTGGAAACAAATAAATAATCAATAAAGATGAAAGAATCAAATTCAGCGTACATCATCACATGATGAGGCCCTTCTTCTTTATGATAAATATCACTTCTTTCCTTTAATAAAGCTTCCATATGCTCTTTTGACTTCATTTCTTCTATCGGGAAGTATTCACTGAGCTTTTCATACCAATTCATGGATCCGCTCCTTATGATGTAGTTAAGAACCACTTCCTTATCTATTCCCGATTTCCTGCTATTTAAACGCCTGTACTAGTAAGACGCAGCAATGCCATTGGTGGTTTCACTTTTTTTCAAGAGAAAGCAAAAAAGTTTTATATCGAACGATTCATGAGCATTTGAAAGCAAGTAAACAAAAGAAGTGTCATGGCGATCTGAAACATGATGAAATAAAGGTACTTCATACGCCGGACTTCTTCCTTCTGTTTATTCGTGCGCCGATACACAGCAAATTCAACCGAAAACGAAATGATGCAAATGAGCACTAAAAATGCGATCATCCACTTTCCTCCGTTTGGTTTCGATAAAAAAGATATTGAAAAAAGCATCGTGACGATAAAAAAGTGAAGACATGAATAGCGAAACGTCTTCCATAACAACATTTCATTTCCTCCTGGTTTACTCATTTTACATAAAAATTACCATCAACTTGTTTTTTTGTAAAATAAAAAAGAAGCACTGATATCGCAGTGCTTCTTCTCTATTCTTATTGTTTTGCTTTGATCTCTTTGAATTCTTCCTCAGTACAGCTGACAAAGTGACCTGGCTTCACTTCACGAAATTCCGTATTTGTTCCTTTATGAACAGATGGATCGTATTTAATCCGTTTGCGGTTACGCTCATAATCAGGATCTGGAAGCGGAATCGCAGATAGTAATGATTTTGTATATGGATGAAGCGGGTTTTCATATAATTCATTCGCTGGTGCCAGCTCAACCAATTTCCCAAAATACATCACACCGATACGATCGCTGATATATTTCACCATGGAAAGGTCATGGGCAATGAATAAATACGTTAAGCCCTTTTCTTCTTGCAATTCTTTCATTAAGTTGACGACCTGCGCTTGGATCGACACATCTAGTGCAGAGATTGGCTCATCGGCAATGATGAAATCCGGCTCAACAGCTAACGCACGAGCAATCCCAATACGCTGCCTTTGACCGCCTGAGAATTCATGCGGGTATCTATTCGCATGCTCTTTATTCAAACCAACTGTTTCAAGCAATTGATATACACGGTCTTTACGTGCTTGTGCTGATTTTGCAAGACCATGAATATCGATACCCTCTGCAATAATATCCACAACTTTCATTCTTGGATTGAGGGAGGCATATGGGTCCTGAAAGATCATTTGCATTTTTCGGTTAAATTGTTTAAGATCTGTTGTTGATTTTTTATCATGCACATTCTGCCCGTTAAAAATAACTTCGCCACCTGTTGCATTATATAGACGAATGATGGTTCTCCCAGTAGTGGATTTCCCGCAACCAGATTCACCTACAAGACCCAATGTTTCACCTCTATAAATGTCAAAGCTGACATCATCAACAGCTTTTACTTCATTAGGTTTACCCACATTAAAATATTGCTTAAGATTTTTCACTTGTAAAATAACATCTTTTTCACTCAATGTGATCCCCCCCTTTTTGCGCATTAAATTGTCGCATTCTTTGCTTAATTGATTCAGGAGGTTCTACTTTTGGTGCGTTAGGATGTAAAAGCCATGTAGCTGCAAAATGAGTTTCTGATACTTGATATAAAGGCGGCTGCTGTTCAAAATCAATTTTCATTGCAAATTGATTTCTAGCCGCAAACGGGTCTCCTTTTGGAGGATTCAGCAAATCAGGCGGCGTGCCTGGAATGGCAAACAATTTCTCCTCTTTTGCATCAAGACTTGGCATAGAGCTCAGTAATCCCCAAGTATATGGATGTTTTGGGTTATAGAAGATCTCATCTACGGTGCCAATTTCAACAATTTGACCACCATACATAACCGCTACACGATCTGCTACATTCGCAACGACCCCTAAATCATGTGTGATAAAGATGATAGATGTTTCAATCTTCTTTTGAAGATCTTTCATCAGTTCTAAAATTTGGGCTTGAATGGTTACATCTAAAGCAGTAGTTGGCTCATCTGCAATTAAAATTTTCGGATTACAAGCAAGAGCTATTGCAACGACAACCCTTTGTCGCATCCCACCAGAAAATTGATGAGGGTATTGCTTGAACCTCTGTTCCGGTTTCGGAATACCTACAAGACTCAAAAGCTCAAGTGCTCTTTTTTTAGCTTCTTCTTTACTTGCATTTTGATGTTTTAAGATGGGTTCTATAATTTGCTTGCCAATTGTCATTGTCGGATTCAAAGATGTCATTGGATCTTGAAAGACCATGGCAATATCTTTCCCTCTTATTTTCTGCATCTGTTTGTCAGAAAGTTTTGTTAGGTTTTTACCTTGAAACAAAATCTCTCCTTTTTTCACTTCGGAGTTAGATTTAGGAAGCAGACCCATGATTGATTTAGAAGTTACCGATTTACCAGAGCCTGATTCTCCAACAATGGCAAGCGTCTCACCTTTTTTCAATTCAAAATTCACACCTCGAATTGCCTTAACTTCGCCAGCAAATGTGTGGAATGAAATATTTAAGTCATTTACTTTTAAAATCGTTTCTTGTTTATTCATCAACATCACCGCCCCGTACTAATCTTTCATTTTTGGATCAAGTGCATCTCTCACACCGTCGGCAACAAGGTTAAAGACGATCATGATAACACTAATGATAATTGCTGGATAAACCATCTGATATGGGAAAGCGATCATTGATTTAAACCCATCTTCAATTAATGTCCCTAGTGAAGCTTGCGGCTCTTGCAGACCTAATCCAATAAAGCTTAAGAAAGCTTCAAAGAAGATCGCACTAGGAATAGTGAACATTGTATTAATAATCATCACACCTGTTAAGTTTGGCAACATGTGCTTAAAGATAATTTTAAAGTTACTTAATCCCAAAGTTCTAGCGGCTAGTACATATTCCTGTTCTTTCAGCTTCATGACTTGAGCACGCACGACCCTAGCCATACTGATCCACCCGGTAATACTTAGTGCAATAATAATTGGAATAATCCCTGGTTTTAAGACGAGAATCATTAATATGACAACGATTAAGTTTGGAATCCCCATTAGAACTTCCAAAATCCGCTGCATCGCATTATCAATTTTCCCACCGAAATAACCAGAAATAGCGCCGTAGGCAACACCAATAATTAAATCGATCACAGCTGCAACAACAGCAATAAGCAGTGAGATTTGAGTTCCTTTCCACACACGTGTAAATAGATCTCTCCCAAGATTATCGGTACCGAACCAGTAGTAATGTTCAATCCCTTTTTGTTCATATGGATTGACCACATCACCATTTTTTAGTGTTCTTTCACCAGTAAAAGGTAAGAAACTAACATGCTCTAACCCTTGGATTCGCGGCGGTAAGTTCGCTTCAGACGTTGTTTGAGTACTAAAGTCTTTGCCACTAATTAATGGTCCGACGAGCGCCATGAATACAATTAAAAATAAAATCACCATACTAACAACAGCGGCTTTATTCTTTTTAATTCTAAGCCATGCGTCTTGCCAATAATTTAGACTTGGTTTTTCAATTTTTTCAGCAGATAATGTATCAACACCAGCGGGTTCAAACAGACTTTTATCAATATTTTCTTCTTGCTGTTTCATTATTTGTTACCTCCCGCTACACGAATTCTAGGATCGATAATTCCATATAGAATATCGACAATAAATACAACCACTACAAAAAGAACGGCAAATAAGATAGTTGTACCCATGATAACTGGGTAGTCGTTTACTGTAATGGCTTTAACAAACTGCTCACCAATTCCAGGAATTGAGAAGATTTTTTCTATTACTAGTGATCCCGTCATTAAACTAACAGTCAATGGACCAAGTACTGTGACAACAGGTATTAAAGCATTTCTCATTGCATGTTTAAATGCGATCTCAAAATAGCCTGCTCCTTTTGCTTTTGCAAGTAAAATGTAATCTGTCTCAAGTACTTCAACCATTTCTGTTCTCATAAAACGAGCACAAATGGAGATAGGGAACATTGCTAACGCTATAGTAGGTAAAATTGTATATTCAAACCCATTCCAAAATTGAGTTGGTAATAACCCCAATTTCACCGCAATATAGTACTGAAGTAATCCAGCGAATACAAAACTCGGAATTGATTTACCGATAACTGCCAAGAAAGTAGCAGAGTAATCCACCCATGTGTTCTGTCTTAAAGCTCCAACTACTCCCAAAAAGATACCAACAATCGTTCCTAAAATAATCGCTTGAAGGCCTAGGACAGCAGATGGTCCTACTCGATATGAAAGAAGTTCTGTTACGGAGGTATTGTTGAATTGGAATGAAACACCTAAATCCCCAGTGAATGTATTAATCATGTAATGAAAATATTGAACAGGAATTGGCTGATCTAGTCCATATTTTGCATTAAGTACAGCTTGTTGAGCTTCTGATAACTTTTGCGCATTAACAAAAGGAGAACCCGGAATAAGTTTCATTAAGAAAAAAGTGATTGAAACAATGATGAAGAGGGTAACAACCATGTAGGCAACCCGTCTGATTAAGTATTTCAGCATACTTGCACCTCCTGATAAAACTGACTTTTCTGTATATTTCGACATATTTCTCTCAGTGAAAAAGAGAGTATATTCAGAGAATACACTCTCTTTTCTATAAGATTGTTAATTATCCTTCAATTTTCATCCATTTGTAGCTGAATTCAGGTCCAACTTTGTGAATGACAAATCCTTTTACTTTGTTATTAATCAGATAGTTAGTTGCTCTCTGATAAATTGGTGAAAGTGCTGCGTCATCTTGTAATAATACTTTTTCAGCTTCTTGTAAAGCTTTCCAGCGTTCTTCAGGTTTAGCAGCTAATTTGCCAGATGCATCTTTTAACAACTGATCATATTTTTTATCTGAGTAACCCATGTGGTTGTTTCCGCCACCTGTGATGAACAAGTCAGAGAACGTGATCGGATCAAGGTAATCTGGACCCCATCCAGCCATCTGAAGATCGTAATCCTCTTTCTTATCACGATCAATACGAGTAGCGAAAGGAACACTTTGAATATTGATATCTAAGCCAGGTAAAGTTTTCTCGAGCTGATCTTTAATGAAAGCACCGATTGTTTTAGCTGTCTCAGAATCATCACCTAAGTAATTAAGCGTTACTTTAGACGTTCCTAATTCTTTCAACCCTTTTTCAAAAAGCTTTTTCGCTTCATCTTTATTAGTTTCTAAGTATTTAGGCATTCCATCACGGAAGTCTTTTCCGCTTTCATCATGTACGAAATCTTTTGGAATTTGATAGTATGCAGCAACTGAACCATTCTGCAATACATCATTTACAAACGCTTCTTTATCAATTGCCGTTGCAATTGCACGACGAACGTTTTCATTCTTTAAAGATTTATTTCCTTGGTTCATTTTCAACCAGAACACAGTAGGTTCTAGTAATCTTTTCATCCGCTTATCACCTTCGTATTGAGAGATGATGGCAGGTGTTGATAATTTAGGTGTAATATCAGCTTCTCCCGCTTCAAATGCGTTAACAGCTGCTTGTGGATCTTTAGATACTTTAAAAGTAAGTTTTGTCATAGAGACGTTCTTTTTGTCCCAATATTCTTCATTCTTTTTGTATTCCCAAGTAGTTGCTTGTGGTCCATCCCAAGAAGAAAGTTCATATGGTCCGTTGTATACAAGGTTCTTTGCAGTCTTCGCATATTTGTCACCTTGTTCTTTAACGAATTTTTCATTCACTGGATAGAATGTTGGGAATGAAAGCAGAGATTGGAAGTAAGGAATTGGTTTTTCAAGTGTAATTTGCAGTTCTTTATCGCTTACAGCTTTAATTCCTAGTTCCTCAGGCTTTGCTTTTTTGTTGTAAACTTTATCAGCATTCTTAATTTTACCAACCATCATATATGGGCCATACTCAGACTTTTGTTCTGGATCTAAAGCACGTTGCCATGCATATACGAAGTCTTGAGCTTTAACTGGGTCACCATTAGACCATTTTGCATCTTTAATTTTGATGTTGTAAACTGTTTTATCTTTGTTAGCAACTGGTTCCCCATCAGCCATACCAGGCACTAATTCTTCTTTATCGTTGAAACGATACAAACCTTCAAACACGTTATTCATAGTCGTAAAGCTGATTGTATCACTCGCTTGGATTGTATCCATTGCAGGCATTTCCTGTGATTCTAAAATTGTAGCCTCTTGTTTTGAATCTTTGGATGCAGTGCCCTTGTCGCTACTTTGTTTACCTGAACATGCAGATACAAAAATAGTCAGCACCAATAAAAAAACTAAAAGCAGTGAAAATTTAGACTTTTTCATCTAGTTGTTGACCTCCCCTTCATAAATGAACTACAGGAACTATTATACTAGCAAATAAGTAATTGTGCATTCATTTTTTTAAGAAAATTTTCATATTTCCACTGTTTTTTAATATTTTTATTAAAAAATTGAAATAATTTGGTTATTTTTCTGAGATTTCGTGATCTTAAATACCTAATCAGAAGTAATCCTGTCTATACAATTGGCAATCTTCATGATTCATTGTAAACTGATATCAAGAAATTGATTAAAACAACAGCTTCGTTCCTTGTTTCGTTTTTCTTATATAGTGAAAGTCTTGAATTAAACGTTTTTATTGCTATTTTAGTACAGTAAAGTTTTAATGCGCAGGAGTGATTGTTATTAGATTTTTTATTCTTTTACTTAGTTCTAATGGCCTTGTTTTCATTTTAAGCTTCCTCTTTTATGGGCACATATCTTTCTTAAGCATGATTAACATCACATTTTATTTAGCTTCTGGCACTTTGCTAGTGTGGTTATCGTTCATCACTTTAAAAAGTGGATTTTTTGATCAAATATCTTACAGCTTCCGAAAGGTGTTTGATTCTTTAAATAAGCAAAAGGACCATGTTGATGACAGTTTAAACAAACATTTATCATCATCTTTTCAAAGTAACTTTTCAACCTTAAGAACATTAGGTTTGAGTTTACTCATTGAAATGTTAATATTGCTCTTGATTTATTATATGTAAGTTTTGACTTTTGATTTTTGCTTATTTATAATGAATGAAATTACATTTTTGCGATGAAAAAGAAGAGTACATATATTCACCGTTTACAGAGAGTCTGCGGTCGGTGCAAGCAGATAATGGCATGTATGGAATGGGCTTTGGAGCAGCTAACCGAACACTTGACAGAGTCAGTAGGCTTAGACGGAGCAGTCTCCGATATCAACGTCTTGAGTGATTTCGTATTGAAATAACAAGGGTGGTACCACGGTTCATTCGTCCCTTTTCTGTTGAAAAGTGATGGATGGGCCTTTTTATATTGAAGAAAAGAGGTTTTAGTATGACAAAAAAGACGATTTTCTCAGGCATTCAGCCTAGCGGTTCTGTGACATTGGGGAACTACATTGGAGCGATGAAACAATTTGTCGATCTTCAGCATGATTACAACGGCTACTTTTGTGTGGTCGATCAGCATGCCATTACGGTCAGTCAGGATCGTTTAGCCCTTCGACAAAATATTAGAAGCTTAGCCGCTCTTTATTTGGCAGTGGGACTTGATCCAGAGAAGGCAACATTGTTTATCCAATCAGAGGTACCTGCCCACGCCCAGGCAGGATGGATGCTGCAATGTGTCGCTTATATTGGGGAATTAGAAAGAATGACTCAATTTAAGGACAAATCTGCTGGTAAGGAAGCAGTCGTTTCAGGACTATTAACGTATCCGCCATTAATGGCTGGCGATATTTTGTTATACGGTACGGACTTAGTTCCTGTAGGAGAAGATCAAAAGCAGCATCTTGAATTAACGAGAACGCTTGCTGAACGCTTTAACCGAAAGTATAACGACATCTTTACTGTACCTGAAGTCAAAATTCCAAAAGAAGGCGCTCGGATTATGTCTTTAACAGACCCAACGAAAAAGATGAGCAAATCTGATCCGAACCAAAAATCTTTCATTACCTTATTAGATGAGCCAAAACAGCTTGAAAAGAAAATCAAAGGTGCTGTGACTGATTCAGAAGGCATCGTCAAATATGACAAAGAAAACAAACCTGGAATTGCCAACTTGCTGACGATTTATTCTGTATTAGGGAACGTATCGATTGCAGAGCTTGAACAAAAATACGAAGGCAAAGGTTATGGTGAATTTAAGGGAGATCTTGCGAACGTGGTCGTGGATGCGTTAAAACCGATTCAAGATCGCTATTATGAACTCATTGAGTCAGATGAGCTTGACCGCATTTTAGATGAGGGTGCTGAAAAGGCAAACCGTGCGGCAAACAAAATGCTGAAAAAAATGGAGAATGCAATGGGTCTTGGCCGGAAACGCAAATAAAACAAGCTTGCAGCATATTGAGCTGCAAGCTTTTTCTAATTCACTTTTGATTCGTTTTCCATTTCCCAAAGTTTTTCAAAAAATGGCTGTCCTTTAATCATTTTTTCACAAAAGGCTAAATGGTTTTCTGACCATCCATCAATGGTTTCGTTATAAAGCATGTTCCAAATTTCCTCGAAAGACATTCGTTTGATCTGGTTGTACATACGCGGATTCCATTCTGTATACCAATAGGCAATTTCTGCTCGGTTTTGAAGCCCCTTTAGTTGATCTAGCGCCATAAACATCAGCTGCTTCAGCTGTCTTTCTTTTCTCGTTAATCCGCTGATATGCTGCGGTGGTAATGATAGGATGTGATATTCTTTCGTCGATTCAAGGCTGTCCGGCGTGAATTCATACTCCTCTGCCTTCACATCTTTCACCATTTCATAGACCAATTGCTCCTGTCTTGGAATCAATCGGCTCTTTCTCACAGGGATGGAATAACCAATCGTATCCACAGCGATGATTCTAATCCCGTCCGTGACCACAAAGCAATACTCTAATTTACGGCGTTCATGATTTTTTCGAATATATGATTTCTCAAATACAGTCTCTAGCAGCGTCTTTGGCAGCTCTGATAGATCATTCTCTATGTAATCAAACAAAGGACTCTGCACCTTGAGTAAAGGTACTTGATCTAACAGCTCCACGCTGTCCTCCTTGCGCCACTCATGAAAATGGCACACATTATAGCCATTCTCTTCCCCTTCAAACCAATTCACCCATACGTCATGAAGAAATAACATAACCAATCCCTCACTTTTTAAAAACTGTTGTCCACAGTATGGGCAAGGGATAGAGAAATTATTCCAACTTTATTAAAACTTCGCCCTGACGGAAGGACGGCTTTATTTCCTGGGAAAAGGAGAACGTCTCGCAGAGTCCTTTCACGATCTTCTATAAGCAGAACCTTATTTTAGCTTTTTAGGATCAAGGGCATCTCTCAGTCCATCACCTAAGAAGTTAAAGCATAAAACGGTCAGTAGAATCAGTAAGCCTGGGAACAGTGGATACCACCATGCTTGCACCATTATGGAGAAATTTTGTGCATCTTGAAGCATGTTTCCCCAGCTCGCCGTTGGAGGCTGGATGCCGAACCCTAGATAGCTAAGTGTCGACTCAGCTAAAATAACAGAACCGACTTTCAATGTAGCAGACACAATGATAGGGCCGATACAGTTCGGTAAAATATGCGAAAAGATGATGACATGGTTTTTCGTTCCGATCGTTCTTGCTGCGAGTACGAATTCTCTTGTGCGAAGTGACAAGAATTCACTGCGGATCAGCCTGGCGGTTGTTGTCCAGCCAGTCAGCGCAAAGATTAAAATCAATTTATCAATACCCGGTTTAAAAATTGTCACTAGCGTGATCAAGAGAAAAATATCTGGAATAGACAATACGACATCCACCATTCTCATGAGCACAGAATCAACAAAGCCTTTAAAGTATCCCGCTACCGCCCCAATGACGGTACCAATGGTGATGGCTCCGACTACTGAGACAAAGCCAACTAATAGAGACACCCTCGCTCCGTATAGCACCCTTGAAAAAATATCTCGACCAAACTTGTCGGTTCCCATAAAATGCTCTGCACTTGGAGGCTGTAGCCGTTTCAACAAGTCTTGCTGTTCCGGTGCGTAAGGTGCGATCACCGGGGCGAAAATAGCGGAAAAGATAATGATCAATAATATAGCGGAGCCGGCAACCGCCAATTTATTTTTGAAAAATTTCTCGCAAAATAAACGAAGCATCGTCTCTGGTTTTGGCGGAATGCCTTCTTTTAATTTGAGATCAACTGGAGGTGTTCCCATATTAGGTTGTGCCAATTGTGCTTCAGCTCCCTTCTAATATTCAATACGCGGATCAACGATCGCATAGAGAATATCCGCTATTAAGTTTCCAACGACCACGAGCACAGCTGAGATAACAGTCATCGCCATAATGACGGGATAATCTCTTGAAAAAGCAGAATCGATAAACAGTTTCCCAAGCCCTGGCCATGTGAAGATTTGTTCCACCACGACTGCGCCGCCAATAAAGGATGGAATCATGAGTCCAAAGATCGTAATAACAGGCATCAGACCGTTTCTCAATCCATGTTTGAAGATGACTTTGTTCTCTCTAAAACCTTTCGCTCGCGCCGTGCGAATGTAATCCTGCCGCATCACATCGAGCATACTTGACCTTGTATAACGTGTAAGGCCGGCCATATCAGCCGTTGCTAAAACAAAGGCCGGTAAAATAATATGATGAAGCCGGTCAAATAGATTAAATTCTGCATTTAAGGTAGAGACACCCCCGGTCGGAAACCATCCTAAATTCACTGATAACACCATAATCAGGATCAAACCAAACCAGAAATTCGGAATAGCCAGTCCGATAAATGATGTAACCGTAATACCATAGTCAAGTTTTGTATACGGACGTTTTGCTGAAAGAACACCAAATGGGATGGCAATGATCAGGGCAACTAATGTAGAAAAGATCATGAGGATGAGGGTATTTGGCAGCCGGGCAAAAATCAAATCCGACACGGGCGTTCCTTTTTTTACAATGGATGTGCCAAAGTCACCTTGAAGCATATTGCCGAGCCATTTCATATATTGCACATATTCAGGATCGTTCAAGCCGTACTTATCAATAAAGGCTTCCCTGTCTGCGGCACTAATGGTCGGGTCCATCATGAGTGACATCGGATCGCCTGGTGCTGCTTTCATAATCGCAAAGGACAAAATCGTAATACCAAACAAAATTGGGATGGAAAGAAGTGTCCTTCTAATGATATATGTAACCATATGCACAACTCCTTTTTCATCGGATGGCCATACTATGATGAAAAAAGGGGAGACCCCTCCCCTTCTTCACTAGCAGACTACTGTTCAATCCACCATTTTTCGATTTTGTAATATTCATCTTTCGGGTGGTAAGAGTAGCCTTGTAGATTAGATGGCATCGCACGATGTGAGTTGGCATAATAAAGGAACGTATACGGCTGGTCTTCTGCAATCAGCTCATAAATTTTTTCATACGCCTTTGAATACTCTTTTCGATCACTCAAGTTTTTGGCATCAACTAGCAGTTTATCGACTTCTTCATTTTTATACCAAATGTTATTTAAGCCTTTTTCAGACTGACTTGAATGGAAAATGCTGTATTGGTCAGGGAATGTCGCTAAGCTCCAGCCGAGTAATAACGCATCATAATCCCATTTTGGCGGGGTTGTTTGTTCGATTAATGCACTAAATTCTACAATTTGCGGTTTTGCTTCAATGCCAATTTCTTTGAGCTGCTGCTGGACAACGACAGCAATATCTTCACGGACTTTGTTTCCTTGGTTCGTCTTCAAGACGAAGGAGAACTTCTTACCGTCCTTATCAAGATAACCATCTCCATCTGTATCCTCCCAGCCTTCTTCTTTCAGCATCTTTTTCGCTTTTTCTTGATCAAATTCAAATACTGGGACTTTTTCATCTTTTGGGTAGTTCCATGACAGCGGGCTTTCTGGGATGTTGGCTACTTTCCCGTCTCCATTTAACACTTGATCGACAATCGTTTGACGATCAATGGCATGGGTAAGAGCTTGACGGACTTTTTTACTTTTGAACAGTTCGTTTTTCTGATTCCAGCCAATATATGAATAATTTAGCCCTAGATCAGATTCAATTTTGATGTTACTAACTTTTTCGGCTGTTTGCAGTTCTGCTCCAGGCACTGCAAAGAAATCAATATCACCTGCGGATAGCTGGGCCATGGCTGCATTTTGATCAGGAATCGTTTTAATGGTGACTGTATCAAGGTATGGCCGTCCATCCCAATAGTCATCAAATGCTTCGAGTTTGACATAGTCTCCTTCTTTCCACTCGGCAAATTTAAATGGACCGGAGCCGATTGGATTTTTTCGGTTAAATTCATTTTCGCCAAGATCCTTTATAGGGACATCACCTAAAATATGCTTTGGTAAAATCCCATAGCTTCCTAGCGTGACATTATAAAAATATGGATCTTTTTTATTCAGCTTAAATTCGACCGAATAGTCCCCTGTTTTTTTGACAGACTCTAATACTTCAAAGCCTGATCCACGCTCACCATTGTAATCCTTATTAATCGGAATGCTGTATGTAAACACAACATCATCAGCAGTCAGTTCTTCTCCATCATGAAACTTCACGCCTTTTCTAATGGTCACATCAAACTGTTTGCCGTCATCGGATTCTTTAATATCTTCTGCCAACGCCAGCTGTGGGTTTAGCTTTCCATCTGTTTGTAGTAAAAAGCTATAGATTCTTTCTTCAATATCAGAACTTGCCACGTCTGTTGAGTAAAGTGAGTTAAATAATGTAGGCTCTGCAATCGAACCAATGACAAGATCGCCGCCTTGTACAGGTTTACCTGTGGATTTCTTTTCACTGTCTCCAGACGTTTTATTTCCACCAGAACAAGCAGCAAGGATCAATGTAAAGATCAGCAGCAAACTGACCAAAATGGACTTTCTCTTTTTATCTTTCATAGACAATTCCCCCTATCTTTTTTTAAAAAATGATGACAGAAGCCCGTTTTATCCCCCCTCTCAAAGATGAGATCATACAAGCGTGATCAAGCGTCGTAGAGGTGGCAGGCCACAAAGTGGTTCGTTTTTAATTCTTGAAATTGTGGTACTTTTTCTTTACAGACTTCTTTCGCGTGCGGGCATCTTGTATGAAACACACAGCCTTTTGGTGGATTTGCAGGGCTTGGTAAATCCCCTTGCAGCATAATCCGTTCCCTTTTCATCTGACCTTTTTTACGGGTGACTGGAACGGAAGATAAAAGCGCCTGTGTATACGGATGAAGCGGATCATCGTACAGGCTATGCTTATCCGCCAGTTCCATCATTTTCCCAAGATACATGACGCCCACTCGATCACTAATGTGACGTACCACACTGAGATCGTGAGAGATAAAGAGATAGGTGAGGTCAAACTCTTCTTGAAGCTCTTCCATCAAATTGATGACCTGCGCCTGAATGGAGACGTCAAGCGCTGAAACAGGCTCATCTGCTATGATCATTTCAGGATTCATGGCAAGTGCACGAGCGATACCGATCCGCTGCCTTTGTCCGCCGGAGAATTCGTGCGGGTATCGATTCGCAAAACTTGGGTGAAGGCCGACTTTGGATAAAAGCTGTTCTACTTTTTCATTTCTTTCTTTTAAGGAATATAAGTGATGTGTTTTGTAGGGTTCTTTGATGATACTTCGAAGTGTTTTTCTAGGGTTGAGTGATGCAAAGGGATCTTGAAAGACCATTTGGATGTTTTTCCTTGTTGATTGTCTTAGTTTTGATTCTGATACATGAGAGATATCTTGCCCTTTAAATAGAATTTGTCCTTCTGTTGGTTCATATAAACGAATCATCGTCCGTCCTAATGTGGATTTACCGCATCCAGACTCTCCAACGATGCCTAACGTTTCGCCTTTATAAATGTTTAAGTCGATGCCGTCAACCGCTTTGACTGCTCCTACTTTCTTTTGCAGCACCCCAGCTTTAATCGGAAAGTGTTTTCGTATATTTTTTAATTCCAGGATGGTTTCTTTCTCAGATCGATCTGTCATGTATGGTTGATTTTCAGCAAGTGTCATGTTTGGCTTGCCTCCTCATATAAGAAACACCTGACGCTTCTACCATTTTCAAAGGTTGTCAGTTTGGGCAATTCACCTATGCAGCGTTCCTGTACTTTCGGGCATCTAGGCGCAAAACGGCATCCTGCCGGAAGCTGATCTGGCGCAGGGACATTTCCTTTTATCGCCGTTAATGGCTGAATGTCTCCGTCAATGACTGGAATGGATTCAAGCAGTCCTTCTGTGTATGGGTGAAGCGGCTGATCAAACAACTCTTCAACGGTTCCATTTTCAACAACCTGTCCGCAGTACATGACAATGACGCGGTCTGCTACTTCCGACACAACACCTAAATCATGCGTAATGAGAAGTATAGATGTACCAAAGGTCGAACATAAATCTTTCATTAAGGTCAGCACCTGGGCTTGTATGGTCACATCGAGAGCAGTAGTAGGCTCATCCGCAATGAGGAGCTTCGGATCACAGCTTAGCGCAATGGCGATCATGACTCGTTGACGCATGCCGCCGGATAAACGGTGCGGGTAATCTTTGATGATTTGTTCTGGTCTGGAAAAACCTACAAGCTTTAGCAAGTCAATCGCTTTTTTGGTCGCTTCTTTTTTTGAAAGTTTTTTGTGGTAAATGAGGATTTCTGTTATTTGTTCCCCGATGGTTAAGACGGGATTAAGTGAGGTCATGGGTTCCTGAAAGATCATGGATACATCATTACCGCGAATATTGCACAATTCCTTTTCACTATATGTAACAAGGTCTTTTCCATCAAGCTTAATGGAACCATCCATAATCTTCCCACCAGTCCCATTAATCAGACCCATGATGGATAAAGACGTAATACTTTTACCAGACCCAGACTCACCGACTAATGCGACTGTTTCCCCTTTTTTGATACTAAAATCAACGCCATCAACAGCAGGTATTGGTTCCTTTTTTCGAAAAAAATAGGTTTTTAAGTTTTGCACTTCAAGCAGTGTGCTCATGCATTCGCCCCTTTCTCCATAGATTAAATGAACCGGATCAAAAAAATTCTGTCTTTTTAGAATAAAAAGAATTATCAAAATTTATATTTGTATATTATTACATCAGCATGACGAAATCAAGAAGTATTTAGTAAAATTGTAATATGTCACTTTTTTTGTGAATGTTTGTCTTTATGATTCTATCGCCTTTAAAAACGTTTCCGCTGGCTCCGCAATCATAGACTCCTCGCTGATTCGGTGCTCATCGAAATACTTTTTCACGATATAAAATCCAGTGGCATAGCCAAGCATTTTGGGGTAGTTCCCTTTTCCATAAAGGAGATTCTGTATCAGCCTTTCGTCGTCCTGCACTTTCTGATAAAGGTGACTGGATACCCATTTCTTGTACATGCGCTGCAGCTGCGATTCGTCATATAAAGTCGTCCACTTTGCTGTATAGCTTTCTCCATATCTATGATACACAGCATATTCAGCGAGCCCCTCCATCATGATTGTATCAAGGAATGTAAAATCTTTTTCTTCTTTCGTGAGAAAATGCAACCTGCATACATGATGATATTCATGCGTCAGCAACGTACCGATTCGTTCCTTCGGTGTATGCGGGGATAAAAAAAGAAAGATTTTGTCATCAAATGCCATACCGGATTGAAAGTAAAATTGTTCTCTGATCTCTTTGCTGCTCTCATTAACAGGCAAAATAAAGACGGGGACATCAGGACCTCCCCACTTTTTTTGCAGCGCTTTGTATTCTTTCATCACAAGCTTGAAATACCCTTTTTCTTTGAGCTTGTCGATCATTTCCTGGCAGGCGTTCCATGATCGCACCATCCCGTGATGTTGTAAATGGGCGAGAATAGATGATCCTTCTTTTTTCTCCGCTCCTTTAAAATAAGGGACAAAACGTGCCGCCAGCTCCTGAAATGATGATGATTGTTGGATGAGATATTGTGTATTGATCAGACCCATACCGCTGAACACCTCCATTTTCATCATATGCAAAAAGGCGGCGATCTGTTTATAGATCGCCGCCTTCTTAAGACATATTACGCTTCGTATTTTTTGAAGATAATTGTCGCATTGTGCCCGCCAAAACCAAGTGAGTTGCTCAACGCAACTTGTACTTCTTTTGAACGTGCTTCATTTGCTACATAATCAAGATCACATTCTTCATCTGGTGTTTCAAGGTTAATCGTTGGCGGAATGACACTGTCTTTAATCGCCAGAACAGAGAAAATCGCTTCTACTCCGCCTGCTGCGCCAAGTAAATGACCTGTCATTGATTTTGTCGAACTGATCGCAAGCTGATTCGCATGCTCTCCAAACACTTCTTTAATCGCCATTGTTTCAAACTTATCATTATACGGTGTGCTTGTTCCGTGGGCATTGATATAATCAATTTCTTCCACTGTTAAACCTGCATCACGAATTGCTTCTTTCATTGCTCGTACGCCGCCTTCTCCGTTTGGAGCAGGTGCTGTGATATGGTATGCATCTCCAGTTGAACCGTAGCCAACGATTTCTGCATAAATGGTCGCACCACGTTTTAACGCATGCTCTAATTCTTCAAGAACAACAATTCCCGCTCCCTCACCCATAACAAATCCGTCACGGTTTTTATCAAATGGACGACTTGCTGTATCTGGATCAGGATTTGTCGAAAGGGCTTTGTTTGCACAGAAACCAGCAAACGACATTTTCGTTAATGGTGCTTCTGTTCCACCTGTAATCATCGCATCTGCATCTCCGCGCTGAATGACTTTAAAGGCATCACCAATGGAGTTTGTTCCTGTCGCACATGCTGTCACTGTACAAGAGTTAACCCCTTTTGCGCCAAGTGCAATCGAAATTTGACCTGTCGCCATATCTGGAATCATCATTGGAACGAAGAACGGGCTTACGCGTCTTGCTCCTTTATTTGAATACACTTCGAATTGCTCTTCGAATGTTTCAAGTCCTCCAATACCAGATCCAACCCATACCCCAACACGAGGTGCGTTTTCATCTGTAATTTCAAGGCGTGAATCTTCTAAAGCCTTTTGAGCAGCAACGACTGCATATTGTGTGAAGCGTGCCATCTTTCTCGCTTCTTTTTTCTCCATGTAATCTTCGATGTTAAAATCTTTTAGTTCTGCAGCTACTTTTGCTGTATATTCACTTGAATCAACACGTGTGATCGGGCCAACACCTGATACACCTGCTACAGCATTTTTCCATGTTGTCTCTACATCGTTGCCAAGAGGTGTCAAAGCACCTAATCCTGTAACAACTACTCGTTTCTTATCCATTAATTTGTGCACCCCACTCTTTTATCGGCCCCATCGCATAGCGATTGCGCCCCACGTTAATCCGCCACCAAAACCAACCATTACAATCACATCGCCGTCATGAATTTTTCCGGCTTCGATTTCTTCACATAGTGAAATTGGAATGGATGCTGCTGATGTGTTTCCATATTTATGGACTGTTTTCGACATTTTTTCAACTGGCAGCTCTAAGCGTTCGCGTGCCGCTTCCATAATGCGAATGTTTGCTTGATGCGGAATCAAGAAGTCTACGTCTTCTTTTGATAGTCCAGCTTTTTCAATCACGTTTACACTTGACTCGCCCATTTGTCTCACAGCAAATTTAAATACTTCTCTTCCATTCATGATTGTATGATCTTTTTCATCTAAGTACAAGTGCTTCCCGCCTCTTCCATCGGCTCCAAGCTCAAATGATAGAATTCCCTTGCCTTCGCTGACTGTTCCTAGTACAGCAGCACCTGCTCCATCTCCAAACAAAACAGCTGTGTTGCGGTCATCCCAGTCGGTAATGCGAGAAAGCTTTTCTACACCAACGACAAGCACATGTTTGTAAGTGCCAGATTCGATAAATTGTTTTCCAGTAACAAGCCCATACATAAAGCCAGCGCAGGCAGCGCTAATATCCATTGCACATGCTTTATGTGCACCGAGCTGCTCTTGAATCATACAAGCGACTGTCGGAAATGCTTGATCTGGCGTAACTGTCGCTACAAGAATCATATCAATATCTTCTGCAGCCACATCTGCGTCAGCTAATGCTTTTTTTGCAGCAGCAAGCGCCATATGAGATGTATTGACATCATCAGATGCAATTCTTCTTTCTTCTATACCTGTTCTAGTACGAATCCACTCGTCAGAAGTTTCAACCATTTTTTCTAAATCACGATTTGTTAATACTTTTTCAGGTATATAGCGGCCAAGGCCAATAATTCCAGCATTCATTGAATAAGACTCCTTTTACTCATACGAGCATGTGATATTGTGATCTTATATTAGTATCTGGTACTAATTTTACCTTATTTTTTTCTCCTTGGCAATACAAACGTCTAACCTTTCCTCTCACTTTTTTCATAGATTAATGATATACCAATAGTAGAAAGGAACATGTGATATGGCGCAAAAGGATATTTTCTCAGCAATGATGTTTGGTCAGCCGCTTGAAAAGGAGAAAAGCAAGACAGAAAAAAAGGAGGAGCGTGCAGAGACTTCTTCAAGTGATGACTCCATTGACTACATGCATGTCATGAATCAAATTGGAAACATTATGAACTCCATCGATGAGCTGAAGCCTGTGTTTAAAGATGTCGGCCCTATGATTAGTGCCTTCAAGAAAAAATTATCATAAAAAAAAAAGCCACTATTCTGTGGCTTTTTCTGATGCTGCATCTGCTTTTCCAAGCTCATATGCCTCTTGCATGACAGATGTAAACAAAGAGAGAAGCGGCTGAAGTGCTTCTGGATCAAGCTGAATCCCTGCTTTATCTAATTCTTCTTTTGCTTGTGGAAAATACTTCATCGCAATTTGTAAAAACTCCATCGATTTTTCGTGTTGCATGTTCAACGTCCTCACTTTTCATTTGGCAATTTGCCTGTTTTTTTGTAATTCGCAATATCCTTCTCAATGTCTTTCACAAAAGCGCGGTCTATGGTTGAGCTAAATTTCCCCATTTCGATCACTCCTTCTTTAAAGTCAAAGGAGTACTCACCTTGTTCGTTTAGCTTGCCTTCATTAAACTTCTTTGCAATGATACTGTACGCTTTATCGACATGCTGTACTGTGCTAGTTAACACCGTATGGCTTCCAAGGTTGGATTGATCAGTGACATATCCGATCGCAGATAAATTGTCGTTTTTGATTTGTTCAATGACAGGGATATTATAACCATCACCTGCTGGATACACAACATCTACACCTTGTTTTTTCAATTTTTGATAGAGGTTCACCGCTTTGTCAGCATCATCCCAGTTTTCGACAAATTCCGCTAGAACTTGCACATGTTCGTCCTGATATTTTGCACCTTTGATAAAACCGTCTACTTCACTTTGCCAATCATATGTAGCCAGAATACCAATCTTTTTTGTTTTGGACATATGCGCTGCTGTCATGCCTCCGAAAAAGCCCATTGCTTCTCCTTTAAACGTGACGTTTGTGACATTATCAGCTTGAGGCTTGCCTCCATTGACCGTGATAAATTGTGTTTTCGGATAATCTTCACTGATCAAGTTGAAAATTTCGCTGTATTCATTGCCATGGCCAATAATCAAATTGACTCCTTTTTTATGAAATTCTTCAATGGCATCAACGATTTTCTCCTTGTCGACCATCCCTTCCTTATAATAAACATCTACACCAAATGTTGATTGGATATTTAATAAGCCTTTATAACCTTTCGTTCCCCAAACTTGATCATTAATCGTATCGGGGACGAGTAAACCCACCTTCTCAATATGTCCTTTTAACGGCGCCTGCGAGCAGGCAGATAGCATAAGAAGAAGGAACGAAAAGATCATGACAAGCCGCTGGTACTTCATGCCATGTTCAACTCCCTTTGCAACACGCAGGCATGAACCTGTATGTTAAATATAGGTTTATTTTATACTGAAAAAAGATAAGATGGAAGATCATTCTTGCTTTTTGTCGAAAAATGTTGAGTTTTGTCTTTTCCATTCTGCTATGATTTCTTCTGCTTGTTTGTCACCTGTTTGTCTTTCTACCTTTAATTGATGGATCATTTCCTGCCTTTGATCGGTGCGTGCCCACTTTAAAAGCTCCTTTGCGACATCTTCTACAAAAAATGTGTGATCATCCTTTATTCGTCTCTCTTCATGGAGTGTCCACGGACCAAACATGCGTGGAAGGATAACAGCCGAAACGCTTTGTTCATGCGAATGGCTTTCGGGTTCTTCGTAAAACAAGTGGTATATGCCATGCTTCGCTTCGAGGTCTGTCTCTCTGTTCATTGAATCATCTGATTGAAAAAAGATCAGGTCATATGCCTCTTTCCTATCTTGACCATCAAGAACGCGGACAAGATCATTGCGGCCGAGCCACATCATTCGCTCTTCTAATAACATTTTTTGCTCCTCTGACTGCTCCTTAGGATATGTGATATCCACTTGTATGCCCTCTTTCATCATATATTCACAAAGTGTCAGGCCAAAAAATTCATCTGCACCTATGATCAGTCCTGTTTCCATGTTCATGTCCCCTTTTTTAGCATATCGAATAAAAAGAAGAGCCCTTTCCATGAAGGGCTGTTATCATCCTATTCATTACAATTCTCTTTCATGCGATTTATAAAACTTGTGAATGGACTGAAAGATTCTTCTTGGATGATCAAACATATGCAAGGTAAGGTCCATCTGACAATGGTCTGGATTCATCATATGCTGATCAATAAAAGGCTTTGCGTGTAGTTCATAGGCATACGGTGCGCCGTTTAGTCTCTGCCATATATGAATCGGTACATGAGCTGAATGAACGGGGCAAGAAGGAAGTGGATACGTTTCCGCTTCCTTTGCAGAGCACCCATAGCTCTGTGCGAGTTCTTTCATGAACTGTTTGTAGAAAAATTTGTGTTCCTTTTCTCTTTCTCTTTGTGCTTGCAGGTGTAAACATGGATTCATCATGGCTATAGACCTTAGCACTTCTGGCATTTCTTCGGCAAGACTCATGGCGACAAGTGCTCCCATTCCCTCTGCCAGCACATGAATTTCCCGGTTTAATATTTCTTGTTTTAATGTGTGATGAACAAGCTGTTTCGCACTAAAAACAGCATCTTCACATCCCCAGTGATTCCCATGAAGATGACTATTAAACAATGTATATCCTTCATCCTTTAAAGCAGTTAAAAGCTGGTTTCTTCCGTAATGCTGAAGCCAGAATGATGTATTTTCCTGCACAAAGTGATTTCGGTCACCGAGGATTAGAATGCCAAAGCCATTTGGTTTTTGAGGAAGGTGAATGACGTTCCACTGGGAACCAAGCTGGAAAAAACGTTCGCTTACACCCATATGGCCAGCCTCCTTTCAGTGATTCTGCTTTCTATGATATGAACAACAACTCTTGTAGGAATAAGGAAATCCCCTAAAGACAGAAGAATTCTTTTTATTTTTATAGTAGAAGGTCTCAAAATGGTCACATAAAGGCGGAAAACAGTCTTTTCTCTGAACTCGTATCTATGGTATGATAGTCAATAGATTGTTACATAAAGGACGGTGGAATAATGCATTACATTATCACCCTCATTTGGACTTTTCTGCTGACACATATGGCTGGTTACATCGTTGCATCTATGAATGGAGCTGCTTATGATTTTACGTTAACTTCCATTCTTGCCATAGTGTTTACGGTTATTTTATTCATCTTTGCTGAAGTAAGTCCAATGAAAGAAACAGAAAGTTCAACAGAACATTCTTAATATTGCTGGAAAAGAGCTAATGATTTGAGGTTAGCTCTTTTTCTTTTTTTCAGAATGATGACCAGAAGTTGAGAGCGCACGCTAAAACCCCCTGCCGTCAATTACAGGGGGTTTTTGAGTTACACCTCAACCGTTTCGGACTTCTGTTTGTCTGCTGACAAATGGCTTTTCGCAAGCCCTGTGAACAGGAAGATCGCAATGCCCGATAAAATTTCAAGCACACCACCCCCCGCAATGACAGGTCCTGCTCCAAAGCGTTCTGCCAGGACGCCCGATATGACGGCTGCAAGCGGGAGAAAGACATTTGATGACGCATTGATCACGGCATATACTTGCGGCTGATCTTCTTGGTCAACAGACGTTTGAATAATGACCATCTCTGGGACATTGATTGCACTGACGGCTGCACCAAAAATAAAGGAAGCTAGAAGAACGACTGGAAGCCATGTACTCATTCCAGTGATAAAGAATGCAGCTCCTTCAATCATGCCTGCGACAATAAAGAACAAGCCAAACCTTTTGATTTTCACCTTCGCCAGTGCAAAGCCCATCATAAACGCACCAACTGCGGCGACACCTCTTAAAATGGAATACACCATTGAATCACTTTGCAGCGCTTCTGCTACATATACAGCGGATAATGCCTGCCACGGAGCTGCAGCGACATTCATTAAAATACAATAAAGGGTCAGTGCAAATAAAATATGATGATTTTTAACGACTAGAAAGCCTCTTTTTAAGTTATACAGATATGTATTCTTTGCTTGTTTAATGCCTGCTGCTTTTTCTTCGTCAGACTTCTTCAGTTTAACGCCAATAATAAACATGCCCGATATGATGAATAAAGCAGTGGTGATTAGGAGCGTATCTGCAGGTCCAATTAATTTGACCAAAAGACCAGCGACCATCACCGCAGCAAGTGCGACAATTTCAAAAGATGATTGCAGGATCGCATTTGCTTTTTGAATGAGATGCTTTGGAACAATCTGCGGCAGGATGGCCACAGAAGCCGGGTTATATGCTGCACCTGTTGCCGATTGAATAACCATTAATGAGATCAATAACCATAGAGGCAATATGTGCGAAAAATGCAGTAGTGGAATAATGAGTACAATGGTTGCTCGAATGACATCTGAAGCAAACATCCATTTAGATAAATGATGTCTTTTCATAAGAGGTCCTAGTATTGGGGCCAACAATGATGAAGGAAGAACTGTCACTGCTAGAAGAAGTCCGGTACCGAGCGCTCCATCCCCTCTTAAAATCAATAACCAAAGAACGGATGTAAAAGCAAAACTTTCTCCTGTATTTTTTATGAGTCTTGATATGAACAATGAGGTGAAGCGTTTATTCCAAACACTTTCACTGAGATTCATCTTTTCCATCACACAAATCCTTTCAACCTTATACTATTTTTACATATTTTACCTTAATCTTTCTTTTTTTCATACTATTTATTTGAAAATTGGAACTTAATTGTTTTTTATTATAAAGAAAAAAGAGGCATGACACATGCCTCTAAAGACTTATTCATATGGACTCTTAGTCAATTGCTTACGGCTTTCTTTGGTAAGTCCAAACGCGGTTATGGTTCGAGTTATCCGGAAAGACGTCTCCTGCTTTAAGCTTTATCTTTAAAGGATCTTTCACCATACTACCGGTCTCACCGATTTCGATATAAACACCATTATTAGGTGCCTTATTACCAGATTTAAACTGATGCTGTTGACCCATTTCCATCCTCCTTTCTCGATTGATGTTATTATGTCCCGTCCATTGCCTCTCCAATCCAATATGTAAAAAGTCCCTGCTCAGTCGAGACAGGGACACTTGTGATTTATTTAGGTTGTTGATACATGAGCTCTTTGATTAACGCTTTTTGCACATGCAGGCGATTTTCTGCCTGCTGGAATACTTTAGAGTGTGGTCCATCAATGATATCAGCCGTCACTTCTTCTCCGCGGTGTGCCGGCAGACAATGAAGGAAGATATAATCTGCTGCTGCATGTTGCATGAGTTCCTCATTGACTTGATATTCTTTAAATTCAGCTAGACGTTTCTCTGTTTCAGCTTCCTGCCCCATGCTTGTAAATACGTCTGAATAAATGACATCTGCATCCTGAACAGCAGCTACTGCATCTGTTGTGACGATGACTTCTGCGCCTGATTGTTTTGCAAACTCCCGGGCAGTGTCTGTCACCTCTTGAAGAGGTTCATAGCCTTTTGGTGATGCAACGGCAATGTCACAGCCTAACTGCGCGCAGCCGACCATTAAGGAATGAGCCACATTATTCCCATCACCGATGTACGCCACTTTCACACCTTTTAGTGTGCCTTTCGCTTCTTTAATCGTCAGTAAATCAGCCAGTGCCTGACATGGATGAGAGTAGTCCGTTAGTCCGTTGATCACTGGAATAGAGGCGTATTTTGCAAGTTCTTCTACCTTCTCATGTTCAAAGGTTCGAATCATAATGCCATCTACATACCCAGACAGCACCTGCGCTGTATCACCAATCGTTTCTCCTCTGCCAATTTGCAGATCATTTGAGCTGAGGAAGAGCGCATGTCCGCCTAGCTGCGTCATGCCCGCTTCAAACGAGACACGGGTTCTAGTTGAAGATTTTTCAAAGATCATCGCTAATGTTTTTCCTTTGAATAAATCTTGATATGGATGTTGTTTCATTTCTTCTGCTTTTTCAATTAAGTACGCAATATCATTGATCGAAAAGTCTTTTAACGATAAAAAGTCTTTTCCGTATAATGCCGGTTGCACGTCGACTTGGCTCATGCCGTCACTTCCTTTTTATATAATTCGTGGAGAGATACTGGTGATACATCTCCATCTTTTCCTTGCAGGAACGCTTGCGCAGTTTCATATTCGGTTAGAACTTGAACACCATGTGTGAGTGCTTTTACACGCTGTTCTTTTGCCTCTTCATCATCACCTAAATGAATGTGAAGCGATTTATCGTCTTGTTGCAGCCACGATTCAAAGCTGCCAGTCCAGACGTTAAAGCCTGCTCGTGTAGCTTCATCTATGAGTAATTCACTGCCATGAATATAGAGGGTCCCTTTCTGTTGCCAGATCGGCGCAAACACTTTTTTCAAAGCGCTTTCGACGTTCTTTCCAACACACATTCCTTCACCCGTCGCTTTCATTTCAGGTGTCAGCTTTAAATCGATATCTTGAATGGCATGTGAGGAGAAGACTGGGAATTTAACAGCTGTGCCCCCCTTATTCTTCGTTACAGGATTCAATTCTTCAAGCGTTGCACCAGCTAACAGCTGAGTCGCCATTGGGATCATGTCAACACCCATGACTTTACTTACAACTGGAACAGTCCGGCTTGCCCGAGGATTCACCTCTAATACGAGCGCCTGGTTCCCTTTCATCACAAATTGAATATTCATAATGCCTTTAAAAGCTAATTTCTTTGCGATTTGTTCAGAAGCGTTATACACCTGCTCTTTGATGTCTTCACTAATAGAGACACTTGGCAAGATGGCAAAGCTGTCACCTGAGTGTACGCCCGCTTTTTCAATATGCTCAACGATTGTTGGAATGAATGTCGTCTTTCCGTCTGAAATGAGATCCACTTCCACTTCTTTTCCAGTGACGTACTCATCAATTAAGATCGGATAAGGTAAATGATCTGGCTGATCAAGTATTGCTGCCAATTGAGCTTCTGTATGAACAACGATCATGCCCATTCCACCAATGACATATGATGGACGAATAAGAACAGGGTATCCAATGCTTGCAGCATGCCCCAGTGCTTCTTCTTTTGAATGAGCTGTATCTCCTTTTGCATGAGGAAGATTCAGTTCATCAAGAAGCTGATAGAATAAATCGCGATCTTCTAATGCATCTAGTGTGTCAAAGGACGTGCCTAACAAGGTAACGCCGGCTTTTTCTAAACCTTCCGCCACATTGATTGCTGTCTGCCCGCCAAATTGAACGATGACAAAATCAATTTGCTCCGCTTCAACTACGTTTAAAATATGTTCCAACGTGATCGGCTCAAAGTATAAACGATCTGCAATCTCATAATCGGTACTAACCGTTTCTGGATTGTTGTTCATCATGATGGTTTCAAATCCAAGCTTTTGTAGAGTAAGAACGCCGTGAACGGCACTATAATCAAACTCAACTCCCTGACCAATTCGAATCGGACCGGAGCCAATGATGAGTGCACGCTGCTTTGTTTTCTCTTGATGCTCTCCATCACTTTTGCCAAAGTACGTTGAATAGAAGTAATTCGTTTTTGCATCGAATTCAGCCGCACATGTATCGACAATTTTAAATGAAGCGGCAATGCCATACTCTTGGCGAAGCTGTCTGATATCTTGTTCACTGCGATCCGTCAGAGAAGCGATTGTTTCATCAAGAAAGCCTTTTTCCTTCACTTTTCTTAAGGTGTCTTTGGATAGCGTCCCCTGATGATTCTTCAATTCTTGTTCGAGTGTGATCATATTCTTGAAAACATGTAAGAAAAACAGATCAATCTTCGTCGTTTCATGAATCGTTTCAACGGTTTCTTGTCTGGAAAGCAGCTCCATGACAACGAAGAAACGGCGATCGTCCGGTGTTTTGATTAATTCAAATAATTGTTCAGTCGAATGTTCTTTCAGTTCAGGCAAGTGGAAGCCCTTTGTTTTGATTTCAAGTGATGCGACTGCTTTTTGAATGGCAGATTCTAAATTACGGTCAATCGCCATGACTTCACCAGTCGCCTTCATTTTTGTGCCTAATTTCCGGTCTGCCTGTTTAAATTTATCGAACGGCCAGCGCGGGAATTTCACCACGACATAATCGAGTGCCGGTTCAAAGCTAGCATACGTTGTTCCTGTAAGCGGATTTTTCAATTCATCTAGTGTATAACCGACCGCAAGTTTTGCCGCCATTTTGGCAATCGGATAGCCTGTTGCTTTCGATGCAAGAGCAGAAGACCGGCTGACCCGAGGGTTGACCTCAATGACAAAATATTCTTTGCTGAGTGGATCGAGAGCGAATTGGATATTACAGCCGCCAACGACATCAAGCGCTGAAATAATTTTTAAGCTCGCTGAGCGGAGCATTTGATAATCCTGATCCGTTAATGTCTGTGACGGCGCAACGACAATCGAGTCACCTGTATGCACACCAACTGGATCGATATTTTCCATGTTACATACAGTGATACACGTATTTTGACGATCTCTCATGACCTCATACTCGACTTCTTTAAAGCCAGCAATGCTTTTTTCAACTAAGCACTGATGAATCGGACTCGCTAGAAGAGCACCTTCAATCAGCGGTTTAAAAGCCTCTTCAGTTAAAGCGATGCCTCCCCCTTTACCACCAAGTGTGTAGGCTGGTCGAAGAATGACAGGAAAGCCCACTTCTTTTGCAAATTGAAGGGCGTCTTTCGCATTATCCACAATTTCACTTTCTGGTACAGGTTCATTCAAATGCTTCATGAGAGCACGGAATTTCTCACGATCTTCACCGTTTTCAATTGTTTCAACTGACGTTCCGAGCAGTTTTACCCCATGCTTTTTCAGCACACCGGCTTTTTCCAGCTCGACAGCAAGGTTTAAAGCTGTCTGTCCGCCAAGATTGGCTAAAAGACCATCTGGTTTCTCTTTTTCAATGATTCTTGTCACTGAATCAACTGAAAGCGGTTCAAAATAAATTTCATCAGCAAATGACTCGTCTGTCATAATAGTTGCTGGGTTGTTATTCACTAAGATGACGTTGTAGCCTTCTTCTTTTAAGGCCATACAACCTTGTGTTCCTGAGTAATCAAATTCTGCTGCCTGACCAATGATGATTGGACCAGACCCGATGACTAGAATGGTTTGTATGCTTTGATCTTTAGGCATGTGCGACTTCTCTCCTTGCTTGTTTCACTTTCTCAATAAAATCATCGAATACCCATTCACTTTCTGCAGGGCCTGGGTGTGCTTCTGGATGAAATTGAACGGACATAATCAGCTTCTCTTTATGAATGAATCCTTCAACAGATCCGTCATTCACGTGGAGGAATTTGACGTCCACTTCTTTGTCATTCATGCTTTTTTCATTGACCACATAGCTATGATTTTGGCTTGTCATAAAGACACGTTTTGATTCTGTATCTTGTACAGGATGATTCGCCCCGCGGTGGCCAAAAGGAAGCTTATACGTATCCCCGCCAAGCGCAAGAGCAATTAATTGATGACCTAAGCAAATGCCTAGTGTCGGGAAGGTCATCATGATGTCATGAATGGTTTTTAAATATGGCTTCATTGTTTTTGGATCTCCAGGTCCATTTGACAAAAGGATCGCATCTGGATTGATATCAAATACCTTTTCCATTTGTTTGTACGGAATCACTGTGACTTTACAACCGCGCGCTTCGAGTGAGTCCGCAATTGATTTTTTAAAGCCAAAATCAATGAGCGCTACATGTTCCTCACCGCTGCCTTGTGTGTATACTTCATCTTCTGTAACCTGCTCAACCACATTGTCTTGCTTCATTGCAGGCGGCGTTTCATTTTCGTCTAAACTAAGCACTGCATTCATCGTCCCATTTGCTCGAATGTTCTGCACGACTGCGCGAGTATCTGTATGTGTAAGAAGCGGAATGTTCCACTTCTGTAAATAATCTTTTAAGCTTACGGCTGCAAGGTGATGAGAAAAATGCTCAGCTGCCTCATAGACAACGACCGCTTTTACTTGTGGTTTTTTGCTCTCAAAGTCTTCATGATTGATCCCGTAGTTTCCGATGAGTGGATATGTGAAAACAATGATTTGTCCTTTATAAGAAGGATCTGTGAGCACCTCTTGATAACCTGTCATCCCTGTAAAAAAGACCACTTCACCTGTTATGCCAGCTTCTCCTGTCAGATCTCCTTCAAAAGAGGCTCCATCTTCTAAATTTAAATAACCTTTCATGCTTGTGTCACCCCGTATTGAATAATTAATAATATAAATGCATGTTTATACGTTTTGATGCAAAAAAATTTAGACCGTTACTGTTTCATTTGCTAACACTTGAATGACCACTTCTATTGCTTGATCCAATTCAACTTTTTTGACATTCAGTGGAGGTAATAAACGAATGACATTCGGACCAGCTGGAAGCACCAGCAAACCTTGCTCTCGAAGGGCTGTGATGTAATCACCTACTGGCTGGTGACACTCAATCCCTGCCATTAATCCTTTGCCCCGTACTTCTTTCACGATATTCAGCTGTTTGACTTCTTGCAGTCTCTTTAAGAGATACGCACCCTTTTCTTTCACTTCTGAAAGAAAGTCTTCTTTGAATATCACATCAAGAGTTGCGTTCACAGCTGACATAGCGAGCATGTTGCCACCAAATGTTGTGCCATGAGAGCCTGGAGAAAATGCATCCCCTAAAGCTTTTTTCCCTATCACTGCACCGACTGGAAACCCATTTCCTAAACCTTTTGCGACTGAAATAATATCAGGATCAAGTCCCGATTGCTCATAGGCAAATGCTGTCCCTGTTCGCCCAATACCCGTTTGGATTTCATCTACAATCAGCAGTGCTTGATGTTTTTTGCAAAACGTTTGAACGGCTTCTAGAAATTCAGCTGTAGCTGGATTCACTCCACCTTCACCTTGCACCACTTCCAGCATGACCGCTGCGACATCATCGATTTCACACGCTGTGATCGCTTCAGGGTCATTAAACGGTACATAATGAAAGCCTTCCAGCATCGGTCCAAAACCAGTTTTGATTTTATCTTGACCTGTGGCAGCCATACCAGCATACGTGCGCCCATGGAAAGAGTGCAAAAACGTCACAATATTTGTTTTCCCTGTTGCTTTTCGGGCCAATTTGATAGCCCCTTCATTCGCTTCAGCCCCGCTGTTGCAGAAAAATACGAGATCTCCTGAACTGTTGGCTGCCAGCTTTTCCGCTGCTTTTTCTTGCAGTCCATTTTCAAATAGATTTGATACGTGCCAGACCTCGTCAAGCTGCTTCTTGATGGCTTGATTGACCTTTGGATGATTGTGACCTAAATTCGTGACCGCAATGCCTTGTATAAAGTCTAAATATTTTTTCCCAGTTGTATCAACTGCCCAAGAACCTTCTGCCTCTTTAATTTCAACATTCCACCGTCCGTATGTTTGAAAAAGATGACTCACAGGACCGCCTCCTTTTGTTTTACAATTCGAGTTCCTTTAAAGGTATCTCCTGTAAAAATACTGCCTTTTCCATTTACAATCATGACTTCATCCACATCTCCTGATAAAGCACTGAGCGCGGATTGTACTTTTGGAATCATTCCCCCGGAAATAATGCCTTCATCGATGAGCTTGAGAGCTTCTTGTTCGGTGACAACGTCTAACAGCTCTCCATTTTTTAAAATTCCTTCCACATCTGTGACAAACATGAGCTTATCAGCTTTCATAGCTCCTGCGACTGCTGATGCTGCAAGATCAGCATTTACATTTAACGTTTGGCATTCTTCGGTCATAGATAGCGGCGCAATGACGGGAATGAATTGTTTCTCCATTAGTGCTTCTGCCATCTCTGGATTGACTTCTTTGATTTCGCCAACGTACCCATATACATCTTGATCGAGAAAATCGGCGACAAGCATCTGTCCATCTTTACCAGATACACCGACAGATGATATATCATGCTTTGCCAGTTCTGAAACAAAGTATTTATTCACCGTTCCTGAAAGGACCATTTCGGCTACCTCTAACACCGGCTTTGTTGTTTTGCGCTGTCCATCTACAAATTCCGTTTTCACTTCTAATTTTTGCAGCATGCTCGTGATTTCAGGACCTCCGCCATGTACGATAGCCAGTTTAAATCCAGCAGCTTGAAGTGAGCGGACATTTTCATAAAAGGTATCGGAAAGTTCTCGAATGACACTGCCTCCACACTTGAACACGATCGTTTTATCCATGTCTATCTCCTTCATTATGTGCGATAGCTCGCGTTAATTTTCACATAATCATAGGTAAGGTCACAGCCCCATGCTGCCGCTTCACCATTTCCTTCATTCATTTGAATGAAAATCGTAATCTCATCCTGCTCTAGATACGCTTTTGCTTCCTCTTCTGAGAAAGACTGAGGTTCATTATGTTTAAACAGACATTGCCCGCCTAAGTAAACTTCAACCTCTTCTGGCGTGACAGAAGCTGCGCTATGACCGATTGCTCCGACAATCCGGCCCCAGTTGGCGTCCGTGCCGTATACGGCTGTTTTCACAAGACTTGAACCTACGATTTTTTTGGCAATAATACCAGCTTCTAAGTTGTTTTTTGCACCAACAACTTTCGCTTCGATTAATTTGGTTGCGCCTTCTCCGTCTCTTGCAATCTCTTTTGCTAGATCTTCACAGGCTAGTTTTAATCCTTCTTTAAACAATGGCCATTCTGGATGTTCTTCATTCAGTGCCTGGTTCTCTGCCATTCCATTTGCCATCACAAGCACCATATCGTTAGTTGATGTTTCTCCATCGACGGTAATTTGATTAAAAGTCACATCTGTGATGTCACGAAGAGCATTTTGCAAAGCTTCTTGTTCGACATTTGCATCGGTTGTGACAAACCCGAGCATTGTGGCCATGTTCGGATGAATCATACCAGAGCCTTTTGCTGCACCAGAAATGAGAATCTCTTTCCCGTCTATCGTCAAGGAGTATGTCGTATTTTTAATGACTGTATCTGTTGTTAAGATCGCTTCTTCAAAGTGGCCATTTCCTGCTTTTGCTTCTTTTAGCTGAGCGATGCCTGTTTTGATTTTATCCATATCCAGACACTCTCCAATGACACCAGTAGAAGAAACGGCAATGTAATCAGGCTCTGTGCCTAACATGTCTGCACAGGCTGCCTGCATGTCGTATGCATCTTTTAATCCCTGCTCACCTGTGCATGCGTTGGCGATCGCACTATTGACAATGACACCTTTTAGTTTGCCCGTCTTTTTTAAGCTTTTTTGTGTCACTTGTAAAGGAGCAGCTTGAAAGTGACTTTGAGTGTATACCGCTGCACTCGCTGCTGGTACTTCACTGATGATCAAGCCAAGGTCTTTTTTTGAATAGCGTAATCCTATATGAATCCCCTTTGCTTCAAAACCTTTTGGTGATGATACGTCCCCGTCAATTTTGACAATACTTTTTTCATTCAATTCGATCATGTTTGTTGTCTCCCCTGTTCTTATGGATAGAGAGGTGTCATTGTGAGGCCCGCCTCTTCATGTAAGCCTTTGATGATGTTGAAGTTTTGAACCGCTTGGCCGGCTGCACCTTTCATGAGATTATCTATGACAGATACAATCGTCAGTCTCCCTGTTCGCTCATCTAAATGAAAGCCAATATCACAGAAGTTACTGCCGTATACTTCTTTTGTTTGCGGATATATCCCGTGATCTCTCACTCTTACAAAATAGGAATCTTCATAAAAGTCCTTCATCCGTTTCATTAATTCTTCTTTTGTGACATCTGATTTCAATTGTGTATACATCGTCGCCATAATCCCTCTTGTCATCGGGACAAGGTGTGTTGAAAATGTGATGTTCGCCGTTTTCGGGTTCCATTCTCTAAGTACTTGTTCTATTTCAGGTGTGTGCTGATGTTCATTCACCTTATAAATTTTAAAGTTATCGTTCAGCTCTGAAAAATGTGTTCCAAGTGAGGCTGATCGTCCTGCACCGGACACCCCGGTTTTTGCATCTATAATGATCATAGATTCATCGATGAGATTCTGTTTCATCAGCGGTGCTAAACCTAGAAGAACTGCAGTAGGAAAGCAGCCTGGGTTTGCAATGACTTCCGCTTGCTTAATGGTTTCACGATTCAATTCAGATAATCCGTATACAGCTTGTTGAACCGATGCTTCATCCGCTGCCCTTCGTTTATACCACGCTTCATAAACGGTCCCATCTTGAATGCGCAAGTCACCTGATAAATCAATAATTGGCACCCCTTGATTCATGAGCTTCGGTGTGAGTTCACTTGATACGCCTGCTGGTGTCGCTAAAAACACAGCATCTGTTTCTTGCACAATGGCAGCCGGATCAATGGCTTTTAATGTTTGGTCAGTAATCGTTGTCAGATGCGGATAAGATTGACTGTATAATTGCCCATCACCACTTGATGAATACAATATACATTCCTCCACATGTGGATGCTGCTTAAAGATACGAACTAATTCCGCACCACCGTACCCTGTAGCACCTATAATACCTATTTTCAACGTCAATACACCCTCTTGATCTTTGTGAAATTATTTAACATTATAACATGTATAAAAATTAATTCAATTGTATATTTAATATTTGTTTTCATTTTTTTTCATAAAAAAATCCACATATCTTCGTGAGACATGCGGATTTTATCTATTCATTTTCATCTTGAGGACCAGCAGTGCACTGCATAAATATAATAGGGAACTTGCATAAAAAATCAAATGAATGGTGAAGAAATCAGCAAACAGGCCGCCAAGCATAATGGCAATGGATGAAAAAAGCGCTGTCCAAAAATGATAGTACCCAACTTCTTTCATTCGCTTTTTCTCATTTGTGAGTTCGGTGACGAGCAGTTTCTCTCCGTGTTTCTGAACACCCCCAAGCGCACCAAGCGCAAGCTGAATCATATAGACTTGCTCTACTTCTGTGATATGTGGAAAAAGGAGAAGAAGAAAGGCCATACCAAACGAATGAATGATTAAAAAGAGGCGTCTGTCCGTCGTTTCAGGAAGTTTTCCTAATAATAAATGAATGAACGCACCGCTCAAACCAAACAGACCATAGGCAAGACCAAATTGAGAATAGCTCGACCCAACATTTTTAATAAAAAGAATATAAAAAGGGAAAATGAGACTACTGGCGAAAAACAGTAGACTTTGTGAATAGACGAACCATTTCATTGCTTTAGCATTCATTGTGTATTGTACCTTTCATAAAAGTAGTTGATAAATCTTCCATCTGGATCTGCTTGCTTTTTCTTTTGAAAGAATAGATCGGTTTTTGGATACGCTTGTTTCATTTGTGCTTTCGTTTGATACGGCATGTATGGTAAGTAATAGCTTCCATGGTGCCGCAAGGTGATATCTGTCATTTGCCGGATGACCCGCTCCGCTTCTGCCTTCTCTTCTTTCTCAAAACCATAATTCACTAACAAAACAAGTGCAAACATATCTTCTTTCGCATATGAGAGATCCGCTTTTTCATTTTTTTGTACGTAGCGGATTGTGATGTTCATTAAATTCAATTCTTCCTGTTGTAAAAAGCTTCTCATGTCATCGATATACGCACGAAAACGATCAACTGGAACAAAGTATTCTTGAAGCACATCGGTATCTGACTCATTTTCATATTCTAAAAAAGCAGAATCAGACCGCATCACGTTATTTCTTGTGATCAGCTGGTCATTTTGACTTTGAAAATACTTCTTTTGCAAGTTCCATAGCAAATCTTTCCCCATATCAAATCTTCTCGAAAGGCCGAGCATAAATTTTAAAGGGATGACGAGCTGATCTTCTTTGAGCTCGCGGTATGGATCGATCTGTTGATCAGAAGTAAGCGAATAATTCGTCACATACATCTCTTTCAAAAAATTTGTTTTCGCTGTAGAGATTCTTGCGAGATGCATGCGCACTTCTTTATTGTTCTTTACATGCTTTTGAAAATAATCAGTGTATTCATCGAAATGTAGAGAGGTTGTCTCCATTTTATATAATTCATCCTTTGTTAAGCAAAGCTCAACATCTAAAATGACACCGAATAAGCCGTATCCTCCAATCACGGCAGTAAATAAATCATCGCTAGGCTTTACTGTGACGATTTCTCCATCTGCTTTTAACAGTGTGAAAGAGCGCACAGTGTCAATGAGTGAGCCGTAGCGAATGTCCCGTCCATGTGCATTTGCACTTAACGAGCCACCAATTGTAAAGATGTTTTGAGATTGCATCACCTTTACTGCAAGACCATATGGGTTCACATATTTTTGAATATCATCCCATGTGGCGCCGCTTTGGACCCGAATGGTCTTCTTTTTTTCATTAAATGATACGATTCGGCGAAATTTTGTCATGTCTAGTACAATGCCATTTTCATAATACGTGTGGCCGCCCATACTATGCTGCTTTCCGGCGATTGAAATGGGCAGATTTTTCTCTTTTGCTTCTTCTAATACTTCTTTTAAAGATTCTATTTCTTTTCCTCGCACGACTTTTTTTATTTTGACCGGCATGAGGTGACTCACATCTGTAAACGCCTCAAGTCCTTGTCTTTTGTGTGCTTGACCTTCACGTATAGAGACTGATGCAAAAAAGGCAGCGCCATATCCCATCAAAAGAACGATCCATATCCACTTTCGTTTCATTATAGGTACTCCGTTCTATAAAATTACATCCATTATATCAAGCCATACTCCTCCTCTACCTTAATTTTTCATAAAAAAACCTGGCATGAGTTCAACTCATACCAGGTCGTATTTACTTATTGAATACCAAGCGCAATTTTAGCGTATCTTGACATTTTGTCACGTGTCCAAGGTGGATTCCAGACGATGTGAACTTCTGTTTCTTTCACTTCAGGCAAGTCACTTAATGCTTTTTTCACTTCATCCACGATAACTGGTGCAAGGGGACACCCCATTGATGTTAAAGTCATTGTGATATCCGCTTTTCCATTCTCATCAAGATCGACATCATAGACAAGTCCAAGGTTGACGATGTCTACGTTTAACTCAGGATCAATCACCTGTTCTAGGGCGCCTAAAATATTTTCTTTCAATGCTTCATCCATGATATCCACTCCTTTTTCAACTAGTATAACGTACTTTTCCTTTTGGCTAAACGTTTGTGCTTTTCAGGTGTGTCACAAACCAGTCAATGGTTTCAAACATCGCTTGTCTTGAGACCTTATGGCCAGCCTGTCCATCTGTAATAAAACGAATCAGGTGCGGATCTTCTTTATATTGGGTTTCTGCTAACTCGTCATAAAGAGCTTTTGCATGTCTGTAAGGGACAACTGGATCGTTTTCTGCATGCCAGAATAACAGCGGTCTTTTGTTTAGTCGATCTGTTTGCAGCGTTAAATCATAAGGACGCAGAGCGTCTAATTGCTGATTGACTTCTTCGTCCGTGATATCTTTCATCAACCCTTTGTGACGCATGTCCATGATTTGTGCTTGTAGGAATGTCGTATATTTCGGACTGCCCATCAAGCTGACTGCCGCTTTAATCCAATCATGTTTTGCGAGTGCACCAAAGGTCGTGATCCCTCCCATAGATGTACCCGCAACACCTATTAGATCGGCTTCAATCAATTGTTTTTCTTGAAAATGTGTCTTAAGTATATCGATTTCACGGATTTCGTTCAGAACGATTTCCCAAAACTTTGATGCCAGTTCCTCTAAGCTGAGGTTTTCTGATCTTACACCATGATAAGCACAGTCAGGCAAAATGACTCTCATGCCTTTTTCCGCCAAATGAAAGGCGAAGTGTAAGTTGTGCTCGCGCGCACTTGTAAATCCATGTATAAAAAATACAAGTGGCAGCGGTTTATCTTTATTTTCAGCTTTTACGATATGTAAAAATGGAATATCGTGCGTCATTTGCTCATCAATGGTGATCACAGCCTATGAATCCTCCTTTATCATTCCCGTCTTTGTTTATTTTAACATGTAGACAACGAAGATGTGATAAAGATACACTATAGGTGGAGGCACCCGCACCAGCTGCCTCCTATTACTTACAGATCAAAGGAGATTTTATGGAGACTAAACCTTATCTAATCGCACTTGACCTGGATGGCACGTTATTAAAAGACGATAAAACGATTTCAGCACGCACACTTGATGTCATTCAAAAAGTGAAAGACAGCGGGCATCATGTCTGTATTTCAACTGGCCGGCCATTTCGTTCCAGCTCTCCTTATTATCAGCAATTGCAGCTCGATTCACCGATTGTGAACTTTAATGGAGCGTTTGTCCATCATCCTCTTGATGAAAAATGGGGCAGATTTCACACATCACTTGATCTTCAAGTCGTGAAACAGCTTGTGGATATTAGTGAGGAATATAAAGTACACAATGTGTTAGCTGAAGTGCTAGACGATTTGTATTTCCATTATCATGATGAAAAGCTCATTGATATATTTAATATGAATGCAAACAAAGTGACCGTTGGAGACCTTCGGAACAATCTTGGAGAGAATGTCACAAGCGTCTTAATTCACGCAAAAGAAGAAGACGTCGGAGCGATCCGGAGCTATTTGACAGATGTTCATGCAGAAGTGATTGACCACAGACGCTGGGCTGCTCCGTGGCACGTCATTGAAATCATTAAAACAGGCATGAACAAAGCCGTTGGACTGCAAAAGATCAGTGATTATTACGGTGTGCCTCAGGAGCGGATTGTGGCATTCGGAGATGAAGACAATGATTTAGAGATGCTTGAATTTGCTGGATGCGGGGTTGCAATGGGCAACGGGATTGATGCAGTGAAACGTGTCTCTAATGAAGTGACAGATACGAATGAACAAGATGGGATTGCAAAATTCCTAACGAATTACTTCTCGCTTTAATTTTTCCATTCATACATAGCAGGTCGAAGCGGGCATACTACCGTTAGACAGGTTGTCCTGTCAGCTTGTGTAAAGGGGCGGATTCCGAATGGGTAAAAGAAGCAAATCGAAACGCTTTATACAACAAGGTAAAGATTCAGTCAGTCTGCATGACGCACGTTTTCCGTATCGTTCCACACTTGAAGAAGCTGCGGAGGACAGGGGAAATATGAAGACTGATGCTTCTGGAGGTTCATTGTGAGAAACGAACTTTTTGATCAAGCCAAATCATTTACTGAAGAAGCCCTTACTTCTTCATTTCCATCTGGTTTAGAGCGTCAACAAGCAGTTCAGCGAGCTAAAAACGCCGTATCATCTGCATTTGCTAATTCGACAGATGCAGAAAGAAACCAGCTGCATACGTTCCAAGACCTGCTTGATGATCTTTAACGGTAAAAAAGCTGTCCATTTTCTGGACAGCTTTTCTTATTCTCTTATTTCACTTGGAACGTTTTCTTCTCAGTGATTTGCTTTAGCCCTTCTGCTTTTCCTTTAAATGTGACGACCGCTTCATACGTTCCCGGCTCCACACCGTTTGACCACGTATCTTGGAAGTCATATGTTTCATCTGCTTTTAGCACAAAGGATTGGATAGCTTGTGTAAACATACGGTCTTTCGAGTAACGGTATTTTTCATTTCCATCTTCATCGTACACACTCAATTCGAATTTCTGGCTTGTGTTAAACGTGAATTCAATATCTCGATCTGATTCATTTTTTAGTGACATATTAAATTGAACCGAAGAACCTTTTTGGACGGGGTCTACTGTGAGTACAACGGTTTTTTCTCCCATTTGACCGGATACCTCCTTGTCTGGTTCATCCTTTTTTTGTTGCCCACAAGCTGTTAAAACCAATAGAACGAGAAAAAGCACTAACCCTTTTTTCATCTTCTACCCACCTTTTAATCTCGTCTGAAAAATCCAAGAATATTGGTTGTTTGAACAATATTTGTAAAGGCTTTTGGATCGACTTCCTTTATAATTTGTTCAAGTTCATACAGCTCATACCTTGTAATGACAATGACCATCATTTCTTTTTGTTCATTGGTAAATGCCCCTTTGGCCGGAACAGTCGTAATACCTCTGACCATTTTTCCATAAATGGCTTCTTTGATTTCATCTGCTTTCTTTGTCACAATCATGGCGGTCAGCTTTTCATGTCTCGTATGGATGGCATCAATTACCCTAGTCGTCACATATAATGTGACAAGGGTATATAAAGCTTTCTCCCAACCTTGTAACAATCCTGCTGTAAAAATGATAATTCCGTTTAAAATGAAGAAATACGTGCCGACTGGTTTGTCTTTCCATTTCGCTAAAATCATCGCAATAATGTCAAGGCCGCCTGTAGATGCCCCATATTTCAGTGTAATCCCAATGCCAAGTGCAGAAATGACTCCTCCAAATACAGCATTTAATAAAATATCTTCAGAAACACTTGTCTCTGGTAAAATGCCGAGGAAAATCGTTGTCAGTGCCACACTAATAATGCTATACAAAGTAAAGGAACGACCAACCTTCATCCAGCCTAAAATGCCGACCGGAATGTTTAAAATAAATAACAGGATCCCTGTTGATAAATAAAACGGTGCATATTGATCGATTAAACTGGATAACAGCTGGGCTACCCCTGTAAAACCACTTGCATATACGTCAGCAGGGATTAAAAATAAATTCAGCCCAATCGCATTGAGTAAGGCACCAATGACGACGACGATGAGTTTTTTTGCTTCTCCAATGAACATGTTGTCATTCCTCCACTTACCATTCTCTCTATGGTTTTCCCTAAAATTTAGAATTTGAACACGAAAAGATGATTTTCTATGATATAGTTAGGCTAAAAAGATGTAAAATATGGTTGATTTTTTTAGAAAGAAGGGATTTTGATGACCGTTCATATCATAGCAGACAGTGCTGCTGATCTGCCTCTTTCTTATTATGATGAACAAAACATGACACTCATTCCGCTGCGTGTGTTACTCGGCGAGCAGGAATTTGAGGATTTGATTACCATTGAACCAAAACAAGTATTTGATGCGATGAGACAAGGTGCAAGTCCAAAAACATCACAAGCTTCACCGAACCGGATAAAGGAAGCCTTTGTTTCTGCAGCACAAACCCATACATCGGCTATTTATGTTGCCTTTTCATCAGAGCTTTCAGGTACATACCAAACCGCTGTGATGATGGCAAACGAAGTGAAGGAAGAATACCCTGATTTCGATTTACGGATCATTGATTCTAAATGTGCTTCACTTGGTTATGGACTAGCTGTCAAACACGCTCAATCACTTGCCATTGACGGAAATACAATACAAGAAATTGAAACGTCTGTAAAGCATTTTTGTGAATCTTTACAACATATTTTTACTGTAGACGATTTATCGTATTTAGCAAGAGGCGGAAGAATCAGTAAAGCGTCCGCATTTGTTGGCGGATTGTTAAGTATTAAACCCATTTTACACGTTGAGGATGGAAAACTGATACCCCTTGAAAAAATTCGTGGCCGTAAAAAATTGTTGAAACGCATTATCGAGCTAATGAAAGAACGCGGATCTGACTGGTCCAGCCAAACTGTTGGCATTAGTCATGGAGATGACCCTGAACTTGCAGAAGAAATGAGACAATTAATCGAAGCCGAATTTCATCCAAAAGAAATCGACATCCAGGTCATCGGCGCAGCTGTCGGGTCCCACTCAGGCCCTAGCACACTTGCCATCTTCTTTACAGGCAGTCCATCATAAAAAGCACCCTTCCCTGAATCATCACGGGAAGGGTGCTTTTCTTATGATAGCTTAAATCGGTGAACGGTTTCGTTTAACCTTGCCGTCATACTCATCAGTTCTTCTACTTGTTTGTTCATTTGATGGAAAGATTGCAGTTGTTCGTTTGCCGAGGCAGAAATTTCTTCGCTGCCCGCTGCCGTTTCTTCTACAACGGCACTAATATTTTCAATCGAGTGCAGCACTTGTCCGCCAAGCTCTGTTGATTGAATAATTTGGTCATTTAAGACCGCCATTTCTTGCTTAATATGTTGTGCTTTTGTTTCTATATCTTCAAAGGAGTGTGAGGTTTTGTCCATTGCATCTTGCTGCTGAAGTGATAGCTTGACCCCTTCTTGTACAGTTTGGCTAATGGATTGAATGCCTTTTTCAATATGACTCACCATGTCAAAAATTTGTCTTGTTGCACGAGACGATTCATCTGCCAGCTTACGAATTTCGTCCGCTACGACGGCAAACCCTTTGCCTGCTTCTCCTGCTCTTGCCGCTTCAATCGCCGCATTGAGCGAGAGGAGGTTTGTCTGGTCCGCAATATCAGAAACCGTTTTGGCCATTGCGGAGATTCCGCTTGCGTACTGAGTGAATTCTCCTGCAGACTCTTCAATTTGTCTCGTCGCACGTGTATTTTTTTCAATGGCTGCTTTTGTTTCTGTTAACGTGTGCTTTCCGCTTTCTACCGCTTCAATGGCATCCTCTGTACTACGAATGACTGTATGTGATCTTTCGGAATTCTTACGGCCATGTGAATCCATTTTCTCAATCAAACTAACGCCATGCTGAAGGTCTTCTGAAATCGCTTGTGAACCATTTGCCATTTCGTCTGTCGATACAGACACTTGATTGGCTGATTCCATAAGCTTTTTGTTTTCATCATCTAGCTGAATCGAAAATGATTCTACTTGGCTTGAGACATGGCTGATTTCTTGAATCAAGCTAATCAGCTGATCCGTCATTTGATTGAACGACTCATTTAATCCGCCGATTTCATCTTTACGCTTGATGTTCATCCGCTCCACAGCGAGGTTTCCTTCGGCAATCTGTTTTGCCCGGTAAGAAAGGGATTTGATTGGTGTCACAATGGATCTCGTTAAACCAATATTTAAAAAGACGGCGATGACAATCAGTGTGAGGGCTGCGACAGATGCGCTTGTGATGATCCATTGCACATTATCTGCCGCCTCCTCTAAATGGTATTCATACGCTTCTTGTGCTCTTTTATTCATCGTATGCACGTCGTTTAAAACACCGTCAATTCTGGCAGCCACTCGTCTGGCATCAGAAGCATTTTTTTCACCAATGGCATTGTTTGCTTCTTGCGTCCATGTGTCAAACTTTGAATTCAACCGTGTTAGGGCTTCTTTGTTCATATTTCCTGCGTTTTTGTTTAACGTTTGCAGCTGTTTTTTCGCTGTCGATATATCGTTTTGAACGACCTCTAGCTGTTCATCTGAAAGGGTCATGGAATAATTGGTCATGGCTTGTTCGACACTTTCAAAGCTGGCCTTCGTTTTTTGTACGTTCAGTAAGGTTTGAACTTCTGTTTCGCTTGATGACTGAATCTTTGTCATACTCACAATAATAAAGGCAATTACGCCAACCGCTAAAAGAAGTGAAATGAGTGAGTTGAGCAAAATTTTGATGCGTAAGCTCATGATGCTGCCCCCTCTTCTTTCAGAAGTGTCTGCTTCAGTCCATTTAATTTTTTGGTCAATTTCTCAGCATCTTTAAGCACCCGGATTCTTGCCATATCGATTCCGTCATTACTTAAGTCATAAACGATATGCCCGCTTTTGATTTTGCTGCTTTTGACGAGCTGTTCGCTGAATTGATAGACGACTTCATCGACTTTTTTGACCATAGACGAAATAACGGCTTTTTCAGCTGTATAATACTGATCGCTGTCCACACCGATTGCATATTTGCCTTGCGTTTGCGCTTCTTTTAATACACCAACACCCGTATAACCGGCTGCGGCATATAAAACATCTGCTTTCTTTTTGATCATGTCTTTCGCTATTTTACTGCCTTTGCCTGCATCACTAAATGTGCCAGCATACGTGGATACAATCTTGATGTTCGGATTCACTGATTTTGCACCTTTTTGATAGCCTTGTTCAAATCGGTGGATAACCTCTGCATCGACTCCGCCAACAAAACCAATGACATCACTTTTTGTTGTCATGGCAGCAAGTGCTCCCGCTAAATAGCTGCCCTGCTCTTCTTTAAAAGTCACTGATGTGACATTTTTCAGTTCAGACACAGCATCAATGAGTAAAAATTGCTTTTTCGGATATTTTTTCGCTACCTTTTCTAAGTCTTCTTGCATACTGAAACCTACACCGATGATCAGGTCATTTCCATCTTTCACAAGCTCGGTCAGCCCTTTTTCATATGTATCGGTTTCTGCAATTTCTCTATAATCGAATTCAATGCCAAGCTCATCACGTGCTTTTTCTAATCCTTTAAATGATGAATCGTTAAATGATTGATCACCAAGACCATCATCCGTCAGCATGACACCAATATGCTTCGCATTTGATATCGGTGGTCCTCCCTGCTGATTGCTGCATGAGGCGAGCACCATGATCATAGCTGCCATCAGAAGTAATGAAATCTTCACTTTCATCCAAAAACACACTCCTTTTATCATCCTTACCCCTTATTTATCGGATTTGAGAGTCATTGTTTCAATGATAAAGTGAAGGATTTTCAGCTTTTTTCATGACTTTTTTCACTGAAAAAAACCATTATTTATGACAAAAATAAAAAAAGTGAGCAAATGCTCACTTTTTCTCGTATGTCCATCCTTCTTTTTGGTAAACAAGATCATTTTTCATCAGATGACCTAGTGCTCGTTTGAAGGCTGCTTTGCTCATTTGAAATCTTTCCCGGATATCTTCTGGATCACTTTTATCCCCGTAAGGCATTGCACCGTTTCTCGTTCTCATATAAGTTAAGATTTCTTCTGCATCGACTGATAACGCATCCTGCTTTCTCGGAAGCAGTGACACATTGACAGTTCCATCCTCTTTCACTGCAATCACGCGTCCAGTCACGGTCGATCCGAGTCTTGGTTCTTCTTTCCGCTCAGTACGATGGATAAATCCTCTAATCCCTGTATCAGTCAGCATAAAGGAACCTGTCGCAATTAAGCGATAAATTGTCCCCGTGATTTCTTTGTTCATTAACGTTTCTGGCGCCTCAGTAAACAATTCACTGATCACATCTTCAGTGGCTGGTTTTGCGAACATTCTCCCGTAACTTGTCACTTTGAGCATACAGTATAGTTTGTCGCCTTTTTTCGGCCACGCTTCCTCAAAAGGCGGGAGGTGTTCAGTTGCAACAAGTGCATCCTTTGACAAACCTATATCGACAAAAGCACCCATATCTTCTACAACGTCTACGACTTCTACCCAGTCGTATGTATGTGCATTGATTTTAGGAATTTTCATCGTCGCTGCCAGTCTTTCCTCATGATCTACATATAAGTAGACCTCTACTTCATCACGATCTCCAATATCCTCTGTCATCTCACTGCGATGTAGGAGGACAGAATCTTCTCCATCTGTTAAAAAGTAGCCGTATTCCATCTCGTTATCTATTTGCAAGGTCAGTTGCTCACCTGGTCTCATGTTCTCTTCCTTCCTATCTGCCCTTAAAAGAGCGTTCGTTCATCTTTTGATTCACTTTATTCTACTATACTTCTGTCATCATGAACATCTCTAGTTCTGTTAGCTAAAGTGGACAAACTGCACTTGAATTATACCGCATGCATCTGAACTCTCTTCGATAAAGTTTCTTCTTCCCCTATTGGCATGATAAAATAGACGCAATATCTATAGTTGGAGGTCATATGTGATGGCAAAAGAAAGTTCATTTGATATTGTATCGAAGGTGGAGCTGCCAGAGGTGCAAAACGCCATTCAAGCAGCACTGAAAGAAATTAAAAACCGTTATGATTTTAAAGGAAGTAAAAGTGATATTTCACTAGAAAAAGAAGAACTCGTTCTCATTTCTGATGATGACTTCAAGCTGGAGCAGCTAAAGGATGTCCTTGTGACAAAACTGATTAAACGAAACGTACCGACTAAAAACATTGACTACGGAAAAACAGAACATGCCCTGGGTGGAACCGTTCGCCAGCGTGCAAAGCTGATTAGCGGGATTGATAAGGACAATGCCAAAAAGATCAATGCCTTGATCAAACAATCTGGTATAAAAGTAAAGTCGCAATTTCAAGATGACCAAGTGCGTGTGACAGGAAAAAATAAAGATGATTTACAAGAAGTGATTGCGCTCATGCGCAAGGCAGATTTACCGATTGACGTCCAATTTATAAATTTTCGATAAATTTCAAATTTTCCATTGATTATTTCCGATTTTTTCGATACAGTTGATGGAAGTTCAATTCATTGACATGTTCATATCGCTTTCTTATCAAGAGAGGCAGAGGGACTGGCCCTGTGAAGCCTCAGCAACCGGTGTAGTAGAAATCTATTTTCTATGACCAAGGTGCTAAATCCAGCAAGCAACTGCTTGGAAGATAAGGAGAAGAATTTCAATACAGCCAAAAAGTCTTCTTCTTATCAGAAGGCTTTTTTTGTTATATAGAAATAAGGAGGAAACCAATGGGCCTATTACAAGACTTACAAAATCGCGTACTGATTGCTGATGGAGCAATGGGAACACTTTTATACTCTTATGGCATTGACCGCTGCTTTGAAGAATTAAATTTATCAAAAGAAGATGAAGTCAAAAGAGTGCACGAGGCATATGTGCAAGCTGGAGCGGACATTATTCAAACGAACACATACGGTGCGAATTATATTAAACTATCCCGCTACGGCTTAGAGGAAGAAACAAAACGCATTAACACAAAAGCTGTACAAATTGCCAAAGCTGCCGCTGGCTCAGCTTATGTCCTTGGAACGATCGGCGGTATTCGAACATTTAACAAAAATGCCTACTCTTTAGACGAGATTAAACGGAGCTTTAGAGAACAGCTCTATATCCTTTTAAATGAAGAGCCTGATGGATTACTGCTTGAAACGTATTACGATATTGAAGAAGCAAAGGCCGTGCTTGAGATAGCGCGCAAAGAAACAGCGCTTCCGATTGTCATGAACGTCTCCATGCATGAGCAAGGTGTATTGCAGGACGGTACACCGCTAAAAGACGGTTTATCTGAATTATCCTCACTTGGCGCTGATGTTGTCGGCATTAACTGCCGGCTGGGCCCTTATCATATGATTCAGGCACTTGAAGGCGTTCCACTTTTGCAAAATTCGCATTTATCTGTCTATCCAAACAGCAGTCTTCCCTCCCTTGAAGAAGGCAGACTCGTCTATGATACAGATAATGATTATTTCCGAAAAAGTGCACTTGAGTTTAGAAATCAGGGCGCACGAATCATTGGAGGCTGCTGCGGAACAACCCCTCAGCATATAAGCGCCATGGCAGAGGCGGTCAAAGATTTAGCACCTATCACCGAAAAAGAAGTGAAAGTATTAAAAGAAGAAATCATTTCCATCCAAGATCAACGGACAGAACCAGGTCTTGACGAGCTGGCTGTGAAAAAACGTTCGATTATCGTCGAGCTGGACCCGCCGAAGAAGCTGAACTTTGAAAAATTCCTTGTCGCAGCGAACGAATTAAAAAGTGCTGGCATTGATGCCCTCACGCTGGCCGATAACTCTCTAGCTACCCCGCGTATTAGCAATGTGGCATGCGGCGCTTTATTAAAACAGCAGCTTGATATGCGTTCACTTGTCCATATCACATGTCGTGATCGCAATTTGATTGGACTCCAATCCCACTTAATGGGGCTGGACACGCTTGGACTAACCGATATTTTAGCCATCACAGGCGATCCGTCTAAAATTGGAGACTTCCCAGGTGCGACATCTGTGTATGATTTAACCTCCTTTGATTTGATCCGTCTGATCAAACAATTTAACGAGGGACTATCTTTCTCTGGGAAGCCGCTCGGGAAAAAGACCAATTTTTCAGTGGCTGGCGCGTTTAATCCAAATGTCCGTCATATTGATAAAGCGGTCAAACGCCTCGAGAAGAAAATCGAATACGGTGCCGATTATTTTATTTCACAACCTGTATACTCTGAGGAACAGCTTGTGAAGATTCATGAAGAAAGCCGACATTTGGATAAACCGATTTACATCGGTATTATGCCGCTGACAAGCAGCCGAAATGCTGAGTTTATTCATCATGAAATTCCCGGCATTAAATTGTCTGACTCGATTCGTGAGATTATGGCCAAGGCAGGCGAAGATAAAGAAAAGCAGCGGACAGAAGGATTAGCCATTGCCCGTTCTTTATTAGATACAGCCTGTGAATTGTTTAATGGCATCTATTTAATTACCCCTTTCCTTCGATCAGATTTAACAGCAGAACTGACAACTTACATCCATCAGAAAGAAAAGGAGCCAAACATCCATGCCAACTATCACTGAACAGCTCAAAAAACGCATCCTCGTCCTTGACGGTGCAATGGGCACAATGATTCAAAACGCCGATCTCACAGCAGAGGATTTCGGCGGAGAAGAGTATGAGGGCTGTAACGAATATTTGAACGTCACAGCCCCTCATATTATCTCCACGATCCACCGGCAATATCTTGAAGCAAGTGCAGATTTAATCGAAACAAATACATTCGGCGCGACGAAGCTCGTTCTCGATGAATATGGACTTGGCCACCTCGCCTATGAATTGAACGTAAAAGCAGCTCAGCTGGCAAAGCGTGAAACAGACCGTTTGTCCACACCAGAGTGGCCCCGCTTTGTTGTAGGCGCAATGGGGCCCACTACAAAAACATTATCCGTAACAGGCGGCACAACGTTTGAAGAGCTCGTTGCAAATTATGAAGAACAAGCCCGCGCCCTGATTGATGGGAAATGTGATGCTCTTCTTTTAGAAACGAGTCAAGACATGCTGAATGTCAAAGCTGGATTTAAAGGCATTCAAGAAGCCTTTCAAGCGACCGGTATTGAGCTGCCACTGATGGTGTCAGGTACGATTGAGCCGATGGGCACTACCCTTGCAGGCCAAGATATTGAAGCCTTTTATATCTCACTTGAGCATATGAAACCAATCAGCGTCGGCCTAAACTGTGCAACTGGTCCAGAATTTATGACAGACCATATCCGTACACTCTCCTCCATCTCAAAGTCGGCTGTCAGCTGCTATCCAAACGCTGGTCTCCCAGATGAAGAAGGGCAATATCACGAATCCCCTGCTTCGCTTGCTAAAAAAATCGCCGCTTTTGCAAAAGAAGGCTGGTTAAATATCGTCGGCGGCTGCTGCGGTACAACGCCTGCACATATTCAGGCATTGTCAGATGAAGTACGTCAGCTTCAGCCCCGCAGCATGACGCATGAGTCATCACCGCATACCGTATCAGGAATCGAGCCCCTCATTTATGAAGAAGCGATGCGCCCCCTCTTTGTTGGTGAGCGCACAAATGTCATTGGTTCACGCAAATTCAAACGGCTCATTGCAGAACAAAAGTTTGAAGAGGCAGCAGAAATTGCTCGTGCTCAAGTGAAAAATGGCGCTCACGTCATTGATGTGTGTCTAGCAGACCCTGATCGTGATGAAACAGCAGACATGGAAGGCTTTTTAAAAGAAGCCATGAAAAAAGTGAAAGCTCCTTTTGTCATTGATTCAACCGATAAACATGTCATCGAAAAAGCACTTATGTATTCTCAAGGAAAAGCCATTATTAATTCTATTAATTTAGAGGATGGAGAAGAGCGCTTTGAAGAGATTCTTCCTCTTGTCAAGCTATATGGCGGCGCACTTGTTGTGGGAACAATCGATGAAACAGGGATGGCCGTCACAGCAGATCGAAAACTTGAGATTGCCATAAGATCCCATGACCTGCTCACGAAAAAATATGGAATCCCTGCGAGTGATATCATTTTTGACCCTCTTGTCTTTCCAGTAGGTACTGGAGACGAACAGTATATTGGTGCTGCTGAAGAGACGATTAAAGGCATTGAGCGAATCAAAGCAGCACTGCCTGAATGTCTCACCATTTTAGGCATTAGTAACGTGTCTTTCGGACTCCCGCCAGTTGGCAGAGAAATATTGAATGCCGTTTATTTGTATCACTGCGTAAAAGCAGGGCTTGATTATGCGATCGTGAATACTGAAAAGCTTGAACGCTTCGCTTCAATTCCAAAGGAAGAAATCAAGCTGGCTGAAACTTTACTTTATGAAACAAATGATCAAACCCTTGCTGAGTTCACCCAATTTTATCGCGGGAAAAAGAAAACAGAGAAGAAACCAAAGATCTCCTTATCACTTGATGAAAGGCTGGCACTTTATGTCGTCGAAGGGACGAAAGAAGGCCTGATTGATGATTTGGCCCTTGCTTTGGAGAAATTTGAATCACCTCTTCATGTCATCAATGGACCATTAATGCAGGGAATGTCAGAGGTTGGGCGCCTATTTAATCAAAACGAATTGATTGTAGCTGAAGTCCTCCAATCCGCTGAGGTCATGAAAGCATCTGTTTCATACCTTGAGCAATTTATGGAGAAAAAGGACGCAAGCGGCAAAGGGAAGATTCTCCTCGCCACCGTCAAAGGCGATGTCCATGATATAGGGAAAAACCTGGTCGACATCATTTTGAGCAATAATGGCTTTCACGTCGTCGATCTCGGAATCAAAGTAACCCCACAAACATTGATTGAAGCGGTGCAAAAAGAAAAGCCAGATATGATTGGATTATCAGGTTTACTTGTCAAATCAGCACAGCAAATGGTCTTGACCGCTCAAGATTTACAAAAAGCAAACATCTCTGTTCCCATTTTGGTGGGCGGCGCGGCGCTTTCACGGAAGTTTACGAAGATGAAAATTTCGCCTCAATATGATGGCCCCGTCCTTTACGCCAAAGATGCAATGGACGGCCTGTCTTTAGCGAATGAATTAAGAGCGAACCCTCTTCAATTTCAAACAAAACCCTTAGAGGATCAAGAAACACTCCATAAGGAAAAAGAAACAACGCAGCCAAAAGCCGTGATTGAATTACTAGAAAAACGCGCGACACTTCCGGAGGCAGCGATTTTCACACCAGAAAATACGAAACGCCATTATGTACGGGATATTGATTTGCACCACATTATGCCCTATGTCAATGAGCAAATGCTGATCGGCCATCATCTCGGTTTAAAAGGAAAGATCAAAAAGCTGTTGGCTGAACAGCATCCAAAAGCATTGGAGTTAAAACAGCTGATCACAGATCTTCTTCAAGAAGGCAGAGAGAACAACTGGTTTGCACCTGCATTCGTCTATCAATTCTTCCCTGCCAGTTCAAATGGGAATGACCTGCATATCTACGATCCAGAAGCGCCTGACCGCGTCATTGAGACGTTCCAATTTCCAAGACAGGAAAAACTTCCGTACCGGTCTATTTCTGATTATGTGCGGAAAAGCGGAGAGAACGAGAAAGATTATATCGCCTTATTTGCAGTGACGGCTGGTGCCCGCATACGAGAGGTTGCGCAGCAATTTAAACAAGAGGGTGACTATTTAAAAATGCATGCGGTCCAAGCTTTAGCACTTGAGCTTGCAGAAGGATTGGCTGAACGAACGCACCAAGTAATTCGTGATAAATGGGGATTCCCAGACCCAGTCGATTTCACGATGGAGAAACGGTTCCAAGCCAAATATCAAGGTCAGCGCTATTCCTTTGGCTATCCAGCGTGCCCTAATCTAGAAGACCAAGAAAAACTATTCCACCTGCTGCAGCCAGAAAAAATCGGGATTCATCTCACAGAAGGGTTTATGATGGAGCCCGAAGCATCCGTTTCAGCCATTGTCGTTTCTCATCCTGAAGCTCGATATTTTAACGTTCACTAAAAAAACCTCCTGAATTGGAGGTTCTTTTTATAAATAAAAATGGAATAAATATGAAAAATTACGTTTATTTACCGATATTATAAATGAAAGTCATTTACTTAAAAGGAGATGTTTGTCATGTTCAAAAAGAAGATCGGGGTTTTATTGCTTACAGGCCTCTTTATCGCTAGCCCTCTTTTCCAATCACCTGCTCAAGCGAGTGAAACTTCTACGAAACAAACAACATATTATACAGAAGAATTGGAGCATCTGTATCCAGACAGTGATTATGCAAACAATGATACGATGGAAAAAGCTCAATTCTTACAGCACTCTCTTCATCTAAACAAGACCTATTTATATCACGAAGGTAGTATCTCTTCTATGAATGACATTGATTTTTACCGATTCACCAGCTCTAAATTTGATGGAGCAGATGGCCGCTTTTCTATCAAACTCGTCAATGTGAAAGCTGGAAATGATTTTGATCTTTATCTTTACAATCAGAGCGGGTCACTCGTGTCTTCCTCTGTGCGGACAAACAACCAAAATGAAATCATCCATATGCCGAAAATTGCCGCAAGCACTGACTACTATTTAGCCGTCAAACCAAAGCAATTATTAAATGAAGAGGACAACATGTATCGTATTGTCTTTGATAAAAGTATTGAAAAAGGCACAACCAAACGATATGGATCACCTGCCACATTGAATAGTTTCAATGAAGCTGGATCTCCCAATTCTTCTTTTGATTTAAGTAGCTTGCCGCAGGATGCCGTTGTCACTGGCCTGTCATTAGAAGCTGAAAAAGGCAGTACAAATGCATATAATTATGTATTCACCGTCTCTTCCTTAAAAGGCGGAACAGTGAACGTACCTTGGAACGGTCAAAAAGTTGACATCTCTTCTTATAAAACAAGTCAAGTGCCAGCAAAAGACCGCTTTTTTGTTTCTTTTAATGCAACCGAGGTTCCTCAATTGATCGGTGGACGGTTAATCAAAGTAGGCGTTGTCTCAATTAAAAACTTACAGCTCACCTTTGAATATGAATACAACCGTGACCTCAATTATTAAACTATACAAAAGGAAAAGGTATCCCCTTTTCCTTTTTCTTATGCGTTCTTATGGTACGATACATATAGAGAAATCAGCTAAGAAGGAGTTGCGTGTATTGGCAAACGTTATACAACGAACTTTAACCCTTGATGACATACCAGACCTTGTCGCATTGTCAAAAGAGGTCGACTGGCCTGATTACAATGCGGAAGAGCTCACATCTCTTTTAACAAATGGACATTTTACCGGTTTTACAACAACTGACGGACAAGTCATTTCATGCGCTGGACTTTTTCAGTATGACAGAGTGGCATCAATTGGGGCGGTGATTGTATCTGAGACACATCGAGGCCTCGGTCTTGCCCGTCAAATGATTGACACACTGCTTCGTCATAGTGATCCAAGTGTCCCTGTCGTTTTAACTGCTACTGTACAAGGACGCCCAGTTTATGAAAAAATCGGCTTTCAGACAGCCGGTTATATTCATACATACAAAGCACAAAAAACAAATCCTAGTGCCCTTCACCCGTCACATCAGATTCATCTTTTTCCCGCTGATCAAACGCACCTCCCGTCTATTGAAAGGCTGGATGAAAAAGGCGCAGGGACCAATCGATCAAACTTCTTAATAAAGCGAATGGAGCGAGCAGCATTTAAACTGATCGCAAAGGATGAACACCACGAAATCACCGGCTTCGCGTTTGGTGTGGAAACACCAGCTAATCTGATGATTGGCCCGCTTGCAGCAAACGATGAACAAACGGCGCTATCACTCATTCAATCACTTCTCACGTCTTATTCTGGCGCCTTTCGTTTAGATATGCAGGAAGAAACAGCTGAACGCCTGCATGCATCACTTGTAGAAGCAGGATTTACGAAAACAAACGTCGCACATTTTATGATGATTCGCGGGAACGAAAAGCAGAACGATCCTGCGCTTCTCTATTTCCTGGCCTCACAAGCATTTTCTTAAAAAATCAAAAAGCTGTAGACAGATGTTGTCTACAGCTTTTCTTATTTACTTTTCGCCTACGGATGAGAGAACTTGAGCGAGTGCATTTGTGACCTTGCCATGCTCTGATGCATGCGGCCGGTCGTCTCCATCTCCATAGCCATAATCAATCATGCGATTACGGTTTAAGCAAAGCTTTGTCAGCTGAGGCTGGAATAGATCAAATAAAGCAAAACGATCTTTTAGCTGTGGAAATTGCTTTTGATACTGCTGAATTTCTTCTGCAAGCAAGCGCCAAAGCGTCGTTTCATCTAACAGATTGTGATTGTCTAACACGTTTGACACGTAACGAAGATTGCAAATAAACAGGCCCGTAAAAATAAATTGTACAAGACCCTCAGGCGGCTCACTACGCAGCACTTCCTTTAGATCTTCTTCTAATGAAGCCAATTCAGGCAGCGGTTGATCACTAATGTTCACATCATCAACAAAATCTTTGATGGCCAAACGATGCGGCTTGTGATCTTTTAATACAAGAATTGTATTTTGTCCGTGCGGTGAAAACACCGTGCCATATTGATACATAAAGTGCAGAAGCGGCGGCATGACAACATGGAAGAATGACGCCATCCATTCTTTTGCTGACAGACCCGATTTTTCAATGAGCTGCTTTAGATAAGGCTCGCCTTCATGATCCTCATAAGTCAGTGCCGCCAGCGTAACAGGGCTCTCCCCTTCATCTAAATACGTATAAATGCTTTCTCTAAAAATGACCCCAAGCATTTCAAGGTATTGATATGGCGCACCAGGTAGCTTGCTGTAATAAGGATGATCAACATTGATACTCGCATTCTCACCTGGTAAAATCACGCGGCATACATCGGATAAAAAGGCGTCTTGATCGGCAATTCCTTTAATATGCGCTGTAATACGTGGCGCAATAACTGTACGTTCTGATGGGAGCCCCCGGTACACTAGCGTATTTAAAATACTCATTGGCAGTTTAATATGATGCTTGCCTTTATTTGAGATGTTCGTAAAGGTTCTGATCGATTGCTGTGGAATATATTGATCCAGCCCTTCTCCTAAATACACTATACGGCGCATGGCCAAATCTTCGGGGAAATGCTGGATGATCATATGCGTCCACTGCCATTTATGAACAGGCATCATATAATAATCAGCCGCATTCAGCCCTTCATCTTTTAACACACGTTGGAATTGACGAATCGTGACTTCGTCTAATTCTTTGGCAATGATGTGCTCATAGTTCTCATGATCGACCGCATGGAATGTCGCAAGTTCTCGGTGAACAGCAATCCAAGACAGCTGCACACTTTCCTGCCTTTCAGGTGCATAGGCTAAGTAATCATCGTAGCTGAACCCAATACGCCCTTTGTTATAGACGATCCAAGGATGACCAGTCATCTCGCCTTCAATCCATGCGTAGTCTGTATCCGTTAGCTCATCCGCATGAAGTGCTTTTTTCGACAGCAAATGAACATCCGCTAACAAGGTATGGTGAAGCTCTTTGATCAGATGGCCAGTTGTTTCAGAAGACATTGGGATGATTGGCTGAATGTCTAGTAAAAACACAATGGCACTAACATCCTTTGTCCATGTTCCGTCTTGACAGCACTCGATCGATTCAGCAATCGTATCAAAACTATCAAACAAACGAGGTTTTGCGAGATAACGATATTTCTTCTGTTCGTGAATGATTAATTCGTATTGGGCGATGCCATCCTGATGATCTAGCTGAACGGGATGAAGCATATCCTCATACATATATTCGGACAGCATTTTTGCCACCATTCGCTGGTTTGCTTTTTTCCAAGCAGCAGGATTTACCGCTTTTTTCAATTCATCTTGTACACTCATCGGTTCATCCTCCTTACCCTTTGATTTCTTCAAATGTATTTGCGTGTTTATGTGTACCGAATGTCTGGAAAACATGCTTTTGATAAAGTGGATACACAGGTCGACGAGCCAGTTCATTGATAATGACACTGTTTCGGTACGCCCCTAGCCCTAAATCTGGTGCGCCTACTCCATGTGTATGAAGCTCTGCATTTTGTACAAAAATATCATTTTCACCTAATGTATTTGTTTTCAATCGATATTCACGTTCAACCTGGAAGCGTCCTTGATGATCCCACTGAATATGATGGGAAATCGGATCAATAAATGGCGGTAATACAGATTGATAGCCCGTTGCCAAGACGACAATGTCTGTCTCATGCGTAAAGGATTCCTCTTTGACCCATTGATTGCATGAAAGCGATAAGCCGTCCCTCGTTTCCTCAATCAAATTGACTTCCGTCATCGCCTGCAGCACGGTGTTCAGCTGCTCTCCGCAAGCAGAACGTTCATAAAGCAAGTGATAAATATCTCGGATCATCGCTGAGCTGATGCCTTTATACAGCAAATCTTGCTGCTTTAATAGCGCATCTTTTTTAGGTTGCGGAAGCTCATAAAAGAAATCAATATAGTCTGGAGAGAAATACTCAAGACCCAAATTTGAATATTCCATTGGGAAAAACCCTTTAGAGCGTGTAAACCAATGAATATCCTTCGCCTCATCGTCTGATAAAATGTCATAGAATACTTCTGCCGCACTTTGACCAGAACCGATGACCGTCACGGATTTTCCTTTAAAACAGCCTTCTTTCTTTCGTTTCAAGTAATCAGCAGAATGAAACACCCGATCCCCTAAAGCTGGCTGAAGAGGTGCTGGTACCGCAGGCTGTGTGCCGATACCTAAAACAAGATGCTTACTTTCAAACACCTCTACCGTTTGATCTTTCACATGACGGACATGCACTTCATATTGTTTTTCTCCAGCTTTTTCAACAATGGAGACAGATTCGACATTCATGCCAAATCGGCAAGAATCTAATTGATCCGCGACCCAGCGGCAATAATGGCTATATTCCTTGCGCGGGATATGGAAGTCTTCTAGAAAGTAAAATGAATACAAACGGTTTTGTTCCTGCAAATAGTTGAGAAAGCTATATTTGCTTTTCACATCCGCCATACTGACAAGATCCGCTAAAAAGGGGACTTGAAGTGTTGTCCCTTCAATGAGCATACCTGGATGCCAGTGGAACGCTTCACTTCTTTCAAAAAACAAAGCGTCAATTTCGTTTACTTCTTCAGATAATGCAGCAAGCCCTAGGTTAAATGGTCCAATGCCAATCCCAATGACATCCACTACATTATTTTGCTTGTTGAACCGCGTCATGGTTATACTTCCTTTCAAATCGATCTCGATGACAAAACATTAAAAGACCTGTTTTATCTGGTAAAGTGACTGGTTTCACACGTTCGAATCCACACTTTTCAAAGACATGAATCATTTTTTCGTTCCGAATATCTGGCTCAGCCACGATTTTTTCTGTTCGTTTGTTCTGCTCAAACTGAAATGCTGTCATGGCTTGAAGCAGCGGAGCCGCAAATCCTTTCCCTACATAATCTGGCTCTCCAATTAACAGGTGAATGCCTTGATCATGCGGAGAAGGCTGATAGTACGATTCAATGATATCCCCTTTCACATTGTATGCTTCAAAATAGCTCATCGGCGTGCCATCAATGGTTCCTAAATAAAGGGTTTGATGCGGATCATGAATGGCCTGATAAAAGTGCTTTTCAAAAGCAGGAAATGGAATATTCAAATGCCAAAATGGGTGGACATACTCTTCTTGCATCCACTTGTGGACAAGCTGGACGTCCCGTTCATATTCAGCGCGAATGAACCCAATTCGATGCCTCATCCAATCAGCGCCTCCTTATGTAAAAAGAGCGGATTCAATACAGACGTGTACCTAGATTGCGTTTCTAAAGAACCTGTCAGTTCATCCATATCCTCAAACCGTGTGAGTAAGTTCGCTTTTGAAGGCAGCTCCTGTGACCGGAGAAGACTGTTCGTCAGCTCAGATGCACCATATGTCTCTTCATGCGCAATCAGTGTGTCTCTAATCAGGGCTAATAAATCTTCTTCTTGTGCAAGCCCCTCTGTACCAAAACCATTCACAAGACCAAACAAATGATTAAAGAAGAAATAGTAACGCAGTCTCTCAACCGCTACATCGTCTGCACAAATGGTTTCACTTCTGACGCTTAAGTTTTGAACAAGCTTCGCAAGCTGATCCTTTTTCGATTCGCTATAATAGTAGCCTTGATTGTCACGATAATAGAATGTGTGCGGATATCCATTCTTTAGCTGTACGACAGCATTTTGCTGATGGGCTTCAAGGGCAAGACCATACGTTTCAAACAACCAAAGCATCGGCTCTAACGCAATCGATAAATATTGTGTGAACCAATCACGGCTAACATCTTCTGTTGATCTGCCTTCAGCGTCTGCTAATTCATGGATAATGCCTGAAAGCCTTGATTTTCCTCCGTATGCATGATCCTGACATAGCCCTGCAATTAAGCTTGCCTCTTTTTCATGATGCAAAAATGGATTTTGACGAATGACGACTTCAAAGCCAGATTCCGCCTCATCCCCTTGAATAGATAGATACGCAGGATCTTCAATCACACGGAATCCAGAGAATTTGTCATATAAAGAAACGCCTAATTCTGTTTTTAAGATACGAGACATCTCAACTCCGCGATCAAGTTCCTTTTGTTTGTTAACGCGTAAAGAGTTTGTGATCTTTACAGGGACAGAGAATTTGAGCATGTACGCAGAGTCTTTTTGATAGACCGTTCTAAAGGAAGATGTCGCTGTGTATTCAGACCCTAGCGGCCCTAAATACGCCAGCTTTCCGTCCTCTATATAACGCTTGACGAACGCTTTCTCCATCACCACTTGGACTTGCAGTGGATGAATCGGAATCAGGACATATTGACCGCCTTCTGTTAACGTCGTCAGTCTCTCTTTTTCTTCTGGCATCTGGCGCATGAGCTCCTCAAACATGAGGCTTGCCGCAGACTGTGAAATTGAAGAATCCTGAAGCACAATTGACGGATGTGCTTTAAAGTAATGAAGCTGGAAAGAGCCTTTCAGCTCAGGAGAATAAATAGCTTCCTCCTCTTCTGTCATTCCTTGTCTGCTTTTTGGTGTAGGATGCGTTAAATGCCCAAGAAGGAGTGACTGCTCCGCTTCGATATATTCAAAATCAGCTGAAGAAAGAGCCGCTCGATCACTTTCTCTCTCTCTGATGAATCGTTCAATATTCCGACAGCTTAAAATGATGCGAAGCATGAACTCATCCTCTGCATCTGTGCGGCCATATTCAATGAGAAGTTCCTTTGAACATAAAGCAACAAGTGTGGTGTAATCGATGATCGTTCCCTGTTGCTCACTGCCTTGCGGGCGAAAGCGAACGGGAAAATCAAAGAGATGACGGCCTACAGGCGAAAAATATCGAATCGGAATGACAAGCTCAAGATCTTGTTTTGCTAATGCTGCTACAAATACAAGTGAGCCGTCTGCTTTTGTCTCTTTCTTTGCAGATCGATCAATTCCTGTTTCACGTAAAAAACAGTTTAAAAAGCTTTGCATCGTTGCATTTTCAGCCATTTGTTTATATTGACTCAACGTAGTACCCTCCCGGATTGAATATGAGCGATCCCGATATCAACAATGTCAGAAAGGATTTCCTCAATATGTGTAATAGTCGTTCTCGGATTTAACAAAGTGAATTTTAAGCATGTTTGACCATCGGCTACTGTTTTTGCTACGACAGCCGTTCCTGTTTGAAAAAGTGTGCGATGAATGATTTTATTGATGTCATCTGCTTGATGATCATCTATAAAACGGAACACGACTGCATTGATTTCTGGATCAGGATTGATCACCTCAAGATGCTCATTTTTCTCAATCAACGTAGCCACATCTTTCGCAAATTGGATGGTATGGTCAATGATACTTGCAAATCCTTCTTCTCCAATCATACGCAGAGAGAGAAGGAGTTTTAGCGCATCAAACCGGCGCGTCGTCTGAACAGATTTATTCACGAGATGCAGAATGCCTTCCAGTTCATCTTCCTTTGGATTGAGATAATCTGCATGGTAATCAATCAAACCAAAATGTCTTTTATCCTTTAGTAGAAATGCCCCGCAGGAGATCGGCTGATAAAATTGCTTATGAAAGTCGATCGTGATCGAATCAGCAAGCTCGATGCCATCTAATTTTCCTCGGAAGGTTTTGCTTAATACAAGCGCTCCTCCATAGGCAGCATCTGCATGAATCCACAAACCGAAAGGCTTCACCATGTCATATATGTCACGTACAGGATCAATACTGCCAAAATCAGTTGTCCCGCAAGTCGCCACGACTGCAAATGGAAGCAAATCCTGCTCCTTAAGCTCCATAAGCTTCTTCTGCAAATCATGCAGGTCCATTCGGTGATGTTCGTCTGTCTCAACTAACACAACAGCCTGCTCACCTAAACCTAGCTGAGATGCTGATTTTTTCACAGTGAAGTGGGCATTCTTGGAGCAAAGAATCCGCATACGGTTTGCCTCACTCGGCAACCCTTTCTGCTGTACATTCCATTGCCAAGTGTTTTCGCAAAATGCATCTCTTGCTAAAAGCAGTCCCATGTAGTTAGATTGGGTTCCACCGCTCGTAAAGGTCCCATCTGCTCGTTCTCCATAAGAAAACTTTTCACATAACCACTTGAGGATTTCCTCCTCAACCAAAGATGCAATGCCGCTTTGATCAAAGGAATCCATTGATTGGTTAAAGGAACTTACGATCACCTCTGCTGCCAGAGCAGGGATAAGAGGTGGGCAATGCAAATGTGCCAGGCATTTAGGATGTGACACATCAACCAAATGCGGTAAAAGGTGATTTTTTATATCTTGAAAAACAGACTCAATGGATTCACCAGCCGGTTGAATCTGGAATAACGATTCGACATGAGTCGCTAATTTCCCAGGCAATATTCCGCTATACGGTCCTCTGCTTGTTTGCCACTCTGCCAGTAAGCTGTCGATGGATGTGTAGAGAGCCGCTTGGAAGGACTCCCTCCCAAGCTGGCTTTGTTGAATAAATAATGAATCGACAGATGGTTTAGTTGACTGCATCGTAAACTGCCTCTTTAAAAATCGTGATGACTTTTTCAAGCTGTTCTTCTGTCATGGTCAAAGGCGGTAAGAATCGAATCACACTTCCAAAACGGCCTCCTGTCTCCACAATTAAGCCTTTATCAAAACAATTCTTTTGAATGAGACTGGCTAGCTCTGGATTTGCTGGATAACTGCCGTCCACATCCTGTTTCTCATCTGGATTCACAACTTCAACACCAATCATTAATCCTCTTCCTCGCACATCACCGAGAGCAGGCACTTGTTTTTGAATGTCTTTTAGATTGGCCTGCATACGCTGACCAAGCGCTTCTACATGATCAAGCAGATTGGTTTCTTTTATATATTTAAGCGTAGCAGTTCCAGCTGCCATCGCCATTTGATTTCCTCTAAACGTGCCAATGTGTGCACCTGGATTCCATTGATCTAAGTCTTTGTCATAAATCACAACTGATAGTGGCAGGCTTCCCCCAATTGCTTTTGATAACACAATGACATCTGGCACAATACCAGCATGTTCAAAGGCAAACATCTTACCAGTTCGGCCGATGCCTGATTGAACCTCATCAATAATAAGTGGAATTCCTTTTTCTTTTGTGATTCGTCTCATTTCTTGTATCCATTCAATTGATGCCGGGATGGAGCCGCCCTCCCCTTGCACCGCTTCAAAGATCATGCCTGCTGGCGGGAGAATTCCACTCTCAGGATCATTTAATACACGCTCAATATAAGAACTGGAAATGCGATGTGAGTCTTTACCGCCGATTCCAAATGGGCAGCGGTATTCATATGGATAAGGCAGGAAGTGAACATCTGGCATTAATCCTTGTACTTTTTCTTTTGGCGATAAGTTGCCGCTTAATGACATCGTGCCATGTGTAGCACCATGATATGCTCCGTGGAATGATAGAATGGAACGATTTCCCGTCGCTGTCTTGACTAATTTAATTGCTGCTTCTATAGCATCACCACCAGTTGGTCCACAAAATTGAATTTTTGCTCTTTTTGCAAACTCTTCTGGCAAGTGAGAAAAAATCTCATTCACAAATTCTTCTTTAATCTCTGAAGTGATGTCCAGCGTATGCAACGGTCTTTTTTCATGAAGCATACGTTCAATAGCATCTATAACAACCGGGTGATTGTGACCAAGGGCAAGTGTTCCTGCACCTGCTAGGCAGTCATAAAATTCTCTACCATCTGCATCTGTCACGATCATACCTTCGGCTTTTTGCATGGCTAATGGGAACCGTCTCGGGTAAGACCTTGCATTAGATTCTCTTTGACTTTGTTGCTCTAAAAATTGCTGATTTTTAGAAACGGTTTTGATGGACATAATAAAACACTCCTCCAATTGATAAAGATTATCATTTTCATTTACTAGCCTAGAGGATGTAAGATACGAAAGTCAATTGTATTCAAAAAGATGATTCTAAAAGCATATGAATGCTATATTCTCTTTTTAACGAGTAATTTCGTGTATTTTTTACAAACATCTACAGCCATAAGGGCGATGTAACGTTTGATGATGAAAAATGTTGAAAAAAATTACAAATCAATTCTCCTGGTTCTTTTGCTCTATTCGTTGTAGCTCCCTTGTTTGATACGGGACGGCCGAATGAAATGAATGCAGTAAAACAAAAAATGAACGTTATTTTACCTTGATATAAATGGTTATGATGGTATAATTTCTCTGAAACGAAAGGGAATCGAGGGAGATCTGATGATTTTAACGAAGCATGACCTTCACCACTACTTGGCACAAGATCAGAAAGCACTTGCCATCAATCGAAAAAGACCAAAGTGGCTTGGGGATGATATTTGGAAATATCAAAGATATTTACGAAAATATGAGTACTATACGAATAGCGGTGCTACGTTACGCAAATGGTTTTATCGTTACTTACATAAAAAGAAAGGCATGCAGCTTGGCTTTGATATCCCGATTGGTGTATTTGGACCTGGGCTCAGAATCAACCATACTGGGCTGTTGATTGTGAACAAGCATGCCAAAATCGGCGCGTTTTGTGATATTCATCAAGGCGTGAATATCGGTCAAAACCATCATGAAAAAGATGTGCCCGTCATTGGAGATCATGTATGGATCGGCCCTGGCGCTAAACTGTTTGGAAATATTTATGTTGCGAATCATATTTCCATCGGAGCAAATGCAGTAGTGAATCGCTCCTTTCATGAAGAGCGGATTGTCATTGCAGGTGTCCCTGCTCAAAAAATAAAAGAAAAAAGCCCTTCTTTATGAAGGACTTACTTGACCAAAGCAGTGAGCCACATGAGATAAAATAAGATGGATAAACATGAGGATCATCCTGCCCGAGCCCCATCACCATTTATCCTAAGATGCTTTGGCGCAATCAAACCATCAATCGGTAGCAACTTGAAGTGAAACAAATCACCACAGCCGTACTCTCTAATTTGCGTTGGAGTACCCGAAGACTAGCATGAGGAAGTACAAGACAAAGACGAGGATGGCAATCGCATAGATGAAAATGGACACAATCAGTACTGTCCAGCCCAACCCTTTTCTTCCTGTTTGAATGAGATATATTCCAAGTGTAAAGAGCCCGAGTAAAAGGCCTAAGATGGCCCATAACCATTTATTTTTCCCGTGTTTTGGTGCATCAACGAATAGGTAGATTGCGACTAAGATGGATACAAACCAACCTGTAATCCATTTCACATTCATCCGCCACCCTTCTTTTTCAATTTATTGAATCTTACTATACTTTTTTCCTAATCTTAAAAACAACTATTCAAATGAATGATTCGGAAGGCTTTGCCATTCTTCTCTCAGCATCCCATACCGCATCGAATCATAATACTCCCCTTGATAGTAACGAACCTTACGCAGTCTTCCCTCAAGGACAAACCCGCATTTCTCTGCGCAACGCATCATTCGTTCATTTCCAGACCAGGTGGTCAGACCGATGCGTGGGATATCAATGTGTGAAAAGAGTTCATCGATCCATAGACGCAATGCCTTTGTTCCAACGCCCCCATTCCAAAAACGTGAGTCATAAATAAGAATCCCGCACTCCAGCCAGCGTGTGCGTTCATTCTCCCAATAATAAGAAACTGTGCCCTTTAATTCACCTCCTACATCAATGCCAAATAGTTTTGGCAGGACAGATTCATCCTGTAAATAGCGTTTTTTAAATGCAGCAAGCGATATGTCATGTTCAATAAAATACGGTGCATTCCACTTTCGATAGGCCTGGTCTGGGGCTTTAAACCTTAAATGCCATACCACTTCTAAATCGGTTTCGTCTAATGGACGTATGCTCACAATCTCTTCTTTTTTTCCTTTCATCTGTTCACGTTCCTTTACTTTGTCGTTCTTTTAGCAAGATGACGATACTCGATAGGCGTCATACCTTCATTTTGCCGAAACAGCTTTGAAAAATAAGTAGGGTCATCAATGCCTACATGTTCTGCAATGAGGGCTATTTTTTCATTCGTTGAAGCAAGTAGGCTTTTGGCTTTTTCAATTTTGAGTCGATTGATGTACTGGCTCGGCGTCAGTCCGTACACGGTCTGCATGCACCTTGTCATGTAATCAGGATGATAATGAAGAATCTCTGCCAGCTTCTCCATCTGTAATTTTTGCGTAAAATGACGTTCAAGATAGTGAACCACTTCTGAAGCGACAGTCTCCTTTGCACTTGGAATATGAAATGCTTCTTTTTGTAAATGAATGAGCATTTCCTCAAATTGAAGCTGCTTTTTGAGCTGAAGTTCAGACGCATCATCATTTAAAGCGCGCATCGCTGAAAGATGCTTCTGTAGCACGCTTCCCCCTTTCACTTTTCCTTTTCGGGGCAGACGAAATTCATAGCTTGCTGCTTTTTCAAAAGTGGCTTGATTTTGCTTCATGTCAAACCAGTGTTCTCTCGGCCGATCTGTAAACTCAAATGGATCAATTGAGAAATGCAGCCACTCGTAAAGTGTTTCTTCTTTGCATGGCACATGTCCACCATGGGCAAGTCCCGGTGATAAGATGATATATTCTCCCTCTTTTACGTGATGAGGCACCTCGTCTTCTGTGATCCATAGTTCCCCTTTCGTGACATAAAGAAGATCAAATACGGTGAAAATTCTGGAGATATGTCGTTCTCCTGGATGGAATACACCTTTGCCTGAAGCAATATAGACTGGAAATGGCGGTACAGTAAATGTAATAAACGGACCCATATTCATCCCCTTATGAAGTCGGATTTCTCCAATAAGTTTCGGTTTCATCTCTTCTTATTATAGTCGATGCAAGGTACACTATAAATCGGATTTATACGAAAGAAGGCGATGTGATGAAACCACAAGCACTGACAATACAAAAGGTTCAAGCCAAAAGTGAAAAATCCCACCCTTCATTATTTGCATTAACTTGGCCTATTTTTATCGAAATCTCTTTATATATGCTGATGGGCAGCGCAGATACACTGATGCTCAGCCAGTATTCTGACAATAGTGTTGCCGCAGTAGGGGTTAGTAATCAGCTATTAAATCTATTGATTGTGATGTTCAGCTTCATTACGACTGGGACGACGATTGTCATTGCGCAGCTTTTAGGAGCGGGCCGCAAGCAGGAAGCGACCCAAGTTGCCTATGTATCACTAGGCACCAACTTCCTCATTAGCTTTGTGATCAGTCTTCTTATGTTTGTGTTAGCTGTGCCCATCCTGACTATGATGGGATTATCAAGCGAGCTAATGCCAGATGCAACCGTCTTTTTACAGATTGTCGGCCTGCTTTCTTTTATACAGGCGCTCATTATGACCTATAGTGCTATTTTAAAAAGCTATGGATTCACGAGAGATACGATGTATGTCACCATCGGTATGAATCTGTTAAACGTTGCTGGTAATTATTTGGTCATCTTCGGACCATTTGGCTTCCCTGTATTAGGTGTCATGGGTGTTGCTCTTTCCACATCATTTGCACGGTTGATCGGTCTAACTGCCATGATCCTCATTGTTCGACACCGCATTGGATTGCAGTTTTCATTCAAGCAAATGTTTTACATCCAGCGAACGCATTTAAAAAAACTGCTAAAAATCGGCATTCCTTCTGCTGGAGAACAGCTTTCTTATAATGGCTCTCAAATGATTATTACGCTGTTTATCACATTTATGGGCACGCAAGCACTGGCAGCAAAAGTCTATACCCAGAATTTGATGATGTTCATTATGTTATTTGGTGCCGCCATTAGCCAAGGAACGCAAATTTTAATTGGGCGCCTGATCGGGGCGAAAGAATTTGATGCGGCCTATCGAAGATGCATGAAAAGCTTATACTGGGCCATTGCCATCTCACTTCTTTCTTCTACTGCTTTATCTTTATCATCGACGCATTTACTTACTTTTTTCACTAGCAACAGTGAGATCATTCAAATCGCGAGCCTCCTCCTCATATTGACGATTATTTTAGAGCCTGGACGTTCTTTTAATATGGTCATCATCAACTCCTTGCGGGCAGCTGGTGACGCGAAGTTTCCAGTCTATATGGCGATGATTTCAATGTGGGGCATCGGCATTCCGATCGCTTATTTATTAGGCATTCAACTTGAGATGGGCCTGATCGGGGTTTGGATTTCTTTTATCGTGGATGAATGGGTAAGAGGCATCTTTATGTATAGGCGGTGGCGTTCAAGGGTGTGGACGGAGTATCGGTTTACTTCCACATAAAAAGGACTGCGGGTGCAGTCCTTTCAGATTGTTGACAAAGGGCTAAAACGAACTTTATTTTACCCCTTTGTCTTCTTTTCATTACGTAATATCTTCTAAAATAAGTGCTTTTTCTTGTGTTGAAATATATGACCGCTTCGTAAAGACGCGGTATTCGTTTTCTCTAGTTTTATCTAGAATAGCCTTATAAAAGTGAGCAGCTGCTTTCACTGGTATCCTTGAATAAAGTGGGAATTCATGGAGATGGTCAAAAAATTCCTCATAGTACGCTTCTGCCTCAAAAGCAATATATTCCCATACGTGCTGGAAGGCTTGATTGACGATCCCTTCTTGTAATTCTTGCTCTGTATACCCAAATTGATCCATGACTTGTTTTGGCAAATAAATACGATTCCTTTCCGCCTTATCCTCACCAATGTCTCGAAGTATATTGGTCAACTGCATGCCAATCCCAAGGGAAATCGCTGCTTCTTTTAGCTGTTCTTTTTTACGCGGTGCAATGATCGGAAGCAGCATTAATCCAACTGTACTTGCGACATGATAGGAATAGATGAGCAGTTCATCTAACGTTTCATATCGATGCTGCTCTAAATCCATCTCCTGTCCTCGCAGCAGGTCACGGAATGGGGCTTCATCCATACGAAACTGTTGAAATGTATACTCCAGTGCCACCCACATTGGATCATCACGATCTACTTCTCCTAGCAAGAAACGATCAAATGCCTCCTGAAAAGACGTCAGTTCTTCCTTTGGTGAAGGAGACTCATCTACAATATCATCCGCTCTCCTACAAAAGGAATAAACAGCCCAAACAGCCTGTCTTTTCTTTTTAGGCAGCATGGAAAAGGCACGATAAAACGTTTTTGAATGGGTTTGAATGGTCTCTTCACATATTTTCAATGCTGTTTGTACATCAACCACTTAGCTTCACTTCCTTTCTGTTGTTCAGATCTTTAAGCAGTACAGAAGCCATGAGCTTTGCACTTTGCATCACGATCGGTACCCCGCCGCCGGGATGGATGGAAGCACCTACCGCATATAGATTGTCTACCTCTGCAACCTTTACTTGCGGGCGGAACACACCTGATTGAAACAAATTAGGAGCGAGGCCAAAGCTGCCGCCTTCAAACAATCCTTCTCGCATTGAATCATTCGGTGTTCTCACCTTTTGCCAGACAACCGCCTCTCGCAGCTGCGGAAAGCCTCTTTTCTCAAGACGCTCCACCATTTTATCCACAAAGTCTGTCTCTTGTTCCCAGTTGATGTGATCTCCTGAAGGAACAGGAATGAGCATATATAGGACACTGCTGCCTTCTGGGGCAAGGGATGGATCGATGGTCGATGGATTAAAAGTATAAAATGATGGATCTTGAGGTATCGTTTTCGTTTGGAACACCTCTCTCATATGCTGATCAAAGTGTTCTCCCATGAAAAATTGATGAACAGGTGCTTCATCGTATACTTTGTTTAACCCTAGATACACCATCACGCAGCCGGAGGATGGAACGTATTTACGCCGGTCTTGTTCACCTAAACCAAGCTGTTTTAACGCCGCTGGATAATCTCCGTTCATCACAAATGCATCAGCTGCTATGTGTTCATCATTTATTTTTGCCTTGACCACACGTTTCCCCTCAAACTCAAGTTGTGCGACTTCTTCACTTTTTCTTATGTGTACACCCGTCTTTAAGAGCTGTCTCTCCAATATATCTACTAAACTCGCATATCCGCCTTTTAAATAGTAAATTCCGTGTGCGTGCTCACTATATGAAACAAGCGAATAAATGGCAGATGCTTCATACGGATTTCCTCCGACATAGAGGGTTTGAAGTGCATATGCATCTCGGAGGCGCTCATCCGAAAAATATTTTTTGAGAGAACTTTGAACGGTTCGATATGCTTTTAATTTCATTAAAATCTTCATGTTCGCTTTTGTAAAAAAGGTTCGTTTTTCATGAAATGATTTTTCTAGAAAAGCTTGCTGCCCTTCTTGAAACCGATCCGTCATTTCTTGCATAAATTTTAAATATCCCTGTTCTTCCTTTGGAAATACACGTTTGATTTCTTCTAGTTGTCGCCGTGTATCAGAGTATTTCGTGTAGGAGGTTCCATCTTGATAGTGGATCGTATACAGCGGATCGAGCTGCAAGAGATCAAGAGATGTTTCATCAATGCCTACGTCATGTAAAATGCCTCTTAACATATCAGGAAGTAGGACAATGGTCGGACCTTCATCTACTTTATATCCTTTCTCACGTACAAAAGCAAGTCTCCCGCCGAGCCGTTCATTTTTTTCAACAAGGGTGACATCATGTCCAGCTTTTTTTAAATAGAGGGCTGAGATCATTCCGCCAATACCGCCGCCAGCAATCAATATATGTTTTTTCATGAGGCGCTCCCCTTTTCTTCATGTGGCACTCTTTTGTGCGTATGTTTCTCTTTTGACAGAATCGCATTTGTCGTGATACGCGCTGATTCTAAAATGGTTGGCAATCCGCTCCCTGGGTGGGTTCCTCCACCAACGAGCCAGCAATGTTTCAACTCATCAAATTCATTATGCGGCCTGAGTACCATCATCTGCGTCAACTGGTGACCAAGATTAAATGTAGCTCCTTCATACACGTACAGCTCTTCTTCCCAATGCTTCGGCGTGATCATCCGCTCGACTTCAATATGCTGCCTGATATTCTTAAAGCCTGTTTTCCGCTCCAGCGTATCCAGCACAAGCTCTCTAAATTCTTCTTGATACACTTCCCAGTCAATACCGCTTTGATTATTGGCAACAGGTGCTAACACATAAAGAGCGGACTTGCCTTTTGGCGCAAGCGAATCATCTGTCACACTTGCATTTTGAATATAAATGGACGGATCATCCGGCAGCTCAAAGGTTTTCGTAATCTCTTTGACGAACTTCGCATAGTCATCGGAAAAAACGATGGTATGATGTGGCTCATCATATATCGTATCTAAACCTAGGTACAGCATAAAGGTGGAACATGAGAATTTTTTCTTTTTCAGTTTCTTCTCGCTATATTTCTTTAAAAGACCCGGCTCTACAAGCTTTGTCATCACGTGTGCAAAATCACCATTTACGACCACCTCATCTGCCTGTATTTCTTCACCAGTTTCTAAGCGAATGCCCTTCACTTTCCTGCCTTTCGTCAGCAACTTGTCAACTCCAGTTGATAGATGAAGGGTAGCCCCAGATTCAACAGCTGCCTTTGCCATCGCTTCTGACAGCTGATTCACTCCGCCTTTCGGGTGATAAACGCCTGTGTCATGCTCCATAAAGGAAAGAATTGAGAACGCTCCTGGGCATTCCCAAGGTGACATCCCTAAATATTTTGATTGGAATGTAAAGGCATATTTCACTGATTCATTTGAGAAATAATCCGACAGCACATCATATAAGCTTTTATTTAATGAGAGCTGAGGAAGTGCTTTGATGACTTTTGGACGCAAATAATGATGGAAACGATCCATTTTACTTTGTAGAATCGGCGTTAGGCGGTCCATTTTTCGTTTTGTATCATTCATAAAACGTACATACCCCTCTCCCTCACCGGGTGCAAAGGCTTCTAGCCGTTTGTACATTTCGTCTCGATCTCGAATCATATCAAGCTTCTCATCTTGAAAGATTAATCTATACATTTCTTTTAATTCAATCACATCTATATAATCATAGAGATTTTTACCGGCAAAGGTGAACAGTTCCTCTGCAATATGAATCATACTGAGAAAAGTAGGACCTGTATCAAACGTGAAATCACCAAGTTGAAACTTAGAGTTACGTCCGCCAACAAAGGACTGTTTTTCATATATATGAACATCATGTCCTTTGCTTTGCAACATCATAGCTGCTGCAAGTCCCCCTGGTCCTGCTCCGATCACAACGATTTTCATTATCCTTTTTCCTCCAAATTAATTCACTTTAAGTTAATTATACAAATTGAAGCGGTTAGATCAACTTTTGATGTGCTCTAAAAGTCTCATGTTATGTATCAAAAAAGCCGACTTCCTTTCAACAAGTGCAAGAAAGCCGACCCTTTGTTATGCTTCTATATCAATTCGATATGTTTCAAACCAATGATGAATCTGTGCCAAATGGGCAATGAGCTGTGGGCCTTTCATTAACTGACCATACCAAGGAACCTGGAAAGAAGCCCCTTCTGTTTCAATCAGCTGTTTTAATTGATGTGGATCTAAAAATTCATGAAGCACAGAATCCTTTTGCGCGAGACAATCTGTTAACATCTCTTTTACCGCCTGAGTATAAGCAGGATGATGTGTTTTCGGATAAGGGCTCTTCTTGCGATAAAGCACTTCATTCGGTAAAATTCCCTCTAATGCTTTCCTCAAAACCCCTTTTTCCCGATTTCCATACATTTTCATTTCCCAAGGAATATTCCATACATACTCAACAAGACGATGATCTGCGAATGGAACACGTACCTCAAGGCTCGCCCCCATGCTCATACGATCTTTTCGATCCAGCAGTGTTGTCATAAACCAAATCATATTCAAGTAAAAAAGTTCTCTTCGGGCTTTATCTACTCCAGTTTCCCCATCTAAAAGAGGTGTTTCTGCCACGGTTTCTTCATATTTGCTTTGCGCATATTCCTTCAATGTTAATTTCTTTTGCCATGAGTCTTGAAGAAGCTGAATGCGTGCTTCCGTTGATCTCATCCACGGAAATCCATTGGTTTCGCTTGCCATGTGAAACCATGGGTAACCTCCAAAAATCTCATCTGCACATTCACCTGATAAACCGACAACAAAATCCTTTTTAATTTCTCGGCAGAACCATAGTAAGGATGAATCAATATCTGCCATCCCCGGCAAATCTCGCACTTCAACCGCTTCTTTCAAATAAGAAGCCAGCTCTTTTTGCCCAATGATACAGCTATGATGATTCGTTTGAAACGCTTTGGTCATTCGATCAATCCACGGGCCGTCAGCATTCGGTTGGAATTGACTTGCTTCAAAGAATTGCTCATTTCCGTCGTAATCAATGGAATACGTATGCAGCGGGGCTTTCCCTATTTTCTCAAAATGCTTGGCAGCAATGGCCGTAATGGCACTAGAATCCACTCCGCCCGATAAAAACGTACATACAGGCACATCAGAGACAAGTTGTCTTGTAACAGCATCCGTAAAGAGTTCCTTCACGTGCTGAGCGGTGTCATCAAGCGAATCTGTATGCTGCTTGCTTTTGACATTCCAGTACCTCCACACACGCAAACCATCTTTTGAGAAGGTTAAGGCATGAGCAGGTCTCAGCTCTTTCACCCCTTTAAATACGCCTTGCCCTGGTGTTCTAGAGGGCCCTAAACCAAAGATTTCTGATAACCCTTCATGATCCACTTTGGCTTTCATTTCAGGATGAGCTAGAAGTGCTTTGATTTCTGAGCCAAACAAAAAGGAATGATGACGTTCTGTATAGAAAAATGGCTTGACACCGAGCCGGTCTCTCGCTGCAAATAATAATTCACGCTCACTATCCCAAATGACAAATGCAAAAATTCCATTAAAATGGGTCACACACTCTTCCTTCCATTCTGTATAGGCGTGAAGAAGAACCTCTGTATCAGAATGCCCAAGAAAGCGGTGCCCCCTTTTGAATAATTCTTTTCGTATATCCTCCGTGTTATAGAGTTCTCCATTGTATACCACCGTATAATCATGGTGTTGATGGGTATATGTCATCGGCTGCTTTCCGCCTTCAACATCGACAACGGCTAACCGTTTATGGCCGAAAAGAACGTGCTCACTTTTCCACGTATTTGTATCATCCGGCCCTCGTTTAGATAATGTATCTGTCATTTGATTGATTACATGATCCTGTTGGATGAGCTGCTTTTTAAAGTCTGCCCAGCCTGTTATTCCACACATCATCATCAGCTCCCATCCGTTTTTCATCAAGTGTTCTCATTTAGCCTTTCTTAGTTTATGCATCGGCTCCTTGATAGTTGATTTGTCCTTTTTTCCCCCTGTGTATAGGACAAGCTTCATTTGGTAAGAAAAGAAAGAGGAAAGGAGGTTTTGCGAATGGAGAACCGAATGACATATCTTCAGCAAAACCACCCAAAATGGTGTAACGGGTACTTACTGATGGAAAACGGTCATTGTCTGATTGAAGACGAAGAAGGAGACATCATGCTGCCTGAAAGCCTTCAAAGTTCTATGATCTGTTTGAAAGAAAAGGATCGATGGACAAAAGGAGAATTGCTCGGGTCTGTCGTTCTTTGTGAGAATGGGAAGTTGATGGAGGTAAAAGGCGGTGAACGCATTCAATATACAGCGTCTCTTTCTAAAGGGTGGCTTGATTTGCTCATGTTCGTACCGGAAAGCGTCTTTTATCAGATCATTGACTATGTAGAACAGCTTGGCTTTTCCGTCTATGATTGTATCTTCTCTTCCTTCCATCCTTCTCATCGCGTGTCTTTTTTTCAGTTTTCAGGAGACATGCAATCACTTGCCCTTCAATGCCACCATCATTCGGGTACAAATCAAGTTCAATTGGAATGGACGACGTCTGACGGTCATCGGCTGATGTCTCAGTTTGATCTCACATAAAAAGGGCACTGCTTTTGATAAGCAATGCCCTTTTTATCTTAAAAGATATGGAAACCGATCGGCAGACGTAAGCCGAGAAGAATGGTCACAATGGCAACCACGATAAAACCAATGAATACACCCTTCACCGATTTTCCTTTTTTCTTGCGTACAAGGACCATTTCCATGAAACCAATCACAAGAATACCAAGTATCATTTTTCCAACATACTCGCCCCCGTAACCCGGGATTTTCATTCCTGTGCGAACATACAGCTCTATACCTGTTGCAATAATAATCAAGTAGAACAGTCGTACGATCATATGCACAATTTTAGCGCCTTTATCGTTTTTACCTGCTAATGCAAAGGCAACGAAAAATAAAATAATACCTAGCACCCACGCTGTAATATGTAAATGTGTTCCCATTTGTGATTTCCCCCTTTATCAGAACAATTACCTTCTCATCGTACCACGAAATAAGTCGAACACAAAGCGACAATCCTGTGTCAACACGCCTTTATTTGACGCGATTTGATAACGTCCCAATTGGTTCAATTGTTACTTCAACCTGATCGCCTGAGGCTAAAAATTTTGGCGGTTCAAAACCTTTGCCGACTCCAGAAGGTGTACCTGTTGCAATGATGTCTCCCGCTTCCAGCGTCATCCCTTTTGAAAGAGTTGACACAATGTCTTCAATTGGGAAGATCATTAATTCCGTACTGGCAGACTGACGAACCTCTCCGTTTACCTTTGTTTCCACATGGAGTGCTCCATGATCCTCAATCACTGACTTGTGAACGATATAAGGTCCCATTGGACAAGTTGTATCTAAGCTTTTTCCTATGAAAAATTGTTTGTGTTTTTTCTGCAAATCTCTTGCCGTTATATCATTTAAAATGGTGTAACCGAAAATGTAATCGTGGACCTCTTCCGGAGCTATATTCTTTCCTGTTTTGCCAATGACAATGGCAAGCTCCCCTTCGTAATCCAATTCACTTGTCACATCTTCATGGAGAAGAATGTCCGCTTCATGCCCTACAACAGAGGTAGGCGCCTTTGTAAAGATCATCACGTCTTTAGGAATATCTGCCGCACTTCCCATTTCCATGACGTGATCTTGATAGTTTTTCCCAACACACATGATGTTTTTCGTTGGTTTTGGAATCGGTGCATGGAGTGTCACGTCCGAAAGCGGATAGACATAAGAGCCGCGGTCTTCTTCTTTTTTCTCCGCCCAATCAAGAAGCTGTTTGACGTGTTCGACAAACTTGTCCCCCATGTTGATGCATTCAGATAAAGAGTTTGGCAATGTCTCCAGCTCAAATAGTTTTGCTTCTGCCTTTTTGACGTCCATCACCCATTCATCATCAATGACGACCCCGATAAACAATCTGTTATGTATCTCACCTGTAAAAAACTTCATGTCTTCCCCTCACAATCTTCATTTCACTACATTATGATGTCTCATTTTTATTTCTCTACGAAATAAAAAAAACCCTTTTTTATCATACTCTCTTTTAAAAAGGGTTTCAAAAATGAAGACCTGACATTTAGCGGTAGCGTCGATACTCCCACATATTCCCTTGATCCCATTTACGATCAACATTTCCTTGATGGCGGGAATGATGTTTTTTCTTTCCGCATCTTCGGCAAGAGTGACTCCGTTTGTGGTGATGAGAACGTTTAGATCGATGGCTGCGGTGTGATTTGCGGCAGCTTTTCTTATGATGAGATCTGTATTTGCTGCGGCATGATTTTTTTGGTTTACTCTTTTTACTGCGGTATGACTTTTTGCTTTTATACGACTTTTTGCTTTTGCATGATTTCTTGCTTCTATACGACTTTTTACTTTTGCATGGTTTCTCGCTCTTTACACTTTTCTTTGAGCAGCGACTTTTTTTAGAGCGATAGCTTTTTTTAGAACGATAGCTTTTATGGCTTTTTTTGCTGCGATGTGACTTACGGCAGCCTCCTCCACCAAAGAACCAGTGACGGCGATTTGAATGACGAGAACGAGATGATTTGTGCGAATGTCCCGATTCTGGTTCACGATCTAAGTGTTGATCACGCCCCTCACTTCGAAGTGAATCAACTGCATGTTCAATATGCGAATGATCAAATGTGCTCACGAACAATTCCCCTCCCAAACTGTGCTCTGACAAAACAAACAGACAAAGCTGTTTATCTTCTCTGCTTTATGTTACGAGACTCGGTAGACAAGTGTTCTTGGCGAATGCCTCTTTCTTAGAAAACTCCATGAATACCTACCAGCAGGTACAGGACATTCCTTCATTTTCATATAGTGGAGGAGATATAGGAGGGTGATGAACGCATGGACACAGAACCTTTAAAACAACTGGATATCTGGATTCATCCAAAAGATCTCATGGAATTAAAAAAGGACGTATGGAACGATGAACCCGTCGAGGCCATTCTGAAAACCGGCCAAACGAAGTCACATATTTATGCCTCATACCGAGGATCACACATCCGAAAGCTCAAGAAAAAATCCTATCAAATTGAATATCGAAAACCAAAGCAAAGACAGGGTGAATCCCTTTTTCACTTAAATGCAGAGTACAATGATCCTTCTTTCATTCGCAACAGGCTGTCTTTTTATTTCTTTGAACAGATGGGTGTATTCAGCCCATCCGCTTCTCATGTGTTTCTGACCATTAATGGAAGAAAAGAAGGCATTTATTTAAAAATAGAATCTGTAGATGAGCTGTTCCTCCAAAAACGACAGCTGCATGGAGGCGGCATTTATTATGCTGTAGATGATGACGCCAATTTCTCTCTTTTAAGTTCATTTGATAAAAAGCCAAAAAAACATCTTCTTCTCGGTTATGAGAAAAAAACGGGAACTCCTGAACACGACAAGCAGCTGAGTGAATTTATTTACTTTTTGAACACCGCAAGGGACGACACGTTTGCAAATAAGATTGAGCAGTATCTTGATGTGACACAATATTTCCGCTGGCTTATTGGTGTCGTGTGTACCCAGAACTTTGATGGGTTTGTTCATAACTATGCGCTTTATGTGAATGATCAAGGAAAGTTTCAAGTAATGCCTTGGGATTATGATGCGACTTGGGGTCGTGATATTCACGGAGAAGAAATGGCGTTTGATTATATTCCAGTCAGCGGTTTCAATACATTAACCGCTAGATTACTAGACATCCCTGCATTTAAAAGAGACTATTATGCCCTTTTCCAGCACGTACTAGATACACATTTTTTAGAAAAACGGCTTCTCCCCATCATTGAGACATGGCATGCTTCGATTGAGCAGCGAATTGGAGATGATCCATATACGAAAAACCGACAAGACATGCTGCGTTCAGAGCGAGAATTAATCCGACAGTATATCAACAAAAGACGACGTTATTTACAAACTGAGATTAAAAAAGAGACATCGCGCCTGTAAACACACTTTCGAATTTTGTCACTTTAGTTCTCATATTGACGAAAGAGCTTTTTTTATAGAAAAATAGGGTATACTAACCATATCCTTCTATTTGATAAAAAATGTGAGAGTTGGCGTCCGTTATGATCAATTATGAAATTGAACAAAAAAGATTACATTTGATTGAGACCGCAAAAAAATTCGGAATGAATGCCGAAGAAACCATCAGGTGCAGTCAAGAGCTTGACACACTCTTAAATAAAGGCATCAAAACCACCTCTAAAGAATGCTCGAATAAAGGGTAAACCATACACTTCATTCCTCTCATCAAAGTTCTTCAAAAAGACAATCACATATTAAAAGACCCATCATAAGCTATGGTGAAACGCCCAAAAACGAAGTGCCCTATTTTTCTAAAGGATGTGCACCGCTATGCCGGCTATTGTTGGAGCCTTTAAAGTAAATGCCGTCGGAACGAGCGGAGTCGTTCATGTTGGAGACTGCATCACCATTTCTCCAAATAGTCAGGTTAAAACGTTTGCCGGCGCAGGCAGTTTTAACACTGGTGATCAATTACGCATTAGCAACTATAAAAGTGTGACAAATACGTATGATAGTGATGTCATTGATCAACCGCTTGTTGGTAACTTGTAAGGAGTGAGAATCCATTGAACTTCTATATTAATCAAGCGATACAAATTAATTACTTACGTGTGGAGTCTGTGAGTAACTCATCCGTTCTGCAAATCGGCAGTGCTGGATCAATCAAGGCACTCTCCAATCTGTATAACACTGGAAGCTATGTAGAGTCAGCACCTGCCGCAGCAGGCACACAAGGAATTGAAGAGTCTCAAGGCGCAAGCACGGCACCTTTTGTACCGCTTCAGTCACCAACAACATAAGTTCATCTGCAATCCCCGGAGGTGTATGCATATGTATGACTATCAAAACAGCGCTTCACAAATGTATGGCATCATTCAAAAGCAAACACAGCAAATCATGATGCTTGAAAAAAGGCTTAACGAGCTTCAGCAGGAAATGCAAATGATCAAAGATAAACCGACAACAACGATTGAACGGATTGATTATCAATTTGATCAACTGAAAATCGAGCGGCTGGAAGGCACATTAAATATCGGCCTCAATCCATCTGATCCAAATAGTGTTCAAAATTTTGAAGTGGGCCAAACAACAACCCCGGGAATTGGAATGATGCAGCAAGAAATGGCTGATCAATTTTTCAATCAAACACGCCAGCTTGTCGATGCATTCTTAAATGAAGAAGCACCGCAGCTTCTTGAAGAACTAGAGCAGCGATACGAAGGCTCGCTTGATGAAAGCAACAAACACCATATCATTGAGGACATTCGAAAACAAATAGACAGCAGAATCAAATATTATGCGGGGCAGCTGCCACAAAGGGAAGATATGACCCCGCTTCAACGTTCCGAGCAAATTGCTGAATACGTGAAACATGATGTCAAACGGGCAATCGAGCACTTTTTAGCCCATATTCCAAATGAAACGAAAGGAGAGGAAAACGGATGAATTTCACAGTCGTCAACCGCAACATCGAAACTGGAAGCATTAAAGTAGTTGGGGTATCGTCCTCTTCCCTATTTATTATCGGGGACACGGACCATGTACAACTGTCATCGATTTTCGATACACCGCCAGAATCATTAATTATTGGCCCGTTTGTTCCTCTAGCCCCTCGATAATGATTAAGCGCACATCTCAAGTGAAGTTCTCGAAGGTGAATTCTGTCGGGATTGCGAGTGTTGTTCAAATTGGTGATACACAGGAGCTCTGCCCGAACGTGAAGGTGCTAGCTGTCCAGCGAACGATTAGTTTATTTTATGGAAATGAAGCTGAAAACCTAGATGCAAAAGAATTTGAAGTGTATTATGAGCCGATCCCATTGATGCTGCCAGAACGAACGGTTAGAACGGCCTTTTATCATGAAAAGCCTCTCATTAAAGTTTCGTCCATACATGTAGAAGGGGTCTCTTCCTCCTCTATCTATCAAATTGGCTCTACGTGCGGAATAAATGCCGTTGCGCGAGTGAAACATATTCGAGAGTTATTTAGCAACAATGACGAACATCCGCCAAACTCACAATTGGACCTACCTGCGCATATGATGGTGATATGACTTCGAATAAAGGATGTCGATTATGCCAGCAATTGTCGGACCCATTTACATTAACTCGATTTCTGGGGGCGTCGTAAACGTCGGTGACTCATTTTATCTTTCGCCTAAAAGTTCTTCAAAATCTGCTTTAGGCTCTGGAGCGGGGAATACCGGAGATTTCTTGATTTTAAATAATGGCATTAGCGCCACCAACTATGTGGATCCTGACTTAAATGATCAGAATATGGTAGGCAATGCATAAAGCGGCTCCTCTACACTCATTTCATTTAGAGGAGCGCTTTTTTATGCTTATTTCTTTCTGCGTTGTCTTGATTTCTTTGTTTTGACCAGCTTGCTTGCCGGCTGCTTTCGAATCCATTTGATGTACGGAACAAGCTTTTCATCTTGTCTTAGGGCATCCAGCGTATTCAAACGTGCGGCAAGCTCCTGGTTTGTATAAAGAGCATGTACTTGTTTATGGCAAGGGATACACAGGAAGGCAGTCGGTAGAAAGGCCCCTCCTTCTTCTCTTGGCGTTAAGTGATGTTCTGTAAGGACGACCTCTTGTCTTCCGCACAGCTCACATAATCCAATCGTTTGCTTTGCCATCCTGAGATCACCTCACTTTACATTAATTCCATCGAGACTGTTGTTCCTTTCCCGCTTGGATCTGCTGGGTGGACAATCAGTTTCTTTGGCAGTCTCATCTTTAATTCTTCCACATGGCTGATCACACCAACAGCTAAATTTTGAGATTGTAGCTTCTCTAATGCTGTAATCACCGTATCTAACAAGTCTTGATCGAGTGTACCAAATCCTTCATCTAAGAAGAAGAATTGCAGCGGGAACTCACCTCTCAGCTGAATTTGTGCAGACAGAGCAAGGGCAAGTGCTAAAGACGTCAGGAAAGTTTCTCCCCCAGACAAGCTGGATACCGGACGTCTGACACCTCCATTGGCATCATCCCGCATCACAAAACCGCCCTCTGAATCGACTTCAATGGCATACCTTTGTCTTGTCAAAATTCCAAGACGATGAGAAGCATCACGGCTGACACTTTCTAGCTGTTCTTCTGCTAGGAACTCAACAAATGTATTCCCTTTAAACACCGTTTGAAGCTTATCCAGCCGGTCAATTTCTTGTTGCAGTTCTTCAAGACGTACATGAATGCTTGCAAAGCGCTGATGGTTTGCTTCAATCACTCGCAGATGCTCCTGTGCAGATCCACTCAGCGCTGTCGCTTCTTCAAGCGCTTTTTCCGCCGCTTCTTTTTTTAGTTGAATGTCTGTCCACTCGTCTTCATCCAGCGACTCACCTTTTAACAGTTCAGAAATTCGCTTTAAGTTTGCTGCACATTGCTTTCTTTTATCCTCAAATTCCTCAATTTCCTGTTTGACTGTAAGACGTACAGATCGATCCATTAAAGCAGGTGCTATCTCCTGAGGATGAGCAAAAGGAGTAGATGCTGTTTCTTTTTGCCACGCTTTCTCAGCTTCTTGTTTTCGCCGCTTCGCCTCTTGAAGCTGACGTTCACTGCTTGAGAAATGGCTTTGTGCCTCACTAAATAATTGCTGTGCATGCTTAAATTGCTCGTACGATTGCTGTTCTTTTTCATTTAGATGAACAAGAGATTGTTGAACTTCGTACAGTTCATCAGAAAGAGAAGCCGCTTTTAAAGGATATCGCTGTAAATCTGTTTCATATTGATCGATCAGGTGTTGCTGGCTTCCCAGCTGATGCGCCAACTTATCGAGTTCCTTCTCTAGATTGTATATGGCTGTTTGCAGATGCTCTTTTGCCTGCTGTTTTTCCTCTAGAAAAGAAATACTCTTCTCAATACGCTCTTGATAACCTTCCGCTTGTTGATCCTTTTCGTCAATTTGTTGCTGCATTTCCTGCACTTGGTTGATTGTCAGGTGAGGAAAGGTCTGTTCAAATTGCGTCAGTTGTTCGGAAAGCTCAGATCGAAGCTCCTTGATCAGCATGTCTAGTTCTTGTATGCGCTGCTGCTCAAATGTCAGTTGATCTTTTACTTTGCTCATTTCTGCCGCTTGATCATAAGTGACGTCCATTAAACGAGCTCGTTTGCTTTCGATTGCTTGAATATCTTGTTTTACGCCTTTCCATTCTTGAATCAGCTGGTGCAAAGACTGCGGATTCTGTACTGCTTCTACTGCTGCAGCTACTTCCGAATCAGGGGCTTTTTGAGATAAAAAGGAGAACTGTTTAACTAATTGATTGGCATGCGTTTCAAGCAGCTGCTTTGCAGCATACATGTCTCTAGCATATTCCTCTGCCAACTTGAGCTCTTTATCCATTTTTACAATCCATTCATCAATTTGGGCAACCGTTTCTTCATGGTCATTGTCTATCACAGCCTTTGGATCATGATGAATCGATCCACAAACAGGACATGGTTCACCGTCTACTAGCTCTGCCGCTAATTCTTTTCTTAATTCTGCCGATCTGACAACATCACGCTGTTTTAATTTTTCTTGTTTTTTGTCCTGCTCTTTATGACTCCATTCTGTAAGACCTCGTTCAAATTCACATACATAAAAATACAATTGCTCTATCGCTTGAAACGATTGATTTATTTTTTCATGATGATCTTTTTGCTGTTTTTGAAGCTTTTCATACGATTGTGTCGCCTGTGCTGAACGCTGTCTTAGCTTCTCAATCTTTTGTTCTTCCTTTTGAATGCTCACATTCATTCTTTGAACATTTTCACTGAAACGAAGTGCGTCTTGTACAAGTTTCCGCTCTTTGACAGAGACTTGTAATTGTTCCAGCTCATGCTTCAACTGTGTTTGTTTCGCAAGCGCACGCTCTAATAAAGATTTCACGTTTTCGGCTTCCGCTTTTTTTTGAGTCAATTGCTGCGCTTTTTCATTGTTTTGCTGCTCTAGTAAGGTCTTTTCCTGAAGAGCTGTTTCTTTTTTTCGTTCAATTTCTTTTAATTGAATAAGCTGCTCTTTCTTTTGAAGAAGCTCTGGCTCATTTTCCATTTTCTTTTGCCGCGTTTGCTCATACTCCTGCGTCATTTGATCATAGATCGTTCGTTGAAGAAGTAAATGTTTTTCTGCTTCCTGCTTCTCTTTTGATGCTTGAGAGAGCTGCTTTTCAGCCTTTGTTAATGCATCCGCATAAGGCTTTAATGTCTCTGCCTGCTCTGCAATGTGAAGTTGATTCTTTTTCTCTTCCATTGTGGATGCCAGCAGATTGAGGTTGTGTTGTTCCTTCTCGTACGCTTCTTGTTCTTTTTGATACTGCCAGATGGTTTGCGCTTTTGTAAAAGCAGTGAACGCTTCGTCCCGCGTTTGTTTTTTCTCATGAAAAATAGCTTGCGCCTGCGCAGCTGCTTCTTTAGCTTTCGCTAATGCCTCTGGACCAGCTTCTCCTAATCCAGTCAGTTCAGCCAGCAGTTCGTTTTTCTGTCCATAATGATTTTGAGCCTTTGCGCGTAAACGTTTGACGAGCTGATCACCATATTTCTCCAAATTAAACAAACGCTGCAGCATTTGGCGTCTGTCGGCTCCTTTCAATGAAAGGAATTCCGCAAACTTTCCTTGGGGTAAAACAACCGCTCTCGTAAAATCGTCAATGGTTAAACCAAGTAATTCTTCTATTTTACGATTGACCTCACTTGCTTTATCTGCAAGAACTGTCTGCGTATCACCAATTTCAATCAATCGGCATAACGTCGTTCTAACCTTCATTTCATCTGCCCGTTTAAAGGCACGTTCCACTTTATAAGAAATATGGTGTTCCCTTTGCAAAGCGAACGTAAAGGAGACAGACAGCTTTTCTTCAGCTTGGTTCAAAATACCATGCGTATTATTGAGTGCACGTTCGACCTTGCCATAGAGTGCGAGTGTCATGGCATCTAATATGGACGATTTTCCGCTTCCAGTCGGTCCAAAAATACCAAACACACCTGCATCACATAAGGAGCTAAAGTCAATGGTTTGCTCTTCTCTGAAGCTATGAAGTCCTTTAATGGTTAACGTGATCGGCTTCAATTCGCTTCCTCCTCTTGCATGTCATTGGCAAGCTCTAAAAATAGCTTGACGGTTTTTTCATCAGGTAGACCTCCACCTGTCTGACGCTCATAAAATTTCACGAACCGCTCTTCAATCGAGAGCTTTTCCACTTGTTTTTGTTCTTCTTTTTGCTGTAACTCTTTAAACTTTGGTCTAATATGGACAAATCCACTATGCTGTTTTCTAAGCTGATGAATTTGTTCGATCGACAACTGATCTGTTAAGTGAATCTCTAAATCAATCCAGGCTTGAAGATCCCGCTTTTCATCCAGCCAATTGTGTACTTGGCTCAGCCCTTCAGTCGCCTTCCACTTCATAAGTGGTTTACCGCTTGATAAAAACACTTCTTTCCAGCTTGCTGTTTCATTCGGTTTTGCATCCACAATGGTGACTGATTTGGCGTAGCCTGCTTCAGAAAAGCTGTATGCAAGTGGAGATCCAGAATAGCGGGCAATCGTCTTGGCACGTTTAATGGTTTGGGGGCGATGCAAATGCCCCAATGCGACATAACAAGCCGCCTCAGGCAGACTTTCGGCCGCAACGGTATATGCGCCTCCCACTTCAATCGGCCTTTCCGAATCCGTTTGACTGCCACCTGCCACATAAATATGACTTGTTGCGATATTGACCGTATCCGCCTGAAATTGGCTGCTTAAATGTTGAAACATTTGTTGTATTTTTAAATTGTACTGATCACGAAGCAGTTTCTCTTCAAATGTTTCAGCCAGCACCTCGTTTAGCCTTGCTTCAGACGGGTAAGCGAGTGCTGCAATAGATAGACGTTCACTTGCAGAAGAAACATCGACATGAATTAAATCATTTGTCGGATATCCAATTAAATGAATCCCCTGCTCATTCGTTAAAGGAGATGCGGCTGATAAACGGTCTGGGTTATCATGGTTGCCAGAGATCACAACCACCTGACGCTTTCCTTTATCAGATAATGCAGACAAACTTTCATAAAAAAGCTGTTCTGCGCGAGCAGGAGGGTTCACTGTATCAAAGGCATCGCCTGCCATCACAATGACATCAATGTGTTCATCCTTGACGATTTGATTTAATTCATCTAAAAACTCCGCTTGTTCCTCAAGCCGGCTTCGGCCTTCAAGGGTTTTCCCTAGATGCCAATCCGCTGTATGCAGAATCCTCATGTGATTCACCTCTCATTCATTCCACCTATAAAGAAATTTCTAGATTTCCATCAAAGAAATAAAGGATTTTCTCCTCTAATGTTCTGTTTGTTAAACGTTCTACCGCTGCTGAATACAACGATATTTGTGTTTCATAGCGTTTTTTTAACATCGCTTCAGCTTCCTCTAATCCACCTGAGAATCTGCCAGTCACTCGATCTGTTTTATAATCAAGTAAATAGAGCTTGCCATCTGCTTCAAATAAACAATCAATCATTCCTTGAATGAGCACAGGTTCACCTTCTGCATCAATATGGCTGTATACCTCTTTAACCGGTAAAACCATACTAAACGATACTTCTCGTTTCACCCAGTCCGCTTTCTGCAGTTTTTGACCAATAGCAGTAGAAAAGAAGGCCACAATTCCTTCTCGATTGATGGACTGGATTTGTTCATCTGTTAGTAAGTCTTTCTCTTTTAAAGAATGGAGCAGCTCTTCTACACGAGATTCATCATATGGTTCATTTGAAGGAAGAGGGATATGCTGCATGACTGTATGCATGGCCGTCCCTTGTTCTGCGGCTGTGAGTGTTTTTTTCTTCATAAAAGCCGGTCGTTCGTACAGTGTCGCATGAGCTTTTCGAATGGAAGAAGGCACACTGTATTCATCCTGTATTTCTTTCATTCTTTTGATCTCGGAAACTGACTGCTTTGTCCCTACTTGGGAGGCCGCTAAATATGGATAACGCCATGAAAGTCTTTCTTTTACTTCCTCCTCGTAATCGCCATATCCTTGAACAGGCACACCTTCCATTAATGCTTGTACCACTTCGTCTTGTTTTTGTTTTTCAAGTGACATGTCTTCTTGTAGAAGATCGGACGCTTGATGAAAGGTGATAGAAAATGATGATGGATGCAAGAGAACGACTTCTCTCGATTCTTCTAAAAGAGAAGACATCGCTTGATGACGGATAAGAGCAGGGCCAATAAAATCTAAGTATGTTCTCGCTTGATAACGTTCAAAATCAGGGAGGAGCCAGTCGTCTCCGTTTGCGGCATTTTGCCACTTGCTTAAAGCTTTCACTTGATTTTTGACAGAGCCGACTAAAAATAATTTTTCCTTCGCCCTTGTGAGCGCCACATATAGAACCCTCAGTTCTTCAGATAATAACTCTTTTCTCATCTTTTTTTTCATCGCGATCAGCGGTAATGTTGCATAACTAATTCTCAGCTCAGGATGAATATATTTGCTGCCAAAACCTAATTCTTTATCAAGCAAGTAGGACTGGTTTAAATCCATCATGTTAAAGTTCCTGCCAAGTCCTGCAGTAAATACAACAGGGAATTCGAGTCCTTTACTGCTATGAATGGTCATCATGCGGACAACATCCTCTGTTTCACTGAACGTTTTTGCCGCTCCAAGATCATCTCCACGCTCTTGCATTCTTTCAATAAATCGAAGAAATCGAAACAGTCCTCTAAATGCAGCCTTTTCATACTGTTTCGCTCGATCATATAAAGCCCGAAGGTTTGCCTGTCTTTGCTTACCTCCTGGCATCCCGCCGACATAATCTAGATATTGTGTATCTCGGTACACTTCCCAAATCAGTTCTGCTACCGAATGCTGAATCGAAAAATCACGCCATTTGCGTAATTGAAGGAAGAATCGCTCCAGCTTTCTGCATGTCGGATGATCAGAGTGTGTCACACTCATAAATGCCTTCACAGCGTCATAATAAGTGCCTTTTTTATCACTGGTTCTAATCAGTGCCATCTCATTTTCGTCTAAATGAACAAGAGGTGACCTTAAAACAGCAGCGAGCGGAATATCTTGATATGGATTATCAATCACTTTTAACAAAGAAAGAATGACAGATACCTCTGTCGCTTCGAAATAGCCTGAGGAAAGATTCGCATAAACAGGGATTCCCTGCTTCTTCAACTCTTCCATCATTTGCGGAGCCCACGGCATTGAGCGAAGCAAGATCACAATGTCTCGATACTGCAAGTTGCGGGTCAGCTGCTGTTTTGCATCGTACACTTGAAAAGGCTGTTCTACCAATTCTTTTATTTTCTTTGCAATCACTCTCGCCTCAAATTGTACCGTCTCTAGCTCTTCTCGTTCTTCATCGCTTTCTGTGTCGTGCTGATCTAAATGAACAAGAAGCATTTCTGTCGTCGTGTCTTCGCTTTGCGGATAACTCGCTCCAAGCTTTAATTCAGCTTGTTCGTCATATTCAATTTCTCCAACTGTTTCTCCCATCAGCTGTTTGAACAGAAAGTTGGTACTGTCTAATACATCAGCCCGGCTGCGGAAATTTTTATTTAGATCAATTCTTTTACCTGTTTCTTTGCTGTCTGCTTTAAATTGTTTATATTTATTTAAAAAGAGCATCGGCTCTGCAAGTCTAAAGCGATAAATGGACTGCTTCACATCACCAACCATAAAGCGGTTGCCTTCTGCAGGATGTTTCCCTTTAGACACGAGCTTTAAAATCGTTTCTTGGACAAGATTTGTATCCTGGTATTCATCCACGAGTACTTCTTCAAATTGCTTTTGATAGTATTTAGCCGCTTCTGTTTCAATGAGATTTCCTTCTGCGTCCTGCTTCGCTAAAATGCGCAAACAATAATGTTCTAGATCCGAAAAGTCTACGATTGATTTTTCTTGTTTGGCTCTTTCGAAACGCTCTCCATATTGAATCACAAGCTCTACAAGTGTTTCTACAACTGGCTTCATTTCAGCCAAGCTTTTTAAATGCTGATCGGGACTGCGCATAAAGTATTCATCTTTTAGCTTTTCTAATTGTTTTTTGGCTTGATTGCGTGCATCTGTTGCTTTTTCTAACAGAGCTGGGTCATAGTCATCCCCTTTGCAAGTCTTTAATCTTTTAAAATTGATATTTGGCAAAAGCTCATAAAGTGTTCCAAAATCATCTTGATGCCTTATTAATTCATTTACTTGCTCTAAATCATCTATAAAATTCTCCGCCCTCGGTGCTGGACCACCCGGCTCTTTTGACAAAGTGAGCGCTTGTTCCAGCAGTTCCTGACAGCTTCTTAAAACGAGAGAAAGGTCCTCTTTGATATATGGATAAAAGGGTAATTCTTCTACCTTTGTCTGTGTATCCACATCATAAAGAGAAAGGAATGCCCGCATCCATTGTTCGGGCGCTGGATGTGACCTAGAAAACTCATAAATTCTTTTGACAAGCCATTGAAGATCTAAATCATGCCGATCAGATGTGTAACGATCAACGAGTTCAAAAAATGACGGCTTTCCAGCCTTATACTCATCCTCAAACAGTTCATCTAACACTTCATCTCCTAATAATTCTCCTTCTGTTTGATCAGCCAAACGAAAACCTGGATCAAGGTCAATCTCATAATAAAAAGTGCGAAGAACTTGCAAACAAAAGGAGTGCAAGGTAGAAATATTGGCACGATTCATAAGTGACAGCTGTCTCCGCATATGAAGTGATCCAGGGTTTTTAGATAGTTCTTTTTCAAGTGCTTCAGTGATCCGGTGCTTCATTTCTGCTGCTGAAGCATTGGTAAAAGTCACTACGAGCAGCCTGTCCACATCAACTGGCTGCTCCGGCCGAGTCATTTTTCGAATGAGCCGTTCAACCAAGACCGCTGTTTTCCCTGACCCTGCCGCCGCAGCAACAAGAATATCTTGTCCTTCTGAAACGATGGCGTTCCATTGGTCATCTGTCCAAGTACTGTTATTCGGTTTTGGTATTTGCATACTGATCCCCTTCTTTTTTGATCCGGTCTAACATGACATCATCCTTCTCAGAGGTGAGCACCCTAAATTCATTATCTTCTATTGATTCATCAAATTGGCAAATAGACTTAAAGGAGCAAAAGCGGCAAGGGGTTTGATCCTTTAATTTATATGGGTTTATCTCTACCTCACCGCTTGTAATTCTTTCTCCTGCCTCTTCAAAGGTTCGCCGAACGTGTTTTGTGAGAATGTGAAAATGATCTTCACTTAATACCGCAGAGTCAGATCGGAAAGAACCATCTTTTTTCAAACCAGCTTGGATGACATGTGATCTTCCTGATTCGAGTGTTTGATCCATCAACTTCACTGCTTCCACATCTTCGAGCAATAGACCCTTCATTTTAAATTTCTTCAATATTTCCTGCTCAATTGCATCTTCTCCAAGCGGAATAGGGGCTTGAATCAGCGGGTCATGAATATGGAAGTATAAAATTCCTGCCGGTGTCGCCTCCATGCCAAGCCATTCTTTAGAATACGTAATGGTCAGGTCTAAATAAGTGAGCATTTGCAAAGCTAAACCGTAGTAAACTTCTGCTAGATCAAGCCCCTTCTCACTGGACTTATAGTCGACAATTCTTAATAGAAGTCCTTTTGATCCTTCTGCTTTATCCACTCGGTCAATCCTTCCAACAAGCTCCATCGTGCAGCCGTTTTTTAATTGAAAAGTAAACGGCGGCAGAGGTCCTTGACCTCCAAAACCTAACTCAAGTCCAACCGGAGAGAATCCGCTCACTTTTGCATGTTCGCTTAATATAGAAGACACCCTGATGAGGATTTTTTGAAGCTTTTCTTTTATATAAGCATGCCGATTAGAGCTTAATAAAATTTCTTTTTGCAGACGTGGAGCCAGCTGTTCAATTGCATGCCTTGAGTAGGTCACACAATCTTCCTTCGTTAAGTTTTTCCAATCCTTTTTTTGTTCAACAAGCGTATCTGAAATCAGTTTTAAAGCCGAGTGAAAGAGCTGGCCGATATCAGGTGCTTCTAATTTGTAAAATTGTCGATCTTTTAGTTTTAGCCCGTGGGAAGCAAAATGAGAAAATGCACATGCATTGAATTTCTCCATTCTTGAAACACTGCCCTGAATATGGTCACCGTAAAGTTCTTTTGTGACATTCGGATTTAAACGTTTCGCTCTATTTGTAAAGAACAAGCTGGACATGATTTTTTTTGATACGTCGCGGTTGGACGAGGTCATCAAATGATTATATACACTCCACCATACGCCGCTGATCGGATATTGATTGAGCCATTGTTGTAGCTGCGAAACGGTATAGGATAACGAGACATGCTCGTTTGTTACAAATTTCAATTGCTCCTGATCATCCAACTGCTCTGGATCTAACACATAGAGGGCTTGCTGATGGTTTGGCATCAGTTCCTCACAATACTTGATGAGGGTCGAAGGCAAAAGAGACCGCCCTTCCGTATCTGAAGCTGAATAGGATAAATACAGGTAGTGCGATGGACTGGACAGCGCTTGATATATCAAAAATTGTTCATCCAGCAGCCGTTCCTTCCCTGTCTCTGCCAGCTCTGCTCCTGCACGCTTTAACCATTCCCGGTCGTCTTCAGACAATACACTTTCATCAGAGGGCCGTGCAGGTATAACCCCATCATTTACTCCAATGACAAACGTACACTTTACTTGATACATTCTGGATAAATCCATACTTCCGATAAACACTTGATCAAGTGAAGGGGGAATCAAAGCAAACTTGAGAGAGGACAGTCCTGTATCCATCATCTGTTGAAATAATGGAAATGAGAGCTCCTCCTCGCCCAGCATTTCAACAAATTCATCCATCAATTGAATGACAGCATCCCACACTTGCCCATGCTGCATCGCTTCAGCTAACCTGCCTGCTTCTTCTGCCTCAAGCCTTGCCTTTTCAAGCTTTTCTGGCACTTGGGCTTCTTCTAGAAAGACATACACTGCCTCCACCATGTCTCTTAGCTTTTGCGCTTTTTTCAATCTTTTTTGCAATTGAAAGAGAGGCGGAACAATCCATTCTTTTACATCATTCAGCATTTGCTCCATTTCTATTTCTTGATCGGTTTGTCCAAAATCTTCATCTAGTGATTGGAAGCGGCGATAATGAAAGCGTGAACCATTCGTCCAGCGTTCACCTTTTACACCGTAAGCAATACAATAGTTTTCAAGCTGATCCGCCTGTTCTCTCGCTTTGTTTTTGGCGAGTTCAAGCGGAAATAAGAACTCCGTTTTCACACAGCGAAACACCGCCTCATACCGCCAGTTCCCTTTTATGACATCGAGGCTCGAACGAATGAACTCAATGAGCGGATGATACTGCATCGATTCATTTCCATCAATAAAGAAAGGAATATCGTAATCTCGAAACACCTCTTTTAACGTATCTTTATATTCGTCTACATGTCTTGCAACAATTGAGATGTCTCGTAACCTAAGACCTTCACCTCTTACTAAATCAAGAATATCTCTCGCTACTCCCTCAATTTCAGCTCGTTTATTTGCACTTTTCGATACGGTAAGGTGAGGCGTTTCTTCTTGATACGGCTGCAAAGGTCTCTGTTCATATTGATTTTCTAAATAAGCTAGATCTGGGGTATGAAGATGCCGCTTATTTCTCTCCAAAATGTTCTCAGAAATAGCCGCTCCGCACTCTTTGGCCAACTGATAAAGCTGGGAATATGTCTTACCTGTCATGCGAAATAAATCAAGTTCATTTGGCTGCGTGTCATGATAGGAACGATCCACTGTGAATGCAGCTGTTATTTTTTCGGCATGTAGCAAAAGCTGTTCAATGACAAGAAGCTGCTGGGGGGTAAACTGATAAAAACCATCTATATAAATGTGTGCCCCTCTCAATTCTTCTGATAAAGGAATTTGCTGAGCCAGAAGTGTCAAGTAATCCTCTGAGTGCACATACTCATCTTGCAGATGCTGCTCCATCTGCTGATAAAGAACATGAAGATCATGCAATTTTTCCGCCGCACGTCTTTCTTCTGTATACTCTGAATGCATGCTGGATGCCGAGATCTTTTCAATATCCTCCGGCATCATACAGTACCTTTTGAATTCAGCCATCGTCTTTTCTATTTGCTCAACAAACCCCGGTTTATCACTCGCCTTTTTGAATACCTTAAACTTGTCTTTCTGTTCTTCTATTACTTTTCTTAAGAGCATTTGAATCCCTGTGCTTGTGACAAATTGACGGTTCGCACCGCCAGTCTGCTGTAATATAGACCAGGCAAGCCGAGTAAAACTAAAGACTTTTGTCCTGATCATTCCACCAGCTTCAGACGTTTTTGCAAGCTCATATTCCATTAAAAATGTCATTTGATCCGGGACTAAAAAAATGATTGGCGGACCCAGGGGATCAAGCCGCAGTTGTTCTTTGATTTCTTCTAGAATTGCAGTCGTTTTTCCACTCCCCGATCTGCCTGCTAAAAACTGAATCTCCACGTTCCACAACACCTTTCTTATGTACTCATATTCTAGCGAAAATAAAGGTAAATAGCTATTTTCCTATCACCTTCCCTTTCTCCTCCGATCGAAAAGAAAATAGGCACCTTTCCCGACTCTTTTCATATCATAAACCATCATGATCTAAAAGGAGGCTGGCAATATCATGTATTACGGTTATTATGACTACTCGCCATATGACATGCGCCAAAACACAAGGATCATTGCAGACCTTGAAAAGGCCATCAATGGCGAATATTCTGCGATCCAATGCTATGAAAAACTTGCACAAAAAGCAAAAAATCCTGAAGCAAAAAAAATCATTCAAGAAATACGTCAGGATGAAGTCAGACATTATCAGCTATTTACAAAGCTATACTATTCTTTGACTGGTAAAAACCACAAACCAAGCATAACAGAGCCTTGTCCAGACCAATTTAGGGAAGGTCTCTTATTTGCCTTTAAAGACGAACAAAAAACAGTCGATTTTTACTTAACGGTATCAGACTATGTCCGTGATCAAGGAACAAAGGAATTAATGAAGCGTATTGCTCAAGATGAACAGCAGCATGCCGTCTGGTTTCTATATCTTTTAACGCACCATGTTTCTTAGTTACCCCTATTTTAATAGGAGATCGTATGTTCCGTCAAAAAATGAAATTGCTTTTTTGCTCATTCAATATGTTAAATAAAGGGCTGTCATCATCAAAACGCCTCTTCGCTTTTCCTTTTTTAATGATAAAACGACCTTTTGACCATAAAAAAACTCCTCTGCTACAAATCGCAGAAGGAGTTTTTTGTTATTTAATGAAATTTTGCTTCATTGCTTTGCTGCTGTTGTTTTAACAATCCATCAATCGATAGCATCTTGCTGCCACTAAGTGTCAAGTAAAGCGCCATGACCATTAAAGAAAGTTCAAATTCATAACCGCCCACAAATCCTCTTGCAAAACCAACTGTGATAATGGCTACAGCCATAATTGGCACAAATAAAGCTGCGAAAAGACGTGTGCCTAAACCTAGAATCAGGGCAATTCCACCAACCAGTTCAATTGTTTTGACAATATAGGCCATAAATTCTGGGACACCAATTTGACCAAAAAATGCAGCAGTGCCTCCTAGTCCACCTTGATATGCTTGAAGCCCATGTAAAAAGAAAATAATGCCTAAGATGACGCGTACAAAAAGTGTTCCTATTTCTTGATTTGTTTTCATATAGTGATTTCCTCCCATTTTTACACTACATCATGTAATGTTCATTCGTAAAAAAAATTAGTAATTTAAGTTGAGCATAATCATTAAGACCAGCATGAGGATGGTTGATGTCACAATTGGGATAAGTGGTACATTGAACGGTATGTTGTATGTTGGGTTTAAGATCTTTTGGATTCTTAAATTCAATGCTCGGTCTCCAAAGGACACGGCAAATTTCGTTTGTTTTTGAAACTGGGTTCTATTTTTAATGAGTTTCAAAAGGGCTTGCCCTACTCCAAGCTCAGTCCCTGTCTGCTGAATGGCATAGTCATCTGCAATGACTTCACGAAAAACGGAGTAACTTTGTCTCATATGCTTTAACACAGGAATGTACCAAATCACTTTTGTGAGCATAGAGAAAGCGAAAGTCTTTAAAGGATCGTAGCTGTATTTGTGATGTAATTCGTGATAGACAACAGCATCGATTTCCCCTTCATCCAGCATGTCTATAAGCGCTGTTGAGAGATACACTTTTGGCCGAAGCATCCCCATTGCGAAAGCAAGCGGTTCATGGCAATGAAACACAATGATCTCATTTCTATAATTGTCTGATAGACTTTGCGTTGAATGTTGATCGACTGCCATCATCATATTTCTTTTGAAATGAAGATACTTTCTGACCTGCTTTGTCATATAGAAAACGGCAAAACCAAGCGTATACAAGACGAACGCATCCAGAAAATACTTTAAAGGAGTGAATCCATAAAATTCGAGAACAGATTGACATACATGGATCAGGTTATATGCTTGATTCCAGCCAAAAAAGCTTGAGAGTACATAATAGCCCATCTGGTAAAAGATCACTAAGCCAATCAATATACCGCCTAAAAACAGCAGACTCGACTTCATTTTAATCATGTCGTTTCTCCTCTTTTTTGGATGCAAGCCTTGCTTCGAGTACCTTCAGTAATTCAGGATCAGCACTTTCAATTGCGTCCACCATATGATTGACTGCAAGGGGGCCGAAATCATCCATCAGTCCTTGAGTAATCCATTTCGTTTGCTCATTTAGAAATTCTTCTTTTGTTAAAACAGGGTTATAGATAGATGAACGCCCTTTTGTTTTCTTTTCCACAATTCCTTTTTCGGTTAATCGATTGAGTACCGTCATGACCGTGTTGAAATTAATTGGCTTCTCATCTGACAGCTTCTGCTGTACCTCTTTAATCGGCATATCCTCACCTTGATAAAGGATCTCCATAATCCTTCCTTCTAAAGGACCGAAAAAGCGGTTCAATCCCTTTTCGTTATATTTAAAAGAAGGAATTTTCATGTCATCACCTCACACTAAGCATTGTAGTGTAATTGAAAATGATAGTCAACAGATAACAAAAATAGGGGAAAATCGTTGTATATTGTATTTGTTTTTGGCGAAAATTATATGTCATTTATATCAAAAAAATCTCTTTTCTAACAGAGTTAACCATAAGATAATCTTATGAAAATACTAAAAAAATTCGTATTTTATTTATAGAGACTTTTGTATTATAGTGAAGATAACAACATTTCACTTACTGAACAAATATACAGGAAGAAGGTTTATACGTGATGAAGCAAGGAAACAGCCTTCGAACCGATCTCATTTTGATTGCGGTAAGCGGTTTAGGTGGATTCCTTTTGTCTCTAACAGGGATGTCTATCGGCTGGATGATTGGCACATTAATGACAGCTGCATTTATTGCCCTGCGCCGTCCCGCCCTGTTTCAGCGTAAAGGAAAGAATACCTTACGTATTCACAGCAGATGGCTACTCCTTGGTCAATTCATTCTCGGAATCGAACTAGGACAAAAAATGAACATGAAAGTCCTTCACATTTTCGCTGAAAATTGGCTTCCCGTGAGTTTCATGCTCGTTTTTTCTATTTTATTAGCCATGCTCTCCGGGTTTGTCTTATGGAAGCTGAGTAAAACAGATATGCTGACCAGCTTTGTAGGCACTGCCCCCGGCGGTCTTTCCGCTATGCCGGGCATCGCCCAAGAGGTTGGAGCAAATACAGCTGTAGTGAGTCTCGTACAAACGATACGCGTGTTAATGGTCGTACTGACCATTCCTTTTACGGTATTTTATTTAAATACAAAAAGCCAATCAGATGTGGTAGTCGCCCAAGGCAGCGCCTTCTCATCAGGCGTTTTCACAATATCAAACATTTCTTGGACTGCTGCACTCATTTTAGGGGCATGGCTGATGTCACGCCTAGCCGTGCGTCTTCACTTTCCCGCCCCATGGCTGATCGGCAGTATGTTAGGTGTGGCGGCTCTCCAAGTAGGGGCAGGCGCCTTGACAGGTCATGATTTGATTCCTTACTGGCCAGCCCAAGCGAACATTGCGTCACAGGTATTTCTAGGGGCAACCATCGGGTCAAAAATGAATAAACAAATGTTTGTCGGGCTAAAAAATACCTTGATTGTGGCCGTCGTCAGCTCAGCCGGATTGATTGCTGCGACCGTTCTCAGTTCAATTGCCATCGCAGAAATAACAGGTATTTCTGTCATTACGGCCATTCTTGCTTTTTCGCCTGGCGGTATTGCAGAAATGGCCACAACAGCTGTGACACTTCATGAGGATTCCACATTTGTTGTGGCTGTACAAGTCGTTAGAATTATTTTGGTCATCGCCATGCTGCCACCGTTTTTTCGTTTCTTACATCATGTCTGGGCAAAAAGACAGACTGATTATAAAGCCGCTAAATAAAAAGAGCCGCTTTGCATAAGCAGAGCGGCTTTCAGATGGTCTGACAACGGGCTAAAATGATGTTGATTTTAGCCCGTTGTCTTCTTTTCAGCGTGATAGAAAACCTTTGCAGTCTAGGAAGGTCGAGCACCAGAGCGGAGCGAATTTGACATTCGTGAGCACTGGAGCGCAGACATGACAACGAATGCGAGGGTTTGTCTACACGCTGAGCCGCTTTGCATAAGCAGAGCGGCTCTTTTTTATTCATCATGATTCCTTTTTACACCGACTACTTGATCCTTTGAGATCGTTCCAAAATGCCGGCTGTCAAAGCTATGTATTCGATTATCTCCGATCACGAAGTAATGATTGTTTTGTATGTTCTGACGACCGGTGATGGCTTTCAGCTGAAAATCACCTGTTAGGACGTTGCCCATTTTATGTTTTTTCTGCTCTTTTAAATACGGCTCTTTCCATTTTACACCATCAACAAACAGTTGATCATCTTCATATTTGATTGTTTCTCCTGGAAGTCCAATGACCCGTTTGATCAAGATTTGATTTTTAGGGCCATGAAATAACACATAGTCAAACCGGCTAATTTTCGTGAGTTTTGGCGAGAACTTGTTAATTAATAATTCTGTTCCATCTGTAAATGTCGGGTCCATACTAACCCCTTCTACTTTGTACGTGACAAACATGAAATTCTTTACTTGGAACAACAAGACGATGCATGTAATAATCATGAACCATAGCAATGGCTTCTTTTTCATTAAGAGCCTCCTTTGTCCTCACGCTGACTCATCCGAATATTCAACCTATTTTCTACTCTCTTTCCAACATACCATAATAAAGCAATGACTAGAACCGCAAAAACACTTCTTAACGGATTCTTTACTAAAGCTGAAATGTCATAGCCGATAAAACTAATAATAAAGAGCATGACACACTTCCCTGATAAAGCAGCTAATGAGAACTGCCAGACGCTGATTCTTGATAGACCTGCTACGACATTGACGGCAGCAGAAGGTGTAAAAGGAAAGCAGAGTAAAATAAATAACGGACCAAATCCCCGCTTTTCAACCCAAAGCATTAGCTTTTGAATAGAAGGGTGTCTGCTAATAAAGTTCAGCATCCTCGTCTGTCCAAATTTTCTGATCAGTAAAAAGACAAGGATAGACCCTGCACTTGCACCAATCCAGGTCAATAAAAAGCCTTCCCATAGCCCAAAAGCATTTGCATTGGCCACCGCAAATGCCACGAGAGGTAAAAACGGTAGAAATGCTTCTATTAAAGGGAGTAATATAGCCACAATGGGTCCAAAAGCCTTGTAGCTTTCAAAAAATGATGTGATATTTTCATGAGTAAATATAGAAAGAAATAATGGCAACTTGTTTGACTCCTTCAAGGTTTGTCTATCTTTCATTTTACATGGAAAACATAAAAATATACAAATGAATCCCTCTCAGCCCCCCTTGAGATTTTTTAACTCATCCGATATAATAAATAAGAACAAATGTTCCATAAACAAAGAAAGCAGGCATGGACATGACGAGATTATCAAGCGTACAGCTTCAGATGATGGAACAGGCCATCTTTCTTCCAATGGTCATCTCCATCCTCAATCGTGATTTGACGTACCTTAAAAAACATCAAACATTCAAACTAAATGAACCATATATTCAGCTAGTCACCTCTTCATTAAAAGAAGCACAAAAAGCCCTTTATCAACTGAAACAACAGTTACGTAAAGAAAAAATGAACGTACAGCAAATTGAACACGATGAAGGATTTACGACATATTTATTTCTGATAAATGGCTATGAAGAAAAGCATAAATATTTTAATCCCCGTATACGTCATCGTGTAGAGGAAATGCTCACCCATTATTTCCTCCATTCATGAAAATAATATGGTTATATTTTACATTTATAGAAGGAACTCTTCAGTTTTTGGCGAATTGATTGTTATACCAAAAATTAGGAGGTTCCAACTCATGTTCAAAAAAATAACAGCACTCACCTTAGCAGCAGGATTACTTGTGCCAAGCACAGTGTCAGCATTAGAACCACTGCAAACAGGAAAACAAGCCCCAGCAACATCTGCACAAATAACAAGTGTAGCCTATACAACGGTTTCTATCGTTGGAAAACGAGTGAAGTTTGAAGTGAAAGCACTCGAAAATCCTTTTAACATGAATTACTATAATCGAATTGCTTGGACGAGTACGGACGAAGAGCCAAGTGTATTCAATGACAATATTCTATCGGTCATTGTCGCTAAAAAAACCGGACAGGCTTATCAAGTCTTTTCATACGAAGCGCTCACTTCGGTAAAGGACAAGATTGAATCAGGTCAAAAGGTGTATGGCTGGGCGCTTGCTTTAAATGGTGTGTGGTACCCAACGATGCCTGCAACCCTCTATTATTAAAAAAAAGCCTGCCACAGCGGCAGGCTCTAGATTGTTGACAAAGGGCTAAAATGAACTTTATTTTAGCCCTTTGTCTTCTTTTCAGCGTGATAGAAAACCTTTGCAGCCCTAGGAAGGACGAGTACTGGCACGGAGCGAATTTGACATTCGTGAGTACCAGCGCGCAGGACTGACAACGAATGCGAGGGTTTGTCTACACGCTGAAGCCTGCCACAGCGGCAGGCTCTTTCTCAATTATGATAATTCGAGCTGTTTTCTCAGCTCTTGTCTCACTTCTTCTAATCCTGGTCCATCTAACTCAAAGTAATACACATTCCCAGGCTGGTAATCGTGCCCTTTTAACTGGATGGTATCCACTGATTTTAATGAACTCAGTAAAGGGAATAGACCGATCAACTGTTTCATGGATAAATTGGTGGAGACGTTATCCCCAAGTGTATCAATGATGTTGTCATAAGACGGTATGGAAGAAATGGATTTTGATTTTTCAAAGATGGCTTGAAGTGCTTCCATTTGGCGCTTTCCGCGCATGAGATCACTATCTGCCTTTCTCGTTCTCACAAACGCTAATGCTTCTTCACCACTGAGCGTATGCGTGCCTGTTTCCACATGAACTTTTCCTTTTGAATCCTTCTCCATTTGTTTTGCAATGCCTTCATCTTCAATCGTTACGTCAATTCCATTTAGCTCATCGACAATGTCTTGAAACGCCTTAAAGTTTCCTGCAATCACATAGTCTACCGGGATGTTTAACAAATTCTCTACCGTTTTGACTGATAAATCTGCACTCCCAAACGCATGGGCGTGAGCAATTTTATCATATCCTCTCCCCGGTATATCAACATAAGAATCACGAGGAATACTTAGGAGCTTCATCGTTTTGTCTGTTCGATTCACCGTCGCCAGTAAGACCGCATCACTTCTTGCTTCGTCTACCGTTTCACCTGGACGGCTGTCAATCCCTAAGAGCAGCACCGAAAAGCTATCCTTTCCTGGATCAAAAGCTTTCACACGCTTTTGCGAGGTCTCTCCTCTTTCTAAAGATACTTGCGCTTTATTCGACGCTTTTGAAATTTTATAGTATGCGTATCCTGTGACAGATACTGCCATGATCATGACAAATGCCATGATAAACAGCACGACTTTCACCCAAGGTCTTAGCCTTCTTTTTGATCTTGTTTTCTCCTTCATCCTTTCCGAACCCTCACTCTATCTTAGTCTCACAATGTAGGTTCCACTATAACATATTTTGATGAAAGTTTCCTGCATGCAACATATTTTTATGTATCCACAATAAAAAGCTGCTCAAAATGAGCAGCTTCAGATTGCTGACAAAGGGCTAAAATGAACTTGATTTTAGCCCTTTGTCTTCTTTTCAGCGTGATAAAAAACCTTTGCAGCCCTAGGAAGGACGAGTACTGGCGCGGAGCGAATTTCACATTCGTGAGCACCAGCACGCAGGACTGACACCGAATGCGAAGGTTTGTCTACACGCTGAAGCTGCTCAAAATGAGCAGCTTTTCATCCATTACTTTTGTTCAATTCCTTTTTTCACTTCATCAATCATCGCATTCAATGATTCAAGGCCGCCGCCTGCTAAATACCACATGTCAGAGTTTAAATACACCATATGATTGTTTTTAACTGCTTTGACTGATTTCACATAATCATTTTCAACAAGCTGTTTCGCAGATGTTTTTTCTCCAATCGCCGCGCCGCGATCCACGACAAATAAGTAATCTGGGTTCGTTTTGACCATATACTCATACGAAATGCTTTGTCCATGTTTATCAGATGGCTCTAGCTTTTGATCTGCTGGTGTGATCCCAAATACATCATGGATCAGACCATATCTTGACTTAGGACCAAATGCCGTCATTTTGCTGTCGTTCGCCATGATGACGAGTCCATTTTTCTTTAACTCTTTTGCTTGTTTCTTTAATGCAGCCACTTTTTGGTCAATGGCAGAAAGTTCTTTTTTGACTTTGTCTTCCTTATCAAAAATCTTTCCTAATGTTTCAGCATTCTTTTTAAATGATTCCATATAGTTTGCATTATCTACATCCATATAAATCGTCGGAGCAATTTTAGAAAATTCATCAAATGCATCTGCTTGACGGTGCTGAATAATGATCAAGTCAGGCTTCATCTCTGCAATTTTCTCAAAGTTTGGCTCTTTTAACCCGCCGACATTCTCATATTTGTCACTTTCAAATTTAGATAAATATGTAGGGATCACTTGTTTTGGTAAGGCTGTCACGTTGACACCAAGCTTATCAAGTGTATCGAGACTTCCCATATCAAAGACGACGACTTTTTTCGGGTTTTTCTTGACCTTCACACCGTCTTTATTCAACATATCCTTTACTGTTACGGTTTCCTCATTCGTTCCCGCTGTTTTTCCTTGGTTACCACAGGCAGCAAGGACAGCAATCACTGTTAATACTGATATCATCCAAATCCATTTTTTCATGATTGATCACCTCTTCAATTTTTCAAGAAAAATATAAGCAAATACGCTCACCACGAATGACTTCGATCGGTATGCGCATGTCATAAATGTGTTCAAGTGCTTCTGTTTGAATCACTTCATCAACGCTTCCTTCTTTGATCACCTGACCCTCTTTTAAGGCAACGATGTGATCTGAATAGACAGATGCAAAGTTAATATCATGGAGAACAACAACAATCGTTTTTCCAAGATCTTTCACGAGCTGCTGAAACAGCTTCATCATTTCAACTGAATGGTTCATATCTAAATTATTTAAAGGCTCATCTAAGAAAATATAATCCGTATCCTGAGCTAGCACCATGGCAATAAAGGCTCTCTGCCTTTGTCCGCCGCTTAGTTCATCTAAATATTGATGCTGGATTTCGACAAGTCTCATGTATTGAAGAGACACATCAATCATGTTCTCATCTTCTTTTGTCAAGCGGCCTTGAGAGTAAGGAAAGCGACCAAAGCTGACAAGCTCACGAACGGTCAGACGCACACTCATGTGGTTCGACTGCTTCAAGATGCTCATTTTTTTCGCAAGCTCCTGAGGAGAGTACGCACGATAAGGTTTGTCCTCTAAATAAGCTTCCCCAGTATCAGGTTGAATCAGGCGGCTCATGATGGACAAAAGCGTACTTTTGCCTGCGCCATTTGGACCAATGAGAGAGGTCAGTTGTCCTTTTTTTACACTGACAGTTGTTTCGTGAAGCACTGTTTTTCCGTTATATGTCTTACTGACTCCCTTCATCACGACCATGAACGACTCTCCTTTAAAAGTAGATAAATAAAATACAGTCCGCCGACTAAATCAATCAGCACACTAAGCGGTGTTTGAAACGTAAATACCTTTTCCACAAGAAATTCCCCGCCTACAAGCGCAATGACACTAATGAAAAACGAGCCTAATAGCAAGTACGTGTGCCGATATGTACGAAACAGCTCTCTTGCCACATTTACGACGAGTAAGCCAAGAAACGTAATCGGGCCGACGAGGGCCGTCGCAATCGAAACAAGGACGGCAATGACGATCAGCATCTTTTTTGTGATCCCGTCATAGTCAATCCCAAGATTCACAGCCTGTTCCTTTCCTAATGACATGACATCTAATTTCGCGCGGAAGGTCCATATATAAAGACAAAGTGCCGCAAATAAAAGAGAAGCGAAGAGTAAAATATCTGTATTCATGTGATTAAAGCTGGCAAAAGACTTGTCCTGTACGACTTGGTATTCATTCGGGTCAATGAGCATTTCCATAAAGGAAGAAAGACTTTTGAACAATGTTCCAAACACAATCCCGACAAGCAGGAGTAAGAAAATATGCTTGTTTTTGCGTTTGAACATGACCGTATAGAGCAGCACAGAAAAAAGAATCATTAATCCAACGCAGAGAAAGAAATTCAGGTTCTTATTCGCGATCATCAAGTTGGTCGATCCAAAAAGATAAATAATCGCTGTTTGCAAAAACAAGTAAAGCGCGTCTAACCCTAAAATGCTTGGCGTTAAGATTCGGTTATTGGTCAATGTTTGAAACACAACAGAAGAAAAGGCAATCGCGCCTCCTGTCAAAGTCATGGCAAGCACCTTTTTTAAACGGCTCGGCACTGTGTACTCCCAGTACCCCATTTGAAAGGTGACGAAGATGACAACGAATACGGCTGCAATGGCTGCAATGAGAAATAATGTTCGTTTCTTATGCATAGCGCTTCCTCCTTAATAACATGTACAGGAAGATCGCACTTCCAATGATGCCAACCATAAGCCCGACAGATATTTCATATGGATAAATGATCACCCGTCCGAGTACATCACATATGAGCACAAAAATGGCCCCTAATAAAGCCGTATGCGGCAGGCTTTTTTTCAAGTGATCCCCTCGGTAGATCGATACAATATTCGGAATGATTAAGCCGAGGAATGGCAGCATGCCAACAGTCAAAATCGTTACAGACGTAATCATCGAAACAATCACCAAACCAACTGCCATGACACGTTTATACGTTAAACCTAAATTGACGGCAAAGCTCTCACCCATACCAGCCACTGTAAAGCGGTCAGCATATAAATACGCGATGATCAATAGAGGAACACTCACATAGAGCAGTTCATAACGCCCCTGAACAATAAGAGAAAAATCCCCTTGCAGCCATGCGGATACGTTTTGGATCAAATCATATTTATAGGCTATAAACGTGGAAATTGAACTAACAATTCCGCCAAACATTAAGCCGACTAACGGTACGTAGATCGTATCGTTCACCTTAATATGGCGTAAAATTTTTAAGAATAATAGATTGCCAGCTAACGTAAATAAAAACGCAATCGCTATTTTCATCAGCGGGCTTGCCTGTGTAAAAACAAGCATGGCGGTTAAAATACCCAGCTTGGCCCAATCCATTGTTCCTGCAGTCGTTGGAGAGACAAATTTATTTCTCGTCATGCTTTGCATAATAAAACCGCATAAGCTCAGGCTCATGCCAGCAAGCACAATACTCATCAGCCGCGGGATGCGACTTGAAAATAAGGTGTTCATTTGTTCATCTGATAGATGAAACAACTGTAAAAGAGACAGGTCCTGTACCCCGACAAACAGCGACGCACATGCCAAACACACAAACAACAAACTTAATTGGTACAACTTCATACAGGGTTCACACTTTCTATCAAGCTCTCTGCCACAAATGATTATCATTATCAATTAAGCGACAGTTCATATATTATCATATTTAGTGAAATATTCAATAGTAGAATGAGGGTGAAAACCGCATAAAAAAAACAGCTTTTGGGATCAGCTGCTTTTTTACGCTTCAATAATCAATTGAAACTGCCCTTGCAGTTCCTCTTCAGCCTCTTGAAATAACTGCCGCAAATTCTCTGCATAATCACCAAGCTCGTCTTTGCTTGCTTGATAATGAATCCACGTGAGCTCTAAAGGCAAGCTCACTTCTCCTGTTAAACAGTCCCAAAGGGCATCAAGATTTTTGCCGTAATGATCAGGAAGTTGTAACACTGTTTTTAGTTGATCATGAAGCTCCTCTTGTGATCTGCACATCGCACCATTTAGCTGTACTTTTTTCATTTCCCTCCCCCTCTTCTGTCTTTATTTTAAACGAATTGGAGAGGAAAGAGAAAGAATCCATTTCACTTTTGCCTCTCTCTGAAACTTAAACTAAGTAAGATCAGGCAGGCAGCCAGCACGAGCATGAAAAAGAGCGTTAACACTGTCTGAGTACCGTACATATCAGCAAAGAGACCAACGAACACACTTGGTATGCCAAGACCTAGATACGCAAACAAGTAATATCCAGCAACAGCTCTAGCCGCTTCCTTCTTCCCTTTCTCAACAATCAGCTGGAGACCGCCTAAGTAAGTAAATCCATAGCAAGCTGTGCCCGCTAAAAGAGTTCCAGCAAGGACAAGGAAAATGGACCCGCTATTAGCACCGAATAACAACAGGCCATATCCACACGGAAGACAAATAAAACCGATACGAAGCGCTGCACTGCTATTCATCTTTCGGACAAAAGGCTGCATCAGAACACCTGCCATATTAATAAAAAACAGCGCCGGGCCTACCCACAATTCATAGCCATTTAATTTAAGCTGTGCTGGCAAAATCGAAATGACAAGACCGCACACAGACCATGCGATAGCAATGGCTATGTTCGCAGGCATTGTCCCTTTTGGAAACCTCGGCATGTTCATTAGCGGTTTACTTGCCTCCCCTTGTACAGGCGGCACCAAAAAGAATACAGCAACAATCGTCAACATAATCAAGACCAACACAATCCAATAGCTAAGAGGCGTCAGTGACACTTGCTCAAAAGAAAGAATCGCTGTAAAAAGAGCACCTCCTCCAAATCCAATCGAACTGCATAATGCGATAAACGTTGGGATCCAGCCCGATTTCTCTGGATATAAAGCAATCAAGTAGGCAGTACATGTGCCAACACTTAACCCAAGTCCCACTCCTTGCAGCAGCCGGGCGACAAAGAGCATTTGTATGGTCGGATGCACGATCATGAGCAGGGTGGCACATAATGAAAAGCAAAGAGCGATCAATAAAATCGGTTTTCGTCCAGCCCGGTCAGACATTCCGCCAAGTAACAGTAATACTGGAATCAGTCCGAAAACATACGCAGCAAACACAAGGGCTGTTGACGCCTTTCCGTATCCTGCCTGCTCTGCATATTCCGTATAAAGAGGGACTTGCAGGTTCACTGCTGTTGTAATCATAAAAAGGCTAAATAAAACGAATACAAACGGAATCATAGATAGCTGTGCTGTTTCTTCTTTTGATGCAGGAATCATGGGACTCTCTCCTCTGTGTAAATGATATGAACCAGTGTACACATCATTTGGATTTCTTCCCACATCCAAAAATGAAGCTATTGACCAGTCCATAATTCCATGTCATCATCAATGATGACATGACAAAGGAAAGAAGGTGCACTGTGTACATTCATTTAGACCGTTCCAGCTCTACCCCACTCTGGCAGCAAATCGTCAATGGCATCATTCAAAAAATTCATACAAACACACTGAATCCTGATGATCAGTTGACTCCGTCAAGAGTATTAGCACAAGAGCTCAACGTATCTCGATCCACCGTACAGCTTGCCTATGATGAACTGCTGGCAAGAGGCTATGTCAGCACCTCTAGAAGAGGCGGAACAAAGGTCATTTCAAGTGATCACAATGCTGCTTCTCCCCCACATCAAAACGAACCGCCTTTTGCACTTCCGACAAGACCTCACTTTGACGAGGCTGAAAAACAAATGGATCGCTGGCTCTCGGCCAATCAATTTCATGACACACTTGAGATTGATTTCCGCCATCAAGAACCAGCCATCGACGACCATTTTCAAAACATATGGAAACGCTCGCTTCTAAAAGCATTACAGCGCTTAAATATGAAAGATTGGGGCTATTCTTCTCCGCATGGATTATGGGAAGTACGTTCAGAAATTCGCCAATACTTATCGGTTGAACGCGGCATTGATATAGAAGAAGACCAAATGGTGTTAACAGGGGGCACACAACAAGCCATTGACTTGATTTCACAAGTCATGCTCAAAAAAGGAGATACAGTCGCTGTTGAAGATCCTGGTTTTCCTGGAGCTAGGTTGTCCTTTTTACATCGCGAAATGAATATTTACCCCGCACCAGTCGATGAAGAAGGAATGATGGTGAATACATTGCCAGAACGTACAAAGCTGATCGCTGTAACGCCCTCTCATCAGCGGCCAACCGGTGTCTGTATGAGCGTCAATAGAAGACGGGAGCTGTTGCAGTTTGCTACGAAGGCTCAATCTTATATATTGGAAGATGATTTCGATGGGGATTATCGTTATCATGGCGGACCGCTTCCTTCTTTATTTTCAGAAGCACCCGATCATGTGATCTATATTGTCAGCTTTTCCAAGGTACTTGCTCCAGGCATCCGCCTTGCTGCCATCATCGGCTCCAAAGCAGTCATTAAAGAAATCGCTGCACTGCAATCACTTATTCAAAGACAGCTGCCGATCATGGAGCAAATCACTCTTGCCTCTTTTTTCAGAGAAGGAGAGTTTACGCGATATGTCAGGCGGATGAGACAGGTGTATAAAAAACGGCAGACAGCGATGATGGATGCTCTTTTGACACATCACTTTGACAAACACTTCCGTTTATATGGAACCGATACAGGCCTTCACGTCTTTTTGGAAGGAACATCAGACTTTGATGAACAAGGCACGATTGAGGCCGCAAAAGCGGCAGGTGTCGGCATTTATCCATTAAGCCCCTATTGTTATGAAAGCAAAAGGAAAGGGTTGCTGCTTGGTTTTGCCTGTACGGATGAAGCCATGATTCAAGAAGGTGTACGCCGATTAAAGCAAACACTGCACATCTAAAAAAGCCTGGAAGTCTCCCTTCCAGGCTTTTCATTGTGATTGCTGAACGTTTCCCACTTCTTCAATGAAAGAGGCTGTCTCTTGCAATCCATCTTGAAAATGTTGAGTAGCTGACATAAACAGCTTTTCTTGATCAGGACGCTTTAACAGCTGCTCTACCTTGCTAATTCCTTTTTCAAATGAAGCAAGACCTGTCTTTAATTGTTTGTCTGCCTTTTGATACACAGCTGGCACTTCTTGATGAGTAAGCCCTTTTTGAATGACACGGTCGAATGCTTTCGTCGCTTTTGTCAATTTTTCATTTACTTGAATTTTTCCATGTCCATCCGAAATAAATTGATCGGTCATGTTTTCATATGCTTCATTTAACTCATCCATATAACGCTGAACCCATTGTTCATACGCAGCTTCTTTTGTGTTTTGTTTTGAAGGCGGCTGACCTGCTTGATTGCAGGCCGTGAGTAGTGTCACTGTCACGGTAAATAGCAGCATCAAATGCCATCGTTTTTTCATACAGGGCCCCCATTTCTCTTTCCCATTTGTTCATATCGGTCAAATATGATCAACTTTTACCTCATACGAACACCTTGTAAGAAATGACTTATTTTTATTGTAACAGACCGCATGTATCACTTCTGTGATTTATGCGGAAATGAATGAAAATCCTTCTAATGGTTCACATTTCCCTGCCATTTCATGATGATACAGTCAATAGACGACGAGAAAGGCACATTTGGTTTCAATCTATTTCATTTTCGCCATTTTTTCTCAAATAAAAAAGACCCCTTTCGGCGCCTTTTCCTTAGATGTATGGATTTCAAATGATGATCTTTCTTAGAATGGAAGCTGCCTTATATTCTGCTATGCATGCGGCAACACCCTCTATGATCCTACCCATTTATTGTAGCTTTCCTTTACAAGCAATCTCCAGCTCTTCTACCACCTTGCCATCTTGAATGAGATATGCTTTTTCATGAAGATTCACAGCAGGACAGATGTGATTCGGAATCATTTGCACCTTCTCACCGATCTGTACACTTTGACGAAAGCCTTCATGATAGATAATGGCATGCTCATCAAATACGCTTGAAACAAATACATCATCATATTCTTTCACTTTGCCTAAGCCCTCTGTTTTGGTCAGCCCTTTTGTACGCGTTTGTGCCGTCAGCCCCTTGGCCCCTACATCTGTAATCACCCGGCGCTCTGTCGGTTTACTAATGACCGTCGTCAGCACAGATGCTGCACAATGTGAATATGTGCCGATTACATTGGACTGGGAAGCATCCATCAAGATGTATGTGCCTGGCCGTATTTCAGTGACTCCTTTTGGAATATCAAATTGAAATAAAAATGGCGGTGTTGATCCAATACTGACGACCTCTAGCGGCATACCAGCTTCTTCTGCAATCTGCGCAAAACGGAGTGTTCGATTTACAGCCTCCTCGTATAATGTCCGGCAATGTGCTTTACTTTCCGCTTGATACGTATGACCATCATGAGAAAAAATCCCCTTTAAATGAACGGCATCACTTGTTTGAATCGCCTCTAATATGTGGCAGAAATCACGTTCTTCAATGACACCAGACCTTCCCTCTCCAACCTCTATCTCAATTAAAACCTCCGCTTTTTTCTCTGATTCACAAAAGACTTGCTCAATCTGCTTCACATGCTCAACACAATCTATACCGAATGAAATCTGTATCGACTCTGCCAGTTTACGAATCCGCTTGAGTTTAATCTCACCTACAATTTGATTGGCGATAAAAATATCTTTGAGCCCATGGGCTGCCATTACTTCAGCCTCTCCTACTTTCGCCACCGTAATGCCAGATGCACCTTTCTCTTCCTGCAGCTTGGCAAGTGCAGGCGTTTTATGAGTTTTCGTATGAGGGCGCAATTTGACATGCTGACGGTCTGCATATTGCTGCATCGCCGCTACATTCTCCATCATCACCCGTTTATCAATAAGTAGTGCCGGCGTATCCAGTTCTTCATACATCATCCCCATGACCCCTTTCGTTATATAAAAAATTATATGATATAGATAAATTATATATTTTTTTATACGATAATCAATGGTTTTTTCTGCAAAAAAATGATGGCGATGAGTAAGCAGTCCAGCGGCTGTCTGCCGCTGGTCTCTCACTAATAACGATTACGAAGTTCTCTTAAGATAAAATCATACACAAGGTTGAGCTGCTGTTCCTTTGGATACAGCATAAATTCTTGTTTCTTAGGAAGACCTCCATCAAGTCGATCTTGAAATTTCGTTCGGAGATACGCTGTTCGGTGTACCTGACTCTCAAATGACTTATATGAGACATCTAGTTTGACCGATTGCTCGTTTGTAAAAGTAACAACCGTGTCTCCGAGGGATGATTCCTGAAAGATATGAATGTATTTGTGGGAGATCCAACCGCATTGAGGGCGGTTGGATGAATAGGTTGGGAAGAAATACAGATGATTGGATGAGTCAATCACGATGGGAGGCTTGTGTGATATACCTGTTACTTCATATGTTCCCGCTTTTCTGCCTGCATAGCTTGAGCCAAAGAACCTGCAACTGCGTTCTATAATTTGCAGCGGCTTTAATTCAACGTAAAAGCTTGTCTCTCTTTCGATCACTTTTGAATATACTCGTTTTCCTTCTTCAACCGGAAGGACCGCCATTGTTGTTTGATTAATGACGTATGAATCTAATGGTGTTTCACTAATTCCTGACACTTCATTTCCTCCTGTGTTAATTTTTGGTTATTTTAGATACTATTAATCTATCACCAACGTATAAGAAACGACAGGATTTTTTCAATATTTATTTAAAATTATCTTTTTATCATGTTTTTTAGTACATTCGATCTATCTAAAAGCCATTTTTAAAGATATATCGCATCTTGTCGACTGGACAAGGGGTGTCGATATGGCTCAAAAATAAATTGTCTAAAAATTATAAATTCTTGTTGATTTTTTCTCCGCCAATCCATATACTATAAAAAAGGCATCGGGGGGATTCTTTATGAAAGAGAAAAAAACGTATGCTGAGCTCATGAAGTCCCGCAACACCCAAAAAACCGAAGAAAACGGCGTGACGATTTTAGACATCTATATTCAAATGGTTTTAGATGAGGCGCTTTATAAACAGCGCTTAACCTTCCTTAGAGAAGAGATTGATAAGGCACTGGATCAGCGTGATGAAAAGCGATTCAACGACCTGTCAGCTCAATATGCAGAACACTGCTTACATTAATTATGATGATTTTACTTGCGGCAGAGAGACAGAAACTTGTCTCTTTACCGCAAGTTTTTTGTTTTTATCCATTTAATATGGTTCCGCCATTCACATGAATCATTTGTCCATTCATATAAGAAGAGTCTTCGCTCGCTAAAAATAAATAACTTGGCGCTAACTCTACTGGCTCACCAGGCCGCTCCATTGGGACATCTCCACCAAATTCAGACACTTCCTTTTCCGTAAATGTGGATGGAATCAGTGGTGTCCAAATCGGTCCAGGCGCTACCCCATTTACCCGAATCCCTTGTTTGATAAGAGATAGAGATAATGACCTTGTAAACGTTACAACCGCCCCTTTTGTCGATGAATAATCAATTAAGGTTTCATGACCTTTATAAGCAGTGACCGATGCTGTATTAATAATACTGCTTCCTTTCTTTAAATGAGGGAGCACCGCTTTTGTTAAATAGAACATGGCAAATATATTCGTTTGAAATGTCCGAAGAAGCTGGTGAGAAGTAATCTGTTCAATGCTTTTTTGCGGATGCTGTTCACCTGCGTTGTTGACCAAAATATCAATCGAACCGAAAGCATCTTTTGTTTGTTTGACGACCTCGTTTGAAAAAGCTTCATCCCCTAGGTCACCTGATATTAAAATGACGCGGCCTCCCATCTTTTCAATATAGTCCTTCGTTTCTTCCGCATCACGATGTTCATTCAAATAAACAATCGCTACATTGGCTCCTTCTTTCGCAAATAAGACAGATACTGCTCTTCCAATCCCGCTGTCTCCACCTGTGACAATCGCCGTTTTCCCTGTCAGCTTTTTGCCTTGCACCTCTCGATCAAAGATAGGTCTAGGGTTCATTTTATATTCAAGTCCTGGACGTTCGTTCTGATGCTGAGGCGGTAACGTTTTCTTTGGCTGTTTTGTTGACACGTCAGTCCACTCCTTCCTTTTATCTCGTTTATTTTTATGTGTTGCTCATTTTTTTATGTATTTCGCTCTTGTTTTCACTAAAATGTATGATTTTCAGCATCGTGGAAAAATTATACACAATAAGTGACTGGAGGCGACAACATGGAACAAGAACATAAAGGATCGGAACAAGCAAAGTCGTTATGGCTAGCTGATAGTGAGAAGCCCTCTTTTCCTACTGTCAGCGAAGACCTTACAGCAGATGTCATCATTGTCGGTGCCGGTATTACCGGTATCGCTACTGCATTTGAAATGACAGAACGCGGACTGGATGTCATCATCATAGATGCTGATCAAGTAATGCAAGGAACCACTGGACATACGACAGCGAAAATTACTTCCCAGCATGATGTTTACTATCATGAGCTGATTCAGCATATTGGTATGCCGAAAGCCCGTTTATATGTAGAAGCAAATGAAAAAGCAAAGGAGCTCATCCAAGCACGTGTGAAAGAGTATGACATTGATTGTCAGCTTGAGGTAAAAGATGCTTACCTTTATACAACAGAAGAAAACGGCGTCAAAAAGTTAAAGAAGGAATTAGATGCGTACAAACAGCTCGGTATCGATCGCGAATGGAAAACAGCGCTCCCGTTTGATGCTGGCATCAAGGCAGCCCTCGCCATGACGCAGCAGGCACAATTTCATCCTCTTCATTATCTTCATGCACTGATCGATCAGCTCATTGACCGAGGCGTGCGCATATTTGAACAGACAACGGCAGTCGATGTAAAAGAAGGAAAACACCCTGCTGTCATCACAAAAAGTGGTCATCATCTGATGGGGCGCTCTATCATTTCATGCTCACACTTTCCTTTTTACGATGGCAAAGGACTGTATTTCACGCGAATCCATCCTGAGCAATCTTATGTCGTCGCAGCCAAAACAAAAAAACCGCTTCCAGACGGCATGTACTTAGGAATTGATCAGCCTGCCCATTCATTAAGAACGGCGAAATTCCATGGAGAAGATGTCGTGCTCATCGGTGGACAAGGCCATAAAACCGGACAAGGCGGAGATGAATCCGCACACTATGAAGCACTAGAAAAGTTTGGTGAAGCCACCCTTGGTATAACGGAAGTCCTTTACCGTTGGTCCACGCATGATATGATCACAATGGATCAAATCCCTTACATTGGCCGCCTGACATTACATCATTCGAATATTTTTGTGGCAACAGGCTTTAGAAAATGGGGCATGACCACAAGCCACGTAGCAGCGACACTGATCGGAGATTTGATCGAAGGAAAATCGAATCCTTACGAATCCATCTTTACTCCATCAAGACTCGTGTCAGACGCATTCGTAAAAGACTTTATCAAAGAAAACACCAATGTTGCAGCGAAGCTAATCAGCGGTAAATTAAAACGAGCTGATCAAACAATAGATGATTTAAATCCGGGTGAAGGCGGGATTGTATCTTATGAGCATAAAAAATGTGGCGCATTTAAGTCAGAGGACGGCGATATCTTTCTTGTCGATACAACCTGTACTCATTTAGGCTGTGAAGTCGCGTGGAATAATAGTGACCGCACGTGGGACTGTCCTTGTCACGGGTCTCGCTTCTCCATTACGGGAGAAGTAGTAGAAGGTCCGGCTAAAAAACCACTAAAAAGGTCATATAAAGAACAGTAAAATTTCACTGTTTTCCCTTTAAAAAAACCAAAATTATCCGATAAAAAACATAAAGTCTGATATTTTTGATAATCATGGGGGGACAAACACATTGTTATTTAAAAAAGAGAGTAAAAAGAAAAACACTGCTTTTTTCACACAGCAGGATGATGGGATAAAACGAATCAATTTTCCGGAGAATACGGACATTGCCAAACAAATTAAAATGATTGATTTGACGCAGCAAGACCTTTTTATCTTGAAACAGCTGAATCCAATCGTTCAAGATGAAATTGAACATATCGTCGATAAATTTTATAAAAACCTAGAAGTCGAGTCTTCCTTGATGCACATCATTCAAGATAACAGCTCAGTCGAGCGTCTAAAGAAAACACTACGCATTCATATTAGTGAAATGTTTGCCGGTGTGATTGACGAATCTTATGTGGCCAAAAGAATTAAAATTGCACAAGTTCATTTAAGAATTGGACTTCAACCTAAATGGTATATGGCAGCCTTCCAAGACCTATTGCTATCCATAATGGATTTATTTGCCCAGCATATCCAAGATTTCAAAGAATATCAGACGGCAGTGAAAGCGACGACGAAAATTTTAAATCTAGAGCAGCAGCTTGTCCTAGATACGTTCCAAAATGAATACTCTAAAGTTCGTGATGAAGCAGAACTACAGCAAAAAGAGCTTCATACAAAAATTACAGAAACATCTAATTCACTTGCTTCTCTCTTCTCAAACACAACAAATGCAGTGGACAAACTTGTATCAAAATCTGATGAGATGGCGGATATGTCACAGGCTGGCACAAAGATTTCAGCACAAGTTGAAGAGAAATCAATTGGCGGTAAAAAAGAGTTAGAAATTCAGCAGACGCAAATGAACCAAATTGACGGCAGTATGACAAAGATTGAAACAGAAATTAAACGCTTAGAAGAAATTGCGAAACAAATTGAACAAATTTTTGGGATCGTCACAGGTATTGCGGAGCAAACGAATTTACTCTCTTTAAACGCTTCAATCGAATCAGCTCGAGCAGGTGAACATGGCAAAGGCTTTGCTGTCGTTGCAAATGAGGTTCGCAAATTATCAGAGGATACAAAGAAAACGGTTTCAACTGTATCTGAGCTCGTCAACAACACAAATTCACAAATCGCCATTGTGTCACAGCATATTGCTGATGTGAATTTACTTGTGACAGACAGTAAAGAAAAAATGACCCAAATCAACTCGCTATTCGATGATATCGTCAGCAGCATGAACTTAAGCAAAAACCAAAACGGAAAAATTGAAATAGATTTGCAAACATTCCTAAACGAATTGAAAGAAGTCAAACAAACAGTGTCCCAAGTGGCAAGTTCGGTCGAGTCCTTAACGAGTCTGACAAATCACTGATCCAGTCATTCTTCTTCTGTTTTAGTATAATAGAGGAAAAGATAGAAAAGGCGGGATTTGATTGACAGCAATTTGCCTAGTCAGACACGGAGAAACCGATTGGAATGCAGCAAAACGAATTCAAGGACGAACAGATATCCCTTTAAATGACACTGGTAAATGGCAAGCGGAACAAACCGGTCTTTACTTAAAAGATGCCCACTGGGATGTTGTCATTTCCAGTCCGCTATCAAGGGCAAAAGAAACAGCTCATTTGATTTTACAGCATGTACATGCACCGCTCGTGATCATGGACGATTTTATTGAACGTGACTATGGCGACGCTGAAGGCATGTCATTTGAGGAACGTCAGAAACTGTTTCCGAATAAACAGTATCCAAATATGGAACCATTATCGGCACTTCAAGATCGAATGCTAGAAGGTATTGAAAAAGTGAGAGCAACCTACCCAGATCAACGGGTACTAATCGTAGCACATGGTGCTGCCATCCATGCCTTACTCACCTCACTAGCTGACGAACATATGGGTATTAAGGATACAAGACTTGAGAATGCCTGCTTAAATTATGTGGAATGGACAGATGGTGAATGGAAGGTGAGCGATTACAACGTGGTCAGCCATTTAACACAATCTGCCCCTTCTTAAAGAACCTGTTTTCATAGCAGGTTCTTTTTCATGTCAAAAACAATGATAAAATAATATTTTTTTATATCGAAATTCGAAATAGATGATAGCCTTTTCTACCTATTTTATGGCATTTCGGGTATCGAATGTTTATCCTCAAATAGATCATGAGAAAAAAAGCACGATTCCTTTTTAATAGGAAACCGTTGGAAATATAGAATAAACATATTTTACCATCATTTCCAAGCGACTTAATTCCCTATTTTTCGCTAGGACTTCCACAAAAATTCGGGTCTACTCTTATTTGCCTATCTCTATTAAACTGAAAATACAGAATAATCAAACGGATCATTCTTATAGACTACGGATGATTATTCTGAAATAAGAAAAAAGGGATGTGGAATGTGCGTGAAAAAGAAAAATGTGATGACAAGTGTTTTATTGGCTGTCCCTCTTCTGTTTTCAGCAGGGTTTGGAGGCTCGATGGCAAATGCCGAGACTGCCTCAAAGTCAGAAAGCGAAAAAAGCTATATTGTCGGCTTTAAAGCTTCTGCCACCACAAACAGCTCTAAGAAACAAGCAGTGACACAAAATGGTGGGAAATTAGAAAAACAATACCGCCTCATTAATGCTGCACAAGTGAAGATGTCTGAACAAGCCGCAAAAAAACTTGAACACGACCCTAGCATTGCTTATGTAGAAGAAGACCACAAAGCAGAAGCATATGCCCAAACCGTCCCTTATGGTATCCCTCAAATCAAAGCTCCAGCCGTACACGCTCAAGGTTATAAAGGTGCTAACGTCAAAGTAGCTGTCCTTGATACTGGAATCCACGCCGCACACCCTGACTTAAATGTTGCAGGCGGTGCTAGCTTCGTCCCTTCAGAGCCAAATGCCACACAAGACTTTCAATCACACGGAACTCACGTAGCCGGAACCATTGCTGCCCTTGATAACACGATTGGTGTTCTTGGGGTTGCGCCAAGCGCCTCCTTGTATGCCGTTAAAGTGTTAGATCGAAACGGAGATGGACAATACAGCTGGATTATCAGCGGTATTGAATGGGCTGTTGCCAATAACATGGATGTCATCAATATGAGCTTAGGCGGACCAAACGGCTCCACAGCGCTTAAAAATGCTGTAGACACAGCGAATAACCGCGGAGTAGTTGTCGTTGCCGCAGCAGGGAATTCAGGTTCAATTGGCTCTACTAGCACCGTAGGCTATCCTGCAAAATACGACTCTACAATTGCTGTTGCCAACGTGAACAGCAACAATGTCAGAAACTCCTCTTCTAGCGCAGGTCCTGAATTAGATGTTTCTGCACCTGGTACATCGATTTTAAGTACAGTACCAAGCAGTGGATATACGTCTTATACGGGAACATCAATGGCATCTCCTCATGTAGCAGGAGCAGCAGCGCTTATCCTTTCTAAGTATCCGAATCTATCAACGTCTCAGGTTCGTCAGCGCTTAGAAAATACGGCAACACCGCTTGGTAATTCGTTCTATTATGGAAAAGGATTAATTAACGTTCAAGCGGCTTCTAACTAAAATAAGTGTGACAAAAAAATCCGGCGAACTGAGCCGGATTTTTTATTTATTGCTTTTTCGATGTTTCCTCTTTTTTTGCGGCTTTTTCCATATCGATGATTCTCTCCATCATCGTCGGGTGTCCATAGCGGAATATTTTCACTAAAAGTGGCGGATTGACTTGGGAAAGCCCTGATTTTGCAAGCTTTTGAAATGACGTCACCCCCGCCTCTCCATCTTTCGTCAAGTTCACGGCGTATTCATCAGCTGCACGTTCTTGATGCCTTGACACAGCATTTGTAAAAGGAGAAGCAACAAATGACAGCATAGATACAATGATCAACAGAAGTGGAAGAGCAGCAAAGTCATGTGGTGCCTTCAGACGAAATGAAGAAGCGCCTTTTTGGTAAAGGGAAAAATAAAAACGGTCAATGGCAAAAAATCCAACCAGAGACAGCACTAAATATCCTGCTAAACCGATATACACATGCTTCATCACGTAATGTCCCATCTCATGCGCCATGATAAATAAGATTTCACGGTCTTTCAGCTTTTGAAGTGTCGTATCCCACAAAACAATACGCTTATTTTCACCAATTCCTGTGACGTAAGCATTCATCGTGTTTGTTTTCTCTGACATGTTGACTTCATATACATGATCTGCTGGAATGTTTGCTTTCTCTGCAAGAGTTAATATCTTTTTCTCAAGCGCTTGATCCTTCAATGGGTAAAAATCATTGTAGAGTGGATCAATAACGACCGGCTGTATAAAGAAGAGAAACAGTGTAACTGGAACGGTTAAACACCAAGCATACAGCCACCAATATTTCCTTTTCTTTTGAATGAGCCAAAAGAACACAATCGCGCATAGAACAAGCAGTGGATATTGAATCCAAAAATCAAGCGTTTGGTCTTTTAGCCAACTTGCCGTGCTTTGTGTTGAAACACCGTAGTACAAGGACAACTGGTAGCCTACCCACTTGACCGGCAATGTGATCAGCATCGTCAAAAGTGACAGCACAAACACATACACAAGTTTGCTCAAAAGGTGAAAACGAGCTGCTGCCAAGCTCCAATCTGCTAATTTCCTTGAAAACCCTGAAATGAGCAAAAGGAAAAAGACATACCAATCTAAAGGAATTGTCATAAAGTACAACAGGTTACGAATGTTCGAGTAATTTCCACTGATCAAAAGCTCATGGCTTGTCATAAATGTATGCGGGTCTGCACTTGTCCCTTTCACACTGTCAGGGACAGATGAATCCCCCATTAGAAATAAGTAAGAATAAATAAAAAGACCGTACAATATGTATGCTACCGTTGCAAGAGCTATCCATTTGCGTACTCGCACTGGTCAGCCTCCTTTCCATTTCTCTCTCTATTGTAATCACGCACGTTTTTGTTTAGAACCTGTCTCATGTGGCTCCATCATAGCATGCCCTATCTGAAAAAGCTTGAGTGAAAAAAATGATTATGCTGTTCAAAAATCGGAGAAACTAACTATAAAAAAGTGAGTTGGAGGTTCATCATGAAGAAAATCCTTGCAGGAATTGTGATCTTTGGGCTTTTACTGATTACCTTCTTTTATGTGTTCAGCCGGACAAGTGACATCTTCGATGAAAATCGAGCAGAGAAATTATTGCTTTCACCGACGAACCAGTCCATTTCTTATGAAATAGATGATAAAGATACAACTGAGGATCTAATTGAACAATTAAACAAAGGGAAACAAACAAGCAGCCATCTCAAAAAGAATGTAAAGAAGCCAGATTATATCGCCAAGGTCATGTTCGGACGGACAAATGGCACTTCTTTTCAGCTATGGACCAACCGCTCTCAAGTTGTTTTTTTAGTAGACGGCACCTATTATGAATTAAATCAAAAACAGTCAAATTCCTTTCGAAAACAGGTACAAGAAGCGATTCAAAAAGGAGCCTCTTCATAAGAGACTCCCTAGATTGTTGACAAAGGGATAAAATGAACTTGATTTTATCCCCTTGTCTTCTTCTCAGCGTGATAGAAAACCTTTGCAGTCTAGGAGGCGCGGAGCGAATGTGAACCAAGCACGCAGGACTGACAAAGAATGCGAGGGTTTGTCTACACGCTGAGGAGCCTCCTCATAAGAAGAGACTCTTTTTTTATTTACTTGTTTCTGCTTGGTACTTATCCTTTAGCGCTCTTCTTAAAATTTTACCAGTCGTGTTTTTTGGAATATCATCAATGAAATGGATCGTTTGGGGCTGCTTATATTTCGCCAAATAGCGTGAACAATGTGTGATGATGTCTTCTTGATTGATGTGAGCATGTTTCTTAGGGGAAATGTAACAGACAACAGCCTCTCCTGTGTTTGGATCGGGCACACCGATGACAACGGCTTCTGCTACAGCTTCATGTTGATAAAGCACTTCTTCTACTTCTCTTGGATAGACATTATACCCGCTTACGAGAATCATATCCTTTTTTCGATCGACGATATAAATATATCCGTCTTCATCTCTCCTTGCCAAATCTCCTGTGTACAGCCAGCCATCTTTCAGTGCTGCTTCTGTGTCTTCTGGCATTTGATAATAGCCTTTCATAATGTTTGGCCCTTTTGCGATCAGTTCTCCGACTTCGTTTGGTCCAACTTCCTCTCCAAGTTCATTCACGATCTTATTTTTCACATTCATAATATCAGTGCCGACCGAACCTGGTTTTCTTTTTCCATCAAGGGGATTGAATGCCGTCACTGGGGAAGCCTCTGACAATCCATAGCCCTCTAACACCGTGACACCGAACTTTTCTTCAAAACCGTGAAGTAAAGCAACAGGCATGGATGCACCGCCTGATATACAAATCCTCACCGACTTCATCGCTTCCTCATGACCGTCCTGACGATATAAATAGTTATACATGGTTGGAACACCAACAAATAGCGTTGGTTTTTCTTTCTCCATCATTCGTAAAAGCTCTGATGGGCTGAAATGCGGCAGGACATAGATGGTCGCTCCATGAATCAAAGGGGCATTCATACAGACGGTCAAACAAAACACATGGAACATCGGCAAAGCAGCAATCACCTTGTCCTTCTCATCAATTGACAGGTACTCCGCAATGTCTCTTGCATTTGAATATAGGTTAACATGAGTGAGCATTGCCCCTTTTGGTTTTCCTGTTGTGCCAGATGTAAATAAAATAACGGCCGTATCGTCAGGTTGTATGGAAGGATGCTCAGTTTCCGGCGCATCTCCAGACACAAGCTTTCCGAAGAAAACAAGACGATCAGATACTTCTTTTAAACTTGACCTGCACGCAGATTCATTTTGTGCACAAATAATGACTCGTTCAATAGCTGGAAGCTGTTCATACACCTGCTCGTATATCGGCAGAAGCTGATCCGGTGCAACAATCCCTTTTACATCACCAGTGACCAGCATATAGCCGATTTCACTTGGCGTATATGTTGGATTGACAGGTACAACAACAAGTCCTGCCTTTAATGCACCAAAAAATGAAATCACAAAATGCGGTGAATTTCCTAAAATCAGCGCGATATGATCTCCCGCTTGAAACCCTTCGCTCACTAAACCATCTGCAAAACGTTCGATACTTGTCATCAGTTCTTGATAGGTCCACTTGTTCCCTTCAAAGATCAGTGCGACGTTCTCTCCCTTGGTCATCGCAGTCTGCTCAAGATTTTTGATCAAATCCATTCTCCCACCCCTTATACTTCATCAATGAATGAATAGCCATTCATTTTATGACCAAACATTCCTCCTTTCTATTATAATAGACAATCGAAAAAATTCACAAGATCAAATGTAAACCGCTTTCATCCCTTTCATTAGAAAAAGCACCGCTATCTCTAGCCGTGCTTGTCCTTGCTTAATAAATCAAATCCAGAAAATCTTCTTTTGATACGTTACCAAAATAATGGCGCATATCCATGTCTTCTAATACATCACTAATGGTTTTGCGATCATATTGCTGCCCGATGAGTCGTTTCTCAATATCAGCAATATCCCCTACACCGAAGAAGTCACCAAAAATTTTGCAGTCTTGAATGATGCCTTTTTTCACTTCTAATCGAAGATCAATCGATCCAGCTGGAAAACGCTTAGAGTGCTGCAAGTTAAACTTAGGTGAACGGCCGTAGTTCCATTCCCATTTTTGGTATCGATCACGAGAAATCTCATGAATCTTCTCCCAATCCTTTTCTGTCAGCTGATACTCAGGCACGTCTCCGTTCGTGTCAAAAATATAGCTTAAAAGAATTTTTCTAAATTCTTCTGTTGTCATCTTTTGATCCATCAGTTCACTAATATTCGCAACCCTGCTTCTAATGGATTTGATGCCTTTTGATTCAATCTTTTCTTTCTTCACATTTAATGCCGAGACAACATGTTCGATTTCTGAATCAAATAATAGGGTGCCATGACTGAAGATACGTCCTCGTGTAGCAAATTGAGCATTCCCCGAAATTTTACGCCCATCTGCCATGATGTCATTTCTGCCGCTTAATTCCGCTTTGACGCCAAGCTTTTCAAGCGCTTTGATGACTGGCTCGGTGAATTTTTTAAAGTTATGAAAGCTGTCCCCATCGTCTTTTGTAATAAAACTGAAGTTCAAGTTTCCTTTGTCATGGTAAACTGCACCACCGCCAGATAACCTGCGAACGACTTTGATGCCATTGTCTTCCACATATTTTGTATTGATTTCTTCTATTGTATTTTGGTTCTTTCCAATAATAATGGATGGCTGGTTGATGTAAAACAGCAAATACGTTTCTTCTGGATCTAAATATTTTAAGCAATACTCTTCAATTGCTAAATTAATCATTGGGTCATAATGTTGCTCGTTATCGATAAACAGCATCTCTATCTTCCTTCCTTGTTCCATCTAAGCCCTGATTGGGCAAGCTGTATATTGCCAGTATATAACGCCTGTGCTTCATTGACTAGGTCTTTATGCCGGCCGAAATGAGGCAGATGGGTGATGATGAGCTCTCCAACATTTGCTTCACTTGCCAGCTTCCCTACTTCAGTGCTGTTCATATGTCCTGCACCCGATCCGTCTTGTCCGGCGTAAAAGTTGCTTTCGGCAATAAGTAAGTCTGCATCCTTGCTAAAAGGGATAAATGCATCTTGATAGCTGGAATCAGCTGTATACACCACCACAGCCTCATTTGCTTGAATTCTCATCGCATAGCATTCTGCCGGATGAACCGTTTTCAAAAAATCAATTTGAAATGGTCCAATTTGAATGCCCTCTTCCGGGTGATAAGGTTTTGTCTTTGTATGTACATCATCAGAGAGCCGCTGAAATGCTGCTTGATCCCCGGTATGTCCGTAGATCGTCAGCGGACCACTGCTTTTTCCTAAATGATAACCCACTAGCTTCGCATATTGGAGAGGTCCGATATCTGCAACATGATCGTGATGATAATGAGAAAGGAGTACAGCATCTAGTTCTTCTATATCAATGTATTGCTGAAGCTTTGACAGAACTCCGCTCCCGCAGTCGACAAGCAGACGAAAACCATCTGATTCAAAAAGATAACCTGATGTGGCTTCACCAGCTGCTGGAAATCCTCCGTAGCAGCCAATCACGGTTAATTTCATCGTCATATTTCCTCCTTTTCAAAAAATCCCCTTCTTACAATATACCCATTTTTCATAAAAAAAGCATTCTTCTTGCCTATTGTTACAAAACAGATTGACAATTATCAATCTGTTATAATACAATGATAACAATAAAACGTATTGGAGGATGACAAATGCTAGGAAAAATCACTGAGTTTTTTAGAAATTTGCCTTCAAAAAAATGCACAAAATGTGGAAATGATTTAATGGAACAGCACGAGTGTTACGGTAATGAATGTGAGGAATGCTCACAAGTAAGTTATCTTAAATAAGGAAATAAATAGAACAAAAAAGCACTTTTTTCCTCCTTCGTCAGTTGGAGTCAAAAGTGCTTTTTATTTTTTCTGAAAAATAGGTAAAAAGGTAAAACCCCTGGTACAGAAGGGTTTTTTAGTATTTTCATATGATGACTTTTAGTTCGGAAGGCACTTTTTATTGACTTAAAACAACGAAGGGGGTTCGAAGTGTCCATTTTTTCAAATAATTTTGTATTTTCTTAATATAATTTAATCGTGGACGAACCTCTTTAATTTTAGTTATACTTTAATTCATATATTAAAACTTAATATAATGGGAATATTCCTTTAATGAATATGTTAGGGAGGAAATCTATGAAAAAATTAAAATTTGGATTAGCAACTCAAATCCTAATCGGTCTTATTCTCGGTGTCGTGGTTGGTGCGATCTTTTTCGGTAACCCTGGTGTTGAGACATATTTAAAACCAATTGGAGACTTCTTCTTACGACTCATTAAGATGATTGTCATTCCGATTGTCGTATCTAGCTTAATTTTAGGTGTTGCAGGTGCGGGTGATGGTAAAAAAGTAGGGAAGCTTGGTTTTAGAACCATTCTTTATTTTGAAATTATCACAACGTTTGCGATCATCCTTGGTCTTGTGCTTGCGAACTTTGTTCAACCAGGTGCAGGCGTTGACTTTGGACATACAGAAAAACAGGATATTAGCCAGTATGTTGAAACGGAAAAAGAACAAAGCAGTAAATCAGTTGCTGATACGTTCCTTCATATCGTTCCGACGAACTTCTTCCAATCATTGGCGGAAGGTGATTTGCTTGCGATTATTTTCTTCACTGTATTATTCGCACTTGGCGTTTCAGCGATTGGTGAACGCGGCAAACCAGTGCTCGCCTTCTTTGAAGGTGTGTCACATGCGATGTTCCATGTCGTCAATGTTGTGATGAAAGCTGCACCATTTGGTGTGTTCGCGCTCATTGGTGTGACAGTATCAAAATTTGGTCTTGAATCTCTCGTTTCATTAGGTAAGCTCGTAGGTCTTGTTTATTTTGCGCTCGCTCTCTTCCTTATCGTTGTATTCGGAATTATTGGAAAGATGATTGGCGTCAATATTTTCAGATTTCTTGCTTACATGAAAGACGAAATGCTTCTCGCCTTTAGTACATCCAGCTCTGAAACAGTTTTACCGAGAGTCATGGATAAAATGGAGCGCATCGGGTGTCCAAAAGGAATTGTTTCTTTTGTTATCCCAATTGGTTATACGTTTAATCTGGACGGCTCCGTCTTGTATCAAGCCATTGCGGCGCTTTTCTTAGCGCAGGTATATGGCATTGACCTCACGATCGTACAGCAGCTCACACTGATCCTTGTATTGATGGTGACATCAAAAGGAATGGCTGCCGTTCCTGGTACATCCTTTGTTGTATTACTTGCAACACTTGGAACGATCGGTGTTCCTGCTGAAGGTCTAGCCTTTATTGCAGGTGTTGATCGTATCATGGATATGGCAAGAACCGTTGTCAACTTAACTGGTAATGCACTTGCTGCTGTCGTGATGTCTAAATGGGAAGGGCAATATGACCCTGAAAAAGGACACCGCGTGATGACTGGACAAGATGTACCTGAGCCAACACAACTTTCAAGCTAATCAAAAAGAACCCCGCGATCGGGGTTCTTTTTTTATACTGTGATTAATTTGCTTTGAACATAGTGGTACAGTAGATTGGCTGTATGAATCAATGAGTCTTCATGGGTTCTTTCAAAGGCATGCGAAGAGTCAATGCCAGGTCCAATCAGTCCATGAATGATATCATGCCCTGCTCGAATCGCTGCCGACGCATCTGAACCATAATAAGGGTATATATCAAGGCGGTAATCGATCTTATTTGCCTCAGCTAATGCTGCTAAATGTTTGCGCAGACCATAGTGATAAGGGCCGCTAGAATCCTTCACACATATTGACACACTGTATTCATCAGTTGATTGACCGTCACCGATGGCTCCCATATCAACAGCCAAATATTCCACCGTTTCTTCCGGGATATTCGAGTTCCCACCGTATCCGATTTCTTCATTATTTGAAATTAAGAAATGTGTCGTATGCGGCAATGTGATGTTCTCTGTTTGAATGCGGTGAATCAATCTCAGCAACAACGCCACACTTGCCTTATCATCAAGGTGTCTTGATTTAATAAAACCTGAAGATGTCACTTCCACTCTAGGATCAAATGAGATAAAGTCTCCTACTTGAATGCCGAGTGCTTGCACATCGTCTGCATTTTTCACTTTCTCATCTAAGCGAATCTCCATATTTTCTTGATTTCGCTTCGCTTTTCCAGCATCCTCATATACGTGAACGGACGTTTGATGCATCAGAATGGTACCTGTGTATGTACGGCCTGTTACTGTTTCAATTTCACAATACTCGCCTTCTATCGAGTTATATTGAAAGCCTCCAATGAGTGCAAGACGCAGCCGGCCATTTGATTTAATTTCTTTGACCATCGCACCGAGCGTATCGACATGTGCTGTCAGCATGCGGTGTTCTTTGTCATCTGTTCCTTTTAGGGTGGCAATTAATCCGCCTTTTCGATTTCGTTTCGTTTCAATATTTAAATCTTGTAAAAAACGTTCGACAAAGCCAATCACTTTCTCAGTATTTCCTGATGGACTTGGGATCGACACAAGCTTTTGAATAAGCTGAATCGTTTCATTTACTTCCGTTGTCATTCGGCATATCCTCCTTCATCTAAAAGAAATTCTTTCCAAGCATGCCTTTTTTCAGCATCCTTCTTAAAATATATCGCTTCGGGTTCCTGATGTCTAATTTCTAATAGAAAAAACCTTTCTCATGAAAGAGAAAGGTTTTTTGATTAAGCTTCTTCTTGTTTCATTTTTCTTATGTTCCAAGCAAAGTATGCTGTTGTTGCAGCCATCATGATGATGGCTACTGTTCCAAGAATCGCTGCTTGGTGCCATAAATAACTGTTATCACCGCTTGCAATGATCGTTCTAAATCCGTTGATGGTATACGTCATTGGAAGCAGACTGTGAATAACTTGGAAGAATTTTGGTACAAGCTCAAGCGGGAATGTACCCGCACTTGCTGCAAGCTGAAGAACCAAGATAATGACGGCAATAAAGCGTCCTGGGTTCCCCATCGTCGTCGCAAGAAGCTGAATGATCGCTAGGAATGTCAGACTGACGATGATCGCAAAGAGATAGAAGCGCCAGAGGCTTTCCACCTCAAGTCCAAGTCCAAAGATGAGCATGGAGCTTGCAATCACTGCCTGCAAGATACCGACTAAGAGAAGCACACTATATTTGCTGACAAACCATTCAAACGCATTTCTAGGGCGTCCAGCAGGATCTTTCATTGGGAATACAACAGTCAGCATAAGAGCTCCAACAAAGAGTCCCATTGATAAAATATATGGTGTGAGCCCTGTTCCATAGTTATCAATTTTTTTCGCTGTATCATTCTCTGTTTTGACTGGGCTTGCAATCATATTGTAATTGTCCTGCCCCGCATCAATGTCTCCTGTTTCATCTGCAGCGCTTTTTAGCTTATCAGAAAGCTTTCCAGTCCCACTTTTTAAGTCACCTAATCCTTTATCAAGGGATTTTGACCCTTCAGCCAGTTTAGATGAGTTGCTTTGGATACTCGCTGATCCACTTTCTAGTTTATTCAATGCTGCACTAAGCTGGCTTGAACCATTTGCCAGTTTATCCGCACCACTTTTCGCTGTATCAAGCTTTCCATTTGCTGTTTGCAGGCCATCTTGTAATTTCCCTTGACCCGTTTGAAGCTTCAGTGCACCTTGATACAATTTATTCGTACCGGATGTCATTTGATCAATCGCATTTTGTATGGCGACTGTCGATGTATACAGCTGTTCTGTTTTCTCTGGCAGCTGCTTGACTTGCTGTAGCTGTGCTTTTGCAGATGCAACCGCAGACTGAACTTCACTTGCGTCAGGCAGTTCCTGCAGCGCCGCTAAGCTTTGCTCAAGACCAGACAAATCAGGCAGTTCAATTTTAGGAAGACTGTCTAGCTGATCCATTGCCGCCTTTTTCTCTTCATCTGTCATCGAGCTGTTTTGAATAATACTTTTTACTTTTGCATCTCGATTAGATAATGCTTCTTTTAAAGAAGCAAGTTTGGTACTGAACGTTTTTGCATCTTCTTTCACCTGATCAATCTTAGGCGCCATCTTTTCAAGATTCGCTAATTCAGGTGAAGACAATACTTTCTCCACAGCAGCGATTTTTTCTGAAAATGACTGTGCTTTATTGTTCAGCTGCTCAATGCCTGCTGTGAATTGCGGCATTTTAGAAGAAAGCTGCTCATGTCCTTCACGGCTTGTGTTTAACCCTTCGGTCAATGTATCAATTCCTGTGCCAAGCTCACCAAATTTCTGATCAATCGTTTGATAGCCTGTTAAGAGCTGACCAAGACCGCTATCAAGAGATTGAATTCCAGTGTTCAGTTCACCCATTTTTCCTGCAAACTGATGAACACCTTCGCTATACGTTAACGTTCCTTCTGCCAATTTCGCCAGATTGTCTTTTAACTTTTGGCTACCGTCTTTTGCGCTTTTTGTTCCGTCATCAATTTTCTTCGCTCCATCGCTTGCTTGATCTAATCCTTTTGCAATCGTTTTGAAGTTATCAAAGATGACCTCTGCATAATTTTCTGTGACTTCCTTTGAAACCGAATCTTTTAATTTGATAATGGCGTTATTCGCAATTTGAGACGCAGCATAGTTTGCGCCTGGATTCGTATAATATTTCAGATTCGATTTTTTCGGATGTTTGTCTAGTACTGTACTCGCATTTTTCGAGAAATCTTTCGGAATCTCGACGACGAGATAATAGTCTTCGTTATTTAACCCTTTGATGGCCTTTTCTTCACTATCAACAAAATGCCATTTAAAACTATCGTTTTTCTTCAATTCCTTCACTAAATCATCGCCCACTTGAAGGGTTTTGCCGTCATAATGACTGCCTTCATCCAAGTTGACAACCGCTACAGGTAATTGATCAACTGTACCATATGGATCCCAGTAAGCTTTTAAAAATACACCACTATAAATCAGTGGAATAAATAAGACAGCTAAAATCGGGATCAGTAGTTTTTTGCTCGTCACAATGTCTTTCCATTGATTCCGAATTAAATTCATTGCTGTTTTCCTCCCATTGATGAATGACTAAATTAAGAATTCGGTCATTTGAACTCAAAAAAAATTATGTTGTTGCAGACAGTCCTTTTAGTACATAAAGCTCGAGCGATTCAGCGACCTCTTCTTTTGTTAAAGGCTCATATCGCTTTTCCCAGTCAAAAATAAGTGCAATATATAGTTTCACCATCACAAATGCCGTCAATTCAGGATCACAGGGCTTAATGTCGCCTTTTTCAATCGCTTCTTTTACTTTTGTTTTAATATAGCGAATGATCATCTGCTCCATTTTTTCAATCATTTCTTTCACTGCTGATGTGCCAAGCTCCGCATTTTCCTGAAAGATTTTAATTGTAAGCTGGTGGTTTTTTCGAAATTCTAATATTGCAAAGAGTGCTAAATGAAGGTTTTCTGAGAAACTATTCTTCTCATCTATTGCTTCATCTGCAATTTTCCTCATCTCCATTAACAGTGATGTGAAAATTTCATCGAACAGCTCTTCTTTGTTTTTGAAAAAAGTATAAATCGTTCCTTTTCCAACGTTGGCAAGCTTTGCTACAAGGTCCATTGTCGTGGCTTTATACCCGAACTGGGTAAATGCCTTTGTTGCTCCATCTAAAATCATTTGTCTCCTATCAACACTCATGATCTCACTCCCAAAATGACTATTTGAACGTTTCGGTCATTAAGTACAGAAAGTAATATACCACATCCTTTTCCTCAGATGCAACAACTTTGTTCAATTTTATTATTCACCACTCTTTTCTAAACATACGAACATGAAAAACTCCCTTTCCATGACAGAAAAGGGAGTTTGTTTTTTTATGAAAATAGATAAGATACAGCTTCTGAGATGGCAGCTTTTCCTTGATCAATACAATCAGGAATCCCAACACCTTCAAATGCAGCACCCGTGATATAAATACCAGGATATGATTGCATAAACGTTTCTCGCATCGTCGAAATCTGTTTTTGATGACCCACATGATATTGCGGCATGCTTGTTTTCCAGCGAGTCACTGTCGTCAGCTCTGGATCTGCTTTAATATCCATGATTTTCTTCAAATCCTCCAGCACGATGCTCACGATTTGATGATCAGACTGTTCGACAATTGATTCATCGCCAGCTTTCCCAACGTATGCACGGAGCAATGTTTTTCCTTTAGGTGCAGTGTGAGGCCATTTCTTATTTGTCCACGTACATGCTGTAATGGAGAAATCACTATTTCTTGAGATGACAAAACCAGTACCATCATATTCATTGTGAACATCCTCTTCTTTAAATCCGAGTGCAACTGTTGCAACAGAAGTCGATGTCATGTCATGCAAGTACTCAAGTCCTGCTTCTTTTGGAAACATGGAATAGATCGATTGGTGAGGAGTTGTCACAATGGCAGAATCTGCAAAAAGCGTTTGACCGCTGTCTAATTGAACGCCATAGCCTCCCTCTGCTTTTTCGATCTGGGTCACTTTTGTCCCTTTGTAAATCTTCGTCAGCTTGAGTTTACTTTCGACCGCTTCAACAAGTGCTTGCAGCCCTTGATTGATTGTCTGGAACTGTCCTTGCTTTTTCGCTGTCACTTGTTGCGCTTTTGCATGCTGCTGTGATTTTTTCATCCCAAGAATCAAACTGCGATGCTTCTGTTCTGTTTGATAGAACTGCGGGAAGGTAGACATTAAGCTCAGGCGATCAATGTCACCAGCATAAATGCCTGATAGTAGCGGTTCAATTAAATTCTCCACCACTTCATCACCCACACGTCTTCTAAAAAATTCCCCCAGAGACTGATCTTCCGTCTGTTTGCTTTTTGGCAAAACGAAATCCATCGCTGCACGTGCTTTTCCGGCAACTGAAAAAAGCCCAGTTGTAATGAAAGGACTGATTTGAGTTGGAATGCCCATGACAGCCCCCTTTGGCATCGGATGAAGGGTTTCATTGACTAATACATACGCTTGCCCTGTTTCATTATTGACGAGCTGATCAGATAGGCCAACATCTTTTGCCAGCTGGGGTCCACTGACCTTTCTTTCTAAAAATGAATCGGGTCCACGTTCAATGATATAACCGTCTTTATATAATGTTTGAATTTTTCCACCTAGCCTAGGACTCGCTTCAATAAGAGATATTTGGATAGGAAGGCCTTTTTCTTCAATTTCCTTTTCCAAATAGAAGGCGGCGGCCAAACCCGTGATGCCACCGCCAATGATGACAAGGTGTTTTTGATTGTCATGCATAGGATCGCCTTCTTTTATATGATTACTTGCTTTCATTAAGCTTCTTTAATACGACTGCTGCCAGTGCATCAATAAATGCTGGTTTCGCATTTGGCATTTCTGGACGATAGTAGGCTGCACCAATTTCATCCGTGACGACTTTACATTCATAATCATTGTCGTATAACACTTCAAGGTGATCAGCGACAAATCCAACAGGCACGTATACAAATGTTTTATAGCCTTTTTGCTCAAATAGGTCACGCGTGAGATCCTGTACGTCTGGTCCAAGCCATGGATCAGGCGTATTGCCTTCACTTTGCCAGCCAATTTCATAATGCTCAATTCCTGCACCTTCAGCAATCATTTTTGCAGATTGTGCAAGCTGATCAGGGTATGGGTCCCCTGCTGCAATAATTTTTTCAGGAAGACTGTGTGCAGACACAATCAGCACTGCTGAATCTCTTTCTTCCTGACTCATGGATGCATACGTCTCTTTCACTTGTTTCACCCAATAGTCCACAAACTTCGGTTCATCGTACCAGCTTTCAACAGAAGTAATGTTCAGATGGCCAAGCTTTTCTGCTTCATCTTGTGCACGTTTGTTATACGATTTCACACTAAATGTGGAGAAGTGCGGTGCAAGGACAATACTCACCGCTTCTGTGATGCCATCTCGGTGCATGTCAGCGACTGCATCTTCAATGAAAGGCTCGATGTGTTTTAACCCAATGTATACATGAAATTCAATCTCGTCTTGGATCTCATTCAAATGTTCACACAAACCATTTGCCTGCTGTTCTGTAATTTTTGATAAAGGAGAAATGCCGCCAATTGCCTTGTAGCGGTCCTTTAAATCTTGCAGCATCTCCGGCTCTGGCTTTCTGCCTCTACGGATATGTGTATAGTAACGTTCAATGTCTTCTTCTTTATATGGGGTGCCATATGCCATGACAAGTAGCCCCATTTTCTTTTTCTCCACAACCAACACTCCTTCAGATCATTTGAAATCATTTAGATGGATGTTTTTTTATGTTTAGCTGAATAATCGTGAATAAAATCTGTCAGCTTCTTTAACGTGTCTGGTGAGACATCAGGAAATACCCCGTGACCTAAGTTAAAGATGAATTGATCTGATTTCATCCCTTGATCTAAAATCGCTGCTGCTCTTTCTTCAATCACTTCCCAAGGAGAAAGTAAAATCGTTGGATCAAGGTTTCCTTGTAACGTTTTTGTTAAGCCTTCTTTTCGCGCTTCGTCTACACTCATACGCCAATCCAGTCCAACGACATCAAGCGGCAAGTCATGCCAATCTTTGGCCAGATGGCTCGCACCGACACCATACATAATCATTGGTACGTTTTCAGACTTCAGCTCTGTGAAAATACGCTGCATGACAGGCTTAATGAAGGTCCGGTAATCTGCTGCATTTAAAGCGCCAACCCAAGAGTCGAAGATTTGAAATGCTCGGACGCCTGCTTTTACCTGAGCGCGTATGTATGTGATCGTCATATCGGCTAATTTATTCATCAAAAGCATCCATGTCTCTGGCTCACTGTACATGAGCGCCTTTGTTTTATGATAATTTTTAGATGGACCGCCTTCGATCATATAGCTTGCCATCGTAAAAGGTGCACCTGCGAAACCAATCAGCGGAACATTCAACTGCTCCTCTGTTAACAGCTTGATCGTATCAAGCACATACGGCAGGTCTTCTTCAGGATGAAGCTCTCCAAGAAGCTGGATATCTGCCTTTGTCCGAATAGGCGAGTCAATCACTGGTCCAATTCCATTTTTAATTTCAACATCCACTCCAATAGCTGGAAGCGGAGTCATAATATCTTTATATAAAATAGCGGCATCTACACCATATTGTTCTACAGGAAGTCTTGTTACGTAAGCACATAGCTCTGGCTGATGCGTAATTTCAAATAGCCCGTATTTTTCTTTAAGGGCACGATATTCAGGCTGCGAGCGTCCTGCCTGTCTCATATACCAAACCGGTACATGGTCTGTTTTTTCCCCTTTGCACGCCTTTAAGAACGTGTCATTAAAAGCCTTCGTTTTTCCCATTACCTTTCATTCCACCTTTCGCCTCACACTCTCTTTGTATAAGGCTCAAACACTGCTTTTACTATACCGCTTTTTCAAGGCTCGGTATACTAAAGCGGCTCAATGTTCAAAAAATCGCCGAATATTAACGTCCAAAAGCCTCTGGCTTGATATAAGCACTGCCTTCGCCTTCTTCTTGTGTTTGAGTATTGTATGGAACAACCTTATACTGCGCATCTGAGAACACATTTGCATACGGCATTGTGTAGCTGTTTGTTCCTGTTACAGAATCGATCAGGGTCTCGCTTCCATTTCTCTTTTCATAAATACGATATTCAACGCGTTTGTCTTCCTGTTCATCCCATAACAGCTCCAATGTAAAGAGCCCTTTGATTTTAAATGCATAACGTGCTTCAAAGCCTGACAGTCCTTCTAAATGGATTGGCGATTGAAGTTCTTTAATTCCCTCTGGTTTTTGGAATGTTTCATTGGTTATTTGGGCTGTCGTTAAAATATCTTTCATTAACTGCACTGGATACTGACTGCCGCCAGTTAAATAATGACTGTTATCCGTTTTGTCATACCCCATCCAGATTGCCCCTGTTGTACTAGGCGTGTAGCCAGCAAACCAAGCATCTTTCGTTGCCCCTTTGACACCGGAATACGTAGTTGTACCTGTTTTACCAGCCAAATCTCCAGCGTATGATCCGCTCTGAGCGGTTCCGCCTTTGACGACCTGTTGAAGCATTCTTGTCATATTCCAAGCATTTTGTACGCTAAATACTCGTTCTTCTTTGTTTCGATTTTTTTCAACGGTTTCTCCATCATCATTCGTGATTTTCTGAATGAAGAACGGCTTTTTATAGACGCCTTCATTTGCAAATGTATGAAATGCTCCAGCTATCTGCAATGGAGAAACCCCTTTTTCTAGACCACCAAGCGCTATGGCAAGTCCTTTATCCGAAATATCCATCCCCATTTTCTCAAGATAGGATTTAGACGTATCGATGCCAAGCTGGCTTAACGTCCATACGGCAGATGTATTTTTACTTTTCATGAGAGCCTCTACCATCGTGACCCTGCCCTCGTACTGTCCATCGTAGTTCTTTGGAGAATAGCCGTCATAGCTTTTTTCCTTGTCCTCAAGCAGTGAATACGGTCTGAATTTTTTCTCCTGCATCGCTGGACCATATACTGCGATCGGCTTAAAGACAGAACCAGGCTGTCTAACAGCTGTGACTCTGTTATAGCCTCTTGCCTGATATTCTCGTCCGCCTATTGCTGCTTTTACACCACCAGATGCGTTGTCAATAAACACAGCGCTTCCTTCAGGTGACCCGCTTTTTCCCGGGAAATAACGATTGTTTTTCATTGCATCATAGGCAACTTTCTGCAAATTCATATCGATTGGTACCGTAATGGTATAGCCGCCTTGAAGCAATTGTTCATGCGAAATCGAATACTGTGATTCTGCTTCTTTAATCATGAGATCTACATAACTGTCCACCCAAGGGGTTTCTGATTTCTTTTTTAAATGAATACCAAGTGTTCTTCCTTTTGCTTCAACTGTTTCTGTAGAAGACAAATATCCTTGTTCATTCATTAAATTCAGGATGGTATCCCGTCTTTGTTTATTTTTATCTGGGTGTAGAACAGGGGAATACGTTGAAGGTGCCTTTGGCATGGCAGCAAGTGTAGCTCCTTCACTGACAGTGAGATCTTTTACATCTTTACTAAAATAGTAATTGGCCGCTGCTTGGATCCCATAGACGCCATGACCAAAGTAAAGCTGATTCAAATACATTTCAAGCAGCTTGTCCTTTGAATAATCTCTTTCTAAATTGATCGCAATAATGACTTCTTTTGTTTTTCGAAGAAACGTTTTATCATTTGTGAGAAAGATATTTTTGGCGAGCTGCTGGGTGATGGTACTGCCGCCTTCTACCTTTCCACCTGCTAATATATCTCGATAAACCGCCCTTGAAATCGATTGTGCATCAATTCCGTGGTGCTCATAAAAGCGCTTGTCCTCTACAGCAACAAAAGCTTTCGCCACTTTATCTGGGACCTCTTTTAATGACACAGGGTCCCGATTTTCTGAATACATGCTTGTGAGTTCTTTTCCATTCTGATCAATGATTTTCGAGGAAGCGTGAAAAACGAGCTTCTTCTCATCTATGACATAATGTCCTAAAAATAAAATGGTCAGATAGCCAATAAATGAAAGCACGATTGTACTTCCTGCAATGACTAATGGAATGATTATCTTCTTTTTCTTCAAATTAGGTCACCTCATTCCTTTATACGGATAGTATGGGATGTATTGCTTCATAATATGTTTTATGGATTGACTACCAAAGAATTATATATCATTCTTTTGTTATACTATCAAGCAGGAGGCGGTTTAGATGAATTTCTATATTACATATGGAACAGCAGACTTTTTGCAAAAAATCGCAAAAAAACATCATCTTGAAAATCTGCTTTATACGGTCGGTAAGGAACAAGCGGCTCTTTTTCATGAAACGGAGGGTGAGACAGTCTTTAAAGCACCCCATGCCTATGATGTGATTTATACAAAAGGTGAGCTCGTCCAATCTGGCTTTGTCACGCTGAATCATATCCCTGTAAAGCTCGAAAGCAGAGCACTTTTTGAATCCACCTTTCAGAAAAAAACAAACATGTCAGAACACCAGCGCGGCTTTCAGGCGCTTCGTGTGTTAAGACCAAAAAAGGATGAAGAGGTGTACTTAATTTTGACCCTTTGGGAATCTGAAGACTTATTTCAAGACTTCCAAGAGTCAGAAGCGTTCTTTCAGCCGCACGAGGATACTGGCTCCATCTTCTCTCGTCCTGCCTATCTGACATCCTATCATGCCGTCATAGACCATTAAGGAGGTGCTGCTCTTCGCACTTCTTAGATTATTGACAAAGGGGTAAAATGAACTTAATTTTAGCCCTTTGTCTTCTTTTCAGCGTGATAGAAAACCTTTGCAGCCCTAGGAAGGACGAGCACCGGAGCAGAGCGAATTGACATTCGTGAGCACCGAAGCGCAGGACTGACAACGAATGCGAGGGTTTGTCTACACGCTGGGAAGTGCTGCTCTTCGCACTTCTTTTTTTCATAAAAAAAAGCCCTTCTGCTGGGCTTTCAACGCTTATCTCTAAGCTCGTACCGATGAATGATTGGCTGAAGTACATAAAAATTCAGCAAGATCCACCCTAATAAGATTGGCCATTTGAGCATAGGTGAAGCACCTTTCATCTGAATAAGTAGTACCAACAGTGGAATCAAACAAATCATCAAAAAGCTCATCTTCGAAACGAACGTTTCTTTGATTTGATGCCGGCAGCTTGGACAAAGCATCATTCTCGTATGCGATAAATGAAATTTTTCGACGAAAGAAAATGCTTTTGAACAATTTGGACAGCTTCCCAATGCCACTCCCCCTTTTTCAAGCTTCATACTTAACCTTCGACTTTTATGTAAAATGACCTTTTCTGTCATTCTCGACATCCTCTTCTGTTGAAAGATTCTAACAATTACCATACAATCAGTAAAAGAGCCTAAAGGAGGTTTTCGGATCAATGACAGTATCCACTTTACACAAAAGGATCAATGAACGTCTTGATGAACATTATGAGGAAATGGTTGAAATTAGACGCCATCTCCATATGAATCCAGAACTTTCTTTTCAGGAAGAGGAAACCGCTGCTTACATCGCTCAATATTATGACAGATTACATATCCCAACACGCACACATGTAGGTGGACATGGTGTACTCGCTTTTATTGAAGGAGCTTCCCCTGGACCGACCATTGCACTGAGAGCTGATTTTGATGCACTTCCCATTCATGATGAAAAGGATGTACCTTACCGTTCAACAAAACCTGGCGTCATGCACGCATGCGGTCACGATGGCCACACAGCAACACTTCTCGTCTTAGCGAAGATCTTACATGAGCACCGAGATCAATTAAAAGGAAAAATCGTCCTCATTCATCAACACGCTGAAGAATATGCCCCCGGTGGTGCGAAACCAATGATTGAAGATGGCTGTTTAGACGGTGTTGACGTCATTTTCGGCACCCACCTTTGGTCCTCAGAGCCATGCGGCACTGTTCTTTATAAAAGCGGGAACTTTATGGCAGCCGCCGATCGTTTCTCTATTCAAGTGCAAGGTAAAGGCGGACATGGCGCACAGCCGCACCTGACGAAAGATGCCGTACTCATCGGTTCACAAATTGTAGCCAATCTTCAGCAGGTCGTGGCCCGTAAAGTCAACCCGATTGATTCTGCGGTGGTATCTGTAGGGGGATTTGTCGCTGAAAATGCCTTTAACGTCATTGCAGATTCGGCCGTGCTAACAGGTACTGCACGTTCCTTTGAAGAGAGTGCACGCCATATCATTGAACGTGAAATTGAACAGGTGGTGAAAGGTGTCTGCCACATGCACGATGCCTCTTATACTTATGAATATGTAAGAGGATATCCTGCAGTCAAAAATCACCCTACACCAACTGAATATATAGCAGAAATAGCCAAACAGACAGAAGGAGTCACAGAAGTAAAAGAAGCCGAAACTCAAATGGGCGGAGAAGACTTTGCTTACTACCTTCAGCATGTCCCTGGTACTTTCTTCTACACAGGCGCTATGCCAGAAAACAGCCAAGATGTGTATCCACACCACCATCCGAAATTTGATATTAACGAAAACGCAATGCCTGTCGCAGCAAAGGTACTCGCTCATGCCGTCCTTTCCTACGATGAATGAAAAAAAGCCGCTGCCACCAGCGGCTTTTCTATTTCGATTCTTTCAACACTCTCAAGTGAAACACATGGCGTGCGACTTCACCAAGCTGTCCTGTCAGCTGATGATTTGCCACCCCACCAACAGCGGCACCGACCACAGGCATTAATTGAAACAGCTTCACAAGGTCAATATAATCTCGATATTCCTGCTGAAAGCTATACCAATCCATTTCTTCCCGGGTTGTTTCCCATTCTTCAATGAGTTTCATCATTTTTTGACGGTGTGCACTGCTTGAAAAGGCGAGTTGAAAAATACAAAGCAAAAAGAGTCTTTCCTCTTTTTGAGACAAATCAAATCCATATATACAAGCAAGCTCATATAGACATTTCATTTTAATACTCAAAAGGAGAGGGAAATCCGCCATTCCGAGAAACAATCCACCCGCACCTGTGCCAATTCCTTCAATCGCAGCGGCCTTTTGATAATATGTCACCTTTTCCTTTGCCAGCTCATTTCGCTCTACAATAGACAATTGTTCATCAATGACTGTAAATGAAGTAAAATGGCTTCCTGATACGGTGGATTCAACCATTGTTTTCACCGCACTTGTGATGACTTGATGAAATCGAGCAGGGATTCGACGATTCACTTGCTGCTGAACACCTTTTGAAAACCGCTCGATCTTGGATGGTTTTCTTAAAAAACGCATTTGAAAAAAAATGGCCTCTTCATACAGTTCCCGTTCAGCTGCATTCATCCCAGTTCCCTCCTTGGTGACATCATACACACGCTGTAAAAAATGCTTATCTCATCTTTTTTAATCTGCTTTGTACGTAAGGCTTGAATAGGACAAGCACAAATACCAATGAAATGAGAAGAGCAAGTCCGCTTCCCTTCCATCCACCTGCTGGGAAAACGGCGGAGCTCAGTACAATTGACTGGATGATGAGTACATTTCGTACGAGAACAAAAAAGCTTCGATCTTTTTCTTGCTGAGACACAGGATAAAGTGCCTGTAACGACAGATGAGCAAAGTGCTTTGTTAACGGGACAAGCTGTACACCTGTGATAAAGACTGTAAACAAGACAAGTAATGCCCCCACCCAGCCTGCTGCACCTGTATACAAGAGGATGAGCACAAACACGACCGTTAACCTAAACACAAGACCAAAATAGTCATTTGAACGTAAAAACGCCCTCACATACATATAAGAAAAAGCTTTACGCTGTTCATAAGGGACAAACTGCAAGACCCAGTCCATATACGCCCTTCTTTTCACTTGTTTCTTTAAATGAGGGACATCCGTAAATAAGTTTGCCAAGCGGTAAAAACGCTGTTTTCGTTTTAACTCATCAGAAATATGCAATTCCCATTGAAAGGGCTGTTTTTTTACTGCATTTGTTAGATAAATGAGATAGACAGCATATAAAAGATAAAAAACAATGGCAATGGCATAAGCTGCTTGTAAAACGGTATACATTAACATTGTATTGAGCAGAAAACGAATCACTGCATCAATCCATCTGACATGTTTCCCTTGAAAATAAGTGATTCTCCATTGAATCGCTGTATTCAGACCTTTTATTAAGATCATTTGCGCCAAAATGAGCACATATAGCATCAGATCGCCTGTGGAGACAGCCGAATATAGCGGAAGTGCAATAATGGACACGGCAATCAAAGGAAATAACTGAGAAATGAAGCTAAAGTTAAACGCTTGTTTTAAATAAGGGTCCATCTTAGCTTCCAAAGGAAGCATAAACACAAGATCTGCCTCTTTGATCAACGTTCGCACGTAAGAACTAGTCAGTACCAATGAGAAAACAACTGCCATGACCCAATAGGATGGGAAGTGAGCTGGAATATGCTTCAGCCAATTACTGTACCAGCTCGCCCCGCCTGCAAGGAAAAAAATGAGCACAATCACAAGATGATCGTTGAACATATATTTTAAATATTTTCTTGTTTCTTGTACGTGTTCTTCTAATCGTGATTTCCAAATGGTTTGCGTTGTTTTACTCATAGCTTTCTTCCTTTGTTAATTCCAAATAAAGATCATCGAGTGTCGCATCTCTCATGTTGAACTGTTCTCTTAGTTCTGTCAGTGTTCCTTTCGCTCTAATTTCCCCTTCATGCAAAATAATAAAGGAATCACAATAACGTTCCGCTGTGGCTAAAATATGCGTTGACATCAGAACACTTGCGCCATTTTGTTTCGCCGCATTCATACGTTCTAATAGTGCGTTGATCGCAAGCGGATCAAGCCCTAAAAACGGCTCATCGATAATATACAACTCTGGCTCCACAAGAAACGCACACATAATCATCACCTTCTGCTTCATCCCTTTAGAAAAATGAGCAGGGAACCATTTCAATCGCTTCTCCATTCGGAATTCCTTCAGCAAAGACGGCAGACGTTCTTCTAATTGTTCTTTTGAAAGGCCGTAAGCCATCGCTGTCAGCTCTAAATGCTCTTTTAAAGTTAATTCTTCATATAAGACAGGTGTCTCTGGAATAAACGTAAATTGTGAACGATACGCCTCTTGATCTTCTTGAAGGGTTCGTCCGTTCAGCTCAATGACTCCTTTATGAGGTTTCATTAATCCAATAATATGACGAATGGTTGTACTTTTTCCCGCCCCGTTTAAGCCAATGAGACCAACGATTTGGTTTCTTTCTAATTCAAATGAAATATTTTTCAGAACGGGATTCTTTGTATATCCACCCGTTACATCTTTTACAGTTAGAAGGGACATCAGTTCGTTCCTTTCTTTCTTTTTTCCTTTATAGTACCAAAAACGAAAGACAATTTGAAATGTTTACCTATAGACAACTCATGAATAAAACATCGGCATACTGGTCATCATAATGTATGTAGAAGAAATGAACTTGATGACCAATACGTAAATGAGGTGTTTGTTAAAGGCAATAACCGCATGACAAATTGGTTTTTCATCTAAAAACCTTAGCTTCTGTTTTGCTTCACTGATTCTTGATTTTTGTGTCCTATACAAATATGTATACGACGAACCAAAACGTCAAATGAGGTGTTTACGGCAGAAATAGCAGGCATATGAATTCTTTATTTCAGTAAATAGAGAATTCAAAAGGCATATCAAATGAAAGCATCAGCATTTCTTCTGCAGGAGCAGGATGAGCGACCAAAGGAGTTCGCTTGTCCTGTTTTCTTTTTTGCTTCTTTTTGTGATACGATAAAGGAAAAATAATGAGGAGTGACATGGCGTGAGCGACTGCATTTTTTGCAAGATCATTGATGGAGACATTCCATGTGCAAAAGTATATGAAGACGAGCATGTATTGGCTTTTCTTGATATCAGCCAAGTAACAAAAGGACATACCCTTGTAATCCCGAAAATACATAAAGAAAACATTTATGACATGACACCAGAAGTGTCTAATCATTACTTCCAAGCGATTCCAAAAATCGCTAGAGCCATCAAACAAGAATTTGAACCAATTGGTTTAAACCTTCTAAACAACAACGGTGAAAAAGCCGGGCAATCTGTGTTCCATTACCATATGCACATCATTCCACGTTATGGCAAAGGCGACGGCTTTGGTGCCGTATGGAAATCTCACCAAGATCAATATACATCAGAGGATTTAAAAGACATTTCTTCTGCCATCCATACGCGCCTTACCTCATCTTAATTGATGAGGTTTTTCTTTTTTTCACTTCTTTTCTGTGCTTATCCTCTGAATCGTAAGATATTTAGGACGATTCAAATTTTTTGTCCAAATGCTTCAAATTTGTGATAGGATGGTTTTATCTTTTGATCCATTAACGCGAGAAATAGGGAGAGATTGTGATGAAGCGAACGACGAATTTTAATGCTGGTCCGGCGGCGCTGCCGCTAGAAGTGCTTCAAAAAGCACAGGAAGAACTTGTTGATTTTAAACAAACCGGGATGTCTGTGATGGAACTTTCTCATCGCAGCGGTGAGTATGAAGAAGTCCACAATAAAGCGAAAGCACTCTTGGTAGAATTGATGGACATTCCAGAAGATTATGAGGTCCTCTTTTTACAAGGCGGGGCAAGTCTTCAATTTGCAATGATTCCGATGAACTTCTTACATGAAGGCGAAACGGCTCATTTCATCCAAACAGGTGCTTGGTCAGAGAAAGCCTTGTCAGAAGCAAAAGGGTTTGGTGAAACATCAGTGTTTGCTTCAAGTGAAGACGACAACTATTCGTATATTCCAGATGTAGATGCTTCCGTTTTAAATGACGGTGCTTACTTGCACATCACATCGAACAATACCATTTTCGGTACTCAGTGGAAAACGTTCCCGAACACGTCACTCCCGCTTATTGCCGACATGTCCAGTGATATTCTCAGCAAAAAAATAGACGTGTCTTCATTTGATTTGATTTATGCCGGGGCACAAAAAAATCTAGGGCCTTCTGGTATCACGATTGTGATCGCGCGCAAACGTTTATTAGAGAAAGAAAAAAGCGGCACACCTAAAATTTTAAAATATTCAACACATGCCAAAGCCAATTCCCTTTATCACACACCACCGACTTTTGCGATTTATATGCTGTCCCTTGTCCTGGAGCATGTGAAACAGGCGGGCGGCGTAGAAGCAGCAGAAAAACGCAATGAACAAAAAGCAGCGCTTCTGTATGATACGATTGATCAAAGCGGCGGTTTTTACAAAGGACATGCACGTGCTGACAGCCGTTCACATATGAATGTCACGTTTACCCTGCGTGATGATGCACTCACTGCATCCTTTGTGGAGAAAGCAAAACAAGAACAAATGGTTGGACTCGCCGGCCATCGTTCTGTTGGCGGATGCAGAGCCTCGATTTACAACGCCGTCTCTATAGAAGACTGCCAAAAGCTTGCGGACTTTATGAAAAAGTTCCAGCAAGAAAATGAGTAAAAAGGCTTTTCTATCGTGAAATAAATTTGTTATAATAACGAGAAATATAAAGTCATGACTCTTGCAATAAATGATCAGCCATATTATTGGAGAGTTCTAAGAGCTTAGCAGAGGAGAGCATAGAAATGAAAACAAAAGAATTAGTGATTATGTCATTGCTTGCAGCAATGGGAGCTGTTTTGCATACGATTTTCCCGCCCATCTTTTTCGGAATGAAACCTGATATGATGCTGGTCATGATGTTTTTAAGCATCATCCTTTTTCCAAAGGTACAGCATGTCGTTGTGATCGCCCTAGTCACTGGGGTCATTTCCGCTTTGACAACAGGTTTTCCAGGCGGACAAATTCCAAATATGATTGATAAACCGGTGACAGCCTTTATCTTCTTAGCCCTTTTCTTATCTTGCCAGAAGATCAAGAACAAAGTCGTTCTGACCGCTGTACTCACCGCTGTTGGGACCGTCGTATCGGGCGTGATTTTCCTATCTGCCGCTTTACTGATTACTGGACTGCCGGCTGCGTTACCAGCACTTCTTGTAGGTGTTGTCCTGCCAGCAACTGTGATCAATACGATAGCTATGGTATTTGTCTTCCCGATTGCTCAGTCGATATTAAAGCGCGCAAGAATGATTGAAGTCGCTTAACGAATAACTGAACCTCTTCATTAGATGAAGAGGTTTTTTTCATGCTTTCATGCTTCTATAAAAGAAAAAGGGTAAGCAGCAAAATGGAGAGCGAAATCCCTGCACCTGCCGCACACACAATTGCTTTTTGTCTTAATACATGTTTTGGCGGATAAGACCCTGCATACCCAAGCTGCCTTACATAATGAATAGAACCACCTGCGAAAATCACACACATACACGTAAAAACGAACAGAAAGACAGACAACCTTCTCCCCTCCCTTTTCTTCAAAAGTATGCTAAAATAAAGCAAGCTATGTATGGAAGTTCAATGAAGCTGATCGTCAGCTCAGAGAGAACATGCGAATGTGTAAAATTTGACTAGAGGTGATTGGAATGGCTAGTGGACGTTCTTTATTAACAGGATTATTTGTAGGCGGTCTCCTCGGAGGTGCGGCAGTGCTCCTGACGACTCCCTCTTCTGGCAGAGATGTACGCGGAAAGATGAAAGACGGCTATGACAAATTCGAAGATACGCTGACAAGATTAAAAAGAGATGGACAAGCTTTAAAAGAGCAGATTGTTGAAACCGCAAAAGAAAGTGCTGAGGTCATTAAAGAGGTCGGCACTGAATTGCAAACATCCATTCAGCAATGGCGCGAGGAAATCAAACCTCATCAGCAGGACTTACAAAAGGAAATTCAGGAAATTGAGGAAAAGCTCAAACAACTGGAGAAAACCTTACAAAACTAATATACTCACAAAAAAATATTCGTTTACAAAAGTGTGCGGGGTGCGTATCCCGCACTTTTTTTGTTGAAAAAAGGTTATTTTGTCAATGTTTTTCATGACTTTTAAAAATTCTTGAATTTTCAGCTTTATTAATCTTTATTTTATTGGCATAATAGAATTACAAGAAAAAGAGAAGTAGGTGAAATGGATGAATCATTCGGAACAGCCTTTCGATGTAAAAGAAGCACTTTTATTCAGTCAAAGAATGGCCCAATTGAGCAAAGCTCTTTGGAAATCCATTGAAAAGGACTGGCAGCAGTGGATCAAACCGTATAACCTAAATATCAATGAACATCATATTTTGTGGATTGCGTATCAATTAAAAGGAGCTTCAATATCAGAAATTGCAAAGTTTGGCGTCATGCATGTATCAACGGCGTTTAACTTCTCTAAAAAATTAGAGGAAAGAGGATTTTTAAAATTTTCTAAAAAGTTAAACGATAAACGCAATACGTATATTGAACTAACGCCAAAAGGCGAAGAGACATTCCATAAACTACTCGAAGATTACGACCCGGCCCGAACTGGTATTGTCAAAGGCGCACAGCCGCTTCATGACATTTACGGAAAGTTCCCTGAAATTTTAGAAATGATGTGTATTATCCGAAACATTTATGGTGAGGATTTCATGGAGATTTTTGAGAAATCGTTTTCAAACATTGAGAAGGACTTTTTGAATGAACGTGGGAAAGTCACGAAAAAGCCTGAAGAACTTGAAGACTCCGCGGAGGAAAAAGCGGCTAAAGCAAATCAAATTGTTTAATGATCTTTATAAATTCATTCATTAACGGCTGAAACAGCCCTTGATCATGCAAAGCAAAAATCGTCTCATGAACATCCAGCTTTTCAATTAACTGTCCCGCAAACAGCGCAAGGAGATCGTCGAACATGACGTAGCCTTGTGCTTTTTGCTTGTCCATTTCATCTGAGAGCTCAGCACAAATACGCTCAATGTCCTTTGCCTCTTCTTTCGATACACGCTGCCGGATCAATAGCGCATAATATGGATAAGGGCTCATATCTGTCGCCGTCAGTAACAGTTCCATATAATATTCGAGCTGGCTCATTCGTTCCTCAATACTCATGTACGTTCCCTCTTTCTCTTAGTCACTCTATTTTAGCCGAAATTACTCATTGACGAAAGAGACGAACCTCCCTCTTATGTCTTTTTTTCTTGAAAAACCCAAAGTTTCCTCTCTTTATTCCATATGAATGTAACAATTTATTTTTTTTCTTGAAAACCATTGATTTTTATCCTCAGGAAGAGTAAATTATCTTGAGATATTCAATTAGTTTTTTTGAGATTGGAAGGATGAAAAATGAATTGTTGGAAGACCATTAATCTTGAAAAGGATTATGGTTATACGAGAATGATGATTTCAGCCATATGTCTGACTGTATTTTTTTTCATTATGGCATTTTTATGTTTTCAACTGACTCATCCTGAAACGAGACTCAGCAGTCACAATGCACCACTTTTTGTCGTGCTTTTACTTGCGACATTGCTTGTCCACCGCGTGGTTCACTTGATCCCAGTCATGAAACATAAGAAAAAAATGACGTTATTTAAACGAAATTGTTGGCAGCGCGTGCCTAAGAGAGTGATGCTTTTCTCACTGCTCAGCCCGTTTTGTGTCATCTCACCTGTTTACTTTGTTTTAGGAATGGCATTTCCAATGTACGCACACTATTTTATCATGATCGCAAGTATTCATGCAGGCTATTGTTTGCCTGACTTTTTATTTGCTTGGAAACTGCTAAAAGCGCCAAAATCATGCATCATTGATCAAGCCCAAGACGAGTTTGATATTTTAGTTGACCCAACTTCCTCATCATGAGGTTTTTAAAGCCAACTTCTATCTTTTTCATAAAAAATTTGGTAATGTAGTATGGGAATAGCATAGAGAGGGGGGATCTCCGATAGTTTTATTTTACTTCATCGTCTTTGCCGCGTTTATTGTGTATTCAATAAACAGGCTTACTAATACATTATGCCTTGTCAGAGAGATTCCTGAAGAACGGCAAGATAAGGTGTTTCGCTTTATCAATGTATCGATACTGATCTTACTGATCTCATCATTTGTTGAAATTACCATATCTATTTAAGATCAAAGCAAAAGCTGCCTGTTTGATGGCAGCTTTTTGTGTATGATGATCTATTAGCAAATCCAAGATGCACCGATAATGATCAATAAGATAAATAATACGACGACTAGTGCAAAACCGCCAGCAAAGACTTCTCCTCCCATGTGAAAACACCTCCTGCCAGTTCTTCCTCTGTTCTAAGCTCAGTGTATGCAGAAAATTTTAAAACGTTTAGGCACTTGTCATCGTTTTAAAAAAGAACCGCCCGCACGCATGGCAGGACGGCTCCTTTCTGTCACAGCGATTTAATTAATAAAGATATGCTGCACCAACGATGATCAGCAAAATGAATAGCACGACCAATAAAGCAAACCCATTAGAATATCCTGCTCCCATATAATTCAGCCTCCTTTTTGTGATCAATATATGTGTATGTTGGTCGCAAAAATTTGACTAGACGAATGCCCTCCCATTTGCATTTCTTTTTACAGCATGTCACAATATGTTATGATACAAGCAATGATAAATAAATTGGAAAGATTAGGAGTGTTTTTTGAATGAAAAAAATGGCTTTAGCAGCTGTAACAGCAGTAAGTGTTTTAACTCTTGGCGCATGCAGTAGCGGTGACAAAGAAGTGATCGCAACAACAAAATCAGGAGATGTCACAAAAGAAGAGCTTTACACAACACTTAAGAAACAAGCAGGTGGAGATGCTTTAAACCTACTTGTTCAACAAAAGGTTCTTGCTGACAAATACAAAGTATCAGATAAAGAAATTGATAAGAAATTGGAAGAATATAAAAAGACACTTGGTGAAGATCGTTTAAAACAACTTCAAGATGAATTCGGAAAAGATTACATCAAAGATCAAGTAAAATATGAGCTGCTGACTCAAAAGGCTGCCAAAGCTAACATCAAAATCACTGACAAAGAAGTAAAAGCGTATTACGATGACCTAAAAGGAAAAATCCGCGCAAGCCACATTTTAGTTGCTGACAAGAAAACAGCAGATGAAGTAGAAAAGAAATTAGATAAAGGCGAAAAATGGGATGACCTTGTATCTGAATATTCAACTGACACTGCTTCAGCAGCACAAGGCGGCGATGTAGGCTGGTTCGCAAAAGAAGGCCAAATGGATGAGAACTTCAGTAAAGCTGCCTTCAAACTAAAAGTAAATGAAATCAGCAAACCAGTAAAATCTCAATTTGGTTACCATATCATTAAAAAGACCGAAGAACGCGGTAAATACGATGACATGAAAGCAGACTTGAAAAAAGAACTGCTTGATCAAAAACAAGCAGACAACAATGAAATTCAAACGATCTTAAACAAATTGGTGAAAGATGCTGATGTGAAAGTAAAAGATAAAGAACTTGAAAATACATTCAAAGAAAAATCTGAGCAAACCACACAACAAACACCAAACCAATAATGAACGAAAAACCCCTCTACATGAACTTGTAGAGGGGTTTTTTTTATTCTTATTGATTATGCAATCGAATGGTCCTCATGCTTCGCCGTTTCCTGGGATCGTTTCATTTGCTGTCCTTGACGTCTACGCTCTCTCTCCTGCTCCATTCGTTCGATAAAGATTTCTCCCTCTTTTTCAATAAAGGATTGATCAATCTCTTGTTCCTCTTTGGCTGTCGTCATTAATTTATAGGCACAAAAGATAATACCAATGATACATGCATATACCCACCATGGAAAAAATAACATTGTCTTCGCCTCCTTTTTCAGGACTAATCTCTCTTCCTTTGTGTTACATGCTTATGCGAAAAGAAGACAAGTTATGAAAAAAAACGCCCGCATCAAACGGGCGTTTTATCATGAGGATTCATTGTGAAAGGTTGGTTTATAAAACGAACGATTCTCTAGTGCAAAAATACGCTCTGTATATTCTCCTGGCTTCACATGCTCAAGCGCACGATCCATCATGTTCATTTTTGCATCTAAATTATCTATATAGTGGAGAATTTCGGCTTCCTTCACCATTGGTGGTTTAGGACTGCCCCACTCCCCTTTTCCATGATGACTCAGCACTAAATGCTGCAGAATCAGAATTTCCTCAGAATCAATGCCGAGCTCCTCTGCGGCTTTCGCAATTTCTGTCACCATAATAGAAATGTGGCCAATTAAGTTCCCTTCTACTGTATATGTGGTGGAGACAGGACCCGAAAGCTCTTTGACTTTCCCTAAATCATGTAGAATGATCCCTGAATATAAAAGATCTCGATCTAGTGATGGGTATAGATCAACAATGGATTTCGCTAAATGAAGCATCGATACCACATGATAGGCAAGACCCGAAACAAACTCGTGATGGTTTTTCGTAGCTGCTGGGTAATCAGCGAATTCCTGTCCATATTTCTTCAGCAAATGTCTTGTGACACGCTGAATATTAGGATTTTTCATATCAAAAATATATTGCATGATGGTATCCATCATATCGTGCTTTGGAATAGGAGCTGTTTCTAGAAAATCATCAATGCGGATTTGCTCGTTTTCAGCAACAGGACGTATATTCCTAAGCTTCAGCTGATTCCTTCCGCGATAATGATGAATATCACCTACTACCTTCACAATGGTTTGCGCAGCATATGTGAGTTCATCATTCTGCTTTGCATCCCATAGCTTCGCCTCAATATCTCCACTTTGATCTTGAAGAATTAACGTTAAAAATGGTTTGCCATTACTCGCAATCCCTTTAGTAGATGATTTAATTAATAAATGCAGGTCAACTTGTTCGCCGACGTCATAGGTCATGATCCCTTTAGCCATTCAATAAATGCTCCTTCCATGTTTCTGCTCATATAAGTATAACATAAGTCATAATTTGTCAATCATTCCACTGCTAAGCTCGTAATCTGCCCGTCTTCCGCTGCTTGTTTCATATAATGATGACAAGTGAAATAAAACAGCTGTGTTTCAAAACGAGTGAGTTCATTCATCAGCTCCAGCACCCTGTCTAGACGGACATGATCAAAGTGAACGAAACTGTCATCCATCATAAATGGGAGCTGACAATCTTGCTGGTGGGACAAAGCAAGTGCAAAACGAATCGAGAGATAAATTTGCTCACATGTTGCTTGTGAAAGCTCCTCCGGGCGGAATAGGCGTCCATCCCTCCGTTTCACAATCAGCCGGTCATCTTCGGCAGAAAATAAAATCACTTCATATCGATCATTCGTTAACGGCTGAATAAATCGGGAAGCTGTTTGGAGGAGTGCTGGTAGCCTCGTTTCTTTATGCTCATTGAGTTTCTCTCGAATGACGGAACGCACGAGCTGAATAGCCGCCCATTTTTTCGCTAGATGCTTTGCCTGCTCCTGCTCTACAGCAAGCTGATGAGTCAAATCAGACACTGTACCTGATGCTTCTATTTGGCGTATTTCTACTGCTAATTCTGCCAAGCGTTTTTTCATATTCGTCACATTCTCTTGCATGTCATTCAGATGTCTTTTTGCTTGTGCACACTGCTCCTCAAGGGTGCGTAAACCTTTACGGACAATGACCTCTTCCTCATCTATATAACCGCTTTTGTGTAGCTCTTGGTTCAGCTGCTGCAAATTGTACAGCCGCTCCCGGTATTCTTTGGATAGATGAGATAGGACATGATAATCTTCTTTTGACGCTGCTTCTACTTTTCGAAAAAGCTCGTCCGTTTGTTTTTCATAATATTGAACTTCTCCTTCTAATGTTGTCAGCTGCTGCTCTACATGTTGAATGGATACGTGCAATGTCTGACGTTCTTTTTCTCTTTTTTCCTCATCTTTCAATATCTCTTGAAAGGCTGAGATATTCTCTTGAATGGTCCCTTCTTTTCTTTGAAGGAGACTCATGAGCGCTGAAACTCTTTTCTCGTAGATCGATTGCTGCTGTGTGAGCATCTCTATTTCCTTGTTAAGCGCCTCAAATGCCGCTGTATTCGCTTTTAATTGTTTCAAGATATGGAAAGCTTCCACAAGGAATGAGAGCTCTGAGGACAAACCCAGCTGCCTTCTCATATCTTCTACTTGTTGCTGTACAGGTTCCAGTTCCCGCTCCCAGTCTTCATATTGCTGTATCATTCTTTCGTATAAAAGCTCCTTTTGCTTCACTAGCGTTTCAGCTGAAGCTGTTTGAACTTGAAAGGAATGATAGGCGTTACTGTCGTTTGCTTCCTTCATCTGAGTCTGTTTAAGCACTGGATAAATAGCGATCAAGACAAAAACGGAAAATCCTGCAAACAGTAACGTCACCCAGCTCTCTGCTAAAACGAATAAGACCGTGAGAATGACAGCACATAGCACGAACATCAGCGGGAATAACCACACTCTGGAATGATTCTGTTTCACTGTAGCCCTTGTGCCCCTGACATCTTCTGCATCTTGCTGTTTAACGGGCTGTTCCTTTAATCCTTTTAGAGCGGTTTCCGCTTCTTCCAGCTCATGTCTTGCATGATCAAACCGGTCATCGAGCTGCGTTTTCCTATCCATTAAACGAACGTATTGGCTCACAGCCTCTTTTAATTCCCACTCAAAGTCAAGTGAATCATCCAGCTGGTCAAGCTTGATTGGACGCTGCCTCTTCAGCTTCGCTGATGCTTCTTCTATTTTTTGTTTCAAAGAATTCTGCTCTGTTTTCCCTTCTGCTAAGCGTTTCTTCAAAAGTTCAGCATCCGACGATTCAGCTATGACTCGATTCATCTCCAATACCGTATCCTTGTCATAGAGTGGCTGAACTTGCGTGAGCGACGTTTGCAAATGATCTAATTTTTGTTTCAGTGCCGTCACTTGCGCCTTTTTTGGGTGAAGGTGTGATTCTAATTTATCAAGTTCATGCGCGGTTTCCGGTCTAAACCGTTTGACTCGTTCTGGATAACTAGCCAAATCTTTTTTTAACTCTATCTTGTTTTCTATCATAGGATAAAGTCGAATATGTTCAGTCAAAAGCTGAATCTCTTCTTCAGTCTGTCTCATTTCATGCTGAAGCATTTCTACCTTCTCAGTTAATTCAGCTTGTTCTTTTTTCTTTTCGGTATAACGACTTTCTACCAATTTGGCCTGTTTCAACTTACCTGACAGCTCTTTTACATGATCAAGCTGCTGATTTAATTCAGGCTTACGTCCATTGGGTTTAAAAAGCTGCTCCTGCTGTTTTAGCAGCCTGCTGTCCATTTTGGATGCCGCATCTGAGCCAAACAAACTTGAAAAGAGTAGAAATTCCCCTATTTGATCTTGATTTAATGCTTGTACATTTTGCAGACCAAACACGTCAAAAGAATAGATTGATTGGTATAATCTGCGATCTGTTCCCTTTAACATCGCATGTAGAAACGCTTCATCTTTCACTTCACCATTTGGCAGCAACACCTGAGCTTGGCCGCCATGATCAGATGTTCTTTCAATATGAATCACACCTAATTCCTCATCTAAACATGTAAGAGACCCGCCATAAAATGAGCCATGCTTTGGCTTATACATATGGCTTTTAGAAAAACCAAATAACATCGATTCAATAAACGCCTTCAATGTCGTTTTCCCCGATTCATTCAGGCCATAAACTAACTGAAAACCGTCATCAGAAAAGTGGAAGGTTTGATTGGAAAATTTCCCGAAATTCGCAATATGGAGTGAACGTATTTTCATCATGCCTCTCCTTTTCTCATAAATGCTTCAGCTGTTCTGCCAGCAGCCTCTGTGCCTCTTCTTTAATATCGATCTCGTCCTCTTTTGTAAAAGCTCTTCCTGCCTTTCTATAGGTTGGATGACGCTTGATCGGTGAAAGCAGCTCATCATACGCATCAAACTCGGCAATTTCTGCTGTTAGTTCTGTCAAAAAAGAATCTTCTGGATAGACGGCATCTTCATGTGTCCGGCAGTCAATCGACATCACCCAAACGAACAAGTCTTCATCTTCCTCCTGTTCATGAAGAACAGCCATCAGCTCCTCAAGCACTTCAAGCTGCGTGAGCTCCATATAAGCAGGAGCATCGCCAGTTAGTTCGATTTTCACAAAATGAGGAACACCTCTCTCTTTCAGTCCACTCATCTTTTTGTCCACAAGTATCACAAGATCGGTCATATGAGCGGTATGTGTGATATCTATTGTCAATGTCTCAAAGATGACATCTGAACAGCTCATAAACTCCGCTCTTTGAGCATCTTCAGATAGGTAAACGACATAACAGCCTTTCTCTCCTGTTTCTTTTATATGTCTTCCTTGCACGTTTCCAGGATAGATCACCATTGGGTCTTCATGCAGAAGAGCCCGCTTATGAATATGTCCAAGCGCCCAATAATCAAAATCCCGCGCTAGAAGCTGCTGAAGCTGAAATGGTGCATACGCATCATGCCCTTCTTGACCTGCTAATGTGCCGTGAAGCATTGCAATATGATAGGGGGCATCTGTTGTTTTTTCATAATAAGGTGTCATATTTTCATGGACAGCTCGCTCTTTGTAGCTGAACCCGTAAATACTTGCCACAAGCTGACCTTCTCTATAAAAGGCTTGCTCACTTGGCGTACTGCTCAAAAAAACGTGAACATTCTCTGGCCACTCAATTGGTGTCCATTCACCACCTAAATGATCATGATTACCATAAATAATAAACACTTCAATCCCGTGTGATTGTAGCTTAAGAAACTGATTTCTTAAAAAAAGCTGTGCTTTTAGGCTGCGATTCGATTCGTCAAATATATCTCCGCTCAGCAGCATAAAGTCTACTTCTCGATCAATCGCAAGTTCAAACATGTTCTTGGCACTTTGAAATGTACTTTCTTTCAACCTCTTAAAAATTCGGTTCGGTATATTGGACATTCCCGCAAACGGACTATCTAAATGAAGATCTGCGGCATGAATAAAAGTGAGCTTCGTCAAACGTCTATCTCCTTGTACGTTACTGTAGTTGTCCATATTTTATCACGCCGTTTTTACGAATGCACGTTCTATCGCTCTCATTCTAAAAAACACATTTTTAGGGGTGAAAAAAGAGGTTTTAACTTCCTCCTTGTATAATTCATTAAAAAACAAGAAGAAAGGGAAGATCAGTGATGGAGAAAACCTACTATTTGACTGTATTTGATTCGTCAGGTGAAACCTTATTAAACGAAAAAATCACCACAGATAGTGATGAAAAAGCAAAAGAATTAGGACGTCATCGTTTAATCGAACAACAATACACAAAGCATTCTCACCGGCTCGTAAATGATGCAGGTAAACTTCTTTTATTTGAACGTTAAAAAAGCCGGCATCCGCCGGCCATTCATTCTTCTATTTAATGAAACACAGGACGTCTTTTTTCCAAAAACGCTTGAACACCCTCCTGATGATCACGGCTTTGTCTCAGTCTAGCTTGTGCAGCACGCTCTTTTTGAAGAACGGCTAACAGCTGTGATTCTGACTGCTGAAAATAAATCATCTTTGTTTCAACAAAGGCTTGAAGCGGCATATTTAAAAATGGCTTGACGCACGCTTTTTGATACGTATCCACCTCATCTTGAAACACGCCGTCTGCAAGGCGAAGCTTGAGCGCTTCTTCAGCCGGCAGCTTTTGTCCGCTCCAAATCAATTGTTTAGCGGTTTGTTCACTAACTCTTTTGGTGAGGAAAAAATGCCCTCCGCCATCTGGGATTAACCCGATTCCATTAAAGTTCATGGCAAGTTTAGCATCTTGATGCATAAACAAATAGTCACAGCTAAGGGCAAAGCTAAAAGCAAGACCAGCCGCTGCCCCGTGGACAAGTGCAATCGTCACTTTTTTCATACTGGCTAAAGAAAGTGTAATTCCCTCAATCAAATCCATCACGCGATGAAAATCTTCTTCACGATCTTGCTTTAGCATCATGCCAATATCTCCGCCTGCTGAAAACCCTTTGCCCATCCCCTTAAGAACAACAATTTTCGCACTGCTCTCACTCGCTGTATCACACGCTTCCTTCAATTCAGCAAACATGTCAACATGAAACGAATTATACGCTTCAGGTCTATTGAAAGCGATTTCAAAAATATCCCCGTCTACCTGACAATTGATATAAGTCATCATCCATTCCCCCTCTTTCTTTTCAAGCTCATGACTTACTTCAATTTCCATCAAGTAATTCCTTTTCCTCTACATAAAAAATTTCAAGATCAACTGATACTAAAATAAGCATAATTGTTGAAACGAGAAATATATTTTTATATAGTAAAATAAGAAATAAAACATCATTTGAAAGGGGGAGGATGATTGATAAGAAGTTCCATATGTATATTGATTAGCTGCATCGTCATGTTTTCTCCCTTTTCAAATGTCGTTTTTGCTTCACAAGCAGAAGCGAGCACACCAAGCCTGATTTCTCCATCGATTTATGATGAAGAAATCAACGCTGTGAAGACACCTCCATTCTCAAAAAAACATGCCGCATCTCTTCTGTTAAAACAGAGGTTATCAATAGGCGCTTCAAAAGCTTTTCTTGTAAAGCTTGCATCAACCACAGCGTTATCTATTGATTTATGTTTTTTAGAAATGAAGTGTGCAATCCCCATTATGTATCAATCAAATTACCTCGACTGATTCATTTTATTTCATCCGTACTCACTATATGAAAAACAAAACCTATCATATTCGGAGGGATAAAATGAACATTAAAGAAAATGATCTTCCTGGGATTGGAAAGAAATTTGAAATTGAAACGAGAAATAGAGAAAAGATGACGATTGTGATTCATGATGATGGCAGACGGGAGATTTATCGTTTCGACGATGAAGATCCAGATGAAGTACTGTCCACCATTTCTCTCGATGATGCTGAAGCCCGGCAAATTGCTGCCATTATTGGCGGTATGGTGTATAAGCCGCAAGCACTTGAAACGATTGAAATGGCGTTCAATGATTTGATCATTGAATGGTTTAAGGTAGAAAAAGACGCAAAAGCGGTTGGGCATACACTCGGCGATTTAGATGTGAGACAAAATTATGAAGTCACCGTCATTGCGATCATTAAACATACAAATGAAAAATTACTCAACCCCGGTGCCGATTCGATAATTCAAGCAAATGATACGATGGTCATTTCAGGCGAAAGAAAACACTTGAAGCGATTGATACGTGATTTTCTTTCTAGAGGGGGAGAGTGATGAATGGATCATTTAGTCTTTGAAGTTGGAACGGCGCTTATTCTCATCGCCATTGCCAGCTTAATCGCCAATAAAATTAAATTTTCTATCATTCCTTTTCTCATTGTCCTCGGGATGATTGTTGGTCCGCATGCACCAACCATCGGGATCATTGATTTGAAGTTTATCGAGAGCACCGAGATTATTTCGTTTTTTGGTAGAATGGGTGTCCTGTTCCTTCTATTCTACCTCGGGCTTGAGTTCTCTGTCGGCAAACTCATAAAATCGGGTAAATCCATTGCAGTCGGCGGATCTATTTATATTTTGATCAACTTTAGCTTAGGATTGCTTTATGGGTTTATCACAGGCTTTGGATTCCTTGAAGTTCTCATTATGGCAGGCGTTATCACCATTTCATCCAGCGCCATTGTCGCCAAAGTGCTTGTCGATTTAAAACGGACAGCGAACCCTGAAACAGAGTTAATTCTTGGGATTATTATGTTTGAGGATATTTTTCTCGCCGTCTATTTATCTGTCGTATCCGGTCTTGTCCTTGGAGATGCCACGTCCGTTGGCGGTGCCTTATTATCTATTTTAATCGCTTTTGGTTACATGATGATTTTCTTTATCATCGCACGTAAGCTGCCAAAACTATTAAACAAACTATTCGATATCCGTTCAAATGAAGTATTTATCATTGTCATTTTTGCCGCTTTGTTCTTCGTGGCTGGTTTTTCAGAGACGATTCATGTCGCAGAGGCCATTGGCGCTCTCTTACTAGGTCTTGTGTTTTCAGAAACAGAGCACTCAGACCGCATTGAACATCTCGTTGTTCCTTTTAGAGATTTCTTTGGCGCCATGTTCTTCTTCAGCTTCGGATTGAGTATTGATCCATTTACATTAGGAGATGCCTTCTGGCTTGCGATCGGCGCTGTCATTCTCACCTTAATTGGGAACTTCACCGCCGGGATGTTTGCTGGAAGAAGAGCCGGTTTCTCTCACAAAGCTTCTTCTAATATTGGATTAACCATCGTATCAAGAGGAGAGTTTTCCATCATTGTAGCCGAACTTGGGATTGCAGGCGGTCTTGCCGCTACATTGAAGCCATTTGCTGCATTATATGTATTAATCCTTGCGATTTTAGGACCGCTAGTGACGAAAGAATCAAAGCGTATCTATCAAATCCTAAACAAAATCTTCAAATGGAAAACTGAAAAACCGAAAGTAAAAAGAGAAACAACCATTTAATTGAAAAGGGCCCAGTGCTGGGGCCCTTTTTTTATATCTATTCAAATTGCTGAAATGCTGTTTCTTGCTTCACTTGTTCTTTCGTATCCCCGCGAATGGTTCGGATGACTTTCTGATTGCGGTAGATCGATAGTTTTAAATTGGTCGCCGCTGTTCCATGAGAGTGATCGAGGTTCGTGAATGTAAAGAAATGATGAGACCGTTTGTCTTTAAACACAAGCCTGAAGTCGTCTGTCACTTTAAAATGCTTATCGCTCTCCCATTCAATCAATGGTTCATATGCGCTAAACCATTCCGGAATATTAGGCGTATATCCTGTAGCCAATACCACATGATCGGCTGTCATTTTCTTTTCTTTCTTCAGTTGCCATTGTTTCAAATGTAGCTCTAACTGCTGCTCATCCTCCATATGTATCGCTTCAAGCTCAGTCATTGGCTGAATGAGTACAGAAGGCTCTTCTCCTGAAACGGAGCGATGGTACAATTCCTGATAAATACGAGAAAGCGTCGATGCATCTATGCCATTCCTTAATCCTGCCAGTCTAGGCAATGTGTTCATCCGTTCTTCATAAGGAAGGGAATGAAAATATTCAACATACTTAGGTGTAAATAGCTCCTGACCAAGCTCCGCTGTCTCTAGTTCTCTAAATTCACTTGAACGTGTAAACCACGAAAGCTGCTGTCCTTTCTTCTGATGCTGAAGCAGGTCTAAGAAAATTTCAGCTGCACTCTGACCTGAACCAATCACCGCCACCGTTTCAGCTTCATGAAGTTCTTTTTGTTGATCTATATAACGGCTGCTATGGGTCACATGCGGCAACGCAGCTTCTGGCACATCGACAGGAATCATCGGCTTGCTTCCAGTTCCAAGGACGACATGCTTTGCACGATATTCAGAAAGCGCCCCATCTTTCAACCGCCGAACTTTTACAAGATACCCGTCTTCACAGTCGGTCACTTCTTCCACCTTCATCCCGAACTGACAGCTATCTAATTCACCTGCAACCCATGATAAATACTCATTGAATTCTCTCCGGGGGATATCAAATTGTTCAAATGTATAAAATCGGTGAAGCCTGTTTGATTCATGTAAATAATTTAAAAATGTATACTTGCTCCTTGGATTAGCCATTGTTACAAGGTCCGCTAGAAAGGAAACTTGTAAGTCCGTTCCTTTGATGAGCATACCAGGATGCCAAGCAAATTCGGTTTCCTGTTCAAAAAAACAGCATGTCACATCTTCATACTCCTCTAATAAAGCGGCCAATCCTAAATTTGCTGGCCCAATCCCAATTCCGATCACATCCATCATATGTACACCTGCTTTATCTTTTTACCCCCTATATACCCTTTTACAAATGAAAAAAACACTGCGTCACCGCAGTGTTTACATGTGAGAAACAAATAATGACTCAAGAAACTGAATCTTCTCTTCCGTATAGTGCTCATAACGATCATTATAAGACTTTGGATCTTTTGGATTGGCATACTGCGTAATTTTTCCGGTTCGCGGATCAATGAATTTACTCGCAGCGCCGCATCCAATGCCAATGATCGTCTGCACCTCTTCCATAATGATAATATTATACAAACTTTCCTGTCCATCTAACGAATACCCGACATTTTCGAGATTCCCCAAAATGTTTTTTTGTCTGTATAAATAGTACGGATGATAGTCATGTGCCTTTGTCCAAGCAACCGCTTCATCCATCATACGTGTGATCTCTTCACGGTCTGCCACTTGATACTTTTCCTTATTACGGGTCATTTCAGACGCTCTCTTAAAGGAAAGGGTATGCACCGTTAAAGATTCAGGCTTCAGTTCTTCTGTTTGCTGCAAGGAATGTTGGAATTCCTTTAGCCCTTCTCCTGGCAGCCCGATGATTAAGTCCATGTTAATATTATTCATGCCATACTGCCTTGATAAATGATACTTTTCAATCGTTTCTTCCACACTATGGTGCCGGCCAATCGCTTTCAATGTTTCATTCTCATATGATTGCGGATTGATACTAATCCGGTCAATATGATAACGGTTGAGCACCTCCAGCTTATCAGGTGAAATCGTATCAGGTCGTCCCGCTTCTACAGTGACTTCCCGAATATGTTTCACATCTGGAAAAGAGCGATACATCTCCTCATACAGCAAATCCATTTCTTCTGCTGTAATACTCGTTGGAGTACCTCCGCCAAAATAAACAGTCGTCACTTTAATCCCATGTTCCTTTAACCATTCGCCCATTTTTTGCATCTCATAATGCAGCCCAAAAAGAAACGTTCCTACTCTTCCAGCTTGTCCTTGAATGGCATAAGCAGGGAACGTGCAATAAGCACATTTTGTTGGACAGAAAGGAATACCGATATAAATACTCACTTCCTCCTGCAGATCGTACAGATCTGGAATGGCTTTGATTTGACGATCAACAATTTCCTGCATCAAATTGATCTTTTCATCATGAATCAAGTAATCGCGCTTTAACGCTGCATGTGCTTCTTCCTTTGTGATGCCTTCTCTTAGCATCTTATGAAGTAATTTCGTAGGACGTATCCCCGTAAGAATCCCCCATTTTTGCGTCATTCCTGTATATTCCTGAAGCAGATGTAAATAAACAGACAGCACAGTGTTTTTGATTTGCTTCCAGCGCTCTTTATCGTTCAAGCCCTCCGGCATCTCTCTTGTAAAACAACTCGTCATATCTGATCCAGCAATATGGCCAGAAGCCTCCACCATACCGCCAGTTTCTTTCCAATCAAACACCATGACCAGGCCATCGTTTGCTTCACCTGAATCAAACAGCACTTCACTATCTTCCTCGAATAAATTGGCTATATTGACAAGCGGTCGATGAAATCGTTCATTAGACAGCCCTTTAACTAAAATTCGCATCATATCACCTTTATCTTCAAACTTGTTTCATTTTACAAAATTCATCTAGGAAAAGCAATGAAGAGAACAGACGAAGGCCCTGCCATTTCTTAATAGACAGGGCCTTCACTATATTATCGTTTAATATCAAATTGATGTAAAAAACCTTCCCTTTGCTGCATTCTAAAGTATTCTTTGATCATATAAGCAACACCCTGTTCATCATGAGAACGTGTCACCCAATCGGCTTTACGTTTGACCGAATAAGGTGCATTCCCCATCGCAACGCCTAAGCCAGCTAACTCAAGCATCGGGATGTCGTCTGTCCCGTGACCGATCACGACCGTATCTTCTAATGTAAAACCTAGTGCTGAGGTTAAAAGAGAAAGTCCTGCTTCTTTCGATACCCCTTTGCATACAATGTTCATTTTCTCATCACTGATCTTAATCAGATCAACAGATGGGAATGCTTGTTGAATGGTTGTGTGGATTTCAGGCTGAAGTGCTGCCGTCGAATACACTTCAATGACAGGTGTGCTAACCGGTTCATCCATGAGCATATCACTTAATGATTCAACAAATTGAACGGGATAGAAAATGGGATCAGACGGATGAATCAACGTTTTTCCCATCAGTTGAGACTGTGTTTTTTTCCGATTGCCGATTGAGAATTTTTCATGTAACAAGCGAACATTACAATCAAAGCTTTCAAGGATCTGCACAAGATTAAATGTTTTCTCTTCCGTTAATTTCTTCACATGGAGCGGCTCATCAAGCTTATCAGCGATAAATGCACCACTATGCGTCACAAGAGTTGAAGTTGGTATTTTCAACGCCTTGGCAATTTTTTGTGCAGATCGAAAATGACGGTTGGTGACAATCGTCACGTAAACCCCTTTTTTCTTAACATATTCCACAGCTTCTTTTGTAGCGGAATGGATTTTCCCATTGGAACGAAGCAACGTTCCATCTATATTGAGTGCAAGTAGCTTTTTTGACACTGAGGCATCCCCCTTCTTGATGACTGTACTTACGATGAGGATATGCCCTAGCTTATCGCTTTAGAACATGCAGTTGAAGCAGCCCTTGTTTTATGCCTCAATCGCAAATAAAAAAAGCCTACCCCTAGGCTTTTTTTTATGTATGGTTTGGATGCGTAACAATGGCGTGATGAAGCTCCCCATGATCCCCTCATCTTTCACACACCAAAGCATTGCTTATATCATATCCCCTTATGCTTTGCTTTTCTCCCAGAAGCGCTTCTCTCTCATTTGGCTCATCGCCGTCAATCCAAAGTGGAACGCACCCAATTCATCACGATAGCGCTTTTTGAAAGCACTTTCAATAAGTATTATCGCAGAATTTACGAGCTTCGACAACCCTTTTTTTAAAGATATACAAGCGGCGATATGAATGAAAAAAAGGGCGAATATGATCGCCCTTTCAATTAATTTTCTTCAGTATTTCCATAAAGCTCTTCAAGAGGCTTCATGATAATTTTATTTAATTCACCGATGAGAACACTTACGCGTTGTTCTGCTTCCATCAACTGAGAGATTTTATCGTGCTGCTGCACAAGTGCAACCGTTTTTTGCGCTTGCTCTACTTCTTCTTGTGTAATCTCTTGACCAGTCATTTGTTTTTGTTGAAGGTTTACTTGAATGTCACGGAAGTTCTCAAACATTCTTTTAGAGGATTCATCCCCGTTTACCTCATCATAAAGATTTCTTAACGCTGAATATTCTTCGCTATGACGCAGTGCTTTTTCAAGGTCATATGCAACATCATAAAGATTTACAGACATGTTATGTCTCCTTTCTATCCGTTATCACCGATATGGATCGGCGGACACCACTCCACTATAACAAACTATGGCTTTCGTTTCACATATATACAATAAATTCATCGAAATTTCTCGATCTTGCCTTAGAATAAGGTGACAAAAATCGCTTGGACAGCACCGATCAATCCACCTAAAAGACCGCCTAAAAATGTGATCATCTTCAGCTCCTTATTAGATATGCTGATCACAAGCTCTTCCATTTTTTCAAGCGGGAAAAGTTCAATTTGTTCACGAATAATTTCTTCAAATTGGAGCTTTGCGAGCAGTCCCTCAAGCGCATTAGATGCGGCTTCAATCCCTTTATCAATGAGAGATGGTGCAAATTTGGTCTTAAGATCATCCGCTACTGCACTGATGTAAACTCCTACTGGTCTATCTAACAGCACCTTTGTAGAAAAATGTGAAAGCAATTGCTTTTTCACACTAAATAGAAGCTCTTTCACATTCCATTTTTCATCAAGCTCATGTAAAGAAAATTGCTTTACCTTGTCCCATTCTTGAACAAGTAAATCTGATAAAAACCTTTTTGTCTCTGCATTCTTTAAGAACTTCATCATTTCAGGATGCACGCGATCAATTAAGCTTGAATTCCCTAAAAACATTTGGACCATACTGCCAAGCATTCCTCGTTCTTTTAAGAAATCATCTATCATATGACCGAGTCTTGCTTTTCCCTCATCACTTTCAAAATAATGAATGCCTCTCTTTAAAATATAATCTGCGGCATCTGGAATTTTTGATGCAAGCTTATTTTCTACATCCTGTGGCAACAGCTCAGACAATGTTTGCTGATCATACTTTTCAAGCAGTGAGTGGAGCTTATGATCAGTCCACTGATGAAGCCATGCGTCAGCTTTAACGTCAGCCTGTGAAAAACCGTATTTTTCTAACATGGAGAAAACCGTCATTTCCATATCAGCACCTTTATCAATATATCGGTGCACTGTCCTCAATATCTCTTGCTTTGCCTCTGATGATTCAAATCGTTTTTTAATGCCCTCTGGCGTTAGTAAATGCTCCATCACCATGACGCCAACCTGCTTGGCTACTTCATCTCTTCTTTTAGGAATGAGACCCGGTGTAAATGGGAGCTGCTTCCCAAATAAATAATATGGCTTATACGGACGAAAAAGCATTTTAATCGCGAGATGGTTTGTTGCTGCCCCTATCACTGCACCTATCACAATCATAAAGATAAACGTTGTGAATATATCCAAAGTCGTCATCTACCTTTCAAACAACACCTGAAGTTTATTGTTTTTATCTATACGTATTATAGTTGTTGTCAAGAGTCCAAGCAAATGAAGCATTCAATGTGACATATGAGACAACGATCTGTCGTAATGATATAGGAACGCCAAGTTTATGTAAAATCAACAAAAAGTGTTTTTCAGATGTTAAAAAAAGAATTTGAAAAGTAGGTGTTGTTTCATGACGTCAACGCTCGGCATTGTCACTCTTTCTCCGAAGCATGAAGAAGCATTCACACATCAGCTTGCCAAAGCAGCCTCTTCTTTTGATTTAGAAGTTGTTCGTTTTTCACCTCTAGATTTAAAGCCTGCTTCAAATGTCATTCACGGTCAAAAATTTAAGACTGGCAAAGGATTTGAAGCGTCAGAATTTCAGATTCCTGACTTGATTTATGATCGTTGTCTTTATCAGCATGACGCACAATCTAAAAAAGCAAAACCTATCATGAATTGGTTAAAAAAGTATCCAAAAACCCTTTTTTTGAATACTGGAATTTCAAATAAAATGCGGCTATTCGAGCAGCTCCGTCTCCTCCCTTCTTTACAACCATATTTACCTGTCTGCTCTCTATTGACAAAGCCTTCAGACCTTCTCAACTTGGTCAGAAAGGGCGGATATTGTAAAATACAGCCGCTTTCTCAACAGCACGCAGCACCCTCTTGCTTCATTTCTTTAAAAGACAAATCACTCATTACTGTGCAGCTAAACGCTAAGCAAATCATCACCTTTTCACATTCAGCAGAGGTTGAACGCTGGTGCAAAAAGTATATCGGCCGATCTTTCCTTCAATTTTTTAACACGAATGATCAAAAAGACGTTATATTCAATGAAATTAGGATTTTTCTTATAAAAAATTCACAAAATCAATGGAATAGCATGGGGATTCATACAAAACCATCAGTAGAAAACAGCCTTTTAAGCAATACACAAAATTCCATTCATGTGGTAGCCTTTGATCACTATTTAAACTCATTAAAGCCACACATCAAGGAGCTGTTGTTAGATGATATTGCCTCCATTCAATCATCTCTTCCAGCGTTTATAGACAAAACTTTCTCACCGTGTATTGAATTCGCTATAGACTTGCTTCATACAAATGAAGGCAGACTTTTCATCTCAAATGTAAGATCAAAGCCAGGACGATCCTCTTTTTTAAAAGCATACCCTGAGAGGGAGAATCAATTGATTCAGACCATACTTGAACATGCCAAATCGATGATGGCTGAAGAAAAGGAGGTTCCTTATGAAGAGAAAACGCTACATCATCGCTCCTCATTCAGCAAGTGAAAAAACAGTATATCTCCCTGCTCAGTTTAAAGAGCAGGAGGCAATTTTATCTATTGCTTTAGGTTCTTGTTTAGTAGATGATTTCACCATTTCCTATCATCATCAATCACAAAGGATTTTATTATCAGAAGACCTTTATCGCGCTTTACTCATTCCATACAAAACGAAAGCTGATGTCATATTAGTTCAACATACACTCTATATAGGACCTCTCATCGGCATTTTCACTGCAGGATTCGAACAAAATACAGCACCTTTAGGCGCAAGATCTTCCTATTTTATGAAATTGCTGCAATCTTGTAGGCAGCATGCTGGTTTTGCATATCTTTTTGGTACTCATTCTATCGATTGGGATAAAGGAATAGTAGAAGGTTTGCTTTACCAAGAGGAGCGCTGGGTAAAAAAGCAGATGCCCCTCCCATCCGTTGTTTATGACCGGCTGCCTAATAGAAAGGCTGCTCAGTCGGCATTCATTCAAGAAACAAAACGAAAACTCACTCAAGACTACGATATCCCTTGGTTCAACCCTTATTTTTTTAATAAATGGGACATTCATGAACAGCTATTAACAGATGAAAAAACAAGCTCTTTCTTACCACATTCTATACGATTAGATCCTGTTGATGCTTTAAATAAAATAGAAACACTCCTTCATCTGCATCATGTCATTTATTTAAAACCAACAAACGGCAGTCACGGAGACGGGATTTATCAGTTAAAGAAGACGGAAAACGGGGTCACTGTCTGCTCAAATAAAGGGAAATCCACTTCATATCATTCCGTAGACCATTTCGTGAAAAAACTGCGGGAAGATTGTGCAATTCAAGACTTGATTGCACAACAAGGCATTGAGCTTCTTCAAATAGACAATCAACCACTGGATTTTAGAATTCATACGAATAAAAATAAGTATGGTCATTGGACTGTTACAGCCGCTGCTGGAAAAGTTTCAGGAGATCACACTGTCACAACCCATCAACTGCATGGTGGTTCAGTAAAAACACTATATGATATCTTTCCTGATGCAGAGAAACGTTTGAAGGTTTTGCAAGAGCTCTCTGATACTGCCCTCGCACTTAGTCGTGTGATAGATGAAAAAATGCCCGGTCTGATTGGGGAAATTGGTTTTGACTTAGGTATTGATCACTTAGGTGCTATCTGGATGTTTGAAGCCAATTCTCGTCCAGGCCGCGAGATTTTTCTGCATGCACCATTGAAAAACTCAGAATGGCTGATTGGGAAAAGAATCGTTGAATACGCATCTTACCTAACACAAATGGCTCTTACTCCTATAGACCATGCAAACGCCTACTGATGTTTTCTTTTCATGTCTCTGAAATCTGTGCTTTCCCTATGCTCTTTTCATCAGATGAGATACAATAAAACCAAGTTCAAGATTGTTTCCGTATTGTCGTGTGTATTTATTGTTTCATCAATAAAAGCAAGGAGGCAATGATGATATGATTTCTCATTTTCAATGGAAACCTCTCTTTAAAAAAGCGCAATTACCTGGCTGGAAAATATCCTTTTTTCATAATGGTTCACACTATGAAGGCATTTATCACAAAACGGGTGATATTGAATGGGGCTCTCAGCTTCCGCCTCATGAAGTTGAACCAACCTTAAAAGAAGAAATCCACGAATTAATGCTATTCCATGTGTATGATTAAACTGTTTAAGGAGCCTCGCCATGTTAGAAAAACTAAAACTTGTTTACGGACACCATATCATCAGTTCACCAACAAATGATAAACAAATTCTCTGGTATCAAACAGACGAAGGCGAAATTTTCGGAGTAAACAATACGGAGCTAACAGAAAGGGAAGCGCTTCTTCTCAATTCATTCCTCACACCAATTGATGTACCTCATACGCAGGAAACGGAAGAAGAACAGAAATGGTACAGCTATCTCTTTGAAAACAAATCAATCACCATTGATCACTCCGTCCGTGTTCATTTTTTTAAAATGGATCACCAAGCAGAACAAAGGCAGCAAATAAAAGAGGCTGTGAACAGCAGCCTCGAACATATTCATTTCATATGGACAGGCACTGAAACAGCTATGCTCATTCAAACAAACGCTACATCAGAAAATGGTCAACTTGAACAGCTACATGATCTGTCTCAAGCCATCACAAGTGATTTTTTAACAGACGTTGTCTTCATGCAAGGACAGCTGCATTTGCCGAATGGAAATTTAAAAATGAGATTATTAAATGAACATCAGCTCTTTTTATGGCATCTGAAGCAAGGAAAACTTAGGTCAGGGGTTGCAACATTTTATCAATGTCTACCTGCTTTCATTCGCCATGATACAGACATAGTTTCTGCCGCTATTTCAGATGCATTTATAGAAACAATCTTTGATCGGGACGTTTACCGGACTCTCACGACCTATATGCAGTGTAATTTAAATGCATCGCAGGCAGCAAAAGCGTTATATGTTCATCGAAACAGCCTTCAGTATCGGATTGATAAATTTATTGAACGGACAGGACTAGATATACGGCATTTTCAAGAAGCGTCAGCTGCTTATTTCATGATGAATCTTCTCGATCTTTCTTAAATGATCCTAACATGAGCACCTTGCCTAAAAATGAAAATAAGATGTTGTGCACGTTGTCCATTTACAGACACCCTTCCTTTTTATACACTTCATTTATAAGTAAAGCGCTTTCAAAAAGGACTGGGAGGCTACCACCTATGGCTGAAATGATGCTGAATCAAATTTATAAAGTGTACGATAACAAAGTAACAGCAGTAGATAACTTTAATCTACATATTGAGGATAAAGAATTTATTGTGTTTGTTGGTCCATCTGGGTGCGGAAAATCAACAACCCTCCGCATGATTGCAGGCCTTGAAGAAATTTCACAAGGAGATTTTCTATTAGACGGCAAGCGAATGAATGATGTGGCACCAAAAGATCGGGATATTGCGATGGTTTTCCAAAACTATGCCTTATATCCTCATATGAATGTGTACGATAATATGGCTTTTGGATTAAAGCTTCGAAAATTTCCTAAAGCAGAAATTGATGAGCGGGTACGTAACGCTGCAAAAATATTAGGGCTTGAACAATACTTAGATCGAAAACCTAAGGCATTGTCTGGAGGTCAAAGACAGCGTGTTGCACTTGGAAGGGCCATTGTACGCGATGCAAAAGTCTTTCTTTTGGATGAACCTCTCTCTAATTTAGATGCTAAACTTCGTGTTCAGATGCGTGCCGAAATTTCTAAACTTCATCAGCGGCTGCAGACGACATTCATCTATGTCACACACGATCAAACAGAAGCCATGACAATGGCTACTCGGCTTGTTGTCATGAAAGATGGCTTTATTCAGCAGGTTGGCGCACCAAAGGATGTGTATGAAAACCCAGAGAATGTCTTTGTAGGAGGATTTATTGGCTCTCCAGCGATGAACTTTTTTACAGGAAAACTGTCTGACGGAGCCATTGCCATTGGGAATACGCACATTCGTGTACCAGAAGGAAAAATGAAAGTATTACGCAGTCAGGGCTATATTGGAAAAGACGTGATTCTAGGCATCAGACCAGAAGATTTCCATGATGAGCCTGTGTTTATAGAGGCTTCTGAAGGAACAAAAATTGAAGCAAACGTAGAAGTGGCTGAATTAATGGGAGCCGAAACGATGCTTTATTCTTCTCTCGCTGGTCAAACGTTTATTGCACGTGTTGATTCTCGCACAGATATTCAGGCAGGTCAGACGATCCCTCTTGCCATTGATATGAATAAAGCGCACTTCTTTGATACAGAGACTGAGCTGCGCATCCGCTCAGCTGAATAAGAAGACGTTCCACAAACCATCACCATTGGGTGGTGGTTTTTTGTATGTGAAAACAACATTTACCATGTTCTTTTTCCGTATTTTTTTTTTCGTAGCGAACCATAATATTTAGTACAAAGCAGTTACCGCATTGGGTTTCGCCAAGTGGCAAATGACTTGGTCATTTCGCTGGTGCGACTCCAGCAAACCCAACCAAAAAAATCTTATATAAAAAGGAGATTCACATCATGGCAAATTCTAATAGTTCAAATCAATTACTAGTTCCTGGAGCAGCGCAAGCAATCGATCAAATGAAATACGAAATCGCTTCTGAGTTTGGTGTAAACCTTGGAGCAGAAACAACAGCTCGTGCTAACGGTTCAGTTGGTGGAGAAATCACGAAACGTCTTGTATCTTACGCTCAGCAAAACCTTGGCGGAACAAAAGCTTAATTTCATATCTGGATCATAGAAGGCACCTCTTATGGTGTCTTCTTTTTTTGGTTTTATCCCTCACCGATTCCTTTTGAATTCATATGATGTATTAGAAAGGAGCGGATCTTCATGGACATTATTTCAGGTGTGAATTTTGAACTTCTACAATTTGTCGGTCTCTCTCTATTATGTGAATATGCTCATAGTATTCGGTCCTTTCATCTTTATAAAAAAAGCATGACATAAAACTGTACCATTTTAAGTTCTTTTCACTTATAGTATGTAGTGGAGGGATCGATCAGATGAAAATAGCTCTTTTCGGTGCTCATGGACGTGTAGGACAAGCATTTCTTCGTTTCGTAAAAGAAGATGATCGTTACATGGTTCGCTCGTTAATTCGGACAAACCGGGAAGAAATGCTTGCGGGTATGTTTCAAGTCACCGGCAATTCCAGAAATCAAGAGGATGTGCTTGAAACAATTAAAGGATCAGATATTGTCGTGAGCTGTCTATCAACAGATGGTGATGATACTTTATCTGTTTCAATGGAGCATATCGTACAAGCCATGAAGCAAACAGGAACATCAAGAATTATAACGATTGGCACTGCGGGGATTTTGAAAGCAAGGCAGCAGCCTGAGCTTTACCGCTTTGAAACAAATGAATCAAGGCGAACCACTTCCCGAGCTGCTAAAGAACATGCCAAAGCATTTGAAATTCTTCAATCAACTGAACTAGATTGGACAATCATTTGCCCAACCTATTTACCAGATGGAGAAGTGACACGGTCGTATCGCTATGAAAAGAATTTTCTCCCTATAGATGGACAGAAAATCTCAGTTGAAGATACCGCACACTTTTTGTATCAGCAGTTAAACTCAAAAGAATTTGTGCATCAACGTGTCGGTATCGCTTATTGACCATTTAGTTCGTGTAAATGATATACAACCAGTAAAAGTCGAGATCATATCATGAAGCCTCGACTTTTTTCATTGCCATGAAAAAGCCTCTTTCAAATTGAAAGAGGCTTTTGCTACTCATCCTATCAGCCGCTCGTCACAGCTCCCTTTTGTAATTCGTACATTTGCGCATACAGTCCGCCTTGCTCCATGAGCTCTTCGTGGCTGCCGCGCTCGACAATCTCACCCTTTTCTAACACCAAAATCATGTCAGCTTTCTTAATAGTAGATAATCGGTGTGCAATGACAAAAGTGGTTCGTCCTTCTTTGACGACATCTAGTGCCCGTTGAATGATGGCTTCTGTTTCTGTATCGATGTTAGCCGTCGCTTCATCTAGAATTAAGATCGCTGGATCGTATGCCAGTGCACGGGCAAATGAAATCAATTGACGCTCCCCAGAGGAAAGAGTACTCCCCTTTTCAACAACTGGTTCATCAAAACCTTCAGGCAAATGCTTTAATAGTTCTGCTGCGCCCACTTGCTTTAACGATGTTTCAATCGTTTCTCTTTTAATGTCTTCATTTCCTAAACTGACATTGGAGGCAATCGTTCCAGAGAACAAATAAGGATCTTGCAGTACAATGCCCATTTGCTTACGCAACGTTTGGCGCGACTGATCATAGATGCTTTTTCCATCAATGAGGATATCCCCATGCTGAATATCATAAAAACGCAGCAGCAAATTCATGATCGAACTTTTCCCAGAACCGGTATGTCCAACGAGTGCCACCGTCTGACCTTTTCTCGCCTCAAAGGTGATGTTCTTTAATACATTTTTCCCTTCATTATACGCAAAGGTAACATCCTGAAATTGAACGTGCCCCTCGATTTTCTTCTGAACCGGTTCTTCCACTTCAGTACCAGGCTCATCTAATAATCGAAAGACCCGTTCAGATGAAACCCTTGCTAATTCTAATCTAGAAAATTGATTCACAATGCCTGTAATCGGCTGGAACAAACGATTTAAATAATCGACAAATGCATAAAGCACCCCAATCGACACAATGCCCGTCGCACTTAAGGACGCGCCGCCAAAATACCAAATGAGTGCGACGTATGCTAAGTTCCGAAGCAGATTCACCAAGTTATGTGAGAGCAGTGAATTTAAATGAAGCATCTTTCGCTGATATCGAAAGTGATTGTTATTCAGCTCATCAAATTCTTCTTTCGTTGCTTGTTCATGTCGAAATGCTTGAATAATCGTCATTCCTTGAATAGCTTCATTTAGCTTGGCATTAATTTCACTGATGATGGATCGAATGCGATGATTGTAAACCGACGCAAACTTTCTGTAAGTCATCGACCATAGGAAAATAATCGGAACAGCCACTAAACAAATGAGCGCCAGCTTCACATTTAATAAAAACATGGCGATATAAATGCCAATCATGTAAATGGCACTTGTGACGAAATTCGCTAGTACTGTGACATATAAATCACGAATGGTTTCTGTGTCATTGGTAATCCGCGCGACAACCTTTCCAGCCGGTAAATTATCAAAATACCGAATCGGAAGCGTTTGAATATGTTCAAATACGTCCACTCGCATTTTTTGAATAATGCGATTTGCAATACGCTGGAGTAAATAGTGCTGCCCATATTGAAAGAAAATCGCAATGACGAGCATCCCAAAATAAAATAGAACAAGCTGCACCAAACCACTGATTTCCGGTTGATAAAAAGCGAAGATTTCCTCTTTGGATAAACGCTGTACCTGATACGTCTCACGCTCGCTCCCATTTTCAATGGTGAGCTGATCCCCTTCTATTGTCCGGCTCCCGTCAAATCGAATCGGTTCATTCACAAAATAGTACCCAAATCCGACTTGCACGACATTGATTTGCTTTCCAGCTTCATTTTGATTCTGTAGCCGGTCACTTCTTATATAGTTATTTCCCTGGTAATAAACCGTTTTATCTGTTTTTTCATTTACCTCAACATACGGTTTTTCTACACCTAAAATATGATCATCAATCATTTTTTTCCCAATGAAAGGTCCTGTCAACTCAGCACCAACTGCAATGATCAGAAAGATCAAAGCAACAGACAATACTTTTTTATATAGGAGTGCATAGGCAAGAAGTCTTCTCCCTGTTGTCATGCCTCATCCCCTCCTTCCAGCTGATTTGTCAGCTGCTGACGCAGAAATTGCTCTTTATACCATCCATCTTGCTGAATAAGCGCTTGATGGGTTCCCTTTTGAACAATACGTCCTTCTTCCATGACAAGAATGAGATCCGCATGCTCTACAGCTGATAGACGGTGGGTTGTAATAAATGTCGTTTTTCCATGACGATTTTGTCTTAAATTCTCTAAAATAGCCGTTTCTGTTTTTGCATCAACTGCAGATAACGAGTCATCCAAAATCAAAATGTCTGGATCAATTAATAAAGCACGTGCAATGGAAATCCGCTGCTTCTGTCCTCCTGACAGCGCCACTCCCTTTTCTCCAACCATGGTTTCCAAGCCTTCTGGTAAAAGGCGTAAATCCTTTTCAAAGTAAGCATCTTTAATCGCTTGTGCTAATTCAGCTTCTCTCGCGTCTCTATGACCGAAACGCATATTCTCTTCTACACTTTTAGAGAAAAGGACATGATCTTGCGGCACATAGCCAATCCATTGGAACAGTTGATCCAATTCAATGTCCTCAATTGGAACACCTGAAAACAAGATCTTTCCATCACCTGTCGGATACTGACGAAGAAGCTGTTTGACAATCGTTGTTTTTCCGCTTCCCGTTTTTCCTGTAATACCAATCGTTTGCCCTTTTCGTACAGTAAAGGAGACATCCGTTAGATTATCTTTAGAGGAAGTTGGATACCTAAATGTCACATGTTCAAATTGAATATCGCCAGGCTCTTGTAATGTTTTTGGCTTGGCTGCGTCAGTTACATCCGGTTGATAACTGAGTGTATGATTCAACCGATCTAATGAGGCATTTCCTCTTTGCATGATATTAATCAATTCACCAATGGCAAACATTGGCCAGATCATCATCCCCAGATAGACGTTAAATGCGACAAGCTCACCAATGGTTAAATCACTTTGGAACACAAGATATGCGCCGTAACCGATACCGATTAAATAACTGATCCCCACAAGCAATTTCACCGTCGGCTCAAACAATGAATCAATGATCGCCACTCTCATATTTTTTTGAAAAACATCATCTGTCATTTCTCGAAAGCGATTCACATCTTGTTTTTCCTGTACAAAAGACCGAATCACCCGAACGCCGGCAACTGATTCTAATACACGATCATTCATATCACCAAATGCATCTTGAGCGACTGTAAAGCGTTCATGAATTTTACTGCCATAAAACGCTATCAAAATCGCCATCAGCGGCATCGGAATAATGGCCATTAAAGTTAATTTCCAGCTGATCGTCAGTCCCATCGTAAAAAAGATCATCAGCATGTAAGCAGTGGAATCGACTAATGTTAAAACGCCAAAGCCTGTTGTTAAAGCCACAGCATTCAAATCATTTGTACCTAACGCCATTAAATTTCCGGTTTTTTTCTTTTCATAAAAGGTGGGTGTCATCTTAAGTAAGTGGCGCATTAATTTTCCGCGCAGCACACGCTCCATGACATTCGCGCCGCCAAATAACTGATACATCCAAAAATAGGTGAGCGCATAGACACTGACACCAAGTAAGCAAAAAATGGTTACGTAAAACAGAATACTGGATGTTGTAAATTGACCAGACCGAATGTCATCAACTGCTTGACCTAGATACCTCGGTGGCAGCATTTCAAGTACATTCACTATGAGCAGCAGCGTAATGGCGATTGTATAGCGCCTCCACTCTTGTTTAAAGAACCAGCCTAATTTCACAAATACTGAAAACATGTTTGTCTCTCCTTTTAAAGCTAGCCGCTTTCTATATTTTCCTGATTGTCACCTTGTTTCGTTTTTTGAGCTTTTGTCATTTGTCTTGCCTTTGGCATGTTCACATGCTTTCACTCCTCTTCATTTAGTTGTTGATGCATTCCATTATTTCGAGATGCGAAATGTATACAACAAAAAAAGAGGCAACCAGCTGACTGGTACGCCTCTTTTATACATGATAAAAAGGCGCATGTTGACAAATACGCAACATACGCCTTGATTCATCCGATCAATTGGAACATACGAGTCCCTTTTCAATGACCAATGAAGGTGTAATTGTCACGTGAATCAATCCATTCATGCAGTTTGATTTCATTCTTCCAATGATGTTGCACATGACATTTCCTCCTTTTGGCTCTTGAATCTTTTTTTATCTTATAGTGGCTGTCACTATTTTGTCAATAAATATTTTTCAATAAATGAAATTTTCTAACAAAAAGTTCACACCCTTTATGTGTATCTTTTTCAGATATCGGGTATACCATGAACGTATAGACTCCTTTTGAAAGGAATGAGGACATTGTTTCAAGCTGATCGGATGGTCGTTGCGTTTGATGGACATGAAGACAGTAAGAAAGCATTAAAGAAGGCAATCGCTTTAGCCAAAACTTTGCATGCCAAGCTGACCATTGCCTACGCTCATGATGGGAAATCCAGCAGACAGGTGTTTGATGCACCTCGCCCAATGACTGGCGGCGCTTATATCGGAGGCGGCATGGCAGACCTTCAAACACCCCCTGTGTATGTACCTCATGATGAACAGCAAAGTCCCTTGATTTTTGAAGACCATACAGAAGAGGTCGTTGCAGAAGCAAGAATGCTGTTAAATGAAGAGCAGTTTGAAGCTGCGATTGAAATTGTTGAAGGGGAGCCTGCAGAAGCGATTATCGAATACGCTGAAGAGATTTCAGCAGACCTCATCGTCATGGGAGCACGTGACCAAAGCAGATTGAAAAAGATGCTCTTTGGCAGTGTGAGTGAAAAGTTATCGTCCAAATCAGATATACCTGTACTGATCGTGAAATAAATGTCATCACAAAAGGCTAAAATGAACTTGATTTTAGCCTTTTGTCTTTTTTTCAGCGTGATAGAAAACCTTTGAAGTCTAGGAAGGACGAGCACTGGCACGGAGCGAATTTGACATTCGTGAGTACCAGCGCGCAGGACTGACACCGAATGCGAGGGTTTGTCTACACGCTGAAAAGGCTGCAAACATCGGTTTACAGCCTTTTTCCTTTTACGAAGAAATAGATGCTTCGCTTTCATGCTTAATTTTTTTCTGGAACCCTTCCTGTACACGCTTCGTGATCTCCCCTGGAACACCTTCCCCAACTGGCTGACCATCTATTTCTACAATTGGAATCACTTCAGCTGTCGTTGAACTAATGAAAATTTCCTGCGCATGCAAAAGTTCGTCTTTACTCATGCGGGTTTCTTCCACACGACATCCTTCTTCCTGACAAACCTCTAGCAGCTTTCTACGTGTAATGCCGTTTAAAATCAGGTTATTTGCTGGGTGTGTACGAATGACACCGTCAATGACGGCATACACATTCGAGGACGTCCCCTCTGTCACAAAGCCGTCTCTTATTAAAATCGCTTCAAACGCACCAGCTTCAGACGCTTTCTGCTTTTCCATGACGTTATATAAAAGGTTTAAGCTTTTAATATCACATCTTAACCAGCGAAGATCTTCAGACAATAGAGCTTTCGCACCAGCTGTCTGCTCTTGAATAGGCTTTTTCACTTGAAATGTATATGCCGTAATCTGAGGGGTAAGTGCACCATATTGATGTTTACGAGGTGCGACGCCTCGCGTGACTTGAATATACACGCCACCATCAATCACTTGATTATCTGCGACTAGCTTCTTCAAATTCTCTTCCATATCGGATACTGTACCTTGCAGATGAATGCCGATTTCCTTTGCACTCTTGAATAGACGCTCAGTATGCTCTTTTAATGTAAACAAAGTCCCATTATATACGCGGATGACCTCATAGACTCCGTCGCCAAATTGATAGCCTCTGTCTTCAATATCAACATGTGCATCTTTTTTTTCAATAAAATCCCCATTGTACAATACTTTCATATGGAATCTCCCCTTCGCTTTGCTTAATGGTTGAATCTGATGCTATCTTAGCGGATAAATGTAAACGTTTCAATGATTATTCAGAATTATTTCATATCCATTTGACTGGATAACCTTCTATTGTAACAAATATAGATTCATAACCAAAAAGATTCCAATTTTTTAGCATCTTCTATATTCATAGGCTCTTTTTTCCTGTATACTTACTCCATATGAGCACGACAAAAAACAGCGAAAAAAGACAGAATCCACTACATGATTCGACACAAACTACTGATTTATTGGAGCGATTGTAATGCAACGGGTTACGAAAAAACAGACACCTTCAAACACGATGCTGCTCTCAAAGGCGATTGGTCTAGTCATCCTGACATTGATCCTTTTTTTCATTTGGGATATGTCTAAAACCAATATGCAGGCAGCAGATCAACCGAATGAAGTGTCTGCGAGCAGTCCATTTCGAGACACAAGTACAAGTCTGAAACCAAAAGATGATTCGCCAAAAACATTAGATGCACATTTTAAGATCAATCCAAACAAACATGTAACGGATCAAACGATCTTTTTGACCTTTGATGATGGCCCTTCTGCTACATCAAATCAGCTGTTAGATGTGCTAAAATCACAGCAAGTGAAGGCCACATTCTTTATGCTCGGGCCGCAAATCAAAGAACACCCAGCAGCTGTGAAAAGACTTCATCAAGAAGGTCATCAATTAGGACTTCATGGCATCACGCATGATGTGAAACGCTTTTATCAAAAAAGTGATTCTCCTGTAAATGAGATGAAAGAAGATCAACGTATATTGGCTTCTGTAACTGGTGAATATACACATCTTGTGAGAACACCTTATGGCAGTTCTCCAAACTTAACAGACCAGCAAAAAACACGTTTAAAACAAAAAGGCTTTGTATACTGGGACTGGACCATTGACAGTCTTGACTGGAAATATAAAAGCTCAAAATATGTACCAGAAGTATTAAATCAGCTGCAAGTGCTTGAAACCAAGTACCCGAAAGAGCCAAAAATCATCTTAATGCATGATCAGCCAGCTACCGCAAAATACTTAAACAGTCTGATCACACAATTAAAGGCGAAGGGCTACACGTTTGAAGTCCTTGATGAAACAATGAAGCCACTACAGCAATAAAGCAAACCCGCACCTGTTGGATGCGGGTTTTTTATGATTTATAAAGCATTCACAAGCTCGCCAATTCGTTCGTGAAAGACAAGATCAAACAGCGGATCGAATTCCGTTTCACTTAAATTCATCATGACCTTAAAGATGGAAGGATGATGAGCAGCATCTTCTGGAATATATCGTGCTGGTGCCACTTCTAAGGAAGTTCCCATGACGAGCAGCATGTCCGTTTGCTGGAGCGATTTCTCCACTTGATCAAAGTGCTTCACCATGTCTCCAAAAAGGACAACATCTGTTTTAAGTACTCGTCCACATGTGCGGCCGTCTGATGAAATCCGCTCACAAACCGGCACCTCTTCTTGTAATAAATAAGGCAGTTCGTATGTTGACCCGCATGATGGACATGTAGCTGTTTGAATGGAACCATGCAGTTCATACACATGCTGGCTTCCCGCTTTTTTATGCAGACCATCGATATTTTGCGTGAAAATATCCACGCGTTTTCCTTGCTTTTCTAAATTGGCTAAAAAAGCATGTCCAGCGTTTGGCTCGTACTCTCCACTCATCTTCATTTGAAACAATTCTTTGAATTTCGGCCAAAATTGATGAGGATGTGATAAAAAGTAAGACCGGCTCATTGCCTCCATGCGAGAGGTATCTTCTGTCCATAGTCCACCTGTTGATCTAAAATCGGGAATTCCCGATTCTGTGCTCATCCCAGCACCTGAAAGGACCGTAATATGTGAGGCCTTTGATAATCTCTCTCTTAGCGCTGCCACTTTTGTTTGATCCAACCACCATTCCTCCTTTATTCACCGAGCTGTTTCTCACCTTTTTGTTTCATATAAATGGTCTGTCCAGGGAAAGCAAATTCTACCCCTTCTTCATGGAAAATATCAATAATGCGATAGTTAATATCCTGCTTAATATCCAGGTTTTCAGACCAAGCGGTTGTGTTTGTATAAAAGTTGAAGAATAAATTTAAATAGCTGTCTGCCAGCACATCGAGATTCACCATAATCGTTTCCTTATGAACCCCATCATGCTCATAAAGCATTTGCTTCAGACGTTTGATGCACTTATCAATGTTTTCTTTCGGTGTATTGTAAGATACGCGAACGGAGAACGTAATTTGACGTTTATTCATTCTCGTCCAATTTGTGATCGGCTCCTTTGAAAGGGTCGAATTTGGCACGGTCACCACCGCTTCAGCAGGTGTTCTAAATTTTGTGCTTCGGAAGGTAATGTCCTCTACAGTTCCAAGTACACTTGGAGTCTCTACAAAATCGCCCATTGTAAAAGGCTTCTCTGTAATAATCACAATTCCTCCAAAAAAGTTCGCCACTGTATCCTGCGCAGCGAGCGCAAAAGCAAGACCACCTAGACCAAGCCCTGCCACAAGTCCGTTCACATCATAATTAAACTCTTGTGCAATGACGCTAATACTCAGTGCAATAATAATAAAACGAAGAACCTTTGATAAAAATGGCGCTAAAATATCATCCATCTCTAATTCAAATTTTGAATTCACTTTTTGAAATAAGAAGGAAGAAGCTGCGGTTAGATTACAAAGTCCCCACGTCAGCATCAAAATAATAGAGGATCTATACAATTTGACAATGACATCCATATGGTGCTCAAAGTATGGGGCTTGTCTTAACGCAAAATATAAACCTAGTGCCACAAAAAACAGCCTCGCAGGTTTTTCAAACGCCACGACAATTTGATTAATGACTTCGGTTTTAGACCGGTTTGTCAGCTTAAAGAGCAGGTGAAACAAGTATTTCGTAAATACTTTTCGAAGTAATAAAAAAAGCAATAAAATACAAAGGCTAATGCCTATTTGGATCGCAATATCGACTGTAAAATATGTATCCATCCATTTTTGTGTAAACATCTCTGTCTCTCTCCTTTAAAACAATCCTCTCTAGTTTATAATATAACCTTCGTTTATGTCCTCTCTTAAATGTCTGACCTCTATATAAAAAGCCTCGGGACCTATCCCGAGGCATGATGTTCAATTATGAAATTTTGGCTTGAGACATATCGACGGGCAGCAAACTACTTTTTCTTCTGAGCCTGATCAAGGAGAGTCGCTTTAAACATTTCAGCATCCGTTTCGGCCTTAATACGTTCTTCCACTCTAATTCTCCCTTTACCCAATCATCTCGCCTCCTTTTCATCATTATAAAACATCAGAATTTTCAGTCAACATGACGAAAGCACTAATATTTTGACGAACGCTGACGATTTGGACAAAATTGATCGAAGAAAAATTGATGTAATTCAGGTTTACTCAATCAAAGCTTGCTCTATTCCTGTAACTTTTCAAAATGATACATCAAGCTTTTTCGGTACATGAGGTTCCATGATAATACGGCGCTCTTCTTCTCCATATAGTAAAGAAGGAAAACCACCAAAGCATTTGATATGATAAGACCAGAACTTATGTCAGGGAGCTGGAGCAAGTGTATATTATCGCACATAGAGGGTCATCAAGCGCCGCCCCAGAAAATACAATCGCTGCGTTTGATGTAGCTGTCGAGCAAGGAGCAGATTATATTGAATTAGATGTACAAATGACAATGGATCAGCACGTCGTCGTCATCCATGATGATACCGTTGATCGAACGACGAACGGAAACGGCTTAGTCAAAAGTTATACACTTGATCAGTTGAAAAAACTGGACGCAGGAAGCTGGTTTGACCAACAGTATACGAATGAACGAATTCCAACATTACAAGAAATTCTTGAAAGATACAGTCAGCGGATTGGGATATTGATCGAGATCAAACACCCAAAACGGCAGATAGGAATCGAAAAGGCAGTTGTCGACATCATCAATCGGTTTGCCTATTCTCGTCATATCATGATTCAATCTTTTGATGTTCATGCACTGCAAAGAATCAAAGCATTCGCCCCTTCTCTTCGCACAGCTTTGATTATAAAGCCTGATGCATTTAAACTAACGAAACGAAAGTTAACGACATACAGCTCGTTTGCAAATTGTCTTAATATGAAGAAAACGATGATCAATAGATGGTGGATAGACCGCATCCACACATTCGGGATGGATGTGTTTATATGGACTGTAAAAGATCAAAAAACAGCGGATCGAATCAAAAAACACCCAATTGATGGTGTGGTAACGGATAACCCGCTATTTTTTCAAAAGGAGAAATGATGCAGATGAAAACTTATTTCGCCGTTTTTATCGGTGGATTGATTGGTACACTTTGCAGATATGAACTAAGCCAAACTGTCATCAGCCAGACATTCCCCTATGCAACGATGATTGAAAACATTTCCGGCAGCCTGCTTCTTGGTTTTGCGACAGGATACTTTCTATTTCAGAAAGGGAAAAAAGATCTTGCTGCTTTGATTGGAACAGGGTTTTGCGGCGGGTTTACGACCATGTCCACCTTTTCTAAAGAGACAGTTCTTCTGTTACAGGCAGGGCAGTTCAATTTAAGTATGATGTACATCCTGCTCTCAGTCATTGCTGGAGTAGCCGCTGCTTTAGCTGGCCTGATCCTTGCTGAACGGCTCTTTCATCAAAATAAGCAGCAGAAAGGAAGCAGATAAATGATTCTTTTTTATACAGCTGTAGCTGGAGGGATCGGCAGTGCATGTCGTTTCTTCATCAGCCAAACAATCCAGAAAACTCCGTCCCATGCCCTTTTCCCGTACAGTATTATTTTCATTAATTTATTAGGTGCAGCCGGTTTAGGTTTTCTCACAGGCGCTGTAACGTCTAATCATCCACTGCTAGTGATCATAGGAACCGGTTTTTTTGGCGGCTTTACCACATTCTCTACGTTTAGTGTAGAATCTGCGACGATGCTGATGCAGCGTCAAATAGGAAAGCTTGCTGCCTATTTACTTGTAACAATTATCGGCTCTTTATGCCTTTTTGCGGCGTTTTATCAAATAGGACAACTTCTGTTTTAAATATCTGTGATGGCAGCTAGGCTGATGAGCAGTTGATCCATCAGCTGGCGCTTCATTAAAAACAGTGTCTTCTCACTATAGCCGATTTCGATTGCACATTTTGCCATGCGCCAATCTCGAAAATACTTATAATCAATGAGCTGCTGCTCTATTTCATCCAATTCTTTTAAAGCCGTTTCAATACAAGCAACAATCAGTTCATACTGACTTTTCTGCTCTTCTAATTTTTGACGTGCCATATGATGATGTTGGAGAGAACTTCGCTTTTCAAGCTGTCTTTCAATATTTAAAATGGCTGCTTGATAGTTCTTGAAATTTTTTAAATGAAACTCAATACGTTTCATTGAGGTTTTTTTCTCCGCGATACTTGCTGTTTCATACCAGAGCATGTCCATCCCCCTTTTACGAACGTTTGTTCTTATTATATACGAACATACATTCTCGAAAAAGAGGCTAAATACCTAAAAAAACCTTGAGCTTATTTTTCGCTCAAGGTCATTTCATTTACTAACAGTGGCTCTTTTATATCAAGCCCTGTTCGTGTATTTTCTTTTTCTGATGATGTGACGCCTTTTTTCAGGTCGATCTTTTTCACATAGCGTCCATCCATCTCCAAGACCTTCATCCGAATATCATCAAGATAAATGGATTGTCCTTCTCGGATATCAATGTTCTCATTTAAGATTAGCCCGCCTATCGTATCAATTTCTTCATCATGATATGACATTTCGATCAAATCTTGAACTTCCTCTAATCTCACTTTTCCATCTAATATATAATGATGCTCCGCTCTCTTTTGAATGACCGGCTGCTCATCTTCATCGAATTCATCTCGAATGTCTCCAACAATCTCTTCTAAAATATCCTCCGTTGTGACAAGTCCAGATGTCCCGCCATATTCATCCGTTAAAATCGCCATATGCATTCGATCGCGCTGCATCTTGACGAGAAGCTCTTGAATTGGAATCGTGTCAATCACTTCAATCACTGGATAAATATAATCTTGAAGCTTCAGTTGATCTTTTTCTCCTTGGTACACAATATCTGCAAAGAGCTGCTTTTTGTTGAGCATGCCAATGACATGGTCTTTATCCCCTGAAAACACTGGGAAGCGTGTGTACTTTTCCTTTGTCATGATCGCCAATATTTCGTCTAACGGCATATCTTCTGGAATCGCACAAATTTCTCTTCGCGGTATCATAATTTCTCTTGCGATTCGATTATCAAAATCGAATATCTTGTTCATATAATTATACTCTGATGAGTTGATTTCCCCATTTTTTAAGCTTTCAGATAATAAAATCTTTAATTCCTCTTCGGAATGGGAATGTTCTTTTTCAGACCCCATATCGATACCCATCATTTTCGTTAGTACACGGGCTGACCCGTTCAAGACATAAATGAAAGGGTACATAAGGATATAAAATGCATGCAGCGGTCCTGACAGCCAAAGCGTCATTTTTTCTGCCTTTTGTATGGCAAGTGTTTTTGGTGCAAGCTCGCCAACAACTACATGCAAAAAGGTAATAATAGAGAACGCAAGTGTTGCTGAGATCAGGCTGATTGCTGAATCAGGAATGTTTGTCAAACCAAAACCTCGAACTAAAAGTTCTTTTACTGCCGGTTTACCGATCCACCCTAAACCAAGGGATGTCACTGTAATACCGAGCTGGCAGGCTGACAAATATTCATCTAGCCTTGATGTCACCTTTTTCGCCATGATAGCCTTTTTGGACCCTTCGGCAACAAGCTGATTAATTCTTGAACTTCTCACCTTTACAATGGCAAATTCAGATGCAACAAAGAAAGCTGTTAAAGCAATCAAAACTCCGACTATACTCAGATTAACAATATCGTCCATTTAACCTTGCTCTTTCTTAGAAGAACAAGGAGTCACCTCCTGATTGATGATGTTATCTTTTGCAAAACGGTTAACTGATTAAATAAGACTACTTTGAGGGCCCCACTTAACCACCTCCGGTTCACGTAAAATCCGTCTCTCTACATATATATGAAACGGTATTCATTTTATCTTACCATAAATAATCTGAAAATTCCTGTATCGCTACAGTATTTTAAAGATGACAACCTAAATTGATGGAAATGCCCTTTGTTTCTTCATATTGGCAGGAAATCTGAACAATTATCTTGTATTTCAGACTCGAATTATATTAAACTATTTTCATAAACTATAACGTGACGGTTAGGAGGAGATGTTCAGATGGGGCTGAGAAAAAGTATCGTATTGGTGAACTAGCACAGATTGCACAGGTGACGAAACGAACTGTAGATTATTATACGAATCTAGGGTTGCTTGCGCCTGTTAGATCTTGCTCTAATTATCGTTATTACGATGAACATGCTTTAAAACGATTACAATTAATCGTTCTTTGCAAACAGCAGAGATTGGCTCTTTCTGACATCAAATCCAGATTAGATGAACAATTCCCTTCTCAAAAGGAAGATCCTGATGAACTTGTCCATTTAACCTCTGATATCGATCGGATGAATGAGCATATGGACCGCATTTTGGTACGTTGTAAGCAGCTTCAGCCAGAACAACGTGAAAAATTAAAAGAACAGCTTACACCTGAGAAGATGACGGCTGTCCAATCATTTTTACTGCTGTTAAGTTAAAATTTTTACTAAACAGGAGGTGTTACCTTCGTTCTCAAAGTCAGAACGAAGGCCTTAATTGGACATAGTGAATTTACTCATAGTTGCTTTACTTATAGCTTTAACCGCGTTTTTCGTTGCATCGGAGTTTGCGATCATTCGCTTAAGAAGCTCAAGAATTGATCAATTAATTGCAGAAGGTAATAAAACAGCAGTTGCTGTCAAGCACGTCACGACTCACCTTGATGAGTATCTGTCGGCCTGTCAGCTCGGTATTACCATTACCGCCCTTGGTATTGGTTGGTTAGGGGAAGAAACAATTGCGCACATGCTTGCTCCACTATTTGTAGAGCTGTCCATTCCTCAATCAGCTAGTTCTATTGTCACTTTTATTATTGCGTTTAGTATTATGACGTTTTTACACGTCGTGGTTGGAGAGCTTGCACCAAAAACACTCGCCATTCAAAAGGCTGAGCAAGTGTCCCTTCTATTTGCTAGACCGCTTATGATATTTTATAAAGTGATGTTTCCGTTCATTTGGGTGTTAAATGGATCTGCTCGTTTATTAACGAAAGCATTTGGTCTTCAACAAGTATCTGAGCATGACATGGCGCACTCTGAAGAAGAATTGCGGATTATTTTATCTGAGAGCTATAAGAGCGGCGAGATTAACCAGTCTGAATTCAAATATGTGAATAAAATTTTTGAATTTGATGACCGTCTGGCGAAAGAAATTATGATTCCTCGTACCGAAGTTGTCAGCTTCCCGCATGATATTACGATTGAGGAAATGCTGAAAGTGACCAAGGTCGAGAAATATACACGTTATCCAATTGAAGATGGCGATAAAGACAACATTATCGGTGTTGTGAATATTAAAGAAGTACTCACTGCATGTATTAGTGGTGAATGTTCCACAAGTGATACGATCGAACATTTTGTAAACCCGATTATTCATGTAATTGAAACAGTTCCTGTTCATGATCTACTGCTTAAAATGCAGCGTGAGCGTGTACACATGGCCATTTTATCAGATGAATATGGCGGTACAGCAGGACTTGTAACAGTTGAAGACATCCTTGAAGAAATCGTCGGTGAGATTCGTGATGAATTCGATATTGATGAAATCAACGAAGTGCGTAAACTGGGAGAAGACCACTATATCTTTGATGGAAAGGTCCTTGTAGATCAAGTTAACCTGCTACTAGGTATTCAGCTTGATAACGAAGAAGTCGACACAATCGGCGGCTGGTTCCTTACACAAAAATATGAAGTCGAGAAAAATGACGCGATTCGTGAACAAGGCTATGAATTTATCATTAATGAAGTCGATGGACACCATGTGGCATACATCGAAGTCAAAAAACTAAACGAACAACTATTAGAAGCAGCTGAAGAAGGCGCTTCTTAAGAAAAAAAACGACCCTTGCCTTAGCAAGTGGTCGTTTTCTTTATCCCTTTTCGATTAACTTAGCTTCAAGTTCTTTGATTCTTGTGTTTAATACTTCTGTCATCGCACCTAATCTTTCTTTTGGCGGCAGATGATCAAATTCAGACAGCTCAATCGGTTCACCAATAATTAAGCGCATTTTCCCCTTCTTAAAAAGGCTTTTTGCATTAGAAGGTCCTTTGTACGCTGCTGGTACGATTGGTGATTTGCCGAGCTGCGCAATCGTAACGGCCCCTCTTTTTAAAGGAACATCTTCTGTTGTACGTGTTCCGCTTGGAAAAATCCCAACGATTTTCCCCTCTTTTAATAATTTAATGGGCGTTTTAATACTGCTTGGCCCAGGATTCTCTCGATCAACTGGAAAAGCATGAATCTTCTTTAAAAATCCGCCGATCCATTTATTTGCAAACAATTCTTTTTTCGCCATGTAGTGGATCTCAAACGGAAGAATTCCTGCGCCTAATGCAAGAACATCCACAAAACCCTCATGCGTACAAGCAATGACAAACCCCCGGTCTGTTGGCAGATTTTCTTTTTGATATACTTTGATTCCGCCTCGGAGAGCAAAAAATGCTTTGACGGTATAGCCTGAAAATTTATACATAGTGCACTTCCTTTGTTTGAAGAATGAAGGATTTGTTTCTATTATAACAAATTTTTTATTACCTGGTACTAAAAATTTTCTCCTGCTGATAAAATAGAGACGGTTCACTAAAATCATCTTTTCACTTAAGATGACCGCTCCTTCTGTATTCAAGTATGTGTTTTTAGGAGAGAATAGAGGAAGAAATGTGTCCAAAATTGTCGTTTTTTGAGTTTTTTTCCTGATTTGTTCTATTGAAAATACTTTATAAATGATGCAAATTTCGCTATGATAAGGAGAAATGATTTTGATTCGGCGAAAGAGATGAGTAATGTACGGCCTATGAGAAGTTTCGTGCAACTTTATGCCTTTCTTATGCGTGTATAACATAGAGGGGAGAAAAATCAGTGACGATCGATGAAATTTATCAAATGTATATGAACGATGTTTACAGGTTTCTGCTCTCCATGACAAAAGACAAACATTTGGCAGAGGACTTATTGCAGGAAACCTTTATGCGTGCTTATATACATATTCATTCCTACGACCATAGCAAAGTGAAACCTTGGTTATTTCAGGTGGCACGAAATGCTTTTATTGATTATGTCAGGAAACATAAAAAAGAAGTGACCATATCGGATGATCTCATTGGCGGCCTTTTACAAACGTCTGTACAAAGTCCTGCTGAACAGATTGAAATAAAAGAAGTCCTCAACATGTATTTGGAGCAGCTTCCAGATAACTACAAGGAAGCGTTGACATTGTATTATTTAAAAGAACTGAATTACAAAGAAGCATCCAAGGTCATGAATATTACTGAAGCAAATTTTAAAAGTGTTTTATTTCGTGCAAGGCAGCGCCTAAAAGCACTATATAACAGAGGTGTTAATGATGAATGAAGAGTTTAATAAGCGATGGGAACAATATAATAATGGCGAGATGAACGAGGAAGAAATGATGGCGTTTGAAGAAGAGCTCGAAGAAAATGAAAAACGCTTAAGCCAAGAACTGAATGACTCAGATTGGACAGACTTCTCCATCAGTCCTGAAAAACAAAAAGCCATTTTACAATACGGAAAAAGAAAATCCTATTTACGTATTTCTGTGCTTGCTGTTATATCTACACTGATTATTTTACCGCTTTGTACACTAGGTAGTTATCTATACTACGGCGTTGGCGGAGCAGACAGTAAAGGCAATCATTTTATGGAAACGGCCGCTGTAACAGTCGCCCTAACAAAACCGAATGTCGCCATTGATATGAAGGATTTAAAAGGGCAAGTCAAACTGTTTGGTATGAACACAGAACTTAAGCTGCAAAAACAAATTGGCAATAAAACAGAAGCCATCGGTAGTGAACAAATCGAAATGTTTTTCGATAAATTAAAGCAGCCTACGATCTCTTATTATGGCGACAGCGCACGTAATACGGAGGATTTCTTTACGCACCCTTCGTCTCAGGCAGATACATCTAAAAAACAAACACTCACTACTCTAGACAAGCTACCTGAAGGAACAGTGAGTGAAGTGTATGTATCCTATGACAAAGCATACACACCGAAAGACGTGTATTCATTTGCTAAAAAATATGATATGAAAGTGCTTTGGAATGCGATAAAAACAGAAGATTCATTAAGTGGAAATCAGCGTCCAATCGGTTTTCCCGGGAAAGACTCTGAATTTTTAAAAGAGCTTCAGCACACATCAAAAACAGAGGTTGATCAGTTCAAAGATGCCCTCGCCTATGTCAACCAGCATCCATCCTGGGCAAAAACGATCTCTGGCAGACCTGAACTTGACCTCTCTAACCGAATACGCTACATCAATCAAAATGGTGTCACGGTTTACGGTTCTGTTGTCACAGGTCCTTCTAAAGAAATAGAGAAATTTGTGAAGACAAAACGCATTAAAACGGCCAAAGTGAGCGAGGTGGAATTATGGAATTGGTAAGAATTTTTAAAGAGCATAATGTGTTTGGCTGGATTTCGGTCGGCACCGCTATTTTATCGCTGCTCATGCTGAACCTCGCCATTATTAGCAATGTGACATTTTATTCGTTTCAAATGCTTCCTTTTGCAATGGCCGCAGTTCCATTCGGTGTGATTGAACTGTTCATTAAAAAAGGCCGCACTGGACCAGGTTTCCTAGGCGTCGTTCTGAATATTTTTGTCATCGTTTGTGTCTATGCGATCGTCTCGATTGATGTCGATCTTCAATTAGGTTTTTAATACTAAAAAGCCAGTCATACTTGACTGGCTTTTTCTGTACACTCTTATTTTTTGTTTAATTCGGAGTGCTTTCTTGAATATAAGAAATAGACAACAAGCCCAATGGCAAGCCAGATTAAGAAACGAACAAATGTGATGGTGCCAAGCTTATAAATGAGCAGTCCGCAAGATAGAATAGCCAAGATTGGAATGAGCGGCACTGCGGGGCATCTGAATGCTCTCGGTAAATCAGGCTGTGTTTTTCTCATGACAATGACAGCAACTGAAATCAAAATGAAAGCTGAAAGTGTTCCGATGTTCACTAGACTTGCCAACTCATCAAGCGGAATGAATCCACCCATTAATGCTGACAATGTCCCAAAGAAAAGAGTATTGATATAAGGTGTTTTATGTTTTGGATGAACCTTTGAAAGAACCTTTGGTACCAAGCCATCACGAGACATGGCAAACATGACACGTGTTTGGCCGTACAGCATGACAAGCATGACCGTGGTCATCCCTAAAATCGCCCCAACATCTACAATACCCGCCACCCAATTTTGACCGGCTACTTGTAAAACAAGAGACACTGGATGGGATACTCCCTCAAAGTTCATAAATGGAACAATGCCTGTCATGATGGCACTGACTACCACATACAACATGGTACAAATCAATAAGGAAGTGATGATTCCTCTTGGCAAGTTGCGGGATGGATTTTTTGTTTCCTCTGCCGCAGAAGCAACTGCATCAAATCCGATAAATGCAAAGAATACGAGAGCTGCTGCACTTAACACGCCTGAAGTTCCAAAAGGAACGAATGGTGTCCAGTTTTCAGGTTTTACATATTTCACAGCGACTAAAATAAAGAGCAGAATCACCGCAATTTTCATAATGACCATGATGTTGTTGACTCGTTTTGATTCTTTAATACCGAAGTACAGCAAGAAGGTGATGATCATTAAAATAATAAATGCAGGAAGATTAAAATATGTCACTTGACCCTTTAAACCACCTGGTGCTGCTGTTAATTCAACCGGTATATGAATCCCTATCCCATTTAAAAACGACACAAAGTAGCCTGACCAGCCTGCTGAAACGGCACTAGCGGCTAGCATATATTCTAATATCAAATCCCAGCCAATGATAAACGCTAAAAATTCTCCCATAGATGCGTACGTAAATGTATAAACAGATCCTGATACTGGCACTGTGGAAGCGAATTCCGCATATGACAATGCCGCAAATAAACATGCAAGACCTGCAATCACAAATGATAAAACAAGTCCTGGTCCTGCTGTGACGGCGCCTGTACCTGTCAGAACAAATATCCCTGTACCGATAATCGCTCCAATACCAAGCATCGTTAAGTCAAATGAACCTAATTCCTTTCTTAACGCTTTTTCCCCTTGTGTTGCCGCAATTAGCTCTGAAATGCTCTTCTTTCTAAACAACGAATTGCTCATACCATCACTCCCAAAACTTAGTATCCGTCTAAAGACGCCACCACTTCGTAATTCACTTTATTTTCTGAATATTTAGATTTAATTTAGCGCAATAAATTGGTGGCGTAAAATTATTATATATGAAAATTAAAAAATGAAAACACTTTTTTCGAAATAGAGTGAAAATTCTTATTTATCAACAAAATACTTGTCAATATTCATGGTAGATTTTCTTCAATCTTTATTCAAATCATAGCTTGGCCTCTTCTATTTATTATACAACATACAAAATTATACTTTTTTGATATAATTTTTATAAAGTGAAAATAAAATTATTCTTTTGATAACTTGTCTTCACTTTTGCTTATTTAAAAGCCTTTAGACTCATAGAGAGCTATGATAAAGGACTGTTTTAGCTGCGCAAACGATATACAAAAAAAGAGACTGCCTAGTAAGCAGTCTCTTAAGATCCATTATTAATTTACAAATGTCTTTGCGCCAAGGTAAATTGGCTTCCAATAGCTTGAAGTCATATCGCTGATCGTCACACCATCAGAAGCAGCGTGGATAAACTTGTTGTTCCCAAGGTAGACACCCATGTGAGATGGGCCAGATTTATAGGTTGTAAAGAAGACAAAATCTCCAACTTTAGGTGTTGAGACGCTTTTCATTGATCCCCAAAAACCTTCAGTCGTTTGTCTTGAAATCTTTGTTTGTTTGTTAATGATATACCACATAAAACCGCTGCAATCAAAGCCTTTCGGTGTCGTTCCACCCCATTTATATGGTGTACCGTTTTGTGCTTTCGCATCTGCTACGAGTTTAGACGTATTTAAAGAAGAAGTAGCAACTGTTTTTTCTTTGACAGGTGTTGGTTTCACTTTGGACGTCTTTTTCACTTTCAGCTTTTGTCCAATTTTAATCAGATCTGTTTTGAGTTTATTTAACGATTTCAGCTCTTTCACTGTCATTCCATATTTTTTGCCGATTTTAGATAAAGTATCACCTTTGACAACTTTATGAGTGGCTGTCGTTGAAGACGCTTTTACTTTTGTTGTTGTTTTTGATGTTTTCGTTACCTTTTTTGAAGAAGTACCATTCACTTTTAAGGTTTGTCCAACATAAATCGTGTTAGATTTCAGTTTATTGTCTGATTTAATCTTACTCACGGTTGTTTTGTATTTTTTCGCTAGAACAGAAAGAGAGTCACCTTTTTGAACCTTTACTGATTGTGCTGAGGCAGCTCCGGCAAATAATGTCGTCCCAAGTAGAACTGCACTTGCAGCTGTGATCAATTGTTTTTTCATTTGTTCCTCCTGTATGTATCTATCGTGATCCGAATTTTTATCTACTTTCTATTATAAGGATCGAATACCAGAAGAAATAGTCTTGACTTCCTACGACATTATGCTTATTAATTCGGCAAAAAATATTTTTTTTTAGGGTTCTTTTTATTTCATTTTTATTACACAATCATGACAAAACAAATGCATCTTGTCATAGATAAATCATACATTCATTTCTCTTTTTGGTTCATTCTATGTAAAGTGGACCTTTACAATTTTAAAGTGAACTTTACGGTGCTGTCATTTGGAATCCACACTTCTGTTCTACCATTGTAAACGTGAGAGCGATACATAAACAATGAGGAGGCAAAATGAATGAGTGTGTTGAAAAGCTCGAAAACGAAAATAGCTGCAATCGCAGCCGCATCAGTGTTATCGATTGGTATTTTTTCAGGAATTGAATTTGGACAGGCTGACAAAGCTGAGGCTAAAAAGAAACCAAAAAATGACGTACAAAATGTGATCGTGCTCATTGGAGATGGCATGGGAACACCTTACCTTTCAACTTACCGCTCATTTAAACACAACGGTGATCTTTCCAAGCAAACAGCGTTTGACCCTTACCTCACTGGCATGCATAAAACATACCCTGATGATTCTAAAAGTAACATTACTGATTCAGCAGCAGCTGGGACAGCCATGGCAACTGGTCAAAAGACATACAACAACGCCATTGGTGTAAACAAAAATGGCAAAAAACTAAAAACAGTATTAGAAGAAGCAAAACGCAAAGGAAAGTCTACTGGTCTCGTCGTCACATCTGAATTAACCAATGCGACACCTGCTGCGTATGCCGCCCACGATGTTTCTAGAAAAAACACAGCAGCCATTGCTGATGATTTCTTCGATGAGAAAATTGGCAAACAGCATACAGTCGATGTCATGCTTGGCGGAGGACTGATCGATTTTGTCCGCAAAGATCGTGATTTGACGAAAGAATTTCAAAAAGCAGGCTATCGTTACGTAACCAATAAAGCTGACTTACAAAAAAACAAACAGCAAAAATTGTTAGGCATTTTTGCTGACGGTGGTCTCGATAAAGCAATTGATCGTGATAAAACGACCCCTTCATTGCAAGACATGACATCCTCAGCCATCAAACAGCTGTCTAAAAACAAAAAAGGATTTTTCCTCATGGTTGAAGGCAGTCAAATTGACTGGGCTGGACATGACCACGATATTGTCAGTGCGATGAGTGAGATGAAAGATTTTGAAAAAGCATTTGAAGAAGCCATTCGTTTCGCAAAAAAGGATAAAAACACGTTAGTCATCACGACAGCAGATCATTCAACTGGCGGCCTTTCCTTCGGGGCAGACGGATCGGGCAGCTGGGATTATCAGCCTGTCAAAGCAGCAAAAAAGACACCTGATTTCATTGCAAACAAAATTGTAGGGGGTATGAAGGTCGAGACTGCGCTCAAACAATACATCGACCTTGATTTCACAAAAGAGGAAATCGCCTCTATTCAAAAGGCAGCTGAAACAAAAGATCCTGTTCAAATTGATGATGCCATCGAAAAAGTCATCAATACAAGGTCTCATACAGGCTGGACCACATCGGGTCATACAGGGGATGAAGTACCATTTTATGCTTATGGGCCAACAAGCGAACAGCTAAAAGGGCTCATGGAAAATACAGATCAAGCGAAACACATTTTCAAACTGCTGAAAAACCAATAAAGTGCTAATCACAAAAAAAGATGTCTATTCGTAGACATCTTTTTTGATTATTAAGTGAGATACTTCCTATGAACCCCTTTTCCATCGTATGAAAACATCACTTCTTTTCCTTCAAGAACTGACTCGATGTGCACACTTCTTCCCCATAGCTGATACAAATATGGAAGCACCTTTTCTAAGTATTTGAGATCGAGCTCAATGCCTTCATACCAATGTTTAATATAGAGTTCATTGTTTTTTAAATAGTCGCCATCGATGACTGTCAAATACGGAAAGCCGCCATTGACCCTCATGCTGACTAGCTGATCACGGACTGCCTTCCATTCTTTATCAATGACTTTATAGTCTCTCCCCTGCTTTTGAAACAAGTACAAATCTTCCCTCATCACAAGGTCTTTCGTTAAGTAATTTCGAATAAAAGAAATGTCTGATTCAATTTCCCGCACTTCAAACATTTTGCTGCGACCCGACCCTTCCGTCACTCCTGCTTTTTTCAATTCCTCGCATGGATGATCGTAGCGCTCTTCAATATCTTCAAAAATCTTCAGCCCTAAATAGTAAGGATTGATTCCTGTCTTAGATGGCTGCACGACACCTGCATTTAATTTGGCAAATTCAATCGATTCACTTGAATCTAAATCAAGTTCACGCATAATCCGCTGGTGCCAATACGATGCCCAGCCTTCATTCATGATTTTCGTTTCTAGCTGTGGCCAAAAATAGAGCATTTCCTCTCTCAGCATCGTCAGCACATCCCGCTGCCAAGGCTCTAGCTCCCGGGAGTGTGCCTCGATAAAGAGCAAAATATCTTTTTCTGGCTTTGGGGGGAATTGCTTGATCGTTTTCTTTTTCTCACGTGTTTTCGGTTCATCCATTCCCCACAAATCATCATATGGCGTTTGACGTTTTGGTTTGTCCTCTTCATATTCATCTTCATCGTCGAGATTCCAGCTTAATTTTGAACGAACAAGCGACGGATCAATATGCTCCTGCAATGCCAATACAGCATCTAAAAAGGACTCGACTTCTTTTGTACCGTGGATATGTTCATATTCTTTAATTCGCTCTGCTGCCGCTGACATACTTTCCACCATATCTCGTTTTGTGTTTTGGAAACGGCAGTTGTTTTTAAAGAAATCGCAGTGTGCCAGGACATGAGCCACAATTAGTTTATTTTGAACAAGCGAATTGTTATCAAGGAGAAAGGCATAGCAAGGATTTGAATTAATCACCAGCTCATAAATTTTGCTTAATCCTAAATCATAATGAAGCTTCATTTTGTGAAATTGCTTTCCAAAGCTCCAGTGGCTAAATCGTGTTGGCATGCCATATGCACCGAATGTATAAATAACCTCCGCGGGACAGATTTCATACCTCATCGGATAAAAATCCAGACCAAATCCTTCTGCAATTTCTGTAATTTCATCAATGGCTCGTTGTAAAAGACGCTTTTCAGATACGCTCAAGGAAACCATCCCTCCTCATCGGACTTATCCCTACTATATGAGCGTACCTAAAAAAACATGATGTTCAGCCAGTTGTTTAGACGACTTCCATCTCTTTCATGGACTGCCCGCCGAACGCTTCAAAATGGATATTCTCTTCAGGAATGTCCAACGCTTTTAAAATAAGGATCATCTCTTGAGTAAATACTGGGGAACCGCAAACATAAAATTGGCCTTTTCCTTCACCAATGACTGATTGAAGGAAAGGTCGGTCAATCCGCGTAGCCACCTTCTCAACCAGCTCACTCTTTACACTCTTTTCAAATTGTTCGTTACAAAGGATAATACGCCCCTCTGGAGATGAAGTGAGAACGTGTTCATACTCTTGTTCAAAAGCGGTTACATCCTCTAGTCTGTCTGCATGAATCATCGTGAATGGCTGATTGTTATGCGATGCTGTTTTCACTAAACCAATCATTGGTGTGACACCAGAACCGGCACTAATCAAATAAACGGGTTCTTTTGTGTCATCTCGCAAGCAAAACATTCCCTGCGGCATACTGACGTGAAGAACATCGCCTTCTCTCATTTCATCATGCAGGAATGTGGAGACATGCCCATCTCGTTTCACGGTGATGCGATAGTAAGATGGGTGATATTGATCTGATAAACTGTATTGTCTGCTGCATACATAGGCTTCACCCGGCATATCTACCTGCACCGTAATATATTGACCAGCTTCATACATTGGTAGCTCAGATTCATCCTCTGGTACTAAATAAAAGGAAATGAGTGATGGAGATTCTTGTTTCTTTTTCTTCAGAATAAACGGTTTGACATCTGCCCATCCACCAGTTTGTTTCATATTTTCAGCCATCATTTCTGCCTCAATGGTGATGAATATATTCGCAATGATGTCATATGCAGCCTTCCAAGCCAACAATGTGTCATCTTCCTCTGATAACCCAAATACCTCTTTCATTGCTTCAAGAAGGTGATATCCGACGATTGGGTACTGCTCTTTTTTCACCATGACACTGACATGCTTATGGGCAATTTGTTTCACAGCAGGAAGCAAGTCTGCCAAGCGATCAATGTGCAGTGCAGCTTGATAGAGTGTTGCGGCAAGCGCCTCTGGCTGGCTTCCATTCATGAGATTTGTTTTATTAAACTGATTGAGTAGCTCTGGATGCTGTCTGATCATATTTTGATAAAAAACTGTCACAAGTTTTGTTCCCTCAGCTTTTAGAAGAGGGGCTGATTGTTTAATGGCATTCATTTGATCTGTGGATAACATCGTTATTCCTTCTTTCAAAAGATGTATTTTAAATACATCTTTATCGTAATGGAAGACAACATATAAAAGCAATATTTATAATACATGTTTTAAATGTTGTCACATTTAGCACTTTCTCGAACAGTTTTTGTCTAAAATGTGTTACGATGATACAAAACTCTATTAGGTTTAGAGGTCGTCCAAATGAAACTTACGAATTATACAGATTTCTCATTAAGGGTACTCATTTATTTAGCTTCGAGAGAAAACAATGAACTGTCAAATATTCAGCAGATTGCCGATATTTATGGCATTTCGAAAAATCACCTGACAAAGGTAATTTACCATCTAGGAAAACGTGGTTATGTAGAAACGATCCGCGGAAGAAATGGTGGGATTAGGCTGGGGAAAAGCCCAGAAAGCATTAATATTGGTGAGGTTGTCCGCTATACAGAGGATGATTTAGTCATGGTTGAATGCTTTGATCCGAAGAAAAACAGCTGTATTATCTCCCCGATTTGTTCATTAAAGCACGTACTTCATGAAGCACTCACTGCTTATTTACGCGTTCTTGACCAATACACATTAAATGATTTAACACAAAACAAAGATGCTCTAAGAGAGCTTCTGCTCTAAGGCGAAAGAATTTATTTCTTTCGTCTTTTTCTTTACCTCCTTGTAATAATAATTTATTTAAAATTATTATAAATAAATATTGACTATCATGTTTGATTCAATATAATTAGGGTATATAGATTGCTAGAAACCATTTTTTGTTTACAGGAGGAGAAAAAGAATGACAAATTCTAATCATAAAAATTTGACAACGAATCAAGGCGTGCCAGTTGGCGATAATCAAAACTCAAGAACTGCTGGTCACAGGGGGCCTTCATTTCTTGATGATTACCATTTGATTGAAAAACTTGCACACTTTGACCGTGAACGTATTCCAGAGCGTGTCGTTCATGCAAGAGGCGCCGGCGCTTATGGTGTATTTGAAGTAGAAAATAGCATGGAGAAACATACAAGAGCAGCCTTCTTAAGTGAAAAAGGAAAACAAACAGACGTTTTTGTCCGTTTCTCAACGGTTATTCATCCTAAAGGTTCGCCTGAAACATTACGTGACCCTCGCGGCTTCGCTGTCAAATTTTATACAGAAGAAGGCAACTATGATCTAGTTGGGAACAACTTGCCGATCTTCTTTATTCGTGATGCACTCAAATTTCCTGATATGGTTCACTCTCTCAAGCCAGATCCTGTAACAAACATTCAAGATCCAGACCGTTATTGGGATTTTATGACGTTAACACCTGAATCCACTCACATGCTCACATGGCTCTTCTCTGACGAAGGTATTCCTGCGAACTACGCTGAAATGCGCGGTTCTGGTGTTCATACGTTTAGATGGGTAAACAAATACGGAGAAACAAAATATGTGAAATACCACTGGAGACCATCAGAAGGCATTCGCAATTTATCGATGGAAGAAGCTGCAGAAATTCAAGCAAACGACTTCCAGCATGCGACAAGAGACTTGTATGATCGTATTGAAAAAGGAAATTATCCAGCATGGGATCTTTACGTTCAGCTTATGCCGCTCAGTGATTATGATGAACTAGATTATGATCCATGTGATCCGACGAAAACGTGGAGCGAGGAAGATTATCCGCTTCAAAAAGTGGGCCGCATGACACTGAACCGCAATCCAGAAAATTTCTTTGCTGAAACAGAGCAAGCTGCTTTCACGCCAAGTGCCCTAGTACCAGGAATTGAAGCATCTGAAGACAAACTGCTTCAAGGTCGTCTGTTCTCTTATCCTGACACGCAGCGTCACCGCCTAGGTGCAAACTACATGCGCATCCCAGTGAACTGTCCTTATGCGCCTGTACACAATAACCAACAGGATGGCTTTATGACAACAACTCGTCCAAGCGGTCATATTAACTATGAACCAAACCGTTATGACGATCAGCCAAAAGAAAACCCTCACTACAAAGAAAGTGAACCGGTTCTTCACGGTGACCGTATGGTGAGACAAAAAATCGAAAAACCAAACGATTTCAAACAAGCTGGAGAAAAATATCGAAGCTACTCTGAAGAAGAGAAACAAGCATTGATCAAAAACTTGACAGCTGACTTGAAAGACGTAAATGAAAAAACGAAATTACTTGCGATCTGCAACTTCTATCGTGCAGATGAAGATTATGGACAGCGTTTAGCGGATTCACTCGGTGTGGATATTCGCTCATATCTTCAAGGAAGCATGAAATAAATCTTCTTTTCAGCTGGAGCACCTCTTTTTAAAAGAGGTGTTTTTTTATAGCCGAAATACGTTAATACTAATCAAATGACCCGTCACTGGATGAAAATAAATTTCTGCATGTGCTGCAAATCGTGTGGAGCCTTCCTTCACGGTCACACGAAACACATCTTTTGTTTGATCTTCATTCACTTGTGTACGTCCAATGTAATGATAATCGTTTAAAGCGGCGCCTTCATATTCATCTTGCAAGGCAGTATACGCAAGCCTTTCCCAATTCTCTGCCGGCTGCTCGGCTGCTTGTGAAGATGGATGAATCATGAGACTGCCAAATAAAACAATTCCTGCTGCAAAAAGCATCCATAATTTCGGGTGCATGATATCAATATTCTCACTTTCATATCTATTTTGTTTAGGTTTTGCTGGTTGGTTCTTTTTCATACATCAAGCATTTATTCAGCCTATAATTCCCGGTACCCTGTTTATGCAGACACCAACTTTTCCCCTGAAAAAGTCGATCTGATCCGAGCAAACTAAGTAAGACTTCTCAAGGGAAAGGAGAAGGTTTAATGAATGTGGCAGATTATGATAAGGCACTTTATTATACGCATCGCTCGCAATGGGATAATTTACTTATTCTTATGGTCCGTACGCAAGATGATTTGCTCTCGAAACGTATTGAGCATTTCTTACACGCGTATCAATTTAACCGGAACGATGCAGATGTTGAAAAATGTTTATATGGACTCCTACAGTATATCGACCATGCTTCAGAGGCTGCCGTTGCTGAAGCATATGCAGAACCGATGTACACATAAAGGAAAAGGCTGATTTTCTTTCAGATTGTTGACATAGGGCTAGAATGAACTTTATTTTAGCTCTTTGTTTTCTTTTCAGCCTTTTACTAACCGCCTTTCATAAAGAAGAAAAGACTTCATGAGAAATACTCATGAAGTCTTTTGGAATGTCCACCATGACTGTTACAACAGCTCTTTCGGCTGATTTTTTTGATAATCTACCGCATATAGAGCGGCCTGAGTTCGATCTGCCAGCTCTAACTTTGATAACACATGAGACACGTGAGTTTTCACAGTCTTTTCAGAAATAAACAGCGATGAGGCGATTTCTTTGTTACTTTTCCCTTTTGCGATTTCAAATAAGACATCACGTTCTCTATTGGTCAGTTCGTTCATCAATGCCCATTTCTGCTCTTTAGGTTCAGTTAGATGCTGGACAAGAAAAGCTGTAATATGACCATCTAGCTGGTACGTACCATTTTGCACCTCAATCATTGTCGTGAGAAGCTTTTCAGGTGCTACATCTTTGAGCTGATAAGCCTTTGCTCCCGCTTGGATAGCAGGGATCACATAGTCCTTATCTGCATAGCTTGTCAAAATGACAATGCGGACATCCGGCATATCCAGCGTCATTTGCTTTGTAGCCTCAATCCCATTCATTACAGGCATAGAGAGATCCATCAAGACAATGTCAGGCTTTGTCTGCCTCACTACCTGTAGTGCCTCTTCTCCATTGGATGCTTCACCAACGATGTCCACATCTGGCTGGGTTTGCAAGAAAAAGACCAGCCCTTTTCTGACAATGTGATGATCATCTGCAATGACTACCCTCATGACAATCCCTTCCTTTCTTGAGAAAATGGTACTTTCACATCAATCGTCGTTCCCTTACCTAGCTCAGAATTGATGCAAAATGTACCTCCTGCTCTTCGGATACGGTCAGCCATCCCTTTCAGCCCAAATGAAGGAAGACTCATTTGTTCATCATACTGAAATCCCTTTCCCTGATCGATGATTTTCATACCAAACGTATCTCCTGATTGCTCCAGTTTGACCTCTACTTTCTCAACGCCCGCATGCTTTTGGCAATTATTTAGAGCTTCTTGGCATACGCGAAATAAAGTCTCGTGCTTTGAATGATCTATTTCCATACAGCCTGATAAAGACAATGAACAATTTAGACCTAAAAGCTGTGCATACTCTTCAATCGCTGTTGTAAATCCTTTTTCAAGCCCTTTTGGTCTTAACTGCCAGATGAGTGATCGCATTTCAATGAGGGCATCTTGTGATAAATGCTGAATAAAATCAATCATTTCACCTAATTTTTGATCACTTGTCATTTGACGCGCTGCCTTTGCAGTCAAACTCACGGAAAACAGCATTTGATTCACAGAATCATGTAAATCCTGCGCAAGCCGGTTTCGTTCTTCTAAAAGTGCATGCTGCTGCTCATTTTGCACAAGCTTCATGCGCTGAATAGCCGTACCAATTTGCAGTGCAATACTTTCAAGCAGATTCAGCTCCTCCTGTGTAAATGTAACCTTCCCTTTTGCCGCCACATTTAATAAGCCAAACGTACGCTTACATGCTTGGAGCGGAACGGTTGCATGATGGGTAATTCCTTCTGTATCTCCAAGCTTTTGCCCAATCGCCGTTTCAATCCGTTTACAATTGATGATATTGGTAGCTGATTGCAGTGAGCCTTTCGTGTAGCGGTTGATGCAATAGCAATCGTTTTGACACATCAATTGCTTTCGATCCTTTGCTAGCGCTTCAGGTAAGCACACTTCTGCCATTAGTTCATACGATCCGTCTTCTTCTATAAAATAAATCCATGCTGTTTGAAAGCCTGTCACTTCCATAAGCATATGAAGCACTTCATGAAGCGTTTCCTTCATTTCCATCCCTTCATTTAGCTTTTCAGCAATTTCTTTTAACGTTTTTAATGTTTTGACTTTTTCTTGGTAATCTCCCATCGTGTGTACCCCCGGCTTTTACTGCCTCTCTTATCAATATGTTGATTATACCATGAGCATCTGTGCGGCTCTTTCTCAAAAAGGATGATTTTTTCTCATCCTTTTGACTGAGAAAAAGCCATCATGCATGACATGATGGCTTTGTGATATTTTATTTAGCTGTTTCTTCCACAATATCATAGACGACTTTCATGACTTCTTCTGATAAGTGTTTCAGCTTTTCTTCGCTGTCTGTTAACGATGTGCCTTTGACTGCAATATAAAATTTGACTTTAGGCTCCGTACCAGAAGGTCGTAAACAAAACCATGAGCCATCTTCAAGGAAATATTTCAGGACGTTTGATGCCGGCAGATGAATCGTTTCTTCTTTCTTTTCAGCCACAAGGTGTCTTTGACTTGATTGATAATCCTCAATGACCGTAATGCGCTGACCGGCGATAGAAGCTGGCGGGTTTGATCTAAAGGTATGAAGAATAGCAGAAATCTGCTCTGCTCCTACTTTCCCCTTTAAGGTTAATGACTTTAACCCTTCTCTGTAAAATCCAAATTCCTTAAAAATATCAACAAGCGCATCATATAATGACTTCCCTTGTTTCTTATAAAAGGCTGCGACTTCAACTGCTAATAGCGCAGCTTGAACTGCATCTTTATCTCGTGCAAAATCACCGATCAAATAGCCGTAGCTTTCTTCATAGCCGAATTGAAACGTGTATTCTCCGCTTTCTTCAAACTGCTTAATTTTTTCTCCGATAAATTTAAAGCCAGTGAGCGTATCAATCGTGTCAGCTCCAAATGCTGAGGCAACAGCACGCCCAAGCTCACTTGTCACAATCGTTTTCATCACAACGGGGCGAGGCGGCAGCTGACCTAGTTTTTGTTTTTCAGATAATAAATAATGAAGTAGTAAGGCGCCTGTTTGGTTGCCGGTCAAAACGGTAAATTCACCATCATGATTTTTCACAGCTATACCTAATCGATCTGCATCTGGATCTGTCGCAATCAAAATATCAGCATTTTGCTTTTCGCCAAGCTTGATGGCGTATTCAAAAGCGGCATGCTCCTCTGGATTTGGAGACGTAACCGTCGAGAATTGCGGATCTGGTTTTTCCTGTTCAGGTACAACCGTCACATGCTTATAACCAAAGGCCTGAAGTCCGTTTCGGACAGGTTTATTCGCCGTCCCGTGAAGCGGGGTAAACACCACTTTGACATCGACTTCTTTTGCAAGCTCAGGGTGCACACGAATGGTTTTTAATTTTTCCATATACGCTTGATCGATTTCTTCACCAATCATGCGGATCAAACCATTTTGCTTCAATACTTCTTCTGATTCCACTGAAATGGCTAATTCATTTTCGATGGCATCTACTTCTTTAATGACTTGATCTGCTTCAAATGGGGGCATTTGGCCTCCATCTTCTCCATAAACTTTATAGCCATTATATTCTGGCGGATTGTGACTTGCTGTCACAACAATCCCTGCAAAGGCATTCAGTTCTCGAACTGCAAAAGAGAGTTCTGGTGTCGGACGCAGTTCGTCAAATACGTATGTTTGAATGCCATGTGAAGCAAGTGTTTTGGCCGCTTCCATCGCAAATTCAGGAGATTTATGGCGTGAATCATAGGCAATGGCGACGCCTCTTTTTTTTGCATCCTCTCCATGTGCTGCAATATACGCAGCAAGACCAGCAGATGCTTTTCGAACAGTGTAAACATTCATTCGGTTCGTTCCAGCACCAATTTCTCCGCGCATTCCTCCAGTACCAAACTCAAGGTTTTTGTAGAAGCAGTCTTCAAGCGCTTGATGATCATCTTGATGTGCCTCCAGCCATTCCCTTAGTTCAGTATCCAGGTGCTTCTCATTGATCCAACGCTCATAATTCGTATTCCAACTCATGGTCGTCCTCCCAGCTCTTATCATCAATAAAATAACATCTACTGTTATTTTATATGGAATTATCCTTCATGTCATGTTATATCATGAACATATGAAAAAACGATGAACAAAATAAAAAAAGCCGATACACGATCGGCTTTTTACTTATTCAGCATCAAGCGGTACGACTGCTTCATGGAATAGTCGGTCTAATTCAGTTTGATGTTTCTGTTTTGTCGCTTCATCCCAGCCAAAACGATCTGCCATATAGTCAACAACAGGCTGTGCATACGTTTTTGCCCAATTGATATTAAATAATAGGCTGCCTGTTCTTCTCAAGAAGAAATCGACAGGTGTAACAGCCAATTCTTCTTCGATCGCATAGACAAGTTCAGCCAACACATATGCGGGAATGTTTCGTTTGTCTGCTTCCCCTTGAAGCTGCTCTACACGCTTGAAGACATTGCTGACGTTTGAGCCATATTTCTCAGCTAATTTTTGTGCAATCGGTTCTGTCAAACCAACGGATGCTCCTTCTGCCGTTTTCGCTTGAACAAAGGATGCCATATTTTTTGAACCGCCTACATGCCCGCCTGAAATTGGCATATGTTTCGTTTTACATGGTCCGAAATCTTTTCCAGTTTCCTCTTTAAGTCCATCACGTACAAGATTCACAATGTGTTCGGCCATTTTACGGTAACCTGTTAATTTACCGCCAGCAATCGTGATTAAGCCTGAAGATGATGTCCATACCTCATCCTTACGAGAAATTTCTGAAGGATCTTTGCCTTCTTCATGAATGAGTGGACGAAGACCAGCCCAGTTAGATTCAACGTCTTTCTCTGTAATGTTAAGATCTGGGAACATATATTGAATGGCTTTGATCACGTAATCACGATCTGCTTTTGTCATACGCGGATGTTCCAGCTGTTTTTTGTAAACGGTATCTGTTGTTCCCACGTACGTTTTTCCTTCTCTTGGAATCGCAAAGACCATTCGTTTATCAGGTGTGTCAAAGTAGATTGCTTGTTTTAATGGGAAAACAGATTGGTCAAATACTAAGTGAATTCCTTTAGTATGCTGTAAATGTTTCCCCTCTTTTGAGTGGTCCTTGTCTCTTAGCTGATCGACCCATGGACCTGTCGCATTGACGATTTTTTTCGCATATACATCGTATGTTTTCTGTGTTGTGACATCTTCAATGACAACACCGACAACTTTGCCTTTATCATAAATAAATTCTTTTACTTTCGCATAGTTGACCGCTTCTGCCCCGAATTTCACAGCCTCTTTCATGACTTCAATTGTCAGGCGTGCATCATCTGTACGGTATTCAACATAGTAGCCCCCGCCTTTTAAGCCATCCTTTTTCACTAGCGGTTCTTTTGCAAGTGTCTCTTTTGCACTTAGCATACTTCTGCGTTCACTATGCTTAACGCCAGCTAAAAAGTCATATACTCTAAGTCCGATTGAAGTTGAAAACTTACCGAATGTCCCGCCTTTATGCATCGGAAGAAGCATCCATTCTGGCGTTGTCACATGAGGACCGTTTTCGTATACGATGGCACGCTCTTTACCGACCTCTGCGACCATTTTCACTTCAAATTGTTTTAAATAACGAAGTCCGCCGTGTACAAGTTTCGTTGAGCGGCTAGACGTACCTGCTGCGAAGTCCTGCATTTCCGCAAGACCGACACGCATTCCGCGTGAAGCCGCATCAAGTGCTGTACCAGCGCCAGTAATACCCCCACCAATGATAAACACATCATATGGTTTTTTTGTCATGTCCTGAAGCATTTGTTCTCTTTCTAAGCTAGAAAAAGTCATCTCTTGTTCCTCCCATGTTGTACGGTAAAGAAAAAGAGACCGCAAACACCCAAAGCGTATTTCTACACTTCGGTGCTTGCGGTCTCTCCAGTTCTCCAACCGTTCTATTAACTTACTTGAAGTATACCATACTTTTTGTTTATTTGAAAGCTTGAGCTGCTTTTACAGCCTTTTTCCACCCGCTGTATAACGAGTCACGGCTGTCTTCTTCCATTTTAGGTTCAAAGCGCTTGTCAAGGTTCCATTGTTTTGCAATGTCTGAACGGTCGTTCCAGAAGCCAACTGCTATTCCCGCAAGATAGGCCGCGCCGAGTGCCGTCGTTTCATTAATTTCTGGACGTTCTACTGGTACATCGAGCAAATCACTTTGGAAGCCCATTAAGAAATCATTCTTTACAGCCCCGCCATCGACGCGCAATGTTTTAAGTGAGATGTTTGAATCTTTTTCCATCGCATCTAAAACATCTTTCGTTTGATAAGCAAGTGATTCTAACGTTGCACGAACAAAGTGCTCTTTAGAAGTACCGCGTGTTAAACCGAATACAGCGCCTCGGACATCACTATCCCAATATGGTGTGCCTAAACCAACAAATGCTGGTACGACATATACGCCGTCTGTTGACTCAACGCGCTCAGCATAAGCTTCACTGTCTTTTGAGTCTTTAAACATTCTAAGTCCATCACGCAGCCACTGGATCGCTGAGCCAGCAACGAAAATACTTCCTTCTAAAGCATATTCAACTTTGCCGTCAATGCCCCATGCAATAGTCGTTAACAATCCATGATCTGACTTAATTGCTTTTTCCCCTGTATTCATCAACATGAAACATCCTGTACCATATGTGTTCTTCGCCATTCCTTCTTCAAAGCAAGCCTGACCGAATAGCGCAGACTGCTGATCTCCTGCCGCTCCTGCAATCGGAATATTTTTACCGAAGAAGTGATAGTCTGTTGTTTCACCATAAATGTGTGATGATGGTTTGACGTCTGGCAGCATGGAAGCTGGAACACCTAAAATATCAAGTAGTTCTTCATCCCATTTCAGATCGTAAATATTGAACATTAACGTTCTTGATGCATTTGAATAATCTGTCACGTGTGATTGACCGCCAGTCATTTTCCAAATGAGCCATGTATCGATTGTGCCAAACAGCAAGTCACCATTTTCTGCTTTCTCACGAGCACCTTCGACATTGTCTAAAATCCATTTCACTTTAGTACCTGAGAAATAAGCATCAATGAGTAGACCCGTTTTATTTCTAAACGTTTCATCGTGCCCTTGCGCTTTTAGCTCATCACATATACCAGATGTTTGTCGTGACTGCCAAACAATTGCATTGTAAACGGGTGCGCCTGTATGTTTATCCCAAACGACAGCTGTCTCACGCTGGTTCGTAATTCCGATACCGGCGATTTGATCTGCTTCAATTCCTGATTCGATTAAAGCAGTTGAAATAACTGATAGAACAGAGCTCCAAATTTCATTTGCATTGTGTTCTACCCAGCCTGGGTTCGGAAAATATTGATTGAATTCCTTCTGAGCTGTATGGGCAATTTTACCTTCTTGATCAAATAAGATCGCTCTTGAGCTTGTTGTCCCTTGATCTAATGCGAGAATATATTTTTCTTTTGCCATGATGTTTTCCTCCCCTTACATACTTTCATTGACAGCATTTGTCTGGTTTTTCGTAGAAACATAGAGTCCTAACAATACCACAACTAAAATAACGCTTACAATCCAAAAGGCTGGTGTGACGTTCGCTTTAAAGGCTGCATTATAGAAAACACCGCCAAATGCACCGCCCAAAATTGGACCAACAACAGGAACCCAAGCATATTTCCAATTTGATGGACCTTTACCTGGAATCGGCAGAATGGCATGTGCGATTCTTGGACCTAAATCACGTGCAGGGTTAATTGCGTAACCAGTTGTACCACCTAATGAAAGACCAATTGCGACAATTAAGAAACCAACAATCAGCGGATTGACTCCGTCTGCAAATTTATTTGCACCAATCGCTAAAATTCCTACCACCAATACAAATGTACCAATGACTTCACTGAGCACGTTTGCAAAAGTATGCGGAATCGCAGGACCAGTTGAGAATACGCCTAGTTTTGCACCTGGATCGTCTGTCGCTTTCCAGTGTGGTAAGTAATGTAAGAAGACAATAATAGCTCCGAGTAATGCGCCAAGCATTTGACCGACAATATACATTGGAACATCAGCCCAAGGAAAACTTCCTTCTAATGCAAGACCTATTGTCAGCGCCGGGTTTAAATGTGCACCGCTGATTCCTCCAGTGGCATAAGCTGCAATCGCTACTGCAAATCCCCATCCGAAAGCGATTACAATCCAGCCGGACTGGTAAGCGAGCGATTTCTTTAAACTGACTGCCGCACACACACCGCCTCCGAAAATAATAAGAAGCATTGTACCAACGACTTCACCCCAAAATGGTGTCATGAAAAATTCCTCCTCTGGTTCAGTTGCCATCCCCTATAAATGTGTAGAAAAGATAAAGAAAAAAGATCCACAACAAACATACTTTACATCAGGGTCATTTGTCACCTAGTAAAGCGTCGTTGTGGATCTCCGTTTCTCCATCACATTATATTAACTTAGTGCTATAGTAACAGAGGATGAAAACGTTGTCAATCAATTTTCACATTTTATCTTTTTCACTTTTGGAACGCTTTCCAAAGCTCTGTATTCGATGTGGTGACAGCTGTCGCCCCTGCTGCAAGCGCCCTTTCTACATCTTCTTTTGTTCGGATAAACCCTCCTGCAAATATTGGTATTCCAGCTCTTTCGCGCACTTCTGTAATTAAATCTGGCACGACACCCGGCAATACTTCAATAAAATCTGGACGATGTTTCCCGACAAACTCCATGCTTTTTTCCATCGCACTTGTATCAAGTAAAAACATTCGCTGGATGGCATATACCTTTTTCTGCTTGGCTTTTACTATGACAGAAGACCTAGTAGAAATAATGCCAGCTGGTTTCATTTCCTGACAAATAAATTCCGTTCCGTACTCATCATGTTTGATTCCGTGAATGAGATCGACATGGACAAACATTTTTTTATGATGCGCATTCGCCTCATTCATGATGCCCTTAAGCCGCCCTAAGTGAACATCTAGTAAGACCCCATATGTAAATGGACTTTTTAAAAATTCCTCAAATTGCTTCATATTGCGAACAGCAGGTAGAATGGGTTGATCATGAAAACTCATATGCCGTCTCCTTCTCGTGTGTATTGGTTCTATCTTCTCCTTACAGTAATAGAATCGCATGTTTTTTTCAATACACCTAGTGTGCCCATTGACCATTCAGCCTAGCAGATCGATCAAAACCTGATCCTTTCAGGGCATAGAAAAAAGCAGAGAAACCTCTCTGCTACAGCGTGTAGGCAAACCCTCGCATTCTTTGTCAGTCCTGCGTGCTGGTGCTCACGAATGTCAAATTCGCTCCGCGCCAGTACTCGTTCTTCCTAGACTGCAAAGGTTTTCTATCACGCTGAAAAGAAGACAAAGGGCTAAAATAAATAATATTTTAGCCCTTTGTCAACAATCTGAAGCAGAGAAATCTCTGCTATAATTGTGCCATGCTTTCTTTTAAAGTATGAATAATGAATGAGGCGTCTTCATCAGTGATATTTAGCGGTGGTGCGAGCTGTGCCACGTTATTATAACCAGCCACTGTATCGCCATTTTTCCCGATGATCAATCCTCGCTTTTTACATTCTGTAATCAATTGACCGACTACACTTGGATCAGCTGGCTTTTTTGACGCCTGATCCTGCACAAGCTCAATCCCAAACAGCAGGCCTTTTCCTCTCACATCACCGACAAATGGATGCTCTTTTAACTCTTGCAAACGTTCGAGCATGTCTTGGCCAAGCGTGCCTGACCGCTCCACTAATTGCTCGTTTTCCATGATGTCTAGGTTAGCAAGTGCCACCGCACAGGAAGCAGGGTGACCGCCAAATGTATTCACATGCCGTAGCCTGTCATACGTATCTTCTCCTGCATACGCTTCATAAATGTCTCGTTTCACGCACGTTGCAGATAGCGGTAAATATCCACTTGTGATCCCTTTTGCCATGGTGATGATATCTGGTTTCACTTCCTCATGCATAAATCCAAACCGCTTTCCTGTCCGGCCAAAGCCGCATATCACTTCATCCACAATAAGGAGCGCTCCATGATCTTCACAGATTTCTTTCACCTTCTTCAAATATCCTTTTGGCGGCATTAAGATACCGCCTCCTGTAATCATCGGCTCCATGATGACGCCAGCAATGGTCTCACTTAATTCCCACGTCATCGCTTGATCGATTGCATCAGCACTTGCCAAGCTCTCTTGATCTTCAGGATGCCGGTACATATCAGGCGGTGCGACATGGATAAACCCCTGCCCTAACGGTTCATATTTGTACTTACGCTGCGCTTGACCCGTTGCGGCTAGAGCTGCTGCTGTGTTGCCATGATACGATCGATATCGGGAAATAAATTTTGTGCGTGTACTCTCTCCCTTTTGCGCATGATATTGTTTGGCAATCTTAAATGCCGCTTCATTCGCTTCAGAACCACTGTTAGAAAAGAAGATCACATAGTCCCCGCCTAGCCATTCATTGAGCTTCTCAGCCAGCTGAATCGCCGGCACATGGCTTTGTGTCAGTGGGTAGTAAGGCATCGTATTTAATTGCTTATACGCCGCTTCTGCAAGCTCTTTACGTCCATATCCGGCATTTACACACCATAGTCCTGACATCCCGTCTAAATAGCGATTTCCATGAATATCTGTCACCCATGCGCCTTCTGCCTCTTGAATCACCATACTTTCATTTTCTTTATTTGTCCCTTTCATATGATGCCAAATGAACTGATCATCTTTCGCCTGAAGATCTTGTGCGTTATGTGTTTTCATCTTCCCACGCCCCCATGTATCCGTTTTCATCATCAAAGAAGCTTAAAACGGTCCTGCATATGACCTCTCCATTCATTATATGGATAAAAAGTGAGGCATATGAAACTGAAACAAGACCGCCCGGTCGTTACTCTCATTATAAAAAAGGGGCCAGACACATTACATTAGACAGATCGTCAACTGATTGAAAAGAACCATGAGACACTCTACTTGATCCCTTGGCAAATCTAACATATACCGTTAATGGCGATTCCCCTGTAAAAATTCATAAGCAAGGATCGCAAATTCAAGCGCTTGACGTTTTGGCGCTTGCATCATATCCTCACCAAGTAAAGCATGAAGCTTATCCAATCTGTGATAAAGCGTCTGCCTCACAATATAGAGCTGGCTTGCGGTTTCTTTTTTAGAACCGTTTGTCTGTAAAAAGATATTCAGCGTCTGATAGAGCCTGCCGCTATTTTGTTTATCATATAAAATCACCGGCTCTAAATACTCTTTCACCATGCATTCTAATAACCCGCTTTCTTTCATGACAGGCATCAATCGAAGCATATGTAAATCTTGATAAAATGGGCTTTTTATCCGTTGCGGCATCACTTTCTTTAAATGCAGCACTTCTTTCGCTGCTTGAAAACTTTTTCTCATGTGCTGAAATTGCTCACAATATGAACCGATTCCATAATTGATGACTGCCTCGCCGGGCTTCTCACGGTCATATAATTGCGTGATGTCGTTTGCCGCTTTTTCTGCACGCTCTTTCCAGTCCTCAACTTTTCTTGTATTCAATAAAATAAATAAGGTTTGTCCTTGATGCTCGTACACAATCAAATGGAAACCAGCACGCTGAAAAATAGAACGGCAAGAGACAAGAAAATAAAGATTCCCTGCGATTTCTTCTATTTGGTGGTTTTTTTGAAAGAGCATCACCACACAGCCGGTCGGTTTTTTCAGTCCTTCTGTTTCCTCAAGGTGTTCTATGATTTCTCTTTCTGTATGCTCTTCATGAAACCATTTTTGCAGCCATTCATTCTCTTTTGTCTTCTTCAGCTCTTCTGTATACAGCTCTCTTAAAGTTTGCTGGGCAAGGGCATTCGCTCCTTTATCCATCACAAGCAGTTCAAATTCCGAGAGCGTGTTCGATTGATGAATGAGGACGAGGTCTGCAAAGGTTTGTTTGAGTGCAAGGACTTGTTTTTGCGTCACTTCATATCCTTTTGGTAATGAAGCATATTGCAAATAATTCATCACAAGCTCTTCTGTTTGTTTGGATGAATCACATAAAATAATCGGTTCACCTTGAACAGGGATCAACAAAAGAATCCCTCTCACGTGCTGATACACTTGATCCAAAATATCCATCTGCGGATGAGGAGTCAATAAAAGCTCATTCAACTTGGACGACAGTGTTTCTAAATCCGCCATCATCTGATACTGACGCTCAATCATCATCGTATGGAGATGCTGTGTAATATTGACGAACTTCACTTCTTTTGTAAACAGAATAAGCGGAAAATCACGTTCTTCTGCATAAATAATCAGTTCTTCCGGTACATCAAACCGGAGCGGTACAAATTCAATACATAGTCCAGCCGCACCTGAGTCAATCAACTGCCTTAAAAACGCCTGAAAGACTTCCAATTGATCATGGAAGCCTGCGGCCGTCGTTAAGATCAGCTCGCCTCCGTTTAACAAATCCTCTACAGCAGGCACTTCAAGTACATGTACCCATTTTACCTGCCGAAACAATCCCTTTTCCCCAGCTAACACTTTCGCATGCGTAAAATGCTTCGTTTTTAACACATCACTTACTTGAAAATGAACATCTACATTCATTCATAAGTCCCCCTTTGTTTGCCGTCCCCTATCCCAGAGGGTGCATGGATAAAATCCATAATAAAACAGGTAAAGTCACAATACTTAAAATCGTACTGAGAAACGTCGTGCTTGAGACAAACTCAGGCTTCGTTCGAAATTGCACAGCCATCAGCGTTGTATTCGCCGCTGTCGGCATCGCTGCAACTAAAATCATAATTTGTTTCACCAAATCATCTACAGGTAAAATAAGTGTAAAACCAAAGGCGATGAGAGGTGAAATAAACAGCTTGAGCAGCACCGCATAGGAAATATTGCGATAATCCACTTGTTTAAAAGAAATCACTGCGAGCTGCATACCTAAAATCAGCATAATCGTTGGTATCGCTGCATCCCCGACCAGCTGAACACCTGTCATAAGCTCTTTAGGTAATGAAAGGTCAATGAGCTGAAATAATAAACCAAGAAGAGCCCCGTAAGCAACCGGCATACGCAGCACTTTTTTTAGAACGACCTTCAAGTCTCCCGCGTCCTCTCCACCTTTTGCTGCATAATACATGCCGATCGTACTCATGACGAGCTGCTGAAGGACCATTAGCACAATCGCAATATCTAAACCAGCTGCTCCAAAAACAAGAAGGACAACAGGCGTGCCGTAATTTCCATTATTCATAAATGCTGATGACAAAATCATGGCACAATACGTTTCATTCGAATACCCGTAAATTCGAGATAAAATGAAGACACATAAAACAAGTGAAAGACAAAGCCCTACGACAAATATAGATAAGTACACATAGTCCATCGATACTTTATTTTGATAAAAGGTTTCAAACGCAAGAAAAGGTGACATTAAATATAAAGACATTGATGAGAGCGTATGTATATCAAAGCCAATTGTCTTCTGCCCAATATACCCTATAAGGAATATGCCGAACACTGGCATTAAGACAAGTAAAAACTCCATGCAGCACCTACTTTTCTCTAGATGAATTCCTTATTTTTTACCCTCTTATCATACCACTGATCATCAATAAAAAAGAAGCACCCTTATGAAAGGTCGCTTCTCTCCTCATCCATATAAAACACTTCCCATAAATGACCATCACGATCCTGAAAGCTCCAGCCATACATGAAATCATGGTCTTGTTTTTCCTTAAACGGTGAACCACCAGCTGCGATCGCACGCTCTACAAGTTCATCAACCTCTTCCCTCGTCTCGACCTGTAAAGAGATAATGACCTCTGCGCCATTTCTGGCATCTACCAATTCCTTCTCTGAAATGGATTGGAAATGCTTAAGTGATAACAGCATGACTGTGATCGTCTCATTCATCACAAAACAAGCAGCATGTTCATTCGTCAGTTCTTGTTGAAAGTCAAAACCCAGCTGTTCAAAGAAATCCTTTGACTCATTTACATGCTTAACCGGCAAATTGATATACAGATGTTTAGATTCTCGCCCCATATCCCTCTCCCTTTGTAAAACATCATTTCCATTCAGTATATTCGTCTTTTCATTTGGCATCCCTTTGTCGCATGAAAAAATAAGCGGTAAGCCCCATTACCTTATTTTAACAAAAATGTATAATAAATCTCGTGCACAATACTAAATGAACTAGGAGGTTTTCTTAATGAAAACAATCGCAAAATCTTTGATGCTCTCCACCTCTGTCCTTTTATTCGCTTCACCTATTACACAAACGGCTGATGCTGCATCTATTCAAACGAAGCAGGTGACAGCAGAAAGTGATTTTCAGCTTCCTTCAACAACAGACACCATTAAACAAAACATCGAACAATCTTTCCAAAAACAAGAAAAGTGGCTACAAAAATTAGAAGTGATTGCCGGACAAGAAAAACGCGAACAATTTGAACAGTTTTTCAACCAGCATGTAGGACCTGATTTAAAAAATCTTTTAGAAGAGCCTGCTCTTACATGGAAACAAGTAGAAAAAACGATTTATCAATCTCTTGTCAAATCAGACGTTCCATTTTTAGCTGCCAAAAGCATTGCCCACTTTGCTACACTCGCATTAAAGAAAATGTAAACATAAAGAAAAGCGCCTCGCATAACTGCGGGGCGCTTGTTTTGGTTATTTCTTATATTCAATATGATACACGTCTCTTCTTCGGTCTTTCAGCTGACGAACCGTCCCATCTTGACGCTGCCTTCTTAATATTTCTAAGTCGACATCACCGACAACCACCATTTCAATATTCGGATTGCATTCCCCTACAATGCCATCTCTTGCGAATTCAAAATCAGATGGTGCAAAGATTGCTGATTGTGCATATTGGACATCCATGTTTTCTGTTTGCGGAAGGTTTCCGACCGTTCCAGAAATGACCGTATATATCTGATTTTCAACCGCTCTCGCCTGCGCACAGTAACGTACTCGTAAATAGCCTTGACGGTCTTCTGTACAGAATGGAGTGAAAATAATTTTCGCTCCTTTGTCAGCTGCAATTCGAGCAAGCTCAGGGAATTCAATATCGTAGCAAATTTGGATCGCAATTTTCCCGCAATCCGTATCAAATACCCGGACTTGGTCACCAGCTGAAATCCCCCACCATTTTCTTTCATTCGGCGTGATATGCAACTTATATTGCTTTTCAATTGTTCCATCACGTCTAAATAAATAGGCGATATTATAGATTTTCCCTTCCTCTTCAACGAAATGAGAACCACCGATGATATTAATGTTGTACTTGACCGAGAGATCTGTAAACAAATTGATGTAGTCCTCGGTATATTCTGTGATCCGCTGCACTGCTAGACTTGGTGATCTCTCTTCTAAATATGACATAAGCTGCGTTGTAAAGATTTCCGGGAAAACGGCAAAGTCAGCTGACGCATCTGATGCCACATCCACGTAATACTCCACTTGATTCATAAACTCTTCAAAGGAATGAATTTGCTTCATTGCATATTGAATGACACAAATTCGTACTGGGAACGCCGATTTATAATATCTTTTCGATTGCGGACGATAATCGACATTGTTCCATTCCATTAGCGTTGCGTACGTACTGGAAGCTTTATCATCCGGCAAGTAATTCGGATTGATCCGCATCAGGCTAAATTCATTTAACAGCTGAAAAGATAGCACAGGATCATAAATTTGGTGCAGCATGACTTGCTCTACATATTGGCGAGGCGTCATTTCCTCTTGATATTTATGATAATTCGGGATACGTCCGCCAATGATGATGCTTTTTAAATTTAATCTTCTCGCTAAGTCTTTTCTTGCTTCGTATAAACGATGACCGATTTTCATCCGGCGGTACTCAGGACTGACCATTACTTCAATTCCGTACATATTCATCCCATCTGGATTATGGTTTGTGATATATCCATCATCTGTGATGTCCTGCCATGTGTGACGATCATCGTATTCATCAAAGTTAATTAATAAACTTGAACATGAGCCAATAATTTCTCCCTCGAATTCCGCACAGAACTGACCTTCTGGGAAATGTTCAAGGTGGCTTTCAAGGTGCTCTTTTTTCCAAGGGTCCATGCCTGGAAAGCATACCTCTTGCAATGCAATGATTCGGTCGATATCTTCTTCTCTAATATTTCGAATCACCATTCTTTTTTCAAATCGCGTTAAATCTAGTTTTTCTGCCATGATGTATTGCCCCCTTACTGATCCTCTTTTTCAAGCTGATGGAATAGCTGGAGCAATTCGATTTCAGCCATGGATTCTAATCTCGCATCATATTCTTCAAACTGCAGTGTGCTCGTCACTTTATTTGGCACGATGACACATTTCATACCCGCTCGTTTGGCAGCGATTGACCCATTCACAGAGTCCTCAAATGCCACGCAATCTTTTGGCTCAACGCCTAAGCATTGTGCGGTTTGCAAATAAAGTTCTGGGTGAGGTTTCACTTCTTCCACATCGTCTGACGTGCGGATACATTCAAAGTAATCGAAAAGTCCAATTTGTTTCAGGTGATCAGACACCCATTTATAATCTGAGCTGGAAGCAAGTCCAATCTTAATTCCAAGCTCCTTTGCCGCTTCTAAATAAGCTTCTACACCAGGTCTTGCTGCTTCGTCCTTCATTCTCTTTTGAAAACGTGAACGCCGGTCTTCTGTGAGTGCCTCATGATCTAATGTCTTTCCTAACTGCTCTTCCAAATATTCAAAAGGCTTAAAACCTGCCTGCGTTCCAATCACATTTCCCCATACAGACAGAGGCAACTCCGATTCATGCTCCGCAAACATTTCCTGCAGAACCTCATATTCATGTGTTTCTGTATCTAAAATTAATCCATCAAAATCAAATATAATCGCCTTTACCAAAGAGGCCACTCCTTTTTTCCGAAAGTCTGAAATATCTTCCATACTGCTATCATATCGTGAATAAAATTGACTTTCAAAGATGAATGTCTGCTAAAATGATTATGTATAAAAGGAGCCTGCTTCGTTTTGTCAGGCTCCTGTCATGTTCGATTCTTTCTGCAAGAGATCCAAGCGCTCCGATTCGTGGAGAATAGACATTGTTGAAAAAGAGCGGAATTGGTATTACAGATCTTGAAGGTTTCTCCGTTCCCTTAAAAATAGTATGTGCGACGACCTTATAAGTTAACAAGGAAGTTCACACCAACTTTTACGCATTTTGAAGGTGACGGCCTGCAAAATCATCTAAATCAAACGGGAAAGAAAAGCCGCACACATTAACTTGTTCACGGTTGAGTTCAAATAACTCACGATCTCGTTTTGTGATATGTCGCTTCGGCTTTAAAATAATGGTATGTAATAGCTGAAGACCTGATAAGATACGAAAAGCATCATCCATTGTCCCGTTATACACACCATCAATGAATGTAAGCCGGGGTTGTTTTTCCTGCGCTTCTCCATTGACAGAATGGGATAAGAGATCTTCAATTTCCTTTGATACTTCTTCAATTGCCTGCTCTTGAAGGTCTGTCGCAGCTTTCATTAATCTCACGTGGCATCTACCTCTCTGTCGTTATTACTCCATTCAGAATAGCACAGAAAAAAAGTCATTCGCTAAGGTAAGTGTTTCCTATATATACCCAAAGAGAGGACGAATATCATGATCATAAAAGGACACACGCTCTCCCTAAAAGTAGGTGAGCAGCAAAATGGCATTTCCTTAAGTCAATTTTTAAAAGACGAAGTGTCTGCCTCTAAACCGATTATCCATTTTTGGATGGAGCACCAAAAAGTCCGTCTCAATCAAAAACCTGCCCACCATGCTGCAAAAGTGAGTACAGGTGATCAGATTCTCATTGATTTATTTGAGACGGAAGAAAGTGATGTGACGCCAGAATACGGTGAATTAGAGGTACTCTTTGAAGACGAGCATTTATTAGTTGTCCAAAAGCCTGCTGGAAGGCCGACGCATCCAAATGAAAAAGGACAAACAGGTACGCTGGCGAACCTAGTCGCTTTCCATTTTCAAGCAAATGGAGAAGAAAAGCGGGTCAGACATATACATAGGCTGGATCAAGACACAAGTGGCACCGTCATTTTTGCCAAACACAGGTTGGCACATGCTGTACTCGATCAAATGCTTTCAAAAAAAGCGATTAACAGAACGTATCTTGCCATCGCACAAGGACTGTTTAAGAAAAAGAAAGGAACGATCCAAGCAGCCATTGGACGTGATAAACACCATGCCGTCAGAAGGAGGGTTTCTCCTACTGGTCAAAGCGCCAAGACTCATTATGAGGTCTTCCATCTCAATAAACGTTTACAGATGACGGCCGTTAAGCTGCGATTAGAAACAGGCAGAACGCATCAAATTCGGGTCCATCTTAGCAGTCTCGGGCATCCTTTAGCTGGCGATACATTATATGGCGGGAAGCGTGACCTGATAAACAGATGCGCCCTTCATGCCAAACAAGTAGACATGAACCATCCATTCACAGGTGAAAAGCTGACGATAGAAGCACCGCTCCCACCTGATATGGCTAAATTAATGGACAATATGTAGAAAAAAGAGCCTGATCATACAGGCTCTTTTGACGTTAGACAGATGCTCTTTTCGCATAAATAATGTACCGCTCTGGTGCGTTGCCGACAAAATGAAATGGATAGCATGTGGTTAACACAAGCTCTTCCTTTTTATTTTGTAAGGTAATAATGGATGTATCATGCTGATCCACAATTTTCGTATGCGTGATTTCATAAACAAACTCACCATACGGTACAGTGATTTTCAGCTGATCCCCAATATCCAGTTCACCAGTCCGGCGGAAGACCGTATCCCTGTGTCCCGACAAAACGATTTGTCCATTTTGATCAGGGTAATAACTGCCTTTATAATGACCGACGCCTTTGGCAAGGTCGTCCGCATCTGTCCCTTCAACAATCGGCAAATCGGCTTTTAATTTCGGAATGGTCAGGATGGCAGAGGCTTTCCCCATTTCAGGTGAAAATTTTTCCTTTGTCATCCCTTGATCAGTTTCTACGACCTTCTTTGCTTCCTCTAAAGAATGTGCTGTTTGTAAGTGAGTAGAAGCCATTTGCCAGATTCCCCAGCCAAGCACCACAATCCCCGCTGACATGACAATCACTGCAAGCCATTTTTTCATGCGTTAACTCCTTTGTCTTTGCTGATGATTCTTTAGCTTGCTGCTGCCTTTTCTTCTTGTTTCGCTTGTTGAATTCGGCCCTCTTTTTGATACACAATAGAAGCTCCCTCGAAGCTCTTTACAAAAGCGACCGTTGCTTCTAAATCTTCTGGGCCTGTTTCAGGATTTTTCCCTAGTCGTCCAATCGGCGCATACTTACTTCCAGTCGCAGTCGCCATGAAATTATTCACTGTGAGTGTATACGTTTTATCGAAATCAACGGAAGAACCATCAGGCATTTTTAAGTCGACTACTTTATATGTTAACGGATTGTACGAATAAGAAAAGCCTGAAATGCTATAATCCGGTCCAAATTGAGGAGATATTTGAGCTTCAATGATATCAACTAAATCTTTCCCCTTAATGTCCAGCTTCACTAACACATTTCCAAATGGCTGAATATTAAAGAGGTCTCCCCAAGTAATGGGTCCTTTTTCGAGATTTTGTCTGATGCCGCCACCATTCATCATGGCAAAGTCACTTTTCATTGAATATCTCATGCCATCCGCAATGAGGTTGCCAAGCGGTGTATCACCATCATTGGAATAGCCACCTTCCATCTTGACGCCAGCTTCTCCAACCACCTCACTAATAATCGGCTCCACTTCTTTTCCGTAATGAGCTAAAATGTCCGCTGCCTCCTGATCCTTTTCAATACCAGCCTGGTCTACATACTGGATCTTTGCACTCTTTTTGACAATATCTTTTGTTTTCCTGTCAAGTGTGACATTGACTTCTCCAATTGCCTTTCCGTATTCAAAGGCTTGGACAATTAATTTTCCATTCACCTCTCCATTGACCACTTCGTGATTATGGCCAGCGAAAATGACATCGATTTCGTCATCACCTTCTTTGGCAAGCCTTGCGCTTTCTCCAGTAATGGTATCACCATTTTGAGAGGCGGTCATATGAGCCAGAACTGCGATCGCTTTAATCCCTTTTTGCTTTAATTCCTTCGCTGCTTCATTGACAGCTTGGACTTCATCAGTAAATTGAATGTCTTTAATTCCTTCTGGCATGACCATACCTGCCGCTGATGTTGTCACAACCCCGATAAAAGCCACAGGAATTCCCTCGACATCCATGATTTCATAGGCCGGTAAAAGTGGTTTGCCAGTATCCTTGTATTCACAGTTTGCACAAACAAGCGGGAAGTTCTGCCCATCGTATCCTTTTGTGCCTTTCGGGTGATCTCCACCTTTTAAGATTCGTAATAGTTCGTCTACACCTTCATCAAACTCATGGTTGCCAACTGTCCCAACATCAAAGCCGATGTTCTCCATTAGTTCAACGGTTGGTTCATCTTGTAAAAGAGAAGAAACCGGCGAGCTTCCGCCTATCATATCTCCTGCATGAACTGTCAGTGTATTTTTTTGCGCAGCTTGCTTTTGTTTTATATAAGCCGCCACATAATCCATCTGTCCATATGTTCCTTTCCTGCCATCACCTTTTACATCCAGCTCATATTGCTGATCAATTTTCCCATGCAAATCATTCATGCTTAAAATGGTTAATGGGACTTCACTGGATGATTCTGACGCCTGATATCCAGCCTGCTCTGCTTCTTCTTTAGAAGCAAAAAAGACACGTTTATCTACATCGATCTCATTCCAGCTGTCAGGTGATACGTAGGTTTTTGCAGATGAATCCCCCACATAACGTGTGAGCCCTTTTTTCTGCTCGCGTGCTCTAAATTCAAACGGCTGTTCTAACAGAGGATCTTCTTCATTCCAAATACCAAGCCCTTTTTCCTTGGCATCTTTCACTGCTTGCTGAAACATCTGATACTCTTTTTCATCTCCAACAGGCCAGATGAAATAAGTAGGGGCATATCCTTTTTTCACAAGCTCTAGGTTCGTATTCAGCCCTTTTTTGGTTTTGACTTGAGCTAAAAGACGTCCATATCCATCCTTTGCTTCCGGGCCAATCTTTAATGTGACTCGATCACCACTTGAAAGAAGCGTTTTTAAATAATCCGTCGCTTTTTGTCCAAAGCGCAGCTGGTTTTGATCTAATTCATTTTTGGGCTTGTGGTAGGTTTCTGGTGTGTCCATATTCACGAAGCGTACCTTTGTTGTGCCGAGCACAGGCTTCTTCAAATGAATGGTATCTCCATCCACAACACGATCTACCGTTGCCTCATATTCTTTTTTGATTTTTGGCGGCTTTGGCTGGTGCTTCAGCAATTTGATATCGGTTTTGTGTCTTGGAAGTACTTGCAGCGTATCATATCTGCTTAAAACGCCAGTAAACTCATACCATTTTCCGGTCTTCACTTGATCAATGGCACCCGTATCAACCATGACTCTAAGGACTGTGCTATGATATTTTTTATCGATGATGACCACATTGTATCCACCGCCAGCTGGCTGATCTGGCGCTTGTTCTACATAGCCTTTTACCTTCACTAATCTTCCTTCATATTTGCTTGCTTGATCCGATTCCAATTGTTTAATGGAAACTTTCTTTGGCGAAGGCAATGGCTGATTCACAGCCTCTATCTTCAGACGATCTTGATCTGGCACAATTTCAACGAGCCCTTTATAAGTCGTCACCTTGCCAGTCACCGTGACCTTCATGCCTGCTTTCAGTTCTGGAAAATTCTTAGGCTGCGCAGAATAAATATTGAGACCAGCTGTTTTGTCTTGAATATATGTTGATAGTTTCCCATTCCCTATAGCGGATTGATCTGCTGTTACGATTCCGCTCACCGTTACCGTTTCTCCTATCAGTTTTCGGGCTTTTTTTATGTTCATCGGCTTTGTTTGTTTCCATAAAGTCTCCTTTTTCTCAGAAGAAGAAAACGCCTCAGCTGTCATCATACTAGGCAGTAAAGATTGCAGACTAAATATCACCAAAATCAAACAACAGACCATTCGAATAGATTGTATACGTTTCATTAGATTTCTCCCCTTTGAACTTCATCTCTTCTAGTGTACAAAGCAATTATTAAGACTGGATGGATTTCGTGTAAAACTGATCTCAATTACTTGGAAACGTAATAATCACACGTGTCCCTTCAAAGCTTTTGCTCTCAAAACGAATGGTACCGCCATGGCTTTCAATAATCTTAATGGTCATCATTAATCCAAGACCCGTGCCTTTTTCTTTCGTTGTGTAAAAAGGTTCACCTAATTTCCCAATCTCATCTTCTGGTATGCCCTTTCCTTGGTCTTCAAATATCAGCATCATTTGGTCGTTTTTCAATAATGAAGTCACTTGGATCACACCTGTTACTCCATCCATCGCTTCAATTCCATTTTTAAGAATGTTAAGGAACACTTGTTTCAATTCATTTGGAATGCCTTGAATATGTGGCAGTGAGGGCGCCAGATTCTTTTGAATCGACACTCCTTTTAAGACCGCCTGAGATTCAACGACCATAATGACTTCTTCGAGCAGAAGATTCACATTCACCGGTTCAAATTTAACAGATTTACTTCTAGAGAGCACAAGGAATTCGTTAATAATAGACTCAAGCCGATTAAACTCTGACATCATCACATCGGCATAATCCTTCTGATACTTTTTACTTTGAATCATTAGCTGTAAAAAGCCTTTTAACGACGTAAGTGGGTTACGTATCTCATGGGCAATACCAGCTGCAAGCTGTCCAACTGCTGACAGCATTTCAGACTTCATCAGCATTTTCTCAGACTGTTTTTGACTTGTAATATCCTCTGAAATCCGCATGACAGTAGACTGCATTTTGTCAGGGTCATCGATTCGGTGTAAAGAGACTCTTTCCCATCGCTCACGCCCTGATAAGTCCTGAAAATACAGCTCACCTGTCCAGCTGCCCTCTCTTAAACACACGTCCCATTGTTTCACTAGATCATCACATTGACACAACGCATAATAGACAGAAAAAATATCTTTTCCGATCAAGTCATATTCATGCTGTTGTACAAACTGACAAAAGCGCTGGTTGACACACTGAATGACGCCTTCTCCCGTTGCAACCACAATATGAATATGGCTGTTATCAAGTGCTGTCACCGCAAGATGAAGAGCCTGCTTCAATTTCGTCATTTCGGTCATTTTGATCCAGGTCATCACTGCTCCCTCGCGATCTTGATCATAGAAAGGCGTCATATGAACCGTGAATTGTTCTCCTTCGTTCGTTTCAATTTCACGTTCGATCACACGCCTATCTGAAATGACAGATTGAATATCATGATAGAGCATTTCCTTCGATAACTTCTTAACCATCGACTGAAACGTTTGCTGGTGCCGGGTTTGAGCTGAAGTGAATAAAGAGGTAGCTGTAGGAGTGTGATAGCGAATATTCATTTCCCGGTCCACAAACAACGTGGCAAGTTCTGGCTTCACAGACGGCCGGTACAGTTCTTCTCTTGTCACCTTTAAATTGTTTATAATATTAATAAAATGCTCGTTTGTTTTCTCGCGCACTTCTATTTGCTTGTTTTTTTCTTTTAATTGAGCCCTTGCTTCTTGCTCCTTTTGTTTGACCTCATTGAGCTCGTTTTCTAAATCGACAATTCGCTGTTGATAAACCGAATTCTGCTCTAACATCCCTTTGTCCCTGCCGTTCTTTTGATTTTTTCCTCTCTCACTCTTCCGAATGAGAATGACGTATACTCCTTTAAAACGGCGATCAAAATGTTTCACTGTAAAATCTGCATACTGCTTTCTTCCATTTTCCGAAATGAGGACATGTTGAAAAATAACCTCAGTCTCTTCAGTCCATACCTTTTGAAAGCTTTGACTTAGTATCTCTTTCATATAATCAGGGGTTACATATTCACATAATTCATCTGAGACTTCTGCATGCGCTAAGAAAGAATAGGCACCGTTTGATATCGCGAGGATTTTCTCGCAATCATCTATGATGAAACATGCATCATACTCCTGCTCTACTTCTTTCATATATTGAACAGCTCGTTCTTTTAACTCCGTATGACCTGCATTGTATTTAGGAACGTTTGAGTGGGTGTAAATGTTCCACTTTTCATTTAACAAATGAAATAAACGAGGGATATTGGGTACCTTTTCATTCGGTCCTAATATCAACATCCCTTGATCCTTTAGTGCATATTGGAATCGAGATAAGACTCGTTTTTGTACTTCTGGCTGGAAGTACATCAGAACATTTCGGCAACTGATAAAATCGAGGTGGATAAAAGGTGAATCGATCAATAAATTGTGAGGAGCAAAGACTATATGTTTTCTAAGCGACTGCTTCACAATAAAAGCGTCACCTTTTTTTTCGAAATATCGCGCCCTCCATTTTTCTGGCATCCGTGCCATAGACTCAAGCGAATAAACACCTTTGCTTGCACTTTGGATGGCTTTCCGATTGATGTCTGTTGCATACACTTGAAGTTCAATGGACACTTGTCTTCGTTTCATTTCTTCTAAAAATAACATCGCAAAAGAATAGGCTTCTTCACCTGTAGAACATCCTGCAATCCAAATGCGGCATCGAGATTTCCCATTTTTCATTGTATTATCAATGATCGACGGAATGATGTGATGTTCACATACTCGAAAGGCTTCCATATCTCTAAAAAAGGAAGTCGTGCCGCTTAAAAGCTGTACATGCAGGCGATCAAGCTCATCTGGTTCTCTCTCTAATAAACGATCGTACTCGGACAATAAGGAGATCGATTGGTTCGCACTCCTCATTCTTTTTTGAATGACAGAGAGCAGTCTGCGCTTCTCATAGGTTGAAAATGCAATTCCTTTATGCATTTCAAGACGTTCAATGATTCTGATCAAAACAGGGTCTGCAACATCTGTATGCGGAACGTTGATGATGTTGGCTATATATGACGCAAGTGCAGAAGGGTCTTGAAATGTTTGATGATACATACGATCAAACCCACTATTTGTCTCACTGCACGATATGGCTGTACCGCCTTGCTCAACGATTTGAAGCAAACCACTTCCTACACAATAGCCTTTTTGAAAAAAGATCGCATAGGCCTCTTCCTTTTGCACATTGGCAAGTGACTGAAACAACGAATTTACAGCACACGCCTTGTTCGTAGGAGGCTGCTCTGTTATGTGTAGCCGTTTGTCTTCTGTCAATGTCACAGCTGCATGCTGCGGACAAACATAAATCGTATTTTTCATGACTTTCTCACCATGCTTAATCGGCTTTGCCCGGTAGCCAATCGGTAAAACAAGTGCTTCCAAATCAGTTACACAATCGCCTGTCACATGATTTTGCACAACAATAAAAGAGGCATTTAATTCATGCGGAAATGATTGAAAAAAAGCCTCAAGATGATGCTGTTCAAACGGCGAAACACCGATGCCAATCACTGGTGCCTGCACATGTTCGTCTTCTATCAAACGATTAATGATTTTGTCCTGCATCTGGTACCCCCATGTTCATTCGTCTGATACATTTTTTCGACAAAAAGGAAGAAAACCCTCTAATTGTAAATAATGTTTTTTGCATGAAAGGAGGAAAACTTCCTCACATTAAAACAGACTGTATAAACAGAAGGAGGATTCTTTATGCAAAACGATCAGCAACCAAACGTTCAAGGACATGTCCAGCAGTCCCAATTCAATCATGGCGGGCATGAGTTATTTGATTTACATGAGGTATTAGCAGGGACCATTAATATTTTGGATCAATACATGATCTTTCGGCAATTTATCCAAGATCCCGCATTATCCGACATGTTAGATCGACAATATCAATTTGTATTGTCCCAGTACAACGTCACGGTAGATTGCTTTTCTACTGGTCAAAAGCCTAGTGAAGAAACATCTACTTATATGATGAAAGAACAGACACAGGTGACATACGGAATAAAACCATCTCAGCCTAAGAAGCCAAATCAATCATTACAGGATGTAAAAGATGCGGGAATTACAGGGCATATGCTTGGTCTCGTGAAATCTCATGCTGGATTACTCTCAATGACTGCATTAGAGGTCACAAACCCTGTGGTGCGACGTGTGCTTGCAGCGCAAATCCCGAACTTTATTGAAATGGCGTATGAAATTTTCTTATATCAAAACAAACATAGCTATTATCAAGTTCCGCAGCTTACAGCTCAAGATATGCAGGCGATGACGTCTACATTTGCCCCTATGCAGGGACAAGTGCAGATGCCGCCAAGCAAAGCCAATCAGCAAAAACCGCTTCATTAACCAAAAACAACGGCCAACCTATTTACAGGTCAGCCGTTGTTTCTTTGATAATTCAGTTTAAATTGCTCTTCAAAATCTGTGAGACGTTGTCCTGTCGCTTGTTCAAACCCTCTATCAAAACGACTAGTTTTCGCCGTTTCCTCCATGATCTCATGTATGACATCTCGTCCATAAAGCTGCACAAGCTCATAGATCATATAGTAGCTTTGTAAATAAACATCTGTCTCATACGTCGTGCGAGATTCTTGCCAGTCTTGATCAGAATAAAGAGATTTAAAAGGAATGACGTCAAACCGTTCAGACGTGGCGTTCAGCACATCATAGGCCGTCCATTCTGCTGTTCCTTCATGGAACCAAAGGGGAAAGACGACTGGAGATACATTGTATGCATGCACCTTTTCATAGAAAACGAAATGGGCATACTCATGAATGAATAACGTGTTGAAAAAGTATAAAGGCAGTGTCTCTTTCTTCAACAATTCTTCCCGTTTATCTGGGTATAATCCAATCATATGATCAACATCAGAATAAAAACCTGTAATATGCTTGATACCGGCAAATTGCTCAATCGTCTCTTTATCATCAAAATAAATGATATCTAACGGTTTGTCAGCTTCATACTGAAACACTGACATCGTTCTCTTCTTTGCCTGTTCCAGCGCTTCTATGGTCAAATCGACAAAGGCGCCCTCATCCTTTGCATAGTATATTCGAATATGTTCATAGACTTGCTTATTGAGTCCTTCCGTTAAGACCGTTTTAGGCGAAGAATGCTGCTCTAGATATTGCTCTGCCAGCTGGAACCCTACATAAATCAAGTACGCAGTGAACGCATAAAAAATCAAACCTGCTGCAATCATTCCGCTTACAAGTTTTTTATGAATTAATGACGGTTTTGCTTTCATTTACTCCCCACCTGAATTCATCCTGCAACCTCTTTCTCTCTATGAAAAAACAAAGATCAACAAGAGGTGATATATTTTTTACTTTATGCAGTCAGGTGCGCAAGGTGCGGTTCCAAACAAAAAAGCCGCATATGACATACGGCTTTTGTCGTAGCTATTTTGATTCAGGGAAGACACGTCGAACCGTTTCAGTAAACTCGTCGAAGAATCCTGAAATTGGCTCTCCACTTCTAATACGTTTTCCGTACCCTGCCATACGATCGACAAAGTCTGGATTAGCAGATACATACACATTATCAATTTGTTGATCCGTCGATTTGACTTTGTCAGAAATTTTCTTTTTCAAATCGTCTGTTACATCTCCGCTTTTATTGCCTTCAAGCACGACAGCAACAAATGCATTTTTCCCTGTGACAAGTACGTTCGCTGTTTTCACTTCAGACATGTTGGCAACAAGCTCTGATGCCTTATCTGCCACTTTCACCTTCTGAGGTGTTTGTACATTTGGTTGATCCTGTCTCATGTTGTCGTTCTTATATGTGACATTTTCGTACTGTCGTTTCATTGTTCCTCTTCGTTCATCGCCTTGGTTGTTCATTCCACACCCAGCAGTGATCAATGTTGGAACGAGTAATAAAGATAGCATCCATTTCTTATTCATCAATTTATTCCCTCCTTTTGCTCATAGGTTTTTCATCCAGCAGACTTTTTATGCACACATCCTCTATTTCAGAAAATGAATTCATAAATCAGCCTTGATTGGTCATCCTAAACATGATGAAGAAGTATCATCACGATCAAATGGAGGGATTCGTTTGTTTAAAAAGAGAAAAGGTATGAGTACTGGTGCAATGATCGCAGCATCAACAGCCATCATTGCATTATTTTCACCACTATTACGGAGAAGACTAAGCAGCATGACTCAAATGAATTTGTCCTCAATGATGAAAGGCAAAGATCAACACCAGCATGAGTCATCTCGTCATGAGTCCCATTCACATTCACGTAAAGACTCAAAAGGCACAGCTGAAGTAGGACAAATGATCAAGCAAGCATTCACCGCTGTCCAGCCAAATAAAACAAGCCAGCATCAAACATCATCAAAAACATACCAAACTCATCAGCCGCCGAGAGAGTCTTACGCCCAGTCTCTTCACATTGATGAAAGTGTCATGAATGTAATGGATGATGAATCTATTCAGCAAGTGCTCAATGACATCGAGCACAAATAACTAAAACAGGAGCCTTTTGAAGGCTCCTGTTTATTCTCCTGAAAAATGCTCTTTCACCATGATGCAGAAGGAAGGCAAGAAGGTGATTTCGATCGTGATAACAAACCGTTCCACACCATCTAATAGTATCAACAGCTCTTTTTCATGCTGCCGATCCTTTTTTATTTCTACATGTCGCACAGTTTTAAAGGCATATACTCCTAAAACGGATGCGTCCTTTTTTCGAACAGCCTTCAAAGAAAATTCTTGTACTCCAAGAGACATCGTCACCACAAATCGCTCTTCCTCATTCTCAAACCGAAACGTTAGATCTTGATATTCAATGGGCATATCTCGTTCAAATCCTTCATCAGGCCACGTCTCAAAAAAAGAAAGCCAGTCCGTTCGATCTGGAAATTGTTTTCTCCTCATTTTAAACCCCTCATAAGTGAAATTTTTATTAATTATCTTGTTTCCCCTTTTCTTTTGCAACAAATTTTAGTAATTTTAAAAAGGTGATTTTATTTTGCTAAGAGACCTCTTTATTAATTTAACAATTCTTGTCACTTTCCATTATTTATTGATGCTTGTGTTTAAAGAGAATTTTTTAAAAAAGGAAGACACCCTGCTCAGACAAATATATAAAGGAATGATTTCTGGGTTACTCGGTGTCCTCTTAATGTTTTTCTCTATTAAAGCAGGACCAGCCATCATCGATTTAAGACATATCCCCCTTATTTTAACGGCATTTTATGGAGGCATTGCACAAACGTTCATTGCAGCCTGTGTGATCATTATTGGCCGATTATTAATCGAAGCCAATGTCGCTTCTTTCATTAATATTTTTTCCATGATATTTATCGCCACAGCTTCTTTTTTAATTGCTGAGCGTCATATCAATCACGTCGTAAAAATGCTGTTATCTATTACCATGAGCAACGTCATAGCGACGATTTTATTTATCATCATCGTCAATGAAAGATCATTTGAACTGCATGCTGCCTATTGGATGTTCTCGTATATTGCCGGTTTATTTAACTTTTATGTCATTGAGCATCAAACAAAAGCGTATCAGATGTTAAATTTGTATAAATTCCAAGCTCATTATGACTTTTTAACTGGTGTTTTAAATAAACGGAAATTCGATGAAATATTAAGTGATGCTTTTTCTCTGAACTTAAAGCAACCTATCCATCAAATGTCCTTGATTTATCTAGACATCGATTATTTCAAAACCATCAATGATCAGTATGGACATCATGAGGGAGATATCGTTTTAAAAGAAATCGGAACAAGGCTAATTAAAAACACAAGAAGCTCTGATTATATTGGGCGAATCGGCGGTGAAGAATTTGCTGTGCTTTTACCGAATTGTTCCGTTGAAAAAACATGGCAAATTGCGGAACGTTTACGAAAAAAAATGGCGGATCAGCCAATTTATTTACAAAACGGAACATCGATTCACATTACGGTGTCAATTGGATGTGCTTATGATGCAGGAACAAGTGAAAACATCAAACAATTACCGATTATTGCAGACCAGGAGCTCTATAAAGCGAAGCAGGCAGGCAGAAACCAAGTGAGCTTTTCTGGACGAAAAAGAGAACACTTAACATAGGCTTTTTCCTCAATTTGTTAGCGCTAATTATTTTTAAAAAAGTTTTCGTATAACAGTTGTTTTTTCCCGCAAACACTGGTAAAGTAAAGGTAATTATTTTTGTTCGTATCATCTTTAAGAAGAAAGTTTTGAAAGAGTTTTCGTCTTTGAAGTTTGTGTAAGAGCAAGAATAGTGAATTTAAGCGTTAAGATCGCTTTAGGAGGAAATTTCATGTTAGAAGGTAAAGTAAAATGGTTCAACTCTGAAAAAGGTTTCGGATTCATCGAAGTAGAAGGTCAAGACGATGTATTCGTTCACTTCTCTGCTATCCAAGGCGAAGGCTTCAAAACTTTAGAAGAAGGTCAATCAGTTTCTTTCGAAATCGTTGAAGGTAACCGTGGACCACAAGCTGCTAACGTTAACAAAGCGTAATTTAAGAGCATCTGCTCTTTTAGCACTTTATAGAGTGAAGGAAAACCGCTCGGCTTTTATGCCGGCGGTTTTTTTGTGCAATAAAAAGAGAACCTGACGAAAGGTTCTCTTTTTATTTGTCCTTCTGCTTTAGTTTCTGTAAAGCAGAACGATACATATCATCATTCATTTTCGTCTCTGGTTCTTCTTCTTTGACAGGTGGTTCTGGCTGCTTAAACTTTTGAAGCGCCTGTCTATAGAAATCATCACCTGACGGAGCATCATCTGTCTGAGAAGGCTCTGACGCTTTTTCTTCCACTTCAGGCTCTACAGGTCTCGCCGCAACTTCTGGCTCGCTATGCGGCACGTCAGGATGATTCGATACATCTTCTTTGATCTCTTCCTTCTCGGCCGAAGCATGTCTGACATTGAACGCTACTAATCCGATAATGACTAGAACAGCAGCTACTAACGCTACAATAATCGTCGCCAAAAGAACCCTCTCCTTATCGCTTAAATGACGCAGTGACTGATGCTACACGTCTTCCTAATGCTTTCCCTAGCTCAATGCCTTCTGTAGAAATCACTTCATCAGAATCAATCGGGCACGTCACACCTGCTCCATAATAAGAGCCGTATAACGCATTTTCTGGAACATTTCCAGGAAGGCCGACCACAAGCATCCCTTGATGGAACATCGGCGTAATCAAATTATGCATCGTCATTTCTAAACCGCCGTGTGTTGTTGCAGTGGTACAGAAAACGGCACCGACTTTATCGATGAGTTTTCCTTCTGCCCATAAATACCCAAGACGGTCAATCCATGTCTTTAATCCAGAACTAATGGTACCAAAGTGACCAGGGCAGCCCCAAATGATTGCATCCATTTGATCAAGCTTGCGGATATCCGCATCTTTCACATGATCAATGAACACTTCAGCGTGCTCTGTTTCACCTGCGCCAGCTGCAATCGCTTCTGCAAGTGCTTTTGTATGGTCACCTTCACTATCGTATACGACATAAATTTTCATGTACGGTCCCTCCACACTTATCTTGCATCTTGGTTTGCTTCCTTAGGTGCTGGAAGCAATGTCATTTCTTGTTTCTTATCCTGCTTTTCTTTTCGCTTTTTATCCTTACGTACATCTCGCAGGAACAAGCTGAGAATCACACCCGCTGCACAGAATAATGTCACCCACATGTAAGCATCATTGATGCCCATCACATTGGAATCGACTTGTGCTTTCGTAAAGAGCTGGGTCGACACATATTTTTGAGCAGCTTCTGCTGTCATGCCCATATGGTGCATCACATTAGAGACAGCAGCTTGGAATGAATTCATAAAGAACGGATCAGCTGTATTCGTTTGATCTGCCATATTGGAATAATGGAATGTCGTGCGATTTGTATAAATCGTCGTGATCAAACTCGTACCGATCGAACCACTGATTTGTCTCAGTGTGTTTGACATCGCTGTACCATGACTGTTTAAATGTTGCGGTAATTGGTTCATCCCAGCAGTCATGACTGGCATCATTAAGAGTGACATACCAAAAGCACGTACTGCATACATGAGCACAATGTGACTATAAGATGTATCAATCGTCAGCCTTGTAAACTCGTATGTGGTGACAACCGTAATCAGCATCCCCACAATGGCAAGTGGACGAGGTCCAAATTTATCAAACAAGATCCCTGAAATTGGGGACATAATGAGCATCGCAAGTGCCCCTGGAAGCATTAATAGCCCCGATTGCAGTGCAGTAAACCCAACGAGGTTCTGCAAGTAGATCGGTAGTAAGAACATCCCAGTGTATAAGGCAACGGTAATAATAATGTTAATAACACTTGATAATGAGAAAATGCTGTATTTAAACACGCGGAAATCAAGCATCGGATTATCCGCTTTTAGCTGTTGGAAAATAAAGAGAATGATCGCAATCGCACCAATGATAATCGTAGATAAAACGATTGGATCTGTCCAACCATCACTTCCCGCTTCACTCACTCCGTATAGAAGCGAAGCAAAACCAACGATCGACAGAATCGCACCAAGAGTGTCCAGCTTGATTTTTTTAGGCTCTACAATATTTTTAAACATAAAGAAAGCCGCGATAATGACAATCGCACCGATTGGTACAAGTCCATAAAACATAATACGCCATGAATAGTGTTCAATAATATAACCAGATAACGTTGGTCCGACAGCTGGCGCAAACATCATCGCAAGACCAAAAATCCCCATTCCTTTCCCTCTGTTTTCTGGAGGGAAAATAAAAAGGATTGTTGTCATGACGAGCGGCTGTAAGATACCGCCACCGACTGCCTGAATCAAACGACCAATCAGCATCGTAGAAAAGTTTGGCGCAATACCGCAAATAAAAGTCCCTAGTGTAAATGAAATCATCGCCACGAGGAATAAGCTGCGCTGGCCAAAACGTGTGATTAAAAACGCAGATAACGGAATGAGCACACCGTTGACAAGCATGTAACCTGTTGTAAGCCACTGAATTGTCGTCGCACTCACATTAAATTCAGTCATTAAATGGGGCATGGCTACGTTCAAAAGCGTTTGGTTTAAAATCGCTACGAACAAACCGGCCATTAAAATGATCAGTAAAGACAAGGAGCCTGCTCCCTGTTTTGTCGCTGCAGGTTGATTTGCCATCTCAGACAACCTCCTTTCATTTTTTGATATCAGTCATCATTAAGAAGAAATTTTGACAGAAGCATTCATACCTGGAAGTACTTTGTCAGATGGATTTTTAATTGAAATTTTCACTGCTACTTTTTGTGTCACTTTCGTGTAGTTACCACTTGAGTTTGTTGCTGGCAGCATATTGAATGTTGAGTTTGTTGCATAACCAATTTGTTCAACAGTTCCTTCAAATGTTGTATCAGGATCGCCGTCTACAACGATGTCCACTTTGTCACCTTTTTCAATGTTCTTAATGTCTGTTTCTTTAATATTCGCTGTAATGTAAAGCTTGCTTAGGTCAATCGTTTCACCAAGAACTGTCCCAGGCTGCACTTGTTGGTTGTTTTGTACTTCTTTTTTGACTAATGTGCCATCAGCCACTGCTTTAATGTTTGTTTTTGCTTCTCCTTCAACTTTTGCAACTGTGCTGTCTTTTTGCACTTCGTCACCTTCATTGATGTCCCAGCCTTTGATTTGTCCAGCTGCTGGCGCTGTAATTTGGTACATGTCACCTGTCACTTTTGCTTCATCTGTTTTTACGAAGTTTGTGCTTTCGTAGTAGTAATAAGCACCTCCGGCAATAATGGCAAGAATCACAATAAGGCCAATAATATTCGTTAGCAATAAACGCCCTCTGTTCATGTTTTGTTTCTCCTTTCATGTATAAAAATATAGTGTCATCTGCTTTAGCAAACTTAGAATGCCCATCATCTGACAGATTATGAAACAAGATCATAGAGCTGCCTGTTTCCCCTTTTTCTACTCCGCTGAAAATGGTGTGCAGCCCATTTATACTTATTGTTCACTTATGAGCAAAAAGCAGAAAAAGAAGAAAAGACAATCGGCATCTTTTTTGAAAAACTTATATTTAACAAGATTAAATATTAATAAATGAAAATTGAAATGTCAAAGAGAAAGTTTTACTTTTTTTCTGGTGATCCCTTCCTTCTCCACACAAAAAACCTTTCAGCCCTTATGCTGAAAGGTTTTTTTGAATGTTCTCTTTAAGAAAGAACTTCTTCCTGCTGAAAAAATTTTTTTAATGCGAGAAAAACGTCTGATTTTTGCTTCAAAATATAATGCTTAAATTTCTCATCCTGAATATGTTTATATGCTGACATTAACGTAGAATGCCGATTATATTGATTCACTTCACCATAACAAAATAAATTGGCTTTTTTCATAATTTCAGAAACGAGCTTCACGCACCGTGCATTATCAGAGGTCAAATTGTCACCATCAGAAAAATGGAAAGGATAAATATTATATCGTGACGGAGGATATCGTTCGTCTATGAGCTCTAGTGCCTTTCGATAGACAGAAGAACAAATGGTTCCCCCGCTCTCTCCCCGAGAAAAGAAGTGCTCCTCGTCTACGACCTTCGCCTCTGTATGGTGGGCAATGAATTCGATCTCGACTGTCTCATACTTTGTCCGCAAGAAACGTGTCATCCAAAAGAAAAAGCTTCTCGCCATATATTTTTCCCAAAGCCCCATACTTCCGCTCGTATCCATCATCGCTAGGACAACCGCTTTTGATTCTGGTTTGGTGACTTCATTCCACGTCTTATACTTAATATCCTCTGGATAAATAGGATAAAAGGAAGGGCTTCCTGTCATGGCATTTCGTTTAAATGCTGACAGCATTGTTCGTTTTTTATGGATATTACCGGTTAACCCCGTTTTGCGAATATCATTAAACTCAATTTCCTCGACAACGATATCATCAAGTTCCTTTTGTTTAAGATTTGGTAGCTCCAGCTCACGAAATAGCGCTTCCTCTAAATCCATTAATGAGACTTCTGCTTCGTAATAATCATCACAGGCTTGATCTCCAGCACCTTGCCCCTTTCCCTGGCCTTGCTTACTGTCAGATCCATCCCGAGCGACCACATCGCCAACCTGGCTGTCTCCATCCCCCTGACCTACATGCTTATTCTTATCATAGTTGTACCGAATTTTATATTCATCTAAAGAACGGATCGGAATTTTGACCACATCTTTGCCATTAGACATGATGATGCTTTCCTCTGTGACAAGATCCGGCAAATTGTTTTTAATCGCCTCTTTGACTTTTTTCTGATGACGCTGCTGGTCATCAAAGCCTTTTCGATGGAGGGACCAGTCTTCCTGAGACACAATAAACTGACTTTTTTCTTGCCGGGACATCCATCCCCCTCCTCACCTTTTTGGACAATTCTTGTACCCATCGATTCCATTATCGTATGCTGGCCGTCGTCGAAATGACGATGATTTTTAAAAAAGACATTACCGGTGCTAGTTTGCGCCAATAATGCCTCCTTCATTTATTAACGATTCAGAAGACTGCCTACATATTTTAAGAGTTCATTTGCACTTGTAGAATTATAGCCATGCTCATCAATCAATCGCGCCACTACTTCATTGACCTTTTTCAACTGTTGCTCATCCGGCGTTTTCGTCGATGTCGTAATTTTCACGACATCTTTCAAATCGGCAAAGAGCTTCTTCTGAATAGCTTCTCGTAATCTCTCGTGAGAATTATAATCAAAGCGTTTGCCCTTTCTCGCATAAGCTGAAATCCGAATAAGGATTTCTTCTCTGAATGCCTTTTTGGCGTTTTCAGAAATGCCGATCTGCTCCTCAATTGAACGCATGAGCTTTTCATCAGGATTCATTTCTTCACCTGTTAACGGATCACGCAGTTTGTTTTTATTGCAGTACGCCTCGACATTATCTAAGTAATTATCCATGAGAGTTTTCGCAGACTCCTCATAGGAATACACAAATGCCTTTTGAACTTCCTTCTTCGCCATATCGTCATACTCTTTTCGTGCGACAGAAATAAAATTCAAATAACGTTCCCGATCTTCACTTGAGATCGATGGATGCTGATCGAGTCCTTCTTTTAAGGAACGGAGGACATCCAGTGCATTGATGGATTCCATGTTCTTTCGAATAATAGTGGATGAAATGCGGTTAATGACATATCTCGGGTCAATTCCGCTCATTCCTTCGTCATGAAATTCCTTTTTCATCTCATCAATATCAACAGATTGGAAACCTTCGACACTTTCCCCATCATACAGTCGCATTTTTTTCACCAAATCGATATCAGACCGCTTCGGCTCTTTCAGCCTTGTCAAAATAGAAAACATCGCAGCCACCTTTAGCGTATGCGGTGCAATATGAACATCTGAGACATCACTTTCTGAAATCATCTTATGATAAATGCGTTCTTCCTCTGTCACCTTTAAATTATAAGGGATCGGCATCACAATAATTCTTGAGTGTAAAGCCTCGTTCTTTTTATTCGAAATAAATGATCGGTACTCCGTTTCATTCGTATGTGCAACAATCAATTCATCCGCACTAATCAACGCAAAACGCCCCGCCTTAAAATTTCCCTCCTGCGTTAATGAAAGAAGATGCCATAGAAATTTCTCATCACACTTTAACATCTCCTGAAATTCCATCATTCCACGGTTCGCTTTATTGAGCTCTCCATCAAACCGGTACGCACGCGGGTCTGACTCTGAACCAAATTCAGCAATCGTTGAAAAATCAATACTTCCTGTTAAGTCAGCAATGTCCTGAGATTTCGGATCCGACGGGCTGAAGGTACCAATGCCGGTCCGTTTGTCCTCTGAGAAAAAGATTCGTTCCACTCTCACATCCTCAATGCGGCCGCCATATTCCTCTTCCAGCCTCATCAAGTTCAAAGGTGATAAATTCCCCTGCACACGTATGCCATATTCTCTATAAAAATCCTCCCGCAGATTTTGCGGAATGAGATGAAGCGGATCTTCATGCATTGGGCAGCCTTTAATCGCATAGACTGCGCCATGATCTGTCAGTGAATACTCTTCAAGCCCTCTTTTTAGCCTTGTGACAAGCGTCGATTTCCCGCCGCTGACTGGCCCCATTAACAATAAAATACGCTTTCTGACATCTAAACGTTTAGCCGCAGGGTGAAAATACTCTTCCACTAGCCTTTCCAATGATTCCTCTAAACCAAAAAGCTCCTGATCAAAAAATTTGTAGGTTCTGACCCCATTCTCCTCTTCAATCCCGCTGTCCTTAATCATATGATAAACGCGAGAATGAGCAGATTGAGCGACAAGTGGATTTTCTTTAATAATATCTAAATATTCGCTGAATGTGCCTTCCCATTTCAGTCGCTGCTCTTCTTCTCTGTGCTGTTCAATTTTCTTTAAAATATCCATATGAACCTCCTCTTTCAAGATTGAAGCTAGAAATCAGATACTGTTTTACAATCTATGCGGAGGCCTCCTATTACATGCTTTCGTTCTTCAAAATGACGAATTGGCAAACTGAATTGACAACCATCCGCAAGACCCTTCATAATAAAGGAAAAACAGGAGAAAAATGATCTTCATCTCCTGCTTTTCAAGGCGAACTTCACAACATATGAAACCGGCAGCGAAGGAACAAAGGGATAAGGGGGAGCTTATATGAGAACGGTCATTATGATGGGCGTCATCATTACGTTTTTAGTATCCATTTTCACAGCTGGCTACGAAGGCAAGCCTGGTAAATGAAAAAAAGGATGTTCCATCAGCGGAACATCCTTTTTCATTTCGTTCATATTTTCAGTACTTACATATTCACTGAAAGCGAGATGGGATCTCGGCTTTTATCATGTTCTTATATCAAATCTCGGTATTGCTGCTGGCGAAGCGCCTCATACACAAGAATCGCTGCCGTATTCGATAGGTTCAGTGAACGAACATGCTCTGTCATTGGTAAACGTAGACAGCGATCCATATTCCGTTCAATCAAATCTTTTGGCAATCCACTCGTTTCTCTGCCAAATACGAAGAAGTAGTCTTCATCTAGCTGCGAGTAATCGAACGTTGTATGCGGCTTTTGCCCAAACTTTGTGATATAGAAAAATTGCCCCTTCGGATGAGCCTCAAACAATTCATCTAATGAATCATGATAGACGACATTGGCATATTTCCAATAATCGAGTCCTGCACGCTTCAGCATTTTATCATCTGTCGAAAAACCAAGCGGACGAATCAGATGAAGTGTTGTATTTGTTGCTGCACATGTTCGCGCAATATTTCCAGTATTAGCTGGAATTTCTGGTTGATATAAAACGACATGAAGTCCCAAAAAAGTTCACCTCTAATTTTCTTTTCCGCTCAACATTATACCATTAACTATCCTTCGGAGCATCGTCCAAAATGTGAAAAAACGTATAACGAATACTAGGTGTATAAGCCGTTGAATCTTCATACGACCAGTAACGCATACGGCTGTCATACGTTTGTGCATTCACAAGAGGCATTCCGCCTTTATCATGATCAACGACAATGGTTGTATGATTATACCTACCGTCACCTTCAAAATCGTAACAAATAACATCACCTATTTGAAGCTCCTGCGGCTCCTTGAGCTTCTTCGCTCTCAACCCCGCTTTGGAATTCGCTAAATAATTTTTCATCGAATGTGCCACCGTCCAGCTGTAGCTCCACGTATGTGGACGAACCCACCAGCCAGATCCACGGTTCGGATATCCTCTCGTTGGCGCATTCCCTGCTTTTAGACATTGTGAAATAAAATTCGTACAGTTATCTTCGAAATTTTTATAGGCTGGATTCCGTTTATTCCAATACGTCTCAGCATATTGAACAGCTGCACGCCGGTCATAGTGAAAAGCTCTTCCAAATTGGTCTTCATTTTGGAAGCGCTCATCCACCTGATCTTCCTTTTGTCGTTCTTCTAACATCATCCGATCTTTCACAAGCATGTCGTTATAAAGAAACGCTTCTCTTTTCTCAACCTGTTCCTCTAAATAAAAAGAATCGTCTATATCCTTACAGACATAAGTGAGGTGCGCGAGATATTGTACTTGCTGAGCTCCATCATCTTGAATAGCTGAATCGAGAAGTTTTGCTTTTGCTTTCGCCTTGACAATCTCAACTTGTCTTCTTGCAAACAGCTCTTTCTTTCTCTCCACAGCGTCCACATCAGACATCAGCTGCGGCTGTTTGATCGTACTGCCATTTAATAAATATGCCAGTCTGTCTTCTAACGTTTGTTCTAATAATTGTTTCACACAGACACCACCAAACTTTTTTTAACATCTCTGTTTGGTTCATTCTATGTTCAATGGGAGGTTATTTAGTATTTAAAGGTGTTTGTAACAATTCAATCCCTTTGATGATCTCTTGTTTTGCTTCTTCATCACTTTCCCGCTCAAGGGCTTTTTCGAGTTCTGAAAGCTGCTGACCATCGCCAATTTTACCGATTGCCCAAGCAGCCGTGCCTCGAATGACTGGTCTTGGATCTTTATGCATCAGGTCAACCAAATCTGGCAAAGCAGATGTATCTTTAAAGTGAGCAAGTGCCAAAATGGCATTCCGCTGAATTGGCTTTTTCCCTCGCCATGATCCAGAAACATGACCATACTTCTCTTTAAATTCACGATTGCTGATTGTCAGCAGTGGCTTTAAGAGCGGCTTTGCAATTTCAGGGTCCGGCTCCATTTCAGGATGTAGATGAAAGTCTTTCCCTTTATTAATTGGGCAAACCGTTTGGCACGTATCACATCCATACAACCGATTCCCTATTTTCGAGCGAAATTCGTCAGGTAAAAACCCTTTTGTCTGTGTTAAAAACGAAATACACCTTTGAGAATTGAGCTGGCCTGGATTCACAAGAGCACCCGTTGGGCATGAATCCACACATTTATTACAAGTTCCGCACTGGTCTTCTATTTTCTCATCCGGTTCAAATGGAACATTTGTAATCATCTCAGCCAAATAGACATAAGATCCGAACTCTGGTGTGATAATCATACAGTTCTTTGCACTAAAGCCAATGCCAGCACGTTCGGCTACAGCACGGTCAGACAATTCACCTGTGTCCACCATTGATTTTGTCCGAATATCTTCGTGTTTACTGCGCAAAAATTCTTCAAGCATGTCGAGCTTTTTTTTCAGCACAACATGATAATCAGTTCCCCATGAAGCCCTGCAAAAAATCCCTCTTCTTGCATCCTTTGTACTTCGGGGAGCATCTTTCATTTTGGAAGGGTATGCGAGCGCAATGGCGACAATTGATTTTGCTTTTGGAAGCAGCAAAGCAGGATTTGTTCGTTTTTCGATATCAGGCTCTTCAAAACCGGACAAATACCCTAACGATTCATGTAAGATGAGGCGGTCCTTTAATGAATCAAATGTATCAGCACTTGCAAATCGAATTTTATCGACACCAATTTCATTCGCATATTGAATTAACTCTTCTTTTAATTGTCCAACATGAATCACCTTGCAAACCTCCTTTCTTTGTTTCTTCAGTTGTTTTCAGTATAATACGAGTGTATCATGACCGATTGGAGTGAGTCACTGTGAAGATACAAATGGAAATCTCCCAACCTCAAAGCCCGTCTATCCATGTTGGACAGATTGAATATTCACATATTGAGATAGGAAAATCCCCTCAAATGTTAAAAGGCCGACTGCGACTGTTTCAAGAATCTTTGTTTTTTGAATATGAAGATCAAACTTTGGAAGAAGTACCAGCGATCAAAGAATGGACGAATCTTCTAGAAGGTGTCCCCTTTCTTCCGCTTCTTGCTGATATTCAAAAAGAACAATTTATTGACTCGACCAATTCCGTACAGGATTTGTCGATATTTTTTTCATTAAAATATTTCTTGCCTATCCTTACATTAGATGCCGATCAATTGAAAGGGCCTCTTTCATTATCCAAAAATGAAACTGGTCATATTGAATGGCAGGATGGCGCAGAGCTTAAAGGGTTATTTTCTCAAGCAAGTAAAGCTCAAATTTCTCAAGACACAAAAAGCATTCTTCAAATCATTCTCTTCCCACCATCTATTTCCCGGGAAAAGAGTGAGGCACTTATACAATCCTTGACGAAGATGTTTATACAAATACATGGTGGAGAAAGTAAATATGAACTCATTGAAAAAGCACTGTAGGTGACAGTGCTTTTTACATTATACTGACATAATAAAAAACGCAACACTTCGTTTATCTATGAAACGAAATACTGCGTTATAAACAAAATTATGTATTGGAGCGGGTGATGAGAATCGAACTCACGACATCAGCTTGGAAGGCTGAGGTTTTACCACTAAACTACACCCGCATCAATCTTTTAAAGACAACATCATTGCGTTGACTTTTATTATGTTACAACTTTCTTAACAATTCGTCAAGAGAATATGAAGATTTTTCGTCAAAAAATTTCATATTCTCCATATATATTACGATAGTTATTTGTCTAGCTGCAAATACACCAAATAAGCCTGCTTCACATCTTTTAATTCCTCTTTCAGATTCTTTTCAGAACCTGTTAAACCAGAAAACTCATGGTTCAATCCAGTTGTGATGGTAGTAGAAATTAATTTTTTCTCTCCAGGAGACATGTGAAAAAGATCTGAAGCTGATATCGTTGTGTTTCCTCCCACGTCCTGTTTGAAATCCATGCTAGTCGAGAGTTTCGTTAGTTCGCTTTGCTCTTTATCTTTCCATAAGCTATACGTTACTTTTAACAGATCATCTTTTTCATCTTCTAGCTGGTAGATAAAATTCACACTGTTATCGACGCCATTTTGATGAAGGTCAATGGTGATTTTTTTTGTATCGTCTTTTAATAATTGTCCATCTTTGTAATGCATACCGATCAAGGATACACTTTTATTACTGCCTTTTAGTCCTTTCACTGTCATCGCTTCAAACGGCTTATCTGATAATGCTTCCAAAAGACTTTTTTCATTTTTTGTTAGTTTCATAGGTTCGACAGTTACTTCATCGTGAGTTGCTGTTTCCTTATTTTTCTCTTTTGTAGGTTTTTCTGAGACCGTTTTCTCTGTCGTTGTTGTTTCTGCAGCCTTCTCGCCGCATCCTGCTAATAGAAAAACAGTAAATAAAAGAATGCTCCATTTCTTAATCATTGATATCCCCTTTAGTATTTTTATTCTTTATTATACTAAAATTTGGTTGATTATACAAAAAAAGATTAGGAAAATTCTCCTAATCTTTCACTTTTTTCTGTTTCATGGCTGATAGGAATGCCACAATGAGAAAACTGACAACAAAAATGACAACCATATAAATAAAAAAGTTTGGTTTGATTTGAAACGTAAATGCAGACGAACCTTCCATCTCAAAAGCAAGACTGTTAAATAATAATTCATTATTTGTTTTTGATTGAAATAAGTGATAGAACAGAACACCAATGGTCAACATCGGAAAACCTAAGAAACCTAGGAAACTACCAACAATTGCACCTTGTTTCATTGCCTGAACGTTCATGATCGTTGTCCTCCCATTCCACCAAGCAATAACTGCTTCATAATAGACTTACCATCCCCCATAAACGGAAGAAGGTAGAGTAATTGAATAAAATACGTGATTGAAAAAATGAAAAACCCTGTCGAAATTGGATTTTCTTTTAGAAATAAAACAGTCACAATGATTCCGGCTGCGCCAATAAGCCCCGGCAAAAGCGGACCAAGCAGTGTAATCCACACCTGTTTTTTCTGAAACGGATCTAAAACAGGCCTCACAAATTTCACAGACATCATATCGCTCGCAAAAAAGCCTTGAGGACCATCCCGGCCGGCGAACTTCCGATGTGCATACCCATGTGCCGCCTCATGCAAGGCAGTTCCAGTAATTAATCCAAAATAAATAATCGTAAAATAAATCGCAATGGCTGCAATCGATGGATCAGGCATAAATAAAAAGGCGATTCCCGCCATGATCATAAAGAGCACCCAGAAAAAGATGATTTTGCGCGTCACCATCAGCAGAGCCGTACCCAATATGTGAAGAAATGAATGACCCGTGCAGTCAAATCGCTCTTTCATCTTTACTTGATACTGCTTAAAAAATTGACAGAAGGCTGTGACAGTCCGATATGGCGATTGATAATGAATCGACAGCAAGTGATGCTGATTCAGCCCCATCATCAATTGATAAAAATCACGGGCAATCACAGACTCATCGACCTGAAACAAATCGGCGAGCTCTGCCGTAATACTCGCCTCTGTCCTTTGACCATCCACTTTCGTTAACATATGATGTGCACTTTCGTTAATCGGAAGCGAACTTCCGTACTGCGTATCAGTCAAATGTCTTTTTTGTAAAGTCACATATGGCGCAAGTGCCGGCACCCGCTCAATCTTTAGCTTATTGTTAAGAAGTTGAATCATGTGAATACCTCCATGAAAAACCTTTATATATGGCAAAGATGAGCAGACATTCAAATCCTGCCACAAGCAGCCACTGAAGCATTTGACTCGATTCCCCTATCACATAGTTTCCAATAAATACAATCGGAATCATGATTAAAATAAGCGCTCCAAACGAGAAAATGCCTGTGTATGGATTATTTCGATCAAGGGGCAATAAAATACCCACCACATAAAAGAGAGCCGTTGCATTAACCAAGACAGCAGCGCCAATCAACACGATCCAGATCTGATCCGGGAGCGTCAGTGTTGTGATCATAAATAATACAATTTGGATCACACCAACGAGCAAAAGCCCGAGAAACTTATAAAGAGCCACTTCCCTCGATCTTAGACCGAACGTTTTATACATCCCCAGCATTCGTTTATCATTGCCGAATGAATTAAAAGCTGTTAATCCAGCTAGCGCACATAGGACAAAAAAAGCTTCTCCTTCAAAGCGGAAGGCAAACTGATAACGAACAAATAAAATGACAATAAGGAGGATGAGAAAGTTTAAAATATTTTCTTCATTTCTCACTTGTGACTTTATTTCCTTTACAATGAGTGACCACTTTTTCGAAGATGAAAATGGCAGTTTGTGCAGAAAGGTTAACGCTTTTTTCTCAGCCATAATTGGCATTAAAGCAAGAGAAATAAATGCGCCTCCCGCAGATAATAAGATGAAGAGGATCAACATCGCATAATTCACCCCGTCAGGAGACATCCCTTGTGCCGCTAAGAAAAACGGCGCTGTAAAATACATCAAATGATAATCAAACTGTACATATGATTGCTGTATTTGATTGATGTCGAAATGCGTCATTCCATACGCTACAACTAGCGCTAATAAAACAAATATCGCTGCAAATTTTTGCAATGGTAATTTTAATTTTAGTACGAGTAAATAAGTCACGTTGTAAATGAGCTGAAGCAGTGTTAAGACAAAGAGCGATTGCAACAGCACCATCAAAAAGAATGTAAGAATAAAGAAAATACCGATCCCTTGTGCAATAAAATTAGGTAAAAGCAAGATCCCGATGAAAAATAAAACAAGCCCTGTTACAACTGTCACCATCGGAATGAAGTAACCAAGACTTTTTTGAAAGGTAGACAGCGGAAACCAGCTGAGCTGCATAGAAAAACGATCTTGTTCAGGTGTTCTGACTTTGATCAGCACAAATAACAAGCTTGTAAAAATGGATGCATTGATTGCCATCGACACAACCAACAACCCAAGTGACCGTTCATCTCCATTTAAGAAAGCCTTCATAAAGACACCCGTAAAACTGTATCCGATGATGGCTCCCATTGTGACTGCAAACAAAAAGAATAAGACCACAATGATTCGCTTCGTTTGAGTATCAAAGAGCTTATACATCTCCTGCTGCCACATTTTAAGCATCATTTTAGAAATGATTAATGATTTCATCAAAATGTGCACCCCTATCACTTAACATTGAAGCTTTCAGAAACACCTGTTCCAATGTGCTTGATTGATACTTTTCTTTTAAGGCTGAAACCGTCCCTTCATCCATTTTATTTCCTTTAGAAATAATGGCGATCTTGTGGCACAGCTCTTCCGCTGAAAGCATATCATGCGTTGAAAGCAAGATTGCACCATGGTGCTCGGCATAACGTTTCATCAGTTTCTTTGTGTTTATAACCGCTTCAATATCAAGTCCTCTAAAGGGCTCATCCATGATCACTAATTGACTCTCAAGCATAAAGGCAGCAATCAGCTGTGTCTTTTTTTTCATTCCATGGGAATAGGTTTCAATCGGTCTTGATAAAGCTGTTTCCATATCAAACAATTCAATTAGTTGATTTCTTCTTTGAATTGTTTTACATTCATACATAGAAGAAACAAAATCTAAATATTCAGCACCAGTCAATGCTTCAGGGAGCAGCAGATCATCTGGAACATAGGCGACTTGTTTTTTAAAGGATGGATCATCATTTGTGACATCCTTGATATGAATGGTTCCTTCTGTATGCTTAATGATGCCGAGTACACAGTTAATCATCGTTGTTTTACCGGATCCATTTGGTCCAGCCACAGCAACGATTTGATGAGGGGCAATTTTCAAATGAAAATCATTGACAGCAGTCACGTTATTTTTATACGTCTTGGTTAAATTCTCGATCGTAAACATATAACCTCCAAGTGTCTGCATATTCTTTAAAAACAGATCAGGCTAAACCGCCCGCCACAGACGGTTTAGCCCTGGTGTCTTATCTAAGAAGTAAAAAGATGAATCCTAAGTATAGCTACTTACATTCAATTTGGACTTTTAAGCCACTTTCCCACTGAACGGCTCCTGTAAAGCTACCCTTGCCGTTTGCTAAACACCAAACTGCTGCTCCTAGAACAACTGTTGCTCCCAATCCAAGAAGGACAGCAACAAATACTAAGAACCAAGCTTGGTCCATAATAGCAGGTTCCATAGTGGAATAGTCAACTTGCGGCGCTGCATAAGTCATACTTTTCACCTCCCAGCTTATGATGATCGTATCATAGGCGTCACACTCCAAACATCAACAGAAGATCCCATTTTTGACCGAACATATTTTCGTGTAAAATGTGACTTTTTATTCAATTATTCATGTTCAACTGTATAAATACTCCCTTTTTTACTATTTTTCACCACAACATAAGAACCACTAAACCCATATATTGTCAATAAATCCATCTTTTTTCTGCCTTTTTTCAAATAGTTCATTTTCATCATCTCTTCTATTTAATCTTTCATTTTTTTGAGATAGAAAGAATTCCCCCGATATATCAGATATAAAAGTCCTAATTATATGTCGTTAACACATCAAATACGACATATTAACTGATAATTCCGACAAAAGAGTGAGCATATTTTCCTTCTTCTCTTGTCTCTTAAAATATGTATATACAAGAAAAACTGTTGGGAAAAAAGCCCTTGCCTTCTTCCACAGCACATATCATTTTACTTGCTTCTCTTTCTATAAAAAAAGCAAAGCAGCCCGACAAGTATGACTGCTTTGCTTTCATTTATGAGGAACTTGCAGCAGAGGCTGTATCAGGAAAGTAATTGTTCCCAATAATTTCACCAGCAGGAACGTGTGGTCCTGCATCACCATTTCTTTTAAATGGGAGAAGCGGGAAAACAAGTTCTGCTAAATAATAAGATTCTTCTAAGTGCGGATAACCAGAAAAGATAAATGTATCAATACCTAGAGACTGATATTCTATTATACGTTCTGCTACTGTATGCGGGTCCCCGACGAGCGCTGTTCCTGCCCCGCCTCTAACTAAGCCAATGCCCGCCCAAAGATTAGGGCTAATTTCAAGCTTCTCTTTATTCCCTTGATGTAATTCAACCATTCGTTTTTGCCCTACTGAGTCCATCCCTTGTAAAGTCTTTTGCGCATCATCAATAGTCTCTTGATCTAAATGACGAATCAGATGTTCCGCTGCCTGCCAAGCTTCATCTTCCGTTTCCCTCACGATCACATGAAGTCGAATACCAAACCTCACCGTTCTTCCCTCCTTTTCAGCCTGCTTTTTCACTTGTGCGATTTTCTCTTTTACTTGTGCAGGCGGCTCGCCCCAAGTTAAATAAACATCTGTATGTTTTGCAGCGGCTTGAATGCCTGCTTCTGATGATCCTCCAAAAAAAACGGGTGGATGTGGTGTTTGAGCTGGTGGAAATAACAGCCGTCCATTTTGTGTTTGCAGATGCTTCCCTTGAAACTGAACATTCTCTCCTTTCAATAACCTCTTCCAGATGGTCAAAAATTCTTCTGCTGCCTCATAGCGTTCATCATGAGAAATGAATAGCCCGTCTCCTTCAAGTTCTTCTTTACTTCCTCCCGCTACAACATTGATCAGCAGTCTCCCGCCTGAAAGCCGATCAAATGTGGAGGTCATTCTAGCAGCAACAGATGGCTGCATCAACCCTGGCCGAAGAGCCACAAGAAACTTTAAATGGGTTGTTTCTGCAGCTAAAGCGGCCGCTGTCAGCCATGGATCTTCACAAGATCTACCAGTAGGCAGCAAGACCCCTGTGTACCCAAGCTGATCGGCAGCTTGAGCAATTTGTTTAAAATACGGATAGTCTGCCTGTCTTGCCCCTTTCGAAGATCCTAAATAACGCCCATCCCCATGCGTTGGAATAAACCATAGAATATTCATCATATCGCCTCCTATTATTTTTCACCTTGATAACTTGTGCGCCATTTGAGCAGTCGCTTTTCTAACAGCCGTACAAATGAATCAGTCATCTTACCAACTACCGCAAAGATGATAATCCCTACAAACACTTTATCCGTTTGCGAGAATTGTCTTGCATCCATAATCATGTAGCCAACTCCACTACTCGACCCCATCAATTCAGCCACCACTAAACCAAGCCAGGCAATGCCTAATGAAAGCCTCACGCCCAGAAGAATATGAGGAAGGGCAGCAGGTAAAATGAGCTTTGTGATATTTTGATACAGATTAAACTCTAAAGCGCGAGCCACATCGAAAAGCTTGTTATCTACACTGCGAATTCCTAGAAAAGTATTGATATAGATCGGAAAAAAAGCCCCAAGTGCAATCAATAAAATTTTCGCTGATTCATCAAAACCAAACCAAAGAATAAATAAAGGAGTCACCGCTAAATGAGGAACTGTTCTCAGCATTTGCAAGGTCGGATCTACATACTGCTCGGTTTTCCTAGAAAAACCGACACACAGACCCATCGCAAGTCCTAAACCTCCCCCAAGTAAAAACCCGCATATTGCTCTGTAGAGACTGATGTAAAGATGGCCAAACAGCTCACCGGAACGAATCAACTCACGAAAAGATTCCGCAATGACAGTGGGTGCAGGTAGTACAGTAGAAGAAACGATTTGGGAAGCAGCAGCTCCCTGCCAAATCGCAATGAGTAAAGCAGGTAATACAAGTCCTTTTAACATGATGAAGGATGAAGCTTTTCTCCTTTTTTTCTTCATTCGCTCAGTTTTAGTCACAAGGGCTGGGTTAGATGCAGCTTTCATCAACTCTTCTCCTCTTTCAGCATTTTTTCAATAAACGAATTATCTACCACCTGATTGACATCAATCTTCCGCTGAATCGCCTTTGTTTGATATTGAAAATCAGCTGTATGCTGCTGAGCGTTTATGATCTTCTTAGAAATGGGCTCATTGAGCGGCTCTGTATTGTTTAATACTTGTGTCACCACCTTCTGATCTAATTGTTTCAAACGAGCATAAAGTGTAATGGCTTCCTGTTGATGGTCTTTCTGCCATTTCACCGCTTTGTCATATACTTTTAAAAATTGCACCACTAGTTCAGGGTACTCATCGGCAAACTTGGATCTGACAAGTGTGAATCCAGGTGAATATAAATCGGTCGCTTCTCCATTAACCAGTAGCTTTGCTCCCTTTTCTATCGTTTCAAGTGATAAGAACGGCTCCCAGATCGACCAAGCATCAACTGATCCATTTTCAAACGCAGATATTGCCTCATCCGGCTGAAGCTGAATGATCTGAACATCCTTTGCAGATAAACCAGCCTGATCTAATACTTTGTATAAAAAGTCAAAACCACTGCTTCCTTTGGCAACGGCGATTTTTTTTCCTTTTAAATCTTCTACTTTTTGAATCTCACTGTTCTTATTCACTAAAATCCCATTCGCCTTTAACCCATCCTGAGATAAACCAATTTCCTTAAAATCAATACCTGCTGCCTGACCAGCTATAACAGGTGAATTACCAACCTGTGAAAAATCTAATTGATTGGCGGCGAGTCCTTCGAATTGGGGAGGACCACTTTGGAACTCCACCCACTTGACTTTCACACCTTCTTTTTCAAATGATTGCTCAAACCACCCTTTTTCCTTTGCTAAAAGAAGTGGGCTTAGACTTTGCTGAATCCCAATCCGAATCTCTTTCGGCTTGTCTTCTGATCCATTCGCTGCTTGACCACACCCAGCTAATACAAGGAGGATACCCAGAAAGAGAACGATCCTTTTTTGCCTTTTCATTCAATTTGACCTCCTTAAATTCCTGAGCCATTCGTCAGTAACAGCTCATCTGTTTTCTCAAATTCTGAAAGCACCTTTTGTCTTAAGCTCTGAAAAGCTGTTGACGTTCTATTCCGCGGGAATGGTAAGTTCACGGGAAGGATTTTATGAATTCGACCGGGTCTTGCTTGTAACAGCACAATTTCATTGGCTAAATAAATGGATTCGTCAATATCATGAGTGACAAGCACCATCGTTGTTCTTTTCTCCTGCCAAATATCCAGCAGTACATCCTGTAAGTGTTTCCGTGTAAATGCATCTAGCGCACCAAAAGGTTCATCAAGCAATAAAATCTCCGGATCACGCAGGAGTGCTCTTGCAATAGCAACACGTTGTGACATCCCGCCTGAAAGCTCATGTGGATAGGCGTGTTCAAAACCTTTTAACCGAACAATTTCAATTAATTCATCCACTTTGCGGCGAACAGACGCCTGTTTTAAATTGAAATTGGCAGCGATATTTTCTTCGACCGTCAGCCATGGAAACAAGCGATGCTCTTGAAAGATAAAGCCCTGTTTCATTCCTGGTTCTACCACACGCCTTTCTCCTATCACGATCTGCCCATCATAATCTGTATCAAGGCCTCCAATCATCTTCAGCAATGTACTTTTCCCGCATCCGCTCGGACCAATCACCGTTACGAATTCACCAGGAACGATGGTGAGTCTTACGTCTTCAAGCACTTGAATGGTTTGTTTGTCTTTCCAAAAAGACTTATCCACAATATCAATGGAAATAGTCATTGCAAGTTCACTCCTCTTGTCATCAGATAAATACACAGAAAGGCCCTTATCCCAAAAGTGAGATAAGAGCCTTCGTGTTGTCCGATCAGCTATTCATATTGAGTTGTTAGCACCATTCTAAATCATATTATTCCTATAAATCAACTATATTTTATAAAATGGTTATTTCGACCTTGTATGCTTTTCATCAATACGATCGTAAATTTCTTCTATTCGTTCTTGATTGCTGTAAATCTCATATTTGTTCCGCTCAATCAAAATGTCTAACGTGATATCCAAATGTTTTCTGTATTTTTTTCGTTTTTTCTTTTTCTCCATCTTCAGCTTCCTTCCTGATTAAAATAAAAAAAGGCCCTTCACTCATGCCTGAGTGAACGAGCCTTCGGTTGACCGATCAGCGATTCTTGTTGGTATTTTCAGTATGCTTATGTTAATACATACTATTCCGACATGTCAACTATATTTATTGTTTTTTCAGATTTATCTAAAAAATGATTGACCGGGCAGTAAACAAGATTTATAGTCTTATTAAATATTTCTTATTAAAGTAGTTGGTTTTATCTAACAAAAGGAGGATACACACATGTCAGAAGAACTTCAATTTCGTTTAGAAACAAAAGCAATACACGCAGGTCAAGAACTGGATTCAGCCACCTATTCAAGAGCTGTACCTATTTACCAAACAAGCTCTTTCGGTTTTAGAGATAGTGAGCATGCGGCGAATTTATTTGGACTTCAGGAACCCGGTAATATTTATTCACGTATTATGAACCCGACAAATGATGTGTTTGAAAAACGGATCGCTGAGCTTGAAGGTGGAATTGGTGCACTTGCTGTCTCCTCAGGACAAGCAGCGACCACTTACTCCATTTTAAACATTGCAGGAGCTGGTGACGAAATCGTATCCTCCAGCAGTCTGTATGGCGGCACATATAATTTATTTGCTCATACCTTGAAAAAGCTTGGAATAACAGTAAAGTTTGTGGATTCCTCAAACCTTGAAGAACTTGAAGCAGCCATTACAGATAAAACAAAAGCAGTGTATGCAGAGAGCATCGGAAATCCAAAAGGCGACATTTTACATATTGAAGCCGTATCAGCCATTGCACACAAGCACCATATCCCGCTAATTGTGGATAACACACTTGCCAGCCCTTATTTGTTAAGACCGATTGAATTTGGCGCAGACATTGTCGTCCATTCAGCGACGAAATTCATCGGCGGCCACGGCACATCCATTGGCGGAGTCATCGTCGACAGCGGCAAGTTTCCTTGGGGTGATAGCGATAAGTTCAAAGGACTGACTGAACCAGACCCAAGCTATCATGGCCTGACGTATACGGAAGCAATTGGGGAAGCGGCTTATATCACAAAGGCACGTGTACAGCTCTTACGTGATCTAGGGGCGGCATTATCACCATTCAACTCATTTTTACTCTTGCAAGGCTTAGAAACCTTGCATCTACGTCTTGAACGCCACAGTGAAAATGCATTGAAGACAGCACAATTTTTACAAGATCATCCTCTTGTAGAATGGGTCAGCTATCCAGGTCTTGAAGGCCATGAATCCTTTGAGCTGGCTCAAACTTATTTACCAAAAGGACAAGGTGCCATCCTCACATTCGGCATTAAAGGTGGCAAAGACGCAGGAAAAAAACTCATTGATTCGGTTCAGCTTTTCTCACATCTTGCAAACGTAGGCGACTCTAAGTCACTCATCATCCACCCTGCCAGCACAACGCATCAGCAATTAAGTGAAGCAGAGCAAAAAGCCACAGGGGTGACACCAGAACTTATTCGTTTATCTGTTGGAACAGAAGCGATTGAAGATATTCTGGCAGATCTAGAACAGGCGATTTCAAAAAGCCAGTCTTAACCAAACAAAAAAAGCACACGCCTGTGTGCTTTTTCTTATTGATTAGTGATTGATTAAGCGAATATCTTGGAAGGGATAAAACACGAATGATGTTGTCCCTTGAATGTCACTCTTTGTAAAAAGACCTAAACCATTGCGACTGTCCATTGAGTTTTGGCGATTGTCACCCATGACAAAGTACTTTCCTTTAGGGACTGTAAGAGGACCAAAGTCAGGTGTCAGCAAGGTGCCATCTGCGGCAGCTTTCTTTTTGTTTGATGCTAAATAAGGCTCCGCCACTTTTTGACCGTTCACATATAGCTGGTCATTTTTCATTTCGATTTTATCACCAGGTAAACCAATCAATCGTTTCACATAGTGAGTACTGCGGTCTTCCCCATCAAGAACAATGATCTGTCCGCGTTTATAATCGCCGAAGTAATCGACTGTTTTATTCACAAACACCCGCTCTGTATCATGCAGTGTTGGTTCCATAGAAGTCCCCTTCACAATATACGGTGCGAATAAAAAGTTACGAATGATAAAAACAGCAATAAATGCGATTAAGATGGCTTTGATCCAGCCCCATAATTCTGATTTCTTTTTTTGTGTTTTTGTATTTGTTGTCATAAGCTCCTCCTGAAATCCCCTAGGACAAAATGAGTTATCGCCAGCTGACCGCTGACGCCACGCTTGTTTCTCCCTAAATATAAACATATTTTGCCAACAAATCAAGCTGTAAGAGAGAAAAAGGCAAGCACCTTTCTGTGCTTGCCCAAAACTCAGTTAGTTAGCAGAAGAATCCGCTTCTGTCTCTTTGTTTGTTTTACCATAGAAATAATCAGATGGATTCACTGGTTTAAAATCAGATAGCTTATGGAATCGAAGAAGATCCCTGTACAGTACTTTATCTGACAGGCTTAACTGATTATCAACACGGGCTTTAATCGCTTCTGTCTTTTTGTTTTGTTTCACCACTTTACCCGTTTTTGTATCGTAGACCGTATTATCTACAAGGGTATATTTTGGTGTCACATAGTTTCCGTTACGGAATGCAACAGTTTGATCATGCTTCTTAGAGAATAAATCTGTTCCAAAATTCACGTACTCATTTGAATCAATACCTTGTAAGTGAAGGAGCGTTGGCATCACGTCTACTTCACCGCCATACGTATGATTCACGCCGCCTTGTTTCCCAGGGATACGAATCATGAGCGGTACACGCTGATTTTGTGCATTTTGATATGGCGTAATTTCTTTCCCTTGAATCTCACTCATTGCACGGTTATGGTTCTCAGAAATTCCATTATGGTCACCATATAATAGAATCACTGAGTCTTTATACAGACCCGATTTTTTCAAGTCCTTAAAGAATTGTTCTAATGACTCATCCAAGTATCTCGCTGTTTGGAAATAATTATCCACTGTTTTATCGCCAGTTGTTGCCTTAGCGATTGTCGCATCTTTCTCATCTAAATTAAATGGATAATGGTTGGTCAATGTCATTAAGTGTGCATAAAATGGCTTTTTCATTGATTCTAACATTGGGATTGATTCTTTAAAGAATGGTTTATCCTTCAGACCCATGTTTACAAGGTTTTCTTCATCCATGTTGTAATAAGATGCATCGAAGAATTGATCAATTCCCATATGTTTATAAATCGTGTCACGGTTCCAGAAAGATTTATAATCCCCGTGAAGCACTGCACTCGTATAGCCTGCTTTTTGATCTAAGATGGCAGGAAGTGATTGGAAGGTATTTTCACCTTTTGTCACAAACGCTGCACCCTCTGGCAAGCCAAACATACTATTATCCATCATGAGCTCAGCATCAGAAGTCTTCCCTTGACCAGTCTGGTGGAAGAAGTTATCAAAATACGTAAAATCTTCTTTTCCATGAGCTAGTTTGTTTAAAAACGGCGTCACTTCTTCTCCATTTAACTTGTAGTCAATTAAAAATGACTGGAAGCTTTCTAAATGGATTTTGATGATGTTTTTTCCTTTTGCTTGACCAAAGTATTCTGCATTTGGTTTCGCATAGTGAGAGGTCGTATAGTTCACGACATCCGTTAAATCATCACTACTCGCATTTGCTACCTGCGTTGCATTTTGTGCGGTTTGCACGCCGTCATAAATCGCATAGTTATAAACACCTAAATATTTCACAATATACTTATGATCAAATGTTCTCGTCAATAATTCTGGACGATCTTTTTCAGCTAAGTGTAGGTTAACGAAGAACAGTCCAACACCTGCAGCCACAATCAGCAGTGCGAAAGTTTTTTTCATTTGGAACTTCTTCACTTCTGGTCTCCAAATGACAATGGCAATTAAAATGATGATATCAAGGAAGTACAAAAGGTCATGCGGCTTAATACTTGCTAACACACCACCGGTCATACCTCCCCCAAGATTACCGGCTTGTTTCATTGTCGGGAATGTTAAAAAATCATCAAAGAAACGATAGTACGCTACATTCGCATATAAAAGTGCGGTCATAATAAAGTCAATGACAATTAAAACAATGGCCGATTTACGCCCCTTCAAAAAGAGAGCAAGTCCTAAAAACACGATGGCTGAACTGAATGGATTTAATAAGAGAAGACCCTCTTGAAAAGATCCCTTCACTCCTAAATTAAAGTCCATTTTGTAGGCTGTGTACGATTTTGCCCAAAATAGAAGAACAGCCAAAACAAAAAAGCTATATTTGTTCGCAAATATTTTTTTCATAAAACCTCTTCTTTCTTATTTTCGATCTGATATAAATGAAATCATAAAAAATTTACATTGATTTTGCAAATGTAAATCTTCTGCACCAAGCATTCCGATGCTCTTTTCTCCGCAGGTTACATGTGCTCCTTTAATATAACGAATAAGAAGCATCATAAGTTTCAAAAAAAATACGAGTAAATAAAAGGAAAAATATCCATTTACATTAAATTTACTGCCGCTTCATGTTTCAGAGAATGATGAAGGTTTTGTAAATCACTCAGTACTACTTTACTTTTTTCATCTAATCGTGTCAAAGTAATTATAAAGAAAAGGAAGAATCACCTAGGCTTTTCGACTCACTTAGCCAAATTTATACAAAATCCGAACCGATTTGCTTTTTTATTGTGACTCAACCTCCAGCAATCCATGTATCCTCTCTGTTGCCACAAACCTAAAAAACAGTTTTAAGCAAAAAAAGCTTGATTTCCCCTGCCAATGTACGGTGTGATAAAGGTATAGCTCCATCAAATAAATCAAGCTGGGGGACATCCTATGAAATCAAACAAACAAATCAACATATTTGAACAAAGATTCTCAGAAGAAGTGATAGACATCATGGCTGTTACAGGACCTTCTGGAGTCGGCGCAGGAAAAGCAGGAAAAGAGACTCTTTGGACTGCTTCAATCCCGCTCATTGCATGGAAGGAAAAAGACCGCATCATAAACGAAAAAGTGAGACTGTGCTGGTTAACAGATGAAAAGGGATTACGAGAAAAACAAGCGCAATTACATAAAGAATCTATCGTCACACTTCAAGTACGTAAAGGTGAAGGTGAATTTATGCTCGTTTCACTTGTTGATACAGATACTGAAGATAAGGAACTTCAAGAAATATTAGAAGAAGCTCAACAACCTATCTTTTACCACGATGACAAGCTGGGTACCTTTGAATTAGTGAAAGGACTAGACTTATTTGAAACAACCATACAGTGGGGCAATGAGGAGTGCCTTCTTTACTTCAATCTTGAAGAAGAGGAAGAAATGAATGACTCTCTGAAAACGGCTAGACAACTCGTAGTAGAACAGACAACATGGGATGCCTCCATGAAGTCATATGCAGCAAATCAGCTGATTGAACTAGCAAAAGATTGGCAGGAACAAGACGACTCCGCTGAACATTCAGAAGAGATCACACCGGATCAATTTATCAGCCGCATCTCTCTTGAAAGCCTCCATGCTTATCCAAATGGAGAATTCGAAGCCTACTATCATGACGGAGATTTATTTTGGGGACATGTCATCATTGTCTCTGGCAATATGAATGGAACGTTTCAAGATGCACACATTGCTGGCTAAAGAATGGGGGATGGATAAATGAAGATCAAAGCTTTTGACGAATTAAATCAACTAGGAAAAACACCTATTGTAGCCAAAATAGGCGGGTTTCGCCCTGATCCTTCTAAGTACAGCTGGTTTGCTGGTCATTTTTTCATCCAACGTGATAAAGGGTGGCCGGCAGATCAAGATGGAGCTATGATTCCCATTTTACAAATGTATTTACCCGAAGTACCAGGGGGAATGAACGGCTTTGATGAATGTAAGATGATTCAAATTTTCATCAACAAGAAAACCCTTCCGATCGATATCGCCAAAAACGGTGATGGCTGGAAACTCATTGAATATTCATCAATGGAAGGATTAGAAATCGCTGAGACCCCTGAAGAAGTAAAAGGAATTAAGCCTTTCCAGATAGAGTGGCTCGAAGGGGAACAACCGGATTATCCATGCTGGGAGGAAGCTTGGTCATACGTTGACTTATCAGAGGTTAATGAAAGTGAAGAAGCAACAGATCATTTCTTCGAGCATTACTCAAACTACTCGTTCACAAAAATCGGTGGATACGGGGCTTACATCCAATCTCCTCCCCACCAGATGTCAGGAGAATTCATGCTACAAATCGCTTCAGAAGAAAAACCTCGGTTCATGATTGGTGATAACGGCACGATGTATTTCTATTACGACAAAGACAATAAAGAATGGTTCATGCACTGGGATTGTTTTTAAAACCAATTGTATGGAACCATTCCCCTTTCTAAAGGTAATAAACGATATGAAGGGGGCCGGTAATATGGGATTCATTTTAGACATCTTCAATCTTGCTCTGTATATCCCTTTTTTACAGGTAGATGAAGATGATATATCACGAAATGCAGCACAGCTAAAAAAATACAGCTGGTTTCAAGCGTTATTAAATGATCAAGGAGTCCGCCGTGTAATTGGTCAATTTAAGACGAGTAAACTCCATAAGAAGCCATACAACATCAGATGCGAACGAAAGGTACAACAAGCCATACACCGTGCCATGTCAAAACACGGAAAGATCCGCACTTAGCTGTGGCTCTTTCCGTACAAATGTAATAAATCCTTTTGAAGAAAACAATTGACGCTCGGACAACTCTCCCCGTATATTATGTATAAATCCATCTTTTTTTAGAAAAGGGGGCCTCACATGCGCTTGTTTAAGAACTGGAGAAAAAAGCAGCACAAACAGCCGATTACTTCAGATACGCAAGAAGACAGCATCCCAATTAATTTTTCCACCCTTCCCTTTGGCACAGACACCATAGATGATTTTTTGTTCAACTTAGACCTAACCTCAAAACTGATAGATCCATACAAAGAAGCAGACACGAACAAATAGAACCTAAACTTTCGTGAACCCTCATCCAATATTGGATGATTTTTTTATACTTAGAGGAAGGTGTACCCCCTATGAAGACATATTATTTCGTCAGACACTGTCAAGCAGATGGACAATCCGAGGATGCGTCTTTAACGCCTCAAGGCATCACACAATCGCATGAACTCGAACAGTTTTTTTCCGGCATTCAGCTCAACCACATCATCTCAAGTCCTTATAAACGAGCGATTCAAACCGCTGAGCCCCTTGCTTATGCCAAACAAATAAAGGTACAAATTGACAAACGTCTCTCTGAACGTAGGTTAAGCAGTCAACCAATGAAGGATTGGTATGAAAAACTAAAGCTCAGTTTTTCGGACTTGCATATGACCTGTGAAGGCGGAGAGTCGAGCCTAGAAGCGATGAATCGTATTGTAGAGGCACTCTATAAACAAATAAAATTAGGAAGAGATCATACTTTATTCGCCACTCATGGCAATATTATGAGCCTGCTTCTAAAACACGCCGATCCTGCAATTGGATTCAAGGAGTGGAAACAACTAAGCAATCCAGATGTCTACATCCTGAAATATTTTAAACCAGACCATGTAGAAATAGAAAGAATATGGCATAAATAAAAAAGGCAGGGTTGACCCCAGCCTTTTTCTTATGAAAAACAACTATTGGTGATAGTAAAATGTCTGTACCCACTCATAGGGCTTCTTACGATCCGCACACCATTTCACAAAGCCTCTTGTCTCCGTCTGCTGAAATTCCTTCCAGTCCGATAAAAGCTGGTTATAGTAGACTGCTAGTTTTTCAACATTGCTTTGAACATTTTTATCTTCGATCAGTTTCATGACATCTTGAATCCCTTGAATTCGCTCATGATCTTTCTCATAGGTGCTTAAATAAAGATCTTCATGTATATGATGAAACGAATACCACAAAGCCGAGAAATAGGTTTCGCAAATTTGAACAATCACTCGCTGCTCTTTGCTGCCTCCCATCTCTAATGCCTTCAATAAATAGGGCAGCTCTTCCCCCTGATGCACAAACAAGCCTTGCCAGCGATACGGTCTCACATCCATTGGATCAATATTTTCCCACTCTCGAATAACAGGATGGATCACCCCATGTACCAATGGATACACAAGCAAATGATGACCATCCTCAAAACGTTCAATGTAATCAAACAGCCAAACAACAAATGAACGCCGTGCTGTAAATTCGTTCTTATTCATCTCTTCAACAAAAGACTGAAGAACCTTTAACGCATCTTTACGCAGACCCTGTTCTTTTCTTACACAGTACTGTCTAAAAAGCGGATAATCATGTGAGCGCTCATCTTCAATAATAGTCTGTAATATCGTCTTCATTTGCAAGGTAACAACTCCGCCTCTTTACATTCATTTTATTGAACTATTATAACCAATTGTAACATCCACATGAAACTAGTAAAAAGATGAGTTGTCCTTTTTCTTTTATAAAACCCTTGGCATCCTCAAATCCATTCTTTTCTGTGTTCATGAATGAATTGTATGTCTTTTTGATAATGTTCAAGGTGCCCGTCATGAATCATTTTTTGAAAGGCTCTATCCCCTTCATTCGCTTTTCGCTTCATGTATTGACATAGACCTTCTAAACGCAGCAACACCATGTCCACATAATCTTCTGGTATTTCCTCACCATAAGCTTCAAAAAACAGTTTGACTCTATACTTTATATGGGCTGCATGCTCTAACGAATGATAATTTACGACCTCCCCTGTTTCAGTACGAAAAAACCTACTGAGAGGGACACAAGTATAGAGAGTATATGCAATATCCCAAAGCTTTGGACCAGGGGCGGCTACATCAAAATCAATGATTCCCACTGGCTTTTTATTTTTGAAAATGATGTTGTACATCGCAAAATCATTATGGCACACAACCTCTATGTTGTTAGGGGTATTGTCCATTCGTTCCCAATCGTCTGAAATGGGAAAATCACTAACAGCATCATGATACAGTTTAAGCATTTTCGCTATTTCTTTTAAAGCATTGTGAGAGCACATGTATTCTTTTAAGGGATCATGACCGGCCACACCTTCAATGAAGGACAAGATCTCTCTACCTTTTTCATCAACCCCTAAAAACTTTGGAGCATAGGAGAAATTCTTCTTTTCTAAATGCTTTAGTAGCTTTTGTATATTCATATTGTCTGACTTTACCTCTCTGCGAACCGTATCTCCCGAACGATATACGTTCGAGACATTTCCACCTGTCAATAACTCTTCATGATCATTTTGTTTTTTCATAAATTCTCCCCCCAAAATAGGTCACAATGATGATGCCAGCTAAAGATGTGTATGTACCCACAAATATTCATTTAGTTACACAAAGGTAATTCACTGTTTTATGTGAATGCGCTAATCCATTTTGTTTCCTTATATGGTTAAATGTATCGTACCAAATGTTGCAAATCATCTAAAGTTTATTCTGTTAAAAGTAGTACATGCTCATTCTCTTCTAATAGGATTCTATTTTCATCTAAATAACTCATTTAAACCACAAAAAAACGTTTCACCACGAGGGTGAAACGTTGGGTTCACGGTAAAAACCAAACTTTTAATAGATACCGGTGGCCGGAGTCGAACCGACACTCCGTGATAAATGATTCCAAAAAGGCAAGGTATACCCGCTTAAAGTAAAGCAGCCGTTAATGAAATAAGAATTAAAGTTCTTCTTGATATATTGCTGATTTTATCGGCTTTAAAGTCAAAGGAATTTTAAACTCATGAATACTTTCAATATGATTAAAAAAATGATCTATATCGTCATAATCCATTGACCATTCTTCTACCACCTTTAACTTTTTTAACTCGCTTGTTGGTTTAAATAAAAATTCACAGTGCAGTTGTTCCATGTGAGAATAATCATCTTCTTCATAAATTGTAAACTGACGTACAAAATCAAGATGAAATAGTTCCTCTCTTGTAAAATCATAGACACCACACTGAAATAAAATTTCTTTATCTTCTTCGCCCTCAACGGTCTCCTTTGAAAAAGCCTTAAATGTTTCCCAAACCTTTTTTATCTCATCGGTATCTTCACCGATGCTATCTTTAAGATAACTTTCAGCATTTTTAACCGTAATCATTACAACACCTCCTATGTACAATTGATCCAATCCATCTTCAATTGTCCTGCCCCTTTAGTTTAATCATAAGGTAACCATCAATAAAGTAAAAGTTAATCTCCTTTGAACACAATTTGAAGTAATTTTTTCGTGTGAAAAATCAGCTAAACAACAAATAAAAAAAGCCCTCCTACAATATGTAGAAAGACGTTTTAAACGTTAATATTCCTTAATTCTTCTGTAATTGACGATTATAAAGAATATCTTAAACTAGATACAGTGGCAGGGGTCGAACCGACACTCCAGAGGAACACGATTTTGAGTCGTACTTGAACGTCTGAACCCTTGAACCATTGGTATTATGCTATTTATTCAACATTTCTTAAAATAAAGATGCTAACAAATTAGATTTTGCATAGCATATTCCTTCTTATACACTAATACATCCGATGCATTACATGTTACTCGTTTCCCTTGTATATCCCAAGAATGAGATATTTCATCACGAACATACTCATAAGCAAGTTTTGTCTTTTCAATTTCAGTTTGAGCCGGAATAAAAAGTTCATCTGCATTAGACCTAATAATAGGATTAGTATAACTGACTTGGTTTAATTCAAGCAAATAATCTTATGTTTTTTCACTTTCACATATCAAATGCATGAAATTTACCCTCCAATCGATAATTTTTTAACCAAGTTTTTTCATCATTGAAACAATTTTTATACTTAAACCATTTGGCTTATGTACAACTTCCTCATCGTAGATGCTATACCCCACTGAACTATACAATTTTATGTTTCTAATCACGGTCATACGAACTTTGCAAAATATACTAGTTAATTCTTCTTGTACTGCATAATTTTCTAAAAAACTTAATAATTTTTTGGCAATACCATGACCCTGCATTTCTGGAATTACTGATAGTCTATAAAAATATAAACTATCTTCTTTTATTTTAAATCGAACCATTCCAACTGGCTGATTATCAATATAACAAATTAAACTCCTCTCTCCTTCTTTTAAGGCAATTAAAACGGATTGCACAGTTTCCTCCAAAGCACTTGAAGGTGGCACTTCGTCCTTATACTCCATAAATGCCTTTATCATTAAATCATGTATTATCGATGTATCTGATAAATTAGCAAACCTTATCTCCAAATATATGTCCCTCCTTTAACATTCTTGTTTAATGACAGGTACGTACACGATATTTTTATAAGAATCGTATTGAAGATAAATAAAAAACGTTCCTTACAAAGTGTAAGAAACGTTGATTTCATCGTATTTACTACCGATGATATAGATACCGGTGGCCGGGGTCGAACCGGCACTCCGTGAGGAACACGATTTTGAGTCGTGCGCGTCTGCCAATTCCGCCACACCGGCATGATCATTAAAGAGCGCAACTTATAATAAATAAAAAATGGTGCCGAGGGCCGGACTTGAACCGGCACGGTAGTCACCTACCGCAGGATTTTAAGTCCTGTGTGTCTGCCAATTCCACCACCCCGGCAGTCTTTTCAAAAAAGGCGACACCCGGATTTGAACCGGGGATAAAGGTTTTGCAGACCTCTGCCTTACCACTTGGCTATGCCGCCATAATTGGAGCGGAAGACGGGATTCGAACCCGCGACCCCCACCTTGGCAAGGTGGTGTTCTACCACTGAACTACTTCCGCATATCAACTGGGCTAGCTGGATTCGAACCAACGCATGACGGAGTCAAAGTCCGTTGCCTTACCGCTTGGCTATAGCCCAATAATAAAATGGGGCGATTGATGGGAATCGAACCCACGAGTGCCAGAGCCACAATCTGGTGCGTTAACCACTTCGCCACAACCGCCATAGATGTTATGAATCATATAATTGGCAGGGGCAGTAGGAATCGAACCCACACCGGAGGTTTTGGAGACCTCTGTTCTACCGTTAAACTATGCCCCTATGAAAATAAAAATGGTGGAGGGGGGCGGATTCGAACCGCCGAACCCGGAGGGAGCGGATTTACAGTCCGCCGCGTTTAGCCACTTCGCTACCCCTCCACATTTGAAAAACAGTGCCGGCAAGAGGACTTGAACCCCCAACCTACTGATTACAAGTCAGTTGCTCTACCAATTGAGCTACACCGGCAAATAGTGGTGGCTCGGGACGGAATCGAACCGCCGACACACGGATTTTCAGTCCGTTGCTCTACCAACTGAGCTACCGAGCCAAGTATTCTTTTTAAAAAATGGCGGTCCGGACGGGACTCGAACCCGCGACCTCCTGCGTGACAGGCAGGCATTCTAACCAACTGAACTACCGGACCAATAAAGATAAATTTGGTTGCGGGGGCAGGATTTGAACCTGCGACCTTCGGGTTATGAGCCCGACGAGCTACCGAACTGCTCCACCCCGCGACGATATAAAAGATATGGTGGAGGATGACGGGCTCGAACCGCCGACCCTCTGCTTGTAAGGCAGATGCTCTCCCAGCTGAGCTAATCCTCCGAATAAAATGCTGGTATGTATTTCTATAAAAATGGTGACCCGTACGGGATTCGAACCCGTGTTACCGCCGTGAAAGGGCGGTGTCTTAACCGCTTGACCAACGGGCCCT